>UNRJ01000014.1 GCA_900537125.1 Rhodobacteraceae bacterium Alg238-R152 | reverse complement strand
AACTACTTCCTACCGGGCGATCTTGAAGCCCAGATCGAAGCCTTCATCGATCACTACAACCACCAACGCTATCACGAGAGCCTGAACAACGTCACGCCAGCCGATGTCTACTTCGGCCGTGACACAGCCATTCTGGAACAACGAGAAAGGATCAAACGACAGACCCTCGAAGCACGGCGCTTGCATCACAGCAAGCGCGCCGCATAATCAAACCAACCAGATGAGCCAAACTCTCTCTTAGTTTAGGCAGCCCGTGGTTCCAAAAACTCTGACGACGGACAGTTACCAACAACTTTTGAAAAAAGCGCGGTCAGAACTTGGCGTTGTTACATCAGACGCCCATCGCGCCAAAGTCGAAGAGCTGGACAAGCTTTTGACTGAGGCACATGCAAAAACCGAACGGGCGCAGGCGATGGCTGAGAAGACCAAGAGCGGTTTCGTTTACGTTATTTCGAATATCGGTTCGTTTGGCGATGACGTTGTGAAGATTGGCCTAACAAGAAGACTTGACCCATCTGACCGTGTTCGTGAGTTAGGCGATGCGTCAGTACCGTTTTTGTTCGATACTCATGCGATGATTTACTCAGAAGAGGCCCCAGCACTTGAAGCGGCGTTGCATGGTGAATCTGCCGAACAACGGATCAACGCAGCAAATATGCGCAAAGAGTTCTTTCGAGTGACGCTATCCGAGGTCGAAGAAGCCGTGCAGCGTTTGGCCCCTGACGCCGATTTTCATACCGACATTGAAGCGCAAGAGTTTTACGAGACGTTGGCGAAGAGAAAGGAACTTGCCGAACGTCTCGCTGAAAATGATGCAAGAGAATTGCCCATCGAGATTTAGTGCTCGGCTTTAGTTAAAGCTGAAATACGGCTCTTTAACAGCTACCGGACCTTCGAACCGGAGATGCTGGTGTCGGACATGAGGCACCGGTTCTCACGGCAGCAATCATCATTCACTGCCAAAATGCGGAACTTGCGGAACACACCAAACGTGTCTGATAGAAAGACCAGCGACCAGCGCTGGCCCGGCTGCAGCGTTTCTGGGATCGGCGTGCGTGATCCACGCGCCCGTTTTCGCCCCCGTCGTCTGCCTGGCGCATATCAAAGAACAAACTGAAAGCCGCTTAAACGGGCACTTGGGGCGGCGTTAAAGCGTGACTGGTCCATTGTGACCGACACACCAAAATGCACCACCCAGAATTTTCAAAATTTTCCTGTGACTGAATGTTGGGTAATCAGGAGATCAGGCTTCTCAATGTTCAGAAAAAGGTGTAGTGGGTCGCGCCTGCTGTAAGGTGTCTATTCTCAATGCAGCGTCAAATCCGGACACAAGCCGGACACAAACAAAAAGGCCTCGAGCGGATTATCGCTGTGAGGCCTTGTTTTATTGGTTGCGGGAGTAGGATTTGAACCTACGACCTTCAGGTTATGAGCCTGACGAGCTACCGGGCTGCTCCATCCCGCGACGCTTTATGTTGGCCTACCGCCCGGAGGGCTACTTGAGGCCTACTTGATCTCTTTACCGGTTGGTTTTTGAGATCTGTCGCCCTTCAGGACGTATTGAGTGTACTGAAGGTATTTTTGTTATCGTCTTGAGAGATACGTGAGGTCGTTTAATAGGTTTGGCGATGACCTACTCTCCCACACCTTAAGATGCAGTACCATCGGCGCTACGG
>UNRJ01000013.1 GCA_900537125.1 Rhodobacteraceae bacterium Alg238-R152 | reverse complement strand
CACGTATCTCTCAAGACGATAACAAAAATACCTTCAGTACACTCAATACGTCCTGAAGGGCGACAGATCTCAAAAACCAACCGGTAAAGAGATCAAGTAGGCCTCAAGTAGCCCTCCGGGCGGTAGGCCAACATAAAGCGTCGCGGGATGGAGCAGCCCGGTAGCTCGTCAGGCTCATAACCTGAAGGTCGTAGGTTCAAATCCTACTCCCGCAACCAATAAAACAAGGCCTCACAGCGATAATCCGCTCGAGGCCTTTTTGTTTGCCCCAACTCCAACAAACCAGCCAATTCCCCGATCAACTCAATGTCCATGCCGCCTTCGGCGTTGGGCTCAAGACGGATCTCTTCAAGTAGAGAGCGAATGATGGCCGTGGCTTCGGCCTTGGTCTCCGGATCGTTCAAAGCCTCGGTCAAGTTAGCGACCTTGTTCCGGTACACATCTGAGAGATTGGGGTGCAGCATGTCTGACGTCAGCGCTTAACCACCCTACACCAACCCAACCAAGACCTTCAGCCAAGGGTTGTCAAGCACCGTCCCTGCTTTCCTGGCCTGCACCTCCTCAGGAGTACAAAAACACGCGCGCACGGCCTCCGACAACAAGTTCAGGCTGTCATTTTCCACGCCAAGGACACTTGGCTAGCCACCATCCGTGACGACAAGTTGGACTTTACCCGCCTGCAGCACTTGCGGCCAAAACTGGCAGGATGCGCCGCTAAACGGTTTATCAAGCCTATTTCTGTATATTGTACGTCAAACATCCCGCCAGCAGAAAGCCGGTTCCAATGTCAATTGCCTCATCCTTGCGTTTCGCTCTTTTGACCTTCAGTCTCGTGGCGTCCGAAGTGCAGGCCAACAATGTCTCGCTGATCCAGAACGGTTTCTTTGCGCAGCGCGCCTCCTTCAGCGATGACTCCCCCTCTGTGCCGCACCGGCCTGCCCAGGTGCAGCCGTCCGGCGCCAATATCAGCCGCGGAGCGGTGGCGTTGCGCCCCGGGGCTGCCAGCCTATTCCGCGGCCGCGCCAACGGCGGCCTCTTCGCGCCAGCGCTGGTGCAGACCCTGCCTTCAGCAGTCCAGCAGCTGATGACCCTGATTGCCGGGGCGGAAGCCGGCAAGGCTGGGTATGATGCCGTGCAGCATGGTGCCCGGACGCGGCCTGCAAATCGGCCAACCGAGATGACAATCGCCGAGATCTATCAGTGGATTGATAAAACACCGGGACAGCCCCATGCGATCGGGCGTTATCAGCTTATCCCCGCCACTTTGCGCCGTCTCGTCCGCCATCAGGAGGTGCCGCACAGTCAGCGTTTCAGCCCAAAGCTACAGGACCAACTGGCACATCAGCTGTTGGAAGAGGCGGGACTCAGCGACTTCCTGTCCACCGACATGTCGCGCGCTGACTTTATGCTCAATCTTGCCAAGATCTGGGCAGGCCTGCCCACGTCAAGCGGCAAATCTTACTACGAAGGTTATGCTGGCAATAGCGCAGTCTACACTTGGGACTATTTTGATGCCCACTTCAGAAAGATCTTTCCAAGTTAGCAGCTGAATCGGTTCAAAAAGATGCTTGGCAATATCGGTCTGAATGTCCGAGTTAGAGGTACGGCAGACGCCTCAGTGAAAGGATTCGGTCAGAGGCTGCAACGCAGGCATAACACCTCGCCTCATGGGGTCCACCAGCTTCACCGACGATCTGCCCGCCCTCCGAAGCAACTAAGTAGATCTTCCGTTTTTTCCCTTTCAATATTAGCGCTGCTCATTTCGGTAAGGTACCGTGTTTTCGGCAGTGTCCAAACACGCGAGGCAACTGTCAAAACAGTGGGAGCGGTTGTTTGATCCGGAGACAGCAATCGGCGACTACCGCCGCGAGCTGGGATGTCGATCAAGTTAGGGTTCAGCGCCAGACTTTGCAAAGGTCGCAACCTGCGCATAGCTACAATCAAGGTCGAGTGCAGCAAACATCTGCTCCCAGCCCAAAGCAGACTTATCAGTGCTGATGTTAAATTGCGATAGCTGACCTTCGCTGCAAGCCCAACGAATTGGGAAGATGCGGGACTTCGCCGTCATTCGTTTTCGTCGCTTCGCTGACGCAGCATCGGTTCGCACACGCAGCGGGCCTCTTGCTGCGTCGCAGCCCAAGTCGTCGAAGCGGTCATTGCCAACCGGTTTCTGTGGCCACATCCAAACCAGGTTTTCGTCGCTTCGTGTCTGTACACGAAGGACGTGAACAAATCGTCAATAAGTGACATCCGCACCAGCGTTCGCAAATTGCGCATTATGCCAATCCAGGCGGCCGTATTTTGATGTGTCGTTCGGTATTTCAGATCAAATTATCTGTTCGCGGTGAGCAGCCCCTCTTGAGTGGTCCATTTTGAAAGTTAGTGCATTGTCGGTCTTTGGTCCATCGGGACGGTGGTCTCTGGCGCAGGTGGGCGGTATCCCAGAGCACTATGTGGTCGTTTGGTGTTGTAGTGGTTCCTCCAGCTTTCGATGATGGTTTGGGCCTCACGAAGCGAGTAGAAGATTTCACCGTTCAGCAATTCGTCTCGCAAGCGCCCGTTGAAGCTCTCGCAGTATCCGTTCTCCCAGGGCGATCCAGGCTCGATGAATGCC
>UNRJ01000012.1 GCA_900537125.1 Rhodobacteraceae bacterium Alg238-R152 | reverse complement strand
CTCCGAAGAGTGCGCTCGACTTGCATGTGTTAAGCCTGCCGCCAGCGTTCGTTCTGAGCCAGGATCAAACTCTCAAGTTGAAAAGCAATTGCTTGCTTATCCTTGACGTTCGAACCTCTGCACATCGCATCCAGGAGGCTAATCCTGAATGCACTCATACCGTTTGGTTGTGCTTCAGTTTCCAAAGAAACAAAAGCCGTCCAAACAGTGAAGCTGTTGAAACTCTATCATCGACCTCGAAAGGCCTAAGAGCCGATATGCAGGTGTTTGTTCATCGAAATGAACCAAACCGCCCTCATATCTCTTCAGTGTATTCTATTTTCAAACAACGTCGGAACCGAAGCCCCAGAGACAAAATCAACCGACCGCGCTACTAACTTACTAGCGCAACCCGCTGACAATCCTCAATCTTTTTTGAAACTTCCCAATCCAGAGCCTCGCTCCGATCCAGTCCGTCCCGCCGTTGTGCGCCTCAGCGCCGCCGGTGAAGGGGGTTCTAAGGTTATACCAACAAAGCCGCAAGCGCTTTTTTCACCTTTCCGCAAAAAACAACCAACTTTCCACAAAATCCAACAATATCAACACCCTAAGCAGACCGCCTCCGCAAACAAATACAAGAAACACAACAAACACAGTGAACAAATCACCCGCAGAGCCACTTATCCACAGACTCACACAGAGACTCAGGCCAGACTCACCTCGCAACACCAAACATAAACCCGCCTTAACCAGACAGACCCCGCAAAAAACAACGTCGGTAATACGGCAGTATCGCAGCTGTATCCCAACGGTGCAGAGATGAGGCAGGAAGACTGGCCTTTCGAAACGGTGAAGACAAAGGCCGATGGGGGTGCCCCCTTACCCTTTATACGCTCGGACTTTGGCTTTGGTCAGGGTGTAGCCCACTTCCGCTAGACCAGTAGACGTCGCGGCGGTGTCAAACAATCCGGTGACCTCAACAGGCTCAAACAGGTCGGTGATACCATAAGGCTTCTTGGCCGTGACCAGGACCAATTGATTGGCTGGCGGCGGCGGCACGTGGATGCAGGCGCCAACAAAGGGCGCAAGAATAAATTCGGTGACGCCAGAGGCACCAAAATCAAGCGGCACCACGAATCCGGGAATACGCACGGTCTGGCCATTAAACGCCTCGGTCACCGCCCGGGCTTCGACTTGGTCAAATCCGGTGGTCAATTGGCCATGTTCCACCACTCCCATGCCACGCAGCTGTTCCAACAGCTTGCCAGTGTCCCCGGCCGGCACAAGGTCCTTCCAATCTAAGTCCACCACATCCGCGGCGGTAGCGGGCACCACACCCCCTACAGTGAGCGCTGCGAAACTTGCCAGGAAATGGCGGCGAGATGTCATGAGGGAGCTCCTTTGAGGTCTTTTGGTCTAACAGGCTTAGTGTTTCACCTGCATGCCGTCCGCCAGGGACAGAAAATAGGCGCGGATCGCAGGCAACAGACTCACGAGGATGCCCGCCAAGATCACCCCGCCCAGCACCAGCCATTCACGCGGGCTGGGCGGCGTGATCTCTATGTAGAGACCAAATGCGGCATCAATGCGCGCGCGCGCACCCCACAATCCCGTGTACAGCAGCCCCATGCCCAGCGCGACAGCAGTCAGGCTCATCAGCGCGGCCTCGGTGGTGAGCAGCAACATGATGGTCCAGGGCCGCGCACCAATGGCACGCAGCAGTGCCATTTCCCGGCGGCGCTCATTCAGGCCGGAGAAGATCATGGCCGCCATACCCAGCAAAGCGGTGATCACCACCATAACTGAGACCGCAACCAAGGCAGATTCCGCCACGCCAATCAGGCTCCAGAGTTCGCTGAGGGCGACGCCCGGCAAAATGGCCAGCAAAGGCTCTTGCGCGTATTCATTGATCCAGCGCTGCAGCCCGAAGATTTGCAGGCGGGTGTTGGTGCCTATCATCGCAGCGGTCACCGCCTTGGGGGTGAGTTGCATCTGACGCACGTCATCGGCGCTGATGGTGTTTTGCGCGCGCCCACCACCCTGCCAATCAATATGAATGGCCTCGATTGCCTCAAGGCTGACAAAGACGGTGCGATCCACCGGTGTGCCGGTTTTTTCCAAGGCACCGGATATTTGGAAAGGTTTGTCGTCATGTTCCGTGAACGACGCCACGCCGTGGCTCACAACAATCTGATCGTCCAGCTGGTAGCCCAGCGCGGCGGCAACGTCTGCGCCTACCACTGCATCAAACAGGTCGGAAAACGCGACGCCGTCGGCAAAACTCACCGACCGCCCCCCCCGATATTTGTAGCGCTCAAAAAATTCCGGTGTGGTGCCCAACACCCGGAAGCCTTTGTGGCTGTCGCCCAATGAGAGCGGCACACTCCACTCAACTTCGGGACGGTTGGCGATGTCCTGATAGCTTTGCCAGGTGACATTATTCGTCGCGTTACCCACGCGGAACACCGAATAGAGCAGTAACTGCACACCACCGGAGCGCGCACCAACAATCAGATCAGTTCCGGAAATCGTATCAGCAAAGCTGGCTTTGGCCCCGGTGCGCAGTTTTTCAACACCTAAGAACAGCGCCACAGACAGCGCGATAGCAAAGATCGTCAGGCTGACCGTCACCGCGCGACTGAGCAAAGATTTCAAGGCGAGGCGCAGCAGGATCATGACGTGTGCCTCTTGGTTGTCGCAATGTCGGTCAGGTCCAAAGTACGATCAAAGTGGCGCGCCAATCTGGCGTCATGGCTGACCATCAGCAAAGTTGCGCCTACCTCTTCTGCCTGTGCCATCAAGAGATCAAGAAAAGCCACTTGGCTATTGGCGTCCAGCGAGGAGGTCGGCTCATCCGCGATGATCAGCTTTGGTCGGCCAATAAGCGCGCGGGCTGCGGCCACGCGCTGTTGCTGACCGATGCTGAGTTCGGTGGTTTGCGCGTTGAGGACCAGTTGATCCTCCAGCCCCAAAGCGGCAGTCAGACGCAGCGCCTCTTCCTGAGCATGGCCCAAACGCCTACGCCGCTCAGGTGCAAAGGAGAGTTGCAGCAGGATGTTTTCCAGAGGCGACGCATAGGGCAACAGATTGAACATCTGAAAGATCACGCCAATACGCTCTGCGCGCAGCCTGTCCCGCGCGGAAGGCCGTAAGGTGCTAAGGTTCACGCCATCCACAACCACCGCCCCACGTTGAGGTTGAATGATGCCGCAAATCAAACTGAGAAGTGTGGATTTGCCGGAGCCGCTTTGCCCCAACAGAAACAGTTTTTCACCAGAGGCAACGCTGAGGTGCGGTACGGTCAGGGTAAACCGTGTCCGGCCTTGCCAAGTGAAGGCCACATCTTTGAGGTCTATTGCGGCCTTCATCTGTGTCTTACTGCCCGGATATTAGTTAAGCGTCACAACCGGCGCGGCGGCGGTTGCCTCCACCTTACTGGCCCCGGCGTCGGTCACAAGCTGAACCTCCAGCCCTTTGGCATTGGGGAATTGCGCAAAGTAAGTGAGCTCAATGCTGGTCAGCTCCTCAGGGTTAGTACAGATTAATTGATACTCTGCATGGAATTCACTGTGATTTTCTTCTCCATGATCGACGTGATCGTGTTCGTCATGTTCCTCGTGATCGGCGCCCGCGTGATCATCATGATCGTCGTGATCTTTCTCATGGTCGTGGTCGTCATGCTTTTCATCATGGTCGTCATGCCCGTGGTCATCGTGGTCGGCGTCATGATGTACGTCTTCGCTGTGCAATTCGGCCACTGCCTGGGTCACCGCGCAATTTGCGCCGTCCGGCAGCCCAAAGAGGGTCAATGGATCGGAAAGCGTGGCAAGACCTTCCTCAATTGCGGCTTTGTCTTGATCCGATTGTGCAACGTACTCAAACCCCACTATGTCAAAGCCCGGCGCAGTAAGTTCGAGGGCCAACACATCCCCATCAACTGCGATGTTCAAAGCACCGTGGCCGTGCGCATGCGCGCCAAGCTCGCGCTTTTCCTCGCTGATGGCGGGCGCAGCAGCGGCAATCAGCGTGGACCACAGCAAAGCGTGTTTGAGTGTCATGGGGTGTCTCCGATCAAAAAGGGCAAAGCAATGCGTGATCGTTATGTTATTGCATATCATTGCGCAAGCACAAGATGACTACCTGAAAGAGCGGTTGGCGCCATTTATCATCACGCGCACTTGCCCCAACGGCGTCGAACAAACGCATGCTGGTTTTTGCTCTGTGAAACTGCCAGAGAAACCAGAAGTGTGCGCAAACCAGAAAGCAGCAGAATTCCCAATCCAGAATAAACTATACTTTTCATGGCGTTAGAGGTGCGAAAGATCGATCGAAAACTATATGTGTGCGCAGGATACCAATAGTCCGCGCAAACTTTTCAAAGCTTCAAGAAACCGGCCGAACCGTGACGCAGAAAAAAGCCCGCGTCAAAGACGCGGGCCCATCAGGCTGCCAGATTGTTTTGAAAATCTTATCCCGTAAGGAACTCCACAAAGGGGTGGTCTTTACGGTACATGGTTTCGAAGTTGCTGTGTGTGAAGGGAGTAGCTGCTGGGTTGGCGAAAGTCTTATCAGTCCACGCTCGCACAAAATGACTCTTGCTCAAGAACTCCTCTGTCAGAAGTTCGGGATCCACGGATAAATTTGCCCGCAGACCATAGCTGCCAACAATTTCATGCACTTTCACATAGTCTTCCGGCAGCGAAATATCCCCAAACACAATTCGGTCCAGCTTCCCATCAAGCTGGGGTTCTCGCTTCAAATACCCATCCAGCTCTGGAACGCCTGAAAAGATCAACATCAAAGGCCATTCATAATCTTTCATAAGTGTTTTAAATGAATCGAGGATTGCAAGGCAGTCGTCATCATTTTTTTTGCGGAAGATATGCTGCGCTTCATCATAGTGTATACCAACGACGCCGGCGAGTTTCGCCTCAATGACGACACGCTCCCAAATCTCTGCCTGGGTGAGTCGAGCTTTTTCGTGGAGTGGGTACCCGATTGCTCGAATAGTATTGCGCCCCAAATCTTTCCACCCTTGCGAACCCGCCAAAATACACTCTGCAATGCGGGCATGCCTGCCTGTTGGTAGGGGCGTTTGACCTGCGTTGAAGCGTTTCAAGATTTCCGCAATCTCTTTGGTTTTTCCGCTACCAGATTGACCTGTGACAAGAATACCCTTGGTTTCAAATCTCTCACCGCTATCCAAACACCCTAGATGATGGCTAAAAACTCTAGTCAACGCGGCTTTGAATTTCTGTGCCCTCTTAAGAGGAAACACGCAGTCATTTGTGCTTAAGGCATTTTGGCGGATGCTCGAGTTGACAAATTCATTCATAGCTTGCTTTCCGTAATTGGTTCAAAAGTCAGTTTGGATTTTGATTCTCCCGAGTCTTCGGAGTGTTCCGCGGACGCCGTTGCGACCGCCGGAGTATCCACGCTTGTTTCTGAGGGGGGTTCTATTTTCTCTGCGTCATCCGGGACTGGCGACATGCCGGTTTGAGCCGAGGGAACTCGGGACATAAAGCTGCCAATGTGAATAACTGGGGCGGTGCGAGACATATTGGTGTACTCAACTTGGGCCAACTCAGCGGCTTGCGCGCGCAGCCTGTCAGTGTGCTCATAGGACGAAGGCAGGTTGGAGTCCGGAAAGAACCCTGAATCCCTCACTCGACGGCGACGCGCGTCCTCAAGGTGTTCTGCATGGAGAGCCTTTTTTTCAGGGTTCGTCTCGACAGCTGACCGCATATCCTTGATGGCTTCATCAAGGGTAAGATCCGCGAAAGTGGTCATCGATAGGCTTGCGTTGAGGATTTGCGTTGTTTCCTCACTGCAAATGCTCACCTGGCGCAAGTCATCCGGGTTGAGAAAGACCGTAACTTTTTTGGGTTCCCCGGCCGCAAACTTCTGAAGCTCTGTGGAATTGTAGGGAATATTGAAAATCTTCACGCCTTCAGAGCTCACAGTTGCAGCAGTGCTTTCGCCCAGATGCACTCGCAATTCCTCAGGGTCAGGTGCGTCGAGCATTTGTCCCTCGTCAAGAAGATCTTCGAGCTTTGCCCTTGGGGTCGCTTTGTACATCCCCGTGCCGTTATGTGGCGTATGAGGGTACTCATCGACAAGGAATCGCGTAAGATGGCCCATCAAGGCCTCAGGTGTGATCTGGGCGCTCTTTTGACCATCGTAGCCATTGAGTTCTCCCGGCCGACTTCCTGTATAACCAGGGAGGAAATTCAAAACTTTCCACTGTATTTTGCCAAACACCCGCTCACAGAAAGCGTTGTCGGCAGAATTATATGCGCGCCCAGTCAATATGGATGTCCTAAGGCCTAGCTGGCTACTGTATACTGGATCGTTGCGCGTTGCTGAGCCATTGTCCGACTTAGTCAGCTTCAGTCGAATTGCCGGCGCGGGATCATGATTGCACCCATAGCGCAGTTTCTCCTTAGATTTATCGCGCATCGCCATGCGAAGCAGTTTCTTCTGGTGGTCCCCATCCGCGGCTTCCGAAAGTAGCCATGCAAGCGGCATTCTTGTCGCCAAATCCATCATAAAAAACAGCCAAAGACGTCGAACTTCACCGTTCTCGAGCGGTCCACCTTCTCGTGTCGGATCAATTTCCTTTATTTCCAACTCGCCCCTCGAGTTGGTGAAAATTGAGAGATAGACCTGATCGGTGACACAGGTCTCACCGAACTCCAAGGCGCGGACATCAGTCGATCCTGCACCATATTTGTTTTGACTGTACTTTTTGCCGTTCCTTCCCAGCTCCCTGACGATTTTCTGAATGGCACCTGCCCGTGCGCGGACAGTCGTGATCGACGGGAATTTGAACCCAGCAAGAATTGCGTTTTCAGGGACATCAAAAGCAACCTTGGCATCTTGATACAAAGGGCCAAGCTTTGTCTTTGAAAGGTTCAAGACTTGGTTGAGAACGTAGTCAATGAAACGCTCCCCGACCTCGCACAGCCGACTAGCTCCCTTTGCCCAGCCCTTCTTGTGGTGCCGCCTCATCAATACAACTGGATTGCGGTCAAACTTCAGGAAAGTTCGATACAATTCCTGCAAGCTGCGCCCCTGCGGCAGGACGTTACATTGCTTTCCAGGTCCGACCCGAGCCGCGTCAAAAATACCCCGGTCACCGGTCAGCTTTTTTGCAACTTCACGCAAATCTCGGCTTACGTCAGCACGGCTGAGATAGCGCTACGTCAACTTGAGACCCTCCGCTGCCAAAGCTTCCATCGCCTTCATCAAGCCAAGTCTTGCTCTGACATCGCGCCGCTCTTCTTCATCAAGTTGCTCAACACGCTCATAGCCGCCGGTGTATTCCAGCAAGGCCTTTTTCTTTTCAGCCTGTTTTGGCGTAATTAGCTGTGCATCATGCGTCGCCAACGCGTCATCAACTCGAGAAAAAGGCAAAGTAAGGTGCTCGTCTCTGTCGATACCTTCAACGACGTAACCATCCGCGTCCTTACCGATGACACGCCAATGACACCGGTCCAGGATCAGTTCAGACCCGATAGGAACCTTATAGACCGGCTTCCTGGACATCAGGCCAGCCAGATCCGTGAATTTTTGCCAATAACTGCATGCAGATTTACGTGCAGCAGGCCTTTGCCGATCAAACGTTGGATGGAACTCAATACAGCGTTCTTAGAGCAATCGCAGGCGGTAATAAGATCAGCGATAAGCCAGAAGGAAGTTTGTTGGGACCTCTCCAACACATGGCGGTCCAACTGCTCGTCTGGAGACATCGTCGCATTCCAGATACGGAGAAGATTGTCGCGATAGCATCGCGTATATTGGTCTCCATTCACGACGACCATGTCGTCGGCAAAAGGTTCAGAGATCGCTTGGGAGATGGCCGAGATCTGCGCCTGCGTTTGTGGTTTTTGAAGACTTTTCCCATTGCGGACAAACACTGCCCGACGGTAGCCGTCTTTGAACGTAATCCTAAGATCGAAACTATGAGACCGCTCTTTGCCATTTACGTCGATGAAACTCAAAGGAGGCAATTGCACCTCAAGGTGATAGAGTTCTGGAGACAATACGGCCTCCAGCGCGACAGCCATTTCGCGCTGCCCGTCGAAATGGTAGAGTTTGCGCTGTCCATTTGTTGCCGGTGTTGCCAACGTCATGGACACCCTATGTGTGGTCGCACTCCTTGTCAGGGGGTTGCGATATCCATCGTAAGGCAGCACACCTCTGATAGGTCCAACTTGCAACGCAGGCCGTTTTTCCTGCTCGCCCAACGATGTGTCCCAGTCCAGTGGAGAAGACATAACGTCTCCGCTCCCGAAAGCACCTGCCTTCGAGCAATTTTCCAGTTTAGAGAGGCTAGCGATCCTGTCCTATGGCCCGTATCCGAGTTCAGGAGGCCAATAATGGTCGGCGATCTGCCTCAATATGTTGCGACGATCTTCTGCGCCACGTGATTTCTTTTTCACTCGGGGCCTCTGTTTGTGAGGTCTCCAGCGCTCGCTTCAGGCGGGATCGTCTCCACAGATCCCACTCGAGTCAATTATTATTTTATTTCATGCAGTTATATACAATTCCCTCCGCTTTTTCGCATCCTTACGAGGGGGAATTCCCCTCATTTCTCACGGTCTCTACCGATGACTAGCACCGGTGTTTTCGCGTTATGAAAGCGACTTATGTCTCGAAATTCGCAGAAGGAAGGGGATGAGAAATTTCAGGTGTGGATAACCTGTCTACTTTACTCAATATTGATGTGACGCCAACTGCGGGCCCGGAGTTCATTTTCAAGCCAGTGCAGATGGCCCTCCGATCCCAAATCAATATCTTGCGGCAAGGGCAGAAGGCGAACGCAGATGCAGCGCCCCAGAATGCGGCCATCCACTTCTTTGAGAACATCTGATATCCGGGCTTTCAGCCTGAACGCTGTGACATAAGCGATTTGAAACTCGTTTTTGATCCAGTGCCTAGTGGAGCAAAATTGCATAGCTTCTGATTTAATCAGCATCTCTGCGATCAAAAAATAGGTCCGGATGTCAAGCCGCCGCCGGTGAAAAAGCGTTTCGGAAGTCAGGGAAAACTGCTTTCGACAATTTCTACACGAAAACAATTTCGCGACTTTATAAAAGCGGGATTTTTTTCTAAGCACGATGGGCAAATCGGACCGTCCGGCCAGCGCACCGTGTAGAGTCGAGTTTCGCAAACTGGTTCCTTTTGGAATTCTGACGCCACCCCGGCTTCTGGCAGCCGCAAATATAGCGTAAACCAATGGATACGCTCATCCCGCCATATCGAAAATTCTTCTGTGCTCATAGGGAAGCGTTACCTATTGCGCCTTGGCAGGGAAAGACTTGGGCCGCGTCGGAGCCCCAAAATTTCATCTTATAATGGATGGATGACGCTGACTTGATCGTGATGGAGGATTCAGCCAAAATGAAGGTCATCCAATAAGACGACAGTAGAACGATATGGACCTGTCTCT
>UNRJ01000011.1 GCA_900537125.1 Rhodobacteraceae bacterium Alg238-R152 | reverse complement strand
ATACTGCCCGGCGCAGGCGCTCATTCTCCTTTTGGAGCCGCTTCAGTTCCTTGAGCTGTTCTGTGCCCATTCCGCCGTACTTCTTCTTCCAGCGATAATAGGTTTGTTCAGTCACACCGATCTGTCGGATCGCATCTATCCGGGGCATGCCTTGCCCCATCAGGACTTCAACCTGCCGCAGCTTCACGACAATCTCTTCAGGCTTGGGTCTCTTAATGGCCATCTCAGGTCCTCCGCTTTCCTAATCATAGGGGCGGACCACTTCATTGGGGGACGCTCAGGGCTGGATCAAACACCCTCCGGATTGGCTGGAGAGATCGGCTATGCAGGCCTAACCGGCCTGACATTTGGTGACACCGGCAGCAGCCTATCTGTCGCTTACTGGTCGCAAACTATTCTAAGCGGCCGTGGCGGCATTGTGGTGGGGCGCATAGATCCGGGTGACTACACTGATATCCTTGGCTACGTGAACCCGCGCACCGGGTTTCAGAACTATGTGGTGAATTACAATCCGGTTCTAACTGTTCCTGATCCCGGTTTTGGCATTGGCGGCGGAGCTTATGTGACCGATCAAGTCTATGTTCTTGGTATGGCCTCTGATGCCAATAGCTCGCTGACCGAGGTCGACTGGTTCCCCGGAGGATCGGAGTTCTATAAATACGCCGAGATTGGCTGGACGCCCGCAAAAAATCAACGCTACCTGACCAACATTCATGTCGGCGCCTATCACATTGATGCGCGCGCTGCGAAAGGGCTGGACGAGAGCTACGGCGTGGTCCTGAGCGCCAATCACACCTTCAAAAATGATCTCATGGTTTTTGGTCGCCTTGGTTGGTCAAACGGTACGGACCCGATAGCCAAAAGAGGCGCAACAGCAGGTCTCATCTGGCGGCCTGGGTTTTATGACGATCTGATTGGCGTTGCGGCGACGTGGGCCGACCCAGTGGCCGCAGGCTTAAAGGACCAAACCACAGTTGAAGCATTCTACCGATTTGACTTAGCGGACAACGTCGCCATCACGGCGAGCGTTCAACATTTGAACAACCCTGGTTTCAACACCAGCGATCCGTGGTTGTTAGGGCTTAGACTAAGGTTCAATCTTTAAGCGGAAGTTCATTTGAAAAGCCACGAATGGCGGCATCGGGCCGGTCGCAACACCCTGCACAAAGGGCGGAAACCGGCCTTTTCGCTGCAGATTGCTCAGAAATCTGCTTTGCAGAATACTGTCACCCAGATTCACTAAAGTCATAGGTGTTTAAGTTGCCGATCAACCTTGCGGTACCATACTGAACCATTGCTGCGCGTATCTGGAAAGGTGCTGATCGCGTGGTTTTTCAGCTGCAAAGTCACTGCCAGATTTCGCCGGCTTTTCAATCAGCATTGCGGCGCCAACACTGGTTCCGGTCTGTGATAACGCCGCCTCAACGTGCCCCTCGCGGAGCGAATTGAGCATGCCCAAGTAGTCTGAGTTTCTGGCAAATGGGCCTTCGACAATGGTCCGTCGTCCGCCACCAGTTAGGTCAAGGCAACACTCAGTCATCAATGCAAGGTAAAGGGATAGCGCGTAGATGCGTTGACCATCCGTATCGGGCGGGACAGTCCATTGCATCTTCTGCCCAGGAAATGGTCCGCTTTCCGTTACCACAGACGGCAGCAACATTATCTTCTTCCTAATCACCTGCTGGCGATCTTCATCCGTGGGGATCGCGTCTGAGCCGTTCCGTATGATTTCATACTCGCGCCCGCCCATGAACCGGGCGGATGGCACTGGTTCACCTAATGCATTCACATTGATCAGAGTGTCTCGCTTGGCATCCAGTTGCGGTGCTTGGTTACCGCCCAAGGTCATGCACACCACCCAAGTTCCCGTTGAAACAACCGAGATCGACTGGGAACCGTGATCGAGATAGGGAACCAATGAGGCGTTGCTGTCATGAATACCGCAAACAACCGGTGTATCAGGCGAAAGGCCCGTAATCTGGCTGACGGTTTTGTCCAAATCTCCCAGAATGTCAGAGGACTGCCGTGCCGGAGCAAGTTTCTGCGATATGCCCATCCGTGCGGCCAGAGACGATGGCTTCCCTTCCCAAGGGTTCCAAAGATCAGTGTGGCATCCAAGGGATGTCACATCGCAGGCCAGTTTTCCGGTCAGCCGATACCCCCAATATTGCGGGTAGGTGATGATGTGTTGGGTGCGGTCCAAAAGCGTCGGGTCGGTGTCAAAAAGCCAATGCAACTGCGCCCCAACATTGAGGCCGCCGGGCAGTCGAGGTGACCCGGTTTCCGAGAAATTCGGCCGCAGTTGATCGTAGGCGTCGGCCAAGTCGTCGGGGCCGAGAAACTCATAATCCAACATTGGACACGCCAGCGCGCCATCCTGTTCCAGTAGAACAATGGAGGCGCCATGCGTGGTCACAGAAATCGCGTCAACTCCATGTTGAGTATGAAACGCAGCAAGGTTTTCAAGAAAGAACGCCCAATGTCCATCCAGATCAAAATGCGGATAAGGCGGGCCCGCAAGAACTGTGTTGGGGCGTGTCACCACGGCCAACTCGGTCATAGTCGCGCTGTCGACCAACGCGAGCTTGGCGTTGGTCTTGCCAACATCGATCACGGCAATGTGGCGTGGGGTCTTGCACGGAGTGGTCATGGCATGTGGAACACTTGTTGGAGATCAACCACAACGGGGCTGGTGTCCGGATGTGTGTCCATGAGATCGGCCATGTACGTCCACCAGCGCTTCATCACCGGATGATCTGTCAAGGCGTCCATCGTGTGGTCGTTGAGTCGCCACAACACGCCAAACAGCTGATGGGTTTCTGCATGAAAGTGAATGGAGTAGTCCTCCACGCCAGCCTCCTTCAGAAGCGCTACAAGTTCAGGCCAGATTTCATCGTGGCGCTTGCGGTATTCATCCAGTTTTCCGGGGTGAAGCGTCATACAAAAAGCGTGCTTTTCCATCAGCTCAACCCACTTTCTTGCGCCACATAGTCCAAAGCCTTGGCAGCGCAATGACCCCGATGAGTAAGAGGCCAATGAAGATCGACATCACAATGCCAGGCACATTGAGCAAACCAAGGCCAAACGTCACCAGCCCCATGACAAAGGCGGCGATGACCACCCCGGGAATGGAGCCTGAGCCGCCAAGGATATTGACGCCGCCCAAGACAACCATGGTGACCACCTCAAGCTCCATGCCCGAGGCAATCGAAGGTCGTGTGGATCCGAGTCTCGAAGTTAGACAGATGGCCGCCAAGCCCGACATTAAGCCCGTCAGCAAAAACAAGGTCATCTTGACGCGATCAACGCGCACGCCGGAAAACAGCGCACCGGTGGCGTTGTTACCTGTGGCATATACCATTCGGCCAAAGTTGGTTTTGTGCAGAACCACGCCAAAGATCACCGCCAACAAAGCAAAGATGACAAATTCGACGGAGATCACCCAGAAAACATAGCCTTGTCCAAACCACGAAAACGAGCTGGGATAGCCGCGAAACGCACCATCCCCGAGGATAATGTAGCTGATGCCTCGAAACAGGCTCATTGTGCCAATCGTTACGACAATGGAAGGCAGACCCAATTTGGTCACCAGCGCTCCATTGAACGCGCCACAAAGCACGCCCGTGGTGAGGCCGACCAAGACCAACATGGGCGTACCCGCGCCCATTTCCATGGCGACGCCCATGGCGGTTGACGCCAAGGCAATTATGGCCGCCACCGACAGGTCAATTTCGCCGGAGATGATCAACAAGGCCATCGCAAAAGCGATCATTGCCTTCTCGGTGAAATTGAAGGTGGCATCGGACAGGTTCCACGCATTGAGGAAGTAAGGCGAGGCCAGCGAGTTTACGATAAAGATAGCTATCGCGACCGCCAGCAATAGGCTTTCCCAGCTGACCAGCTTGTCCTGCAGAGGTGATCGCAGCCGATCTGGAATGTGGCGGGGGGCGTTGTCGGTCAGGCTCATTGTGCATGCTCCGCAGATTTCAGAATGACGCGCCCCTTGGAGCGTCCGGATTGGGCGTTGAACGCGACCGCAATGATGATTGCCGCGCCGGATATTGCGAGCTGCCAGAATGGCGAGATGTCGACCACAGGAAGCGCGTTTTTGACAACACCAAGAAACAGTGCGCCCAGAAGCGTTCCGACGACAGTGCCGGCTCCGCCAGCAATGGACACGCCGCCAATCACACAGGCCGCCACCACATCAAGCTCAAAGCCTCCCGCGATGTCGACATAGGCCACGGAATATCGCGCCACCCAAAGATAGCCTGTCAAACCCGCGAGCATGCCGGAGATCACAAAAGCCGCAAATTGCGTCTTACCTACGTCGATGCCGGTATAGACTGCTGCATGAGGATTGCCGCCAACGGCGTATATGGACCGTCCCAAAGTGGTGCGTGCCATGACCACGAGCATCACAACAGACACCAGAACCGCGATCCACCCAAGGACTGGCATGCCCAATACGTCCGCCCGCGGAAACCCGGTGAACTGCGGGCTCATTTCATGCGCGTTGATCCATTTGCCTTCGGTCAGCAAGAAGATGATGCCGCGAAAAATGGTCATTGTGCCAAGGGTGACCACAATCGGGGGAATACTGAGTTTCCAAACCAAGATGCCATTGATCGCCCCCAACATCGCGCCCATTGCAAGCGAGACCGCCAGAATGACCGCAACGGGAAGATCGGGGGCCGCCACGTTGATCATTGCGCAAACCATACCTGTTAGCGCCAAATTCGCGGCCACCGACAGATCGATACAGCGGGTCAGGATCACCGCCATCTGGCCCATCGCAAGGATCATCAGGGGGGATGTGTCTGTGAATACAGCGACAAGAGTGCCGGGCGCGACAAATGCGGGAAACCGCGTCGCCACAACAAAGAGTAGACAAAGAATGGCGCCAAAGAGGATTGCCTCACGGGACTTAAGATGGCTCATGCCGCGTCTCCCTGTGCCTGAATGCCAACCGCGTGGCGCACCAATGTTTCAGGGCTTAGATCGTCGCCTTGAAGTTCGACAGCCATGCGACCTTCACGCATGACAATCACCCGATCTGACATACCGAGAATTTCAGGGATTTCAGAGCTGACCATAATTACTGACAGCCCCTGTGCTGCCAGTTCGGACATAAAGTCGTGCACCGCCGCCTTGGAACCAATGTCGATGCCTTTGGTTGGCTCATCGAGGATGATCACCCGCGGCTGGGTCGCGAGCCATTTGGCAATCACCACCTTCTGTTGGTTCCCGCCGGATAGCGCACCTACGTTTGTGTCCAACGACGCCGCCCGCAGATCCAGTCGTTCTGTATACTCACGCGCCAGCGCAAATTCTTCGGCCAACCGGATGAACCCATCTCGCGATGTTTTGTGCAAAGAAGGCAAGGTTACGTTCTGAAAAATCGGCATGTCCAGAATGGCACCCTGTTTGCCGCGATCTTCGGGTACATAGACAATGCCGGCTTTGATGGCGTCGGCGGGGGAGCGGATCACACGCACCTTGTCGTCAATCCGCACCGCGCCCTTAGATGGGCGAGTGATGCCGATGAGCGATTGCATGAACTCGGATCGGCCAGCGCCGACAAGCCCGTAGAACCCAAGGATTTCGCCGCGACGAAGTGTGAAGTTTATGTCTTCAAATTCTGTTGGGTGGCTATAGCCAACGACTTTCAAAACCTCATCACCAATCTCCGCGTGGCGTTTCGGAAACAGTTGGTCGACGGCACGCCCGACCATCATTTGGACCAACTCTGCCTCTTTGACGTCGCTCATTTTGCCCGCGCCTACGAATTGTCCGTCCCGAAACACGGTGTAGCGATCGGCAATTCTGAATATCTCGTCGAACTTGTGGGAAATGAACAGGATCGCCTTGCCCTGTGCCTTCAATGTATCGACCA
Source organism: Rhodobacteraceae bacterium Alg238-R152 (assembly GCA_900537125.1). Classification (GTDB taxonomy): domain Bacteria; phylum Pseudomonadota; class Alphaproteobacteria; order Rhodobacterales; family Rhodobacteraceae; genus Shimia. The sequence goes on along the minus strand of UNRJ01000011.1, from coordinate 10,236 downwards.
GCTCATAGAGCTCCTCGATCTCGGTTTGGCTCAGCGCGGCAGTTGGTTCATCCATGATCACCACGCGCGCCTCAACGGATAGTGCGCGGGCGATGGCGACCAAGTGGCGCGATGCGATCCCCAAGTCTTTGAGTTTTACACCGGCATCAATCGGAGCGCCGATCGAATTTAGAATCTCTGTGGTTTTGGCATGCATCGCCTTGGTGTCGATCAGGCCAAACCGGTTTTTGGGCGCGTGCCCGATATAAACATTTTCCGCAACGGTCAGTTCATCAAAAAGCACGGTTTCCTGATGAATGGCCGTGACCCCGGCATCTGCGGCATCCTGCGGGGTTGGGAATTGCACAGGCTGCCCATCGAGCATAATCCGGCCGCCATCGGGCTGATAGATACCGGTCAGGGTTTTAACAACTGTAGACTTTCCGGCTCCGTTTTCGCCAATCAACGCAGTCACTTCGCCCGCATAAAGGTGCAACACGACACCGTCCAAAGCCTTCACGCCTGGAAATATTTTAGTGATACTGTCCAGAGACAGAACCGGATCGTCGCTCTGTTCGCTCGCCTGATAGGTCATTTGCGCATCCCCGCCGCAAGGCCCGCCAAGGGCACATCGTTCGGTTGAGAAAAGGGCGACGTAAACAGAACGCCGCCCCATTTCTCGGGAGTGATCTTAGAAGATTTCTTTGAAATCATCGATGTTGCTGGAGTCATAGACAAACGGGTCGGCCATGGCCGCGGCATTTGTGTCGTCCAGCGTGATCGTGCCCATGCGGCCAATAGAGATTTCCGCACCCGGCGAGGCCGTAGCTGCTTCGGTTGCCAACTGATGCGCCAGCATGGTCGCGGAATAGCCCAAATCAATTGGATTCCAGATCGCGAAAGACTTCGAGGCGCCGCTTTCAATGGCACCGGCCATTTCAGATGGCAGGCCCAGGCCGGTCACGTTGACCTGACCAATTTTGCCTGCGTCAGCAACCGCTTGTGCCGCTGCCACAATGCCAACCGAGGTCGGCGCGATGATCGCGTCCAGCTCAGGATGCGACTGCATCAGGCCGGTGGCTTCACGATAAGATTTGTCCGCCAAATCGTCACCATAGACTGTCGAGACAACTTCAATGCCTCCATAGTTGCCCATCACTTTGTTCATCTCATCAATCCAGATATTCTGGTTGGTGGACGTGGTGGTCGCAGACAACACGGCCACTTCACCGCCATCCGGCAAATGATCGGCAGCAAGCTTGATGATCATGTTGCCAATCAACGCGTTGGACGATGGGTTCAAATGCGCCTGACGGCCATCTTCGGCCACGCCAGAGTCCCAGGACACAACTGTGATGCCGCGTTGCATTGCTTTCTTAAGGGTCGGCACCAGCGCGTCAGTGTCATTGGCAGACACGGCAATGGCATCCACTTTTTGAGCGATAAGCGAGTTGATCACCTCGATCTGGCCTTCGGCGGTGGTGTCCGTTGGGCCGGTGTAGATGATTTCAACACCACCAATTTCCTTGGCAGCTTCTTCTGCGCCCTCTGCGGCGGCTTCAAAGAAGCCGATGCCAAGTGCTTTCACAACCAACGCGATCCGCATGTCGTCTGCGGCCACAGGTCCGGCGAACAAGCCCGCAGCTACTGCCACGGATGTCATGAGTTTGGTAAATTTCATTGGGTTTCCTCCCTGGTTCCCCTAAATTTACGGCTCGCCGTCCCCTCGCGGAGTACTACGACACCGCCTCCTCCTTCGAAGCGCCAACCGGCACCACGATCAGTTTGATGTCCGCCGATTCCACCATGGCGGCAGAGCGGTCACTGATCCCGTCGTCGGTGATCAAAACATCGATGTCTTTGAGCGGGCACAGTACGAGACTAGAGCGCTCTTCGAATTTCCCGGAATCGACCAGCAGGACCAGCTCGTCGGCCTGTCCAATCAGTTTTTGCTCGGCCTGAATGATCAACGGGTCGGCTTCCATCACACCCAGCGGGCCGACACCCTGCGCGCCCATAAACATGCGTCGCGCGTAGAAGTTACGCGTCACATCGTTGTCAAATGGCGACAACACAATGTTTTGCTCGCGATAGATCACGCCACCAGACATCAGAACTGTATTTTTGGAGTTCTTCAGAAGGTGCTCAGCAATCGGAAACGAGTTGGTGAAAACCTGACACCGGCGTGTCGCAAGTGGGTGCACCATTTGAAAGGTTGTGGTGCCGCCGTTGATGATAATCGGCTCCCCCTCCTCACAAAGCTCTACTGCTTTGCGTGCAATTGCTTGCTTTTGCGCGATGTTGATTGCTTCGTTGACTGCAAATGGCCGGCCAGCGAGGCCGGGCAGTTGATTTGGGTGCAGTGCCTCAACACCGCCGCGAACGCGGCGCAGCTTCTTGGCTTCGTGCAATGCGGAAATATCCCGGCGAATGGTCGCCTCGGACGCACCAGTCATACTACACAGGTCCAAAACCGTCACCACCGGACGGTCCTGTACTGCGGACAGTATGATCCTATTGCGTTCCTTTTCGTGCATTACTTTCCTCCCGTTGACAGTGACGATGCCGCAGACATTCAATCATTGTCAATCACTAATTGTCATTTTTATTCATTTCACACTCAAATCTGATCATTTATGACTGTTTGTGATTGACATTCTGTCGCAATCCGCTCAACCTCTGATCAAATCTGATTGAACTATCTGTGGATCGGGAGGAGATCACAATGACAACCGAAGCAAACCGGCTTGTTTCTCTATGGGACGAGGCCAAGGCGGCCAGCATGAGCGAGCCTGAGAAACTTCTGTATCGCTCCAATTTGCTTGGGTCTGACAAGCGCGTCACCAATTATGGCGGCGGCAACACTTCCGCCAAAGTGCTCCAAGCTGATCCTCTTTCTGGCGATGATGTCGAGGTTCTATGGGTCAAAGGCTCAGGTGGTGACGTCGGCTCGATTAAGATGGAAGGGTTCTCAACGCTCTACATGGACAAATTGCGCGCACTGAAAGGCAAGTATCGCGACGTTGCGTTCGAAGATGAGATGGTCGGCTACCTCCCCCACTGCACCTTCAACCTGAACCCGCGCGCGGCCTCAATCGACACGCCACTGCATGCCTATGTTCCGAAAGCGCACGTGGACCACATGCACCCAGATGCAATCATCGCCATTGCCGCGTCCGAAGACAGCAAGGCCATGACGCAAGAGATATTTGGCGACGACATTGGTTGGCTGCCATGGAAAAAGCCGGGCTATGAGCTGGGCCTGTGGCTGGAGCAGTTCTGCCTCGACAACCCGGACGCCAAAGGCGTGGTTCTGGAATCACACGGCCTCTTCACATGGGATGACGACGCCAAAACATGTTATGAGTTGACGTTGGACATCATCAACAAGGCCATCTCCTATTTTGACGCCAAAACAGCAGGCGTGCCTGCCTTTGGTGGGGCCATTCACGAAAGCCTTGCGTCCTCAGAGCGTCGTGACATTGCAGCCAAACTTATGCCGGCCATTCGCGGATTTGTGTCCGGTCAGCAGCCCATGGTCGGCAACTTCGTCGACTCAGACACCGTTCTGGAATTCGTGAATGCCAAAGATATGCCGGCCCTCGCGGCCTTGGGCACCTCATGTCCGGACCATTTCCTGCGCACAAAAATCTGCCCTCTTGTGGTAAATTTTGACCCAGACAAAAACAACATCGACGCAGTGTTGAAGGGCTTGGAGGCGCAAATCGCCACCTATCGCGAAGGCTATGCCGCCTACTACGAGCGTTGCAAACATGACGACAGCCCTGCTCTGCGCGATCCAAACGCCGTGGTCTATCTCATTCCCGGTGTCGGCATGATCACCTTTTCCAAAGACCGCGCCACGGCGAGAATCTCAGGCGAATTCTACGTCAACGCGATCAATGTGATGCGCGGCGCCGCAGCAGTTTCTAAATACTGCGGCCTGCCCGAACAGGAAGCGTTCGACATTGAATACTGGTTGCTTGAAGAGGCTAAACTTCAACGAATGCCAAAACCCAAAAGCCTTGCCGGTCAGGTTGCTCTTGTCACAGGTGGCGCTGGCGGTATCGGTGCCGCCACAGCAGAGCGCTATCTATCAGAAGGTGCCTGCGTGATGCTGGCGGACATCAATGAAAAAAGCTTGGCGGCAACTTACGATAATCTGACAAGTCGATATGGCGCGGATGTGGTGCGCACTGTCGTAATGAACGTTACCGATGAGGACGCCGTCGCCGCAGCTTATGCCGATACATCTGTCGAATTTGGAGGCGTGGACATTCTGGTCTCCAATGCCGGCATTGCATCTTCTGCTCCGGTCGAGGACACAACCCTCGATTTGTGGAACAAAAACATGGACATCCTCTCCACGGGTTACTTCCTTGTGTCGCGCGAAGCCTTCAAGGTTATGCGCGTACAGAACATGGGCGGCTCAATCGTTTTTGTAGCCTCCAAAAACGGCTTGGCGGCATCACCCAACGCCTCAGCCTATTGCACGGCCAAAGCAAGCGAGATCCATCTGGCGCGCTGCCTCGCACTTGAAGGTGCCGAAGTTGGAATTCGCGTGAACGTTGTGAACCCGGACGCGGTGCTTCGGGGATCCAAAATTTGGGAAGGTGAGTGGCTGGACCAACGGGCCGATACATACGGCACCGACAAGGAAGGTCTTGAGGAGATGTACCGCAACCGCTCCTTGCTCAAACGGTCGGTCCTGCCCGAAGACATCGCAGAGGCCGCCTATTTCTTTGCGTCCGACAAATCGGCAAAGTCTACCGGCAACATCATCAACGTGGACGCCGGCAACGTTCAGGCCTTTACACGCTAAACACCTGTCTGCGCCGCCGTGGGGATGGGGCGCGCAGACCCTTCGGGAGGATACTATGTTTGATCTGAAAGTGATCGAGGCCGAGAACACCAAACTTGAGCGTGATCTGGACAAAGACTTTGATAGCCTTGGTGAAAGGCTGGATCGGCGGGGAGTGGACATTCACGCTTTGGTAGCCAAGGCGCTGAGCTTTGGCGTCGCAGTCCCTTCCTGGGGGACTGGCACTGGTGGCACCCGTTTTGCCCGCTTTCCAGGCGGCGGTGAGCCAGCCAATATCTTTGATAAACTGGACGATTGTGGCGTCATCCACGCGCTGACCAAAGCTGCGCCCTCCGTCTCCCTGCACATACCGTGGGACAAGGCCGACCCCGCTGATTTACGGGCCAAGGCGGATCAGCACGGTCTGTCATTTGATGCGATGAATTCTAACACGTTTCAGGATCAGGCAGATCAGGCGCACTCCTATAAGTTTGGCTCGTTGGCGCACACCGATTCGGCCACCCGAGCGCAAGCGGTTGAGCACAATTTGGAATGCATTGAGATCGGCAAAAAGATTGGCTCAAAGGCGTTGACGGTCTGGATCGGTGATGGTGCAAACTTCCCTGGCCAGACCCACATGGGACGACAATTTGAGCGTTACCTCAGCTCCATGAAAGATATCTACGCCGGACTGCCGGATGACTGGCGCTTGTTCTCAGAGCACAAAATTTATGAGCCCGCCTTCTATTCAACCGTGGTTCAGGATTGGGGCACTTCGCTGTTAACCGCGCAGGAACTTGGCGACAAAGCGATGTGTCTTGTCGATCTGGGCCATCACGCGCCCAACGTGAACATTGAGATGATTGTCTCGCGCTTGATCCATGCGGGTAAACTCGGCGGCTTTCACTTCAACGACAGCAAGTATGGCGACGATGATCTGGACAGCGGAACTATCGATCCCTACCGCCTCTTCCTTGTATGGAACGAGTTGGTCGACGCCGAAGGCACGCCGGGTTTGGATTTGGCGCATATGATCGATCAGTCTCACAATGTGACCGACCCGATCGAAAGCCTGATGGTTTCAGCAATGGAAATTCAACGTGCGTTTGTTCAGGCCAGCCTCGTCGATCGCGAAGCCTTGACCGGATATCAGTCCGACAATGACGCGCTGATGGCGTCAGCTACGTTGCGCGCCGCATTCCGTACCGATGTGGAGCCAATTCTGGCCAAGGCCCGTAAAATATCTGGCGGCGCAATTTCTCCAGTGATGGCCTTTCGTGCCTCCAGCTATCGGGCAAACGTGACTGCTCGCCGGCCAACAGCAGATGGAGCGGGCGGCGGTATCGTCTAAAACTGGGCGGGCATGAAAAAGGTTACTCTGATCGCCACTTCTGTGCGGCTCGCACGAGAAGTCGCATTTTGTTTCCCCGTGTTCGGCCAGTTCCTTTACGCCCGCCGAGACCACGGTGGCAGTCTGCAGGGGGAGCAGCCATTCGAATAGACTCCATCCAACGTCCGGTATGGGCCGGTTCTCTTGGATCGTAGACTATTTCAGCAAACCTGTTACTCTGCTCAAGCACGATTTAGGTGAAGTACAATCAAATTAGGGGAGAGATTTGTGTCTGAAGAAATTCCAAAATCCTTGGCCCAAGACCTTTCGATAGAGATGGCCGTGCCGGATCAGCATGGAGGTGGCCCAAGCGTGCCCTCGAGCGACTTGTTTCAGCAGAGCCCGCTTCCGGCGGCGGAGTTTGAGCTTTTGGCTATGCCGACAACGCCCGAAGCAATGGTGCCGACCGAAATGCCCGAGATCATGCTGCCCAAAGGCGTTTTGATTGAATTGCAACAATTCAAAGAACATGAGTGATTTCAAATGGCTGATAGAAGATCGATTAGAGAGCTAACGCAAACCGAGCAAGATGATTTCATTGCTGCGGTTCTTGCTTTGAAGTCCGAATTCAACTCCGCGGATGGGCTAAGCACCTACAACCGCTATGTCTTGTGGCATCAGTTGGCCATGTTCCAGTCCACGCCGTATGGCAATGACGTCCCTGAAACACGCAGGAACTATGCCCATCGGGGTCCTGCCTTCCTGCCATGGCACCGAGAATTCCTTTATCGTTTTGAAAAAGACCTGCAGCGGGTTAGTGGAACTCCGGATATGGGTTTGCCATATTGGGATTGGGAAGTTGATGGCGAAAAACCTCAGGCCGAGCAGTCCAATCAGCCAATCTGGTCATTGGTAGGTGGCACAGGCACGCCGGTGCCCGTCCCGGGAGGGAATGTCTTTGTTGTTGAAAGTGGACCTTTTGGGACACCGCTGGCTGATCTGTCGAACCCCGACACTTTCGATCCGGGTAACCCGTTGCTGACGTTGACAGTGAATTCGGCGATAGTGAATGGGCAGGTGCGAGTTTCAATGGCCCGCAGCCTGTTAATGCGCAATCTCGGGGGAGGCACGATTGCAACCTTGCCGACAATAGCTGATGTGAATACGGCACTAAACGTTCCGTCGTACGATGTAAGTCCCTGGCACGAGGGCAGCGATCTGAGCCTGTCTTTTCGTAATGCGCTCGAGGGGTGGTGGCCAGGCTGGCCCAATCCACCCGCACCCGGAACAAGCGTCGGTTTGCACAACCAAGTGCATGTATGGGTCGGGGGATCGATGGGGCCTGGGACATCGCCGAATGATCCCGTCTTCTTTTTGCATCACGCCAATGTGGATCGAATTTGGTCGAAATGGGCACCGTCTGGCGGAAATGAGCCGTATGTGCCAATGCAGGGTGGACCCTATGGGCATACTGCTAACGACCCGATGTATCCTTGGGATGGACGTACTTTGCCCGAGGCCATCACCGTTCTCCAAGGGGCTGATCCGCGTGACACTGTCTATATCGAACCGGCGACCGCATAATACTACGTTGGCCGTGGATCGCACTGACTGACATTTCAAAGGATCCGCCGAATGGCTGTTCTGGGGAAGTCGCACTGCGGCGTTCGTGACCCCAGTGAACGGCAGGTCTGGGCCGTCCAAGTAGACAGCCCAGAGATGTTAGATTTCAATGGCTTCAGCAATGGCCAGGGCATCCTCAAGTTCAACACCAAGATACCTGACCGTGCTGTCCATCTTTGTATGCCCCAACAGAAGCTGGACGGCGCGAAGGTTGCCAGTTTTCTTGTAGATCTGAGTGACTTTCGTGCGCCGCATCGAATGTGTGCCGTATGCACTGGCTTCCAGTCCGATCGACGTGACCCAGTCCCGAACAATCCGCGCATACTGGCGTGTCGATATGTGAAGGCGCTCATGAAAACGGCCTGGCCAAAGATACTCTGATCCGACCATCAGTTCGTCTTCCATCCATTTTTCGACGGAAGCACGGGTGCCTTCCGATATCTCAAACCGGACCGGCTTCTGCGTCTTGCTCTGCAGCACTGAAGCGCGCTCCTTGATCTGGCCAGACGCCATCACATCCACAACTTTCATTTTCACAAGGTCGCAGCCTCGAAGTTTGCTGTCGATTGCCATATTGAAAAGGGCTAGGTCACGATGGTTCTCTGCCAATTCAAGCCGCACCCGGATTGCCCAGACATGCTTAGGTTTCAGGGGCCGCTTCTGACCGACGATGCGGCCCTTGTTCCAGGCTGGGCGAAGCGCGCGAATGGCAGGTAAGTTTGGTGTTTCCATGACTGATCCTCCGATCCGCCATGCCCTCCCAAACGACAACCCGACGTTGACACAGACGTCATACCACAGGATGCCGCGCCGCCTCCGATGTCAGGAACGAGACCATACTGATAGTTGGATTATCTCGTGGCGCGCGCTCGCTGCTTGGGAAATGCCACGTGAGCGAAAAAATGATGCCGCTGTGCAGCGGAAGAACCGGTCGTTAGTGGGGCCCTCAGCCAGGATTAAATGTCAAATTTGAAAGTCGCGGGACAACCCTGTCCTTCGCTGCCCAAAAACCAATTGCGACAATTGTTGCAAAGAGGAAATCAGCAACAAAGCAGATTGGGCTACGCCTCCCCATGCAAGGGGCCTACTCATCTTGCTTGCCCACAACTTCATAACGCTTTGGCCGATTTCGATATCCAGTCCAATCTCGTAAGTTCTTCTCGATTCGAGACGCCTGGCATCAGAAAAAGTGACTTCACGCTGCGAGCCCTTGAAGTACACTGCAGAGGGCGATTGCACATCAATTTGATTTCAGTGAAGGGCCTGGATCAAATTCCCCTGCACAGCAGATTGGGCCGCGACGCTGGAGGAGCCCGGAAAACAATTGCGATGACCTGGAGCCGAGATGTCGAAAACAATTGTTAAAACATCTTTGCGTCTTGGAGGCGGGATGACATGAAGCACAATTTGATAACATTGAAAATGTTTCTGGTTGTCGCCAGAACGGGCAGTATCGCGCAGGCCTCTGAGGCAGAAAACGTCGCCGCGTCCGCGATCAGCAAGCGTATCTCGGATTTGGAAGATCAGATTGGAACGCCACTATTTTATCGGCAAACGCGTGGAGTAGAGCTAACCCCAGCGGGCCATGAACTCGCCAGACATTCATCGAACGTCCTCAGTTTGGTAGACCGCATGGAAACTCAGATGCTCGACTTTGCGTCAGGGGCAAAAGGGTCGGTTCGCATCGCGGCGAATACGTCGGCAATCACGCAGTTTCTCCCAGAGGATCTGGCCGGTTTCGTAGAGGATTACCCAGATGTGAAGATTGACCTTAGCGAGCAGACTTCTGACGAAATACTCACTGCCGTGCGGGATGGATTGGCGGATCTGGGAATTTTCTCGGGTTTGGTCGAAGAACCGGAATTGGAGGTTCTCACCTATCGTCGTGACACATTGGTGTTGGTCATGGGGAAGGATCATCCTTATTGGCCCGACCATCCGGTGAAGTTCGCTGAGTTCGCCAAACTTGATATGGTGGGGCTGCAAACCGGCAGCTCGCTGCAGGCGTTCCTGGAAGCGCGTGCCGCCGAACAGAGTCTGACACTCAAAACACGTGTCGAAACCCTTAGCTTTGATGGCGTGCGCCGGATGGTCGAGGCGGGTCTGGGGGTTGCGGTGCTTCCGCTCGGCGGTGAGCAGCCCCTCTTGAGTGGTCCATTTTGAAAGTTAGTGCATTGTCGGTCTTTGGTCCATCGGGACGGTGGTCTCTGGCGCAGGTGGGCGGTATCCCAGAGCACTATGTGGTCGTTTGGTGTTGTAGTGGTTCCTCCAGCTTTCGATGATGGTTTGGGCCTCACGAAGCGAGTAGAAGATTTCACCGTTCAGCAATTCGTCTCGCAAGCGCCCGTTGAAGCTCTCGCAGTATCCGTTCTCCCAGGGCGATCCAGGCTCGATGAATGCCGTCTTGGCCCCAACGGCTTTGATCCAGCTTCTAACCGCTTCCGCAACAAACTCGGGGCCGTTGTCTGATCGAATATATGCAGGCACACCCCGAAGAATGAAC
>UNRJ01000010.1 GCA_900537125.1 Rhodobacteraceae bacterium Alg238-R152 | reverse complement strand
TGGATCAAAGCCGTTGGGGCCAAGACGGCATTCATCGAGCCTGGATCGCCCTGGGAGAACGGATACTGCGAGAGCTTCAACGGGCGCTTGCGAGACGAATTGCTGAACGGTGAAATCTTCTACTCGCTTCGTGAGGCCCAAACCATCATCGAAAGCTGGAGGAACCACTACAACACCAAACGACCACATAGTGCTCTGGGATACCGCCCACCTGCGCCAGAGACCACCGTCCCGATGGACCAAAGACCGACAATGCACTAACTTTCAAAATGGACCACTCAAGAGGGGCTGCTCAGGGAGCGGAACTCGCGCTTATTTCGGGGCGGGATGCCTTCACCATGTTGCATCTGAGAGGGACCGACAGCCACGACAGCTTCCTACCTCCTCGGCTACTAATGATCCGGCAAAACGCTTCTGAAGGCGCAGTGCTCATTCGTGATCAAATTGCTTGCGCACAGCAGCTCGAAGAGGCCTACGAACGGACTCTAAGCCTGCGTCTCGAAGATGACACTCCCAGCCAAGAACAGATAACTGTAGCCCTTGCTTCATTGGCATCGCATGTTGATGAGCTGACGGAGTGGGACCTTCGACCATCGCGGCTCGAGAGCCTGCTTAAGGCGCTTGCCGCTTTCCTTGTGCGGCACAATCCCGATTTAGGCGTGAATGCCGAACTCGGATCGATCGACCAAGAACTTTTTGGACATTTATCTCTGCAAGGCCTCGAGATGATAGGCGAAAGCTGGGGGAGACTGATTGATCCGTTTTGGGAACAGGTTAAGCAAGAAGTACGGACGAGCTTCGCTTACGAGGGCCTTCCACAGGGATACATTGCCCTTGAACAAGTTCTTCAGAAGCTTGAGGGGGACTATTTAAATCGTGACCTTCTCCTTGAGAAAATGCTCACCGTTCTCGAGGAAGCGGAACAACTCTCCGCAAGGCATGAACCGGAAATAGCATCTCGGATTGCGGTAGCCTTCTTTTCCGAGGGGGCTGGCGAACATTGATAGCGTCGAGGTTGCCCTCCAAGTCTATCGAAGCGGGATACGCAGTTGGGCCACCTGTCTCGACACCCGTCGATGGGGTGGGGTCATTAGTAGGGGATTAGTAGGGGATGTACGTCAAACGTTCTCCGGCGTTGTCGTATGCTGTCAAAGGGGTGTTCTAAAGATTATCAATTGATCGTAAGGTGTTATCCGACAATTGGAGGTGCTGTCCGATCACTTCCAACACCTGGACTGCAAAATTCGTAAGGACAAGGTCGGGGGTTCGAGGCCCTCTTGAGGCACCAATTTTCCCGCTAAAATTCGATAACTTTCGGCCCTGACCTGCCGTTGGGGCAAAACTCGGCTAATGGCGGCTCCCAGCCCAAAGCAGACATGGCCTTTCTGCGGTGAGGGCGGATTGCGGACATTCGCTGTATTTGCGAAGGCATTCCATTCAAACCATGAAAGCAGCTATTCGAGGCCAAACTTGCTAGCCAGCCATGCTGCACTTTGTCCCGAGGTTGGGAATGGGCAGGAAGCCGCCTTGCTCAATTTGGTTCAAGTTTCCCCGATTCTGGCAAAGCGCTGTTTGCCGGGGTCCTTTTTTGGCAGGTTCGGGACCTGGGTCAGATCCAGAACCGAGACTGCACCACTGCGCTTCGAAGCCCCGAAGGTGTTCCGACCTTTAGCTCCGTCCCGGGGTCCCAATGGGTCATACGCACCATTCCGATCGCAACATTAGTTTCGAAATCCGGTGACCAAGCCGCAGATGAGACCCTGCCAACCTTCTTACCGCCCGCCAAAACTGGCCAAAAATCTCCGCAAATAGGAACCGCATCGCCATCAATTGAGATTGGCCTGATTTGTTGAACCGGCCCTTCTTTTGCCACGCGTAGCAAGGCATCACGCCCGACACAGCCAATAGCGGCCTGCGTATTGCAGAACTTGCCCAAACCACATTCATGCGGCGTGTTATCATCGGTCATGTCATTGCCATAGGACAAAAGCCCACCTTCGATCCGCTCAATCAGATTGGGGCACCCCGCGTGAACATCCATGCTTTTTCCGGCCTCAATCAATGCGTTCCACAGCGGCATACCGATATCAGCCCCTTCGACATAAATCTCAAAACCGCCTTGCTTGGAATATCCCGACCGCGCAACTACAAGACTGCGGCCTTGAAATTCGAAATGCCCAAACCGAAAAAAGCGAATGTCCCGCACAGCGTCACCAAACACCTCCGCCATCAGATCTTCGGCCTGTGGGCCTTGTACGGCCAGCGGGGACACGTCCGGTTCATCCACCAAGACATCCAACCGCAACCCGTAGGCCAGCCCCTTGACCCAATATAGAAGGTCGCTATCCGCAATGGAAATCCACCACCGATCATCGGCCAGTTTTACCGCAACAGGGTCATTGAGCATACCGCCGGTTTCATCAACGATGGGCACGTAATAACACTGCCCAGGCTGCATCAAACGCAGATCGCGCGGCGTAAGATATTGCATAAGCCTCCCAGCATCTGGCCCTCGCAACTCGATCTGACGCTCGCAAGACACGTCCCAAACCTGAACGGCCTCTTTTAGGTGCCGGTAGTCTTCTTGAATTGACCGGAAAACTGTTGGCAGCAACATGTGATTGTAAACGGTGTAGGCCTTGATATCAAAGCTCTCGACCCCCTGCGAAAAGGGAGTGCGGCGCAATCTGCGTGAGTGGGATATTTGTGTCATTTCAGAAGCTCATGTTTGCACGCAATTGCGTAGTTGACGTCTTCGGGTTCTCAGAACGGGGGGGCGAATTCGGGTCTTTGAAACCCGCTTTTTGATCACCAGTCACAACAAGCGCTTCACCAGAAATGACGCATCATTTCTTTGTTCTCCTTGATGAAAGAGCATTGGTACACGCGGAGCGGGTTGCCCTGATTTGTCGCCTGTTTTTGCGGTGGTCCGGCATGTCAGATCTCAAAGATTGAAGGTTCAATGTTCCTTGAGCTTTAATTTGAAATCAAAGACTGTAATATGCAGAAAAAATTGCAACCTGATTGAAAAATTCAATGACCTCTGACCTACCAACACTCAAGGGGCTTCGGGCTTTTGAAGAAGCTTATCGCCAGCGCAGCTTCACAGCGGCAGCGATTTCTTTGAATGTGAAGCAACCCGCAATAAGCTACCAAATCAAACGCTTAGAAGATGACTTGGGGGTGACGCTCTTCGATAAAGTCAACGGGCGCCCCAAACCCACGCCTAAGGCGCACGAGCTGTTTGACACGCTATCACGAGCCTTTGATGCAATCCGGGAGACATCGAACCAACTTAGGGGGGAAGCGTCTACGTCAAGCTTAACAATCGCAACTTATCCCGGTATTGGCACCTATTGGCTGTCAAATCGGTTGCCATTTTTGGCTGACGCGCTCAGCCTCAGCACCAAACTTGTAACCCTCAAACGAGACGCCGATTTGTGGCAAGAAAAGACCGATTGCTGGATCGCCTTTGGGCGTGGGAATTGGCCCGGCAGAGACGCAAAACTTCTGATCCGAGAAGAAATTTTCCCTGTGGCCGCCCCCGAGCTTGCGGCGCAAATCCTCGACGGAAAGCTGCTTATAGGCACTGAAGCCGCCAAGATCATTGAGCAGGACGATCCTGAAAACAGATGGCTGGGTTGGGATGCATGGTTTCCGGAAAAATATGCCGGGAAACAAGCGCGCAACAAGACGATTGTTGTCAACGATCACGGATTGGCGATGCACATGACACTTGCTGGCAGTGGCGTCGCACTTGCCTGGTTAGGCGTGGTGGATGAGCTTTTGTCAGGCGGTAGCCTTGTCAGGCTTTCACCCCGGACACTGACCTCTGGCGCGGGATATTGGCTGGTTGGCGAGAAGGGGTTCTTTGGCACCAAACGTGGAAAAACGGTGCTAAGGACTCTCGTAGCCTGAAACGCGAACGGGTCCAATGGTCGAATTGGATGTGCGCACGCTCTACCACAAAGCCCCCAGTTATGGTTGTACGGTCTTGGAACCGGAAATCTTTCGCAACCTCTGTGGGGGCATCGAACGATCTGAAATCAATCTCTGGCCGACAAAAATGCTGCGCAATCTGTCGAACGGCTGCTTCGGGGACGCTGCAGCACAGCGCAGGATCATTTTGTCAAAGGCGGTTTTGACCGTTCGTGTCTTACCTACATGTCCAGTGGATAGACTTTGCAAAGTACACTTCCTGCGCACAGCCGACCTTGGCGTCCAGCGCAGCATTGATGTCCCGAGCAGTTGAGCTTCGAATGGCCGCTTCCGCCCATCTTGCCCGAAGCATATGCAGCCGCAGCTATCGACCGCAATCCGCCCATCGTGCCGTGATGCAGTGCTGCGCACAGATGCCGTAAAATGGCTAAGGGCTGCCTTAAGGCGTGTTTTGGGCGGATGGTAGAGAATGAATATCTCAGATGAAGAGGGAACATGTTCAATAGTTGCCTTGACCTCCAAATTCCAATGAAATAGGAACGGAATCAGATGAGCGGGCGTTGTGTAGTGGTAAGACCTTAGCCTTCCAAGCTAATGACGCGGGTTCGATTCCCGCCGCCCGCTCCAGAATTTCTTTTCCGACACATCACCTACTAAACACGAACCTGGTGTCTGGTAATTCTTTGAATTTATATCGTTAATCGCATTTTGCGGACCAGTCTTCCAAGCTGATGATACGGGTTCGATTCCCGTCGCCCGCTCCAAGGCAATTTTCTCAAAATTGAATAAGCAATCCGGTCTCTTGGAGCAGGTTGCTATATCATGTCGCAGGGATGCATGAGGCTTATACATGGCTGATGACTTGACCCGGCTGCGCACTGAGTTCACTAACGGCAAAGACGATAGCCAAGGACCGACTAATGGCCAGACAGCCGCAGCACGCGAACACCGAACAAGACCGTGAGAAGAGCAAAAACATTGGTGCCTTGAAAGGATTGCGCCCGTTTTTGACCCCTTATCGTTTTCTTGTATTTTTGGCGCTTTGCGCACTGACACTCACCGCGTCTGTGTCGTTGATGTTGCCGGTTGCGGTGCGCCGCGTGGTGGACAATTTTGGCACTCAAAGCGACGCGCTTTTGGACAAATACTTTCTTGCTGCCCTTGGCATTGCATCGATGTTGGCTGTGGGCACGGCGCTCCGCTACCTCTTGGTCACGCGATTGGGTGAGTTGGTTGTGACCGACATCCGCAAAGCGGTATTTGCCCGCGTCATCAACATGAGCCCGGCGTTTTTTGAGAACGTGATGACCGGCGAAGTCCTTAGCCGCATCACCACAGACACCACTGTTATTCAATCGGTGATCGGCTCGTCGATCTCCATCGCCCTGCGCAACGTGCTGCTGTTCCTTGGTGGACTGGTGTTGATGCTGTTCACCTCTACCAAGCTCACATTGATGGTGCTGTTGGTGGTGCCGATGGTGATTGTGCCAATCATGGTTTTGGGTCGCCGTTTGCGCAAATTGAGCCGTGAAAATCAGGACTGGATTGCCGAAAGCTCTGGCAATGCATCAGAGGCGCTGCTGTCTGTTCAAACCGTGCAGGCCTTCACGCATGAGACCCAAACACGAGCCAACTTTGATCGAGTGACTGACCTGTCCCTAAGTGCTGCGATGCGTCGCATCAACACCCGTGCTTTGCTGACGATGATTGTGATTTTCCTGATCTTCACCGGCGTGGTTGTGGTGCTCTGGATGGGCGCGCGGGATGTGCGCGCTGGGGGCATGAGCGTCGGTGTGCTGGTGCAGTTTGTGATCTATTCGGTGATGGTGGCGGGGGCCGTTGGGGCCTTGTCAGAAATTTGGAGCGAGCTGCAGCGCGCCGCTGGCGCCACCGAGCGTCTGGTGGAGCTGCTCTATACCGAAGACAGTGTGAATGATCCGGCCCAGCCAAAAGCACTGCCTGCGCCGGTCAAAGGCGAGATCCGGTTTGAGGACGTGTCATTCCAATATCCGTCCCGCCCCAATGTGTCAGCACTGGATGCCGTGAACCTCACCATTCAACCGGGTGAAACCGTGGCCCTTGTTGGCCCGTCCGGGGCTGGCAAAACCACCATCATTCAGATGATTCAACGTTTTTACGACCCGGTCAAAGGGCAGGTGACCTTGGACGGGAAAGCCTTGCAAGAGATGCAGCGGGACGATTTCCGCCAGCATTTGGCACTTGTGCCGCAAGATCCGGTGATCTTTGCCACCAGCGCCCGGGAAAACATCCGCTTTGGCCGCTTGGACGCAACAGACGCTGAGGTTGAAGCGGCCGCCAAAGCCGCCGCCGCGCATGACTTCATCACCGCTTTGCCGGAAGGCTATGACAGCCCCTTGGGTGAGCGCGGCGTGATGTTGTCCGGTGGTCAGAAACAACGCATTGCCATCGCGCGCGCCATCCTGCGGGACGCGCCGGTGTTGCTGCTGGACGAGGCCACCTCGGCGCTGGACGCCGAAAGCGAACGTTTGGTGCAGGCGGCGGTGGATGAGTTGGCTGAGAGTCGCACCACCATCATTGTCGCCCACCGTTTGGCCACTGTGAAAAAAGCCGACCGCATCATCGTGATGGAAGAGGGCCGCATTGTCGCTCAGGGCCGCCATGATGAGCTTGTGGCCGAAGGCGGGCTCTACGCCAAGCTGGCGCGTCTTCAATTCACCGCTGGTGCTGCCTAAATCAGGACTGGGGCGCGGCTGCAAAGGCCGCGCGACCACAGGCTGATTTTGAGGTGGACTGCATCCCTTTTACGGTTAATCTGACGTAACGTTTCAGGCCTGCTTGACCTAAGGTTCGGCTGGCCTTGAACGGGGCGCAGGGTGTTTTTGGGATCATCTTGACGGAACGCGTCCAACGTGGGTCGGACTGGCGGAGGTCTGGCGGATTGGGGCAAGCAACCCAAGGGGGGAGAATAGACAATGAGCTTTGAATCTTTGGCAGACCTAAAAGCCATCGAGAACGAAAAACCGTGGGATCAGCGGGACAACCCGACCACGGTTTATGAAATGCTGACCAACACCAAGGACAAATTTCCAAACCGTCCAGCGGTCAGCTATCAGATTTTCTCTGGCCCCAAAGACAAAGCTGAGACCGTCACCTGGTCCGAGCTGCACGCCAAGACCACCCAGGCGGCCAATATGTTCCGCGATCTCGGTGTGGGTGAAAAAGACACCGTGGCCTTTGTACTGCCCAACTGTAACGAGACTATGTATGCGCTGCTTGGCGGGATGGTTGCGGGCATTGTGAACCCGATCAACCCGCTGCTGGAACCGGAGCAGATCTCTGCCATCCTGCGCGAGACTGACGCCAAAGTGGTGGTGACCCTCAAAGGCTTCCCCAAAACCGACGTGGCGCAGAAAGTGGCCGAGGCCGTGCGTCACGCCCCACACGTGCACACGGTTCTGGAAATTGATCTGGTCAAATACCTGACCCCGCCAAAGTCCTGGATCGTGCCGCTGATCCGGCCCAAGGTTTCCGGCCCGCAGCACGCGGATTTCAAAGACTTCAACAAGGAACTGGCGAAACACCCAACCACCTTGCAGTTTTCCGACAGCGCGGGCGATCGTGTGGGGGCCTACTTCCACACCGGCGGCACTACAGGCATGCCCAAAGTGGCACAGCACCTCTATTCCGGCATGATCTACAATGGCTGGCTTGGCGATCGTCTGCTCTTCACCGAAGAAGACAACATCATGTGCCCGCTGCCGCTGTTCCACGTCTTTGCGGTGCATGTGATCATGCAAGCGGCGATCAAGTCTGGCGCGCATGTGGTCTTCCCAACCCCTGCGGGCTACCGTGGCGACGGCGTGTTTGACAACTTCTGGAAGCTGATCGAGCGCTGGAAAATCTCCTTCATCATCACCGTGCCTACCGCTGTGTCGGCCTTGATGCAGCGTCCGGTGGATGCGGATATCTCTTCTGTAAAAACCGCCTTCTCTGGGTCTGCGCCAATGCCGATGGAGCTGTTCAAACGCTTTGAAAGCACTTGTGGTGTCGACATTGTCGAAGGCTACGGCCTGACCGAGGCGACTTGCCTTGTGTCCTGCAACCCGCCATCAGGGGCCAAGAAAGTTGGCTCCGTGGGCCTGCCGTTCCCCTACACCGACGTGCGCATCATCAAAAACACGCCGGACGGTCCGGTGGAATGTGCCGCGGAAGAAGTGGGTGAGATCTGTGTCTCCAACCCCGGTGTCTATGCGGGCAACACCTACACCGAGGCGGGTAAAAACGCTGATCTGTTCCACTACGGCACGCATCTGCGCACCGGTGACTTGGGTCGGTTGGACGAAGACGGTTATCTCTGGATCACCGGCCGTGCCAAAGACCTCATCATCCGTGGCGGTCACAACATCGATCCAGCGGAGATCGAAGAGGCACTGTTGGCGCATCACGATGTGGCCTTTGCCGGTGCCATTGGCCAGCCCGACGCGCATTCCGGTGAGGTGCCCTGTGTCTATGTCGAGCTTGTGGAAGGTGCGACCGCGACAGTTGAAGATTTGATGAGCCACGCCAAGGTGCACGTGCACGAGCGCGCCGCGCATCCAAAATATGTGGAGATCATGCCGGAGCTGCCCAAAACAGCCGTGGGCAAAATCTTCAAGCCGGACCTGCGCAAAGCGGCCATCACCCGTATCTACAATGCCGCGCTTGAAAAAGAAGGCGTGCCGGCGCGGGTCGACTTTGTACTGGACGACAAGAAACGCGGCCTAGTGGCGCAAGTTAAGAAATCCGGCGACGCGACAGACGAAGAAGTGGGCAAGGTGCTGGGCGATTTTGTCCGTCCATGGGAGTGGATACAGGACGAATCGGCAACCTGATCCGGTGAAAAAGGGGAGGGGGCCAGCCCCCTCGTCACCGCTCTGCGGTAACTTCACCCCGGGGATATTTGGGGACTGTGAAGGACATCTACGAAAAAAATAGTAGGGCGCGGCGTCAAGCGGCGCCCTTCCTGATTGCGGTAACAGAAATGCCCCCCTACTGTGCCTGCAACAGAGTTCAGGGAGGGGACAGATGACCCATATTCTCGCCATTGACCAGGGCACCACATCCAGCCGCGCAATTGTGTTTGACGGGGACATCCGCCCGATTGCAAGCGCCCAGTTGGAGTTTGAGCAGCACTTCCCACAATCGGGCTGGGTGGAACATGATCCGGCAGACATCTGGGTCACCACCGTGGAAACCTGCTCCGGCGCTTTGGCGCGGGCCAAGCTCTCCGCCAAAGACATCGACGCCATCGGCATCACCAACCAGCGCGAAACCACGTTGGTCTGGAACAAGACCACCGGCGAGCCGGTGCACAACGCCATTGTTTGGCAGGACCGCCGCACCGCTTCGATCTGTGAAGAGTTGAAGGCGGGTGGCCACGCGGAGAAGGTACAAGCCACCACCGGCCTGCTGCTTGATCCCTACTTCTCCGGCACCAAGATCAAGTGGATATTGGACAACGTCAAAGGCGCCCGCGCAGCGGCTGAGGCGGGTGATCTGCTGTTTGGTACCGTGGATTGTTACCTGATTTGGAAGTTGACTGGCGGCAAAGTGCATGCCACCGACGCCACCAACGCGGCGCGCACGCTGATCTATGACATCCACAACGGTGTCTGGAGCAAAGACATCTGCGCGCTGCTGGGCATTCCGATGTCGATGTTACCAGAGGTCAAAGACTGCGCCGCCGATTTTGGCGAAACCGATCCGGACCTGTTTGGTGCGGCCATCCCCATTCGCGGCGTGGCAGGGGATCAGCAGGCCGCCACCATTGGCCAGGCGTGCTTCCAAGCGGGCATGCTGAAGTCCACTTATGGTACCGGCTGTTTTGCCCTTTTGAACACCGGTGACACGCCGGTGACCTCGCAAAACCGTTTATTGACCACCATCGCGTATCAGCTGGACGGCAAGCCGACCTATGCGCTGGAAGGGGCAATTTTCATTGCGGGGGCCGTGGTGCAATGGTTGCGTGATGGGCTGGGCATCATCAACGACGCCTCTGAAACAGCGGCCTTGGCCGATGCGGCGGACCCGGGTCAGGAATTGATCCTTGTGCCCGCCTTTGTGGGCCTTGGCGCGCCATATTGGAACCCGGAAGCGCGCGGCGCGGTCTTTGGCCTAACCCGCGGCTCAGGCCCCAAAGAATTCTCCCGTGCGGCGCTGGAGAGTGTGGGGTTCCAAACCCGCGACCTGCTCGAAGCCATGCAAGCAGACTTTGATTTCTCCGGCGACACAGTGCTGCGTGTCGATGGTGGCATGATTGCCTCCGATTGGGCGATGCAATTCCTGTCTGACATTCTGGGCGCGCCAGTGGATCGGCCTGTGGTGGCAGAAAGCACCGCCAAAGGCGCGGCCTGGCTCGCGGGTATGCAGATCGGTGCTTATCCGGACATGGCAGGCTTCGCGGCCACCTGGGAGAAAGAGAGCCAGTTTCGCCCCAATCAGGATGACAGCTGGCGTGAAGGGCGTTATGCGGGCTGGCAAAAGGCCATCAACGCCACGCTGGCGATGACCGAATAACCCAACGGGAGATGTCCGTGTCCAATCCCTGTGCTCTTTGTGGTGCCATTGGCGCCGTTTCTCCCGTGGCTGTTGCTCCGCAAGATGTTTCTGTTGATCTTTGCGCAACATGCGCAACCGGTGTCATCGAAGGTCCCTCCGACGGGCCACATTGGCAATGCCTACATGAGGCAATTTGGAGCGCCACACCTGCGGTACAGGTGCTGGCGTGGCGGGTGCTCAAGGCACTGCCAGAAGCGCCATGGGCGCGAGACCTGCTCGATATTGCCTATCTCGAGCCGGAAGTTTTGGCTTGGGCTGAAGCGGGTGTAATGGAAGTCGAAGAGGCGGTTGTGCACCGTGACAGCAACGGCGCAGTTCTCGCCGCTGGCGACACGGTGGTGCTGATCAAAGACCTGCCCGTCAAAGGCGCGGGCTTCACCGCCAAACGGGGCACAGCGGTGCGCAATATCTCTCTGGTAATGCACAATGCCGAGCACATTGAAGGCCGGGTGGAAAGTCAGCGGATTGTGATCCTGACCAAATTTGTAAAAAAGAGCTGACGTCGTGCGCCCTTCACAAGAGCCTCAGACTTCCATCCAGATTGTAACCGGTCCGTCATTGGTCAGAGAGACCTTCATGTCCGCGCCAAATTCCCCGGTCTGCACCGGCACAACCTCGCCAAGTTTCTGCGCAAACAGCTCATAGAGCCGTTTGCCATCTTCCGGTGCCGCTGCTGAGGAAAACCCTGGCCGGTTGCCGCTGCGGGTGTCCGCCGCAAGTGTGAACTGGCTGATCACCAGCGCGCTGCCACAAATATCCGCCACCGACTGGTTCATCTTGCCGTTTTTGTCCTGAAAAATCCGGCATTTCGCCACTTTGGCCGCCAGCTTCTCCACCTGTGCCTCGGTGTCGCCCTGCATGGCGCAGACCAGTACCATCAGCCCGGGCCCGCATTGACCAACGACGTCGCCCTCCACGCGCACCTGCGCCTCGCTTACCCTTTGCAACACTGCCCGCATCTTGCTCTCCTTTTGCGCGCGACCCTGCGCTAAGGCCGCGATGGGCGCAATCCCACATTCATAGTCTGCAAATATCCCGGGTGAAGTCCCAGCTTGGCTGGGGCGAGGGCAGCGCCCTCATGCGCTACCGCTTCGGCCCGTTCATAATGATACATGTGGTTGATCCGGTGGCGTACAGCTTGCCGTCGTCCACCCCGCGCACCGCGCCATTGGAAATCCCTGTGGACCGCCCCGCATGTTGCACTTTGCCCACCGCATGCACGGTCATGCCCACCGGAATGGGCCGCAGGATGTTGATTTTATATTCCAGCGTTGTGTAGATTTGCCCGGGCTTCAGCATGGTTTGCACCGCACAGGCCATACAGCTGTCCAGAATGGTCCCGTACCAGCCGCCATGCACGGTGCCAATTGGGTTCATGGTGTGGAAGTCTGGCGTGCCTTCAAAAGTCATCGTGCCTTCCGCCGCCGCAATGGGGCGAAACCCCAAGGTCTGTCCAATCGGCGGCCCGGCAATGTCGCCATTGATGATTGCGTGCATAAATTCCAACCCGCTCATTGTCAGGATGGTGTCCATCGAGGCCAGTTGATCAACAGATGTGGCGTAGTGGTGTGCGGTCATAGATACGGCCTCCTTTATCAACGCAAAGAAGGCCGCAAATCTGTCAAAGTCTCAAGGGGGGCAGCGTGTCTGTTACGCCACGTTTTCCAGATTCACCGCAGGCGTCACACCAAGTGCATGGCACACATCGCGGGTCAACTCCGGACGGTTCATTGTGTAGAAATGCAGGCTCTCCACGCCTTCGTCCAGCAATTCAGAGCACATCTCGGTACACACAGCTGTCGCCAGCAGGTCTTCGCGGTTGTCTCGTTCCGCTTTCTCAAACGCGTCGATCAGCCACGCTGGCACAGAGGTGCCACAGCGCTCGGAAAACTTGCGCACGCCTTTCCAGTTCTCAATCGGCAGCACGCCCGGCAGGATTGGGGCCGTGATACCCGCTTTGGCACAGGCGTCACGGAACCGCAGGAAGGTCTCAGCCTCAAAGAAGAACTGCGTGATCGCCTCATCCGCGCCAGCATCAATCTTGCGCTTGAGCCATTCCACATCTGCGGCCATGTCGGCTGCTTCCGGGTGTTTCTCTGGATAGGCCCCCACACGGATGGTGAATTTTCCGGTCTCTGCCAAAGCGCCAATCAATTCCAATGAATTGGCAAAGCCTTCCGGGTGAGGTTCAAATCCGTTGCTGCCTTTTGGCGGATCGCCACGCAGTGCCACCAGTTCAGAGACACCAGCCGCCGCAAATCCGTCCGCAATCTCCAGGGTTTCCGCTTTGGACGCATTCACGCAGGTCAAATGCGCAGCCACATTCAGGCCAGAGGATTTGTGCAGGGTTGCCACAGCCTCACGGGTCAAATCACGCGTGGTGCCACCCGCACCGTAAGTTACGGAAACAAAACGTGGATTTAGGGGTGCCAGGGTTTGCACAGTGTCCCAAAGCCGGAATGACGCCTGCAGGTTTTGCGGCGGAAAAAATTCAAACGAGACTTGAGGCGTGGTCATAACGGGCATCCTGTAACTTGCGGTTGTCCTCATGTCTCACACATGGCATCTTTACGCAAATTCATAATACTCAAGAAAGTCATGAGCCGCACATGAAGATGCACATTGAATTCCGCCACCTGCGCACTGTGCGTGCCATTCATGAATGTGGTGGCTTGGCCCGTGCTGCGGATAAGCTCAACATCACCCAATCCGCCTTGTCTCATCAAATCAAGGGGTTGGAAGAGCAGGCGGGGGTGGAGCTTTTTGTGCGTCGCTCCAAACCGATGAAGCTCTCTGCGGCGGGCGTGCGCCTTTTGCGCCTTGCCAATCAGGTGCTGCCTGAGGTCGAAAAACTTGAAGCGGAATTTAATGGTCTGCGCGCGGGCAGCTCAGGGCGGCTGCATATTGCCATTGAATGCCACGCCTGTTTTGAGTGGCTGTTTCCGGTGCTCGAACAGTTCCGCAAAAACTGGCCTGATGTGGATGTGGACATCCGCCCCGGATTGGCGTTTGACGCGATGCCTGCGCTTCAGAAAGAAGAGGTTGATCTGGTGGTCAGCTCCGATCCAGAGAAGATGCCAAATGTTTCCTTTAGTCATTTGTTTGACTACGCGCCGGTGTTTGTGGCGTCGTCGCAGCACCCATTGGCACAAAAAGACTTTGTAGAGGCCGAGGATTTCCGCGGTGAAACGCTGATCACCTATCCGGTGGAACGCTCGCGTCTGGATGTCTTCTCCCAACTGCTGACACCGGCCAAGGTGGAACCCGGCGCAGTACGTCAAGCTGAGCTGACCGCCGTGATCCTGCTTCTGGTGGCCTCCAACCGTGGCGTGTCGGTGTTGCCAGATTGGGTGGTGCGTGAAGTGAAATACTCGTCTGATTATGTCACCCGACCAATTACGGACAAAGGTCTCACGCGGGCGCTGTTTGCGGCCACGCGCACCGATGATTTGGACAAGCCTTACATGCAGGATTTGATTCAATTGGCTGGCAAAGAAGCCCGCCGTCTACAGACTGCCTAAACCTGCTGGTGAGACTTTTCTGATATTTCTCCCCCTACTGTTTTCCGGGCTCCCGGCCCATTTGTTGAGTAACTCGTAATCTGTTTTGGGGGTGGGGTGACACCCGGCGCATTGGGCATTTATGCCTGCGCTGAGCGTGACTCCAGTTTTGCTTATGCCTACCACGTTTCATGCAATTTCTGTTGGTCAATTGGCTGACATTGACACCAATGAAGGCAACAACCGCGCGGAAAATGCTGCGGCGTTAGAGGGGCTGACATTTGGAGGTCCCGGCACTCCATTGGTCAATGACTTTGTCGAAATCTCGCCCTTTGGCAATGTTGGCTCCACCTATGACATGGACAACAGCCCAAACAATCACTTTACCGTAGATGGCGGCCATCCGCAGACCTTTGATGGTACGGCAGTTTACAATGCCACGATCACCTATGTGGACGGCACCACTGCGACCTACACCGCCGTGTTGTTTCAGGACACCAACGGCAACGCCTATCTTGCACCGGAGTTTTCCAACAACACGGATCAGGCGGCGCTGGAAGCTGGACCAATTCAATCCATCTCGCTCGATAGCCTGCTTGGCAATCGCTATTCGGGACTGACAGCTGATCGTGAAGGTTGGGATTTTGTGCCCTGTTTTGTGAAAGGCACCAAGATTATCACTCAACAGGGTGAACGCCCCGTTGAGAACCTCGCACCCGGTGACATGATCCTGACCATGGATCACGGTTTTCAACCTCTGCGTTGGGTTGGGCGTCGCTCGGTGCCCGCACGCGGTGCTCTTGCGCCGATCCGCTTTGCCCCTGGTGCACTTGGCAACGACGCGCCGCTGATGGTGTCGCCACAGCACCGCATGATGCTGCGTGGGTGGCGGGTTGAAATGAATTTTGGCGAAAGTGAAGTGCTGGTGCCAGCCCAGAGCCTGATCAACGGCGACACTGTGGTGCAGGTCGAAGGTGGTGAGGTCACCTATCTACACCTGCTGTTTGATTGCCACGAAATCATCTATGGAGGCGGCATCCCTAGTGAAAGCTTTATGCCAGGCGAACAAGGTCTCTCTTCCATGGCGCGAGCCGTGCAAGATGAGATTTATACGCTGTTCCCCGAACTGCAAACTGAAGGATTGCATGTTTACGGCGAAGATGCGCGCCCGTCACTCAAAGCCCGTGAAGCGCGGCTGCTCATGCAATAACGCGCAACGCACGTTGTGTTTACCGGGGTAGGGGCCACACAACCCCCACCTCCGCAAAACAGCCGTAATACAGACGCAATACCGACGTGGATCTTGCCCGCCGCCAAAGGTTGATCGGCTGGCGTTGCTTCCGTCAGATATCAGATCAGCTTCACCAGCTGTTTGCCTTTGTTTCCACCTTTCAGCAGAGAGCGGAAAGCGGCTGGGGCGTTCTCCAACCCTTCGGCAATATCCTCGCCGTATGCAATCTCTCCAACCGCCAATTTTGGCCCCACGTCACGCAGAAAATCACCGTAGAGATCATAGTGATTGGAGATGATAAAGCCGTTCACTGACAACTGGTTAACTAGAATCGTGCGCCACAGCCGTGGTCCGGTTAGGCTCTCCATTGCCGCATCTGCGCCAAGCCCACCCGCATTGTACCAGGCGATCATGCCACACAAAGGAATGCGACCGCCAACGTTCATCAATGGCAGTATCGCGTCCAACAGCTTGCCGCCGACGTTTTCGAAATAGATATCAATGCCTTGAGGACATTCCGCTGCCATCGCCTTGCGCAGGTCTTTCGCGGTTTCAAACGCCTTATGATCGATGCAGGCGTCAAATCCGTAAGTGTTTGTTGCCTTTGCACATTTCTCCGCGCCCCCGGCAATGCCAATAACGCGTAACCCCATGGATTTGGCGATTTGTCCAACCATCGACCCCACGGGTCCCGTGGCCGCACCCACAACCAATGTTTCGCCGTTTTTGGGTTTGCCCAATTCGGTCAATCCATACCAACCAGTAAAGCCCGGCATCCCCATCACGCCAAGCGCCGTGGTGATGGGCGCCAACTTGGGGTTAAGCTTTTGCATTTCATGACCTTTTGCCACGCCATGGGTGGTCCAACCAAACATGCCTAAGGCAAAATCACCGGGCACAAAATCTTTGTGGTTGGAAGCAATAACCTCGCCAACCGCGCCGCCGCCCATAGTCTCTCCAATTTGCACTGCAGCGGAATAAGATTTGGCCTCATCCATGCGGCCGCGCATATAGGGATCCAGTGACATATAGTGCACGCGTACCAACACTTCGCCATCACCGATGTCCGGCAATGCTGCTGTTTCCAAACGGAAATTTTCGTCCTTAGGCTCACCGTTGGGGCGGCTTGCCAGCACCATATGCTGCATCTGTTCTGTCATTTGACTACCCTCCAAAACGTTATGTGCAGCTTGCGGCGGGGGCTCCCGACTGACAAGGGTCAGCGGAATTTAACCCGTTTTTGTGACGCGGCGTTTCCCAACCCGCGTGTGACCCCCTATAAGGCCTTGGCAAAAAGGGTTTACGGGCGTATACGCGCGCTCTGTGTCAAAAGGAGCCGTGCCATGCCGGGCAGCGCAAATCTGAACATCATGATGAAGGCCGCCCGTAAAGCGGGCCGGTCACTGGTAAAAGACTTCCGTGAAGTTGAAAACCTCCAGGTGTCGATGAAAGGGGCAGGCGATTTTGTCAGCCGGGCCGACGTCGCCGCCGAAGAAATTCTGAAAGAAGATTTGCTTGGTGCGCGCCCTACCTATGGCTGGATCGCCGAAGAAGGTGGTGAGATCGCTGGCAAAGACCCAACCCGCCGTTGGATTGTCGACCCGCTGGATGGCACCACCAATTTCCTGCACGGCCTGCCGCATTGGGCGATCTCCATCGCATTGGAACATAAGGGTGAAATCGTTGCCGGGGTGGTGTTTGACGCCGCCAAGGACGAGATGTTCTATGCCGAAAAAGGTGAAGGCGCATGGCTGAATGACAGCCTGCGTCTGCGTGTTTCTGCCCGCCACCGTATGATCGAGTCAATCTTCGCCACTGGCCTGCCGTTTGCCGGTCGCGCCGACTTGCCTGACACGCTGCAAGACCTTGCGCGATTGTTGCCTGTCACTGCTGGTGTCCGTCGCTTTGGTGCTGCGTCTCTGGATCTCGCTTATGTGGCTGCTGGCCGCTACGAAGGTTTCTGGGAACGCA
Organism: Rhodobacteraceae bacterium Alg238-R152; assembly: GCA_900537125.1. GTDB lineage: Bacteria > Pseudomonadota > Alphaproteobacteria > Rhodobacterales > Rhodobacteraceae > Shimia. The sequence continues at coordinate 70,548 of UNRJ01000010.1, read as the reverse complement.
AACTACAGCCTTGGGACATTGCCGCTGGTCTGCTGATCGCCAAAGAAGCCGGCGCCTTGGTTGAGCCGCTTACACCTGGTGGTGATATTCTGGAAGATGGCGAAGTGGTTGTGGCCAACGAGCCGATCTTCTCTACATTTGCAAAAGTAATCCGCAACGGCTAACGCACGCTGCCCTTACGCGGCTTTTGTATCCCGTGTGAAAATATGGAACCTGGCCCAAATGGGTCAGGTTTTTTTGTCTGAAGGATGATTGACGCCGTCGACCCAGCCAAACGGCGCATATTCACTAGGGATTACCCCCTCCAGCGCGCCAATGTTGACGCCGTAGACGTCCGGGCGCGAGCGGCGTTGGTGATGTGTGTAGATGCCACAGTTGCGGCAAAAGTAGTGTTTGGCGGTACCTGTGCCCCACGTATAAAGCGTCAGGCATTCGTGCCCTTTGAGCACCTTGAGATCTGCCAGTTTCACATCGACATTCGGCGCTGCGCGGCGCCGACAGAATGAACAGTCACACAACATGGCTTCGCTGGGATCTTGTGCCAGTGTGACGCGCAACTCCACGGAGCCGCAATGGCAGGTTAATCTATGGCTCATCGACGTCTTCTCCTCACACGGGGAACTGAGCTCTGGCTCAGTTTATATTTGGCTTCAGGGTGGGGCGGGTGACCATGGGTTTGGCGCCAATAGGTTGGGCCGCCGCGCTTGAGCCACACGGGGATCGCCAATACAGCGCCCACAATAAAGCCACCCGCATGCGCCCAATGTGCCACACCACCAGTGTTTGGGTCGACGGCCACGCCGTTGAACACCTGCAGCGCAAACCACACGCCTAACATCACCCAGGCTGGAACCGTGAAGATGCGGAATATAATGATCAATATCAGCAAGATATCGACTTTCGCCTTGGGGAAAAGCAACAGGTATCCGCCCATAACGCCGGCAATTGCGCCTGAGGCACCAACCATTGGAATGCTGCTGTTTGGATCAGCCGCAATCTGGGCAAAATCCGCACCTAGGCCAGATAAGAGGTAGAAAACCAGGAAGCCAAAATGACCCATCTCGTCTTCGAGATTATCGCCAAAAATCCACAAAAACAGCATGTTGCCAAAGAGGTGCATCCAGCCGCCGTGTAGGAACATGGAAGACAGTAGACCATGCAATTGGCGGCCTTGGGAGACCTCGCCTGGCACCAGGGCCCAGTCCTGATAGAACTGGGCCAGTCGAAAATTGTCGCCCATAATTGGCTGATAGCTCAGGAAAACACCGACGTTCAGGAGGATCAGCGCATAGACGACATAAGGCGTGCGGCCAGACGGATTGTGGTCACGGATTGGAAACATGTCGCCAAGCTGCGAGGATTTGAGCGGAAGGTCAACTGCTCCCGCTCAATAGCGCTGCGTTGCCACCTGCTGCCGTGGTGTCCACGCAAACATGGCGCTCGCCCAGTACGCGTGCTGCGTCTGGCCGCCCTGTGATAAGAGGCAGGATCGGGCCGTCACGTTGGGCCAAAGCCTGATCATAGGTCCGTGCCTGGGTTGTATCTCCCCACCACATCACACCAGAGAAACCATGTAGTGAGATCAGGTCGTCGGCGGAAATTTCACCAGTAGCAGCAACAGCCTGCCCTCCTAAGGCGCACACGATCTCGGCTTGCGCCTTGGCCGTTTCTGGTCCCGGCCCCATACACAGCATTGGCGCGCGCGCATAGGTGGTCAAGCGGTTGGATTCACCGGTTGGTCCCGGCAAAGAAACTGTTTGAGAGGATTGTTCGGCAGAGGATCGATTGGCTTTGTCTAAATTGGCCTTTAGCACATCAAGCGGCATGGCGCTGTCCCACGATCCTGCATTTTCCGGCGCGACGGCCGCAAAGCGAGCGAGGTAGTGTGGACCACCTGCCTTTGGGCCGGTGCCAGAAAGCCCTTCACCGCCAAAGGGTTGCGACCCTACAATCGCCCCAATCTGGTTGCGGTTTACATAGATGTTGCCTGCCGTTACGCGATCGGACACATGCTGAACCCGGTCGTCGATCCGGGTTTGTAGGCCAAAGGTAAGGCCATATCCGGTGGCATTTATCGCGTCGATCACCGCGTCCAACTCGCTGGATTTGAAGGTTGCAACGTGCAGAACGGGGCCAAAAATCTCCTTCGTGAGATCGCCTATGCCAGCAACCTTGATCAAGGTGGGGGCAATGAATGTACCAGTTTGAGGGGTTTGAATCTGAAACAGTACGCGGCCTTCAGATTGCGCCTCTGCGATGTGCTCGGAAATGCCCTTACGTGCCGCCTCGTCAATCACAGGTCCGCTGTCGGTCGACAAGTCCCAAGGATCACCAAGTGACAGTTCTTTCATTGCTCCGGTCAGCATTTCCAACAGATTTTCTGCAATGTCTTCCTGCACATAAAGGCATCGCAATGCGGAGCAACGTTGACCCGCGGACTGAAACGCACTTTCCACGATGGCTGTCACGGCTTGCTCGGGCAGGGCTGTGCTGTCCACAATCATGGCATTCAATCCACCAGTCTCCGCAATCAGAGGTGCCCCTGGCGCAAGGTTGTCAGCCATTGAGTTGCGAATACGCAAGGCTGTTGCTGTTGACCCGGTAAAAGCAACCCCATTCACACGTGGATCAGACGTCAGCGCCACCCCTACCGTGGCGCCAGTGCCGGGCAACAGCTGCAGTGCGTCACGCGGCACACCAGCCGCATGCAGCAACTTGACTGCTTCATGGGCAATGAGTGGCGTTTGGTCGGCTGGCTTGGCCAATACGGCATTGCCAGCGGCAAGGGCGGCTGCAATCTGACCAGAGAAAATCGCCAATGGAAAATTCCATGGAGAGATACAAGTGAAGATGCCTGCTGGCGGCGTAGATGGGGCGTTTGCGCCGTAGAAACGCAAGAAATCAACGGCTTCTCGCAGTTCTGCCACCGCATCATTGGGCGTTTTCCCGGCCTCGCGTGACAGAAGGGAAAAGAGGGCGCCGTACTGGTTTTCAAATAGATCAGCGGCTTTGGATAAGATTGCACCACGTTCCGCTGCGGTGGCATTCCATGGCTTTGCCGTCGATAATGCGCTCTGTACGTCCGTCGCATTTGCATGCGCGACTGTGCCGGGACTGTCGGTTGGCAAGAACGGATTGTCCACCGGCTGTTTCGCCGCCGAACTGGCCTGGGTGGCCAACAGTGGTTCCGCATGCCATTGCGTGTTGCGGTAGGGAGCACGGGCCGTGTCCAACGCGTCCAATGTTGTCAGGTCGGTCAGGTCAAACCCTTTGGAGTTTACGCGTTCTGGGGCAAACAGCTGTGGCCCGCGCGGCAGCACCCCTTCGGTGGTTTGTATTTCATCAAACGGATCACTCGCCACCACTTCGGCTGGCACATCTTCATCCACCATCTGATTTACAAATGAGGAGTTTGCGCCGTTTTCAAGCAGGCGCCGTACCAAGTAAGCCAACAAATCTCGGTGCGCCCCAACGGGAGCATATATACGACATCGGGTACCATTATTTTTCATCACGATGTCATGAAGCGCTTCGCCCATGCCATGCAAACGTTGGAACTCAAAAGAAGATTTATCCTCAGCCATATGCAAGATGGCCGCCACGGTATGTGCATTATGGGTGGCAAACTGCGGATAGATACGGTCTGTCATGTCCAGCAACTTGAGTGCATTGGCGATATAGGACACGTCGGTTGCCGCCTTGTTGGTGAACACAGGGAAGCCGTCGATGCCTTCGACTTGGGCACGCTTGATCTCAGTGTCCCAATAGGCGCCTTTGACCAAGCGCACCATGATTTTGCGATCCAGCTTATGAGATAGTTCATAGAGGTAATCCAATGTGGCGCCTGCGCGCTTGCCATAAGCTTGTACGACCACTCCAAACCCGTCCCAGCCTGCCAAGGCGGGTTCACTCAGCACGGTTTCAATCACGTCCATCGAGATCGCGAGCCGATCGGCTTCTTCAGCATCAATGTTGAGCCCCATACCCGCGGATTTGGCAAGCAGCGCCAAGGAGCGCAAGCGCGGTACCAGCTCTTCCATAACGCGATGCCGCTGCGCCACTTCGTAACGTGGGTGCAGGGCTGAGAGCTTTACCGAAATGCCCGGGTTGTCGCGGCTGTCCGGGTTGGTGCAAGCCGCAGCTATGGCGGTGATCGCACGCGAGTAGGAGAGATGATAGCGCATGGCGTCCGCGTCGGTTTTGGCCGCCTCTCCCAGCATGTCATAGGAATACGTAAACCCTTTTGTTTCCATACCTTCTGCGCGCTTCATGGCGGACGTGATGGACTCGCCGAGCACAAACTGCCGTCCCATTTCTATCATTGCTCGGCCGACTGCGGTGCGAATTACGGGCTCGCCAAGGCGTTTGACGGCGCCACGTAGGGTGCCGATCAATCCTGTGTTGTGGTCGTCGATCACTTTTCCAGTGAGCAGCAGGGCCCAAGTGGACGCATTGACCAAAGGCGACGTTGATTGACCTAGGTGCTTGCCCCAGTCTGATGGTGCAATTTTATCTTCGATCAGCGCATCAATGGTGTCCGCGTCCGGCACCCGCAAGAGCGCTTCGGCAAGGCACATCAATGCCACACCTTCATCGGTAGAGAGGCCATACTCCGCCAAAAAGACCTCCATCATACCCGGGCGGGTTTCCTCTCGGATTTCACGCACAAGATGCGCACCAGCCTCACAGATTGCTTTTCGGTCTGCTGTTGAAAGGTCGCTAGCCGCGATCAATGCCTCAACCAATGGGGCTTCTTTGCAATAAGTGGTGGTGTCGATCAGTTGGCGCGCGTTGGACATCGAGAACTCCTGTGGTTTGTGTCAGTATAGCTTTGCATCCGCGGGCGATTTGACTGATTGTTGAGGAAATGGTTGCCATTTTGGCCGAAATGATGGGGATAGTCTGTGCAAAAAGATAAGATGGATTTGGATCGCTTTGATCGTGCGATTCTAGAGGTTCTGGGTCGAGATGGACGCATATCGATCACCGATCTTGCGCGGGACATCGGCTTGTCAAAAAGTCCGACACAGGCCCGGTTGCGCCGGCTGGAGAGTGCCGGGGTGATTACGGGTTACCGTGCGTTGCTCGATCCAATTCGGCTGGGATTGGATCATGTGGCCTTTGTGGAAGTGAAGCTGTCGGAAACCCGAGAAAAAGCATTGCGTGCTTTTAATGCCGCCGTGGCGGAGGTGCCAGAGATCGAACAAGCACACATGATTGCCAGCCATTTCGACTATCTTCTGAAAGTCAGAACCCGTGACATGGCCGCCTATCGGCATGTGCTTGGTGAAAAAATTTCAGCGCTGCCCTTTGTCGCAAGCACGTCGACCTATGTTGCAATGCAGGCGGTGAAAGAGACAGGTCTCGCGGAGATGTGAGTTTGCGCTTTTGGTTGCGTGTGCCACAGTTCGATATGCGTAGTTTGGTTGTTTTCCTTCTCCTTGCAGGCGCCGTGCTGGCGGAAGCTTGTCCTCAAGCGCCGGATCATTCCGAGGCTGTGGACGAGTTGATTTCTCAAGTCCAGGCTGCAGACAATCAGGCAGCTGCGCAAAGGATTTCCAATGACATGTGGCAGTTTTGGGCGGATGCACCAGACGAGGCCGCGCAGGAAATTTTGGACAGTGGCATGCAGAAGCGATCCGCCTGGGATTTGCTTGGGGCGCGTGAGGACTTTGACCGGTTGATAGGGTATTGTCCGGACTATGCGGAAGGGTACAATCAACGCGCATTTGTGAACTTCCTGCGGCAAGACTTTGAGGCGGCATTGCCCGATCTCGATCGCGCAATTGCGCTTTCTCCGCGGCATGTGGCAGCTCTATCGGGGCGGGCGTTGTCCTTGATAGGATTGGGCCGCGACGCAGAGGCTCAGGATGCACTTGCCGCCGCATTGGAGCTGAATCCTTGGCTGCCCGAGCGAAGCTTGTATAAACCACCACCGATAAAAAAAGTTCCAGGTAAAAAGCTCTGAGCTTCCCTACTTTACACCAGAACCAAAGCAGCTATTGTCGCGCCGCTGGCTGCGGTTGGCATGTTGGTTGCCCGGGTGGTTGAATGGTAAAGACAGGAGGCTTAGTATCCTTGTGTCTGTGCGAAAAAAATACATTCGGGACAAAGTGTTGTGATGATTTGACGGTTTATTGGCCTGATAAGGTCAAGACAAAATTGAAGACCAGCGCCAGATGCGGGCGTGATGGAATGGTAGACATACCAGACTTAAAATCTGTTGGGCCTTGTGCCCGTGTGGGTTCGAGTCCCACCGCCCGCACCAATTCTTCATAATGAGACATGAAGTAACAACTCGGTTTGGGTCTGGTACATTCCCGTTGTTTTACCACTGTGATCTGAGTTTCGAGTCGGGGTTGGCTTGCTCCCTCTACAGCTCTACGGTATCACCCTGATCTGAACCCATGAAAAGGCCTTTTCACATGCGCGCAGAAGCTCAGAACACCGTTGCAGAGATCGAGAAATCCCTGACCCTGTTGCGCCAGCGTTTGGATTGGGAAACTGCGCCGTATCGGTTGGAAGAATTCAACGCCCGGGTGGAAGATCCAAATCTCTGGGATGACGCGGTCGCGGCGCAAAAACTGATGCGCGAGCGGCAGACCTTGGTTGACGCGATGGAGGTTGTGAAATCCATCGAAACTGATCTCACGGATAACATCGAGCTAATTGAACTTGGCGAGATGGAAGAAGATGATGAGGTTGTGGCCGAGGCTGAAGAGGCGCTCAAGGCGCTGGCGACAAAATCGGCGGAGAAAGAACTTGAAGCTTTGCTGGATGGCGAGGCGGATGGCAACGACACCTTCCTTGAAATCAATTCAGGCGCCGGCGGCACGGAAAGCTGTGACTGGGCCAGCATGTTGGCGCGGATGTATGTGCGTTGGGCCGAGAAAAAAGGCTACAAGGTGGAGCTGCAAGCCGAGAGTGCGGGTGAAGAAGCGGGTATTAAATCAGCGGCGTATAAAATTTCCGGGCACAATGCTTATGGCTGGTTGAAATCGGAAAGCGGCGTGCACCGCCTTGTGAGGATTTCGCCGTTTGACAGTGCCGCGAAGCGCCATACGTCGTTTACCTCGGTGAAGGTCTATCCGGTGGTGGATGACAACATCGAGATTGAAGTGAACCCGGCTGACATCCGGATTGATACCTATCGCTCCTCGGGCGCCGGTGGTCAGCACGTGAACACCACCGACTCTGCGGTGCGGATCACCCACCACCCCACCGGGATTGTGGTGACCAGCTCTGAGAAGTCGCAGCACCAGAACCGCGATATCGCCATGAAAGCTTTAAAATCACGGCTGTATCAGATCGAGTTGGACAAGCGCTCCGCATTGGTCAACGAAGTGCATGAAAATGCCGGTGACGCGGGCTGGGGCAATCAGATCCGGTCGTACGTATTGCAGCCTTATCAGATGGTGAAAGACCTGCGTACCAGTTTTGAAACCAGCGACACCAAAGGTGTGCTTGATGGTGATCTGGATGGGTTGATGGCGGCGACGCTGGCGATGGATGTGGCCGGCATGAGCCGGGCGGATGCGCAGTCAGAGGACTAAGGCTGTGGGGGCTTTGCCCCTGTCACATCGCAGATGTGACTCCCCCAGGATACTTGGTGAATGTGAATGTGCAGGCGCGCCACCGAAAGGTGGGGCGCTTTTGTCTGCCGGAAAGCTTGTGTGTTTAACCTGTTCATGATCCTCTCAGACTGAGGAGAAACGGGTATGGCAGAATTTCTGGATTGGGATGCGGGTGAGCTTGCGGTGGCGCTGCGGGGGGGCACGCTAAGCGCAGAGACTGTGATGGCGGCAACACTGGCGCGGATTGAAGCGCGCAATCCAGCGGTGAATGCAATTGTGGATTTGCGGGACGCTGAGGTGTTGATGGCGGAGGCGCGGGCGGCGGATATGGTGCCTGCGGACATGCGGGGCGTCTTGCATGGTGTGCCTATTGCGGTGAAGGCGTTGGCCGATGTGAAAGGGGAGCGCACGACCCAAGGCAGCCCCTTGTTTGTGGATGGGATTGCAGAAGACGATAGTGCGTTTGTGGCGCGCATGCGCGATGCGGGGGCGATTTTTGTTGGCAAGACCAATGTGCCTGAATTTGGGCTTGGCTCCCACAGCTACAATCCGGTGCATGGGGTCACGGTAAACCCATATGACGCAAGTCGTACCGCGGGTGGCAGCTCTGGTGGGGCCGGGGCAGCTTTGGCGATGAACATGGTGGCGCTGGCCGATGGCAGCGACATGATGGGCAGCCTGCGCAATCCGGCAGGCTGGAACAATGTTTATGGCTTCCGCCCCAGCTGGGGTGTTGTGCCCAAGGAGATAGGGACGGAGAGTTTCTGGCAACAGCTGTCCACAATAGGTCCGATGGGGCGCAGTCCGCGCGATTGTGCTTTGTTGCTGTCGGTGATGGCGCAGCAAGAGGCTGGTGTGCCGTTTAATTTGCCCGCGCAGGAGTGGGAATTGCCGGATGTGTGTTCGGTTGAAGGTGCGCGGGTTGGCTGGCTGGGTGATTGGGGCGGCGCGATGCCTATGGAGGATGGCATTCTGGCGCTGTGTGACTCGGGATTGTCGGAGATACGCGCTTTGGGGGCCTGTGTGGCAGATGTGGCGCCGCCGTTTGATGCAGAAGAGATGTTTCAAAGCTGGAGTGACCTGCGGGCGTTTGCTTTGGTCGGAGAATTGGCTCCGCTATATGAGGATAAGACCAAGCGGGACCGATTGAAACCGGCAGCGCAATGGGAAATCCAGCGCGGTATGGATATGGCGGCGATGGAGCTGCACCGCGCCACCAGAGTGCGGTCGGCCTGGTATGCCACAGCGGCCAAACTATTTGAGAGCTTCGATGTTTTGGTTCTGCCCGTGGCACAGGTGTTCCCGTTCCCGGCAGAGTGGGATTGGCCCAAAGAGATCGCGGGCGTGGCGATGGATACGTATCATCGCTGGATGCAGGTGATGGTGCCGGCAAGTCTGCTGGGGCTGCCTGCGATCAGCGTTCCGGTGGGGTTCAACGAGGGTGGTTTGCCGATGGGAATGCAGCTTATTGGGGCCAAGGGGGCGGATGTCCGGCTGCTGGAAATCGCGCAGGTCTATCATGAGGCCACAAATTGGCCAAAACAACGCCCACCACGCCACCTAAATTGTTGATTTGGGGTGGCAAACCAGCTTTGATCACCCCCGAGCGAGCAGACCCAGGAGGGCGTATGTCTGAGGAGACTATTGAGGGCGCAGGAGAAAACCGCAGTCCTGGAAAACCCATGAGCGAAACCCAGCTATCCGCCGCACGCAGTGAAAATGGCGAGCGGGAACATGGCGCACCAGCTATGGGGAAAGTGCAGTTGAGCATGCTGGGGCAGGCGCTCAAACTTGGGTTGCGCGATTTTGCACGCAAGCCGATGTACGGGATTGGGTTTGGACTGTTTTATGTGATTGGCGGCTGGTTGATGACTTGGCTGACAATTGCCAGCGGACAAAGTTATTGGCTGACGTTTGCGGCAATTGGGTTTCCGCTTTTGGGGCCGTTTGCTGCCGTGGGGCTCTATGAGGTGTCGCTACGGTTGGAACGAGGCTGGGAAGTCAACTGGCCGTTGATTGCGGGCGTGGTTTGGCGCCAAAGCAAGCGGCAGTTGCCTTCGATCTGCGCGATCATCATCATTGTGTTCCTGTTCTGGTTTTTCCTGGCGCATATGATTTTTGCGCTGTTTTTGGGGCTGACCCCAATGACCAACGTGTCCAGTTCGCTGGAGATTTATACCACGAACAATGGCATGATGATGCTCCTGGTGGGCTCGATTGTCGGGTTCCTGTTTGCGTTGTTGCTTTACATGATCACGGTGCTGTCGCTGCCATTGTTGTTGGATCGAGAAATTGATTTTGTGACCGCGATGATCACCAGCTTTGCCTATGTGCAAAACCATTTTGTGGTGATGCTGTTGTGGGCGGGGATCGTGGCTGGGTTGACGTTTGCAGCCTTGGTGCCGGGATTTCTCGGCTTGTTGATTGGACTTCCGGTGTTGGGTCATGGCAGTTGGCATCTGTACGCACAGATCAAAGCGGCAGGTGCGCAGGAAACCAATTGAGGGCAAGGCACAATGGTGAAGCTCAATCCGGAGTTTGTGATTTCTGATGTGGCGAGGTTGCGGGCGGTGTTTAAGATGCCCAATCCGGAGTCGTTGTCACAGAAAAAGTGCATCGATCATTTGGACAAACACGCGCGGGCGTTCATTGCCCGCGCACCGTTTCTTTGCATGGGTACACAGGCGCCGGACGGGCTCGCGGATGTGACGCCACGGGGAGATCCTGCGGGTTTTGTGAAAGTGCTGGATGCGCATACTTTGGTGATCCCGGAGCGGCCGGGGAACAATCGGATTGATAGCCTGACCAATATTGTGGCGAACCCAAATGTCGGGTTGATTTTTCTGGTGCCCGGGTTTGATGAGACACTACGGGTGAACGGCACGGCACAGGTGACCACTGATCCAGACATTCTGGCGCTGATGGCGGTGCAGGAGCGGCTGCCACGGGCGGCGATTGTGGTCTCTGTGGTGGAGGTGTTTTTGCACTGTGCCAAAGCGTTTCGGCGCTCAAAGCTGTGGGATCCGGCATCGCTGCAGGACCGTAGCGAGATGCCGTCTCTGAGCAAGATGGTGCTGGATCAGAGTACCGGTGCGCCGGAAGACGCGAATGAGATGGCCAAGCTCGATGCTCAACTTGAGGCGCGTTATCAGGATACGATGTATTGAGGTGCTGCGCGAGGCTCAGGTCTCGCGGCCCAAAGCTTTGAGGCGATTGTGCAGGTGTCTGGAGTCTGGATGATTGCTTTCTAAGGCAAAAACGTAAGCCTGCGTCAGGAAGAAACCCTCGGCGCTGGTGTCTTTGACTGCGTCGGCGGCCGCTTTGTATAGCGAGACCAGCGCCGTCTGGTTATCTGCCGCATGGGCGGCAAGCAGGGCGCCTTCCAGATCACTCATGAGTTGCGATGAGATTGCAGGCGCGCGGCGACCCAATCGTGAAAACAATGGGTGGGGGCATCCATCGCTGGAGAAAAGCGTCCGCCGTCAAAATGTGGGGCGGAGCGCCCGCGCTGCATACCTTCGACAACAAAGATGTCTTCCTCAAAGACTTGTTTCCATTGGGCGGCGTTGGTTGCGCGCAGGGGGGCATCGGTGTCGGTGCTGGCGTAGAAGAGATGCACATGTTCGCGGGTGTGTGTGTGGCTGAGCGGTTCGAGAATGATTGCGAAGGTGTGATCACGCTGAGCGCCTAGAAGCACGTTTGGATAGAGCGCGATGTACTCGGCACCTTGGTCCCAGAAATCCGGAAGCGCTTTAAAGTCGGGGAATGGGGTGCCTTTGTCGTCTTTGAGTTGTCGATAGACATATGTGCCTTGGCCGGAGAACTGCCCGGGTTCGACGATGTTATAGTGATCTTCAAGGCGGGAATAGCTGTTGAGGCCGGGGTGTACCCAAGGCAGGTGGTAGCTTTCGCAGTAGTTTTCCACGGCGAGTTTCCAGTTGGTGGTGACATCCAGAGAAAAGTGGCTGTCTGCGCCGCCATGGATGTGCGGTTGGTCGAAGGCTTGCCAGCGGGAGAGAAGCGCGGCGTGTTGCTCTTCAAAAGCAGGGGCGTCACCGGAAATGTTGATGAAAACAATGTCGTGCCAAATGTGCGAGCGGACTTCGATCAGGCCAAGCGTGCTGCGGTCGATGTGGGGATCGGTGTTTTGGCCGGGGCCGCCGACGTGGGGCGTGGTGACAAGGCGGCCATCGGTGGCATAACACCAGGAGTGGTACGGGCAGCGGATGGCACCTTCTATCCTGCTCGCATTCTCGACAAGGATCATGCCACGATGGCGACAGACGTTGTTGAACACCCGCACAATGCCAGTTTTGTCGCGTAAGAGCAGCAGGGGCATGCCAAGGAAGTTGAGCGGAAGGGCATCGCCCGGTTCAGGTACGTCAGCCGCTATGGCGAGGCCGGTCCATGTAGATTTGAGGAGCGCCTCGACCTCTTCCTCAAACACCTCTGGATCGGTGTAATGCCTATTGGGAAGGCCACATGCAGTTGCCACTGGGCGGCGCACAGCGGTGAGCGGGTCATGCGTGGGAGGGGACTTGGACATGTGGTGCTCCTGTGTCTGACAGAAGCAGGGTAGGCGTGAGTTGGAGGGAGGTCCGGTCTATCAGCGACAGCAGATGCCGCAGATGCGCCGGTCAGATGAAAGGCGCGTCCAGCATCAGGTGACGGTGATGAAATTCCGGCAGAGCGTTGGGATTCACGTAGCCGGTTTGACGCGCGAGTGCGACAACCTTTTGCAGAGGTGCATCGATGTGCTCGTAGACCATACGCGCAACGCGGCGTCCGCGCAGATTTTCGCGTGTGGGGCGGGCTGCGTAGCCAACCCAAAATCTGTTGTTGAAGGGTGCAACACGCCCCAAGTAGTTAAACGTGGCCGCCATATTGTGTCGGTGGGCGACATTGAACGAGACGCCGTCTACTTGCGGGGAGATATAGCCGCGAAATTCCCGTAAAGGACTGTTGGTGGGTAAGCCGTGGGTGCTCATGGCCTGGCGGGGCTCATAGCCCCTTAAGAATGTGTATTGGTTGTCACGAAACACATAGACAAGCCCCACAATCACCAAATCGTTTTCGATAAAGCTTCTGCGGCTAAAGCGGTAGAAACCGGAGGGGAAGACCTCTTCGGACAGGGTTTGCATTCCGCTGCCGATATTGCCTGCGAGAAATGGATGGTTGAGCACCCCTGGACGTGTGTCGAGTTGCTCCAACGGCTCAAGCAGAATGCGGGCGTCTACGTCAAAAAACTGGCAGATGAGATGGAGAACATCAGGGCGGGGAAAACTTTCGCCGGACAAGTATCGGTTGAACTGCGTGCGGTTGATTCCCAATTGGCGGCATAAATCCGAGACAGAACGATAAGGCGCGCAGAGCGCGCGCAAATTTCGCCCAAACATTTGTCGCAGCTCAGCCGGGTGTATTTGGCCGGATTGTGCAGTCTCGGGTTGTGACAATTGGCTCTCCGGCTGTGTTTGTCGTTGAAAGACTCGCAAAACGTGTGCAATCTTGATGCGCGCGCTAGATCGACGCGACTTCGCGTCACTCTGGCGCATATTGGCACCAGCTTGCAGCATGGTCGACACAAAAATGGCCATAGGTGGATGGGAAACTGCCTGTAGGCTGGGGCATAGAACAAGGGCAATTGCAATTTTGACAGCCCTTACGTGCACGGGACATAACGAGTTAAGGGGAGGGAATTGGATGAACGGGGTTGTGCTTTGGCATGACAAGAAGCGGGGATCAGCTATTATCTGGTGCGAAGACCATGCCGATTTGGCCTACTTTACGGCGGAGATTGATGGTGACGCGATGGGGAGCGTTGTGCAGGATTTGTCAGCGGGTGATTTGGTGATTTTTGATATCAAGATGGTGGACCAGCAGCGGCGTGCCTGCAACATGAGGAGGCTGGCGCCGGGGACGCCATTGGCTGAGCATGTATTGCAAGCGGCAATGGCTGTGGAGACCGGTGAGCTAGGGCGAGCATTGCGTGCAGCTTTGCATATGCCGGAGGACGAGACGGCCAAAGCTACGTCAGCGGAAGTCATTGACTGGTCTTTGGCCATGCAGGCCCGAAAGGTTGGCTAATCTGATCCGCAACAAATAGAAAAGGGGCCAAGTGTGGCCCCTTTTTTTATTCGATTTTGGCAGGCGCTTATTCGGCACCGCGTGACAGGGCGGCGACACCGGTACGCGCGACTTCGATCAGGCCCAGCGGGCGCATGAGGTCGGCAAAAGCGTCGATTTTCCCGGGCGTGCCGGTGAGCTCAAACACAAAACTTTCCAACGTGCTGTCCACCGCATTGGCGCGGAAGATATCCGCGAGCCGTAAGGCTTCAACCCGCTTGTCGCCAGTGCCTGCAACCTTGAAGAGCGCAAGTTCGCGCTCCACAGCTGCGCCTTCGACCGTGAGGTCATGCACGTCATGCACCGGCACGATGCGGCCAAGTTGCGCTTTGATCTGTTCAATCACCTGCGGTGTGCCGGTGGTCACAACAGTGATGCGCGACAGGTGACCGGTGTGGTCGACCTCCGCCACGGTCAGGCTTTCGATGTTGTACCCACGTCCGGCGAAGAGGCCAATCACCCGCGCCAGCACACCGGGCTCGTTGTCCACCAGCACGGCCAGCGTGTGGGTTTCGATTTCGTCCGAGAAATTCGGACGTAGGTTATAAGCAGAGTGGCTCGTGGAGCCTTTTTTGATTTTTAGAGCAGCCATGATTTCTCTCCTTACACCATCACCGCGCCGCCGGCTTGGATAACGCCCTGCGTGCTGGCTTCGCCCAGAAGCATTTCGTTGTGCGGCTTGCCCGATGGGATCATCGGGAAGCAGTTCTCGTGTTTCTCCACCAGACAATCAAAGATCACCGGGCCGTCGTAATTGATCATTTCTATGATCGCCTCATCGAGATCATCCGGGTCAGAGCAGATGATGCCTTTGGCGCCAAAGGCCTCAGCGAGTTTCACGAAGTCAGGCAGGGCTTCGGACCAGCTGTGGCTGTAGCGTTCACCGTGCAGCAGCTCCTGCCACTGGCGCACCATGCCGAGGCGCTCGTTGTTCAGAATGAACTGTTTCACCGGCAGGCGGAACTGCACCGCAGTGCCCATTTCCTGCATGTTCATCAGCCAGGAGGCTTCGCCCGCCACGTTGATTACCAAGCTGTCCGGATGCGCCACCTGCACGCCAATGGACGCAGGGGTGCCGTAGCCCATGGTGCCGAGGCCACCGGAGGTCATCCAACGGTTGGGGTCTTCAAAGCCCAGGTACTGCGCGGCCCACATCTGGTGTTGGCCCACTTCAGTGGTGATGTAGCGGTCGTGCTCTTTGGTCAGCGCTTCCAGACGTGACAGGGCGTATTGCGGTTTGATGACCTTGCCTTCCTGAACGTACTTCAGGCATTCCACCTTGCGCCAATCGCTGATCTGGCTTTGCCAGTTGGCAATCGCGTCGCGGTTCACGGTGCGGCCACGGGCTTTCCAGACTTTCAGAATGTCGGTCAGCACGCTTTCTACGTCGCCCACAATGGGGATGTCCGCCTTGATCACCTTGTTGATCGAGGAGGGGTCGATGTCGATGTGGGCCTTGATCGAGTTTGGCGAGAAAGCCGAAATCAATCCGGTGATGCGGTCATCAAAGCGCGCACCGATGTTGATCATCAGGTCGCAGTCGTGCATCGCCATGTTGGCCTCATAGAGGCCGTGCATGCCCAGCATGCCCAACCAGTTTTCGCCCGACGCCGGATACGCCCCAAGACCCATCAGGGTGGATGTGATCGGGATGCCGGTGGCCTCCACCAGCTCGCGCAGCAGTTTGGAGGCTTTGGGGCCGGAGTTGATAACGCCGCCGCCGGTGTAAAACACCGGGCGTTCGGCCTTTTCCATCGCCTCAACCAGCTCGTTGATGGCTGTGATGTCGCCCTTGGTCTGTGGCTCATAGATTGTTGTGTCAGACTTCGCGGGGGCCGTATACGTGCCGTTGGCAAACTGCACGTCTTTTGGGATGTCCACCAGCACCGGGCCGGGGCGGCCAGATTGGGCCACGTGGAACGCCTGGTGCAGGGTTTCTGCCAAGGTGTCGGTGTCTTTGGCCAGCCAATTGTGTTTGGTGCAAGGACGGGTGATGCCAACGGTGTCTGCTTCCTGAAAGGCGTCAGAGCCAATCATGAAGGTCGGCACCTGGCCGGTCAGCACCAGAATTGGGATCGAGTCCAGCAAGGCGTCCGTCAGGCCGGTCACCGCGTTGGTGGCACCTGGACCTGAGGTCACCAGCGCCACACCAACCTTGCCGGTAGAGCGGGCATACCCTTCAGCAGCGTGCACAGCACCCTGTTCGTGACGCACGAGGATATGTCGGATGTCATTCTGCTGAAAAATCTCATCGTAAATCGGTAGGACGGCGCCCCCGGGGTAGCCAAAGACTGTGTCCACACCCTGATCCTTCAGGGCTTGAACTACCATTTTTGCTCCGGTCATTTGACGTGTCATCATTCTCTCCGTTACCGACGACATTAACTTATACAAAAAAGCCCCCGCTTTTAAGCGAGGGCGCATGGGGTACCAATATGGTGTCCGTTACCGGCCCATGCGCCTTATTCCGACAATGACGACTAGCCTTGGCATCGTTTTTGTCCTCAAGTGGGGTTACTTAATGTGTTCGGATCGGACCTTATGGCTGCTGCATCGCGGCGTCAACCGCGAAATCCAAAGAAAAGCACTGCTTCGGGTATAAATTCTTTTCGTTTATTGCGCTGAGGCTTGGGTTTGTGAAATTTGAGGAAATATAATGGGCGATTTCAGTTTGAAACAGATCACACCGTTCGTTCCCTGCAACAATTTGGCACGGCAAATTGCGTTTTATTGCGACGTGCTGGGGTTTGAGGTGGGCTTTGCGGCCGAAAACTACGCGTTTTTGCGACGGGGCTCTGTGGCCGTTCGGTTGATTGAAGTGGATGGTCCGGAGGACATGACAGGCAAAGAGACGTCATTTTACATCGATGTGATGGGGATCGATGCTCTGTTTGAGGACATGCGGGAGGTGTTGAGCAGTTTGCCAGAGGGGCGGGTGCGGGCGCCGTTTGATCAGCCCTACGGACAGAGGGAATTCCACGTGCTGGATGACGACAGGAATTTGGTGTTTTTTGGGGAGGCGATAGTGGCTTAAAGCCCGACGCCGGTGCCTTGCAGGACGCCGTGTTCCATGGCGTAGCGGGTCAGGCCGGCGGTGGAGGAGATGCCCAGCTTGCGCTTGATGTTCTTACGGTGGGTTTCCACCGTGCGCACAGAGATATTGAGCTCGTTGGCCACTTCTTTGTTGGATTTGCCCTGGGCCAATTGCAGCAGCACGGTTTGCTCGCGGCTGGTGAGCGGTTCGCGCGCGCCATCCTCGGATGGCTCAAGTGAGCCTTTGGCACCGGTGCAGAGGTATTTCTTGCCACCCATCACCGCATCAATGGCGGTTTTGATTTCGTCGGTGGGCACGTCTTTGAGCACATAGCCCATGGCGCCGTGGCTGAGCGCGGTGGAAATGTATTCAGGGCTGTCGTGCATCGACAGGATCAACACGCGTAGGTCGGGGTCCATTTCCAGCAGCATTTCGGTGGCCGTAAGCCCGCCAATCTCCGGCATGTTGAGATCCATCAGCACCACGTCCGGCTTCAGTGCGGGCAATTGGTCCACTGCCTCGCGTCCGTTAGAGAGGGTGCCGACCACTGTGATGTCGTCGTAGCTTTCCAATATGGACTCGATGCCCTCCGCCACCATGGGGTGATCGTCGACAATCATCACTTTGATGGTTGTGTCTGAGGTCATGCGCTGGCCTTTCGAGTCTTGTCGTGGCCCTCGGTCTCGGGCGTCAGGATGTGGCTTAGCGGGACTTCTGCCACAATCACCGTGCCGGAGCGAGAAGAGAATATGCGCAAAGTGCCGTCGAGTTGTTCTACACGTTCCTGCATATTGCGAAGGCCAAGGCCGCCACGGGCAGAAGCGTCCCTTTCTTGCGGCAAACCTTTGCCATTGTCGGCAATGCGCAGCGTGGCACCTTTTTTGTGGCCACGCACGTCAATGGAGACAGTGGTCGCACCGGCGTGGCGCTCGATGTTGGTGAGCGCCTCTTGGGCAATGCGGTAGAGCGCGATCTTGGCGTCTTGGTCGAGGCGATTACGAAACACCACGGTGTTGAAATGGGTTTCAATACCGGTGCGGGCTGAGAAGTCATCAGTCAGGGCTTTGAGCGCGGGGCCGAGGCCGAGGTCATCCAGCACACCGGGGCGCAGGTCGCGGGAAATGCGGCGGACTTCTTGAATGGCACCGGAGAGGTGGGCGACACCTTTGTCCAGCGACTCCAGTCCGCGGTCGTCTCCGTTTTTGAGGCGACGTGTGGCGCTGTCGAGTGCGTAGCGCACGCCCACGAGAAGTTGGGAGATGCCGTCGTGCAATTCGCGCGCAACACGGCCGCGCTCCTCTTCCTGGGCGTCAAACACCCGTTGGGTTAGGGCTTTGAGTTTGGCGTCTGCCAGGCGGCGCTCACGTACGGTGATGAAGAAGCCGGACAAAAATACGAGCGTGAGGCAGGCGACAGTGATCACCAGAATATAGAAAGACGTGCGCTGCACCCGCTCTTCGACCTCAGCGCGGGCGGCGGCGACGCTTTCTAGCACGTCATCGATGAATATGCCGGTGCCAACCACCCACTGCCAGTCTTGCAAGCCAACCACGTAGGTGACCATGCGGGCGGTTTCGAGAGTGGATGGCTTGGCCCAGTCGAAACTGTGATAGCCGCCGCCGGACCGTGCAATCTCAATTAGGGGATCGGTGATCTCTGTGCCGTTGAGGTCGGTCAGGCCACGCCAGTTTTTGCCAATTAGGTAGGTTTGACGGGGGCTGACAAGGTTGTTGCCATCGTAGTCAAACACAAAGAAGTAGCCGTCCTGTCCGTAGAGCATGGAAGACAGAATTTGGGTAACGGCAAGTTTGGCCTCGTGGTCATCCGGCGCCGCACGGCCATAGATGTTGACGAAGGCTGTGCGGGCAATCGAGATGTAGTTTTTGAGCTCCGCTTTTTTGGCTTCGATCAGTTGCGCCTCCAAAGCGCGGATTTCGCGGTCCGCCAATTGCCGGGACTGGTTGGCCACCAATACGGAAATGCCCGCTACCGCCAAAAGCAAGGGCACGGTTGCCAGCAGAAACAGCTTCTGACCGTAAGACAGTCGAAGGAGGGGCCAAATGGGTCGCATGTTCGATTCGTTACGGAAGTTTGGCGGCGAATCATAGATCAGAATCATCTTCGTTACCGCTAACGGCTGCGTAAACGGAAAATTAACTTTCCAAATTGGTTCGGAATTTTGGCCATTTGGTCGGTTTCTACGCGGTAGTGGGTATTTCCTCTACGTAGGGGCAGGGCTAGGCTCGCCGCACTTCAACGATCCGCTTGGAGTCTCTGGAGGGAGACCTGAGCTGAACAATATTCTGGGAGGAAGACCTACATGGATCGTCGTTCTTTTCTAAAGACGTCTGCACTCGGCGGCACCGCAGCCGCAGCCACCACTCTGGCGGCACCCGCTTACGCTTCTGGCAAGCGCACACTGACAATGGTGACATCCTGGGGCCGTGGCCTTGCAGGTGTTTTTGACGCGGCACAGCACGCGGCAGATTCCATCACCGCAATGTCAGACGGCAACCTGACCGTCGAGATCAAAGCGGCCGGCGAACTGGTTGGCGCATTTGAAGTATTTGACGCCGTGACCGCAGGTCAGGCCGACATGTACCACGCGGCTGACTACTACTTCACCGGTCAGCACCCTGCGTACCAGTACTTCACCGCAGCTCCGTTCGGCATGACCGCTCAGGAGATGATGAACTGGTATCACCACGGCGACGGCATGGCGCTGCATGATGAACTGGGCGAAATCTTTGGCCTGAAATCCTTCCTGGCGGGTAACACCGGTGCACAGGCTGGTGGTTGGTTCTCCAAAGAGATCAACGGTCCGGAAGACTTCCAAGGTCTGAAATTCCGTATGCCTGGCATGGGCGGTCAAGCGCTCGGCAAAATGGGCGCATCCGTTCAGAACCTTCCAGGTTCCGAAGTGTACCAAGCGCTGGCGTCTGGCGCCATCGACGGTACCGAGTGGATTGGTCCTTGGGCTGATGAAAAAGCTGGTTTCCAGGAAATCACCAAGTTCTACTACACCGCAGGCTTCCACGAGCCAGGTGCTGCTCTGACACTCGCAACCAACCGCGAAGTGTTCGACAGCCTGTCTCCTGCGCACCAGAAGATCATCGAAACTGCCGCAGCAGCCACACACCAGTGGAACCTGTCTCAGTTCCTGAACAACAACGGTGCGGCGCTGCAGCGTCTGCAAGCCGGTGGTGTGAAGGTTCTGGAATTCCCAGACAGCGTTTGGGATGCAATGGGCGCCGCGTCCAAAGAGACTCTGGACGGCTACATGGACGACGAAATCTTCGCCAAAGTCCGTGGCTCCGTGGAAGAAAGCATGAAAGCGTCTTCCGGTTGGCTGGTACGGTCCGAAGGGTTCTACCGCGCACAGCGTGACCGCGTGATGGGCTAAGGCTTTGATAAACTAAGCAAACTGGCCCCTCGGTGATTTCCGGGGGGCCTTTTGCAAATACCAGACAGGGTGCGGATCGCAGCACTGTCAAATATCCAAAAACAATAAGGGGATGAGGGGACAATGCTGGACGGTCTGGTCTGGTTCTTTTCCAACATCGGCCAAGCCTTTGTGAACGCGGGATATGCGCTCACACATCCGGGTTTGTGGCTGAGCTGGATTGGAGGCCTTGAGACCACCGAGGACAAACAATCGCTGATGCGGTTTGTTTATTACGGTGGCTCGGTCGAATTTTTCTTTGTGGTGTTCACGCTTTTCTTGATCGTCACGGCGGTTGGAATAGCGCGACCCAATTTCATGTGGGGATGCGTGCGCGTTCTGGAAGGTTTTGCCAATTCAGTGGGCCGCTTCTTTGCGTGGGCAGGCCTGTTGATGGTGCTGCAGCAGATCGTAATTGTGTTCATGCAGCGGATCTTTACCGTGGCCGAGATCTCGCTGATCTACGGCGTGGACTGGCTGACGTTTGACGTGAGTTGGTGGGCGGAAGAGTTGAAGCTGTATAACGCGATGATCGTCTGTATGTGTGCGACCTATACCTTTGTGCAGGGCGGCCACGTGCGTGTGGATCTGGTGTATTCAGCAATCAGTCACCGTGCAAAGCGTGTGATTGACATGTTTGGTTCCATTTTCTTCATGATGCCGGTTGCGGTTTTGACCTGGATGTATGGTTGGTTCTTTATGTGGCGTCACCTTGTGACCCCAAAAGTGTCGGCCTCCGACAAGGTTGAAATCCTGATGAAAAAGGCCCGTATCCTGAAATGGAACGTGGAAACCATCGGTTTCTCACCCAACGGCTTTAATGCTTATTTCCTCTTCAAAGTGCTTCTTGTTTGCTTTGCCGCCATGGTCTTCTTGCAGGCCATTGCGTTCTTCTACCGCTCGTTCCTCGAGTTCAAAGAAGGCGTCGGCAGCGTTGGCAAATACCTCGACCGCGATACGCTGGGCGAAGGTGAAGAAGCCTATGAAGGCACACACTGATCTAAGGGGCAGAACTAATGCTATTTGGACTTGATGGGGTCGAGATCGGCCTGATTATCGTCTTTCTCTGCCTCTTCGGAGGCATTCTCTCCGGTTTCCCAGTGGCGTTTGCCATTGGTGGGGCAGGGGTTATCTCCTTCGGGATCATTGCGGCACTGGACAGTGCTGGGATCCTGATACACCAAGCAATTGACAGCAGCTCGGCGATGTATGCCGACCTGATCGCCCAAGGCGTGAAGGCGGACACCATCTCGGTCTTCCGATACCCAGATTTGCCCCGTGTGGCAGAATCGGTGTTCCCGGGCGGCTGGGAACAGGCGATGAACCGCAACATCAGTTTTGTGGTCAACCGGATGAACGAGCGTGTGCTTGCCGGTCAATCCATTGAGACACTGCTGGCGGTTGTGATGTTTGTTCTGATGGGCATCACGCTGGAGCGTTCCAAGATCGCAAATGACCTTCTGACCACCATGGCGCGCGTCTTTGGCCCGCTGCCAGGCGGTCTTGCCGTGTCGGTTGTGGTTGTGGGTGCCTTCTTGGCGGCTTCCACTGGTATTGTGGGTGCAACCGTGGTGACCATGGGGCTGCTGTCGCTGCCCACCATGCTGAAGCACGGGTATAACCCTAAGCTGGCAACCGGTGTTATTGCAGCATCTGGGACGCTGGGGCAGATCATTCCGCCATCCATTGTGATCGTTCTACTTGGTACGTTGGCGGGTGACCTCTACTCTGCGGCACAGGAAAACCGTGCGCAGGTGGCTGGGTGTTCCGACGCGCTTACCTTCCTGGGTGAGCCAGCGGTTGTCTCCGTTGGGACGCTGTTCCAGGCGGCACTGATCCCTGGCATCATGCTGGCGGTGCTCTATGGCCTCTATGCCTTTGGCTACGCGATGTTTAACCCCAAAGAAGCCCCAGCGGTGGAAATGGAAGCATCCAACGGCGAAGCCATTACACGTGGCGAAGGCATGACCTGGTTCCTCGCGGTACCGGCGGGCTTGATCGCCGCTGTCATCCTTTTGGGGCAGGTCAATCTGATTGGCACTCAGGACGTTACGGTCGACAGCTTCTCGGATGCGGGTCAAACCGCGAGCTTGCGCACCGGTGTTGGAGAGCAATGTAAAGCTTCGATGATCGACTTGCATGGTCAACTTGCCTGGGATCAGGCCATTGCGGAGCAGACTGCGATTGACGAAGCTGGTGGTGTTGCGGAAGCGCGGGCCCTCAGTGATGAGGAGCGTGCCGAGCTGCGTCTTGGGAAAATTGCTGCAGCGGCGCCAATTGGCTCCGGTTTGGCGATTGGCTATCTGTTGCTGGCTCTGATCCTGACAACTGCGCGGGGCGTTGCGCCAAGCGCGGACATCCGTCCATTGTTGATTGGTGGTGCAGGCATTGTGCTGGCGCTGGCCGTGGATGCGATCCTGATCACGCCGGTGACCACTCCGGGGTGGACGCTGATCTTCCTGGCGGTGCCTTTGGCGATGTCGCTTTACGGCGTGCGCTATGGTGCGGGTTTGCTTGGCAAAAATGAACTGTTGCGTGTGGTGTTCCCACCGCTGGTTCTGATCATTGCTGTGCTGGGCTCGATCCTTGGCGGTATCACAAACCCAACTCCGGCGGCTGCGCTGGGTGCGGGTGGGGCGATCATGCTGGCAGCGTATCGTCGCCTGCACGATGAGGGTCGTTCCGGCGGCATCATCATCTGGTCGACCTTTGCGGTGATCATCATGATCCTTGTGGGCGTGAACTTTGACTTGCGGATCAACCAAGAAGTTGTCTCCACCGAGAATCTGATTGCGTTCTTTGTGGCCAAAGGCACCTACCTGTTTGCGATGTTTGGTCTGCTGTTCGGCTGCTGGGTGCTGTTCCGCGGTAAGGTGTTGTCACCAATTGTTCGGGAAACTGCAAAAGTGACCTCGATGGTGTTCACCATCCTGATCGGCTCGCAGCTCTTGAACCTGGTGGTGATCAGCTTTGGTGGTGAGCATTACATTCAGGGCTTCCTGAAGTCGTTTGATAACGAGTTCAAAGTCTTCCTGATCGTGATGCTGGTGCTGTTTGTGATGGGCTTTGTGCTCGACTTCCTCGAGATCATCTACATCGTGATCCCGATTGTTGGCCCGGTCATCTATGGCGGTACCTTTGATCCGAAGTGGGTGACCATCATGATCGCGGTGAACCTGCAGACTTCGTTCCTGACGCCGCCGTTTGGCTTTGCGCTCTTCTACCTAAGAGGGGTGGCGCCAAAAGAAGTCACGACTGGGCACATTTACAAAGGCATCATTCCCTTTGTGCTCATCCAGGTGCTTGGCCTAGCGATCTTATGGTACTTCCCATCGATTGTGACGATCCTACCGGATCTGATCGGCAACTGAACCAAGGCGTGATAGATAAGATGAATCGGGGGCCAAGTGGCCCCCGTTTTGCGTTTGGGGTGTTGGATGTTCCCGAATAGGGTAGCTGTTTTGTAAGTGGTGCGGTCAAAGACAGCTTCGGGCTCACATTTACCAATGCTGCATTCCGCTTCAATGACTGCTAACAGGGCGCTGAACGACTTGCACTTTATGCAGCCCCGTTTCAGACTAGAGCGCGTGGAACATTGAAAAAATTCAAAAATTTATGTAGTCATATACTTATGAAGTTAACCTCAGTAGTCGCGATACTAACAAGTGTCTGGTTCGCTTCATCAGCGCTTGCTAACGAAAACCGGCTCTATCCGCTTTTGGTTTCACGCCTTTTCTCCAACTTTGAAGACGGCGGCGAATGGACAGTTTCGGCCTCAGATTCGGAGCTTCGTTACGAATGCATAAATTGCAGCCATAGAGTCACTGCAAAAATTGAAATTATTGCACCTTATGGTGCTGAAAACTATACTAGTTATCGCGACAGATATCTTACCGAACGAGCTTCTTTCTGCGCTAAAATCGTACGCGAATTTCGCGGAAGATGCATTGCAACTGACGAGGCAGATTGGAATCTTTCCTTGGTGGGATTTAGGTCGGCACATGAAATCAATGATCAACTGGTAACTGAAATCGTCCTCTTCTATCGGAACAGGTATTTTGGTTCGGTTCGAGGGCCGGAACTGATAAAAGGCACAATCAAATCCTCCAAAGGTACCACTGTTCCAAAAGGTACTGCTGAGATGTTACGTTGGCACATGGCTCGGCTAACGACACTCTATTGACCAAATCGCTCAATTTCGTTGCATTTCACTTTCCATAATGGTCGTTACAGATAGTGGCTTGAACGGCATCTAAGTCCGCACCGCGGACACTTTCTGCCTGGAAGAAAAGGCGTTCGAAATCGCGCTCGACTGTTGGCGTGCCTCGACCAAGTATGTGGCCGAGGCGCCAACAAATCTACGTCAGTACCGCGCCGCGCGGTTGATGGCGACGGAGCCCATGACGTGGTCGGTGAGGCCTTGTTTGCGCGCCGTGGTGATCATCAGCACGATCGAAATGATCTGCAGGATCGGGAACATCACCGACACCGTAAAACCCAACGTATGCAGAAAAGCAGACCCCAGTTCAAAGCGGCTGCCGTCGGTTTGGCGCAGCTCGATCGACATAAGGCGCATGCCCCAGGTGGCAGAACCTGTCGCAATGGTGACCACGCGGTACGCAAAGCCAAAGACAAACAAGAGCGCACCAAAGAAGAAGAGGCCTGTGAAGGCGGTGAAGGGCAGCACCAGCACACAAAGTACAAAAATCAGGCCGGTGTCGATCAGCCACGCCAAAAAGCGCTTGAAGGTCACGTCTTCGTAAAACTCGGACTGGGTTTCCGGATCGGGTAGGGCAAAGCTGCGGTGGTTCATGTCTCTCTCGATTGGGTTGGTGCCGGTACTTTATAGAAAACGGCGCGGAAGGGGCTTCCGCGCCGTGGCTGCTTAGATAGGGTGCGCTTAGGCGTCTTCGGTCTCGCGACGTTCCTCGGTGGCCTTAGTGGCACGTTCGTCCATGAACTGGTCAAACTCCGATTTGTCCTTGGCAGCGCGCAGGCGCTCCAGGAAGTCTTCGAAGTTTTTCTGCTCATCTTCCAGACGGCGCAGAGTCTCGTCACGGTAGCTGTCAAAGGCGCTGTTGCCGGAGGAGGACATCACGTGCATGCGGCGTGAACAGCTGCGGTTGCGGGCGGACTTTTTGAACATATCTTTGCTCCAGATCATGTAGAACAGAAGGGCCAGGCCAACAGGCCAGAAGAACACGAAGCCAAGAACCATGGCGGCAATCCAGGCACCTTTGCCTTTGCTGTCCAGCCAGGCCTCGCTCTTGCCAAACCAGCTGAGGTGCTGGGTGTCGGCGGTATGGGCGGTTGCGGCAGGGGTCATAACTGTCTCCGAGTTTGTTTTGTGTGTCTCTGTGAAGCGGTATGTAAATCGCTTTCACATTACCAAGATTGGGAGTGCAAGGGCGTATTGCAAGGAAAAATGTGAAAGGCTTTTACATTTTGGCCTTATGTGCTTGTTGTTGTTGTAAAAATAGTTTGAAATTTTGTTGATTAGATGCTGAAATTGCAGATCTTTGCGCCGGAAATTTGCTGCAAGTCTTCGGGGGACAGGCGAAAAACATGGTTGGGCGTGCCCGCAGCGGCCCAGATTTCTGCAAAATCGGTCAAGCGAGTGTCCATAAACGCTTGGATAGGAGAGAGGTGACCCACGGGGCTCACCCCACCAATCGCGAAGCCAGTTTGTTTGCGCACCACATTGGCATCGGCGCGGGTCAGCTGTGCCCCCAGAAGATCTTCGGCGGCTTTGGTGTCGACCTGGCAGCCACCAGCGGTGAGAAAAAGCACGACCTCGCCGGTGTCGGCGTTTTGAAAGGCGATCGATTTGGCGATTTGATCGACTTCGCAACCCACGGCGTCGGCTGCCATCTGCGCGGTGCGTGCCCCGTCGGTCTCCCGGATGTCGATATTCTTGCCCGCAGCCTCTAACGCGGCACGCACGCGTTTCAAACTCTTGCTCATGTGGTGTCTCCTCGTCCTCGGGTTGATTTCTGCCATGGTGCGCCGCAGTGTGCCAGCATGGAAAAAACAAATGATTTGAAAGAGACCTTGCTGGCGTTAGAGACCCAAGTTTGGGACGCGTTGGTGCAAGGCGATGGCGATGCGGACGGCGCGTTGCTGAGTGAGGATTTTATCGGCGTTTACCCGGATGGGTTTGCCGGAAAAGACGCACATACTGGCCAGTTGGACCGCGGTGCTACGGTGGCGGAGTATCGGCTGAGTGAGGTACAGGTGCGGGCCACCGGCGCTAACTGCGGGTTGCTGATTTACCGCGCGGAGTATTTGCGGATTGGCAAAAAGGATTGGGAGGTCATGTTAGTGAGCTCCCTGTGGGAAAAGCGCGATGGGGCTTGGGTCAACAGCTTCAGCCAGGATACCCCGTTGAC
Source organism: Rhodobacteraceae bacterium Alg238-R152 (assembly GCA_900537125.1). Classification (GTDB taxonomy): domain Bacteria; phylum Pseudomonadota; class Alphaproteobacteria; order Rhodobacterales; family Rhodobacteraceae; genus Shimia. The sequence goes on along the minus strand of UNRJ01000010.1, from coordinate 43,986 downwards.
CGGGGACGCTGTGCCCTAATCGTGCCCTGCGGCAGTGCAGCGGATTGACCTTGGCGGGGCGCGGTTTCAAAGTCGCGCCATGTTGTTTGAATCACAAATCACCCGCTTGCCACGTCCTTTTGATATCGATTTGGGAGCCGAGGCGCGCGCCGTTGTGTCGGCATTGTCCGGTGATCTGGCCAAGCTGATTGAAGGCACCGCTGGTTCCAGTCCCTATCTGAAGAGCCTGATACACAAAGAGGCGGATTGGCTGCCAGAGGCGTTGCAGGATGCGGACGCCGCATTGGCACGGTTATTTGCCGAGTTGCGGGCCGGGGCACCAGATCAACGGGCAACAACCTTGCGGGCGGCCAAGCGTAAAGTAGCATTGCTCACTGCGCTGGCGGACTTGTCCGGTGCTTGGGCATTGGAAAAAGTCACCGGCACGTTGACGGACTTTGCCGATTTGGCGAGCCAGTTGGCGCTTGAAGCCACAATTGGCGCGGAAATCCGACGTAAGAAGCTGCCTGGAGCCACCGAGGACGACATTCCAACTGCGGGCGGCATGGTGTCGATTGCCATGGGTAAAATGGGTGCCCATGAGCTGAATTATAGCTCTGACATTGATTTGATTTGTCTGTTTGATGAGAGCCGATTTGACACTGACGACTATCACGATGCCCGGGCGAGTTTCATTCGGGCGACGCGCAAGATGGCTGCGATGCTCAACGACATTACGGGCGACGGCTATGTGTTCCGCACCGATTTGCGTTTGCGGCCCGATCCTTCGGTTACGCCGGTGTGCCTCGCGATGGAGGCGGCGGAGCGATACTATGAGAGTCTGGGGCGGACCTGGGAGCGGGCGGCCTATATCAAAGCACGGCCGTCGGCAGGCGATCTGGCCGCAGGGCAGAAATTTCTCGACACTCTGACGCCGTTTGTTTGGCGTAAGCATTTGGATTTTGCGGCCATTCAAGACGCCCACGACATGCGGTTGCGTATTCGGGCGCACAAAGGGCTGGGTGGCGCGATCACGTTGGACGGCCATAATATGAAACTGGGGCGCGGTGGCATTAGAGAGATCGAATTCTTCACCCAAACACGGCAGTTGATTGCCGGGGGGCGTGATCCCTATTTGCGCGATCGGCATACGGTGCCGGGGTTGCGTAAACTGGCCTCCAAAAACTGGGTACCAGATGACGTGGCTGAGGCGCTTTCAGATCACTATCGCTTTCACCGGGAAGTGGAGCATCGGGTGCAGATGGTGGCGGACGCGCAAACCCACCTTTTGCCCAAAGGCGAAGAAGGTTGGGGGCGGCTTGCGGGGCTCATGGGGCGGGATGAAGCGGATATTCGGGCTGACCTGCATGACCGCCTGACTGAAGTGCATGAGATGACCGAGGGGTTCTTTGCGCCGGATGCTGTTGGAGATGTCGCGGGGCAAATCACCCATCAGTTTGATGAAGAGGTCGTCGACCGGTGGGAAAGTTATCCGGCGATGCGCAGCACACGGGCGGTGGAGATATTTAGCCGGGTGCGACCGGAAATCCTGCGGCGTTTGGCGTTGACCGCGCGACCTGATGAGGCGCTGTTGGCGTTGGATGGGTTCTTGCGCGGATTGCCTGCTGGTGTGCAGCTGTTCTCACTGTTTGAGGCCAACCCGCAATTGATTGATCTTTTGGTGGATGTTGTAGGCACTGCCCCTGCACTGGCGCAGCATTTGGCGCGCAACGCGGGCGTTTTTGACGCGGTGATTGGTGGCAGTTTCTTCACCGATTGGCCCGGCGTGCGCGGGCTGACCGAAGAGTTGCAGGAGCGGTTGGGCCGCGAAAGTGATTACGAACTAAAACTGGACGGCGCGCGGCGCTGGTCCAAGGAATGGCAGTTCCGCATCGGCGTGCATCACCTGCGCGGCTTGATTGGGGCTGAAGAGGCCGGGCGGCAATATGCCGATTTGGCAGAGGCGATTCTGACAGGGTTGTGGCAGCCGGTTGCGGATCACTTTGCCGCCAAACACGGGCCAATGCCGGGGCGCGGCGCGATGGTTTTGGGCATGGGCTCGCTGGGGGCGCAGCGCTTGAATGCAACTTCGGACCTTGATTTGATTGTGATCTATGACGCGGATGGGGTGGAGGCCTCTGAGGGACGGCGACCGCTGGCGGCGCGGCCTTACTATGCGCGGTTTACTCAGGCTTTGGTCACAGCGTTGAGCGCACCAATGGCGCAGGGGCGGCTTTATGAGGTGGACATGCGGCTGAGGCCGTCAGGCACACAGGGACCGGTGGCCACCTCTTTGGCGTCGTTTGAGAATTACCAACAAGATGAGGCCTGGACCTGGGAGCATCTGGCGCTGACGCGCGCGCGGCCTGTGACAGGTGCGCCGGAGGTGATGGCGGAGGTGGAAGGCTTCCGGCAGGAGGTACTGGCGGCGGCGAAAGACAAGGCAACCATTGGCAAAGACGTGCAAGAGATGCGCGCGCGGATCGCAGCGGCAAAAGCGCCGGACGGGCCGTGGGATGCCAAGATAGGTCCGGGGCGATTGCAGGACATTGAGCTGCTGAGCCAGACTGCGGCGTTATTGGCAGGCTCTCCACGGCGGTCAGTGACGCAAGGTTTGCAGGCGGGTGTCGCAATTGGCTGGCTTTCTGCCTCAGACGCGTCAGACCTTGCCAGCACCTATCGGCTTTGTTGGCAGGTGCAACTGGCGTCCAAGCTGCTGTCAGGCAATACCATTGCACCGGAAATGATTGGTGAAGGCGGACGGGCGTTTTTGTTGCGCGAAACAGGCGCGGACGATATCGATGCAGTGACAGTCAAGTTGACAAAATCCACCACAGAGGCGGCGGAGACGGTGACACAGGCATTGGCGTCCATAGGGGAGGCGTGACATGGACATCTCGCATTGCGACCCCAAGGGGTTGATTCACGAGAGCTACCGCATGGAGGGCATAGCAGCCTCTGAGTGTCGCTCGATTTTCTTGGATTGGGCACTGTCGCTGCCGGATGGCGTAGATACGCGGGACGCGATCGAAATGTTGATTGTGCATCTGGGCAGCAAACACCCCGGACATCCGATGACCCAGGTGCTGGAAGAAGGCAGCATAGAAATGCGTACGCCGAAACGGCGGGGCGGCTGGCGGTCGCGCCCGCGCGGCTGAGTGCATTTTGAAGACGTCACAAAGCCTTTCAACTTTTAATCAATTCCTTTGAAACGCCTACGGGCTGTCGCAATCGCGCCCCAATTGGCGCGCAAATTTACATGGACACAGCAGAGGCGAGAACCGCCCGAGGAGTTGGACATGTCGATGGGAAAAGTTTTTGCAGCACTGATAATGGCCCTTGGCGCAAGCGCCTGTGCATCGGTGGATACCGCAAGCCGGAACGCACCTTTTGATACAGTGCCAACCGATATGGCAGCGCCAGCTCCATCTTATGCGCTTGAAAGTTTTGCCGTTTCGGTCCCAACCACGCTGAAGGTATCCGAAGCCAACCTGTATTATCCGCCGGGTGACATCGTTTGGCGCGGTGAAGCTCGTGGCAATCGCTATGAACAAGTGAAGGCCATCTTTGATGACAGCGTCCATTTGGGTGCACGTTCGCTGGATGGCGCAATGCCGGTGCGGGTCGAAATCGAAGTGACCCGGTTCCACGCATTGACCGAAAAAACCCGTTATTCTGTAGGTGGTGTGCATTCAATTGAATTTGTCATGACCATCATTGAGCCACAAAGCGGGACAGTTTTGCGCGGACCAAAGCCAATAAAAGCGAGCCTTGTGGGCTACGGTGGCCAAATGGCGTTTGATGCCGAAGCCCGTGGTCTCACCCAGAAATATCGCATTACTCAGCATCTGGCCCGTGTGGTGCGTGATGAGCTGACAAAAGCGGAAGGGTTTGTGGCACCTCAGCGCGGGGTAACCCAGCGCATTCAACCGCTAGAGCCGATGAACACAGCGCTGGCCGCGACGGAGTAACGCCGCCAGGCGCAGAGAAGACTTTCCACAGCGAAGAGAAACAAGTAGGAGGGCGACATGTCTATGTTGTCCTCCACTGCTTCGTCTGCGCGCCCTGTTGTGCGCATGAAACCCAAAGCCAACGCCCGTGCGATCCGTCATGGATTTCCTTGGGCGTATGATAATGAGCTGGTGACCGACCGGCGCACCAAGGGGCTCTCGCCTGGCACAATCGCTGTCCTAGAAGACGACAAACGCCAGCCGCTGGGTGTGGTGGCGACCAACAGTCAGAGCAAGATCTTTTGTCGTATGTTGGACCGAGATCCGAACGCGCAGATCGATCAGGCCTGGTTTGAAGCAAAGTTTGCCCGTGCATTGGCGATGCGGGAGCGGTTGTTTGACGCGCCGTTTTACCGCCTGATCCACGCCGAAGCGGATGGCTTGCCTGGCGTGGTGGTGGACCGTTTTGGCGACACGGTGGTTGTGCAGCCAAACGCGGCATGGGCGGACGTTTTACTTGAGCCGTTGGTTGCGGCGTTAGTTGCGGTGACCGGTGTCTCAAATGTGCTCAAAAACGGCTCGGGTCGTGCGCGTGGCCTTGAGGGGCTGGGAGATGACAGCGCGGTGATGGCTGGCGTGGCGCCAGATGCGCCGGTGCCGGTTGTGATGAATGGCGCAACCTATATGGCCGATTTGACTGGGGGGCAGAAGACCGGGCTTTTCTTCGATCAACGTCCCAATCACGGATTTGCTGCCGGGCTTTGCAAAGATGCAAAGGTTTTGGATGTGTTTTCCCACGTGGGTGGCTTCTCTTTGGCCGCTTTGGCTGGCGGTGCAGCTCACGCGATAGCTGTTGATGGCTCGTCACCCGCGTTGGAACTGGCGCAGGCAGGTGCCGAAGTGGCAGGCGTGGCAGATCGCTTTGCCACACGTAAAGGCGATGCTTTTGATGTGCTGACTGCGCTAAGTGAAGAGGAAGCAAAATTTGATGTGGTGATCTGTGATCCGCCCGCATTTGCGCCGTCCAAACCCGCGTTGGAGAAGGGTCTTCGGGCCTACGAACGTGTGGCGCGGTTGGCGGCAACTTTGGTCTCTGAAGGCGGCTATTTGGGCTTGTGTTCTTGCTCCCATGCGGCGGATTTGGCGCGTTTTCGCGGCGCTTCGGTGCGTGGTATTGGCCGGGCCGGGCGGCAGGCGCAACTTATTCACACTGGCTTTGCCGGACCGGATCATCCGCTGATGCCGCAATTGGCGGAAAGCGGATACCTCAAATCGCTGTTCTTCCGTTTGTGAAGGTAGACCTGTGAAACGTCTGCTTTTGGACACCTGTGTGCTCTACCCAACTGTGATGCGGGAGGTGTTATTGGGGGTTGCCAAAACCGGCGCGTTTGAACCTCAATGGTCGGAACGTATCCTCGAAGAATGGGCGCGGGCAGCGCGCAAGCTTGGACCAACAGGTGAGCCGCAGGCGCGGGGTGAAATTGCACTTGTGCAGGCGGCTTGGCCAAAGGCGGCCGTAACGTGGAAGCCGTCACTCGAAACCAGGCTATATCTGCCGGATGAGCATGATGTGCATGTTTTAGCCGCAGCGATTTCGGGGTCAGCAGATGCGATTGTTACGCTCAATGCGAAAGATTTTCCGAAACATATTTTGGCGGAAGAAGGTCTTGAACGGATTGCGCCGGATGAGTTGTTGCGGGGGTGTTGGGGGGATGACCCTGATGGCGTTGCTGCGGTTTGTGAGGCCGTGCGACAGGAAGCAGAGCGCCTGAGTGGTGCAGATTGGGATCTGCGCAAGCTGCTCAAAAAGGCCCGCCTACCGAAGTTGGCGAAGGCTGTGAGCACATAGGGGCTTTGCCCCGTCACAGCAGGGCTGTGACTCCCCAGGATATTTATGGAAAATGAATGTGGTTAGGCTTGGGCTATACCCCATTTGCGTTCGAGATTTTCAATCGCTTGGATGCGTTCTTCGGTTTTGGGGTGGCTGAGCAACCACGCAGGGGTGCTGGCCCCATGGGCGCCGGTTAGCTGAGAGAGCTTTTTAAACAGGGCTTTTTGCGGAGCGGTGCCGATGCCGGATTTCACCAGCAGGGCAGCGGCATAGGCGTCAGCTTCATATTCGTCGCCGCGTGACAAGCGGGACGCGAGCAGGCTGGTAGCGGTGTTGGCAATCAGAGGCCCAATGCCGGGCAGAAAGCGGTTGAGCACCATCGCAAGTGCGGTGCGCAGAGCGTTTTGGCCGGAAAAGTCGATCATGCGACGGCGGGAGTGGCCTAGAGCCACGTGACCCAGTTCATGTGCCACAACGGAGGCCAGCTCGTCAGCGGTGACATCACCCGCGCGGTAGCGGTTGTAAAAACCCCGGGTGAGGAAAATCCGGCCGTCCGGCGCAGCCAGGCCGTTCACCGGATCAATTTCGTAGATGTGCACGCGGATGCGCGGCAGATCGAGGGCGTGGGCCATGTCTTTGATCAGCGGATTGAGGCGTGGGTCAGCCAGCTCGGTGGATTTGGCGTCCAACTCACGCGCGGTGCGCCACGCAGAGAAACGCATCATCAGGAAGCCATAAAGCACGGCGATGAGGATGGGCATTAATTTGATCATGGGAAAGATATGAGGCAAGCCACGCGCGGCTTCAACCCGCACTCACGTCAGCGTGTCAATTCTCTCATGCCACGTTCAAGGCCTTCAAGGGTCATTGGCACCATGCGGTTTTCAAAGATGTCGCGGATCATGCCGATGGAGTGGGTGTACTGCCAATGTTGTTCCGGCAACGGGTTGATCCACAAATGAGACGCCCACTGGTCACGTGCGCGCTCGAGCCAGACCTGACCAGCCTCTTGATTCCAATGCTCGTTGGCCCCGCCGGGGTAGGCGATTTCGTAGGGCGACATCGAGGCGTCGCCGACAAAAATACATTTGTAGTCCGGCCCATAGGTGCGCAACACTTCATGGGTGGGGGTCTGGTCATTCCAGCGGCGTTTGTTGTCGCGCCACACACCTTCGTAGAGGCAGTTGTGGAAGTAGTAGTATTCCAGATGCTTGAATTCTGTTCGGGCGGCGGAGAACAGTTCTTCGACCACTTTGATATGCGGGTCCATGGAGCCGCCAACATCCAGAAACAGCAGCACTTTCACGGCGTTGTGCCGCTCTGGGCGGGTTTTTACGTCGAGGTAGCCGTGTTCGGCCGTGGCCTTGATGGTGCCGTTCAGATCCAGCTCTTCGGCGGCGCCTTCGCGGGCCCAGCGGCGCAGGCGTTTGAGGGCCACTTTGATGTTGCGGGTGCCGAGTTCCACGGAGCCGTCGAAGTTTTTGAACTCGCGCTTGTCCCAGACTTTTACGGCGCGCTGATGGCGGCTTTCTTTCTGGCCGATGCGCACGCCTTCGGGGTTATAGCCATAGGCGCCAAAGGGGGAGGTGCCAGCGGTGCCAATCCACTTGTTGCCGCCTTGGTGACGGCCTTCCTGTTCTTTAAGGCGCTCTTGCAGGGTTTCCATAAGCTTGTCAAAGCCGCCAAGAGCATCGATTTCAGCCATTTCTTCGGCAGAGAGATGTTTTTCCGCCATCTTGCGCAGCCATTCTTCGGGAATGTCGACAGCGTCCAGTACGTCTTGCGCAGAAATTTCGCCCAAGCCATCAAAGGTGGCTGCAAAGGCGCGGTCAAATTTGTCGATGTTGCGCTCATCTTTCACCATGATGGTGCGGGCGAGGTAATAAAAGCTCTCCACATCATAAGTGGCAAGACCGGCTTTCAGCCCTTCCAGAAAGCCGAGAAACTCACGTAGCGAGACCGGCACTCGCGCATTACGCAGGTTTTCAAAGAAGGGCAGGAACATGGGTCAAAGAGCCATACGGTGGATGATGAGAGTGACAAACAGTCCGAGGATCGCAAAAATCATTGCGAAGACCACGCCGTATTGCAGAATGTCAGCTTTTTTGCCGCCACTTTTTTTTGCCTGAAGGCCGCCAATGAGTGCGCCCAGTACAGCGCCAACAAGTACAAACATGGTGTCCTACGATCTCCCTTTGATCGGGCTGAGTGCCGTGATTTCACGCAGTTTTGCGCGCACAGCCCAGTCCGGACCAAATCCGTATCGTGCCCAGCCAAGACTGTCCAGACGCAGTTCCCCAGCGTCCTCAAACTTGCCTTCCATCTCCAGCGCTTCGGCCTGTAGCAGCATCAAGGTGGAGAGAAGAGCGGCGTTTTCAAAACGGCCCGCTGGGGCAATCTGTGGGCTAAGAAGCGACAAGGCCTCGCGGCTGTGGCCCGCGCTTATTGCGTAAGCAGAGAGTTGTGTGGCGACAAATGCACGATGAGGACCAAAGCGCTCTACGGTTCGATACGCACTGTCAGCGGCCACAAAATGGGTGTGAGCGGCAGCGATGTCTTGAGATTGCAGCAGGCGGCCAAGCGCGTAGTGAGAAAACCCCAAACGATGATCCTGCCAGCCCTGATTTTGTGCAATCACTAGAGCTTGACGGGCGGCTGCTCGACGGTTGGCCGGCGAGGTGCCTGGACCAAGTGCGGATTGGACCGCGTTAATCCAGGCGCGGGGGGTCTCCGGCAGCGGATTGCTAGACAACTGGTCCCCACGTGGATTGATACGGGATAAGATCGATGGCAAGCGGGCGGCCACCTCGCCTCGGGACATGCCGTTGCGCAGAGTGGGATCATAGTAAGCCCGCAGAACGGTCATATCAAAGCCGGTCAAAACCGCATGGATATTGTCGTCGTTAAACACGCTGTCGGGTAGCCGATAGAGGTCGTTGAGCGGTCCCAATGCCTGGGCCAATTCTTCGTGCAAGCAGTCGCGGGTTTCCTGTGGACTGGTGTCGTTGGGAAGGAAAATTGCAATTCTGTCGCGGTTTTCGAGCAGCGCCCAATTGGCGGCCCCGCTGCGCCGTGCAGAGCGGTATTGCGACAGTGAAGAAATGTTGGGCACGACAAAGCACGCAGCCTGGGGCAGGGCTTTGCGGATGTCTCGGCGGGAAACGGCCTGGATGGTGATGTTGGCGGACGGCGATTGTGTCAGTGAAATGTCGATACGGGCTTCGTTGCGCAGGCGGGCCAGCAAGGCCTTGAGGTCTGGCATCATACCGGTTGGCGGCGCACCGGTCACGCGCACCGTGATGGGGCCTTCAAAACGGGTCAAAGTTTCCAGACTGCGGCCGCTTTCAAGTTCGAAGCTTAGATCAAGAAAGTCGCGGGCGATGTCGCGGTTGGAGCGGTTTGGAGGGATTGGACGTGGGGTTGAAAAGGCCTTCACCGGCGGCAGGGTGGTGTCGCTCACTGCGGCGCGGGTTGGCACGCCGTTCTGGCCAACCGGCGTACAGGCCGCCACAGCAAATGCCAAAGGGATCAGTGAGGACAGAAAGGAGCGCAAAATCAGGGCCTTTGATATTTAATAAACGGGGACAACTGCCCAATCCGATCATAGAGTTTACGGGCATTGGTGTTAAATTCTTGTGTCATCCAATACACGCTTGGCGCACCGGCGTCATCCGCAGCCTTGTAAACTGCCTCAATCAATTTGCGGCCTACGCCAGTACCGCGCACCTCAGGATCGGCATAGAGGTCTTGCAGATAGCAAACGTTTTCAACTTTCCAAGCGTGGCGGTGGAACAGGTAGTGGGTTAGGCCAATCAGTTTGCCGTCCAGTTCCGCAACCAGGCAGGAATAGTCCTGAGAATCATCGCCAAGCAAGCGGACAAACGTGGAGGCGTAGACCTCTTCAGAGACAGAGCTTTCATAGAAGGTGATATAGTCGGTCCATAGGCGGCGCCACTCTGGTTGGTCGGCTTCGGTCAAGGGGCGGATGAGGACGTCAGGCTGTGACATGGGCGTGCGGACTCCGGTTGGATGCCGATTCCTTCTACGAAATCAGGCTTTAATTGGATCGTAACATGCGCAAAGACTTGGGCAAGATTGCGGTGTGTCTGTTGAAACTGAATGGCCCACAGCGGTGCGGGCCGCTCAAGTATGTGGTAGAGCTCAGCGTCCGGAGCGAGCCATAAAGGCGAGCCGCTCAAACAGATGCACGTCTTGTTCGTTTTTGAGCAATGCACCATGCAGCCTTGGCAAAGCGTTGGCACCGTCGCGTTTGAGGTCTTCGGGCGACAAATCTTCGGCCAAAAGCAACTTCAGCCAGTCGATCACTTCTGAAGTTGACGGTTTTTTCTTCAATCCGGCAGTGTCACGGATTTCGAAAAACTGTGTCAGAGCCGTTGTCAGCAAGGCTTCTTTGATACCCGGGTGGTGCACCTCAACAATCTTCTTCAGTGTCTCCATTTCCGGGAAGCGGATGTAGTGGAAAAAGCAGCGGCGCAGGAAGGCGTCTGGCAGTTCTTTCTCATTGTTGGAGGTGATGATGATGATTGGACGATGCTTAGCTTTGATGGTTTCGCCGGTCTCATAGACGTGGAATTCCATCTTATCGAGTTCTTGCAGTAAGTCATTGGGGAACTCAATGTCCGCCTTGTCAATCTCGTCGATAAGTAGGACAATTTTCTCATCAGAATCAAAGGCTTCCCAGAGTTTTCCGCGCTTGATGTAGTTGCCAATATCATGCACACGTTCGTCGCCCAGCTGGCTGTCACGCAGGCGGGAGACGGCGTCATATTCGTAGAGACCTTGCTGAGCTTTTGTGGTGGATTTCACGTTCCACTCGATCATTTTGAGACCCAGGCCGCGGGCGACTTGCATCGCCAATTCGGTTTTGCCAGTGCCTGGTTCGCCTTTCACCAAGAGGGGCCTTTCGAGCGCCACAGCGGCGTTGACCGCCACGGTCAGGTCATCGGTGGCCACATAGTCTTTGGTGCCCGAAAACTGCATAAAATTTCTCCGCCCATTCGCCTATTTCGGCGGGCACCCTATCGTGAACATATTTTGTCCGCAATGTGCGGTTAACAGGTAGTGACATTCCCCAGCCAAGAGAGTATTGGCTGGCACGGAGAGAAGGGGGGTTACATGTCTGAATTGAATACCACGATGGACGTGAACCGCGATGAGGGAGCAGAAATGAAAGCCGAAACTTTCCTGCCCGACGACTATCGTCCCGCAGAAGATGAGCCGTTCATGAATGAGCGGCAGGTTGAGTACTTTCGACGTAAACTATTGAGCTGGAAAGAAGATCTACTTGCGGACACCCGCGACACGATCGAGGGGCTGCAAGACGGCACCCGCAACATTCCGGACGTTGCCGACCGCGCCAGTGAAGAGACTGATCGCGCGCTTGAGCTTCGCACCCGGGATCGCCAGCGTAAATTGGTAAACAAAATCGACAGCGCTATACGTCGGATCGATGAAGGTGAATATGGGTACTGTGAAGTGACCGGCGAGCCAATTTCGCTCAAACGTCTGGACGCACGTCCGATTGCGACCATGAGCCTTGAGGCGCAAGAACGCCACGAGCGCCGCGAAAAAGTCCACCGCGACGACTAAAACAGAGACTTTGCCTGTGACGGAAAAACGCAGGCAATAGTGAGAAAAACAAGGACGCTGGGGCTTTTGCTCCAGCGTTTTTGCTTTAGGGTCAAGTCATGGATTTGCAAGATAAAAAGATCACAATCATTGGGGCCGGGATCGGCGGGTTGACGGCTGCGCTAGCGCTGCACCGGCGCGGTGCCAATGTGCATATTCTGGAGCAGGCTGAGGCGATCAAAGAAGTGGGCGCAGGATTACAAGTGAGCCCCAACGGGATGGTGGTTCTGCAGGCCCTGGGTGTGGACGAAGCCCTGAAGGCGCGGGCTGTGCGGGCCGATGCAGTGGAATTGCGCGACTTTGCCGCCGGACGGTTGGTGAGTCGCCTGGACCTCGGGTTAATTTCAGAACACGATCCGCTCCGCCCCACGGAATACTACTTTGTGCATCGCGCAGACCTGATCGATGTATTGGCCAAGGCCGTGCGGGATGCTGGCATAAAAGTGCTTTTGCTTCAGCAGGTTGAGACTGTTGTTCCTGGCGCGCGACCAAAGGTTGTGATGGCCAATGGTGCCGAGATGACGGCAGATTTATTGATTGGCGCGGACGGGCTACATTCCAAAATGCGTCCGGCACTCAATGGCACAATTGCACCGTTTTTCACCCGACAAGCAGCGTGGCGGGCGACTGTGCCCAATACGATGGCGCATCCGGATGTGGTGCAGGTGCATATGGGCCCCAAACGCCACGTGGTGAGCTACCCGCTGCGCGGTGGGGAATTGGTCAATATCGTGGCTGTGCAAGAACAGGTCGGCTGGTCAGAAGAAGGTTGGCACATTCCGGACGATCCAGCCAACCTCATGGAAACATTTAAGGATTTTGGCGGCGGTGTGCGTCGGATGCTGGCTGAAGTGAGCGATGTGCGCAAATGGGGCTTGTTCCGGCATCCGGTGGCCCCGGTTTGGTACAAAGACAATTGCGCGATTCTGGGCGACGCAGCCCATCCCACTTTGCCGTTTATGGCGCAGGGCGCGGTGATGGCGATGGAAGATGCCTGGGTTCTCGCGGATACCCTCGAAAAGGCCGAGGATTTTGACAGCGGTCTGGCTGCGTATCAAGCGCGCCGTAAGGGGCGGGTTTCCAAAGTAGTGGAGGCGGCAAGCAAAAATGCGTGGAAATACCACCTGAGCAATGGGCCGCTGCGCGCGGTGGCGCATATGGGCCTGCGTATGGCGTCCACGGTGGCGCCAAAAACGATGATGAGCCAGTTTGATTGGATTTATTTGCACGACGTCACCCAAGAGTGAGGGGTTGCGGCGTTTTTTTGCTGCGTTAGCCGTCGATTTTGACGTCGGTATTGTATCTGTATTCTAACTGTATTGCGGAGGTGCGGGAATTTGGCACTTCGCCAAGCTTAACTGAACGGGCGTTGCGCTAGAGTGATTCTCCTACCGTACACACCAGATCTGCAAGTTCCTGTAATTGCCCTGCGAGCGGGCTACTTTTGCGCCAAATCATGCCAATGGTTCGCGCGGGTTGTACACCGGCGAAACGAGCCACGTTTACGGCGGCGGAAGGTGTGTCCACGGGTATGGCCATTTCGGGAATCACCGTTACGCCGAGACCTGCACCGACCATTTGCACCAGTGTTGAGAGGGACGAGCCATCCAGCCCCTCGTGTGGTCGGGCTGTGGGTAAAGAGCAAAACGACAGCGCCTGATCGCGGAAACAGTGGCCCTCTTCGAGTAAGAGCAGGCGTTCGCGTTCCAGATGTTTCGGTGATGGTACTGGTGTGGTGGCCTCGGAATTCGGTCGCACCAGGACAAAGTCCTCGGACCAGAGCGGCAATTCGGTGAAGGCGGGCTCAGATACGGGCAAGGCAACGATGGCAGTGTCGATGCGACCTGCGTGTAACTCTGCAATCAGGTTGGCGGTCATCGTTTCGCGCACCATAAGAGACATATCGGGGAAGGTCACTTTTACTTGCCGGAGCAGAGCTGGCAGCAAGTAAGGCGCGATGGTGGGGATCACCCCAAGACGCAATCGTCCCGACAGCCCGGATTGCGCTGCGCGGGCCATATCCCCTAGCTCATCCACGCTGCGCAGGATTTCGCGCACCCGTATCAGTACATCTTCGCCAAATGTGGTCAGTCGCACGCGACGGGTGGTGCGCTCCAGTAAGGGGGCACCAAAATTTTCCTCCAACTCTTTGATTTGCACGGATAAGGCGGGTTGCGAAATGGCACAGACATCGGCAGCGCGCCCAAAGTGACCGTGTTCCGCCAGAGCGTCAAAATAGCGGAGTTGGCGCAGCGTAAAATTATTCATAATGCTAAGCTATCAATCCGATCAGAAAATGCAACTTCCCCCGATTAGTTATGCCTGTTTAGAATGGTTCCAGAGACTACGTGACCCATCAATTGACAGGAGATCGACATGGACGGAGACATGAAATCAGGCGGCTGCCCGGTGATGCATGGCGCGGTGACACAGCAAGCACGGGGCAACCGTGATTGGTGGCCAAACCAGCTAAATCTGCGGATTTTGCACCAGAACTCGGCCAAGTCCGATCCGATGGGCGCTGATTTTGATTACGCTGAGGCGTTTTCCAAGATCGACTACAAGGGGCTGAAAGAAGACCTGTATGCGCTGATGACGGACAGTCAGGAGTGGTGGCCGGCGGATTACGGTCATTACGGTGGCTTGTTCATTCGTATGGCATGGCATTCGGCGGGCACGTATCGCACGGCAGATGGCCGCGGCGGTGGCGGCACGGGTCAACAGCGGTTTGCACCACTGAATTCTTGGCCCGACAATGGCAACCTTGATAAGGCGCGACGTTTGTTGTGGCCGATTAAGCAGAAGTACGGCAATGCGATCAGCTGGGCGGATCTGTTCATTCTGGCGGGCAACGCGGCGATTGAGAGTATGGGGGGTAAAACCTTTGGCTTTGCTGGTGGCCGCGCGGATGTGTGGGAGCCGGAAGAAGATGTCTATTGGGGGGCGGAGGCTGAATGGCTTGCGGATTCCAAGGCGGACAACGCGCGCTACACTGGGGATCGCGACTTGGAAAACCCGCTGGCTGCGGTGCAGATGGGGCTGATCTATGTGAACCCGGAAGGGCCAGATGGGCAGCCGGATGTACTGGCATCTGGGCGCGACATTCGTGAAACTTTTGCGCGTATGGCGATGAATGATGAGGAGACGGTCGCGCTTGTGGCTGGTGGGCACACCTTTGGTAAGGCACATGGCGCGGGTGATCCGGACCTTGTGGGGCCGGAACCGGAAGCGGCGCCAATTGAAGCAATGGGCTTTGGCTGGATCAACAAGCTTGGCAGCGGCAAAGGTGGGGACACCACCACCTCTGGCATTGAAGGCGCATGGACAGCCAATCCAACCCAATGGGACAATGGCTATTTTGATCTTTTGTTTGGTTATGAGTGGAACCTGAGCAAGAGCCCGTCAGGTGCGTGGATTTGGGAACCGGTGGACCCGTCAGAGGAGGACATGGCCCCGGCGGCACATGATGCCAGCAAGAAGGTCAAAACCATGATGACCACCGCTGATATGGCGATGCGTCTGGACCCGATTTATGGCGCGATCTCCAAACGGTTCCATGAGAACCCAGAGGCGTTCCAGGATGCTTTTGCCCGGGCCTGGTTCAAGCTCACGCACCGCGATATGGGGCCTCGGACGCGCTACGTTGGCGCGGAAGTGCCAAGCGAAGAGCTGATTTGGCAGGATGTCATTCCGGCGTCTGAAACTGACCTGTCTGAAGGGGATGTGGCGACGCTGAAAACGGCGGTCATGGCGTCCGGACTGTCGGTGAGCGATTTGGTGAAGACCGCCTGGGCGAGTGCATCTACCTTCCGGGGTAGCGACATGCGCGGTGGGGCCAATGGCGCGCGGATTGCGCTGGCGCCGATGAAAGATTGGCAGGCCAATGAACCGGCGGAACTGGCTCGGGTGCTGGATGGGCTTGACGGGGTGAAAGCGGCGTTTGGCAAACCGGTGAGCTTGGCTGATCTGATTGTGATTGGCGGGGCTGCGGCTGTCGAAAAAGCGGCGCTTGATGCGGGGCATGATGTCACCGTGCCGGTCACGCTGAGCCGAGGGGATGCCACGCAAGAGATGACAGATATTGAGAGTGTCGGCATGTTGGAGCCGCAGGCCGATGGCTTCCGCAACTATCAGAAGGCGCAATATACTGTGTCGCCGGAAGAGCTGCTGGTGGACAAAGCGCAGCTTTTGACACTGACCGCGCCGGAGATGACGGCGCTGGTGGGTGGTCTGCGCGTGTTGGGTGCCAATTATGGCAGCGCAGCACATGGCGTGTTCACACACAGGGTTGGCCAGTTGACCAACGATTTCTTTGTGAATGTGCTGGATATGGGTACATCCTGGTCGGACGCGGGTGACGGTGTCTACGAGGGCACGGACCGCGCAAACGGTGATGTAAAGTGGACCGCAACACGGGTGGATCTGGTGTTTGGTTCCAACTCACAGCTGCGGGCACTGGCCGAGGTCTATGGACAGGCGGACGGCGAAGCCAAATTGATCGCGGATTTTGTTGCCGCATGGTGCAAAGTCATGGATGCGGATCGCTTTGATCTGAAGTGATCTCGTACAAGGTGAGCAAGCAGGGCGCGGTTTCGGCCGCGCCCTTTTGCGTCTCAGCTTACAGTTTGCGGACGGGATGCCGAAGGACGGTGCGCAGCTTCTCGGGTGCGGTTTTGCGCGGATCGCCGAGGTAGATTTCATGATGGTGGCCATTTTCGGTGAGGCCGTTTTGCGGCATGAATTCCTTGTGCATTTTTGCGATGGTGGGGCCTTCTTCGCTGTAAGGCCCGATGTGCAGGGTTTGAATGCAGAGACCTTCGTCAAACGTCTCGCGCCGTAGAGACGCGGGCGGGGTGCCGAGTTTTTTGGATGCTTTTTCAACGCTGGCGGCAAAGGCGTCGGCGCCAATCCAGTCGGGCAGCATAATCATCATAGTCCAGTGCCATTCTTCACGTCGGTCTGCGGTAAATGCGGTCATGTCATCGGCCCACCACAGACCTTCGAGAGGGGGGACAACATAGTCCCGCTCAAGTGTTTGTTTTGAGAAAAACTTGAGTCCGTAGCTGACCGGGTAGAGCCAGGAGAGGGCGTGCTGATAAGCGTCGTTTCCCGGTGCGCCATGGCCGTCAATCATGACGAAGTTCATTTTTGGAACGTCAACGAGCACGATGTCTTTTGCGGACGGCAGATAGAGCGCTTTGAGTTCCTTTTTGAAATCGACTTTCTTCATTTGAGAATCCTTGGGTGGCAATCAGGCTTTGTGAGAAGAAATTTGGTGTTGGTTTTGACCAGTCTTACAGGGCCGGAACAAAATGGCAACATGTAGATGTATCGGCTTGATTTGGAGCACTAAAGCACGGGTTTTGTTAGCATCAACCAGACGATGGCCATGACAGAGAAAAAGGCCGGAAAGCCAAACGCAAACCAGATGCGATACAGCGTAAAATAGCGGTCCGGCAAAGGGGTTTCAGTGTCACGTGCGATGCGGGCTAAGTCGCGCATTTTCAGTTGAATCCAGACCACAGGCAGCCAGAACGCCCCAACCACACCATAGAGACCAAGAGACAGAACAATCCATGGCTCCCAGAGGGACCAGCCGAGCTGCCATGCCAGGAAGGCGCCAGTAAGGGGTTGAACTAACGCAGCGGTGGCCGTGAAGACAGTGTCGGCGACAACCACAATGCCCGCGACATGAGCGATCAGAGCTGGGTCGCGGGAGCGGTGAGACATGACCATAAAAAAGGCGATGCCAGCGCCAGTGCCCAAGAGGACGGTTGCACCGAGAACATGAGTGAAACGCAGGAGCTCTTCGATCATCGGCTGTCTATCAACAATGCAACAAGCGCAGCGAGGGCCATTCCCGGGAGGACCTTGACCATTGGGCCAAGTGGGTCGGCGAATAGTGCGGGTGTCAGGATGGCTGCACCAAATAGATAAGCGGTGGAGAGGGCAATCATACCGAGAGCTGATTTGCGGGTGTGGCGACGGATGAGGATTGCGAGGCCAAGGGCGATGTCGGCAAGGCCGCCGCCGACAACGGCCAAAGTAGCCAGTGCCGAAGACGTGCCTGTGGCCGTAAGAAGCTGCATGGCGGCAGGTGTTTGGACTAGGCCGATTGCACCGGAGAGCAGCCAGAACAGAGAGAGGGTGGCGATGGCCAAAGGCAGGGCGAGATAAACACGTGCGGCGGTTTGGTCTTGCATGGTCGCAGGGTGACTTTCTAGTGTTTCGGCCAATGTACGACAGGTGTGACCGGCGAGCTGATGCCACGGGAGTGGGTCGCCGGAGATACCATTTGCCAACACCGCCAGCGATGTGCTGCGCAATGGCGCACGCCAGCCCAGCCAGCCCAACGCATCCGCACCTTTAGCCGTCAGCGACAGGGCCCATAAAGGCAGGCGTGGTCGCCAGATCGGCGCGGCGACACCAAGCCAAGCACGTGTGCGCAAAACAAGCGCGTCGAAACTATGCGCGTTGGGTTCGGTGATATCCGCAACGGTGCCGGACGGGACGCGTGGGTCGCTTGCCAGGGCCACGGCGTGGGCCACATCGACCAGTGCAACGGTCTGAATTTGGCTGTCTTCAAAGACCCGGGGGAGCAGGGCAGGCATCGCCGCGAGGGCGCGCAGAAGGGCGCTGCCGCCGCAAGCTTCCCGGCCAAGAACAAGTGTCGGACGTAAAATGACATGGTTTGCACCGGAGGCCGCGAGAATGGTGTCGCCTTGTGCTTTGGTGCGGAAGAAAGCGGTGTGGGCGTCAAGGCTCACGCCGGCGGCAGATATCTGGATCATTCTGGTGCGGGTTTGGGCGGCGGCAGCGGAGAGGTGGCGCAGGACGTCGACATGGATTTTAATGAGATTGTTGTGCGCGCCGTCTTGTAGGGCACCGGTGGCGTTTACGACGATATCAATGTTTTGTAGCAGAGCATTCCATTGGTCTGCCGAGAGTGCAGTCAGATCAAGATGTTGCCATTGATATTGTGGAAAGCGCGTGGCGGCTTGTGCAGACCGGCCGACTCCGGTGACAACAAAGCCTGCCTCCGTCAGCGCGGCCATGCAAGCCGCTCCAATGAGGCCATATCCGCCAAGAACGAGGGCTGTGGGCATGTACGCGCTCCGCAATATCCTGCTGAGAAAAGTGTAACAGAAGGCGTTTGGATTGCATGGGAATTCGCGTGAGTTGCGGCAATCTGACTTTGGTGGAGGATCCCAAGTCAGATTTGGTAGTGGCAACACGCTGGAAAGGCTTTGGGCTCAGCGTGTTGCCTGTGTTTGGCGCTCAAGAGTTGCAGAAACTAGTGTGCGACCATCGCCTCAACGATGTCCGCACCGCTCCAAGCCGCTGGGAAATAGGTGGGCCAGTTGGTGACTTCGTTAAGCAGTGCAGCGCGGTCATCGCCCCAATAGAGATGGAAGTGGTCCACTTTTGTGGGCACCATTTCATGGTCGCTGAACTGGATAAACTGCGGTGCGTCGGCATCGCCGCCGGATTTCTCGTAAATGAAGCGGATCCCCTGATTGCCGGATTTGTAGGTCAGGATTTCATAGCCGTCCGCTTTGTAGTCCCCTTGGACAGGCTTGCCGTCTTTGAAAAAGGCGACGCGGTCACCGTCGATCAAAATGCGCTCTACGTCTGTTTTGTAGCCGGTCTGGTAATAGGTGCGGTATCCCTCAGCGGTTTTCTTACCGCTTTCTGCCTTGTGTTCAAGCACGGGATCCAGCGAGCCGTCTTGCAGAAACGGATAGACGGATTGCCAGTCGTTTTCCCAGTCAGAGAGTGCACGTGGTTGCACTTTGGACTCGTCGATCAGTTTTGGCTCGGCCTTTTTATGGTCATGCTTATGCGCGTGCTTGTGCTCTTTGGACTTGGTGTCGGTTGCGGCGGATTGCGCCACTGCCTGGGATGAAAATGCGACCAATGCTCCAATGGAAAGGGCGGCGAGGGGTTTGAGAATGGTGTTTTGCATAGGGTTTCCAATTTTCATTCAGGGATTATGTTATAACATAACATAATGGTCAATTACGATGCGCGTGTGGGATTGGCAAGTCCCTTATCCACGGTAAGTCGCAGCAAAAGGCACACCGGAGGGGCCGTGTGTGATGGCCAGTTTTTTGTGATGCAATCGCGTGGGGTGGCTAGCATGCACGATGCAGTTAGACCGCTCCGAAACTCGGAATGCCGAAATCTTCATTCCCATTAGGGTTGTGCGCGATGATGTTGCAACGGAGGTTTACATTAGTTTCGCAACCTGAAACCTTTGAGGTGAAACTTGAAATTGAGATTGAATATGTTGACTGAAGCCTCATTGTCCGCGTTTTTCCACTTGGCTGAAACGTCTAGTTTTCAAGAAGCTGCGCGGAGAATGGGTGTGTCCAATGCCTCACTGACACGGTACATCGCGCAGGCTGAAGAAGAGGCTGGCGTGGCGCTGTTTTTACGCACACGCAACAACTGCAAGCTGACCCGTGCGGGGCAAGAATTCTTTCCCTTGGCACAGCAGTTGGAACAGGACTTGCGGCGGTTCTCTCGCCAGGTGGATGTTTTAAGAGAGGGCGGCGGCCAACAGCTGCGCGTTGCCTGCGGGCCTTTGGTGCCGCGGGCGTTGGTGGCGCCTGTGACGCAGGCTGTGCTTCAGACTCTGCCGGATATGCGGCTCCACCTTGAGGTTAATGCACGCATGGCACCGCTGGAGAAGGTTCTCAGCGGAGAGATGGACATTTTCATTGGTGATTTGACCCATACGCCAGAGGCGGAAGGGGTGGAAATTGTGGTGATGGAGAAGCGGCAGGTGGTGTTTGTGGCACATCCTGATCATCCCGTGCATGCGCTTGGCACATGTTCTTTGGCGGATGTGTTGCAGTTCCCGCTGGCGTCTGGGCATCTGCACAAACACTGGCGGGCGACGTTTACCAAGCTGCTGGGAGGAGATCAGGCGGCGGCGGATAAGGTCAGTGTACTGCCGCAGATCGAGAGCGACGATTACCACTTTCTCACCGGGATGGCGCGCGCGGGGAAGTTTGTTGTCGGTGCGGTTGAAGAGACGTTTGAAGAAGCGTTGGCTTTGGGGTGGTTCAAAAAGATCCCACTGCTTGCGCCGATCACCTGGAATATCTGCGCTGTGCGCAAGCGAGGCGTGAGCTCGCCAGCGCTTGAGGCATTCTGGCGGGAGCTGTCTATCTACGGTGTGAACCCGGTTGCCGCTTAGGATGTTTGTTCGAGATATTGCACGCAGCCAGCCAGTGCGGCGGCGTCATCGGTGATCAGGCTAATCGGGAAGTTTTCCGGATCGACAATGTCGTGAGCGTCACGAGTCAGTTCTGCCATGAAGTCAGGGAGTGCAGCGGAGGTCAGCACGCCGCGGGAGGCGGAGCCGGCAAAAGCCACACCGTCACGCGGCATGTATTGCAGGATCATCGCTTGTGTCAGACGGCCTAGTGCGCGGGCAAACAGGCGCACGGTGCGCGTGGCGTCGGTGCAGCCGTTGGCATAGCAGTCGACAATCTCTTTGCCGCCTTTGCGTTGACCGCTGACCACGTGATGCAGGCGTTCCAGGCCGCGCCCGCAGAAGCAGTCCTCATAGGTGACAAACACGTCCGCACCTTCGCCAAGCTCATCGCGCAGCAGCTTGCCAACGGAGTAAGGCAATTCTGCATGGCCAAGTTCGGCTTCCATGGCGGTCAGGCCGCCGCGGGCGTTGCGGCGTGTGGGGCTGACGTTGAAGCCGGTGCCCATGCCGGCAACCATGGCTTGGCCATTTGTTGGCTCGTGTTTGGTACCACAGACAGGATCAGTGGAGATGCGGGCCAGTGCGTAGCCAAGAGCAGAGAGATCGTTGATCAGCTCGGCATGGGGTGCGCCGGTTTGGGTGCGCAGGCTGTCCACGCTCAAGGACCAGTCGCGGTTGGTCAATTCACCTTCGCCGGAATGCACCGGGCCGGCGATAGCGATGCAAACCCCAGCGAGATCGCCGGGATTTGTTTTCTCTAGATATGCGGCGAGCACGGCGTCAAAACTATCGTAGTCATCATTGGAGGCGCGCATCACGCTTTCACTGCGCACACCTGTGGCGTCCGCAAGGGCTAAACGTGTATTTGTGCCACCGATGTCACCAACCAAGTACGTCATAAACCGCAACTTTCTTCTTCAGAGTCAATTCGTTGGTTCGTCTACTGAATTAAATCAGGATTGAACAGCCACGCCTTCGGGCTTTTTACCCAGAATGATCATACTCAGCAGGTCGTCGTCTGTGACGTCGTCCACATTCACGGTGCCAACCAGCTTGCCGTTCTTCATCACCGAGGCGCGGTCACAGAGTTCCATGACATCGTGGATGTCGTGGCTGATGAGGAAAATGCCAATCCCTTGGGTCTTGAGTTGCTGTATTAGCTCGGAGACCATTTGGGTCTCATGTGGGCCGAGAGCGGCGGTGGGTTCGTCCATGATCAGGATTTTGGCGTCGAAATACACCGCGCGGGCAATGGCGACCGATTGGCGCTGGCCGCCTGAGAGCGCAGAGACCGGCTCGGAGAATTTCTGAAAATTCGGGTTGAGTTTGGCCATGATATTGCGAGTCTCGGCCTCCATCGCGTCGTCGTCCACCGTGCCTAGTGGTGTGGTGAGTTCGCGCCCCAAAAAGAGATTGGAGGCTGCGTCGAGGTTATCAGCCAATGCCAGTGTCTGGTAGATGGTCTCGATGTTGTAGCGGCGAGCATCACGTGGGTTGTGAATTTCAGCTTTCTTACCGTTTATGTAGATCTCTCCGCCATCGGCCTGATAGGCGCCAGACAGGATCTTGATCAGGGTCGATTTCCCCGCGCCGTTGTGGCCTAGAAGGCCAACAACTTCGCCGGGGTGCAGATCAACCGAGACATGGTCCACCGCATGAATGCCCCCAAAGGAGATTTGGATGTCGCGCATGTCTACGAGAGGGGTTTGCTTGTCCATAGTGCTTTTCCTTATGCGCCTGTGCGGCGACGGTAGACGATGTCGATCCAGACGGCGAAGACCAGAACCACGCCCACAACGATGTTTTGCAGCGGGGCGTCTACGCCAACAGAGGCCATGCCAGATTGCAGAGACTGCATGATCAGCGCGCCAATCACGGCACCATAGATGGTGCCTGCGCCACCAGAGAGTGCGGTGCCACCAATCACAGCGGCCGCAATCACACGCAGCTCGTCCAGCGTGCCAAGACCCACGTCCACCGCGTTCAGACGGGCAGAGGCGATGATCGAAGCGATGCCGGTCAGAGCTCCCATAAGTGCGAAGATTTTCACGGTCAGAAAGCGCGTGTTGATGCCGGAAAGCTCCGCCGCCTCCGGATTGCCGCCGGTGGCATAGATATACCGGCCAAAGCGGGTGCGTCGGGCGATGATGGTCATCACGATGGCCACCACCAGTAAGATCACCACAGGGATGGCAACACCATGATTCCAGACCATGCCGTCTGTATATTCAATACCTTGGGCTTTGGTGATGCGTTTCATCGCGCCTTTGGGAATGGGGTAGCTGTTCATAATCGAGACAAACAGCAGGATGCCACCAGCCGCGATGGCCATAAGGATGCCTTCGGCCCAGGCTGGTTTCACGCTGAAACCGTGCGCGGCCTTATTGCGACGGCTCAGGAGCATAAAGCCAACAGCCACCAGGGCGGCGACAATACCAAACGCCCAGCTTAGAGTTTCCCCCAATGTGCCTTCGGCGCCACCGCCGAGCAGACGGAATATGGGGTCAAGCGGAGCTTGGGTTTGGCCTTTGGTGACCCACCACATGGCACCGCGATAGACCAGAAAACCGCCCAGCGTCACAATAAAGGCAGGCACTGTCAGATAGCCAATGACCCAGCCCTGGAAAGCACCAAGAACAGCGCCCATCAGGATTGCGGCAAAGACGGAAATGATCCAAATCGACCAGTGACCGAGGCCCAAGACGTCAGGAAGCACTTGGACCTGAAGGGCTGCCACACTCATGCCGATGAAACCCAGAAGCGACCCAACAGAGAGGTCGATGTTGCGTGTCACGATCACAAAGACCATGCCGGTTGCCATGACGGCAACGGAGGCGGATTGAACCGAGACGTTGAAAAAGTTCCGGGGTGAGAGGAAGCGGCCTTCTGTGAAGATACCAAAGACGATCCAGATCACCACAAGCGCACCGATCATTCCTAGCAGGCGCGGGTCGAGCCCCAACTTGTTGATCAGGGTCTTGGCTTGATTTTGCATTATGCGTTCCCTTTTTGGTTCGCGATGCTTGAGATAGCGCATCCAGTCTGTGCGGAGCGGACCGCCTCAGTAAAGGTGCTCAATATCTCAGGGAGTGGAGGAAAAGGCCCCCTCCACAAGCGGTGGAAGGGGCAGGGGTTTGTTTAGTTACAAGCTGCGTTGGAAGACCCAGCGCAGAGCACGTCTTTCTCAATCCAGCCAGCATCCAGAACTGTGTTCAGGTTGTCTGCTGTCACAGGTACAGGCGCCAAGAACATGGAGTTCAAGGTGGTGCCCGCCGGTGAGGTCCACTCAGCAGAGCCTTCAACAGCGTTGCCACCAGCCAATGCGACAGCAATTTCGCCAGCGGCATTGCCAAGCGCGCGGGCGTCTTTCCAAACAGACACGGTTTGTGTGCCCATGGCGACGCGGTTCAGCGCGGCGTGATCACCATCTTGACCGGACACAGGGATGCCTTCCATGCCCTGCGCGGTCAGCGCGGCCACAACACCGCCAGCAGTGCCATCGTTAGACGCGATGACGGCGTCCACTTTGTTGTCGGCAGCGGTCAGGATCTGTTCCATGTTGCGCTGTGCGTTGGCTGGCACCCAGCCGTCGGTGTAGGCTTCGCCCACAATCTTGATGTCGCCGCTGTCAATTGCCGCCTGAATGATTTCTTGCTGGCCTCCGCGCAGGAAGTCTGCGTTTGGATCGGTTGGGGAGCCTTTGATCATCACATAGTTGCCTTTGGGCATGGCTTCGAGCACGGCGCGGGCCTGCATGCGGCCAACTTCGACATTGTCAAAGGTCAAATAGAAAGCGCGGCTGTCTTCAATGAGACGGTCATAAGCGATCACAGGAATCTCTTCATCAGCAGCAGCTTGAACAGCCGGACCAACAGCAGAGGCGTCCTGTGCCAGGATGATTAGCGCGTCTGCACCCTGTGCAATCAGGCTTTCGATGTCAG
Organism: Rhodobacteraceae bacterium Alg238-R152; assembly: GCA_900537125.1. GTDB lineage: Bacteria > Pseudomonadota > Alphaproteobacteria > Rhodobacterales > Rhodobacteraceae > Shimia. The sequence goes on along the minus strand of UNRJ01000010.1, from coordinate 19,410 downwards.
AAAGCTGCTTGGCCGACGAGCTCTGTGCGTCAGCGGAGATGTATTTTGCGCCAGCGGCGTCCAACGCACCTTTGATGGCGGCTTCATCAGTTTTCCAGCGCTCTTCCTGGAAATTAGACCAGCTCACGCCGATGACCAGATCATCAGCCCATGCTGCGGTGCTTATAAGGGCGCCGGTGATAATAGCCGTCGCGGATGCAAAAAGTTTCATGGTGTCCTCCCAAATGTTCGCCCTGGTGTTTGCAGACGTGAGTCGGCGCAGTACCGGGTTCCACAATGGTAGCGTAATAAATTTGTAAATCAAATTAAATCAGCTAACCTTGCATTGATCCGACAAACCTCGGCATTGTTTGATGCCGGGTTTGGGCAGTTTGTGGTAATGTTTGCAGACCGCTTCCGGTGAATAAGGAGGCGAGTATATGTCTGTGAATCAAAGAGAAATCGGGCGCCGTAAACTGTTGAATGAAATCCGCCGCCAGCAGCGGATCCCGCGTATCAGCTTAAGCGAGGTCACGGGAATCAGCCGCGCAACCGTGACGACAATCACCGCGGAGCTTCTGCGCGAAGGGTTGATTGAGGAGGTCACAAGCGACACAACAGAGAAAGATTCCAAACGCGGACGGCCCAAGGTGGACCTAAAGATTCGCGGCGTGGCGCGCCTTATTGCAGGGGCAAAAATATCCAATAAAACGATCTCTCTGGTGTTGCTGGATTTTGAAGGCACACAGTTGGCAGACCACGAAGCGGCATTGGAAACCACGGTATTGTCAGCAGACGAGATGGCGCAGGTTCTGGCAGAGCTTGTCGAGGAATTGGCGCAAAAAGTGGATCACTCACTGCAAGATGTGGCGGGCTTCGGGCTTGGAATTGCCGGTGTAGTGGATGCGCCCCGGGGTTTTGTGCATTGGTCACCCTCGCTGACCAGCCGCAACGTGACCTTTGGGACCGTTTTGGAGGATGCGCTTGGCATCCCTGTGTTTCTGGACAACGACGCCAACCTTGTGGCGATGGCGGAGAAGAGCTTTGGTCTTGGGCAGGGGCACAGCGATTTTATCGTGGTCACAATTGAGAGCGGTGTCGGTATGGGCATTGTCATCAACGACGAGATTTACCGGGGTACACGCGGATGTGGCGCGGAGTTTGGCCACACCAAAGTGCAGCTTGAGGGGGCATTGTGCCGCTGTGGGCAACGTGGATGCCTAGAAGCTTATGTGGCGGATTACGCCTTGTTGCGTGAGGCGATGTTGGCAAGTGGGGAAGCGGCAGAGAGACAGGTCGATGAGGTGCTTCAGGCGGCCAAAGACGGCGATGAGGTGGCTGCGTCTATTGTGGAGCGGGCTGGGCGCATGTTTGCCATGGGTTTGGCCAACATTGTGAACATCTTTGACCCAGAGCTGATCATTTTGGCGGGGGAGCAGATGCAGTCTAGCCATCTCTATGCCGAAGAGGTGATTGTCTCGATGCGCAAGTCGATTGTGCAGGTGGATAAGGCCCCACCCGAGGTGGTGATTCACAAATGGGGCAACCTGATGTGGGCGCGCGGTGCGGCCGCCTACGCACTTGAAAATGTGTCAGAGAATGCACTTTTGGAGATGGCTGACAATGTGGTTTAGATGCGCGAGCGCGCTGGCAATTGTGGCGGCAGGCGTCGCTCAGGCAGAGGTGCGGTTTGCGCCGATCGATGTGGTGGGCCATGTTTATGACGGCGGCTGGGAGTTTTACGTCGGTGGCGGTGTGGCGGCATTTGATTGCAGCGGTGACGGCCTGCCAGAGTTGGTTGCGGCAGGGGGGGAGAACCCGCCAGTCTTGATGCGCAATCGCAGTTCGCTTGGCGGCCGTATTGTGCTGGAAGAGGCCACGCCAGATGCGTTGATGATCCCCAACACCACAGGATTTTACCCGCTCGATATTGACGGCGATGGTTGGCAGGATTTGGTTGTCTTGCGTGTTGGAGCGAACCAAATTCTGAAAGGTGGTCCCGCGTGCAGTTTTGCGCCGATGGAGATTGACGGGTTTGATGGAGGGGATGCTTGGACCACAGCATTTTCTGCGACCTGGGAGGCACAGGACGCGTTGCCGACCTTGGCCTTTGGCAACTATGTGGATCGCGATGATCCTGAGGGACCGTTTGAGGCCTGTGATGACAATAACCTGTTTCGAGCCGAGAGTGACAGGTATGAACAGAGCAGGCTGTCGCCGGGATTTTGTCCACTTTCCATTTTGTTTTCGGATTGGGGGCGCTTGGGGCAGGCTGATCTGCGGATGAGCAATGACCGGCATTACTATGTGAAAGGCGGGGCAGAGCAGCTTTGGGCGATGGAGGACACGCCACGGCTTTATGGGGAGGCGGACGGCTGGACCACGCACATGCTGTGGGGCATGGGCATTGCGGAGCGCGATCTGGATTTTGACGGCAAGGCAGAGGTGTTTTTGTCGTCGATGGGCGATCAGCGCTTGATGAAGCGGGTGAGTGCGGAGGCACCAACGTTTGAGGATGTGCCGTATGAGATGGGCACCTCGGCGCATCGGCCCTACACCGGGGGGGACGGGCGACCGTCAACCGGGTGGCATATTGCGTTTGGTGACGTGAACAATGACGGTTTGGACGATGTGTTCATTTCCAAGGGCAACGTGCAACAGATGCCCGGCGCGGCGATGGATGACCCCAACAATCTGCTGATGCAGCAGGGGGATGGGACCTTTGCCGAGAAGGGCGACGTGGCGGGAATTGCCACTTTGGCGCGCAGCCGGGGCGCGGCGCTGGTGGATATGAACCACGATGGGTTGTTGGATCTGGCGGTGGTGAACCGACGCGCGCCGATGGAAGTCTATCAAAACGTCTCTGAGGTGGCGGGAAATTGGGTGGCTTTGACCCTGATGGGGAAAGAGGCCAACAGCCAGGCCGTGGGGGCTTTCATTGAGGTGAAGGTGGGCGATCATGTGCATCTGCGGGAGATCACCGTGGGTGGGGGCCACGCAGGGGACGTATCCGGGCCGCAGCATTTTGGGCTAGGCGATGCGGAGACTGTTGAAGTGCGCGTGCGCTGGCCGGATGGCACGCAGGGTGACTGGATCGAGGTGCCGGTGAATGGCAGCTGGCGGGTGTGGTCCGAGGGGCCGGTGACGGTGTTGTCCGCGTATTAATTGGACGCGTGGTTCAGTTGGAAAGCTGATCCATCGGCAAGCCGGAAGGCACCGCATCCGGTACGCCGAGGCGACCTTGGATGGCATCGTAATCCGTGAGGCTTTCGAGGAAGGCGAGGATCTGCGTGACCTCTTGATCGGTGAGGTCTATCGGCGAAAGTTCGTTGGCAGCGGCGATTTCAATCACTTCAGGATCATCCTGCATGAGTTTGAAATCTGTGTTAAATTCTCCATCGGAGTAGGTTGTGTTGTCCTCTGCGTAGGCCTTGAGCGACCCCACCGGATCAAGGTGGTGACGCACCATGGCCTCCAGTGCGGTGTATGCCCCGTTGTGGCCGTATGGCGCGGTCTGCGTTATGTTGCGTAAGCTTGGCGTGCGGAAGCGGTAGAAGTCTTCCGCTCGGCCGGTCACGCGGCCCCGGCCGACGTCGCGGTTGTGGTTTTCAAACGGCGCGGCTTTCCCGGGGCCGATTTGCGGTAAGGCAATGGCGTGGAAGCTGTGGTTGGTTTGAAATTGGCCAGCATGGCAGGTGCCGCATTGGGCTTTGCCGTAGAAGAGGTTCATGCCGGCGGCGGCGTTGGTGGCGAGCGGCGTGCCGTCGCGCAGGAAGGCGTCAAAGGCGGAGCTATCCGCGCGCCATTCAAAGGCGATGAACGCGGCAAGCGCGTTGGCGATGTGGTGGAATTTGATCGGTTCCTCTGCGCCGATGACGCCGTCAAAGGCGGTGCGATAGGCGGGGATGACCTCAACTCGTTTGGCAAGGATGTCCCAGGCGCCGCCGGGGCCAGTGAGTTGGCCTAGGCGGACAGCTTGGCTTACATCGTTTTCAGAGTAGTGCCCCGCCATTTCGTCCCCCGACAGTACGGGGAACATGGCTTGCGCGGCCAACGCGTTGTCAAAGCCCATTTCCATCTCGCTGCCCAAAGGGGTGCGGATGCCGGAGGGGCGGGTGGGGTCGTCCTCTAAACGGCCATCATGGAAGAACACAGTGAATTCGGTGGCGCCAAGGTTCCACAATGCGGGGGCGTTGCGCGGGATGCGTTTTTCGGGTGGGTTTTGCGGATCAATTTTGCGCGCCAGACCCAGACCGGATGCGCCGTCGCCAAACCCCAGAGACACCCCATCAGAGGTGCCCAAATCCGGGTGGTGGCAGGTTGCACAGGCCACGGAGCGGTTACCGGACAGGATCGGATCGTAGAACAGTTGCCAGCCCAGCTCAACCTCGGTCACATCCTGCGCCGGGAAGGTGGCGTCCGCCTTTGGCAGCGGTGAGGCGCTGGCGAGTGCGGGCAGGAAAGCAGCTGTGAGCATCAAAGGGCGCATGGCGGGTCTTTCATTTAGAAAAGCCCTCCGCGCAGGAGAATATGCGCGAAAGGCCAGTATATCTTGGATCAATAACGGTTTTGAAACAAGATATTACACAAAGCGGTTCACGTAGTTTTCTAGGATCTCTTGTCGGCCGGATTTGGGCGTGGGGTTGATCTTACCGCTCATCACGTCGTCGAATGTGCCGTCCAGACCGCCAGCCAACATGGTCTTGGCTGCGTCTGTGTCCCAACCGGTGTAGCGCTCGGACAGAGCATCCTCTAGGCCGCCATCTTCGACCATTGCAGCCGCAGCTTTCAGGCCGCGGGCGCAGACGTCCATGGCGCCGATGTGGCCTGCGATCAGGTCTTTGGCCTCCAAGGATTGGCGGCGCAGTTTGGCGTCAAAGTTGGTGCCGCCGGTCTTGAGGCCGCCGTCTTTGAGTATGTGATAGTAGGCCAGCGCAACTTCGGGCACGGAGTTGGGGAACTGGTCGGTGTCCCAGCCGGATTGATAGTCGTTGCGGTTCATGTCGATGGAACCGAGCACGCCAAGGGCGGCGGCGGTGGCGATCTCATGCTCAAAGCTGTGACCGGCGAGGATGGCATGGCCTTGCTCGAGGTTGAGTTTGACTTCGTTTTCCAACCCATACTTTTTAAGGAAGCCGTAGCAAGTGGCGGCGTCAAAGTCGTATTGATGCTTGGACGGCTCTTGCGGTTTGGGCTCCACAAGGATGGTACCTTCAAAGCCAATTTTGTGTTTGTAGTCCACCACCATGTTGAGGAAGCGGCCCATGTTGTCGAGCTCGCGGCCCATGTCGGTGTTGAGCAGGGTTTCGTAGCCTTCGCGGCCACCCCAGAGCACGTAGTTTTCGCCGCCCAGACGTTTGGTGGCGTCCATGCAGGTTTTCACGGTGGCGGCGGAGTAGGCGAAGACATCCGGGTCCGGGTTGGTGGACGCGCCACCCATCCAGCGGCGGTGGCTGAACATATTGGCGGTGCCCCAGAGCAGTTTCACGGAACGTGTTCTCATCTTTTCTTCAAAGTAATCAATGATCTCTTCAAAGTTCCTCAGGCTTTCGGCAAAGCTGTCACCCTCGGGGCGCACATCTGCATCGTGCCAGCAGAAGTAAGGCTGTTGCAGGATGTCAAACATTTCAAAGGCCGCGTCGGCTTTGACCTTGGCCGTGTCCATGCGGGTTTGCGGGTGCCAGGGGCGCTCAAAAGTTTGGCCGCCAAAGGGGTCGCCGCCTTCCCAGGCAAAGCTGTGCCAGTAGGCCACGGCAAAGCGCAGATGGTCTTTCATGCGTTTGCCCATAACAACCTCATCGGGGTTGTAGTGGTGGAAGGCCATAGGGTTGCTGCTGTCCGGCCCTTCATATTGGGCGGGGGCGATGTTTTTGAAGAAATCGGTCATTGTGTCAGGGCCTTTATGCCGGGGTACAGAGTGACGAAGTTCGCATAGGCGTCCTCGTATGCGTCGCGCAGATCACTGCGGGGGGAAACGGTTGTGGCGATCCGTGGCCTGGTCATAACGGCCTCAGGATCGGCGTTTGTGGCGGCGCAGATGGCCAAGCGGGCGGCGCCAAGTGCTGCGCCAAACTCACCTGCCTTGGGCAAGGAGATCGGCAGGTCGAGCAGCGTGGCGATGAGTTCGACCCAATAGGGCGACTGGCTGCCGCCGCCGATGGCGATCAGGCTTTGCAGATCAGCGCCGGTGGATTTCAGCGCCTCGAGGTTGTCACGCAGAGCGAAGCTCACGCCCTCAAGCACCGCTTGGGTGAGGGCGGCGTGGCCTGCATCAATGTCGATGTTCAAGAAGGCACCGCGCATGGTGGCGTCGTTGTGTGGGGTGCGCTCTCCCGACAAGTAGGGCAGGAAGCGCATGGCACTGGGGCCATCGATGCTGTCGCCGAGCAGGTTTGTGAGGTTGGCGGGGGTCTCTTGCAGATTTCGCGAGAGCCAGTTGAGGCTGTCGGTGGCCGCGAGAATGACGCCCATTTGGTACCAGCGATTTGGAATGGCGTGGCAGAAAGTGTGCACGGCGCTTTCTGGCTTGGGCGCATAAGCGTCGCGGCCCGTGAGCAAGACGCCGGAGGTGCCTAAGCTGACAAATCCGCCGCCTTCGTTTAATGCGCCAATGCCACAGGCGGCGGCGGCGTTGTCGCCCGCGCCAGCGGCGACAATCACGCCTTTGGGCAGGCCGAGTTCGGCAGCTATTTCGTCGCGCACGGTGCCGATGGCGTCGGAGCCTTCAAACAGGTCCGGCATCTGATCACGGCGTATACCGGAGGCGGTGAGCAGCGTTTCAGACCAGTCGCGGGCGCCGACGTCGAGCCAGCTTGTGCCGGCGGAATCGGACATGTCGGAGGCGTAGACACCGGTGAACCAGAAGTTCAGGAAGTCTTTGGGCAGCAGGACTTTGGCGGTTTTGGCAAAGGTGTCCGGCTCATTTTCGGCAACCCAAGCCACCTTGGGGGCAGTGAAGCCGGGGAATACGATATTGCCAGACAGGTCGCGGACCTGATCGGTGGCGTCGAGGTTGGCGGCCTGTGCGGCAGAGCGGGTGTCGTTCCACATCATGCAGGGGCGCAGGGGCGTGCCGTTTTTATCTAGAAGATTGGCGCCATGCATGTGGCCTGAGACGCCCATGCCTTGGAGGGCGGCGAGCTCGGCGGGGTGGTCCGCTTTTAGCTCGGCAAACACCGCTTTGGTGGCGGTGATCCAGTCCGACTGCAGCTGTTCACTCCAGCCGGAGTGCGGGCGGGCCGTGTCCACAGGGGCTTCTTTTGTGCCGATGACACGTTGGGACGCGTCAATCAGCAGGGCGCGCACTCCAGACGTGCCCAGATCAATTCCCACGAACATGGGGCTCCTCCTCAGGTTTCCTAACTTAATTTGTGGATCAAATTAAATAGAAGATCAAACTGGAAATTGGGTTTGGGGGTCTTTTCTCGAGTGTTTGTTGGGTACGCATGATACAGATCGTTCGAATTTATTAACATAAACAACAGATTAACGGGTGGGCTTGAAGGGGGGGTCAAAAAGCGTTTACCCGCTTGACCCTCCTGTGACTGGAACCTTTATGTGATGTAGTCGAACAAGAGATCAGAACGAGGCGAGTCGATGACGGCGCATGTGTTGAATTTTCAGGTGGACGGGCTGAGCTGTGCGGGGTGTGTGAACCGCGCACAGAAGGCGATGGCCGGTGTTGCAGGTGTGCAAGAGGCCAGCGTTAATTTGGCCGACACCTCAGCGCGGGTGGCGTTTGTGGATGACGCGGTGCGCGACGGCGTGATTGCGGCGCTGAGGTCCGCAGGCTACCCGGCGCGGGAAGCCACGGTAACGCTGGAAGTGGGCGGCATGACCTGTGCCGGCTGCGTGCGCCGGGCAGAGGCGGCAATGGCAACAGGAGAAGGCGTGCTGTCTGTGGAAATCAACTTTGCCAGTGAAAGCGCGAGGGTGCGTTACTTGGAAGGGGCGATCACAGCCAACCAAATTGCGGCACTGAGCACACGGGCGGGCTATCCGGCACGGGTGCCGGACAACGGCGTGTCGGAAGACATATCAGATCGGAAAGAGGAAGAGGCTAAGGCGGCCAAGCGGCGGGTTCTGCTGGCGGCGGTTTTGGCGTTTCCGGTGTTTTGCATCGAGATGGGCGGACATATGGTGCCCGCGTTTCATCATTGGCTGATGGCCAATGTAGGGATGCAGAACAGTTATCTGTTCCAGTTTGTGCTGACTACGCTTCTGCTGATCGGGCCGGGGCGGGAGTTTTACGCCAAAGGCATTCTGGCGCTTTTGAAAGGTGCGCCAGAGATGAATTCGCTGGTCGCCCTGGGCACAGGGGCGGCCTATCTGTTCTCGGTGGTGTCGACCTTTGCGCCGGGGATGCTGCCTGCAGGCACGGCCAATGTGTATTTTGAAGCGGCGGCTGTGATTGTGGTGCTGATCCTTGCAGGGCGCTGGATGGAGGCGCGGGCCAAGGGGCGTACAGGCGCGGCTATTCAGGCGCTTGTGGGCTTGCAGCCGCGTGTGGCGCGAGTGGAGCGCAAAGGCGACATTTGCGAGCTGCCGATAGAAGAGCTTGCCGTGGGCGATGTGCTGCACTTGCGACCGGGAGAACGGGTGGCCGTGGATGGCCGCGTGTTGGATGGCACATCCTTTGTGGATGAGGCGATGATTTCGGGTGAGCCGGTGCCGGTGGAGAAAGCCGAAGGCGCAGCGGTGATCGCAGGCACGGTGAATGGCGCGGGGGTGCTGCGCTATGAGGCGGAGCAGGTTGGGCGTGACACGATGCTGGCGCAGATCATCGATATGGTGCGACAGGCGCAGGGGGCGAAGCTGCCGATCCAGAACCTTGTCGACCGGATCACGGCGGTGTTTGTGCCGGCGGTGATGATGATTGCGGCGGCGACCTTTGTGGTCTGGATGCTGGTCGGGCCGGAGCCGCGCTTGGGCTACGCGTTGGTGGCGGCCGTGGCCGTGCTGATCATTGCTTGTCCCTGTGCCATGGGATTAGCAACGCCAACTTCGATTATGGTGGGCACCGGACGCGCGGCGCAGTTGGGCGTGTTGTTCCGCAAAGGGGATGCGCTGCAAGGGCTGCGGGACTGTGACGTGGTGGCGTTTGATAAGACCGGTACGCTGACCATGGGCAAACCATCGGTGACGGATATTGTGCTGGCCGAGGGCTTTGACGAAGAAGCGGTGCTGGCGCAGGTGGCGTCGATGGAGGTGCAATCCGAACATCCATTGGCACGCGCGATAGTGGCGGAAGCGGCGGCGCGTGGGCTGGAGGTTGCGGTCTGTGAAAACTTGGAGGTGCGGGTTGGACATGGGCTGATTGGCACTGTGGAAGGCGCACAGGTGGCTGTGGGTGCAGCGCGGTTGATGATGGCACTGGAAGTGCCGTTGGGTGGTCTCGAGGCGCGGGCACAGGGGTTTGGTGAGGTGGGTAAGACGCCCATATTTGTGGCGGTAAATGGCAAGCTGGCGGCCGTGATTGCGGTGGCGGATGCGATAAAGCCGACATCAGCATCGGCAATTAAAGCCTTGCATGACTTGGGAAAAACCGTTGCGATGATTTCCGGCGACACAGAGCGCACGGCACGGGCCTTAGCGCGCGAATTGGGCGTGGATCATGTGGTCGCAGAGGTCTTACCAGATGGTAAGGTGGCGGCCTTGGAAGAGTTGCGCGACACGGTGGGTAAAGTGGCCTTTGTCGGGGATGGCATCAACGACGCGCCAGCCCTGGCAGCGGCGGATGTGGGCATTGCCATTGGCACCGGCACGGATGTGGCGATTGAGGCGGCGGATGTGGTGTTGATGGCGGGCGACGTGGGTGGCGTGGTGACCGGATTTGACCTGAGCCGCCGGGTGATGCGTAATATCAAAGAGAACCTGTTCTGGGCGTTTGGCTACAACGTGGCGCTCATTCCGGTGGCGGCGGGCATTCTGGTGCCCTTTGGCGGGCCAGCGCTGTCGCCGATGTTGGGCGCGGGGGCGATGGCGCTTTCCAGCGTGTTTGTCCTGTCCAACGCGCTGCGGCTGCGGCGCATCCAGCCAGCCTTTCAGGCCAGCAAGAAAGAAGGTGTGTGATGAATATCGGGGAAGTGTCCAAGAACACCGGCCTGCCAGCGAAAACCATTCGCTATTATGAGGACATCGGCTTTGTGACCCCGGCGCGGGGCGACAACGGCTATCGCAGCTTCAGCGAGAAGGATCAGCACAAGCTGGTGTTTCTGGGCCGGGCGCGGGGGCTTGGGTTTTCGATTGAGGATTGCCGGACGTTGCTGGCGCTTTATGAAGATCAGGGGCGGGCCAGCGCGGACGTGAAGCGGGTGGCGCAGAAGAACCTGACCGAGATCGACCGAAAGATTGCGGATTTGCAGGCAATGCGCGGCACATTGAGCCATCTGGTGGCGAATTGCGCGGGCGACGGGCGGCCGGATTGTCCGATCTTGGAGGATTTGGGGCGCAGCTAACGCGCTGATGTGACAAAAGGATTGCTCTGTGGCGGCGACGTAGTAGCATCTCGCCATGGGACCCATTCATTACGCGCTGTTGTTGTCTTTGTTTGCCGGTCTGGCGATCCCGCTGGGGGGCGTGCTGGCGCGGGTTGAACATATTTCCAACCGCGCGGTGGAGGCGCGGTTTTTAAAATCCATCACAGCGTTTGGCGGCGGGGCGTTGCTTTCGGCAGTGGCCTTGGTGCTGGTGCCCAAGGGCGCAGAGGTGCTGCCGGTGGTGCTGGCCGTCGGATTACTGGTGGCCGGGGGCGTGTGTTTTGCGCTGGTGGATGCGGCCTTGGCAAAGGCCGGTGGCAGCGGGGCTTTGGTGCTGGCGATGCTATTGGATTTTCTGCCTGAGGCCATGGCGCTTGGAGCGTTGTTGGTGACAGAGGCGGCGACGGCGAAGCTATTGGCGGCGATGATGTTTTTGCAGAACCTGCCGGAAGGCTTTGCGGCGTTTCGCGAGATTTGGGCGCAAGGGAAGTTGCCCGCCGCCAAGGTGCTGTTGGTGTTTGTCGCGTTGGCCGGGTTGGGGCCGCTCTGCGCGTTGCTTGGTTTTGCGTTTTTGGCGGATGATCCGGAGACGCTGGGGGCGATCACGATATTTGCCGCCGGTGGGATCTTGTATCTGGTGTTTCAGGACATCGCGCCGGAAGCGCATGAGAGCGGGGCCTATTCGCCCGCGTTGGGGGCTGTGGCCGGGTTCGCGCTTGGTCTGGCTGGGGATATGGTGATTGGGTGAGGTGAATTGAATTAATTAAGGCATATTGTTATTTCATTTCAGTGGTTTCTCAAACTTACTAATTGACCTATTGAGAAGACGAGGAAACTTCCGAGATGAAACTTGTTTAGATTAGCATGGCTTAGAGTATTTGTGCATTCGGAAGGCGTGCTTTGGTCGCTTTCAACAGTTTTTGGTTGAAAATTGTCAAAATGTATGAAGAAATTAGGATGCTTATTGATTAAGGTTTAACGTAAGTGCAGGTGGGAAGTGAATAGTAAGTCTTTTTTGCTTGGATTGAGCGGGCTATTTCTTGGTGCGATGACCGCCTACAATAGTAACATCGCGAGTAGTTACTTTTTCTCTTGGATCCCAGAGGGAGGATTCGTGGGGCCTGTAGAGGTAGCAGTGGCTATCGGAGCAATCGCCGGCTACCTTACGGGGGCTGCAAATGCCTGAGGAAATTTCAGAAAAATCTGTTCGGCTGTTTACTTGGTTTCTTTTAGCGATGAGCGTTATGGCATCTCGAACTGTCGGTGATGATCAAGTGGGGGTGTTTATCAGGGACAGTCTCGCGCCCAGTTTGTGGGCCGGTGGTATAGTTCTACAATTTATCTACAGCGTTCCTGGTTTGGGGATGGGAGTGAAATCGGGACCAGTTTAACGCAGCGCAGCTATGGTTGACGGCTTGCGGAAGTTGTCCGCTAACAGCTCTTTAGTTGAAAGGAAGGCTGCCCTCTTTGGGGCAGCCTTCCTTCCATTTAAGCGAGATCTTTATAAGACACCTCTTTGGCGTCCGCGCCTTCGCCCACCTTGTCGCGGCGCACTAGAAGACGGTTGAGCGCGTGAATGTAAGCCTTGGCGGAGGCGACAACCGTGTCGGTGTTGGCGGACTGGCCGGTGGCGATCACGCCGTCTTCTTCCAGACGCACGGAGACGGTGGCCTGTGCGTCGGTGCCCTCGGTCACGGCGCTCACCTGATAGAGTTGCAGGCGGGCGGCGTTGGGGTGGATTTCGCGGATCGCTTTGAACGACGCATCCACAGGGCCGTCCCCTTCGGCGGTGGCAGTGATGTCTTTGCCGTCCACTTCCATCTCGATGGTGCTTTCCGCCGGGCCACCGGTGCCGCAGACCACTTTCATGGAGACCAGCTGCAAGCGGTCGTCTTCGTCTTCGCCGCTGTCTGCGCGCACAAGCGCGATGATGTCGTCGTCAAACACCTCTTTCTTGCGGTCGGCCAGCTCTTTGAAGCGCACAAAGATGTCCTTGAGCTGATTATCTCCCACTTCAAAGCCGAGCTGCTCCAGCTTATCCCGAAGGGCGGCGCGGCCGGAGTGTTTGCCCAGTGGCAGCGAGGTGCCGGAAAGGCCCACGTCTTCGGGACGCATGATCTCGAAGTTCTCGCGGTTCTTCAGCATGCCGTCCTGGTGGATGCCGCTTTCATGGGCAAAGGCGTTTTTGCCAACGATGGCTTTGTTGGGCTGCACCAGGAAGCCGGACACGGTGGAGACACGACGGGAGATCGCCATAATCTTGGTGGTGTCGATGCCGGTGGTCCAGGGCATGATGTCGTGGCGGGTTTTCAGGGCCATGACGACCTCTTCCAGCGCAGTGTTGCCTGCGCGTTCACCCAGACCGTTGATGGTGCATTCAATCTGACGCGCACCACCTGCAACAGCGGCCAGAGAGTTGGCAGTCGCCATGCCAAGGTCGTTGTGGCAGTGGGTGGCAAAGATCACCTCATCTGCACCCGGCACGGTGTCGATCAGACGTTTGATCAAGTCGGCGCTTTCGGCTGGGGCAGTGTAGCCCACGGTGTCGGGGATGTTGATGGTGCTGGCGCCCGCTTTGATGGCGATCTCGATCACGCGGCAGAGGTAGTCCCACTCGGTGCGGGTGGCATCCATAGGCGACCATTGCACGTTGTCACACAGGTTGCGGGCGTGGGTGACTGTCTGGTGGATCTTATCAGCCATCTCATCCATGGTGAGGTTCGGGATGGCCCGGTGCAGCGGTGAGGTGCCGATAAAGGTGTGGATGCGGTTTTGTTTGGCGTGTTTCACGGCCTCCCAGCAGCGGTCGATGTCGGCGAAGTTTGCGCGCGCCAGACCGCAGATGCGGGAGTTCACGGAGTTCTTGGCGATCTCGGACACGGCGGCAAAATCACCTTCGGAGGCAATTGGGAAGCCAGCTTCGATGATGTCCACGCCCATGTCATCAAGCATGCTGGCAATTTCCAGCTTCTCGTCATGGGTCATGGTGGCGCCGGGGCTTTGCTCGCCGTCGCGCAGGGTGGTGTCAAAAATCAGGACTTGGGTGTCGGACATGGGTTTGTTCCAGTTTAAATATGCGGTTTGGGGGCAGGCGGTGTGTCGCTGTCCCCTGAGTTGGGCTCACCTGTGGGCTCGATCAGAAGCACTTTCACTTCTTTCTCGGCGCGGGGGCGATGGATTTGGCCTTTGGGCACCACGACCATTTCGCCCGCACCAAAGGTGACGGAGGGGGCGTTGTCATAATCCATGGTGACTTCGCCTTCGAGCACCAGAAAAAAGTCATCGGTGGTGGCGTGTTGGTGGAAGGCGTATTCGCCAATGAATTTCACCACCATGATGTCGTTTCCATTGTAGTTGGCAACAACGTGTGGGTCCCAATGGTTTGAGAACATGGATAGTTTTTCGGCGAGATTGATTTTTTGCATAGAGCTTTCCTAGCGTCCTGAGACTGTCATTTAAGCGGTGTGGCTTGGGACAATCGGTGCGAAACAGTCTCCTCTGAGCACGCGCACCGACAGGGTCACGCTCAGAGGCGGACTAGGAGTAGGTCAAGGCCACGCGCAAAGGGCGCCGGAAGGCGCGCATCAGTTGCGATATGGGCTCGAGTGATCATGGCGCAGATTTATACATGCCGAAGATCAAATGAAAAGAGCAAAAGTTTTGGATTTTTGTCGGAACGAGCGTAGGGTTTTGCCCTGTCGAAGCGCGGCGGTGCCTCCCCGAGGTATTTGAGGAAAAAAACTGCTGGAGGTTGATCACGGGTGGTTGCCATAAAAAAGCCGCGCGGAGGGCGCGGCTTTGAGACTCTCTCTGACTTGCAGATTAGCCGTCGTTTTGGATTGGGGCTGCTTCGGACAATGTGCCGTTGGCCCAATTGCCTTTGCGCTCCTCGCCGGAGGCGTATTTCATGGTGCCTTCACCTTGACGCTGGCCACCTTTGAAGGTGCCTTCGTAGATGTCGCCGTTGGCGTAGGTGGCCACGCCAACCCCGTCGATCTCACCTGAGGTCCATTCCCCGGCATATTTAAAGCCATCGGGCATCAGTATTTCGCCAATGCCTTGGCGTTGGCCTAAGGAGAACTGGCCGGTGTAGATGGTGCCGTCCGCGTAAGTTGCGACGCCCATGCCGTGGCGTTGGCCATTCTGCCATTCACCTTCGTAGCGGTAGCCGTCCGCATAGGTCATCACACCGCGACCGTGGTTCTTGGCGTTTTTGAAGTCCCCTTCATAGACCAGACCATTGGCGTAGACCGCTTTGCCAACACCGTCGTTTACGCCAGCTTTCCAGTCGCCTTCGTAGGTGGTGCCGTCGGTGTAGGTGATTTTGCCCTGACCATCCGCGAGCCCGTCGGAAAATTGACCAACGTAAATCGAGCCGTCCGCATAGGTGACCTGACCGTTGCCTTCGATGTCGCCGTTGACCCAGGTGCCGACGTAGACGTAGCCGTCGCTGCCATTAAAAGTGCCTTGGCCGTGGCGTTGGTCCGCATGGAAGTCGCCCTCATAGGTGTCGCCATTGGCGTAGGTCACCAGGCCGGTGCCTTGACGTTGGCCGCCAATAAGCTGACCAACGTAGACATCGCCGTTGGGTTGCGTGAGGGTGCCGTCACCTTCGATTTGACCCGCCGCCCAAGTGCCTTGGTAAATTAGGCCGCCGGGCATGGTCAGGCGGCCTTGGCCGGCGCGTTCGCCCGCCGTGATTTCGCCGTCATAGATGGTGCCATCGGCATAGGTTATCTTGCCCAAGCCTTCTTTGACGCCATTGAGCCAGTCACCTTCGTAGCGGTAGCCGGCTGGGCTGATCATCACGCCCTTGCCGTGATGGTTGGCGTTTTGGAAGGCGCCTTCGTAGCGCACCCCATTGGCGTAGATCGCCACGCCGGTGCCGGTGATTTTGCCGTCGGCCCAGTCGCCCTCATAGGTGCCGCCGTCCGTGAAAGTGATTTTGCCAAAGCCGTGGGGTTTGCCTTTGGCAAAGTTGCCTACATAAACTGAGCCATTGGGGAAGCGGGCCATGCCGTCACCAACAATCTCTCCATCCACCCAGGCACCTTCGTATTCGTAGCCGTTGGGCAGGCGATAGATGCCGTTGCCATGCTGCAAACCATCTTTGAAGGTGCCCTCATAGACACCGCCATCGTCATATTGTTTGGTCAGAACCTGACTGTCCTGTGCAAAGGCGGAAGTGCCCGCCAACAGGATGGCTAAGGTAAGTGCCTGAGTTCTGCTCATAATTTCCAGTCCCACTGTTGCCCGTGTTGGGCATCCCCATCACCTTGCGGTGTTTTAAGCGATTTTAGGGCAAGGGTTTCTTTGGAGCAAACGGTTTTGCACGTTTGACCTGTTTTGGCGGGTTTGCACGCCTTAGGGGCGGTGGTTTGCGCTTTTCCTTGGCGCTGTGTCTGCTACATCTTTGCGCAAGTAACGCGGTGCGGGAAGAGAATTGATGGCTGATACATTCCGTTTGACACTGGCGCAGGCCAATCCGGTGATGGGGGATCTGGCGGGCAACGCCAACAAGGTGCGTGAGGTCTGGGCTGAGGCCAAGGCGGCAAAGTCCGACATGGTGGCGTTCCCGGAAATGTTCGTTGTGGGCTACAATGCGCAGGACCTGATCCTGAAGCCGGCGTTGCAGACGGCAGCGCTTGCGGAAGTGGAGCAACTGGCGGTGGATTGTGCAGACGGGCCGGTTGTGGCTGTGGGTGGTCCGCTGCTGCAGGACGGCGCGTTGTACAACGCTTACTTCATCCTGAAGGGTGGGAAGATTGCACATACACAGCTGAAGCATCATTTGCCGAACTACACTGTGTTTGATGAGGAACGCCTTTTTGTCCATGGGCCGATGGGTGGGCCTTATGATGTGAACGGGGTGCGGGTTGGTTCGCCGATCTGCGAAGATGCCTGGTTTGAGGATGTGCCGGAGACCATGGAGGAGACCGGGGCGGAGATCCTCGTGGTGCCCAATGGCAGCCCGTATTTTCGCGACAAGTTTGATCGTCGGATGAACCACATGGTGGCGCGGGTGATCGAGACTGAATTGCCGCTGGTGTATCTCAATATGGTGGGCGGTCAGGACGATCAGGTGTTTGATGGTGGCTCCTTTGTGCTGAACCCCGGCGGGCAGTTGGCAATGCAATTGCCGGTGTTTGACGAAGCGGTCGCGCATGTTGAGTTTGAACGCACCGCGGCGGGCTGGCGCTGCAAGGACGGCCCAAAGGCGCTTTTGCCGGCGGGGGAAGAGCAGGATTATCGCGTCTGTGTGGAAGCCTTGCGCGACTACATGGGTAAGACCGGCTTTAAGAAGGTCCTGCTGGGCCTGTCCGGCGGCATTGACTCGGCGTTGGTGGCGACAATTGCGGTGGATGCCTTGGGCCCGGAGAACGTGCGCTGTGTGATGTTGCCGTCAGAGTATACTTCGCAGGAGTCGTTGGATGACGCTGAGGACATCGCGAAACGTTTGGGCGTGCACTATGACTATGTCCCGATTGCCGAGGGGCGCGCGGCGATCACCAACACGCTGGCACCGCTGTTTGAGGGCACCGAGCCGGGGTTGACCGAAGAGAACATTCAGAGCCGTCTTCGGGGGCTGTTGTTGATGGCGCTGTCCAATAAGTTTGGGGAGATGCTGTTGACCACGGGCAACAAATCCGAGGTCGCGGTGGGCTATGCGACGATCTACGGTGACATGGCGGGTGGGTATAATCCGATCAAGGACATGTACAAAACCCGGGTGTTTGAGACCTCGCGCTGGCGTAACAACGTGCATCGGGATTGGATGAGCGGGCCGGAAGGCGAGGTCATTCCGGTGAACATCATCGATAAGCCGCCCTCAGCCGAGCTGCGTCCGGATCAGAAGGATGAGGACAGCCTGCCGCCCTATGATGTGCTCGATGCGATCCTGTTCATGCTGGTGGATGAGGACAAATCCGTCGCGGACTGTGTCGCGGATGGCTATGATCGAGAGACGGTGAAGCGCGTGGAGCATCTGGTCTACATTAGCGAGTACAAACGCTTCCAATCGGCTCCTGGAGCGCGATTGAGCAAGAAGGCGTTTTGGCTGGATCGGCGCTATCCGATTGTGAACCGGTTCCGTGATCCGAGTTGAATGACCAGACAAACCTAGAAAGAGCAGGGGCTTGAATATGATTGAGCGCAAACACAAGGGCACACGGATGTCCAAGATCGTCATCCACAATCAGGTAGCTTACCTGTGTGGACAAGTTGGCGCGGGCGACACGGTTGCGGAGCAGACGCGGGATTGCCTGTCTCGCGTGGATGCGCTGTTGGAAGAGGCCGGATCGGATCGTGAGCATATCTTGCAGGCCATCGTGTGGCTGTCTGATATGGCCGATTTTGCCGAGATGAATGCGGTTTGGGATGACTGGGTGCCGGAAGGCCACGCGCCCGCGCGGGCCTGTGGAGAAGCTAAACTGGCGCGGGATGTGCTGAAGGTTGAGGTGATTGTGACGGCTGCGGTGAAGGGCGGCTGAGGGAATTTTGTTGAGGTAGGGTGATGCGTGTGGTGCTTGACTTTCCGATCATGTTGACGACCCGTTTGAGCCCAACCCGTAAGTTCGATTTTCTAGCTGCGCGCGCATGAAGTATCCGAGATGCCGCGTGAGCGAGAAACTTTGCATCGCGCAACAGCGGGTGAAGCAGCCATTCGATCGGACAGCAGCATGGATAGTGGGCGAATTCATAAGTTGCAGAATAACCGACCTTTGTCGCGCGCAGATTTAGGGTCCGCTTCGTACGCTCAGCTAAAGCAGCGAAGCACGACAAAGACGGGAACATAAACTCGCTGCTTGCGAGATGATATCTGCGAGGCCGCTAAAATTGAGACGTTCAATTTCCGACTAGGGCACCGCAGATCCCGAGCGTGACAATCAATACAACAGTTTCCTCGACATTGAATGCCTGCAATGAGCGGTAACCGCTCATTTAGTTTCTAGCGAGCGGTTACCGCCCTTCGCCGATTGTTCTATTGTGCTCCAAGGAGGAGCGATGAATAGCCTGATTGGAAGGCAGTTGAATTTGGCACGTCGCTACCTTTGGGGCGCGCTCGTTGCCGCTTTGATCCCGCTTGTCGTCATGGCGGTACTCTATGACCGATATAGCGCCAACCTGGTCGATACCCTTGTCACCAATCGGGTTGAGGCAGATGTGGAAGCGACTGCCGTGCGCATGAGCAGTTTCATCGCCGTTCAGGTCAAAAAGCTAGAGAGCATCGTGGATTTGAGCGTAACGAGCGATTTCTTTGTTCGAACGCAGGATCAGAAAATCCCGGCTTTGCTGAAGGGCCTTTTGCTACTCGAAACCGAAAGCCCTGATGTTTACGCAATCGAATTGTCGGCGAAAGATGGTACGCTGATCACACAGGTTCCAAGTTCGCGAGTGCTTGATGATCGAGAAGGCATCAGCGAAGCGCCGTTTATTCGACACGGCAACACCGAAATCATCGGTCCTATCCTTCCCAAAAATGGTAAACCCGGTTGGTTCCTCATTAGGATGCCGGTCCTGCACAATGAGGAGACAATCGGTATAGTATCCCTGCGAATGCGTTTGGCCTCCCTCACCGAACTTGCCTCTCAACTGTCTAAATCAGATGTGTATCGCCCGCAGATCATCGTCTTCGACAGGGTTCGCATGTCAGTTGTAGGAACTCTCGACTGAGCGTCCCCCAATGAAGTGGTCCGCCCCTATGATTAGGAAAGCGGAGGACCTGAGATGGCCATTAAGAGACCCAAGCCTGAAGAGATTGTCGTGAAGCTGCGGCAGGTTGAAGTCCTGATGGGGCAAGGCATGCCCCGGATAGATGCGATCCGACAGATCGGTGTGACTGAACAAACCTATTATCGCTGGAAGAAGAAGTACGGCGGAATGGGCACAGAACAGCTCAAGGAACTGAAGCGGCTCCAAAAGGAGAATGAGCGCCTGCGCCGGGCAGTATCGG
>UNRJ01000009.1 GCA_900537125.1 Rhodobacteraceae bacterium Alg238-R152 | reverse complement strand
GCACGCCCCTGTGGTAATCGCCGTTGCGTGGATCGGTGTTGACCCAAGACGCGACAAACGCGACGTTCGGAAACGTTCATCTGGCTACGCACAAGGTCGATGCAAGCACGGCGACGCGAGGGGCTCAGAAGTTTCCCTTTGCGGCCTCCGACAGGATCAATTTGTCCAGAGTTAGATCCGATACTGCCCGGCGCAGGCGCTCATTCTCCTTTTGGAGCCGCTTCAGTTCCTTGAGCTGTTCTGTGCCCATTCCGCCGTACTTCTTCTTCCAGCGATAATAGGTTTGTTCAGTCACACCGATCTGTCGGATCGCATCTATCCGGGGCATGCCTTGCCCCATCAGGACTTCAACCTGCCGCAGCTTCACGACAATCTCTTCAGGCTTGGGTCTCTTAATGGCCATCTCAGGTCCTCCGCTTTCCTAATCATAGGGGCGGACCACTTCATTGGGGGACGCTCACCGAGTTCAATCCGTTCACAGTGATGATCGAGGCTTTGCAGGGCTTGATTGCCTACGCCATGGACCTGGTTGGCGTGCCGGAACACATTGTTGAGGCCTTTCGCGCGTTTGATTTGTTTGCCGTTGGGGGGGCATGGGTTGCGTCTCTTGGCACCGGTATCGTCGAGGCCTTCCCCGGTCTCACCGGGCGGATCTCTGACAAAATCGACGGACTGCGCGCGGCCTTTGATGACGGGCTGTTAAACGGGGTGTTTAAAGCCCTTTCAACACTCAACCCCTTTGCCCTGGCACTTGCTGGATTGAAGGAGCTTTTGGGCGCGGCCATGGGGCTCTTGGGCGTCCCGGATGAGATCGTTGAGGCCTTCCACGCCTTCAGCCTCTATGACACCGGTTTGGAGCTGATGCGCTCTCTGTGGGATGGCATGGCGGCGCTGGTGCCACAAATGGTGGCCGCGATCAGTGACAAGCTATCGGGCATCATGCCTGCCTGGATGAAAGACGCCTGGGCGTGGGTTGCTGGTGGCGAGGAACCACCCGCCTTTGACGCCTTGCCGCCGGAACAACAGGCAGCGGTGTCTGTGCTGCACCAGAGCGTGCAGGTTGGCGATTTGCCCACCGAGCGCCACTTGGCGGAGCTGGAAACAGCGGCCAACGCACAACGACAGGCCATTGCAGAGCTCGAAACTTCACTGGCGCAAACACCGGTGTCTGACAGCCTCATCCGTATGCCGGATTGGCGCGAAGCCAAGCTTGAAAACGCCAAAGAGCAACTGGCTGCGATCACCCAGGAGCAGGCCACCGCCACAGAGCACGCCGAGGCATTGCAAAACGCGCTGATGGTGATCGAGCAGACCGATGTGCGGCCCGACATTGATGCCACCGCTATCGATTTGGCGATTGAGAAGGCTGCGGAGTTGGACCGTCTGCTGCGCAGTGCAGGGCGCACGGTTGTGCCGTTGATCCAACCGGCGACTGTGCCGGCTGCGGCGACGTCTGACGGCCTGCCTTTGGCCGGCACACGCGATCACGGTGGCCCGGTGCGACCTGGTCTGCCCTATCAGGTTGGTGAACGTGGCATGGAGATTTTTGTGCCAGATATTGCCGGGATGATCTTGCCCACGCGCGTTGCCCAAGCGGCCGCTCTTGCCTCCAGTATGGCGATGCCTGACGCCGCGATGCCAAGCCCGCAAGAGATCGCGCTGCGCGTTGACAGCCGGCCCCAAATGGCTGCGCCCGTGGCCCCGTCGCAGATCATTCGCCAAGGCGACACAATCAGCATCACAATTGCGCCGCCACCGGGGGCTGATCCACACGCCATTGCGCGGGCAGTGCGTGCCGAGCTGGAGCGGATGCAGGACGCACGGCGCGCTGATTTACATGATGGGGTGGATTACTGATGAGCACGGCAATGGTCATGATGGGACTTGGCGTTTTTCGCTTTGGTATTTCCAACGGAGCTTATCAAACCCTGCGTCGCACCGCGCCTTATCGCTGGGGCAAAGTGGAGCGGATCGGCCGCATGCCTGCGCTGCAATACCTCGGGCCAGACACACAGGATCTGGGCATTGAGGGCGTGATTTATCCGCATTTCAAGGGGGGCTTGCGTCAGGTGGAGCTGATGCGCGCAAAGGCAGGTACCGGCGCGCCGCATATGATGGTCGACGGGCTTGGATTTGTGTTTCACCGTTGGG
Source organism: Rhodobacteraceae bacterium Alg238-R152 (assembly GCA_900537125.1). Taxonomy (GTDB): domain Bacteria; phylum Pseudomonadota; class Alphaproteobacteria; order Rhodobacterales; family Rhodobacteraceae; genus Shimia. The sequence continues at coordinate 243,187 of UNRJ01000009.1, read as the reverse complement.
TCATCACCTCGGTGGAAGAACGCAAAAGCCATTTCCTGCGGGATGGGGCCCCACGCAAAATTGAGTTTGCCCTCAACCTTCAAAGTTATGGCCCCGACATGGGGCTGGCCAGCGTGTCATTGGGGAGTTTGTTTTGAGCGTGTCACCGCAGAAATTCGATGATCTGAAGTTTACGCCTTCATATGGCAGCGTCGAGATCCACGGCACAGAGACGAGCTGGTGTGTCGAGGTGTCGGTGGCGCAAGCGCGCGACATGGAAGCAGATGGCATCGAAGTCGCCTGGATCCACTCAACAGTGCCGCAGTGGTTGCCTGCTTGCCTTTGGCGAATTTGGCGTTGGGGATATCGGTTTTTTACCGGGCCTGACCGTTGGGTAAACGGAGGTGAGAAATGACACCCTATCGCACCCTTGATAGCGACATGATCGACGCGATTTGCAAGGCCCACTACGGGCGTGAGGACATGGTGGAGGCGGTATATGAGGCCAATCCCGGCCTGGCTGCCATGGGGCCGATTTTGCCCAAAGGCGTGCTGGTGGGTCTGCCAGTGGTCGAGATCCCCAAAACTCAAACCCCGATCCGGCTCTGGGGAGATGTGACGTGAAAGTGGACTATCGCATCTCCGTGGATGGCACAGATGTCACGGGCAATTTTGCCGATCGGCTGGTGGGCGTGATCGTCATCGATGAGGCTGGCCACAAGGCGGACACGGCCGAGATCACCCTGGACGATCGCGACAGTCGGATCGCCTTGCCAAAAACCGGCGCAAAGCTGTCGATTGCCCTGGGCTTCACCGGGCAGTTGGTCGAGCTTGGCACCTTTGTAGTGGATGAGCTGGCCGGAGAAATTGGCCCCGACACGCTGACGATCCGCGCCAAAGGGGCCGACATGCTGGGCAGTATTCGTGCGCGCAAAACCCGCGCCTGGCACAAGGTCACCGTCCAGGACATCGTTGGAAAAATTGCGGGGGAACATGGGCTAACCGCCGCCATCGCCGACAGCCTCAAATCTGTGTTCTTTGCCTATGAAGCACAGACAGCAGAAAGCGATTTGGCGTTTTTGTCCCGACTGGCGCGCGAGCTTGATGCGGTGGCCAAGCCAGCGTCCGGTCGGCTGGTCTTTGTCAAACGTGGCGAGGGCAAAACCACGGATGGCAAGGCGTTGCCGGTGACAACCATCACCCGCGCTGACATCCGCACCGGGCGCTGGCAGTTCACCGGCCGGGGCCGCTACGGCAAGGTGACCTGCATTTGGGGCGAGGTCGGCACCGCTACGCCGCACCGTGTGACGGTGGGCGATCAAAACCCTGAGCTGGAGGTGCGCCACCGCTACCCCAACGCCGATGCAGCCCGGCGGGCCGCGCAATCCCGTCTGGATCAATCCAAACGTGGCAGCGGGATCATGTCTCTAGAGCTGGGCGGCTTCTTTGGTGGGCTGATCGCCGAAGCGCACGTGACCCTGCTCGATGTGAAATCAGAACTGCGCGGCCAATGGCCGATCAAACGCGTGACCCATTCACTCAGCGGGGCTCTGACAACATCGATCGACCTGGAGCGCGACAACGAGGAGAAGAAAACGTGATCGATGTCCTTAAGACCATTACACCTTGGCTGGCCTTGATAACTCCTGTGAAAATATTCCTCGCATATCAGTACGGATTGGCACGGGGAAAACAGCGGGCACACGAAGAAATCGTTCAGGATCTGCTGGCCGATGACTGAAGTCCTAAGATTGGCCTTCTACAAAGGCACGGGTCATTTGGATGATCGTATCATCCGCACCGTCACCCGCAGCCCGTTTAGCCACGTGGAGCTGGTACGCATGCGTCCAACTTGGCCGCTCAGAGAAGCCATTTCTGCCAGCGGTCGAGATGGCGGCGTGCGCATTAAACCGATCAGTTTTCGGGCTGACCAATGGCAGTTTTTGCACTTGATGGATTGGGTGGCAGAGGACGCTTGGGTGCGGGCTGAGGCGCATCTGGGCGCGTCTTATGACTACCGGGGCATCTTGCTGTCTCAAGCGCTCCCGCTACGCCGTCACGCGGCTGACAAGTGGTTTTGTAGTGAACTTTGTGCCCATGCGCTTGGACTGCGTGAACCGCACCGTCTCGCGCCCGGTGATCTGTACAACGTTGTCCACGACATGAATGCTGCCTTTATGCGCGGAGTACTCGCCGCCTGACGCCAATCGGACCGATCAATTGCCTAGAATTCTTAGCTTAGGATCTTACTATAAGGATAGTAAGTTCTCGGAGGATTGAGTTTGAGTGGAAGTGATGACAGCAACCGGAAGTCTATAATCAACATCGAAAACGCGAATGTTCTTGGACCCAAAGCGGATGCGGCGATTGCAGGCTTGTTGACCAAGCTGCTTGGGCGACCGGCTGAGGAAGCCGGACATCTCATGGCCGATGTAGTGGGCAAGTATCGCGATGATGCAATGGCACGGAGAGCCGAAAATCGGCGAAGTATTTTGGCCGAGGCTGCAGCAGAACTTGAGAGCCGAGAGCTCGGCCCGAAGGGTGTGGACACAATTGACTTAAACGACGCTGACTATGTTTTGCAGGAAATCTCTTCCATTGGAAATCCTGACTTGCAAAGTATGTGGGCAGGACTGATCGCAAATTCTCTCGATCCCGCCGAAAACGTTACAGCTTCGAGGAGCAATACCGCTTTGCTTACTCAAATTGGACCTGCTGAAGCAGCAGTTTTGCTTGCCATGTTTGAGCAAGAATCCCTGCTCCAAAGGAGGAAGCCGTACGGTTTAAAAGTGCAGGAAAAGCTGAATACTCAAGGGGTGAAACTATCTCCGACGGAGTTGCGGGACCATATCTGGAAGGATGTGCTGTTGGTTCAGAAAGATGAGTTGAGTGAGCTGGTTGCTTTCATTGAGAGTAGAGGCCTCAACGACACGCGCGTCACACATAGTGCTGTTTCCCATTTGAGGCGACTAGGATTGATACGCATTCCTAAGCCATTGGCGTCACCTCCAAAAATTGCCCGTTCGCTGGTCGGGTCAAATGAGAGGCAAATCCTAACGCATATTGAAAGCTTGTCTAAGCATGTGTGGAACAATCAGGTACAATCAAATATCAGCGCACCGGTGCCCGAGGTGATTTTCGAAATGCACCGCCAGGGGAGGCACCTTGGTCTTGATCCGGAGATGATTACTGAAATCTCCTGCGCTCTGGAATTGACGCCGGAAGGAGAGGCTTTGGTTAGTGCTTGCAGCGGTGTCCTGTCGAGCGGCGGTACGGAGAGCGAGTGATCAGAGCTATCGGTTATTAGAGTGACAGAGCTGTTCGCTGGATGTTTTTGCGGGCGGATTTCGTGGAACCTTACAAGCACTGTAAACTTGATCAACAAACGTGTTGCACAGACCCTTTGAAGACCGTTTAAACAATCCTGCAAAGCCCCGATATAAACACCGGGGCTTTTGCTTTGTCGAAAAAAATGTCTGTCCCACACTGAAAGAATGCTTGGTCCGCTACAGCCGTCCAACGCTGCGATCTCTTGACTTATTGTCATTCACGGGTGGTGGGCTAAGGTCACCTCATTGCAGCGAGGTGATTTATGAAAGAGAGATTTTTTGCACATTTTCCGTTGACTGACGCGGAAAAAAAGGAGGTTTGGGAAGATGCCATCTTCATTTTTGATACGAATATCATTTTGGAGTTGTACCGAACCTCTGAAGCAACAAGAGAAGAGCTGTTTAGCGTCTTAGAACATTTGGGTGATCGGGCTTGGCTTACAAGTCAGTCAGCCAAGGAAGTGTTTCGTGGCAGGGCATCTGCGATTTCGGAAGAACTTAAGTCGTACGAAAGGCTGAAGGCGAACTTCGAGAAGACTGTTATCAAACCACTTAATTCAACACGGCACCCTCATTTGTTACCTGCTACGTTCCACGAGCTGGAAGCGGTGTATCAGAAGGTGCAGGTTGAAACCGAGGAGGCGGCAAAGCGTTTGAGGGCCTTGATTTTGCACGACCCGATTTTGCCGAGAATTGCTGCGATTTTTGGTGAACGAGTTGGGGAAGACCTTGATGAGGCGGCGCTAAAAGAACATATCGAAATTGGAAAAGTTAGGTTTGAGCAGCAAGTGCCACCAGGGTACGAGGATGCGAAAAAGCTTAAAGATGCACTGAGTGATCAGGACGAAGCTGACGCGCTGGGAGACTATTTGATTTGGGTTCAGGCGATCAAGCTTTGCAAGCAACATGAAAAGTCTCTGGTGATGGTCACAAATGACCAGAAAGACGATTGGTGGCACAAAGAGAATGGGGACACTTTAGGGCCTCGTACAGAAATGGTCGAAGAGTTTCACTCTGATACAGGTCGGCGAATGCTGATGTATCGCCTAAAACAGTTCCTTCCTGTTTATCAAGAAATGGAGAAGGTCGCTGTGAGCGAAGCAACGATCAAGGAGGTGTCTGAAAAACGCGTCAGGCTCAGGGAGGAGGGCGAGCCTCATGGCGCTCGAGCTCCTGCTTTGAGCCTGCGCAACTTGAGCCGAGTTAGGGCAGGTGTAGAGGCAGAGCGCACTGATTTGAGCCTTCTCGTGAGCAATGTATACGGAAATCCGAGATTGCTACAGAGCCTGACAAGGTCGCCGAGGGCGACAGAGGTTCAAGACGCACATTTCGTAGCCAAGTTGGTAAGCAAAGAAGATATCGAAGGCTGGGAGATTGGCGCGCTTGAGGAAGCTGCGCGCAGCATACTGCAAGATACAATGGACAGGGCTGACGGGACCAGACACTAACGGGGAACTTACAGACACTGCAATCTTGATTGTCAAATTGCGGCTCTGCCCCTTTGAAGACCGTTTAAGAGACCTCAGAACGCCCCGGTTTAAACACTGGGGCTTTTGCTTGGTCGTCTCAGTTTTTGTTTTGCTGCAAATATCTCTGTCAAACACTGCAAAAATCCCTGTCACGCTACAACAGGGGTGGTTTTGGGAATTTGTGGGAACGATATGGGAATTCTGTTTGGGAAATCATGGGATCAGCTTGGAATAGGAGGCGGATCTGCGCCGAATCGGTTTGGGAGTGGCGGGAATTTGCCTCAATTTCGGGATGGTTGTCGGGAGCTCTTGACGTTCTGTGGAGAAAAAGTGGGATAACTTGGGAAAAAGTTTGGCGAGGCAATGTTTGTCTTATGTTGTGAGTGGTATCGGTGTCTCCACCCATATGTGGGGTATTTCTCTACGAGGGTCGCCTGTTTGCGGTGGATTTTTGTCATGGTCACGCCTGTCGTGGCGTATTTTGTCCACAATTTCCTATTGATTTCCATGAATTCCCATGGCATCCCTAATTACACGATGAGGACGGGACATAAAGAGAGGCACTAAGACCTCCGATCCCAAGTCAGGTTTCATACAGGCACCCGCTTTCATCGAAAATAAGAGATCCGGTGCGTGGGCGAGCAGAACATCCCCCCAGGTGGCACGCGCAACTGGACTACCCGCTCAGCGGGACGAGGACGGCGGATTGATCAGTGGCAGCAGATCAATCCGCCGTTTTACTTCATAAGGTGCGCTTTGGGCGGCGCGCAGGTTGAGAGGGGCCATAGGCAGTGGCGCTTATGTTTCGCGGCGAAAGCCGTAACAAGGTGGATAGCAAGGGGCGGATGTCGATTCCGGCCAAGTTCCGCCGTGTGCTTGAAGCAGGCGACCCTGACTGGAAAAGTGGCGAAAACCCGAACCTTGTGATTGTCTACGGTGGTAAGACCCGCGACTTCCTGGAGTGCTTCACGGTTGAGGCGATGAACGATGTGGTTCGTCGCATCATGAAAATGCCCCGTGGCAGCAAGAAGCGCCTAGCGCTTTCGAAATTATATCTCACCCAATCGTTGGAAGTGTCGGTGGATGAAACCGGCCGTTTGGTGTTGCCCAAAGAGCAGCGCGACAAGGTTGGGCTTGAAAATATGGCCTTCTTCGGTGGCAAGGGTGACACGTTTGAGATCTGGAACCCAGAGACCTATGACGCGACCCAAGAAGAAGCGCTTGAGGCAGATGACGATTTTGACCCGGACGCTGACCCCTCCATTTATCTAGATGGCGACGAGGATTTCTAAGCATGGCGACGTCCGATGAACCCGCCGCCAAACGTCCCCACATTCCTGTCCTGCTTGCGCCTTTGCTGCGTGAAGTGGCGCCGGTGTCGGGCCGCTGGCTGGATGGCACCTTTGGGGCAGGCGGCTATACCCGTGGATTGATCGAGGCTGGGGCCAGCAAGGTTTACGGTGTAGATCGTGATCCGCTGGCGTTTGAGATGGCCGCGCCCTGGGTTGGGGACTATGGCGATCAGATTGAGCTGGTTAGCGGTGTGTTCTCCAAAATGGATGAGTATGCGCAGGATTTGGACGGGGTGGTGCTTGACCTTGGCGTGAGCTCCATGCAGCTGGATCTGGCTGAGCGGGGGTTTTCGTTTATGAAAGACGGCCCGCTGGATATGCGCATGAGCCAGGATGGCCCATCGGCTGCAGATCTGGTGAATGAGGCGGAAGAGGCTGATATTGCCAATATTCTGTTTCAATATGGTGAGGAACGTGCAAGCCGACGTATTGCTAAGGCAATTGTACGCGAGCGGGCGGTGGAGCCGATCACCACAACTTTGCGCTTGGCGGGCATTGTCGAAAGCTGTTTGCCTCGGTCCAAGCCAGGGCAGAGCCACCCGGCGACACGCAGCTTTCAAGGGCTGCGCATTGCGGTGAATGATGAATATGGTGAGCTGTTTCGCGGATTGATGGCGGCTGAGCGCGCGCTCAAGCCCGGTGGGCTGCTGGCTGTGGTGACGTTCCACTCGGTAGAAGACCGTATGGTGAAACGTTTTATGCAGAGCCGCGCGGGCAAAACCGGCAATGTGAACCGCTATGCACCGGAAACTGAGCAGGAAACGCCGGCATTTGACTTGATGACGCGCAAAGCTGTTGGGCCTGATCCAGAGGAATTAGACGACAACCCGCGCGCGCGGTCCGCGAAGCTACGGGTGGCGCGGCGCACGGATGCGCCAGCGGGTGAAATTGCGGGCAAAGCGATAGGGATGCCCTCGCTTGGAGGACGCAAGTGATGCGAATGGTGTTGTTTGTGCTTGCCGCCGGTATGGTGATTGCACTGTCTGTCTGGGCCTATCAGGAAAACTACCGCACACAGGCGATGATTGGCGAAACCGAACGGTTGCAGCGCGAAATTGGCGAGTCTCGGGCACGCTTGGCGGTGCTCAAAGCGGAATGGGCCTATCTCAACCGTCCGGACCGGCTGCGCGATCTGACCGAGATCAACTACAATGATTTGCAACTGTTGCCACTGCGCCCGGAACAATTTGGTCAGGTGCAACAGGTGACGTACCCGTCCACGGAAGCGCCGATCACGTTTGAGAACGCGGTGGAAGTTTCTTCGCAGGATGCCAAGCCATGATCCGCAAACCGCTGCGGCCTCTGGCCTCAATTTTACATGCGCGCGACGCTGGGGAGAACCCAGATCAGATTGAGCGCGCCAACCTGCGCGAACGCCATGAAGAGATGCGCAACAAGGGACGTGCGCGCGCTGAGGGGCGTTTGCTCATTATGGGCGTGTTGTTTGCTGGGGCCTTTGTCACGGTCGGCGCACGTATGGGCGTGGTCAGCATGTCCGAGGCGATGGAGCCGCGCACCAGCTATGCGGGCAGCCGTATTCAGGCAGAGCGCGCGGATATTGTGGACCGTAAGGGACGTATTCTGGCGACCAACCTGGAAACACATTCTATCTACGCGCATCCACATGAGATGATTGATCCAGCTGCCGCGGCGTCGAAGTTGGCAGAGATTTTCCCGGATTTGGATGCCGAAAATCTGGAACGTCGGTTCAGGGACGGGCGCAAATTTTACTGGGTAAAGAAAAAAATCTCGCCCGAGCAAAAACAAGCGGTGCATGACATTGGCGAGCCGGGTTTGTTGTTTGGTCGTCGCGAAATGCGGCTTTATCCCAACGGACGGCTGGCGGCACACATTTTGGGTGGGGCGTCTTTTGGCGAAGAAGATGTGCATGACGCCGAGCTTGTTGGTGTCGCAGGGGCCGAAAAATTCTTCGATGATGCGCTGCGTGATCCGGCCAATGGCGATAAGGCGCTGACCTTGTCGATTGACCTGACGGTGCAAACTGCAGCGGAGCGCGTGCTTTGGGGTGGCATGAAGCTTATGAACGCCAAAGGGGCGAGCTCTGTTTTGATGGATGCGCACACCGGTGAGATTGTATCCATGGTGAGCCTGCCGGACTTTGACCCCAACAACCGCCCGCGTCCTCCTGCTAAGGGCCAGGCAGCGGACAGCCCGCTGTTTAACCGCGCGGTGCAGGGGCTTTATGAGCTGGGGTCCACATTCAAGATTTTCACGGCGGCACAGTCCATGGAGTTGGGGCTGGCCAATCCGGAGACCAAGATAAACACCGCTGGCCCGTTGCGTTGGGGCAAGTTCAAGATCCGCGACTTCCGCAACTACGGTGCGCAGCTGACGCTGACCAAAGTGATTGTAAAATCGTCCAACATTGGCACTGCGCGCATGGCGCAGGTGATTGGCGCGGCACGTCAGCAAGATTTCTTGAAGCAGCTTGGCTTCTTTGAACCAACCCCGGTGGAGCTTGTGGAGGCCAGCGGCGCACAGCCGCTGTTGCCCAAAAACTGGTCCGAGCTGTCAACAATGACAATTTCTTATGGCCACGGCATGTCGGCCAGCCCGCTTCACTTGGCGGCTGGCTATGCGGCCATTGCCAACGGTGGCACCAAAGTTGTGCCCACAATCCTGAAGCAAGACAATGTGGTGCAAGGGCCGCGCGTGATGACCGTTGCCAGCGCCGAAGCATCGCGGCTTATGTTGCGCAAGGTGGTGAGCGAGGGCACGGCCTCCTTTGGCGAGGTGCCGGGTTATGCGGTTGGCGGCAAAACCGGCACAGCAGACAAGCCTTTGGAAAACGGGCGTGGGTATTATGAGGATAAGGTGATTGCCACCTTTGCTGCGATGTTCCCAGCACATGATCCCAAATATGTTTTGATTCTGAGCCTGGATGAACCGGTGGAAACATCGGGGGACGAGCCGCGTCGCACGGCGGGTTGGACAGCGGTGCCTGTCGCTGCAGAAATGATCACCCGTGTTGCGCCGCTTTTGGGGCTGCGTCCCGAGGTTGAGCCTGCGCCTTTGGCTGGTATAACCCTGACATCAAACTAAGCCAAACAAGGGCGCGCGCAGATGGCAGCAGACACAAAACAGCTTTCGGAATTGGGTCTGACAGCCATGGGTGGGCTAAATCCGGTGATCACCGGATTGGCCGTAGACAGCCGGGAGGTGAAAGACGGTTTTCTCTTTGCAGCCCTGCCGGGCACCCGCGTACACGGTGGCACATTTATCCAGTTTGCCCTGCGTATGGGTGCTGCGGCGATCCTGACCGATGCGGCGGGCGCCAAGATTGCCGAGCAGGAATTGGCGGCGAGTGATGCGGCACTGGTGATTGCCGAAGATCCGCGTCAGGCTTTGGCCTACACAGCTGCGCTCTACTTTGGCAAACAGCCAGGGATCATGGCCGCGGTCACGGGCACCAACGGCAAGACCTCGGTAGCGACGTTTCTGCGCATGATCTGGCAAGAACTTGGGCTTGAGGCGGTGAACCTTGGTACCACTGGTGTGGAGGGTGACTTTAGCGCACCATTGAGCCACACCACACCAGAGCCGGTCACCCTGCACCGCACTTTGGCGGCTGCGGCGGAGGCGGGGATTGGTTTTGCTGCCATGGAAGCGTCTTCCCATGGATTGGCGCAATGCCGGTTGGATGGGGTGCAGCTTAGGGCTGCTGGCTTTACCAACTTTACGCAAGACCATCTCGACTACCATGCAACCTTCGAAGAGTATTTCAACGCCAAAGCGGGCCTGTTTGGGCGCGTCTTGCCGGAAGAGGGTACGGCGGTGATCAATGTGGATGACCCACGTGGGCTGGACATGGCAATCCTTGCAGGTGCACGTGGCCAGGGTGTGATCACCGTAGGCAAAGCTGAGGCGGATATCGCGCTTATGGCGCAGCGGTTTGACGCCACTGGTCAGGACATGCGCTTTACCTTCCGCGGCAAAGCTTACCAAACGCGGTTGAACTTGCTGGGCGGATTTCAGGCGGAGAACGTGCTGCTGGCCGCTGGATTGGCCATCGCCTGTGGTGCAGAGCCGGAGCGGGTGTTTGAGGTGCTGCACGAGCTCAAAGGTGTACGGGGGCGGATGCAATTGGCCGCGACACGTGAGAATGGCGCAGCTGTGTTTGTGGACTATGCCCATACGCCAGATGCGGTGGCAACCGCGCTCCAAGCCATGCGGCCACATGTGATGGGACGGTTGATTGTGATTGTTGGCGCAGGCGGTGATCGTGACGCGGCCAAACGTCCGTTGATGGGCCAGGCGGCGGCAGAGAACGCCGACGTTGTGTTTGTCACCGATGACAACCCGCGCACCGAAAATCCTGCGTCGATCCGCGCAGCGGTGATGGGCGGCGCGCCAGACGCCACCGAAGTGGATGACCGTGCCAAAGCGATCCTTTTGGCAGTGGATTCCCTGCAGCCCGGTGACACGTTGCTAATCGCAGGCAAAGGCCATGAGACCGGCCAAATTGTGGGCGAGGACGTGTTGCCGTTTGATGATTGCGAACAAGCCAGCGTGGCCGTCGCTGCGTTGGACGGAGGGATTGCATGAGCCTGTGGACTTCTAAAGCCGCCGCCGAGGCCACTGGCGGGAAAGTCACCGCCTCTTGGTCTTGCACGGGCGTGTCAATTGACACGCGCACCATTGAACCGGGTGATCTTTTTGTGGCGCTCTCGGCGGTGCGGGATGGCCATGAGTTTGTGGCGCATGCGCTGGAAAAAGGCGCTGCGGCAGCTTTGGTCTCTCATGTACCAGAGGGTGTATCTGAAGAGGCACCGCTGCTGATTGTCGACGATGTGCTTGACGGTCTTGAAGCGTTGGGTCGTGCCGGACGGGCGCGCACCGATGCACGTGTGCTGGCCGTGACTGGCTCGGTTGGCAAAACTTCGACCAAAGAGATGCTGCGCGCCATTCTTGAGGGGCAGGGGAAAACCCATGCCTCTGTCGCGAGTTACAACAATCACTGGGGGGTGCCGCTCACATTGGCACGCATGCCACAGGACACTGAATTTGCAGTGATAGAAATTGGCATGAACCATCCGGGGGAGATTTCCCCTCTGGCAAAAATGGCGCGTCCCCATGTGGCGCTGATCACCACAGTGGCGGCGGTGCATTTGGAAGCCTTTGACGATGTCGAAAGCATTGCACGGGAAAAAGCAGCGGTGTTTGACGGTTTGGAAGCCGGTGGCGTTGCCATTGTGAACGCGGACATAGACACTGCGGCTGTGGTGCATGCGCACGCTGCACAGCTATCTGCGGAAATCCAAGAGTTTGGCGAGACAGCTAAAGACTGGAGGCTGTTATCTATCACGTTGAAAGGCAATGTGACTGTGGCTCGCGCCAGCCATGGCGGCGATGACGCGCTGTTTAAAGTGCAAAGCGCGGGGCGGCATTTTGCGATGAATGCGCTTGGGGCCTTGGCGTCTGCGGAGGCCTTGGGCGCAGATTTGGCGCTGTCGGTGACGGCTTTGGGACGGTGGACGCCGTTTGTCGGCCGGGGCGCACGGGAAACAATTTACCTTGATCCAGTAGAAACCGAACGCACGTTGGAACTCATTGACGAAGCGTATAACGCCAATCCGACTAGCCTTGGTGCGGCGTTTGAAGTGCTGGCGGCGGCGGAGCCAACAGACGGTGTGGGCCGGATTGGCAAAGGCCGCCGGATTGCCTTTGTGGGTGATATGAAAGAGCTGGGGCCGCAAGAGGTCGACATGCATAGGGATTTGGCCGACCACCCGGCCATAACGGAGATTGACGTTGTGCATTGTGTCGGCCCGCTGATGCTGCATCTTTACCGGGCTTTACCGGAAGCAAAACAGGGCCAGTGGGCGGAGACCCAAGCTGAGCTGGTACCAGAAGTGCGCCGCTTGGTGGATGCAGGCGACGTGGTTATGATTAAGGGCAGCCTCTCGATGGCGCTGGCCAAGGTGGTTGACGCCATCCGCAAACTGGGTCATCCCGCCCCGCAATCCAAGAACGAGGACGCGTAATGTTTTTTTGGCTGACCGAGCTGTCGGATGGCGGTGATTTTTTTAACCTGTTTCGCTACATCACTTTCCGCGCCGGTGGCGCCTTTATGACGGCATTGATCTTTGGCTTCCTGTTTGGGCGTCCGTTGATTGATGTGCTGCGCCGCAAGCAAGGCAAAGGCCAGCCGATACGTGATGATGGTCCCGAGGGGCATTTTGTCAAAGCGGGCACGCCGACGATGGGCGGCCTGCTGATTGTTGGCGCGCTGGTTACCTCTACGCTATTATGGGCCCGATTGGACAATGGGTTTGTTTGGCTGGTGCTGTTTGTGACGCTGGCCTATGGGCTGATTGGCTTTGCGGATGACTACGCAAAAGTGTCCAAACAAAACACCAAAGGTGTGTCGAGCAAGCTGCGCCTGCTGTTGGGATTCTTGATTGCAGGAGTTGCCGGAGTCTGGGCCACTTATTTACAGCCAGAGACGCTGCAATTGCAGCTGGCGGTGCCGGTGTTCAAAGAAGTGCTGATTAATCTCAGCTGGGCTTATATCCCGTTTGCGATGTTTGTGGTTGTTGGGGCCGCCAATGCGGTGAACCTGACCGATGGTCTGGATGGGCTGGCAATTATGCCGGTGATGATTGCTGCTGGGGCGTTGGGCGTGATCGCCTATGCGGTGGGCCGGGTTGACTTCACCCAGTACCTTGACGTGCATTACGTGCCGGGCACAGGCGAAATCCTGATCTTTGTCGCTGGCCTGATTGGCGGCGGTTTGGGCTTCCTGTGGTACAACGCGCCACCTGCAGCTGTGTTTATGGGCGACACCGGCTCGCTGGCTTTGGGCGGCGCCATTGGGGCGATAGCGGTTGCCACCAAACACGAGTTGGTCTTGGGCATCATTGGCGGTCTGTTTGTGGTCGAAGCGCTGAGTGTGATTATTCAGGTGCTGTACTTCAAGCGCACCGGAAAACGTGTCTTCCTGATGGCGCCAATCCATCACCACTATGAGAAAAAGGGCTGGTCGGAACCGCAGATTGTGATCCGGTTCTGGATTATTGCGGTGATCCTGGCGATGATTGGCTTGGCGACGCTGAAACTGCGGTAAGGCATCGATCAAAATCTACATAGGGCGCCACGCGGCGCCCTTTTTCTTTGCGCTCCCCATTCATGGTCTCGAAATATCCCCGCCGGAGGCATCCCCAAGCTGCCACTTGTGCCGCGCCTTGCGGAAAGGCACTGTGCGGCCAGGACGACTTGGGGGACATCACATGATTCCAGTACAGGGATTTCACGGCGCTAGGGTGGCGGTTTTGGGTATGGGCCGGTCCGGTCTGGCCACGGCGCGGGCCCTACGTGAAGGGGGGGCGGAAGCCGTGTGCTGGGACGACAACCCCGCAGCACGCGAAACGGCGGAAGGTGAAGGGTTCACCTGTCGGGACCTGTCACGCCAAGGCGCGTTTGAAGATATTGCCAGCCTGGTTGTGTCGCCAGGCATTCCGCATTTGTATCCAGAGCCCAATCCCGTGGTTGCGGCTGCTTTGGATGCAGGTGTACCGGTGGACAACGACATAGGGCTGTTTTTTCGCTCTTTTGCCACGCGGCAGTGGGACAGTTTTGAAACCATGCCCAAAGTTGTCGCGGTGACTGGGTCCAATGGCAAATCCACCACTTCAGCCCTAATCCATCATGTGTTGAGTGAAGCCGGACGGCGCACGCAGCTGGCAGGCAATATTGGTCGTGGGGTGCTCGATATTGACCCCGCAGAAGATGGCGATGTGCTGGTGTTGGAACTGTCGAGTTATCAGACCGATCTGGCGCGCAGCCTGACACCGGACATTGCGGTGTTCACCAATTTGAGCCCGGATCATTTGGACCGGCATGCGGGCATGGGCGGTTATTTTGCCGCCAAGCGCCGCCTATTTGCCGAAGGTGGGCCGGATCGGGCGGTGATTGGTGTGGACGAGATTGAGGGTAAATACCTGGCAGGGCAGCTTTCCGAGGGGGCTGCGGATGATCGGGTGATGCGGGTATCGACTGACCGTAAGCTGACCGGGGCAGGGTGGAACGTCTTTGCCCGCAAAGGGTACCTCAGTGAATATCGAAAAGGCCGTCAGGCGGGGTCCATCGACTTGCGTGCCATCAAAGGCTTGCCCGGCACCCACAACCATCAAAACGCCTGCGCCGCTTATGCCGTGTGTCGCGCCTTGGGGTTGGCGCCTCGGGTGATTGAGGCCGGGTTTGCCTCCTTTGGTGGCTTGCCTCATCGTAGTCAAATCATTGCTGAGAAAGATGGCGTGACCTTTGTGAATGACAGCAAGGCCACCAATGTTGATGCGGCGAAGAACGCGCTTTCGGCTTTCAAAAACATCCGCTGGATTTGTGGGGGCTTGGAGAAAGAGGGCGGACTTGCTGACTTGGCAGAGAGCGCCGGTGGCGTAAAGAAGGCTTATGTGATTGGGCGTGAGGCGGCGGTCTTTGCGATGCAGCTCAAAGGTGTTGAGGCAGAGGTGTGCACCGATATGGCGACGGCTGTGGCCAAAGCAGCGGCGGATGCGGAGAGCGGCGATACCGTGTTGTTGGCCCCGGCGGCAGCGAGTTTTGATCAGTACAACAGCTTTGAAAAACGGGGTGAGGATTTTGCCATTTGTGTTGCGGAGGCACTCAAATAAAACGGACGATCGAGGCGTCTTTTGGTGCACATTTGACTGACATCAAAGTGAGCGGAAAATGGCTTGCTTATCCTGAATTCAGGCAAGGAAATGAAGAGCTTGTTCCTTGTAAATCACGCAGACATTCATAGGTCTGTAGTGTAACGATGAAAGGATCTGACGATGCAAATTCAGGTGAATACCGACAACTTCATTCATGGTGATGAGCGTGTGATCGAGGTGGCTGAACTGGCCGTTTCCAACGATCTGCAGCACATGAGCGAGCGTCTCACACGGGTGGAAGTGCATCTGAAAGATCAGAACGCGGACAAGCATGGGCCGGACCATATCCTGTGCACCATGGAGGCGCGTCCCCGTGGCAAAGGGCCATTGTCCGCGCACCATGAGGCGGCGGATATTCAAGCTGCGCTGAAAGGGGCAGCGAAAAAGCTGCGCACCCGGCTGACCAGCGAGTTTGGCAAGGCGGACAACCACCACTAACAATTTTTAGAGATCAGACTTTGGGCGGTTGGGCAATTGCTTGTCCGGCGGCCCATCCAGACGACCATGCCCATTGGAAGTTAAACCCTCCAAGCCAGCCGGTGACGTCGGCGGCTTCGCCAATCACATAAAGGCCGGGCACGGTTTTGGCTTCCATGGTTTTGGAGGACAACCCGTTCGTGTCGATGCCACCTAAAGTGACCTCGGCGGTGCGGTAGCCTTCGGTGCCGGTGGGCACCATGTCCCAGTTTTGTAAGTTGTCACACAGCGTGCGCAGCGCCACATCGGACTGATCGGCGAGATTGCCGGAGAGGTCCATTTCGCCAGCGAGGTGCTCCACCAGGCGGCTTGGCAAAAGCGTGGCCAGTTCGGTGGTGAGATTGCGACGCCCCTGCGCTTGGCGGCGATTGCGCAGTTCCTCAAACGGATCGCTGTCTGGGAAGAGGTTGATGCGGATCGGCTGGCTCTCCTGCCAGTACGAACTGATTTGCAGCATCGCCGGACCGGAAAGGCCGCGATGGGTGAACAGCATGGCCTCGTCAAACGCGGTGCCGTTAGCTGTGGCCCGCACGGGGTGGGCCACGCCGGAAATGGCTTTGAAGCGGCCATCAGAGAAGGTGAAGGGCACCAGCCCCGCGCGCGTGTCAGTGACCTTGAGGTCAAACTGGTGTGCGATGTCGTAAGCCAGACCTGTGGCGCCCATCTTGGGAATAGATTTGCCGCCGGTCGCTAGCACGAGATTCCGGCACGTCAGAGTTTCGCGACGGCCCGATTTTTCGACATCCACCGTGAAACACGACCCGTCATGATTGACGGACACAATCTGAGTTTCCAGCCAGAGCTCGGCGCCTGCCTGAGCCATCTCTGCCCGTAGCATGGCGATGATGTCTTTGGCGCTGTTGTCACAGAACAGCTGGCCGAGGGTTTTTTCATGATAGGCGATGCCATGGCGCGCCACCATGTCGATGAAATCCCACTGCGTATAGCGGCTGAGTGCCGATTTGCAGAAATGCGGATTGCCGGACAGAAAGTTTTCCGGACCGGCGTACATATTGGTGAAGTTGCAACGCCCACCACCGGAGATGCGGATTTTCTCGCCGGGGGCTTTTGCGTGATCCAGCACCAGCGTGCGCCCGCCACTCTGCGTTGCGCACATCATGCCAGCGGCCCCTGCGCCAAGAATGAGTGTGTCCCAAGTCATAGGCGCGGGGTGCCTCAACTGAGGCCCAGCGTCAAGGGCTGGCGGGGCAGAGCGACGCTGCCCCCGGGCGCTGCGCGTCCCCGGGATATTTGGGGAAAGTGAATGGGTGGGCGTGAATATGCCGCTGGGGGTTCTCTTTACTTTCCTTAAAAGGGTTTGGGTGTTAGTGTTTAACACAGACCCGGCAAACGGGCGTTTTGAGGCAGAGATCGGCGGTTCCCGATGACAGAGATGGTGTATGGCGCGTTGCCTTCGCAGGCGCGTGAGCCCGTGCTCCCCAAGTGGTGGCAAACCTTGGATAAATGGACGATGGCGTCCATTGTCTTGTTGTTTTTGATAGGCTTGATGCTGGGCATGGCGGCCAGTCCGCCTTTGGCGGCCAAAAACGGCTTTGCGCCGTTTCACTACGTGCAGAAACAGGTGATTTTTGGCAGCGCAGCTTTGGTGGCCATGGTGGTGACGTCAATGATGTCGCCGCAACTGGTGCGCCGCTTGGCGGTGATCGGCTTTGCCATCACCATGGTGGCGCTGGCGCTGTTGCCGGTGTTTGGCACCGATTTTGGCAAAGGCGCCACGCGTTGGTATTCGCTGGGGTTTGCCTCCTTGCAACCATCCGAGTTTCTCAAACCTGGTTTTGTGGTTGTTGCTGCTTGGTTGATGGCCGCTAATGAAGAAATCAATGGCCCTCCGGGGCGGCGTTGGTCGTTCCTGTTGATGATGACCATTGTGGTCATGCTCGCCATGCAACCGGATTTTGGTCAGGCTTGCCTGATCCTGTTTGGCTGGAGCGTGATGTATTTTGTGTCAGGTGCACCGATGCTGTTGATTGGTGGGATTTGCCTGTCGCTCATTCCAGTGGCCAATTTTGCCTACAACAATTCCGAGCATTTTGCCCGTCGGATTGATGGCTTTTTGGACCGCTCCGTCGATCCGACAACCCAGATCGGCTATGCCACAGAGGCGATCCGCGAAGGCGGGTTGTTTGGCGTTGGTGTGGGTGAGGGACAAGTGAAATGGTCGCTGCCCGACGCACATACGGATTTTATCATTTCCGTGGCGGCAGAAGAGTACGGCCTGATCCTCGTGTTCGCGATCATGATCCTCTACGCGACTATCGTTTTGCGCTCCTATTTCCGACTCATGCGTGAGCGGGATCCGTTCATTCGCCTTGCGGGCACCGGCCTTGTGGCGATCTTCGGCGTACAAGCGCTGGTCAATATGGGGGTCGCGGTACGGCTATTGCCTTCTAAAGGCATGACTTTGCCATTTGTCAGCTACGGCGGCTCTTCCCTGATTGCAGGGGGGATTGCAGTTGGCATGATTTTGGCGTTTACCCGCTCGCGTCCACAGGGCGAAATCAGTGATATTTTACGGGGTCAAACCCGGTAACAGGTGGGTGCGATGAGTAAACAGCCTCTTTTAGTAATTGCTGCCGGCGGAACCGGTGGCCATATGTTTCCTGCGCAGGCCTTGGCCGAGGTCATGCTGCGCAAAGGCTGGCGGGTGAAGCTTTCCACCGACGCGCGTGGCGCGCGCTACACCGGTGGGTTTCCCCATACAGTTGAGATTGAAGAGATGAGCTCGGCGACCTTTGCCCGGGGTCGGGCATTGGCCAAGCTAGCAGTGCCGTTCAAGATTTTGGGTGGTGTGCTGGGCGCGATGTCCAAGATGCGCAAAGACCGCCCTGATGTGGTTGTCGGCTTTGGCGGCTATCCAACCATTCCGGCGATGGGTGCGGCGTGGTTGATGAAACTGCCACGTATGATCCATGAGCAGAACGGTATTTTGGGCCGGGTCAATCAGGTGTTTGCCAAGAAAGTGGATGTGGTTGCCTGCGGCACTTGGCCAACCGAGCTGCCTGAAGGTGTTGAGGGCGTGCCGGTGGGCAACCCAGTGCGCAAGGCGGTGATGGATCGCGCCGGGGCTGGCTATATCGCGCCGGGCGACTACCCGATGTCGCTTGTGGTGATTGGCGGCTCGCAAGGCGCGCGGATTTTAAGCGATGTGGTGCCAAGCGCGATTGCACACCTGCCACCTGAGATTTTGAAAAACTTGCGGGTGAGCCATCAAGCACGTGGCGAAGACCATGAGCGGGTCACAGCTTTCTATGAAGAACAGGGCATATCTGCGGACGTGCAGCCGTTCTTCCAAGACGTGCCGTCGCGCATGAGCGAGGCGCAACTGGTGATATCCCGCTCTGGGGCGAGTTCTGTTGCTGACATCAGCATCATTGGACGCCCTTCCATTCTGGTGCCCTTTGCGGCGGCGGCGGGCGATCATCAGACCGCCAATGCGCGCGGTTTGTCTGAGGCAGGGGGCGCGATTGTGATCCCAGAAGGCTTGCTGACCCAAGAGACATTGACACAAAACATCACAACCATCCTGAGCAACGCAGGTGGTGCCACACAGATGGCCACCGCCGCCTTGACGGCGGGAAAGCCGGATGCGACCGACACGCTCGTGGCGTTGGTCGAAGAGCTGGCCAAGAAGGACCACTAATATGAACGCAGCAACCAAACTTCCCGGTGACGTGGGCGCCATCCACTTTGTCGGCATTGGCGGTATTGGCATGTCCGGCATTGCCGAAGTGCTTCTGAACCATGGCTATACTGTACAGGGGTCGGATCTGAAAACGACCAAGATCACCGAGCGATTGGCGGGCATGGGCGCAAAGATCTTTGAAGGTCAGCGGGCAGAGAATCTGGCAAATGCCGAAGTGGTGGTGATTTCCTCCGCCATCAAACCAGGCAATCCGGAGTTGGACGAGGCGCGCCTGAAAGGCCTGCCCGTCGTGCGCCGCGCAGAGATGCTGGCCGAGCTGATGCGGCTGAAATCCAACATTGCGGTGGCAGGCACACATGGCAAAACCACCACAACAACCATGGTGGCGGCGCTGTTGGATCACGGCAAGTTTGATCCAACGGTGATCAACGGCGGCATCATTCACGCTTATGGCTCAAACGCCCGCGTGGGGGATGGTGAATGGATGGTTGTGGAAGCGGATGAAAGCGACGGCACGTTTAACCGTCTGCCAGCGACGATTGCGATTGTGACCAATATCGACCCGGAGCACATGGAACACTGGGGCACCGAAGAGGCGCTGCACAAAGGCTTTTATGACTTTGTGTCCAACATTCCGTTTTATGGTCTGGCGGTGTGCTGCACCGATGATCCGGACGTGCAGACTTTGGTTGGCAAGATCACAGATCGCCGTGTGGTGACCTTCGGCTTTAATGCCCAAGCTGATGTGCGCGCTGTGAACCTGACCTACAAAGCGGGTGTCGCGCATTTTGACGTTCAGTTGCAGGCAGAAGACGCGATGATTGAAGGCTGTACCTTGCCAATGCCGGGGGACCACAATGTCTCCAACGCCTTGTCTGCGGTGGCAATTTCACGTCATCTGGGCATGAAGCTTGATGAAATTCGCGCCGGTCTTGCGGCCTTTGGCGGGGTCAATCGTCGCTTCACCAAAGTTGGAGAAGTCATGGGTGGCGTGCCTGTGATTGATGATTATGGCCACCATCCCGTGGAGATTGCAGCCGTGTTGAAAGCTGCGCGTCAGGCGTTGGGGGACAGTGGTGGGCGTGTAATAGCTGTGCATCAACCACACCGCTATTCCCGCTTGCATTCGCTTTTTGAGGATTTCTGCACCTGCTTTAACGAGGCAGATGTGGTGGGCATTGCTGATGTATTTGCCGCTGGCGAAGCGCCCATTGAAGGGGCAAGCCGGGATGATCTGATCAATGGGCTGGTGGCTCATGGTCATCGTCATGCGACCGCGATCAGCACTGAGGATGACTTGGTTGCATTGGTAAAAAACACTGTCAAGCCCGGTGACATTGTCGTCTGCCTTGGGGCTGGGTCCATCAGCGCCTGGGCCAATGCCCTGCCAAAGCGGTTGGGCTAAGTCCTTGCCGATTGTGTCGCGCGCGATAGACTGCGCGCGACTGAGTTAACCGGAAACTGTGACGATGAGCCTCTCTTTGATCCTTGCCTGCTTGTGGGTGTTGGCGTCAGCCATTGTGGCTGCTTTACCGATGCGCAGGCAGTATGTGCCGGGCGTTGCTCTGTTGATCGCGGCACCGGTGCTGATTGGTGTGATATTTTATGAACATGGCCCCCTATTGGGAGCGGCGGCCGTGTTTGGATTTGTATCGATGTTCCGGCGTCCGCTTTGGTATTTTGGGCGCAAGGCGTTGGGGATCCCCGCCGAAAACAGAGAGCCGGAGAGCGAGACATGACGGTTTCGATCATTGCTGCCCTTATCTGGCTGATCGCGGCCAATTTACGGGCGATGTTTCCCTCTAAAGATCATCACTGGAAATTTGCCTACGCCATGATTGCAATTGGCATCCCGATCTTGATTGGGGTGGCGGTCCAGAACAGCGTTTTACTGGCGCTGGTTTTGCTGTGTATGGGTGCGTGGATCATGCGCTGGCCGGTGATTTACTTGTGGCGCTGGATCAAGCGTGTGACCGGGATGGAGACCCCAAGTGATCCTTGATTTTACCCTCGCGTTGAATGCGCTGATCTGGTTTGCAACGATGATTTTACCGCTGTATGGGCTGATCACCGGTTACAAAATGCGCCGTGATCTTATGTTACGTGCAAGTCTGTTGATTGGCTGTCTTGTTGTGGTGTTGTTGACACTGGAGGTCACGCTCAACGTAGTGGTGACGCCCGCGTCTCAGGAAAAGTTGACCATCCTGCAGGGGTACCGCCCGTGGTTGTTTTTTGGAGTCTCCGCCAGCATGGCGCTTGGCTGGACGTTGTTTGTCCTAGGCAAAGCCATTCGCGGCAGTAAAAAGTAGCTAGGCTGAAACCCTTGCCGCAGGACTCGCGCTTCGCTATCGGTGCGCAACAGGCAGAATTGATTTCAAGGACATCCCATGACCACATTGCCCACACCGCGTGGAAAGCTGACAGTAGGCAAAGAGCTCTCAGGCCTGACGTGGCTGCGTGTAGGGGGACCAGCGGACTATCTGTTTCAGCCAGCGGATGTGGACGATCTTGCGGCATTCCTGAAAGACCTGCCCGAGGATGTTTCTGTATTCCCTATGGGTGTTGGCTCCAACCTAATTGTGCGCGATGGCGGCTTGCGGGCTGTGGTGATCCGTATGGGTCGAGGGTTCAACCACATCGAGGTCGAAGGCAATCGCGTACGCGCTGGCGTGGCGGCGCTGGATGCGCATGTGGCGCGCAAAGCGGCGCAAGCGGGTGTTGATTTGACCTTCCTGCGGACCATTCCCGGCGCCATTGGCGGCGCGGTGCGCATGAACGCAGGCTGTTATGGCAGCTACACGGCAGATGTGTTTGTTGAGGCCACAGCGGTGACGCGGGCAGGGGAGGTTGTGACCCTAACGGCGGAGGATTTGAATTTCCAATACCGCCAAACAGATTTGCCCGAAGGATGGGTCCTTGTTGAGGCTGTTTTGGAAGGCCCATCTGGTGATCCGGAAGCGCTGGCGCAAAGGATGGGGGACCAATTGGCCAAGCGCGACGCAAGCCAGCCGACCAAAGACCGCAGCGCAGGTAGTACCTTCCGTAATCCAGCCGGGTTTTCGTCAACTGGGAAGGCGGATGATGTGCATGATCTAAAGGCCTGGAAGGTGATTGACGATGCCGGTATGCGCGGTGCCCGCGTTGGGGGGGCACAGATGAGCGAGATGCATTCCAACTTCATGATCAACACCGGTGACGCAACTGCCGCAGATTTGGAAAATCTTGGCGAGGAAGTCCGAAAAAGGGTTTTCCAAAACAGCGGAATAGACCTACAGTGGGAAATCATGCGCGTCGGTGAGCCGGCGGCGGATTGATGCCTCAGTTTGAACCCGTTAAACGGTCATTAACCAAGAGCTGAGAAAACTAATAAAACAAGGGCGCAAAGCCCGAACTTCGGGTCAAAGACCCAATTGAGCGCAGGGCCAAGTGCCCACCCCGAGCAGGCATTCCATGCCTGATGTATATATAAACGCAGTCCAACGTGGCTGTGATAAATGAGTCCAAAAAGGGCTTGTATAAGAACAGGGCCAAAAAGGGTCCGGGACATTGAGGCACAGTGGGACTGTCAGAGCAGGCACCCCCCAAAGTGGCAGTATTGATGGGCGGCCCCTCTGTAGAACGAGAGGTGTCACTGTCGTCAGGGCGTGAATGCGCCACTGCACTACGGGACGCAGGATTGGACGTGATAGAGGTCGATGCAGGCCCCGATCTCGTTGCGCGTTTGCAAGAGATCAAACCGGACGTTGTGTTCAACGCGCTGCATGGGCGTTGGGGCGAAGATGGCTGTGTGCAAGGTCTGCTGGAGTGGCTGTGTATTCCTTACACGCATTCAGGCGTTTTGGCCTCTGCGCTGGCGATGGACAAACAGCGGTCCAAAGATGTGTTCAAGCAGGCAGGCTTGCCAGTTATGGACAGCGTGATCACCGACAAGGCAGATGTGGCCGCGCGTCACGTGATGGACCCACCTTACGTGGTGAAGCCCAACAATGAGGGCAGCTCGGTTGGCATCTATATCGTCAACGAAGGTGCCAATTCGCCGCCGCAATTGGCGGAAACCATGCCTGATGAGGTGATGGTGGAAACCTTTGCTCCGGGCCGGGAGATGACCACCACTGTGATGGGCGACCGGGCGCTTGGTGTGACCGATATCATCACCGATGGCTGGTATGACTATGAGGCAAAATACGCTGAAGGTGGCTCGCGGCATGAGATGCCCGCGAATATTCCGCAAGAGATCACCGATGCTTGCCTGGAGTTTGCTGTTCGGGCGCACAACGCGCTTGGCTGTCGCGGTGTTTCTCGCACAGATTTCCGCTGGGACGAAAGTCGTGGACTGGACGGGTTGATCATTTTGGAGGTCAACACGCAGCCTGGCATGACACCAACATCGCTGAGCCCTGAACAAGCCGCACATATTGATATGTCATTTTCGCAGTTCTGCCTTTGGATGGTGGAGGACGCTTCATGCGATCGTTGACGGCGGGCCGTAGGGACAATGCACCGTCGCGTTGGGCGTATCGGTTTGAACGGCTGATGCTGACCCCCCTGTTCCGTCTGTTCTTGCGGGTGGTGGTTCCGTTTGTCGTGGTGGCTGGTAGCACCGCGATTTGGCTGTCCGATGAGGGGCGGCGCGAAAGCCTGAACCTGGCGGTGAGCGATCTGCGTCGCGAAATTGCGACGCGGCCTGAATTCATGGTGTCAGCAATGACGGTGGACGGGGCCTCGCAAGGCACGTCCGAGGACATTCGCGAAATTCTTTCTTTGAGCTTTCCGAGCAGTTCGTTTGATCTCGACCTGCCAGCGATACGAGCACGGGTAGAAGAGTTGCCGGCCATTGCGAATGTCTCTGTGCGGGTGCGACCTGGCGGGATTTTGCAGCTCAATATTGCTGAGCGCACGCCAGTGGTTGTGTGGCGCACACATGAAGGGCTGACGCTTGTTGATCCAGAGGGCCATGTGACCGGCCCTGCGACATCTCGCGTGGCCTATCCACAGATGCCATTGATTGCGGGTGAAGGTGCCGACCTGCATGTGCCAGAAGCGTTACGCCTATTTTCGGCGGCAGCGCCTGTTGCTGACCGCGTGATTGGCTTGGTGCGTGTTGGCGAGCGGCGTTGGGATCTGGTGCTTGATCGCGGGCAACGGATCAAGTTACCGGAGCAGCGGGCGGTTGAGGCGCTGGATCGCGTGGTCGCGCTCAACAATGCCGAAGAGCTTTTGGAGCGTGATATTAAAGTGGTCGATATGCGCTTGGCACATCGGCCCACAGTACAACTAACAGAACAGGCCGTAGACGCCTGGTGGCAAACAAGCCTTATGACGACGGGGACAGTGGGACAATGACAGAGCTTTATCAGAGCCAGCGCGCCATGCGTGCGATGCGCAAAGTGGCCATGCAGCGTGGAGTGATTGCGGTGTTGGATGTGGGAACGTCCAAGATTGCCTGTTTGGTTCTGCGATTTGATGGCACCGACAGACTGGCCAGCGTCGAAGGTATTGGCTCGATGGCAGGTCAATCAGGCTACCGTGTGATTGGCGCCAACACCATTATGTCCCGTGGGGTGAAGTTTGGCGAAATTGACACCATGCAGGAAACCGAACGCGCCATACGTACGGTTGTGCAAGCGGCGCAGAAAATGGCGAAAATCCGTGTCGATCATGTGATTGCCTGTTTTTCCGGTGCCGAGCCGCGTTCTTATGGTCTGGACGGCCAAATTGATGTGGAGGGCCAAACTGTGGACGGTCAGGATGTTGCGCGTGTACTAGCGTCCTGCGATGTGCCGGATTACGGTGCCGACCGCGAAGTGTTGCATGCACAGCCGGTGAATTTTGCGCTCGATCATCGTTCCGGTTTGGGTGACCCACGCGGGCAGGTGGGGCAGACGCTGACCACCGACATGCATATGCTGACGGTCGATAAAGCCGCGGTGCAAAACCTTGTGCACTGTATCCGCCGTTGTGATCTGGAGCTCGCCGGGATTGCGTCCTCTGCTTACGTGTCGGGTTTGTCCGCCTTGGTGGAAGATGAGCAAGAGCTCGGTGCGGCCTGTATCGATATGGGAGGTGGGGCGACCAGCTTGTCGATCTTCATGAAGAAGCACATGATTTTTGCCGACACGGTGCGTATGGGCGGTGACCACGTGACCGGCGACATCTCTATGGGATTGCAAGTGCCAACCTCCACAGCGGAGCGCATCAAGACCTTCTACGGTGGCGTTGTGGCCACAGGTATGGATGATCGTGACATGATTGAGCTTGCTGGTGATACAGGTGACTGGGAACATGACCGCCGCACGGTGAGCCGCGCTGAGTTGATCGGAATTATGCGACCACGTGTTGAAGAAATTCTCGAAGAAGTTCGCGCGCGACTTGATGCGGCGGGCTTTGAGCATCTGCCAAGTCAACAGATTGTGCTGACCGGAGGCGGCAGCCAAATTCCGGGATTGGACGGGCTTGCGACAAAAATCCTTGGTCAACAGGTGCGCCTTGGGCGGCCCATGCGCGTGCATGGTTTGCCGCAGGCCGCCACAGGGCCGGGTTTTGCGGCCACCGTCGGCATGTGCCTGTTTGCAACCCACCCACAGGACGAATGGTGGGACTTCGATCTGCCGGTGGAACGGTATGGCACACGGCCATTTGGCAAGGCTGTGCGCTGGTTCAAAGAGAATTGGTGAGAAAGGGAACGCAACTGCGTTTTTGGGGGTGACCTCTGATTAAGCCTTGGTTAAGTTCTGGATAATCGCGGTCAAAACGCGGATCCGGAGTGCCGAGCAGTGGTCTCCAAACATGAACATAGCAAGCTCCTGTGGCATCTCGCATGTCCTGGGTGGTTGTTTAGTGTTGTGTGACACTTGTCTTGCCCCGCAAAATATGGCGGTTTCGGCAAGATGCCGCTAGTTTTTGCATTTTTACCCCATATTTTGTGGCGAAATGCGCTTTTTGGGATGACGATTCTGCAAACCCTGTTTAATAATGAAGCTGAGTAGGCAGAAAATAGCCCGCTGTGGCGGGTAAACAACAGGCGGACAGTTCTATGACATTGAATCTGACGATGCCCGACGAGGGTGATCTGAAGCCCCGCATCACCGTATTTGGTGTTGGCGGAGCAGGCGGCAACGCGGTCAACAACATGATCGACAAAGAGCTTGAGGGCGTGGAGTTCGTGGTTGCGAACACCGACGCGCAAGCGCTTCAGCAAAGTAAATCTGAAAGCCGCGTGCAATTGGGCGTGAAGGTCACTGAAGGTCTGGGCGCTGGGGCGCGCGCAACCGTAGGTGCGGCCGCTGCCGAAGAAAGCATCGAGCAAATTGTCGACCACCTCGCAGGCGCACACATGTGCTTTATCACCGCGGGTATGGGCGGAGGCACCGGCACAGGTGCGGCCCCAATCATTGCGCAGGCAGCGCGTGAGCTGGGTGTTCTGACCGTGGGTGTTGTGACCAAGCCATTCCAATTCGAGGGCGCGAAACGCATGCGTCAGGCTGAGGAGGGCGTGGAACAACTGCAGAAGATGGTCGACACGCTGATCATCATTCCAAACCAGAACCTGTTCCGTTTGGCCAATGAGAAAACCACCTTTACCGAAGCCTTCTCCATGGCGGACGACGTTCTGTATCAGGGCGTTAAGGGTGTGACGGACCTCATGGTCCGTCCTGGCTTGATCAACCTTGACTTTGCCGATGTGCGCGCAGTCATGGACGAAATGGGCAAAGCGATGATGGGTACCGGTGAGGCTGAGGGCGAAGATCGCGCCATTCAGGCGGCTGAGAAGGCCATCGCCAACCCGCTGCTGGACGAAATTTCCTTGCGTGGTGCCAAAGGTGTGTTGATCAACATCACTGGCGGTCACGACCTGACCCTGTTTGAGCTGGATGAAGCGGCCAACCGCATTCGCGAAGAAGTCGACGCTGATGCCAACATCATCGTGGGTTCCACCATGGACGAGAACCTCGAAGGTGGCATGCGCGTGTCTGTTGTCGCAACCGGCATCGATGCTGCGGAAACCAATTCTGCAATGCCCTTGCCGCGTCGCTCCATGCGTGAGCCGCTGACTGCGACACCAACCATTGAAACCGTGCAGCAGGCTCCTGCTGCGGAAGAGGTTGCAGTGGTTGAACCAGCACCGGCAGCGACTGAGCCGTCGCTGTTCCATCAGATGGACGCACAGCAGGCCGCTGCGCAGGAACAGATGGAAGATATCTTTGAAGAGGAAGCGCCAGCAGTTGCTGCTGCACCGGCAGCGCCAACTTTTGACGCGGTGTCTGCAGGAGCGGACGTGCCGGCCCCGGCTTATCAGCCATCTCCGGCGCAAGCCGTTCAACCTGAGATGTTCGAAGAGGAGCCGCAGGGCTTTGTTGCACCTCAACGTCCAGCGCCAGGCACGCCTACGCCGCAGCTGATGCAGCGCTTGCAGGCCGCAGTTGAAAAAGCACCTGCCGCTCCGTCCCGTCCAGCGGTGCCTGCGCCAGAACCTCGGGTGGAAGAACGTCCACGGTTTGGCATCAACTCGCTGATCAACAAGATGACAGGTCATGGCGCAGAGCAGGGCACGGCGCAGACCGCACAGCCTGTGCGTCAGCAGCCAGCGGTTCAGACCAACGAACCAGCGCCACAAATGGATGAAGATCAGGAGCGGATTGAAATCCCCGCCTTCCTGCGCCGTCAGGCCAACTAATTTATTTGTGAAATATCTGTGAGGAGGCCACCCAATTGGGTGGCCTTTTTCGTTTGATTTACAGCGCTTTAGAGAGGTGTGCGCGGTGTTTTGCCGATTTGTTACAGTGATGTTTCATCTCGTTACAAAGCTTTATTTGAGAAGACAGAGCAAAGCCTCTACCTCACTATTGCGGCCAATGGGGTGTGCCGCGTCATTTTGGGGAAACACGTGCAAGCGACGCTCAAGACACCAGTTCATTTCCAAGGCAACGGCCTTCACTCGGGTGCACCCGTGCATCTGACCGTGCGGCCTGCCTCCACCGACTATGGTATCTGGTTCAAGCGCACGGATGTCCTCCTAGGAGATGCACTGATCCCGGCCCGTTGGGATGTGGTTGAGCAAACAGCGCTTTGCACCCGCATTAAGAACGAGGCGGGTGTTTCCGTTTCCACCATCGAACACCTTATGGCCGCTTTGGCTGGCTGTGGCATCCACAACGCTCTCATCGAGTTGGACGGGCCAGAAGTGCCAATTTTGGATGGCAGCTCTGCGGACTTCGTGCTTGGTTTTTTGAAGGCAGGTATTGTGCGTCAGGGTGCACCAGTCTGGGCGATCGAGGTGTTGAAACCTGTGTCCGTGACCCGCGGAGAAGCCACTGCCTCATTGGTGCCAGCAGACGAGATGCGCATCGATTTCCATATTGATTTTGTGGATGAGGCGATTGGTCAGCAGACCAAAGAGCTCAATCTTGCCAACGGAAGCTTTATCCGCGAGCTGTGCAACAGCCGGACCTTTTGCCGTCAGGCCGATGTGGACGCTATGCGGGCCAACGGTTTGGCGCTGGGTGGTGATCCATCTGAGAACGCCGTGGTGTTTGACGGTGCAGATGTGCAAGCCAAAGGTGGTTTGCGCCATCAAGATGAGCCTGTGCGCCACAAGATGCTGGATGCCATGGGGGATTTGTATCTCGCAGGGGCGCCGCTTCTGGCCCATTACCGCGGTCATCGTGCTGGCCACTCTCTGACAAACGCCTTGTTGTGCGAACTTTTTGCGCATCCGGACAATTGGCGTTTGGTGGAATGCGACGCCATTCAAGCCGCGCGTTTGCCTGGGGCTGGCGTGCATATGGGCGAGTTTCCTGCCGTCGCATAAGATCGGAACTTAACAAAACGGTTCAAAGGCGTTTTGCCCCGCAAATTTCTATGCTAACAGCTTGTGAAAGAGCGGCGAAAGCCCGCACGGAGCAGAAGGTAGGCACTATGTCAGGCATCAGAACGCGCACCCGCCTCATTGGTTCGGTTCTGGCTTTGGCCTTGGCGGTTGCATGTAGCGATAACAGCACCAGCGACGCCCGTCGCGGCTTGGTCGATATGGAGCAGTTTACGCCTGAGCAAATCTTTGAGCGCGGCGAGTTTGAGATCGCGCGAGATCGGGGCACCGATGCGGCATTCTTCTTCTCCGAAATTGAACGCCTTTACCCGTATAGTGAGTTGGCCAAACGTTCGATGGTGATGCAGGCGTTCGCGTTTCACTCAGACGGTGCCTATCCGGAGGCACGTGCCGCTGCCCAGCGTTACATCGACTTCTACCCTGCTGAAGACGACGCCGCTTACGCGCAATATTTGCTGGCGCTAACCTACTACGATCAGATCGACGAAGTGGGGCGCGACCAGGGGCTTACGTTTCAGGCGTTGCAGGAATTGCGCAAGGTGATCGAGATCTATCCGGAAAGCGAATATGCGCGGTCTGCGATGTTGAAATTCGACCTGGCGTTTGACCACCTAGCATCAAAAGAGATGGAAATCGGTCGGTACTATCTGCGAAGGGATCATTTCAGCGCGGCGATTAAACGATTCCGTGTTGTTGTTGAAGACTTCCAGACCACCACACACACGCCCGAAGCACTGCACCGCTTGGTCGAGTCGTATCTGTCGCTTGGGCTCTATGCAGAAGCCCAGACCGCAGCAGCAATTTTGGGCCACAACTTCCAATCCACAGAATGGTATGAAGACAGCTATGAATTGCTGCGTCAGAATGGTTTGAATGCGAAGGTAGAAGGCAGCAGTTGGCTCAATCAGGTCTACCGTCAGACCTTGCAAGGCAAATGGCTGTGATAGGGGGCAGGGGCTGCCCTGCGGTGTGACGCTGAATGCTGCGCTCGCTTGAAATACGTGACATGCTTATCATTGACCGGTTGGACCTCGTGTTTCAACCGGGCCTCAATGTGTTGACCGGCGAAACCGGTGCAGGCAAATCCATCTTGCTGGACAGTTTGGGATTTGTGCTGGGCTGGCGTGGGCGTGCCGAATTGGTACGCTCTGGTGCGGATCAGGGCGAGGTGGTTGCGGAGTTTGATGTGCCAAAAGGTCATCCAGCGCATGCCATTCTTGAGGATACCGGCTTACCGGGGGGGGAAGAGCTGATCCTGCGCCGCATCAACCGTAGCGATGGCCGCAAGACCGCTTGGGTCAATGATCGGCGTGTGTCGGGTGAAGTGTTGCGTCGGTTGTCTGAAACCCTGTTGGAATTGCACGGACAACATGATGACCGTGGGCTGTTGGACCCCAAGGGCCACCGGGATGTGCTTGACCTTTTTGCGACCACTGACAAATTACGCGCCAAAACCCGGGCAACATGGTCCTCTATGACCGGTGCCCGCAAGGCGCTAAAAACCGCGCAAATGGCTCTTGAGGAAGCAAAGGCGGAAGAAGATTTTCTGCGTCACGCTGTTGCGGAACTCGATAAATTGGATCCGCAGCCGGGCGAAGAGGCAGAGCTCGATACCCGCCGACGCTTGATGCAAAATGCAGAGAAAGTGCGCGTGGATGTCAGCCGTGCCCATGCAGCACTTAGCAACGGCGGCGCCGAGAGCGCGATAAGCGACGCCATGCGCTGGCTCGACGATGCTTTGGCCGAAACCGGCGACACGCTTGAAGCGCCTGTGGCCGCTTTGGAGCGCGCGCTCAACGAGGTGGCAGATGCGGTGGATGGGGTTGAGCGCTGCTTGCAAGAACTCGACTTTAATCCACATGAGCTTGAAGAGCTTGAAGAGCGCCTTTTTGCAATCCGGGGATTGGCGCGCAAATACAATGTGTTGCCAGATGAGTTGGGCACCTACGCTGAAGACCTGCGCAATCGATTGGCCGCGTTGGACGCAGGCGAGGGTGATATTGCAGCCCTAACAGCGGATTTGAAAGAGGCCGAAGCGGCCTACGATACTTCGGCGGAGGCACTTACGGCAGCGCGCAGCAAATCCGCGAAGAAGCTGGACAAGGCTGTGATGGCTGAACTGGCACCACTGAAGATGGAGCGTGCGGTGTTCACAACAAGTGTGGCACCCGGAGACGCTGGTCCTGAGGGCCGGGATGCGGTTGAGTTTGTAGTGGCGACCAACCCTGGCGCTCCCTCCGGCCCCTTGGCCAAAATTGCCTCAGGTGGCGAATTGAGTCGCTTCCTTTTGGCGCTCAAAGTGTGCCTGACCAATGACATCAGCGGCATGACGTTGATTTTTGACGAAATTGACCGTGGTGTTGGGGGCGCTACTGCTGATGCCGTGGGGCGCCGTTTGAAAGCTTTGGCCGAAGGCGGGCAAGTTTTGGTGGTCACACACTCGCCGCAGGTGGCTGCGCTTGGGGCGTATCATTGGCAAGTGGCTAAGTCGGTAAAAAACGGGCAAACCTTGAGCCGCGTGGTTCCTCTTAATGCGAACGAACGCGTCGATGAGGTGGCGCGGATGATTTCTGGCGACACAATCACACCGGAAGCGCGGGCCGCTGCAAAGGCTCTAGTGGGGTGATCGCCAGTTGGGCATTGGGGGAAAACCCACACGGTCTGGCACATTCGCGTGAAACCCTCTGCTTACCTCTTTGCGTTACAAGAAAATTCTGACTACATCGGTATCAACCACACACGGCTCATCCACCGCGGAGATTTTGCAGCACTATGGCGAAGTCGGTAGGCTCCTTTCTTGCTGAAAGCGCCCATGAGGCCGCTGACACTTGCCGTGGCGGGTGGAAAGTTTTGGTCCGTAAGGGGCCAAGTCAGTTTCAGTTCTGGATCATCGCGCTTGGTATTGGGATTGCAGCCGGGTTTGCCTCCCTGTTGTTTCGCAAGGGCATTCATTGGCTGCAATCGACCCTCTACGGTGCCGAAGATCTAACGCTCTTACATTCTTTCGCTGACACGCTGCCGTGGTACTGGTTGGTGGGGATTCCGACGATTGGGGGGCTTCTCGTTGGCCTCATCCTAAATCGGTTCACGCCAGACGGGCGGGTGCGCTCAGTGGCGGATGTGATTGAAGGGGCCGCTCTGCACGAAGGCCGTGTGGAGCGCAAAGCTGGTATCGCATCCGCTTTTGCTAGCCTGATCACCTTGTCTTCTGGTGGCTCGACCGGCCGCGAAGGACCTGTGGTGCACATTGCGGGTATGATCGCCACATGGGTCAGTGTGAGGATCAAGGCTGACGGGATCACTGGGCGTGACCTGCTTGGGTGTGCCGTGGCTGCGGCAGTGTCGGCCAGTTTCAATGCGCCCATTGCTGGGGCGCTGTTTGCGCTGGAGGTGGTTCTGCGTCACTTTGCGGTGCATGCGTTTGCCCCGATTGTCATTGCCTCAGTCGCAGGGACAGTCATCAATCGCCTTGAATTTGGCGATGTCACAGAGTTCACGCTCAACACGGGCACGGCGTTGCAGTTTTATCAAGAACTGCCAGCCTTTCTCATTCTTGGAGGGCTCTGCGGGCTGGTGGCTGTGGCGCTGATGTGGACGATTTTCTGGGCAGACGACATGGCCAGTCATTTGCAAGAAGATTTGCGCATTCCTCGGTGGTTGCGCCCGGCAATTTCTGGGGCGTTATTGGGTATTCTGGCAATCTGGTTCCCGCATATCATTGGGGTCGGATATGAGACCACCTCTGCGGCGCTGACTGGCAGCTTACTGCTGCACGAAGCGGTGGTCTTTGCCGTGTTAAAAGTGATTGCGGTGTCAATCACCATGGCAGGCCGCATGGGCGGTGGGGTGTTTTCGCCGTCGCTTATGGTCGGCGCGCTGACGGGATTGGCCTTTGGCATGATTGCCACCGCAATTTTCCCTGATGTGTCCGGGACCACCACTCTATATGCGCTCGCTGGATTGGGCGCTGTGGCCGCGGCTGTACTTGGCGCGCCAATTTCCACCACGTTGATCGTGTTTGAAATGACCGGCGACTGGCAAACCGGGCTTGCGGTGATGGTGGCTGTGTCGATATCGACCGCGCTGAGTTCTCGCCTTGTGGATGGGTCTTTTTTCCTGACCCAACTGGAACGTCGCAACGTGCATATCGCGGCAGGACCGCAAGCCTACCTCTTGGCAATGTGTGGGGTGGGCAAGGTGATGCGAACCAAGGGTGATCCTAAGGCGGCCCCAGAGGAGCGCTGTTGGGAGATGGTGTCGGAGGGGCTATACTTGGACGGCACAGCCACCTTGGAAAGTGCCATGCCGATTTTTGAAGCCACAGGCGAGACTTTTCTACCTGTGGTCACGCTTGGTGGCGAAAATGCACCGCCGGAATTACTTGGGGCGGTGTTCCATGTAGATGCGCTGCGCGCTTACAACAAAGCGCTGGCTGCGACAGCTGCCGAAGAGCATTCCTAACCCCGTCAGGAGCCGTAGGCGATTACACTGTCTGCATCCATGGTGTAGGTCACATCCACGTCCGTGTCCCCATCCACCATAAAGAGGGAGTGGCTGTCAAATTCGCTGCGGATTTCGCCGCTGATCCAGACCGGGGTATAAAGGCTGTCGGTAGGATATCCGGCTGGATATCGGACATGCACAATCTGGTTTGCGGCCGGAGGCGGTGTGTGAATGCAAGCGCCGACGGTGGGCACCAGCAGGAACTCCACCGCAAGGTTTCCATCCAATTCCAGCGGCAGAAGGTAGCCGGGCATGCGAATGGATTGACCAACCACGTCACGGTTAGGCGCGCGCGATTCATTTTCCAGCTTGGTCATAATGCGCAGCCGTTCCGCCAGCATAAAATCAGCGTCAATGCCTTCGCTGGCAAGTTCCTCGCGCAGGCTGGCGGCATCTTCTTGCGCGGCGTCATCCGCCTCGGTTTCCGCCAGATAATCCAACCGCAAAATGCGTGCTAAGGTCTGCATCTGTAAATCGGTGAGTGTTTCAAATGGGTTTTCAAATTCGGAGCGAGGTACGTCCAAATCTTCCCAGCCAATCTCTCGGGTCTGCTCGGAGAGCCCGATGGAGGCCACGAGTGTTAGGATGGTGGACAGCAAAAGTGCTTTCATGTCGGGGGCCTCTCCAATTGCATAGGCGTGCAGCCATTTGTGGCGTTTACAGCCGCGTGGTCAAGCCATCCGCCAGCGTCATTCGATACACACGCCATGCTGGCAGCACACTGGCCAATCCGCCAAAACACAACACCGTGAAGAGTAGGGCGGCCTCACGCAGGTTAAGAAGTTGGCCACTTAAGGTGACTCCAAATCGGGCAGTTAGAAGGGGGGCTGCCACCAAGTTGGCAGCCCAAAACAATGCCAGCCCCAAAGCGATTCCTGCTGCGGTCACAAGCAAAGCTTCGGTGACAATCATCAACACTACGTCGCGTGGCGCAGCTCCAACAGAGCGCAAAATGGCAAATTCCCGGCGTCGTGCTTCCAATGCGGCGGACAACATCACCACCATGCCGATCATGCTTGAGACGACCACAGCTACTGACATCAATCGCAGTGCATTTTCTGCAGTTCCGGTGATTGACCAAAGCTGCAACAGGGCGACGTTGGGCATCACAGCGGCCAAAGGTTCCGCCGAATAAGTTGCAATGGCCCGTTGCACACCCAGTACCGCCGTGCGGTTGCTCAGGCCGATGTAGATCGCGTTGAGTTGGTCTGGCACAAATGCGTGTGCATCATGGGCTTCGTCGTGTTCATGCTCATGTGCGTCGAGATCTGTCACCGCTGCAAAAGGGTCGGCTGAAGGGGCTTCATCGCCAGCGTGAAGGCCATCAAAGCCCTCAAGGGACACCCACACCATGCGATCAACAGCCGTGTTGGTCGGGGCCAAAATGCCACTGACCTCAAACGGCGCTTCGTCATGTATTTCCAACGCCACGGTGCCCGCCCCGTGGGCGTTTACGATCTCCGAACCGACGCGATATCCAAGGCGCTCCGCGACTTCTGCACCAATCACAGCAGAGTGCGGGTCGGAGAATGTACTGCCGCTGGCAAACAGCAGGCTTTCGCCCCGGCTGTGTTTGAAATGGGTGAAATAGTCCTCAGAGGTGCCACTGACCGGAAACCCTTTGTGGTTGTCCCCCTGCATCAGCGGTACAGCCCAGGCCACACCGGGCATGTCTTCTATGACGTCCAACACTTCGCCGGACATGCCTGTGCCGGTAGAGCCGACGCCAAACACAGTGGCCAGCAGGATTTGCACGTCATTGCCGCGTGGCGCGATGATCAGGTCAATACCCGAAGCGGAATTGGCAAAAGAGCTGCGGGCGGAGTCTCGCAAGCGCTCCACGCTTAGGATCAAGGCAACGCTCAGCGCGATGGCCACAACTGTGAGTGTGGCGACAAACCGGCGGTTCCAGAGGCTGTGAAGCACCAACCCCATTATGTGGCTCCTGTGGAAGCGAGATCTGCGAGATTGATCACGCGATCAAAGTGGTGATCCAGCCCGCTATCATGGCTGACCAAGAGCAGCGCCGCGCCGCTGTCTTGTGTCTGTTGGCACAGCAGGTGCATGAAGGTGTTTCTGGCCTCAGGATCAAGTGCAGAGGTAGGCTCATCTGCCAGAATAATTTCTGGCTTACCAATGAGGGCGCGGGCTGCGGCCACCCGTTGTTGCTGTCCGACACTCAGGTCACTGGCTTTAGCGGTCCCCAATGTGTCAGGGTCCAGTCCCAATGCCCGCATAAGTCTGTGCGCTTCACCTTCCACAGGTCCTTGCACCCGCAGGCGGCGCCGTTTTGAAAAACGGCACGGCAGCTGAATATTATCCAGCGCACTGAGCCATGGGATCAAGTTGAAGACCTGAAAAACTAGCCCCATGTGGTCGGCGCGAAAGCGGTCTCGGTTGCTGGCGGGCAAGGTGCTCACATCAGTTCCGACCACAGTGACTGCGCCTGCTGGCACGTCCACAACGCCGGAAATTGCCGACAACAAGGTTGATTTGCCCGATCCGCTGGGCCCCCGCAGCATCACGCGGTCTCCTGCCTCAATGCTCAAGGAAGTATTTTGCAACACCGGTCTGGTTTGACCGGGCCAAGCAAAGGAAAGATCGGAAATAACTATCTGAGACATGCGCGCACTGTTGAGCGAAAGCGTGCCAGTGTCCAGCACGCTTCATCACTAACTTAAACGCGTTCGACGGCCACCAAGTCGCTGGTGTGAAACGCCAAATGGTCTTTGATACGCGCAACGGGCTCAACAGGAGCTTCATAACTCCATGCGGTGTTGGCGATGGTTTGGCTCTTGGTCACAATCGAGAAGTATTTGGCATCGCCTTTGTGCGGGCAATGTGTGGTCTTCTCACTTTCATCCAGAAAGGCCATAGCGATGTCGGTGCGTGGGAAGTAGATCACAGGGGCAAGATCGCCCTCGCTCAGCTCCAGCGCGTTGCTGCTTTCGCCCAGGATGGCGCCACCAGCACGGACAACCCAATTGCCTTCTGCTTTGCGGATTGTGATCTTTGTCATGTGGTATCCCTCCTGTTTCGCGCTCAAGTAAAGTTGTGGTGTATCAGTTCCATGTCAATCGATGGAATGTGACAGCGCAGCGCAGGCTGCATCCAACCACAATTGCTGTTCCGGCGCGAGTCTTGGGGAGAGCAATTGACGGCACGTCGCATGGTAGGTGTTGAGCCACTTCAGTTCGTCTGCTGACAACATGTTGGCACACACCATGGTCACGTCAATGGGGGCATAGGTCAAATTACGGAACTGCAACATCTCGCGGTGGTCATCACCGCCGGGCAGGGCGGGGGCCTCTTCCACCACAATCAGGTTTTCGATGCGAATGCCAAAGGCGCCAAGGCGATAATATCCGGGTTCATTAGACAGGATCATGCCCACTTCAAGTGGGGTGTCGCTCACCCGGCTCAGGCGTTGCGGTCCTTCGTGCACACAGAGGTAAGCGCCAACGCCATGGCCCAACCCGTGATCAAAGTCTTGTCCCGCCATCCACAAGGGCAGACGGCCAATGGCCTCGATGTGGCTGCCTGCGACCCCTTTGGGGAAGCGCATGCGTGAGACGGCGATCATGCCTTGCAATACGCGGGTGAAGGCAATTTTGGCGTCTGCGCTGACCTCACCAATTGGCAATGTACGGGTGATGTCGGTGGTGCCATCGGCATATTGTCCGCCACTGTCGAGCACCATCAAGTCACCGTTTTGTAACGGACGGTTGGTCTCGTCGGTTACACGATAGTGCATGATGGCACCGTTAGGACCAGCCCCCGCGATGGTGTCAAAGCTGATTTCCAAGAGCGCGTTGGTGGCCCGGCGATATTCTTCGAGTTTGGTGACCACGTCAATTTCTGTCAGTGCGGTTTTGTCTTGCGCATCAAACCAGCTGAGAAAATTCACAACGGCTGCACCGTCACGCAAATGCGCCTCAGCCATGCCGGCAATCTCAGCCGCATTTTTGCGCGCCTTGGGCATAATGCAGGGATCTTGACCGTAGCTGATGTCTGCACCGCTTTGAATCAGTGCGGACTGAACAGCGATGGGCGCACTGGCTTTGTCGAGCCGCACAGTGCCGGTCAGTTGGGCAAGGTGCGGGATAAAGCTCTCTGGTGCATGCACGCGCACAGGGTCACCAAGGTGATCCATGACATCCGACAGTTTTCCTGCTGCCATAAAAAGGTCCACGGAGGCGTCGGAATTCAGCACGGCAAAACCATGGGCCAGTGGGTTGCGGGGGATGTCGGCGCCGCGAATATTGAGCAGCCAGGCAATGCTGTCAGGCAGGGTGATCACTGCGGCGCTTTCGCCATGGGCGTTCAGGTCTGCCGCCAGCCGTGCGCGCTTGTCGTGATGGGATTCTCCCGCCACAGAGGTTGGGTGGCTTTTCACCGGGGCCATTGGTGGGGCAGGTTGGTCTTCCCAAATGGCATCAACCATATTGGGTACGGGCACAAAGGTGATGTCTTTGCCCTCAGCGGCTTTGATCAGCGCCTCCATCTGGCCCACGGTATAGAGCCACGGGTCAAAACCCACGGTGCCTGTGCCAAGGTGTTCCACAATCCAAGGCCCCGGCAACACCTCCGGCCAATCCACCGGGGTGAATACATCAGCAACCTGCTGCTTAACCTGAGTGCGGTAGCGGCCATCGACAAACACCCCAGCGATGTCGTCGAGCACCACGCAAAAACCTGCGGAGCCAGTAAATCCGGTGAGCCATGCCAGACGGTCATCGCGCGGGGCGACGTATTCGCCTTGATGCGCATCGGCACGCGGCACAAGAAATCCGTCCAGACCTTCTGCGGTCAACGTCTCGCGTAGCCCTTTCAAGCGGCTCAGCCCCTGTTCCGGGCGGGCGGTGACAGCAAAATCCTGAAACATGGGGCGTTCCTCGCAGTAAGTGAATGGGCGTTCAGTGATACCCACAGAGCAGACATTGGCAAGTGCATTGCCTGTGGCCAACAAGCAGAAAAGGGGGCCAGCCCCCTCGCAGACGCTCACCCCCGGGATACTTAATGAATGTGAATGCGGGTCTTAGCTGACTTTCCGCATCCCCATGACCCGCGCACGTGCCCGGGGATCATTGTCAAACAGAGCGGCCAGTTGTTCCGTCATGGCACCGGCCAGTTGTTCCACATCAGTGATGGTCACCGCGCGGTCATAGTAGCGGGTGACATCGTGGCCGATACCAATCGCCAGAAGCTCCACCATCTTGCGTTTCTCAACCATGGCAATCACGTCGCGCAGGTGTTTTTCCAGATAATTGGCGGGGTTCACCGATAGTGTGCTGTCGTCCACCGGTGCGCCATCAGAGATCACCATCAGGATTTTACGCTGCTCCGGACGGGCCATCATACGGCGGTGCGCCCATTCCAGCGCCTCGCCGTCGATGTTTTCCTTCAGCAGACCCTCTTTCATCATCAGCCCCAAGTTGGGCCGCACGCGCCGCCATGGGGCGTCCGCCTGTTTGTAGATGATGTGGCGCAGGTCGTTGAGGCGACCAGGCTGTTGCGGGCGGCCATCGTTCAGCCATTTTTCGCGGGCCAAGCCACCTTTCCATGCGCGTGTGGTGAAGCCAAGGATCTCGACCTTCACATTGCAGCGCTCCAGCGTGCGGGCCAGCACGTCGGCACAGATGGCGGCGATGGAGATCGGGCGGCCACGCATCGACCCGGAGTTGTCCAGCAACAGCGTCACCACGGTGTCGCGGAATTCCGTGTCATGCTCCATTTTGAAGCTGAGCGGCGTGGTGGGATTGGCCACAACCCGCGCAAGACGACCGGCGTCCAGCGTGCCTTCCTCAAGGTCAAATTCCCAGCTGCGGTTCTGCTGCGCCTGAAGGCGGCGTTGCAGGCGGTTGGCCAAACGGCTCACCGCGCCTTTAAGTGGTTCCAGCTGCTGATCAAGATACGCCCGCAAACGTTCCAACTCGATGGGCTCGGCCAGCTCTTCAGCGGCAATTTCTTCATCATTGGTGGTGTCAAAAGCGATGTAATCCGGGTCAGCGTCCGAAATCGGCGGCGCGGGCGGCGGATCAAGCGGCGCGTCACCGTCGGGCATCTCGGCCTCATCCGACATCTCGTCCTCAGCCATGTCATCCATGGTGACCTGCGCCTCGGACATGTCCTGCTGCTCTTCCTGAGACTGCTCAGGGCTGGCTTCGGTGTCTTCTTCGTCGCTGTCGTCTTGACCTTGGCTATCCGGATCGTCCTGTTCTTCGGCCTGTTCTTCAGCGTCGTCTTCCTGATCCTCGATGTCGTCGGGGTCGTCACCCAGCTGATCGCCGTAGCCGAGATCATCGATGATCTGGCGGGCAAATTTGGCAAAGGCCTGTTGATCGGACAGCAGGTCTTGCAAGTCGTCCAGGTGGTCTCCGGCGCTTTGCTCGATATAGCCGCGCCATAGGTTCATTACATTGGCCGCCGCAGGGGGCAGGTCGCGCCCGGTGGCCAGGTGGCGGATCAAGTAGCCAGCCGCAACGGGCAGGGGGGCCTGTTCCGTAGACGTCATGTCGCCATAGCCACGCCCGTTGGCTTCCTGGCTGATCTTCATGTCGATGTTGGTGGCGGTGCCGGGCATGTCACGCGCGCCCATGCCTTCGCACCGAGCGGTTTCCATGGCCTCATAGAGATCGCGGGCAATGCCCTGACCGGGCGCATAGCGCATGTGGGTGGCGTCATCGTGATACTTGCGCTGCAAAGCAAGCGCATCGGCTGTGCCGCGCGCCAAAAGCACTTCGTCACGGGACATGCGGCGGCTGATTTGCGGCAGACGGATGCTGTCCCCGGACATGCCCGAGGGATCAACTGTATAGGACACAGACAGTTCCGGATCGTCGGCCATGACTTTGGTGGCCTCAGCCAGGGCCTTTTTGAACGGATCAGCTGGGTTGTCAGTTGGCTTTTTCATAGTCGCACCCTGTCCATGGAAAGAGTTTCCCGCTGAGAGTGGTCTTTGTCCAGCCTTTCGGATGTTTTCGAAGGGCAGTGGCCGACCGCGGGCGGAAAACGAAGTGCCCGCCCATGGGGGCGGTCGGGCACTGCCCGGCGTTGTTGCCGGGCGAGGCTATTGGTTAGCCCAAGCTCACGCTGGCCGCGCTTTCAGGCAGCTCTTCGTCAAAGCAGCGCTGATAGAACTCGGCCACGGTCTGGCGTTCCAGCTCGTCACATTTGTTCAGGAAACTCAGGCGGAAGGCGTAGCCAACATCGCGGAAGATTTCCGAGTTGGCGGCCCAATTTATCACGGTCCGTGGGCTCATAACGGTGGACAGGTCGCCGTTCATAAACGCCGTCCGGGTCAGGTCAGCAACAGTCACCATCTGATTGATGATCTTGCGGCCTTCGGCGGTGTTGTAGTGCGGCGCCTTGGACAAGATGATCGCGGCTTCCGCGTCGTGGCTGAGGTAGTTCAACGTGGACACCAGCGACCAACGGTCCATCTGGGCTTGGTTGATCTGCTGTGTGCCGTGGTACAGCCCGGTTGTGTCGCCGAGACCGACGGTGTTTGCGGTGGCAAACAGGCGGAAGTAGGGGTTTGGCGTGATCACTTCGTTCTGATCCAGAAGCGTCAACTTGCCGTCGTGCTCCAGAACACGCTGGATCACAAACATCACGTCAGCCCGGCCAGCGTCATATTCATCAAACACAATCGCGGTGTTGTTGCGCAGTGCCCACGGCAGGATGCCTTCGTGGAATTCGGTGACTTGTTTGCCATCGCGCAGCTTGATGGCGTCTTTACCAATCAGGTCGATCCGGCTGATGTGGCTGTCGAGGTTCACACGCACACAGGGCCAGTTCAGACGGGCGGCAACCTGTTCGATGTGGGTCGATTTACCGGTGCCGTGGTAGCCCTGAATCATCACACGACGGTTGTGACCAAAACCCGCGAGAATTGCCAGCGTGGTTTCAGGGTCAAATTTATAGGTTGGGTCGATTTCAGGAACGCGGTCGGTGCGCTCTGCAAAACCCTTGATTTTCATGTCGCTGTCGATGCCGAACACTTCGCGCAGATCAATGTCTTCGGTGGGCTTTGTGTTGGTGTCCATCATGCCGTCCGCCATGTCCTCTGTCCTTCTCCCGGCAGCCCCTTTGGAGCAGCCCAAATCTATCGGCCTTTGGTGCATCAATTCCCGCGGGATCACAAGCAAAAGTCATCAAAAGACGCGGCGTTGTCACGAAACTCACAGCCATGTGCTAAGTCGTTAGTTGCTTCTGCGAGGATTGGTCCGCAATTCTACGACCAAAGGAGTACGCAGAATGCAACGTCGCCATTTCTTATCTGCCGCAGGCGCGGCAACCCTCGCAACTATGATTTTGCCGCGAGCGACTCTGGCTAAGGAGTTTGAAGTCACCCGGACAGAGGCAGAGTGGCGCGCCATGCTCTCGTCTGCGCAATACAAGGTGATGCGCGATGAAGGCACGGAGCGGGCAGGGTCATCGCCGCTTGATAAAAACTACGACAAAGGCACGTATCATTGCCGTGGATGTGACCTGAAGCTCTACAGCTCCAATCATAAGTACGACAGCGGCACCGGATGGCCCAGCTTCTACAAATCGCTCCCCAAAGCGATTGGAACCAAGCCGGACCGCAAATTGCTTCGGGTCCGCACCGAATGCCACTGTCGTCGCTGTGGGTCACATCTGGGACACATCTTTGACGATGGCCCGCGACCCACGGGGAAACGCCACTGTCTGAATGGCGTTTCGCTGGTGTTTAAATCTAAATGAGACCGGGCGCTCCACCACCGAGGTGGGGCATGATGTTCGACAGAGGAGCATCCCGGCCTCTTCTCCCCGAAGGAGGATCATGGGAAAAGAACCGGCCAGTTACGCGGCCACATCCTCCGGGGAATCCGAGAAACGATAACCCACTCCATAGAGGGTCTCGATGGCTATGAAGTTTGGCGCGACATCGCGAATTTTGCGCCGGATACGTTTTATCTGGCTGTCGATGCTACGGTCAGTGACAAACACGTCGCCGCCATAGGCCAGGTCCAAAATACTGGCGCGGCTGAGCACCTGGCCAGGACGTAGAGCTATGATCCACAGCACATTGAATTCGGTGGCCGTGAGCGCTATTTCATCGCCATTCCACAAGGCCTCATGGCGGAGCCGGTCGAGTCTCAAAGGCCCGCGTTGCAAAACCGTGATGTCATCTGGCGCACGCAAGAGTTCCCCGGAACGGCGCAAAGAGGCGGCGACACGCGCACCGAACACGCGCATGGAGAACGGCTTGGCCAGATAGTCGTCTGCGCCCAGACGCAGCATCATCGCTTCTTCGGTGCTGCTGGCAGATTTGCTGACCACAATCACAGGAATTCCATAAGTCTCGGTGATCCGTTCGATCAGCATGAGCGCGTCCATGGATTTTTGCCGCAGTTCGAGCACCACCAAATCGGCGGGTTGCCGCGCCAGATCGGTCAGGGCGGTGTCTGGTGACACGTGGCAGTGAACCTCATGTCCATCGTTGGACACCATGTCCTGCATCGCCGCCATCAACTGTCTGTCCGGATCGATCAGAAGGAGTCTGGACATGGCCGTCCTCCTTTTGCTGCCAAATCGCGGGCTGGGGTCTCTTGTCTGATGGTCACAGCTTGCAGGTGCGCACGATTGTGCAGCCAGAGCAGCGGCGCCAGAGCACTCAGTAACAATACCATCAAATACATCACGTCTCCCTTCTTGGGGTCATGGTGGGGTGAAAAGAAAGGGCGCTATGCCCGTTCGCTCACCCCCAACATGGGGAGGGATCCGTTGGTTGCTTTGGTCAAAGCTGCCACAGTTTTGTCAAAGTTTGCCAACCCGTCACGCGATGCCTATGGCCCTGTTAAGCGAGGGATTGACGCCGCTCTCCTGGGGATTGTCCGGTCCAGCGTTTGAAGGCAGAGGCAAAAGAACTCACGTCAGAGTAGCCAAGAAGGTAGGCAATTTCACTTTGGCTCATGTCGCTGTTTTTGAGGTACCGATCCGCCATGGCCCGGCGAAAGTTGGACAACACTGTCTGGTAAGTTGTGTTTGCTTCTCCCAGGCGCCGCGCCAGAGTGCGGGCGCTCATGCCGAGATCTCTCGCGACAACCGAAACCGTGGTCTGGCCAGTGGCCATGCGATCTGAAATCGCCTGTTCAACCACCAGTTCAATATCGGTGCGGTTTTTGGGGCGCTGTGCCAAAACCAAATCCGCGTGGGCTTGTAGGATTTTATGCAAGCCTTCGTCAGAGGTGCGCAGCGGCACGTCCAGGTCCGTCACCCGGTATTGCAGACTGTTCCATTGTGCGCCAAAGGTGACCGGGCACCCGTATAGATTTTCGAGCTCCGCGATGTTGTGTTTGCGCCGATGGCAGAAAGTGACCTGTTTCGGCAAGACCGTGCGAGGAAGCAAGTTGTTGGTTCCGTTGATAAACTGGCTGACTTGCGCCTCAATAAACCGCCCCAGTTCTACGGTGGCAGGGGTATCGAACCGCCACATGAAAATCCCCTCGTCATGCAGCCGCGTCACATCAACCTGCATTGAGTCCGAGAACACCTGACCATATCGGGCAAGGTTTGTCACAATACAGCCGATGTCCTTTGAGGTGCGGCCGAGGTAGCCAATCAATCCCAGTTTTGCAAAGCGCCGCGTCTGTCCCCAGCGTACCGCAATCAAATCATCGCTGGTAAGGCCAATGCCGTTGTCGACAATTTTTGCCAACCCAACCAGCGAGACAAGCTGTTCGTTCTCGTGGAGTTCCGCAAGGGTCAGGCCCGTCCCTTTGAGAACATCAGCCTCTGAAAAGCCAAGGCCAATGATGTACTCAGAAAAATCGCGCCCGATCGCCGCCACATGTTTTGCCGAATTTTGCATCAT
The DNA here is from genome assembly GCA_900537125.1 of Rhodobacteraceae bacterium Alg238-R152. GTDB lineage: Bacteria > Pseudomonadota > Alphaproteobacteria > Rhodobacterales > Rhodobacteraceae > Shimia. Next base: position 199,052 of record UNRJ01000009.1, on the reverse strand, counting down.
ACGCACACCACACTGTAATTTAGGCCCAAAATCAAGGCTTTGAACCAGTGGTTGACACAGAAACGGAATTTCGACTAAAAAAGATACCTTGGTACCAAGGTGAGTCTACCCCTATGCAGAAGATTGAACGAACCCAGACAGGCCTCCGACTGGAGAAACGCCTGTTAAAAGTCATGAAAGGACTGGCTGAACATTTGGACATGTCTACTGCCGAACTGGTCGAGGGGGTCATGCTACATGCGCTGGAAGGGAAAACGCCGTTCTCCGAGCAAACCCTGATCAAAGCTGCCATGCTGAAAGAGGTGTACGACCTCACTCTAACTGCGGAAGACGCGCATAAGATATCTGAAGAGGGAACAGATCGATGATCGATTATCACAAGACGCTTTTGGCGATGGACGCCGGAACACTGGCGCCACAAGATTTTGACCACCGTGCCCATATTGCAGTGGCTTATGAAGCGTTGCGCGAAGATGATTTTTTCACGGCCTCAAAGCGTATCGCAGATGGGCTGAAGCGTCTGACAATCGCCGCCGGCGTGCCAGAGAAGTTTCATGCCACAATTACCCAGGCCTTTATTTCGGCCATTGCAGAGGCCATGCACGCCTCGCCGGAACAAACTGCAGAAGAATTTTTGATTGGCAACCCGGACTTGTTGGCGGGGACCTTTCTAAAGGAACGTTATACGCCAAGCTGCCTGTCATCAGATCTGGCACGCAAGGTTGCGGTGTTGCCAGATCGAGTTGCCAGTGCAGCTTAAGCTTTGTCGAGTGCGCTTCGAACCGCCGCCGCAATTTTTGCACGTGTGTCCGCGTCCATGCCTTGCATATCAACGACCAGGCTTTCACCCTCTTCGCGGGCAGTGGCAGGACGTCGGTTGGCGCCGTGCCGTAGAACGCGATAAGGGATGATTTCGCGAGAAATGCCCTTGAAGTGCTGCGGCTCTAGGGCCTCAGCATCGACCAAATCACGGGCGTGGGCGTAGGTTTCATAGCTCATGACAATGCCACCAGGGTCCGCGATGCCTTCCAAGCGCGCAGCCAGGTTCGCTTCGGCCCCGATGATGGTATAGTCCATGCGACTGTCGCTGCCAAAATTGCCAACGTTGCAATAGCCGGTGTTGATCCCCATGCGTGCGCGGAACGGGTGTTCAATCCCCTTGGCGCGCCATTGCACTTCCAACTCATCCAGTCGCGACTGCATGTCCAGCGCCATGCGCACACAGGCCCGCGCGTCTTCGGTCACGCCATTGGTGGTTGGATCACCAATAAAGGCGACAATTGCATCACCGATAAACTTGTCGATGGTGGCACCATGTTTTTGAGCAATGGTCCCCATCTCGGTGAAGTATTCATTGAGCAGCGCGGTAAGTTCTTCGGGTTGCATCCGTTCGGTGGTGGCAGTGAAGTCTTTGATGTCGCTAAAAAATACTGTCAGCTTTTTACGTTCAGTGCTGATGGACACATCCCGTTCACCCTCAAAAATGGAGCGGTACACCTGTGGCTCAAGGTACTTTGAAATCTTAAGCGACACATCGGCGAGGAACGAATTGTTCTCGGTCAACTCATCATTGGCGGTGGCAAATTTTTCCGCCAAACGCAGCTGATGTTTAGCAAACGCTAGTCCAAAGGTGCCCGCGACAAGCAGGTAACTCAGCAAAAACTTGAACGACGCCAGATCCAACGTTAGCGGTTGCCGCACATGGACCACCTGCAGGCCGCGCACATCCCCAATTTGCCAATCTTTTTTGGTGCTCTCGGGGTGGCTGTTGTGACAACTCACGCAAGCTTCTTGCATGTAGACCGGTGCTGCCAATGTCATTTTATGATCAAGCAGGTTGCCTTCTTCAGCGATAATTCGGTCCCTTTCATTTGCGGGATCGCGGAAGATTTTCAGGGCGTGTGCCTCAAAGTCGGTCATGTGCCGCTGGGTGCGTCCGGCAAACGGGTGGTCTGAGACAAAGTGGTAGTCCACGCCGGGCAGAATTTCGGAAAACCGTGCAGACAGTTCGATGGCCGCTGTGGCTGGAATTGGGAAAGCCCCTTGGATGTCGTGGTAGTCATGCCGGGCTTGGGGGGCACCGGGGGCGGCCTGAACGCGCGCCACCACGTTTTCAGCATAATAAGAACGCACGTCATTCATCAACTTGTTCAGGCTGGTGGCCTGTCGGTGGAGGTTGTGGTGAGACAGGCTGTTGAGGTCAAGCCAGAGCGCCACAGGCAGCAACAGCACCGCGCAGCCAACAACGGCATAGAGTTGCTTTGGCCGCGCAGTCAGGTGCTCTATCAGTCGATGCATGGCCTTGTCCCCGGTGTTGTCGCTTGTATGCGTGTTCACACTTAGTGATAGCCACGCATTGTCAGAGCTCAAACGGATTTTCGGGAAAATTCCATCGCAACAAAAAAGGCGCGACCGTTAAGTCACGCCTCAATGGTCTACGAACTCCGCACTTATTTGAAATTGCGGCTCTCTTTGATCTGTTCCCAGGCCCACATGACCTCTTGCAGCTGGTCTTCCTGGCTGCGGTCGCCACCATTCATGTCCGGGTGCAGCACCTTAATAAGCTTTTTGTAGGCCTTGCGAATTTCGGCTTTGGTCCAGCTGTCGTTGGCTTCCAAAATCTCCATTGCGCGGCGCTCGGTAGGGGGCAAGCGTTTGCCTGCGCCTCCGTTCTTGCCGGGGTTCTGTGTGGCGTTGCCCCCCAACACTTGATGCGGATTCTCGATGCCCAGCCGGGCCCAAGCACGGGCTTCAGGATCAGTGAATTTCTTGGTCTCGCGCTCCCAGACCTTGTCTTTGGAATTCTGAGCGTTCAGTTCGGCCTCGGTCTTGCCGTCAAAGAAGTTCCATTTCAGATTGTACTCGCGGATGTGTTCTTTGCAGAACCACTTGAACTCATCAAGTACGTCCGGCGCGCGCGGGGCGCGATACTGACCGTGTTCTTCGCAACCATCGTGCTCGCACTGGCGCTGAGATGTCTCCGACGCCCCGGACATTCCGCGTCGCCCACGCGGATTTTTCTTCTTTGCCGACTTAATCGACATATCGAAACCAAAGGGATCTGATTTTGCCATTCGCGCACCTATTCGACTCGGAGCAGAGAGTTTACCCTAAACGGGGCCAGATTGAAGAGGTTGGGAACAAAAATTATGAGCGTCGCACAGGAAATTCACGACAAGTTGTTTGAGGCCTTTGAGCCAACAGAACTGGAGGTTGTAGACGACAGCGCCAGCCACGCCGGTCATGCGGGCGCGCCGGGCGGCGGCGAAAGCCACTTTAATGTACGTATCCGGTCTGCACGCTTTTCAGGGCAGAACCGTCTGGCGCGACACCGGGCGGTACACGCGGCACTGGGCGCAGAGCTTGTCGGGCGCATTCACGCGTTGGCGTTGGACTTAGACGCTGCTTAAGACGCCTATTTGGACTGTTCCAAGGTCTCCACACGCTTCTTGAGCGCCACGTTGACATCTTCCACAGAGTCACCTTCATCCGGGTCTCGTTCTGCAGAGGGACCGGTCTTGTCGTCCTCCTCCAAAACCAAAGTGTCTTCGGTTTTGACGGTTGCATTGGTCTCTTCAGAATTTGTGGCGGTCTCAGGTGGTGTGTCTTTTGGGGCAGGCAACTCCGCCACTTTCGGGGCCGCCAAAGTTTCTGGCTGAAACGCGGCGATATCGCCGGCTTTGGCGCGGCGGAATACCAGCACCGAGCGATAGCTTGTGTTGGAGCCGGTCAACCCGCTACGTTCCTCGTTTGGCAATGTATCTGCGCGCAGATATTCCCAGCCTTCCGCGCCAAGCCGGTTCATTTCACTCTCAAGCGTATTGGCAAATCGCCCTTCGGGGCCTTTGATGCCTTTGGCCTTTTGCCCACGCGTTGGGGCGGGAATTACTTTGTACTCATAAGTCATTACAAAAGTTCCAGAATTCTGTCATATGTCGCAGGTGTCAGCCACGCAGTTTTTTGGGAAGCTTGCGCAAACGATCCGGGTATTCCGGCACATCGGCACTCTCTTTGAACATGGCCCAGCTTGGGAATTTGTCCTGTGGATCTCGGTTTTTGGACAGCTGCGTTCGCATGATGGGCTGCCCAAGGTCTTCGCCCAAAGCATCCACGCAAATCTGCACCAATGGCCATTTCTCGTGATAGTCGTGCCCGGCAATCATGCCGCCAACCTTCACCTTCTTGAGCCAGTCAAACATGGTCTTGCCACGTTCTTCGCCGGTATGGGCATAGCCGTCTATATAGACAAAGTCGAAATACTCATCCGGGAAGGCATCCAAGGCGTCTTCAAACGTCATCCGCAGCAGCCAGTAGTTCTGCCCCATGCCGATGTTTTGCAGCGCGTTGATGTATTCCTTGGTGTTGTGGTGATCGCCATAAATGTCGACCCCATAGAGCTCTTTGAAAAGCCCTCCTTGCATCAATCGCTTGGAATACCAGCCACCGGCCACGCCAAGCTCTATTCCAATCAGCCCATCGCGCTCCAGAAACTGTGGCAGTTCCTTGCGCTCCTGCAGTATGTCAATCACGTCTACCATTTGGCGGCCACAGTTTCATGTGGGCGGCGGCAGGTCCAGCGTTTTGCGGCTGGCTTTTTGGGCTTGTCGGACAATCGTGTCACCTCAGCATCGCGTTCACTTGTGACGAATACCCATCACCCGACCAACACGCGCAGGATGGGGCAAGGATTTGTGCGCCTGCGATAGCTCCGCAAACCGCGTTTGAATGCTGTTCGGCATGGCGGCGACCTTTGGGCCGCTTTGGTCAATGTGCAGCCCAATGCCCTCACCAGTGGCGGCAACCCAACCGTCCGTGTGAACCAACTCTTGGTAGAAGTGAAAACTCTTGGTGTCATGGTCAAGTAGCTGAAAAGAGGCAGTAACCTCGTCACCCAAATGCAGTTCTCGTAGATAACAAAGGTGGAATTCTGCCGAGAATGTCGTGTTGCCCGTCTGTGCCCGATAATCCGGACCAAACCCGAGATACGCCCCCAGCTGATCCACCCCCCGGTCAAACAGCACATTGTAGTAGGCCATGTTGAGGTGGCCATTGAAATCGAGCCACTGTTTTTCGACCTTCATCGGCGCAGAGACAAACGGCTGAGTCATGACAAACTATCCTTCTCCTGCAGTCAAACTTGTATGGCGCCAGCGCCCACTAGGATCAACCTTCCAAGGTGTTGGTAACGCAGCGGCACGGCGACTCAGGCCCCCGCGCTTGGAGGCGATGAAAATCGAGAACGCCTCAATTTTTAAGCAAAACCAGCATGTTATTTCTGAAATTTGCGGGTGGATTTTCCAACTTGGTAAGGTGCGTTTCAGGCAATGCTTAAGGTCCAACGCATATCGTTTCCCTGATTTCGAGGGCAACGGCGAGCGGCACAATGGACTGGCGATCAAAACGTCTTTCAACAGCAATGATCTTGGTGTCCGGCTTGCTGGCTGGCTGCGGGGGAGAGGACACTCCCGCGGTGAAAGATCCAGGCAACGGCAAAAAGGACTCCGGTCTCCCGCAAACTGACAACGGGGTGTTGCTGGCGTCCTTTTTGAGTAGTTTGGATTCGGTGAGAACGCGCGCCAACCGCCTGCTCACCAAGGATGCGCGATACCAAGTGCAATCTGCATCCGGGAGCCAATACATTGATCACAATGAGAACGGCAGCTTTGACTCTGGGGCGGACGTCCGTTTGCAGGGAAACCCAATCGAACACGCGGGCATTCACTACGCCCATGCCGCTGGATTGACCGGGGCAGGACAAGTGATCGCATTCTCCGACAGCGGGTTCCGCTCAGGTCACGAAGCCTTTTCGGGCAAATCCGTGACAACAGGAACCGGCCTTGCATCTGATGATCATGGGACATTTGTGGCGTCTATCGCCACGGGTCTTTCCGATGACATGATTGGGGTGGCGCCCGGGGCAAATGCAATTTTTGGCAGCTTTGATTCTTATACACAATTGGCCGAAACGGCGAATGCAGCGACGCGGGCGGGAGCGGTCGCGCTTAACAATTCCTGGGGATACTCGGGAATGAATGTGAACCGATCAGACTACAACTTTATCTTCGGATCTTCCTCAGGGAGAACCTATCTCAATGCGCTGAAAAACTACGCCAATGATGGTGTTGTTGTTTTTGCGGCCTCCAATGATTACGACCAAACCACTTCTGGCCTTATGTCGGGCCTACCAGCTCTTGAACCGTCTCTGGAGCAAAGCTGGCTGGCGGTTGTGAATGGTGTGCCGGTTGTGAGCGGAGATGATGTTGTCTCCGCGAAACGGGTGTCTGCAGGATGTTTGGAAGCTGCGTCTTGGTGTATTGCGGCCAACGGGAGTTGGACCGGGGCAACTGCAAGTTCCAACCGCAGCTATGCCTTTGGCACGGGCACCTCTTATGCAACTCCCGCCGTGGCAGGCGCGCTTGCGCTTTTGGCCGAAGCATTTCCAGACATGACACATCAGGAGTTGCGCATTCGCTTGCTGGCGTCCGCGGACAATGAGTTTGACGGGTTCACGCAGGACGGCGCAGTTGAATTGGTGCCGGGCTTTGAACATGCCTATAGCTCCGAGTGGGGGCACGGGTTTTTGGATGTGGCGGCGGCACTCATGCCAATTGGACAAACAACCATCACCACTCAAAATGGCACAGTGCTCAACGCCAACGAACCGCTTGCGGTTGCCGGCAGCGCCAGCGGTGACGCGGTCGCTCGTGCGCTGCGCAATGTCGAGGTTGTCAGCCAGGATTCTCTGTCCGCGTCCTTTTTGGTTGATGCATCTCAGATGATTGCTCATCGTCCAGCCTTACCGATGTTCACTTCCGATGATGCGATCAATTTTGATCAATACCGGGCACCGGAGATTGGCTCCGCCACGTTTTTTGGCTCCGGGGCGGGCATTCCGATACAGGTTTTGGACAGTGCTTATGATCTGTCGATCTACCGGTCCCGCAATGGTGGGTCGGATCGGTTTGGATTGGGCTTGCGACGCAGTTTTGATCTGGGGGGGGCGAACCTGCAGATCGGCGGCGGGCTTGGCGAGGACACCATGGATTTGCTGTCTGATTGGAACGGTGGATCCGATGCTTCTCTGATGTCGCTGGATATGGCCCTGTCAGCTGAAGTGTCAGACAATGCACAAGTTAAATTTGCCTTGGGCTATGCGCTGGGGCAGGAAGCGTCCGGTTTGGGACAATCCGCTGATGTTTTGCTGAACGGCGGGGCGTTGACCTACGCCCACCAAAACGCATTCTCGCACAATGACCGGTTCAGCCTCTCTCTGTCGATGCCAGCGGCGATCTCATCTGGCACAACGTCAGTGGCGCTACCAATGGTGAACGACAGCGGTGCGATCACACATCAAAACGTGCCGATTGATCTGGCTCCATCTGACAGAGAGATGCGACTGACATTGAGTTACGAACGCCCCCTCACACGTCACACAAATATTGGCGTATCATTTGCGCACGCCATAAACCGCGGCCACATTCCGGGTGCCCGTGAAACGGCGGTCATGTTTGGGTTTCGCGCTCAGTTCTAGATCAAAAAAGGCGGGTACGCCGCCCAAATGTTAACTTCACAAACGCAAAACGCGCCGGTTTTTGCACCGACGCGTTACAGTCGCAATACAGACGCAATACCGACGTGGCTTTTAGCCGTTCAGCTTCTGCGCCACCAATTGGTTAACAGCCTTTGGATTGGCCTTGCCACCGGTCGCTTTCATCACCTGTCCCACAAACCAGCCTGCCAGTTTCGGGTTTTGTTTGGCCTTCTCAACCTGGGCGGGATTGGCCGCAATGATCTCATCCAGCGCGGCTTCAATGGCACCGGTATCGGTCACCTGCTTGAGGCCTTTATCTTCCACGATTTTTGCAGGGTCGTCCTTGGTTTCGATATGAATCTCAAGCACTTCCTTGGCAATTTTGGTACTGATCTCATCAGAGGCCACCATCGCCAGAATCGCCGCGTTGGCTTCCGGAGCAACCAGATCCTGTGGCGCGGTTTCCGCCTTGTTGGCGCGTCCCAGAACTTCGTTGATGACCCAGTTGGCGGTTTTCTTGCCGTCACCTTTGCCAACCGAGGCCTCAAAGTAATTGGCCAGGTACACTTCCGCCGTCAATACTGAGGCGTCATATTCTGTTACGCCGTAGTCATTGATAAAGCGGGCTTTTTTCTCATCCGGCAGTTCCGGCAAACCTTTGCCAATGTCATCGACCCACTCTTGCTCGATCTCCAGAGGCAGAAGGTCAGGGCAAGGGAAGTACCGATAATCATGTGCTTCTTCTTTGGAGCGCATGGAGCGGGTTTCATTTTTGTCCGGATCATACAGGCGGGTTTCCTGGCTGACTTCACCACCACCTTCAACAATTGCAATCTGACGGCGCGCTTCATATTCGATCGCGGCCTGAATAAACCGCATGGAGTTCATGTTCTTGATCTCACAGCGTGTACCAAGGTGAGAGAAGTCCTGTGTTTCCATGTACTTCTCATACTGACCTGGACGGCAGATCGACACGTTCACGTCAGCCCGCAGGTTACCGTTCTGCATATTGCCATCACAGGTGCCAAGATAGCGCAGGATCTGACGCATCTTTGTGACGTAGGCCGCTGCCTCTTCGGGGCCGCGAATGTCGGGACGGCTCACAATCTCCATCAACGCCACGCCGGTCCGGTTCAAATCCACAAAGGACATGTTTGGATCCATGTCGTGCACGGATTTACCTGCGTCTTGTTCTAGGTGGATACGTTCAATGCGCACCAATCGCGCCACACCTGGGCCCATGTCGACCAAGATTTCGCCTTCGCCCACAATGGGTTCATAGAGCTGGGAGATTTGGTAGCCCTGCGGCAAATCCGGATAGAAGTAGTTCTTGCGGTCAAACGCTGACTTCAAGTGGATCTCAGCTTTCAAACCAAGACCAGTGCGCACAGCTTGCGCAACGCAATACTCGTTGATCACTGGCAACATACCCGGCATCGCGCTGTCCACAAAGGCCACGTTGGAGTTTGGCTCCGCGCCAAATTGGGTGGAGGCACCGGAGAACAGTTTTGCGTTGGAAGAAACCTGAGCGTGCACCTCCAAACCAATGACCAATTCCCAGTCATGTTTGGCGCCCGCGATCACTTTGGGCTTCGGGGTTTCATATGTCAGGTCGAGCATCGCTCACGCTCCTTGAATATCTGGCTGACCTGCGTTCTAGGCCAGCCAGATAAAAGGAGCAAGAGGGCGGGTGACTTATGGGTTTATTTGGGTGATGCCGTCGGGCGAAAAATGCACGGTTTGCCCTGCCTGTAAGCCTGACATGAATGGCATTGCCACAGCCTGAAGCGCCACGTCGCGACCTTTCGCTGAAAGGCGTTCTTTTGAAATCACACGAGAGGTGTTTTCAAACCCAATTTCCGCGTGCCCCCAGATCAGCGGGTGAATTTCGCGCAAATGCTCGCGGACAACCATGTCGAAACCGACACGGAGGGCAGGGGGGAGGTCTTCGCGCAAACCGTCTGTCCCATATTGCGATCGGGCGCGCTGCCAACTGCGATAAAGGTGTGCCGCCATTAGGTTAGCGAAATGCTGATCACCGCGACGCTGCAAGGCGTCCGACACGCCGTCGATGAAGTAGTCAACTTCCATCATTTCGAGACCGTTGGGGTCAACCAGCAGCGCATCAAACCAGACCCAAGCATAGGCTCCAGCCCCCCATATATCATAGGTTTGGGCAGCAACTCTGCGAGCTTGTAAATCCAGTTGCGCAAAATCTCCGTACCAACGCGGCAACAGATAGTTGCCCAAAGCCCGCATATGCCGTGGATTGAGCGGATCAAGAGAGATCAGGGATTCAAACTCAGCGCAGAGCGTGGCCAAGGGGCGGGCTGACCCTGGCAACAGTGCACATCGAGCAGCCGAAAGAGCAGGAGAGAAATATTGCTTTGGGCAATAGCGATTCAGAATATCGGTTGCCCGGTCAAAATGTGCTTGGAACGCGTCTCGATTGACGTCCCGGATGTCATCTTTGGCTGCTGCACCGCGCCAAGCCCAACCAATATCGATGTGCATATGGGCAACAACCAAGGCCATCGGATAGCTATTAGGGTAGTCCTCTAGTAAGTGTTCAAGCGCTTCAATTCCTGAGAAAAAATCAGCCCCTTCAGCGGGCCGGCCATGCAGCAGGGCATGCTCTGCCGCACGCACCACATCAGAGCGTGCGCCAAAGAGCATCAGTTCCGCCAGAGGCGTTCCTGTGGCTGTTGTGGTGCGGTTTTGATCATGTGTGAATATGAGGTCTTCAAGCTCATCCCACTGCTCCTGACGTGCCAAATACTGACCGCGATCACGTGCTTTCTCGCTTTCAATCTGATCTGGTGTGGAGGCATTTATCGGAATTTCGAGCCGGCTCAAGAGATCGCGGTACGCGCTGTTGCCTTCGCTTGGTTGGGTCGGCTTGGTCGCTTGTCGCGACACCGTGATCGCCTGCCCCAAACGGCGCAATGCCGGTGCGGCCATAGCTGAGACAGCTGTCGCACTTTGGGGGGTCGCCCGACCTCTGGAAAACAATTTCATCATAGCTCCGATCCTGTCACAGGTCGGAATATGTTGGTGTAATCGGGCCAAAAAAGGGCACCAACTTGAAATCATGCGGCCAGAATGGGCCGAATTGTGGCCGATTTGGACGCTCAGATGATGCGGAGGCGGTCACGCTTGATTGGAATGTCGTGCCGAGAAAGTGCGGCCTCAAAATCGGTGCGAGGTGGCAAAACATCTTGTGGAATCCGCACCTTAGCGTCGTCAAACATGATCAGAGTGATGCGAAAAGCAACGCCGAGACGGGTGGCAATATGGGCCGACTTGATTTGATGGAAGCCAAGTTCGGCCTCTTGGGTGACGTTTTTCCAACGAATGCCGTTTTCGTCGAGCGCGAAACTTGCTGTGGGGTTGAAGATCACGTCCACAAGCGCGGGTACGGCAATGAGGGAGAGCACCACCACAATCGCCCAGTGCAAGCCAATGGCAAGCATTCCGAGCAGACCTGCGCTGACTAGACACAGCACCACAATACTGCGTGGGTTACGACCGTGATGGGTGTGTTGGAGAGAGTCCATTGTCATCGGCCTCCTGAGACATCAAGAGTGCTGCCGGTGATGTAAGAGGCGTCATCTGACAGCAGAAACAGAATGGCGCGGGCAATTTCTTCTGCGCTGCCAGCACGTTGCATCGGAATTTTATGCGCCAAAAGGGTGGCGCGGTCCGGTGCGCCACCCTTGGCGTGGATCTCTGTGTCGGTGATGCCGGGGCGCAGGCTGTTTACACGAATACCCTGTGCGGCAACCTCGTCGGCGAGTCCTTTGGTGAAAGTGTCGATGGCCGCTTTGGAGGCGGCGTAGTCGACATATTCATTGGCGGAGCCGGTGCGGGAGGCTACGGAGCTGACGTTCACAACGGCGCCACCACCTTGCACTTGCATGCGGATCACGGCCTCTTTGGCCACCAGGATAGCGCCGATCACATTCACATCAAACATGCGCTTGAGACGCGCGTGTGTGAACTCTGTGACAGGTGCACCTTGATCCACAATTCCCGCGTTATTAGCCAGCGCGTCGATGCGCCCAAAATGTGTGTCGATGCCTTTGAACATGGCGTCGATTTGGACGGGATCGGCCACATCCGCCTGAAATAGCTCTGCGCGGACGCCAAAGGCGCGTGCAGCTTCCGCAACGGATTCAGCGCCTTGCGTGTCGCTTTGGTAGTTTAAAGCGATGTCATAACCAGCTTCGGCAGCCAGTTTGGCAGTGGCGGCGCCAATGCCTGCGCTGGCACCTGTGATCAGTAATACCTTGGACATTATGCCTCCAGAATGCGGGTCACCATTTCGGTGGTGTCACGGCTTAAGCCGTCCTGACCGGCGATGCGCTCAAGCTGTGCCTTCAAGAGTGCTTGGCGGTTGGCATCGTAGCGCTTCCAAGTTTGAAAAGCGCTGCACATCCGTGCTGTGGTCTGCGGGTTCACAGGGTCCAGCTTGATCAGCCAGTCCGCCAGCACTTTATAGGCCGCGCCCGACTCGTGGTGGAAGCCAGCGTGATGTGCAGCCATGACCCCCATCACGGCGCGGAAGCGATTGGGGTTTTTCCAATCAAAGTCAGCGTGCTGGGAGAGAATGGTAACGGTCGAGGCAAGGTCTTCTGGTTTGGCAAACATGACTTGCATGGAGAACCATTTGTCGATCACCAGCCGGTCGTCTTTCCATTGGTCATAGAAGGCTGCGACGGCGTTGTTTCCTTTGCCCGCATCCAGAAGAGCGCCAAAGGCGGCGAGTTGTAGGGTCATGTTGTCTGCGGATTCGTATTGTTTTTCAGCTGCTTCGCCACCGTCCCAACGGGTCAGTAGGGAGAGCGCGGCATTCGCGAGGCTGCGTTTGCCAGCGGGTTCTGCATCCGCCGAGAAAGGGCCTGCAACTTGATTGGCGGCATAGAGGTCTGGCAGCAGGTCCGCAAAGGCGTGGGCCTTTGCATCGCGCAGAGATTCCGTTGCGGCGTGGATCGCGGCCGGGTCTGGTGTTTGGCCCTGTTTGTGCAGGATGCCTGCAAGCTCTGACTGAGATGGATGCCCGAGCATCAGCGCGCGATACGCCGGATCAAGGCAGTCGTCGCGCAGAAGCGCTTTGAGGCCAGAGAGATAGTCTTCGTTGGGGGCGGTACCGTCCACAATCGTGCCAATTAGGCTGTCGCGTGCGAGATCGCGGCCCGCTTCCCAGCGGTTGAATGGATCGCTGTCATGCGCGAGCAGGAATGCGCGGCGGGCGTTGTCGATGTTTTGGGTCAGCGTCACAGGTGCAGAAAAACCGCGTAAAACCGAGGGGATAGGGCGGGAGGCAAGGCCTTTGAAGCTGAAACTCTGTTCTGTTTCGGTGAGCTCCAGAACCTTAGTGGGGAGCACTTCATCGCCATTGTCATTGAGCAGGCCGACGGCCACTGGAATGACCTGTGGAGCTTTCACGTTCTGACCCGGTGTTGGGGCGCTGGATTGGCTTAGGTGCAGAGTGAATGTGTCGCCGTCGTACTCTTCGCGCACGGTGACCTCTGGTGTGCCGGATTGAGAGTACCACAGTTTGAACTGGGTGAGGTCGCGGCCGGTACTGTCTTCAAAGACTTTGATCCAGTCTTCGATGGTGCAGGCCTGTCCGTCGTGGCGTTCGAAATAGAGGTCGAGCGCTTTGGCGTAGGCATCATCTCCAACCAAAGTTTTCAGCATGCCAATCACTTCAGCGCCTTTTTCATAGACGGTGGCCGTGTAGAAGTTGTTGATTTCCTGAAAGCTTTCGGGGCGCACCGGGTGGGACAGGGGGCCTTGGTCCTCGGGGAATTGGCGGCCACGCAGGGCAAGCACGTCGTCGATGCGCTTGACCGGCTCAGAACGCATGTCTGCTGTGAACTGCGCATCGCGGAAAACGGTCAGGCCTTCTTTCAGGCAGAGTTGGAACCAGTCGCGGCAGGTAATGCGGTTGCCGGTCCAGTTGTGGAAATACTCATGGGCGATGATAGCTTCGATGCGTTCAAAGTTGCCGTCCGTTGCGGTTTCCGGGGAGGCAAGCACGCAGGAGCTGTTGAAGATGTTCAGCCCCTTGTTTTCCATCGCGCCCATGTTGAAATCATCCACGGCGACGATGTTGAACTCGTCGAGATCGTATTCGCGTCCGTAGACCTCCTCGTCCCATTTCATAGACTTTTTAAGGGCTTCCATGCCGAAAGCACATTTGTGTTCATCCCCGGGACGGACGTAGATCGACAGGCGCACGTCTTTGCCGGACATGGTTGCGAATGTGTCTTCGTGAGCGACCAGATCACCGGCCACAAGCGCAAAGAGGTAGGCTGGTTTGGGCCAAGGGTCGATCCAGACCGCGTAATTGCTGGCCGGGGTGACGGTTTGGTCGGTGCCGTATTCATCGCCGTTGCCGTTGGAAAGCAGCTCTGGCGTGCTGTCTACGTTGCCTTCGATGCGCACGATGAAGGTGGCCATGACGTCCGGGCGGTCGGGATAATAGGTGATTTTGCGGAAACCCTCAGCCTCACATTGGGTGCAATACATGCCGTTGGACATGTAGAGACCTTCGAGTGCGGTGTTGGCCTGCGGGTTGATTTCAACCTCAGCTTCCCATGTGAAAGGACCATCGGGCGCATCTACTTCGATGCCGCCGTCCACGGTGCGGGGGGTAATGTCTGCGCCGTCGATCTTGGCGTTGATCAGCTTAAGCTGTTCACCGTGCAGGAAAAAACGATTGTCGGAGGCCTCCGGATTGGGCCGGAAGGCGATTTTCGAAAGCACCCGCGTTTTGGTGGGATGCAGGCGGAAGGTCAGTTCGACGCCATCCACGATGAAGCCAAACGGGGTGTAATCTTTCAGATAGATCGTTTGTGGCACGGCGTCGTTCATCACGGTCTCCATTGTTGCTCATCTTGGTGTAGCTTTTCGCGCGGCACCCGCAAGGGGGTAGGCGATTTTTTACAAAATGGGTGTGCAGTTTCGCAAATCTATGGAAAAAGTTGAAAATCCCTTTGGTAAAGAAAGGTAACCGGTTTTATTGCCTATAGAAAACATGTGCACTAATTGAGATGCGACGCCAGAGATGAGGAAGTTTCACAATGACCAAGAGAATTGAGCAGCACGGGCTGCAAATTGCCGACGAGCTCTATGATTTCATTGTGAGTAAGGCGCTTCCTGGAACTGGCGTGGATGCGTATGATTTCTGGCAGGGCTTAAGTCTTCTGGCGCATGAGTTTGGCTCTAAGAACCGTGACTTGCTGGCCAAGCGCGAGGAAATTCAACAGAAGATCGACGGTTGGCATTTGGCCCGAACAGGCCAAGCGCATGATGCCGACGCGTATAAAGCGTTTCTGCAAGAGATTGGCTATCTGGTGGCCGAAGGCGCAGACTTTGCCGTGGAAACGGCCAATGTTGATCCCGAGATTGCGGCAATTCCCGGCCCGCAGTTGGTGGTACCAATCACAAATGCCCGCTTTGCGTTGAATGCCGCAAACGCGCGGTGGGGCAGCCTGTATGATGCACTTTATGGCACCGATGCGATGGGCGATCTGCCGTCTGGCAAGGGCTACGATTCGGCGCGCGGTACTCGGGTTATTGCTTGGGGCCGGGACTTTCTTGATAAGACGGTGCCGCTGGCTGAAGGGAGCTGGGCAGATATTGACGGACTGTCGGTAGAGGGTGGGCAGCTTGTTCCTTCCTTGAAGGCGGCCGAGGCGTTTGCTGGTCACGTTGGTGACGCATCAGCGCCATCGCGTATTTTGTTGAAAAACAACGGCCTGCATGTGATTGTTGAAGTTGATCGCACTGGTAAAATTGGCGCTGTCGACAAGGCGGGCGTTAACGACATTACGCTGGAAAGTGCATTGTCAACGATCATGGATTGTGAAGATTCCGTCGCCTGTGTGGATGCGGAAGACAAGGTTGTGGCCTATGGAAACTGGCTTGGCCTGATGCGGGGCGATCTCGCTGAAGAGGTCTCCAAAGGTGGCAAGACCTTCACGCGCCGACTTAAAGATGACGTCTCCTTTACCGCAGCGAACGGTGAACACACCTCGCTGAAAGGCCGATCGCTGATGTTGGTGCGCAACGTTGGTCACTTGATGAGCAACCCAGCGGTTCTGGATCGGGACGGCAATGAGATTGGCGAAGGGCTGATGGATGCGCTCGTGACTGTGATGATCGCGATGCATGATCTGAAGCGGGAGAGCGGCAACTCGGTGCATGGTTCGGTCTATGTGGTGAAGCCGAAGATGCACGGGCCGGAAGAGGTGGCGTTCTCGGATGCGATCTTTGCCAAGGTTGAGGACATTCTGGACCTGCCGCGCAACACGGTGAAAATGGGCATCATGGACGAGGAGCGCCGCACAAGCGCCAACCTCAAAGAATGTATCCGGGCTGCCAAAGGCCGGGTGGCGTTTATCAACACCGGGTTTCTGGATCGCACCGGTGACGAAATCCACACTTCGATGGTAGCAGGGGCTTTCCTGCGTAAAGGTGAGATGAAGGCCACGCCTTGGATCCTGTCTTACGAGGATCGCAACGTGGACATCGGTCTGGCGTGCGGGCTTCAGGGCAAAGCTCAGATTGGCAAAGGCATGTGGGCCATGCCGGACCTGATGGGCGCGATGTTGGAGCAGAAAATTGGCCATCCGAAGTCCGGCGCAAATTGTGCCTGGGTGCCATCACCAACTGCGGCCACTCTGCACGCTACACACTACCATGAAGTGGATGTGCTGGCGCGGCAGGAGGAGATCAAAGCCGGTGGTGCGCGCGGGACATTGGACGATCTGCTGACGGTGCCGGTGATGGACGGGCAGAACCTGTCCGACGAAGAGATCGCTGCCGAAGTGGAAAACAATGCGCAGGGCATTTTGGGCTACGTGGTGCGTTGGGTGGATCAGGGTGTGGGTTGTTCCAAAGTACCGGACATCAATGATGTGGGCCTGATGGAGGACCGCGCGACCTGCCGGATTTCCAGCCAAGGATTGGCCAACTGGCTGCACCAGGGTGTGGTGAGCGAAGAGCAGGTCATGGCAGCGATGCAGAAGATGGCGGCCGTAGTGGATCGGCAGAATGCCAATGATCCGCTTTATACGCCGATGGCACCGGGCTTTGATGGGATTGCCTTCCAGGCGGCCTGCGATCTGGTGTTCAAAGGCCGCATCCAGCCGTCTGGCTACACCGAGCCAGTGCTGCATGCACGGCGGTTGGAACTCAAAGCACAAGCGTAAACGAAAGGTCGGGGGATGTCCCGGCCTTTTTCTTTGCGGCTTTGGGGCTTTCTCATTTGGGATGCGCGTCTTATGGTTACCTGCACAACTAGACTAAGAGGCCAGTATGACGCGTCCTGTCGTCGGGATCATCGGCAACCAATATCTGATCAATGACCAATATCCGGCACATGCCGGGGGCACCATGAATTCCGAAGCGGTTTCAGTGGTTTCTGGCTGTATGCCGCTGTTGATTCCCGCCGACCCAAGGTTTGTGTCTGTCGAAGAATTGTTGGCGCAATGTGATGGCTTTCTGCTGACCGGGGGGCGGCCCAATGTGCACCCTGAGGAATACGGCGAGGCGGCGACGGCGGCGCATGGCGAGTTTGACCGGGCGCGGGATGCGATTGTGCTGCCTTTGGTGCGGGCCTGTGTGGACACTGGGCAGCCGTTTATGGGGATTTGTCGGGGATTTCAGGAAGTTAACGTTGCCATGGGGGGCAGTCTCTACCCGGAAATTCGCGATCTGCCGGGGCGGGACAATCACCGGATGCCGTCGGATGGCACGCTGGAAGAGAAGTTTGCGCTGCGCCACACTGTGGAATTCAGCGAGAACGGTCCGTTCCATCACCTGTTTGGCAGTCAGAAAGTGATGACAAATACGCTGCATGGACAGGGCATCAAGCGCGCGGGAAGTCGTGTGATTATAGATGGTTACGCGCCGGACGAAACGCCGGAAGCGATCTATATTGAGGGTGCGCCTGGGTTCACCATGTCGGTGCAGTGGCATCCGGAATGGGATGCGGCCAATGATCCGGTGAGCCGTCCGTTGTTTGAGGCCTTTGGCGAGGCTGTGCGGGCCTGGGCGCAGGGGCAAGAAGCGCGGACCATGCTCAAGTCGGCCTAAACGTTAACACCAAGAATTGCTGAATTTTGGGCGTCGGTATCACGTCTGTTTTGCGGCTGTATTCCGACAGTCCATAAAAACGGAATGTGTATTGGTTAATATGTGATTGGACGTCTGTGTCCTGTCCAGGCGGGACCTTAATGAACCTGCAAACCCAGTTGCCCGAGCAAGATCGCAGCTTGTTGTTTGGAAAGTATGGCGCCCTTGAAGCGTCTCAGATCTGAGAGTTTGATCCCGCCTAAGTCTGCGCCGCGCAAATCGGCATTTTCAAATCGGCTGTCGATGAGATGTGTGTCGCGCAGGGAGCAGTCTTCAAACACAGCATCGCGGAAATCACATTGGCTCATGTCGGCATCGGTAAAATCCACCCGTTTGAGGGTCATTTTGCGAAAAGAGAATTTGGGTAGAACCGCGAGAGCCAACAGCACGTCTTCAATTTCGATGCCAAGAGTGTGGGTCTCTCTGAGATCAGCCCCAGTCATCTTGCAATTGCGGATTTTGGATTGTGTGAGGGTAGCCCCTCGCAGGTTGGCATTGCTGTAATCTCCGCCGTCAATGGTGCCATCCGTAAAATTGGCGCCCTGAAGGGAGATGCCTCCTGCGCGGCATCCTTTAAATGTGACGTCTTCCAGAGTGGCGCTTTTGAAAGAGGCTTGGGATAAGTTGCACGCCTCAAACCGCCAGCCGGTGAGGTCGAGATCGGAAAAATCAAGACCGTCCAAGGTGCAGCGGATTACGGTGTGCGGACGTTCAGTTCGGCTGGCTTGTTCAATCTCCGCGCGGGTTGGGCTGCAATCGGCAAACTGGTGGGTTTTGACAGGCACGCGTGGCTCCAAGCTTCAAACTGTTGGGTAGGGCTCCTTAGCCATACGGCGGAAATTACGGCTTGGGAAGGCTAAGCAGGATTTGGCAGCGGGAGCAGTGACGCTCCCGCATGGTAGACTGCGTGTTGTGCCTACATTTCACCGCCAGCCACTTGCAGGGTTTGCCCTCGTACGGAATCCGCCATATCGGAACAGAGGTACAACGCTGTGTGGGCCACTTCTTCGGGTTTGATTAGACGGCCGTGTGGGTTCACGCCAACCATCATGTGGCGGGCTTCTTCTTCGGAACAGCCGGTGCGAGCCATGATGCTTTCGATGTTTTGATCGATGATCGCGGTTTCGACATAGGCGGGACAGATGGCGTTGAAGGTGATTGGTTTGAGCGCATAGTCAGCCGCCAACGATTTGATCATACCGTTCACCGCGTGCTTAGACGTGGAGTAGGCGGGGGCGCCTTTCAATCCGCGCAGACCGGCGATGGAGGAAATCACCATCACGCGGCCCCAATCGGTCTGATTCATCGACTTGAGGCTTTCGCGGATGGTGAGGAAGACACCGTCGATGTTGATCGACATCATCTTGCGCCAGAACGCCATATCGGTTTTGTGCAGCGCGCGGCCTTCGGCGATGCCCGCGTTGGCAACGCAGATCTGGATGGGGCCACGGGCGGCCACGGCGGCAGCAACGCCGTCGACCACGGAGGCTTCATCCGCCACATCCATAGCCAGCGGATGCAGACCGTCGGTGGCAGCCTCTTCCAGTACGTTCAGGCGACGACCAGTGATGGTGACTTGCGCGCCTTCTGCGGCCAGTGCTTTGGCGATGGCGAGGCCAATCCCGGTGCCGCCGCCGGTGACCAATGCGTGTTTCCCCGATAGTGACATGTCTCTCTCCCTGAGCTGTGTTGGGATCACATTAGCGCGCGGATAAGACCGGACAAGCGTTCAGGTTGTTTGCGTCGCAAGGTCACAATGACAGCTTTGAAGGGAAAAATGTCCGAGGGGAGTTGCGGGAAAAACGCTCAAAATTGCATTTCGGACAAAACTTCTGTCCTATTTTGGCCACGAGGCGCGGCTTTCTGGCCCTTTTTGACGCACGACGGGTCTCATTCGTTGCAGTGAACCAATGGATCGTTAAACCAAGAGGCAAGATACAACGGCGCACTAAGGTAATACCAATTCTGGGTCTGCGGCCAGGCCAAGGACTTTGCGTTGTTTTGACTAGGAAGTTCGAATGAAACTATTGCGGTCAATTGATATTCCACCTGTGTGGCTACTGGCGGCGCTGGGGCTGGCGTGGGTGCAATCAACCCGGTGGACGTATGGTTTGAGTTTTGGACCAGTTTGGGCGGATCTACTTGGCGGGTTGCTGGTGGGCGGCGGTGTGGTTTTGACCGCGTTGGCGGTGATGGAAATGCGGCGACATCAGACCACAATTCATCCCCATCAGGACAGTGCGCGCCTTGTTCAAAGCGGGATTTTCAAACGCAGTCGCAACCCGATCTATCTCGCTGATGTGATGATCCTTGCGGGTTTCGTCCTTTATTGGGACGCAGTGCTGGCGTTGCCTTTGGTGCCGGTGTTCCTGTGGGTTCTGGAAAAACGCTTTGTCATTCCAGAAGAAAATCGCCTGCGGAAGACATTTCGGATGGATTTTGCGCGCTATTGCGAGAAAGTGCGCAGGTGGGTGTGATGCGGTTGCGTCGCAGAAATACGGTATGTTGCTTGTTTGCTTGTGCAGCAAATCAGGTGGCGTTAAAACATTATGCAAGTGCAGCACGGTCTGCGTGAAACATTATTGCTCTGACTCTGAAGGGGGATAAGACAGGTGAAGATAGGTACACCAAAAGAGGTGTTTGGCGGCGAGAACCGGGTCGCGATGACTCCGGATTCTGCCAAACAGCTTCAAAAGCTCGGCTATGAGTGCGCCATTGAAAGTGGCGCCGGTGCCGGCGCGGGATTTTCGGATGCCACTTATGAGGCTGCCGGGGTTGAGGTTGTGAAGACCGCAGCCGCGCTTTGGAAAGCGTCTGACATTGTCGCAAAAGTGCGCCAACCGGATGACACTGAGCTCAAGCGTCTGACCAAAGACAAGACGCTGATCTCCTTCTTCAATCCCGCTGGGAACGAAGACGGCATGGCGGCGGCGAAGGCCAAAGGCGCCAACGTGATTGCCATGGAAATGGTACCACGTATTTCGCGCGCGCAGAAGATGGACGCGCTGTCCTCCATGGCCAACATCGCGGGTTACCGCGCGGTGATCGAGGCGGGCAACAACTTTGGCCGGTTCTTCACCGGTCAGATCACAGCGGCGGGTAAAGTGCCGCCAGCGAAGGTCTTGGTTGTTGGCGCTGGTGTGGCCGGATTGGCTGCGATTGGCACATCCACATCGCTGGGGGCCATTACGTTGGCGTTTGACGTGCGTCCGGAAGTGGCGGAGCAGGTTGAATCGATGGGCGCTGAGTTTGTTTACCTCGACTTTGAGGAAGAGCAGGCGGATGGCGCGGCTTCAGGTGGCTATGCCTCTGTGTCGAGCCCAGAATTCCGCGAAGCGCAGTTGGCTAAGTTCCGCGAACTGGCGCCGGATGTGGATATTGTGATCACCACCGCGTTGATCCCAAACCGCGAAGCACCGGAGCTGTGGACCGAAGACATGGTTGCAGCGATGAAGCCGGGCTCCGTGATTGTCGATCTGGCAGCGGAAAAAGGCGGCAACTGTAAGCTGACCGTGATGGACGAGAAGATTGTGACCGAGAATGGCGTGACCATCATCGGCTACACCGACTTCCCATCGCGTATGGCGGCGCAGTCCTCCAGCCTGTATGCGACCAACATCCGTCACATGATGACTGACCTGACCCCTGAGAAAGACGGTCAGATCAACCACGACATGGAAGACGATGTGATCCGTGGCGCAACCGTGACCTTTGAAGGGGACATCACCTTCCCACCACCCCCACCCAAAGTGGCGGCGATTGCGGCGAAGCCGAAGGAAGTTGTTCCTGAGCTGACACCAGAAGAAAAGCGCGCGGCCGAAGTGGCGGCGTTTAAAGCGCAGACAAAACAGCAGGTGATGCTGTTGGGCGGCGGCGGGGCCTTGATCCTGTTGCTGGGTCTGGTGGCCCCGGCGAGTTTTATGCAGCACTTCATTGTATTTGCATTGGCGTGTTTTGTGGGCTTCCAGGTCATCTGGGGCGTGGCGCACTCGCTGCACACACCGCTGATGGCGGTCACCAACGCGATCTCCTCGATCATCATCTTGGGGGCGCTCATGCAGATTGGCTCTGGTAGTTTCCTGGTGATCCTGCTCGCAGCGCTCTCAGTATTCATGGCCGGGATCAACATCTTCGGCGGTTTCCTCGTGACACGGCGCATGCTCGCCATGTTCCAGAAGTCCTAAGGAGGTCGAGCGATGGAATACGGTTTTACAACCGCGGCATACGTTGTTGCGGCAGTGCTCTTCATCCTCTCCTTGGGGGGGCTGAACAATCAAGAAAGCGCCAAGCGCGCGGTGTGGTACGGCATTTCCGGCATGGCGCTGGCGGTGTTTGCGACACTCATCGGCCCTGGTGCCGGCCTGTGGTGGCTGTCCATTCCGCTGATCGCGGGGGGTGGCTTCATTGGCTACCAACTGGCCAGCAAGGTCGAGATGACCCAGATGCCGGAGCTTGTGGCTGGCATGCACGCGCTGGTTGGTCTGGCGGCGGTGTTTGTGGGGCTCAATGCGCATTTTGAGATCGGCAATGCGGCACAGGCTGTCGCAGCGGGTCCGGATGCGGTGAAAGACCTTGGCACCTTTGGTCAGCTGATCGCCAAGAAATCTGGGGTTGAGATCAGCATCCTGTTTGTTGAACTGAGCCTGGGTGTCTGGATTGGGGCGGTGACCTTCACCGGCTCGCTGATTGCCTATGGCAAACTGTCCGGCAAAGTGTCCTCCAATGCTGAAAAGCTGCCGGGTGGTCATCTGCTGAATGCTGGTGCGGCGGGCCTCTCGCTGCTGTGCTTGATCTGGTATCTGAACACCGGTGGCTTCCTGCCGCTGTTGATCCTGACCATTGCAGCGCTGTTCATTGGGTATCACCTGATTATGGGCATCGGTGGCGCGGACATGCCAGTGGTTGTCTCAATGCTGAACAGCTACTCCGGTTGGGCGGCTGCGGCGATTGGGTTCTCCTTGGGCAACGACCTGTTGATTGTGGTGGGTGCGCTTGTGGGCTCCTCCGGTGCAATCCTGTCCTACATCATGTGTAAGGCGATGAACCGCTCCTTTGTGTCGGTGATCCTTGGCGGCTTTGGCGGGACCACTGGTCCGGCGATGGAAGTCGAAGGGGAACAGATCGCGATTGAAGCGGATGGTGTTGCCAGCGCGTTGGAAGATGCGGACAGTGTTGTGATCATCCCAGGCTACGGTATGGCGGTGGCACAGGCACAGCAGAACGTGGCGGAGCTGACCCGTCGTCTGCGGGCCAAAGGCAAAACCGTGCGGTTTGCCATCCACCCGGTTGCGGGTCGTCTGCCGGGGCACATGAACGTGCTCTTGGCGGAAGCCAAGGTGCCCTATGACATCGTGCTGGAGATGGACGAGATCAACGAGGACTTTCCGGACACGGATGTGGCCATCGTGATTGGCTCCAACGACATCGTGAACCCGGCAGCCCAAGAAGATCCGAACAGCCCCATCGCGGGGATGCCGGTTCTGGAATGCTGGAAAGCCAAGCAGGTGTTTGTGTCCAAGCGTGGTCAGGGGACTGGCTACTCCGGCATCGAAAACCCGCTGTTCTTCAAAGAGAACACACGCATGTTCTATGGGGACGCGAAAGCCAGCCTCGATAAGTTGCTGGGTATGATCGAGTAATTGATCACTGCCATAGAGTGTGGAAAGGGCGCCCTAGAACGGGGCGCCCTTTTGTCTTGCGGTGGTGTTTGCCGAGAGTGACGATGCCTCCGGCGGGGATATTTTTGGACCATGAATGAGACACATTGCGTTCCCACATTCATGGTCCAAAAAATATCCCGGGGTGGGCACAGCCTGCTGTGTGAGGGGCAGCGCCCCTGAAGGCTCAAGCCCGGAGGCTTGAGCCACGCCAAGTCATCAGGCGGTTTGCAGGCGGGCTTCTTGGCGCAGAAGCGCAAAGGAGGCCCCGACGATCAGGGCGGCGCCGAGCCACAGGCTGCCGGGCGGGGCGTAGCCAAAAACCACCAGGCCCAGGCCGACGTTGAACGGCAGTTTGAGATGGTCAAATGGTTGCAGATAGGCGGCATCCGCGATGTTGTAGGCGCGGGCCAAGACATATTGCGCCACGGCTGTGAACAAACCTGCGCCGATAAGCAGAAGGCCAGCGGTCACACCTTCAAAGCCGAGGCCTGCGTCCAGTGCGAGACCGGCGTTGATCGGGGTGAGCAGCATCAATAGGTAGAGCGTGAGCGTGGCCGGGCTTTCGGTGCTGCTCATTTGTTTGGTCATCAGACTGGTGAGGCCCCAGAAGATGGCGGCGCCAACCGGATAGAGGGCGTGAGGTGTAAAGGCGTCAGACCAGGGCGCGAGGATGATCATACCGCCAATGAACCCGCTCACAACAGCGCCCCAGCGGTGAGGCGACACATGTTCTCCAAGCCAGAGCCCTGCCAACACGGTGACAAAGAACGGGGACAACATGATGAGCGATATGGCTTGCCAGATCGGCACATGGGCAAGGCCGGTGACCCAAAGCTGCACCCCGATGACTGCAAAGCCAACGCGCAACAGGTGTTTGGGCAGGGCTTTGGTGCGCAGGGCGTCGGGGGTTTTGAAGATCATCCACGGCACCAACCAGAGTGTGGCAATTAGGTACTGCCAGAAGGCGACGCGGGTGGGGTGCAGGCCCATTTTCATCGTGCCCCATTGTACAATGGTGTTGACCAATGCGAACAGGAGCCCGGCAAAGATCATCAGGAAAGCGCCGGCGGTGGCCGGGCGGGTGGTTGCAAAAATGCGAGTCATGGCGTTGTCCTTTCATCTGCGCTCACAACTCAAGGCAAAACAGGACAAGCCAAACAGCGCTGTCGCCAGCTCTGTTCAGGTTCTTCCCGCTCTCTTCCATCCGGACTGTGACCGTCGGCTCAGGAGTTGCACCTGATCTGCTGACACTTTCTTATTGTCTCCGCATCTCGTCCCAAAACCGGTTCCCACTTTTGGGGATGAGGACGCGTTCCAATCTGAAAGCCGCTCGCGGGCTTACAGCTGCGCTGCTTACCGCCGGTGGGGAATTTCACCCCGCCCTGAGAACGTTGCGGCCCAATGTTGGACCGCAGAGCCATGGATAGGGGCGCGTGGCGGGCGCGGCAAGCCAAAATTGAGAAGGTGCATTTTGGGGCTTGAGTTGGAGCGCACTTCAACTCGTATGGTGGGGCCGACTCACATGAACAGGAGAACAGATGCGGATTTCGGAGGTGGCTGCGGCCACGGGGCTCAGCGTGGACACGTTACGGTTCTACGAAAAGATTGGGCTGATTGACTCGCCGCCGCGCGATGATGCGGGGCGTCGGGATTATGGCGAAGAGGTTTTGGGATGGATCCGCTTCATCACCCAGCTCAACGCTACGGGAATGAAACAGGCGGATCGGGTGCGTTATGCGCGGTTGCGGGCGCAGGGCGACAGCACCTTGGCGGCGCGGCGCGAGATGCTGGAGGCGCATCGGGACGTGATGCGTGCGCAGATGGTCACGTTGCAAGACACGCTGATCTTAATGGATCAGAAAGTGAATTTTTACAGAGAGTTGGAAGGAAAAATGGATCATGTCTGAAGCATTGGAACGTGGACGCGCGGTATTGGCGGATTTGAACCCCACCGTGGAAGGGGTTTTGGTGGAGCGTTATGATGGCTTGGTGCCAGACATGGCGGAGAGCTTGGTGGAATGGGCCTATGGCCGACATTACACCCGCGGGGTGGTGGATTTGAAGACCCGGCAACTGTGCACGGTTGCGGCGTTGACAGCGCTGGGCGGGCAGACAGCCCCACAGTTGAAGATCAACATTGCCAACACACGACAGGCCGGCGCCTCGCAGGAAGAGATCGCGGAGGTCATTTGGCAAATGGCGCTCTATGGTGGTTTGCCAGCGGCGATCAATGGGTTGAATGCAGCGCAGGAGGTTTTTGCAGAAGAATAGGTCAAAGGATTTGGCCTTTGGTATGCAGTGGTATCCCAGCAAGTGTTTGAAAAGCAACAAAAACATTTACTTTTCATCTCGGCTGGGTAAATTTGGCGCGATCAGGAGAAGAGCATGTCCGCCATTCAAGACCATCCGCTGCGCTACAAACTGGCCAATGAGCTACACGCGCGTCCGTTCCCGACACTGAACGCACCGTGCCGGGCGGTCTATATCGCCTGGCGCATTCCGCAGGATCAAGTGGGGGTGGAAACGGCGGCCGAGCTGGACCACCTTTACGATCTGTTGGACCGGTCTGGTGCACCACATCCCCAACCAGGAGCGACACATTTCACCTGTCAAATTGGGCGGGACACATTGAAGTGGGAGCAACACGCCGAGTTTGTCACCTATACAATGTTTTTGCCGCAGGTGAGCACGCGGGCTTTTGACCCAGCCGATCTGGATGTGTTCCCCGAAGACTGGTTGGCGGCCGCGCCCGGGCAGCGGGTGACGTCGGCGATGATCCGGGTGGAAAATATGCCCAGTGATGAAGAGATGATCGCCCAGATCTATGACTGGTTTTTGCCAGAAACGGTGGCGGCAAATTATGTGCTGGATCAGACCTGTGTGGTGGCCACGGATTTCCGCATTGCTGCCAACGGCCATCAGAATATGGCGGTGTTTGTTGCACCAGAAACCGGGGCGCGGCGTGTGGGGCGCGTGGTTCAGCGGTTGTGTGAGATTGAGACCTACAAATGTATGTCGATGTTGGGGTACTTTCGGGTGAAAGCCATATCGCGGGAACTTGGGGCGCTGGAGACCGACGCGGGGCGGTTGATGGGGCATTTGCGCAGTGACCGGGATGATGCGGCAGAGACGCTGCAGGCCTTGCTGGAGTTGTCCGGTGATGTGGAGCGGTTGATTGCGGACACATCGTTTCGGTTTGGTGCGACCAGCGCGTATGAGAGTATTGTGCAGCAGCGGATAAAAATACTGCGCGAAGAGCGGTTTCACGGGCGTCAGACGTTTAGTGAATTTATGACACGCCGATATGATCCGGCGATGCGCACGGTGAACCACAGCGAGAGCCGCCTCCAGTCGCTGGCAGAGCGGGTCGGGCGCGCCGCACAGCTGTTGCGCACAAAAGTCGAGGTGGCACGCTCTGCGCAGAACCAAGCACTTTTGGAAAGCATGGACCGGCGGGCGGATTTGGC
Organism: Rhodobacteraceae bacterium Alg238-R152; assembly: GCA_900537125.1. Taxonomy (GTDB): domain Bacteria; phylum Pseudomonadota; class Alphaproteobacteria; order Rhodobacterales; family Rhodobacteraceae; genus Shimia. Next base: position 172,245 of record UNRJ01000009.1, on the reverse strand, counting down.
GTTGCGTTTGCAAGAGACAGTGGAGGGGCTGTCGGTGGTGGCGATTAGCTACTACGCGGTCTCGCTGGCAGGCTATCTGGTGTATCCGCTGGCAACCCCGCTTGGCGTGAGCAAAGGCGTGGTTCTGGCAGTGCTAACGCCACTTGTGGTACTTGGGGTTTGGGGCATGGTGCGGCGTATAAAGGCCAAAATGCACTGATAAATCTGGATTGGCTTTCTGTTGCGAATCAATGGCTTCTCTGCGTCGCGGCGAGACAGGTGACGTAAGGTTTCCCGTAGCCAGCTGGCAGAAATCGTTGGTTTGTAAGGCAGTTGGGCGGAAAAATTCGCTGAATTAAGCGGATTTCCACCAACTGAGGCAGACAATTCGTTTCCGTTCTGCAGCTTTCTTCCTATAGTCAATCAGATGCATGCGAAAAGACCTGCACGCCCTCAGGGAGATAGACACCGATGATCCGTTCGGAATTGATTCAGAAAATTGCAGATGAAAACCCACACCTCTACCAGCGCGATGTTGAGCGCATCGTGAACACGATCTTTGAAGAGATCACGGAAGCGATGAGCCGTGGCGATCGTGTTGAGCTGCGGGGCTTTGGCGCGTTTTCAGTCAAACAGCGGGAGGCTCGTGTTGGACGCAACCCGCGTACCGGTGAATCGGTGGAAGTGGAAGAAAAGCATGTGCCGTTTTTCAAAACCGGCAAGCTTTTACGGGATCGTTTGAACGGAAAGTAAGCTATGCGCTATATTCGCTATGCATTTCTCGGCAGCTTGGCTGTCGTGTTGATCGCGGTTGCCTTGGCAAACCGCGATATTGTGACTCTCACGCTGTTGCCCGGCGCAGTGAGTGATCTACTTGGGCTCAACCACAGCATTCAGCTGCCGCTGTTTGCTGTGATCTTTGGCGCAATTGTGGTGGGTCTTGTTGTGGGCTTTGTTTGGGAGTGGCTGCGCGAGCATCGTCATCGGGCAGACAAAACCAAAGCGCAGAAAGAGTTGCACAAGTCCCAGCGTGAAGTGCGTCGCCTGAAAGGCCGCGAGGCGGAGAAGAAAGACGAAGTGCTGACGCTTTTGGATGAAGCCAGCTGAGCGCTTTGCTTTGACCGGAAGGTCGGGTAGGTCCGGACCATGGATATTCGTGTCAAGATTTGCGGGTTAAAAGAGCCCGCACATGTGGCGGCGGCGGCGGAAGCTGGCGCGGCCTATATTGGATTTGTCTTCTTTGAAAAATCGCCGCGTAATGTTGGATTGGCGCAAGCGCGCGATCTGGCGGTGGAAGCGCCGGTGGGCGTTGCCAAGGTGGCGCTGACTGTGAATGCGGATGATGCGTTCCTGGATAAGCTGGTAGAGACCGTTCCATTGGACATGTTGCAGCTTCATGGCCGTGAAAGCCCAGAGCGTGTGGCCCAAGTGCGGGAGCGGTTTGGCCTGCCAGTGATGAAGGCGATTGGCATTTCTGACGCTGAGGATGTGGCCAAGATCGACACCTATGGCGCCGTTGCGGATCAGTTGCTGGTGGACGCAAAACCACCCCAGACCGCTGAGCTGCCGGGTGGCAATGGGCTGTCTTTTGATTGGCGTCTGGTGAACCGTAAGTATTGGCCGCGTCCGTGGATGTTGGCCGGCGGGCTGACCGTCGACAATGTGGCCGAGGCGGTCAAGATGACCGGTGCACGTCAATTGGATCTCTCGTCAGGTGTCGAAAGCGCGCCGGGGGTGAAGGACGTCAGCATGATCCGCGCCTTTATGAAAGCGGTTAAAAACGCGCTGTGAGGCGCGGCGCGGATCGCGCAGCCAGAGTTTGAGTATCGCAAAGCGCCGCAGTTGCCGGCGCTTTTTTATTGCCTGAGCCTTGGCAAGGAAGATGTCGCGTTCTTTGGCGTAGCTGGACTTTGGTTGCGGCTCAATGGGCTTGGTGGGGAGGAGAAAAAAATTCATGGGGCAGCCTCATGGTCTGATTGGGCTTGATCAATTTGACTCTTTTGGGCTTTCATAAATAGGCAGAGCAAATGAGAGTTTAGTTTCACAAATGGAACAATTGCCGCCGCTGGACGATCTGACATTGTTTGTGGACGTGGCCCGAGAAGGTGGCCTTGCCGGGGCTGCGCGCCGAACCGGAGGCACAGTGCCAACAATCAGCCGCAAGATGACCGCTTTGGAGCGGCAGTTGGGGCGTAAGCTGTTTGAGCGGGGGCCGCGGGGCTATGCGCTGACAGCTGAAGGACGGGCGGTGCTTGATCAGGTTCAGGAGTTGGCGGATGTGAAGGCGCGGCTGACGCGCAGTCTGGGACAGCCGGATGCGGTGCGCGTTCGGGTGACGGCGGGGGCGTGGACAGCGTCTTACCTCGCGCGGCGTTTGGGGCAGGTTTGGAGCAAGGACGACGCGTGGCGGTTGGAGTTTGTTGAAAGCACACGGATGCTGGATATCGCGCGTCGGGATGCGGACATCGGGATACGCAGCCGCAGGCCGGACCAACCGTGGTTGGCGGGGCGGCGCACGTCCAAAGTGGAGTTCGCGATCTATGCCGCTTCAGAGGATGTGCGTGGTTTTGTAGCGCTCAGTGCTGATGGGCCGTTGACACCATCAGGGCGTTGGATCCGGGAACAACATGGCGGCGAGATCATCACCACCGCCTGCGAGGAGGGTACGCTGGTGGATTTGGCGGTTGCTGGTGTCGGGCGCGTGGTGATGCCAACCTTTGTGGCAAATGGTGTGCCGGGGTTAACCCAGGTCGAGCCGGTCATTCCCGACCTGAGCCATGATGAGTGGTTGGTGTGCCATCATGAGGCGCGGCACGATCCGCCCATTCGGGCGGCACTGGAGGCGGTGGCGACGCTTTTGACATCCAAGTCACGCGTGCCAGCGTAGTCACAGAATGACCGCCGCACACGCCAGCCGCGCTTTGCGCTTGCGCATCCCACATGCGGCGTTTTAGGTAACTGCGACGCAAGGGAGAGACGCAAATGTCTAACGATCTTTTCAACAGCTTTATGACTGGTCCCGACGAAAACGGCCGGTTTGGCGATTTTGGTGGGCGCTTTGTCAGTGAAACGCTGATGCCGCTGATCCTTGATCTGGAAGCGGAATATGAAAAGGCCAAAGATGATCCGACCTTCTGGGCGGAGATGGACGATTTGTGGAAGCACTATGTGGGCCGTCCCAGCCCGCTGTATCATGCATCGCGCATGACCGAAGAGCTCGGTGGTGCAAAAATCTACCTCAAACGCGATGAGTTGAACCACACCGGCGCGCACAAAGTGAACAACGTGCTGGGGCAGATTATTCTGGCGCGGCGCATGGGCAAGACCCGGATCATTGCCGAAACCGGCGCGGGCCAGCACGGCGTGGCGACGGCTACCGTTTGCGCAAAGTTTGGCCTGAAATGTGTGGTCTATATGGGGGCGCATGATGTGAAGCGTCAGGCACCAAACGTGTTCCGGATGCGCCTGTTGGGTGCTGACGTTATTCCTGTGACCTCGGGTCGTGGCACATTGAAAGATGCGATGAATGATGCGCTGCGCGATTGGGTGACCAACGTGCATGACACGTTCTACTGCATCGGCACCGCAGCGGGCCCGCACCCGTATCCAGCGATGGTGCGTGATTTCCAGTCCATCATCGGTAAAGAGGTGCGTTGGCAACTGGAGGAGCAGGAAGGCGAAGGTCGTCTTCCGGACACAGTGATTGCGGCGATTGGCGGTGGGTCCAATGCGATTGGGCTGTTCTACCCGTTCTTGGATGAGAAATCGGTCAACATCATTGGGGTCGAGGCCGGTGGCCGTGGTGTGAATGCGAAAATGGAGCACTGTGCCTCGCTGTCTGGCGGCCGGCCGGGCGTGCTGCATGGCAACCGCACTTATCTGTTGCAGGACGACGATGGGCAGATCCTTGAGGGCTACTCGATTTCTGCGGGTCTGGATTATCCGGGCATTGGGCCTGAGCACAGCTGGCTGAACGACATTGGCCGCGCACAATATGTCTCGATCACCGACAAAGAGGCGCTGGAGGCGTTCCAGTTCTCCTGCTCGATGGAAGGCATCATTCCGGCGCTAGAACCAAGCCACGCGCTGGCGCATGTGATGAAGATCGCACCAACCTTGCCTAAGGATCATATTCTGGTGATGAACATGTGTGGCCGTGGCGACAAAGATGTGCAGACCGTGGCGCGGCATCTTGGGTTTGACATGTCTGACACGGAAGAAGGGCGCAGCGCGGATTGATCCGTTAAGCGCATCGAAGCGTTTTAGGCGTCCCTGTGGGGCGCCTTTTTCTTTGGGTCATTTATACCAAAGGGTATAGGACTAGGCTTTTGCGGCACCGCCACGCGGGAGAGATGGCGTAAATTTGGATGTGAGGCACATGCGGACATGCGTCGTACATGCCACCCAAATTTTCGGAGGAATACCCAATGAAAGCCCTTACAGATACCGCGTCCTCGTCCCGAGAAACTGCCACTGCTATGCAGCGGGCCAAACAACTCGCAGAGCGTGTTGTCATGTCAATGCGCCAGCAGGGCTATCAGGACATAGAGTATATCCTGACCGAGTGCCAGTTGAAGGTGGTCGCCAGTGCAACTGGCAAAGCGCCACGCACACAATATCTCTCGATGCCCACGTCATCCTTTGGCGGCGGGCGGAACGCCGGGCACCCCGCACCGAAGCGCCGCTTTGTGCTCTAAGGTAAGGGCCTAAACCAAGGTTTATGCTTCTAAACCCCTGGTCAATGGCGCGTTCAATAAACCCGTGGTCAATGGAGCGCAGGCCGATCTCATCACAGGTTGAAGGCACAGCGCCACTGGCGGCGCTTCCACTCAACATCGAGGAGAGAGACCCATGAAACGCATTCTTTTGACATCCAGCGTGATTGCATTGGGGCTGGGGGTTCAGGTGCACGCCGAGACTTTTGCACAACGCGTCGAAGCGGCCATGATCGCGGATGGCTACAGCGACATCGAGATCGAATTGGTCGATGGCAAGCTTAAGGTCGAAGGCACGAAAGACGGGATGGAGGTTGAAACCGTGTATCTCGCCGCTTCCGAGGAGGTTTTGTCTCAGCACGTCGAAGAAGACGATGACAACGATGAAGACAATGATGATGACCAGGGCGGCGACGACGAAGATGAGGACGATGACGATGCCGATGATGATGGCTCCGATGACGACGATGATGACGAAGACGAAGATGACGAAGATGATGATGGCGAAGACGAAGATGACGACTGAGAAGGCATAGGAAAGCTGAAGGCTTGAGGTCTGACAGCCTCTGATCTGGTCCCAATTTTTGCCATCCACTCACGGTTCCGGTAAACGGTATGGGATCGAAGTTTCTTCAGCCGGTCGGCGCGTTGTCTCACGCGTCGACCATTTTGCGGATGAGTTACATGACACCAAAAGCACTTGCCTTGGGCCTGACGTTGGTCGCGGCACTTTCAGGCACCGCACAAGCCGAGACGCGGGTGGAAGCCATTGCGCGTCACTTGGCGGAGCAGGGCTATCACGACATTGAAATTGGCCGGACCTTTCTGGGCCGTGCACGTATCGAAGCTGAGAAAAACGGCATGGAGCGTGAGATCATCGTCAATCCGCGCACTGGGGAGATCCTGCGCGACTATTGGGAAGAAGGCGACGAGCACAAGGTGCTGGGCAGCTCGGCGGATAGCGAGACATCAGAGCGGTCCAGCAGCGGCGCGGAAAGCGATGACCTTGAGGGCGACATCGACGACGATGCAGACGACGACAACGACGACGCGGATGACGACAATGACGATGAAAATGACGACAGTGATGATGATTAGAGCGGTCGTCTGTTATCAGTTCATGGCGGAGGTGACTTCGTGAATCGTCGCTGGGTTTTGATTGGTCTCTTTGTATTGCAGGGCCTCTGTGCCTTGTTCTTTGTCACGGAGATTGTGCTCACGGTGATCGGTGCCCGCACGGCGCCAATCAGTTGGCACATCCGCGAGCTTTTGGAGCTTGGCGCGGTTGTTGGTCTGGTGCTGGGGGTGATCCTTGGTGGGGTTGCGCTGCAACAGGCGGTGCGGGCGCGCAAAGACGCGGAGGCCAGCCTTCGGGGGGTGCAAACTGCCTTTCGCGAGCATTTGGAGGCGACATTTGTTGCCTGGGCGCTGACCCCGGCGGAGCGAGATGTCGCGCTGTTCACCATCAAAGGCATGTCTATTCAAGAGATTGCAGGGCTGCGCAACACGTCGGAGGGCACGGTGAAGGCGCAGAGCAATGCGATTTATCGGAAGTCTGGCGTGAGTGGACGGGCGCAGCTGCTCAGTCTGTTTTTGGACGACCTGTTAGCGGAGGATGCCGGGGACATCGGCTAAAATTCACAGTGGCGTCATCTCGTCTGGCTGACGTCATGTTCCTGCAATACACGCAGTGGCACGATGTCGAGCGCGCGCAGGTGCGTGGCTGCGAGGTTGACCTTGGGCGCGCAGCCTTCGTCGTGGGTTTGCAAAAAGCGCGCGGCGCAAAGGCACCAGTGGTCCCCCGGTTTGAGCCCCACAAAATTTAACTCCGGTCGGGGTGTCGAGAGGTCGTTGCCAACGTATTTGGAATAGGCCAGAAACTCCGCCGTCATCACGGCGCAGACCGTGTGGCTGCCTTCATCTTGGGGGCATGTGTTGCAATGACCATCGCGAAAGAAACCGGTCAGCGGATCGCTGGAGCAGGGGGCGAGAGCTTCGCCTAGAACATTCACGGAGGCGTCTTTTTCTACCATACAACGACTTTGGCACAGGAGGGTTGGAGCAGGCAATCCGCTTAAACCTGCTGTCGGTTAGACGACCTTAAATGGTCATTCAAGTTTTGATTGACCGAAGTGGGAAAGGCAGCGAAGCATGGGCTCATGAAACAGATTCTTGAACCTGCTCGCCACATTGACGTCATCCATGAAACAGAGGTGCTAGTTGTTGGCTCCGGCCCCGGTGGGCTCTCGGCGGCGCTGGCGGCGGCGCGGGCAGGCGCTGAAGTCACGCTGGTGGAGCGGTTTGGCTGTTTTGGCGGCAGCATCACAACGGTGGGTGTCGAGGGCATGCATTGGTATCGCCACGAACAGACGGTGGAGAGCATGGGCATTCCCAAGGAGTTTGAGGATGCTGCCAAAGAGGCAGGCGCGGCGGTACCGGAGAGCCAATCGTTGAGCTATGAGATCGACAGTGAGGGTTTCAAGCTGGTGGCCGATCACATGGTGGAGAAAGCGGGCATTCACCCGATGCTGCACCGGGCGTTTGTGGCGCCGATTATGGACGGGAATGAGATCAAAGGCATCATCACCGAGTCCAAAGCGGGACGCGAGGCGATCCTGGCCAAGGTGGTGATTGATGCCACCGGGGATGCAGACATTGCGCATCGTGCAGGGGTGTCGTGTCAGATGGCCCCTCGGGAGGATTTGATGGCAGCGTCGGTGATGTTCCATCTCGCCGGCGTCGACAAAAAAACCTTTATGGAAGGCGTGAAAGCCGATCCACAGACCTATGCGGATTGGGGCGGCGGTGGCGAATGGAACATTGAGACCTCTGGCAAAGAGGATGAGATGTTCTCGCCGTTTCTGCACAAGCCGTTTGCGCAGGCCATCAAGGCGGGGCTGATCCCACCACATCTCAATACTATCGCGGGCACATGGGGCGCAGTGCATGACAGCGGTGAGATGACCTATATGAACCTGGTGCATCTGGCCGGGATTGACGGGACGGATCCCGATAGCCTGACCGCTGGCGAGATCGAGGGGCGCAAGCAGGCGATGCTGGCGATTGAGGCGCTCAAACACTTCATGCCGGGTTGTGAAAATGCGCGATTGCGGAACTTTGGCATGAGCCTTGGTATTCGCGATACGCGTAAGGTGGATACGCTCTACAGCATGTCGGAGATGGATGTGCGCGAGCAGGGGCGGTTTGAGGACAGTATCGGGATTTTCCCTGAGTTTATTGACGGCTATGGCATTTTGATCCTGCCCACCACGGGGCGCTATTTTGAGGTGCCATACCGCAATCTTTTGCCTCAGGGGGTGAAGAACCTGCTGGTGTCCGGTCGCGCAACGGCGGGGCATAAGGTGGCCCACGCGGCGACGCGCAATATGGCGTGCTGTGCCGTGATCGGGCAGGGGGCTGGCGTCGCGGCAGCTTTAAGCGTGCAGCAAGGACGCGCGTTGGATGGGTTGAACATCACGGATATTCAGGCAGAGCTGATCCGGCAGGGCGCGCGGGTGCATTAGGCGGGCTCGTCTACCCTCAAAACTATCCATCAAAGACATAATTTCGCCTCATGCGTGTGTGACATTTGGGACCAACGCAAGGGATATTTGTTGATGATATTTAAGCTGTTGAAGTCCAAGCCCATTTTTTCCGTGGCGCAAAGGATTGCGCCCTCGCATGTGGATTGGTGTGGAGAATCGCCGTTTCTAAACGAGTTTGTGCGCATCTACGGAGCTGATTTGCCCAAAGGGGAGAGAAGCCAGCTTCAGGCCGGACCATGTACTTTTCCCGATGAGGCGAGGGAGGTCTATAAGGACCTTGTGGCGCAAAACATCGATGGGTTGGCCTTTGGTTTTGTTGAGGCACGTAATTGTGAAGAGCGTTTTCGGCGGGCTCCGCGTGAGGAAATGACCTCCGAGCGAAAAACCATTGCTCGCATTTTACGAGACTACTCTGCTGTGGTACGAGCGTTTTCCCAAAGAGGTCCTGGCGATTATCGGCTTGCCGAAGCGGCAATAGTCCAGGTGTTTTCGGATCATTGGGCGCTGTTAAAAAACCAGGAAGATTTGGATGTTTGGCGGCGCGTTTTTAAGGACAGCTTCGCCAACGAGGTGCCTGAGTCCGTAAGGAAGGCCGGAATTCGCTTCCTCACCGATCCGGCTCGGTGGGAGGGCAATGAAACGGAAAACGTCCGATCGCTTCAGGGCAAAGAAAAAACTGCCAGAAATTGGGCGCGCCTTTTGGATTTTGACGTTGAAAAGACGTTTGCGGCGCAGTGCCTTGCGGCAAAACAAGAAAAGCGCTCAGACCACTGTGAGGGTGTTTTGAAATCGCTGAGCTCGGAGTTTCAGGCAATGTTTTCTGAGGCGCGGTTTACTGAAGACGTGTTTGATGCAGCTTTTACGGCAGAGGCTTCCCCAGAGTTGCGCGGTACTATAATTTTGGATTATCTGCGCATAAGTGATGCCGCCAAAGATATGAACCAGGTTGCAGGGAGGTTAAGGCAGAAACCTGGTCAACTCAGTTTGGACGTGACTTTGCCTTTCTCAAGCAAGTACGGCAGGTTTCAAAAAGCAAATCCCGCGATAAAAAATGAAGTTGCATTCACGCGGGCACAAGCGCGTGAAGTGATTGACCTGTTGTTCAAGACCCGAAATTGGGGGGCTCGGTTTGTCACAAAGCCATTCCTGTACGCGCTGACACAGCCGTTGTCTGAGTTGGATCAGGACATTTTGGACTACATCAAAGTTTCGGGCTTATTTCGATCAAAGGCCGATGTCTTGTTGGCGCCGTTTGATCAGGTTCAAGTCGATCAACCGACCGACGCGGAGAACATTGCGCGCTCCTCGCAGGAGCTTGCGCAACTCTTTGTTCGGTCAGCTGTGCGCGACATGCAAATCTGCCCCGGATGGGTGCTGAAAGAGGATGTTGTCGTGTTGTCGCAGTCGTCAGGACGTCGGCGTCCGCATCAGCACACATTGCAGGAAATGCGCGGCAGCTTCTTTGAAACGACTGCGCGTATTGGTGAGGCTGTCATCCTTGGCAAGGCAATGGCTGCTGAGCGGGCCACGTTGCGCGAGGTGGAAACGCAGTGTCGGCAAGTGCTGGCATTTATGACACCAGATCGCATGGAGCGGATCACAGTCGATGAACGTCTGCAATCGCGGCTCGGAGCGGAAGGCTATCATGCTATTCTGCGATCCCTTCAAAACGACAGTGATGCGTCTGTTTGGCGAAACTATCTGGAGAAAAAAGACAAGCAGCCCGAAACGTCAACATTTGAGGAGATGATGAAAGCCGAGGAGGCATTCCTCGTGCAGTTTACCTCGTTGCTCGATCACCTCGACGCCATCGCGCCGTTCTGCGCTGAGGGCTTGGACCTCCAGCCTGGTGTTGGTGCGCAAAAGCCAACGCGAAAATGGTTGGCTTACGCGGATTCGTGGCTCACCGAAGAACGGTTGGCGCTCATGTTGGCGCAGCTGCAGGGCTATGAGTTGCCCGGCCCTGAGGTGCGCGGATACCATTTTGACTATGAGATGAAGACCTACAGAGACTTGGAACAGTCGGTTCTACGCTATTGGGTGTGGGTATTGTCTCTACGTCCTCTTGAGCAGGTTGGCACAGTGTTGGAGCAACTAATTGTGCGAGGCAGCGAGAAAATACCGGGCATTGGTCCGAGATCGAAAAGGCTCGCATTTGCAGCGATTTGGGCTTTGGAGAACCATGGAGACTCGAAAGGGCGAGCGCACTTACGGGCGGCGCGGCGACATGTGACTTACAAGTCCATTGCCGCGAGGCTTGATCGGGCCATAGATGACACTTAGTCGGAATTGAGACAGATAAGGCCCACCAGCGTGGCGGGCCTTATTTGCGATAGGCTTAGCCGCCCGCCGTTTCGGCAATTTCGCGGAAGAGGGCGATATTGCCATCGGTCACACCGCTTTCCTTGAATCTGCGGTCTGCAGAGTTCACCGCGATCACCACGCCGTGCGGGCGATTGATGTAGATGTATTGGCCATACACGCCGATACCAAAGAATTCGCCGTCGCGCGGGTCTTTGGGCATCCACCACTGGTAGCCGTAATGCAGATTGCCGTCTTTGGTGTTGGCGCTGGGCACGGTGGCGGCCGCGAGCCAGTCGGCGGGGACCACTTGTTCGCCGTTGTAGCTGCCATTCTGAAGGATCATCTGGCCAAAGCGCGCATAGTCGCGGGTGCGGATGTTCAGCCCGCCAAGGACAAAGGCCACGCCTTCGCCGTCGGTGACATAGTAGGGGTCTTGTTCGTAGCCGAGCTTGGAGATGATTTTTTCAGACAGCAGGTCGGGGATGGAATGGCCGGTGGCGCCCCGGATGACCATGCCCAAGACGTGGGTGTCGATGGAGACATATTGGAATTGTTTGCCGGGCTCGACGAAAGTTTCAGTGAGGCCAGCAGCAAAGCCGTCCATCGTGCCGCCCATGGCAAGAACGCGACCCATGCGGTTGATATCGCTATTGAAATCCAGATAGTCTTCGTCAAATCTCACGCCGGAGGACATCTGCAATACGTCCAGAACGGTGGCACCATCGTAGGCGGTGCCTTTCAGAAGCGGGGCGTAGGTGGTGACCTGTTCGTTGATGTCGATCAGGCCTTCGTCCACGACAATGCCCATCAGTGAAGACAGGTAGGATTTGGCCACCGACCAGCTGATCCGCAGATCGTCGGGTGGGGTGTCCTGATAGTAGCTTTCATGCACCTTCTGGCCGTCTTTGAGCACAACCATGCCGGTGACCGTGCGCTCTTTTGTCCAGGTGTCAAAGCTGGCGGGCATGGTCATGTCGCTGCCGTTGGGCAGGGGGCTGACCTGTGTGTCGCCTTTGTCGATCTCGGTTGCGAGGAACAGCGTGTCCATGTTGGAGAAGTTGGTGACAATCTTCTCCTCGGAAAACAGCGAGTTCACCGCCAGCAGACGGGTGATTTCTTCGCGTTTGAGTGCATAGACCGAAAGTGCGGCCAGGATCAGCATCAGAAAGATGCGGCCAAGCCATTTTCCAAAGGTGCGCATGTGTGGGGTCCCCTCCCTAATTTTGTTGGACGGAGTTGAGCATTAAGCGGCGGTGGGCAGCAACGGTGACGTTAGGGGAGTTTGGCAGGCGCTTGCCATTCCACCCAGCGGCCGTGGAAGTCAGCACGACCCAAGTTGAGCGTATGGTTGCCCGGCCAAAGGCGTAGGGTGAGGGCGGCGCCATGTTTGATGTCGTCAGCCTCATAAGACAGCCAAGCGAGTGGAGCGGCCTCCGTAGCTTGCGCACCGGCGGCTTCCATCAAGGACGTGCCCTGGTTCTGGCGGTCTGTGGGGAAGTATTGCCAGGCTACGGTGGAGTAGACCATGTGCAGTTCGCTGGTATTTGGCGTGGCAAGGCGGCGCTCCAGCCAGGAGATGGCATCGTCCTGATCAAGTTCAGCGGTGTTGAGCGCGATGGCGGCTTGGATCCGATGCAGGCGTTCTTTCTGATCAGCCCACAGGTAGCTTTGCAAGCGCAGGGCATCGTCAGGATCAGTGCTGTTGAGTGGATTGAGGTCAACGCCGCTGCGGTTTGATATGGTCACGTCTGCCTTCGGAGGGAGCGGACCGGTCCATTTGGGGGAGAGTGTTACCGTGCTTTGCGGGCCGTAGCCGTCACCAACATCGAGGTGGAACTGATCAAAATTCAGGTTCAGACCGGCGGAGGCCCCCAGTTCGGAGAGCTTGAGGGGCAGGTTGAAGCGATCCGTCAACAGATGCGCGGTGGCGATCAGGACAGCGGAGCGGCGCACCTCATTTGTTTGTGGCGCGTGGGTGATCCAGTTGGTGAGGAAGGCGTCGTGGGTGTGAAGAGCGTTGAGCGTGGCCTCAAGCAGGGCCGCGTCGCTGGCGTGATGGGGCGGGTAGACTGCGGTGAGACCTGTGTCTTCGCGCTGCAGCACCAAGGCGTGCAGACCACCGGCGATGCGCAGAGGCAGGCTATGACCGCTGGAGTCGATGTCCCCTTCAAACGTGGCGCATTTTGCGGCGAGGGCGGTGTCCTCTGGCCAGTGATCCGCCAGAAGGCGTAAGAGGCGGCCCATGAAAGGGCTTTCCAAGGCCTCGCAGCTGTTTGCTTGCGACAGGAATGCAGCACGCAGGGCGCTCAAGAGAACTTGTCCATGAGTTTTTGCATGGCGCTGCGGGTGTCTTCTGTGGGGGCAGGGACAGGTTCCGGTTTGGTTTTAGGTTTGTCCGTTTTGGCGTCCGGCTTGGCTTTCGCATTTGGATTGCCTTTGCCGGTGGACGGGCGCGGCGGGTTTAGACGCATGGCAACCGCGTTGGAGAACTTTGCCGTATCGCCCTCGGCCAGATGGGCCGCACCGTCAGAAATACCGCGCAGCATGTCATCAAGCCAGTCTTGGTCCATCTTGTGAAAGTCATGCAGCACGTAGTGGCTCACGAGGTCTTTGCGTCCCGGATGCCCAACACCCATGCGCACCCGGCCATAGGCCTCGCCAATGTGCTGATGGATCGAGCGCAACCCGTTGTGGCCAGCGTGACCGCCGCCCATTTTGTATTTTAACTTGCCGGGCTTAAGATCAAGCTCATCATGGAAGACCACCACGTCTTCGGGTGTGAGTTTGTAAAACCGCAAGGCCTCGCCAACCGACTGTCCTGAGAGGTTCATGAAGGTCTCAGGTTTGAGCAACAGCACCTTTTCACGGCCCAATCGACCTTCGGTCAACGCGCCCTGGAATTTGCCTTTGAAAGGGGCAAAGCCGTGATCAGAGGCAATCTGATCGAGCGCCATAAAGCCAATGTTGTGGCGGTTCTGCGCGTATTTGGAGCCCGGATTGCCAAGGCCTACAAAGAGTTTCATGTGGTCTGCTCGCGACTGTTTCTGCGTGGCTATATAGCTTTGCAGGCAGGGAGAGGCAAATCACTCGGCTGGTTCGGCCTTGTCCCCTTGGCAGCGGGAGAGATGGTCTTGGTCGTGCAGCTTCAGTTTGCGCGAGGCGGTGAAGTCTTGTCGGACGTGGTCCCACCACGCGCCTAGGTAACTGCGCTCTGCCACAGCGTGAAACACTTCAGGCGCGGTGCGGTGCAGGATTGGCAGGCGCGTCCAGGGCACATTGGGGAAGGAGTGGTGCTCGTTGTGGTAGCCGGTATTGAACAAGAGCCAGTTGATGGGGCCGTAGCAGGAGCGCGTTGGGTTTACGTCGTCATCGCCGGGATGTTCGGTGAGCGATTGGCCGAGGTTGGAGATGCCCAGTTTTCCAAGGAAGAAAGACAGCGACCAGAGGTGGTAGAGCAGTGCCCATGGACCGAGCAGGAGCAGCAGGATGAGGTTGGAAAGCGCAGACACCACGATGTAGGGGCGCATTTCTGACGATGTGGCGGAGGTGCCGGTGAAGCGTGGCTGTGGGTCGCGTACGGGGCGGCCGGAGGCTTTGGCGTAAAGCGGCGGCAGGATTTGGTCGGCGATGAAGATCGAGCCGAGCGGCAGGGCGTGCAGGAACAGCGTCAATGTGGTGAGTAGTTTTTGCAGCACAGGATGGGTGCGGCCAATGGCAAAGCGGGCTTGCAGGGCGCAGAGGTCTTCGTGCTCATAATCGTTGTCATACTCACCAACAAAGGGATGGTGGCTGGTGACATGCTGGTGCTGGTAGGTCAGTTGTTTACCGTAGGAGGTTAGGATGAACTCCAACCCGAGATCAAAGGCCAGTTTGGGGCCGGCATCACGAAACACCAATTTGTGGCAGGTTTCGTGAATGAGGCTCGCGGCGGAGTGATAGACCAGTTGGCCTATCAGAAATGCGGTGAGGCCAATCACCCAGATCGGTTGACCGGACACCAGCCAGGCGATGCTCCAATGCACGGTCAGCAACACAGGCAAAGCCAAAGTGGTGAGCGGCTGTGTGCCGGAGAGCTCTGCCAATTCTGGATGGGCGGCCAATGCCTCTTTGCGCATCTCATTGTGGCGGCGTGACTGGGGGGAGATGCCTGTGGGGCGCGTTGGTTGGGTTTGGTTGGTCATCACAAAAGAACAATCTTAAAACAGATGGACCTACCCTGACGCGGCGCAAAGGTGGGGTCAATGACAGGGCTGCATTTGGCTCAAAATACCCGGGGTGGGCGCATGATAATGCGCCAGGGGCAGTGCCCCTTAGGCGCGAGGCCGAGCCTTGAGCTGCCTTTCGGCGTGGCGTCCAGGTCAGAGAGTCGCTGTGCGAAATTCCGCACAAGTGGCAAGCGGCCTGTGCGGGAAATCGCACTCAGTGTCGATTCAAAGCCGTTTGTGGGTGCCCGTTATTGAGCATAACCAACTGCAAAGAAACAAAATAACTTTGTGTTTGATGCGAAAGTAAAGAAACTGTTGAGCGAGCTTTCGCCGACAGTCACAGTTTTGTCATCGCACGCTCAAGTGGCGTGAGGAGGACATCGGACAAATTCTGGGAGGAAACCGATATGAAATTTCTGACAACTGCCGCCACCGCGCTGGCGCTGACTGTGACCGGTGCGAGCTTTGCCTCTGCGGCCTGTGATGACGGCGAGATCGTTGTAAAGTTCAGCCACGTGACCAACACCGATAAGCACCCCAAAGGGATTGCAGCGTCGTTGCTGGAAAAGCGCGTGAACGAAGAGATGAATGGCGTTATGTGCATGGAGGTTTTCCCAAACTCCACGCTGTATAACGACAACAAAGTGCTGGAAGCGATGTTGCAAGGCGACGTGCAACTGGCAGCACCAAGCCTGTCCAAATTTGAAAAGTTCACCAAACAGTTCCGCTTGTTTGATTTGCCGTTCATGTTCAAAGACGTGAATGCTGTAGACGCGTTCCAAGCCTCTGAAAATGGCCAAGACATGCTGGACAGCATGCAGCGCCGCGGCCTGCAGGGGCTGGGTTACTGGCACAACGGCATGAAACAGATGTCTGCCAACGTGCCTTTGAACGTGCCTTCCGACGCCAATGGCCTGAAGTTCCGCGTACAGTCCTCTGACGTGTTGGTTGCGCAGATGGAAGCCATGGGTGGCTCCCCACAGAAGATGGCCTTCTCCGAAGTCTACGGTGCACTGCAGCAGGGCGTTGTGGACGGTCAGGAAAACACCTGGTCCAACATCTACGGCAAAAAATTCTTCGAAGTGCAGGACGGCGTGACCGAAACCAACCACGGCATTCTGGATTATCTGGTTGTGACTTCTGTGGATTGGCTCGATAGCCTGCCAGAAGATGTACGCACTCAGTTCATCACCATTTTCCAAGAGGTGACCCACGTGCGCAACGCAGAGTCTTATGCGGTGAACCAAGCGGCAAAACAGTCGATTTTGGACGCAGGTGGCACCATCCGTACGCTCGATCAAGCACAGCGTTTGGATTGGGTTGAGACCATGAAACCAGTCTGGGAAAAGTTCTCTGATGACGTAGGTCAGGAAAACATCGACGCAGCACAGGCGATCAACGCCTCCATGTAAGTTTCTGACTTAACTTGAAATTTCGAAGCGGGCGGGCCGCAAATGGCCCGCCCGTTTTGCCAACAAAAACACTCACGGGACGCGGGACAATGCAAACCAAGCATACCTTTGTGGACCGGATTGAAGAGACGCTGATGGCGTTTTTTCTGGGCATGATGACATTGATCACTTTTGCCAATGTGATTGCCCGGTTCGGTTTTAACTCCAACATTTTATGGGCCTTGGAAGCGACCGTCTTCCTATTTGCCTGGCTGGTGCTGCTGGGCGCCTCTTATGCGGTCAAAAAACATGCGCATCTGGGCGTGGATGTGATCATTAATATGGTGAGCCCGGCAGTGGCACGCATCATTGGTCTGATCGCGGTAACGGCCAGTCTGGCTTACGCGCTTCTGATGTTAAAAGGCGCTTATGACTACTGGGCGGTGTTTGCCGATCTGCCACCAACCTCGGGCCGTTGGTTCCCAACCGGCTTTGTGGAGAAGTTTCGCAGTCAGTCTTTTTATGAGGTGCAAGATGTGCCCATGATTGGGGCGTTCAAGTTTCTCGAGGATCTGATCAACTACGGTGATGAATACGAAAAATTGCCCAAGGTGGTGCCCTATATCGTGTTGCCGATTGGCATGTTGTTGCTGACTTACCGCTTCATTCAAGCCGCAATGCAGATCTTCCGCGGTCAGACAGACCGTTTGGTGGCAAGCCACGAAGTTGAAGACGAAATTGAAGAAGTGCGTGCACTTCAAGGGGAGCACGACTGATGGCCGTTGTCCTACTATTCTCCATGGTCATTGGCCTGCTGCTGATCGGTGTGCCGATTGCAGTGTCGCTTGGCCTCAGTTCTATCCTGTTCCTGCTGTTTTTCTCCGATGCCACATTGGCTTCGGTGGCGGGCACGCTGTTTGAGGCCTTTGAAGGGCACTTCACACTGTTGGCGATCCCGTTCTTTGTTTTGGCGTCGTCCTTTATGACCACCGGCGGTGTGGCGCGTCGGATCATCCGTTTCTCCATCGCCTGCGTTGGGCATTTGCCGGGCGGTTTGGCGATTGCTGGTGTGTTTGCCTGTATGATGTTTGCCGCGCTGTCCGGGTCTTCGCCGGCAACGGTTGTGGCTATTGGTTCCATCGTGATCGCGGGGATGCGGCAGGTGGGCTATACCAAGGAGTTTGCAGCTGGTGTGATCTGTAACGCCGGTACCTTGGGCATCCTCATCCCACCATCCATTGTGATGGTTGTGTATGCCGCCGCTGTGGAAGTCTCTGTTGGCCGGATGTTCTTGGCTGGTGTTATTCCGGGCCTGATGGCGGGCATGATGCTGATGATCACCATCTACGTCATGGCGAAGGTAAAGAATCTGCCCAAAGGCGAATGGCACGGGTGGGGTGAGATTTTTGCCTCGGGCCGGGATGCGGGTTTTGGTCTGTTCCTGATTGTGATCATTCTGGGTGGTATCTACGGTGGCGTGTTCACGCCTACCGAGGCAGCAGCTGTCGCCGCAGTTTACGCGTTTCTGATTGCCTGTTTTGTTTACAAAGACATGGGACCATTGGCGGCGGAGAACAACGGTGGCGAGAAGATTTCGCTGTTTCGCAAACCACAAGCCCTGTTGACCGCATTTTTCCATGGCGACACGCGGCATACGCTGTTTGAAGCTGGTAAACTGACTGTCACGTTGCTGTTTGTGATTGCCAACGCGTTGATCCTTAAGCATGTTTTGACCGAACAGCAGGTGCCTCAAACTATTGCCAATGCGATGTTGAGCGCGGGCTTTGGTCCGGTGATGTTCCTGATTGTGGTGAACGTGATCCTGTTGATTGGTGGTCAATTCATGGAGCCGTCGGGGCTGTTGGTGATTGTGGCGCCACTGGTGTTCCCAATTGCCATTCAGCTGGGCATTGATCCAATTCACCTGGGCATCATCATGGTGGTGAACATGGAGATTGGGATGATCACGCCGCCGGTTGGTCTCAACCTGTTTGTGACCTCAGGGGTGGCTGGCATGCCGATGATGAGTGTAGTGCGGGCGGCGCTGCCGTTTCTCGCGGTGCTCTTTGTCTTCCTGATTATGATCACATACATCCCGTGGATTTCCACTGTGCTGCCCAACGCGGTCATGGGGCCGGAGATCATCACCAAATAGGGCAGGTGAGTGAGTGGTGCGCTTCCGCGCGCCTATTGCAGAAGAGATGAGAGGCGACGCTCCAGTTTGGGGCGTCGTTTCTTTTTGTGGGGCATAGAAGGGACTTTTCTGAGAAGCGGTTCAAGGGCAGGTCTGCCCTGAACGCGCCTTGTCCAGTGTGTGGTTTGAGAAAACCGCATCAAGGCCATGCCGCTGCGCGGGCGCTGACGCGCGCCTTGACCCGGTCCTCTCAAACGCGTGTCGCGATGTAGCCGCAGCTGGTGCGGCTGGGTGGGCCTTTGGAAAAAGGCACAGTTTGGATGTTGGCAAAGCCTGTGGCAGTGAGCAGGGTGTGGACTTGCAGAGGCGTGAAGGCCTTGTGGCCCCAGCGCCAGCGTACCAAAGCCGTACACCAATGGGGTTTGCTGATCGAGAGGGCAATTTGGCCACCTTTGCGCAGGCGGCTGGCAAACCAGCTGAGCCCGTCCTGTGGCGTGTCGAGGTGTTCGATTACGTGGGCGGAAAGCAGCAGGTCGCAGTGGTTTTTTGGGATGGATGTGCAGCCGAGGGTATCTTGGTGAAATGTTGTGTTGGGCACCGAGGCGAGGTTGCTGCGGGCTTGGGTCAGCATCTCGTCGGAGCTGTCCAGCAAGTGCAATGCGCTGTGAGGCTGGTTGGTTTTGAGCCAGGCCTGGGCCAGCGCACCGGTGCCGCAGCCTGCATCCAGCACCGTTGGCGCGGATGCGGTGGCAGGCAGGCTCGTCATGAGCTCGTCATAGGCGGCGGGGTAGCCAAGGCGTGTGATGTCGCTGTGCCAGCGGTGGGAGAACTGAGCGTAGAGCGAAGAGAGCGGCGCCTTGGCCATATGGTTACGCCGCGTCGAGTGCGGTGATAATGGCGCCAAAGTCGCTGGCTTTCAGGCTGGCACCGCCCACAAGTGCGCCGTCGACGTTGGAAACTGCAAAGATTTCCTCAGCATTGGTGGGTTTCACGGAACCACCATAGAGCAGGGGCACGGTGCGGCCGACACCTTCGCCAAAGCGGCGTTCCAGGCGCATGCGCATGAAGTCATGCACCTCGCCAATTTGGCTCATTGTCGGGACTTTACCGGTGCCAATGGCCCAGATCGGTTCGTAAGCCACCACGAGGTTTTCTCCGGTGGCGCCGTCCGGAATGGACCCTGCGAGTTGGCCGCCGATGATATCGAGTGTGTTGTCCGCTTCGCGTTCAGACAGGCTTTCGCCAACGCAGATTACGGTGACAAGACCCGCGTCCCACGCAGTTTTTGCTTTGGTACGCACGTCTTCGTCGCGCTCACCGTGGTCTTCTCGACGCTCGGAGTGACCGAGGATCACATGGGAGGCACCGGCGTCTTTGAGCATGTCTGCTGCTACATCACCGGTGTGGGCGCCGCTGGTGGCCACGTGGCAGTCTTGACCGCCAATTGCGACGCTCCCAGCCACGTCTTTGGCGCGGGAGATCAGCGTGGCGGGGGGGCAGATCAGGATGTCGGTGCTGTCGGATGTCGCCAGCGAGGAAAGGGCCTTAAGCTCCGCCAATGCCGCGGCGGTGCCGTTCATTTTCCAATTGCCTGCTGCTAGCTTACGTCGCATGAATTGCCCTTTTCAAAATCGCGTGGTTGCGCAAGTCATGCGGGCGGCGGCGGCCTAGGTCAAGGCCGTCAGGTCAATTTTGGCGCACCATTGGCGGCAACCTGCTCCGCAAGCTCGTCCATATCTTTGAATTTGATAGATTCGCCGCAGCCGCAAGCATCGGCCACATTGGGGTTGTTGAACTTGAAGCCGCTTTCCAAAAGCGAGACCTCGTAGTCAATCTCCGTGCCAAACAGGAACATCTGCGCCATCGGTGCAATCATCACCACAGCGCCGCCTTTTTCGACAATCTCGTCATGCGGATCACGGTCGGTGACGTAGTCCATGGTGTATTCCATGCCCGCGCAGCCGCCTTTTTTCACGCCGATGCGCAAGCCAGCGTGGCCTTCTTTGTCCATTAGCCGGGCGATCTGCTTGATCGCCGCGGGCGTCATGGTCAGGGCTTGTTTTCCGGGAATGCCAAACATCGACTTTCCTTTCTAACCTATTGAAAGGTTACATGAAGCCCAGTTCAAGGCGGGCTTCGTCGCTCATCATTTCCATGCCCCATGGGGGCTGCCATACCAACGCGACTTCCACAGTGCGCACACCGCCAACACCGGCAATGGCCTCTTGCACCCAGCCTGGCATTTCGCCAGCCACAGGGCAACCTGGTGCGGTTAGACTCATGGTCACGTTCACGTCGTTCTCGGCTGAGATCGCGATGGTGTAGATCAGGCCAAGGTCATAGATGTTGACCGGAATTTCCGGATCGTAGACGCTGCGGCAGGCCTCAACGAGTTGCTCGTGCAATGGGTGATCCACGCTCGAAGGCGCGATCAGCGGGGTGCCTTCAACGGGATCGGAACTTGGATCGGGGGCCTGTGTCATATTCTGTCCTGCCATAAACCTGAGCTTTTCATATAGGAAAACTTGCAAGCGGCGTCCAGAGGGGGAGGTGAGCGAAATTGGCGCATCGGTATAGCCTCTGTATCGCGGCTGTTTTGCGGAGGTGGGATTTTGGGGGCCGTCAGTTATCACGGGGAGTAATGGGCGCTCAGTGGTTTGGTCCAAATGCACCCTTTTGCAGGGGAAGTCGGCGGCAGGCTATGCCATTTGATCGGAGCGACGCGTTGCCAACTACTTGGCTTGAATTTGAAGCGATCGCTGTCTTTCGGATATGCTTCCAACCACCCTCGCCATCGAGAAAAGAATTCCCTATCCGACGGAGGTTCAATTCCAGTGATCCACTGGCAAGGAACTTTGCCAGAAGGGAACAGTTGGTCTAATTGATCTTCGTGTGCATATCCAAACGAATGGCTCAAGTCTGTGAACTCAAAAGAAGTTTGTTCGAAAGAAACCCGGTGAAAAGCTGTGCCATGGAAGCTTGTCTTTATCAACGAACTATTGGCAAAATCCGTGGGTTTGAATTTTGAACCGGACAAAAGCGAAACCTCGACTCTTGAAGACCAAAGCCTGGCGGATCGCAGGTTCGCTCCGAAAAACAATCCGTCGGAAATTTGTGAACCTACAAAAATGGCCCCAACAAAATTGGTTTCCCAAGCGTAGATGCCACGCAAACTTGCGCCCTTTAAGTTTGCACCGAAAAATATGGCGTATGCCAAGTTTGCATAGTCCAGTGTAGCGCCTTCCAGATTGCCGAGAAATGGTAGTGCAGCCTCCAAATCAGCGTGGTTGAGCTTTGATTTGATAAATCGCGCTCCAGCTAAATTCAGCCCAGTCAGTTTGGCTGCTCGAAGGTCGGTTTTGGAAAGGTCCACACCGTGTTTTAGTTCTTTTCGCAATTGAGAGGGCGATTTTTTTGTCAGTTCTGCGGGATCCAAGTCCGAAACGGTTGCTTTCTCAAAGGTTCGGATTTCAGCTGTTCTGGCAATGCGCAGGTGGGAGATCGCCGTATACCAGTTAGCCTCCTCGGGACAGCGGTCATTGGAGCCAACAGTACACTCAGTATCTTCCAGTTCGGCGAGAGCAAGGCGATGACTTTTCCAAGTTGTTGGGGGGCTGACCAAATCCTCGGAAACCAAGTCCATTTCTGGAATATATAGATATGGGTCAGTCATTTGAAGTCGGGCCAAGAAGGGCAATTTGTCATACCAATCTGGGACATCGGTTTTTAAGAAAGCGACGCCGAGTGAAACTAGCACGAAGACTAAGAGTGCCAACGCTTTTGCAGGAAAGGACCAAAACCAAATCTGGTCTTCCGGTGCGGAGGCCCCCATGCGCTGCCAGGCCATCACAAGACTGGATATTCCGGCAAAGACGGCGGCAACAAGTGACAAGGAGGCGATGGCTGTCATTTCAAATTCGCGCGCAGGTAGTGACTTATATCCAATCCAAGCCAAAACGAACCAGCCGCCGACCCAAGCCAACAACGCATTGAGAACCATCGAGGCGCCTTCCATCGTGCGAGGAGAAGCGCAGAGGTCTTCGCGTCGCAACCGGCGGACGAATAGTGCCGCGTCAGTGATCAGCCAAGGGGCAACCGCATCGCCCAGACGCTCTCGGTTCACCCTGGGAGACGCTGCGCCTAGCGCGTCCCATAGGCGGATCAGATAGAGGTGGAAGTAGCAGAACACGGCTGTGGTCAGCAGAGGCGCGGCGTAGAAGAACAGGGGCGTCGGTACCGATACGTTGATCAGTGGCAGCTGTGTGGCGCGGTCGACGCCGTAGAAGTCGATGTGCTCCACCCCCATAAGCGTGATGCCGACAAACAGCAGGACCGAGAGCAGCGCGAACCACGTGCTGCGGGCGTTCTGAGTAAGCGCATTGATACGGGCGATAAGTTGGTCGTCTGAATGTGGCATAAGACCCCACTGAAATGGACTGTGTTCAATGCCAACAGCCTAGCGGATCTTGCAAAGTGTCACAACTTTGGGGGCAAGTGTCGCGCGTGGACACGCCTCAGGCTCAGCGTGAGCTGAGCCATGCCCACCCCCGCGCACGCGGCTTTGCTGCGTCGGCGCGGAGGCGGGAGGGCCACTGGTGTGGCTCAGTCGTTGATGTCGTGGTTGAAGGTTTTGACTTGCCCTTTTGGAAGGGCAAACACGCGGCGCAGGGCCAGCCAGGAAATTAGGCTCAGGGCGGCAAACACAAGAAGGACCATTGGGACCGACAGGAGTTGTAGTGGGCCAAGTAGGGCAACCCCAACCAAGGCTGCGCCAATGGCGAAACCGAGGAAGATGAAGCCCGGTGCCAGCACTTCGAGGATGGCCAGCACCAATGCGGCGGCAAGCCAGACCCACCAAATTGTCAGAAGGTCTGTCATCGCTTACCCTTTCAACAGTTTGAAGGCGTCACCAAAGGCCTCGAGCGCCGCGGCGGGCAGAACAATGGTTTGTTTGCCGTCGCCGTTGCCAAGTGCGTTGAGGGCTTCGACCTGTTTCAGGGCCACTTGGTATTGCGCCGCTTCAATGCCGTTTTCTTTGATGGCTTTGGCAACCACTTCGGTGGCGTAGGCTTCGGCGTCCGCGCTGATCCGGCGGGCTTTGGCGATTTGCTCAGCGGCGTAGAGTTCTGCGTCGGCTTGCAGTTCCACAGCACGTTTGGTGCCTTCCGCTTCGGTCACCTGGGCGCGGCGGGCGCGTTCGGCGTTCAATTGCTGCAACATGGCGTCGCGGGTGGCTTGGTCTAGGTTCACATCGAGGATTTCGGCGCGGGTCACTTCGATGCCCCAGTCGTCCACGGCGGTTTCAACGCTTTGTTGAATGGAATCGATCAGGCTGGCCCGGTTGGACTGCACCTCATCGAGGTCCATTTTACCAATGTTGGCGCGCACAATACCGGCCACGGTGGTTGAGATCGCGCCGTCCACGTCACGGATGCGGTAAACGGTCTTTTCCGGCTCCAGAATGCGGTAGAAGACGGAGGTGTCGATCTGCACCAGCACGTTGTCTTTGGTGATGGCGTCTTGGGTGGCGTTGGGCAGCTGACGCTCCAGAATGGAGATCTGGTGGCGCACAACATCCAGAAACGGCACCACAAAGTTGATGCCAGGCCCAAGCACCGAATGCAGGCGACCAAAGCGCTCCACCACGTGTTTTTCTGATTGCGGCACGATGCGCACGCCTTTCAGAACCACAACAATTAGGAACACCGCCGCCAGCAGGATTACGATGTTTTCGGATAGTAGCGAGAAGATCAGGTCTTCGCTCATTATGCTCTCTCCCCAGAAAGTGTTTGTTATCTATGGGTTGGAATATGGTCACAGGGGCGTGTTTTACAAGTTACATTGTTCGGCGTAAGGAGGGGGAAATTTTGCGCAAACTCCCCGATGAAGGTCTCAGATGTCTGAAAAGTTCTCGTTTTCGCTCAACGCCACCGATGGCAAAGCCCGCACCGGGGTGATCAACACACCGCGCGGTGACATTCGCACGCCTGCGTTTATGCCGGTGGGCACCGCGGCCACCGTGAAAGCGATGATGCCGGAGAGTGTGCGCGCGACCGGTGCGGACATTCTGTTGGGCAACACCTACCACTTGATGCTGCGTCCTACAGCCGAGCGGATTGACCGGCTGGGCGGGTTGCACAAGTTCATGAATTGGGACCGACCTATTCTGACGGACAGCGGCGGGTTTCAGGTGATGAGCCTCGCAGAGCTGCGCAAGCTGACGGAAAAAGGCGTGACGTTTAAGAGCCACATTGATGGCTCCAAACACTCGCTGACGCCGGAGCGGTCCATGGAGATCCAGAAGCTATTGGGCAGTGATATTGTCATGTGTTTTGACGAATGCCCGGCGCTTCCTGCGGATCGGGATCGGATTGCGGAAAGCATGCGGTTGTCGATGCGCTGGGCGCACCGCTCGCGCGATGCGTTTGGAGATCGCCCAGGACATGCGCTGTTTGGTATTCAGCAGGGGGGACTGGAGCAGGACTTCCGTGAGGAGAGTGCCGAGGCGCTGAAAGAGATTGGCTTTGAGGGGTATGCCGTGGGTGGTCTGGCCGTTGGAGAAGGCCAAGAGAAGATGTTTGGCTGTCTGGACTATGCGCCGGACATGTTGCCGGTGGACAAGCCACGCTATCTGATGGGCGTGGGCAAACCGGATGACATTGTTGGTGCGGTGAAGCGAGGCATCGACATGATGGATTGTGTGTTGCCGTCCAGGTCTGGTCGAACGGGGCAGGTATTCACCCGTCATGGTGTCGTGAACATCAAAAACGCGCGCCATGCGGATGATCCACGTCCGTTGGATGAGGCTTGTGGCTGTCCGGCGTGTTCGAATTACTCTCGCGCTTATCTGCACCATGTATTCCGCAGCAATGAGATGATTTCCGGCATGCTGTTGACCTGGCATAACCTGCATTACTTCCAAGAGATCATGCAGGGTATGCGGGATGCGATTGCGGCGGGCACGTTTGCGGCCTGGGAGGCTGATTTTCATGCGCAGCGGGCGCAGGGCGATATTGAGCCGCTGTGAGGAATGTCCTGATGAAACGGATTTTGATGGCGGCAGTGGCCGTATTGACGCCTGTGGCTGTGATGGCCGATGGATTTTGCGGGGTTACGGATCCGGTCGCGGTGTATGAGCAGTTAGCGGGCAACTGGGTGCGCGACGGCAGCACGTCGGTGGAGGGCAGCACAATGTCTTTTGTGCGGCCAGCACGGAAGTTTGCGACAGAGATCAGCGCAGAGGGGCTGTTCTCTTCTGGTTTTGTGGACAGCCTTATGGGGGACGCGGTTGCACTGACATGGGCAGCGCCAAAACCCTATGACGTGGATCGGGTGGATGACGTGCTCGACACCACCGAACGTGCGGATTTGGCGGATCTGTTGAGCGACACGCAATGTGGGCCGATGGGGTTGCCACAGTTACAAATTGACCTGCCAGAATATGAAGGTGGGATCACCGTGTTTGGCACCATCACCTTGGTGCCGTATTTCGACGATCGGGTGCTTGAGATTTCTGAGCTGACCCTCAAGAACGACGAGACAGTGCTTTTCATGACCGAAACGGTGTTGTTGCGTCCTGCGGAGTGATGGCCGGCAGGGCGCTTTTGAGTCACGGATTTGCGTACGGCTCACATTGGTGGGCTAGGAGGTGCTTGGTAGCGCGGTGTTTCCGCTCCAGTTGAACATCTGCCGTGCCACGCCCTGAACCCAAGCATTCAGGCAAATTAATTTGCCTTGTTGACCGTTTCCCGCCTTGTTCCTCACCTTCTGTAAAGGCATTGTGTGGTCCAACCAACAAAACGCCGTTGAAAGCGGGGACGAGGCACCCCAAATCAATAAGCCGAGGAAACGGAAAGTGACCAGACGGTTGCCACATATGGGACCAGCGTCGCTTTGCTAGAACAAGGAAAACTCATGCAAGAGCCCCTCAACACATCTTATCCTGTGCTTCCGCTGCGCGATATTGTGGTGTTCCCACATATGATTGTGCCGCTGTTTGTTGGCCGGGAAAAGTCGGTCCGCGCGCTTGAAGAGGTGATGGCCGATGACAAGCAAATTCTGCTGTCCAGTCAGGTTGATCCTGCCGAGGATGATCCAGATTTTGACGGCATTTACCGCACCGGCGTATTGGCCAATGTGCTGCAACTTTTGAAGTTGCCCGATGGCACCGTGAAGGTGTTGGTCGAAGGTCAAAGCCGCGTGACGATCACCGACTTTGTGGAAAACGATGATTTCTTTGAAGCCAGTGCTGAGCATTTGGATGAGATGCCGGGCGACGCCGCCACCATTGAAGCGCTACTGCGTTCTGTTGGCGACGAGTTTGAGCGCTATGCCAAGGTCAAAAAGAACATCCCCGAAGAAGCGTTGAACGCGGTTGAAGATGCCAGTGAGCCTGCGCGTCTGGCCGATCTTGTTGCCGGGCATTTGGGAATTGAGGTGAACGAGAAGCAAGAGCTTCTGGAAACCTTGTCCGTGAGCGAGCGTCTGGAGAAGGTCTATGGCCTGATGCAGGGCGAGATGAGCGTGCTGAAAGTTGAGAAGAAGATCAAGACGCGCGTAAAATCGCAAATGGAGAAGACCCAGCGCGAATACTATCTGAATGAGCAAATGAAAGCCATTCAGAAGGAACTTGGCGATGGCGAAGAGGGCGAAGGCGAGATTGCCGAGCTCGAAGAGAAGATTGGTAAGACCAAGCTGTCCAAAGAAGCCAAAGAGAAGGCTGAGGGCGAGCTGAAGAAGCTCAAGAACATGAGCCCGATGTCTGCGGAAGCCACCGTTGTGCGCAACTACCTAGATTGGATGCTGTCCATTCCATGGGGCAAGCGTGGCCGTGTGAAGAAAGACCTTGGCAAGGCGCAAGAGGTCTTGGACACGGATCACTATGGTCTGGAAAAGGTCAAAGAGCGCATTGTTGAGTACCTCGCGGTGCAGCAGCGCTCGTCCAAGCTCAAAGGCCCAATCATGTGCCTCGTGGGCCCTCCAGGTGTGGGTAAAACCTCGCTCGGTAAGTCTGTGGCCAAAGCCACCGGTCGGGAATTCATTCGTATCAGCCTTGGTGGCGTGCGCGATGAAAGCGAAATCCGTGGCCACCGCCGGACTTACATTGGCTCCATGCCTGGAAAGATCATTCAGGCGCTGAAAAAAGCGAAGACCACCAACCCGCTGATCTTGCTTGATGAAATCGACAAGATGGGGCAGGACTTCCGCGGTGATCCGGCGTCTGCGATGCTTGAGGTTCTGGACCCTGAGCAGAACGGCACCTTTGTGGATCACTACCTTGAGGTGGAATACGATCTGTCCAATGTGATGTTCCTGACCACAGCGAACTCTTACAACATGCCGGGTCCGCTTTTGGATCGGATGGAGATCATTCCGCTGGCCGGGTACACCGAGGACGAGAAGCGTGAGATTGCGCGTCAGCACCTGATCGACAAGCAGGTCAAAAACCACGGTCTGAAAAAGGGCGAGTTTGAGGTGTCGGACGAAGCGCTTCAAGAGATTGTGCGGACCTATACCCGTGAAGCGGGCGTGCGGAACCTTGAGCGTGAGCTGGCCAAGCTGACTCGGAAAGCTGTCACAAAGATTGTGAAAGGCGAAGAAGAAGCTGTTTCGGTTACACCAGAGAATCTGGATGATTTCCTGGGCGTGAAGAAGTTCCGCTACGGCTTGGCTGAGGACGAAAATCAGGTGGGTGTTGTCACCGGCCTGGCGTGGACCTCTGTGGGCGGTGATCTGCTACATATTGAAGGTTTGAAGCTGCCCGGTAAGGGCCGCATGAAGACCACCGGTAAGCTGGGCGACGTGATGAAGGAGTCGATTGATGCGGCGTCTTCTTATGTGCGCTCGATCAGCCCGAAAATTGGTGTGAAGCCAACCGTCTTTGACAAGATCGACATCCACGTACACGTGCCCGATGGCGCAACACCAAAAGATGGCCCGTCTGCGGGTTTGGCGATGGTGACGTCAATTGTGTCTGTGCTGACCGGCATTCCGGTACGCAAAGACATCGCAATGACTGGTGAGGTCTCCTTGCGCGGCAATGCGATGCCAATTGGTGGTCTGAAAGAGAAACTGCTCGCGGCACTGCGGGGCGGCATCAAAACGGTGCTGATCCCAGAGGAAAATGAGAAAGATCTCGCAGAGATCCCAGACAATGTGAAAGACGGGCTGGAAATCATCCCTGTGAAACATGTGTCTGAGGTTCTGAAGCTGGCGTTGATCGAAGAGCCTGAAGCGATTGAGTGGGACGAGGCAGCCGAAGAGGCGGCAGCGGCCAAGCTCAAGAAAGAAGAGGGGGCTGGTGCAACTGCGCACTGATCCCTAGTCTTTGAGAAATGAGTGGGAAACACGCGCCAAGAGGTTGGCGCGTGTTTTTATTTGCAAAGCGACTTGGCCGAAATGAAACGGGCAGGCGGGTTATTGAGACGCGACGAGCGCTTCAATTTCCGTAAGGACGGTGGCGGATGGAGATGGCAAGTCGCCTGCCTGAACCGCACGTAGATAGGCGCGGCGGGTTTCATCAAACAAATCGGTACGAGTTCTTTTGACAAAGCCAAGCTGAAAGAGCGTCTCGGATGCATAGATGAAGGCGCCATAAAACGGATAGCGTGATACGGTTTTTTCGATGTGCTGCAAGGCCTGCTGCCGCCACTGTCCGCTGGGTGGTGCAGCAAGCAGGGCTTCGCCAGCGTGGTGCAGTTCTGGAACAGGGTATGCGCCGTATTTCAGAACAGTACGCAGGTCTTCGTCAGACATCGCCGAGACGCCATCCATGAAAGCTGTGCGGGAGGCCAGCGCTGTCATGTCGATCTTGGACTTGGTGTGGGCTTGCGAAATGCGCCCCTCCCGGAGCCCGGTACGATCCACCGTCAAGGGCAGGGTTTCCCACGCGCGATAATAGTGCTGACGGGCCTCATTTGTAGTCAATGTGGCGTGATAGAAATAAGCTTCGATAAATCCAGGTGTCTCATGTCCGGCCTTCTTGTCTTCTTTTTGTTTGGTCTTCCGAACCAGCCCGCCAAAGCGGCTATCGGCGTCTTCCAGGCGCGACAGCGTGTCGTTTGTCGCGGAAAGTGGGAACCAAATGCTGTCGTTTAGCAGCACCACATGGGATGGAGACAGTTTTGAGGACTGAAGCAACTTCACACCATCTCTGTAGGCGCCAGCGTCATAGCCGTAGTTGGGGCGTTCGCAGATTTGATAGGTGTGCCGTGCCAGCTTGCTGCGGTCAGATTGAGATAGCGGGCAATTGGACACCACCAGTACATTGAAGCCGCTTCGAGTTAAGTGAGCGCAGGTTTCAAAGGTACTGGCGCGCACGCCATGAGGTTGGAAAAGCACAAAAATTGCGAATTTATTGCCTTTGATCGGGGTCCCAGCAGAGAGTGCGATCTGAGCAGGCCATTGTTTGTCGTAGCGATTTTGAATCAACCGGAACCTGGCTTTGTCAAACACCCCGGAGATATCCCGTTTGACGCGCAGCAGTTCTCGGAGAGCTTTTCGACCGATGCCTATGTTGTATTCTTTAAAAATGGACACGTGGCTGCCTCAAAAAAGTTGTCTGAGAGGGAGTAGCAAACCAAGCTCCCTTGGACAACGAAGCTGTGTGATGCAGATCGTTCTTCCAAAAAAATAGGGGGCCATTGAGACCCCCCAGTTTCGCCATCCAGGCTCACTCTATAATTACCGCTCGATGTTTTTTGCCTGCGGCCTGAATGTCGTCGGAGCGAGCGCACCCGCTCCGTGGAACACCACTGCCTAAACTTAGGGACGGCAGCGGAGTATGTCGTCGGGGGCCGAGGCCCCCTACCCAGGTCCCCCCGGGATCTTGGGATCACCGATCAGGAGCTTTTGCGGGCTGCAAAAATCCGGTGTTCGGCGTAATCGTCGTTGGCCGCCTGCGGGGCAGGGGCGCGTGTGTCTGTGTCGCCGCGTACTTTGCGGGCCCAGTCACCGCTGATGCGGATGGTGCCCACCAAAGCGTCATTGGTGGCTTCGCTCTGGTCTTGTTCAGACAGAAGGCTTCTGCTCTTCGTCACAGTCATCTCCTTAGCTACAGCCCGAGGTGGCGCCGCAGGTGTTGCATTTCATACAGGTGCCGTTGCGCACCAAAGTGTAGTTGCCGCAATCACCACAGGGGTCTCCCTCGTAGCCTTGCATTTTGGCTTTGGCGCGCTCGTTCATCGGTGTTGCAACCGCTGTGACGGAGGCGCTAGGTGCCATGTCTGATACGGCTGCGCCAGCGGTTTCCGGCACCAAAGTGCTCACATTTTTGACAGTTTCCGAGTTATCCACAGAAATATTGCCACCGCCGTTCAGGACCACCAGTTCTTGCGGCAGGCGTTTGCGCAGATACCCGGTCGAGGAGATCTGCTTTAACACCTCAAGCGAGCGAGAGGCAGCGGTGTCGGACAGCTCGGACACGTTGGAAACGCCTTCTTCCTCGCCACGTCCAACATCGTCAAACGTGGTGCCTTCTGGCTTGATATGCGCAAGGTCGGTACGGTCGAGGTAAGACACGGCCAATTCGCGGAAGATATAATCGAGGATCGAGGTGGCGTTTTTGATGCTGTCGTTGCCCTGCACCATGCCCGCGGGCTCAAATTTGGTGAAGGTGAAGGCGTCGACAAATTCTTCAAGCGGCACGCCGTATTGCAGTCCGACGGAAACTGCGATGGCGAAGTTGTTCATCATTGCACGGAAGCCCGCGCCTTCCTTGTGCATGTCGATGAAGATTTCTCCCAGAGCGCCGTCAGAGTATTCGCCGGTGCGCAGGTAGACCTTGTGGCCGCCAACAACTGCTTTCTGGGTGTAGCCCTTGCGGCGCTCGGGCATTTTCTCGCGGCCTCGGGCCACTTCTTTGACGACGATTTTCTCGACTATCTTTTCGGCCAGCACCTGCGCCTTTTCAGTCATGGAGCCGGATTCGAGAACTTCGGCAGCCTCGTCATCGTCTTCAACCAGGGCGGCAGCCAGCGGTTGCGACAGCTTGGAGCCGTCGCGGTACAGCGCGTTGGCTTTGATGCCGAGGGACCAAGAGAGCTCATAAGCGCTCTGGCAGTCCTCGATGGTGGCATCGTTGGGCATGTTGATCGTTTTGGAGATCGCGCCGGAGATGAAGGACTGTGCAGCGGCCATCATGGTGATGTGGCTGTCCACGGAGAGGTAGCGCTTGCCTTTTTTGCCACATGGGTTGGCGCAATCAAAGATGTGGTAGTGCTCTTCTTTGAGGAACGGCGCGCCTTCCAGGGTCATGGTGCCGCAGACGTGGTCGTTGGCCAGATCAATGTCCGCTTTGGTGTAGCCGAGGTGTCCAAGCAGTTCGAAGGCAGGGTCATTCAGCTTCTCAGCTGGGATGCCCAAGACATTGGTGCAGAACTCTTCGCCCAGAGTCCATTGGTTGAACACAAAGCGGATGTCGAAGGCGGAGCCTAGCGCGGCTTCGATTTTCTCGATCTCGTTGGTGGTGAAACCGTGGCCAATCAAAGACGTGTGGTTGATGCCCGGTGCGTTGCCGATGGTGCCGTGGCCCACTGCGTAGGACACGATCTCTTCGATCTGCGCGGAGGAATAACCGAGACCTTCTAGGGCGGCAGGCACGGAGCGGTTGATGATCTTGAAGTAACCGCCGCCTGCAAGCTTTTTGAATTTCACCAGTGCGAAGTCAGGCTCGATGCCGGTGGTGTCACAATCCATCACCAGACCAATGGTGCCGGTTGGCGCAATCACCGAAGTCTGCGCGTTGCGGTAGCCATGTTTTTCGCCCAGCTGCAGGGCTTCGTCCCATGCGGATTTGGCCAACTCAACCAGCACCTGATCAGGGCAATTTTCGGTATCCAACGGCACAGGTTTTACGGCAAGGCCTTCGTAGCCCGAGGTCAATCCTTGGGTGGCGCGGCGGTGATTGCGGATGACACGCAGCATGTGTTCGCTGTTGCGGGCATAGCCGTCAAACGCACCCAGCTCTCCGGCCATTTCAGCTGAGGTGGCGTAGGCCACACCGGTCATCAGCGCGGTGAGCGCGCCGCCGAGGGCGCGGCCTTCGTCAGAATCGTAACCGAAGCCGAGGTTCATCAGCAGGCCGCCGATGTTGGCGTAGCCAAGGCCGAGGGTGCGGAAGTCGTAAGAGCGCTGCGCAATTTCCTTGGACGGGAACTGCGCCATGGTGACAGAGATTTCCAGCGTCACGGTCCAGAGGCGGGTGGCATGCATGTAATCTTCGGCCTGGAACACGCCGTCCTTGAGGAAGGACAGAAGGTTCATCGAGGCGAGGTTACAGGCGGTGTCGTCGAGGAACATATACTCGGAGCACGGGTTGGAGCCGCGGATTTCGCCGTCTTCCGGGCAGGTGTGCCAGGCGTTCACGGTGTCGTGGTACTGGATGCCGGGATCAGCACAGGCCCAGGCCGCGTGGCCGACATCTTCCCAAAGGTCGCGGGCCTTGATGGTTTTGGCCACTTTACCGTCGGTGCGGCGGATCAGTTCCCAATCGTCGTCGTTTTCAACAGCCTTGAGGAAGGCGTCGGTGACGCGGATGGAGTTGTTGGAGTTTTGGCCCGAAACAGACGCGTAGGCTTCGGAGTCCCAGTCGGTGTCATATGTTGGGAATTCGATGCTGGCGTAGCCCTGCTTGGCATAATCCAGCACGCGTTTGATGTATGTCTCCGGGATCATTGACTTTTTGGCGTCACGGATTGCGGTCTTCAGGCCATCGTTGGTCTTGGCGTCATAGGCGTCTGCCTCAGCACCGTCCCAGGCTTTGATGGCGTCAAAAATGCCGTTGAGCTTCTGCTCGTGCATTTTGGAGCCGGCCACGATGGAGGCAACCTTTTGCTCCTCTTTGACCTTCCAATTGATGTATTCTTCGATGTCCGGGTGGTCGGCATCGACAATCACCATTTTGGCTGCGCGGCGGGTGGTGCCGCCGGATTTGATCGCGCCTGCAGCCCGGTCACCAATTTTCAGGAAGCCCATCAGGCCCGAAGACATGCCACCACCAGAAAGGGATTCGCCGTCGGCGCGCAAGGATGAGAAGTTGGTGCCGGTGCCAGAGCCGTATTTGAACAGGCGGGCTTCGCGCACCCAAAGATCCATAATGCCGCCGTCACCCACCAGATCGTCAGCCACGGACTGAATAAAACAGGCGTGTGGCTGTGGATGCTCGTAGGCGGATTTGGATTTGGTCAGCTTGCCAGTTTTGTAGTCGACGTAGTAGTGGCCTTGCGAGGGGCCATCGATGCCGTAGGCCCAGTGCAGGCCGGTGTTGAACCACTGTGGCGAGTTGGGCGCGGCGCGTTGCGTCGCCAGCATATAACGCATTTCGTCAAAGTAGGCGCGGGCGTCCTCTTCAGAAGTGAAGTAGCCGCCTTTCCAACCCCAATAGGTCCACGCGCCAGCGAGACGATCAAACACCTGCTTGGCGCTGGTTTCGCCGCCGATCACCACATCTTCGTTGGCCGGTGTGGAGCGCCACAAAAATTCTGGGACGCCCTTTTCGCGCACTTTGCGCAGCTTGGCTGGCACGCCAGCTTTGCGGAAGTATTTTTGTGCAATGACGTCTGAGGCAACTTGCGACCAGCTGGCCGGCACTTCGACGTCGGCAAGGTGAAAGACAATGGAGCCGTCCGGGTTGCGAATTTCAGATTCGGTGGTCACAAAATCCAGATCAGCGTAAGCGTCCTGTCCGGTCTTGGTGAAACGTCGTTGAATCTTCATGCCTGTCATCGTCCCCAGTGCCAAATGTCCCGTCGTGCACGTTCTGTGCGTTCTGTCATGCGCCTCTGTGAACCCTGGAGTGCTGGGCGAACGGCAAGCAAAGAGACATCAGGCGCAAACGCACTGCATTTGTCGCAAAAAACAGACCCGGAAGGGCGTTTGGGTGATTATGTCTTTGCTGCCTGGTCGCCACTATATCTAGTGGGTTTTCTCGGCTGCTGCCACAAACTGGCGTATCGGCCCCTAAAGGGTCAACGAATTTATTTACTAAAAATCAGGATTTTTGCTGTTGACGGAAAGCGGTCAGCGGCGACTCGCTGACGCCTTCCGATTCCTCCACAGGGGTCTTTGGGAAGCGTTAATATTGGTTAATTCCGCTAAACGTTTGAAAAAAGGCGTTTCTGCTTTGGGGCGAGGTTCGGAGATGTAGTTATCCACAACATGTAGATTTGGGCGTCCATTTTTGTGGAAAATATTGCGGGCAGGCGATGTGCATCTTTTGCAACGGTGAACAGTAAATACAACAATGGGGCGAATCGCGCCCTGCGATCGCCCCATTTGTATGCGGAGGTCCATATGCCGCCTGTTTAGGCAGCGGTGTTCTTATTGGCAGGCTTGCGTTTGGGGGCCGCTTTGGCCTTCGGAGCGGCGGCGTTTGCGTCGATGAACTCCAGCACAAGCGGGCGGATATTGTTGCGCCAGCTTTTGCCGGCGAAGATGCCATAGTGACCGGCGCCCGGCTCCACGTGGCTGGCTTTCTTACTATCTGGCAGGCCGGTGCAGAGATCCAACGCGGCGATACATTGGCCAGGTGCTGTGATGTCGTCTTTGGCACCCTCCACCGATTTCACCGCAACGGTGGTGATTTTGCCGATATCAACTTTGCGACCAGCGACCACAAACTCGTTGTTTGCGATCTCGCCATTTTTGAAAACGCGCTCCACGGTGGAGAGGTAGAATTCGGCGGTCATGTCCATGACAGCCAGATATTCGTCATAGAATCGGTTGTGCGCGTCGTGATCTGAAGCTTCGCCCCGAGACACGCGCATGATTTGGTCGTTGAAGGCCTTGGAGTGCCGTTCGCCGTTCATTGACATGAAAGAAGAGAGTTGCAGCAGGCCGGGGTAAACCATGCGTCCAACACCGGGATGCTTGAAACCGACGCGCTGGATCATGGTTTCTTCGAGTTGGCCCATGGTGACGCGGTGACCAAAGTCGGTGACCTCGGTTGCGGCAGCGCTTGGATCGATTGGTCCGCCAATGAGTGTGAGGGAGCGCGGCTGCGCGGCTGGGTCTTCCTCTGCGAGATAGGCGGTTGCAGCCAATGTGAGCGGGGCTGGTTGGCACACGGCGATCACATGGGTGTCGGGGCCAAGCGCTTTCATAAAATCGACAAGGTAGAGGGTGTAATCCTCAACATCAAACTTGCCTTCGGACACGGGAATGTCACGCGCGTTGTGCCAATCAGTGATATACACTTCGCAATCGGCAATCAGACTTTTCACGGTGGAGCGCAGCAAGGTCGCATAGTGGCCGGACATCGGTGCAACCAACATGACTTTGCGTTTCATCGGCTTGCGACCGGAGACCTCAAAATGGATCAGGTCGCCAAAAGCGCGCTCGACCACGGTGTTGACGTTGACGATATGGTCTTTGCCGTCTTCGCAGGTGAAGCTGTCGATGCCCCAATCTGGCTTCACAACCATGCGTTGGAAGGCGCGTTCGGTGACTTCTCCCCAGGCCGCCATCCACTGCAAACCGGGGTTCGGTACCAATGCAAAGGCCGGGTAAGACGCCATGGCGCTGGCGGTCGCGCCCAACCACTGGTTGGTGTTCCGCATCGTTTCCATGAGGTCGTACGTGGCCATGTATCGCATGTGCTTCGTCCTATCGTTGGGGTATGCACCCGGTGTTTTCCCCGGTAATATTGAGGGGGCGCTTGGTTAATGCTGCACAGCAGCGACATTAGGGCGATTAGGTTAATATGACAACAAATGAGACTGAATCCGGCGAAAAAATGGACCGCCTGAACGCAAATTTGGCAAAAGTTGAAGCTTTGTCGCTGCGATTGACAGAGGTTCTTGGGAAACGTAAGCCATTGAGAGATGAGCTAAATTCTCCTGAACCTGAAGTTTTCATGAACGCCGCGAGCGCCTATTGGCAGGCGATGGTCGACAACCCTGGAAAAGTTATCGAAAACCAGCTGGACCTGTGGGGAAAGTCGGTTAAGAGCTTTGTAGACGCACAAAATTTGATGCTCAAAGGGGAGTTTTCTGCACCGCAGGATGACACGCCAACCGACAGGCGATTCTCTCATCCGATGTGGCGGACTCATCCCTATTTCAACCTGTTGAAGCAGCAGTATATGCGCAATGCCGACGCTATCAAAACGGCCGTAAGTGAGCTCGACGGATTGGCACTCAAAGACAAGCAGCGCATCGAGTATTTCTCCAGCCAGATCGTCGACATGATGTCGCCAACCAACTTTCTAGGCACCAACCCGGAGGCGCTTGAGAAGGCCGTTGAAACCGAGGGACAGTCGCTGATTGACGGTTTGCAGAATTTGATTTCGGATCTGGAAGCCAACAATGGCGAACTGCTGGTGAAGTTGGCCGATGAGGATGCGTTTGAGATTGGACGTAACATCGCGACAGCGCCCGGCAAGGTGGTGTATCGCAACCGGATGTTTGAACTGCTGCAGTTCTCGCCAACAACCGAGACCGTGCACGAGATTCCGCTGATCATCTTTCCGCCGTGGATCAACAAGTACTACATTCTGGATCTCAAAGAGCAAAACAGCATGATCCGTTGGTGTGTTGCTCAGGGTTACACTGTGTTTGTGGTGAGCTGGGTCAATCCTGATCTGTCTCACGCGGATGTGGGGCTGGATGACTACATTGAGGAGGGGTTCCTCGAAGCCATTGCGCAGGTCAAAGGCATCACCAAGCAAACACAGGTGAATGCAGTTGGCTATTGTATCGCGGGGACCACGCTGCATTTAACGTTGTCGTTGATGAAGCAGCGGGGAGATAAATCGGTGAAATCCGCGACGTTCTTCACGACGCTAACGGATTTCTCTGATCAAGGTGAGTTTACACCGTTTTTGCAGGATGACTTTATCGACGGCATTGATGATGAGGTTGAGGAGTTTGGCATCCTGCGCTCGTTTATCATGCAGCGTACGTTTAGCTTCCTGCGGTCCAATGACTTGATCTATGGCCCGGCGATCAAGAGTTACTTTATGGGGGAAGCGCCGCCCGCCTTTGATTTGTTGTACTGGAATGGCGATGGCTCTGGTTTGCCCGGAAAAATGGCACATCAGTATCTGCGCGAGCTGTGTCAGGCGAACAAGTTTGTTGGCGAGGGTGTTGAGCTGTGCGGCACAACGTTGAAAATCAGCGATGTGGATGTTCCGGTCTGCTCCGTGACCTGTGAGACAGATCACATTGCGCGATGGAAAGATTGCTATCACGGGTTTCAGCAAACCAAGAGCCGTTCCAAGACGTTTATTGTGTCCCAGTCCGGACATATTGCCGGCATTGTGAACCCTCCAAGCAAGAAGAAATACGGCCATTACACCAATACCGATGTGAAGGGCACCGCGGAGGACTGGATGAACAGCGCAATCGTCCACGAGGGGTCGTGGTGGCCACGGTGGGACACTTGGTTGTCAAAAAAGTCAGGCAAAAAGATTGCAGCGCGCCCGCCCGGAGATGAGGCGCATCCAACACTTGGAGATGCACCAGGCAGCTACGTACTAAAAAAAGCCTATAAATAACAGGATCATGTAATGTTTTTGCTGCGTTGCAGCAAAAACATCTTGAAATGCTGCGTCGCAGAAAGCATATTGTTCCCAGAGACTAGAAACGCAGCCCATTCTCCTCATCTTCACGGGCTGTCATTTGTTTAAGGAACTATACCAATGGCTAAAGCGACACAGGACATGACCGCAATGTTCAAAGACGTATTGGGCGCATTCCCGGTTGATACATCTGCTTTTGACGACGCGTTCAAAAACTCCGCAGCGCTGAACGAGAAGCTGACCACTGTTGCACTGGGTGCGGCAGAGAAGTCTTCCGAAATCTCCACCAAGTGGACAAAAGACACTCTGGCGAAGCTGGGCGACATGTCCAAAGCCAAAGAAGATCCTGCTGACTACGCCAAATCGATGACCGATTTTGCGTCCGCTCAGGCCGAAGTTGCTGCTGAAAACATGGCGGCCTTCGCTGAAGTAGCGAAAAAAGTTCAGATGGAAACTGTTGAGTTGCTGATGTCTGCTGGCAAAGAGGCTTCTGAAGAAGCTTCTGCTGCTGTGAAAAAGGCCACCAACGACGTGACCGCAGCGGCGAAAAAAGCGACCTCCAAATAAGAGAAGCCGCAACTCGGCACTCCTATCCTCCCTAAGAGTGCAGATTGCGTGAGCGGGCATAATGCCCGCTCTTTCTTTTTGTGCTGCAGTCGCATAGGCTTTTTCTGCAGCGCGCAAATTTTGGGGAGATTGATGTGGGCGATGACACAAAACCGCTACTGATCAAACGCTACGCCAGCCGGCGGCTTTATAACACAGAGACAAGTGACTACGTCACACTGGACCATATTGCCGGTTTTATTCGATCTGGCCGTGAAGTGCAGATTGTCGACCTAAAAAGCGGCGACGATCTGACCCGCCAGTACCTGCTTCAAATCATTGCAGAACATGAGAGCCGGGGCGAAAATGTTCTGCCCATTAATGTGCTCAATGATCTGGTACGTGCCTACACCACACAGGCGACTTCGATTGTGCCTCAGTTTTTGCAGACCTCCTTTGACATGCTGCGCGAAAGCCAAGAAAAGGTTATGGAAAGCATGGGGACTGGTATGAAAGTGCCGGGCATGGACGCCATGAAAATGCCGGGCATCGAGGCAATGCAAGCGCAGCAAGAGGCCTTTATGAAAGCCATGACCGGCGGTATTGCTTGGCCCCCCGGCGGTGCTGCGCAGCAGGAAGAATCTGAAGAGCACACCAGCAGTGACAGTGAAGATCTTGACCACATCAAGAAGCAACTTGCTGAGCTGCAGGACAAGCTTTCCAAGCTAAAATAACGGCGCTTCTTTATTGGTGGCAATGGTAGCTGTGGCGCGTATTTGGTGCGTCGCAGCTTTCTTATGCGCAGATATTGTGGAAATGCGCGAATTACCTGTCTTTAATATGGGTTCGTTGCTATGCTGGTCGCGTCGAGCAGACCAATGAGGTAGAAAACCATGGCGAAAGCTCCCATTACGACACGCACAGGTGCGACCAGCAAGTCGCGCACGCGAGCAACCACATCCCGCAAAACCAGGACAAGTTTGAAAGATATCGCAGAAGCCACGCCTGTAGTTGTGCCTTCGATTGATGCAGAGTCTACGGAAGATCTCGGTTTGGATGTCATGCGCAAAAAGGAACTAATTGAATCCGCCGTGGCGCGGGCTGGGATAAAAAAGCGCGATGCAAAGCCGGCCATCGAAGCCGCGCTTGCGATTATTGGCGAAACTCTCAGCGCAGGGCGCGGGTTGAATATGCCGGAACTTGGCAAACTAAAGGTCCAAAACAGCAAAAACCTGGAAGACGCGCAGGTCGTGAACCTGCGTTTGCGCCGTAAAACTGGAGACCCACAAGAAACCGAGGAAGAGGGTCTTGCGGAGCCGGATGAGTGAGTCTAGAAGGCGCGTCATCGGGTGATTAGCTCAGTGGTAGAGCGCTTCGTTCACATCGAAGATGTCAGGAGTTCAAATCTCTTATCACCCACCATCTTTCCCCCTTGTTTACCGTAAGTCTTTGTTTTAGAGGCTGAACGCCGCTCATTTGGTTGTGCGTCGGCAGAATTTTGGGATCCAAAAAGCCGTATTTGATAAGAGAGAGTCCTCGGCTCATCTGGTTGGTTGATTATGCGGCGCGTTGCCTATGAAGCAAGTGGCGCACTTCGAGCGTCTTTCGTTTAGTCCTTTCTCGCTGTTGTAGAATGGCTTTGTCCCCTCCTAAGTAGACGCCGGCAGGTGTGGCGTTGTTCAGGCTCTCATGGTCGCGCTGGTGGTTGTAGTGGTCGACGAAGGCCCCGATCTGGGCTTCGAGATCACCGGGTAGGCAGTGGTTTTCCAGCAGGATGCGGGTCTTCAATGTTTGCTTCCATCGCTCGATCTTGCCCTGTCTCTGGGGATGATATGGCGTTCCGCATGAGTGCTTCATACCCTTGTCCTGCAACCACTCAGCCAGATCGCCCGACACGTAGCTGGATCCGTTGTCGCTGAGGAAGCGTGGCTTATGAGCGACGTGGACCTGATCACATCCTGATGCCTCAAGCGCCAGGTCCAGCCTGTCCGTTACGTCTTTAGCTCTCATGTTTGTGCAGAGTTTCCACGAGATGGTGTAGCGGCACGGGCGGCATCACCCGCCAACCGCTTCTTCCCCGCCTCCACGAAGTCCTTCGATCACTTGTAGTAGACGCCTTAGGAAATCCCTTCGCGGCGGCATGGCTCAGCAATGCTGTCCTCACCACGCATCCCGCCCAGGACAATCCTGATCTTCTCTTCATCTGAATACAGTTTGCGCATCGCCCGCTTGATGTCTTTGTCGATCTTCTCGCTTGGGCTCTTGGCCGTCTGGCTCATCGTCCACTCCTCAGTGGTTACGATGACCCAGAAACCCTCTCTTATCAAATACGGCTATTTGGCCCCATAAGCGCTGACGTCAGACACTGGCGCGCGTGGTGGGCAGGGTCTCTGTCGACCTGCTGGTCGAGGATCTTGGTGCCGATTTGGAGGGGCGTGCGTTCGAAATCGCCACGGTTGCTGGCGGCTGGATGTTCCGGACGCGGGCTGCCTACGCGCCCGCCGTCCGCGCTGCGGCAGATGTCGGGGGCCAGTTACTGGACGTGAGCGAGTTCGACGTCGCGGTCCTGGCCGCCATCGCCTACCAGCGGTCGATCACCCGCGACGGGCTGTAGGACATCTTCGGCAAGGAGATCAGCCGTAATCTGATCGGGCGGCGGCATGCGCGCGACCAGATTGGGACCAGGCCAAGGTCGCCCGGTACTCGAGCGGATAATGTCAGAGATGAAAGAGACAGGCGGGCGAATGGGGTCGATTTCAGGCTGATCTAGATGCTGCGGCTATGCCATAGTCCGATATCAAACTTGCTAATCCGCTCCTCCCGTTCACTCGGGGGGAGCATCTCAACGGGTGCCTTGGGAGCGCTCCTGCGACATGGGGCACTTATTGGGGCATTTCTGGGGGCAAATCGGACCGGTGGTGCCGCTAGGGTGCCTCGTTCATTGATGTTCGATGAAGTGGCTGGGGTGGTAGGATTCGAACCTACGGTACACGCTACCAAAAAGCGTTGCCTTACCACTTGGCTACACCCCAACTGTGAGGCAGGGTTTACTCAGCAGCGCGGGCAGGCGCAAGACCCGAAATGCATTTTTGGCAGAAAAAATTTCCCTCAAAATGCAGAAAAATTTTCGGGAGTTTTTAGGACTTCGCTAACCCCTGATTTTTAAGACCCTGCGTCATTTCTGATCCCTTTCGTGGACAAGAGGACCACCGGCGCGACATGGTGGGGCAACGAGTTGGAGAGGAGTTGGGCGATGTTTCTGGGAATGCGACCTGAAAACGAAAAGCTGTTGGCAAAGGTCAAAGAGATGATCCGTGAAGAGGTGATGCCTCTGGAGGATGAGTACCACGCGGAGATCGGCAAAGAGGACCGCTGGACCTACACAAAACGTCAGGCAGAGATCCTTGAGGGGCTGAAAGCCAAGGCCAAAGAACGGGGCTTGTGGAACTTCTGGCTGACCGATTCCGACAAGGGGTTTGGGCTCTCCACCGTGGAATATGCGTTCTTTGCGGAGCAAATGGGCAAGACGCCTTTGGGGGCCGAAGTGTTCAACTGTTCCGCGCCGGACACCGGCAATATGGAGGTGTTTGAACGCTATGGCAGCGATGCCATGAAAGAGACGTGGCTAAAGCCACTGCTGAATGGCGAAATACGCTCTGCCTATCTGATGACGGAACCGGATGTGGCCAGCTCGGATGCCACCAATGTCGAAATGTCCTGTGTGCGGGATGGCGATGAGTATGTGCTAAACGGCGAGAAATATTGGGCTTCTGGGGCCGGAGATCCGCGCTGCAAAGTTTACATCGTGATGGTGAAGACCGGCGGCGAGGAGCTGCCGGTGCACAAACGCCAGTCGATGATTGTAGTACCTGCAGATGCCGAAGGCATCGAGATTTTGCGACCGATGATGGTCTATGGGCAGGACGACGCGCCGCATGGGCATATGCATCTGAAGTTTAGCAACGTGCGCGTGCCTGCGGACAGTATTTTGCTGGGCGAGGGGCGTGGTTTTGAGATTGCGCAGGGGCGGCTTGGGCCGGGGCGGATCCACCACTGTATGCGTGCGATTGGGCAGGCCGAGGCGGCGCTGGAGCGGATGTGCAAACGCGCGCTCAGCCGGGAGGCCTTTGGCAAGAAGCTGGCGCATCTGGGGGCGAATTACGACATCATTGCCGAGTGCCGCATGGAGATTGAGCAGGCGCGGTTGCTGTGCCTGAAGACCGCCTGGATCATGGATCAGGGCGACGCACGCGCGGCGGCGCCGTGGATCAGTCAGATCAAAGTGGTGGCGCCCAATGTGGCCTTGAAAGTGATCGACGAGGCGGTGCAGATGTTTGGCGGCACCGGCATTTCGCAGGACACCCCGCTGGCGCAGGCCTGGACACACGTGCGAACGTTGCGTCTTGCGGACGGTCCTGATGCGGTGCATCGCCGCCAAGTGGCCCGCAAAGAGCTGCGCCAATACACGCAGGAAAAGGTCTGATTTTCACGTCGGTATGACGTCGGTATCGCGACTGTTTTACGGAGGTGCGTATTTTGAGGCCCCGACTCGGTGAGTCGGGGCCTGTTTTTGTTGCATTCGAGACGGGCGCAACAGCGGGCGGTGGGGTAAGGGAGAGTTAAGAGAATGAATCCTGAAAGGTTGAAACTCTGATTGTTTCGAGCAGAATGTTCGCTGCTTCCAGCCCAAAGCCGACCCACATAGGTCGCAATGAGCCCTCAATACTGCATCAGCAACATTTTATCACAAGTTTCCCGAAAGCAGTCATTCAGCGGATCAAGTAGTTTACTTCCACTGCGCCTGTCGCAGCACTGCGCAGGAAGCGGACTATGCAAAATTCAACATACGGTTATAAAGGAGGATAAAGGATCCCGGAACGGATGTCCGTTTCTTGACCGAACTCTTCCAACTTAAGACCTCTTCGGAAGTCGCAATCGGTTTTAGGTGGGCGTTGCCTGCGACGGGCACGTCATTCGCTGAGTGACTGGAGGCGCCAAGCAAACTCAGCCATTAGTGTAGCGTGGGTCTTCAATCCGAAAACTCTAAGCACATTTCAGTACCACTCCACTTCGCGTACATCGATCAGGGCCGTGTGGTCTTTCCCAAATGCCACAATGCCAATAGACGTGATTGTATCGTTATGGGGGGTGTTCCTAAGGAACTGACCGGACGGCGAAAACGCGGTTAATGGCAGCTGGACGTCGATCCAGTCTCCTGTGCTTTCAAACTGTGCCTGAT
Organism: Rhodobacteraceae bacterium Alg238-R152; assembly: GCA_900537125.1. Classification (GTDB taxonomy): domain Bacteria; phylum Pseudomonadota; class Alphaproteobacteria; order Rhodobacterales; family Rhodobacteraceae; genus Shimia. The sequence goes on along the minus strand of UNRJ01000009.1, from coordinate 128,671 downwards.
AATATTGCCAAGGCAAACGCGTGCCCCGTGTCCGCAGATGCACAAAATACACTTCGCCGTTGCCGCGCACTTTCAGGCGAATTCCTTTGGTGCTGTCTGGCAACTTGCTGAATAGTTTGCGACGCACTTGGATGAAGCCTCCGTTGTTTTCGGTGCTCACTTCGCCCGCCAAACGAACAAAGGAGCCGGAGGCATCGCTGTCGAAGGTGGCGTCACCCGTAGATACGCCGCCCATTACAGTGTCCGCGAAAAAGATCCACCGAGATGCCGGGTCGTTATCAAAGGTTTCAAACATCTCTTTTGCACCCGCACCTGAAGACAGATTGAAAAACACAAGAATTGCTAACAGGTTGTAACGCGATAGCATTACACAGCCTCCCAAATTTAGAACCGCAATGGACAGCTTCTACAAACTCGCAAAACTGACCAAGACTAAATACGGCACAAAGCCCAAAGCTAACAGTCGATCCTGAGGCCGCTGTCATGCCTGCGAAAATCTCTTCCAGATTAAGTTTTCGATCTGACAGTTTCTCCCTCTCCAACAAAGGGCGCCTTAGTGGCCAGTCAGCTGTAATAAGAAAGAGAAAACAAGAAATGCAGCATTTTTTGACCTCAGGTTGCAATCGGGTTCGGCAAATTCATGCGCTCACTTCGTTCGTTTTGATTTTGAATACACCGTTTATCTTCCACGAACCGGAAACCTGGATCATTTCGTAAATAAAAGAATAGCCTATGCCCCGTGAATCCATGAACCACATTTCCTGATACACTAAATCCCCCACGGTTCGCTGCTTCCTGAATTCCATATCCGAAGGTTTCCATACCATCGGATACCCTCTTTGAACCATCGCACCAAAGTTCCGAGGCGACCGAAAAATGTTTTTAACTTTTGGAGAGGCATATGTGAAAGCTTCTTCCACATCCTCGTTTTGAAAAGCTTCGATCTGGGCTGATATGACGTCCCCAATCGACATTTCCTGTGCCATTGCGGTCGTGGCGACCACCAAAGCAAAACTCCAAACTAGAGCTCGAATGCACATTTTCTTCACTCCTTTCTTATGTTTACGCGCAGCAGAAGGATTTGGATCAGTGAAGACCTACGGATCGACGATAGCGCCTTGTCGGGATGAACATCGATTTTTCCGCGACACCGGCGCCTTACGCGACCTGAAGTTTCGTGGATCCTAAGCCGAACAACTCGATGTTTTGAGTGTCCGTGGACCAAAACTCTCAGGGAGTGCGGTTGCCGATCATCATCGTTGCGGCTGCTGCGTAGCCACCGTTAGCGCCGTCCACAAAATGTACGTGATCGTCGTTCAGGGCGGATATGACGATACAGGTCAGAAATGCTTCGGACTGTTCGGTAAGCCCATAATTTATCAATCCCTGATCTTTGGCGGCTTCCAAGTGCTGCTTCATCCACTCCAATGTTTCTGCATCACAATCGATAGTCATTTTCAACCCGTCCTCGTACTTTCGTGAGTCAGTGTTGAAACCCGTCTGCCGAGCATAGTGCCGTGGGTCGAAACTTTCCAATGACCAACCAGTCCGAAACAGTATCCATGCCAGAAGGTTTTGCGCACTCAGAGCCAAGTACCGAAGCAGCCAAAAGCTGCCGCCTGTGGCGCGCGCTTCGATGGACATTCCAGGCGGAGGATATTGGACCTGCGGCCCCTCTTCCGAAATCACTCTGTTGTTATTGCCAGATTCATCGATCCTGGAAAGAAGCGACTGGGTTATTTGCAGAAACTGCCGATCGGAAACATCGGTTGCGGGTTCAATGACTAGAGAGACAATCCTTCCGCGTCGAGATTTAAGATTGGACCAACGGCAGGACAATCCTGTCAGATCGGGACGAGCCTTCGGCTCGGAAAGATGAACAGAAACGTCTCCGGATTTCACAAGATCTTCAAGCCGTCTAACACCGCCACCGGAGAACGCAGCATAACTGACGCTCGAAGAGGCCGCATATCTGGCTGTTCTGACCTCACATCCCGACTGCCTAAGGTCCGCGACAAACATCAATCCGGCACGAAGGTTCAGATCAAAAGTTTCGGAAGCCCACCTCCTCAATAAGGAAAGGATGCGCGAGGCGCTTTCCAGATGATGTCCCGGTATTGCCAGACTTGCGCCGTCCCCGCCGAAAACAAACGGAAACTCTTCGTCTTTGAGTTGGTTCTTGAAAGCTGCGATCGGGGATGCTCCGACGAGGTTGACCGTCTTGTAGCGGCCGGAATTGATCGCTGATCGGGACGCTTCGATGTCTGTCACGATAACAATCCAGTTGTCAGGCAAAGGAGTATGGGTCCGGACGTCCGCGAAACGCGAAAAATCCCGTGTAGTAGGCAGACGAGAGTAGAAATTAGTGCCGGTCTGTTGGTCATCGTCGGACATTGATTGCCCCTCTGCTTTAGAGATCTCCCGAACGAAGCATGAGTACAAACAGAATAACCGAAATGATAAATGACGTTACTGGATTCTTTGACTGCTAAAACCAATGCGCGAGGGCAGAAATTTTGGATCAGCGAGAACCAAAACTTGTCGCGGGTTCACCATGGAACGGGTTTTCCAGCCCAATCGAAGAAGCAGCCGTTGTGAACCTCTGTCAGACCACTAATCACAGTTATTAAATTGGTCGCGGCCTCGTCCGTCGAAACCTTTGGTTGCGTGGAATATGCCTCGGTAAAGCGCGTCTCAACCGTACCTGGATGCAAGGCCACAACGACGGACTTTTTTCGACTTCGCGCGATCTCAATAGCGGCAGAGTGCACGATCTGATTGGCGGCCGCTTTCGCCGCCCGATAGCTGTACCAACCGCCCAATTGATTGTCGCCGATAGAACCCACACGTGCTGTAAGAACGCCCACTACAGACCTGGTGTCACGAGGCAAAAGCTTGGGAATATGTCGCAGGACCAATGCCGGCCCAATGGCGTTTACTGCCATAACTTTCGCCATGTTGGCAGCGTCGATTTCGGTGAGAGACTTCTCCGGCCTCACATTCGGTGGAGCAAGTATGCCAGTTGCGATCAGAACCGTGTCGAAAGCTCCTTCGAGGCTTTCCATGTGTTTCTGGACTTTGTTTGGGTCAGTGACGTCGAAATCGTCAATCGACCTCGAAACCTCAATCACGACAGCGCCCTGTGCCCTCATAATTTTGGTCAAAGATGCGCCGATGCCGCCGGATGCACCGACTACCAAAGCCCTTTTAGCCGTCATGACATCACACCAGTTGGACCATTGACAGAGAGTAATCTTGCAATTGGTTTTCGCTCTCGTCCATCATATTCCTCCAGGTCCGAGTGAAACTTTGAATGACATAACATTCTCCATTTTGGATTGTTACGATCCGATCCCGATTGCGGATCATGCAGGGCGGCCCGGTTGAAGTAAATTGAACCCCAGATAAGGCGTCACAAATGAAGAGCTCTCCGGGCTGCCTTTTACCTTTGGCGCATTATAGGCGAACGTCACCTTCGTCCCGTTCAGCCTACCTCTCGCCCCCCCCCCCAAAAAAAAAATTGTGCGGCAACCGTGACCAATGACCGCTTCACACGCGGCACTGTAGCGTTGGCTGTGTGATCCAAAACCTCCAGCGGCGCGTAATTTTAGACAATGGAGGAAAACAAATGAAACTGTTCAAAGAAGAAGGCGCCGGTTGGTCGGCGATCATGAATGAGACGAAAAATCCGCTAAAGAGCTACTCGCTACCTGTCGCCCACATGATGATGCAAATGTTGGCTTGGATGTGGAGCGTGATCTTCTCAATTTCGCTTGGTAGCTTTTTTGTTTTTGGGATCAGCTCTGTCGCCCACGCGACCATTATTGCCGGGGTTTTCATTACAATGATGGCTTTTGAAAACGCTGATGCCAACCGATGATTATCGCTAACTGCCCACTCAATGAACGCCCGCGCCGCCTTTTTGAAAGACATGTGAAGGTTTCATGCTTTCATCCCTCATCGCCACCATTATTGAATATGGGGAAATCCTTACTCAAATACATCGCGGCCTTTGAACGCGCGTTTATATAATAGGTTGGAAAATGTCGGTCACCCGCCGCTCTATAATTCTTGGCTCTTTTGGACTTGCTGCATGTGCTCGTATGCCCACTTCGCCTGAAGGACCTCCCGCGCCCATCACGCTCGATACGGCCTTTTCAGGTCGAGCGAACGGAGCAGGAGTGTTTCGGGTAGACCTAACCGGTTCAGAACGTCGTTTCACCGCACGCCTCAACAGTCGCCTGCATGGAGATCGGCTTACAATCGTTGAAGATTTCTTCTACGATGATGGTGAGGAGAACCGTCTAACATGGGTCTTTGACCGAGCAGGTCCAGGTCGATGGAAGGGGCAACGTGAAGACACCGTGGGAGAAGCAGAAGTTATCGAGGGTGGCAACGAAATCCGACTTTCATACGTGGCTGACTTTCGTTCAGGCGGCGAAGTTATCAGACTGGGTTTCGAGGATGTTATCTATTTCAGTTCAAATGGCCGCGTTATCAACGACGCGATTGTTACAAGGCTCGGCATTCCAGTCGGGCGCGTACGCTTCGAGATGCAGCCAGCCTGATATAGCGGTACCGGTAGGGTATTCCAAAACACGTGCCCCCGGTTCATACCTTTATCCAGTTCCTAGTCCTTGGGTTCAGGACCCATTAACTGATTGAACTTGTCACGAAGTCATGATTGAAGAGTCCCGGTTTTAGGGGGTTATGATGGGCAATCTATGTTGGCTGACGGAGGCGCAGATGCAGCGAACTGGTGTGCTTTGTCCACCTAACGCCACCCCCCCCTGAATTTCGCTACAGCCCTCATCAATGACCGCTTCTCACACTGCATCGCAGCTATCGAGGGCTGTATTCAAAAGCTGATAAGCGGAATTTGCAAAGGTCGCAATCTGCGCAAAGCGGCCTTCTTACGTTGCAACACTCCCCCGCGCACGAACCGAGGGGCTAGGAAGCGAAGCGCCCGCCCCGTCACGCCAGAGGCGTGCCGCTTTATTAACTTGGCGCACCTTTGGTGCGACGGGGCGGTTCACCTCTCGGGAGCTTGCTGCGCAAGCCCCTGTCGGTCAGTGGGGCGCTGCCAATGCGCAGCATTGGCAAGGGATGTGTGGTGGGCAGAGTTGGTTCGCAGCCCTTACAAAAGCCGCAAAATATCCATCACACAGAGCGCCACAATGCAGGCCCAGCCGGCCACATAGGCAAAGGTGCGCACGCCCTGTGTGGGTTTGCCGACGTTTTGTGCGTAGATCACCACGTAGACAATGCGCAGCAGCAGGAAGAGCCCGAGCAACAGGTTGAACCACCAGCTGGAGACGCCAACCATCACGCCCACAAGGGCGGCGAGTGCGGCGGCAGGCATGATCTCGACGCCGTTTTGAAATGATCTGTTGGCGCGGTAGAGCGCGTTGTCGTAATCCGCCTCTGGTTCTGAGCCGGGCACCAACCCGGCTTTGGCTTTGCCTGCGCCCACCAGCGCGGCTTGCAGGAGCACAATCAGTACAAAGATCAAAAGCGCGATCAGGCCGGGGGCATAAGCGGCGTGGCTGTCCATGGTCAGTCCTTTCGATGAGGCGTGTGGGGTTACGCTCTCATCAGACGGCAGGGCTGTGGTGTTTGTCAAATTTTGCGGGTTGCGGTGTTACCGCCGCTCCGCCGCAATCGCCAAGCCATCCGCGACGGCTGTGAACACCTCAGAGACTTTGTGTTCGGCCTGCGGGAAGCGCGCTTTGGCGGTGTCTTGCACCACAGAGAGCAGGCTGGAGCCGCCGACGTAGATCACTTGGGTGACCTCCTGCGCGGCGGTGCCTGTGTCCGTCAAAATGTCGACCATGGCCTGATCGAGCTTGGCGGCGTGGCCAGCGAGGATGTCGGGCAGCAGCGTGGCGGGCAGGGCTGGGGTCAGGGTGCTGTCCAGCACAGACAGGTCAATTTTTGGGTTGGCCGTGGCCTTGCTGGCGGAGACTTTGCCGGCCTCCACGGCAAAGGCGATGTCGTGGCCCAGCTCGTCGCGCAGGACCTCGGCGAGGCGGGCGATTTGGTCGGGCGCTTGGGCCTGGCGCAGCATGTCGTCCACAGCGCGGCGGGTTTGCGCAGTATACAGGAACGGGATTTTCTCCCAGGTGGCGAGGTCGTTGAAGATCGCCGCCGGTGCGGTGTGGGTGCCGCTGCCAAACTGGTTGCGCAGCTCGGTGCCACGGCCCAGCAAGGGCATGACGCGGTCGATGCTGATGGCGCGGTCAAAGTCGGTGCCGCCGATGCGCACGCCGTGGTTTGCAAGCGTGTCGATGCCCGCCTCAGAGGTGCGAAAGAGCGTGAAGTCGGAGGTGCCGCCGCCGATGTCGACGATCAGGCCCAGCTGGCCGGGTTGCTCTAGCGCGCCATTGGCGATGGCGGCGGCCTCGGGTTCGGCCATGAAGGTGACGTCGGTGAAACCGGCAGCGAGGTAGCAGGCGCGCAGATCGGCCTCGGCTTGGGCCTCGCGCGGGTCATTGGCGCCATGGAAGACCACCGGACGGCCGGAGAGGGCGTGGTCAAAGGTCAGGCCGGTTTGCGCTTCGGCGGTGGTTTTGATGTGGCGCAGGAAGCGGGCAATGATGTCGACAAAGGTCACGCGCTCGTTCAGGACTTGGCGCTTTTCGTGCATCAGCGTGGTGCCAAGCACGCGTTTGAGCGCGCGCATGAAGCGGCCTTCGAGCCCGTCCAGAAGCGCTTGATTGGCGGGGGTGCCGAGCAGGGTTTTGCGGCTGTCGAAGTCAAAGAAAAACGTGGTTGGCAGGGTGGTTTCGCCGTGGGCGAAGGTCATCAGGTGCGGCGCGCCGTTGACCGCAACCCCTGCGGCGGAGTTGGAGGTGCCAAAGTCGATGCCAAGGGTGTGGGTGTGCATGGTCCGGTCTCCGCCAATAAAACGAAGGCGCGGGTTTAGATTTTGTTGTGCGGGTGGTCAAGAGGTCAGAACAGGGGACCTGACGGGGCGCTGAGCAGCAGGGCCTCGCATTCGTCGTAGAGGCCGCGCATTTGTGGAGTTTCGAGATGTGTCATGAACAGGCGCGAGACGGGGACGTGCTGCCAGTAGAGCGCGGCGTGACGTTTGGCTTGGCCGTCTTTGAGAAAGCGCAGGGCGACTGCTTGGCTGAATGTGGCAGAGGTGAATCCAGCTGGCCGGGGTGGGGTGAGTGGGGCGTCGGAGTAGATCACGCGGTAGAGCGGTACGTGGGTGATCCCAAGCATGTTGAAAGCGGCGCGCAGGAATGCGAGGCGGGCCAGGATGTGGCGTTTGCGGTGGGGCAGGGCTTTGTCGCCGGACATCTCGGAAGTGTCGCGCAGGATGCGGCCGTCAAAGGGGCAGAGGCCGAGGTCTGCCAAGGCGAGGCGGTGGGCTTTGATGGTTTCGCCGGCGTGGGGATTGCTGACGTATTGGGTGGCGACATCGGCTTCGATGTGCTGGACGTCGTGGTGCGCAAGCCAAGTCGATAGGGCGTCTGGATCGGTGAGGGCAGAGAAGGTTTTTGGAGTTGGTGCAGGGGCAGCGCTGTGGCCTGCGTTGGTCAACCACGCTTCAGCTTGAGCTGTCAGTTTGGAGAGCTGTGCTTCGGTGTTTGCGCGTTGAGTAGCGTCGGCTGGAACATGAAGCGGTTGGTTGAGCCGCTGACCGGCGGTTTTGAGCGCCTCTTGGGTGCTTGGGGGCAGGGTGGGAGCGGCGGTGTCACAGAGGAACTTATCTGACTGCCAAACGGGGAAGGTCCACCAAGCGCCTTTGTCCTCAAAATCGAGAACTTCCACCGTAAAGTTGGCGGTATCCACGTTAAGGGCTGTGACACAAACCGGGGTGCGGCGTGGGTCGCGCATCCAGAGCTTGGCGCCGGTCGTCAGGTTGGCGAGTGTGGCGATCTCAAACTGGGGAGACGTGTGTGTGATTTAGATCACCGGTTCGATTTGTACGCCACTTCAGGCAGCGAGGCTGGCTAGTGTGATCAGGGTTGCAAAAATTAGGATAATTCGTGTCATCGGCCTGCTCTCAATTGTTGGTTTGTTTTGAGTCAAGCTTGCGGGCGGCGGGGGTTTTGGGTCAAGGGCGTGAAAAAATCCCTGCCAAAAGCGAGTCTTTTTGGCATCGCCTTACAGTTGGGTCGCAAAGAAAAGGGCGACCAGATGGCCGCCCTTTCAAAGACTGATGTTGTTTGGCTTAGCCCTGCAGAGAGCGCACTTCCAAATCACCTTCTTCACGCGCTTTCATGGCGCGGGCGGCAGCGTGGGACGCGGCAGCTGTGGTGAAGTAGGGGATGCGGTCGTACAGCGCCACGGAGCGGATTTCGCGGCTGTCGTTCACAGCTTGCGCGCCCTCGGTGGTGTTCATGACCAGAGAGATGTCGCCGTTTTTGAGCATGTCGACAATGTTTGGACGGCCTTCATACACCTTGTTGACCTTTTCACAGGCAACACCGTTTTCAGACAGCCACGCGGCGGTGCCGGAGGTGGCCACCACAGTGAAGCCCATGCCAATCAGGATGTTGGCGGCGTCGATCATCATCTCGGTTTTGTCGTCATCTTTGACCGAGATGAAAGCTTTGCCCTCAGTGGGCAACACCATGCCTGCGCCCATTTGGGCCTTCAGGAATGCGCGGGCAAAGGAGCGATCCCAGCCCATGACTTCACCTGTGGAGCGCATTTCTGGGCCGAGGATGGTGTCCACACCCGGGAAGCGGGCGAAGGGCAGCACAGCTTCTTTCACGGAGAACCAAGGCATGTTTGGATCGGCCAGGGTCATTTGATCCGCAATTGGCTGATCCTTGGTGGCGTCGAGTTCCACGTAAGGCGCGCGTTTTGGGAAGTCTGCCAGTTTCTCGCCCGCCATGATGCGCGCAGCGATGGACGCAATCGCGCTGTCGGTGGATTTGGCTACAAACGGCACGGTACGCGACGCACGTGGGTTCACTTCGATCAGGTAAATCTCGCCGTCTTTCACAGCGAACTGGATGTTCATCAGGCCAACCACGTTAAGCGCAATCGCCAATGCGTGTGTCTGACGTTTGATTTCCTCAATGGTGGCCTCGTCCAGCGAGTAAGGCGGCAGGGAGCACGCGGAGTCCCCGGAGTGCACGCCAGCTTCTTCGATGTGCTGCATGATGCCAGAGATGTGTACGTCTTTGCCATCGCAGAGCGCGTCCACGTCAAGCTCCACCGCGCCAGACAGGTAGCTGTCGAGCAGCACGGGGCTGTCGCCAGACACAACCACAGCTTCGGCGATGTAGCGCTCCAGCTGGGTCATGTCGCGCACGATTTCCATTGCGCGGCCACCCAGAACGTAAGACGGGCGGATCACCAGTGGGAAGCCGATGTCTTCGGCAATGGCCAGGGCTTGTGCGTCGGTGGAGGCAATGCCGTTTTTCGGCTGCTTCAGCTCCAGTTGGTTGACCAGCGCCTGGAAGCGCTCACGGTCTTCGGCGAGGTCGATGGCGTCTGGCGTGGTGCCGAGGATTGGAATGCCCTCAGCTTCCAGAGAGTTGGCGAGTTTCAGCGGAGTTTGGCCGCCAAACTGTACAATTACACCATGCAGGGTGCCGTTTTCCTGCTCAACGCGCAGAATTTCCATCACGTGCTCAAAGGTGAGCGGCTCAAAATACAAGCGGTCGGAGGTGTCATAGTCGGTGGACACGGTCTCCGGGTTGCAGTTGATCATGATGGTTTCATAACCCTGCTCGGTCAGCGCGTAGCAGGCATGACAGCAGCAGTAATCAAACTCGATGCCTTGGCCGATGCGGTTAGGACCGCCACCCAGGATCACAACTTTTTTGCGATCAGACGGGCGGGCCTCACATTCTACGTCACCCATCATCGGGGTTTCGTAGGTGGAGTACATGTATGGGGTCTGCGCCTCAAACTCAGCCGCGCAGGTGTCGATGCGTTTGAACACCGCGGTGACGCCCAGAGTGGTGCGGGCTTTGCGCACCTCGATTTCTGTGAGGCCAGCCAGCTTGGAGAGACGGGCGTCAGAGAAGCCCAGCATCTTGAGCTGGCGCATGGCCTTTTCATCTGTTGGCAGGCCGTTTGCGACAACCTCGGCTTCGGCATCAATGATCTCGCGGATGCGGTCGAGGAACCACGGGTCAAACATGGTGACGTTGTGGATTTCGTCGTTGGTCAGGCCATGGCGCATGGCTTGCGCGATGGTGCGCATGCGGTCCGGTGTGGCCAAGCTGATCGCTTTGATCACCGCGGCTTTGCCGTCAGCGGTGTCATCTGCGCCGTCGATTTCGACTTCGTCAAACCCGGTTAGGCCACTTTCCATGGAGGCCAGCGCCTTTTGCATGGATTCGTGGATGGTGCGGCCAATGGCCATGGTTTCACCAACGGATTTCATCGCCGTGGTCAGGTTTGGCTTGGAGCCCGGGAATTTCTCAAAGGCAAATTTCGGGATCTTGGTGACAACATAGTCGATGGATGGCTCAAAGGAGGCCGGTGTGACTTTGGTGATGTCGTTGTCGAGCTCATCCAGTGTGAAGCCCACCGCCAGTTTGGCGGCGATTTTGGCAATTGGGAAGCCTGTCGCTTTGGACGCAAGCGCAGAGGAGCGGCTCACACGTGGGTTCATTTCGATCACAACCATGCGGCCGTCAGCAGGGTTCACCGCCCATTGCACATTGGAGCCGCCAGTTTCCACGCCGATTTCGCGCAGCACAGCGATCGAGTCGTTGCGCATGATCTGGTATTCTTTGTCGGTCAGCGTGAGAGCAGGGGCCACGGTGATCGAGTCACCGGTGTGCACGCCCATGGGGTCGATGTTTTCAATGGCACAGACGATGATGGCGTTGTCCGCTTTGTCGCGCACAACCTCCATTTCGAATTCTTTCCAACCCAGCAGGCTTTCATCCACCAGGATCTGGTTCACCGGGGAGGCATCCATGCCGGTGCGGCAGTAGTGGATGTAGTCTTCGCGGTTGTACGCCACACCGCCGCCTGTGCCGCCCATGGTAAAGGCAGGACGAATGATGGCTGGCAGGCCGATGTCGTCGAGTTCTTCCAGCGCGAGGCGGATGCCTTCGTCGAGATCAGCCGTGCCGTCGTCTTTCTTCGGTGCGGTCACAATCGAGGCGCGGGGGTTTTCAATGCCCAGCCGGTCCATGGCTTCGCGGAAGAGTTTGCGGTCTTCGGCCATTTCGATGGCGTCGCGGTCCGCGCCGATCATTTCCACGCCAAATTTTTCCAGCACACCCATTTCTTCGACAGCCAATGCGGTGTTCAGGCCAGTCTGACCACCCATGGTTGGCAGCAGCGCGTCAGGGCGCTCTTTCTCGATGATCTTGGCAACCATTTCGGGCGTGATCGGCTCGATGTAGGTTGCGTCCGCCATGTTGGGGTCGGTCATGATTGTCGCCGGGTTGGAGTTCACCAGGATGACGCGATATCCCTCTTCTCGCAGCGCTTTGCAGGCTTGCGCGCCGGAGTAGTCAAATTCACAGGCTTGACCAATCACAATGGGGCCGGCCCCGATGATCATGATCGAGGAGATGTCGGTTCTTTTGGGCATGGTGGACCTCGGGCTGATGGCAGCGATGTCTTGGCGGGCAGGAAACGCCAAATACGCAAATTGTCGTGCGTTATACGGATCAGAAGGGCGGGCGCAAGGGGGATCGGAAATTTGTCGTAAAGCGCCGCAATTGACCACTGTTTTTTAATAAAATGCAACGTATATGGCTGGCAAGGAATTAACACTGATAGGGGGATGGCGTGCAGATTCGATTTGATCATGGGCCAGATGGCGGTGCGACGCTGTTCCAGAAGCCCGAACATGTGATTTCCATCACCGATCCTAATGAGGTTGGTCTGGCCTTTGAGGTTCTCAATCAGGCGCAGGACGCCGGGTTTTGGCTGGCGGGTTATGTCAGCTATGAGCTGGGCTATGTGCTGGAACCAAAGCTGCGGCGGTTGTTGCCCAAGACGCGGCGCGTGCCGCTGATCAACTTTGGTGTGTTTCGTGCGCCGGAGATGGCGGGACCCGTACCACGGGATGGCACGTTTGACCTGCGTCCTTTTGAGCCACGCTGGAGTGCGGCTACCTATCGGGCGGCGTTTGATCGGGTGCATGGCTATATCGGGGCCGGGGATATTTATCAGGCCAATCTGACCTTCCCGATGGAGGCAAAATTTGAAGGTGATCCGGTGGCGCTTTTCGGTGCCTTGGCGGATCGGCAGGCGGTGGGGCATGGGGCGTTTATTCGCCAAGACGGCTTGCCGGACATTCTGAGCCGGTCTCCAGAACTGTTTTTCCGCACAGACGACAAGGGCCGGATTGAAACACGCCCAATGAAAGGCACGCAGCCAAGAAGCGATGATCCGCGTGAGGATGCGCGGCGGCGTGACTGGCTGGCGACGGATGAGAAGAACCGGGCCGAGAACCTGATGATTGTCGATCTGCTGCGAAATGACATCAGTCGGGTGAGTAAACCGGGCTCGGTACATGTGCCAAAGTTGTTTGAAGTTGAGAGCTACGCGACGGTGCATCAGATGACGTCAACTGTGGCGGCGGAGTTGCAGGACGATGTGCAATTGAGCGATATTCTGAAGGCGCTGTTTCCTTGTGGATCGATCACAGGCGCGCCGAAGCTGCGGGCGATGGAAATCTTGCGCGATCTGGAGCCATGGCCGCGTGAGATCTATTGCGGGTCAATTGGCTGGGCGGCGCCAGATGGACGCTCGGAGTTCAGTGTGGCGATCCGGACATTGATGGCACAGGCCGGACAGATGACATTGAATGTGGGTGGCGGCGTTGTGTGGGACAGCACCGCACCAGATGAATATGAGGAAGCGCTGTGGAAAGCACGGTTTGCACAGTTCCAGCCGGAACCCGCCTGATTGAGACCTTTGCCTGGCGTCCCGAGGGGATTGCGCGGCTTGAATTGCATTTGGCGCGGCTGAAGCGGTCTGCGCGGGCGTTGGGTTTTGTCTTTGATCGTGTACGTGTGGCAGAAGCGGTAGAGGCGCTGGGCGGGGATGTGCCGCTGCGCTGTCGGTTGACATTGGGCGCGGCTGGGGATGTGGAGATTGCCACGGCTGTGCTGCCTGCGGCGGCAATCCAGTGGACGGTGCGGATTGCGCCGGAAAGGTTGCGCTCGGATGATGGACTGTTGCGTCACAAGACTACGCGACGAGAGGCGTACGACCAGTTGCGCGCCGAGCTACCCGAGGGCGTGCAGGAGTGGCTGTTTCTCAATGAGCGTGGAGAGCTGTGTGAGGGCACAATCACAAATGTGGTGCTGACCATGGCGGATGGGGTGCGGCTGACGCCAGCGCTGTCTTCGGGATGTTTGCCGGGGGTGTATCGGCAGAGCTTGTTGGATGCTGGATTGGTGCAAGAGGCGGCTTTGACGGAGGTGGACTTGCGACAAGCGAAATCGGTTCATGTGACCAACGCCCTGCGCGGCGAGATTTTGGCTGTTTGCGATGGATGAGGGGGGAGGGCTGCGCCTGCCTGGGTAGGCGCTTTCGACCCCGTTTGTACGCCGAGTGACAGTGATTTTGACGGTACAGAGAGTCCCGCTGCTGCGTTGCAAATGCGCCTGCCGGGGGGGCAGGCCCGCTCTCGGCAGATTGCCATTTTGGCAATCGCTTGCCGCGCAATGGGCGCAGCCCTTCCTGCGGTCGGGCAAAGAGGCTCGCTTTTTCCGCGCAAACCCGCGCCGTTCTCTTGACTTTGGGTGCTCAAAAAGGTGTATCGGGCCGACTGTAGTTATTCACCCTGAAAGAGGGCCCGCACATGCACGCCTATCGCAGCCATACCTGCGCCGACTTGACCAAATCCAATGTGGGCGAAACCGTCCGCCTGTCTGGCTGGGTGCACCGCATCCGTGACCACGGCGGCATTCTGTTTGTCGACCTGCGTGACCACTATGGCATCACACAGGTGCTCTGCGATCCGGACAGCCCGGTGTTCTCCGAGTTGGAGAAGGTGCGCAGCGAGTGGTGTATCCGCATCGACGGCAACGTAAAGGCGCGTGATCCTGAGCTGGTGAACGACAAGATCCCAACCGGTGAAGTTGAGGTGTTTGTGCGTGATCTGGAAGTTCTGGGCGCGGCGGATGAACTGCCACTTCTGGTGTTTGGCGATCAGGAATACCCTGAGGAAACTCGCCTGAAGTACCGCTTCCTTGACCTGCGTCGCGAGCAGATGCAGCAGAACATGACTATGCGGGCAGATGTTGTGACCTCCATGCGCAAGCGTATGTGGGACAAAGGCTTCCGCGAGTATCAGACGCCGATCATCACCGCGTCTTCGCCAGAAGGCGCGCGCGACTTCCTCGTGCCGTCCCGTATTCACCCCGGCAAATTCTACGCGCTGCCACAGGCGCCACAGCAGTTCAAACAGCTGATGATGGTGGCGGGCTTTGACAAGTATTTTCAGATTGCGCCGTGCTTCCGCGATGAAGACCCACGTGCGGACCGCTCACCAACCGACTTCTACCAGCTCGACATGGAAATGTCCTTTGTAGAGCAGCAGGAGGTTTTTGACACCATCTCGCCAGTGATCGCGGGTGTGTTTGAGGAGTTTGGTGGTGGCCGCAAAGTGGATGCGCCAAACGAGTGGCCACAGATTCCATACGCTGAGGCCGCACTGAAATATGGCTCCGACAAGCCCGACCTGCGCAACCCAATTGAGATGCAAGTTGTGTCCGAGCACTTTGCCGGCTCTGGCTTTGCGATCTTTGCCAAACTGCTGGAGCAGGAAGGCACCGAAGTGCGCGCCATTCCAGCGCCAACCGGTGGTTCACGCAAGTTCTGTGATCGCATGAACAAGTTTGCCCAAGGCGAAGGCCTGCCGGGCATGGGCTACATCTTCTGGCGCAAGCAGTCTGCGGACACCATTGCGCAGGAGCAGGGCATCTCTGTGAAAGAGGTGAACGCGAAGATCAAAGCTGGTGAGATTGTTCTGGGCGAAGAGGCGGCGGGTCCGTTGGCCAAGAACATCGGTCCTGAGCGCACTGAAGCCATCCGTCAGCAGCTGGGTCTGGGCGTGGGTGATGCGGCCTTCTTCCTGGGCGGCAAGCCGAAGGCGTTTGAAGCGGTGGCCGGTCGTGCTCGCAACGTGATTGGGGAAGAGCTGGGTCTGATTGACAAAGACCGCTTTGCCTTTGCCTGGATCGTGGACTTCCCGATCTATGAGGCGGACGAAGAGAGCGGCAAGATCGACTTTGAACACAACCCGTTCTCCATGCCGCAGGGTGGCCTTGAGGCGTTGAACGGTGATCCGCTGGCGGTCAAAGGCTATCAGTACGATTTGGCCTGTAACGGCTATGAGCTGGTGTCTGGCGCGATCCGGAACCACATTCCTGAGGTGATGCTGAAGGCGTTTGATATTGCCGGGTATGATGAGAATGAAGTGAAAGAGCGTTTTGGTGCGCTTTACAAAGCGTTCTCTTACGGTGCGCCGCCCCACGGTGGTTGTGCCGCTGGTGTCGACCGCATTGTGATGCTGCTGGCCGATCAACAGAACATCCGCGAAGTGATGATGTTCCCGATGAACCAGCGTGCCGAAGACCTGATGATGAACGCGCCAAGCGATCCGTCCAGCGATCAGCTGATGGAGCTGGGCCTGCGGGTGATCCCGCAGGAGTGATCCTGCTTTTAAGCGTTTGAGATTTGAGCCGTCTGCGACCCTGTCGTGGGCGGCTTTTTGCATGTGGTGGGGCGTGTCGGCGAAAATTTGTAGTTTTTGGCTGTGTATTGCGGCGCGGATAGAACCTGCAATCCGATATGGTAGTGTAGGGTAAGGCGCGATTGGCGCGACAGGTGGATGAGGAGCACCTCTGCAGTGGTTTTTGACCAAGATATTGCACAAACCCGGTTCGGATATGGCCGCTCACCAAAGGTGGCGGGACCGCGAAACGTCGATGAGATGATGTCGTTGCTGCGTGGTCCAGATGTGGCTGAAGTTGGGCTGGAGATCCCAAACGAGGAGGATATGCGGCGCAAGATGCTGGCGTTTGTCGCAGCCCGGCGCAAAGTATCTATGGCTAAAGACGATAGTGACAAAAAGGAGGCCCTGCGAAAGCAGTTTCAGGCCGTGCGGCGCAGCGCGCAGGAAGATGTGGCGGGGTGGATCGGGGATGCTCTGGCGCGGCGAGTTTGGAGCCGAGATGGATTGCGGGAACGTTTGGTGGCGTTTTGGGCGGACCATTTCTCGGCGCCGGGAAAGAGTGAGTTGTTCCGGTATACCGCGCCCTCTTATGTCGCCAACGCGTTACGCCCACATGTCAGCGGGAAATTTGAAGATCTGCTCATTTCCGCGCTGTTGCACCCTCAGATGCTGCATTTTCTGGATCAAAATAACTCAATTGGTCCCACCAGCACACGCGCAAAAAACCGCCCTGAGGAAAACCTGGGTTTGAACGAGAACCTTGCACGTGAAATTTTGGAATTGCACACTTTAGGTGTGGGCGCGGAGTATACTCAATACGATGTTCGCCAGTTGGCCGAGCTGCTGACAGGCATGACAACCATTCAAATAGAGGGTGCTGTTTATCTGACCAGACGGGTTGAGCCGGGGCCGGAGACGGTTTTGGGCAAAGAGTACGGCACGCGACGGGCGCGGATTTCAGATGTGCATGAGGTGTTGCGGGACTTGGCGCGTCATCCTGACACCGCGCGGCATGTGACACAAAAATTGGCAGTGCATTTTATCTCCGATCAACCGGATGAAGATCTGTTGGTGGCGATGGGTGCGCGGTACCTGGAAACCGACGGTGACCTTGCAGCGGTTGTTGAAGCAATGTTGCGACATCCGGCAGCTTGGCAGCCGGTCGGCAAACGGTCAGGTAATTTCAAGCAGCCAGAGCTGTTTGTCTGTTCTGCATTGCGGGCACTGGCGGTGCCGCCACAGAAGTTTCAATTGGTGAAACGCAATCAAGTCCGACGTTTTTTGGACACCCCCCTGCGCACCATGGGGCAGCCATGGAGAACCCCGTTTGGGCCGGATGGGTTTGAAGAAAATGATGCGCATTGGGTGACAGCTCAGGGAATGGCTGCGCGATTGCAGTGGGCGCTGGGCGTGCCTGCTGCGGTTCTTCCGGAGTTGCCGGACCCGCGTGTTTTTGTCGAAACAACGTTGGGTGCCCATGCACCGGCGTCGGTGCGGTTTGCCGCAGAAGCGGCGGAGAACCGGCGTGAAGGGATTGCGTTGGTCTTGATGTCACCGGCGTTTCAACGGGTGTGAGGAGGCCATTATGAGCAAGGCTAGAATGGATCGGCGTGGGTTTCTTAGTCGTGGATTGGCGATTGGATGTTCGCTGGCGGCCAGTCCAATGTTCACACCCGTGAGTTTTGCCGCCACAGGTGGGAACAATCGGTTGGTGGTCATCATTCTGCGCGGCGGATTGGATGGGCTGGATCTGTTGCAACCGCAGCAAGCGGCGTTGAGGCAATTGCGTCCGACATTGGCTGCCCGTGCGCCTTCTGGCTTGGAGATGCCCGGAGGGATGATGTTACATGCGGCCTGTCGACCTCTGTGGCCGATGTGGCATGCAGGCGAACTGGCTTTTGTGCAGGCGGTTTCCACGCCGTATCGCAACAAACGCAGCCACTTTGATGGGCAAGATTTGCTTGAGGCGGGTACGGCACAGGTGCCGAGTGGAACAGCACGGGACGGATGGCTCAACCGGATGCTGCAAAATATGCCCAATAGCGAGATGACAACAGCCTACGCTGTTGGTGCCGACCCGATGCTGTTGAGCCGAGGTGACGCGCCGGTGGAAACCTGGTCGCCGGATGTCAATTTCGTAATGTCGAGCCAAGGCGCGCGGCTGTTGGAGCTGACGATGGAGCGCGATCCGGAAATGGCGCGGGCGATGCACCGAGCGATGGCTCTCGCTGGGGAAGGGGGCGGTGGTGTCATGGAAATGGCCGACGTTGATATGATGGGCGGGCTGGAAGAGATGATGGATGCGCAGATGAGCCCGGACGGCAAGGACAAAGCAACGGCGCATGTGCGCGTGGCGAAATTTGCCGCCGAGCAATTGAGAGGGCAGGCGCGGGTGGCTTGCTTCTCAATTGGCGGGTGGGACACCCATGCCAATCAGGAACGCAACTTGAAATCGCCATTAAAGCGACTGAGCAACAGTTTGTTGGCCCTGAAGGCTGGGGTTGGGGAAAAAGTATGGGCGCGGACCACCGTGCTGGCGATGACCGAGTTTGGTCGCACTGTCGCGGAGAATGGAACCAAAGGCACCGACCATGGCACCGGCGGCATGATGGTCATGGCAGGGGGAGCAATCCGCGGGCGACAGGTGCATGGGCGTTTTCCAGGGGTGGATGAGGTGGACCTGTTTCAGGGGCGCGACCTGATGCCAACAGATGATGTGCGGCGTTACGCGGCTTGGGCCATCCGGGAGAGTTTTGGGCTGGACCGTGCGACGCTGGAAGACGTGGTGTTTCCGGGAATACAGTTGGGGGATGCGCCGCGATTGTTGGCCTAAGCGTGGGGCTTGGCGCGCAGGACGTGCTGTGCCACTACTAAGCCAACTAAAGGAAGACCACTCATGCAAAAAACACGCCCTGTGGGCTTTGCCGTAACCGACTGGACCGTGCCACCACGGCCAGAAGGAGCGGTTTTGGACGGCCAGCACGTACGTCTGGAGCCGTTAAACGCTGAGGCCCATGCGGCGCTGCTCTATCGGGCGTATCAGGCGGATGATTGGGTCTGGGATTACATGCCATATGGACCGTTTCATTCCGCAGCGCAATATCACCGCTGGGTGCGGGAGACGGTCGCGACCCCGGATCATTTCTTCTATGCGATTTACAGCAAAGCGGAGCGGACGTTCACGGGAGTGGCCTCTTATCTGAGGATCTACCCGGAGCGCGGGTCTATTGAGGTGGGCAACATCAACTTTGCACCGATGATGCAGGGCACGCCTGCGGCAACCGAGGCGATGGTCCTGATGATGCAGTGGGCCTTTGATGTTGGATATCGGCGGTATGAGTGGAAATGTGATGCGCTCAACATGCCGTCACGCCGCGCGGCGCAGCGGTTGGGACTGAGTTATGAGGGCGTGTTCAGGCAGGCCTTGGTTTACAAAGGGCGCAATCGCGATACAGCGTGGTTTGCTGCCATTGACCGCGAATGGCCTGCGTTGAAGGCGGCGTTTGATGCGTGGTTGTCGCCAAGCAATTTTGATGAAACGGGTCAGCAACGGGAACGGTTGAGTGATTTGACAGGGTTGGTACGCGCGGCGAGTGATCCAATTCTGGGATAAGCCCAAAAAGCAAGACGGGACCAAATGGTCCCGCCTCACCGTCCCGTGTTCGTGAGTGGTTGTCTCGAGATCTAAATTGCGGCGGCTTCGGTCAGGCGGCTTTCCACCAGGCCATTAAGCTCTGCCACATTGGCTTTTACACCGGAACCATCTTTGCGTGCGCTTTCCACGGCTTTGACCGCCGTTAGAAGATCCTGGTCATTGGCACTGCGGGCAAGGCCACCTAGGAATTGCGCGACGTAATCGATCAAGCCCTCTTCCGCATCCTTAAGTGTGTCGGCTGCATGCAGCAGGTCATCACGGAATGCTATCGGGTCTGGCTTAATGGCTTCGTTGTCGGCCACACGCGCCACGGTAGGGCGGTAAGCGTCTGGCAGGCGCCGAAGGATGGCTTGTTGGAAATCACTCAGCGTGCCGTAAGGCTTGGCGATAAACCCGTCGGCCCCAGCGGCCAAGGCGGCCTCTTGCGCAAAGTCGTCACCCGAGGTGCCGATGATCAGTTCGATGCGTGGCGCGGCTTTGTTCAACTCTTCGATCAGTTCAGCACCGGACCCATCCGGCAGTCCCATGTCCACAATCGCAACCGTTGGCATATAAACTTGCAGGTGTCGTCGCGCCGAGGTCAAGCAATCGGCGCGGCGGATGCGGGCACCGGAGCGGACACACATCAGACGCAGCGCGTCAGAGGAAAAGCGGCTGTCTTCCACCACAAGAACGGTCATGCCCAGAAGAGGGCGCGCGGCTGATGGGGTGGTCAGCGGAGAGAAAGGCGATTGGTCGTTCATGTCAGAAATCCTCAACGAAGCGAAAACTACAAGTACTGAAACGTGCCATTAAGCTAGGTAGACATGCCTAACGAAAGGTTAAGATTGACCGCGACGCCCTGTCGCTTGCGCAGATTGGCCTGAACACACATAACGGCGGTGAGCGGGACCAAAGCCCCTTTGGAGGAGACTAAAATGATCGGACAATTGAACCATGTGGCGATTGCCGTGCCAGACTTAGAGGCGGCGATCGGGCAGTACCGTGATGCGCTGGGCGCCACAGTTGGCGCGCCGCAAGATGAGCCGGATCACGGTGTGACGGTGGTGTTTATTGAGTTGCCCAACACCAAAATTGAGCTGCTGTACCCGCTGGGAGAAGACAGCCCGATCAAGGGCTTCCTCGAAAAGAACCCGGCCGGTGGCATTCACCATATTTGCTATGAAGTGGATGATATTCTGGCCGCCCGTGACCATCTGAAAGCCACGGGTGCCCGTGTTTTGGGAAGTGGTGAGCCAAAGATTGGGGCGCATGGAAAGCCGGTGTTGTTCCTGCATCCCAAAGATTTCAACGGTTGCCTTGTCGAGCTTGAACAGGTCTAAGAAGCCAACCCAAAAGAACCAGATTGGCGGGCCATTTGATGTCCGCCATTTTTTGTCAGGAGCGCGCAATGACCATCACTTCAGCCCTCGTTTTATACGCCGTGCTTTGGTTCATGACCTTTTTGATCGTGATTCCGATTCGACTGCAAACCCAGGGGGACGTGGGGGAAGTTGTGCCCGGCACTCATGCCGGCAGCCCTGAGCACCATTACCTGAAAACTAAGGCCTGGATCACCACGGGCGTCGCCGCGGTGATGTGGGTGATTTTGTACTGGATCATCTCATCGGGCATTATCACGGTGCGTGATATTGACTGGTTTAACGTGATGGGCCCCGCTGAGGTGACGGCTCCAACTGATGGTACAGATGGGTAAAGGTTGCCGCCCCTAAAATCGGGATCACCAGGTTCAATAGGGGCACGACGAGCGGCATCGCCATAAGTGTCCCTGCGAGCCAGATCGTGCCCATGTGTTTTTTGCGCAGCTTTTTGGCTTCGGCCCGTCCGACACGCCGCATGGCAACCATCTGAAAATACTCTCGCCCCAGCAAGAAACCGTTCAGTCCCCAGAAGATGAACAGCGCGAGCGGTGAGAAGATCGCGTAGAGTATCAATGCAAGGATGTTGGCGGCAATCAACACACCGAGAAAATTCACGCTGTCTTTGAGACCTTCGGCAAAGGTCACGCCGGGGACATTGGGTAATTCTGGATAGTGCTTGTCTTCTACGGCATCGGCCACCTCATCCAGAAACAGCGATGTGATGGCTGAGGCCACCGGCACCATCAAGAAGATCGACAAAAAGATCATCAGGAAGAGCGAGGCAAAAGTGAACAGGTCACCGACCCACGCGACGTTGCCCAAAAGCTCCTGCACGGTCTGGCCAGCGCCAATCCAGTTCAAGAACATCAGGAACGCGGTGTAGACCGCGATCAAAAGCACAAATGTCAGGCCAATGCCTTTGAAAAGGACCCGGCGAAAGCGCGGGTCCCCGATTTGTGACAGGGTTTTGCCAAAAGACGTGATTGCTAGGCTGACAGCCATGTGACCTTGGTCTCCATGTTGGGGCGAGGGCGCTCTGGTGGCGCGATTTTTTCGGTGCCGATGTGGATGAAGCCTGCGACGCGTTCCCGTGGGGTGAGGTCGAGGCCTTTTTCGACAAAGCCGCGATCATGACTGGCCCAGCCGGATAGCCAGTTTGCACCCCAGCCAGCGGCCAATGCGGCGTTTAGCAGTTGCAGACAGACACAGGCGGCAGAGTAGGTTTGCTCGATCTCTGGCACCTTCTCGCTGATCACCGGAGCTTCGATCACGGCCACGACAAGGTCTGCACGGTCAAACTGGTCGTGGGCCTTAGCGGTCTTGTCGGCATCCATGCCAAGCGCGTCACCGCGCTCTTGTGCGAGCTTGGCGAGGTTGGTCAATGCGCTGCCTTCCAGCACGATCAGTCGCCACGGTTCAAGTTTGCCATGATCGGGGCTGCGCAGCGCAGCCTCCAAAAGCGGTTCCAGTTCAGCGCGGGTGGGCGCGGGGCCAATCAGGGTTTTGGCGGGACGTGAGCGGCGGCTCAGCAGGAAATCCAGCGCAGCTTGGTTTGGGTGAGGCATAGGGTCTTCCCTCAGGAGTTGATTGGATATGTTGGCGTGGCGCAGATGGGTTTCAACCGGCCGGGCTGGCGAAAATTTCGGCCATCTCATCCACAAGCGTGGCAAAGAAGGCTTCGACGCGGGCGTTGGGCTGGCGAATGGAGAGTGAAGTGGCCATAGGATCTTCAGCGGTTGTGCTGGAGCCTGCAAGCTCTTCGATCACGGCGTGGCCGCAGAATGGCACATAAGCTTCGGAATAGCCGCCTTCGTGCACAAGCAACAGTTTTCCGTCACATAGCGTGTCTGCGGCACCCATAACTTGTTTGGTCATCTGGCGGAAGGTGTCTGCTGTGGCCAGCATTCTGGACAGCGGGTCAAACGCGCCTGCATCAAAGCCACAGGCAACGATGATCACATCTGGTTTGAAGGTGTGCAGGGCGGGCAGGACAATTTTGTCCATCGCGTGTAGGTATGTGTTGTGCCCCGCGCCGGGGGGGAGCGGGATGTTTATGTTGGTTCCAAGGCCCGTGCCTTTGCCGCGATCGGCGACATCGCCGGTGTCCAGCGGGTAATTGTGTTCTTGATGCAGAGAGAGGGTGAGCACGTCGTCGCGATCGTAGTAGATTGCCTCGGTGCCGTTGCCGTGGTGCACATCCCAATCCAGAACAGCGACACGTTTGGCGAGGCCCTGGGCTTGCACCTCTTCGATGGCCACGGCGATGTTGGCCAGCAGGCAAAATCCATTGGGCCAGTCTGGCAGGCAGTGGTGGCCGGGGGGGCGGGACAAGGCATAGGCGTTTTGCAAATCACCTGAGGTGACTGCACGCAAAGCTTCCGTTGCGATGCCGGCAGACAGCGCCGCGATTTCATATCCCCCCTTGCCAAATGGGGTGCGCAGTCCAATTTCGCCACCTCCGGCATCTGAAACTTCTTTGAACTTGGCCAGGAAGTCTGCTGGGTGCACGCGCGTTAGCATGCCATCCGTTGCGGGAGTGGCGCTCCGGACGTCTAGTTCCTCAGTGAGGCCGGTGACGTCCATAAGATTCTTGAGACGGCGTTTGGTTTCCGGGCTTTCCGGCAGGCCACCAGCGGCCAGAGGTTGTACCAGATCACCCACAGGTAGGGTGAGGGCGTAATTGCCGCCCGCGTGCCAGAAGCATTTTTCGTCAAAAAAGAACCCGGTGGCCATGTGGCAAATCTCCCCTCATCTCATGCGAGGGCTACCCTATGCGGGGCCGTTGTGAAATGTAAATCGCTGTGACCAACATGGGGCCAAGGCAATGAGCAATGATCTATCAGACTTGGCTTATGAGGGGGCTGAGATTGCGGTGCGCGTGACGCCCAAAGCCTCGCGCAATAGGGTGGTGCGGGACGAAGAGGTCTTGCGTGTTTATGTGACGGTGGTGCCAGAGGGCGGCAAGGCCAATGCGGCAGTACAAAAGCTGTTGGCCAAGGCGTTGGGGCTTGCCAAATCCCGCCTGTCTCTGATCCGCGGGGCAACATCGCGCGACAAAGTGTTTCGCGTCGACTAATTGTGGCCTAGTCCGATTTGCGCTTTAGCATGTAGACGCCTTCCGGCAAATCCAGCGCGGCGGTCAGGTCCTGTACCTGCGTGTTGGATAAGGTGATCTTTTGTACGCTGTCGGTACGGGGATCATATTGCTCGATGGTGACGCAGTCCTCAAACATGTTGATGACGACGTCTTCCCCAAGGGGCGCGGTGCCTTCGTCGACCAGGGTGACAACGGTGGCGTCAAATTCGTGCTCGATGCTGAACATGGCTTTAGCGTAGCGGATCGGGGAGGAGGCGCAAGTAATTCCCACTGGTCTCTGGGGGTTTAGATGGTAAATTCACGAGTAGGTCACACATTTGGACACTTTTGGGAGGGACGTCATGCGCCGGAAATTGCCTGTGGAAGCCAGATTGATCGGCCTTGCCGCTGCTTTGGTGATAAGTGGCTGTGTCTCAACCACGACGACAACCAGTCCGACACCGCAGCCAGCTGTGCAACAGAAGCCCGCAGCAAAGATTTCGACGGGGCAAGCGACGGCCCGCGTGGCGCCGGTGAAAGCGCGCATGGAAGCTGTTGTGGAACGCGAGTGTAAAGCGCGCACGGCGCCGGGTACCAATTGTGATTATAAGATTTACGTTGATCCCAAAGAAACAAAGGTCGCCAACGCCTATCAGACATTGGACAAGAACGGTCGGCCGTTGATTATCTTCACTGCACCTTTGGTTGCGGAAACCCGTAACAGCCATGAGCTGGCCTTTGTCATGGGGCATGAGGCGGCACACCACATCAAAGGCCATATTGCCCGCAGTCAGGGCAATGCCATGGCGGGGGCAGCATTGGGTGCGATTTTGGTGGCTGCGGCCGGTGGAAACTCGAGCGCCGTGGAGGCGGCGATGGATTTGGGGGCTGGCGTCGGTGCGCGCAGCTTCTCTAAGAGCCACGAGCTGGAGGCCGACCAGCTTGGCACCATCCTCACCAAAAAGTCTGGCTATGATCCGCTGATTGGGGTGAATTTCTTTGAGCGCACGCCGGATCCGGGCAACCAGTTTCTGGGCACACACCCGCCCAATGCATCGCGCGTGGCGATTGTGAAGCAAACCGCGGCTGGGTTGTAATCGCGTGTTGCAGCTGACCAATGTGGTCACCGACCGGGGCAGCAAATATGCAGTGTCCGGCGGCAAGGTGGCCAGTCGCAAAGAGGCAGACGCCTTTCTGAAAGAGCTCAAGCGCAATAAGAAATTTGCCAAAGCGACCCACAATACCTGGGCTGTTTTGATGGAGGACGGCACGCCGCTCAAGAGTGATGACGGCGAAAGCGGGGCTGGCTTGGTGATCCTGCGTATGTTGGAGCGAGAAGCACTCGCAGATCACATTGTAGTGGTAACCCGTTGGTATGGCGGCACAAAACTTGGCGGTGATCGGTTTCGTCGGGTGCAGGACTGTGTGCGAGCGTACCTCGAAGCGCTGAGCTAAGCGCGGTCAAATTCATCTCAGATTGGCGATTGATACAGGTCAAGGGGGGGCGCGGCCTCTGCTGATAGACTGTGTCGGTCAGCCATTGGAGATGCGCCTATGACCCTTGTTTCAGATCGGACTACCCAGTTGCGCCACCACGCGGCGCTGTTGGATGACACGGCCAGCCGTTTGGGGATGGATTTGCAAGAGGCCGCCATTCGTGGCGCGCTGAAGTTTGACGAGATTTCGGACGCTGTTCTGCGCTGCACCACCTGCAGCCAGCCAGAAGATTGCGCACAACGGCTGCAAGAGGATGGCGCGGTTGTGGCCACGCCGCATTATTGCCGCAACACCACGCTGCTGAAACGCTTGCAAGGTGAGCAATAGGCCACCGTCGCGGGGCAGGAAGGTGAGAGATGAAACCGCTGGGAGATCGCACACAGCATTATTGGCTGGCACAGCGCATGGCGCAGTTGACCCAGACCGATTTGGTGGCGGCGATGGCGCGGGCGCAGCTCTCACAAGAAGATTGGGCCGAGATGGTGGAGAACTGTCGCGGGTGTGACTGGGAGGCCGGGTGTGATCGTTACCTGGAAGCGCACGAACGCGATGCGCAGACTGAAGAGAGCGCACCGGAGGCCTGTGTGAACAAAGACCGTTTTAAGCGGCTCAAAGATGCGTTGGAGGCGCAGGGGTGATGGGAAACGTACAGCCATTGGGCGACCCGGTGACACATTTCTGGCTGACGCGCAGCATGGCGCGGGTGCTGGGGGTGTCGTTGAGCGAAGCGATGATGGATCAGAGCCTGAGCGCGGAAGACTACGCCGCCATGGTCACGCGTTGCCGCATGTGTCCGCATACCGAGGCGTGCCAGAGTTTTCTGGGGCAGCAGGCAGGGGCGGAGACGCAAGCGCCAGAGTTTTGTTGTCATGCAGAGTTGTTTGGGAAATTGGCGGCGGGCTGAGCCCGTGCGTCACAACAGAAAAAGGAGCCAGCGATGTTTGAGAAAATGAGCCAGCACAGCGATTTGGTCACAGGCATGTCCAAACGCGTTGGCGTGGATTGGGAGGAAGTGATTATGGCCAACCCGGAGAAAGCTAAAGAGTACCGCAGTGCGGTGATGCAATGCACCCAATGCAAGGAGCTGGGAGCCTGCCAGAAGTTTCAGGACCTCAACGACAGTGCGGCCAATGCGCCGGACTACTGCATGAACGTGGAGCTGTTCAAAGAAATGCAGCAGGGCTGAATGTCCTCATGCGAAGGCCGTTACAGGCCTTCGACCACCACCGCCTTGCCGGTGGAGCAGCTTTGCCGCAGGGCTTTGAGCGGGGCGTAATCCGGTGAATTAAACAGCGCGCGGGCGCTGTCCATATCTGGAAATTCAAACAACACGATGCGGCTGGGCGACCAGTCGCCTTCGAGCACCTCATGGGCGCCGCCGCGCACGAGGTATGTGCCGCCCATTTTCTCGACCAGCGGTTTCACCTGCGCCATGAATTGGCCGTAGGGTTCTGGATCGTGGATGTCGACGTCGTAGATCAGATACGCAGGCATTGTGGGTCTCCCTGTTTTGGGGAGCGTAGCAGGGAAAGCGGAGTGGGTCTTTGGTTTTTCAAAGTGGGTTTGGATTGGCTCTTCCTTGAGCTGAACCTGTGGTTCAGCCAGCGCCTTGGGCTCCGCCCGCTTGCGGCTGAAAGGATCCCCCGGATCCTTTCCAAGACGCCGCGCGCTCCCCACGGGAGGGCGCTTTCAGCCCGCACCCAGGGGCGGGCGCTGATGGGGACAGTTTATGGTTGTGCTGGTATGACAGCAGGTGGCTATTTGGTTGAAGTTATATGAGGGAATATATGCCCGAGAATTTGTTCTACTACTGCTCAAGCGCCACGTTTTTCTCGTTAGTCGAAAAACGGAAGCTGTGGCTAACGTCCCTGAACCACTCGAATGATGGCCTTGAGGGTCTGTGGGCGCTTCAGCAATACAAAGCGCTAGCGAAACGGAGCAACCTGGATGGAGCGAGGAAGGTAGACGCGGCCTTGAGCCCATTTTTTTATGAACGGTACGCGTTCGGAATGTGCTTCTCAGAAAAGGAGGACTTGTTAAGCCAATGGCGCGGCTACGCAGAGGACGGGGCTGGGTTTTCGGTCGCGTTCAAGCCGGATGCGATTGAGAGACTGGCTCGAAGTCACGAACTGCCACCGCACAAGCTTAGGTATGCGAAAGTCAAATATGGGCGCCTAGAAAGTCATGGTTTTGTCCAGAAGATTTTTGACGTGTTTGGTCAAGATATCGCCTCTGTTCGTGTAGAGGAGAATTTCACTACTGCGAGAATAGACCTGTCACCCGAGAAATGGGAGACTGCGGGCCAGTTTTATGAGTACAAGAATCATGCGTTTGAAGAGGAAGGTGAGTGGAGGCTCTACTGTATGCAAAGCCTTCCTGAGAACGATATTTTTGAGTTTACGCTGCGGGCTGGGGCAATTCGTCCCCATATACAAATTAAACTTGATCCGGAGTTCGTGGACTATGTGACCCTGGGACCAAAAAACAAAACTCCCGAAAGCGTAGTAAAGGCATTTTTGAGGAAGAACGGGTTCGAGCCAAATGTCGTGAAATCGGCCGCGAGTTATCGATAGCGTATTCCCACGCCAACTCGCGCAAGTATTGCTTTGGTAGTGAGTGGGGCTCCGCCCGTGCTTCGCTGAAATGCTCCACTGGAGCATTTCTATTTCGCGATGCACCCCCACAAATCATACTCCCCAGCCTCATCCACTTCCACAGACACGATGTCGCCAACGGTCAATCCATCGGTGCCTTCGTCAATGAACAGGTTGCCGTCAATCTCTGGTGCATCGGCTTTGGTGCGGCAGGTGGCGATGCCGTCCTCATCAATGTCGTCGACAATGACGTCCATGGTCTGTCCGACTTTGGCGGCGAGTTTGGCCTCAGATATGGCTTGGGCCTTTTCCATAAACCGTTCCCAGCGCTCTTGCTTGACCTCGGCAGGGACGTGGTCTGGCAGGTCGTTGGAGCGGGCGCCGTCGACGTTTTCGTACTGGAAGCAGCCAACACGGTCGAGTTGGGCTTCGTCCATCCAATCCAGGAGGTGCTGGAACTCGGCTTCGGTTTCGCCGGGGTAGCCGACAATGAAAGTGGAGCGCAGGGTGATGTCTGGGCAGATGTCACGCCAAGCGGCGATCTCGGTCAGGGTTTTGGAGGTATGCGCCGGGCGGGCCATGCGTTTGAGCGTGTCCGGGTGGCTGTGTTGAAACGGGATGTCCAGATAAGGCAGGATCAGCCCGTCGACCATCAGCGGGATCAGGTCACGCACATGCGGGTAGGGGTAGACGTAATGCAGGCGCACCCAGGCGTCGAATTGGCCAAGTTCACGGGCCAGATCGGTGATGTGGCTGCGCACCTCGCGGTCTTTCCACGGATGGGTGCTGTATTTGCGGTCCAGCCCATAGGCGGAGGTGTCTTGGGAGATCACCAAGAGTTCTCGCACGCCGCTCTCAACCAGTTTCTCAGCTTCCCGCAGGATCGCATGCACCGGACGGGAGGCCAGCTTGCCGCGCATGTCCGGGATGATGCAGAACTTGCACTTGTGGTTGCACCCCTCTGAAATCTTTAGATAGCTGTAGTGCCGCGGGGTGAGCGACACGTTTTTGGCCGGCAGCAGGTCAATGAAGGGGTCAGGGCTGGGTGGCACAGCGCCGTGTACCGCATCGAGCACCTGCTCATATTGATGGGGACCAGTCACAGCCAGCACTTTGGGATGCGCGCCGGTGATGTACTCGGGCTCCGCGCCAAGGCAGCCGGTCACAATCACTTTGCCGTTTTCCTGAATGGCCTCGCCAATCGCTTGCAGACTCTCGGCCTTGGCAGAATCCAGAAAGCCGCAGGTGTTCACAATCACCGCATCGGCGCCAGAGTAGTCCGGCGAGATGCCATAGCCTTCAGCCCGCAAACGGGTGAGGATGCGCTCGCTGTCGACCAAGGCTTTGGGACAGCCAAGGGAAACCATGCCGATGGTGGGCTGGCCGGGGCGCGCATCCCCTGTGAGGGTGGTGCGGGCGAGGTCGGGGCGGAGTTCTGGCGGATTGCTGGACATGGGGCGCATATAGGGCAGTGCGCGCGGTTTGGCAAAGGGGGAGTGATGCAGCTTGGGGGCTTTGCCCCCGCCCCATCACAGATGGGCCTCCCCCAGGATATTTTTGGCAAGAAGAAGCGGCGCCGGGGTGTTTGATCATATGTGTGATTGCGTGTGTGTTCTTGGGCGCTTAGGCTCCGTTTGAGCAATAAAGGGAGATCTCCGATGAAGCTACTCCGGGGATTGGTGGCAGCGGTCTTGATTTTGGCAATTGGTGCGGTGGTGCTGATTGTGGCGTTGCCGGGGGAGAAGATTGCCAAGCTGGCGGCGGATCAGGTCAAAGCGATGACTGGGCGCACGCTGTCGTTTGAGGGCAAGGTTGGCATCAGTTGGTATCCGGTGCTGGGGGTGACCACGGAGAAGGTCAGTTTTGGCAATGCGGCGTGGTCCGAACGTGGTCCGATGTTCACGGCCGAGAAGGCGGTGATTGGTGTCGATGTGATGGCGGCCATAGGCGGCGACATTCGGGTCAAAAATGTTGAGCTGGTGGCGCCGGATGTGTTGCTAGAGAAGACTGCTGACGGGCGGGTGAACTGGGATTTGAGTGGTGGTGCGGCTGAGGCTGGTGGTCAGACTGAAGTGGCACCGTCCAGTGGCGAGGCTGCATCGAGCTCTGCGCCTGAAGCGGGTTCAGGATTTGAAAGTTTCGCGCTGGAGCGGTTGGTGATCACCAATGCGCAGGTGCGCTACATCGAACATGGCGGGGCACGGCAGGAGTTGTCTGGCGTGTCGTTGCAGATGGCCTGGCCGGGAGCGGACAAAGCTGCAGATATTTTGATTGAAGCCAGCCCGTTTGGCGGGCCAGTAAAAGTGGATGCAACGATTGCTGCGCCGCTGGAAATGATCAGCGGCGGCTTGTCCGCAGTGGACTTGAGCTTGGCGGCTGGCGGAGGCACAGCCAACTTCAGCGGTCGCGCCGGGATCGCGCCGGAAGCGAGCGGCAAGCTGGATGTGGCGGCAGCAGATGCGGCGGCGTTTTTGGCGGCGCTGGGCGCGGGAGGCTTGGAGGGGCCGCTGGCTGTGCAGGGCGATGTGACCCTGACGCGTGACGGCGTGGTGTCTGTTCGTAGCGGGCAGGTGGCGGCGCTGGGTAACGAGTTGTCAGTTCAGGCGGATGTAAATCTAAACGGCGCGCGGCCCAAAGTGGCGGCGCAGGTGGCGACCCAGACGTTGCGGTTTGTATCGGCGGAGACAGAAGGTGGTGGCGCGGCCAATGACGGCGGGGCGCCAGTTGGGTGGTCCAAAACGCCGATTGATGCCAGTGCGCTGGGCTTGGTGGACGGAACGGTCAGTTTTGCGGCTGAGGCGATGGATTTGAACGACATCACCTTTGGCAAGACCCGTGCAACGGTGAAGATAGACCGGTCTCGGGCGGTGGCGACCCTTCAAGAGATGATGGCCTATGAGGGCGCGGTGACGGGCACCTTTGTGGCCAACAATCGCAGTGGGTTTTCAGTGCGTGGTGATTTGAACGTGTCACAGATATCGCTGCAGCCGTTTCTGGCGGCCACAGCGGATTTGGACAAGTTCACTGGTAAAGCAGATTTTGAAAGCCGGTTTCTGAGTTCAGGTGAGTCTCTGGATGCGCTGATGAACAACATGAGTGGCGATGGCAGTGTGGAGATTGGGCGCGGCACGATTGAGGGTATGGATCTCGACAAGTTGTTGCGCGGCGATGTGACCGGGGGCACCACGGTGTTCAACAGTATGGTGGCGACTTGGACGATTGCGGATGGTGTGTTGACCAACAATGATCTTCTGATGAGCCTTTCAAAGCTGGCCGCAACCGGCAAAGGCACGGTTGGGTTGGGACTGCGCACCATCGACTATGTGTTTTCCCCGCAGTTGCGGGGGCCGGATGGGCCAAGCCTAATTGTGCCAGTGAAAATCGTCGGTAGCTGGAGCAATCCCAGTATCGTTCCAGATTTGGAGAAAGCTTTGAAGCGCAGCTTTGATAAGGAAATCAAAGCGGTGGAAGATGAAGCCAAACAGAAGCTGGAGAAAGAGCTGGGTCTAGACAAACAAGAAGGTCAGTCCACCGAGGATGCCGTGAAAGACAAGTTGGAGAAAGAGGCGTTGCGCGGACTGCAGAACCTTTTGGGCGGCAATTGAGCAGAGGTGCGGAACGGAGTGCGCCGCATCTGAACACATTGATTTTGCTGACGGCCATGTCTGTGCTGTCACTCAATATGTTTCTTCCGTCGCTGTCTGCTATTGCGGAGGATTTTGGCGTCGACTACGCCGTGGCCAACCTGTCGATGGGGGCCTTTTTGGCGGTGACGGCAGTGTTGCAAATCATCATTGGGCCGTTGTCCGATCGCTACGGGCGTAGGCCGGTCATGTTGGCAGGTTTGGCGGTTTTTGTTGTTGGATCGGCCGGGTGTTTTCTGGCGCAAGACATTGTGGGCTTTCTGGCCTTCCGGTTGTTGCAAGCGGCGGGTGTGGTTGGGATTGCCTTAAGTCGAGCCGTGGTGCGCGACATGCATGGGCCACGCGAAGCTGCCAGCATGTTGGGGTATATCTCGATGGTGATGGCCATTGCCCCGATGACTGGTCCAACCATCGGTGGGTTTCTGCATGAAGCCTTTGGCTGGCGCTCTAATTTTGCAGCCTATGCGTTGGTGGGTCTTGGGGTGCTGGTTCTTACTTGGCGTGATCTGGGGGAAACCAACACAAACAGAGCCGCGACAATGGGGGAGCAGTTTGCCACCTATCCTGAGCTGCTCAAATCACGCCGGTTTTGGGGCTATTCCCTGTGCAGCAGTCTTTCGGTTGGGGCTTTCTACATCTATATCACCGGCATTGTGCTGATTGGCGTTTCGGTTTTTGGGCTGCGTCCCACCGCGGTTGGCATGACCGTAGGTGCCATTGCCATTGGGTTTTCTCTGGGGTCATTTTTGTCGGGACGGCTGGCCAAGCGACGGCCACTTTGGCAGCTGATGATTGGCGGGCGCCTTGTGGGGTTTGTGGGGCTGAGCGTTGGGCTTGCACTTGTGCTTGCCGGATTTGTGCATCCGATCCCCTATGTTGGGGCGGTCATTTTTGTTGGCATGGGCAATGGGCTGACCCTGCCGTCTACCAACAGCGGCGCGATGTCGGTGCGTCCCAAATTGGCGGGCAGTGCATCTGGACTGTCTGGCGCGATGAGTGTCGCGATGGGCGCTGCCTTAACCAGTTTGACCGGGGCGGTTTTGACCCCTGCCAACGGTGCTGTGCTGATGATGTCGATGATGTTGACCGTTGTGGCGGCATCGCTGCTGTGCGCGCTGTACGTGCGCTGGCTTGATATAGTGGACCCGCTGCCATTGGAAGCGGGTTGACCACAGTGTGTGTGGCGTGCCATCACTTGCGACATGACCAAGAACAGCATCTTCTTTGACGCGTATTATACCCTGACCACATAGTGGCGGGGTCTTTGGCATTTTCATCCGCTGCGTTTCGCGGGGATGAGTACAGAGCAACTTTCCAAGACTGACAGTCCCGCAAAGCGCGGCCCAGTACGAGGGCCCGATATGGGACAGACAAAACTTCGAGACAAGCAAGCCAGCATTGGGCTGGTGGGCTTTGGCGGCTTTGGCCGGTTGATTGCACAGGAACTTTGGGCGGGATGCCCAATCCGGATTTGTGATCCCAGCTACACGCGGGCCAGCCTGCCTGACGGGCGGCGCGTGCCGATGGAGGGGCTGGCTGAGGTGGCGCAGTGTGACATTGTGATCCTTGCCGTGCCGGTGGCACGGATGGCGCACGTGTGCCGGGTGTTGGCGCCACATTTGCGACCAGGCACGTTGGTGCTGGACGTGGGCTCGGTGAAAGTTGCGCCATTGCGGGATATGCGGGCGCTGTTGCCGCCGCATGTGGAGATCTTGGGCACACACCCGCTGTTTGGTCCGCAGAGTGCCAAGGAGGGCGTGGCAGGGCGTAAGATCGCTCTTTGCCCGGAACGCGGCGAGCGGTGGCGCGTTGTGGCGGCGTTTTTGAAAGCACGCGGCCTTGAAGTGATTGTAACTACGGCTGAAGAGCACGACCGTGAACTGGCGATGGTGCAGGGGCTCACACATTTGATTGGTAAGGTGCTGACAGATTTGGGGCCACTGCCGGAGCGCATGACCACCGCAAGTTTTGATCTGCTGCGCGAGGCGGTGGGCATGGTGCAGGATGATCCGCCCACGGTGTTGCACGCCATTGAAGTGGCCAATCCCTATGCTGCCGAGGTGCGGGAAGCGTTTTTTGCGCGAGCCAGCGAATTGCAAGCCCAGTTTGCGCCGCAGCCGGTGGTCAGCGAGGCTGCGCTCTCTGCTTAGAAGGCGCCCAAGAGGCTGTAAACAACTGAGGCGCTGGAGGCGGCGAGCACCCCTGCCAGAAAGGAAGTTACATTGACCCGTGCCCGGGCGGGCAACTTTAGGCGTACAGACAGGATGATGATGATCCCGCCAACCAGTGCGGTTGCAACGGAAACATAGTGGCTGTGTTTTTCAGTGTATCCGCCGGCGATGGCACCACAAACCACTGCCGCTACAAACAGCCATTTCATCCAGCGGGCAAAGTATTTGGGGTACATGCGCAGCAGGAAGCTGTTCACGCCAAACAAGTGGAGCGAGAACACCAGAGCCGCCACGATGTAGATCGTTACGTTGCCGTGGTTCAAATGCACAATTGTTGCGCCAACCAGCGCATTGTAGATTGAAAAGCTGACGGCATTTAGGGCAAGGCCCACGCGGGAGGGGCGAGCGGAACTGCCTTTGAAGTCAATGAGATAGTA
This sequence comes from Rhodobacteraceae bacterium Alg238-R152, assembly GCA_900537125.1. GTDB lineage: Bacteria > Pseudomonadota > Alphaproteobacteria > Rhodobacterales > Rhodobacteraceae > Shimia. Next base: position 94,605 of record UNRJ01000009.1, on the reverse strand, counting down.
GATCAAAAACCCGAAAAGCATGTAAAGGTATAGCCGTTGGGTGATCAGCGGATGAGCGTCTGGAAACCGGTTTGCGAGCGCCACGGTCATGTAGCCGATTTTGGGCAGCAGATACAGGAAGGCGTAGCCTAGCCCGAGCCCGGAGGAAAAATCCAAGAGCCAGCGCGATGCAGTGGGGCGGCGGTGATAAAAGAGTGCGGAGCCTAGGTGCACCACGGCGATCAAAAACAGAGTCACGGATTCAAAAAGGGAGAGCATTGCGCGTTATGCCTTTTCTTTGAAACTGGCTTGCCCATAGGGTGGCTTTGCATCTGAGGCTACAGGCTGTGGCGGCACAAAAAAAGCCCCGCACAAGGCGAGGCTCTTAATAGATGTCAGTTCTGCGAAGCGGTTACCGTTTGCGGTCGCGACGGGCGCTCATGGGTTGGAACGCCACACCAACGTGGGCTTCACAGTAAGGCTTGCCAGCTTGCACAGGCAGGCCGCAGAACCAAAATTCTTCGGTGGCCGGGTCACCCACAGGCCATTTGCATGTGCGCTCTGTCAGCTCCATCAAGGACAGCTTCTTGGCGGTCTTTTCAACTTCGTTGACCTTGGCAAGCGCTTCGGGGCTGATCTCATTGGCCGACGGCTGCGGTGGCAGCGGTTGGCCGGCCGGAATGATCTGCTTGCGCAGCGATTGTGCCGTGCGCGGGGCGACAGCCGGCTCAGTTTTGGGCTCGGGCTTGGGCTCTACCTTAGGCGCAGCTTTAGGTTTGGGCGGGGCCTTGGGCTTGGCCGCCGCCTTGGGCTTGGCGTCTGCTTTGGGTTTGGCGTCCGCCTTTGCGCCGCCGGTGGCGCGATTAGACAGACCCAGACGGTGCACCTTGCCAATTACCGCGTTGCGGGTCACCCCGCCCAGCTCTTTGGCGATCTGGCTGGCCGATTGGCCCTCGCCCCACATTTTTTTCAACAGCTCTACGCGCTCGTCGGTCCAGGACATCCGTCACTTCCTCAGCTAAAAAGCGGCCTCCATAAAAGGCCGCCTCTGCATTTCTTGGTCAGGCACCTATTCTAATCACCCCAGCCCGAGTTACAAGGCGAAGAATCACCCGATGCCGCGGCAATTGCCCGACTGCGGGCGCAAAACCACAGAGACGTGAGGCAATTGGCAAAGATGGCACAGGATCAGGCAGCAGAAATGGGCGTGCGACGCTTTGGTCGTGTGAATTGGCTGGGGCTGGCCACATTGGCCAAACGCGAAGTGTTGCGGTTCCTCACAGTGTGGACACAGACGCTTTTGGCGCCTCTGGTCACGGCCGGACTGTTCCTGCTGATTTTTTCGATTGCCATTGGACCCAGCCGGGGCGCGGTGATGGGCGTGCCGTTCCTGACGTTTCTGATCCCGGGCATCATGATGATGACTGTGATCCAGAACGCGTTTGCGAATACCTCTTCCTCAATTGTGATTACCAAAGTGCAGGGTAATATTGTGGATACGTTGATGCCGCCTTTATCACCGATGGAATTGGTGCTGGGGTATCTGGCTGGGGCGGTGGCTCGCGGGTTGTGTGTGGCCGTAGCCATCACCATCGCCCTAGCGCTGATTCTGGGGCAGGGCGTGGCACATCCACTTTGGGCGTTGACGTTTGTCTTGCTGGGCGGCGCGATGATGGGCGCGGTCGGGATTATTGCCGGAATTTTTGCCAATAAGTTTGACCAGATGGCTGCGATCACCAATTTTATCGTCACGCCTTTGGCTTTCTTGTCCGGCACGTTCTACTCGGTGGAGGCTCTGCCGGAGAGTTTGCAGAGCTTCACCCGTGTGAACCCAATCTTCTACCTGATTGATGGCACCCGTTACGGCATGATTGGCGTGTCAGATGGTGCGCCAGTGGTGGGGCTGGTGGTGGTTGGCTCTGTGACGGCGGTGCTCATTTCCGGTGCTTATGCAATGTTCAAAACCGGCTACCGCCTTAAGAGCTAACGTGGGTTTCTTCTTGCCGAAAATATCCTGGGGGAGTCCGAAAGGACGGGGGCAAAGCCCCCCTGTCTGGTGTTAACGCCAGAAGGCGAGCCATTCGATAAGCTCGAAAAGCTTTTTGGCAAACAGCAAGAACGTCGCGCTATCGTTGAACACCACGTCGATCCCGAGCAGCGCCACAAGAAACAGAAACAGAAAAATGGCAATTTGGTTGGTCATGACGCACTGCGCCCCCGGATGTGTCGTGGTCGGACAAGGTATGCCCGACCCCATCCGAGGGCGCAAGTTGTTGTGATATGTGAGGTGCTTAGATGCGGCCCATCAGAGCGGCCACATCGGCCATACGGGCGGAGAAACCCCATTCGTTGTCATACCATGCCAATACACGCACCAGACGCTTGCCCAGAACTTTGGTCTGGTCTGCAGCAAAGGTGGCGCTTTCGGTGGTGTGGTTGAAGTCCACAGAGACCAGCGGCAGGTCGTTGTAACCCAGCACGCCTTTCATTTCACCTGCAGCCGCTTCGGCCATCACGGCGTTCACGTCTTCCAAAGTCACATCTTTGGAGGCGGTGAAGGTCAAATCCACAGCAGATACATTTGGGGTTGGCACGCGGATTGCGGAACCGTCCAGCTTGCCTTTCAGTTCCGGCAACACTTCCCCCAGCGCTTTGGCGGCACCGGTGGAGGTTGGGATCATCGACATGGCAGCTGCGCGGGCGCGGTACAGGTCTTTGTGGCGACGGTCCAGCGTTGGCTGATCACCAGTGTAGGCGTGGATCGTGGTCATGATGCCTTCTTCGATGCCAAACGCATTGTTCAGAACCTTGGCCACCGGCGCGAGGCAGTTGGTGGTGCAGGAGCCGTTGGAGATCATGTTGTCGTTGGCTTCGAGCTGTGCGTCGTTCACTCCAAAGACGATGGTTTTCTGCACGTTCTTCGCCGGGGCGGAGATCAGCACTTTCTTGGCGCCACGCTCCAGGTGTTTCTTGGCTTTCTCACCGTCGTTGAAATTGCCGGTGCATTCCAGAACAACGTCGACGCCGCTCCAGTCCAACTCGTCCATGTCGTAGGTGGAATACATGCGCATGGGACCTTGGCCCACGTCCATGGTGCCGTTTCCGGCGATCACTTCATTGCGGAAGCGTCCGTGTACAGAGTCATAGCGGATCAGGTGCGCGGCGGTGTCCAGCGGTCCGGTGGCGTTGATTTTCACAACACGCACGTCCTCGCGGGCCTCTTCGGCGATGTGCATGAGGGTCGAACGGCCAATGCGGCCAAATCCGTTGATACCGACGGTAACAGTCATGAAGAGCTCCTGTCCTGCTCTGAACGGTGGAAATATGGTCTTGGCTATAGAGGGCTAGAGGTGTTTTAGAAAGGTAAAAACCCGAGAAAAATTAGGATGTTAGCGTTAAACTTCGACGGTGTCGCTATCGGTTCCGCTGCCGGTAACGCTAACGGCTGCGGAGAGAATTCCGATCTGGTGTGGTCATCTTCGCAGGTGCAGCAATTTCGATTTGCTCTGGGTGGAATTTCGAATCGCTTGGGAGGTAAAATGCAGCTCATTGCAGGCTCTGAAGCGGGAGCCCCACGCGGTTTCCAAATTTTTGTCACAACATGCAGGTGGAATGGCGCAATCTGCGAGTGGAAATCCTCTGGCGTGGCTTATTCTGTCTCCAACAAAGCAAATGGCGCCAAGGAACGGGAGGCAGCTTATGCAACTGATCGTGGATGGAAATTCCCATGAGGTGGATGTCGAAGAGGACATGCCGCTGCTGTGGGTGCTTCGGGATGAACTGGGGATCAAAGGGGTGAAGTACGGCTGCGGGGTTGCGGCCTGTGGTGCGTGCACAGTGCATGTTGATGGGGTTGCGGTGCGGTCGTGTCAGACGCCGGTATCGGATGTCGACGGGCCGGTGACCTCCATTGAAGGGTTGGGGAAGCCAGAGGCGCTACATGCGGTGCAGGAGGCATGGGTTGAACATCAGGTGGCGCAGTGCGGCTACTGCCAATCCGGGCAAATTATGCAGGCGGCCTCATTGCTCACAGAGATCAAGATGCCGTCGGATGCCGAGATTGACGAGGCGATGAGTGGCAACCTGTGCCGCTGTGGCACTTATCCGCGTATTCGCGCGGCGGTGAAAACCGCTGCCGCCAAAATGCAGGAGGCGTAAGGCATGGGCAAGGTTGGAAAAATTGCGCGTCGCACGTTCCTATTTGGCGCTGTTGCCGTGGCGGGGGGGGTGGCCTTTGGTGTCTACAAAGTGCGCACACCATATGAAAACCCATTGGAAAACGATCTGGCCGATGGGGCCGCGACATTCAATCCGTGGGTGGTGATCACCGAAAAACAGATCACTCTGATCACACCTCATGGCGATAAGGGGCAGGGCGTCGCGCATGCACAAGCGGCGCTGGTTGCCGAGGAGCTGGATGTAGAGTTCGGTCAATTTGAGATCGACTTTGGAAAGCCCGACAAAGCGTATTGGAACCGCGCGCTGGCGGGGGATGGTGCCCCGTTTATGGCGACGGATGAGAGCTTTACAGCCGAGGCGACCCGCAGTTTCATGGGCGGCATGATCAAGCTGTTGGGCATGCAGATCACTGGTGGCTCTACAGCGATGCCGGACAGCTATGAGAAGCTGCGTGAAGCTGGCGCGGTGGCGCGGGAAACGTTGAAACTGGCGGCCTCCAATGTGAGTGGCGTGCCGGTGGCGCAGTTGAAGACCGCGAATGGTGCGGTACAGCTGCCGGATGGCACGGAGTTGGCCTATACCGCACTGGCTGGTGAGGCAGCAAAGGTCGAACCGGTCACGGAGATCACGCTGCGCAAACCGTCGAAGTGGCGCTTGATTGGCCAGCCGATGCAACGGCTGGACATGGTGGCCAAATCCACCGGTACCTTGGATTACGGCATCGACGTGGACATCGACGGCATGGTGCATGCGGCGGTAATGTGTAACCCGCGTCAGGGCGGCGCGCTCAACGGTTATGATGCCAGTACGGCAGTAGGCATGCGGGGCGTGCAGAAAGTTGTGGATGTGACAGGTGGTGTGGCCGTGGTGGCGGACAACACTTGGCGCGCCATTCAGGCGGTGCAGGCGATTGATTTTGACTGGGGGGAGGCGCCGTATCCGGCGGAGCAGGATGGTCATTGGGCCGCCATCGAAGCATCGTTCAATGACGATCAGCTCGACAAGGAGTGGCGCAATGAAGGGGATGTGACCGCTGCTTTGTCGGGCGGCAAGGCCGTGGAGGCCGCGTATCGCGTGCCTTATGTGGCGCATGCGCCGCTGGAACCGCTCAACGCCACAGTGTTGGTTGAGGATGACAAGGTCACCGTTTGGACCGGGCATCAGATCCCGCGCATGTTGCAGGATCAGGTGGCAAAGGTCACGGGGCACACATCTGAGCAGATTGACCTGGTGAACCATTTTATGGGTGGCAGTTTTGGCCATCGGTTGGAGTTTAAACACGTGGAGCTGGCGGCGGAGATTGCCAATCAGATGCGTGGCACGCCGGTGCAGCTGACCTACAGCCGCGAAGAAGATTTTGCGCATGACTTCCCACGTCACATTGGCATGGCCCGCGGCAGTGGGGCGGTGAAAGATGGCAAAGTCACCGCGATTGATTTGCAGGTGGCGATGCCCTCTGTTGTTGGCTCACAAATGGGGCGTGCTGGGATGAACGTGCCGGGGCCGGACATGCAGATTGCGGCCGGGGCGTGGAACAATCCGTATGGGTTGGAGAACTTCCGGATGCGCGCCTACCGCGTGCCGGAATTGGCGCCGGTGTCGAGTTGGCGCTCGGTTGGGGCCTCAGCGGGCGGGTTTTTCTTTGACAGCTTGCTTGACGAGCTGATCCATGAGGCGGGCGCTGATCCGTTGCAGGAACGTATTCGTTTGATGCAGCATGACGTGAGCCGCAAGGTGCTTGAAACCGTTGGGGAAATGTCGAACTGGGGCAGCCCCGTGGGGCCAAACAAAGGGCGCGGCGTGGCCTTTGTTGAGAGCTTTGGTGTGCCAACCGCGGAGGTGATCGAGGTCACTAATTCTGAGGATGGCATCACCATCGACAAGGTCTGGGTGGCTGCTGATGTGGGCACGGTGATTGATCCGGTGAACTTTGAGAACCTCGTGCAGGGCGGTGTCATTTTTGCGCTGGGCCATGCGATGAACAGCGAGATCACCTATTCCGACGGCATGGCGCAACAGGCCAACTATTGGGACGCAGAGGGCATGCGCCTCAAGCAATGTCCGGAGATCATGGTGCGCGGTTTGGAGAATGGCGACCAAGTTCGCGGGATTGGTGAGCCACCGGTTCCGCCCGCTGCGCCGGCTTTGGCCAATGCGATTTTTGCTGCCACCGGGCAGCGCATTCGTGAGTTGCCGCTCTATCACCACATTGATTTTGCTTGAAAATAGAAAGGCCCGCCAGTTTGGCGGGCCTTTTGTTCAGCTGGGTTTGAAGTTGGGTGGGCGTTTCTCAAAGAACGCTGCACGGCCCTCTTTGGCGTTGTCGCTGCCCAACAAAAGCGGTTGCAAGTCACGTTCGTAATCAATCGCGCGGTCCATGCGACCGCTGTCAAACGCCTTGATGGCGCGCAGGGCCTCTGGTCCCAATGTCTCAACATGTTTGGCCAACTCCAGCGCAGCTTCCAACGCTTTCCCGTCTTCAACCAATTCATCCACCATGCCAATGTTTTCAGCCCGTTCCGCGCTGACAGGTTTGGCGTAAAGCATAATCTGGCGGGCGCGAGCTTGGCCGACGCGGGCGGGCAGGGAGGCCAGTAGACCATAGTCCGGCATCAGGCCGATCTTGGGAAAGGCTGCCATGAAGCGCGCCGAGTTGCCTGCGATCACTGTGTCACACATCATGGCAACCGCCAAACCCGCACCAGCCGCCCAGCCTTCGACGGCGGCAATCACCGGGACTGAGCCGCCAGTGATCTGGTTCACCACGTGTTTGACATGTTCAAAGTTGATGCGTTTGAGGCGGGATGGGGCGTCCATCGCGGCGATGTCACCACCGGACGAGAAGTTGCCCCCTGCACCGGTGAGGATCACAGCGCGGATGGAGGTGTCTTCTTCTGCAGTCTCAATGGCTTTAGACAGTGCTTCGCGTGTGACCATGCTAATGGGGTTCAGGCGAGCGGGGTCGTTCAGCGTCAGAACCAAAGCGTTGTCGATGCGTTCTGACAAAAGGGGGTGATCTGACATGGCAGCTCCTGAAGATCATCGTTTGCACAAGCTTAGGTCCTGTGGCGGAAGGCTCAAGTGCTTGGGTGGAATTGACACGTGACGTCACGGGAAGATCAGCTAATGCGAGAGTGAAAGACGCGGTCTTCCCTTTACTGCGCCGTGGCGATACGATCAAATCGGTAAGAACTGAGGGGCTGCGGGTATGACTGACATCAGAAAAATACTGCATGTTGAGGATGATGCCGATATTCGCGAGATCACCTATTTGGCATTGGCCGAATTTGGTGGCTTTGAAGTTATGCAGTGTTCCAATGGTACCGAGGCGATCAAAAAGGCGGCGAAATTTGCACCAGACTTGTTGTTGCTGGACGTGATGATGCCGGGGCTGAGTGGCTTGGAAACACTGGCAAAGCTGCGCAGGCAGGACGAGCTCGCCGATGTTCCTGCGATTTTTATGACGTCAAAAGATGTCACCTCCAAGCACCATTCCGACATCACGGAATGTGCTGTGGGAGCGATCCAAAAGCCGTTTGATCCGGTGGCTTTGCCAGATCAGCTGCGCGCCATTGTAGGAAAGGCGGAGTAATCTGGTCAGGCGGTTTCGATCACACTGCCCAGTTCTTCGCTTAGCCGATCAGTGGCAACAAGGATGTTTTCCATCTCGGCCGCGCAGGGTTTTGAGGCTTGGTTGCGCTCAAGAAGCGCTTCGGCCTTTTCTGCCAGTTGACCTAATCGATTCAGGCCGTAAGTAGCGCAGATGCCAGCCAGTTTGTGCGCAATAAGATGCAGTTCCTCCAGTGCAGATTGATCAGCACCATGCTCCAGCAATGTCGCAGTGTGGTCTTCGATTTCTGCCTCGCGTTGAGGGAGGCCTGACATGAAGTGGCGGCGTAGGCGGTCAAACTTGTCCTGATGATCGTCTGGAAACATTCTGTGCTCCTGTTTGATGGTCATGATGTCGGCAGTTCGATACTGATATTTTCTTCGGTGTCACACAGTGGGAAGACCACGTAGAACCGCGTGCCTTCGCCAAGCGAGCTGTCAAAATCTACGGAGGCGCCGTGATCTTCGATGATTTGGCGCGCGATTGAGAGGCCCAGACCCGAGCCATCGAAATTGCGGCAGTCGGTATTATCGACCTGCGTAAACTTGCCAAAGACCATGTGCCGTTCGGTTTCGGGAATACCAACACCGTAGTCGCGGACCTCCAACATGGCGCAACCATCCACGAGACGGGCTGTGAGCTCGACGTAGCCGCCTTGGTGCGAGAACTTCACGGCATTGGACAGAAGGTTGTCTAGAACCTGCATCAAACGCTCATGATCGGCGCGGATCGTCAGCGGGTAAGGTGGTGGTGCCGTGCGCACCACTATCTCATATTGGTCGGCATAAGGCGTGATAGATTGGGCCGCATCATTGAGCAGCTGGCCAAGATCAACCGGGGCAAAATGATACACCATCTTGCGTGCCTCCATCTTCTGGATGTCCAGAAGATCATTGATAAGCTTGCTCAAGCGTTTGCTATTTTTATGCGCAATATCCAGCATCCGGTCGGATTTTTCAGGGTCTTTGGACAGGTTGGTTTCACGCAGAAGCGTGAGTGACCCGGTGATCGACGTCAGCGGAGTACGAAGTTCGTGACTGACCACTGACACAAACTGCGATTTGATTTCATAGCTTTCACGGGCCTTGTCACGCTCGGAGCGCAGCTCGTCCATCTGATCCAAAGTGCGCTGATACATGCGTAGGAAGATGGTCGAGCATTCCAGTACAAAATACAGCACAAACAAAGATGTGGCGAAGTGCAACCAGAGCTTGGAGGTGAAAGGGGCGCTTTCTGCCAAAATGTCGGAGGCTGGAATGTAGATAAACAACGCTCCATAGGTGATTAGGCGTAATGCCAGAACCTGCTTGAGTTGATGGTTGTTCACCGCCGCAAAAAGACCAGCAGCAAACAGGAAGAACAGCGAGGTAAAATGTTCACCGGGGCCTTCGAGACGCGCGAGCAAAAGTGTGAATGTGGCAATGGATGCCGCCGAAATCGCATTTGAAGCAAAGAGACGTTTCAGCAGCTTATGGCTGTGGCGCAACGAATGATCGGTGCGGTTGATCACGCTATGACAAATAACACTGTCAAAGATATCGGCGACCTGAATCAGCAAGTAACAAAGGGCCGCGAGCGGCCAGGAATAGTAGAAGCCGCATAAGAACCCAGCGCCAGCGTAGATGCCTTGCCTTTGCCAGAACAGCGCAACGCCACCACCGGAAAAGTCATGCATTTGCTGCTTGAGGCGGCGGGAGTGTTCTACGGGAAGTTGGCGACGCGGGAACAGCACGCGGAGGCGGCTTTGGATGCGCCGTAGTATCGGCGTGTCCACCCGAGATCGATTTGGGGTTTCAATGTGCATTCTGCGACATCCAGAAGTGTATCAGTTTGGGCGCCAAGTGGCAGCTTGGGGCAGTTGTCTTTAAGGAAGCAGCAGAATGTGGCTCAAAGATGGTTGGGGTTCGGCAGGAAAGCGGTTTCCCTAGCTGGGACGCGCATTTGTATCCGGTAGGAACACACGTCCCTCATGCTCAAGCTTGTCGAGGGCCTCGCGGCGGACAAAGTCGACCAGTTCGAATGTTGTGTCGACATGGCCACGGTGCTGGGGCACGTAGCCGGACTGATCAAAAGTGCCTGTCGCCTCAATCACATCGCCCGGGGACACCGTGTCGCGGAAACGGGCGATAAGTGCCTGATCGCTGACGGTGAAACAAACACGTTTGGGATAGCGAAAGCCCGGCGCATCCGCGTCGGTTGCGGTTGTCGCGGAGATATCAACCAGGAGCTTCGGTTCTGGTTCAGACAAAAGCAACGTGTGGGCGATTTCACCTTTAACGTGAAAATTCAGGAAGTATGGCTGCATTTTTTCCCTAGTGTCCTTTAAGCGTGACGCATGACAGTTTCGTGAAAGTCTCGCGTCACAAGGTGGCTTTTTGGTGTTTGAGGCTGGGAATTTTCACGAAGCAATTCGTTAACGACACCCGCCGTTAACAAAGGTTTCACCTTAATTGGTTGATAGAGAGTAAATTTTTTGCATAACATTCACTTAAATTTGTGAAAACTGTGTTCTAGGAGCAGAAACAATCGACAAAATTTTAAAGTTGAACTTTTTGTGTAGAAGTTGACTAAAAATTGTGGCTCAATTGAATTGAAGGGTAAATCGGGTCAAAGACACATCACGCGGTTAGGTTGTGTCGTCTGGTGGAGCTTGCGATCCGAGTAACGGTTTTCCGGTTGATGTTGGTAGAATGAAGGGGCTGGCCTGGCGCACGGGTGGTCGGGGGCTCCTTTGTTTGTGTGTGGTGATGAGTGTGTTGGTGTGTATCCGGCGCGGGCCAGAATGGCCGCGTCACAGTATGAGTGAGTTCATTTGGTACCTGGGGCAATGAGTATCCGGAGAAATTGGGGAAATGCTGACGACTACTCTGTCATTCGAGACCATGCACAAGCATGGCGAATTGATGGTCAATCTGCTGAAGGCGCGAAAGCAGTCCTTTATTGTCCAGAACAACTGGGACCTGCCGGAAGTGGCGGGTATGGAGTACGACCAATACGATACACCTGCATCTAGTTGGATTGCGGTGCATGAAGGCGAGCGCATCCTTGCGGGAGTGCGTTTGACGCCAACCACCGCGCGATGTGGCATGTATTCATATATGATCAGGGATGCGCAGAAGGGCATGCTTGAGTCTATTCCATCCAACCTTTTGTATAATGAGGCGCCGATTGATCCGCATATACTTGACGCAAGCCGAGTATTTGTAGCGCGGGATGTGCCCGCGGAGGATCGCACCGAAGTGCAAACGCAGTTGATGGAAAAACTTATCGACACAGCGAGAGACATGGAGGCCAAACATGTGCTTGGCCTGGTCCCGGCAATTTGGCCACGTTGGATACGCCGTTTGGGGTTGGTTGCAGAGGCCGCAGGGCCGGTGATGCTGGTGGATGGTCTGCCGGTGCAAGTGGCGCGCATGGACTTGTCCAGCACGCACCACTGACCCAATAGCGTGATCAGCCAAACGCCGTCGCGCGAGTTGGACCTTGGCTGTCTTGATTAAGAGCGTCGTGCAAAAGCGTTTCGTAGGCGCGACGCTCCATTTCTGTCTGAAACCCACTGGCAGGGTGCAGGCGTTTATTCTTGCGTAGCGCATCTAGGTCTGCGTGCTTGCTATCTGTGCGGGCTTGCACATTGGCCGCCGCTTTTTGCAAAGCGCGCAGCGCGCCTCCTTGTGTGAGCGTACGCAGATCTACAGCCTCTCCGAAGCAAACCTCATTTTGCAGCCCATCAATTTGAGTGGAGGGCACAAAATTAAGGCGGCTGTTTAGTGCAGCCTCAAGGCGGACAGCGGAATAGTTAGCGCTGCGCGGCAATGTCCCAACAAAAACACCGTCGCCTCTATAGGTCGCTTGCGCGTCGTTGTTGGCAAGAACTGACAGCAGCTCGCTGCCAATATCTGTCAGCATTTGCCGGAAGGCCACGGCGGACAGAGATTTATAGGCGCTGTTGATGGTGCTGACCTTGACGGCAAATGCCTGTGTGCGCATCCGCTGTCTGCGAGGCATGTCTAGGATGTGTCTTTCAAAAGCCATGTATCCCACAAGCTGGGTGACACCTGTGATTTCAATGGGTTCACTCAAACTGTGCGCGGTGTTGAAGATCAGATCCTTTTTCAGCGAGGCCATTTCTGAGATGCTTGCCGTCAGTTCATTACGCTCTTCGACCTGGCGCTCTGCTATTGAGAGTCTGGTGAATAGCTCCTGAAAATCGAAAGGCTTGGTGATGTAGTCGCTGGCGCCAGCCTCAAAGGCCGCGTCAATGTACTTTTTTTGAGACATGGCTGTCAGCATGAGAATTGGCGTCCGTGTGTATGGTTTGGTCTTGCGGATTTTTTTGGTGAGCGTGATGCCGTCCATGATCGGCATTTGAACATCCAAAAGAAAGCAATCAAACGGTACTTTGGCCTTGGCTATTGCGCGAATGGCGTCAGGTCCGGACGTGGCGGTGACAATGGTGTGACCAGTTTTGGCTGCAACCGCTTCAGAGAGCAGTTCGCAGATGTGTTCATCGTCATCAACGGCCAATATTTTCATTGTCCCAGCCCTTTCTGGCGCTGCTTCTATGCTTTAACCTACCTAACTCTGTCACTCACTATACCGACGCTTTGCGCCTGACCTGTAGAGATGAGTATGTTTGGCAATTGCGGCTGGAAGTGGGCGATATTGGCTTAAAAGGGGGAAAATTAACGCTTTGTTAACCCAGTCTACTACCCAAGTTTGATGCCCAAAAAGAGAAATTGCGGCGGGAATTGGCCAAGTATGCGGCCAAATCAACCGTAGGGTGTGGGTGTAGTTTTGAATGCTCGTAATTGTTTATCAAACAAACTTCCGGAAGATTTTTGTCTGGTCAAACATGTCTTCCAGAGCGTGCATACGACTCTCAGTTTGATCCCAGCGGGCCTCTTGTACCGCAGCAATCAGCGTTTCTGAAAGCAGCATCATCGAGACCGTGGAATCCCAAGCGGACGGGGCCTCGATCCGGCATTTGAGAGATACATCGGCATACTGGCTGATTGGGCTTTGCCATTGATCAGTGATCAGTGCGATTTTTGCACCACGCCCCTTTGCGATTTCCGCGAGCCGTAGGGTCGAGTTTTCGTAGCGACGGATGTCATATATCAGGACAACATCGCCTTCAGAAATGTCGAGTAGGTCATGCGGCCAGGCATTTGACGTGGATCGAATGTGGCGCACTCGGGCGCGGATGACCTGCATGTGCAGGTGCAAGTATTCGCTCAAGGCGTGGGTGATGCGGCCACCAGTGATGTAAAGAGCGCGGTTTTCGTCCGCGAGCAGGGCGGTGAGCGCGTCAAATTGCGCGGGATCGATGTTGGCCAAGGTCTGACGGATATTGCTCATCACCGCATCGGTGAAGCGGTTGAGGATGTGCGCTTCCGGGGCGCTTTGCGCCCAGCTTTCATGTTTGGCAATCGGGTTCGAAAAGCGGGCTTCGACCTCTTGACGCAGCGCTTCTTGGAATTCTGGGAAGCCCGTGTAACCAAGTTTTTGCACCATTCGGGCAACCGTGGGCGTAGACACCGAAGCTTTGTCCGCGAGTCGGGTGATAGAGCCCATGCCGGACATGGGGTAATTCTCCAAAATCACCCCGGCGAGCTGACGCTCTGCGCGGGTCAAACTGTCATAAATCTTGTTTATGGTTTCCTGTGCGGTGTCTTTCACGGGGGGCTCACTTACTAACTGCTACAAATGTAAGCATAGTTTCAAAGTAATCGCCTGAGAAGAAAAATTTTCAGAATAATTATTGACAGGACGGGTGACTCTGAAGAAGTTTGTTCACAAATGCAAAATGGCACGACAGGGACAACATGACTCTAGACGATTCAGAGGCAGTGGTGATTGAGGGCGCAATGGCGCCTTGTGATATCCTGTTTGTGTGTGAACATGCCTCCAGTAAATTTCCGTCAGTTTTTGGCGCGCTTGGATTGTCCGATGAGGTGCGCCAAAGCCATGTGGCCTGGGATCCCGGTGCGTTGACCTTGACCCGTGAACTGGCCAGACGCTTTGACTGCACGTTGGTGGCGGGGGGCGTGTCGCGCCTGTTGTATGACTGCAACCGTCCACCGGAAGCGCAAGATGCGGTGCCGGCCAAAAGCGAAATCTTTGAGATTCCCGGCAATGTGAATTTGTCGGGCGCGGATCGTCAGGCCCGTGTGACGCAGATCTATCAGCCGTTTAAAGAGGCGGTGGAGCAGGTGATTGAGGTGGTGCATCCAAAGGCAATTGTCACCGTACATTCCTTTACGCCGGTCTATCACGGCAAGCAGCGTGCGGTTGAAATTGGCATTCTGCATGACCGTGACACACGCTTGGCAGACAGCATGTTGACTTGCATGGCGGATGGTCCGTTTGTCACATTGCGCAACGATCCTTATGGGCCGGAGCATGGGGTGACCCACTCTCTGAAGGCCTATGCGTTGCCCAGAAAGTTGCCCAATGTCATGCTGGAAGTGCGCAATGATTTGCTGGCCAGCGATGAAATGGCAGCGCAGATAACGGATGTTATCGAAGCCGCGATTGCACAGGGCATGACTGAGCTGCGCCAAGCTGGGGAGATTGCGTGATGCCAAAGCTCATTCGCTACTACATCCACGGGGTGGATTGGTTTAACCGCAAAGTAGGCCGTTTTGTCATGTATGGCATTTTTGTCATGATGGGCATCCTGCTGTGGTCGTCTTTCTCCAAAACCTTCCTGACGCCGTCAATGTGGACGCTGGAAATGGCGCAGTTTACCATGGTGGCGTACTACGTGCTTGGCGGGCCGTATTCGGTGCAAATGGGCTCCAACGTGCGCATGGACTTGTTCTACGGCGAGTGGACCTTGCGCCAGCGCGCCATTGTTGACGCTATGACCGTCTTCTTCCTGGGGTTCTATCTGGTGATCCTGATCCACGGGGCCGTGGGATCCAGCGCGTACTCGCTGGGGCATTTTGGCGTGGAACCCTACACCTTCTACAAAGATCTTGTGATGGCTTACATCACCGGCGGCAAAGAGGCCGCAAGCGAGATCATTGGATATATCGAGCGCAGCCCTACGGCCTGGCGCCCCGTTCTTTGGCCGATCAAACTCATCATGGTTTTTGGCTTTATTCTTATGCTCTTGCAGGCGATCTCTGAGCTACTCAAAGACATCGCGCGCATCCGCGGAGTGGACTACTAATGTCTTACGAAATGATCGCCATTCTGATGTTCTCGACCATGATGCTGATGCTCATGACCGGGCAGCGTGTCTTTGGAGCCATCGGCTTTGTTGGGGTACTGGCAGCGGTGCTGCTTTGGGGCACAGGTGGCTCTGATATCGGCTTCTCGGCTGCGATGAAACTGATGAAATGGTATCCGCTGCTGACGCTGCCGATGTTCATTTTTATGGGCTATGTACTCAGCGAGTCCAAGATTGCTGATGACCTCTACAAGATGTTCCATGTCTGGATGGGGCCGGTTCGTGGCGGGCTAGCGATTGGGACCATTCTGTTGATGGTTCTTGTGTCCGCGATGAACGGATTGAGCGTGGCGGGTATGGCGATTGGTGCCACCATTGCGCTGCCGGAGCTGCTAAAGCGGGGCTATGACAAACGCATGGTCACCGGGGTCATTCAGGCCGGATCCAGCTTGGGTATTCTGGTGCCACCCTCTGTGGTGCTGGTGCTCTATGCCATGATCGCACGCCAACCGGTGGGTCAGCTGTGGTTGGCTGGTGTTTTCCCGGGCCTGATGATGGCGGCGATGTTCATCCTTTATGTGGTGATCCGCTGTCGCATCCAGCCAGAGCTTGGTCCGGTTTTGCCAGCGGAAGAGCGTAATATCAGCCGCGCGGAAAAGATGAAACTGCTGCGGGCTGGCCTGCTGCCACTGGTAATCTTTGCCACCATGATGATCCCCTTTGTAAATGGCTGGACCTCTTTGGTCGAAAGTTCCGCGATTGGGGCAATCACCGCCTTTGTGGCCGCCGTTCTGAAAGGCCGGATGACGCGGGAAGTGTTCGAGAATTCTGTGCGCAGCACGCTGGGTATTTCCTGCATGTTCATGTGGATCATTCTCGCGGCACTGGGTTTTGGTGCGGTGTTTGACGGGCTGGGCGCGGTGAAAGCCATCGACAACCTGTTCACCGAGCAATTGGGCCTTGAGCCATGGATGATCCTGATCCTGATGCAGCTGAGCTTCATCATCATGGGCACCTTCTTGGATGACACGGCGATGTTGGTCATCGTGGCACCACTTTACGTGCCACTGGTACAAGCGCTTGGCTTTGATCTGATCTGGTATGGCGTGCTCTACACGATCACCACCCAGATCGCCTATATGACGCCGCCCTTTGGCTACAACCTGTTTCTTATGCGGGCCATGGCGCCCAAAGAAGTCACCCTACGCGACATATACCGCAGCATCGTGCCCTTTGTGGCGGTGATGGTCCTGGCCCTGACGTTGGTCATGATCTTCCCGCAGATCGCACTGTGGCTGCCAAACTATGTTTACGGAAAATAACAACACAAAAGAGCGCCGCGAACGGGGCCGAAACGCAACAAGGAGAGTAAGAGATGACAACTAGACGTAAGTTTCTTCAGACCGCTGGTGTTGGGGCAATGGCCGCACCATTGGCGACCCCAGCGCTGGCTTCCAGCACCATCAAGTGGCGTATGCAGACCTATGCAGGTCCATCTTTGGCCGCACATGTGATCGATCCAGCGATTGAAATGTTCAACAAAATTGCGGGCGACCGCATGCAGATTGAACTGTTCTACGCTGATCAGCTGGTCCCAACCGGTGAGCTGTTCCGTGCCATGCAAAAAGGCACCATTGATGCAGTACAGTCCGATGATGACTCCATGGCGTCGCCAACCGAAGTGACCGTGTTTGGCGGCTACTTCCCGTTTGGTTCGCGCTACAGCCTCGACGTGCCTGTGCTGTTCAACCAGTACGGCCTGAACGAGATCTGGGATGAAGAGTACTCCAAAGTTGGCGTGAAGCACATCAGCGCTGGCTCTTGGGATCCGTGCCACTTTGCTACCAAAGACCCAATCAATTCGCTGGCCGACCTCAAAGGCAAGCGCGTCTTCACTTTCCCAACCGCGGGCCGCTTCCTGAGCCAGTTTGGCGTGGTGCCAGTGACCCTGCCATGGGAAGATATCGAAGTTGCGGTTCAGACCGGCGAGCTCGACGGCATCGCATGGTCCGGTATCACCGAGGACTATACCGTAGGCTGGGCCGACGTGACCAACTACTTCCTGACCAACAACATCTCCGGCGCATGGGCGGGCAGCTTCTTTGCCAACCAAGGCCGTTGGAACGAGCTGCCAGAAGACCTGCAGACCCTGTTCCGCGTCTGCTGTGACCAGTCGCACTACTACCGTCAGTGGTGGTATTGGGGTGGCGAAGCCAACCTGCGCGTCAACGGCACCAAGATGCAGCTGACCACCATCCCTGATGAAGAATGGGCAACCGTGGAAACCGCAGCTGTGAAGTTCTGGGATGAGATTGCAGCGGAAAGCCCAACCAAGGCAAAAGTTGTTGAGATCTTCAAAAAGTACAACGCGGACATGCAGGCGGCTGGCCGTCCGTACCGCTAAGGCTTAGATCTCCGAATAAAGAGAAATTCGAAGCCCCGGTTTGATCGCTGGGGCTTCGGTGACACCAAGAGAAAGTGCATCAGATGTCGGGCAATTTGACCCTAGAAGAGTTGGGCGCGCTGAGCGCCAGCGGCGAAATTGACACCGTTTTGGCCTGCATTGTGGATATGCAAGGCCGCTTGATGGGCAAGCGCTTTTTGGCGCAGCATTTTGTCGATAGCGCCTGGGAAGAGACCCATTGCTGCAATTATTTGCTGGCGACCGATCTGGAGATGCACACGGTAGAAGGCTATGCCTCCACCAGCTGGTCTGCCGGATATGGCGACTACCTGATGAAGCCGGACCTCACCACGCTGCGCAAGGCGGCCTGGTTGGAAGGCACCGCCCTTGTGATCTGTGATGTGATGGATCACCACGGACACCACGACATTGCACATTCCCCGCGGGGCATGCTGAAGAAGCAAATCGCGCGGCTGGCGGAGATGGGCTTTGAAGCTGTGTCCGCGACCGAACTTGAATTCTTTATCTTTGAGCAGAGCTTTGATGAGCTGGCCAAGAGCGGTTACCGCGACTTGACCCCAATCAGCCGCTACAATGAAGACTATCACATCCTGCAAACCACCAAAGAAGAAGGCGTTATGCGCACAATGCGCAACACGCTTTATGCGTCGGGTATTCCGATTGAAGGCTCCAAAGGCGAGGCCGAGACTGGGCAGGAAGAGCTTAACATCCGCTATGGCAGCGCGATGGATGCGGCGGAAAACCATACTGTGGCCAAACATGCCGCCAAAGAAATTGGCTGGCAGCAGGGGCATGCGGTGTCGTTTTTGCCTAAGTGGCGCCACGACAAGGTTGGCTCGGCAAGCCATGTGCACCAGTCGCTCTGGACCAAAGACGGCGTTCCGGCGTTTTACGATCCGGAGGCAGAGCTGGGCATGTCTGAGCTGGCGCGGCACTATCTTGGTGGGTTGCTGAAATACGCAGATGACATCACCGTGTTCCTTGCGCCGTATGTAAACAGCTACAAACGTTTCCAAAAAGGCAGCTTTGCGCCCACCGCCAAGGTGTGGTCCGTGGACAACCGCACGGCCGCGTTCCGCCTGTGTGGCGATGGCAGCAAAGCGGTGCGCGTGGAATGCCGGGTACCGGGTGCAGATATGAACCCTTACCTTGCAATTGCGGCGATGTTGGCCGCAGGCATCAAAGGCATTGAGGAAAAATGTGATCCGGGTGCGCCGCTGACCGGCGATGCTTATGAAAACAGCAACGAAGAGATCCCGACCACGTTGAAAGGCGCAACAGAAGCCCTACGTGGGTCCCAGATGCTACGTGAAGCCATGGGCGACGATGTAATCGACCACTACGTGCGCATGGCGGAATGGGAGCAGGAAGCCTTTGAGGCGGTTGTGACCGATTGGGAAATTGCTCGCGGATTTGAGCGGGCTTAAGACCGGCGCGGGGGGTACGCCCCTCGCAACGCCGGCAGACTAGTGACTAAGAAAAGCGGGGCCACGTGCCCCCTCTGGATGGAGTGTTGCCATGAGCGGCATGTTGACGTGTATTTCTCCGATCGACGGATCGGTCTTTGCGGAACGCCCGGTGCTGAGCACGGATGAGGCTTTTGCTGCGGTCAAACGCGCAAAGGACGCGCAGAAAGCCTGGGCGGCGCGGCCGTTGCAGGAACGCGTGGATTTGGTGATGGCCGGTGTGGCGGCTGTGGGTGCGATGAACGATGAGATCGTGCCAGAGATTGCCAAAATGATGGGCCGTCCGGTGCGGTATGGCGGCGAGTTTGGGGGCTTTAACGAACGTGCCAGCCATATGGCCGCGATTGCCGAAGAGAGCCTTGCGGACATTCAGGTGGGTGAGGACGAGACCTTCAAGCGCTACATCAAACGCCTGCCACATGGCGTGGTGTTTGTGGTTGCGCCATGGAATTACCCCTACATGACCGCGATCAACACAGTTGCACCAGCGCTTATCGCGGGCAACACAGTGGTGCTGAAACACGCGACCCAGACCTTGGTGGTGGGTGAGCGCATGGCGCAGGCGTTCCACAGCGCGGGTGTACCTGAAGACGTGTTCCAGAACGTGTTCCTGAGCCATGACGTGACCAATGAATTGATCGCGGGCAACGCGTTTGATTTTGTGAACTTCACCGGCTCTGTTGGTGGCGGTCAGGCAATGGAGCGCGCAGCGGCGGGCACGTTCACCGGTGTCGGCACCGAGCTGGGTGGTAAAGATCCGGGCTATGTTATGGAAGACGCGGACGTGGATGCGGCGGTTGACACGCTGATCGACGGGGCGATGTTCAACTCCGGTCAGTGCTGCTGTGGCATCGAGCGTATTTACGTGCACGAGAGCCTCTATGACGACTTCGTCGCAAAGGCGGTGGAGATTGTGAAAGGCTACAAGCTGGGCAATCCGATGGACGAAGCCACCACCATTGGTCCAATGGCCAACGTGCGTTTTGCCGATGAGGTGCGGGCGCAGATTTCTGAGGCTTTGGAAGCTGGCGCTACGGCGCAGATTGAAACCTTTGCTGAGGATGACGGCGGGGCCTATCTGACGCCACAAATCCTGACCAATGTGACCCACGACATGCGGGTGATGCAGGATGAGAGTTTTGGTCCTGTTGTTGGCATCATGAAGGTGACCTCAGATGAGGAAGCCATCGCGCTGATGAACGACAGCGAGTTTGGCCTGACCGCGTCGCTGTGGACCAAAGATGTGGAGCGCGCTGAGCGCGTCGGCAATGAAATTGAGACCGGCACGGTGTTTATGAACCGGGCCGACTACCTGGACCCCAGCCTGTGCTGGACCGGGTGCAAAAACACCGGGCGCGGTGGTGGGTTGTCTGTGATTGGGTATCAGAACCTTACGCGACCAAAGAGCTATCACCTGAAAAAGGTGACTGTGTAATCATGGGATCTGTTCTCGGCAATTGTGTTTGAGAATGGGTAAGCCGGATGCCGGAGACAGAATGTCCCGGCATCCACTTTTTGAGGAAGAACAATGACACTCACTGGAAACTGGTCGTATCCGACCGCGATCCGATTTGGTGCTGGCCGCATTGGGGAATTGGCAGAAGCCTGTGCCCAGGCTGGCATGAAAAAACCTTTGTTGGTGACCGACAAAGGCTTGGCAAACTTGCCGATTACCGTGGCAACCTTGGATCTGATGGAGGCCGCAGGGCTGGGCCGGGGGCTGTTTTCTGAGGTGGATCCAAACCCGAACGAGATCAACCTGACTGCAGGTGTAGAGGCCTACCGCGCCGGAGGCCACGATGGGGTGATTGCCTTTGGTGGTGGCTCTGGCCTTGATCTGGGCAAAATGGTTGCCTTTATGTCTGGCCAATCCCGCCCAGTTTGGGATTTTGAAGACATTGGTGATTGGTGGACCCGGGCCGACCCAGACGGCATTGCGCCGATTGTGGCCGTGCCAACCACCGCGGGTACCGGCTCTGAAGTGGGCCGCGCCAGCGTGATCACCAACAGCGTCACCCACGCCAAGAAAATCATCTTCCACCCGAAGGTGCTTCCGGCTGTGGTGATCTGTGATCCGGAGCTAACCGTGGGCATGCCACAGTTCATCACTGCGGGCACAGGTTTGGACGCATTTGCACATTGTGTCGAAGCCTATTCGAGCCCGCATTATCACCCGATGAGCCAGGGCATTGCGCTCGAAGGCATGAAGCTGGTGATCGAGAACCTGCCACGCGCCTATGCTGACGGTCGTGACATCGAAGCGCGCGCGCAGATGATGAGCGCGGCGATGATGGGCGCAACAGCGTTCCAAAAGGGCCTCGGCGCGATCCATGCGATGAGCCACCCGGTTGGCGCGATGTTCAACACCCACCACGGCACCACCAATGCGGTCTGTATGCCCGCAGTGTTGGACCTGAATGCGCCAGTGATCACCGAGCGGTTTGACCGCGCGGCGAGCTACTTGGGCATTGAAGGCGGCTATGACGGCTTCCGCGCTTTTGTGCAGGGGTTCAACGACAGCATGGGCATTCCGCGCAAGCTCTCTGACCTTGGTGTGACCTCTGAGGCAATTCCGGAGCTGGTGAAAGGCGCGTTGATTGACCCGTCTTGCGGTGGCAATCCGGTTGAGCTGACAGAAGCCAACCTGACCGCATTGTTTGAGGCGACGATCTAAGCGCTTTTGCGCAATAGGTAGATGTCCATGATCCACCCGTTAGAGGCCCGTGCATCTGCGCGGGCCTTTACGATTTGGGCGGAGACCTCAGATAGCGGGCCTTCGATTAGGATCTGCTGCTCCATACCAACATAACCGCCCCACCAGATGTGGATGCCGTCTGCGTCCAAGCTTTGGAACGAGCATTCCCCGTCCAGCATTACAGCGACTGTGGCCGTATCGGAAGGCCAGCCTTCGTCGCGCAGTTTGCGGCCTGTAGTGATCTGCACCGCGCCGCCCAAGGTGTTGAGCGGGATGGCGTGGGCCGCCGTCAGCATTTGCAGCGAGGTGATGCCGGGGATGACGTGCACGTTGAGGTCAATGCCCCGTGCGATCAGGCGATCGGCTATGCGCAGGGTGCTGTCATAGAGCGAAGGGTCACCCCAAACCATCAGCGCAACACTGCCATTTTCCGGTACCTGTGTGGCGATGAGGTCTTGCCAGATTGCCGCCAAGGCATCGTGCCACGTGTTCACGCCGTCGAGATATTTCGGCGTGTCGGCGTCGCGCACGGGGTAGTCAAATTCGACAATCTTTGGCGCTGTGGTGAGCAGCTCACTGGCAATCATCCGGCGCAGGTCAGCCAGTTCGGTTTTCTCGTCGCCTTTGCGTGGCAACAGGATGACATCCGCGTTTTCCAGCGTTTTGATCGCCTGCAACGTGAGGTGAACCGGATTACCGGAGCCGATGCCCACCAAAGACAGTTGGGTCATGGGGTTTCCGCCAATTCGCCAAAGAGGATGATGCCAGGGGCCTTGGTGATCTCATTGCTGAGCTGTTCGGCCAAAGCTTCCATGGTGGTGCGGGTCAGGGTTTGATCCGGGTGGGAGACATTTTCTGCCAACAAGGCAGGACAGTCGCGGCGCAGACCGGTGGCGAAGAGTTTCTCCGCCAGTTCCGGGAAGGTACGCTTAGGCATGAACAAGACCGTGGTTGCGCCGGGGTCGGTAAGTGATTGCAGATGCAAATCACCGGGCAGGGCGCCCGCCACATCATGGCCGGTCACAAATTGCACACGCCGCGCCACAAGGCGTCGGGTGAGCGGGATGCGTGCTGCAGCGGCGGCTGCGCTGGCGGAGGTCACACCGGGGATGATTTCAAAATCGATGCCAGCTTCGGTTAGTGCCGTGATTTCCTCTTCCAAACGGCCAAAGATGCCGCTGTCACCGGATTTTAAACGGACCACACGGGCACCAGATTTGGCGTAATCCACCAAAAGCTGACTGACGTGGTCCTGTTTTGGCGACGGCCGCCCTGCGCGTTTGCCTACCCCCACAAGATCAGCGTCTTTGTTGGCGTGCTCTAAGATGGGGCCGGAGGACAGATCATCAAACAACACCGCTTCGGCTTTGCCAAGGCGGTCAACGGCTTTCAGGGTCAATAGCTCGGGGTCGCCGGGACCGGAGCTGACAAAGCTGACAAATCCACTCATGAGGTGGCCTCTGCAATCAGATGGAAGAAAGTGCCGGTGACTTGGCCTTTGATGGAGCCGGTTTCCGGCACAGGGTTGCCATCCGCATCACCAACTTGGGCCAGCGGCTCATCCGGTTCTTTCAGAATGGTGGTGTAGTGGAACTCGTGTCCACGCAGGCGCGCGCCAGTGTCAAAGCCCAACATCGGGGCGTTAAGCGTGGCCTGACGGTAGCCGAGGTGGAACTTGCGCTTCTCATAAGAGGTCACGAGCCCCAGCAGGCCAGCCATCTCGTGGCGGGTACCGTCTTTGTCGATCAGGGCGGTGCCCAAAGCCATGTAGCCGCCGCACTCGCCATGCACAGGTTTGGTTTGTGCATGTTTGCGCACACCATTGAGATAGGTCTGATTGGCGGCGAGTTTGCCGGCATGCAGCTCGGGGTAGCCGCCCGGCAGCCAGACCAGATCGGCGCTGGGATCGGGGGCTTCGTCCGCAAGCGGGGAGAACGGCAGGATTTCAGCGCCTGCGTCGCGCCAACCGGTCAATAGATGCGGGTAGGTGAAGCTGAAGGCGGCGTCACGCGCCAAGGCAATGCGCTGTGCAGGCGGTTTAGGGAGATTGCCGGTTTTGGCATCACCTGCGCGCGCGGCGGATTTGATTGCCTCAAGGTCGACGTGTTCGCGCAAAAACGAAGCGTAGCCGTTGATCGCCTCTTCCAAGTCAGGATGTTCTACCGCTTGGATCAAGCCAAGATGGCGCTCTGGCAGGGTCAGGTCACCGCGGCGCGGCAACACGCCAAGCACGTTCACACCAGCTTTGTCCATGCCAAGCCGCGCAAGGCGCTCGTGACGTGGCGAGGCGCAGCGGTTGAGGATTACGCCTGCAAAGGGCAGGTCCGGGTTGTAGGTTTTGAAACCCAACGCGGTGGCGGCTGCGGATTGTGCTTGGCCGCCCACGTCAATCACCAAAACCACCGGCCAGCCCATCATCAGCGCGGTTTCTGCAGAGCTGCCAAAGCCGTTTTCCCCACGGGTGGCGACGCCGTCAAACAGGCCCATGCTGCCTTCGGCGACCACGATGTCGGCACCTTGCGCTTGCTCAGAGATGCCGCCTGCTAAGTCCGGCGGCATGGCCCATGTGTCGAGGTTGAAGGCCGGGCGGCGGGCGGCGGCGTGGTGAAACGCTGGGTCGATGTAATCTGGGCCGGATTTGAAGGGCTGTACTTGCAGGCCGTCTTCGGCAAGCGCACGCAGAAGCCCCAGCATCACCGTGGTTTTGCCGGTGCCGGAGGATGGCGCAGAGATCAGGATACCCGGAGGCATGGTCATGTCAATCATCTCTCTTTAGTCGTCGCCGTGCTGCCAGCTCGACCATGGGCTGTCGGCGGTTTGTGGGCGGTAACGGCGGTCATATTCGGAGGCGTAGAGGCAGCTTTCGTCAAAGCCTTCGCCCGCCAGGGCAGGACCCACAAGGATCAGCGCGGTGCGGGTGATGTTTTCGGTCACGTCATTCTTGAGTGTGGCCAAAGTGGTGCGGATCACCTGTTGGTCTGGCCAACTGGCGCGGTAGACCACTGCAACTGGACAGCCTGCGCCATAGGCGGGAGTGAGGTCCGCAATCACATTGTCTAGATTGCCAATCGACAGGTGGATTGCAAGGGTCGCGCCGGTGGCGGCGAAGTTGGTGAGCGTCTCGCCTTCGGGCATGGTGGAGGCACGGCCAGGTGTGCGGGTCAGCACGACGGATTGTGCGAGGCCGGGCAGGGTCAGCTCGGTTTGCAAGGCGGCGGCTGCGGCGGCAAAACTTGGCACGCCGGGGGTGACCGATACAGGAATATCCGCGGCTTTCAGGCGGCGGATTTGCTCGCCCATGGCGGACCAAACCGACAGGTCGCCGGAATGCAGGCGGGCCACGTCTTGACCCGCGTCATGGGCGGTTTTGCACTCAGCCATGATGGCGTCGAGGTCCAGAGGGGCGGTGTTGATCACACGGGCGTTGTCTGGGCAATGGGACAAGATGCCGTCAGGCACCAAAGAGCCAGCGTAAAGGCAGACCGGGCAGGCGGCGATCAGGTCGCGGCCACGCAAGGTGAGCAAGTCGGCGGCACCGGGGCCTGCGCCAATGAAATGAACAGTCATAGAGGCTCTCCTTGCGCGATGGCGCAGGTGGCAAGGCGGTCGGCGGAGACGATACGCGGGATTGTGAGTGTGGCGCTGGCGAGCGCGGCCAAAGCGCAAGCTTCAGCCACCGAGCCGGTGCCGCGTTTTTCGCGTACCTTGGCGGATTGGGTCTGTGTCTCGACAGCTTGAATTGTGCTTGTGTCAATTTCTACAATTGGCAAATTCTGATCCTTGGCAAAGGCTTGCAGCGTGCTGCTTTGTGCCTTGTCCGTTGGCGTGGCAATGGCGTCGATATGCGCAACCGCCGTCAACGCAAGCGCATCCCGCAGGCTCTCCTCTGTTGCAGAGGCGCGAAATCCAAAGCCAGCCACTATCATTTCTGCACACTCCATTGCACGATGGGATAGCTGGATTTCCAGCCACGCTTGCGGCCCAAAGGCTTAGATTGCGCCAACTCAATACGCAAGAGGTTGCCGCCTTTGTCCGCCTGCCAATTGGTGAGCAGAACTTCGGCTTCCAATGTCACGGCATTGGCCACGAGACGCGCGCCATCAGGCAGTGCTGCCCAAACAATTTGTAGCACCTCTTCTGAAATGCCGCCGCCGATGAATATGGCGTCGGGCGCGTGCAGACCGTCCAGAGCGTCCGGTGCCGCACCCGTAATAACTGTGAGACGATCTGCGCCAAGGCTGGTCGCGTTTTGGGCAATGCGTTCCGCGCGGGCTGGGTCAATCTCGATGGAAGTCGCTTGTGTTGTGGGATGCGCGAGCAGCCACTCAATCGCGATGGAGCCGGAACCGCCGCCGATGTCCCAGAGGTGCTCACCGGGCAGGGGCGCCAAAGCGGAGAGGGTCAGGGCGCGCACAGGGCGTTTGGTGATTTGGCCGTCGTTGTCAAAGAAGCTGTCGCCCTTGCCCCCCACTGAGGTGAGCGCTGGGCCACCGCAGGCATCGATGGCAACGCAGACGGGATGTCGGATGCCTTTGATGTCAAAGCTATCCGCGCGCGCTTCGCGGATGCGCTGGCGCGGTCCGCCAAGGGCTTCGAGCACATGCAGCGTGCTTGCGCCAAACCCAATCGCCGTGAGCCATGAGGCCAAAGCTGGCGCAGCCTCTCCATCGCGGAGGGTAACAATGGCGCGTTGCCCTTTTGCCAAATGGGGGCGTAGGCGCGCAAAGGGGGCGGCGTGTAGACCAAGCGCGGTGGTGCTTTCTAGCGGCCAGCCCAAGGCGGCAGCGGCGAGCGACATGGTGGATGGCGCGGGCAAGGTCAGCCACTCGCCCGGCTCAAGGTGTTTGGTCAGTGAGGTGCCCGCGCCGTGCCAGAACGGATCGCCGGAGGCCAGCGCCACGGTTTTACGGCAGCGCTGTTGGAGCAGAAGTGGGATGCCGTCGGTAAATGGCACCGGCCATGTGATGATCTCTGCTGATAGGTCTGGCAGCAACGACAGATGCCGTTCTGCGCCCATGACCACCTCAGCGTCTTCAAGCGCTTTGCGGCTTGCGGGGGGCAGGCCTTCTGGGCCATCTTCGCCCAACCCAATGATGGTTAACCACGGATTTTCAGACATGGCGCCCAAACTCCTTCTTCTCGGCGGCACAACCGAGGCCAGCCTGTTGGCGCGTACCTTGGCAGCGCGCGATGTTGAGGCCGTGTTTTCTTATGCCGGACGTGTGGCCAGCCCCAAAGAACAGCCGTTGCCCACGCGGGTGGGCGGCTTTGGCGGCGTGACTGGATTGGTCCAGTATTTGCAGGAGCATAACATCACCCATGTAGTGGATGCCACGCATCCCTTTGCCGCGCAGATGAGTTGGAACGCCTATGAGGCTTGTCAGCAGGCTGGGACCAAACTGATTGCTCTGACGCGACCTGCTTGGAGAGCGGTGGCTGAGGATCAGTGGACTCATGTGGCCGATATTGACGGAGCCGTCACAGCTTTGGCAGGTGATCCCAAACGCGTGCTGTTGGCCTTGGGCAAGTTGAACGTGCCCGCCTTTGCGGCGCAGCCGCAGCATCACTATGTGTTGCGCTTGGTGGACCAGCCCGAGGTGACGCCGGCGCTGCCCAATCACACGGTTGTGGTGGCGCGCGGGCCGTTTGAATTGGCTGGAGACCTTGCGTTGATGCAAGAGCATGGGATCGAAGTTGTAGTCTGCAAAAACGCGGGCGGTATGGGCGCGAAGGCGAAGCTGACTGCCGCGCGCGAGTTGGGTCTGCCGGTGATCATGATTGATCGGCCCGTGCTTCCCCCCCGCGACGACGTTGCGACGGCTGAAGCGGTATTGGAGTGGCTCGCAGGCTGACAGGCGCAGCCACAATTGGCTGCGCTGTACCGATATCTGATCGGCCTGCGGAGTCACCTAGCCATCCACCGAACGCGGCGTGTACACCAATGGGGCACCGTCTCGGGTGATAATGCGTGTTTGGCTGGAACCCAAAAGCACAACAGTGCGCATGTCGGCCATGTCCGGTGTGGTGTCTTGCAGTGGCACAATCTTGATGGTTTGATCCGGGCGTGAGACGTTGCGGGCGAAGATCATCGGGCGGTTGTCACCACAGCTTTCTTTGAGTGTTTTAAGCGCCTTTTCAAAGCCTTCCGGGCGGGACTTTGAGCGCGGATTGTAAAACGCCATGGCAAAATCGGCTTCGGCCGCAAGTCGCAGACGTTTTTCGATGAGCTCCCACGGCTTCAGATTGTCGCTGAGGTTGATGGCGCAGAAATCATGGCCCAGCGGCGCACCGCAAGCCGCAGAGGCAGCTAACATAGCCGTTATGCCGGGCAACACGCGAATGTCGAGATCACGCCATGCGGCTTCGCCATGCTCGACTGCTTCAAACACTGCTGCGGCCATAGCAAACACACCAGGGTCGCCGGAGCTAACCACCACGACGCGTTTACCGTCCGCTGCCATTTCCAGAGCATGGCGGGAGCGGTCAATTTCCACGCGATTGTCGGATGCATGCAGAGTCAGATTTGGGTTTTGCGCCACGCGCTCCACATAGGGGATGTACCCAACCGCGTCGGTTGCCTCGGCCAATGCAGCTTGTACTTGTGGTGTCACCAGCGCGTCGTCACCGGGCCCAATGCCCACAATCTGCACCCAACCACTCATGGCCGCCGTCCTTGCCCGTGCACCACAATGATCGAGAAATACGGCGTGCCGTGATCCGTTGTTTCCGACAGTTTTTTGACGCTCTGTTTTTGCATAGTGGCAAATTGTACCAACCAGGCTTCGCCATAGCGGTTTGATGCCTTCAGCGCGCGGATGACCTTGTCGTAGTTGGAGCCAATTTTCATCACCACCAACGCATCCGTGTCCGCCATGTGGCGTGTGAGTTTTTCTTCGTCCAACGTGCCCATCAGCACGGTCAGCACGTCATCGCCCCAAGTGATCGGGGCCTCAGTTGCTGTCCACGCACCGGACATGCCGGTGATGGCAGGCACAACATGGGTCGGTACTACGTCGCGCACACGGGCATAGATGTGCATGAAAGAGCCGTAGAAGAACGGATCACCTTCGCAGAGCACCACAACGTCTTCGCCAGAATTGGCCAGCGCAATCAAGTGTTGCGTGACCTCTTCATAGAATGCCGACAGGGCCTCATTGTAGCGCGGGTCATGCACCGAAATTTCCGTGGTGACCGGATACTCCATCGGGAACTCAATGGCCGTGTCGGGCAACATGCCATCAACAATGGCGCGCGCTTGGCCTTTGCGACCTGCTTTGCGGAAGAAGGCCACGTGTTTGGCATTGGTGATCAGGCGGTGCGAGCGCACGCTCATCAGGTCGGGGTCGCCGGGGCCAAGCCCCACGCCGTAAATCGTTCCGGTTTGGGTCATTCTTTGCGACTCGCAATAGCGTTGATGGCAGCCACGGTCATGGCAGATCCGCCAAGACGGCCTTCGACAATCATGCAGGGCACTGGTTGGTCGTTCCAAAGCGCGTCTTTGCTTTCCATCGCGCCAACAAAACCCACCGGGCAGCCGATGATGGCGGCAGGGCGCGGGCAGTCCGGATCTTCGAGCATGTTCAACAGGTGAAAGAGGGCGGTGGGGGCGTTGCCAATGGCCACAATCGCCCCGCCCAATTTGTCACGCCAATGTTCCAGCGCGGCGGCGGAGCGGGTGTTACCAATCTTTGCTGCCAGCTCATAGATGCCGTCGGCGTGCAGAGTGCAGATCACATCGTTGTCGGCCGGCAGGCGCGGGCGGGTCACACCTTCGCTGACCATACGCGCATCACAAAAGATCGGCGCACCATCTTCCATGGCTTTGCGTGCAGCCGCCACCATGCCGGGGGTGAACTTCACGTGTTGTTCCAACCCAACCATGCCCGCGGCGTGGATCATGCGCACAACAACTTGTTCTTCGTCTTTGTCAAAGTCGTCCAGCGCCGCTTCGCGCCGGATAGTCGCGAAGCTTTCGTCATAGATCGCCTGACCATTTTTTTCATAATCGTAGGGCACTAAAGCTCTCCTCGGGCTTCAAGTAGGGCACTCGGCGTGAGGCCGGTTTTGATAGGCGCATCCCATGGGCGGCCATGTTTCACAAGATCAAATGCGCCACTGTTGCCGACCAATGTTGTCGCACAGGCGCGCGGCAGGGCGCAGCCTTTGGCACAGCCGGAAACATGCAGAGGTGCTGGCAGTTGGGTTGCCAATTGACGCGCAAGTTGGCGGGTTTCCACGGTGGAGGAATTGCATAACGGCGCGCCGGGGCACGCGTCGACATGTAAGAGCGGGTCGTGCGCGTTTGTGATGAACATCTCGGTGTCCACTATGTCAGCGCCTTCCAGCAGAAACAGTCGCCACGGGGTGACACGCATGGCGTCTGCCTTGGTCGCTGTGACCAAGTGGGCCAATTGTGACGCCTCAATCTGTCCAAAGGCCACGCCAAAAATCGCACCCAGGGAAGTGTCTCCGGGCACAGGCGATTTTTGCGCTGCGGCGGGCAGCACCGCTTGCCATGCCGCAGGTAGCGGCGTCAGCGCCACATGCGTGGCCATACGGCGGCGGGTAGGGCCGTCGGTGTCGACAAACCAGTGCGCCATCTCCAAAAGCGCGTCGACGGCGGTGTCAGTGGTCACAGAGCGCCCGCGAGAGGCGCCATCTGCGCGCAACATCAACTCGCCATTGGTGTCACGTTCGATGCGAAAATCTGATGATTTATCAGAGAGCTGCGGTGTGTCTTGGATGTCGATGGCATGACCCATTTTGGGAGGAAGCTCCGGCAGTTCCCCAAGGCGGGCAACCAGCTCAGACGCGATGTGATGCGTCTCATCTCCCTCGGTCCAAAGCGGCGGGATTAGGATGTTGCGGCGACTTTCCAAAGCTGGATCATCTGGGAGCAGGCCGAGTGCCGCAAGTGCTGCGAGCACAGCCTCATGATCTGCCTCTTTGACGCCGCGAATTTGCAAGTTGGCACGGCTGGTCAGGTCGATCAGACCGGAGCCAAACTTCTCCGCCGTATCACACAAGCCAAGTACCTGTTCTTGTGTCAGTCGCGCCATCAATGGCCGCACGCGCACAACCAGCCCGTCGCCGGACATCATGGGCTTGTAGGCACCGGGGCACCAGCCTTTGGCGTCCGGGCGGCTCATGACAGGCGCTCAAGTTCAGCGGCGATAGAGTTGCGGCGGGTGACCCACAACCCAGCCTCGTGCAACGCGGCAAAGCGGTCCCGCATGGCGGCCAGGGCTTGCGGGTTTTCGCGTTCCAGAAAGGCGACGATCTTGTCGTTGCCAAGAGTGGCATCGTGATAGGCATCAAACAGTTGTGGTGGAACTGCGCCAGCCAGGTTGGCAAAGGCACCCATGTGATCGAGCGTGGCGGCAATCTCGGCGCCACCACGGAAGCCATGCCGCATCATACCGGCCAGCCAATCGGGGTTGGTGGCGCGGGCGTGCACCACGCGGGCAATTTCCTCGGTCAGGCTTCGGGCGCGTGGTTTGTCCGGGTTGGTGTTGTCCATATGGTAGAGATTTGCCTCACCACCTGTGATGGCCTGCGCGGCGGCAAATCCTGCCTCATGGGCGGCGTAATCAGACGCCACCAGCACATCGGTTTCGGGCAGGTCTTGCAGGTGCACAAAGCTGTCCGCCGCGCCAACGCGGCTGCGGATGCCATCGAGGTCTTTGGTGCCTTCGCCGGTGTCGAGCGCATAAGAGGAAGCGTTGAGCCAGGCTTCACCTGCGTTTTTGCGGCCTTCGTCGGAGTAGTTCTCGATCTTATGCCCCATACCAAGACCATAGCTGCCCGGCGCCGGGCCATAGACCCGCGGTGCGGTGATGCGGCCAGCGAAGGGGTTCCAGTCTGGTGCTTCGTCGCGTTCAGCGAGGGCTTTCACAGCTTGGCCAAACAGAGTGGAGAGCGTTGGGAAAACATCACGGAACAGGCCGGAGACGCGTAGGGTGACATCGATGCGCGGGCGTTCCAGCAGGGCAATGGGCAGGATCTCAACACCGGAGACGCGCTCGGAGCCTTCGTCCCAGACGGGTCTCGCGCCCAAGAGATGCAGCGCCATGGCAAACTCTTCGCCCGCCGTGCGCATGGTGGCGGAGCCCCAAAGGTCCACAATCAGATTCTTGGGGTAGTCACCTTCTTCTTGCAGATGACGACGCACCAGTTCTTCGGCAAGCTTTACGCCTTGTGCATAAGCAGAGCGGGACGGAACAGAGCGGGGGTCCGTGGTGTAGAGGTTGCGGCCTGTGGGCAGCACGTCGTGGCGGCCACGATAGGGAGAGCCGGAGGGGCCAGCCTCGATACGCTTGCCTTCGAGGGCTTTGATCAAAGCGTCACGTTCTGCGGCGGCAGAGGGGGCGGCGTCAAAGCTGCCCTCAGTCCGTGGCGCGCGGCCATAGATATGCAAGCCGTCGCCAAACTGGCTCTCTTTGATGTCACAGACAAATGTGTCGATGCGGGTGATGGCTTCGGCTAGGGAGGTCGCCGCGTCCAAACCCAATTCCGCTTGCAAACCAAGCGCTTCTGCCTCGTCGCGAATGTCAGATTGCAGCCGGTCCCGCCGCTTGGGATCAAGCCCATCCGCATTGGAAAATTCGTCCAAAATGGTTTCCAGACGGGCAAAGCGATCTGGCGTGGCGGATTGTTTAAGCGGCGGTGGGACGTGGCCCAACGTGAGCGCATTGATCCGGCGCTTGGCCTGCGCGGCCTCACCGGGGTCGTTCACGATAAATGGATAGATCACCGGCAGGTCGCCAATCAGCGCCTCGGGCCAGCAGTCATTGCACAGCGCCACGGATTTGCCCGGCAGCCATTCCAATGTGCCGTGCGCACCCACATGGATCAGCGCGTCAGAGTTGAGCGCGTGGCGGAGCCAAAGGTAAAAGGCGACATAGCTGTGGCGCGGCACGCGAGAGAGATCGTGGTATTCGTCTTCGCGTAGCTGGTCACTGCCGCGTTCGGGCTGCAGCGCCACAAGCACGTTGCCGCGTTTTGTGGCTTTGAAGTGGAATGCGCCGTCGGCAAATGTCGGGTCATTTTCAGGAGCGCCCCAAGCTTCGTTTAGGTCGTCTCGGAGCGTTTCAGGTAGCGTTGCCAGTGCGGATTGATACGCCTCCAGTGGCCAAGCAATGCTTTTGGTCAGCAGGGCGTCTTCGAGTTTGTCGGCGGTTTCGGTCTGAAACCCAGCCTCCCGCAAATCCGCTAGCACCGCCTCAACGCTAGCGAGCGGGTCTAGCCCCACGGCATGCGCCATGTTCCAGCCTTTGCCGGGATAGGTGCTCAGAACACAGGCGATCTGTTTGGCTGCATTTGCCTTCTTAGCAAGTGACACCCAGCCTTCGACCTTATCAGCCACCGCTGCAATCCGCCCTAGCAGCGCGCGATGGGCGAAGCGGGAGTATTCCAACGCGTCGTCTTTTTTGCCGGGCTCCTTGAATGAAATCACGCCAGCAAAGAGGCGTCCGTCGACTTCTGGCAAGACCACATGCATGGCGAGATCTGCTGGCGCCAAGCCACGCTCGGATTCAGCCCAAGCTTTCTTGCGCGAGGTGGCGAGCGCGACCTGAAACACCGGTGCATCGGTCGCATCCAAGGGCGATGTGCCGCAGTCACCTTTGCCGGAGAACGATGTGGCGTTCACGATGGCGGTGAGGGAGAGCTCTTTGAGCGTGTTCGCCAGCCATGCGGCAGAGGCAGGCACTTTGAGGGACGGCGCAAACAGGCCAATCACGTCAAAGCCACGGCCCCGGAACTCATCAAACAGGGTCTCAATGGGGGCCGTGTCTGCGGAACTGACATAGGCGCGGTAAAACGTCAGCGCGATCAGAGGTTTCTCTGTGTCACGGTCCGCCAAAGGATCACAAAGGCCGCCTTCAGGTGTCCAGCCTCCGTGATCTGGCAGGGCTTTGGAGCCCATGACTGGCTTTGCGTAAAGCCCGGCGGCCAATGCCAGTTGCGCCAACGCGGCCTGCGCGGCAATTGCGCCGCCGGTGTCACATAAAAGGGTCAAACGGTGCAGCGTGGAGGCGGGCAGGGTGGAGACTTCGTCCAGCCGCTCATCAGGCCGGCCGTCGGCTGGTAACACAGCCAAGGCGATTCCCTTTTTCTGCGCCAGTGCTTGCACTTGTTGGATGCCGTATTGCCAGTAAGAAATTCCGCCGATTAATCGGATCAGGATGGCCTTGGCGCCCACCAATGTCTGCTCGATGTAGGTGTCCACCGACAGCGGATGTTTGAGCGCTGTCAGGTTGGCCAACCGCAGCGTTGGTAAGTCGCCCTTGCTGCGGTGCCAGCCTGCCGCGAAAGCCCCAAGGTCACTGTCGGAGAAAGACAACACCACAAGATCGGCCGGGGTTTGTCCCAGGTCGATTGGCGTGTCGGCCTCATCCAGCCCATGGCTTTCGCGAAAGACAACGTGCATGGCGCTTAGTCTACCAGAGCTGCGCGGATCGCATCGACGTTTACGTCACCCTGTTCGGCAATCACGACCATGCGGCCATGGCGGCCTTCTTCGGGTTTCCAAGGGCGATCAAACTGATGTCGCACACGGGCGCCCACCGCTTGCACCAGCAAACGCATCGGTTTGCCTGCCACAGCGGCATAGCCTTTGACGCGCAAGATGTTCTGATCCTTGGCCATTTTTTCAATTTTGGCAGCAAAGGCAGCCGGATCGGACTGTTCAGGCACATCCACCACAATGCTGTTAAAGGCATCGTGATCGTGGTCGTGCCCGTGATGATGGTGATGATCGTCACCGTGCTCATGGGTGTGATCATGGTCATGATCGTGGTGGTGATGATGGTCCTCGTGATGGGACGGTCGGGCATCAATGTCGTCTTCGGCTGCGGCTTCGAGCCCCAGAATCACACGTGGGTCGACTTCACCTTCGGCCACTTCCACAACCGGCAACGCGCGAGGGGCAGCTTTCAGCACGATGTCTTTGGCCTTGGCAGTACCTTCAGGGCCAGCGAGGTCCGGCTTTGTCAACAGTACGATGTCGGCGCAGTTGATCTGATCCTGAAAGACCTCAGACAGTGGTGTCTCGTGGTCCAATCCTTCGTCTGCTTCACGCTGCGCATCCACCGCGGCGACGTTGGTGGCAAAACGGCCATCCGCCACGGCTTCGGCATCGGCCAGTGCAATCACGCCGTCGACAGTGATCTTGGAGCGGATATCGGGCCAGTCAAATGCCTTCAGCAGGGGTTTGGGCAGGGCCAGGCCGGAGGTTTCAATCAAAATGTGTTCCGGACGTGGGTCCAGCGCCATCAACGCTTCGATGGTGGGGATAAAGTCGTCCGCCACGGTGCAACAGATGCAACCGTTGGCCAGTTCCAGAATGTTTTCCGCCGGGCAATCCGGAATGGCGCAGGACTTCAGGATCTCGCCATCCACTCCGACATCGCCAAATTCATTCACGATCACCGCAAGGCGCTTGCCCTGTGGCTTTTGCATCAAGCTGCGCACCAATGTGGTTTTGCCGGAGCCCAGAAAGCCTGTGATGACGGTGACGGGAAGTTTTTCAAGCGTGCTCATTATTTGGTCTCCAGAGGGGGGATGCGGGCGATGCAGTTTTTGCGGAAATGAGGGGAGCGTTCGCGCCATGGCACAAGACCATCGCTGGTGGCGGCGTATTTGGTCACACCATCCGCAACCAGTTCCACGTCATCCACACCGGTGAAATTGCCATATACGTAGGTCCAACGGTCTTCGCCGCCCCGGATGGTGATAGAGCAGCCAAAGTCACAGTTGGAAAAGCATTCCACACCTTTGATGGTTACATTTTCAGGCAGTTCAGAGGCATTAAGTGCATCAAATAGTTGCGTGCCGGGGCGGGGCCCCTCAACGTCGGTTGGCTGGCCCGCACGACAGGTGGTGCAGACAAGCAGTTCGACAGGCGCGGTTGCGTCAGCCATTGGTAGTCAGTCCCTTTTCAGGGACGGGGCAACACGGGACATCTTTGGAGAGCCCGACACCGAAACACCCCGTCCGGTTTATGTCATTTTTGCTGGCAGGTCTCCCGGCTTGCGGATCTCGGCATCAGTTGCCTGCGGTCTGCCTGCCTTCCCGGATCTCTCCAGTGGCGTTTGGCGGACCTCTCCGGTCACGGTCGCGGGGGCGGCTGCGCTTTGGGCCTTGACGACAGGCCCGTTTCACATTCCCTTTTCACCTGCTCAAGTGAGCAGGAACCAGCGACACCCGAATGGGCAATCATCGCCGCTGTGTCAAGCGGGAACAGAGAGGCAGCATGTCTGATAGCGTCGAACATAACGAGCGCCACAAGGCCAAAATGGCCAAAATCAAAGCGGCGCGGGACCGGATGATGGCCACCAAGACCGAGAAAAAAGGTCTGATCATGGTGCACACTGGGCCGGGCAAGGGCAAAAGCTCGTCTGGTTTTGGCATGATCATGCGCTGCATTGCCCACGACATGCCGGTGGCTGTGGTGCAGTTCATCAAAGGCGCGATGGCGACCGGCGAACGCGCTTTTTTGGAAGACCACTTTGCAGAGGAAGTGAAATTTCACGTGTCTGGTGAAGGCTTTACCTGGGAAACACAGGACCGCGAGCGCGACATTGCAAAGGCTGAAGCGGGCTGGGAACTGGCAAAACAGCTGATCCGTGATCCGGCGAACAAGTTTGTGATGCTGGATGAAATCAACATCGCCCTGCGCAACGATTACCTAGATATCGACGATGTGGTCGATTTCCTGCTGAGCGAAAAACCAGACATGACCCATGTGCTTCTGACTGGGCGCAATGCCAAGCCGGAGTTGATCGAGGCGGCGGATTTGGTGACCGAAATGACATTGTTAAAACATCCGTTCCGGGATGGCATCAAGGCGCAGGCCGGGGTGGAATTCTGATGGCAGTGAAACGCCTTCTCACTGAATTTGGCATGGGATCGTCGCTGCGGCGGCAGGACTATACCGAGGCGGCCAGCCGGGCCGTGAAAGATGCGTTGTGGCACAACTCGATCAATCTCGCGGAGCTGTTTGGCAAAGACAAATCTGAGATGATCATCACGGTTGAAGTGGCCGTGCAGCAGCCTGAGAAGATCAACGCAGACGTGATTGCTGCGATCTTTCCGTATGGCCAAGTGACTGTAAAGCCAGTGAAAGGCGGCTTGGATGTGCCGCGCGACGATGGCGGAAATCCAACGGTGATTGCCAATGTCGCGATCTCTGTGGCTTTGGATGTTGAGGTGGCAGCATGAAGGATCAGCGCTTCATCATCGAAATGGGTATGGGCAACGACCAATATGGTCAGGACTATACCAAGGCCGCCGCACGCGCGATTGAAGATGCGATCCGCCATTCTGCGATCCCTATGTTTGCCGCCCTTGGCAAAGACCCTAAAGAGATGCGGGTGCAGGTGACGGTTGGCGTGCAAGAACCTGAAAGGGTGGATTGCGCGGCTCTCGTGGAAAAACTTCCTCGTGGGCGGGCCGAAGTGAAAGCCGTGTTTGGTGGCATGAACGTGACCAATCCGGATGACGGCAACGTGCTGGTGATCGCCTCGGCGGCGGTTGAGGCGTTTTTGCCTAAGCAGGTGTGACGTGACCAAAGCACTTATGATTCAAGGCACTGGCTCCAATGTCGGCAAGTCGATGTTGGTCGCGGGCCTGTGCCGGGCGGCAGCACGACGCGGGCTGTCGGTGGCGCCGTTTAAGCCGCAGAACATGTCCAACAATGCCGCCGTGACCAGCGATGGCGGCGAGATTGGCCGGGCGCAGGCGTTGCAAGCTTTGGCCTGTGGCAAAGCGTTAACGGTGGACATGAACCCGGTGCTGTTGAAGCCGGAGACCGATGTTGGCAGCCAAGTTGTGGTGCAGGGCAAGCGGCTGACCACGGTGAAGGCGCGGGAGTATGCGACGTTGAAGCCACAGTTGATGGAAGCGGTTCTGGAGAGCTTCAACCGTTTGAAATCAAATAATGATCTGGTGATTGTTGAGGGCGCGGGCAGCCCGGCGGAAGTTAATCTGCGCAACGGTGACATTGCCAATATGGGTTTTGCGCAGGCGGCGGATGTGCCGGTGGTTTTGGCTGGCGACATCGATCGTGGCGGCGTGATCGCGCAGATCGTTGGCACGCAGGCGGTGATTTCTGAAGACGACGGGGAGCTGGTGGCGGGTTTCCTTGTAAACAAGTTTCGTGGCGATCCCAGTTTGTTTGACGATGGTTACGACCTGATAAAAGACACGACCGGCTGGGCGGGCTTTGGGGTGCTGCCGTATTTTGGCGAAGCCTGGAAACTGCCAGCCGAAGATGCGCTCGACATCAAAAATGCCAAAAAAGCTGGCGGGCTGAATGTGGTCTGTCTTGGCTTGTCCCGAATTGCGAATTTTGACGATCTGGACCCGCTGGCGCAGGAACCGGGCGTGTCGCTGACCATGTTGCGCGCGGGTGAGCCCATTGCGGGTGACACAGATGTGGTGATCATTCCAGGCAGTAAATCCACACGCGGCGATCTGGCGTTTTTGCGGGAGCAGGGTTGGGATGTAGACCTTCTCGCGCATGTGCGTCGTGGCGGCTATGTGCTGGGGATTTGCGGAGGATATCAGATGCTTGGCGCAGAAGTGCGTGATCCAGAAGGCATCGAAGGACCCGCTGGGACGACGGAGGGCTTGGGGCTGTTGGATGTGGTCACGGAGATGACATCAGACAAGCGTTTGACCGAGACAGAAGCTGTGCATGCTGCGTCGGGACAGGCGTTTCGAGGTTATGAGATCCATATTGGCCGCACCGATGGGGTGGATCGGTCCCGGCCGTTTGCCACTGTGGACGGACGCGCTGAGGGGGCTGTGTCATCTGATGGGCGGGTGTCTGGCAGCTATCTGCATGGGATGTTTCGGGACGACGGATTTCGGCGGGCGTGGCTGGCCGCATTGGGCGCAGAGGTGGGCAACGACGGCTATGACGCCACTGTTGAAGCGGTGTTGGATCGTTTGGCGAACCACATCGAAACCCATTTGGACGTGAATGGTTTGTTGGCAGTAGCGCGTTAGAGACACATAAATTCAGTGGGTTAGCGTCGTTGTGTTCGCAATGTACGCACGGAGGTGCCGTGTGCGGATTTGAAGGCGCGGGCGAAGCTGGTAGGGCTGTTGAACCCTGTCGCAAGGGCGATGTCGCGCACCGGGGTTTGCGTGTCTGTGGCGAGGCGCAGGGCTTCCTCGAGGCGCATGGTCAGATAAACCGCTTGCGGGGATTTGTGCAGGTGGGTTTGGAAGTTGAGTTCCAACACACGCGTAGAAAGCCCTGTTTTCATTGCGATTTCCGGGATGGCGAGCGGGGCGTCCAATGTCTGCCCCATGAGGTCCAAAGCTTTGATTACCTTGGGGTGATGGTGGATCGCACGGGGGATGGAGATTGGGCGTTGGGCGCTGGCGGGCATGGGATCATAGAGGAATGCGCTGCTGACACGGTGGGCCAGATCCGCGCCGTAGCGGGTTTCAATCAGGTAGAGCATCATGTCGATGCAGGGGCTGGCGCCGCCGGAGGTGGCAATGCGGTCGGAGATACAAAAGCGATCTCTGAGTGTTGTAACCTTCGGGAATCGTTGGGAGAATTTTTCGATGTCTTCCCAGTGGGTGGTGGCGTTGTGGCCATCCAATAGGCCTGCTTCTGCCAGAAGCCAGGGACCGCCGTCGATGGCTGCAATGGAGGTGCCGGTGGCGTAGAGTCGCCGCAGGGAGGCCAACAGGCGCGGTGTGGCTTGCTCTTCCAACCGGAAGCCAGCGACCACTAGAAGTAGATCGCAGCGCAGCAGTTGGTCGATGGCTAAGCCGTTGATTTGTAATCCGCTTGTGAGCGAGGCCGGTGCCTCGGTGGCGGTGTAAAACTGCCAGTTAAACAGGGTTTTTCCGGCGCGGCGGTTGGCGGCGCGCATTGGGTCGACGGCGGCTGCAAAGCTGAGCGTGTTGCACTCGTCCTGCACCAGAATGGCCACGTTCAGAGGGGTTGGATCGCGGCGGAAAACGCTGGATTTTTCGGAAATTGGCATATTTGTTTCGTAGAATGAAAAGTGTTGCGCGGCAAGTGCGGTACGGTTGGGCAAGCAACACGAAAGGAATCGCCATGCCGTTGCAAATGAACCGCGAGGTTTTCATCACCTGTGCCGTGACCGGTTCGGGTGGCACGCAGGACCGCAGCCCGCATGTGCCGCGCAGCCCCAAGCAGATTGCCGAGAGTGCGATTGCCGCCGCCAAGGCTGGCGCAGCAGTGGTGCATTGCCACGTGCGCGATCCGGAGACAGGCGCGCCAAGCCGCGATCTTGGTTACTACCGTGAAGTCACAGACCGCATTCGAGATAGTGAAGTGGACATGGTGTTAAATCTGACCGCGGGCATGGGCGGGGACATTGTGTTTGGTGGCGTGGAAAGCCCGCTGCCTACTGTTGCTGGCACGGACATGGTTGGGGCCTCTGAGCGGGTGGCACATGTGGCGGAATGCCTGCCGGAAATCTGCACGTTGGATTGCGGCACGATGAATTTTGCCGAAGCTGACTATGTGATGACCAACACGCCTGGCATGTTGCGCAGCATGGGAAAAATGATGACCGATCTGGGGGTTAAGCCCGAGATTGAGGCGTTCGACACCGGACATCTTTGGTTTGCCAAGGAACTGGTGAAAGAAGGTGTCCTTGCCCCAGACGCGCTGGTGCAGCTGTGCATGGGGGTGCCGTGGGGCGCGCCAGATGACCTCAACACTTTTATGGCGATGGTCAACAATGTGCCGGACGATTGGACGTTTAGTGCCTTTGCATTGGGCCGCAATCAGATGGCTTATGTCGCGGCGGCTGTTCTGGCCGGAGGCAACGTGCGGGTTGGGCTTGAGGACAACCTGTGGCTTGGCAAAGGCGAGTTGGCGCAGAATTGGCAACTGGTGGAACGTGCCGGCACCATCATTGAGAACATGGGCGCGCGGGTGATTGGGCCTGCGGAAGTGCGCGAGAAATTGGGGCTGGTGAA
Source organism: Rhodobacteraceae bacterium Alg238-R152 (assembly GCA_900537125.1). GTDB lineage: Bacteria > Pseudomonadota > Alphaproteobacteria > Rhodobacterales > Rhodobacteraceae > Shimia. Next base: position 54,096 of record UNRJ01000009.1, on the reverse strand, counting down.
GCGGGCGCCAAAAGCATGACCGGGGGCGCCGCCCTGCCTGCTGCAAGGTGCGCAACAGCTGCGGGCGGTAGCTTTGGATTTGGCGGTTTGGGGTGTTTGGACAGATGGGCGCAACACGTCGGTATGTTGTCTGTATCGCGACTGTTTTGCGGAGGTGCGAAAAATCGCCCCCCGCAACCCGTGTTGCGCGTTAAGAAAGCTGTTGGATCATTCTGCAGGCTTAACCCGACACAAAAAGCAATTGTTGGACGCGCTGCGCACATCAACGAAGGCAATGTCGTCGCGGGCAAGCAAGCTTTCCGCATAACGGGCAATGTCGGCGGTTGGGGTCACCTGGCCCGTGCCGTAGACAATGCGCTCGTCGGCCGAATAGCCACGCACGATGTAGGTCGGTGCGGTCAGGATGTCGGGCAGGGCGTTGGAGGGCGTTGTGCCCGCGCAATCTTCGCACAGAAAGATCGGGCCGGTTTCGGTGTAGGCGTTTTGCCCCTCAAACGGGCGATGCGCGAGGATCAGGAAGGGCATGCCTTTGGGCGTGACTTTCAGACAGGATCGGCAAGGGATGCCGTCTCCGTCACTGATCGCGACCTCAACAGTGTTTCCGTAGGCATCAATGCGACCGATTCGGATGGCGTCAATGTGATCGGCGGGCAGTGGGTGAAACTGGATGGTCATGTAAGCTCTCCTTTTGAGAGGACGCTATGATGCGGAGTGGGCGCGCGGCGACCCGTTTCCTGCGGAAAGGGAAGAGGATGATGTGGAAGTTTGGATTGGCGGCTTTAGCCTTGATGGTGACACCTTTGGCGGCGGAGGAGCGCGAGCTCTGGGAAGGCTATTGGACCGGCAATGCGTCTTGGTGCACACGCGCTGGGGATGTGGGGGAAGAGACACCCATCTGGTACGGGCGCGACGGGTTCTTTGGCATCGAGTGGAGCTGTGACATTCGCACGGTCCAGCCGACCGGCATGGCCAACAGCTGGGCGTTGACCACGGATTGTTTGGATGCGGGGTATGACTACAGCGAAACTCAGATTTTTCTGGTGACGCCGCAGGACCGGCTTTTGATTTTGAATGACAATGGCGTGACCGCAAATCTGGTGCGCTGTGAAGAAGGAAAGAACTAAGCATGGCAACGGCAGCGATTATTGGCGGTGGGGTGATTGGCGGCGGATGGGCCGCGCGGTTTTTGCTCAATGGCTGGGATGTGCGGGTGTTTGACCCGGACCCGGAGGCGGAACGCAAAATTGGCGAGGTGATTGCCAATGCGCGGGTGTCTTTGCCGGGATTGAGCGATACGGCTTTGCCCGCTGAAGGCACGCTGAGTTTTCACGAGACCATGTCGGAGGCGGTTGCGGGGGCAAGCTGGATTCAGGAGAGCGTGCCGGAGCGGTTGGAACTCAAGCGCAAGGTCTATCAGACGTTGCAGGAGCATTGTGAGCCTGAGGCCATTCTGGGCAGTTCGACTAGCGGGTTTAAGCCCAGCGAGTTGCAGGGCTGCGCGACGCGTCCCGAGCAGATCGTGGTGACACATCCGTTTAATCCGGTTTACCTGATGCCCTTGGTGGAGTTGGTTCCGACTGAGAAGAACCCACCGGAATTGATCGAACGCGCCAAAGAGACGCTCAAAGGTGTGGGGATGTTCCCATTACATGTGCGCAAAGAGATTGATGCCCATATTGCGGATCGCTTCCTTGAGGCGGTGTGGCGCGAGGCGCTTTGGCTGGTGAAAGACGGTATTGCGACCACGGAAGAGATTGATGAAGCCATCCGCATGGGCTTTGGCATCCGTTGGGCGCAGATGGGGCTGTTTGACACCTATCGTGTGGCGGGCGGCGAAGCGGGCATGAAGCATTTCATGGCGCAGTTTGGGCCATGCTTGGAATGGCCCTGGACTAAGTTGATGGATGTGCCGGAGTTCACCGACGAGTTGGTGGATTTGATAGCCGGGCAGAGTGATGCGCAGTCGGGCCATATGAGCATTCGGGAGATGGAGCGGATACGGGACAACAACCTTGTGTCGATGATGCGGGCGTTGAAGGCGCAGGATTTTGCATCTGGCGCGGTGCTCAACCAGCACGACGTCAAGCTCTCAGCGGCGGCTGGTATGGTGCGAAGGGCCAGCGACATAGCCAACCCGACGCAGCCCATCGTCACCCAGCGCCGCGCGGTACCGGTGGACTGGCTGGACTACAATGGGCATATGACCGAAAGCCGCTACCTGCAGGCGTTTGCTGATGCCAGCGACCGGCTGATGGAGATCATTGGCTGTGATCAGGACTACATCGCGACCGGTGGCAGCTTCTTCACCGCAGAGACCCATATCCGGCATATTGATGAGACCCATCTGGGTTCGGTGATTGAGGTTCGCACGCGGGTGCTGATGGCGGAGGGCAAGAAGATGCATCTCTGGCATGAGATGTATGCGGGTGAAAAACTGCTAGCCACGGGAGAGCATATCCTGATCCACGTGAGCCTTGAGACGCGCAGGCCTGCACCGTTTAGTCCGGAGATTGCCGCTAATCTGCAGATGATCAGCGAAGCACAGGCGGGTTTGCCCGCGCCGGAAGGGTTGGGCCGTTACGTGGGGCAGCCACGGTGAGCGGTCGGGTTCTGATCACTGCGGGCGCGTCCGGCGTTGGGCGTGCCATGGCGGAGGCGTTTGATCGCGATGGCTGGCAGGTTTGGGTTGCGGATGTGGACGGAGCGGCTTTGGCCGACGTTCCGGAGGCATGGCGCACAACGCAGCTGGATGTGACAAACGAAGGGGCCGTGTCTGTCCTGTTTTCCGAGATTAGCGACGCTTGGGGCGGGCTGGATGCGCTTTGCGCAAATGCCGGTGTGGCCGGGCCGACTGCTGCGGTGGAGGATATAAATCTGCAAGATTGGCAAGCCTGTGTGGCGGTCAATCTGGAGGGGGCGTTTTTAGCGGCCAAATATGCGGCACCGATGATGAAGGCGGCGGGGCAGGGGGCGATTGTGGTGACTTCGTCGACGGCCGGGCAATATGGTTATCCTTACCGCGCGCCCTATGCGGCGGCGAAATGGGCCGTGATTGGCCTGACCAAAACGCTGGCGATGGAGTTAGGTCCCTATGGTGTGCGGGCTAATGTGATTTGTCCGGGCGCGGTGGAAGGTCCCCGCATGGAAGGGGTGCTGGAACGTGAGGCAGAGGCCAAAGGCATGACGCGGGATGCGGTGTATGAGGGCTATGCCTCGGGCACAGCGCTGGGATCGTTTGTGGAAGGGCGCGATGTGGCCGAGATGGCGGCGTTTTTGTGCAGCGACAAGGCGCGGCTGGTGAGCGGGCAGGTGATTGCCGTGGATGGCTTCACAGTGAACCCAGATCCGAAGCTATAGAAGTTTCCTGCGATGGGGAGTGACACCAGCACACAAAAGCGGCCGGGCAAATTCACATGCAAACGGGTGTACGGACCCGAAGGGTGCTAAGGGCACAGCCCCTCAAAAGGGGGCTGCTGTCAGAGTTTAGGGCACATCAACTGGGCTGAGTGAGTTCTGCGATACGCGTACGCTCATAAACTGCAAAAGAACCACGGCAAGCATCAGTAATCCAAAGAGCAAAGTTTGCTGGGCTTCCATGAAAAACCCTTGTGCAAACATGACCAATGAGGCGCTGGTGGCATAGATGCCGAGTAGCAATTCAGGCAATACTGACCAGTGCAATTTAGACCGTTTTTCCACGGTTCCAGCATTGCCTATGCCAACTTTTGGGGTGCGATCAAAAACGCCTCCTCGCAGAAACAAACCAGTGACAAAGGCAATGGAGTTGTTGACCATGAGAGAAATTCCCAGCGCCATAGCAAACAGGACTTCCAAAACGGCATTTGCCAGCACCGGACGGTGACTGCGTTCGATATAGGTAGACGCAAACCCGGTGGCCGCCACGAAGTTGCCTAGGATCAAAGCAATCTGGCAGGACCAAAGCAATCGGATATCGACACCACCAAGCACCAAAATTGGCCAGACCACTGTGTATATCAGTAAAAGCGGGTGCACCAAATAGCCCGAGATCGCAAAAATATTGTTCAAGCGACGTTCGCTGGAGCCAAAGCGGACGATGCTTGGCAGCAGGTTGACCATATTTTGCGCTGTGCCTTTGGCCCAACGGCGTTGTTGTAATTTGAAGGCAAGAATATCAGAGGGAATTTCGTTGGGGCACTCAAGTTCTGGATCATATGCGCCTTTGTTCCCAAGCATCACGCACCGGTAGGTCAGGTCCAAATCTTCACAAATGGTGCGTCCTGACCAGCCACCAGCCAATTCGATAGCGCTGCGTCGCCACAATCCCGCAGACCCATTGAACGTAATGTCGTTGCCCGACCTAACCTGGTAGGGTTTTTGGATCAGAAAATGCCGGTCAATCAAGACAGATTGTACTTTCGCAAACAAGGATCGAGTGGAATTGTAGTAAGTCCATCGCCCTTGAACAAAGGCTACCGTCGGATCATCAAAGGCGCCACCTTGGCGGACGGCGCGTCGCAAAAAATCGGGTGGGGGCGTAAAATCGGCATCAAAAATGGCGATGAATTCACTTTCATCAAGCGCCATCCCATGTGCCAAGGCACCCGCCTTAAACCCGTCCCGAGTGCCGCGGCGTATGTGATGAAATATGCCAGATTTTTCTTCCGGAAGGTCAGCTATTGCTTGGGCGACAGCCTGCGGTGTGTCGTCGGTGGAATCATCTAGCACCTGAACTGTCAACAGGTCAGGCGGATAGTCCAGTGACGCAACATGGTGCAGGAGCTGTGCAACCACCTCTCGTTCGTTGTAAATCGGCAGTTGAACCAGTACTGCTGGTAGACATTCGGGACTGGAAGTCGGCCTATCAGCGGGGGCGATGTCTCGTCGCGCGCGTTTCTGGCGCCAAAAGCGCATGATCATTTGAAGCTCGTAGACGCCAAATAGGGCAATACCACAAGCGACAACGACAAACAAAAAGGTCAAGTGTCTGATCTCCAAAGCGCCAAAAGAGAAAGATGTTCGCCGCAGCTTCCACTGATATCGTTACCAGTACCGCCACCAATTCGGATACTGCCACCTGATGATCTGTAACTCAACCATTGGATATCATTAAAGCTTTGGAGCTTCGTGTTGGGCTCAGGAAGGCGGTTTTCCAAAACACAGGCACGCAAGCATCAACAAAATGTCACGGGCTCATCAAGAACCACGGGTTTCTCGTAAATCCGATGGGTCATGGCAATGCGGGCGCCAACCTGATTTGCAACACTCATCATGGCGGTGTTGGTTTCCAGAACCTGGCTCAACTCCACGGTTTTGACCCCGTTTTGCATGCCGGTGGCTTGCAAATGGTAGTGCAAGACCATGTCGACCCCTTTGTTTTGCCACTTTTTTCGCACCCCCATCACTAGGACGCGATATTCATCCAGATGGCCACGCTTTAAGCGCCAGAGCAGTTTCAACGTAGTCAAACTTAACAACCTACCAGACCGGTTCTCTGCCAATGGTCGGTTGATATTGGGCACTGCCAGAGAAAATCCAACGATATTGTCTTCGGTATCTTCAATGATGAGCGCGCCGCGCAAATCGACAATCAGGAGCAGGTTTTTAACCAGCAGATCCATCTCCTGCTGAGGAATGCGTGTCCACGGCCAGTGTGCGGACCATTCCTGATTATAAATGTCCGTGATCGCTTCAATATCTGTTTCAAGTGTGGCCTTGGATACCGCGCGAACCCGTACTCCCAACCGCTCTTCAACTCGCTCGGCCAGACGAACAACCTTGTCGCTGAAGCGGCGCAACTCCAATCGATAGCAATGCAGGTCGACACATTTTTGAAATCCTGCTGCCTCGATGAGCGCGGGGTAATAGGGTGGATTGCCAGGTATCATGATGAAGTTCTGTTCATCAAACCCAGTAATTTGAAGTCCGGTTTCTTCATGAACTGAGTGGTTAAAGGGGCCTCGTATGTAGGCAGCACCTTGAGAGGCCGCGTAGGTGTTTGCAGCCTCAAACAGTGCGGTTCCTATCTCCGGGTCGTCTTCGCTCTCGAAGAAACCGAAGTGTACAACGTTTTCCTGATAGCTTTCATTGTGGTGATCGTCGCGGAAAACAGCCACTCTTCCCACAACCTTGCCTGCCTTTTCGGCCAGAAACAATTTCATGTCCGCATGATGAAAAAAGGGATGTTTACGGACGTTCAGGAGGTCTCGTGTTTGCTGGCGCAAGGGCAAAACACATGTGGAAAGGTGGCCATGCAGCCGATAGGGCAAGCTGAGGAATGCCTTTTTCTGAGCGTGTGTCTCGACCGGTACTATACGAATTCTATGCATGTAATCCCATAGCGGCCCTATGTCGGCACATTGGATGGCAGAGGTCCAACTGCGGATTCGCGAGATGTCACAGACCGTGCCCGAGACTGTAACCCGTTGAAAGCAAATTGGTAGAGCTTTTGCTCCGCAGTTGACCAAAGACATGTCGCCGCTTACTCATTGAGAGCGTTACGTTTTTGGAGAGGCGCTGCCTCGAAGGCAAGGGTTGCAGCTTGAAGACGTCAATGGATCGGAAAAAGTCGACATGACAAAAAATGACTTTGGCTTTGTAACCGCTGCATACGGGACTGTGAACTACCTGGAAATGGCGGTGGACATGGCGCTTTCGCTACAGCGTTTTCACGCTGATCCGGTTTGCCTCTTGTGTGACCCCGAGACTGCAAAGATTGCCAAGGCGAACTACAGTGAGGTCTTTGCGCATGTTGTGTCGCCTGATGTAGAGCTCGTACATCCGCTTGCGTCAAATTTTCTCATTTGTGAGTACGCGCCTTTTGCGCGCGGGATGTTTATTGACGCTGATATTCTAGTGCAAAGCAGCTTGCAGACTTACATCGACGAAACACGGGGCAGCCCCGTGACCATGATGGGCAACTGGGTGTCGCCGGGGAGCAATAAACGTCATCACGGCATCCTTGTGGATCGGCTTATCAAGCATTTTGAAATTGATGTGTTCTTTTCCAATCATTCCGGCATGTTCAGCTATCAGCGTGATGCGGGACAGGCGTTCTTCAAACACAGTCTTGAGGTGTATAATCAACTGCGGACAGTGCAGTGGCGTGCACAGGGCCATATCGGCAACGAGCTGGCCTTTGGCGTCACCGCGGCGCAACACGGTGTTGCCATCATGACCGACCCCTTTCCAGTGATCTGGCCTGAGGAGATGCAAAAAATGCGCCCCGGTCCCTGTGCCAAGCCGCTATTACATTTTATTGCCGCATTGCCAGCTGATGTGTTGGACGAGCAAATGGGACAGTTAAATCAACGGCGTGAAAGGGTCGGATTGCCTTTGGGCTCCGAAGCGTACTGGCGAAAAAAATCACTCAAAAGTCAGAAATCACATATTTTCCGTAAACGTGCGAACGTTTGGATCAACCGCCTCGCCAAACTAAACAATTCCAAAGCCATTCACTCCTCCCGACGGGTTCTGTCAAATCAAGCGCCTTTGAAGCAGTTGCAGGATCGTTGCATGCAAATTCACAACAGTCAGTCGGATGCACCTCAGAAATTCTATTTTCATCACCTAAAGAAATGTGGCGGCACCTCAATCAATCGGTGGATTGACGGGCAATTTCCTGTCTACCCGGACAATAAACGTGAAATACAATTGAAGGCGTACACCGCGCACGAGGACGAACCCATTCGGCCCATTAGAAACCGTCTAAGGCTCAAAGGGTATGCCCACTCTATCATGCAAGCCCGCGATGGGTTGCATGACCATGCACCGCTGGCCCGTTTTGTTCCGGAGGGGACCTTTCGGTTTACCATGCTGCGGGATCCAGAGGCACGGCTTTGGTCGCAAATTAAGGATTGGAAGAGACTGTCTGAATGCGATTTTGCCCACAATGCGCCTCCGGTCAAAAAGGTGATCCAGGCTTGTATTGATTGGCCGGTTCCCAAGTTTTTGGCTGCAATCCACTCACTGCCGCAATTTGCGCTGCAATTCACCGACAACCATCTTGTGCGGGTGGTGGCAGAGACGCGGGTTGGTCACGGATCCATTGGACCAGTTGATACGGAAAAGCTTTTGCCCATTGCGATGGAAGTGCTGCAGGAGGATTTTGAACTTGTCGGCCTGCTGGAAGATACGGCGGGGACACAACGCGCGCTGGCACAGCGGATGGGGTGGTATCCGCCGACCGAGGTTACCCATCGAAACGCAACACAGTCTTCAAGCATTTCAGATGCGGAAATGGAAGCCGCCAAACCTTTTATTGAGCCATTGATCCGTCATGATTTGCGGTTGTATGAGTTGGCCACGGAGTTGTTTCAAAACGCAATGCAGGCAGGTGCATCTTACGATCAAACCTGTTTTGAAGAGACCAATGCCGTTGACAGCCTTGCGCGGCTGACGCCGCATCCGACCTCAGATGGTATTGTTTATCACGGTTCAGACCGATTTTTTGGCGACGGATTTGACGGGCGAGACATGCGCGACGGATGTGGGTTTTTGGTCCTGCGTAGTCATCGGGATTGTAAGCTCTACATTCCTGTTCCCGAAAACCAGCCCCTTGAAGCGTATCTTGGCTTAAGCGACATCAACACTGAACGTCTAAACAACGACGTGCGGTTTCTGGTAGATGGGCAACGCGTGACACCGCGATTGGTAGATCGCGGACCCAATAAGGTGGATGTCTTTTTGCCAGTGCGCACGTCCAGGCCTTTTCTACGGGTCGACATCACCTTTGAACACATCGCGACTGGTAAGCGTTCAAGCGACGTTTTCCATGCGCTTTGTGGTCAATACGGCTGGGCGCGCGTGGGATAGCCGATGTGGATTGGCACACTCTTTGGCTTTGTTCTTATGGGGCAGGCAGCCGTGATGATCTATTCTGTGGCCTGTTTTGTACGATGGCATAAGAAAGCGATGGCCACGAGCGTTGCACCCGCCGGAGCCCCAGAGGATGCCATGAGTGTGGTGGTCATCACAGCGCGTCTCGCACCGGCAGAATTGGCAGATGTCGCTGAGGTAATTGCGCTGTGTGACATGGGGCATGAGGTCTTGTTTTGTGCGGAATCCCCAGATGAAGCTTCCGCACAATGGCTGTCCGGGCACCCAGCCGTCTCGCAATCTCGCGCAAAGTGGATTTACTACGATGGGCCGTTTGGCCCCAATCCAAAGGCTGATATGATGCGCTGTGGCCTGCGCGCGGCACAACACGATTTGGTTGTGTTCATTGACGGCAATGCGCTGGCGGGGCCACGGCTGGACCAGCGCATTCTAACCGCATTGCATAACGGGGCCGCCCTTGTCACCACCTTGCCCACTGCGCAGTCGGACGGAGGGTTTTGGGCCAATGTCGAAGCGTCGCTGCTTACCAATATTTACGCCCGGTGGATGGCTGCGGGGGACACCGTTGGCATTGATGCAGCCTTTGGCAAACTGCTTGCTTTTCGGCAGTCCTGGCTCGCACAAAATGGCGGCGCAGACCGGCTGGATGACTTTAAGGCAGAGGACACCGCCCTGTGGCGCATAGCCGCCAAAGAGGGAGCTAAAACACGCTACGTTTCCCCAGCTGTAAACGCCCAGTTGATCCAGCGCAGTGCGTTGGCGACAGTGGCGCGCGCCACACGCTGGCACAAACTGCGCCGGGCAGACCTGCCTTTGGTCTTCGCTGCGGAAAGTCTCTATGCGTTTTGGGGATTGATGACGGTCGGGCTGACTGCAGCGGCCTACCACAACTATGATGTGGCTTGGACCTTTGTGGCCATCACGGTTTTTTGGCACAGTCTCGAAGCTCTAATCAACCTCGGCACGGGGCAGGGGTGGCGGCCTGTCATGCATGTCCAAATCCTGGTGCGTGACGCGCTGCAATGCTACTGTTGGTGGGCTGCCTTTTTCTCAAAATCCTATATTTGGCGGCAGCCCTGAGGCGCTACATGTGCTCTCGTACTGTCACAACCCCAATCACACCGATACCCCAAGCCGCGAGCGCCAAACACAGCGCGACGAGTATACCGGTCAGGGGTTTGGGAAAACTGGCCTGTTCAGGCAATCCAGGCTTCACAATGGTGGCCAGATAAAGTTTGTGACGATCCGCTTCCATGCGAGCGGTCTCCAGCGAACTCAAGGCGCTTAGGTAGGACAGTTCGGCAAATTCTGCTTCGCTGCTCAGTCGGGAAAACTCCTGCACCAATTGTGTGAGAGGCCGCTCTTCGGCGCCTACAGACGACGTTGCCGAATTTTTGATATCTGCGATGGCTGCTTCCAAATCATCTATGCGTCGCAGCGTACGCTGTACCAGAAAGCTGTCATCTGCCAGCTCACGTTGCTGTGCGGACAAGCGCAGTTTTTGCTCGAGCAGCGTCTGTTCCAGCTCCGCCAGCAAACTCTGAGATGACTCTGCCTGACCCATAGGATCAAGGGTGCGTTCCGTTTCTTGAAATGCGTTCAGGGCCATCCGGGCCTGCATCATCCGGTCTTCGGCAATCTCATACTCTTGCTGGGCAAAAGAGACGGCGCCGCTGCGTGCGAGTTGTGACAGCTCGTTCACAAATTGCTCGGATTCGTTCAGAAGAAATGCACCCAAGGCCAAGGTATCCTCGGGCGAAAATGTGGTGGCTTCGACTATCACGGTGCCCGAGCTGGTTTCAAACCGCACGTCCACAAAGCGCTTCCAGTGTTTTAGCCGGGCCTCGACGGGGGCCTGTGGAGAGATGTTTGATAATCGATCAATGTCAGGTTTGGCAAATATGCCGTCAAATCCGCCGACATGCGTGTTCTCGATGCCATCGATGATCGCGCGGCTTTCCAAGAATTGCACCACGGCATGGGATTCGTTGGATACCGGTGATCCCAATCCTGCGACACCAAGAAACCCTTCAACCCCAACCGGGGGAGGGGCATCCAAAGAGCGGACGGCAACGCGAAACTCCGCTGTATAGCGCGCGCTGGCCTCTGTCATCAGAAACCAAGCAACGGTCAGAACGGGCAATACCACAATGAGGATAAAACTGACTGGCAGCAGCCAGGAGCGCTTTTTGACCAAAGCCTCATCAACCGCCGTCTCGGCGGACGCCTGTTCTGCCTTAAATGGCGTCACATTGCCTTGCTTCACCACCACCAGGTCCGCATCTTTTCGAACCGCAGGAGGAGAGGCGATTTTGTTGGTATCAGAGTCACTCATCAGTCACCTGCATATTCTTGGAATGTACCTTCATGGCCTCTTCGACCGTGGGATAGAATTCGATTTGGCCATTGTTCAGGACCGCCCCTCTGTCGCAATACGCCTTAATGGTGTTGGGATTGTGGGACACCATGATGATATCACTTTGTCGTGCGCGGGAGCGAAACGCCTCTGCGGATTTTTGCCGGAACCGCGCGTCTCCCACCTCCGTGACTTCGTCTACCAAGTATACATCAAAATCAATCGCCAAGCTTAGACCAAGCGACAGTTTGGCTTTCATCCCGGAAGAATAGGTGTTGAACGGCATATCAAAATAGGCCTCAAGTTCAGAGAAGTCCCACACAAAATCCAGCACTTTTTGAAGATCAGCGCCGTAGGCGCGCGCCAGAAACTTCGCATTCTGTCGGCCGGAGAGATATCCATTAAACGTGCCGGCAAAGCCAAGCGGAAAGGACACACGTACTCGGCGCTCGATGCGGCCACGGCTGACGGGTTCCGCGCCGGAGACAAGTCGCAATAAAGTGGACTTACCAGCACCATTGGCCCCCAAAATTCCGTAGTTATGGCCGATCTCAAAATCGAAACTCTGATTGTCGAGAACCAGATGCCGCCCCTTACGCGTGCGGTAAGCTTTGGAAACGTTTCGAAAATAGATCATTTTTGCACACGCATGATGGGCGACACGGCCCACAGCAAGGTCATGCCAATGGCCAGGACGACAATCGCAACTGTGAAAATGTAGGGCAAGGACAGGGCAGAGGAATTATAAAATCCATAATACCCCTCCCGTGTGAGCGCCACCAAATGCATGAATGGGTTCCATGTCACGATCTCACGGAACATCGGTGGCAGGAGCTCTGGTAGGAAGAAAATACCGCCGGTCAGATAGAAGACCCGCATCAAAATAACATTTGCCGTTTCCGCCAGGCGACCAAACTCGACGAGTGAGGCAAAGATCATGCCGAGGCCGAAACCAAATGTGGCCGCCAGCATAAAGGCGGCAAGGACTTTGCCTGGCAGGATCGGAAAGCCGTTTTGCCCAAGGGACTGAAAAATCACGCCAAAGATCAACACGACAACAATGGCGGTGAAAACTTCGACAATCATTTTTGAAATAGCGAGGTCAATTGGGGTAATCACCGGCACCTCCAGCACAGACCGGTTGCCCATCACCGAATGCCCCACCTGCTGGGTCACTCGTGTGAGCAACAAATAAGGCGCGATGCCGGTGAAGTAGAAATAGAAGAAACTGTCCCCCAAAGGAGGGGGCGTTCGAATGGTGAATTGGAAGATCACTGCCAGCACCGACACATGTACCAAAGGCTCAACCAAGGCCCAGAAGAAACCCAGCCTATTGCGTCCGTTGCGCACAAGAATTTCACGCATTACCAGTGCACTGATCACGTGCACCATGGCGGCGCACTGTTGCCGGAAACTTGGCGCTTGCCGAAAACCGCGTGAGGAGCCCATCTGCTTTACGGACGGCAAATCCCCAACTGCATCCGCCAATTTCTTGCCGGTCCGAACCTCTAGCAGGTGGCGCATGCAATTGAGATATTCGTCGTTGTTTGGCTCTTGTTCAACGAGAAATGCGCCGTGTTGCAGCGCTTTCTCAATGGTGCCGAATTCAACATATACGGAGACAGCCTGGCGTCGGGCCCATAGGTTTTTGGGGTCGATCTCCAGCATCTCCAGCAAAACGGCCAAAGCGTCTTCCAACCGATCCAGCCGTCGCAATACACCAAATCGATGCAGCAAATACTCTGGCTTGCCGGGGCTTCGCAAGAGCGCGTCGTCGATGGCGCGGAGTGCGGCTTTAAGATCCCCGGCTTGAGTATAATAGCCACTGATTGCGCGCCGGGTCTGTTCCGTGACACCACAGCGCGCTTCCGTTCCAATCATCGCGTCGATTGCAGCCTGCCAATTTTCCGCGCGCGCATGGAACGAGGCCATCATCATGCCGGCTCCAACGTTGCTGGGATCAACTTTGATTGCACGCTTAATCATTGCGATCGCCAAATCCGGACGCGACAGATTGCTCACAGCATTTGCAATTTGAAGGTAAACGCCAGAGGTGGCTTGTTCACTGCTCGCCAGGGGTAAAAGCAATGTTACAGCCCCGGAGTAATCACCAGTCCTGCTCCTGAGGGCTGCCAAAAAAGTGAGGTGTCCAACATGTTGCGGCTCTAGGATATGGGTCGTTTCGGCAAACTTAAGGGCGGTGGTCAGATCACCAATGTCGATGTGAGCTTGGCTTGCCACTCTGTGCCATCCAGCATTGTCGGCCCGTCGCTTGGCGATTTCAGCGCTGATCGTTGCACAATTTGCCAGATGCCCAGTCTCTGTTGCCGCGGTGTACAGCCCGTGCAACGCCCCCAGCCGCAGGCCCCCGACCTCCTCAGAGGACAGGGTTGCATCCGTATTATGGGACTGGTCGGCAGCCAAAAATGGATCTCCTTTTGAGCGCAATTCTTAGACAGATCTCTGTTTAAGAGGTGTTGACGCCAGCCAATTGTTTGCAAGCAAACGCCTGTTCATAAACCGTGCGATTTGTGTCTGTGTTTATCTTGGGCCGCGGATCTGGAGCACTCCGTCGCGCTTCCGCTTTCACACGTTTTGCCAACTCTAGATGATTTCCGATCTCAAAGAAGGATAACCTATCCTCGTGGTAACGTGCAAATTGCATAAATGCTTGATTGCGGCTCGCGACGATCCGCGCGCCCAAATCCGTGGCCAGACTCAATGGTCCAGACGAACTTTGACCAACTTCGAAGTAGGGCAATAGCACAATGTCACAGGCCGCGATGGCCAACTCAAGGTCGTCATCACTTTGGGCCCCCATAAAGTGAACGCGCTCGGAGAGATCACCGGGATTTCGCAGGAGCTTCTCTGGATCGTTGGTATCGATGGCCAAAGACAAATTCGAACCGCTGCCAGATTGCGCGTTTTTGGACTGCTCACGGGTCAGTACGTCGACGATGGTTTCATCTGCCCCGACAAGTTTCATCAACTTCTGAACGTAGTCGTGAGGCGCCTCTGATGGCTGGATCTCTTGTGGGTGTAGCCCGCCAAAAAAGGCGAGATGGTAGTGGTCAGGCAGGTGTCGCATGGCTTTTAGGGCTGTGTGCATTCCTTTATAGGGGCCCAGAAAACCAAACACGCCAATCACGATCGAGTTCTCGGGCAAATCTGCCAGCAGCGGGAAATCGCGCCAATCTGCCGCCTGTCGCACTTCTTCTGCACGATCAGGAGAGATGAACGCCAACGGGTGGTCAAATACGTTTGTGATACCGTCCATGATGCGCATATGGCGCGCATCACGCTTGGTGTGCACAATGGCTGAAAAGCTCTTGTCCTTTTGGGTTTGTTTGAAAGCACTGTAGACGCGTTTGCGGAAGTTCTTCTTCAGCCTATGGTCCGCGATCACGCGGTAACTGTTGTACAATTCGAATTTGAAGAACGCCGTGCGAAGAGCGTCTGTCGGGAAGCGTTGACTGCGCAAAATCGTGTGAAAGGTCACGGTGATCTGAGGAGCCGCGTCCAGAATCCACTTCAAACGCCGCACGATGTCGGCTTCGAAGTACCCCAAGGTGCCATACTCAAGCTGCAAATTCACCACATCAAACGACTTCAGCTGCTCACAGATGTCTTGGATTTGCTGATCCGCTTGTAGCCGCACGTCATGGCTTTGCGCCCGCATAAACAGCTGGTCCAGGTCAAAAACAGTGATGTCGAAACTGCCTTCAAGCTGAGGCACAAGCTTGCGTGTATAGGCCGCGATGCCACACATTTCGTCATAGGTGCTGACGATGGCGAGCTTAGGGGGCAGCGGATGGTCGATTTTGTTCAAGTCACTTTCCTCAGTCAAACAGCATACCCAAGAAGGAGGGCATGCTGCACACTTGGAACGCTAGGTTCCAACTTTGTGCGTCTTTGAGACCTCGCGTGGGACAGTGCTTTGGCGACTTCTCGTGTTGGCATGCTATGGCTGTTTTGAATTTAATCAATCTTTTTGCGTGACTTTTCCGTTCGATCCGGGAAACCATGGGATCGGATAAGACACGGCTCTGAATACAAAAACCTTAGGTTTCAAATCATGACAAACTCAACACAAACAGAAACGAAGAGCGAACCTACCGTCCGCGATAGTGACCTTGAGCAGATTATCGCCAGCGGTTCAAATTACTCTCGTGTTGCGGATTCTGCGTTTGAACCGGAGTTCTTTTTCCTGGTGGATAAGGGGGCGATGCTATCCAAACATCTCAATCGCCGATTGGCCGAACATTTTGATTTGGACTGTATCGTCTGCTTTACACATGGTGTTTCGGTTGCTCTCACGCCAATATTGTTTCGCCATACAGAGTATACCGCTTATTTGCCGGATAGACTGTGCCAGGTTCCGGCCATCGCAGAGAAGCCATGGATAAAGCCTCTTTCAGAGTTTGCGCCGGGGAACCGGATACTCCTACATTTTCACCCCTTCTGCTCCGACGTTAACACCTTGCGGAAGTTTGCGATCGACCAAGCTGAAACATTGTCCCAAAACACATTCACTTTTGTTGTGTCGGACATGCAAAATGTTTCCACCCGTGATCTTCTGTCCGATTGGCTCGCAGAGAGATCACACATCACCTTGCAAGACTATGATCTGCCAACGGCCGCCACACAGGTTTTTCTAGATGTGACTGCTGCAGACCTGCCGAGCCTGGTAGAGGTTTTGGCGCTGGGTCAGCGTCGGGACCGGTTGCAGCGTGAGTTTTTGGCAGGGCGGAAATCTCCACTTGGTGCGCCAGATCTGTCTGATCTGACCTATGTGGCGGAGAAAGCATCAAAATTCCTCTCAGAGGCCGATATTGGCATTCAATTCACGCCAGAAGCTTCTGAGCAGGCATTGATCAAACAAGCAGATGACCTGCTGCAGTGCCATCTGACACAAGGCAACACCGCGCTTTTTTGGATCCATGATTATCTGGCGCGTGCAAAACCATTCGCCCAAGACGCCTTAACTGATGACGAAAGGAACGTCTGGCAGGCCTATGTGACGTTCTATAGTGCCGCAAACTATGCTCAGGGTTTGCTCAGCTACGAAAACGAGCCGTCAGAGACTTTGGACCTTTTGCGCTCCGGTGACTTGCAATGGAAAGATGTGCAGCCCAAGGCAGCAGCTCCGCAGTACACCTACGACGTGCACTACAAATACGATGTGAAGCTTCGGACTGGTATGGCTGCCCGAGGGCCCGTACCGGTCGCCAAAACAAACCGCCCACCGCTCTCCGTGCCTTTCATAATGTCCTCCCCCAATGGACACCATGCGCGGCTACAGTTCGTAAGCAGCCAAATCAAATATTTTGCGGCCGTGTTGATGGAAAAACATGGTCCGAACTATTGCTTCCGATGGTTGGACGTTGGGTGCGGCAGTGGTTCTATCGCGAACTCAGTGAATTTCGAAGAGATTGGCGTTGAGAACTACGAAGTGATTGGGATTGATCTGGGTGGTCCTCAAGTGGACGCGGCAAATGCCAATGCGGCCTGGAACCGCCGGTTTTTACTCCAAGACCTGCGCACCATGGATGCGGAATTGGTGGGCAGTGGATTTGACCTTGTAACGGCGTTTGAAGTCACGGAGCATTTGCGTGACCCTTTGGCGTTTTTCAAAACCTGTGCTGGTGCGACCCGCAATTACCTGATGTTTGGCTCTCCACTTGAGGAGCCAATGGGGCCATTTTCATGTGAACAACACCTATACTCTTTCAATCGGCTTGGGTTTGAAGATCTCATCAGAAATGCCGGGCTGGAGGTGTGCATGGCCAACGAAATGCGCCTAGGAAGCTACAGCACGGGCCACGATTGGTTGACCATTGTTGGCAAACGCACCTCTCAGTAGCCGTCATGTATGTACCGCGACCTGGGTGTCTGCAAGGCGTCTGGGTTGCGGTGACATAACCCCGGTTAGGGTAAAGTAACGTTTTGCCGAGCCTAGCAAGGAGGCCTGTTCCCCCATGGAAACGGTGCAGTTGATCCCCTCTAAGATATACCATTTCCACATACCCAAAACGGCCGGAACGACGGTCAATGGATGGCTCAATGGGTGTGTACATGCGGATCGTGCACGCCCGGCAGATTTTGCAAAAAGGTGGCAGTTGGAATGGCTTGGTGAAGAGGCGTTCATTGTCAATCAAGGCGCGCTTAGCATTGACTATCAAGATCGCCTAGCGGCCATGAAACACTACGGTGTAAAGTGGTTCGATGTGCTGCATGGGCATATCTCTCACCTAGATGTTTTGCCCAAGAACAGCTTTGTCTTCACAATTTTGCGCAATCCAGTGGCCAGAACGGTCTCCCAATTCAAGGACTACAAACGGCTGCAGTCGTCTGATTATGGACACAAATTCCAAGCCGCACGCAAAGTGCATGATTGCGCGCGGCAATATGAGTTTTCTGAGTTTATAGATATCTGCAAAGACAATCCATTTTTTCGCACAGTGTTTGAAGACGGCATGTGCCGCTTTATTCTCCAGGACCGGTATCCCTTTGAGCAGTTCAATGCCTTGGATACAGCGACCCGGGCACAAGAGGCCCACCAGTTTCTTGAGGATCACATAGATCTCGTTGGCATTACAGAGGACTTGCCCAACGTCATGCGTGACCTGGCATTGGCACTTGGTCAGGTGCCACCTGGGAACCTTGCTCACTCCAATCAAACCGAGGGGGCTCCGGCTTTGGAGGAGAGGGAGAGTGCGTATGTACGCGATAAGCTTTGCCCCGCAGATGTTCAACTCTACGAAAGGGTCCGAAACGACTGGATCGCGCGCGCAAGTGATCCTGCTGACGAGGGCACTTCGATTGGGGGGCAGATCGCTGCGCGCCTGTCGAAGCTGACCCCCATAACCGTCGGAAACGAACACGTCTTTGATATGAATATGCCTTTAATCGGTCAGGGATTTCATCCGCGTGATGCGTCAGGGGAGACGCAATGCTGTCGCTGGATGGGCCCCGGACAAGAGGCGACCCTCCATATTCCAGCGCCTGTGGATCGCCCGCTCATTCTGCGATTTTATATGGCCGGCTGGAGTGATCCTAGATTGGTTGATGATCTGGAAATTTTTATCGACGGGGAGCCCGCTGTTTGGGAAATCGAAGACCGGAACAACGTTTTTCACGCCCTAAGAGCAAAGGCGGCGGCGCACCCACACCAGAACAGAGTTCAAACCGCTTACCGAACGGCAACCTTCCGGCTCAACATGCTCTCGCAGTCACCGGAAGACCCACGGCTTCGCGGGTTTAACCTGTGGCGGTACAGCTACGAAAGCGTTTGCGAGAGCGCCGTCTAAGGAATGAAGAAACGCTTTTCTGGAAAATGATGGCTAGATCCCGGTCTTAAGGGTCGCAACATGCGCTGGGATTTGGCGGGCGGTGACATCGGCCTGGCGGATGAGCTCGTCAAAATGTTCGGTGAAGCTGGTCACGCGCTCGCGGTCGCGGAAGGCGAGGTAATTTCGGCCCAGATAGAGCACGGCCAACAGGGGACCAAACACGGTGATTGGACTTGAGTAGAGGCGTCGGGCGTCAAACAGGTAGAGGCGCAGGCGCGGGTAAAGCTGGCTGCTGAGATCGGCAAAGTGATCAAGTTGCTGGGCGCGCACGTCTTCGGGCAGGCCTGCATAATAGCCTTCGCCGCGGGCAAAAGCAGCCAGTTCATGCATCGGCAAGGCTATTTCATAGTCTGATTGCGATTCCCGCATCCAATTGAGGCGGTCGCGCGACGCGTTGATCGCCTGTTCGGTGGTGCGGCCAAGGTGCGGCGCATATTCCCAGTCCAGCATTTCGTTGGTTTTCAGCATGTCCGGCAGACCGGCTGGTACGTGGCGGATTTTGTAGCCCGCCGCCTCCTGATGCCAAGCGAAGATCTGTTCATCCACCAGCGCGCGGGGAGCCTCTGTGACCGTTAGCGCATTAGCGAGAATATCGGCGGTGTTCTCTGGCCGGTCTGTCAGTGACAGCAGCCAATCTGCGGAAACCCCAAGCGCGGCGGCGCATTCGCCGACTACCTGGGCATTCGGCAGGCGTGCGCCGGTGTCTTTCAAAAGTTGACTGATGGTGGAGCGGTCCACGCCAATGGTGCGGGCCAGTCCCGCTTGGGTTGTTCCTTTGGTTTGCATGGCTGTGCCAAGCCGTTTGCGGAATTGATCTGCCCTCAGGCGTTTGTCGATAATTTCACTCATATGGTGACAAGTATCACACCTGTAGAGTTTTGTTAATTAGATGCAGAATTCTGCAACGTGGTTTTTGTCGGTAACACATCTGTGAAGACTAAGGCACGGGACAGCAGAATGGACACACAAAAACGCTCCATCGTGAAAGCGGTGATTTGGAATGTGATTGGCATCATATCGATGTCCGTGGTGGGAATACTGGCCACCGGATCAGCGGCGCTTGGGGGGAAGATGGCGCTGATCAACACCGGGTTGGGGTTCAGTCTTTATGTGATTTACGAGCGGGTGTGGTCCCGCGTGCGCTGGGGGCGGCAACATGGCTGAGCGACACATGCCCAAGGTGGAATGGCCGACGCTTCTTTTGGTGGCGGGATGTTATGGGCTTTACGCTTTAGGCACGGTTTGGGCGGCGCAGCTTTGGTTGCCACTGGGTATGGCGCTGATCATTGTGGCGCTGGCTTTGCACAGCTCGCTCAGCCATGAGGTGCTGCATGGGCATCCGTTTGAAAACAAAATGTTGAATGCAGCCTTGGTGTTCCCGGCCATTGGGGTGTTTGTGCCGTATCTGCGGTTCAAAGACACCCATCTGGCGCATCATTTGGATAGCAAACTGACCGATCCATATGACGATCCGGAGAGCAATTATCTTTACGCCGAGGACTGGCTGTCCTTGCCCAGATGGCGGCAGGCTGTGCTCTTGTTCAACAACACGCTGGTGGGGCGGTTGTTGGTGGGGCCGCTGGTCGGGCAGGTCTGCTTTATGACCTGTGACCTCCGCGACATTGCCGCTGGAGACAGGCGCGTGTTGGCTGGTTGGCTGTGGCATGTGCCCGCTGTGTTGATGGTTGTTTGCTGGATGGTCACTTTTGGAGCAATGCCTGTCTGGGCTTATCTGCTCTGCGCCTATGCCGCCCTGTCGATCCTCAAAATCCGCACATTTCTGGAACATCAGGCGCATGAGCGGGCGCGGGGGCGTACCGTGATCATTGAGGATCGCGGACCGCTGTCATGGATTTTTCTGAACAACAATCTGCATGTGGTGCATCACATGCATCCCAAGATGCCGTGGTATCGCTTGCCGGGCCTGTTCCGTAGTCATCGGGAGCGCTATCTCTCTCGCAATGACGGCTACTACTTTGCCTCTTATTGCGAGGTGTTTCGGAAGTTTTTCTGGCGGCGCAAAGATCCTGTGGCGCATCCGTTGTGGCGGCGGGATGACTAACGTACACCACGTGTAGGGGTACAATGTTTGGCGTGACTTCCAAGACTTAGCTCGGCATCAAGGCGGTCATGGAATTCTGGATCATTGCCTCTGTCGCCGCCGCAGCCTTTCAAACCGTGCGTTTTATGCTGCAAAAACATCTGGCAAAGGTGTCTTTGTCCGCAGCAGGTGCGACTTTTGCGCGGTTTGTATATTCCGCACCCATCGCAGCGGCGATCTTGGCAAGTTTGGTGGCAACAGACCGTGTGAGCCTGCCGGACGTCACGCCAAGCTTTTGGCTGTTTGGCGCGGTGGGTGGTGCGGCCCAGATCACGGCGACAGTTTGCACCGTGATGCTGTTTGGCCGGCGCAACTTTGCGGTGGGCATGGCGTTTATCAAAAGCGAGGTGTTTTTTACCGCCCTGATTGGCTTGGTGCTGCTCTCAGAAACAATCTCGGGCGTGGGGCTGATTGCGATCACAATTGGCGTGGCCGGGGTGTTGGTCTTGTCCGGACCCATTGAGGCCGAGGCGCACGGCTGGCGGCGGGTTTTGACACCCTCGGCAGTGCTGGGCTTGGTGGCTGGGGCGCTGTTTGGCGTTTCAGCTGTGTGTTATCGTGGCGCGTCGTTGGAAGTGGCCACGGATGCAGCGCTGTTGCGCGCCTTGGTGACCTTGGCGGCCGTGACCCTGATGCAGATGGTCAGTATGTGGCTTTGGCTTACCGTGCGCGAGCCCGGGGAGGTGGGCCGGGTGCTGTCGGTCTGGCGCAGCGCCGGGTTCATTGGGCTGACCAGCATGGCGGGCACTTTCTGTTGGTTCACCGCCTTCACGCTGCAAAACGCGGCTTATGTGAAAGCGGTGGGGCAGGTGGAGCTGGTGTTTGGCATTGTCGGCACGGTGTTGATCTTCAAAGAAAGCATCAGCCGCCGCGAATACCTCGGCATGGCACTTTTGGCAGTGTCGATCCTGACGCTTGTGCTACTGGCTTAGTCGTCCCGGCCATCGAGCTCTGGCAAACGGCCTTTGAGGCGCAGAAACAGGCTTTCTTCGTCATCATTGCGGAAGAACGGCACAGCTTCGGGCGGGGTGCGGTCGGTCACACGGGCTTCGATTTCAGCAAGCACCACTTCGGTGATGAAAGGCAGGTCAAAGCTGCGGGCCTCTTTGAGGGGGATCCACTGCAGGTGAGACAGCTCTTCGCAGGCGGCGGAGAAATCATCCAGATCAGAGGAGATTTTATCGGCGTCCAGCAAGAAAAACCGCGCATCAAAGCGGCGCGGACGGCCCGGAGGCGTGATGGCGCGGAAGACAAATTGCAGCGCTTCGGCGGTTGGTACATGGCCGGTGGCCGCATAGGTTTCCCAATCAGCGGGCGGCGTGATGGACCAATCGCCTTGGGTGCCAAGGATCAGGCCGGTCTCTTCCCAGAGCTCGCGAATGGCGGCCACGGCCAGCGCATGTACGATGTGCTCGCCGGTATCCTCCCGCCGGTCTTCGCGCAACCGTTGGCCACAGAAGTCGGAAATCGGTGTGGCCAGCGGGATGTCCGCGTCTTCAAGGTCGACGGCGCCACCGGGGAACACCACTTTGTTGGGCATAAACGCGGCTTTGGCGCCGCGCTGGCCCATCAGGATCTGTGGATTGGTGTCGCGGTCTCTGAGCACAATCACCGTGGCGGCGTTGCGGATCGCGGTTTTGTCCACTGTGGTGGTGTTTGTCATGCTGTGCTCCCCTCACATGATGGGGTGGCCGGGCTCTATTTGAACCCGTGCATCCGGCGCGCCCATTGGAAGGCCACCACACACCCCTTCAATCTCGGCAGAAGGTAGAGCGAGAGCCCGACGCAGCCAACCGAAAAAACGGTGAAAAGAATAAGGGGATCCGGACGCCAATGCACAAAGGCAACGTGCAAAAGCGGCGCCAAAAGGTGGCCGACCACAAGAATCGTCAAATAGGCCGGTCCGTCATCGGCGCGGTGGTGGCTCAGGTCCTCTTTGCAGACCGGACAATGGTCGCGGACTTTCAGATAGCCCTTAAGCATCGGGCCTGTCCCACAATTTGGGCATTTCCGGCGCCAACCCCGATACAGGGCCTGCTTCATTGGGCGGTCGTCTTCGGCCAAAACGGCGTCCGACATGTTGGTTTCACTCATAACGTTTCCCTCGCTGCTCGCGTGGCCAAGATGTGGTGGTTTGCGCAAACATTAAAGGGGGCAATCTGACTTGCGTCGCGATGTCGCAAACGCCCCCGTTATTCTGCCTTGCCAAAAAAAGATTGAGAATGTGCGACGGAAAGCCTGAGGCGGCGCGTTTTACCATCACTGAACAGGCAATGAGCCGACACAGAGAGACAAAAGACAGGCCCAAAAGGAGACCACCATGAAGAGCACAATGATGATCAGCGCCGTAGTGATTGCAGCCCTGGGTGTGACCGCGGTTGCCGCGTCCGCCAAAGAAGGCGGCAAGATGCGAGGCATGCGCGGGCAGATGCCAAGTTTTGAGCAGCTCGACACAAATGGAGATGGCTTCATCACCACAGAGGAGATGCAAGCGAAGGCTGCGGAGCGGTTTGCGGGCATTGATGCCAATGGCGATGGGGTGATCTCCAAAGACGAGCTGACCGCTTTTGCTGAATCCCAGGGCAACGACCGGATGGTGAAAAAGCTGGATCGTATGATCAGCCGGATGGATGCCAATGGCGATGGGCAGTTGAGCGTGGACGAGATGAAGCCCAAAGGCGACCGCACAGCCAAGATGCTGGAGAAACTCGACACCGACGGTGACGGCAAAATTTCCAAAGCAGAGTTTGAGGTCGCGCAAGCCGCGCGGGAAGGCAAGCGGTCTGAGCGTAAGGCGGAAATGTTCAAGACGTTGGACACTAACGGCGATGGCACCATCTCTCAGGAAGAATGGGATGCGGCTAAAGAAGCCCGTGGGTTCAAGAAACACGGCAACACTCAGGAGAACTGAGAGAGCTGACACTGTGGGCGGGACTGTTCCGCCCACAGTGGACCGGATTGCACTAATGCCCGTGAGAGGCTAGCCATCGAGACTATGACGATGCCTTACGATCAACAGGAAGACACGCCAGACGACGCCTTGTTGGTGCTTTATGCCAACGGCGACGGCGCGGCGGCGCGTATTTTGACGCTGCGGTTGACGCCGCGCATCTTTGCGCATGCCTTCCGTATGTTGGGGGATCGGGCGGAGGCCGAAGATGTGGCCCAAGAGGCCATGATCCGGCTGTTCAAACAGGCGCCAGATTGGCGACAGGGGGAAGCCAAAGTCACAACCTGGCTCTACCGTGTGACCGCCAATCTGTGCACCGACCGGCTGCGCAAAACCAAGGGAGTGGCATTGGATGCCATTCCGGAGCCGGAAGACGGCGCCAAATCGGCGGCACAGACACTGCAGGACCGCGCCCGCGCGGATGCCTTGCAAAATGCGCTAGCGACCTTGCCGGAACGGCAACGCGAAGCGGTGGTGCTGCGTCACATAGACGGTCAAAGCAATCCTGAGATTGCTGAGATCATGCAGATCAGCGTCGAGGCGGTGGAAAGCCTCACGGCGCGGGGAAAACGGGCGTTGGCACAGGCTTTGTCCAACCAGCGAGAAGCATTGGGGTACACAGATGGCTGATAGGTTTGATGACGATATGCTGGACGATCTGTTTGCGGCAGCCCGGACTGACAGCCGCGCCACCCCATCGCCGGACCTGCTTGCACGGGTGTTGAGCGAGGCAGAAGGCTTGCAAGTGGTTGCTCCAACGCCAGATGCGCCGCCGGAGCGCCGCGGTTTGTGGGTGGCTGTGGTGGCCGCTGTGGGCGGGTGGCCAGCGCTTGGTGGTGTGGCCATGGCGGGTGTGGCTGGTGTTTGGATTGGTGTGGCCTCGGGCACTGCGTTGATGCAAGATACGCTTGGCCTTGATCTTTATGGAGAGACCGCTCAAAGCTACCTCTCCGACCTGGATGATACCTATGCCTTTGATTTTACAGCGGAGGAGTGAGCATGACTGAGCCAAAAAGCGATTTGCCCAGCCCCAAACCTCGCCGTCTGACGCGCGTGCTGTTGATCGGGTCTTTGACACTGAATGTTTTGATCATTGGTGTTGTGGGCGGAGCGGTGATCAGCTTGCGTGGTCACGGCGACAAAGGGCCGGTGTCAGACCGGTTTGGATCTCCGCATATCAAAGCACTGAGTTTTGACGACAAGCGCGCCGTGGGGCGCGCCATCCGAAGCGCGTATCGCAAAGCGGAGGTGGATCACCGGGCAGATCACCAACAATATAATGAGGCTCTGGCCGTGTTGCGAGCCTCTCCGCTGGACGAAGCTGCATTGCGTAGTCTGGTTATGAAACTGGATCAGTCAGGGGAGCGGCGTCGCCGTGTGGCACGTGATGTGTTTCTGGCACAGATACTGTTGATGAGTGATGTCGAACGCGCGGCTTATGCGGACCGGCTTCAAGAGGTGCTGGAACGTGGCCCTAAGGACAAGAAACGCCCGCCCAAAGAGGGTCGCCAACGTCCGCCAAAGCAGCCTTAGCGATTGCCTGGGGGCGGTGCTTCGTGGTCTGCTTCAAGCGGCTGTGTAGGACAATACTTTGTCGCGCCCGTCTGCCTTGGCGCCATACAGCGCCTGATCTGCTTGGTCGATTAAAGCGCTGGCAAGGCTGTCTTCGCCCCCGCCAAATTTGGCTTTTTTGGCCTCCAACATATCGCTGCCCATGGCCACGCCAATGCTGACGGTCACCGGGATTTTTACGTCCTGCCCACGTAGGTACACCGGTTCAGCCCGCACAACATCACACAGACGTTGGGCCACGTTAGCGGCACTCTCGCGGTTATCTGTCTGCACCACGACAAGAAATTCTTCGCCACCCATGCGGGCAATTAAGTCGGCTGATTTGATATTGGCACGCATACGGCGGGCAATTTCGGCCAACACTATGTCACCTGCGGCATGGCCATATTTGTCGTTCACCTCTTTGAAGTGATCCAGGTCAGCTAACATCACGGCAAAGTCACCTTGTGGCTCGCTTTGCCCTTTGGCCCGCTGGGCCATCTTGGTCAGATGCGGCATGGCATAGCGTCGGTTAAAGAGACCGGTCAGCGGATCGGTTACCGCGGCGGTTAGGCCATCCTCAACCCGTTGGCGCAACCGGTCGGTGAGCCGTTTGCGGGCAATCATTTTATCCAGCCGCAGAACCGCCTCTTCGGCGTCAAATCCTTCGGCAATTACGTCATTTGCCCCAAGATCGAGGGCGTTGATGCGTGCGGTGTCATCTTTTTCGTCGAGCACGACAAGTACTGCGGCCTGACGTGTTGCGGCGCGGGCTCGGACCTCGGCCAGAAGCCGCAGGGCCTCTTCAGGCGCAGAGACCGACAGCGAAATCATAATCGCATCCGGTGCCGTAAACTGCCCCATGTTACGCATGATGTCGGCCCCAAGTTGATGCCGCAGGCCAAAGGGAGTCAGTTTAGACAAGTGCGCCTGCCATTGCGCGCCTTCGGTCTTAGTTCGGACGGCAAGCAGCACCGACGCAGGGGAGTCAAATCCGGACAGGGTTTCCGCAAGGAGGGGAATGCGGCCCGCCCGGTCGCGCAGGCGCAATTCTTCGTAGGAGTTGCGACCACGCACAATAGAGCGAATGCGTGCCAACAGCGCATCGGTGCTGACCGACATGTCAAACACATCATCAGCCCCGGCACGCAACGCCTCGATCCGGTCGGTGCGATCCCCGTCCGTATGCACCAGCAACACCGGCAGGTTGGCCAGTTTGGGGCGTTCTTTTACAAGGGCGCAGAGGTCGATGGCGCTGATATCAATAAGGTCACCGCCTAGAACCAACAGGTCTGGGGTGGCCCCCGTTTCCAGGAGATCCAAAGCCTCACCTGCGCTGGCGGCGTGCTCTACCTGAGAGAATGCGCCGGCAAGTTTGACTTTCAACAAGATACGGTTCGCCGAAATGCTGTCGACGATCAAGACACGAGCTGCCATAGAGGAACCTGAAACTGAGGAAAGTAGGGACCTGTTCATCTTGCATTATGATTGGTTAACAAACTCTTTCGAAAGTGAGAAAAAATGAGCGTTTCTCAGGAGGTCGCGGAGACCGTTGCGCTCAAGGCTTTGGCCTGGCTGGTGACCAATGAAGAGGTGTGTCCGGTGTTTCTGGGCGCCACGGGCGCGACGATTGACGATCTGCGCGCACGGGCTGGTGAGCCGGAGTTTTTGGGCTCTGTGCTCGAGTTTATCACCATGGACGACTCCTGGGTGATGGCCTTTTGTGACGCAAATGCACTCGCCTATGAGCTGCCGATGCAGGCCGGGGCAATGCTCTTGGGAACAGCGCGCACCCATTGGACCTGACACAAATGTTGGGCCGGGCGCAGACTGGCTTGCGCAGGGGGGCACAACAGGGCAGGGTCAGGGCCACAATCATACCCTTTAGTTGAGGCAAACTCAGACATGCGCGTAGACGGACTTCTGTTTGATAAAGATGGCACCCTGTTTGATTTTGGGGCGACTTGGAACGGCTGGGCTGCGAGCATGATTAACCGCTTTGCCCAAGGGGATGCGGCAGTGTCGCAGCGCATTGCGGATGCGTTGATGTTTGATCTCGTTGCCGAAACGTTTCTGCCGCACAGCTTTGTTATTGCGGGCACCAACCGCGAGGCTGCGGAGGCCGTGGCCAGTGTTTTGCCTGGTTCTGACGTGGATGCCATTGACGACGCGCTGATGTTGGCAGCGGCGGAGGCGCCGCTGGCCCCGGCTGTGCCGCTGGCCCCGCTGATGGACAACTTTCTCGAGGTGGGTTTGAAGCTGGGCGTGATGACCAATGACTCGGAATATGGTGCAAAAGCCCATCTGACGGAGGCTGGGGTTGTGGATCGGTTTCACTTTATCGCCGGATTTGACAGCGGCTTTGGCGCCAAACCGGACCCAGGGCCCTTGTTGGAGTTTGCGGCGCACACCAAGCTGGCGCCAGGACGGGTGGCCATGGTGGGCGACAGCACCCACGATTTGATTGCAGGGCGCCGGGCCGGAATGCAGACCGTGGCGGTGTTGACTGGCTTGGCTTTAGAGGCGGAACTGGCGCCGCATGCGGACGTGGTGCTGCCTGATATTGGCCATATCCCGGCGTGGATGGCAGCCTAACTTCTTACCCCTTTGAAGCTCTGTGTGAGACGTGCCCCCCAAGGCACGCCTTTTGCAAATTGCGGACCAGGCGGCATGTGGGAAGTCAAAAACGACGGCTTTTGTCGCAAACGCGCAGACAGACGCTTGTCGATGGCTTTTGCTTTTCTCATCGCGAAGGGGAGGCAAACACAGATGTCGGAACCACAAGACAAACCCAGGGGGCGTCGTGGTGGCGGACGCGCTGGCAATGCGGCACGTCGCATGAAGGAAGGCGTGATCGAGCAGATGCCGTGGCGGTTGCCGGTCAATATAGATCGACCAACAGAGCCGCTCACTGAGGAAGGGGTGCAGGCCATCCACACCGGGGCGATGCGCATTCTCGAAGAGATTGGTATTGCGTTTTACAATGAAGATGCACAGGCACTCCTGAAACAAGCCGGCTGTCGCGTGGAGGGCGATCAGGTCTTTATGGACAGGGTGTTTGTTATGGAGATGGTGGGCAAGGCCCCGTCAAGCTGGACCATAACACCGCGCAATCCTGACCATCAGCTAGTGATGGGCGACTCTCATATCCTGTTTGGTAATGTCTCTAGTCCGCCAAACTATTGGGATTTGGAATTGGGGCGCAAAGTGCCCGGTACGCGCGCGCAATGTGCCAATCTGTTAAAGCTCAGCCAGTATTTCAACTGCATCCATTTTATCGGCGGCTATCCCGTGGAGCCACAGGACATCCACGCGTCGATCCGCCATCTAGATGTTCTGTCTGATACCCTATCGCTGACCGACAAGGTGGTGCACGCCTATGCGCTGGGAGCGGAGCGGGTGGAGGACGCAATGGAAATGGTGCGGCTTGCCGGTGGGTTGAGCCACACGGAGTTTGATGCGCAACCACGCATGTTCACCAATATCAATTCGACCTCGCCGCTTAAGCACGATGCGTTGATGCTGGATGGCTGGATGCGTATGGCACGGCGCAACCAAGGTCTGGTGGTGACCCCATTCACGTTGGC
Source organism: Rhodobacteraceae bacterium Alg238-R152 (assembly GCA_900537125.1). Classification (GTDB taxonomy): domain Bacteria; phylum Pseudomonadota; class Alphaproteobacteria; order Rhodobacterales; family Rhodobacteraceae; genus Shimia. The sequence goes on along the minus strand of UNRJ01000009.1, from coordinate 25,382 downwards.
CGGGGCGATGGCACCGGTGACCATGGCTGGTGCTGTCGCGCAATCTTTGGCCGAAGCTCTGAGCGCGGTGGCACTGGCGCAATACATCCGTCCGGGTGCGGCCTGTGCGATTGGCACCTTCACAAGCAATGTTGATATGAAATCCGGCGCGCCGGCCTTTGGCACTCCAGAATACATGCGCGCCACGCAAATGACCGGGCAGATGGCGCGGTTTTATGGGCTGCCGATGCGTGCCAGTGGGGTATGTGCCGCCAATGTGCCAGACGGGCAAGCGATGTGGGAGACGTGCAACAGCCTGTGGAGCGCGGTGCAGTCGGGCACCAATATGGTCTATCACGCCGCCGGATGGCTCGAAGGCGGCCTGATCGCCAGCCCTGAGAAATTTGTCATGGATTGTGAAGAGGTGCAGATGATCCAGCGCTATCTGGAGCCGGAAATTTGTGCCACTGGGCCGGAGAACATTGCCTTTGACGCCATAGCTGAAGTTGGCACCGATGGCCATTTTTTTGGCTGCGACCACACGCAAGCGCGCTATACCTCGGCCTTCTATCAACCGTTTGTGTCCGATTGGCGCAACTATGAGGCGTTTGAAGCGGCGGGCGGCGCGTGGACAGCGGAGCGCGCCCATCATCTCTACAAAGACATCATCGCGCATTTTGAGGCCCCCCCAATGCCACGAAAGCATAGTGCGGCCTTGGCGGCGTTTGTGGCAAAGCGCAAAGAAGACGGGGGGGCGCCCACCGACTTTTGAGCTACTTTGCGCCGTTTGACGTGTCCTGACCTGCCAGAATTGTCACATGCGGGTTTTGTTATAAATCATTGTTTTTGAAATGCTCCCCGCTATAAACGCGGCTAGGATTGCAGGAGGGAACCATGCACACTCAGGACGGGCGCACCGTGGCGGGGCGCGCCGAAATGGCGTTGGTTGGGTCCATTGCCGGATTGGCGATTTGGGCATTGGTGGAGCATCTCCCCGATGTCATCGAACATCCACATGTCTATTTGGCCGTGACCTCTTTTGTGGCTGGTTTCTTTGCGGTGCTCTTGGGGTTGAGTGGCCCGTACCGTGTGGTGCGCGCAGCGTTGCCTGCGCTTTGGTTGTCTGCGTTGGCGGCGTTGCTGCTGACATGGGCGGGGTGGCGGTTTGAAACGCTGGAGGCGTTTACAGATGTAACACATCCGATTTTGGCGTGGGGCGTGTTTGTGACCTTTGGAACGCCATTTGCTGCGGCCCTTTTGCGCGATCATCACAGTTTGCGTGACTATGGCCATCTGTTTGATGTGAGTTGGAGCATTCTGGTGCGCTACTCTGCGGGCTGGTTGTTTGCAGGCCTGCTTTGGGCGGTTCTTTTTATGAGCCATGTGTTGTTTGAGATTGTTGGGCTGACCATCATTGAAGACATCATTGAAATCGACGGTGCCCCCTTTGTGATCACCGGCTTTGCGCTGGGACTTGGGTTGTCGGTGGTACATGAGATGCGCGAGTATCTTTCACCGTTTCTTGTGTTGCGGCTACTGAGGCTTCTGGTGCCGGTGGTTTTGGTTGTTGTGCTGGTGTTTGTGGTGGCTGCTCTGGCGCAGGGGCCGGAAAGTATATTTGGCAATCTAAGCCGTACAAAAGTGTTGCTGTTTGTTGGATTGGCCATGATCTGTTTGGTGAGCATTTCGCTGGATCGTGGTGATGCGGATGCGGTGCGCTCTCAATGGATGCGCCTTTGTACCGCAGCACTTGCGTTGCTATTGCCGGTGATTGCAGGGTTGGCGATTTATGCGCTTTGGTTGCGAGTGGCGCAATATGGCTGGACACCCGCACGTTTGGGTGCGGCCTGCACTTCAGCGATTGTTGCTTTGTATGCAATGACTTATGCGGTGTCTGTGATCCTGCGTGGGCCGTGGATGACGCGCATCCGTCAGGCGAATATCCTTGTCGCGGTTGTTGTTCTGATCACCGCAGCGGCGTGGCAGTCTCCTTTGTTGAATGCGGAGGCGCTTTCCACGCGGTCACAAGTGGCGCGAATCGAAATGGGTGCGGTGCGCGCAGAGGATATGGCGCTGTTTGAGATGGCTCACGAATGGGGCAAACCTGGGCGCGCCGGTATTGCGGAATTGCGGCAGGGGGTTGCGCAGCTGGATGATAATCTCATGCAAGACTTGCAGAATGTTGTCCTTGCCGAGAGGCGCTGGGAATTCACGCGGAGTCATGAAGCACATGAGGCAGATCACTGGGCTGCGCAGATTTATGCCGATCTGACAGTGGTGCCTCAGGAGGCCGCCTTGAGTCTGGAAGAACTCCAATCGTGGCCGGATTTTCGGTTGCGGGTTTGGTCGAGACAATGCCAAGGCCCAAGGGAGCTGGGGTGCGTTTTGGTGTTGGGCGACTTTGTGCCGGACAATGAAGACGTGCGTGGGATATTGTTTGCCCCCGCGAGAGGCACCCGTTTTAATGCATATAGCGTGTATGCTGATGCGGACGCTCTTGCTATTGGGGATTTCCTGACGCCCTTTGGCGACAAGGAGGTGACGGTGACACAAGTTCGCACTATATTGCAGGGGCGCTACGAGGTTGCTCCCAGCAGCCGACGCTCACTGTGGGTTGGGGATATGGAAATATTCCCTGATTTCTGAGGCTGTTGGGGAAATCTTAATGTGAGTCTGGTCTGATGGATCACGACGAATGAGGTGAAGGTATGCATGGGTTGGTCAACAGGGCGATACAGTGCTTTGTCCGCGACAGCTATGGGCAGCCGCGATGGCTTGAAGTGACTCGCCGCGCCGGCGTGGAAATCACTGATTTTGAAGCCATGCTGCATTATGATGACAGCGTGACAGAGAACCTCATCAATGCGGCCAAAGATGAGATTGGTGTGCCCGAAGAAACCGTTCTTGAGGACATTGGCACCTACCTTGTGACCCATCCCAATGTTGAGGCCCTGCGCCGTCTGCTACGGTTTGGTGGCGTGGATTTCGTAGATTTCTTGCATTCACTGGATGAATTGCCGGAGCGTGCCAAGCTGGCGGTTGATGACTTGGTTTTACCGTCGATGGAAGTACGACAGCACTCAGCTGAGTCTTTTAGCTTGACTTTAAAGGGTGAGCGTCCGGGCTTTGGCTATGTGATGATAGGCATCTTGCGCACTTTGGCGGATGACTACGGTGCGCTTGTCTTCCTGGAGTATCGCGGCGCGCAGGCGGATGCCGAGGTGATTGACATCACATTGGTGGAGCAGGCCTTTGCCAGTGGGCGTGAGTTTGAATTGGGGGCACGGGCAGGATGAGCGACCCGCAAGACCACAGTGATGCTTTGGCGACGCTGGACGTGCTGTGCCCGATGCACGTGTGCCTGGACAAGTTTGGCAAGATCACCCACGCGGGCCCAACCGTGACCAAGCTTTATGGCGAGCAGAGCATTCTTGGGACACGGTTCCTAGAAGCGTTTGAATTGAACCGCCCGCATTCCATCACCTCGATGGAAACGCTGTTGAAAGCGGCAGGTAAGAAGCTGCACCTGAAAAAGCGTGTAGAGCCGCAAACAGGCCTGAAAGGTGTGTTGATGCCCTGCGCCGAAGGTGGCGCCATTGTGAACTTGAGTTTTGGCATTTCCATCTTGGACGCGGTGCAAGAGTATTCTTTGAACGCATCTGATTTTGCAGCCACCGATCTCACGATTGAAATGCTGTATCTGGTGGAAGCAAAATCCGCCGCGATGGAAGCGCACCGCAAGCTCAACCAGCGTTTGCAGGGGGCAAAAATTGCGGCTGAGGAACAGGCTTATACCGATACCCTAACGGGCCTGAAAAACCGTCGCGCGCTGGATCACATCTTGCCGCGCATGGTTGAGGACCGAACACCATTTGGCTTGCTGCATGTCGATCTCGATTTCTTCAAAGAAGTCAATGACACCAAGGGGCACGCGGCAGGGGACCTTGTGTTGCAACATGTCGCCAAAGTGCTGGTAGACAGCAGCCGGGGTGAAGATGTTGTGGCCCGTGTTGGTGGCGACGAGTTTGTGTTGGTGATCAATGGCACCATTGATGAAGAAATCTTAGGCCGCATTTGCACCCGCATCATCAAAGAGGTGGAGCGCCCGGTTTCTTATAAGGACAGCCTCTGCAAGGTCTCCGCCAGTGTGGGTATTGCCATCCACGTTGGCAGCGGAGAGGTGTCCGCAGAGCAGTTGATGGATGACGCAGACGTGGCGCTCTATGCTTCCAAACATGATGGCCGCGCGACCTATACGCTTTACAGCCCCAAACTGCGCGCCGACAGCCCCATGGTGATCAATACCTAGTTTGTGAGGCTTAGAGTTGGGCGATACGCTGACGGCTTTCGCTTGCCACAAAGTCCACAAACAGGCGGATTTTTGGATCCTGTAATTTGCGGTGCGGATAGAGGCAGCCAAAAGAGGCCGGAAGTGGCGGTGTGTCCGCCAGCACCTCCACCAAAGCTCCGCTTTTGAGATGCCGCACCACATCAAAACGTGGTTTGTTGGCAATGCCAGCCCCCTCCAGCGCCCACTGGGTCAGCACATCGCCATCGTCAGCGTCAAAGCGCCCCTTGGCCTCGATTTTACGGCGACCCTCCGGGGTTTGTAAGGTCCAGAAATACTCGGGACTGCGCGGGAACCGAAGCAGTAGGCAATTGTGATCGCTTAACAAATCTTCGGGAGTTACGGGCGTTCCATGGGTTTCCAGATACTCCGGCGCAGCCACCAGCACCCGGTCACAATCCGCAATCTTGCGCAGCTTTAGATTGCTGTCTTTGAGCTCTCCCAAAACAAACGCCACGTCCAACCCGTCTTCAAACAGATCCACTTTGCGATCTGACAGGCGCAGTTGCACGTCCACATTTGGGTATTTGTCTGCGAAGGCTGGGATCAAAGGCGCAACGATGCGGCGCCCGACCCCAAGCGGGGCAGTAACGCGGATCGTGCCCCGCGGTTTGTCCGAGAAGCCCGCCACCACAGCTTCGGCCTCATCCAGCGTCTCAATCACTTTGCGGGCGTGATCATAAAACACTTTGCCAACCTCAGTTGGCGAAAGGTTGCGCGTGGTGCGGTTAAACAGGCGCACCCCCAGCCGTGATTCCAACTCTTTGACACGATTGGAGGCCACAGCCGGAGTGAGACGCTGGTCGCGTCCGCCAGATGTGATCGAGCCAAGCTCCACCACGCGCACAAAAACTCGTAAGCTTTCCAGATAGGGCATGTGACCGCCTCCTTTAGGGATAATGCCTCATTACCCCGTGTTAAGGAAATTGATTTTCAATAAATCGTTGAAATAGATTTGCCAAAACTCGCATTTCATTGAGAGTGGGGTCAGGCGTACACTTTGTCAAAGGCGTTGGCCTATGGCCGTTTACGCAACAGTTACCAGAAGCGAGGACCGGATGCAGACCCGTAGCCACATCACCTTCCTGCTCAATGGCCGGACCATCGAGATAAATGACGTCGGAGCGGACGACACGCTCCTGGACTTCCTGCGCATAGATCAAAGACTTACCGGATCAAAGGAAGGTTGCGCAGAGGGTGATTGCGGGGCGTGTACTGTTCTGGTTGGACGGTTGACCGCTGTGGGTTTGGTCTATGAGACCGTGAACGCCTGCATCCGGTTTTTGGCGTCGCTGGACGGCTGCCATGTGGTGACCATTGAATACCTTGGTGGACCCAATGGGCGGTTGTCTGCGGTTCAGCAAGCCATGGTCGAGCACCACGGCAGCCAATGTGGCTTCTGCACGCCGGGCATTGTCATGTCACTTTATGCGCTCTGGATGCAGCATGAACAGCCAACGGTGAAGCAGGTTGAGACCGCGTTGCAGGGCAACTTGTGTCGCTGTACCGGGTATGCGCCAATCATCCGCGCCGCGCAGGAGGTGACCAATTTTGGCACGCCGTCGGCCGAACATCTGACAACCGAGCGTGATAGCGTTGTGGCCGCGCTTAACAGTCTGCGTGATGGCAAACGGGTGGAGGTTGCCAAAGACGACAGCCGCGCCATCCTGCCTGCGGATGTGGATGACCTTGCCGCTGTTCTGGAAACAGAGCCCACTGCGACAATTGTTGCCGGCTCGACGGATGTTGGGCTTTGGGTGACCAAGTTTCTCAAACAGCTGTCGCCAGCGGTTTTTATCGGTCAGTTGGACGGTCTCAAAGAAATTGCCGTCACCGAAGATGCCGTGACCATGGGGGCCGGTGTGACCTACACCGAAGCCCAGGATGTGATTGCAGAACACTATCCGCATTTGAGCAACTATTGGGATCGCATCGCTGGTTGGCAGGTGCGCAACATGGGCACCGTGGGCGGCAACATTGCCAACGGCTCTCCAATTGGCGACACGCCACCGGTGTTGATTGCCTTGGGCGCGTCAATCACGCTGCGCAAGGGGGCAAACCGTCGGGTGGTTCCACTGGAAGAGTTCTTCATTGCCTATGGCAAACAGGACCGCGCAGCTGGCGAATTTGTCGAAAGCATCACCATCCCACGTGTCTCCACAGGCCACCATGCGGCTTACAAAATCTCCAAGCGGCGGGATGAGGATATCTCCTCCGTGGCTGTGGGCATGACTGTGCAGGTCGAAAATGGTATGATCACCGCAGCCGTGCTGGCCTTTGGCGGCATGGCCGCCACGCCAAAACGCGCCGCTGCTGCCGAAGCCGCGCTGGTTGGCCAGCCATGGAGCGAAGCCACTTTGGTGGCTGCCGCGAACAAGCTGCCAGAAGATTTCCAGCCGCTGACCGACATGCGGGCCAGCGCGGACTACCGCATGAAAGTCGCGCAAAACCTGTTCCGCCGTTTCTGGCATGAAACCACTGGCGACACCGCCCGCCTGGCCAGCGCGTAAGGAGAATACCTATGAAACAGACCGTCTCCATTCGCGGTTCCGCCCACACTGATCTGATCCATGACAGTGCGATCAAACATGTCTCTGGTGGTGCGGACTACTGTGACGACATCGCCGAACCCATTGGCACGCTGCATGCTTATTTTGGCACCGCCAAAGTGGCCCATGCGACAATCAATTCCGTGGACCTCTCCGCCGTGCGCGCTGCGCCGGGTGTGGTTGGGGTTCTGACCGCTGAGGATGTGCCCGGTGTGAACGACGTGAGCCCCACGGGCCGTCATGACGAGCCGCTGTTTGCCACCGAGAAAGTGGAATTCTGGGGGCAGGTGTTGTTTGCGGTGGTCGCTGAGAGCCGCGACATCGCCCGCCGGGCGGTGGAATTGGCCAAGATTGACTACACCCCGCTTGATCATGTGATTGAGGCCGATGAGGCTGTGGCCAAAGGCTATCCGCATGTCACCCCGCCCATGACATTGAAGCGTGGCGATGTGGCTGAAGGGCAGGCCGCGGCCGCGCACCGCATTCAAGGCCAGATGCGCATTGGTGGTCAGGATCACATGTATCTGGAAGGCCATATCGCCTTTGCCATGCCGGGCGAAGATGACGATGTGATTGTGCATTCCTCCACGCAACACCCAAGTGAGGCACAGCATATGGTGGCCCATGTGTTAGGTGTGCCGTCCAATGCTGTTGTGGTGAATGTGCGCCGCATGGGTGGTGGTTTTGGCGGCAAAGAAAGCCAGATGAACCAGTTCTGCGCGGTGGCTGCGATGGCTGCAAAGAAATGGCAACGCGCGGTGAAAATCCGTCCGGATCGCGATCAGGACATGGAAACCACCGGTAAGCGGCATGACTTTGTGGTCGACTATGACGTGGCGTTTGATGACGAGGGCCAAATCCAGGCGGTGGACAACACTTTTGCCGCGCGCTGTGGCTGGACCTCGGATCTGTCCGGTCCGGTGACGGATCGTGCGCTGTTCCATGCGGACAACGCTTACTTCTACCCGCACGTAAAACTTCAAAGCCGGCCAATGAAGACCAACACGGTTTCCAACACCGCCTTCCGGGGCTTTGGTGGACCACAAGGCGTGGTCGCGGCGGAACGCATGATGGAGGAGATTGCCTATAAGCTGGGCAAAGACCCGCTGGAGGTGCGCAAGGCGAACTTCTACGGTGACACCGATCGCAATCTCACGCCCTATCACCAGAGAGTCGAAGACAATGTCATGCCACGGCTGGTGGAAGAACTGGAGCAAACCTCGGATTATCAGGCGCGTCGCAAAGCTGTGCTGGAGCACAACGCCAAAGGCGGCATCATCCGCAAAGGCCTGTCGCTCACGCCAGTGAAATTTGGCATCAGCTTCACCGCCACCTGGTACAATCAGGCCGGTGCGCTGGTGCACATCTACAATGACGGCTCCATCATGTTGAACCATGGCGGCACCGAGATGGGGCAGGGGCTGAACACCAAAATTGCCCAGGTTGTGGCCGAGGCGTTTCAAGTGGATTTTGACACGATCAAAATCACCAAAACCACCACGGAGAAAGTGCCAAACACCTCCGCGACAGCGGCAAGTTCCGGCACCGACCTGAACGGTATGGCGGCGCTGAATGCCTGTGAGCAAATCAAAGAGCGGCTGGTGCGATGGGCGTGTGACCACTTTGGTGTGGAGGCGCTTTTGGTCGAGTTTGCCCCCAATCAGGTGCATGTGGGCGATAAGACCTTCACCTTTGGAGAGTTCATCAAGCAAGCCTATATGTCGCGCGTGCAATTGTGGGCGGCTGGGTTTTACAAGACACCAAAAATCCACTGGGATCGCGAAAAAGGCCAGGGCCGTCCGTTCTACTATTACGCCTATGGGGCCGCTGTTGCCGAAGTATCCGTGGACACGCTGACTGGGGAATACACTGTGGATCGTGCAGACGTGCTGCATGATGTGGGCAAGTCGCTGAACCCGGTTTTGGACAAAGGGCAGGTTGAAGGTGCGTTTGTTCAGGGCATGGGCTGGCTGACCACTGAAGAGCTGAAGTGGGACGACAAAGGCCAGTTGCGCACCCATGCGCCAAGCACCTATAAAATTCCGCTGGCGGGGGATGTCCCGCGTGAATTTAACGTCAATCTGGCCGACTGGTCGGAGAACCGTGAGCTGACCATCAAGCGCTCCAAAGCCGTTGGGGAACCACCCTTTATGTTGCCAATTTGCGTGTTTGAGGCGCTTGGCATGGCGGTGGCCTCGGTGGCGGATTACACGGAATGCCCCCGTCTGGACGCGCCAGCAACACCGGAATGTGTGCTGATGGCGGTGGAGCGCCTGCGAGGATGAAAGCAGCCGACCTCATAGGCTTTCTGGAGCGCGAAGAGCGGGTCATGCGGGTGGAAATCACCCGCGTGCGCGGCAGCTCTCCGCGTGAAGAAGGTGCTGTGATGGTTGTCTCTCCCTTGGCGATGGTTGGCACCATTGGCGGCGGGCAGTTGGAGTATATGGCTTTAGATGAGGCGCGTAAGTTGCTGAAACTTAGCCAAACTTCGGGATTCATGGATGTCCCGCTTGGCCCAGAGATAGGCCAGTGTTGCGGTGGGCGTGTCGAGATCACATTGACCGACATGGATGCGACGACCCGCGCCCAAGCCATTGCGGCAGCACAGGCTGAAGAAGTTGCATTGCCGCATGTCTACATCTTTGGCGCAGGTCACGTTGGCCGTGCCCTTAGTGATTTGTTCCAACACTTGCCGGTGCGATGTCTGCTTGTGGACAGCCGTGCCGAGGAGTTGAGCATGTCCACGGCCGCTGTGGAGCAGCACTTGACCCCCTTTCCCGAGGCAGATGTACGATCCGCTCCCATGGGTAGCGCTTTCATTGTGCTGACCCATGATCATGCGTTGGATTTCCTGCTGACGTCAGAAGCACTGGCGCGCAAAGACGCACGCTGGGTGGGGATGATCGGCTCCGCTACCAAACGGGTGAAATTTGAGCGTTTTGCGCAAAGCGAATGTGACGGGCTGACGTCTGAGGCGCTGCATTGCCCAATTGGCGCTGGTGGCAGCAAAGACAAACGCCCAGAGGTGATTGCAGCCATGGTTGTGGCGGATGTTTTGACAGCGCTGACTGCGGAACCGGTCACACAGTTGGAAGGCGCCCTGAGCTAATTCAGCCTTTGGTTTTGTGATAGGTTAGCGCCATCACTGCCATGATGTGCAGTGCCTCTTCGGGCAGGTGCTCATCAAGTGAGATATGAACTGCCCGCGTCCCGTCATAGTTAAACAGATCGCCAAACTTGTGCCGCCAGGCCTCGACGAGTGACGTCTGGCAATGCACCAGCAGATCCACTCGTTTGGGTGCTTTCTGTGACCAGTTCAATCGGATTGGGGTGCCCATGTGTTTGGGTGGGGCAAAGCTTGGTTGCCCCCATTTGAGGTTTTCCTGCAAAGGCGCGGTGCCGGTGGCCGCCGCCGCGGCGCGGATGATGTCACGCAGGGATTCCAAGTGCGCGCGCGCCTCTTGTGGCTGGGTGGCGAAATATTGCTCTAAGGTCATGATGGTCCTTTTGAGGAAGTTGCGTCATTCAAACAAGACATTGTGGTCCTGAGCAAGAGGAAGGGAGAAAGTCACAGGTTGGAAATTTCAAGCTTGAAGTAAATTGCGACTCAGCCTAGCGTAAAAACAGCGACGGGGCGCTTGCGGCTCCGCGATCTTCATCAGGGAGGGAAGATATGCGTGTTGCGTGTTTGGGGGGAGGCCCTGCTGGGCTGTACTTTGCCATTTCGATGAAGCTGCGCGACCCGTCGCATGAAGTCACCCTGATCGAGCGCAACCGCGCCACTGACACCTTTGGCTGGGGCGTGGTGCTGTCAGATGACGCGCTGGAGAACCTGCAGGTCAATGATCCAAAGTCGGCGCAGATGATCCGTGATCACTTTGCCTATTGGGATGATATTGCTGTGGTGCATGACGGCGTGCGCACCGTATCCGGCGGCCATGGCTTTGCCGGGATTGGCCGCATGCAAATGCTGCTACTGTTGCAAGACCGCGCCCGTGAGCTGGGGGTCGAACTGAAGTTTGAGACCGAGTTTGACGACGTTGAGGCGATCCGCGCCGCGTATGATCTGGTGGTGGGCTGTGATGGCCTAAATAGTGTTGTCAGAGAGACTTACGCGGAGCACTTCAAGCCAGAAATTGATGTGCGCGCCTGCAAATTTGTCTGGCTGGGTACACATCAGAAGTTTGACGATGCTTTCACCTTCATCTTTGAGAAGACGCAGCACGGTTGGATCTGGGCGCATGTCTATCAGTTTGATGATGAGACCGCGACCTTCATCGTGGAGTGCGGGCAGGAGACCTGGGACAACTTCGGTTTTGAAGGCATGTCCAAGGAAGAGATTGTTGAAACCTGCCGCGCGGTGTTTGCCGACCACCTTGGCGGGCACGACCTGATGAGTAACGCGGCGCATCTGCGTGGCTCGGCGGTGTTCATGAACTTCCCGCGGGTGCTTTGCGAAAAATGGCACCACGAAAATGTGGTGCTGCTTGGCGATGCCTCTGCGACCGCACATTTCTCGATTGGGTCTGGCTCGCGGCTGGCGTTTGACAGCGCGATTGCTTTGGCGGAGTTCCTACACTCTGAGCCGACGATGGAAGGCGCTTTTGAGCGCTATCAGGAAGAGCGGCGGCTGGATGTGTTGCGGCTGCAGTCGGCCGCACGCAACTCGCTGGAGTGGTTTGAGGAGGTGGAGCGCTACCTTGATCTGGACCCGGTGCAGTTCAACTACTCGCTGCTGACCCGCAGCCAGCGGATCAGCCATGAAAACCTGCGGTTGCGGGATGCGACGTGGCTCAAGTCCGCAGAAAAGTGGTTTCAGGATCAGGCAGGGGGGGCGGCAGATGCACCAGTGCGCGCGCCGATGTTTGCGCCCTATAAGATGCGCGATATGGCGCTGGCCAACCGCATCGTGGTCTCCCCCATGGCGCAGTATAAGGCTGTGGAAGGCTGTCCAACCGATTGGCACCTGATCCACTACGGCGAACGCGCCAAAGGCGGAGCCGGGCTGGTCTATACTGAGATGACCTGTGTGAGCGCGGAAGGGCGGATCACACCGGGCTGTCCGGGTCTCTATGCGTCAGAGCATGAGGCGGCGTGGCGGCGGTTGACGGATTTTGTGCATGCCGAAACCGAGGCCAAGATTTGTTGTCAGATTGGCCACTCGGGGCGCAAAGGCTCCACGCAAGTCGGCTGGGAGGTCATGGATGCGCCGTTGAAAGACGGCAACTGGGAGTTGGTCTCAGCCTCGGCAATCCCTTGGAGCGACGGCAACGCTGTGCCACGGGCGGCGACACTGGAAGATATGGGCACCATCAAAGCGCAGTTTGTGGCCGCCGCAGAAATGGCAGAGCGCGCGGGCTTTGACATGATCGAGTTGCACGCGGCGCACGGCTATCTAATCTCCAGCTTTATCTCGCCGCTGAGCAATCAGCGGGATGACGACTATGGTGGCAGTCTGGAAAACCGCCTGCGCTATCCGTTGGAGGTGTTTGAAGCGATGCGCGCGGTTTGGCCTGCAGAAAAACCTATTTCTGTGCGGATTTCAGCCAACGATTGGGTGGGGGACGATGGCGTGACCCCGCAGGAGGCAGTGGAGATTGCCAAAGCTTTCCGCGCTGCAGGGGGGGACATCATCGACGTGAGTGCGGGGCAGACCAGCACCGAAGCCAAGCCGATCTATGGCCGCATGTTCCAGACGCCGTTTAGTGATCGCATCCGCAACGAGGCGGGTATGCCCACCATGGCGGTGGGCAATATTTATGAGGCAGATCACGCCAACTCGATCCTGATTGCAGGCCGTGCGGATTTGGTGGCGGTGGGGCGTCCCCATCTGGCCGATCCGTATTGGACCCATCATGAGGCAGCACGGATTGGCGATCGTCATGCGGTCTGGCCCAAGCCCTATGAAGCAGGGCGGGATCAAGCTTGGCGGTTGGCGGATCGTGAAGCGGAGATGATCCGGGTATGAGCATTGCAGGCAAACATGCGGTTGTGACCGGCGGCGGCACCGGCGTTGGGGCTGCGATTGCCGAGGCCATGGCGCACGCCGGTGCAAAGGTCACCGTGGTGGGCAGACGCGAGGCACCGTTGCGCGTGGTGGCGGGCAAGCACAAGTTCATCGGTTGGAAGTGTTGTGATGTGACCGATGCTGAGGCGGTGCGCGTGGCCTTTTCCGAGGCGCGGGCCTTGGATGGCCCCATTGAGGTGGTTGTGGCCAATGCGGGCGCAGCGGAAAGCGTGCCTTTCACCAAGATGACGTCGGCGCATTTGCAGGCGATGTTGAATGTGAATTTGGCTGGCGTGGTGAATGTTTGGCAGGCGGCGTTGCCGGACATGCAAACATCCGGCTGGGGAAGGCTGATCGCCGTGGCCTCGACTGCAGGCCTTAAGGGATATCCCTATGTCAGTGGCTACTGTGCCGCCAAGCATGGGGTTGTGGGGCTGACCCGTTCGGTGGCCATCGAAATGGGCAACAACGGCATCACCGCCAACGCCATTTGTCCCGGCTTTGTCGACACACCGATGCTGGACCGTTCGATTGCCAATATCGTTGAGAAAACCGGCATGGACGAGGCGAAGGCCCGCGCCAACCTCACACGCGGCAATCCGCAGGGGCGGTTTATAGAAGTGGATGAGGTGGCAGGCGCCGCGTTGTGGCTGTGTGAAGAGGCTGCGCGATCAGTGAACGGTCAGGCCATGACTTTGTCGGGAGGTGAGATATGAGCGAGATAAGCAAAGAGCGGCTGCGGCTTTGGCTGAAGCTGTTGAAAGCCTCGGGCATGATCGAGGATGAAATCCGCCGCCGCCTGCGCCGCGAATTTGACAGTACCTTGCCACGCTTTGATGTGATGAGCGTGTTGGCGCGCTTTCCTGAAGGTCAAAAGATGAGCCAGATCAGTGAGTTGTTGCGCGTTTCCAATGGCAATGTCACCGGCATCGTCGACAAGCTCTCAGAGGAAGGCTTGGCGCAGCGGGTGGCGGTCCCGGGTGATCGGCGTGCCGCATTGGTGAAGCTGACCAACAAAGGCATTGCCGCATTTGCAGAGCACGCCGCCACCCATGAGAGCTGGGTGGATGAGATGCTTGGTGGGTTGGGGACTGAGGACGTGGAGGGTATGGCCACCCGTTTGGAGCGCCTGATTGAGACATTGGAAGACAGGGAGATCTGAGCGATGCGCACGGATGTAGAGCATTTTTTGTGCAGTGTTGAGAACGGCATCGCGACGGTGCAGCTCAACCGGCCGGAGCGGAAAAATCCGCTGACCTTTGATAGTTACGCTGAGCTGCGCGACTGGTTTCGCGATCTCAGCTATGATGATGAGGTGAAGGCGGTGGTGTTTGCCCCCAATGGCGGCAATTTCAGCTCCGGCGGTGATGTGCATGACATCATTGGCCTGCTGACCAAGATGAGCATGAAAGAGCTTCTGGCCTTCACCCGCATGACCGGAGATCTGGTCAAAGCCATGGTGACCTGCGGCAAGCCGATCATCGCGGCGGTGGATGGCATTTGTGCCGGGGCTGGGGCGATCATTTCGATGGCGTCTGATTTGCGCATTGCCACGCCGGAGGCCAAGACTGCGTTCCTGTTCAACCGCGTTGGACTGGCGGGCTGTGATATGGGGGCCTGTGCAATTCTACCGCGCATCATAGGGCAGGGCAGGGCCGCAGAGCTGCTCTACTTGGGCCGGGCCATGACAGCGGAAGAAGGCCAAAGCTGGGGCTATTTCAACCGCGTGGTTGAAAGGGGTGGGTTGATGGATGAGGCGCAGGCTTTGGCACGGCGGATCGCGGATGGCCCGGGTTTTGCCAATATGATGACCAAAACCATGTTGGCCCAAGAGTGGGCAATGTCAATTGAGCAGGCAATTGAAGCTGAGGCGCAGGCGCAGGCGATTTGCATGCAGGGGCAGGATTTTCACCGGGCCTATCATGCGTTTGTTGCCAAAGAGCGCCCGGTGTTTGAAGGCGACTGACAACAGGAGTTGGGGGGACCCCCACACGCAGGGTTAAGCGGGGGCCAGCCCCCACCCCCCCGAGATATTGGGGGACAGTGAAAGCAGGGGAGGCTTTTACATGGCAGATCAGAGTTTTTTGAATTGGCCTTTCTTTGAGGAAGGACATCGGGCGCGGGCGGCGGGGCTGGAGGCTTGGGCTGAAAAGGCATTGGCCTCAGTGAACCATATAGATGTGGATGAGAGCTGTCGGGATCTGGTGGCGCGCTTGGGGGACGCTGGGTTTTTGCAAGCTACAGCCGCAGAGGATGGTCAGTTGGATGTGCGCACGCTGTGCCTGAGCCGCGAAATTTTGGCGCGTCATGATGGACTGGCGGATTTTGCCTTTGCGATGCAGGGGTTGGGCACGGGTGCACTTTCGCTGTTTGGATCGGACAAGCAGAAGGCAGCTTGGTTGCCATTGACCCGTTCAGGCAAAGCGATTGCAGGATTTGCGTTGACAGAACCGCAGTCTGGGTCTGATGTGGCGAATTCCACGATGACCGCAGTGCGAGACGGCGATGATTTTGTACTGAATGGTGAGAAAACCTGGATCTCCAATGGTGGGATTGCGGACGTTTATACCGTGTTTGCGCGCACCGGCGAGGCGCCAGGCGCCAAAGGGCTCAGTGCATTTGTGGTGCCCGCGAATACAACTGGATTGTCCGTGGTGGAACGCTTGGAAACCATTGCACCACATCCTTTGGCGACTCTACGTTTTCAAGACTGTCGTGTTCCGGCAGATGCGTTGATTGGTGCGGCGGGCAGGGGGTTTGCCGTTGCCATGTCGGTGCTGGATGTGTTCCGCTCCACGGTTGCTGCGGCGGCTTTGGGCTTTGCGCGGCGGGCCCTGGATGAATCGGTCACGCGGGTACAAGCCCGAGAAGTGATGGGCGCGCCGCTGTTTGAATTACAAATGGTACAGGGTCATATTGCGGATATGGCGCTGGATGTGGATGCGGCGGCCTTGTTGGTTTATCGCGCGGCTTGGACCAAGGATTCCGGTGCAGCACGAGTGACACGCGAGGCCGCGATGGCCAAGTTGTTTGCCACCGACCACGCACAGCAGGTGATTGACAAAGCGGTGCAACTGTTTGGCGGCGATGGAGTAAAATCCGGCGAGGTTGTGGAGCGGCTCTATCGCGAGATCCGGGCCTTGCGGATTTATGAGGGGGCGAGCGACGTGCAGCGCGTGGTGATTGCCCGCCAAACCTTGGCAAATGCAGCAGCAGAAGGAGCCGGGAAATGATGGGCGCCAGCGCACATGAAGACAGCTTCACACGGGACAATCTCCCTCCGAAAGAGATGTGGCCGGACCTGTTGCTGGCAGGGTTTGACTATCCGGAGCAGATGAACGCCGGGTGGGAATTGACCGATGGTATGGTGGCCAAAGGCTTTGGTGACAACACCGCGCTGATTGGAAATGGCCGGCGGCGGACCTATAAAGAGCTGACCGATTGGACCAACCGGATGGCTCATGTTTTGGTTGAGGATTTGGGGGTAAGGCCCGGAAATCGAGTGCTTATTCGCTCCGCCAATAATCCGGCTATGGTGGCGTGTTGGCTAGCAGCTACCAAAGCGGGCGCGGTGGTGGTGAACACCATGCCCATGTTACGGGCCGTGGAGCTGACCAAATATGTTGAGACGGCGGAGATCAGTCATGCGATTTGTGACACGCGGCTGATGGAGGAAATGACCGCCTGCGCCGCGTCCTGTGACGGGCTCAAGGTGATTGGCTTTGATGGCACGGCCAACCATGACGCAGAGATGGACCGGCTGGCTCTGGAAAAGCCCGTAACCTTTGAGGCGGTGCCCACGGCGGCGGATGATGTGGCGTTGATTGGCTTCACCTCGGGCAGCACCGGCGAGCCCAAAGGCACCATGCATTTCCACCGCGATCTGATGATCATTGCCGATGGCTACGCCAAAGAAGTGCTGGATGTGCAGCCCGCGGATGTGTTTGTTGGCTCCCCGCCTTTGGCGTTTACATTTGGCCTTGGCGGGCTGGCGATCTTCCCTTTGCGGTTTGGTGCGGCTGCAACGTTGCTGGAACAAGCAACCCCGCCCAATATGATTGAGATCATTGAGAAATATAAGGCGACTGTGTGTTTCACAGCCCCCACAGCTTACCGCGCCATGCTGGCTGCGATGGAGGAGGGCGCAGACCTTTCTAGTCTGCGTGCAGCAGTGAGTGCCGGGGAAACGCTGCCTGCGCCGGTGTATGACGAATGGCAGGCAAAAACCGGCAAACCAATGCTGGATGGCATTGGGGCAACTGAGTTGCTGCATATCTTTATCTCCAACCGGTTTGACGACCACCGTCCGGCCTGCACCGGCAAACCGGTGACCGGCTACGAGGCCAAAGTTGTTGGCCCGGATGGCACATCTCTGCCGCGTGGCGAAGTGGGGCGCCTGGCGGTGCGCGGACCAACGGGCTGTCGCTATTTGGGGGGGGATAAACAGAGCGCCTATGTGGTTGATGGCTGGAATATTTCCGGTGATGCGTTTTGGCAGGATGAGGAGGGATATTTCCATTTTGCAGCGCGCAATGATGATATGATCATTTCATCGGGCTACAACATTGCCGGACCAGAGGTTGAAGCCGCTTTGCTCGCCCATGAAGCTGTCGCGGAATGCGCCGTCATCGGTGTGCCGGATGAGGCACGCGGCGCGATTGTGGAGGCCCATGTGGTGCTCGCCGACGGATATGCCAAAGACAACGCCACCGTCAAAACGCTGCAAGACCACGTGAAAGCGATAATCGCGCCCTACAAATACCCACGCTCGGTGGTGTTCACTGAGGCACTGCCCAAGACCGAAACCGGTAAGATCCAGCGGTTCCGACTGCAGCCAGAGACCTAAGGGAAGTCCAATGACAGACACAGCATATGATCCGTCACAAGACGGCGCCAAAATGTCCTTCAAGGACGCCATGTCTTATGGCGATTACCTGCATCTGGACGGCATACTGAATCAGCAGCACCCGCAATCCAAAGCGCATGACGAAATGCTGTTCATCATCCAACACCAGACCAGCGAGCTGTGGATGAAACTTGCCTTGCATGAGCTTGGCGCAGCACGCGAAGCACTGAAATCTGGTGACCTGAGCCATATGTTCAAAATGCTTGCGCGGGTGAGCCGAATTTTTGAACAGCTCAACAATGCTTGGGACGTGCTGCGCACCATGACTCCTGCGGATTATACATCCTTCCGTGAGTCCCTTGGGCCAAGCTCCGGCTTTCAAAGCCATCAATACCGCTTGATCGAATATGTGCTGGGCAACCGCAATCCCAATATGGTGAAGCCACATGCGCATGTGCCGGAAGCCAAGGCGGCGCTGGAAGCGGAGTTGGCACAGCCGAGTTTTTACGATGAGGTGATCCGCTACCTTTATGTCACGCTGGATGGCGATGACAGCGCGATGCCTGCGCCACAGATGGGGCAGCCGCATGTCGCAGATCCAGAGGTTCAGGTGCGGTGGAAAACCGTTTATGAAGATGTGGATACCCATTGGCGGCTCTATGAGCTGGCCGAGAAACTGGTCGATCTGGAGGATTATTTCCGCCGCTGGCGGTTTAATCACGTCACCACAGTGGAACGGGTGATCGGCTTCAAACGCGGGACCGGCGGCACGTCGGGCGTGCAGTATCTGCGCAGGATGCTGGATGTGGAACTCTTCCCCGAACTTTGGCACCTGCGCGGAGATTTGTGAGCATGGGTGGGAACCTCCCGAGAAAAGAGCTGTTTGATGTGCCTGAGGGCGTGATCTACCTCGATGGCAACTCGCTTGGCGTGCTGCCCAAAGGGGCGGCTGAGCGGGCCCAAAAGACCATCACTGAGGAGTGGGGTGGTCAGCTGATCAAGGCGTGGAACACGGCCGGTTGGATGGCGCTGCCTCAGGTTGTTGGGGACCGCATTGCTGGCCTAATTGGTGCGCCCGCGGGCTCTGTCGCAACTGGCGACACTCTGTCGATTAAGGTCTATCAAGCGCTTGCGGCTGCGCTCAAAATGCGCCCGGACCGTAAGGTGATCCTGAGTGACAATGGCAATTTCCCGTCGGACCTTTACATGGCCGAAGGGCTGATTAAGACGCTGGACCAAGGGTATGAGCTGCGCACTCCTGCGCCTGAGGAAGTGGCCGCGGCCATCACCGAAGAAGTTGCCGTGGTGATGCTCACGCAGGTGGATTACCGCTCTGGCCGTATGCATGATATGGACGCGATAACCAAACGCGCGCATGAGGTTGGTGCGGTGATGATCTGGGATCTGGCGCACTCTGCGGGCGCGGTTCAGGTCGATATGGCAGGCAGCAACGCTGAGTTTGCTGTCGGTTGCACCTACAAATACCTCAACGGCGGACCGGGGGCTCCAGCGTTCATCTATGTGCGGCCGGATATTGTGGACCACATTGAGCCTGCGCTGTCTGGCTGGCTTGGGCATGATGCGCCGTTTGCCATGGAGCTGAATTACCGTCCTGCCAGCGCCACCGAACGCATGCGGGTGGGCACGCCAGCGATCTTGCAGCTGGGGGTTTTACAAGAAGCGCTGAAGGCTTGGGATGGGGTTGATATGGCAGAGCTGCGTACCGCGTCGCAACGCCTGTCCGATCTGTTCATCAAAGAGGTAGAAGCGCGCTGTCCGATGCTGACATTGGCCAGTCCACGCGACGCCAAGGTGCGTGGCTCACAAGTGTCGTTCGCTTTTGAACACGGCTATCCGGCGATGCAGGCGATCATTGATCGTGGGGTGATTGGCGATTTCCGTGCGCCCAACATTATGCGCTTTGGCTTCACACCGCTTTACTTGGATGATGCGGATATCATTGCCGCTGCCAAAATCATCGAAGATGTGATGTCCAACGAGCATTGGCGCGCAGACAAGTACAACGTGCGCTCACGCGTGACCTGAGACGAGGACTAAAGGTTTGAAAACAATACATCCTGAGGGCTGGGCGCCCGCGTTGGGTTATGCCAATGGCATGTTGGCCGATGACGGCACGCTGCATATTGGCGGGCAGATTGGTTGGAACAGCCAAAAGGTCTTTGAAAGCCACGACTTCATTGGTCAGATGACGCAGGTGTTGCAGAACATTCGCGAAATTGTCGAAGCTGCTGGTGGCCAGCCCAGCGACATTGCGCGGTTGACGTGGTTCGTGAAAAGCAAATCCGAATACCTCACACATCAACGCGAGGTGGGGCAGGCCTACCGGTCTGTGTTGGGAAGGCATTTCCCGGCGATGTCATTGGTTGTGGTGGCTGATCTGGTGGAAGATGAAGCCCTTCTGGAGATTGAAGCCACTGCGCATATTCCTGTGGCTTAACCTGCAGACATCAATCTCCCGTCCAGATACTTCAGCGGTGACAACAGTTTGCCAAGCGGGGGCCACCACAACCAGCTTCCCCCCAAGGGACGCAAAGTGGCCCCAGTGCCAAGCTTAAAGCGCGCCAATCCGGCAGCTTTCTCAGTGTCGACCTGTCCGAGTTCCAAGGTGGTCACCCCTTTGTTGGCCAGCCAATTCATGCCCTCCCAGAGCAACAGGTTATGGGCGCTGGCCGCACGGCCCGCGTCTGTGGCATGGCCAATGTGATAGGTTGCGCTATCGCCGTGACGCAGGAACAGCATTGCCGCCACCGGGTCTTTGCCATCAAAGGCAGTGAACAGTTTTGCGCTGCCACGGTTGGCTTTGGTGAAAGCCAACGTCATCCCGTCTGACCAGGCGGCATAGCCGCGCGTGGCTTGCTGCTGAGCGTCTTGTTGCAAAATCCAATTGTCAGGTTTGTAAGGAAGGTTCTGCCGGGTGAGGCGCAGGCCTTGGCCCTCAGCAAACACCAACCGGTTGCGCCATTTCTGATGCATTTGTGCCCGTAAATCTCCTGTCAGATCTACTTCGGCTACATGGGTGGGCGTCATCACCGGAACCGCACCCAGATCCCCCAACCAAGGCGCAGGATGATCGGGGTTGATCACCAAAACCTCACGCCGCAGACCCGCGTCACGGATCAAGATGGGCAGGGTGTCTTTGCTCAGCGTTGCGCGTGGCAGCATTGCAATTGGCACACCACCAATGGTCCGGCGCAGCACCAATGTGCCGTCGGTGAGCGTTTTGGTCTGCGCCTCTGTCATGCGCAAAGCCTGACGATATTCATTGCTTTGCTGCAACGGGCACGCGGGGAAGGGGAGGGTGACATCCAACATGGGTGTCATTAACGCATCTGAAACCTAATTCATGGTTAATGGAGTCATGAGAAAATCCGAACAATCCTTCGTAATGGGTCACTTTGCGCCAAGCGTGAAATGGACCAAAGCCGCCGCCATCTTACTGGCCTCCGTGATTTCAGTGCCCGTATTTCTGGTGCTGACACTGATCGACGTTCTGTTTCTGTGACAGCTTAAAGCATGTCGCGCCCAAGCCCCTGTGCGGCCAGAAGCACTCGCAGCCGCGCCATTTCCAGCGCGGTGTCGCTCAGTCGTTGTAGAGGCCCGGACACAGCCAACGCCCCATGAAACTGACCCGTAGCATCCACCACAGGCGCTGCAACTGAGGCGATGTGTGGATTGCGCTCCCCCGTAGAAACGCAACTGCCATCCTGCGCCAACCGCGCCTTAGCCTTGGCATCTTGAAAACTGTAGGCTGACAAGACATGGCCCGCTGCGCCTGCGTGCAGGGGCAGTCGCGCGCCTTCGTCCAAATGGTGTCGCACCGGCTCTGTTGAATTTTCCCGGTACAGGCAAAGCCGCTCATCCTGATCAAGCACATAGAAAGATGCCGTTTCGCCAGTTTCCGCCACCAACTGCCGCAGCACTGGCCGGATTGACTCTCCCAATTCGAAACTGCGCCGATAAAGCGCGCCCAGTCGCCACAGCGCAGGTCCAAGGCGAAAGCGCCGGTCTGCCTCTCGTTTCAAGTAGCCGTAACGCTCCAGAGAGGCTGTCAGCCGCGACACGTTGCTCTTATACAACCCAGTTTCTGTGGCTATTTCCGTCAAAGTCAGTGATGGCTGCTCATTGGAAAACGCCTCCAAAATCGACAGGGCTTTCTCGACGGATTCTACACGGGTCTCGGGCATGTGTTCCACTCTACGCAACAATCTATGCAAGTTGTTGCACTAAATGAGGCGCGCATCTAGCTGCAAGCATGAAAGGATGCCCAATGAAACCACTTGCCAACATCCGTTTCTTGGATCTCACCAACGTGCTTGCAGGTCCGTTTGCCTGTCACCAACTGGCCCATATGGGGGCAGAGGTGATAAAGGTTGAGGCGGTTGGGCGTGGTGATCTTGCGCGCCAATTGGGGGCCGATCCGGAGTTGAGCCAAAACAATATGGGCGTGTCTTTTCTTGCGCAGAATGCGGGGAAAAAATCGGTCACCGTGAACTTGAAGCATGCGGAAGGGAAAGCGCTGTTTGAACGGCTTGTTGCCACCGCTGATGTAGTGGTGGAAAACTTCCGCCCTGGGGTGATGGATCGCCTCGGGGTGGGCTATGGTGCACTCAAAGAGATCAAACCAAACCTGATCTACTGTGCCATTTCGGGCTTTGGCCAAGATGGCCCTTGGAAACATAGACCGGCGTATGACCAGATCATCCAAGGCACGTCTGGCGTTATGTCCGTCACGGGGGATGCAGAAACTGCGCCGTTGCGGGTTGGCTATCCAATAGCGGACACAGTGGGTGGGATCACGGCCGCCTTCGCTATTGCTGCGGCGCTGAACGCCCGTCCACGCGGCTCCTTCATCGACGTTTCCATGCTCGAGTCCGTACTGGCGACCATGGGCTGGGCGGTGTCCAACTACCTGATCGCCGGGATTACACCGCAATCTAACGGTAACGAAAACCCCACATCAGCACCGTCCGGCGCATTTGAGGCGGGCGGCGGATTGATCAACATCGCCGCCAACAAAGAGGAGCAATGGGTGCTGTTGACCGATCACCTTGGTCTTGCCGACCTGCGGGAGCGGCCTGACTATGCAACCCGTGAGAGCCGAAAAGCCCACCGATTGGCCCTCAAAGATGAGCTGGAAACGGTGCTAAAGACGCGCCCTGCAAGGGATTGGGCCAAAGAACTCAACAAAATTGGCGTACCCGCCGGTGCCGTACTCACGGTGCCAGAGGTGCTCGACATGCCACAAATTGCCACCCGTGGTTTCTTGCATACGTTTCCCAACGCGCCCGGTGTGGGGCGTGACATTGAGGTTGTGACCACAGGCATAAAAATGGATGGCGCGCCGCTCACGGTGCAGACAGCGCCCCCCGAACTTGGCGCAGACAATCAGGCCATCTACGGCGCGCTCGGTCTTGCTGACGCGGAGATCACGGCCCTTCAGGAAGGCGGTGCCATATGACCCATGCGAATACCGACGTTTCCGATTGGTGGTCCACTTCGATCATTGACATGGCTCCAGGACAGATCCGCTTTAGAGGGCATCCAATCGAAGACCTCATTGGCACGGTGACCTTCCCCCAGATGATCTGGCTGATGACACGTGGGGACTTGCCGACGCCTGAGCAAGCCCGCCTATTGGAATGTGCACTTGTCGCCGCCGTGGATCATGGACCGCAAGCGCCTTCAATTGCGGCGGCGCGTATGGCGGTGACCTGTGGGCTGGGTTTGAATGGGGCGATGGCCTCTGCGGTGAACTTTCTGGATGATGTGCATGGTGGCGCAGGAGAACAGGCTGTGGAGCTTTATACTTGGATCGACGAGGCTGTTCAGCAAGGCGGTGATCTGCACGCGGCCACCAACAACATGATCGACACTTGGCAGGCGGAACGGAGCAAATTTGTACCCGGCTTTGGCCATCGCTTTCACAGGCCGGAGGATCCGCGCGCGCCGCGCTTGCTTGCGCTTGTTGAGGAGGCCGCTTCAGATGGTCTTGTCTCTGGCCGCTTTGCCGCCATTGGCCGTGTGCTGCAAATCGAACTCAATGCTCGAAAAGGCAAACCTGTGCCCATGAACATCGACGGCGCCACGGCGGTGGTCTACGCAGAGCTTGGTTTTGCAGGCCCATTGGCGCGTGGATTGTTCTGTTTATCCCGCTCAGTGGGTGTGATCTCCCACGCGTGGGAGCAGATGGGGCAGGGCGGGCGCAACAAAGGACCAACGCCGCCGCAGTATCGCTGGACCTACACAGGTGAAAATCCAATTGCAGATGATAACTAGGTGAACGGCTCGTGCAGTTAGCAGGTCAAGTCCCCACTGGTAGAGCCGTTCTGCGCTCAAATGCGCGAGAAATCCCTCGACCCATTTTGACCTGCCTTTGCGACTGGAATAGATCAACCGGACCTCGCGCGGGCGTTGCTCGCCAGACTGCGCTGGGCCTAGCGCTGGTATGGGGCGAGGGGGCGGCAAAAAATCCTGATAGGTGTGCGTTGAGCCAAGCTTGCCGTATTCACGATTCGTCGAAGGCAGCGGCCATGGCAATTGACCGGTATGTGGCGCGGACGACGGGAACACTCAGCTATGACCCAAAGGCGCAGTGCGATGATGTTGATGGTTTCTTTAATCCGATCCAGCGGATGCTCTATGCGTTCATTCTGTATACGGAATGCGCAAGACTGAAGCGCTTACGTTGGAAACGAAGAACGTGCACGAGCGCCACATTCACTTGTCGATGATCAAGAACGGGCGCAGTTTTGACCTCCCGATAACGCACGTTCATCACGAGATATTGGCACTGTTGTGCAGACTGAGCAGGCAGTGGGTGTTTTCATCTCCAAAGCCAGGTTCAAGCCATGTTGGCGCACCCGAGAAGGTCACTTGGCCATCGCATACGCATAGACGTAGATTTGCGACAGCGGCGACGGAGGCCGGGGTCCTTGAGGACGTTGTGGGCCGATTTCTCAACCACAGGCCTCTTTCGACCGTCGGTCAGAGATATACCAAGCCATCGCTTGATGCTTTGAGACCTTCGATGGATGTTGTGTACAAAGAGCTGAGTACTCGGATTGAGGGCAGCTGACACCGTTTCAAGAAGACATGATAATTGGCGTCTTGCGGTTTTGCATTGTCAGGACAGCTTTATTTTCCGCGCACCGCTTGGGCAGATATGGACCCAAAGGAAATTGCATTGAATGACATTGGGTGTCTGACGTCAGCGCTTATGGGTCCAAATAGGACGATTTGATAAGAGAGTGTTTCTGGCTCATCGTGACCACCGAGGAGTGGACGATGAGAAAGACAACCAAGAGCCCTGGCGAGAAGATCGTCAAAGATATAAAGCGGGCCACGCGCAAGCAGTATTCAGCCGAAGAGAAGATCCGGATTGTTCTGGATGGCTTGCGGGGCGAAGACAGCATTGCTGAATTGTGCCGCCGTGAGGGGATTTCCCAGGGCGTTTACTACAAATGGTCAAAGGACTTCATGGAAGCCGGAAAGAAGCGGCTGGCGGGGGACACCGCTCGCGCGGCCACGACCGACGAAGTCAAAGACCTACGCCGCGAAGCCCGTGACCTGAAGGAGGTCGTGGCAGAGCAAACGCTGGAGTTGCGCCTTCTCAAAAAAAGCATGATCGACGAT
>UNRJ01000008.1 GCA_900537125.1 Rhodobacteraceae bacterium Alg238-R152 | reverse complement strand
CAGCAAAGCTGCAATCCGTCGATAACCATATCGACCATACTGGCGAGTCAGCTCGATCATGTCTGCAACCAGGCGGTCTTCATCGGCACGCCCCTGTGGTAATCGCCGTTGCGTGGATCGGTGTTGACCCAAGACGCGACAAACGCGACGTTCGGAAACGTTCATCTGGCTACGCACAAGGTCGATGCAAGCACGGCGACGCGAGGGGCTCAGAAGTTTCCCTTTGCGGCCTCCGACAGGATCAATTTGTCCAGAGTTAGATCCGATACTGCCCGGCGCAGGCGCTCATTCTCCTTTTGGAGCCGCTTCAGTTCCTTGAGCTGTTCTGTGCCCATTCCGCCGTACTTCTTCTTCCAGCGATAATAGGTTTGTTCAGTCACACCGATCTGTCGGATCGCATCTATCCGGGGCATGCCTTGCCCCATCAGGACTTCAACCTGCCGCAGCTTCACGACAATCTCTTCAGGCTTGGGTCTCTTAATGGCCATCTCAGGTCCTCCGCTTTCCTAATCATAGGGGCGGACCACTTCATTGGGGGACGCTCAGTGTTCAGGGGATCTTCGGAGACGCCAGAAATGTCCGCCAGCGCATCAAACCGAGCTTCGATGTAAGCCTCAGACTTATCTGCCACTGCGGCGTCCCCAAGCTTGGTTGTGACAACCGCTTTACGGATGTCGGCATCAGAAACGCCCTCTGTCTTCACTTCCGGGTCGATCTTGCGAGCGGCATCAACCAAGGCAGCCCGGACCTCAACACGGGTATCAAGATCCGCATCAGACAGTTGCTCACCTTTCAGCTTCTCGATTTCCGCGTCTTTGCCGGCAATCTCTTTGTCTTTTTCCGCCAGCTCTGAGGCATGAGTGGCCTTCGCGTCGTCCAGAGCCTTGCCGTTGGTGGCCAGTTGGCCGCTCAACTTCTCAATGGCTTGTGCGCCCGCGTCGGTCGTCTCGACCTGCAAGCCATCCACCAAGATTTTGCGCAGTGACATAGGTGTTTCCTTTCGTTCTGCATCGGTGAGAGGGCTTGCGCCCCATGTGTCCGCACCATCGCCGATGCGGCATTCGCTCCCCGCGCGGCCCTTGGGCACAATGGCGAGGTGATTGATCCGGATGTCGCGCTGGATGGCGTCGTAAGCTTCCCCATCGGGCGTGACGCCGTCAGCCATCTCAAGACGGCAGGTGTAGCCGGCTGAGAGTTCCCGAGTGCCGCTCTCCACGGCCTTCACGGCTTCCGCGTCTTTGACGATCAGTGGCAGCTTGATCTTGTTGCCGTCCCAGGTGGCTTCCGTGGAGACTTCGCCTTTGGCCAGGTCTTTCCAGTTGTCTGCCGTTACGCTCTCAGGGTGGCCAAGAGTGACAGGGGCGTGACTGAAGGTGCGCAGGCTTTCTGGCGCTCGAACTTCGTCTTCTGGACGCCAGACACGTACGATCTCACGATCTGCGAGCCCCACTTCGGCCCCGGTGTAAAGCTGGATGCCCGACCGAACCGCGAAGGCTTCAGCCACGAAGTATCCTTCCGCAGTTTTGCGGGTTCCCGCCAATGTGGCGGTGTCGGTGAATTTCATGGATTAGGCCTCCGTGACGCCCGATTGCAGATCTTCTTCGTCGTCCGCGTAGTATTCGCCCACTTGCGCTTCCAGCCCCGGTGCAACACCCGTTTCCGTGAGGGCGCCAACAAGCGAGGCTCCCACGGCTTCCGGCGGCAACAAGTCCATTTCAACAACCTTCTTGAAGGCGCTGCTGATCTTGTCTCCCACCTCGGCCCGGTCTTTCTCACTCAGCTGCTTGAGCGGCACCCAGGTGTAGAAAATGTCGGCAGGTCGACTTCCCAGGGAACTGTGAATGATGGCCTCATCCAACACGGACATCGCATCGCCAACGTCCATTTCTTGAATGGTTTGAATGCTGTCGTAGTAGTTGTTCAAGTCACCGTCGCCGGTTGCATTCATCCCGTCAGGGGATTGGCCAAACAATCGTGTAACCGGGATATCGGCAGCCCCGCTCACAACCGTGAAGAACTTGGCCATAATGTCAGGCAGCTGCGCAAAGCTGGCGCTCTTCTGCCCAACTGTCTCGGCTGCATCATGCACCAGAGTTCCGTTGATGCTTTTGGCCTTCTCCGCGAGCGACAATCGCTCGAGCACCAAAGCTTCCGTTTTCGGGTTGCTCATCATTCTGGACAGATCTGGAATGCCGATGGTGTCCACTTTCGCCTCAAACACCAGAGACGCAATGTTGGCGACCGTGCTGTCGGCTTGCTTGGTCGCATGCAAAACAGTTTGAAGCACGCTATCGCCCCACGGGTCGATCTCTGTGGAACCTCCGCTGATCTTTTCCGCGCCGGTGAAGATCGCCAAGCGACTTGGGTGGATTTCGTAGGTCACACCTTCGCCTGTAGTGAGAGAGTAGCTTTGGGAAAGGCCAAAGGTCTCCGAAGCGATCACAAAGTCCTGCTGTCCCGGGGTGAGATCGAACTTACTTAGAACCGTGAGGTATTTCAGGCCGTCCTTGGCCACACGCGTCGGGTTGAGCGGCTTGGACAAGTCCCGATCCCCTGTCCCTATGAGAATGGCAGCCCCACCCTCGAGCCGTGCCATCTTCATGGCTTTGCGAACCTTCTGTCGAAGCTTCAGGCGCTTTTCGGTTGCCTCCAATTTGTTGACAACATCGGCCTTTGCTTGCCATGTGCGCCACTTTCGCGTCGCGTCGTCCGCTGGGATATTGATGACTTTGCGCGGCAACCAAGACGAACGGTAAGCCGCATGCAGTTGGACTTGAGACAACTGAACGAACTGATATTCGCTGTGGCTGGCCTTGTCCCGGTCAGTGCCAAGGTTGGCCACCAAGTTGCGAATACCGTCTTTGATTTGAAGGATGGCGCCCATTACAGAAGGCTCCCTAGATCATAGCTACTGGCGTCACGCGGTCCGTTCGCCATGATGAATGCATCGGCCTTGTTCGGAGAGGCGATCTCCCGCTTGGCGAGGTCTTTTTTGCTCTCGACTTTTGACTTGCCGCGGGTGTCCACGTCTTTGCGCGGTGTCGACAGTTCGTCGATCAGGTCTTCCAGGTGGTCGCAGTCGCTTGAAATCGCGATGAGCTCTTCCTCGGGAAAAGTCATTTGCCGCTCCACCGCGTTGTAGGTGTTGCGAAACCTTGTTGCCACTTCCCACCAAGCCTGTGCTTTCAGGTTGCAATAGAAGTCTTCATTCAGTGGGGAATTGTCGTCGTTGGCATCTATCCGTTGGCCTTTGTTCAGAACCTCCCCGGAGGCATTGAACTTGCGGTATTCGATGCTTGTTCCCTCAGATTGGTTCAGAGCCTGGAAGTGTCCGCCAGCGAATGCCCCTACACCAATGCTGTCGTAATCAATCTCTGCGCCTACCTGCCGCGCTCTGGCATGAACACGGGTCGCGGACTTAAGCAATTGGTCTTCGCCGGCCACCCACTCTTCAACACCCACAGTCAGGATACCGTAGGCCTCAACCAGTGCGTTCTTGTCTTCCCCGCTGTCGGCAACGTCAAAACCAACCCTACGCCTTCCAGTCGGCTTGATGCCGAGCTTCTTGTGCGCATCGATAGCAGCCCGGACCCAGCTACGCTTGATGATGACCTGGTCATCGTCCTCAATCGGCTCGCCGCCATAGATGTTCACAAACCCCTCAGGGTCCGTTCGCTTCTTCTTCGCAATCACGCGAAGCATCGTCTTGGTCAGGAACGGGTTTTCGTCGTAGTTGATCCGGCGCTTTATCGTGTCTCCCTCAACACCGTAGATCTCTCCCCTGATCCGCTTTGAAGGCGTTCCGGTGACAAAGGACCGGTAAACAAAATCCGTAACCAGCTTCGGGTTGAAGATGATCCAGAACTGGCTTGCTTCTCCGCGGAGCGTTGGCTCCAAAATCTCCCATTGCTCTTTGGTGAGGCCGTGGGCTTCCTCGATCCAGCAGACATCTATCCCTTCAAGGGACTTGATCTCATCAATGTGGCGCCAAAGGCCATAGAACAGGAACTCTGACCCGGTGCGCTTATGCCGTATGCTGTCCCGCGTGATCTCGAAATCATCGTCCAGACCGAAGCGAGTAATCTGGATTTTGAGTAGAGTATAAACTGACTCTGCGATCTTGTTCTGAAACTGCCGGGCACACAGGAACCGCACCTTGAAGTTTGATGCCAGGAAAATAGCGAAACCTGCAGCGTCCCAAGACTTGGAAGAGGATCTCCCTCCATAAAGAACCCTGTTGCGTGCCGGCGTTGTCCAGAATTCGCGTAGCGCAGGGTTAAGTGTCGGTTGCGTCATCTACCGGGGCGTAGAAGTCAGACAGTGTCCGCACATTCAGATCACCACCGAGCTCTTTCTTGTCGGCAAGGCCCAGATCTCGCGCAATGATGTTCGGGTTCAGCAGATCTGCAGCAGCCCCCTCGAACTTCTGCTGCCGGATGATCTGCTCCACACGCGTCATGACCGACGACAAATCTTTGCGGGATTTCCGCCAATCTCTCCACGTGGACTCGGCAATATCCAGAAAAACGCAAAGCCCGGTGATTGTCATAGCCCGCATCTTGTCGAGGCGGTGGACCTTTCCACCCACAACCTTTGCTTCCTTTAACGGGTTTGCTTCAGCCCATTCGAAATACTCAAGGCAAGCATCCCAAAGATCGGTGTCGTGAGAAAACTTGGGGTTTGGCCCATGGGAGCTTCGTGCTTCCCAGAAGCGGTTACCTTTTGGTGCTGCCATAGGTAGGGGTTTCCGAATATGTGAGAGAGTGCACAAAAAAAGCAGGCATCCATCCGGACAACCTGCTTTCGCAAGATATTCTCACGTTCACCTGCCTGCGTCAATGCGTCTTTGGAGTTGGGAAATCACACTCCATCTTCATTAGATGATCCACGAAGATGGAGTGTGAGACTGGGCGCATGCAACAGTAGGAATAGCCCGGACGCGCCCTGTGGTTCAAAGCATAGATTTGCTCAGAACAGACCTTAAGCACGTACCAGCACGTTCTTTGGCGTTAGCAAAAAGACCCAGCCGAATGTAGGAGTGCCACAGACTCATATTTCTTCAACGATCGCCGCGCCGCTACGAACTGTTTCTTCTCGCGGTCTTGCTTGCCATTTAGTGCCGGGAATAGGGTCAAAATTTCTTGGCGTTGATCTTCGTCCATCCCAGATAGGGAATGGTCGCCCGGTTGAAAGCTCTCTGTCCACACTCCTTGTGAAAGCACCAGCTCATGCCTGTCGAACATTAAATGGATGTAGCTAACGTCCTGGGGGCGAACCTGTTCAACACCCTCCAGGATGGTTAGAAACTTTGCCGCAACCAGCACCTCCAACTCTCCGAAAAGTAGCAGTGTCTGTGCACTCAAGCTCAAAAAGCGGTGGTTTGGGGAAACCACCATATCTTGGAAAGGTAACCCATAGTCCAATGCCCCTCGCTTTACTAGAATTGGGCAGAGCTCCGGGTTCCGCTCCAAATCTTCTTTCTTCAAGTTCTTACGGCCGACCCAACAGATCTCTCGCACCCCACGGTCGCGAGTAAGCACTTTGTCGCCTGGCACCAGATCCTCGACACATCGACTTCCATGGGGCGTTGAGATTAGCGTACCTGGAGTAAAGCAGGGAACAATCCTGTAAGGTGGCCCCCGCTCTTCGGCCGGTAAGTCAATCTCGACTGGGGGGGCAACGTCATCCTCCGGAGGTACAATCTCGTATGGCGGCCCAAGGTCGTCTTCTGAGACAATTTCATATTCCGGACCACGATCGTCTTCAGAAGGGACAAGTTCATATGGTGGGCCAGACTCGTCCGTATTTGGTTGATGGTTCTGCAGGCTGACAAATTCTAACGCGTATTCTCCACATTCTTCGTCAGGCTCAGGTACCGTCGTTTCTTGATCTGCGGAGCCTTCATCAGGAAGCCGGGAGCGTTGATCGCGATTGTTCCTGTCGCCAGGGTTTTGGGTCTCCAAAAAATTGCGATGACTCCCAATTACAGGTCTTCTCATGTCTGGTCACTTTCCACGGCTGGACTTGATGCGCTGGTTTCAGAGACGGACAGAGCGGGAACTCCGGTCCGAAGCTTGGCAGCCAAGGAAAGTCATGTTGAGGGAGTGATCGGCGATCCAGTACGCGCGGGTTAGTTACGCGTACTTACGGGGCTCACAGAACTGGTTTGAGTTTGCAAAACTTAATGAAGAACGGTTTAAGGTTACTACATCATAAAGGCGAGTGACTGGCATCATTCTCCGCCTCCGTGTCTAAGCGGTTGCCAGATTTTTGAGGAACAAATGTTTGTAGTCGGACAGGAATATTCACGAAAAAACGACATTCATGGTGTGTACGGAGGTCAGTCTCAAGGCGGGATTTCCACTCCTGCTTCCCACCCTATGGTGTTCATTTTTACCGGGAAATCCGGTGAGCAACATGGCTACGCAGATGGATGGCAAGATTCAGGCGTCTTTCTATACACCGGCGAGGGGCAAGTCGGAGACATGAGCTTTAAGGCGGGCAACCTCGCCATTCGTGATCACGACAGAAACGGAAAGCCCTTGCTGCTATTTGAAGCGTTGGGCAAATCCAAACCTGTTCGCTTCATGGGACAGTTTTCCTGCCAGTCATGGGATACATTCCAGGGAGAAGATCGCGAAGGTGACATGCGAGAGTGCATTCGCTTCCACCTAGTCCCTAGCGGAACTGAACGCTCAACGACTGAGGACGGCGAATTAGAGGAAATCGAAGGCGCCTCACTTGAAGACCTTAGGAAGCGCGCCTTTGAAGCTTCAGTGCCCCGGCAGTCTAAAAACTGGAATGACGCACCTCGTGCCTACAGAACCAGAAGCAAAGCTGTGCGCGACTACGTTCTCGCTCGTGCTGGCGGAGTTTGCGAACTGACTGGCAAACCGGCACCGTTTTTTACAACCTCCGGTCAGCCTTACTTGGAAGTCCACCATACGCAACGGCTTTCCGATGATGGACCTGACGATCCTCGCTTCGTGGCCGCAATTTGTCCGACGATACACCGGGAAATTCACTTCGGTCAGAACGGGATAGAGCTGAACCGGCAGTTAATTGAACGCCTTAAGACCCTGGAGACCTGACAAGTACGTCTCATCCACAAAGCATTCTATAGGTATTCAATTGAAACGGTTATCCATTCTAGCAATGTGCTGCTCGCTTGCCATCTCCCCTACCCTGACAGCCTCACAAACCTCTGAACAGTCCCGTCTTCCCAACCTGCAGTTCGCACAAAGCTACTCGTGTGGAAATACTTGCGGGCAAGTCAGAAGCTGTGAGGAAGCCGTCTATCAATGGTGTGTTTGTGGCTACAGCCGGGCTGATGGAGACAAGGACGGAGTACCTTGCGAGCAGCTTTGTGGTCAGAGCTCAAAAGCCAGCCTTGAGCGGGTTAAATCCTACAAGCGGAGTTTTGGCTGTAGATAGTGAAGTGAAACTGCGCATACGACCAACTCCCAAACTGAGCTGGCAACCGAAATTACTTTCCCAAGGCGTTTGAGGAATCCTCTAAAGAGAAATGTGGTTCCTTTGATGCTACCTTAGGCTATTCATTCGAAATGAAAGTTTTTGTTGCCAAAAGTGCCTCGATGTTCAAAGTCAGTTCGAAGGGTTCAACCGCTATCCCTATATTTCTACGTGAAAACTTATGAAGAAATCTATTATCGCGGCATTTTTGGCCGTTATCATTTTACTGATTTGGTTCACTTGGCCGGGCGAAGGATTCTTTGAAGCCGAGAGGCAAGTGGTTGTTGCCCCAGTTGTAAGTCTGCTCAGTTTTTTTGCTGCCACTTCAGGGCTAGAAGGGCCAACCGTTGACTCTCCGATGATAGGAGCAGCAGTTTCTACCTTGCTAATCGCTGTATACTCGGGCGTTGTGGCAATCCGTTTGATCATTGTACCTGGCGGCAGAGAGATGCCGGTGTCCGAAAAAAAACGCCGCATCGACAGCATTTACTTTCTCGGGTTTATCTTAACGCTGTGCTCACTCGTAATCGCCTTAGGAACCTCTAGCGCAGAAGACCCATCGACGACGCTGACCCAAAACGCAGTGGCTTTGAGTAGCACCGCATTTGCCTTGGTAGTTCGAACAGTGTGGCTGATGCTCTTGCCTGACGAGACAAACCCTCTCGAAAAGACTGAAGTAGAGGATGGATTTGACGAACTTTCTGCAAAAGTCATAGGTCTAGCCAACCAAATTGAATCAAGTGAACAAGCAATTAGACGCAACCAAGAAGTTCTAGACAAACACTTAAAAGATACGATTGGATCGGCAACCGAGTTTGTAGAACAAAGCCGCACAATGCTCACGGACCAAACTTCCAACGCCATAAAAACCTTCAACGCCAGCTTGGGTCGGTACACTTCAACTCTAGATAAGAGAGTTGAGAAAATTAACTCAATTGAAATTGATGGCGAACGATTGGAAGCCCAGCTAGTCGAAGCAGGAAACAGATCTCTCTTAGCCTTGCGTACAGAGGTCGAAGCAGCTGCAGGTTCGGTCGGCTCAATGACCAGAACCGCCAAAGCCGTCGAGCAGAAATTCTCAAAGGCCTTCGATGACCTAAACCCACAACAGGCTCTCGTAGATGCGTCTGCGCAGGCTTTCGAACCCATGATCGAAGCTAGTTCAACAAGCAATGAAGCGCTAAATGCGGCGTCAAAAAAACTAGGCCGATCGGTCGATGCAGTACTCCGTTCCCTCGATACCATGGATGAGAAACTTCGAGAGCGCGTCCGAGTTCTTGATGAAACCTCGGGAATCGCAGCCGACCGACTTTCGAACGTCCCTCAGCAGAACAACACTTCATTGTCGGACCAGGAACAGATTCGACAGCTTACCAATGCGATAAAAAGTCTAGAGTCAGCGGTTCGATCTAGCCACAAGCAAGAGGCAGCTCGCCCTACCAACTCCATTTCCCAAAATACCAACCTGAGCCCAGTAAAAACTTCTCTTGCTATGCAACAGCCAACGGAAAGTAGCCCGCCCGCCTCACAGACTGTTTTAGTCCAGGAGCCAAGCGATGTTGAAGCGGAACAAGATCATAGTAAGGCAACCAAGCGCGCTCATTGGTTGAGGCGTTTCTGGGGTAACGGCTGAGAAGGGTAGATTAACGAATGGTTGTACGACTTAATGTATCGATACCCCAAAAAGGAGACGACGATGTCGTTATGTCTTCTCTCAGCGAACTCATTCTGTTCTTTCTTTTCTTTTTTTTGATCCTGCTTGGCGAACAAGCTGAATTGAGCCTTGATGATCCAAAAGATGAAGGTCCAGAGATCACACACGAGTGTTTACAAGGACTGAGTAGTTGTCAGCGCTCCGGAATGTCAGACAGAGTGTGCTTGCAACGAGCTCAACAGTGTATGAACAACATAAGCGAATGGACGCCCATAATTGTGTTGTCCGAGTCCGACGGCTTTTCATTCGAACGTGGCGAGTTTGAGCTCAATGAAAAGTTTCAACAAGCACTGACAAACTCAATCATCCCGAAAATTCAAGGCGTTTTGTCAGAGAAAGCCCGTTCGATAACGGCTATAGAAATCATCGGGCATACAGACGAGAAACCCTTCTTGCACGACAAAGACAATGACAATGTCGCGGAGTGGGGAAATCTCGATGACCTCGTCATCGCAGTACTGGATGGAACAACCAGCGTGCAGGATTTGAAGGCAGACGATAACGCAGGGCTTGGGCTTGCAAGAGCACTTTCTGTTAGAGAGTTTCTTGTGCAAAATGCTGACCTCGACGATACGCCGATCCATGCATACTCTGCGTCTTACACGGTACATAGAAATGGAACTTCGGCAGGCGGCACCCTGCAATATGGTTTAACTAGCTTTTCAACAAATCGCAGACGCATTGAAATTCGAATTAGAGGACCGCTGTTAGACATCCGCTGAACCTACCGGCCCATAATACCTTGCCAGCGCATTTAGTTTGACTCAATTGTCGCGGTCGCTACGAAGCGGAATGAGGATGGGCTTCAACGCTGGTAAATTCGCTCAGCCCTGACAACCCTTGCGTTGGCGTGATCCCAAACAGAGTTGCTGCGGTCCTAGTCATATGTGCTGCGTCTGAGAACCCCGCCTGTATGCCTGCAAGACCGATCTTCTCGCCATTAAACGCAGCATCAACAGCGCACATCATAGCCGCCCATATCTTGAACTTTCGAAAAGTCTGGCCCGTCGTCGACTTAAAGTGGCGCATTGCAAGCGTGCGCTCGAGCTGTAACTCTTGTGCAAGGTCAAACTGTGACAGCCTTTCAAAAGGGTCTTTGTAAAGACGCTCAACGATCCGCATCACTCCGGCATCCGAAGGTATGTCGTCTCTGTTGAGCGTCTGACGATAGCCAGCCAGAGCAATGTGGTCCCTCGCCTGAATTGCCTGAGGTAAATCTTGCCAGGCTTCGGACAGCTCTCCAAAATTGGGGGCATTCTCGTCCAGCTTAACGCCATCCAGATACACAATCTCCGCGCCGCCGGCTCGGATGACGACGCGATGCGGCACATCGGGTTTGATGCAGATCGCATGCGCTTCCGTTTGGTCGCTGTCATCGCCAACTAGAACAGGCTCTCTGCGCCCGACAATGACGCATGTCATCAGGTTCTCATGCATCCCAAGTTCGCCTTTATCGAAGGAGAATTTGTGGTTGCGAAAAGCGGGGGCAACTGAAGGCATAACCACTTCACCTAACTTTATGGGCAACTTTGGCGCAGCCCTGAGAATGCTGCAGCAAGGGACAAATGTGAAGGTCGGTCGAAGGGATTTACACGTTTCTTCAAGAGAGGCGTCTGGAAGATGTGCTTAGTAAGGCTTTCTGGCTCTGACTATCTAATCCGAGGACATATGACACACATTTTTCGAAAGCTGGCCATTGCATTTGGCCTGCTAATTCTCTGCGGCGTGGTGGCTTGGCATGTGCTCCCATCGCAGGTCGCAAAAGGGTTGATATCCCTAAACAACGCTTCAGCTGGCCTGAGCTCCAAAGTGATTTCAACTGACGTTGGAGATATCCACTATTTGGAAGGTGGCCAAGGCGAAACGGTTTTGCTGGTGCACGGCATCTATGCGCGCAAAGAACACTGGGTCGAAGTGGCCCGTGTGCTTGCCAAGGACTACCGCGTCATCGCCGTTGATCTACCCGGGTTTGGTGATAACGCCCTGCGCGCAGACGACGACTATTTGTTAGATCAACAGCAGGCAAACTTACTGACCGTGATGCAGGCGCTTGATCTGAAGGCTGTTCACGTTGGGGCAAACTCCATGGGGGCCTATGTTGCCGCACTCTTGGCCAAAGAGCATCCGGAACTAATCGCAAGCCTTTCCTTTATCGGCAGCCCACTCGGGGTCCCTACCCCAACACCAAGTGACATGGATAAGGCGCGAGATCTCGGGATAACCCCACTGGTCGTTCAAACAACCGAAGACTTTGCTGAACGTAACGAGTGGCTGTCCCCCAATATTCCATATGTCCCGGGGCCGATCCTTCGGACTTGGGCGGAGGATGAGGTGGCCCAGGCCGATCACAACGCCCGCATTTGGGATGTCGTGCATAGCAAGTCCGACGTGCCTACGGTCTTGGATCTTGCGCCCTCGCTTGAGATGCCGACGCTGATAATCTGGTGTCAAGAAGACCGGATTTTTCATATCAGCGGGGCTGCACTACTCGATCAGAGTTTGCCAGCCTCACATCTGGCGACGCTGGATAACTGTGGCCATGTTCCAATGTTGGATAAGCCCACTGCGGTGGCGTCAGAGTTCCTCAAGTTCCTGTCGTCTCTTCCGGATCCTGAGTAACAATATCCGGCCTGTCGCCTTTGCGAGATTCAGAACACTCTGGCATTTCTGCGCGCGGCAGGACGGCCGATCCCGACAGTGGTCGGGATACTGCTCTAGTATTATGGGGGAATGCGGCGCGTTCAAATCCAGATGCGGTAAGGAACGCAAAGCCCGGGCCTAGTCCAGCTCAGTCCACGGCCAAGGCTTTACGTTGCTCGCAGCCGTTTGGAACCTTGCCGCCTTGGCTATCCAAACTCCCAAGTCGGTTCCAAAATCGGCCAACCGCTCATTGGGCTGCTGATTGTTGACCATCATGACAACAAACTGAACAATCGTCGCTACCCCTAGCACCGTTTGTGCAACTGAGATCATGATGGCGATGAGCACCATGTAAATGAAACGTTGGAGCATATTGTCTGGTTGCTCGGGTTCAATCTGTTCGCCATGCAGGCGGCCTTCAATCTTTGCTTCGTCGTCGTCCACAATCTCACCCCGTTTTACGATTGAGCCTATGTAAAAAAATCCACCATCGGACTTTGGCAGCAAACAGCTGCATTACCAAGGCAGGGTAAGACGCTGAGTGCACAAAAGTGCCAACAGCAACGGCTACAAGCGCTTTCGGTACAATGGCGAAAGTTTCGACAGCAGGCGAACAGAGGGCCAAGGCA
The DNA here is from genome assembly GCA_900537125.1 of Rhodobacteraceae bacterium Alg238-R152. GTDB lineage: Bacteria > Pseudomonadota > Alphaproteobacteria > Rhodobacterales > Rhodobacteraceae > Shimia. The sequence continues at coordinate 248,320 of UNRJ01000008.1, read as the reverse complement.
GCCTAAGCCCATGCTGCAGTAGTCACCAATGTCAGCGAAGCGCAGAAAGCGGGCTTTGCAAAGTGATGTTAACGGCCCAGAGCGGCCTTTTGCATGTGAAGTTGATCCTGCACTATAACTCTCCCAAAGCGATCCTTGAGAGATGGTTGACAGTTTTTCAGCCCAATTGAGAGCTCGGCAATAAGCCGAATTTCTCGAATATTTGAAAGGATATCTGTAATTGAAATAGGGAGTTTCATATGGCCAAGCGATTGAAATTTGAAGAATTAGTGGGCAAAGAGTTTCGCTGGCCTGAGCCTGGCGATGATCCATTCGAAGTAGATGAAGACGGCAAACATGCGGAACTGGCCGACAACGATTTCACACGCTTCGTGTTGATGTTTGAAGGCTACCGAAAATCAGCTGATGTTCTCGTAGCCCGAGCCTTAGAAGACTGGAACGAGGCAGATTTACTGATCTATCCTATCCTGTTCTTGTATCGTCACGCACTTGAGCTGAACCTGAAGTATATCGTCAATGTTTATGGCCACCATGTTGGAGTCGATCCTGTTTGGAATTCGCATGACTTCAACACGCTGTGGAACCATTTTCTTAAGGTTCTTGAAGGATTTGGAACCGATGATCCCGATCGTGCGGATCAGATCGTTGGCGGCGTTATCGCACAGTTCGGCAATGTCGATCCTGGCTCGTTTTCTCATCGATACCCTTGTGACCGCTTCGGTAATCCCATTCCGCTTGTTCAAGATAAGATGAACCTAGAGACACTCAAGGATGTGATGGATGGGGTCTTTGGCTATTTCACTGGAACCGATGGCTATCTGGATAACCTCGTGAACGCCTAGGGACAGGGCAAGCCAGTTCCCTACATGCATTAGAAATTCTAGCCTATTTTATGCTACCTTTTGGAATTTCAAAACAATCTCTTTTCGCATTCTTGAGGAGAGCGCGTTGTTGTCTTTCGGTGTAGGTAGGTATCTGCTACCCAGCGGAATTTCGCGCTCTGAGCGCCCTAAAAGTGTCAAACCTGCCAGTTCAGCGGCATTGGTAAGTGCGGATGCATTGTCCACATACACACTCTTTAGACAAGAGTTTCCCATGACGTATAGAGCGGTTCCGTTGGGTCTCAAAATACGTTCTGCCTCCTTTGATATTCTGTGGAGATCAATTGCGTATCTTGTGATCATGGCTTTCTGGCGAGGCGCCAGATTGGATATGTCGCCAAAACCATCAAGAACTCTGGAAGCCAGCTCCGCTGACTCTGTCGTTGCTCGTTCAGCGCCTACACTCATTGATCGCAATTGGCGTATTTGAGGAATAGTGAAGCCTAGCCAAACCAGAGACAACTTGTGGCCACGTAAGTAATCGATAGCATTGAGGTACGGGGGGGAGGAGACAATTGCATCACAAAAACCGTCGCCGATTGATCCAATCTTTCTAGCGTCGCCTCTTTCAATTGTAGCATCTCCGATAATTCTCAATTTTGAATGCCGCTGCAGTATTTGGTTAACTGATTGCTCAAACCCCTTGAAGACATCGTAGTCGCTAGTCGTTGCTACTCTATGCGGTCTGCTATGAGATGTATCGCGGGCAAGCGACGCCTTGCTCTCCTTTGTCACAATAATTCTACTTAATGCAACTTTGAGAGCGTCGACTTCCTTACTCGGCTCATCTTGATTGAGACGGTCCAGTTCTATCGCAATGCTGGACAGCGCTTGCCGCTGCTTGTCTGCGAACCAAAACTCCATGAACTTGTGGGTTTCGTCCTCCGCATTCACCCAGGGCAGATCGACAGGCGACGCTGAGTTCGACCTCGCCAGTTGCACGATTGTTTTTGACAGGCGGCGCACTCGGTCGTGATTTAATCGACTTGTTGAAACCAAGGCAATCAAAGCTGCCAAGGGATCAAGATCAAAACCGTAGAACTGATGCCCAGCGGCTACAGCGGTCAAGGCAACGGTGCCCGATCCGACCATTGGGTCAACCACGACACTGCCTGCGTCAAAGCGTTCAATCTCCTCAAGCGCTATGCTTGGAGCCATTCGAGCGGGAAAGGGGTGCAGATATGATCGTGAGTGAAGCATCTATTTTCCAAGGGGCAAGTTGACCTGTCCCTTTTGATACTTTTCGGGTATCGCGTCCAGTTGCAGTTGCAGAGCTTCTCCGATTTTCTTGGGTGTCGTAAGCAGATAAACATCGCCGCTCATATTCGCTGAAATCACGTTTGGAACCATCAACTGAAGTCCACGCATAGCCGCTATAATGTTTTGCTTTTGCGGGAAACTTTCGCTGTTAAGAATTTCACGGCAACTCGCCGCAATCTGTGTGGCATGGATAACATCTGGCAGTTTGGGGTTCTTGGATACTATCTGATCCAAGGCCTGCATGATCACACTGATTGTAAGCGTTTGGTCATGACTAAGATTCTTCTCAAAGTCTTCCACCCACTTGGTCGTGTCTTCAGGCGAGTGAAGATCAAAGAGAGGTTTCAATTTTCGCAGATCGAGTGGCCCTTGCTGCAGCGTGACCGAAACCAATCGACCGAGTGCTTCAGCCGTCATTGGAGTAACTCTGTTTGCCTTGCATTCCTTCTGAAGCGCACCCTTGGCGAAGCCCTGAGCAACGACCAAGGCATAGTCGGCGTCGAAGTCTTTCTTGTGCCGCGCCAGGCCCGAGACACCAACGTTGCCAGCCGACGCCCTTTTATGAATGGAAGATTTTGCGTCGTAGGTCAGTTTATAATCTTGTTTTTGCTCATCTTTTTCTCTTGAGATGATGGCGGATGCGACCCCCTCTGGCTTACCAGACTGTCCCATGCGCTCGACTACAAAACCAAGGTAGTCCAATGCGTCGCCAACAATGACTTCAAACCCCTTAACATGATCTGTCGTTTCGCTCAGAAGCTTGACAATTTGCGGCGCTGTTCGTCGCCGAAGAGTCGCAACAAGACGCAGCATTCTGTCTCTATAATCGCTTATTTCTGTCAGTCGGTCTTCCGGCAAACCGCTGTCCAGCATGTAAGTGTCAGTGAGAAATTCGACCAATGCAGTGTCTTGCAGCATTCGAAGCTGCTCGGGATTGTCAGAGTATTCAACGCTAAACGGGTGGCTCTTGTTTATGACTATCTCTTGTTTAGAAACATCATACCTGACCAATTTTTCGGAAGGCTCCAGCTCGACCATCGGCATTTTTCGGACCAGGTTTTCAGGCTTTCCAATGATTTCTTCACGCCACTTGTTGCGAAACGAAACGGAGTCTTCGACATTTCGCGCATCAATGAAGTCTGGAGTATCATTTATGTCGACAAGGTATTCCTCAACGAGGCGTTCAAGAGGTTGAAATGGCATTCGCGCACCAAAGTCGCCGGCTACGGCGTCTCCTTCGGTTGGCCAGCTTTCCTGTGCTGCTTTGTTTGCCGCACTTCTGGCGTCATTAAAGAAACGCATAAGGATAGCACGAGTTGCGAGTAGTTCGCGGCTTGCTGCTACCCCTTCTCGATCCACAGAAATTTTCCCATCAAGGTAATCAGCTCTGACGGCACATCTGAAAGAAGCCCAAGTTGAGTGGCTTAGGTTCTCAAGCCCAAAATAGGGATCCTCTGGTAGAATATTTCGTCCTAGAACATTTACGATAAAGCCATTTGAGCTTTCTTTTTCATCACTGCGGCCCCCAGAAATTTTGTCTGCAAAAAGCCTCACAGTTCCCGATAATTCCCCTATGCCATCAATTTTGATATGCGGATGAGGCGTCTTATGGTGGGAAACTTGGATCAATTCGTCACCAACGACAACACTCTCGAATTCATAATCCTCTCCGAGCGTCCATTGTCGAATAACTTTGGTTTCAACCTTCCTTGGCACAATGGTTTCATTGTTTACTGAAATACGAATGGAATCGCCAAGAGGCAGGGATGTCTTTAGCAGATGTTTGACCCAGCCTAGCTTCAGTTGGGTCCCCTCCGTCTTTAACTCGGAAAGAATTGCAACAGTCCAAGTTTGATTTCGTGTTGACGGCTTTTCCTTGGGGCCACCAAATTCATCGATATAATCTGCCGCAACAATGTCAGGTACGTCGTTGGACAACAGATCATGCAATCTAGCGCCCTCTGATGTGTCGGACAGCAGGTTTTTTACTTCAGCCATCGACACTTCCCGCACAGGCAAAGGCAAGGCGTCAATGTGCAGTTTCTCACGGTTTTTTTCGGCATCAATATCTCGGTAGTCTAAAGTAACTGCGCGTATTTTTCCGTCAGAAGCCTTGCAAATATAGGTGAGTTCATTTGCCAGAAGATAAGTTGCTAGCTTACCGACGCCAAATTTTCCAATTGGCTTACGTTTGGCCTTATATTCCGGCTGCCGTTTTTTGGATGTGGCGACCGACCAAAGATCCTTGAACCCGGACACATCCATAGAGATACCATCATCAAGAATCCAAATTTTTGCGTCGGAACTATCAAGGTCCTCCGGGACACTAACATAGACGTTTTCGGCATCCGCGTCCCAGGAGTTACTGATCAGCTCCTCAAAAGCTTTGTTGGGTGATGAATACAGCTGCTTACTGAATAGGTTCAGAAACTGTGGCCCAATTTGTACACTGACTTGACCGACTTCGTTGCCTACCGATTTGATTGTATTTTCGGGCATTTTGAATCCAAACATATTCTAGCGCGTCGAGGGCGATCATTGCGGCGCAACGACTGACTTTCAACCTATACTTGAGAAAGATCAGGTGGAAACGTTGAATTTCGAAGAAATGTCAGCGTTCTACTGCAAATCCGCGCGTTCCGCTTCCGATACCCCGGGACCATGTCTGATCCGGGCTGAGAGCAGCCGTCACCCCCTTTCACCAACAACAACAGCAAGCATTCTCAACGCGCCCACAAATCGCTCTCCCGCCCGCGAAAGGCTCGCATCCACAACCGGCTCAACCCGCCCTCTCACAACCTCAAACAACGCAAACTGCTGATCACTCCGCAGTTGCCCGATGTACCCGCGCCATCGCATCCAGTCGTTCACGGCGTCGCGGTGGCGCTCGTCTTCACTCCGCAAATCCGGCTTGTCGTCCTCCCGCGTTTCAAACCGCTCCTCCATCTCTGCGGAGTTGATTAATGGCTGGCAAGCGCAGGTTGCGACCTTTGCAAAGTCGGAGCGGTTTACCTCAAGCGTACGTTCGCGGCTAAAGCGGACACCAGCAAGGGGAGTTCTCAATGATCGGAGAGAAGGCTTGAGTTAAGTTGGAAACCAGGCCCGAGGAGGCCCTGATTTCCCCTATTGTCAGCTCGGCAATCAGGACGTGAAACGATCGAGGACGTTCTGTGTAACTTTGTCGACGAATTCATCTCGCCCCAGCGCATAACACCAGTCGCAGGTCGGTCCAGTCGCGACGCCTCCTTTGCCTTTTGGCATCCAAAGGACCAGACCATTTCCACGCGTGTGCTTCGCGACTTCCGCTTCTGACACGTCGCGCCGACCATAAAAGCCCTGGGGCGTTGATAGCAGGTATGCCTCATCGGCAAATACCCGAGCGGTATGATCTCGCTTCTCTTCGCCGGCGCGGGCGAAGAGGAATGCCACGATTTCCACATTGGTCGGGCTTCCAAACTCACCCGTCGAATAGGCAAGCCCATCGCGGAACGTGACCGGCAACCCGTCACATTCATACCCTGCGGCAATCGAGCCAAACGCATCGCCATAATACAGATCGGTATCCTTGAGCATCCAATGATCCGGTCTCAGGGTAATGAATCCCGGTGTTCGCGGTGCTGCGGCTGGTATGCCGACCAGATGGCCAAACATTGAATCCACTCCGAATGTCGTTGCCGAATTTCGGTTCGTTTTGGGGTGCACCCAACTGCCAGTCCGGATCCGCTCGTCTTTCAAGGGATCATCAGTTTCTGCATTGCTCTTGTAGGTGACCAGAACCTGTCCATCACTCTCAAGGCGACTCTGCCAGTTGCTGTTGCCCCCGAACCGCGCGAACCCGCCGCCGTTCTCCATGAACGTATCAATCGAGTCGCGTTGTTCCCACGTGTAGTACTCGTCATGGCCCGTGGTGAGCAGGCACTTGTAGTCCTTAAGAAGGTCGGGGTTTGCCGCAAGGTCCTGTTGGGCGATATAGTCGAGCTCGTACCCGTTTTTCTCGCACCAGATCGCCATGTGGCGGTCATAATGCGCCCAGCCCGCGCCGGCCGCCCACTTAGAATAGCCGTTTGCCATAGAGAACTCGAAATTGAGGTAATGCGCATGCGCGCCGGCCTCACGAGTCCGATAAGCGACGTCATTGGCTCGCGGGGTACCTTTTGGCAGACGCAAGAAACCGCGAGCCCATGGCCGGTGGATGTGAAGCTTTGGGATGAACCCCAGTTCCGTGCCCGTGCTCGATCCGCCACCCGGCTTGCCGTAGTAGTTGCCGCCGGCCCAATCGTTGTAGGCCATCCATGTCTGCGTCGCGCACATGAATATGATCGGCGCTGTCGGTTTGGCCGCACGCAAAATAAACCCTGCTTCGTGTTCGATGCGTTCCTCGCCACGCATAAAACTGAACACAGCAAGGTAAAAACCTGACCGTAGATCGCTCGGCAAACTCCAAGTGTGCAACGCGGGCCAACCACAACCGACTGAGAAGCAATCTGCCGGCGTGGGAGACCGCCGTCCGGCGATCCCGTTAGTGGCGTGGACTTCCTCTAACTTTAAGCCATCCCGATAGATCGTTACATCGAAAGTAGGAGCGCTCGAGTTGACGTGGAATGACACGGTTTCACCAGGTGCGTACGACAGCTTGTCGGTATATGCCCAAACCTCGACCGCTTCGGGGTCGTCACTGGGAAACTCCCAGAACTCCACACCGAAATGCTGCCACCACTGCCCGGGCGGCACATATCGAGCAGCGTCACCTGACGGGAGGCTACTGGCGTTGGCACCGCTTCCCCCCAGCATGGAAGCTCCCCCAACGGCGGCAGCCGCCGCACCCACGGCAGCGGCGGACCCTTTCAAAAGGTCGCGTCTCTTCTGATTGACTTCGGGCAGGCGAACGGTTCCGGCTTTCTTCGACATAAATCTATCCTTGAACTAATTGGCAGAGATAATAAAAATTCCGCGCCACTCTGTTCTGTCGGCACCCCCAAATCCAAGCATAGCCGACCTGCTGAGTCAAAGATGATGCCAATTTCGTCATCTATTGGTGCACCTGACATCAAAACCGTGATGAACAGCGGTCGTGCCTCATCAAGAAGCCTGTCTTGTGACAATTGACCCTTTCGAGCTTTTCGACGCGGCATGGAAAGGATGATTTGGCGGCAGAGATGGTCCGGTTGCGTTAGTTGGCGACAATCAACTTCAAGACCGTTCCTTCTGTTGACCGAGCTTTTCGTGTCCGCACCTCTGAAGGTCCGCTTTCCTCAATCTTACAATTCTACACAACTTCCGCTTCGGGCTGAGAGCAAACTTACCCCCTTGCATCAACAATCACCGAAAGCGACCGCAACGCGCCCACAAATCGCTCCCCTACCCGCGTAAGCTCAGCATCAACACCCGGCTCAACCCGCCCCCTCACAACTTCAAAAAGCGCGAACTGCTGATCGCTCCGCAGCTGCCCGATGTACCCTCTCCAGCGCATCCAGTCGTTCACGGCGTCGCGATGGCGCTCGTCTTCGCTCCGCAAACCCGGCTTGTCGTCCGCGCGCGTTTCAAACCGTTCCGGCATCATTTCGATCCTAGTGCCCTTCGCGTGAAGGCTCTTACAGAGAACAACTTTGGCATAGCGCGCCTCGGTCGCCGTAAACGCCGCGTAGATGCTCCAAAGCTTGGCAGATTCCTCCTCGTCACACGCCAGGTAAATGGCGCGCCCTGCGGCCTCTCCTAGCGCTTGGCTGCGCATGTTCTGGCGGTTCTGTACGGTGTCTTCCTGCCCCATCATGCGCGCTCGTGCGGACAGCACGGTACGCTGCGGATCGCGTTCCTGGCTAATCTCCGCCATACGCGCCTTGCCTCGCTTTTTCGGGCGTGGTGTTGCGGCCAATTCAGGCAAACCCAGCGGCTGCTTCTTGGATTTGTTGCGGCGGTCACCCTTTCCCATTTTTGCGCGCTCCGTACTGCTCAGTTGCGATGTTGATCACCATCTGCTTGATCCAATCATCGTTGATTTCTTTTGGGTCGATTGCGGCGATGCCTTCCTTGTGCCAGAGCGCCACGCGGGCTTTGTCGCGGTTCTTCAGCAGCTGGGCGTGATCGCGTTCGTCCGGCCCCTTGCTGTAGATCGTTGAGACCAGTCTCATTGCTCACCTCCAAATTTCTTCAGCTGGAAACCGACCTCGGCAATGATTTCCTCGGCGCGTTTCTTTCCGCATCGCTCTCCTCGAGGCGCTTCCTGTTTGGGCGGCAGGCTGGCCACGTAGTCCCTGCCCCGCCATGCTTTGAGGATTTCAGAGATGTGCGCTGGGTTCGGCTTCTTCGATGGATTGCGTCGCCGCCAATCGCGCAGCGCTGCCCGCACCTGATCTTGCGGCCAGTCCTCCAGCTCGTCGCACCAATCGGCGAGAACGGCACCCTTCATTTCGGGCGAGAGAGCGGCCTGCCAGTAGCCCTGCATGATGATTTCAACCTCGAACGCGATCCGGGCCCGATGGTCTTCGACTTCGTGCGGCAATAGCGATTGCGTCAGACGTGGGGTCGGTGTTGGGAGCTTTGAAATTACTGCGGGAGCGTTGGTCATTGCCCTGCCCTTTTTCGTTGAAGTACCAATCGGCTTTCACGGCCTGCCAGCCGCGTTCTTCGGCGAGTCCTAGGGCGTCGGAGGCGTCGCCACCTCTGGCCTCGATTTGGCGTAGCTGCTCGGCCAGTCGCTTGGCCGCCGTGACCGTGAGTGGTTTTTTGATCTTCCGGCGATAGGCGACGAAACTAGACACCGCATCGAGGCCAGCGAACCGCGTTAGCGCGTCGCTGATCTGTTGCCCTTCACTATTCTTATTAAGTTCCTTGGATGGTTTACTTTGGTTTGGGTGACACACTGTCGTATCTTGGGGTGACACACTGTCGGGGGTGGGGTGACAGTCTGTCGGGGGTACCGGTGACACTCTGTCGGGGGTTACCGCCTTGGGGTGACACACCGTCGTATCTTGGGGTGACAGCCCGTCGGGGGTCTGGGCCTTGAGGTGACAGCCTGTCGTATCTTGGGGCGACACACTGTCGGGGGTGTGAGCCATGGGGTGACAGTCTGTCGGGTCTTGAGGTGACACACTGTCGGGGGTCGAATGCCGCCCCTTCACCAACACGCCCCCTGCATTTGGACAGCTGGACACAACACTCAGGCAAATTCGGTACTCGACAGTGAAGCCATTGCGGTGTTTCCGCTTGCCGACTTCTTGGATGAAGCCAGCGTTTTCGAGTGCAGAGATTTGTCGCTGAACAGTCCGCTCAGTCGTCTCCAACTCTCTGGCCATCGTACCCTTCGCAGCCCATATCCCCTGCCCTTCGTCACTGGCGATATCGCCCATCAACAGGATAACTGACTTGGCAGTCAGCCCGACGCCGAGGTTTTTGCTTCGAAGAAGTGAGGTGACGAGGTTGCTCATAAGGCCACCCGTCGTGATGTTCTCAGTCCGATGACGACACAGAAGATTTCCATTACCTCGCCTCCAGTCTTCCAAGGGCTATCGCAAGCCGCTTTCTGATCGATTTTGTTCTGGAGGATTTGGGTGCCACACACTGGCATTCATTGAGCGCTACGCGTAACCCATGCACTTCGTCCAACGGGATGCGTATTACGGCATACCCGTCTTCTGAAGTGAGTTTGGGGCGCAGCGGCTCCGACATTACGCCTTCAACTTCTCAATAGTAGAAAGAGCGGTCTCTCCCGCGTGAAGCATTTCTTCCACTTCAACTCGAGCTGACGCCATGGCTTTGGGATCGCCGGTTTCAGCCGCAAGGATCAGAGCGTTTACAGCCTCACCGGCCTCCTTGCCGACTTCACCGGCAAGCCGTGTAATTGACGGACCTTCTTTTGCGGCAACGCGGTCTTCGACTTCCTTGACGCGAAGTTTTGTAAAACGATAGTCGCCCGTCGCGTCCTCTAGAGCGTAGACGTACAACATCGGCACGGCGGCGAAACCGTTTTGGATCCGAGAGATCGTCCCTTTGGAGATTTCATGCCCTAGCAACGCAGAAACCGTGGCACAGGCGGCCTCTACCCCACCAGTTTTGCTGACAAGGCGACGAAACATATTGGCGTACAGAAGATCAGACATTTTAAAACCCGTTTTTGTTGTAGTTGGAAGCAACTGAATTCATTTCTTCGACATGAATGAACTCGCATGAGGACCCATTTGGTTGATCAAACAAGAACCCCGCCTCACCAACCCGCCAAACAAAGAACATGAAATTCATCGCCCAGAACTCTGGGTATTCTCGACCCAAATTCGGGCTGGCACCTCAGAGCCAGTTACATCTTCGATTAAAACAGCAACGCCGAGGCTCGGCGTCCGCTCGCCCGAGATAATCTGGCTTAGATAGGCAGGGCTAATCCCAACGAGACGTGCAAACTCGTCTTGGCGTGCACCTTTGTTTTTTAGATATGATCTGAGTTTTGACATAGCTGGACATTAGCTATTTGCTATTTACTTCGCAAGCACAAACTTCGCCATTAGCTAATCGCGCTAAAGCACTCCGTTAGGTTACAACTGAGCATGGCATTGAAACTTCGCATCAGAGAACTTCGAGAAGACAAGGGTTTGTCAGGTAAAGAGCTGGCTGCAATCGTGGGCGTGTCTGCGCCACACCTCTCCGAAGTCGAGCGCGGGAAAAAGAATGTTAATAACCATTTGCTTGAGCGAATTGCAGAAGCTTTGGAGGTGGAGGAGAAAGACCTCATCGCGTCTGAAGCAGAGGCCAAATGGTCCAATCTTTTGAAGACGCTCGATGAGCTGAGCTCAACTGACCAAGCCAGAGTTGTAGCTTTCGCCGACAGCCTCAAAATATCCCAAAGTAACTGACGTTACGTGCAAGGTACGTAACTCTCTATAACGTTAAATTGTTAGCGAAGGCGGCGAAGGCGCCATCGCTTTCTTATGTCCGCCTTTTGTCGCCTTTACGCGCACTTGAGCCCGTCGAAGGATTGCCCAAAGTGTGGGGAAAACCTCGGCTACAAAAAAATCGCAACGGCGCTTAGCCAAGCTTGGCGAGATGATTGTACGAAGGCATTTCCGTTAAAACTGATTTGCGCGCCTTTCTTGGTGCATCAAATACGCGAAATCATGCGATCCCAGGATAAGCTATCAGCACGGCGACCACGTAAGAATCTGGTTCTAAAGATAAACTCCCCGCGAAACCAACACCACGTGGCATGGCGCAAAACTCCTTCACCTCGAGCCAGCAAGTTTGCGGAAGTCGCACTTATTCGCTATTTGCTAATTTTTTACTTTACACAGTATTCGCTATTTGCTAATTTTCTCAAATGCCGCCGAAGACGCACTTGCGAACCTCGGCATCTGGAGGGGTAGTGAAATGCAGTATCAATCGATCAAAACACCATCTTGGACTAACGCCGAACTCGAGGTCGATGTGACCGATATCTGGGTCGAAGAATGCGATCCGGAAAACGAAAACGGCGAAGAAGTCATTGCCTACCTCTCCACCAACACCAGCGGCTTCATCTCCGTAGATGGCATCAGCATCGACGATGGCGTGACCAAGATCTACCGCTCCCGCGAGTGGACAGAAAAGATGATCGGTTTCGGCGCAATCAACCGCATTGAGGAAAGCGAGCAAGAGGCTGCATAAGCCCCTGCCCGCTCCGATTTTAGAGGAGCAAATTATGAACAACCAAATTGCACAGGTTGAGGATCAAGGCGCAGCACCGATGCTACCAGCCGATCCTATGGTGAGCATGATTGAGCGGGTCGCGATGGACCCAAACGTCCCGATCGAACGCCTAGAGCGTATGATGGACCTGAAGGACCGGCACGACACCAACCAACGTGAGGAAGAACACCGCGAGGCAAAACGCGCCTACAACAGCGCAATGGCAAAGGCGCAGGCCCACATGCCAACTGTGGCCAAGAGCAAGCAGAACACCCACACGCGCAGCACCTACGCCGACCTCTCCGACATTGAAGAGCAGGCAATGCCAATCGCCTACAGCCACGGCTTTTCTGTAAGCTTCAATCCGGGCGGCAAAGACGACAAAGACAATCTCTTGGTCAATTGGTCCGTGATGCACGAGAACGGGCACACCGAAGAAGGGCAAGCGGCCTTCCCGCTGGATGCCGCAGGCTCTCAAGGGAAAACAAACAAGACCGGCATTCAGGCCATGGGCAGCACTATGACCTATGCGCGCCGTTACCTGATCTGCAATTTGTTCAACATCGCCACCGATGACGACAACGATGGCAACGGCCAGCAACAACGCCCGTCCAACAAGCAATACTCTTGGGCAAACACAGTCACCGAGAACCTGCCAGAGAACGCCACACCACGCGAAAAGGCGGAAGCAATTGCTGATGCGTTGCGCGCTCAATTCGGCCGCATGAAAGGCAGTCGCCAGATCGACAACGAATGGGACCGCCGCGCGGCAATCATTGGCGAGCTTGAATCCAAGCACTTCGACCTCTGGGAAGCCGTGATCGAAACCTACGAGCATCGTCGCCACCAGTTGGACGAAGAGCGTATCGAAAAGTCGCGCGAATAATCGTCGTCGCCGTCAAATTCCATTCTCATTGGCAGCCCGGATCACGACGGAGTGTTTCGCGAGTACCGTGTATCGGTCCGGCAAAGATCAATCACGTTTTAAGGTTTAAAGTCACGACTTTAGAAAACACATTTAAAGCAGTTGATGAATACCTCTCGCGAGAGGAAGCGGCCATGAAATCCCCGCGCGGCGCCGATCATGCCGCGCTCTTTGAGGAGGTTGGAAAAGCCTACGGAATTGATCCGGATAACCTGTCTAACGCGGTCCTTGAAAAAACAATCATGGGAGCAAACTAATGAGCCAGCACCCACTAAACCTGCGCCCAGCCAGTATGATCATCGACGGTGAGGAATGGGTTCCTAAGACCTACGCCGATGCCCTTGCTGAGAAACTGCGCGAACAGCAGCGCAGCCGCGCCAGCCACAACCAACAGTTTGCAGAAATCAATGACCTGTGGGCCAATCTCCCCCATCACCAAGCAAGCGCACCCTACGCAAAAAGCGCCGACGCGTTTCGCAAGCACGGCCTGATTGCCACTGGCTATTGCGATACGGACACCATCGTTTTTGAAAGCAAGGCTGCGGCGTGTGCAGCAGCGCCTGTGATCGCCAATCTGGCGCGCAAGGCGCATGGCTACGCCCTCGTCATTGTGCGCAAAAACTTCGTGATCTGCTCCACTCCCCACAGCCAAAGCTACAAGGCCATGGGCAAAGAACGCTTTCAGGCCAGCAAGCAAGCCGTACTGGATTGGGGTCACAGCATTCTTGGGGTGGCGGCATGAGCAACCTGTGCGGCCGGCCAATCTATCAGAAGGGTTTGAAGCCAGCCAAGTCCATGCCGATCCGCAATGCCTCGGCGCAGGCTGAGTGTACCTTGCGCATTCCTGGCATCTGCACGTTTGACCCGTCGCGGTCTTCCGGCTGTCACGCGCGCTTCTTCAACTTCGCCGGAGCGGCTCAAAAGGTCGATGATCTCTTCCTGATCGATGGCTGCGACGCCTGTCACAGCATTCTCGACCAGCGCAGCAAGTGGGCCGACGCCGCGCTTGGTTGGGACGATGTCCTAAGAGCCCTGATGCTGTCTCAACAGCGGAGACGCGCCTCCGGTCTGATCGTTCTGAAAGGAGAAGCAGCATGACCACCTTCAAGCATCACTTCCGCCTTCAAACAGGCCTCATTGAGCTACCCAGAAGGCACATTCCGGCATCTTACCGATTGGTAAGGGGCGATCAAAAGCGCGGCCAAGACTGGAACGCGCGGTGAGCCGTAACAGACCATCATCCGGCCCATGGGAGCACAAGCCCAAACGGAGACCGGCCCCGCACACACGATCCTTGCTGACCTTCGCAGTCTGCTTTGGCATCTTCACCGTCTATCTGGCCAACAAGGCTCTCCCACAGATCGTTGCGACGGCTCAGAAAGCTGAAGCCCACGCACAAGCACACAGCGAAGGCTGGTGACCTTCCACGAACGCCAACAAGAGGACTAGAGATGAACGCTCAAACGCCACAACTGATCGCAGTCGACGCGGACGCGCTAGAACGACTGCATGACCGACTGGACAGTCTGGAACGCATGTTATCCACCTCAACCGTTACGCCACAACCTGAATGGATGTCCGTTTCCGCCGCGGCAAACCATCTCGAATGCTCCGAGAGCACCATCCGTCGCAAAATTGCGTTGGGGGAGTTTCAAGCCAAAGGGAACGGAAAGAGCAAACGCGTTCGCATCAGCTGATGGTACCTACAGTTACCATGTCCGTGCTCTGTACGTACTGCCATGACCATCCGCCAAGTGAGAATGTTCAATTGTCGATCATGGCCAATTGGAATGAGCTCGGTTGCTCAACTCAACCGAGGCGGTTCTTATAACTCGGAACAAGGGCGGAACCGCCGCCACTCACGCCAATGAACTGGGTGAAACCTAGCAGGCCATGATCGACACACAGTTCCGGTCTCCACCTAACTGTAATTGGTGCCTTCTGGACCGGAAGCAAACTCGACAGGAAATATTGGGAGTTGGCACGATGGCATTGTGCGTCTTTTTTGTTTTTGGAGTTTTGGCCATTTTCTATTCAGGGTTCCAACTTACGCTTGGCATCGGGCTCATGGAGGCCTTTATCTCATTTGTTCTGATCGGGGGCGCCCTTCCCGTTGTGTTGCTCCTGGTCAAAGCCATCCGAGAACACCGGATACTTCATGGAAAACGCTTCATGTGACTACTGTCTTTGGAGGCTCAGCCGCGTGTCTTCCAAGCGTTGGATTTCCGTCATTAGAGCGCTCACCAAATCGGTGTCGTACTTTCTCCGCTCGTACATGTCTCTAACGTCGCTCTCCTGGGCCAAAAGCTGCTCATATCGTACCTGAGCCTCTTCACTGCGGCCCACTATGTTCATGCCAATGGCAGTGGCCGCTAGGAGCAACGGGTTGTCTGCCCCTTCCAGCGTGGGACTAATCTCTGCTGCCCTAGCCCTATTTCCGATACCTATTTGAGCAAGGAAAACCCCGTAGTTTCTCCAGTGCAGTTGCCCAGGGTTTTGGTTCATCGACCTATCAAACATCTCCAGCGCCTCTTCGTACCGCCCAACTGTCACCAAGCGAGAAGCAAATCCACCGAGAATACTTCCATCAAGCGGCGCGAGCTTCACAGCCAGTTTCCCGGCATTTATCGCTTCAGGTACGCTTCCCATGGCAAAAAGAACTGTCATCAGGGCATAGTGGTTGCTTGCATCAAATGGATCAATGTCGATGGCTGTTCTAGCCGCCTCCATCGCACGGTACAAAGGATCGCCCTGCATGGCATTGCGCTTGTCGCTGTGTTCTTCCCGATAGATCAGAGCGAGATTCGCGAAGAGAGTTGCACTGCGCGCGCCACTGTTTATCTGATCCAAAAGGCAATCACGCGCCTCCAAATGTGCGGCATCCGTTTGATGTCCAAAATAGGTCTCAGACAGGTAGCGACAGCGAAAAACCGGACTGAATGTCCCCCGACGCATGTAGTCCTTTTCAATCAATCCATTCACCTGAGCGACACCGGAGAGCCAGTTCTCAAAATCGCCGTCGTTGTCGTGATGGTCCGGACCGAAAACTGCCGACGAAACGACTTGACCGCTCAAGGAATGAATAACCTTCCCTTGTAAGGTTGTGCCGTTGTCACCCATCAAAAACACAACCCTGTAATCGGATGTGTCACTCGAATACTTGTCGAGGACAGTGTAGATGTTTTTGAAGCCGGAAAGCGTTTCTAAGACATGGGACATCTCTTCGGATGTGAAGTCGCCAGAAACACGCACGACCGGACGATCAGGGACTACGCGCTGAGCGTCCATCGATCGAAAGTGAGATAACAGGAAAGCGAACGACCCAACGATCAGAACGGCAGAACAAACCAAATAGGCTCTCATGCAAAGTCGGTGCCATCGGCCGCGTTCATCTTTGTTTGAGGCGCTTTCGTCCAACGTGCAAATTTCGTTAAACTCCGGGCGATAGGTGCCCTTTGGTATCTCAATCCTGAGACCTGTTTGGTGGGTGTGATAAAAGATACTCAAAGCGGTTCGAAGACGCGCCATTTCAACCCGAACAATACTGTCTTCTGAAGGATCAAAATCAGTACGGCGATCCAGCACATCGACGCCAATCGCATATGCTTTTAGACGGTCCCCATTTCCTTCGGTTTCTGCTGCCACCAGGTATTCCAGGATCCGGTATTTTCTAGATCTTTCGGCAAATTCCTTGGTGCTCCGCAAGACCGCAAGATGTTCTTTTATCGCAGCTATTTGTTCGTCTGAAAAAGGTGTCTTCATAGCGCGAGGCCTTGCTTGGAACGACTCGTTTGGGCACCCGCGAGGCGATTTCCCCATGTCCAAGGGGCCTACCTGCAGACCACTTTCCGGTTCAACGAAAGTGGCATCTTCTTTTGATGCTCAAACAAAGCACGTCATATTTGTCGTACTACGATTCATTGTAAGTTCGGCTTCCACACAGCTATCAACCGGGCACTCAAGAATACGGACCAGTCAAAGCGAACATAGCTTCGCCTGCCCCGTTCACTCGAACCTACCCAGTGGACGGGCGACCAAACTAGCCTGCAACCTGATACGATGTTGCCGCTTGGTAAAGCCAATCTGGTGCGTTGTGGGCGACTAGATTGCGACTAACAGGTACGTACTACCGACATTAGCGTGACTTTGTGCGACAATCTGGCAAATTGGCACCGCTGTTTTAGCTCAATGCCTGTAGAGCCTTTAAAGCAGGCCAAGTTGTGCAGGATCGAGCAGCGCAACCCGAAGACGAACCGCCAGCACAACCAAGCCTTGCCTGGATGCAAAGCCCATCCTCATTCCGAACATACTTTGTAGCCGGCTAGCGCTCCATCGGCAGATCGCCGTCAGCGACTGCGGTCAAGCCGGAGAGTGAACAGTTTTTGCCAAGCGTTAAGTACCCCGATCTAACGGCAGAGTACTGGCGCAAACAAAGCCACTCGTTCTCAAATCAAACTGAGCAACGAACGCCTGAATTGGCGATGCAAATACCAAGCTCTTCTTTCTTGAACGAGGCAGGAGCGCTTTCAGCTGGTGAAAACACAAAAATGTCACGTAAACAGATCCCAATAATTGAACGCTTCGACAGATATCTCGCGTCCATAGATCCACTAGGCGGTCCAAACGGCTCTCAAAACTCCGCTTCAACACGTCAGCCCACGCTAAACGCCGCCAGCTCCGGTAAAGGGGACACAAGCGACCTGGTCCCGAATGTGCTGAGCACTTCCCTTGGTGAAGGTAAATATCCGCCAGCGTGTTTCACACTAGGCACTCAAATACTTACGCCGATTGGAGAGCGTCCAATTGAAGACCTCGACGTCGGCGACAGCGTCATCACTAGAGACAGCGGCACACTCGACATTAGCTGGATTGGTCGAAAGAACCTGACTGGCGAAGATCTGGAGCTCAACCCGCATCATTATCCACTTCTGATCAAAGAAGGCTCTTTGGCAAACTACTTGCCAGATCGCGACACGTGGGTCTCGCCACAACATCGGATACTTTTCTCCTGTGCGGAAGCTCAAGTGTTTTTTGAAGAACGTGAAGTCTTGGTGGCGGCCCAACATCTCACCCAACTGAAAGGTGTTGAGAGAGCGGAATGTGATCAGGTTACTTACATTTACTTGATGTTTGAAAGGCACGAACTAGTGCTTTCGAACGGACTGTGGAGCGAGAGCTTTCAGCCATGCCTTCAAGCTCTCTGCGGCATGGACGATCGCCAACGAACCGAAGTCCTAGAAATATTCCCAGCTCTCTCGACCGATACCGGCCAAAGAAAATATGCGCCCAACTATCGCTCACTAAATAGATCTGAGGCGGACTTGCTTCTTACCCAGGGAACTTCGCTTCTTTGAGCGCAAGCAAGGGCTTGGACTACCCCTTACATTCGGGCGCCTTCACCAGAGCGTCGAAGGGAAGCCCATCAGCGCCCAATTAACAATTCGGCAAACAAAAAATCAAAAAGCAGTTCTCAGACAAAGACAACGTTTGGGGACGCGCTTGATCGAACAAGCTGCAAAATGAGGTTTAAATGAAAACGAGTTACACCGTCAAATTTTACTGCCTAGATCCCCGTAACGGTGTTCCACCCGGCGACTTCCTTGTGCCAATCAATATGCACGTTTCTGTCTCCGAGAACGATGGCACAGTTGCGGCCATTGCACCAAATGGCAATGATGACCTTCTTCTCGGCATGAAGCTCACCCAAATCTTTGAGGGTGACACCGTAGGTCTAGAAGTCGGAGGTAACTACGTGGAGGTCAAAGGCATCTCCTTCGTTTTATGCAGCAAAGTCGGCGCTCGCTACCTGTTTGCACCAACGGACGGTAGCATCTTGCAGGGGGCTAAGTTCCTATGGTCCTCCATAAAAACTCGTTCTGCTTTGGAACAAGTTAGAATTGGTCAAATAGCCGTTCCAAGCTCCACCCCAGGTAAGTTGGTTGCAACGCCGACGGGGCAAAGGCCCGTCACCGAACTTCAAAAAGGCGATCAAGTGATTACTCGAGGCCACGGGATCAAAGAGATTTCTTGGATTGGCCATCGAAAGATTTGCGAACGCGAACTGCAGTTTTTTCCCAAATCCCTTCCGGTTTTGATAGGGCAAGGTGCCATGGGTCATGGGCTTCCTGAACGAGATGTCTTGGTAGGGTCGAACACACGCGTCCTGGTCACAAACCACCTAAAAAAACCTGGACATCGAAAGCCAGGATTATTGGTTTCAGCGCGCTACCTGACCAGTTTTGCGGGCGTTAGCATTGCAGATTGCAACAGCTTTTGCTGGACGCATTTCATGTTCGATCGTCACGAACTGGTCTTGATTGATGGCATCTGGATTGAAAGCTTCCAACCGAACGATCCATCGCTGCAGGGCCTTAGCAACTCGCAGAGTGACGAACTATTCCTGTTTTTCCCGGAGCTACGTAAACAGTCTCCAAAGGCCTCAAATCTATGCCAATTGAACCGCGTCTGAGCGCATTTACTCCAGCCACCTTAGATCGATTAAACGAACAGAAGGCATAGCCTGGACCCTTTCCACCAATCCAATTCATTGCGCAGAGCAAGTGACTAAACGAGAGCAGCTGTATGATCATCAGACTCGCCAAACAATGCGACACAGAGAGTTTGAGCAAAATCCAGAAACAAATGACTGTTTCTGAAAAACACAAGAGCTCGGATCCCGCTGCTTTAGTTCTCCACTACTACCTCCAGAACACCAACAAGGTCCTCTGCTATGTCGCTGAAGAAAAAGGAGAGTTGTTGGGCTTTCAATCGCTTCAACGAGCCGAGTTTGACAACCCTTGGGGTGTCAAACCCGGCTGGGGCATTGTCGGGACCCACGTCAGTCCTCTCGTTGCGAAAAGGGACATCGGGCGCATTCTGTTCAACGAAACCCACAAAGCCGCTTCGATCGCTTCTCTTCCTATGCTCGAGGCCACTATCGCAGCGGATAATCCGGAAGCTCTCGAGTATTACGATGCGTTGGGGTTCCAGACCTACCGCACCCCAGGCAATCTGATCAGCAAGTGCTACAAAGTTGACTAGGTGGGATCTTGCCAATTTCGCCAAATTGGTTTCGACCAAACACTCTCAATTTTGGCAAGGGTGTCAGTCCAAAAGCTGGGCCAAATTCTCCGCACTTTCATTGTAGTAGGTCAGAAGCTGGGACAGGTTCCTGTGGCCGACCATCCGAGCCAGATCCATCACATCAAGCTTTTTGGCCAGGCGCGTAATTGCGTAGTGCCGTGAGTCATGGAAAGTTAGATCGTCCACACCCGCGGTGTCGCGGGATTTGCGGAATAGAACATCAAGCTGGCGCGACGTAAGCCCAAAGACCGGATCCTGTTTCGGCAAATCCCGCAGTAGCTCGATCGCCGCAGACGACAGTGGCACCTCTCTGGACGTTCCGTTCTTGGTCACAGGCAATGTGGCGACCTTGCGATCCAGGTCAACCAGATCCCAGGTCAATCCAACGATTTCCCCAGCCCGCATGGCCGTCTCCCCGGCAAACAGAAAGGCGTGAAACGCTCTCGCCGTTGCTTTAGTCAAGTCGCCGGACGCGACGTACAGCATGCGCTCAATTTCTTCAGCTGAAGGCAGCCTGTCTCTGGCCGCAGACTGGGGCGGCTTGCGAACATCCTGAAGTGGATTTTCGGACATCAGGCCCCACTCTTTTCGTGCCACATTGAACACAGAAGACAGCAGAACCATTTCGCGCCGAACAGATGCCCCTGTCACCTCACGAAGCCGACGATCCCGATAATCAGCCAGGTCTTTGGGGTTCAGTTCCCCCAAGCTGATACATGCGATTTTGTCTCGTTGGATCTTCTCCAGCCTCACGACCTCCCAACGATGCCCTTTTTTGGCAGGGCTCACTTCCCTGGCATAACGATCTAGGACATCTCCGAACGGGGTCTGGGCCGCGACCTTATCACTATGGAGAATTTCAAACTCCGCGCGAGCAGCCCAGTCTTTTGCCTGCTGCAACGTTGGCAAGACCTTCGACTTGCGCCGACCCTTACGAGCGACCTCAGCTCGATACCCTGAATTTTGCTTTCTGAACGTAGCCATGATGCGTAACCGATTGCGTAAGAAATGCGTAAGTGGTTACGCAATACTGGCAGTCAGGGCTGATCTCTCGCAACAACCTCATCTTAGAAGCCGTTGCTATTACGCGGTTTTACGCCGATCTACTCATTTTTACGGAGGTATGTGGTGCCCAAGGAGAGACTCGAACTCTCACGCCCGTGAAGGCGGGGGATTTTGAATCCCCTGCGTCTACCATTCCGCCACTTGGGCCACGACCCTGATTTAGACAAGGTTGTGAGGAAGGTCCAGACACAAAACGAAATGTTTTTCGTATATGAGAAATTGTTTAATCAGAGGGGATCACAACTAATTTGCTTGCACTTCAGAGGCAAATGCCTACGCAGGTCACAACCATAGACTAAGGCCAAAGAGACACTTTATGCTGCAACGCCTCTACGATTGGACCATGCGTCTGGCAGACCATCCACGCGCGTTGTGGGCACTGGCGATTGTCAGTTTTGCTGAAAGTTCTTTTTTCCCGATTCCCCCTGACGTGTTGATGATTCCGATGATTCTTGCACGTCCAAGCCGAGCTTGGGTGATCGCTTTGGTCGCTCTTGTTTCATCGGTGATTGGTGGGCTGTTTGGCTATGCAATTGGCTATTTTGCATTTGAACAACTTGGGGAGCCAATTCTGCAGTCTCTCGGGAAAACGGACGCGGTGGCAGAGTTCTCAACCCGTTTCAACGACTTTGGATTCTGGGCCGTGCTGGGCGCAGGTGTGACGCCGTTCCCCTACAAAGTGATCACCATTATGTCGGGCTTCACCCATATGCCATTGGCAACGTTTATGGCGACCTCTGTATTGGCCCGCGGCATTCGCTTCTTTCTTGTGGCTGCTTTGCTCCGCAAATTTGGCGAACCTGTACGCGACTTCATTGAGCGGCGCCTGGGTCTTGTCTCAGCCCTCTTCCTCATTCTGCTGTTTGGCGGATTTTTAGCGGTGAAATATCTATGACACTCACACAGCGACTTGCGTTTATTTTATTGACCGGTTTTTCAGCCGCCATGATCCTTGGCGCTTGGGGCTTTGAATTCATTGGCGAAATGCCACCCTGCAAGCTGTGTTACTACCAACGCTATCCACATTGGTTGGCCACAGGAGCCGGGCTTTTGGCTATTGTGACAGGCCTTTCTCTTTTTGCCTATTTGGCAGGTGCTGGAGCCGCAGCGTCCGGCCTTGTGGGTCTTTACCACACTGGGGTAGAGCGCAAATGGTGGGAAGGTCCAACAACCTGCACCAGTTCCGATGTCTCCAGCATGAGCGCCGACGATCTGTTTGATCAGATCATGACAGCCCCACTGGTGCGTTGCGACGAAATTCCTTGGCAGATGTTTGGTCTGTCGATGGCCAACTACAATGCATTGTTTTCAATTGGCGCCGCCATTTTATGGGTCTACGCCGTGAGAAAGTTAACATAAATATAGGCTTAGAACGAAAAACCTCATCCCGATTTGCGTGTGGACAGCAGCAAATTAGTCTCGCTGGTGGCAATACCGTCCAAACGGCGAATTTGGGTGAGCACCTCATCCAGATGATCCAGAGTATCCGTGCCAAGCTCCAAAATGAGATCCCAGCGCCCATTGGTACTGTGGATCGCTCGGACAGCTGTCAGCCCTGTCAGTTGGCGCACAATCCGGTCGGTGCCACGCCCCTCAATGCCCAACATCATCAGCCCGCGTACAGGATCGCTCTTGGCGTCATCCTGAAGCACCACTGTAAAGCCAACAATGTCACCACGCTGACGTAAACGTTCAATGCGGCCCCGCACTGTGGTACGTGACACTCCCAGATCAATAGCAAGATCTGACAATGAGGCCCGTGCATCGTGGCGCAGAGCCGAGATCAGCTTTCGATCAATATCGTCCATTTTGCGCAGCCTTCCAGGTCATTTCGAGAAATCACTGCCCGTTATGTGCAAATTGTAGGGTGCAAATCAACCCATTTCGGAACCATTTTTTCAAAATCGGCGAACATGGGAAACAACATGACACAGAAAAATTGCCTATTGGTAGGCGCACCGGTAGATAGCGGAAAACGCCGCCGTGGGTGCTTGATGGGACCAGATGCGTACCGGACCGCCGGTTTGGGGGAAACACTCCAGAGTCTGGGCCACGCGGTTCACGACCTAGGCAATTTGCCCCCTGCCCCGTTTGAGCCAGAATCACAGGATACTGATCTGCACGCCCTAAATGAAACTGTGGCCTGGACCATAGCTTTGACAAAAGCCGCCGAAGACGCCGTGAAAAATGGCTTTCCAATCTTCCTGGGAGGGGATCACAGTCTCTCCGCTGGGACCGTGGCGGGTGTTGCCAATCACGCAGCCTTTCTTGGTCGGCCGCAATTTGTGTTGTGGTTGGACGCGCACACGGATTTCCACACCCCACAAAGCACCGGCAGCGGTAATTTACATGGCACGCCAGTGGCGTACTTTGCAGGACGTGATGGGTTTGACGCCTTTCCGAAAGTTCAAAATCCGGTGCCCGAAGAAAATATCTGTATGATTGGATTGCGATCCGTAGATAGCGCCGAGCGAGAAACCTTGCAGGCCACCAAAATCCGCCGCCACGACATGCGTGAGATTGACGAAAATGGCATTGCCCGCCCGCTCGCAGACTTCTTAAGACATGTGGCCGACCAAAACGGTATGTTGCACGTGTCGCTTGACGTCGACTTCCTTGACCCGTCTGTTGCCCCTGCTGTTGGCACCACTGTACCGGGCGGCGCAACTGTGCGTGAAGCACATCTGGTTATGGAAATGCTGCACGATAGCGGCCTACTGACATCGCTTGACTTGGTCGAACTCAACCCCTTTCTGGATGAACGCGGACGCACGGCCAAACTGATGGTGGATCTTGCGGCTTCTGCTCTTGGTCGGCGCGTCTTTGATCGCACGACGCGGAGCTTCTCTTAGTATCCCCAGCGCCACCAAGAAAATGGAAAACTGGTTCCCCAATATCTCTACGACCGTCGAGAATCCCAGAATCCGGTCGCAACTCGAGGATTAACTAGATGACGCAACCCTCTGATAAAGCACTTGTTCCATTCGTTTCCGTCGACAATATGATGCGGCTGGTGCATCATGTCGGAGTCGAGCAAATGCTCAACGACCTCGCAGACTATGTGGAGGAAGACTTCCGCCGATGGGAGCTGTTTGACAAGACCCCACGTGTCGCAAGCCACTCAGACGTCGGCGTGATCGAGCTGATGCCAACGTCCGACGGAGAGGCCTATGGTTTTAAATACGTGAATGGCCACCCAAAAAATACCTCAGAAGGTTTGCAGACCGTAACAGCGTTTGGCCTGCTGGCAGACGTCTACACTGGCTATCCGGTCTTGCTGACTGAGATGACCATACTGACAGCATTACGTACCGCAGCAACCTCGGCAATGGCCGCAAAATACCTCGCGCCCAAAGGCGCAGACACCATGGCGATGATTGGCAACGGGGCACAGTCCGAATTCCAAACACTCGCGATGAAAGCCATCCTCGGACTAAAATCCGTGCGCCTGTATGACAAAGACTCTGCAGCCACTCAAAAATGCTCGGCAAACTTGGCGGATTGCGGTCTTGAAGTTGTTGTCTGCGCGTCGCCCGAAGAGGCCATTGAAGGGGCGCAGATTCTGACCACCTGTACTGCGGACAAACAAAACGCGACAATCCTGAGCGACAACATGGTGGGCGCTGGTGTGCACATCAACGCGATTGGCGGCGATTGCCCAGGCAAAACCGAGCTTGCCAAAGGCATCTTGGAACGCTCAACGGTGTTTGTGGAATTTCCAGAGCAAACGCGCATTGAAGGGGAAATCCAACAGATGGCCCCGGAGTTCGCGGTGACTGAGTTGTGGCAAGTTATCACCGGAGAGAAACAAGGGCGAACCGATGCGCGCCAGATCACCCTGTTTGACAGCGTTGGTTTTGCCATAGAGGATTTTTCCGCCCTCCGCTACATCCGTGACAAAGTGGCTCAAACGCCGTTTCACGAAGACTTGGACATGCTGGCCGACCCCGATGATCCGCGTGATCTGTTTGGCATGCTGCAGCGTGCCAAAGGCTAACTCAACGACGCGCCTGCTGCTTTATTGTTCTGCAGGCGCGCTCAAAACCTGCTCCCGCCGCACCATAAATGTGTGAATGGAGAACACCACAGCGTCTGTTTGTGGCAAGCGCAGAACACATTGTTTTTCCGAGCGTAAATAGGTGCCAGTGGTGGCTGTCACCGGGTCTCTTGGAGCCGCCTCTGGACGCGGCGTAAACAACGACGGGTCGTCATACCAAAGAGCGTTTTTGCGCCAGAGGGGTTGCCCCACCCGTACCCCGTCAAACAAACGTTGCACACGTTTGGCGATGTTGGCGTCATACTCTGGCACGGGCACATGAATGCCTATCAGAGGTCGCATAAATTTCTCTGACAAGGTCCAGCTTGCCGGGAAACAGAGCACCGACCCGGTCAACAGATGCTCGTCCCCGACCTTTTGCAGCAGGCAAATATCCTCCTGAATGAGCTGACCAAGCGTGTGTAATGGGTGGTCCCAATCCAACGGCACAAGCCGACCGTCTGGGCAGCTGACTGCTGCCACCGTCACGGAAAAGTCGACGCGCTGTGATAACTGGTCCAACGCCAGCTGCAAGACTTCCTGCGCGGCCGGAAGCGCACTCTCTGAGAGCGCGGTGACCAGTTGGGGGCTATCCGACAACAAATTGCACCGCAAAGACATTTGCGCAGCATAGGCCTCATCAACGATCAGCCAATCTTCGATAGACAATGGCGATATCCCCGGAAGCGGGCGATTGGCTAGCGCATCATATGGAATGGAGGTCTGTAGAATCTCTTTCATAGGTACGTGCTAGCGAAGCTGGACACATGTGGCACCAAAATTTTTTTGTTCCGTTGCGTTGAGGGATGGTCGCCACATCTCGCAACTGGTCACCTTGCCGTGACAAACGTTGCTTTGCCCTTTGAGGAAATCACAATCGCACTCACATTGATGCGGTCACACAAGGAGCGCCCCAATGCCAATCGAACGCATCACATTTCCCGGACACGCCGGAGACATCTTGGCCGCACGGTTGGATTTGCCGGAAGGACCACATCTGGCAACGGCAGTGTTTGCGCATTGTTTTACATGCTCCAAAGATATCCCAGCGGCACGGCGCATCGCAGCACGTCTGGCAACGATGGGCATCGCGGTGTTGCGGTTTGACTTTACCGGTCTTGGACATTCTGAGGGAGAATTTGCCAACACGCATTTTTCGAGCAACGTTGGTGACCTTGTTGCAGCAGCAGACTATTTAGACAGTCGCGATATGACCCCAAGCCTTCTGATTGGACACAGTTTGGGGGGAGCTGCCGTCTTGCGCGCGGCGACACAAATTGGATCTGCCAAAGCTGTTGTCACTCTTGGGGCGCCGTCCGATCCCGCGCATGTTTCGCACCAATTTCACGCCCATACGGACGAAATTTCGTCACAGGGCCAAGCCACAGTATCCCTGGGAGGACGGCCCTTTGAAATCAAGAAGGCCTTCTTGGATGATATTTCAGATCAGAATCTGAACGCCTGCATCGCCAATCTGGATAAGGCGCTTCTGGTACTACATGCGCCACGCGACAACACTGTTGGTGTTGAAAATGCTGCAAGAATATTTGAAGCAGCAAAACACCCCAAAAGCTTTGTGACATTGGATGACGCAGACCATCTGATCACCGATGCCAAAGACGCAGAATATGCAGCGGAGGTGATTGCATCCTGGGTTGGGCGGTATCTTGACCTGTCCCCGCCTGCCCCGCCGCCTGGAGCGCCAGAAGGGGTTGTGCGTGTGTCAGAGGCCAATGCCGATGGGTTCTTACAAGATGTAAACGCCGGGCCGCTTCACCACGCTTTGGCCGATGAGCCGTTGGCGTATGGCGGAAGCAACCGGGGCATGACACCCTATGGCTTTTTGTCAGCTGGCCTCGGGGCCTGTACGTCGATGACCATTCGCATGTATGCGCGGCGGAAAAACTGGCCGTTGGAGCATATTTGGGTGGATGTGTGCCACGACAAAATACACGCAGCAGATGCCGAGGCGCCAGCAGGGCAAAAAGTGGATCAGTTCCGCAGAGTGATCCACCTTGAGGGCGCGCTCACGCAAGAGCAGCGCGCCCGTTTGTTGGAGATTGCTGACCGCTGCCCTGTGCATCGCACGTTGGAGCAATCCAGCGAGGTGGTCACGCAACTGGCGTAACCGCGCCCATTAACGCCGCGGCGACGGACGTGGCGCTGGCCGAGGAGTCGGCCGTGGCGCAGGCGTCGGGCGCGTAACCGGTGGACGTGGCGCGATTGGATGCACAGGACGTTCCGGCGGGCGCTCAATGGGGTGTTCTGGTCTTGGTGGGCGCTCCGGACGTGGCGGATATGGACGATAGTAATAGTCGTTCCACATCATCGAGTCGTAATAGGCCGAAGAGCTACCACCGCCCGTATTCTCACAGGCACTCAGCAACGTCACACCCATCGCCAATGCGGTCAGAAGTTTCAAAGGTCTCTGAAAAGACATCATAATCCGGCCTCCTTAGCGTGCTTTGATCGAGTTCAGAATGGCGTTCACGTCAGCCAAGGCGCTTTGATCAAAGCCCTGCGACATGATGGTCAACGCCACCACCACCCGACCGTTTTTGATGTCGAGCAGGGTCACGTTGAACGACACAGGACGGCCATCCCGCCGACCAGTACCGGTGATCACCGTGGCGGCGTAATTGCCAATGCGGCGGTCTTCGACACTCAGGATTTCGGTGGTTTTCGCCAGTTGCCCACTCAAACCCCTCGCGTATTCTTTGGCATCCTCCAGAGTGCGGAATTTCGGCGGTGAAATCAGCCCAATCCAAACGCCGTGGTCGCTTTCCGGTTCCAGTCCGAAGACCCGCTCGACCGCGCGAATTTCATCGCCATCTGTTGGCGCAAGGTCACGTGGACCACCCACGCGTAACTTCCAAAAATCAGGTACATCCACCTGAAACACATTGCGCGTTTGGTCGCGATAGACCACCTGCGTATCCGCTTGCGCCAACATAGGCGCAACACAGAGCGCTGCACTTAAGAGCATGCTGCCAAGCCTCAACGTCTTTTGCATAAATGCCTCCTGTCAAAATTCCTGGCAATAGGACACGCAATCTAAACGGTTGTATAGGGATTTCTGGGGGAAATCGCCGCATTGCAGCGTGAAAACCTTGCTGTTTTGGGTTGCACCGTCTAAACGGGCCGCGACCCCAATATCTAACAATGCAAGGCTGAGATTATGATCCCGCGCTATGCCCGCCCCGATATGGTTGCCGTTTGGTCGCCTGAAACCAAATTCAAAATCTGGTACGAGATCGAGGCGCACGCCTGTGACGCACAGGCCAAATTGGGTGTAATCCCGCAGGAAAACGCAGACGCCGTCTGGAACGCCAAAGATGTTGAGTTCGATGTGGCGAGGATCGACGAAATCGAAGCTGTTACCAAACATGACGTGATTGCTTTTCTGACCCACCTTGCCGAGCATGTAGGCTCTGACGAAGCGCGTTTTGTGCATCAGGGCATGACCTCATCTGATGTGCTGGACACCTGCTTGAATGTGCAACTGGTCCGCGCAGCAGATATTCTCCTGACGGATATGGATCGCCTGCTTGCAGCGCTTAAGACACGGGCTTTGGAGCACAAAGACACTCTGCGTGTTGGTCGCTCTCACGGCATTCACGCTGAGCCAACCACCATGGGCCTAACTTTTGCGCGCTTCTACGCCGAGATGGACCGCAACAAAGCGCGCCTGCAACAAGCGCGTGAAGAAATTGCCACCGGTGCAATCTCCGGCGCAGTAGGCACGTTTGCCAACATTGACCCTGCTGTTGAAGAGCACGTGTGTGCGCAGCTTGGCCTGACACCAGAGCCAATTTCCACCCAAGTGATCCCACGTGACCGGCACGCCATGTTCTTTGCAGTGCTGGGTGTGATTGCCTCTTCGATCGAAAACGTCGCGGTGGAAATTCGCCACATGCAGCGCACCGAAGTGTTGGAAGGCGCGGAATTCTTTGCCATGGGCCAAAAAGGCTCCTCTGCGATGCCACATAAAAAGAACCCAGTCCTAACCGAGAACCTGACGGGTCTTGCACGTCTGGTGCGCATGACCGTTATTCCAGCGATGGAAAACGTAGCCCTGTGGCACGAACGGGACATTTCCCACTCCTCCGTGGAGCGCGCCATTGGCCCAGACGCAACCGTGACTCTCGACTTCGCTCTGAACCGGTTGGCTGGTGTGGTCGAAAAGATGCTGATCTTCCCGCAAAACATGCTCGACAACATGAACAAGTTCCCAGGTCTGGTGATGTCCCAACGGGTTCTGCTGTCGTTGACCCAAGCCGGCGTGTCGCGGGAAGACGCATATTCCATGGTGCAACGCAACGCCTTGAAAGTCTGGGAAGAGCGCGTGGATTTCCAAGAACAGCTGCTGGCTGATGCTGATGTTGTTGCCGCCGTGGGTGTGGATGGCATCAATGCTATGTTTGACATGGGATACCACACCAAACATGTAGACACGATTTTTGCACGGGTCTTCAAAGACTAACGCAACAATGTATATCGAGGAAAGGCGCGGTCTTCGGAGCGCGCCTTTTTTGTCCCGTCCCGCTAACAGCTCCGTGATTTTTGCATCCAGCTCGACCGTGTTATCGTGCGCTCGATCTGTATTTTTGAGTGGAGTGCTTTATGACTTTGACACGCAGCCTGATTTCCATCGCATTGGCGACATCTTTGGCCAGTCCAATGCTTGCTGCCGGAAGCGGCTCGTCGGAGCCCAAACCCAAAACAGTGACCTGCACAAAGGGCAATGTGTTTAGTGAGAGCAAAGGCAAATGTGTACCACAGCAGGACAGCTCCCTGACAGACGACGACCGGCTTGAGGAAGTTCGCGCATTAGCTTATGCTGGTAATGCTTTGGAAGCGCAGAATATTTTAACCAGCCTTACGGATCAACGCTCGGACCGCGCCTTGACCTACTGGGGGTTTACAAGTCGCAAATTGGGCGACGTTGATGCGGGTTTGGTATTCTACGACAAAGCATTGAAACAAAACCCAAACAACCTTTTGGCACGTTCCTACCTTGGCCAAGCATATGTCGATTCTGGGCGGCTTGATCTGGCGCGGTTGCAACTGACAGAAATCCGAGATCGCGGCGGTGAAGGCAGCTGGCCAGAAACCTCTCTTTCTGATGCCCTGCGGACAGGAAAAACTTTCAATTATTAGGCATCTTATTCAGGGTTTCTTTAGGCTTGAGTGAAAGATTGGCACTCAAGACATATGGAGACCTTGATGGACAATGCGATTCCTTTGGCACCGCTGGGCGGCGTCGATGTCATGCCAAGTTTCAGTGGCATGAGCAAAACCAATCTCTCCCGCCCGCAGAAAGCGGCAATTATTGTTCGTTTTTTGCTCAACGAAGGCGCGGAGCTTGCGCTTGCCGAACTGTCTGACAACCATCAGGCAGACCTCACCTATATGATGGGAGATATGGGCTACATCGACCGCGAAACGCTGGGTGATGTGTTGATGGAGTTTGCTCAAGAACTTGAATCTATTGGCCTGTCCTTCCCAAATGGGATTTCCGGCGCGTTGAGTGTGCTTCAGGGACAGATCAGCCCAATGACGGAGGCTCGCCTGCGCAAAGAAGCGGGTGTGCGGTTAATTGGCAACCCCTGGGCACGCATCAAAGAGTTGTCGACGCAAGAACTTATCCAGATGGTGGATAGCGAAAGCATCGAAGTTTCCGCTGTGCTCATTTCCAAACTACCGGTTGAAAAGGCGGCTGAAGTTTTGGCCAAGCTTCCCGGTGACAAAGCGCGGCGCATCACTTTTGCCATGTCGATGACCGAAAGCATCACGCCCGAGGCTGTAGACCGCATAGGGCTCACGCTCGCTTGTCAAATTGAAGACCGCCCTCCCAAAGCGTTCAAACAGGGCCCAGAAGACCGGCTTGGCGCAATCCTCAACAGCGCTTCAACCGCGACACGAGATGAGGTTTTGGACTCGTTGGATGAAAAAGACGCGGAGTTTGCAGGCGCGGTGCGTCGACGTATCTTCACCTACGCACATATCGCGACACGTGTGAAAGCCCTCGACATTCCAAAACTGGTGAAAGATCTCGATGAGGTCGCCCTCATCACCGCCATGGCGTTTGCCACCGAAGGCGATTTTGGCATGTCGACAGAGTTTATCCTGTCCAACATGTCGGGCCGTATGTCTGATCAGCTGCGCGAAGCCATTGGCGAACGCGGCAAGGTGAAAACCAAAGACGCAGAAGCAGCCATGTCCGAGATCACCAAGGCGGTCCGCGACCTTGTGGAACTTGGTGAAATTGAGCTCATTTCAGAGGAAGACGAAGAGGAGTAACCAAACTCCGGCGTCTTGATCATTTAATACGTGCGGCGGTCTCGATAGGGCCGCCGTTTTCATGTTGGATCAACACCACAATAGGGGCGTCCCCTTTGACCCTTACGCTGGTGGATAGTTTGGTGCGTCCGTTCCAATCTTTCACAGTTTTCCACTCGGACACGATGTTGGCATAGGTCAAAACACGCCCGGCATTCTCACCGCGCTTTATCGAAACCTTTTCGGCCTGCTTGTAGCGAATGACATGCACCTGAAACGGGGCTGGTTGCGCGGCCCGAGCATTGATCCGCAACTGATTGCCGTCGCGAACTATGGAAAGGTCCACTGAAGAGGTGTTTTTCTGGTGTGACTTGATCAGACCTGCCACTTTGTTCGGATGGGTGCCGACAACGTGCTCGGAGCCGTTCACAATCATCTGCGGCGTATAGACTGAGCGGTGTCCAGCGGCACGGGCGTAACTGTGCTGTCGCTGGGTGTAGGCGGGATCAGCGTGAATATCTTTCCACCCAATATAGTCCCAGTAGTCGACATGAAAGGCCAAGGCGATGACGTCGTCCCGACCAGCCAGCTCCTTGTGGAAATAGTCATCCGCGGGGGGGCAACTAGAACAGCCTTGGGAGGTATAAAGCTCAACAACCACCGGCGCGGTTTCTGCCATCGCAGTCGCTGCAAAGCTCAGCCACAATGCCGCAATTGCGCCTGTCGCACGGATGCCAATCTGTCCGATCATACCCTGGTCCATTCCGTTGAGTGTGTCCCCGCTTTTGTTTTAAGCGCAGACGATGTGACATGCCAATCAACGTTTCGCGAGAAACAGTGAGCGTCACCTCACCAACACAGGACATACACTAATCGCGGCAATTGCACTTGGTCCACATTGCCCCTAAGGACAGATCAACACTCACAACAAGGTCTTTCTGCCATGTCTGACATCAAACGTATCGTGCTTTCCAGCGACCACGCCGCCATTGACCTGCGCCAAGCGGTTGCCACCCATGTGACTGCCAAAGGATATGAGGTGGTCGACATCGGTCCAACCACCACCGAAAGCACCCACTACCCGTTGCACGGCAAGGCAGCTGCGGAACGTGTGGCCTCCGGTGACTGCGATCTGGGCATCATCCTCTGCGGCACCGGCCAAGGCATCATGATGGCCGCCAACAAGGTGCCTGGCATTCGCTGTGGCGTGTGCTCGGATACGTTTTCCGCCGCAATGATCCGTGCCCACAACAATGCCAACATGCTGTCAATTGGCGCACGTGTGGTAGGCGAAGGTATCGCGCTGGAGATTGTGGACGCATACTTGGATGCTGAGTTCGAAGGGGGTCGCCACGGCAAACGTGTGGACATGATCGAGAGCTAAACCGCTCCAGCTCAAAGAACGAAAGGGCCTCGGCGCATGTCTGCACCGAGGCCCTTTTGTTTCTGATTTTTGAGCGCGTTAGTTGAGCGCCTCTAGCGCAGGGCGAATGCGCCCTTCCACTTCGCGTTCCGTCACCGGGCCGGCAATGCGTAGAAGGATGTTACCATCACCGTCCACCAAATAGGTTTCCGGCACGCCATACACACCCCAGTTCAGCGCCATACGGCCGGTGGTGTCGGCTCCGCCAGCGGTATAAGGATCCCCCAATTCACTAAGGAAACTCAAAGCATTACCCGGAGAATCCTTATAGTTCACGCCAAGAATGGTCAGCCCTTCGGCCTGCAATTCCATCAGATTGGGATGCTCGACACGACACGGTCCACACCAGCTGGCCCAGAAATTCACCAGCGTTGGCTTGCCCGTGCGCAGGGCTGTGGCATCCCACATCTCTTTCTCGCCCAACATGGTGAATTGCACCTCGGGCGCCTGCTCCCCCACCAAAGCGCTTGGCAGCTCATTGGGGTTTTCCCGCTGCATCCCTAGCAGGAACATCGCCGCCAACCCTGCGAACAGCAGAGGTGGCAGGAACATCAGCGGCGAGACCTTCTTTTTGGCTGGCGTGTCGCTCATTTCCGGCGTCCTTCCACATCATCCAAATCTGCGCGCGCTTTGCGCGCAGCGCGCAGGCTCCACCAAATCAAGCCGCCAATCAGCAGTAGAGACACCGCGTAAGACGACAACACCGTATCGGCGTATTTTCCCAGATCAGGCATCATGCCAAACGCTCCCGAGCCAGCAACGCGCGGGTGCGCCGCTTGTGAATTTCCGTGCGGGTGCGCAACAGCACCAGCGCGACAAAGAACAAAACAAAGCCAACGATGCACATCATCAACGGATAGAAGAACACGTTGGAGACTTTCTCTTCAGTGTCAGCGCCGGTCACGGCCCCTGCCCGCATGATCGACGCGCCCTGGTGCAAGCCCTGGTTCCAGAAGTTCACCGCATAGCGGCTGAGCATGGCAAAGACAGACCCAACGATACACAAAACAGCAGTGAGGTCCGCGGCCGTGTCCGGGTTATCAATCGCTTCCCAAAGCGCGATGTAGCCGAGGTAAAACAAGAACAGGATCAGGAACGACGTCAACCGCGGATCCCAGGCCCACCAGGTGCCCCACATCGGCTGTCCCCAGACTGCGCCTGTCCACAGGGCAATCAGGGTCATGACAACGCCCACGGGCGCGGCGGCCTTGGCGGCCAAGGCGCTCACGTGGTGGCGGCGTACAAGCCAGATCAGCGACGTTACCAGCATCATGAACCAAATATTGATCGCCATCAGGGCAGAGGGCACATGCAGATAGATAATTTTTACGGTTGCGCCTTGGCGGTAGTCATCCGGCGTGAAGAAGAATCCCCATATCAATCCCACAATCGTCGCGATTGCGGCTAAGATGGCTACCGGCAGCAAAAACCGTGACACGGTTTGGCTGAACTTCACCGGATTGGCATATTCCCAGATCGATCCCATGAGGGTGTCCTATCTTGTCGTCGTTAGTTGTGCACCTCACTTCCATGAGAGCAGCACAGGTGCCTTGATATGGATTAAGTCCGGCGCAGGCTAGCGCAGATTCATTCGCAGCACCAAAGCACTGGCAAAAGGCAAAAGCGCAATCACGCCAAAGGTGATCCCAGCCAACATCAGCAGCGGCGTGGTCACTTCCTGACCAACCGCACCGCGACGGGCTAGCTCTGCGCCAAAGATCAGTGTTGGGACGTAAAGTGGCAGGATCAAAAGAGAAAGCAGCAAGCCGCCACGTTTTATTCCTACGGTCAAAGCGGCGCCGAAAGTGCCGATGACGCTCAATGCTGGAGTGCCAAGCGCCAGGGAAGCCACCAGCCAGACAAAGCCTTGCGGTGGAAGATTTAGCAGCACACCAAACACCGGGGCTGCGACCACAAGCGGTACGCCCGTGGTGATCCAATGGGCCAGTGCTTTCACCGACACCACGCCTTCCAATGGCAAGGGCGATGTGGCGACCAAATCCAACGTGCCATCTTCCCAGTCCAGCGCCAAAATACGGTCCAACGACAACAGGCAAGCCAGCAAGGCACCAAGCCACAAAACACCGGGCGCAATCTTGGTCAGAAGGCCACTTTCCGGCCCGACCGAGAACGGCACAAGTATCACAACAATAAGGAAAAACGCGATGCCGAGGCCAAAGCCGCCGCCAGCTCGAAAGGCCAGCTTCAAGTCGCGAAAGAGCAGTGCTTTCATAAGAAGGCCTCATCATAGCCGCTGACTGGCGCGTCACCCTGTTTGGCGCGGAAAGGCCCCACATCCAGCACAGTCACATCCAAACCAAGGTCAATGTGCGTGGCCAACAAGGCGCTGCCGCCTTCCGCCAAATGGGCCCGCACGGCGTCAGCAAACAGCGCAACTGACGCCACATCCAAAGACACGGTTGGCTCATCCAAAACCCAGATTGGGCGGCCCGTTACCAGCAGCCGCGCAAGGCCAAGACGGCGTTTTTGACCGGCTGATAAGCTGCCGGCAAGACGGTTTCGTAAGTCAACAAGATCAAAAGCTTGCACAGCTTTTTCGATGTCAGATTGGCCAAATACATCTGCCCAGAAGCGCAGGTTCTCCTCGACGCTCAGCATGGTTTTTAGACCGTCGCTGTGCGCGGCATAGGCCACGGCCTCTTCTGGGGCCTCAACTGCACCTTTGAACGGGGGCTGAAGACCTGCCACAGTGCGCAAAAGCGTGGTTTTGCCAACGCCGTTTGGGCCTTTTACGATCAGCGCCTGACCGGGAGTGATCTCAAAGCTGAGCCCCTCCAGTACCGCTACGCCACCACGGGCTACGCTGACATCTTTGACACGTAAAATCATGTTGTGAGGCTTACCCCATCCCCTTGGCTGGCAAAAGGATTAACCTTTTGGCGCAGCTGAATTTCGACGTCGGTATTACGTCTGTATCATGGCTGTATCGCGGAGGTGGGGATACGCACCTTAACCTAAATCAAAAGATGTATCTCAAACGCGCGTTGCGCAACGATTTTTGCTTTAGCCTTTGTCGACAACCGGCAACATCACAGCCGCCACGCGGCGCCCTTCGCTGACCAAGACGTTGTATGTGCGGCAGGCGGTTGGTGACGCCATTGGCTCTACCCCTATTCCAGCCTCTTCCAACGCCTGACGGAACGCAGCTAAAACCGGACCCATGTTGGTGCCGGTGCCCATCAAAACGAAGTCGATATCATCTTTCAAAGCCAACACGGATTCGAGGTCATCATAGCCAGCCCAGCTGCGCGCGCCTTTGGCATGGATGATCGCGCCACCTTCGATCACTTGCCCGCCAATGCGGAAAAAGCCCGGTCCGTAGCTGTCTATTGGAATCGCGTCGGCATAGGTCACTTCGGTCATCTGCATGGGGTCATCCTCCGCCGCTTAGGAAAGGCAATCCAGACACCGCCGCGCTGGCGATGATCAGATAGGCCACACCTCGGTATAGCCGCTCATAACGCGGATGGAAGAGCCAGCCGCCCAAAAGATTGCCCGCCATGGCCGGGATCGAGAGCAGCAAACCCAGCACAAAAGGCGTGGGATCAAATTGGCCGAGGATCAACAGAACAACCACCAGCAGAATGTCATAGAAAAACAGATAGGCGGAGGTGTTGGCACGGATCACCGATGGCCCATGGGGACTGGCCATGTAGAACAGGATCACCGGCGGCCCCGGAAGGCCTGCGGCACCGCCAAGCAAGCCGCCTGCCCCGCCAATGCCATAGACCAATGGGCGGGTGACAGTGCCACGATAGCGAAACCCTGTCAGCAGGATGATCAACATGCCAATGGACAAGACTGACACAAGATAGCGAAAGACGCTGGGGTCTGTGCGCGTCAACAGCCAGAGACCCATAGGCAACATCAAAACCACTCCGATCATCAGCCGCAGAAGGTCACGTTTGTGGCCGTTACGTATTGCTGCGGGAATGTGCACGGAAGGGGCGATGATATCCAAGCCAGCCAAGGAGACCATCGCCCAGAGGGGCGGCATGACTTGGGCGGCGATGGGGAGATAGATCAGCGCGGTGCCAAAACCGGAAAATCCGCGCACAATGCCGGCCACAAAGGCGGCAAGAGCAACCCAGGCAAGGCCATCTATGGCCAGTGCCTGGGTCAGGAGATCAGGCGTCGATATCGGCAAACTTATTGCCGGCGGTGTTGGCCTGTTTCGACCAATCGCGTTTCACGCCAAATTTCAACAGCGCTGCAGAGGCGATGAAGACCGAGGAATAGGTCCCGACAATCACGCCCCAGATCATGGCAAAGACAAAGCCGCGGATCACGTCACCACCCAGCACAAACAGCGAAATCAGCGCCAGCAAAGTAGTGGCAGACGTCATCACAGTCCGGCTCAGAGTCTCGTTGATCGAGAGGTTCAGAACCTCTTTCAGCTCCAATTTTTTGTACTTGCGCAGGTTTTCCCGTACGCGGTCAAACACCACAACCGTATCGTTGAGCGAGTAGCCCACGATGGTCAGCAGCGCCGCGATGATGGCGAGGTCAAATTTGATCTGCAGTTCGGAGAACACGCCAATGGTCAGCACCACATCGTGCACAAGCGCCATGACAGCCCCCACCGCAAACTGCCACTCAAAGCGCAGCCAGATGTAGACAAGCACCGCGCCAATCGCCAGCAGAACCGCAATCACCGCTGTGGTGATCAACTCTCCCGACACTTTGGGACCAACCGACTCAACAGACACAAAGGTGATGTCTGGCGCCACGGTTTGCAGCTGTGCTTCCACTTTTTTGATCATGTCAGCAGTCACCGCTTCCTCACCCTCTTGGGCTTGAATGCGGATCATGGTGACGTGTTGATCTTCCTCAAAAGTCACATCAAACACCTCAGTGATTGAAATGTCCCCCAGCTCCAGCGGCTCCATCGCTTGGCGGTAATCTGCGATCACCACTTCTTGGGCGCTTTCGGTACGGATGGTGGTCCCGCCGCGGAAGTCGATGCCGAAGTTCAGGCCCTGGATGAAGAAGCTCACCAGAGCCGCCACCATCAGTGCGCCAGAAATACCCAGCCAGAGTGTTGGCCGAGCAAAGAAATCCCATTTGGTCTCTTGTGGAACAAGTCTCAAACGCATGGCTTATACCTCGATTGTCTTGGGACGGCGGCGTTCAAACCACATCACGATCAACACACGCGTCACAAAGATCGCGGTGAACACCGAGGTGAGAATGCCAAGGCCGAGTGTGATGGCAAAGCCGCGCACCGGGCCAGAACCCACCGCGAACAGGATCACAGCGGTGATGAAGGTGGTGATGTTGGCGTCCAAGATTGCAGAGAGCGCTTTCTCGTAGCCAAGCTCAATGGCACGAGCAGGACCTTTGGCGGACTTCAGCTCTTCGCGGATGCGTTCAAACACCAGCACGTTGGCGTCCACCGCCATACCAATGGTCAGAACGATCCCGGCAATGCCCGGCAGGGTCAGCGTGGCACCAATCAGGCTCAGCAGGCCAAAGATCAGACCCACGTTGATGATCAGGGCAATGTTAGCAAAGACACCAAAGGTGCCGTAGCTCAGGAACATAAACACCAGCACGCCCACAAAAGCCACGATACAGGCAATGCGGCCAGCTTCAATGCTGTCTTGGCCCAACTCCGGCCCGATAGTGCGTTCTTCGAGGAAGGTCAGCTCCGCAGGCAGAGCCCCTGCCCGCAGCAGCACCGCCAGGTTGGTGCTTTCCTCAACGGAGAAACGACCGGTGATGATACCAGAGCCACCCGCGATATGGGCCTGAATGACCGGCGCAGAGATGACTTCATCATCGAGCACAATGGCAAACGGGCTGCCGATGTTTTCGGCGGTGTAGTCGCCAAACTTACGGGCACCAGTTGGGTTGAACCGGAAAGACACCGCAGGGCGGTTGTTCTGGTCAAAGCTTGGCTGCGCATCGACCAGCTCTTCGCCAGTCACCACAGGGGCCGCTTCAACGATGTAATATACACCTTCTTCGTCAAGCGAGGGCAGCACTTTGTTACCAACACCTGCGGAGGCGTCAGGATCAGAGGCACGGCCAACAACCGGATTGAAGGTCAGCTGAGCCGTGGTGCCAATGATCTCTTTCAGCTCAGACGCGGAGCCAATGCCCGGCACCTGAATAAGAATGCGATCTGCCCCTTGGCGCTGAATGGTCGGCTCGCGTGTGCCGACTTCGTCGATCCGGCGGCGGATGATTTCCAGCGCTTGTTGAACGGTCCGTTGATCGGAAGCCAGTTTCTCCGCATCAGACAATTCCACAATGATAGTGTCGCCATCGGTGCGCACCACAATGTCGCTGGCCCCGGCCCCGGTGATCGAGGTCACTGGACGTGACAACCCACGCACAAGGCTTGCGGCCTCTTGAATGGCTTCCGGCTTGGAGATTTTGAAGCGCAGCTCAGTGTCTGGCCCTGGCTGTTGGCGGATGGTGCCAACGGTGGCCCGCTCCCCACGCAGCAGATCCCGCACTTCCGGCCACATGGATGTCATGCGCGCGGCATAGACATCTTCGACCTTCACTTCGGCCAGAAGATGCGCACCACCGCGCAGATCAAGACCAAGGTTCACCAGGCGCGACGGCAGGAAGGATGGCCAACCGGCAATCAGCGCCTCGGTGTTCTCATTCACAATGCCAACCGCTTGGTCAGCAACAGCATCATTATGGGCCTCAACCCTCGGATAAAACGCGTTTGGCATGGCCAGAAGCAGGCCCACCACGCAGGTGAGCCAGATCAGGACCCGTTTCCAAAGGTCAATTTGCAGCATGTTTGATGCCCTATTGGTCTTGTTGTTGGGTTTAGTCGGCTTTGGCCGGCTCGGTTTTGGAGGTGACCTGAGCGATGGTGGATTTCACCACGCGCACTTTCACACCTTCGGCCAGTTCAACTTCAACTTCATTGTCGTCTTTGACCTTGCTCACCTTACCGATCAGACCACCCTGGGTCACAACCTGGTCACCGCGACGCACAGCCGCCACCATGGCTTGGTGTTCTTTTACTTTTTTCTGCTGCGGACGGATCAGCAGGAAATACATGATCGCAAAGATCAGAATGAGCGGCAGAAACTGGCCGATTTGGTCCATGGTGTCAGGTCCTCTGTAAGTGCGGGATTGCCCCGTAAAAGTCGCAGGGAACCTATGGGGCTTGGGCGGCACTTGCAAGGCGAGATGACGGGAAATGCGAGGCCGAGAATGTCGTTGGGCGGGTGGACGTGCGTGCGGCGCAACTTTAGGGTGCGATAAGCACGTCAGCCGAGGACATTATGTACGAAATCACCCTTCCCGTGACCCGCGAGGTCTTCTGGCTTCTGGCAACTCTGGTCGGGATCATCGCGTTTAGCTTTGTGATCTACGCCGCCTTGCCGCGACAGGAAGGCCGCGACGATGAGGTGAACCTCAAAGAGGTGCTTGGGGCGAAGCAACTTTCGGACCCCTTGTTTGCGCTGCTTGTGATTTTGTGGATCGTACTGGCGATGTGCCTGTTTGGGGGACTTGTCGCCACCATAGGTAAAATTGCGCAGCTGGTAATCGTTGGCGTGGAAACGGTCGAAGACAAAGGGGCACGCTTCCCACTGATCCAACTCGCGGCTTTGACGGCCACGTTGGGCGCGACAGTGGCCCTGCCCTTTACCGTTATCCGGTTGAGACTAACACACGAACAGACCGCCACCGCTACGGCCTCCTTGTTCAATCAAAAGATCACCGAAGCCGCCGCTGATCTACATGCACAACGGCAGGTGTCTAAAAAAGTTGGTGTGCGCAAATGGGAAACCCTTTGGGAAGATGACATTGTGCGCCGCAACGCCGCGATTGACCGGCTTGAGGGGCTGGTGCGTGAAGAGCCGCAGGAGGCGGCGCGCGTGTCGCGCCTGCTTAGCGTGTATGTACGCGAGCTGTCTGATGAAATCCCGGCACAGCCAGCGCCGGACACCGAAGAGGTGAAACAGCTGCAAGAGTGGGCCCGACAATTGTCGATTCCCCGCTCGGACATGCAAAACGCAGCGCAGGTTCTGGGGCGGTTGGCGAAGATCGAGGGCGTCAAAGCGGCCACTCTGGCAATTGATCTGCGCAACACCAATTTGCAAGCCATGGACCTCTCAGGCCTTTCTTATAGAGAAGCGTTATTGAGCGGTGCAAAACTGCAAAGGGCTAAACTCACGGGCGCGAAACTGCAGGGGGCTATCCTTTCGTACGCGGAACTACAGCAGGCACACCTCGGGAGCTCGGAAATGTCGGGGGCTAACCTCTGGGACGCAAATCTGCAAGGAGCTTTCCTCGCAGACGCGGAATTGCAGGGGGCTAGCCTTATAAGAGCAAAACTACAGGGGACCCTCCTCGTAGGCACGAACCTTCAGGGAATTGACCTCACGTCCGCGGAATTGCAGGGCGCCAACCTCACGATCGCGGAACTGCAGGGGGCTAACCTTTGGAACATATCACTCGACGCGTCAACAAATCTCACACATTCCGTCCTCTCAGGTGCGTCTGCTAGGTATGTTGATTTTTCAGCCATCCCAGAGATTGCCAATCACGTCGACGACCTGTTTGGCGACGACACAACCAAACTGCCCAAAGATATCACGCGCCCGGAAACTTGGCCTCGCGATAACCTGAGCCAGAAAGACTATACCGCCCAATGGCGCGCGTTTGCAGCCAGCAAAGGTGTCGACATCCCAGAGCAGTCTTTTGACTAACACCACCCTTCCCCTTTGTTCATCACTTCGGCATATAAGGCCCCACAGATTCACACCATCCAAAGGACATGACCGATGCATGACATTAAAGCGATCCGCGAAAACCCGGCCGCTTTTGACGCCGCCCTGACCCGCCGTGGGGATGAGGCCATGTCATCCTCCCTGTTGGCTTTGGATGAAGAGCGGCGTGCCAAAATTGGCGCGGCGGAGGCGGCGCAGGCAGCCCAAAAAGCTGCTGCCAAAGAGGTCGGCGCCGCCAAAGCCAAAGGCGACGAGGCAGAATTTGAACGGCTGCGCGCACTGGTGGGCGAGAAAAAGTCCGAAGTGGCCGCGATGCAGAACGAGGCCAAGGAGATTGACGCCAAGCTGACCGACGCACTGGCGCGCATTGCCAACTTGCCGGCTGACGATGTGCCAAACGGTGCAGACGAGGACGGCAACGTCGAAATCAAGCAATGGGGCACGCCCAAAACCTTTGATTTTGCACCGGTTGAGCACTTCGAAATTGGTGGCGTGGCCGCGAGCATGGATTTTGAAACCGCTGCCAAAATCTCCGGCGCGCGGTTTGTGATGCTCAAAGGCGCTGTGGCCCGCATTCACCGTGCCTTGGCGCAGTTCATGATCGACACCCATGTGGATGAAAACGGGCTGACCGAGGTCAACACCCCGGTTCTGGTGCGGGATGAGGCGATGTATGGCACTGATAAGTTGCCAAAATTTGCCGAGGACAGCTATCAGACCACCAATGGCTGGTGGCTAATTTCGACCTCTGAAATCCCGCTCACCTACTCGGTGGCCACCGACATTCTCGACGAAAGCACCCTTCCGATCCGCATGACAGCGCATTCGCTGTGTTTCCGCAGCGAAGCCGGCAGCGCTGGCAAAGACACCTCCGGCATGCTGCGTCAGCACCAGTTTGAAAAGGTGGAGATGGTCTCGGTCACCCACCCGGACGAGTCTGACAACGAGCAGAAACGCATGTTGGGCTGCGCCGAGGGCATTCTGGAGAAGCTGGGCATCCCGTATCGCACTGTGGTGCTCTGCACCGGTGACATGGGTTTTGGCGCGCGCCGCACCTTTGACATTGAGGCGTGGATTCCGGGTCAGGACACCTATCGCGAGATCAGCTCTGTTTCCACCACCGGCGATTTTCAGGCCCGACGCATGAACGCGCGCTTCCGCCCAACTGATGGTGGCAAACCGGAGTATGTGCACACGCTCAATGGCTCTGGTCTGGCTGTGGGCCGTTGCCTGATTGCAGTTCTGGAAAACGGGCAGCAAGCAGATGGTTCCGTGGTGCTGCCAGAGGTGCTGGTGCCATACCTGGGTGGCAAGTCCACGCTGACCGCCGACGGTAAGTTGGCCTAAACGACTTGCACCGTAACAAATTAGAAAGCGCGGCCCTCTGGGACCGCGCTTTTCTCATTCATAGTCTCAAAATATCCCGGGGGTCCGGGGGCTGGCCCCCGGCCTACTCCGCCGGCACCGCGCCTTGCGGTTGGTTTTTCGGAAACGGCACCAAACGCTCCTGCTCCTCATCCCACAGCTTCAGTGAAAACGAGCGGATCGCCTCCGGCCATTCAATTGTGGGCAGATCGTATTCGTCGCGGATCATCTGATGGCATTTACGCAGGTTGTAATGCGGAATGCGGGCGTTGAAATGGTGGATGTCGTGGTAGGCGATATTGGCCGATGCCAAGTCCATCCACCAGCCGAGGTCCAAAGCTGACGAGCCTTGCAGGGCTGCCAAGCGCGGGTCCAGATCAGGACGTCGGTCCCAATAGGTGTCTTCAAAATTGTGCTGCAGATAGACCATGAACACACCAACCATGCCGCCAAACAAAGACGCCAGGAACCAGATCATCACGCCAGTCCACCCCGCCAGCGCATAGAGCACGCCCATATAGGCAAAGATCGCCAGATTGTGCAGCAGCACCGATCTCCACATGCTAAGCGCGCTCTTGGGCCAACGATAGCGGATGAAATAAGTGAACAGGCTGCCCAGCGGGATCAGCACAAACGGGTTGCGGTAAAGCCGGTATTGCAGGCGTTGCCAAAACCCAGCCACATTCCACTCCCGAACCGTCATGGTGTGGATTTCGCCGGTTTCGCGATGCTCCAGGTTGCCAAGATGGCTGTGGTGCATGTTGTGATTGTGGCGCATGGCGGCATAAGGCGCGAAGGTCACTACGGACAACGCCTCCCCAGCCCAGTCGTTGTGTTTGCGGCGTTTGAACAACGAGGCATGTCCGGTGTCATGCTGCAACACATAAAGCCGCACGGCAGACAGGCCGTTGAGCATCATCATCGGGATCAGAACAAACCAAATGCCCTGATTGGCGATCGCCACATAAAGCGAGGCAAAATAGACCATAAATGTGCCAAAAAGACTGACCGCGCCAATCCGGTCATCCTGCACGGTGAATTCTTTCAAGCGCTCGCGAATCTCCATCGCAAACCTCTCTTCTTAAATCAATATTTCCGCCTGGGCCTTTTCAGACCTGGGTATCAAGACACACGCAGTCCCGGAATGTATGGACCACCTAACAAGACTATAACGCGAATTTATGTCACCACAATGCGCAGTCGCCGCGCAGATACCTGCCCGGCGACGGAAAACTTAAGCGTAATACTGTGAGCGTGCCTAAAAGCCGGCGTCACGGCCTTTGAGGTGTTTGCGCAGACGTGACGGGGTCGACTTCTTTTTGCCCTTATAGGGGTTCTTGTCGCCCTGCCCGCGCATAAACAAGCGAATGGGCGTGCCCGGCATGTCAAAGGTTTCCCGCAGACCGTTCACCAAATAGCGCGAATAACTTTCCGGGAGTTTGTCCGGGTGCGAACACATCACCACAAACCCAGGGGGACGGGTTTTGGCCTGCGTCATGTAGCGCAGTTTGATGCGTTTGCCCTGCGGCGCGGGTGGCGGGTGCTGTTGCAGCATCTCCACCAGCCAACGGTTCAGCCAGGACGTCGGAATACGACGGTTCCAGGTGTCATATGCCCGCAGAATCGCTTCGTTCAAGCGGTCCAAGCCACGGCCGGTTTTGGCCGATACTGTGATCAGCGGCGCACCGCGCAGCTGTGGCAGAAGCCGGTTGAACGACTCTTTGAGGTCGCGCAGCTTCTCTTGTTTGTGTTCCTCGATGTCCCACTTATTGACAGCCACCACCACAGCGCGGCCTTCGCGCTCTGCCAAATCGGCAATGCGCAGGTCTTGCTGTTCAAAGGGAATCGCCGCGTCCAGCAGCACCACAACCACTTCGGCAAATTTCACCGCGCGCAGACCGTCTCCTACGGAGAGCTTTTCCAGCTTGTCCTGCACCTTGGCTTTTTTACGCATGCCAGCGGTGTCAAAAATCCGCATCGGCGTGTCGTTCCACGTGGTGCGCAGGCTGATCGCATCGCGGGTGATGCCAGCCTCCGGACCTGTAAGAAGACGATCCTCCCCAATGATCTGATTGATCAAGGTGGACTTGCCGGCATTGGGGCGGCCCACCACAGCGATTTGCAAAGGACGATGCTCGGTGATCAGTTGGGACGGTTTCTGGTT
Organism: Rhodobacteraceae bacterium Alg238-R152; assembly: GCA_900537125.1. Classification (GTDB taxonomy): domain Bacteria; phylum Pseudomonadota; class Alphaproteobacteria; order Rhodobacterales; family Rhodobacteraceae; genus Shimia. Next base: position 203,459 of record UNRJ01000008.1, on the reverse strand, counting down.
TTCAGGATCAAAATGCTCATCTTCATCCTCCTCATCCAGCTCCACATCCACTTCAACTTCATCAGACAAGGCCTCGGCTTTGCTGGTAAAATCGTCCGCAATTGGCATGAGGTGTGTGTAAAGGTCATTCAGACCCTCACCGTGCTCCGCAGACAGGCGGATCGGTTCGCCAAGTCCAAGAGAGTAGGCTTCGATCACGCCGGCATCCGCCGCCCGACCTTCGCCTTTGTTGGCCGCGAGGATCACATGGGCAGAGCGTTTGCGCAGGATTTCTGCAAAGATCATATCGGTTGGTGTCACGCCCGCGCGTGCATCAATCATAAACAGGCACACGTCCGCCATATCCACCGCGCGTTCGGTCAACCGCCGCATGCGGCCTTCCAAACTGTCGTCGGTGGCGTCTTCCAAACCGGCAGTGTCAATCACGGTGAATTTCAGGTCCGCCAATTTGGCATCCCCTTCACGCAAATCCCGCGTGACGCCAGGCTGGTCGTCAACCAACGCCAGTTTTTTGCCCACAAGGCGATTGAACAGGGTGGATTTGCCCACATTTGGGCGGCCCACGATGGCGAGCGTAAAACTCATGACAGATCTCCGGAACGTCTGAAGTCGCCCCGATACATCATAAATGCGTCAACGGAAAGCGTACAATTCGCCTTTGCGGTTCACCACGTAGAGAACGCCCCCCGCCACAACCGGATTGGTGGCCGCGCCATGCGGCAATTCCACGGTGTGTGTCAGCAACCCATTGCGTGGATCGTAGAAGCGGACCACGTCATCGGTGGAGGCGACAACCAACTGGCCACCCGCAAGAATCGGGCCGTAATGCGCGTGCACAGCGGACTGCTTCTTTGGGTTGTCCTTGATAAACTGCGGCAGCGTGTGACCCCAGATGCGGGTGCCGTCTCGGGCATCAAGCCGCAACAGCTCATTTGTTTCAGACACCAGGAAAAGCGAGCCACCTGCAGGGAAGACCGGGCTCAGAGAACCGTGATCAGCCGTCCACTTGCGGACACCGGTTTCAGTATCAATTGCGGCCATGCGACCAGAATGGTTGGCCACATAAACTGTATCGCCGACAACAACCGGATCGCCGGAAATATCCCCCACCGTGTTTACTGCGCGGCCCGGACGGGTGTCCGACAATCCCGCTGTCCAGCGCGACACACCACCACGACGGAAAGCGGCTTGGATTTCCCCCGATCCATACGGGAAGATCGCCAAACGATCTGTGACGGCAGGTGCGGCCGGGCTTTGTACGTTTTGCACATTTGGAATGGATAGAAGTTGCCAAGCAATCTTACCGGTCTCAATTTCCAAAGCCCAAGCGGTTGCATCTCCGGACACAACATAAACTAAATCCCCATAGATTGTGGGTGTCCCGCTGCCTACGGATTGGAATTTCTGTTCCCACAGGTCGGCACCAGTGGCCGGGTTCAGCGCACGAATGCTGCCAAAGCCAGTGGTCACAAAAAGCTTGCCTTTGCCATAAGCCAGACCGCCGGTCGAGGCCTGTCCGGCTTTGTCGTTTGGAGGTGTCATATCGCGGGACCAGAGCACCTGCCCGCCGGTGGTTGTCGCCGTAACAGTTGCCTCAGCATCAACGGTGAAAATGCGGCCATCAGCGACCACAGGGTCTGCGGTAATACGGGATTTGCGCGACTCGCCTTTGCCAATCGCAGTCGACCACAAGACAGCAGGACGTTGCGACAACACTGCGTTGGCGGTCCGGGTACTGGGCGTCCCTATCCGCCCGGTCCAGTTGGCGTTTTTGCTTTGAGCCGGCAGACCAATTGCCAGATCTTGGTTTTCGACTGCCTCTTCTGAGGGAATCAAATCCTCACGATCGCCAACCAAGATGATCTCTGGCTCGGCGCAGGCCGACAGAAGTGCAGCGGCAGCTACGCCAACTGACAAAATCCAAGACTTACGTTTCACTGCTGAGTCCCCCACCCTGCAATATTACTGATCGGCCAGAACAGGCGCGGATTCCGCAGGTGTTCCGCCCAATGCCACAATCAACTGCGTCGCGCGGTTGCGCAAGCCCGAGGTGACCGCTGCATCTTGAATAAGCGCCTGAAGTTGCGCAATGGCGCCCTCGACGTCGCCGTCTTCTAAGCTGAGCAGCGCAAGTTGTTCTTGAGCGGGCAAGGCAAGTGGCATGCCAGCTCCGGCCAAAGCTTCCAGTGAACGCCGGCGATCCGCAATCGGCGTGTCTTTGGCACCGGCCAAAACCGCTTTGAAGGCGGCGATCTGGCGATAGATCTCTGGTGTCTCAAGATCGCTGGTTGAGATGCCGGTCAGAGTTTGCGCCGCATCAGCACCCGCGCCAACTTCGATCTGATGTGTCGCCAACAGCATGTCTGCCACCACCTGAGCATCAGGCGACTCAGTGGTCAGCGCATCAAGCTCAGCCACACGCTCTTCTGAGTCGCTGGAAGACACCGCCGCAATCAATGCGTCGCCCGTATTCTCCGCCGCGGTACGGGCTTTGCTCTTTTGGTATTCGTTTGCGGCCGCCGCAGCGACGATGGCCACAACCACCAAAACAGCGATCCAGCCAAAGCGGCGCATCAACATAAATAGGCGATCCCGGCGCACTTCTTCGGTGACTTCTTCAATGAAACTGTCGGTATTGCTCACGCCTGCTCTCCTGTCGGTTTGCCTTGTCTTATCGTTTTGTTTTCAAAGTGCCAAGTACCGTGGTCAACCGACCATGATGGCAGGTACAGTTTCCGAAATTTCAGACTATTTTGAACCGATGAGTCCAAATTTTAAAAACTGAGGTTGTTTCTCGTCGCGCGAGAGCCAATATGTCCTTGAATATTTGTGCGCGGGAGGGCGCACGTAAAACAACAGGGTCCCTACTATGCGGCTTATACCGGTTCTGACCGCACTTATCGTGTCGGCATTATTGTATTTCATTGTGGTTGAGCGTGATCGCTTGCTTGCTTTTGCCAGTGGGAGCGCAAGCGCAGAACCTACTGAAGAGGTTGTTGAAGCTGACAAAGACAGTGTCGCGCTTGAACAAGAGGTGGCGCAGCTCATTCGCGTCGTTGCCGTTCGCAGCGAGGCGCGCACCATCGATAGCGCCGTTGTGTTGCGTGGCGAAACTGAAGCAGACCGCGAGGTTGAGGTTCGCGCGGAAACCAGTGGTTTGGTGATCTCTGAGCCGCTGAGACGCGGAGCAAGTGTGACAGCAGGCCAAGAACTCTGCCGCCTCGACGTCGGCACGAGCAGCGCCGTTTTGGCAGAAGCCAAGGCACGCTTGTTAGAGGCCCAAGCCCGCGTTCCAAGCGCTCAAGCCGTGGTGGCCGAGGCGGAAGCCCGGCTGGAAGAAGCCAGAATTAACGACAATGCGGCCCGCAAGCTGTCAGAAGGTGGCTTTGCCTCCTCAACACGGGTTGCCAGCACCGCAGCAAGTGTGCGCGCCGCTGAGGCGTCGATCCAGTCTGCCACATCAGGGTTGGAAAGCACACAAGCCGGTATCGAATCAGCGCAGGCCCTGGTGGCAGCTGCTGAGCGCGAAGTAGAGCGCCTGAGCATGGTTGCACCATTTGACGGTTTGCTGGAAAGCAAGACTGCCGAACTCGGAAGCTTGATGCAGCCAGGCAGCCTGTGCGGCACCGTTTTGCGTCTCGATCCAATTCGGGTTGTGGGTTTTGTGCCCGAAACCGACATCAACCGCGTCAGCGAAGGCTTTTTGGCTGGTGCACGCCTGACAACGGGTCAAGAAGTAACCGGACAAGTGACTTTTGTGTCGCGGTCAGCCGACCCGCAGACTCGTACGTTCCGTGTGGAAGTCACGGTGCCCAACGAAGACATGTCGATCCGCGACGGTCAAACTGCAGAAATCTTGATCTCCTCGGACGGCGCAGCAGCGCACTTCCTGCCGCAGTCCTCTTTGACCTTGAACGACGACGGTGTCTTGGGCGTGCGCATTGTTGAAGCTGGCGACATCGTTGCTTTCAATGCTGTGACGCTTTTACGGGATGGCACGGACGGGATCTGGGTTGGCGGATTGCCAGAGAAAGCAGACGTGATTGTGGTCGGGCATGAGTTTGTCATTGAAGGGGTGCATGTTGCCCCGACCTATCGGGAGCTTGACCAATGACCGGAGCCATCACCTGGGCTGCGGAACGCGCCCGAATGATCTTGGCGTTCATCGTAATTTCCCTGGTGATTGGCGCCTTCTCTTACGCGAGCTTGCCAAAAGAAGGTGAGCCGGACATCGACATTCCGATCCTCTACGTCTCCATCAGCTATCCGGGGATTTCCGCCGAAGATGCGGAAAGCCTGCTGGTGAAGCCAATGGAAACCGAGGCCGTCGATCTCGATGGCCTCGACAAGATGACCGGCATCGCATCAGAGAACCACGCCTCTCTGCTTTTGGAATTTGATTTTGGCTGGGACAAAAGCGCGACCATCGCGGACGTGCGCGACGCCATGAACACGGCGCAAGCCAATTTCCCGGAAGGTGCGGACCAATACACTATCTCGGAAATCAACTTCTCTGAATTTCCAATTGTGATTGTCAACCTGTCCGGTGATGTACCCGAACGCACTATGGCGCGTTTGGCCAAAGATCTTCAGGACGACTTTGAGGCCATTGACGCGGTGCTCGAAGCACCGATCGCGGGCAACCGTGATGAAATGGTTGAGGTGGTGATCGACCCGCTGCGGTTGGAATCCTACAACGTCACCGCGCCTGAGTTGATCAGTGTTGTGCAAAACAACAACCAGCTGATTGCTGCTGGTGAGGTGGAAACCAATCAAGGTACTTTCTCGGTCAAAATTCCTTCGTCGTTTAACGATGTCAGCGACATTTATGAGCTGCCTGTCAAAACCAACGGCGAGCGGATTGTGACGCTGGGCGATCTTGCCGAGATCAACTTCACCTTTGAAGACCGTGCGGGCACCGCGCGGTTTGATGGTGAAAACACGGTTGCGCTGCAGGTGGTGAAAGGCAAAGGCTACAACATCATCGACACCGTGGAGCAGATCAAAGAGACACTGGCCAAGGCACAGGAAAAATGGCCTGAGGAACTGCAGGCAGCTGTGCATGTTGGCACGTCCAATGACCAGAGCCGCACTGTGGGCTCGATGGTGAGCCAGCTAGAGGGCTCTGTTCTGACCGCGATTGCGCTGGTGATGATTGTGGTGCTGGCCTCACTTGGCAGCCGCGCTGCGATGCTGGTGGGTTTTGCCATTCCAGCATCTTTCTTGCTGTGTTTTGCCTTCCTCGCCCTGATGGGGGTGACCATCTCCAACATGGTGATGTTTGGCCTGATCCTCGCAGTAGGGATGCTGGTGGATGGTGCGATTGTTGTGGTGGAATATGCCGACAAGCGCATCAAAGAGGGCGTGGGCCCGATGCACGCCTATGTTGAGGCGGCACAGCGGATGTTCTGGCCCATCGTAAGCTCCACAGCGACCACACTTTGTGCCTTCCTGCCAATGCTGTTTTGGCCAGGTGTGCCTGGCGAGTTTATGGGTATGTTGCCGGTCACGATGATCTTTGTTCTGTCAGCTTCGCTGCTGGTCGCGCTGATCTACCTGCCGGTTGTGGGCGGTATTTCCGGCCGTTTGAGCCGTGTGTTTGATCATGCGTCACAGGCGCTCAAGTCGCGCACCCCGTGGGTTCTCCGCGCAATTTTGGTGCCCTTCCCGCTCTACGGCATGTTTGTTGGTGTGATGCAGATGCTGAACCCAACTTATGTGATGGGGGACGGTGCCTCCGGCATGGGCCCCGTGATAGTTGGCCCGGTGATATTTGTGCTCTCTGCCTTTGCTGCATCTGTGACGCTGAGCGCCGCAGAGATCACGCGCAAACGTCGGGCGGTGAAATCCGGCTTCCGCCACAATGGCTTTGGCTACTTGATGCGCTTTATTGTCGGCAACCCGGTGATGCCTCTGGTGTCAATTGCAGCCGTGGTTTTCACCGTAATTTCCGTGCTGAGCTACTTCGGAGAGAACAACAACGGCGTTGAATTCTTTGTGGCCACTGAACCAGAGCAAGCCACTGCCTATGTGCGCGCACGCGGCAACCTTTCGCTGACCGAAAAAGATGAGATGGTCCGCGCAGCGGAAAAAGTCATTATGGCCCACCCTGCGGTTGTGAACGTGTTCTCCTTTGCGGGAAAAGGTGGCTTGGACACCGGTGGCCCTGGTGGTGGCAACTCGCCGCCTGACACCGTTGGTCAGGTTCAATTTGAAATCATCCCTTGGGAAGACCGTCCTACTGCCCGGGAAAAGTGGTTCTTTGATCTGCTAGAGAAAGACGTCAGCGCGCCCGAATTTGGCGGCAACCGCGTGCTGAGTGAATTGAATGCGGAACTGGCAAAGTTGCCTGGCTTCTTTGTGGAAACCAGCCCAATTGAGCAGGGACCGGGGTCCGGCAAGCCAATTCACCTGCGTATTCGCGGCGATGGCTGGGACGAACTAAACGCTGCGGCAAATGCCGCGCGCGAAACCTTTGAAGCAACGCCAGGGCTGACGTTGGTGGAGGACACGTTGCCCCTGCCCGGCATCGATTGGCAAATTGACGTGGATGTTGCCAAAGCGGGCCGCTACGGCGCGGATGTGGCCACTGTTGGCGCGATGGTACAGCTGGTGACACGTGGTATCTTGCTAGACACCATGCGCGTGGCAAGTTCCGATGAAGAGATTGAAATCCGTCTGCGTTTGCCAGATCAGGATCGGGTGTTGTCCACTCTGGACACGCTCAAGGTGCGCACCAACGATGGTCTGGTGCCACTGTCCAACTTCGTAACCCGGTTCCCAGTGCCCAAACGCGCCTCAATCAGTCGCGTTGGTCAGGAACGGTTTTATGATGTGAAAGCGGATGTGGAACCAGGCTTGGTCAAGATTGAGACTGGAGAAGGCGACGATCTCAAAATGCTGGCTATTTTGAAATCTCTGCCCGCCGGGGCATCGACAAATGAAACGGTGATCACCGCCGCAAGCGGTGATGCTTTCACGGTCTTTGAGCTTGCTGAAGCGGAAACGGTCAATCAGGTTCAAGCCGCCCTGGACGATGGCGCACGACGCGTGCCCGTGACCGCAACAGAGCGCATCGAGATCCTCACCAAATGGCTGGAAACCTCCCCGTTTGGCACGTCGATCAATTGGGAATGGACCGGTGATCAGGAGGAGCAAGCCGAGTCCGGTGCCTTCTTGATGAGCGCCTTCTCGGCAGCTTTGGGATTGATGTTTGTGATCCTGCTGGCGCAATTCAACAGCTTCTACAACTCGGTGCTGGTGCTTCTGGCGGTGGTCCTGTCCACGGCGGGGGTTCTGGTCGGTATGTTGGTGATGGATCAAACGTTCTCGATCATCATGACCGGCACCGGCATTGTGGCGCTGGCGGGGATTGTGGTGAACAACAACATTGTTCTGATCGACACCTACCAAGAGTACAGCCAATACATGCCGCGGATCGATGCGATTGTGCGCACAGCGCAAAGCCGTATCCGTCCGGTGCTGCTGACCACCATCACCACGATGGCGGGTCTGGCGCCGATGATGTTTGGCCTCAGCCTTGATTTCATCAACGGCGGCTACTCGATCAACAGCCCGACCTCCCTGTGGTGGAAGCAGCTGGCAACGGCGGTGGTGTTTGGTCTTGGCATTGCCACGGTTCTGACACTGGTGTTCACCCCTTCCATGCTTGCTGCGCGGGTTTGGGCCAGCACCTACTTCAATTGGATGATGCGACTGCTGGCCCGGCTGTCCTTTGGCCGCACATCGCGCGCAGGTCAGGACTGGGCCTTGCGTCGGTCAGCTCGCAAGGTGAAACATCCTGTGCTGATGTGGGATGAGACTTTGGACATTGTGTCCAGTGGCAAAGGGGCAAACGCTTCCAGCCAAGGCACGTCCCGCAAAGGCATCGCCAAGGTAGATCCAAATGATCTGGCGCCCGAAGTGGAGGCCCCCAGATCGGGCAAAGCGGCCAATGACGACCCAGATCCCGGCGGCATTCAAGCCGCAGAGTAAAGCGTCATCACAGTGACCATAAAGCGCGCGCCTTCGGGCGCGCGTTTTTCATTCATCCATAATGTTCTTTTTTTTACATTCAGTTCGCCCTATACGTGTAGCACAACACCGCGACACGATTTTGAACAGGCGCATTCTTATGTTGGACATAGCAGTTGGAAATTCACTATCCCCTGCCCTTCCCGCCCTTATCCTAACGGGTTTGGTGGTGGTATTTTGGCTGGCGTTGAACTTGGTCACATATACGTATTTTCATGCGGACAAAGAGCGGGCGATTCATGGCGACGACCGAATCTCAGAACGGACGCTGCTGTTTCTGGCGCTGAGTGGCGGCTCCCTTGGTGCCAAAATGGCCCAGCGTCGTTTTTGTCACAAAACGCAAAAGCAGCCGTTTGGGCATCTCCTCAATGCAATTGTTGTACTGCATCTGGGACTGATCGCTTACGGCACCTTACTGGCCATTTCCGGGTCATCCTCTCTTTGGATGTCGAATGACTACGTGGCGGTTCTGCCCAGCTGAATAGACGGCCCCTTGCGCCAAGGCCGATTGGGTACGTCTCAACTCAGACGCATCCGCCGCTTAGGCCGCGTCGTCATCCGCCAGCTGTCGCGTCCAGAGCTGTGCATAGCGGCCCTTTTTGTCGAGCAGCGCATTGTGAGTGCCCTCTTCGACCACTTGGCCTTTCTCCAGCACAACAATCCGATCCGCCTCTGCGATGGTGGAGAGCCGGTGTGCGATGGTGATCACCGTGCGACCTTCGCCAGCATGCGCCAAAGCTTCTTTGATGCCCTGCTCCGTTTCCGTATCAAGCGCCGAGGTGGCTTCGTCCAGAAGCAGGATCGGCGGGTTCTTGAGCAGTGTTCGAGCAATGCCAACACGCTGTTTCTCCCCGCCAGACAGCTTCAGGCCGCGTTCGCCAACGGAGGTGTCGTAGCCATCAGGCAAGGCGGTGATAAAATCATGTATCTGTGCAGCTTTGGCGGCGGCAATCACATCTTCCTGAGTTGCACCATCTTTGCCATAAGCGATGTTGTAGCGAATGGTGTCGTTGAAAAGCACTGTGTCTTGCGGCACCACGCCAATGGACTCATGTAGGCTTTCCTGCTGTACCTCCCGCACATCTTGGCCGTCTATGCGCAACGCCCCACCTTGCACGTCATAAAAGCGGAACAGCAGCCGGCCAATAGTGGATTTACCAGATCCAGACGCACCGACAATCGCAACGGTCTGACCGCCCGGCACATCCAGACTCACACCATTGAGGATTGACCGGTCTTCTTCATAGCCAAAGACGATATTGTCGAGTTGGATGGACCCATCTTTGATGACAAGTGGTTTAGACCCCGGTTTGTCAGACACTTCGGCTGGTTGCCCAAGCAGATCAAACATCTCGCCCATGTCGACAAGGCTTTGGCGGATTTCACGGTAGACTGTGCCTAGGAAATTCAGCGGCATGGTGATCTGCACCATATAGGCGTTGACCATGACAAAATCGCCCACGGTCAGGTCGCCGTTTTGCACGCCGATGGCAGCCATGACCATCACGATAACCAAGCCTGCGGTGATCAGAAACGACTGACCGAAATTCAAAAAAGCTAAGGAATATGAAGTCTTTAGAGCCGCTTCTTCATATCCAGCCATGGCGCTGTCGTAGCGCGCAGCTTCGCGTTTTTCGGCGCCAAAATACTTAACGGTTTCGAAATTCAACAGGCTGTCGATGGCTTTTTGATTGGCATCTGTATCCTGGTCATTCATCTGGCGGCGCAATTTCACACGCCATTCGGTGACCTTGAATGTGAACCAGATGTAGATCGCAATTGTGACCCCGACCACAGCCAGATAGCGCGCATCAAACAGCCAATAGAAGATCGCCGAGATCATCAACAGCTCAAGCACCAAAGGCCCGATGGAGAACAACAGGAAGCGCAGAAGGAACTCCACACCTTTTACACCGCGCTCGATGATGCGGCTCAATCCGCCGGTTTTGCGGGTGATGTGATAACGCATTGAGAGGCGGTGGATGTGCTCAAACGTCTCCAATGCCAGCTGTCGCAAGGCATGTTGTGCGACCTTGGCAAAGACCGCGTCTCGGAGCTGCTGAAACCCGTTGGTCATTAGGCGGGCCATGCCATAGGCGACGGTCAAACCAACGGCCCCCAACGCAAGCGGCGGCACGCCTTCGTTGGCAAGCGCATCCACGGCCCCCTTGTAGAGCATGGGTGAGTAGACAGCGATCACCTTAGAGGCCAATAGCATGCACAAAGCCAGAACAACGCGATACTTCACCCACGGCTTATCATCAGGCCAAAGGTATGGGGAAACCTTGCGAACTGTGCGCCAGCCGGAACGTTGCTCGTTGCGCGCGAGTTCCTCAGCCGAAGCCGTATGCCATTGTGCCATGCTTGCCTGCCCTATGAGTTGGTTAGCGTTGCAAACCTAATCACAGGATGCGGGACTTGCCAGCCCCGGTCGCATTATTCTTCAGGAACGGTGAACACTTGGCCGGGATAAATCAGGTTTGGATCGCGGATTTTGTCTTTGTTGGCTTCAAAAACCTGCAGGTACAATTGCCCTTCACCGTAACGGTCACGCGCGATGGCCCAGAGGGTTGCGCCGGGTTGCACGGTGACGATGCGCACCGGTGGCTGCGCTGTTTCCGGCTGGGTTTGTACTGCGGTTGTAGGCTCAGCAACTGTATTTGTGTCAGCATTTGCAGGCTCAGTTTCAGGCGCCTGCGCTGCTTCTTGTGCCGCTTCCGGTGTCTGGATCGGACCAGGGGTTGTTTGGATGTCGACAGCTGTGTCCGACACGTCTGCCATCACTTCCGGCTGCTCTGCGGGAGCGGAGGCAGCTTCCTGACCCTCAGAAGATGATTTTGCCTGTTCGGCTGCGTCACTGTCTTCTTGTGATACAGATTGGTCCGGCGTGGTGGTCGTTGCCGGTGCAGCTTCGGCTGTGCTTTGTGGGGCTTCTGTTGGCGCCTCAGCATTTGCCACAGGTTGTTGATCGGCTTTAACGCTCTCCGTTGCTGTGTCATCTGCAGACGGGGAGGTATTCTCAGCTGCGGCGACCGCCTCTGCTTGTGCACGGGCCTGTGCCACGGTTTCCGGTGTTTCCCGTTTGAACGGGGTTACAACACGGGAGAGCACCTTGGCAGCTTCGTCCACCTCATCGGCACGCAGTTCGTAGAGCCCACCCGCCACATCGCCAAGCTGAGTGGCCCACAGGCCCGCGTCGTCAATCTGCGTTGTCGCCGCCAGTGCATTGTCCAGATAAAGGCGCACAAAAGCATTGGGATTGCCACGACCAGACACCATTACAGCACCACTATCGGTGTAACTGATCGAGTCGATGGACACTGCCGCCAACACCTCAGGTGTTGCGTCTGTTGGGGCTGCCGGTTGCACAACCCGCACACCTTCGGAGTCCGAGACAATCACAGCCGGTGCTTTGGGTTCTGTCGCGGGAATGACAACCTCGGTCTCTGCGTCCTTTGTCGATTGATCAGCTTCATCAGGAGTGCTTTTTACTGCAACTTCAATATCTTTTACCGCATTGCTTACCTGAATTTCAGCGACATCCGCTTCGGTCTGGGTGGATGTATCTTTGGATGCTACCTCGGCCTGAGTCGCCTCCACAACGCTCTCTGTTTCGGCCACAACGTTTTGCGTGGGTGTTGGCTCAGGCGCGGTGCTCTTTTCGGTCTGGGCTGCAACCTCAGGCACCACCATTGTCTTGGCAACAGCAACAACCGGTGCGACTATCACGGTAGCATCAGACAGCACATCGCCTTCGTCACGCCGCTCCACAAGGCTCAGAACGCGGGCAGCATTGCTTGGTTCAATCGCAAGAATGGCGGCAAATTTACCGGAGGTATCCACCGGAGCCAAAGCCACTTCAGTGCCATCGAGCAAAATGCCCAGCATAGCGCCCGGCGCAGCGGCCCCTGCCACAACAGTGTTGCCTTCGGCATCAACGCGCACAATATCAAAGCTTGGTGCAATGATCGGCGCGGCTTGCTCATCCAAAGTTTCTGGAGCCGCAGCAGCTTCCGTAGAGGCCGAGTCTTTGGCTGGGGTTTTCTCTTGAGACACCGCCGCTGTTTCAGCAGGTTGGTCAGTGACTTCAGCTTTGGCAGATGCATCCGACGTCGGATTTTGTTCTGGCTCGCCAGCTAGGTCAGACGGGTTTGTCTCGGTATTCACAACAGGCGCGGCGGTCTTTGTTGTGGTATCCTCTACGACAGGCTGATCGCCACCGTCCAACACGCCAGTGGACACAAGCGCAAAGACAGACACGCCCATCGCCACCACAACACCAGCCACCCAGGCCACATTTCCACTAAAAATCGAAGCTTTGTCACTCATCGCCGAATATCCCCCGAAGTCGGCTGCATCTTGGTTGAGAGACCCTACCAATCTGGATATTGCTGGTCAAAACAGCTTTGAACATATTGGAGACTTTCATGACCACACGCTCGATCTGTGTCTTTTGTGGTTCACGTTTTGGTGGCGATGCCGCGTATAAGGAGGCTGCTGAAGCCTTTGGCGCGCGGTTTGGCGACAAAAACTGGCGTTTGGTCTATGGCGCAGGTGATGTGGGTCTGATGGGCGCGGTGGCCAATGCTGCACAGGCAGTAGGCGCAGACACCTTTGGCGTGATCCCCACCCACCTTTTGGAATGGGAAGTTGGCAAGCGCGATCTGACCAACTTCATCGTGACCGAAAACATGCATGAGCGCAAAAAGGTCATGTTCATGAACAGCGATGCCATTGTGGTGCTGCCGGGTGGTGCAGGCTCACTTGATGAGTTTTTTGAAGTGCTGACATGGCGACAGCTGGGGCTGCATGAAAAACCAATTGTGGTGCTGAATGTGAATGGCTTCTGGGACCCGCTGATTGGGTTGGTGGATCACGTGATCGATCAAGGTTTTGCCGAGCAGAGCCTGAAGGATTTCATCCACGTAGCGAATGACGTGACCGAGATGGAAGCGATCCTGGATCGGGCGTTTGGCTAAGCCATCTCCTTTTCGGTTCCGGAGATTTCCACAACGGTGATCTCTGGAACCACACCAAAACGCACGGGCAGAATTGAGCAGCCTATGCCTCCTGAGACCACAAGATCTCGCCCACCTTCTCGCACATGGCCGTAGGCAAATCGATTTCCATAGCGGGAAGGCACTCTTGGGGAATACCCAAACAAACGCACCTGGCCGCCATGTGTGTGACCAGAGACCGTTAGCCCAACCCGATCCGGAATTTTTACAAAGATATCAGGCTCATGCGCCATCATCACGACTGGCGCTCCATCCGGCGCAACCTGCGACAATGTCCCTTCCAGATCATGCAAGCCTTCAAAGCCCCCACCCTTGTGGCGCAGAGCCAGTTGGTCTTCCAAACCCGCCAGCCACACACCCGCGCCTTCAATCTTACGCGCCTGATTGGAGAAAATCGGTATCCCGTTTGCTGCCAAGGTCTGCGCAAAAAAGTTAGGACCTGCACGACGGCGTTGCGCTTCTGGATCATCCCACCAGTCGTGGTTTCCCAAGATGCCAAAAACGCCGTGTTTGGCCTTAAGCTCAGCCAAAACGGGCGCCAGATCGGCAATATCAACGGCTTCTGTCGTGAAAGCGTGACTGGCGGCGTAGTCTCCCAGCAATAAAACCAAATCCGCATCCAATGCGTTGGTGCGTGTCACGACTTGTCTCATCCGTTTGAGGTCGGGAAAGGGCTTACCCGCGTGCAGATCCGCCAATAGCGCTATTCTCAGCGGTGGCGCGGTCCAGTCATCGCGCCTGATACGCCACTTTTTTACCCGCAGCCGCAGCGCGGGCTCAATAAAGAACCCATAGGTGGCTGCAAAAAGGCCTGCTAGGATCACTCCCAGCAGGCCTTTGATAAATCCACGTCGGGTCACCGCTTACATCCGGGACGCAACGTTTTCCCAGTTGACCAGGTTGTCCAGGAAGTTGGTCAGGTAGACCGGACGCTTGTTGCGGAAGTCGATGTAGTAGGAGTGCTCCCATACGTCACAGCCCAAGAGCGCGGTCTGGTTGAAGCACAGTGGGTTCACGCCGTTTTCGGTCTTGGTCACTGCCAGAGAACCGTCAGCGTTTTTCACGAGCCAGCACCAGCCGGATCCAAACTGACCTGCGCCTGCGGCGGAGAACTGCTTTTTGAACTCGTCAATGGAGCCAAAAGATTCAACCAGCGCTTTTTCCAGCTCACCTGGCATGGCGTTTGCGCCTGGGCCCATCATTTCCCAGAACTGGTTGTGGTTCCACAGCTGGGAGATGTTGTTGAAGATGCCGTTTTGCGCAACGGATTTGGCGTCGTAGGTGCCCACGATGATCTCTTCGAGAGACTTGTTTTCCCACTCGGTGCCTGCGATGGCGGCGTTGCCGTTGGTCACATAGGCGTTGTGGTGCAGGTCGTGGTGGAATTCCATCGTCTCTGCAGACATGCCTTTGTCAGCCAGTGCGTCGTGGGCGTATGGAAGATCAGGGAGTTGAAAAGCCATTGCAGCATCCTCTTCTGTTGCGCGATTTGTCTTTGCCAGACACATGTGGGCGAATGGCCCTTGAGGTCAAGAGCAAAGCGGCAAAATGCTGCGCCTACGGGCATCTTGCCTCTTCTGCTGCGCAGCGCTTTACTTTTGCAATGCACAGGACCCATTGCCGGTTTCGGTATTCGGATATCCAAAGGCATTGAACGTAAGATGGGCCCGGTTGCGTTTCTTTTTATACACCAAGGACCATTCCAGCGTGGCCTTTTGACCTTTGCTGCTTACCACATCTTCCAAACGCCAACGCACCCGCATTTGTTTCCCGTTGTCCTGAACAAACTTCGCCTGCACTGGCGAGCGCCCATGGTGCTTGGACAGGCGATCGGTGATTTGCGCCCCACCTTTGCCATCGAACTCGACCAGAACCTCCGGCGAAATGGTACCATTGGTTCCGCCACCGCGGAATTTGCAAATATAGGTTTGTGCATGCACAGATGTCGTTGCCGTGAGAGAAAGGCCAAGCACAACAGAAATTGTCTTCAACATAGTTCAGTAACGTCCCAAAGTTGTTTTCGGGACATTAGACGTACAACGCGCAACCGCAAGTGGAAACCCTGTCACGAGCACACAGCCTTTCGGCCACGTGCTAAAATACCTCAATGGAAGCCCACTTCACCACCCGATTGCACCGAGACTTTCAGCACATCAAAGACGTATTGCGCCACAGAGCGGAAGCAGATGACCTCAAAGCTGCCGTCGTCATTGCCCCAAACAGCCGCAGGCACCTGCGCAATCCGGGACCGGCGGATGTCATCTGCACCAAAGGCCTCTTGAGCAAAATCAACAGGTGCAAGTTTGGCCAACACATCACGGCTGCCATCGCCAGACACGCGGAACACCGCACGTGCATCAGACACATTGGCAACCAGTGCGTGGCTACCTTTTAGCGCCTCATTCATCTGGGAAACGGTGGCCTCAGCTTGATCATAGTCCACCACAACCAGCAGCTCGTCTGGTGACATCCACGCAACCGAGGCTTTGTCACCGGAGGTCACTTTCCGCAGCGCAGGCACCGCCGCACCAGTTGCCGTTTTCACAGCTGCCGCCATCTCTTTGGACGCCAAATCACCACGCACGGTGATCATGCCACGCAGGCCGGTTTCTTCAACTTTGGCAAAGCCTTCAAATGCTACGCCATCCAGGGCGCTCACAGCCTTAGACATTCTGCTTCTCCCCGTCTTTGTCATAGAACACCGGATCCACCACTTTGGCTTTCACCGTACTGCCGTCCACTTTGTTGAACTCAACCACATCGCCGAGACGTTTCATGCCGCCGTGGATAAGCCCCATGGCGATGCCACGGTCCAGTGTGGGCGAATAGTAAGTCGAGGTCACACGGCCCTGCGTGTTGCGCTGGCCGTTGGCGTTGGTGCCATGATCGACAATGTAAGCCCCATCGGGAATGACAGAGCCATCTTCGGTTTCAAAGCCCGCCAGTTTCCAGCGATCTTCCGAGGCCATGTGGTCACGCATCTGCGCACGTTTGCCCAGGAAATCTTCTTTCTTCTTGGAAATCGCCCACTGCATGTTGAGATCTTGCGGGATCACCGTGCCGTCAGTTTCATCCCCAATCATGATGAAGCCTTTTTCGGCCCGCATCACGTGCAGCGCTTCGGTACCGTAGGGCATGATGTTGAACTCGGCGCCTGCTTCCAAAAGCGCGTCCCAGAAGGCGCGGCCTTGGCTGGCTGGCACGGCAATTTCATAAGACAGCTCGCCGGAGAAGGAAATCCGGTAAGCCCGCGCGTCAAAATCGCCGATCTTGCCGTCTTTCCACTCCATGAAGGCGAGGCCTTCTTTGGAGACGTCCATCTCGCCGCCAAGTTTCTCAATTACTTTGCGGGCGTTGGGGCCTACCACTGCGATCTGCGCATATTGCTCGGTGACATTGGCGGTATAAACCTGCCAATCCCACCATTCACATTGCAGCCAGTCTTCCATCCAGCCGTGAATACGCTCCGCGCCGCCAGTGGTGGTGTGACACAAGAAAGTGTCCTCATCGATGCGGGCTACAACGCCGTCATCCATCAGGAAGCCGTTCTCGTTGCACATCAGGCCGTAGCGGCATTTCCCCACCTTCAGCGTGGACATCATGTTGGTGTACATCATGTTCAAGAACTTGCCGGCGTTCGGGCCTTTTACGATGATTTTGCCCAAGGTTGACGCATCCAGCAGGCCAACGCTTTCGCGGGTCTGGTTGATTTCGCGTTTCACAGCATCAGCATGGCTTTCTCTGCCACGTGGGAAGCAGTACGGACGCCTCCAGTGGCCAACCGGTTCAAAGAACGCACCATTGGCCTCGTGCCAGTCGTGAATGGTTGTGCGGCGCAGCGGTTGGAACACTTCATCGCGCGCTTCCCCCGCAATCGCACCCATTGAGATCGGCGTGTAGGGCGGACGGAAGGTGGTGGTCCCAGTGGCTGGAATGGGCTGATTGAGCGCATCAGAAAGTACCGCCAATCCGTTGATATTGCTCAACTTACCCTGATCCGTCGCCATACCCAACGTGGTGTAGCGTTTGGTGTGCTCGACACTTTCATAGCCTTCTTGGGCCGCCAGCTTTACATCCGACACTTTCACGTCGTTCTGATAGTCCAACCAAGCTTTCATGCGCAGTTTTGGACCTGCACCTTGTGGCATCATCCAACATGGGACCAGCGGCGCTTCGTCATGCACCTCGCCTTTGGGAGCCTCAGCAGAGGTCACCGCAAATCCAGCCGCCTCCGCCGCGACTTCACCGGCTTTTTGACCATCAACCAGCACGTCGCCCAGCTTCAGCGGACCACTGGCGGACCCGGCGGTCACAACAAACGCATTGCCGTCATGGCTGGTTGGGGCGCGGTCCGGATCGGGACGGAAATGCGCCTGCGCCTCATCCCAGATCAGCTTACCGCCGCAGTGCGACCAAAGGTGCACCACCGGAGACCAGCCGCCGGACATGGCCACCGCATCACAGGCGATCTCTTCCAGAACAGCGCCCTCGCCTGCTTGAGCACAGATTGCCACGCCGGTCACGCGTTTGCCACCTTTGACCTTGGCGATGCCTTTGCCGTTTTCGACGCGAAAGCCCTGCTCACGAGCCGCATCAGCCAATGCGCCGCCACCATTGGGACGCGCATCGAGGATCACCGGCACCTCAAGGCCATGAATTTTCAGCGTAAACGCGGTGCGATAGGCATCGTCATTGTTGGCCACAACCACCACACGGTCGCCAGAGCTGGTGCCATAGTTCACAATGTAATCGCGCATCGCGCTGGCCAGCATCACGCCAGGGATGTCATTTCCTGCAAAGGAGAGCGGGCGTTCGATCGCGCCGGTCGCCGTCACAATCTGTTTCGCGCGGATGCGCCACAGGCGGTGGCGAGGGCCATCCAATAGTGGCGCGTGATCCGTCAGGCGCTCGTAGCCAAGGATGTAGCCGTGGTCATAGACCCCTGCCCCCATCATGCGGTTGCGCAGCGTGACGTTGTCCATCGCCTCTAGCTCGGCCACGGTGGCGTCGATGAAATCATCCACCTTCACGCCATCAACTTTACCGCCATCCACCGGCGCGCGGCCACCCCAATGGGCAGTTTGCTCCATCAGCAGGACTTTGGCACCAGCTTGGCCAGCAGCCTTGGCCGCCATCAAGCCAGCGACACCACCACCAACAACAACAACGTCAAAGAAGGCGTAGAAATGCTCGTAGCGGTCCGCGTCGCGGTCTTTGGGCGCTTTGCCTAAACCTGCCGAATGCCGCACAATCGGTTCAAACACGTGTTTCCACGCCGCCGCAGGCGCCATGAAGGTTTTGTAGTAGAACCCCGCAGGCAAAGCGCGCGCCACATAGTTGTTGACCACGCCCACATCGAATTCCAGCGAGGGCCAGTGGTTTTGTGAGGTGCAGGTCAGCCCGTCAAACAGCTCCGTGGTGGTGGCGCGTTGGTTGGGCTCAAATTTGCCACCTTGCCCCATGTTCACCAGCGCATTGGGTTCTTCCGCACCGGAGGCCACAACGCCGCGCGGGCGGTGGTACTTAAACGACCGGCCCATCATCATCTGGTCGTTGGCCAGAAGCGCGGAGGCCAATGTGTCACCTTCAAAACCGGTGAACTGTTTGCCGTTAAAGGAGAATGTCACCTGTTTGGCTTTGTTCAAAAGCCGCCCGCCGGTTGTCAGACGTGTGCTCATGAGAATTCCCTCCACGACCAGTTGGGGATTTTGGCCGAGATCTTGTCTTTGATATCTTGCGGTGGTTCCAGCGTTTGCGCGCTATAGGTGCCAAACACCTCGAGCGTGGTGGTGGAGCGCGCCGCGTGGAAGAACTTGCCGCAGCCTGACGCATGCCGCCAGCGTTCCAAATGCACACCTTTGGGGTTTTCGCGCATGAAGAGATAGCTTTCAAAATCCGCGTCGTCACTGTCGGGACCAAAGCGTTTCAGATGAGCCTCACCTTCGGCGTGAAGCTCAGTTTCCTCGGCCCAGACGCCGCAATAGGGGCATTGAAGGGTTAGCATTGGGCAAACTCCTTGTTGAAAAGGCAACCGCAGCAAAATATACGAGAAGCATGCACTCTTATACGATGTACTCTCTCTACAAGGTCGGCGCGATCGGCTTGCTCGTGATCTACTGTTTTTTCTATTTTTTTGGTGGCAAGATTTATCTCTTCTTCACCAAAAAATTTGATCGGTTCATCGAGAGTAAACGTGTTGTTGCGACGCGCCCAAGTGAACCCTTGGAAACCAACGACGGAATCGATAATGCGGCCAGAATGCTTCAATTGAAGCGCGAGCTTTTTGAGATGAAGAAGCATCAGTGAGCCACCCCGGCCGCAACGCTTTCATCGATAAACCGGCCTTCGACAAACCGTTCCATGCCAAACTCAGCGGCCAATGGCCCCGGCTCACCTTTCGCGATCAACTCGGCTGTGGCCCAGCCGCCGCCCGGGATGGCTTTGAAGCCGCCGGTGCCCCAGCCTGCGTTGATGAAGCAGTTGCCCAGAGGGGTTTTGCCAATCACCGGCGAGCGGTCGCCGGTCACATCCACGATGCCGCCCCACTGACGCAGCATTTTTAGTCGGCTGACCATCGGGAAGGTTTCGCACAGCGCGCGCACGGTTTCTTCAACATGATGGAAGCTGCCGCGCTGGGTGTAGTTGTTGAACCCGTCGGTGCCGCCGCCAATCACCATCTCACCTTTGTCGGACTGTGACATATAGCCATGCACGGTGTTGGCCATCACCACCACATCCATGCAGGGTTTGATCGGCTCAGACACCAGCGCTTGCAGCGCGACGCTTTCCATTGGCAGACGGAAGCCCGCCATATTGGCCAAATCACCTGAGTTCCCGGCCACAACAAGGCCAAGCTTGTCACAGTCGATGGGGCCTTTGGTGGTGTCCACACCCACCACATTGCCACCTTCAGACCGCACGCCAACCACTTCACATTTCTGAATAATATCCATGCCCATGTCGGAACAGGCACGGGCATAGCCCCAGGCCACAGCATCATGGCGACCAGTGCCACCGCGCGCTTGCCAGAGGCCACCAAGCACCGGATAACGCGGGCCGTCAATGTTGATGATTGGCACCAGCTCTTTCACACGCTCAGGCCCAATGAATTCGGTAGGCACACCTTGCAGCGCGTTGGCATGGGCGGTGCGTTGATAGCCGCGCACCTCATGTTCAGTCTGCGCCAGCATGATCACGCCACGTGGGGAGAACATGACGTTGTAGTTCAAGTCCTGCGACATGGTCTCATAAAGTGACCGCGCCTTTTCATAGAGCGCCGCGGAGCTGTCCTGTAGGTAGTTAGAGCGGATAATGGTGGTGTTGCGACCGGTGTTGCCGCCGCCAAGCCAACCTTTTTCTATAATGGCGACATTGGTGATGCCAAAGTTTTTACCCAGATAGAACGCGGTGGCGAGACCATGCCCGCCGGCACCGACGATTATGACGTCGTATTTCTTCTTGGGTTGGGGAGAGCGCCAGGCACGTTCCCAGCCGGTGTGGAACCGGGCGGCTTCGCGGGCGATGGCAAAGGCTGAATATCTTCTCATGAGGTGTGATTCCGAATGGGAGGCAACGTCACCTAGTTTATGAACTTTTTGGTAATGTGGTCACCACGGTTAAAGCGCCTATTTGCGCTCCGGTTGCGACATGTCGCGCAGGAACGCGATTTTCGCTTTCAGCTGCCTTGCTGCGGCATTACATGTGGTCCACCACTTTGGAGGCCCCATGATTTTCTGGATTGTTGCAGCAGCCCTGACCCTTGTCACAGCAAGCTTGTTTGCGCTCGCATTGACGCGCCGCACCGAGGATGAGGAGCACCCCGCCGCCTATGATATGCAGGTCTATCGCGATCAGCTCAGTGAAGTTGATAAAGACCATGCCCGTGGCGTGATTGGCGAAGAAGACGCCAAGCGCATGAAAACCGAGATCTCCCGCCGCATTTTGGCTGCTGACGCGCAGATGCAAAAGGCAGAGCGTGGTGACACTGGTGGAAAACGGTCTGCTGTCGTGGCGGCTGTGATTCTAGGGCTTGCGGTTCTGGGGGGCAGTTTTGGCCTCTATTACAAGCTGGGTGCACCGGGATATCGCGACATGCCGCTGCAAGACCGCGCCGCCGAGGCGCAGCTGCGACGCGAGAACCGTGACACCCAGTCCGTGGCGGAAACCAAGGTCCCCGCGCGCGCGCCAGTGGAAGCAGGCGACGAATTCCTTGATCTGATGACAAAACTGCGCGCCGCTGTGCTTGAGAACCCCAATGATTTGCAAGGCCAGGAACTGCTGGCACGCAACGAGGCCAACCTTGGCAACATGCCAGCCGCCTACGCCGCCCAGGCCAAGGTCATCGAGATCAAGGGCGCAGACGTGACCGCTGGTGACTATGTGCTGCATGCCAACCTGCTGATTTCGGCGGCTGGGGATTATGTGTCCCCAGAAGCAGAAAAAAGCCTGAATGCAGCTCTGGAGCTTGACCCGTTCAACAACCTTGCACGCTATTATATGGGCCTCATGATGTGGCAGACTGGGCGTCCGGATGCGACCTTCCGCATTTGGGATCAGGTGCTGCGTCAAAGCCCGAACGACGCACCGTGGGTGCCATCGATCCGTACAACAATCACCGAACTCGGCTGGTATGCCGGTGTGGACTATAAAATGCCCGAGCCGGTTCCGACCCACAGCCCAGACGGTCTGTCTGGCCCTACTGCCGAGGACATGGACGCGGCAGGTGAATTGTCCGGGGAAGACCGTCAGGCAATGATCCAGGGCATGGTAGACCAGCTGTCCGATCGGCTGGCTACTGAAGGCGGCACACCACAAGAATGGGCTCGCCTAATTGGCGCTTATGGAGTCTTGGGCGACACAGACCGTGCGACGTTGATCTGGGAAGAAGCCCAACAAGTGTTTGCACAAGTGCCCGAGGCGCTGGAGATTGTGCGTGCCGGCGCGACGCAAGCGGGTTTGGAATGAGCGATATTTTCCAAAACATCGAGGAGATGGCTCCGCAACTGCCCCCGATGCAGGCGCTTATGGGGCTTGATCTGGGCACCAAGACCATTGGCGTGGCCGTGAGTGACAGTTTCCGGTCCGTCGCAACGCCGATTGAAACCGTGAAGCGCAAGAAATTTGGCGTGGATGCGCAGCGGCTGATTGAGATTGCCAAAGACCGCAACATTGGCGGGATCATCCTTGGGTTGCCCATGAACATGGACGGCAGCGAAGGCCCACGGGCGCAATCCACGCGCGCTTTTGCCCGCAACCTGTCTGCATTGGTGGAGGTGCCCATTGGCTTCTGGGACGAACGTTTGTCCACTGTGGCCGCCGAAAGGGCACTGTTGGAGGCGGATACGTCACGCAAACGTCGCGCAGAGGTGATCGACCACGTGGCCGCGTCGTATATCCTTCAAGGGGTACTGGACCGGCTAAGCCATCTTGGGAGTGAATCGTGAGCAAGGACATCGTGTGGAAACGCAGCGAAGTGGAAAGCCCCTGCATACAAGTCTGCGTTGTGCATCCCGAAGAGCGGATTTGCACCGGCTGCTTACGCAGCATTGATGAGATCACCCGCTGGTCCAAGATGGCGCCAGAAGAGCGCAGTAGCATTATGGAGGAACTGCCCACACGCGCGCCACTTTTGAAAAAACGCCGCGGAGGCAGGAGCGCCCGCCTTAAACGCTGACGCTCACCAGCAGTCCAAACAAAAAAGCGCGCCCGAACGGAGCGCGCTTTTTGATTTTAATTGAGGCTTGTTTACGCCACGACCGGTGCCGGTGCCGCAGCAGACTGCACAACGTCGGTCTCCAGAATGGACACATGGCTCGCGTCCATGCCGGGGCCATAAACAGAGGCAACTGGGCTGCCGCCAAAAGACACGGTAAACCACCCATCCCCAAGGTCTGCATTTGTATCAACAGACACGACTCCAGCAGCCTCGCCTTCAGGCACGAGGACCGCAAAGACATCTTCTGCGACGTCAAAATCCTCAATCACTGGAAGGTTATCGGGATCCACCCAGTTGCCAGTCGCAAACGTGTCTGCGCCTTCGCCACCTTCAGCGACATCACCGGAACCGAGGATAAAGGTGTCATCCCCCAAGCCGCCGCGCATGGTGTCCGCATCCAGAACATCGGAGGTCGCAATCATGTCATCGTCGGAACCATCTTCCACGCCAACAAAGACGTCATTCCCAAGACCGCCTTCCATGCTGTCCTCCCCAACGCCACCAACGAGCGTGTCGTTGCCACGACCACCCAGCAGCGTATCTGCACCGGCATCTCCGCTCAAGCTGTCGTCTGAGGTCTGGCCAGAAAGGTGATCATCGCCCTCGCCGCCTTCCAGCGTGTCATCACTATTGCCACCCCAAAGCGAGTCATTGCCGGCATCACCCAGCAGGCTGTCGTTGCCATCCAATCCAAGTAAGCTGTCGTCGCCCTCCCCACCGGTAAGACTGTCATTGCCATCCTGACCATTCAGATAGTCATTCCCAAGACCACCATCGAGCACATCGTCCCCACGGCTGCCCATCAGAGAGTCGTCATCGTCCCCGCCAAACAAAGTGTCGTCGCCCCAGCCACCAAGCAGAGTGTCCGCCCCCGCATCACCGCTCAGGCTGTCATTGGCTCCCGCACCACCCAAAAGGTCGTCACCGTCACCCCCGACCAGCGTATCCGAGTCGTTGCCGCCGGAGATTTTGTCATCACCTTCGCCACCATCCACAGAGTCGCTGCCGTCGCCAGCGAGAACGGTATCGTGACCAGCCAGGCCAGTGATGGTATCGTCACCTGCGGCCGCATCAATCCGCTCGCCATTTTCAGTGCCCGCGAGCGTATCCGCTTCGTCTGTGCCTGTGATCAAGTCGCCGATGGTGATCGGAACCTCACCACCCGCCGGGGTTGGATCGCCTCCGCCCGCCGGGGTTGGATCACCACCGTCCGTTGGAGTGGGATCACCACCGTCCGCTGGATCTGGCTCACCACTGTCTTCACTATCATCATCATCTGTGATCTCGTAGATCAACGCACCGCCAAGGACGGCCAGACCCAAAATCCAAAGTAATTGCATCACTTACACCTGCATCCTGAAAATAATTTCCCCAAGTCTATACAAATTTTACGAAAATCTTAAGCAGACATTTTGCTGCAGCGCTGGCATCGAAACAATGCACTCGTGGACGGTCAGAACGTTTCCACCCCGGAAACCTGACCTTGGGATTCGCCTACTTTTTCTGAAAAACTTGCGACTTTATCGCCACGCCACGCCCCACAGTTGGGACAATCTGCAAACAGGAAACAGTCAAAGGACAGGCCACACCCGAATCTGAAACGGGGCTTAAGGGACTTTCCAGAACTCAAATCGAATCATCTTATTGATTATACCTGAGTGGAATTTCTATCTATAGTGGATATATCCGGACCTCGACCAGTTAAGCTATGCATGCGGCGCGTGGTGCGTTTACAGCCCTGCCGCCTTGCGCAGCATGTTCAACGCCACCAATGTCAGAAAGACTGCAAACACCCGCTTCAGCGGCTTGGGGTCCATGGCATGCGCCAGCTTAACCCCCAGCGGCGCGGTTAACAGCGTCATGGCAATGATTAAACCAAAGGCTACCATATTCACTGCACCAACGGTGAAAGGTGGGCGCGTCGCCGGATCAATCTCCATAAAAAGAAAACCGATCACAGCGGGCACAGCAATCGTCACACCAAACCCCGCAGCTGTGGCCACGGCGCGGTGGATGGGCACGTTAAACAGCGTCATAAGAGGTACGCCAAAACTGCCACCACCAATCCCCATCAGCACCGACAGAAACCCAACACAAGGGCTCACGATCAGGCGTGGCAGTCCGGTGGGCATAGCCTGCCCCAACCGCCAATGCGCCTTGCCAAACCCCATATACGCGCCAATCACCAACGCCAGAGACCCAAACACAATCTGCAGGGTGATCGAGCGCAAATTTGCAGCAACCAGCACACCGAGGAAAGCGCCAGCAACAATGCCTGGCGCCCATGTGCGCAGGATGTCCCAATCCACGGCACCCTTTTTGTTGTGGCTGGCAACAGACCGCAACGAAGTCACAATAATGGTGGCCAGAGACGTGGCCAAGCAGACCTGCATCAACTGTGGCCCATCATAGCCAAGCGCCTGAAACGCATAAAAAAACGCAGGCACCAAGACAATACCGCCGCCAACCCCAAGCAATCCAGCCAGCACACCGGCGAAACCACCAATCACCAACAACAGCAGCAGCATTTGAAAAAGCAAAGCGGGATCGTGGGCCATGGGTCTCTCCGGGAACGCGTTTCGCGGGGTTGTAAAGCGCAAATTCCTGCGGTTCGCAAGCCGCCCGCTAAGCCGCTGCCAGTGTCACCTGTTGAAGGGCGGCCAGCACCGTCTCTGGTCCTGCTCTTGGTTTGGTCGCATGTTCGGACAAATACCGCCTCCATGCCCGCGCGCCGGGCTTTCCAGCAAACAGGCCCAGCATGTGACGGGTGATCTGGTTGAGTTTTCCACCCTGTCGAAGATGCGCCTCGATGTAAGGCAACATCAGATGCACAACTTGGACCGGATCACTGTCCTCACCTGCCCCATAAATTTTGCGATCTGCAGTGCACAGAATATCGGATGGATTGTGGTAGGCGGCCCGACCAATCATGACGCCATCCATACCCGCTTCCAAATGGCTTTGGGCCTCTGCCAAAGTGGCCACACCGCCATTGATCGACAAGTGCAATTCCGGGAAATCGCGTTTCATTTGATAGACCAAAGGATAGTCCAGCGGGGGAACATCGCGGTTCTCCTTTGGACTCAACCCTTTTAGCCACGCCTTTCGCGCATGAATGGAAATACGCTTTATGCCTGCGCTCTGCATGCGACCAATAAAGTCCGGCAGAACCTCTTCGGGCGCTTGATCGTCGACGCCAATCCGACACTTCACCGTGATCTCAACATTCGTCGCCGCCCGCATAGCGCTGACGCAATCGGCCACCAATTCTGGCGACTTCATCAAAACCGCCCCAAATGTGCCAGACTGCACCCGATCAGACGGACATCCCACGTTGAGATTAATCTCGTCGTATCCAGCATCAGCCCCAAGTTTGGTGGCTTTGGCCAGCTCCCGCGGATCGCTCCCGCCAAGCTGCAACGCAACGGGATGTTCCTCTGTGCTGTGATGCAACAAATGCACCGCACCGCCACGCACCAAAGCCGGGGCGGTGACCATTTCGGTATAAAGTAGAGTTTCTCGGGACAGCAAACGATGTAGATAGCGGCAATGACAGTCGGTCCAATCCATCATCGGGGCGACGGAAAGGCGCGCGGCCTTAGAAACTAGCGGTTTTGTCAACAATTGAGCAATCTCCGTGGTTCCTGTGAGGTAACCGTTTGCAACTTATTTTACTGGGTTTTGCATTATTCTGCGTTTTTGGCATACCGCGAGGCATACCATCTTGGCGTTTGGCGTACCGCTGCTCTATAGCGTCGGTATGCCAAACGAAAAAGGAAAATAATGGGCACAATCATTGAGCGCAAGAGCGCCACAGGAACTAAGTACAAAGCACAAGTAATCAAAAAGAAGGGCGGGAAAGTCGCCCTCTCCAAGTCAAAGACATTCAACCGAAAGTCAGCGGCTGAAGCTTGGGCCAAGCGTATCGGCAGGGAATTTGATGAGGGGCGCGTAGTACCAAGTAAGACAGGTACAACGGTAGCCTCCCTAGTTGATCTAGTGTATTCCAAGCAGCGCGACGTGGGTAAGACCAAGGCTCAGGTGCTTACGACAATTAAGTCTTTTGCCATCGCGGAACATGAGGTGACTTCTCTGACATCCGCTGATCTGGTTGAGTTCGCGACTCAAGTTGCCGAAGGGATGCATGGCCCGCAGGCTAGGTCCCCCGCAACTACAGCCAATTATCTAAGCCATCTAACAAGTTGTCTTTGCTTGGCTGAACCAGGCTTCGACATTCCTTTTGACGATACAATTGTTCGAAAAGCGCGCAGATCCGCCGCCATCCTCGGCTTAATCGGAAAATCACGAAAACGGACTAGGCGTCCGACCCTCGCTGAACTTGACGAGTTGATGTCTTATTTTGCTTTACGCACTGCCAGAGATAACCGCGCGATCCCGATGCAAAAAATCGTACCATTCGCAATTTTTTCCGGCAGGCGACAGGCTGAAATCACACGCATTCAATGGGAGGTTTATTGCCCTACACAGGGCACTATCAAAGTTCGGGACATGAAAGAT
This sequence comes from Rhodobacteraceae bacterium Alg238-R152, assembly GCA_900537125.1. Taxonomy (GTDB): domain Bacteria; phylum Pseudomonadota; class Alphaproteobacteria; order Rhodobacterales; family Rhodobacteraceae; genus Shimia. Next base: position 176,174 of record UNRJ01000008.1, on the reverse strand, counting down.
CCCGGTGAAAAAGTTGGGAATGATGTGGTTTGTGAGCTAACGCCGGAGGCAATTTCGATCATTGAAAGCATGCCGAGGCGAGAGTGAGCAGCCCCTCTTGAGTGGTCCATTTTGAAAGTTAGTGCATTGTCGGTCTTTGGTCCATCGGGACGGTGGTCTCTGGCGCAGGTGGGCGGTATCCCAGAGCACTATGTGGTCGTTTGGTGTTGTAGTGGTTCCTCCAGCTTTCGATGATGGTTTGGGCCTCACGAAGCGAGTAGAAGATTTCACCGTTCAGCAATTCGTCTCGCAAGCGCCCGTTGAAGCTCTCGCAGTATCCGTTCTCCCAGGGCGATCCAGGCTCGATGAATGCCGTCTTGGCCCCAACGGCTTTGATCCAGCTTCTAACCGCTTCCGCAACAAACTCGGGGCCGTTGTCTGATCGAATATATGCAGGCACACCCCGAAGAATGAACAGGTCCGTCAGAGCGTCGATGACCTCGGTCGAGTTCAGCTTTCGCTTAACACGGATCGCCAGGCATTCCCGGCTGTGTTCATCCAGGATGTTCAATGTCCTGAACGCCCTGCCATCCTCGGTCCGATGGTGCACGAAATCATACGACCAGACATGATTGCGATATTCGGGGCGTAGCCGAACACAAGATCCATCGTTCAGCCACAGCCGCCCCTTCTTCGGTTGTTTCATTGGCACTTTCAGCCCCTCACGTCGCCACAGGCGTTCGACACGCTTGTCATTCACCTGCCAGCCCGCATCTCTCAGCAAAGCTGCAATCCGGCGATAACCATATCGACCATACTGGCGAGTCAGCTCGATCATGTCTGCAACCAGGCGGTCTTCATCGGCACGCCCCTGTGGTAATCGCCGTTGCGTGGATCGGTGTTGACCCAAGACGCGACAAACGCGACGTTCGGAAACGTTCATCTGGCTACGCACAAGGTCGATGCAAGCACGGCGACGCGAGGGGCTCAGAAGTTTCCCTTTGCGGCCTCCGACAGGATCAATTTGTCCAGAGTTAGATCCGATACTGCCCGGCGCAGGCGCTCATTCTCCTTTTGGAGCCGCTTCAGTTCCTTGAGCTGTTCTGTGCCCATTCCGCCGTACTTCTTCTTCCAGCGATAATAGGTTTGTTCAGTCACACCGATCTGTCGGATCGCATCTATCCGGGGCATGCCTTGCCCCATCAGGACTTCAACCTGCCGCAGCTTCACGACAATCTCTTCAGGCTTGGGTCTCTTAATGGCCATCTCAGGTCCTCCGCTTTCCTAATCATAGGGGCGGACCACTTCATTGGGGGACGCTCACCGCCTTCGTCCTATTGAGGGGAATTGGCGAAAGCGGACACTCCCCTAACTGAGCTGGATGTCGGCAATGCGATGGATCAACGGGGGGCTGCAACCCAGGCATCCACTTTCTCTGCTGGGGTTTGCACCAGAGTGCGGGAGCCGCGGCAATCACCGCTCCTGATATCAGGTCGCTACGCCACAGAACCCGCAGATTCCCATCCGAATGGCTCCTTGATCTCCGCCACAAGGCCGGCAGGTAAATCCCCCTCTTTAACGTGGCGATCAATTACATCCGAGCTCTCCGCCTCGTGCAAGTAGTACAGTTCACTCCTGCACCAGCACGAAGTCACCTGGCATCCAGGTCTTGTCGAACCATTCCTGACCAGGGCTGTAGAGACGGATGAGAGACGACCAGGATTTCCCAGGTGTGGTCTGCACCCAGTTGCCTTCTTTGCCTTCCGGCGGCTGAGGCCCCACCCAAACGGTCCAAGAACCGTCTTCGTTCGGCTCGATCTCTGGGACTGTACTGTCGATCCCTGCAAGCTTCTGATCGGTTTCCAACATTGACCGATGCTGATTGTCGTAGACAGTAATCGACCAGAAATCCCCCGCGGGCACCGGCGCCGGCAGATCAATGCGATATGTCTCTGCGCCATCCAGATAGACGCCGTCCGCATCTTTTGCCGTGAACCCGTAGACTGATCCGGACCCGACACGTGGGTTGGACATGGCCGGTGTAATGCCGGTGGCCATGTAATGAAAGAACGTCCTGTCGCTTAGAATGCGCACATCATCTTGAAGAAACTCGTGGCTCAGCCGGGCATAGGGCGTTGTCCATTCACGGCCTTCAAAGAGGTAGACGCCAAGGTCGCGTGGGCTGAAAGACATCGCCCGCGCCGTTGCGTTCCCGACTGCACCCGCTTCAGTCAGTATATCCCGCATCCGCTGGTCGGGCTCAAACGGCTGACCGTGCCGGATGCCGATACTGTCGAAGATACCTGCGATTTCGGGCGGGAATGCATTGGGGGGTTCATATTGCACGGCGGCATTCAATTCTTCATAGAACGAAAAATCGTTTCCATGGATGGTGTTCCATTGACCACCTGTCAACTGTACGAACTTCTGCTCCGGTGGATTCGCGATCTCGCTGTAGGGGAACATGCGAAAGTTATCCTTCATTCGTTTGACTGTGCCTTCCAGACCGTCGTCGAGCACGAATGCCCGCATCAGAACAAAGTGTTTGTAGGTCGACGAATGCACAATATGCGCCCCGTTTTCGGGTAGGTCACCTTCGTACTCGGGCGGTACAAACAGATAGCGCCCACCCCGACCCTGATCCGGCCCTGTGAAACCAATATCGGTTACCCAACGGAAATAAGCATCGTCGATCGGACCGATGGTAACTGGCGGCACATCAACAACCACTGGACCAGTCTTGGTGTCGATACAGAACAGCACATACATGGTCGTGGTATTCGCGGTCAGCATAAGGCTGCGGGCGTCCAGAAGTTCCTCAGTGATCCCTGCGGCGAAAGGCTCTACGCCGTAATCTTCCAACCCCTTACAAAATGCGTGAACCGAAGTTGCCGGGATACCCTGCAAGAAAGCATCGACTCCGCGCATGAAATCGAGGTTGTCCCAAAGTTTTTCGACGGTTTCTTCGGAAGGCAGACCGTCGAAAAAATTGAGCGTCCCAAGCCGCTTGGTCTCGACAATATCAGGCGTGAGGAGCTTTTCGGGGACCTTTGCGGCATAGGTTGGGCCGTCGGCAGAAGCAAAATGTGGAACGGTCGTGATGAACGCCGCTAGCGCAGCCAATTTTACCTTGTGGAGAATGGAGTACTGCACGCAAAATTCCTAGCTTGAGGTTTTTGTTGTTCCTTAGAAGTTCGCTTTTGTATTGCATTTCGTCAAGAGCGCCAATTTACGTAAGCATCGGCAACTGACTGCAAGCGCAACAATTACTCGAAAGCGATGGGCTTCGTCGCTGTAATGTTCCTTGTGTATCGGCTGGGGCGGTTTGCGTGCAGGGCCTGCAATAGCGGGTGAATTTTATCTGGCCACTTTGGCTCTAACCGACTGCTCGCTGCGCATCTCGTGAATGTCCGCTATCGGGAAGTCACTGAGACTTTGCAAAGCCCGCTTACTGCGCATTGCTGACCTTGGTGGCAAACCCGTCTAACGGCCGGTTCCAGCCCAGAGCGGACAAAGGACTTGAGCGCAGCTAAAGACTCCTACGAGCCCTTTCTTACCGATGCTGCAACTTGCCCGAATTGCTGCTTCTGACTTAAACACTCGTCAGCAACATACTCGTTTCGGTGTCTTGAATATTATCGATCTGTCGTACCTCTCGAAGTGTTCGGTCAAATTCCGCAAGTGTCTCGACACGGACCTCAGCGACTAAGTCCCATTTTCCGCTGGTCGTATGAACTTGGCGCAGTTCTGGCAGTCGGCGCAGGTTCGTAATGACCTGCGTGGTACTTTTGCCTGTTATCTTTAACATCATAATCGCGTTGATCTGACCATCTTCGTAGTCTTCGCGCACACGCGCTGTAAACCCAAGCAGAGCGCCCGACTCCAACATGCGTTCAAGCCGGTTTTGCACGGTGCTGCGTGACACATCCAAAATTTCCGCCAGCTTGGCGATCGGCGCTCGCCCGTCCCGTTTGAGAAGCGCAACCAGTCGGCGATCAAGGTCATCAAACTGATGTTTATTGGGGCCACTACTACGCATGATACCACAAATGTTAGGAATGCTTTGCGCATTATGTATGAAACTATAGCAATATGACAGAGTTTCGAGCGTTGCTCCTGCATAATGATGAGCAGACACTAATCTGCGACCAGACAGGAGTAGTCCCGTGACCGTTTACAAGAGCCTTCAAGCACCATCATCCGTTGTGATGGTGCGGCCCCATCATTTTGCGGTAAATTCAGAAACACTTGATAATGCCTTCCAATCTACAAGCCCGACCTCGGGCGCGGATGCGACGAGGGCATATCAAGAACTGACAGAAGCGGCTGATACGCTACAATCCCACGGCGTCGATGTTCATCTATTCGACGGAGATGACCCCAGAACGCCCGACTGTGTATTTCCAAACAATTGGTTTTCCACGCATGCAGGGGGCCATATCGCGGTCTATCCGATGATGGCCACTAACCGCAGGCTGGAGCGCCGTTCCGACGTATTAGACATGCTGAAGACCAATTTCCGTGTTCAAGACATTCTGGATTTTTCCGGTCTAGAACACGATGGTCTCTACCTCGAAGGTACAGGCGCAATGGTTCTGGATCACGTTGAGCGGATTGCCTATGCGGTTGAATCCGACCGTACGAGCCAGATCGCTTTGGAACGCTTCTGCACCCACTTCAACTACGAGCCTATGGCATTTCGCGCAGCCGATGAGCAAAGAAGGGCCATCTATCATACCAACGTGTTGATGTGTATCGCGACTGATTTCGCAATGATTGGAAGCTGCATGATTGAAGACTTAGCACGCCGCGATGACGTGCTAAATCGACTTGGTCAATCAGGCCGAACAATTATCGACCTAAGCGAAGATCAAGTTGGAAACTTCGCGGGTAACGCCATTGAATTGCAAGGGAGCGCAGGTCGCCTTCTTGCCCTGTCAGAAACAGCGTTGAACGCGTTGTCTCCAGATCAAAAGGCAAGGATTTCTGACAGCGCGACCTTGGTTGCCTTGAAGATACCAACTATCGAGCTCTCCGGTGGGTCGGTGCGTTGCACTATCGCCGGAATACACCTGACCTCACGTGTATAGCAGTCGTTGGTGCAGCCGCAGCGAAAACTCACCTTGTCCGCTTTGTTGCCATCCAGCATCCGACTTTGCAAAGCTCGCTTTCTGCGCATAGCAGAACTTGGTGCTGGGGCAGCATCCGGCTTCAGCAGGCGCAGGTAATCTAGGGAGGGCGACGAACGCGAAGAAAGCTGAGGCCAGTATCTTTAGCAACGGTTCCATTTCGACTTCCGCCACCACTCCTGCACATACCTTGGTTTGCAGTCCGTCGTCGTCACATCGGGCTTGGCCAGCCATACAGGGCAATCCGCTGCCAGTTTTCGCCTAGCAATTGTCAGGTCTGTGTCCGCTCCCACAAGCTCCACAAAGCGGGCTTTGCTATAGCGTCCAAACCGCCCGCAATGCTTGCAGGCAATCTCAACAGTTTCAAGCGGCCAATCGCGGGCAACGGGCATAGGTGTTTCCCAGTTTTACGAAGTGTTCCCTAGTTCAATTTCGATCTATTTCACCCACGTCTCAACGATCTACCAAATGCTTTCAGGTATTGAAATCCATACCGACATAACGTGAACGTCAAGTGAACAAAGGGCGCTCGATTAAGTGTTTATTAAGTATATCTTTGTATTTCTTTAACAGGTGGCAGCGCGAAGTTTAGCGCATCACGACCGGGGGATTGTGGTTAGCGATTTTTTTTTGTGGAGAATCCCAAAATGAGTAAGAATGACAACTTGGCAGGGCTCGGACTTCGTTTCCTTGGCGAAATCGGCGATGAGGAGGAAGCGAAAAAGCTCACCTCCCTTTTTTCAATGACCCCTGAGGAACGTAGCCAGTTCTATTTGGAGCAGGCGCTAGAGGATTTGAAAGACGCTGTTGAGGTGTACCCGGACGATGCTCTGATCCCAGTTTTGATTGATGACATTCCGAAAGACCAGGTGCTTCTCAAAATAGAGGATGTTTCTCGATGGGTTGAACGGCTCCAAGAAATTCCCGAGTTTGTTTTGAACGACCATATTGTGAAACTGCTCATCGACATCATCTCGACTACCGATGCGGCCGGGCAAAAACTGGACGTTATCGCGCCTGAGTTTCCTGCGCCGACGCTTGTCTCTCAACACTAAGGTAAAGGCCACCACCAAAACGCACGGGAGGGCAAAGCTCGCTGGCCGCATGGTTGGCGGGCTTTGTTTGCGACGGTGAATGACGAGTGCCAGCCCAAAGCTACCAACGCCCTCGTGAATTAATTTGGTGAAAGCGGACATTTGCACGACTGAGCTGGCAATGGCTCGGGGTTGCAACAATAAATGATTGCGTCGTTAATGAATTCATCTCTTGGATGAAATCAAAATTTCGGAGTTTTTTGATGCAGCGCCTAATTCTCAATTCGTTTGTCGTTTTTAGCTCGATCGCGTTCTCTGGGATAGCCCAGGCCGGGGATCGGCCAAACATTCTCTTGGTAATGGCTGATGATCTCGGGTGGAGCGATATTGGGTCATACGGTGGAGAAATTGACACCCCTCATCTTGACGAATTGGCCGCACAAGGAATGCTATTCACTGACTTCCACGCATCAGTATCCTGCTCTCCCACTCGTGCCATGTTGATGTCGGGGAACGACAATCACATCGCAGGGCTTGGAACCATGAGCGAAATGCTTGTCGATAACCAACGCGGCCAGCCGGGATATGAGGGTTATTTGAATGATCGCGTTGCAGCATTACCAGAAATTTTAAAGAGCGCAGGGTACAACACGTATATGGCTGGTAAATGGCACCTGGGCCATTCAGAAGACCGACTTCCTTTCACAAGAGGTTTTGACTCGACTTTGAGTATGCTTGTCGGTGGCGCCAGTCATTGGGCTGACAGGCTTGGAATTTTGCCCGAAGACGACCCGGCCAAATACTCCTCCAACGGAGAATATCTGGAGACACTGCCTGCGGATTTCTATTCAAGCCGCAGTTATGCGGATTTTCTGATCGACTCAATCAGATCAGGCCGAAACAACGGAAAGCCGTTTTTTGGCTATCTGGCCTTTACCGCGCCGCATGATCCAGTCCACGTGCCAGAACCGTGGATGTCGAAGTACGACGGTTGGTACGACGAGGGTTACGAAGCCTTAAAGATGAAACGCTGGGCCTCTGCCAAGAACTTAGGCCTGATCCCAGAGGATGCGGCAATTCCCGGCCCTCAACCTTTGACCACTCCGTGGGACGAGTTGCAACTTTATGAACGGCAAACGGAAGCGCGCGGCATGGAAATCTATGCCGGTATGGTGGATGCCATGGACTATCACTATGGTCGAGTCATCGATTTTTTGGAGGACATAGGCGAGCTGGACAACACTATTATTGTTTTCCTGTCCGACAATGGATCCAACCCTTTCTATTCAGTCGATTACCCCGGTGCAGATGATCCTGATTTTATTGCTCAGTTCGACCATAGTTATGAAAACCTCGGTCACCCGGGTTCAAACTATGCGTATGGTCCCGGATTTGCGGCTGCGTCCAGCGGCGCTCTGGGACTATACAAGCAAACTGTCGGCGAGGGTGGAATTCGTGTTCCCTTGATAATTTCGGGGCCGGGTATTTCAAAGGACCAGACAACGGGCGCGTTCGCCTATGTTTGGGACATCCTTCCAACGTTGCTTGACGCTGCCGGTGTTGAGTATCCAGCGACGTTTAGTGGTCGTCAGGTCGAACCTCCTCGAGGCCGTTCGATGCTGCCGCTTCTCACTGGTAACGTAAACTCTCTTTATGGCCCTGAAGAGATTATTGCCGGAGAAATGGCTGGTGGGAAATGGGCGCGCAAGGGGGACTTCAAGGCAGTTTTGGTGCCAGCTCCGTACGGGGACGGAAATTGGCGTTTGTATGATCTCGCCTCTGACCCGGGCGAAACCATCGACCTTTCAGAAAGAATTCCAGAGCTCCTTTTGGAACTGACGACCGCGTGGGAAGCCTATTCAGATGAAGTTGGTATTGTTCCAGCCGAACTGTAAAGCGCCGTAGTTATTACGTATGCATTTTTGCGACTTGCCCAAGCGCCTTGGTTTAAAGCTGCAGGCGCAATGAGTTTTTGATCCCTTTGCTGTCGTCAGCCGCACTCAGAACCAAGGTCCGCAAAAGGTAACGTGCTCAGACTTTGCAAAGTCCACTTACTGCGCATTGCCGCCATCGGCACGACCCGTTGCCGTATGCTGGCTGCCTGCTCCCGCGGGCCCTGGCGTCTGGAGGTCGGCTCCCAGCCCAAAGCGGAAGCGGTACAGGCTTCAATGTCGCCGAGGCCTGTATTACTCTTTAGGGCTTTTTCAGTGGCAGGCGGGGCGGGTGCCAGGCAGCAACACCTTATCGATCACATGGATCACACCATTGTCGGCCTCGATATTTGCGATAATCACGTTGGCGAGTTCGCCAGTGCCATCTGCGATCGACACGCCAGACGAGGTTTTAGTGATGCACAATCGCTCCGAATCTAAAACTGGCTTGAAGTAGTTCGAACCGCTCGGGCTCATCTCGGCGCTCAGCTTGCGGTCATCGACATGGTCGAAGAGCACATTGGTCAGCTGGGCTTTGTTCTCAGTCTTAAGGAACGTTTCCACAGTACCCTCAGGCAGCACAGCAAAAGCGTCGTTCACGGTCGCATATACAGTGAATGGACCGGGGCCCTGCAGTGTCTCAACCAGACCAGCAGCACTGACGGCGGCCACAAGGGTCGAGAAACGCTCAGCGCCCGATGCGATTTCAACGATGTCACCAGCGCTCGCGGCGGAACTCAGTGTAATGGCTGCGGCTGCGGTGAAATTGCGGAAGGTTTTCATTTCAATGCCTTACCTTTGTATTATTCACGCTCATTTGAGTGTGGAGAGGTACGCACCCGCGGCCGAACTCAGATTTGCCCTTCACACCAACGTGAGAATTCGACCTTAGAAGCACTGATTTGCATCAATAATCAGCGTATTCTGAATACTTTCCGTGGAAATGTTACAGACGCCACCCCAAAATGCCCTTCCCGCATCCTCAAGCGTCCCTTTCGAATTTTGCGTCAATGCAGTTGGAACTTTCAACTCATCGCGTCAAACAGGCAGAAGGTTAGTTGAAATATACGAAAGGTTATATGTAATAGTCTTCATACCTCCCAGCTCATTTGTATAGATAGGTTAGCCGTTGTTGCAGCAACGGGAGGTCCTTCATTGGAGCGAGTTAGAAGACGATCCGGAATACTTTGCGGCATAATTCAAAGAGTACGTGTTTACATTTTTTTGGGCATGATATTTGTCTTATTGCTGGCTGAAACCATACTTGTACAAAACAGCTACAACGTAGCATATAAACGTGCGTTAGCTAATGCAGAGCAATCACATCTAGTAATCGCTGAGAACCTTGCGTCGACGTTGGAACGCTACGCAGTTGATGTTCGGGCAACTTTTGACTTTGTGATGGCGAACGAAGCCCTCTCATTCACTCCAGGCTCGATGGATGCATTGCTGGATTCATACCATTTTAGAATGCTATCAGTTTTCAATTTCGAACAAAGCTCTGTCGACATTTTATATTCCAGAGAATTCGATGCCCCACCACAGGAAATTGTAGCCAGTCTTCGCGAGATTGCCGTTCGCGACAGTTCAAACTTTTCAGGTGTCCAGCAGTCGCCCTTTGGTCCTGTTATCTACATAGCTCGCGTGTCAGCATCAGGAGCTCTATTGGTCGGAGCCATCGACACGGGTTTCGTGATTTCGCAACAATCTGAAATTGCATTTGGAAAGCGAGGTCATGCTATGATTGTGGACAGCAAGGGTCGAGTTCTAGCACATCCGAAGCAAGATTGGGTTGATACGTCTAAAGACGTAACTGGACTTGAAGTCGTGCAACGAATGACATCAGGACAAACCGGAGCAATGCAATTCTATGCTCCGCCATTGAAGGCCGACGTCATTGCCGGCTTCACATTCGTTCCATCCACGGGTTGGGGAGCGATGGTACCGCAGCCCGTTTCCGAGCTTGAAGAAGCTGCGAAAATGGAAGCTAACGAGCTTCTGGAAATACTGCTAATGCTCCTTTTATTTGCAGCTTTGGTCAGCTGGTTCCTATCGGGTCTGATTGCGCGACCTATCCAATCTATATCTAAAGCTGTTACGAAAGTTCGCAGCGGCGACCTGGCGGCGCGAGTACCCGAATTCAAATGCTTGACGCCGAAAGAACTGGTAAATCTTCGATTTGTTTTCAATGGCTTGTTGGACAATTGGTCCGACAATCGAGTGTTGCTGGAGAGTTCCCTGGAAGTTGCAAAGGAAGCCAATAGACGAAAGTCGCAATCTATTTCGGTGCTTAGTCATGAGATGCGTACGCCGTTGAATGGCGTCATCGGAGCTGTCGACCTACTGGAGCGGACTGAATTAACCGACTTACAAAAGAAATACCTTGGCTACGTGAGCACCTCTTCAAATACACTTCTTAAGCACGTCAATGACGTACTAAAAGTGAGCAAGCTCGACAGCAGCAAAGTCATACTCGAGAAGGAATTAGTCAACCTCAGAGACCTGATGAGTGATATAGTTCAAGAAAATTCCGCACAAATCGAGCAGTCTGGCGGTCAGATCACACTCACCTTCGCACCAAATACTCCAATTAACGTAGAGACCGACCGAAGGCTGTTAAAGACAATAGTCGCAAACCTCGTCGGCAATGCAGTGAAGTTTGCAGCAGGCGAGAAAATCAGCATTTCAGTGGAGCAAGTTTCGATTGGAACTCTCGAGTTTACAATTAAAGATAGCGGTCCAGGAATCCAATCATCTGATTTTGAAAATGTCTTTGAACCATTTACAGTGCTTGACGCGTCCTATGGCCGCCACTCTGAAGGCACCGGTCTTGGGTTGAGCATTGTAGCAACGTCTGTCGAAGCATTGGGCGGTCAGATAGAGTTGCACAGCGAGTTTGGCAACGGGTGTGAGTTCCGCGTACAAATTCCAGTTGATCTCCCGAATAGCTGCAACGAGGTTATCACCCGCGACAGTCTAGAAGCCCCTTCTTTGCGTAATGATCCTGAACTCATCAAAAACAAGGAACGTAAAAAAGTTCTTGTAGTCGATGACAACAAAATTAATCGCCTGCTACTTACGGACATGCTTCAAGGATTGGGGCACTCAGTTTCTGAGGCTGAAGACGGTTCGATTGCACTTGAGGCGGCAATGGATGAGCGTTTTGACCTGATTTTGATGGATATCAGTATGCCGTACATCGACGGTACCGAGGTCTCCAGAAGACTGCGAGAAAGTGACGGACCTAATCGCAGAACAAGAATTATCGCTCAAACCGCTCATGCCAACCCGAGGGACCAAGAAAAGATTTTTTCCTCTGGGATGCAGGGTGTTTTAACCAAACCCATCTCAATTGAAGCGCTTCGGTCAACCTTAGCTACCTTGGCAGAAAAAGAGAAATTTTTCACTTTCGATAACGAAGCATACCTATCCGTGTTTGAAACGGAAAAGCTTAAAGGCCTGGTTCGCGCAAACGGCGTTGGACCAACTGACCTAGTTCTAGATGAACTGTTGGATGAAGCCACTTCTATCATTCTTAGGCTGAAATCCTGCGACGCGTCACATTTTAGGGAGAAGGCTTTGAAAACCCGTGTCCACAACGCAGCTGGTGCCTGCGCCTTCCTGGGCGCTAATGCATTGCACAGAAGTTTTAGAAAAATCGAAGATAGTCTGAAGCGCGGAAAATTGAGTTCCTCTAGCGATTTGCTTGATACTGCGGAGCGTTCGCTAGTCGAAACACGTTATGTCGCATCCAATTTAATGTCTCAATTGAGACAAGCGTAATGACGACGTCATAGTTGCGTTGCGCTCATTGAATTGACGTATGCAAGGGATGACCACCGGACATCTCCAATAGCCCCTCTTTTGACACGGCCGCGGCGCACAGTCGTCAGGAGATATTCAGCATTTAAGGACAGGAACTTAAGCGCGCGCCTGCTTTGAGAGAACGGCACTTTTTTGCAAGCCCCTCTTCCTGAGTATTGCAGCCGTTGGTAAGTACTGCGGTATCGGCTTCGACTGACTTGGGTCTCTGAACATCTGCTTTCGGGAAACTGGTCACTGAGTGTCGCGCCTGCAGTATGGTCGCCGTCGCATTTTTTGCAAATGTCCAGAAAGGGCCGGTTCACGACCCGCCAAATCGAGTTGCGGCCAGATTTTGCAAAGTCCGCTTTCTGCGCTTTGCTGACCTTGGGGCGTCGCGCAGCCAGCCGGATTTTGGTCAGATAGGGTTTGAATGGCCGCTTTGGATCGTCCAGCACGGAGTTTTCGCGAGCGCGGCGAACTCACGCTTTCCGCCCTTTGTCGCCTAAACCGCCGCAGAGGCTATCTGCCCGTTGATGTAGGCGATAGTAGACAAGCAAGCCGCCCCGAGGAGCGGCTTGCTGTCATTCGATCACCTCATAATCTCCTCGCGCTTTCTCTCGCTTCTGGGCGAGCCTTTGGGCGGCCTGATACTCACGCGTCCCACGCGTGAAACGCTTTTCGTGGAAGTCGAGGATAATGTCCTTCTCTTCCTCAGTGAACGCCTCTTCCGAATGCATGACATCGATCAGCGCATCGCATTGTTCTTGGGACATCTTACCATAGTGCCGCTCAGTGATTTGGTCATCGTCATGGCCCAGGTTCATCGACCATGCTTTGCGTTCCTCTTGCGTGCGGCAAATACGAGCGCCAAGCGCCTTGAGCGTATGCCTGGCCGAATGTGGTGTGCAGCGCTGACCAATGGCTTCAGAAGCGCGTGTGAAGGCCACCTGCAAAGGCCTACTGCTTTCCAAAGGTTCGACGCTTTGCATGCCACTTGAGGGGTGCTTAAGGTCCTTAGCCGCGGGGAAAACACCGTCTTGCGTTTTGAAGCCAAGCCCTTTCAGTTCTTCCAGCCACGCGATGAAAACCTCCTGAAAGCTTTCCGTTCTTGGAAACCAATTCGCGCGATAACTCTTGCCGTTTTTGGCGCGCATGTCGGTGGCGTCCTGCTCAACCGTTCGCTTCTCAAGATCGAGGTGTTTGACGCGAACTGAAGTAAGGGCCCCGGCTCGAAGGCCGCTGACATAAGAAAAGGCGACCATCGCGCGATCCCGACGCTCCACGAGGGTTTTGTCAGGCATTGCGTCCACCATCCGCCAAGCGTCTTCAAGCGAGAGATAGGTCTTGGGATCCATGCGAGTGCGCTTAGCCGTCGCACTACGAGGCAACGCGAAATAGTCTGGAATACTTGCGCTCAAACGCCTGTATCCGATTTGCCCCCGAAGCCACTTGAAGAACTGTGATAGATGCGCTGCCCTATGGCGCACCGTTGATTTGCTAAGACCTCCTTTCTCTTTTGGCATATTCGCAAGCCGCACCAGATGATCACGGTATGCCCCTGCGTGCTTAGGCGTGATTTTGTCGAAAGACATTCCACCCGAAAACATCTCAAATTCCCGGATGCTAACGAGGTGAGATTGCGCAGTTTTGGGATTGTAGCGCCCCGCGTAGGCCTGCCAGTCGTATATGATCCGATCATTGAGTGTGACCCAAACGCCCCCTTGAGAGGTGCTTCCCTTCCCAATACGAGCTGGGGTCTCAACCTTCCTTTCGTCTATTCGGTCCAACCTGGTATTGGTACCGACACAGTCTAATATTTTGTCGCATTCCGTCGCACTAAGTAACTTCATCAGTGAGGCGCCACAGTCGCAACACGTCGCATTTGCAAGCGGTGCGCGACCGTCTTGATTGGTCACAGAAACAGTGTCAGTTTCCGGGAATACAGCGTGACCGCACCCTAGGCACTTGAACTCGCCATAGCGCAGGTTTGTGCGAGTGCGTTGTTGGCGTTCTTCATGAAAGCGCTTCAGCTCAGCGCCGCGAATCAGATAGGGAATGCTGCCGTCAGATGTTTCCAAGCCCTCCCCAACCCAATTCGACACGGTGTTACTGCTCACGCCGTAAAGCTCCTTAACCCCTTCAACAGAATAGGCCATATTCACGTTTGGGTGCACTTGCTTGTAGGAGCGGGTCATAATTTCCCCTCCTTCTTAATTGCCTTTGTGCCCCGTGTAGGTTTGACCCCGCTGCGGGTTTCTTTGACGAGTGAGTTTTCAAACTCAACGAGCTCAGAAAGCAGCCAACGCGTGGTCCCTGCCGAAAGCTTGATCGGTTCCGGTAGGCGGTTGGTGTTTTTCCGCCTCCAAACTTCTTGGCGGCTAATCCCATACCTATCAGCGACTTCTTGGTCTCTCAGAAACCGCTGCTTATCAGCGGGGAGAGGCATGGTGGCTGAGCATATCAGTTCAGGTTTCCGGGACACGTCTTGAGGCTCAGTGAACACTGGTATCGCGGTTCTCAGCAATTCTGCTTTCGTCGCTTTCGCGTCTTCCAACCATTCAGGTTCTTCAACGCCAAAACGTTCGAACATGTCCAGTGTCTCATTGTCGTCTGATGTATCTCTGCCCATCATTCAGCCCCCTTTTGAAGGAGCGCTCGAATGTCGCCAACTCGCCACGCCGTGGTGCGCGGGCCAAGGCGGATAGGTTGAGGGAAACGCCCACTGCGTACCCCGGCCCACCAAGTGGAGCGGGACACCGGCACTGGCCCGCCTGGGACAAGAACTTGTTTTTCACGCAGCAGCGCGTCGTTTGGAAGATCGTCGAATTTCATCGAACCCACCTTTGAACGTTAATAGAGGGTTCGAGGTTGAATTAGTCCGGTGTTGGCTTGGGCCGTACCACCTAGTCCAAAGTGGTACGGCCTACGTGAGCTTATTTTCTTGAGTAGACCAGGTCCCAAATGTTGCTATCAACGTGAATACTCGCGCTTTCCCTAAGATAGTCGCGCACAGTCGAATCAGCGGTTGGGCACCCAAGCTGGGTGGTTTTATCTGCTATTTGTTTTGCGGCGTCGGATCGCTTCGCACGAGGGTCAAAACTATAGGCATCGCACGCCGCTCCAAGGAGGGCTTTTTCCAAGCAAGCCACTTTTCTTGTTAAAGCGCTCTTTTCGCTCGGGTTGGCAGGACCTTCTGTGAGTTGCTTTATGCGGCGCTGCAATTTCTCAATCTGTTTGACGCCTTCACTTTTACCAGTGGGTGAGGATACGGCTTGCCCCTCCAACTGCGTACGTAGGCTCGCGTTTTCGTCGCCCAGCGCCGCTAGTTGTCGCTCCAAGTCGTCTTGCGCATCCTTATTCGCAACCAAGCACTCCAGATCTCGCCTCTGTTGTGCATTCTCTTCCAGTAAGGTTGCGAGCTGACCCTCTTCCATGTGCTCAAAGACTTTGCCTTCCAGCCCCACGGCACGCCGCCAAGCCTCGGAGACGATATAGCCACATTTGTCCAGCCAGAGCACATAGTCCTTGGGAGCGGCCTTCTCAGAGATATCGCCAGCCTCGACAGCACGCTCTGACGTCCTAATCCGGTCATCCCGCTCTCGGATCGTATCGCCAAACTCAGGCTCCTGCCCCCGCCAGCTATCAGTGGTGAAGGGACCAAAGTTCAGTGAGAGATCTATCGCCTCGCGGGGCGTCCAATAAGGCTTGCGCGCCCATTTGGAGATCAGGCGACGCTCATGCTGAAGAAAGGCATCTGACAACATCTCGTCGCGCAGTAGGGCGAAGTGCTGACCATCAAACCCGATAGGCCCTTGAGGTGTGATGGCCATCCACCAATCACTATGGAAAGAAACGCCATTCCTCTCGCCCCACCATAGCCAATCTATTGGTCTCCCTGTTCGTATCCCGTCGCCTGTTGTCCTCTCTAGGAGCGAGGCGAGTGGTGCGATGTGATCTTCTGCATCTTCTGCATCTGGCGAAACGCCCAGCGCCAAGAGCAGCGCGGATTGGGTGGTCCAAGAGTTTTGATAGATCCAAGCCTGCATGAGACGTTCGGTGGGTTGTGCCGGGGGGAAGACCGAGGCTTTCATTCAGAAACTAGTCCTTTCGTAGTTTGTCTAATTCGTCTGCCCACCACTGCGACATCTTCACACGCTCATCCCAGTGTTGCCCGCGAGCGTAGGCTCGACGGATCTCATTCTTCTCGACATGTGCAAGGGCGCGTTCAATCGCATCAGGGTGCCAAAGGCCGGATTCGTTGGCCAAGGTGGAAAATACCGCTCTGAACCCATGTGCTGTCATTTCTTCCTTAGTGAACCCCATACGCCGAAGAGCGGCATTTAAAGTATTGTCACTCATGGCCCTTTGAGACGAGCGTACAGAGTGGAATAACAGCGATCCCCAGCCAGTAAGATCTTTCAATTCTAGTAAAATGCCCAGCGCCTGACGGGGAAGAGGTACTGAATGTTCCCGCCGCATCTTGGTGCGCTCTGCGGGGATGGCCCACGTTGCGGCTTCCAGATCGAACTCATGCCATTTGGCAAGCCGCAACTCACCTGGACGCACAGCCGTGATGGCAAGCAATTGTAGCGCGAGCCTGGTTGTCCTTTGCCCATGAAAGTCGTCAATTGCGCGCAGTAGCCCACCAACCTCTTTGGGATCGGTGATGGCCGCCCGATGGGTGACCTTGTGATGGATCAGCGCGTCCTTAAGCCCGTAGGTTGGATCATTCTCTACTTTGCCCAGCGCGATTGCATAGCGAAACACCGCGCCCGCAGCGGATCGAAGTCGCTTGGCGGTTTCGTGATTGCCCTTCTTTTCCACCTTGCGCAACGGCACGAGAATATCTTGCGCTGTGATTTGGGCTATCGGCATGTGGCCAATGTCTGCCTTTAGCAAACGGTGGAACCATTCTGTTTTTATAAGCGTTGCCTCGGAGCGGCCTTCCTTACGCTTCTTCTCCAACAGCTCGTCCGCAAGGTTGGAAAAGGTGTCCTTCTGCTCCGCCTCGTCTTTCTGCTTGCGCTCTTTGCGCTGAACAGAGGGATCATCTCCATTCGCAACTTGCATCCGTGCCTCATCCCTGCGCTTGCGGGCCAGTGCCAGGGGCACATCGGGATACTTGCCCAGCGCCAACAACTTTTCTTTGCCGTGCAACCGGTACTTAAAACGCCATAGCTTAGAGCCGTTGGGGTTTATCAGTAGGAACAATCCATCGAAGTCTGATTGTTTGAAGGGTTTGTCCTTGGGTTTGATCGTGCGAATCTTTGCGTCACTCAAAACGGTCATTGGGGGTATCTTCCAAAGTGCTGCAGAGCACGTACCCCCAAGCATACCCCCATACGGGGCGGACTAAGCAATACGTGGCAGGACAACATCAAACAAAAAGAACCG
The DNA here is from genome assembly GCA_900537125.1 of Rhodobacteraceae bacterium Alg238-R152. Taxonomy (GTDB): domain Bacteria; phylum Pseudomonadota; class Alphaproteobacteria; order Rhodobacterales; family Rhodobacteraceae; genus Shimia. The sequence continues at coordinate 158,903 of UNRJ01000008.1, read as the reverse complement.
CAAAAACCTGCAAATACAGGCTACTATCGGACTTTATTGGACGCAATGGTAATTTAAGATGGTGCCCCCACACGGACTCGAACCGCGGACCTACTGATTACAAATCAGTTGCTCTACCAGCTGAGCTATAGGGGCACTGGAGCTTCGTTTAAGGCCTTCGTTCGGAACCTGCAAGAGGATTTTTTTAGGTTTTTATCGATTTGTACGCGCAAGCAATCCAACAGCAACGAGCCCCACCAAAACGATCATAATCGCGCCTGGGCTGGCGTCAGATAAGTTCTCCAGACTGGCCTGCTCATGCACGCGTGTGGCCAGTGTATCAAAGTTGAACGGACGCAAAAGCATGGTTGCGGGTAACTCTTTCACGCAATCGACAAACACCAGCAATAGCGCCGACCCCACAGAGGCACGCACCAGCGGCAGGTAAACTTCGCGCAACACCTGACCTTTTGTGCGCCCCAAAGACCGCGCCGCCATGGGCAAACTTGGTGGCACACGCCCCATGGCGCCATCAGCCGCCCCCTGCGCGATCGCAAAGAACCGCACACAATAGGCAAGAATCAGGGCAAAGGAAGAGCCGGTTAGCAGCAGCCCGGTCGGAGACCCTGTGAGCATTTCAATCAGGTCAGCCAGTTTGTGGTCCAGCGCGGCCAGCGGGATCAGGATGCCCACCGCCAAAACGGCACCGGGGGCTGCATACCCAATGGTGGTGATTGGCAATAACAACCTTGGCAGGGTGCGACCGGACAGGCGCACACCATAGACCATGAACACACCGGCCACCACGGTTGCTACCGCCGCAATGCCACAGACCCGCAAGGTGTTCCATAGCGCCGTCAACAACGCTGGATCACGCCATTGGTCCAAGCTGCCAGCCGCATTATGTGCAATCACGGAAAATGGCATGACAAAGCCAATCAGGAACGGCATCAAACAAGCCACCATCGCAACCCAGCCCCAAACACCCGTTAGTTCCACCCGTTCGGACGGTCTGTTGCGGTTGCTAAGACTAAAAAACTGCACTTTGCGGCGGCTAATTTTCTCCATGGTGACCAACAAAATTACCAGCATTAACACCACGCTGGCAATTTGTGCCGCGCCGCCGGCATTGTTGCTTTCAAGCCAAACACTAAAAATACCGGTTGTGAGCGTCTGCACCGCAAAATAGTCCACCGTGCCAAAATCGTTCACGGTTTCCATCATCACAATCGCCGTGCCGGCAGCAATGGCCGGGCGCGCCATCGGCAAGCCGACCCGCCAAAATCGGGCCACGGGCCCTGCCCCCAAAGAGCGCGCCACCTCTTCGCCCGCCCCAGATTGCTCGCGAAACGCGGCGCGGGCAAGAATATAGACATAAGGAAACATCGCCGCGGACAACACGAGGATGGCAGCCCCCATGGAGCGAATTTCAGGGAACCAATAGTCGCGACTGGTCTGCCAACCAAACAGCTCGCGCAGAGCGGTTTGCACCGGTCCGGCGTATTCCAGAAAGTCCACCAAAGCATAGGCGCCCACATAAGCGGGAATGGCCAGCGGTAACAACAATACCCATTGGATCCAACGCACGCCGGGAAAGCGATAACGCGTGACCAACCACGCGGTTGTGGCCCCCATCGAGGCTGCCAAAATGCCAACCGATGCCATCAAAACCAGCGTGTTGCGCATGTAGCGCGGCAAAGTTGTGGACAACAAATGTGGCCAGATGTTTTCTACTGGATGAAAAGCAATCCAGACCACCGCCAAAATAGGCGCTAACACGATTCCAGCCACCAAAAGCGCACCAATAGACCAAGGATCAAAAGACCGGCGCCTTTTCAATGCTTTGGCGGCTGGAACTTGATCGGAGGATGGTGTTTTTGCATGTGATTGCACAGGGGATTCCTTTATCGCGCCCTTGTGTTGCCTGAATCTGGTTTTACTGTCCAGAAACGAGGCTATAATTGATCCAGCACAATCCAACAACGAAAAGAACAATGCAGATTGTACTTCACGCAGGCGCGCACTTTACTGATGACGGAAAACTACTCGGCAGCCTGACCAAAAATCAGCGCCTGCTGGAGCAGCAGGGTATCGCTTTGCCGCCTCCGTCCACCTACCGCCGACAGATTCGGGACACTCTTGGGCAAATGTCCAGCTCCGTCATGGCCACCGATTACAAAGGTGCCATCATGAGCGGCATGATTGGGGATGCCAAACCGGATCGGATGATCCTCTCCAACGACAATTTTTTTGGCGTTCCACGGCGCGCCATCCGCGACAATTGTCTGTTCCCAAACGCGGGCGAACGGCTGCGCGGTGTGTCATCGCTGTTTTATGGCGAAGAGACCGAAATCTTCATGGCGATCCGGAATCCGGCCACCTTTGTGCCCGCGCTGGTGGCGGCGTCGCCAAACCATCCAATTGAGGAAGTCACCGACAATTGTGACCCTCGGGCACTTCGGTGGTCTGAGCTGATCTTACGCATTCGCGATGCGGTGCCCCATATGCCGGTCACTGTTTGGTGTAACGAGGACACGCCGATCATCTGGGAAGAGATCATGCGCGAAATGGCGGGACTTGATCCCACCACCGAGGTCGCGGGAAGTACGGACCTTCTGCGCACAATTATGAGTGACGAGGGCATGACCCGGCTGGAAGCGTTTCTGGCGGATCACACTGGAGTGACCGAAATTCAGAAGCGGCGCATTTATGCGGCCTTCCTGGACAAATTTGGTCTCGAAGATCAAATCGAAGAAGAACTCGACCTGCCCGGTTGGACCGAAGAGATGGTGGAACAAATAACGCAAGCTTATGACGAGGATGTCTATCGCATCGAACGCATCCCTGGTGTCACTGTCCTGACCCCCTAGCCGCAAACAAAAACGGCCCCCAACCGGGAGCCGCTTCAAATCATAAGTGGTATTGGCCTTAGGACATGCCAAGTGCGGACTTATACATATCAATCACCGCTTCTTGTTCTGCGATGTCGTTGGGATCCTGTTTCCGCTCGCGGATTATTGTGCGGATCGCCTTCACATCAAAGCCACGGCCCTTGATCTCTGCAAAGACCTCTTTGATCTGCTCGGCCACTTCGGTTTTTTCAAGTTCCAAACGCTCGACGCGTTCAATGAATTGTTTCAGTTCCTGTCCGGTGACGCCAAATTGCGCGTCCGAAGATGTGCCTTCGCTCATGACTGACCTCTTATTGTACCTGATCTGCGCGCCCATGTGGCGCCAATGTCAAAGCAGGTATAGACCGCAAAGCGCCTCGCCATGCAAGGCCCGCTATTCCATTTCCTGCGATCTGCGCCAAATGCCGCGCGCGACCCCGTCTTGCACGCGGCATCACAATCCGGTAGCTGCCAATCCAAAGTCTGGGCGCCAGGCATATGCCGCCAAAACACCGCCCGCAAAAGAGGAAGTCCGCAATGCAATGGATGATCTGGGTTGGTGCCCTTCTGTCAGTGGTTGGTCTTATTGGATTGCTGCTCTCCATCGTGAAAGTGGCACAGGCGCGCCGCGCCAAACTGTCTGACGACGAGCTGCGCGCCGCCGTGCAAAAAGTGGTTCCCCTGAACATGGGTTCGCTATTTCTGTCGGTCATCGGCCTGATGGCGGTGATGGTTGGGATTTCTTTCTCCTGATCCTCAACCGTTTAAGGCGCCAAAGCCACGCCCGTTTTTGATCAGCGTGTCAAACAGCGGTTCAGGCTTCCAGAACGCACTCCCATGCTGCGCCATCAGCCGCACATGCTTGCGTATGTCCACAAGCCCGTGGTCATCGCTCGCCTGCATCGGCCCGCCTCGCCAGCGCGGGAAGCCAAATCCGTGGATCATCGCCACATCAATATCCGACGGCTTGGAGGCCACACCAAGCCGCAGCAGACGTGCCCCCGCATTGGCCATCGCCGCAAGGCAGGTCTTCTCTATATCCACATCCCGCACGCCAGCATTTGCAACCGGCTGCTGATCCTCCTCGATCACAGCCTTGACGATCCGCAATGTATCCGCATCCGCCGCCCCAAAAGGATGCTCTTGTGAGTATTGATACCAGCCACGTTGTGCAGCCCGGCCTTCCCGGCCCATGCGGTAGAGCACGGTGCTGAACTCACTTTGCGCCGTGCGCAATCCCGGCGCATTGAGCCCCAAGGCATCGGCGAACTGAAACGGCCCGAGGGTAAACCCCCAGGCGTGCATCACCCGATCAATTTCGAAAGGATCAGCCCCAAGCCGCAACAGGTCTTCCGCGGCGCGCACACAAGCCCCCATCACGTTTTGGCCAATTAGACCATTATACGTTTTCGCCCGCACAGGTAGAAACCCAATCGCGCTCAAGGTCGCGAAAAGCGTCGCCACAGCCTCTGGTCCTGTGCTGTTTCCAACCGCGACTTCCACGCCAGAGGTGCGCAAATGCAGGTTTGGCAAATAAAAGCCAATCACATCCTGCGGACATCCCGTCGCCTGCGCAACCGGACCGATCTGTGCGGCGGCATCATGTATCGCAAGCACGGCCCCATCTTTCACAATGCCATCAAGCTGTGCCGCAATCTGGCGGGAAATCTCACGGCCCTGCCCCACGGCTTCCACCACCAAATCGGCGCGCGACAACGCCACAAGGTCCGTTTGAATCTTCAAGCGCGACAGCATTTCCCGCGACGCGGTGTCTTCAACACGTCCACTGGTCACCATCCGCTGCAGAGCAGCTTCAACCCGCCGCCGAGCCAACTCTAGGGTTGCGGGCACCTGCGCAGTTATCACCACAGACAACCCATGTTGCAGAGCAGCCAATGCCAAGTCCGCCCCCACGCGATCCCCGCCAACCACCAGCCCTAGCGTCTTGACAGGTCGGGCCTCTGCTTGGTGCAATTCCGGCAATCGCGTTGCTCGTCGTTCTGCCAGAGCCACATGGCGTAGCGCCCGGCTTTGGTCAGACGCCACCAACGCTTCAAATCGCTCGCGCTCAAACTCCAAGCCCACATCAAACGGCAACAACGGCGCCGCGCGCACACATTCAATAATCGCCAACGCTGCGTCCTGCCCACGCGATTCTACACGTTTTTCCCACTTGGCCACACCAGCTTCGTAAGCCTGAAAATCAGATATCGCTGCAGTCACATCTGAGGTCGGGCGTGGCGGTTTGTATTTGGCGATACAAGTTAAGGCAAAGAGCGTGGTCGCTTCCACCAAATCGGTTTCCACAACCTCGTCGACCATACCCGCCAACTTTTCTGAGGTGATGGGCATCATCACACCGGACAAAAGAATATTGAGCGCTGTGTCCGCACCCAACAGACGCGGCGCACGCAGCGTGCCTCCGGCGCCAGGCATCACTCCAAGTGCGACCTCTGGCATCGCCACCTGCGCGGTATTCAGAGCAACCCGGTAATGACAGGCCAAAGCCAGTTCCAACCCACCGCCCATCACTGCACCAGACAGTCCGGCAACAACGGGTTTTCCTGCGGCTTCAACAGCGCTGCACAGCTCTGCCAAATTTGGAGAGGCAATAGGGTTTCCAAGTTCTGAATAGTCGCGTCCAGCGGAAAACTCCGTCCCCGCGCCAAGCAGCGCGATGGCACCAACCATCTTGTCGTGCAGCGCCGTTTGCAACGCCTCAATGACCGCTGCCCGCAATTCCGCCGTCAGCGTATTTGAGGGGGCATGGTTCATCGATAGAACCGCAACCCCTGCTTCCACTCTGTAATCAAGCAACTGCGTCATGCCTCAACCCTGACAATTCTTGGCGCAAGCCATTGTGTTTTCAGAGTTTAGCTGTGTCGCGCCACCACGCAAGCCCAGTTATCCACAGGCCTGCTGAGGTCGGCACATCTGTCACACCGGCATGTTGTCGAAACTGTCTTCAATTTCCTGATCCAAAAGATCCAGATCCAATCGCCGCAGTCGCGCTGGCACCCGACCACCGCTCTGCTCAATATTCATCAATGTACGGTGCAACTGCTGATGCAGCTCATATCGGTCCATATCATCTGCACAGTTGATCTTGGTCTCCAGTGCTTCCGCACGGTTCAATAGTGTTTCAACGGTCATTTAACGTCCTCCCAAACCGACCACTTCCAAATGTGTCGTACGGCACCCCTCACCCAGCGGCGCAAACACCGCACAATGGCGCCTCTGGCACCACCTCTAGGCGTGCAGCGGCAATCTCTTCCCCGCACTTTAGGCAATAACCATAGTTGCCTTCACGTACTCTTTCCAAGGCCGCCTGAATCCGGCGGATTTCCTCTTGCCCACTGGTTCCAAGTCCCTCCAGAACCTCGTCACCTTCATGCTCTACGGCGGCATCTTCCCAGTCTTTGGAGTGTGGCACTTCCAGCTCCGCCTCGATCTTGTGTAGGCGTTTATCCAGCTCTGACAGCCGTTTAAGCAGAGCATTTTTGTGTTTGCCATAGTCAGTCATTGGTGTCTCCATAACTAGGTTACCCCCGCAAAGGCTCTGATCCAGAAACCGAACATAACTTGACAGAAGCCCTATTTTCGCGCCTTGATTCACATCAATAAATGCCCAAAAACGTGGCATATTGCGCGCGTTTTCATCGGCAATTGACTTGCCACCTTGCAACACATGCAATGTTTCATATATGTTTTCCAGCAAACAGAGGAATCGCTATGACCCCCGACGTAACAGCCTTTTTTGACAACGCGACGAACACCATCTCTTTTGTTGTGAAAGACCCCACCGGAGCGTCCTGTGCCATCATCGATAGCGTTCTGGACTTTGATTACAGCTCCGGCCGCACGGACACCAAATCCGCCGACGAGATCGTAGCGCACGTGCAAGCCAATAACCTAAAGGTCGACTGGATTCTGGAAAGCCACGTGCACGCAGACCACCTCTCTGCCGCCCCCTATCTGCAAGACAAGGTTGGCGGCAAAATTGGCATTGGCAAAAACATCACTCTTATCCAGGACACCTTTGGCAAAGTGTTCAACGAAGGCACCGAGTTTCAACGTGACGGTAGCCAGTTTGATAAGCTGTTTGAGGAAGGTGACAGCTTTATGATTGGTCAGATGCGGGGCGACGTGTTGCACACGCCTGGCCACACACCAGCCTGCATGACCTATGTGATTGGCGACGCCGCCTTTGTGGGGGATACCCTATTTATGCCAGACTTTGGCACCGCTCGTTGTGACTTTCCCGGCGGCTCCTCAGAGACACTTTACCAATCGATCCAAAAGATTCTCACTCTACCGGACGCAACCCGCATCTTTGTCGGCCACGACTATAAAGCACCAGGTCGCGATGAATATGCCTGGGAAACCACCGTCGGCGAGCAAAAGGCAAAAAATGTGCACGTGGGCGACGGCGCAGACAAAGACAGTTTTGTGCAAATGCGGGATGCGCGCGACGCCACTTTGTCCATGCCCAAGCTGATTATCCCGTCACTGCAAGTGAATATGCGTGCCGGTAATATGCCTGAACCTGACGCAGACGGAGACGTCTTCCTCAAGGTTCCAGTAGATAAACTTTGACACTTAAAGCGCGAACATCAAAGGAAAAATCATGCTAAACTCAATACCCACTGACTGGCTCTTCGGGCTAGGCGGCGGTCTTCTGATTGGATTGGGCGGCGCTGTCTACCTCCTAGGCAACGGTCGCATCATGGGCGCCAGCGGCATCATCGGCGGGTTAGTGGACGGTTCCGGCAAAGGTAATATGTCCGAACGTCTGGCGTTCTTGGCTGGTGTGTTTTTGGTGCCCGTGCTGCTTTACCCAATGTTCTCTGAGGTCAACACACACGCCACCACCAACATCATCGTGTTGATCGCTGCGGGCTTGTGTGTCGGTGTTGGCACCCGCCTCGCGAATGGCTGCACCTCCGGCCACGGCGTCTGCGGCATCTCTCGCCTGTCGCTGCGCGGCATGGTTGCGACAGTGTTTTACATCATGGCAGGCGGCCTAACCGTTGTCCTCTTTCGGCACATACTGGGAGTGATCTGATGACGCGTATTCTTCTCGCCCTCATCGCAGGTGGCCTGTTTGGCGCAGGCTTGTTCATCTCCGGTATGACCGACACCTCCAAAGTACAAGGCTGGCTCGATGTCTTTGGCAATTGGGACCCCACATTGGCTTTTGTTATGGGCGGTGCGATCCTTCCCATGGCGATCGCTTGGGTTTTCACCAAAGGTCGCACACCGGTTGTAGGGGGCGACTTCCCCGCCCCATCAGACCCCAAATTGGGCCGCAACCTTGTACTGGGATCCGTACTGTTTGGCGTTGGCTGGGGTCTCGCCGGTCTTTGTCCGGGTCCAGCGGTCGCCTCGCTCAGCTACGGCGGCTGGCCACACTGGGTGTTCTTTGCAGCGATGCTCGCTGGTATGGCCATCGCCCCTATGGCGCGCGCGCAACTGGACAGCGCCGTCCCCGCCGAGTAAGAAAACGCCATGGATATTCGTCAGATTACCGACCGTTTTTTTGCCGCGCCTCAAATTGACGCGGCGGATTTTGCCGCCCTCGCCAACGCCGGCTTTGGGCTTGTCATCAACAACCGACCCGACAACGAGGTGGGCCAGGATCAGCATTCTGAGACAATGCGCGCTGCCGCCGAAGCCGCAGGCCTGCAATATGTGGTCAACCCATTGACCATGGACACGATGACCCCGGATCGTCAGGCGCTGCAACGTGACAGCGCCGCAGGATGTGACGGCAAAGTACTGGCTTACTGCCGATCCGGCACGCGTTCCACAATCTGCTGGGCTTTATCACAGGCCAAAGAGATGGAGGTGGCCGACATCGTCAACGCCGCTGCCAATGGGGGATATGACGTTTCCGGCCTGGTGCCACATTTGGAAGCGCTCAAGAACCAGAGCTAAGGGTCTGACAGAACAAAAAAGCCCCGCATGTATTGCGGGGCTTTTTGTGTCTGATGGGACTGTGTCAGCTGCCGGTCATGTCAAGATCGGCCAGCGCGCCCGGGTCCCCAATGTCATCATTGCTCAACTGGATCAGATCGTCAAAATCATCCAGCCCGCTAAAATCTTCCAGGCCGCCGTTGTCCGCGTCCAGTCCAACACCCATCTCCCCCATGGGTTCCAGATCTGGCAAATCGCCACCGCCCAAGTCCGGCAAGTCGCCGCCTAGATCAGGCAAGCCGCCACCATCCAACGCAGGCATTTCCGCCATTCCCGGCAGATCTTCCCCCAAATCTTCCATGCCATCCATCGCCGGCATGTCCATATTTGGCATGTCCAGACTCGGCATCTCCATGGCGGGCATTTCTGGCGCGCCCAATTCGGGCATTCCCATCCCAGGCATGTCTGGCATCGCCAAATCGGTCTCAGGCGCCTCTGGCGCTCCAACAGCAACAAGCCCTGGCACACATACTGCTCGCATGCCGTTCAACTGCCCAATACGGACCTCGGCGATTTCCTCACCGGTTGGCGCTTCCAGCTTGGCCTTCTGCATCGCTTCTTCCGGCAAAGCCAAGGTTTCCCCCACCTGAAGTGCCTGAATTTGCGCGATCGGCAAGCTGATCCTACCCACCACCGCATTCAACAGCGTATTTGCTTCTTTCACACCATTCTGGAATTTCTCTGCATCGGTTTCGGTCGCGCCTTCAGGCTCACTTACCTGAACCAGTACATCCGGGAACAGCAACGCCATGGTGCCTGTCTTCTTACCGCGCTCCAGTTTCACGTCGAGCACAAACATATGATAGTCCTGCGCCGTCATCGCCAACGCCATGGTGCGCGTGTTCTGCATCATGGCACCAAATTTATAATGCTGCAGCCAATACGGCGCGTCACCTTCCTCAGCCAGCATCCGCACATAGCGCACCAAAGCGTCTTCCAGAAACGGCGTAATCAGTGCCGCATCCACTTTGGTCGGCACCCGATCGCTCACAGGTTTGGGAATAACTTGTCCGAGCGTTTGAAATTCAACCAGACCGGCCAACACCTGCATATCAACAGCCAGCGCGCCCGGTTCTCCATTCTGCCCTTCAAGCAAAACCAACAAAGACTCATTATCCAGCGTCACTTCAAGCGCGCGGTGTGGCAATTTCACGTGGCGCACATCGGTCACATCCAGCGCCAAGTCCATACCTTTTTCAGCTGCCAAAGCGAGCCCAAGGCGCAACGCCTTGTTGGGTGTCATCGCGCGCGCCTGATGCTCGGTACGCCCATCCGCAGCTTTGCGTCTCAAAATGGAAGTGGTGTGAGTTTCACTCATATCCGGATCTGCCCTGTCTGTGGCTCCTTGAAAGACAGGTGTCGCCCAATAAGGTTAATAGAGCCTCTACGAGACCACCAAAAAGCCGGTGAAAAGAGGCTTATTGCGCCGCCAGTGCCACTTGCTCCGGCAGGGTCACCCGAAATGCAGCGCCACCTTGGCCTGGCAAGTATTCTACGGCCCCTCCCAATCGCGTCATGATCTCGCGGCAAATCGCCAGTCCAAGCCCGGCGCCTTTGACTTTCTGCTCGCCAGTGCGGGAGAACTTCTCAAAGATCACCGCCTGCTCAGTTTTGGGAATTCCACTGCCATTGTCGATGAAGTCCACCACCAATGCGCCGGAACTGCGGCCAACTTCAATGCGCAACCGGGGTGTGGTCGCGTCACAGTATTTCTGTGCATTTCCAATGAGATTGATGAACACTTGGCTCAATCGGTCCAGATCTGTATGCAAGGTCACAGCTTCATGTTGCCGATTGCGCGCCACCGGCATTTTTGCGGCGCCTGCCCCGGTCAACGCACTGGCCACCGCGTGATCCAATATACCCTGCAAAGATCCGCTCTGCAGATTTAGGCTCACGCGCCCACTCTCCAAAACACTGAGGTCCAATAAGTCATCCAGCAACCGCGTCAGGCGCAATGCCTCATCGTGAATAATTGAGCTGTATTTGGTCTTTTCATCTTCACTCAGCCGGTCGCTGTCACGCAAAATTTCGGAAAATGCCCGGATCGAGGTCATAGGCGTGCGCAGCTCGTGGCTCACTTGACTGAGAAAGCTGTCTTTCTGTTCGGAAATCTGCGTCAATTTTTCATTGGCCTGGCGCAGCTGCCGTGCTGTGCGCGCCTGCTCATCCGATTTTGCTTCCAACTTGCTGGAATACTCCATCATCTGCGCCGTTTCATCCGCCACAGCCATCAAGTCTTCAACCGATACCGACGCGCCCCCCACGATCTGACCAATCATCGCATGCGCCGTCGCCGCCCCCACCGAGCCCGCCAACTCACGCTCTAACCGTTGCAAAAAATCCGGCGACGGCTCTGGCAAAAGCCCACTCATACCTTGCCGCTTGGCTTCCCGCTCAAACAGGTTCTGCGCTTCTCTTGCCCCAATGATGCGCTGTGCCATCACCATCAAATCTTCGGTCTGTGCCAGGCTCCCACTCCAGCTTTGCGGCGTGGAACTGTGCTCAAACACATTCACAAACTGCGCCCCTTGCAACCGCTCTAACGGCGATGGAAAACCGATCAAGGAGGCGATGAAGAAACTCATTGTATTCAGCAAGGTAGACCAGAACACTGCATGTACCAGCGGGTCCATGCCAGTGATGCCAAAAAACGCCTGCGGCCGCAGCCATCCAAAGCCAAACGGCCCATTTGAAAGCGTCGCTTCCGACACCAATATTCCAGCGCCAAAACTTGGCAATAGCAGCGCGTAGGCCCAGATCAGAAACCCAACCGTCAGTCCAACAAAAGCGCCGGTGCGTGTTGCCCCCCGCCAAAAGATCCCACCGATTAGCACCGGCAAAAATTGGGCCACGCCGGCAAAAGAAATCAACCCAATGGAGGCCAGCGCACTACCACCACCAGACAGACGGAAATACAGATAGCCAAGAAAAACCACACCCGCGATCGAGATCCGCCGTGACAGAAGCACCACATGCCGCACATCACCAGACACCGACGCCCCGCCGCTCTGCAGACTGAGCCAGATTGGCATCACAATGTGGTTGGACACCATCGTCGACAGCGCCAATGCGGCTACAATCACCATCGAAGTGGCGCTTGAAAAGCCGCCCAGAAAACTCAACATCGCCAAAGCGTCATTGCCGGTCGCCAAAGGCACGGTCAGCACAAAGAAATCCGGATTGCTGCCCGCAGGCAAAAGGTCCAATCCGACAACGGCGATTGGCACCACAAACAGGCTCATCACCATCAAATAGGCTGGAAACGCCCAGCTTGCGGTCCGCAGGTGATCTTCATCTTCGTTCTCCACCACCATGACCTGAAACATGCGTGGCAGGCACAAAAACGCCGCGCCCGACAGGAATATCAACGTGGCCCAACGGTCGCCACGCATCTGCCACAGACCAATCTCGCTGGCATCAATGCGCGCAAGCATGTCGCCAACGCCGCCCGCGAGTCCCCAGACCACAAAAATGCCCACCGCCAAAAGCGCCAGCAATTTCACGATGGCCTCCACGGCCACGGCGATCACCACCCCATGGTGGCGTTCGTTCACATCAAGGTTACGTGTGCCAAAAACAATGGTGAACAGAGCCAACCCAGCGGCCACCAAAAGCGCATTACTGCCCCGCGTTGACTCCGTTAATTCCGCACCGTAGGCGCTTGAAAAAACATCAAAACTTATGGTTACGGACTGCAACTGCAGCGCGATATAGGGTGTGGTGCCAATCACCGCCAACACCGTCACACCAACCGCCAATAGGTTTGACTTGCCGTAGCGCGACGAGATCAGATCGGCAATCGAAGTGATGCGCTGACTGCGCCCGATACGCACCAATTTGCGCAGCAGCCACCACCACCCGATCATCACCAAGGATGGGCCAATGTAAATCGTTAGATACTCCAACCCCGAGCGCGCGGCATAGCCAACTGCGCCGTAGAAGGTCCAGGCTGTGCAGTATATCGACAGCGACAGCGTGTAGATCAACGGGCTGCGCAACCACGAACCTTTGCCTTCCAGCGCCGCGCGTTCCGCTGCAAACGCTATAAGGAAGAGAAAGGCGACATAGACCAGACAAACGCCAACAAGAATATTGAGCGTACCCATTAGCGCCCCCGCTCCGTCTCCTCAGCATCGCTGCGTTTGAGGGTGCGCGCCAACCAGCCACCCGCCACAACAAGCAACAGCCAGACACAGAAGAGGTAGATGATCGCATCAGAGGTTGTGACCTCTCCCCCATTTTGGGTGCGCCGCCATAGCAGTGGCACCGCCCAAAGAACCGCGCCGATCACAGGCAGCATGCGAATGGTGTCAATCAACCTGCGTCGTCGATAACTCTGACGTTCCAAAAACGGAATGTTGTGTTTGGCGGTCACCCGGCCACCAGCTCACGCACGGCGTCCAGCACTTCGGCATTGGAAAACGGCTTGGTCATAAATCGGCTGGCTCCGGCGCGCGCGGCCATTTCACGGTCTTTGACTTGCCCTTTGGCGGTCAACATCAACACCGGCAATCCCTGTGTTTCATCCGAGCCGCGCAGTTCCCGCAGAATATCAAAACCGTTTTTTCCCGGCAGCATCACATCCAAAATGACCAGATCGGGCATCGCATCCTGAACCACACCAACGGCGTCATGACCATTGGAATGGGTCGCGACGGACCAACCGTCACGAGATAGAATGAAGCTGATTGCTTCGATGATGTTTGGCTCATCTTCAATGACTAGCACATTTTTGCCCATGCAGCCTCCCCTCCCCGACAGTCTACAAGCGGTAGGCCATTCTTAGCGCTCACCCACAAAAAGAAAAGAGATTTTCCCACGTCACCCAACATCGGCCAACAGAGACGGCTCTCGCCGCCCCTCACATTTCTCCAGAGGACACACCCGACACGTCGACCCAACGGCCGCCTCCGTTTCCCCGCTTCCTTCGAGCGGCACAATCAACATATAGCTGTGATAGAGCGGGGCGACATTGAGCTGGATTGTTCCAATGGGCTCAGACACCGCATAGCAATCAAACCGCCGTGCATCTCGCCCCGTCATCGTCACTGTCTGCCGCAAAGCCTGCATCGGGCGTGACAAAGCTTGAAACAACGGCCACTTCGCACATGCCCCGGAGAACCGCGGAATCGCAAAGCCCTCAACCGGCTTGCGCAGCATAAGCGTGCCAGAGGCGTCACACATTACTAGGCCTAACGGCATCGGCAACATGTCGTCAGACACTGCCGCCAGGCGCCGCAATACGGTACTGAGCGGCACCCCAATGTCTGACGCGATACGCGCCGGGTCCACAACACCATCCTCCAGCTGCCGCTGCAGCATATCCAGCGACAACAGCCGTGCATCTGCGCGCAGCTGCCGCACAACCGTCATCGCCATGTCCCGCGCAGCATCGGAGGTCAGCTGCACCTGATTGCCTACAAACGTCGACAATTTGTCCTGCGTTGCATTTGCCAGACTATCAAATCGGAATTTATGGGCACCCAACATGGCTTCCACTTCTTCCAGCGGAAGTGTGAGCCCGGCAGAGGCATCGCCCGCATCATCAAGATAGGCCACCAGTTGTTCCGCGCCTTCAGCCAGCCGAAGACTGTCCTCATTCAAGTTGCGGTGAAATCGGTTGCGCCACTCTGGCTCAATTTCTTTGGTATCGGCCAGAATTCCGGCGGTAGAACGGATGGCGGTCACCATGGTCAACATCTCGTGCACTGATGTCGCGAGATGCGGGTCATGTGTCAGCCGGTCGGTCAATGTGGCAGCTGTGTGTTCCAGACTGCGCAAGCGTCGATGCTGCTCCGCAATCAGAGCCGCCCAGCCGGGGAACCGACCGGCAAACTCATCCCCGCGCTCCAATTCCGGTGCCACAGTCTCAGTTTCTGCTGCGGCCACGCGCAAAGCGGACAACAGTGCCGCTTCTGCACCCTCGCTTAACAAAGAGGGTTCAACTTTAAGCGCCTGAGCTATGTCGTTGAGCAGCTTCCCCCCGATTCTGCGACGGTTGTGCTCAATCAGATTGAGGTAGCTGCCGGAGATGCCAACTTGCTTGGCAAGTTCCGCTTGGCGCAACCCCGCCATCACGCGGCGTTCTCGGATACGTGTGCCCGCAAGGGTTTGCTGGACCATTGGCTTTCCCCTCAGTTTCAACCTCTTTCTGCGTCGCAGAATAATTTCTTTACATCATGCTGCAAAGCAATGCGAATTACTTTACAAAAAAATTGTGTCTTTGAAAGCAGTTGTTGCGAAATTTTCGTACGCGCCGCGATAATGGCTTTGCACGAATAGTGCCTGTGGGGCGGGAAGAGGAGCCCAAGCCACAACTGACATAACGGGAGGATTACATGTCCAAAAGCAACTTCACACGTCGTGGCGTACTAAAAACTGGTGCCGTCGCTGGCGCAGGTTTGGCGCTGCCAACCATCTTTACAGCTCAGAGCGGCCACGCCTTTACAAACGACCCAACTGGCGGCACCGTAACTCTGGGTTTCAACGTGCCACAGACCGGCGCCTATGCAGACGAAGGTGCTGACGAACTGCGCGCCTATAAACTGGCTGTTGAGCACCTGAACGGCGAAGGCGACGGCGGCATGCTGAACACCTTCACGTCCAAAGAACTGCAAGGCAACGGCATCCTCGGCAAGAAAGTCGAATATGTCACTGGCGACACGCAGACCAAATCTGACGCTGCGCGCGCTTCTGCCAAATCCATGATCGAAAAAGACGGCGCTGTCATGATCACCGGTGGCTCCTCCTCCGGCGTGGCGATCGCTGTTCAAGGTCTGTGTCAGGAAGCTGGCGTGATCTTCATGGCGGGCCTGACACACTCCAACGACACAACCGGTAAAGACCGCAAGGCCAACGGTTTCCGTCACTTCTTCAACGGCTACATGTCGGGTGCTGCCCTGGCACCAGTTCTGAAGAACATCTACGGCGACGATCGTAAAGCCTACCACCTGACTGCGGACTACACCTGGGGCTGGACCCAGCAGGAGTCCATCGCGGCTGCAACCGAGGCCCTTGGCTGGGAAACCGTCAACAACGTGCTGACCCCGCTAGCCTCGACCGACTTCAGCTCCTACATCGCACCGGTTCTGAACTCCGGCGCCGATGTTCTGGTTCTGAACCACTACGGCGGCAACATGGTGAACTCTCTGACCAACGCGGTTCAGTTTGGTCTGCGCGAAAAAGTCGTGAATGGCAAAGACTTCGAAATTGTTGTTCCTCTGTACTCTCGCCTGATGGCGAAAGGTGCGGGCGCCAACGTTAAAGGCATCCACGGCTCCACCAACTGGCACTGGTCGCTGCAGGATGAAGGTTCCAAAGCCTTCGTGAAATCCTTCGGCACCAAGTATGGCTTCCCGCCATCCCAGGCGGCACACACCTGCTACGTTCAGACCCTGCTGTATGCAGATGCTGTGACCCGTGCCGGTTCGTTTGCGCCATGTGCCGTGGTTGAAGCTCTGGAAGGCTTTGAGTTTGATGGTCTGGGCAACGGTAAGACACTGTACCGTGCCGAAGATCACCAGTGCTTCAAAGATGTTCTGGTTGTGCGCGGTAAAGAAAACCCAACATCCGAGTTTGACCTTCTGGAAGTTGTGGAAGTTACCCCAGCGGCGCAGGTTACCTACGCCCCCGATCACGCAATGTTTGGCGGTGCAGATGCATCCCTGGGCGAGTGCAACAACGGCGCATAAGCGCTTTACCTTTGCTGGCCGCGCCTCTGCGCGGCCAGTTCCTCCCTTTCCCGGACGTGAGAAGACGCACCAAATGCGCACTCCGCTGAGGAAAGCCACAAACATGAATTGGTGGGGACGATGGACGGATTAATCCTGCAAATCCTGAATGGCCTAGATAAGGGCTCCGCCTATGCGCTGATTGCGCTGGGACTTACTTTGATTTTTGGCACATTGGGTGTCGTAAACTTCGCTCATGGGGCGCTGTTTATGATCGGCGCTTTCTGTGCGGTCACAATCTCTAAGATATTGAATATCAGCTATGAGGTTATTGATCCAAACCAGACAGACTTTCTCGGCAACCCGCTGAAAGTCAAAACACCCTATGTCGAAAGTTGGTTTGGCCCCGAAATGGGTGCCTCCATTATCGACTGGTCGGTGCCGCTGGCCATTTTGCTGACCATCCCTGTGATGATGTTGATTGGTTTGATCATGGAACGTGGTCTCATCAAACACTTCTATAACCGGGAACATGCGGATCAGATTTTGGTGACCTTTGGCCTTGCCATCGTTCTACAGGAAATCATCAAATACTACTTTGGCGCCAACCCAATTCAGACTCCTCCCCCTGAGGCGCTGCAAGGTGTTGCCAATGTCGGCGCCGCGATTGGCATGGACTTACCCTACCCAATCTGGCGCATTGTCTACTTCTGCTTCTCACTTGGCATTATCGGCGCCGTGTTTGCCTTCCTGCAGTTCACCACCTTTGGTATGGTTGTGCGCGCTGGCATGGCCGACCGTGAAACCGTGGGCCTTTTGGGTATTAATATTGACCGCCGCTTCACCATTATGTTTGCCATTGCGGCCGCCGTCGCCGGTTTGGCTGGCGTGATGTACGCGCCGATCAACCCCCCCAACTACCACATGGGTATGGACTTCCTTGTTCTCAGCTTTGTGGTTGTGGTTGTGGGCGGCATGGGCTCCCTGCCCGGCGCTGTGCTCGCAGGCTTTATGCTTGGCATCTTGGAGAGCTTCGCCTCCACCACCTGGGCCACCACCACCCTGCCCGGGATCAACCAGATCATCATCTACCTTGTCGCGATCATCGTCCTTCTGACCCGTCCGCGCGGTCTGATGGGACGCAAAGGTGTGATGGAGGAATAAGACATGCTTGGATTGAATAACAAAGACACCAAACTTCTAATCGTTGTTGCGGTGCTGACATTGCTCGCACCCTTCATCCTCAACCCCTTCCCGGCCGGCAGCGCCATGGCACAGTTCAACGCCGGGTATCCGGATCTGATGCAACGCTTTGTCATCTTCGGCATCTTTGCCATCGGGTTTAACATTCTGTTCGGCCTCACCGGCTACTTGTCCTTTGGCCATGCGGCTTTCTTGGGCATAGGTTCTTATGCGGCTGTGTGGATTTTCAAGCTCTTCACCTACAACGTCGTTCCCGCGATTGCATTGGCGGTGATTATGGCAGGTCTGTTCTCTGTCATTATTGGCTACGTAAGTTTGCGCCGCTCCGGCATCTACTTCTCGATCCTGACATTGGCGTTTGCCCAGATGTCCTTCGCACTGGCCTACTCGGTCCTTTCCAACCCGAAGTTCAACTTGACCAATGGGGAAACCGGTCTTCAGGTTTATGCCGATGACCTTCAAATGTTCCACCGCGAGGGTCTGCCGGATCTGCCACACCTCTTTGGATTGTCGATGCGCTCGACCTACAATCTGGACATCGGTGCCTGGAGCTTCAGCTTCAACGCAGGCTACTACCTATGCGCTGTGGTACTCATGCTGGTCTTCTATCTCTCGATCCGCATCTTCCGCTCACCATTTGGCCTGATGTTGCGTGCAATTAAATCCAACCAGACCCGCATGTCCTATACTGGCCTCAACCCACGCCCTCACACGCTGGCTGCCTTTGTGATCTCTGGCATGTACGCCGGTCTGGCTGGTGGTCTGATGGCTGCGATGGACCCGCTTGCAGGTGCAGAGCGCATGCAGTGGACGGCCTCTGGCGAAGTGGTTCTGATGACCATTCTCGGCGGCACCGGCACATTGATTGGTCCGGTTTTGGGTGCAGGTTTCATCAAGTACTTTGAGAACATCTTCTCCAAAATCAACGACTCGATCCTGCATGAATGGTTTGCCTTCCTGCCCGATGGCCTTGAGAACTTCATGGTCTTCATCGTGCACCCGTTCGTCGGCAAAGGCTGGCACCTGACTCTCGGCATCTTGTTCATGCTGGTGGTGATCTTCCTGCCGGGTGGCCTTGTTGAAGGTGGCCAACGTATCGGAAAATGGATCAAGAACCGCGGCAAAGCCAAAGACTCTGGCGCCACAACCGAACCCGCAGAATAAGGAGACAAGAGACATGGGAATTCTCGAAGTCAAAGACGTAGGTAAGCGGTTCGGCGGTCTTCAGGCCCTCGGCGACGTGAACCTCTCGGTCAAAGAAAACTCAGTACATGCCATCATCGGCCCCAATGGGGCCGGGAAATCCACCCTCCTGAACTGCCTTGTAGGCAAGCTTATC
This sequence comes from Rhodobacteraceae bacterium Alg238-R152, assembly GCA_900537125.1. Lineage (GTDB taxonomy): Bacteria > Pseudomonadota > Alphaproteobacteria > Rhodobacterales > Rhodobacteraceae > Shimia. The sequence continues at coordinate 139,842 of UNRJ01000008.1, read as the reverse complement.
CCGGACACCGGATCCGTCATGTTTGACGGCCAGTCGGTGCTGGGTCGCTCCCCTCACGAGATCAACCAGATGGGCATTTCCCGCGTTTTTCAGACCCCTGAGATCTTTGGAGATCTTTCGGTCATGGAAAACATGATGATCCCTTGCTTTGCCAAACGGGACGGATCATTCCGCATGCGCGCCATCGAAAACACGATGCGTGAAAAAGATGTCGTGGAGAAAGCCGAAGCGATGCTTGTGGACATGAATATGGCCGACAAGCGTCACATGAATGCGGCGTCCATGTCGCGTGGTGACAAACGGCGTCTGGAAATCGGCATGTGTCTGGCACAGGAACCCCGTCTCCTGCTGTTGGATGAGCCCACCGCCGGTATGGCGCGGGCCGACACCAACAACACCATCGATCTGCTCAAGCAAATCAGCGACGAACGCGACATCACCATCGCGATCATCGAACACGATATGCACGTGGTGTTCTCTCTGGCACAGCGCATCACCGTGCTGGCACAGGGCACACCGCTGGTCGAAGATGATCCTGAAAACATCAAAGGTCACCCGAAAGTGCGCGAAGCGTACCTCGGCGAGACTGCTGCATAAGGGGCAGGACACATGAACGTTAAACCCGACTTTACCAAAGGCCACAATCTGGCTGAAACGGCTCCTGCTTACCTCTCCATTTGGAATATGGAGAGTTACTACGGTGAGAGCTACATCGTGCAAAACATCAGCTTCAACGTACACGAAGGTGAAATCCTCGCGTTGTTGGGCCGTAACGGTGCTGGCAAAACCTCCACGCTGCGCTCTATTGCCCGTATGAATGATCCACAGGTCACCAAAGGTGAAATCTGGCTCGATCACAAACCGCTTCATCTGATGAAAAGCCATGAAGCTGCGCAGGCCGGCATCGGTCTGGTGCCAGAAGATCGCTCGATCATCCCAGGCCTAACGGTGGAAGAGAACATTCAACTGGCCCAAATTGCCCCTCCAATTGGTTGGTCAATCGAACGCCTCTATGAACTCTTCCCGCGTCTTGGCGAACGTCGCAAGCAGGAGGGCGTGACCCTCTCTGGTGGCGAACAGCAGATGCTCGCAATCGCGCGTGCGCTCAGCCGTGACATCAAAGTGCTGCTGCTGGACGAGCCTTATGAAGGCCTCGCGCCGGTTATCGTGGACGAGATTGAAAAAACGCTGCGCATCATCAAAGAGCAAGGCATCACCACCGTGATTGTGGAACAGAACGCCGTGCGCGCGCTGGAACTCGCCGATCGCGCGGTGATCTTGGACACCGGCTCGGTTGTGTTTGACGGCTCCGCCAACGAAGTTCTCGAAAACGAAGAGCTGCGCGCCGAATATCTGGCAATCTGACGCCAACAAGTCGGGGTTGCGCCAAAAGTCGAGTTGACCTCGCCGCGCAGCCCCCTAACCTCGCCCCCAAAGCATTACCATTCGAGGTCCAACATGTCTGACACCACATTCCCCCCCTCCAAAGAACTCGCCAAAAACGCACTCATCACTGCAGATAAATACAACGAGATGTACGCCGCATCGATGTCTGATCCTGAGGCGTTTTGGCGCGAGCATGGTCAGCGTGTGGACTGGATCAAACCTTACACCAAGGTGAAAAACACCTCCTTTGCGCCTGGTGCAGTGGACATCAAATGGTTTGAAGACGGCACGCTCAACGTCGCTGCCAACTGTATCGACCGCCATCTGGAAACCCGGGGCAATCAGGCTGCGATCATCTTTGAACCGGATGATCCCAACGAGCCCGCCCAGTCGATCACCTATGCCGATCTGCACCGCCGTGTCTGCCGCTTTGCCAATGTGCTCGAAGAGATGGGCGTGCGCAAAGGCGACCGCGTGGTGATCTACCTGCCGATGATCCCGGAAGCCGCTTATGCGATGCTGGCCTGTGCCCGCATCGGCGCTATTCACTCCATCGTCTTCGCGGGCTTCTCGCCGGATGCGCTTGCAGCCCGGATCAACGGCTGTGACGCCAAAGTGGTGATCACCGCAGACTCTGCGCCCCGTGGCGGCCGCAAAACCGCGCTGAAATCCAACACCGACGCCGCGCTGCTGCACACCAAAGACACTGTAAAATGTCTGGTGGTGAAGCGCACCGGCGATCAGACCACCTGGATTGACGGCCGCGACTATGACTACAACGAGATGGTTATGGAGGTGGGTGACTACTGCAAACCTGCCGAGATGAACGCCGAAGATCCGCTGTTTGTGCTTTATACCTCCGGCTCCACCGGTCAGCCCAAAGGCGTGGTGCACACCACTGGCGGCTATCTGGTCTACGCGTCGATGACGCATCAATACACCTTTGATTACAAAGATGGCGACATCTTCTGGTGTACCGCCGATGTGGGCTGGGTCACCGGCCACAGCTACATCGTTTACGGCCCGCTGGCCAATGGCGCCACCACGCTGATGTTTGAAGGCGTGCCCACCTATCCAGATGCCAGCCGCTTCTGGCAGGTCTGTGAAAAACACCGGGTGAACCAGTTCTACACCGCGCCAACGGCGCTGCGGGCGCTGATGGGCCAAGGCAATGAGTACGTTGAGAAATGTGATCTGAGTTCCTTGCGGATCCTCGGCACCGTTGGGGAACCGATCAATCCGGAAGCCTGGACCTGGTACAACGATGTGATTGGCGGCGGCCGCTGCCCGATCGTGGACACCTGGTGGCAGACCGAGACCGGCGGCCACATGATGACACCCCTACCGGGCGCCCATGCTACCAAGCCAGGTGCTGCAATGAAGCCGTTCTTTGGCGTCAATCCGGTGGTGCTTGATCCACAGTCCGGCGAAGAGATCACCGGCAATGATGTCGAAGGGGTGCTCTGCATCCAAGACAGCTGGCCGGGTCAGATGCGCACGGTGTATGGCGATCATGAGCGTTTTGAGAAGACATACTTTTCCGACTACAAAAACTACTACTTTGCTGGCGACGGCTGTAAGCGCGACGCAGATGGCGACTACTGGATCACCGGCCGCGTGGACGATGTGATCAACGTGTCCGGTCACCGCATGGGCACCGCTGAGGTCGAAAGCGCGCTGGTGGCACATGCTGCCGTGGCGGAGGCCGCGGTGGTGGGCTATCCACATGACATCAAAGGTCAGGGCATCTACTGCTACGTGACCCTGATGAACGATCAGGAGCCGTCAGACGAGCTGCGCAAGGAGCTGCGCACCTGGGTGCGGACCGAGATTGGCCCGATTGCTTCGCCAGATCTGATCCAATGGGCGCCAGGCCTGCCAAAAACCCGCTCCGGCAAAATCATGCGCCGCATCCTGCGCAAGATTGCTGAGAACGATTACGGCGCATTGGGGGATACATCCACGCTGGCGGAACCCGCTGTTGTGGACGATCTCATCGAGAATCGCATGAACCGCTAAGGTTTTCCCCGAAGCCGGGCGTCGATCCATCGCCCGGGTTCACTCCCTGTCGGGCCAGCCTTGTGCTGGCCCGTTTTTTATTCAGCCACTGGTATCAAGACGTCTTTTGATCGCCGCAACGCCCAAAGCGCGCCAACCAATGCTGGCGCAATACAAACGGCGGACAAAATTGCCGCGACCGTAAACCCCTGTGTTTCAAACACAGGTCGGAAGGCCGCGGTGCCCACAAACATCGCCACATAAGTTGTCGCGCTGTAAATGCCCAAAATAGCCCCGCGCTGGCTTGGCGACAGCGCTGTCAGCTGCCCCACCAGGATATTGAGCCCCAGGTGGTTGACCGCGCCCCAAAGCAGACAGACCGCAAAAATGGCCACCCCCTGCTCCGCAACCAGCGCCATCAGCAAATACACAAGCAACAACGCAGCAAACACAATGGGCGCGGCTTTTGTGGCGCCAAAACGGTCGATCAACCGATCCAGTGGCGCAACAACACCAAAGCCAACACCATAGGTCAACGCCGCCAACCCAGCCACGCCTGTGGAATAGCCAAGCACAGTGGTGATATGCGCACCAAGATACGCATAAAGACCGTAAAAGGCGCTCATGAAGGCAACCACAGCCAACAGAATGGGCAATAGACCCGGGACGCGAAAAGCACGGAACGGAGAGATCACCTCCGTCGCGGGACGCTCAGCGACCTGCATTTTCCAGATCAAGACAATCAACCCGCCGCTCATAAGCGCCATCAGAATAAAGACCGAACGCCAGTGCACCACATCTGCCAGAACCGCCGCAAACGACACGCCCGCAACCAGGCTTAGCGTCCAACCGGTCAGCACCTTGCCCAACGTCGCGCTCTCCTGTCCTTTTGGGGCCACATCCGCCGCCAAACCATAGGTGGCGGGAAGCGCCAGGCCCGCACCAATGCCAGCCACGCCCTGTGCCAGGGTCAAGACACCCAAGCTTGGCGCCAGCGCGCTAACCGTCAAAGCGGCGACCAAAATCACCAAGGCCAGGATCAACGCGCGCTTCAATCCAATCTGATCTGCGCGTGGCGCCAAAAACAGCGCGCTCATCGCAGTGGTCCCGCCATAAACCGCTGACGCCAGCATCACATCAGACGCCGCTTTGCCCTCAAACGCCCCCGCCACATCCGCTGCAATTGGGCTCAACACCAACGAGTTTGACCCGACAACCCCAATGGCACACATCAACACCCAAACTGGCTTCATCACACTCTCCGAATTTTTGAGAATGAATAGCCAAACACGAGTGAGATGTGTATGTCATATTGCAATGACACTAAAATTCAGAATGAGGTTCAGATGACACTCAAAGACAACCAGGGTTTGGACGCGATAGACCGAAAACTATTAGGGCTTTTGAGCGAAGACGCCGAACAAAGCTACGCCACTTTGGGTGATAAGGTTGGCCTCTCCGCCCCAGCAGTGCATGAACGGGTAAAGCGCTACAAAGCCACTGGCCGTATTTCGAGCGTCACTGCGCAGCTCGACCCAACAATGACCGGCAAACCGTTTTTGGCCTTTCTGCACGTCGACACCACCGGTTGGGGCAAATCCGCTGCCATGATGGAATTGCGCGATCTCCCCGAGCTAGAGGAAATCCATTCTGTCACCGGAGACACTTGTATGCTGCTGAAGGTACGTATGCAGGACTCCAAGGCAATGGAGGCTCTGCTCAAACGCCTCTATGAAATGCCGGACGTGGTCAGCACCAAAACATATGTGGCGCTCTCCACGTATCTGGAACGCCCGGTGCAGGCTGGCATTACAGAGTTCTGACCACCCAGCACATTGTGTCGGCACAATCTTTCTGTTGCCTTGGTTAATCCGCCACCATAGCGTGCCAAAATGAACGATCATTCAGCCCACCAAGACCGCCCCCTGCTTGGCATCCTTTTGATGCTTGGCTTCTGTGTACTCGCCCCCTTGGGCGACGCAGTCGCCAAACTCCTGTCCGGCGCGGTCCCACTGGGGCAGCTGGTGTTCATTCGATTTGCCATCCAAGCGGTGATCTTGATCCCCATCGTGATCGTCACCCGCCGCCCCTGGCGCACCTCGGGGCGTGTGTTCAAGCTGGTGGTCTGGCGCACATTGCTGCACATCGCAGGCATTGGCTTTATGTTCACCGCGCTGCGCTACTTGCCACTGGCGGATGCGGTGGCCATTGCCTTTGTTATGCCGTTCCTCATGTTGATCTTGGGCAAATATGTGCTCAACGAAGAGGTTGGCCTGCGCCGCCTGATGGCCTGTGTTGTGGGCTTCGCGGGCACACTCATGGTGATCCAGCCCAGCTTTGTCGAAGTGGGCGCCCCTGCTTTGTTGCCTTTGGGTGTGGCTGTAATCTTTGCCCTCTTTATGTTGGTCACCCGCCAAATTGCCAAAGACACCGACCCAATTGGCGTGCAAGCGGTCAGCGGCGTGCTGGGCTCTGGCTTTATCGCTGTTGCACTTGTTGTCGGACAATCACTGGAGTGGCCTGCTTTGTCACTTTCCAGCCCCGACACCCAATACTGGGGCCTATTGTTGGCCATTGGCGTGATTGGCACCGCCGCCCATCTGGTGATGACCTGGAGCCTGCGCTATGCGCCGTCGTCCACCCTCGCCTCGATGCAGTATCTCGAAATCCCCATTGCCGCACTGATTGGCTGGCTGGTGTTTGGCGACTGGCCCAACGGTCTCGCCGCACTTGGCATCTGCATCACCATGGCCGCTGGCCTCTATGTGGTGTTCAGGGAGCGGGCCAGCCTTCAGGCGTCGCAAGCAGCTGCTTAACCAACATCGGCAAAAACGCTTTGGGCAAAATGAGCAACATGCCCGCTGTGTCCATCTTTAAGGTTACAGGGCCCGTTGCGGCATTGGAGGTGCCAATTGTGCCGTCCGGCGCAAATTCAATGCCCACAATTGGCCATTTCAGCCCCTCCGACCGACCGGTAACCGCCCGCATCGGGAACAGCGACACCCGCGTGCCAGCTGGTACATCCAGCGCCAGCTTGGGTGGCACAACACACAGCACATCGGTCTCCCCAACCAGCACACAGCGCCGATCCGCGTGACGGACCAGAACATTATACGCCGCCAATTCATGATCCATACGCGCCCCGGTAAACCCAACAGCCACCACCAACGGTGTCTCTATATGCCGAAGAGCCTTGTCAAAATCCGTGCTGTACTGCTCAGATATCTCATGCAGGCGCTCCCAAGGGATACCCGCCGCCTGCACCATATCCAAACTGTCCAGGTCCCCAATCACCGCCTCTGGCATGAGTTCCTCTGCCAGACAATGCGCCGCACCGCCATCCGCCGCGACCAAAGTTGGCGCCAAGACCATTGCGTCAGTAATATCCGAATCTGACAACGATCCGGCGCCAACAAGCGTTATTGGTTCCAAACTGTGAACAATCACTGCCATCGCACCCCCTTTTGCCCCCCTCAAAAGCCTTTCGCCACAATTTGGCCTAGAAATGATACCCTGTCTTCCACAGAATCGATCGCGTTTCGACTTTCCTTAGGTGGTAGTTTGATTGCTGAGTAGTGCAAAGGACCCGCAGAAGATGGTTACCAATAACAAAGTGCTCACGGTGTCTTACGGGACATTCTCCTGCACCCTGGAAGGGTTTGAGGAGTCGTTTGATACAATGAAGGCAATCGCTGAGTATTTCAGGGATCTGGCGTCGGACGACCGATATTTCGGTGCTGAGCCCCCGACCCCCGATGCTGAGATGCTTGCCCGCATCGCCGAGAAAGAAATTGCCCGCCGCGTCAGCGCGCGATTGGACCATGGTGCCATCGTGCTAAGCGCCGGTGAGGCAAAAGCCGAAGACGCGCCTCAGCCGGTCGCAGCGCAAGAACCTGTTGAAGATGCCGCATCAACGCCGCAGCCAGCCCCTGAGCCGGTTGTCGAAACCCCGGTTGTTCAGGAACCAGTTGTTCAAGAACCTACGGCTGTTGAAACGCCCATCGTGTCTCCAGCACCCATACAAGCTGACGTTCAAGAAGACGCCCCGGTTGAAGCGGCCGTTGAGCCTGTTGCCGAAGAGGTGATTGAGGAAGCGCCAGTAGTTGCTGCTGAAGAAGTGCAGCCAGACGTAGAAGCCATCGAAGTTGGTGAAGAACCTGCCAGCGCTGAGGAAGCCCCTGCTGAGGTTGAGCCAGAGGTGGCTGAAGTTGAACTGGCTGAAGAGTTCACACCAGACGTCGAAGTCGAAACCGCGCCCGAAGAGGCAGCCGAAGAAGCCAACATCACAGACAGCGTGATGGCCGCCGTTGCTGAGGACACCCTTGAAGATGCGCAAGGCACACCCGTTTCTGAAGCGGTTGAAGAGGCTATCGCAGACGTCGTTGCCGAAGACATCCCGGCAGAAGTGGCTGAAGGCATTGTTGAAAACGCCTCCGAGGTGGATCTTGCTGGCATCACTGCCGCAGTGTCTGCAGTGGATGCGCTGTCTGACGATCAACTGCAAACCGACACTGAAACGGCAGAAGTGACCGAACTTCTGGTTCTGGACACTCCGGTGGAGGACAGCGAAGACCCGTTTGCCAATGACGTTGCAGAAGAGACGGCCGAAAATTTCGCCGAAGTGTCCGATTGGGAAGACGCTGAGGACGCGCCGGAGTTCGAAGAAAACTCCATCGCCGCCAAACTGGAGCGCATCCGCGCTGTTGTGGCCCGCGTCGAAGCTGACCCAGAAGTCACGGATGTGGATGCCGAAGATGATCAGCCTGAGCTGACCACCTTTGAGCCAGCCGCTGACGCCAATATCTTTGACGAAGACCTCGCGCCGATAGATCTTTCCCCGGTGAACGTAGAAGAAACCGACGTTGTCAAAGCCGCTGCAGAGCTGGCCGAAGACCTCATCCCGACATCTGCAGACGTCGAAGAAGCCGAGATCGTTGAAGCACAGGTCGAAGAGCCTGAAGCTCCCGAAGCAGTCGTTGCAGAAGACGAAGCCGAGCCGGAACCGGTAGTTCACAAAGTCCGCCCTTTGCGTGCCCGCGTTGTGCGTATGAAAAAGACCGACTTTGAAGACGCCGTTTCCTCCGGTCGCCTGGAAGCTGCTGTGGAAGATGACGTAGAACATGAAACCGCCCAAGCGCCAGCACCTCAAGCCCCCAAACCGACCAGCCTAACGCCGGAAGACGAAGCAGATCTGCTTGCAGAACTGGCGCAGGTAGAAGCAGAGCTAAAACAGTCGGACATCGCTGAGCAATCGTCAAAGGCTGCTCCGCAAGTCGATGCGCCAATGGTGCTGGATACGCCGGTAACCCCGGAGGCGGAATTGCCAGCTGATACGCGCCAGAAAAAGCAGCCGGAGCCTGATCTTTCGCGCCTGATGGCCAAGGCCAACAGCGAAATGGAAGAACCCCAAGGCAAAGGCCGTCGCAGTGCCATCGCACATCTGCGCGCCGCTGTAGCCGCCACCCGTGCCGACAAACGCGCCGGAAAAGACTCCACAGGCAAAGATGGCACTGTCGCTTATCGTGATGACCTCGCCTCCGTGGTGCGTGCTGTGCCTGGTGGCAAAACGGGTGAGACCAAATCTGCCAAGCCAGCGGCTGCACCGCTCAAACTGGTGGCGGCACAACGTGTCGATGCCGCCGACCAAAGCCAACCAGAACAACCCGCTCAACCAGCGCCTGCAAGTGTACAAAAAGCCCCCCGCCGCGTCCCTGTTCGTCCGCGCCGGGTGTCTTCTGACCAACTGGACCGCGACGAAGCCGCGAAGTCCGCTGCCCCGGTCAGCGCCAAAGGCTCTACGTTGAGCGGGTTTGCAGAGTACGCCGCCAGCATGGGTGCCACCCAACTGCCCGAAAGCACCGAAGCGGCGGCCGCATACCTGACCTACGTCGAAGGTCTGGAGCGTTTCTCCCGTCCAATGCTGATGCGCATGTCACGGGAGGTGAACATTCCACAGTTCACCCGCGAAGAAGGCCTGCGCGCCTTTGGACAGCTGCTGCGGGACAAAAAAATCGACAAAGTGGCCGGTGGTCGTTTCACCGCCAACGCCGCGATCAACTTTAAACCCCGCGACAGCAAGGCCGGTTAAGCTCCCCTTGCAAAAGCTCAAAACAAAAGCCCGATCAAATGATCGGGCTTTTCATTTTTCCACCATCTAATTTTCGCGGTTCTCGGGTTCCAAACTGCCTCGGTAGCGCACAATCATTCCGCCCACCGGCGCGATCAGCGCGACGTCAAAATGAAACTTCCCCTCCCGTTCAAACTCACGCGTGTCACTCAATGGCAGCATCATCCGAGGCAGCGGCACCCCCAAAAACCAAGCCCGCCGCACCGGCATTTGAACCACGCCGTTCTCGATCTTAAGATCCATCTCAAACAGAAACGCACCAAAACGTTCGCGAAACCCGCCTGCTTTTGGGGCCAACTCACATCGCGACTGCATCTTGTGCCCGCCAAAATCCCGCAGCCAAACCTCGCCGCTTTCGGTCACTGTCTTGGTCACACACAGCTGACAGCGCTCGGCCGCCTTGGGAAACCCAAACACCCGCGCCACAAGCGCTGCCAGCACGCCTTCTCCACGTTCGATCTGTGCATGCCCCTGAAACCGTGCGACATCCACCACCCTGTGTACGCGCTGCACTGCCTCCGGCAAACCGTCCCAACTTGCACCAAAGGCCCTTTGAAACTGGCTCTGCCAGGGCAACTCACTGCAAGTGTCCTGCACGTGCAAATCCGCAAATGCAGACCGCATTTCCTCCAAGGAAACCTCTGTCACGCAGGCCCGTGCGCCCGGCGCGATCTTCGCCAACCGGCGCACCGCAGCGCGCGCCGCAACCGCAGGCACAAACGGCCCCTCTCCCGCCTCCGCGATCAGGCGCCAATTTCGGCGTACGGTCTGCCCGCCCACCGTACCAACCACGTCCACGGCCATCCCGCCGCGGTCTGTTCCAAACGGTTGCAATAACCGCGCCATGGTCCGAAATACGGCCAGCCGGAGCGTCGTGATTTGAAACGGCCAGACCGAACGTACCCCTGCCACCAGGGCCATAGCCCAATTCAATATCCGAAGCTCCATCCCAGCCCGAAACATCACAGACTGCGCGCCAAAAATCTCAGGAAACAAGTGAATGTCCGGCACCTCGATAAAATGCGCCCGACGCGTCAGACCTGGCAGCAATGTTATCGACCGCAAATCACTCCATCCTGTTTGATCCTGCCGACGCCCCCCGCGCCACACCGGAACGGCCACGCCCAACTGAGACAATATGCTGGCCATCACCGAAGCCCCACGAGGCGCCTGATTGCCCGGCAGGATTGCGGTCTCGATCAACTCGATGTCCTGCATATCTTGGCTAAGGTCAGCCACAACCGCCCCGGACAGTGCTGGCACGCTTGAGACCCCAGACAAAACGCGCCGCCCCGCTGCTTTGGCAAGATCATCCAAAGCACACACACCCTTCACAAAGGTCGCATCATCTGCGAGATCCAGATAGTCCGCCCCCATGTCGATGCAAAGGCGGGCTACGTGATAACAATCCTCACCGTAGGCTTGAAACGGTCCAGCTGCGTCAACCACCACCTCTGGTGTGAGGGCGCGCAGCTTCTCCACTGTCGCGTGTATGTCAAACGCGGCCCATTCGCAGCCCAACTTGGTCGCCACGATCTCCGCCTTTTCTGAGTTGCGCCCGACAATGGTTACCGAATGACCGTCCCGGAGCAAAAGCTCTGCCAAACGGCTGCCAAAAACGCCGTACCCTCCAAGCACCACAATATTCATTTCAAAAGCAGCCGCGCCTTGAGCCGTTCGTCCGGCAGGGCACACATGTCGCCCTTCCCAAACAATGCATAGCGGTTTCTGGCAATCCGCCGGTAGATCCAATCCTGCATACCACGAGGAAACACGCGCAAAACCCTGAGCAGATGTCCAACACCGCCAACCACCTGTCCAACCCGAATGATGGCATCCAAAGAGCCATAAGCCTGCCCATCCATGAGCAACAGCCAGCTTTCAGGATCGTCAGGTTTCAGCCCGTAATGCGCCAGCAATGCCGTGCCCAGCTCGGTTTGCCCCGGACAAATTCGAAACACATCGTTGTGGTCAAACCGCGCAATCATCCGCGCGCCAAAACTGCACAACGCGCACTCCCCATCCATCACCGTGATTGGCCCGCTGTCATCAAACGGCGGCACCTCGGGATCATCCCGATAAGAAAAGGAAATGTGTGGGGTCAACTCAGCCATGGCCAACTCTCCCGCGCTCTACGAAAAGCTACAACCCTTCACATCAGCACACCCACAAAAACGCAAAACGGCGACACCTTGGTGCCGCCGCTCACTAATTTCATGCAAGACCACCCTAAGGATCGTCGTCAAACCGCCGCTTCGGCGCGTCCGGATCTGCCTGACCAATGCCTTTGAACACCGACTTAAGCGGCAGGATCCAGACAATGCCAAGCGCCACATACAACAGCAAGGTTACCCACACCGACTCCGGCGCAAGTGTAGTCGCCAAAACAGAAGCCACCAGAATGTAGATTGGCAGTCCAACCACCAGCACCAGAAGCGCCACCCGGCGACGGGCTTTGTAACTCAAGGCCATCTCAGTCTCCTTTCAGAGGCTTACGCCATCAATCGGCAAATGGATCGGTGACCAGAATGGTGTCTTCGCGCTCCGGGCTGGTCGACAGCAACGCCACAGGGCATTCAATCAGCTCTTCCACGCGTTTCACGTATTTCACCGCATTGGCTGGCAAATCGTTCCAGCTGCGCGCGCCTTCGGTGGTCTCGCTCCAACCGTCGATCTCTTCATAGATCGGCTTACACCGCGCCTGCTGATCCGCCGCGGTTGGCAGGTAGTCCAGCGTTTCGCCGTCCAAATCATAGCCAACGCAGATTTTCAGCGTCTCAAAACCGTCCAGCACGTCCAGCTTGGTCAGGCAGATGCCTTTGATACCAGAGGTCGCACAGGTCTGGCGCACCAGAGCCGCATCAAACCAACCACAGCGGCGCTGCCGGCCAGTTGTGGTGCCAAACTCATGCCCACGGGTGCCAAGACGTTCGCCATCCACATCAGGTGTGCCATCTGCATTCAACAGCTCGGTTGGGAACGGCCCTTCCCCCACGCGGGTGGTGTAAGCTTTCACAATGCCCAGCACATAGTCGATAGAACCCGGGCCAATACCCACACCCGTGGCGGCCTGACCTGCAATCACGTTGGAGGAGGTTACAAACGGATAGGTGCCAAAATCGATGTCCAGCAGCGCACCTTGCGCACCTTCAAATAGGATACGTTTGCCGGCTTTGCGCTTCTCGTTCAGCACTTTCCAAACCGGCGCCGCATAGGGCAGAATTTTCCCAGCAACTTCTTTCAGCTTCGCAACCAGCGCATCCCGGTCAATGGCTTCCACGCCCAGACCTTTGCGCAGCGGATCATGGTGCTGCAACGCGCGATCAACACGCGCTTCCAGTGTGGCGTCGTCGGCCAGGTCGGCCACGCGGATCGCACGGCGGCCCACCTTGTCTTCATACGCCGGGCCAATGCCGCGACCGGTGGTGCCAATCTTGGTACCTTTCGAAGCCGCTTCTTCGCGGGCCCGATCCAGCTCACCGTGGAACGGCATGATCAACGGAGTGTTCTCCGCAATCATCAGCGTCTCAGGGGAAATATCCACACCCTGCGCCCGCACGGTCTCAATCTCGTTCAACAGGTGCCACGGGTCCAGTACCACGCCATTGCCGATCACCGACAATTTGCCACCACGCACTACGCCAGACGGCAGCGCATGCAGCTTATATACCTTGCTATCAATGACCAGCGTGTGGCCCGCGTTGTGCCCGCCCTGGAACCGCGCGATGATATCGGCACGTTCGCTGAGCCAATCAACGATCTTACCTTTTCCTTCATCGCCCCACTGAGCGCCCACAACAACAACGTTGGCCATATCCGGTCCTTTGCAGAGAGTTCAAACCCGCGCCCTTTTAGCCATGTTGTGCGCCTTGCGAAACCGCAAACTGCGTCATTGACTGGACAGAACCCGCCTTTTTGCGCGAGGATTGGAAAAAAACACAGGCAAGACATCTAAGGGGACAGAGATGGGGCTCTTGTTACGCTGGCTGATCGCCTTTCTGCTATTGGCGATGACCTACAATCCAACCGACCATAATTTTGTCGTCTGGGCAGGGGCAAACTATACCGAAGAACTCCCTCTCACTGTGCTATTTGGCCTACTGTTGCTGATTGGCTATGTGATCTACCTTCGTGCCACCCTGCGCTCGATTGGGACGTTTGGCATGTCCGTGGTGCTCGCCGTGCTCGCCGCCGTGGCCTGGGTTTTGCACGACTACAACATGCTCAGCCTCGACAACAACGCCCTGAACATCTGGCTCGCCATCCTTGCGCTCTCCATTGTGCTGGGCATTGGCCTCGGCTGGTCCATCGTGCGCCGCATGCTGACCGGTCAAGTCGATGTGGATGATGTAGAGGCGTGAGCCAAAACTTGTCTCAATCTCCACCTCATGCCTCTCCAATGTCAAAATTAACCATTCATTAACTGCCTCGTGCACTTGCAAACAATACACGCTAAGGCTGCATCCGGAATTTACTAATTTTGGAATCACCATGCTGTCTCTGCACAAAAATTTCGCCCCAACGGCGCTACTTCTCTCGACACTTTCTGCATGTGGGGGCGGGTCTACCTCTGCGGTCCCATTTACCAGCATTTCAGAACTGCCTGACGATGGAGAAGTGACCGCAACTGGTGATGCCGTTACCACCAACTTTGAGCGGCGAACAGACAGTGGGTATATCCTTACGTCAGGGGATACGAGCCGATCAAACAGCACGCTTTCCGCCAAATTTCGGGACAAAGATGTGGTCGCGGCGTCCGGATCTGCTGACAATTCTAGCTTTAAGGCCGACACTGATGCAGGCGATGAGGTGATCAACGAAACGTATCGCTCGATATTTGTTAGCCCTAGCGACCAGTCTTTGGCCGTTCTTTCAAATTCAGATGCAACCAACTTGGACCACACGGTCTACGGCGCATGGATGGATTTTGATGGCGCAACTTCTGGCAGATCTACCGCTGCTGTATATGGAACAAAAACATCCGCAAACGATATGCCAACCAGTGGTTCCGCGCGATACACAGGCAAATCAATTGGTCTCGCAAGGATCAGTGGACGACACTATTATGCAACAGAGTCTGACATCGAACTCTCAACCAGCGACTTCGAGAATATTTCTATTTCCAGCAGCAATACGAGAGGCACCAATCTCTCTGGTGCACGTGGTACACGCACCAGTAGTGCGTTTGATTTCTCTGGAACTGGTACCATTGAAGGCACAAGTTTTTCGGCAAACGTAACTGCTGAAGACAGTAGTTATGCAACAGGCACGGTTGACGGTAACTTTTATGGAAATGACGCGGCCGAAGTAGGCGGCACTTTCGAGCTTCCCGTCCAAGGTGGCAATTACATCGGCTCCTTCGGTGCCAAACGCTAGCCCACTTCTGCCAACCTGACCGGCATCCCATGCGGCGTGGAGAGATAAGCCTCTGTCCACGCCGTTTTTAATTGCCGCATTGCGCCAGCCTCGGCCAGCCCTGTCTCCGCCAGAAACCCCTCCAGCGTTTCCAGCCACGCGTTGAAGTAGTCCTCCCCGCCGTCCAACTCTTTTGAAAGACCATGCGTCTTCAAAGTTGCCCCAAACCGCTCTGCCCAATCGCTCCAGGCAAAATGCCCCGCCTCGTTTAAGGCCACAGTGATCGCAAACACCTGTGCATGCCAAGGCTCGGAAAACGCTGGTTCTGGCTTGTCACCACACCGGGTCATTGCGCAGGCTCCAAATAACTCTGCCACAGGTCCAGCACGACCTCATCTCGCGGATCAGCCTCGCCGCCCCACAATTCCTGCGCAGAAAACTGTACCGCATACAACGGTTCTGCCGCCTCGCCTTTGAAATGCGCGTTGCTGTCGGGAAACACATGGGCACCATGCTGCAGCACAACCTCGCCAACAGCCCCCGCCGCGTAGGCGGGCAAACGTGTATGTCCATCTGGCACCGCAACATTGCGCGTAATCCGACGGGTTTTCACCTTGGTTCCAACCGTAAACTTTGGAGCATCCGCCTCCCGCGTATAGGGGCTTCCGTTCATCAACACCGCTTCAACCATCTCCGGCTTCGCCGCCTTCTCTGCAATCGGCGACACACCTGCGGCCTGCCCGCTGGCCAGTTCCTCACCGGTCACAACACCGTGCTCCACCATCAGGTCCGCCAGTCCGCCCATCCATTTCTCATAGTAGCTGAAAGACATATAATCCTTCGGGTCCAGCAACTCCCGCGCATGACGTGATGCATCAATATTCCACTGACCCAAAAAGCCGCAGGCCACATTGAGCGCCAATGCCCGCTTGTGCCAATCTTTGGCCTCACCAAACGCGTAGCCATCCTGCGGGTCCACCGGCCCAGTGCCCAAACGTCCGCCCATATCGTGAATACGGCTCATGCCCTTGGCTCCTGTGCCAAAGCGGTGCCAATCATGCTATCGCGGGTGACCAATGCCGCCAGAGCCTCTTGGGAAAAGCCTTCCGTCCCTGCGGGTCGCTGCGGCACCACCAAATAGCGCACCTCAGCTGTGCTGTCCCACACCCGCACCTTCTTGCCCTCAGGCAACGCCACACCAAACTCGGCTAAAACCGCACGTGGCTCCCGCACCGAGCGCGCCCTGTAGGCGTCTGACTTATACCACCCCGGCGGAATGCCCAAAAGCGGCCATGGGTAGCAACTGCACAGGGTACAGACGACCATGTTGTGCACGTCATTGGAGTTCTCAACAAACACTATATGCTCGCCCTGACGCCCATAAAGCCCCATGTCCTGCAAGGTTGACATCGGGTCATTCAGCATCATCTTATGAAACGCCGGATCGCTCCACATCTTAGCCACCACTCTGGCACCATTTTGCGGACCAATCTTATTCTGATATAGATCGATGATCTCGTCCAAGGCGGTCGGATCAACCAAGCCTTTGTCAGTCAACAAGGTTTCAAGCGCCTTGACCCGCAATGCGGGGTCCGAAGGCAAGTGGGAATGCGGGTGGTCATGATCATGTGGCATATACAAAATCCTGCCAGAACCCCCCGCCTGCGTCCATCCTCAAAACCACTTCTGCCCCACAGAGCGATCAACTTCACAAATCCACCTTGCCCCCCGCCGCAAACTTGCCTACATACCGCGCTAACAATCTGAACGCTCGCTTTACAGGTCCCAATGGAAAACGTTGTCCTCATCATCCACCTTCTTCTGGCTTTGGCGCTGATTGGCGTCGTATTGGTGCAGCGCTCCGAAGGCGGTGGCCTTGGAATGGGCGGTGGCGGCGGTGCCGTGTCCGGCCGTGCAGCAGCCACTGCGCTGACCCGCGTCACTTGGATCTTGGCCGGCGCGTTTATCGTGACCTCGATCGCCTTGACCGTGATCGCCGCAAAGAATTCTGCCTCCAGCTCGGTGTTTGACCGTCTGGGCACCTCCGCACCGGTTGCGGAAGAAACCACACCAGCCCTGCCGGGCGCAGGCGACTCTCTGCTGCCGCCATCTGAAGGTGACGACGCACCGTTGGTGCCGCGCGCTGACTAACACCGCGCATCTTTACAAATTTCGGCGGTCCCTCGGGACCGCCTGATTTTTTGCCCGCTTGGGCATCCACCACAGTTTGAGGCCTGAAAGCCAACCGCAACAGCATCTTGCGGTCCGGTTGCCTTTTGTCTGCGAATCCTATATGACTTAAGTCCCGTGATGCTGGGTCAAATTTGCAGGGAAATCTGCATTGACTTGGGCGCTGCTACATCGAAAACACGTCCGACCAATGGGTCGACAATCACGGGGGATGCCACGCACATGGCACGCTATATTTTCGTTACAGGTGGGGTTGTTTCATCGTTGGGCAAAGGCCTTGCGTCTGCCGCCTTGGGTGCGCTTCTGCAAGCGCGGGGCTATACCGTGCGCCTGCGCAAATTGGACCCCTATCTGAACGTGGATCCGGGCACCATGTCCCCGTTTGAACACGGCGAAGTGTTCGTGACCGACGATGGCGCCGAAACCGACCTCGATCTTGGCCACTATGAGCGATTCACCGGTGTGCCTGCTCGCATGACAGACTCTGTGTCTTCAGGGCGGATCTACTCCACCGTTCTGGAAAAAGAGCGCCGTGGCGACTACCTCGGCAAAACCATTCAAGTCGTTCCACACGTCACCAATGAGATCAAAGATTTCCTGCATGTCGGCGACGACGAAGTTGATTTCATGCTGTGCGAAATTGGCGGCACCGTGGGCGATATCGAAGGCCTGCCCTTCTTTGAGGCCATCCGTCAGTTTTCCCACGATAAGCCCCGGGGTGATGTGATCTTCATGCACCTCACCCTGCTGCCATATCTGGCCGCTTCCGGTGAGCTGAAAACCAAGCCAACGCAACACTCCGTGAAAGAGCTGCAATCCATCGGTATCGCACCTGACATTCTGGTCTGTCGTTCTGAGCAGCCGATTCCAGAGAAAGAGCGTCAGAAAATCGCCCTGTTCTGTAATGTACGCAAAGAGCACGTGGTGGCCGCCTACGACCTGAAATCGATCTATGAAGCACCTCTGGCCTATCACCGCGAAGGTCTCGACCAGGCTGTGCTCGACGCCTTTGGCATCGCTCCTGCCCCACGCCCTGACCTACGTGTCTGGGAAGATGTGAACGACCGCATCCACAACACCGATGGCAAAATCAACGTCGCCATCGTGGGCAAATACACTCAGCTTGAGGACGCCTATAAGTCCATCAAAGAGGCGCTCACCCACGGCGGCATGGCCAACCGGGTCAAAGTCAACGTCAGCTGGGTTGATGCGGAACTCTTTGACAAAGACGATGCGGCCCCATTCCTGGAAGGCTATGACGCCATTCTCGTTCCAGGTGGCTTTGGCGAGCGCGGCACTGAAGGTAAAATCAAAGCCGCCCAATTTGCACGCGAGCACAAAGTGCCCTACCTCGGCATCTGCCTTGGCATGCAAATGGCCGTGATTGAAGCCGCCCGCAACAAAGCTGGCATCACGGACGCAGGCTCCGAAGAATTTGACCACGAAGCTGGTGAAACCCGCTTTGAGCCAGTTGTGTACCACCTCAAAGAATGGGTGCAGGGCAACGCAAAGGTCACACGCAAATCCACAGACGCCAAAGGCGGCACCATGCGTCTTGGCGCCTATGATGCGACCCTGACCGAAGGCTCCAAAGTGGCGACAGCTTACGGCGCAAATGCCATCGAAGAGCGCCACCGCCACCGCTATGAAGTCGACATCAAATACCGTGAGCAGCTCGAAGCCTGTGGTCTGCGTTTCTCGGGCATGAGCCCAGATGGCCGCCTGCCGGAAATTGTGGAATGGGAAGATCACCCGTGGTTCATTGGCGTGCAGTTCCACCCGGAACTAAAATCCAAGCCGTTTGACCCACACCCGCTGTTCCGCGATTTTGTACGCGCGGCAAAAGACAACAGCCGGTTGGTCTAACCCTGCCCAACGCAATTCAAAAGGCGCGCTTTCGGGCGCGCCTTTTTTGTGTTTGCGCACGTCCCCACTTCTTCCAGCCAACAATATTCAAAGTGAATGAAAGTCACCCTGTTCCGAGCGGAAAATCTCGTGCGTAAGCCCACCTCATTTTTGACATGCTTCGGCAAATTCTCCCCGTAAGCTTTGCTTGACCAAACAGTCAATTCAAACCGAAACTCCCCCTCAATTGTTTAGAATATTGAGGGTGTCCAAAATGACCATTTCCACGCGAATTGCCGCTGTCACCACTTTATTCTTCTCCGCCTTCCCTGCCATGGCCAGTGAAGATGCCTCTGACACACTGCTGCAACTAATCCGCGACAATGGCTGTCGAATGACCGCAGTCGAAGCAGTGGAAATCTTGCCCAGATATGGTCTCATGCCAGCCCAAACCCGCGACATTATCCGCGACTGGGACAAAAAAGACTGGCTTGCGGATCACAGCATCGCTGGCATCAAACTCTCAAAGACGGGCTGCAAAGGATAGCCACACGCCGCTGACCTGGCCGCACGCAACGACCGATTGGTTAAATCTTGACCCGGCGCAAAACTCCCCACCTCCGCAAAACAGTTGTGAAACAGACGTAATACCGACACGGATTTGGTGGGTTAACACAGCCTCTCCCGATTGCGTTTGACCCGCTCTGCGCCGCGCAGTACCAAAATGCGCAACACCGACAAAAGGGCATGGGGCCATGATCTACAAATCTGCGCAAGATTGGCGCAACGCAGAGCAGAAAAAAGTACTGCTCTTTGGCATGTCTGGATTGGGAAAAACGCACATTTCCAATACCTTGCGTGACAATGGGGATTGGTTTCATTACTCTGTCGACTACCGCATTGGCACCCGTTACATGGGCGAGCACATCACCGACAACGCCAAACGCGAGGCGATGAAAGTCCCGTTTCTGCGCGAGTTGTTGATGACCGACAGCATCTATATCGGTTCCAACATTACCTTCAACAACCTCGCCCCCCTCTCCACCTACCTAGGCAAGCCAGGCAACCCCGAAAAAGGCGGCCTGCCCTTTGCCGAATACATGCAGCGCCAACGACAGCATCGCACCGCTGAAATGGCGTCGTTGATGGACACGACCCCTTTCATATCCCGCGCCCATGATCTCTACGGCTATGACCATTTTGTCTGCGATACCGGCGGCTCCATCTGCGAGGTTGTCGATGCGGGAGACCCCAAAGATCCGATCCTGACGTCCCTTTCTCAGAACACCCTGATGGTCTGGATCAAGGGTTCTGATGCGCATACCGAAGAGTTAGTACGCCGTTTCGACAAATCCCCTAAACCGATGTATTACCAACCGGAATTCCTACTAGAGTGCTGGCACGCCTTTCTGGAGGAAAGCGGCCAGGACGAGACCGCCGTTGACCCGGACGCCTTTGTGCGCTGGACCTACGCCCGTGCGCTGGCCCATCGGCAACCGCGCTATGAGGCCATGGCCCGCTGGGGTGTCACTGTGACCGCCGAAGCCGTCTCACAGGTCACCACGGCTAACGATTTCGTCGACGTGATTGCCGCAGCCCTTGAGCATCCGTCCCTCCCCGCCTAACTATGGCCCTCACGCCTAATCAAACACCTGACAGATAAAGAGACTGACATGCCCATCAAGATCCCCGCCGACCTACCCGCCTTTGACGTGCTCAAGCACGAAGGCGTCATGGTCATGGCCGCGGATCAAGCATCGCGTCAGGACATCCGCCCGATGCGGATTGGACTTCTTAACCTGATGCCGAAGAAAATTCAGACTGAGAACCAATTTGCCCGTCTGATCGGTGCGACCCCCTTGCAGTTGGAGTTGTCGCTCATCCGTATGTCAGAGCACAAAACCCGCAACACTGCCGCCGAGCACATGGCGGAATTTTATCGGCCATTCCAAGAGGTTAAAGCCTCTGGTGAGAAATTTGACGGCCTCATCATCACCGGCGCGCCTATTGAACACCTGCCATTTGAGGAGGTCACCTATTGGGACGAGCTCTGCGAAGTCTTTGACTGGACTCGCTCCCATGTGCACTCCACCTTTGGTGTGTGTTGGGGAGGTATGGCAATGATCAACTATTTCCACGGCGTGCAGAAACACATCATCGACCACAAGGCTTTTGGCTGCTTCCGCCATCAAAACCTGGCCCATTCCTCCCCGTATTTGCGCGGATTTTCAGACGACTGTGTGATCCCGGTGAGCCGTTGGACCGAAATCCGGCAAGACGAGGTTGATGCCCGTCCAGAGCTTCGCACGCTGTTGCATTCCGAAGACGTCGGCCCATGCTTGATCGAAGCGCCAAAGACAAGAGATCTGTTTATTTTCAATCACTTCGAATACGATAGTGACACGTTGAAACAAGAATACGATCGCGACGTTTCTGAGGGTACGACCATCAATGTGCCGTCCAATTATTACCCGGCCGACAACCCCTCCAACCCACCGCAGAACCGCTGGCGCAGCCACGCACATTTGCTCTACGGCAATTGGGTGTCCGAGATCTACCAAACCACGCCGTTTGACATGTCCCGCATTGGCCATGAAATCACCGACCTGCGCGCCTAACGTCGGCGCGCCGCCATCCTGATTGCACTGACGTGCAGGACGCCCCATATTGGGGAAAACGGAGAGCTTTCATGGACTTGCCCTTTGACGGTGCGATCAGCGCCTACTTTGAAAACGAGGCCCCTGCCAAGGTGCGCGCGGCTATCCTAGACGCTGGCAAGAATGACATCCTCTCCAACAGTTACCCGCACAAGGACCGCTTGGGCCGCAAAACCTACGAGGCCGAACTTGAAGCCTTGCAGATCGAACTGGTTAAAATGCAGCACTGGGCCAAGGAAAGCGGCGCCCGCATCGCGTGCGTATTTGAAGGCCGCGATGCCGCTGGCAAAGGCGGCACCATCAAGCGGTTCCGCGAGAATCTGAACCCGCGCGGCGCCCGCATTGTGGCGCTCTCCAAACCCACCGACGCCGAGCGCAGCCAGTGGTATTTCCAACGCTACTTCGACCACCTGCCATCTGGCGGCGAATTGGTGCTCTTCGACCGCAGTTGGTACAATCGTGGCGTGGTCGAAAAGGTCTTTAGATTCTGCGAGCATTACGAGCGTGAACGTTTCTTCCACCAGGCGCCCAACCTCGAAGAAACACTCGTAAACGACGGAATTTACTTGTTTAAGTTCTGGCTCAACGTCGGCCGCGCGGAACAGCTGCGTCGCTTCCTGAGCCGGGAAACCGACCCTCTTAAACAATGGAAGCTAAGCTGGATTGACGTTGAAGGCCTCAAGCGGTGGGACGCGTACACTGACGCAATTGGCGAGACGCTGCGCCGGACCCACACCGACGCGGCACCATGGACAATTGTCCGCTCAGACGACAAACGCCGAGCGCGCCTGAATGCCATTCGAACGGTGCTGCATGCGTTGCCCTACGACCGCAAGAGCGTCAACGCCATCGGAGAAATTGACACAAAAATCTGTGGTGGACCGGACATTTGGAATGCCTAAACGCGGCTATCATCACGGCAATCTGCGCCAGGCTTTGGTTGAAGCCGCTCTCAGCCTGATCGAGGCCAAGGGCCCAACCGGCTTTACCCTATCGGAGGCGGCCAAAACAGCAGGTGTGACCCCTGCGGCAGTCTATCGCCATTTTGAAGGCCGCGAGGACCTGATCGCCGAAGCTGCCCGCCAAGGCTATGAAATCTTTGCTGATTTGATGCAGTTTGCTTTTGACAAGGGCCAGCCCTCCGCTTTGGCCTCCTTTGAAGCCACAGGACGCGCCTACCTCGCCTTTGCCCGCAAATACCCCGGACACTACATTGCGATGTTTGAAAGCGGCATCTCCGTAAACCGTACGCCAGAACTCGCCGCCGTGGCCACCCGTGCGCGCGGCGTTATGGAACACGCCGCCGCTGAGCTCTCCAAACACATTCCGCCGGAAAAACGCCCCCCCGCCAGCATGTTTTCCGCCCATATCTGGGCGATGAGCCACGGCGTGGTCGAACTATACGCGCGAAACTCCCCCGGAACCCAAAGCCCGTTTGCCCCCGAAGACCTGCTGGAAAGCGGCATCGGTGTCTACCTACGCGGGCTTGGGTTGATTGCGCCGGACCAATGAACGAGGACCCGAAGTGAAACACGTAATTCTTCCTGCCATATTGATGGCTTGCGCATCCATCGCAACCGCCCAAGACGTGCGCCCTATAGCCGAGTTTGAAGAGGACCGCGCCAAATACACTGCTGAAAGCGACCTCGCTTGTGCAGGTGACGCAGACGCTTTTGGCCGCTTGATCGCTGCTGCAGACCCTGAAAAACAAGGCAACCCAGCGGCGTTATCCGCTTTGGCTTGGCTGGTCGCTTCCCAAAACTGCGCCTATTACACCGGCGATGATGAACAGATATCCTATTTCTACCTGCGCGCAGCCCAAGAAGGCTACCCCGTGGCGCTGGCCTACGGCGGAGTGCGCATGATCCGGGGCCTGGGCCTTCCGCAAAACACCGACTCTGGCGCAGGCCTCTTGGTTTTGGCACTTGAAGGCGGGTTTGGCGATGCCGGCGCCATGTTGGCAGGTGAGCTAGTCACCGGTATTCACATGCCACGTGATATGGAGGCTGCCAAAAACCTGCTGCAGGCCGCAGAAGCCAAAGGTGCGGATCCCGCATTGTTGGAAAATGTCTGGTCCGCCTACGCGGCGATTGCGCAATAACATCACGCCTATTGGTAGGCGAGTGCCACCCAGATGTGCACTGCCACCAAAGGCACCAAGGCTGCGGAAGAGCCGATGTGTAAAACCAGCCAACACAGATAAATTGCATTGCTGCGATACCGCAGCACTTCACGGTTAAGCACCCCAGTCACCGCAATCAAAAACACCACAGCACTCAACGTGCTCATCCAAATATGACCAAAGCGTACGGCATGAACGGCAAACACAAACGTGACCGCCACGCCGACCCATCGATGTCGCACAAGGGCTTTCCGCGCATTTCCTGTTTGTTTTGTGACGCGCATGAAAAATAGCACCCATTGGTAGCCAAGAAAAACCAGTAGTATAAGGCCCGTGATCACCTGCTGCGCAAACCCGGTAAGCTGCCTTGCCACTGGCCGTATTTCGAGGGCCAAAAAGGTCGCCCCAAGTAAGACACACAGGACAATGGGCAAAACATAAGGGGAGCGTTGCAGCGTTGCCTTCAGAACCCGCATGACACATCTCCTCGAGAGGCTTGCACAGCCATTTGGCTAGAAGGTGGTTGGCGATCATGCATCATTGCCTGCACCAAGGCGGGTGCCGCCTGCTGTCTGACTTCTTCCAAAAATGCTTCTGTGGTGGG
This sequence comes from Rhodobacteraceae bacterium Alg238-R152, assembly GCA_900537125.1. Classification (GTDB taxonomy): domain Bacteria; phylum Pseudomonadota; class Alphaproteobacteria; order Rhodobacterales; family Rhodobacteraceae; genus Shimia. Next base: position 115,558 of record UNRJ01000008.1, on the reverse strand, counting down.
GAGCACACGTTGGGTTGTGCTGGGCCACGCATCGCCAATTGCCACGGGTTGTGCAAAATCAGCGGTTTTATCGAGGTATGCACCATAGGTATGCGCAACCGAAGTGTACACCGCATCCACCACTGCAAAAAACTGATCCGCTGAGACCTCGGCCTCCGGGTACGTCCAGGTGGTTGCTCCCATCACATCATTGAGTTTCCAGTCCTTTTTGGGACTATCGACGTGGTCATTATGACAAGTCACACAGGGCGCAACACCCGCAACATCCGGATACATCGCGACAAAACCAATCTGTGTATCTTCGGAATACGCCGCCACACGGGTGGATTTTACCTCCGAAAATACGGCCTTTTGTGCTTCACCAATCAAATTGGATTTGTTGATTGGCGCATCTGAGCCAAGGAACAATCCCAACCGTGGCGGTAATGTTTCCAAATGCGCCGCTGTCGCCCGGAGAAACAGCGCCGGCAATGGCCCTTGCTCCACACCTGGCTCTTGCCAATCTTCCCCGAATTTCAGCCCCGCAGCCAGGCCTCCACCAACAATCCTCTTGGTGTAAATCCCCCGCGCAACCTGGTTGATGGCATTCACCCCATCAAACATCGCGTTCACGGGGTGGCGACATCCAGCGGCGCGCATGTCCCCATCCGGCAAAGGCTCAGGGGCGGACACTAGTAGATATATTGCTAGACAGGCAAAGCCACCAACAAACATGATACGCGTCAGTGTCATGGCGCTTTGCCCTTATAAAATTTGGGGCCGCCAAAGGGATCTTCCCCTCCTTGGAAATACGCCCAGATCGCAACTTCGGCCACCCTGTCCGTTAGTGTGGTTGGTGTTTGGAAAGGATGGTTGCCATGGAAGTCATGGCACCCCAAACAACTTTCCCAGTTTCTCTGCGCAATGAGGTCTTCATGCGAGACATCAACGGGGTCATTCTTCAACGTCAGGTCACCGTGACAGGCCTGACACAGCGTTGGCATCTCCGTCACAATCTGAGGGATGTGCTCCGAATGACACCCCAAACAACTACGTGCATCCACATCTGTTACGGCTTTAACAAAGCGCGGTTCTCGGAACCGATAAATTGGGTGGCGCTCATTTGGACGCGAATGGCAAGCCAAACATTGCGCTGACTGCACCTCAGCATAGCCAAAATCCACTGGTGTCTCTCTCACCCCAACCAAGTATCGAATCTGCGCTTGAATTTGCTGACGCACCGTACCAGCCGTCTTGACGTGGCACTCTGCGCACGCAACACCTGCGTGCGCTTCAATCAGAGGTCCGTGAGCAATTGATGTTTGAGTTTCCGTATGCGTCAAAGCAAACCCTGCCCAAACAGCGGTGGGCAAAAAAGCCAACACAGCCCAAAGACGTACACTTCGGGCAGATGGCAATGCCATGCGACCCTCCAAAACAAAAATACAAATTAATCACGTAAAGAGTTTTACGGATATTGGTTAATCAATCGTTAATTGAGTCAGGGGCTCGTTAACGGGAGGCTGTTCTCTTCCAAACACCCTTCCGTAGTTTTTACTGGATCAAAGCCTGCAGATAATCCTAGCTTACAGTGCCCCGCGCACCCAATCGAGCCGTGCCTTTGGCACCAAACCAAAATTGTAGAGGTTGAGCCCTGTCATACCCTTTTGACGCAACAAGCTTACACGCTCGCCAAACGCCTCTTGACCGGAAAATTCCGGATACCCCAAACGCAAACCAACCTGTCCACCCGCGTCCTTTGGCAAAGACATCGCGTATGCCGCCAATTCCTGCGCCGCATTCGCCCCCATGTCATAGGCGCAGAGCATAATCTTCAGTCCAATCTCTGCCGCGGCTACGTGATCCACTCCACCAAGCCAACCTGCTTGCCCATCAATTAACATCAACTCCGTAGAAGTTGCACAGGTGGATTTTGCTTGTCCTAGCACTGCGTTTACATGGATAAACCGCAGCTCAAGATAGCTGCGCAACTCCGCGTCAAAATCAAATGCGTCCAGTCCTTTGTCGGGGAAATCCGGGCACAGTCGTTGCGGCGTATCTGCGGCACACATCTGATCAATCATGGCTCTCACGCGAGTTTGCAACGCAGCGATATCCAACCCAGCAGTTTGCCCTGCTGCCCGGCAATGCTCACAGAAACACAATGCCATCAGGAAATCACCTTCGAGCGGCAATCCAACCATGTCTTTCTCATGGTGGTAATCATGCGCAAATCCGAGAAAATTGGGGCTCTCCAACTCAATCCGGTTTGGTTGGTAGTTCTGCGAAATATCGCTGACCAAATTTCCCACATAGGCCTGTGCCTTTGGATTTGCTGGGCAGAGATTGTAGGAGTTGGCATCCCCAAAAGCATTCCGCGTCACAAGGTCGGGATTGGCAAACCCAAGGGCCGAGTTGTGCAGGCACACCGTCCAACAGGACACGTCCAATCCCCCTTTGTCTCGGGCGTCAATCATGCCACGCAACACATCCTGTTCTTGCGCCAGAGATGAAACCAGCGGCTGCACAGCCTGCCCTTTCCAGATTGCGGGATCAGGGCGAAAATAGAGCGTGCCGTCTTCTGGGAAATACGCCCGCCGCTTAGGACTGCGTACCTGCAAGAACCGTCCCGCGTGGTAAACCGTAGCCAAACTGATTGTATCAAATCCGAGATCTTGTAGCTCTTTTGAAACGGCTTCCTGTCCAATATCGGCGACATCCCAAGGGTATGTCCACATTGCATTGTTCACAGTCTTTCCTTTCAGATCAGCGGCTTGGCTACTGACCGTTTATAGGAAACCCTTTGCATTGAGCAGGCGGAAATATCGTCAAAATCGAAAAACTCCACCAACTCCAAATGCAAAAAGGCCGCTCCTGAGGAGCGGCCTTTCCAAAACCAAAGTAATCCAGCGATTAACGCTTGGAGAACTGGAACGAACGACGCGCTTTGCGCTTACCGTATTTCTTACGTTCCACGACACGGCTGTCGCGTGTCAGGAAGCCTGCGGCTTTCAGTGGTGCGCGCAGGGAGGGTTCATAAAGCTGCAGAGCTTTAGAAATACCGTGCTTAACCGCACCAGCTTGACCGGTCAGACCGCCGCCTTTGACGGTGGCGTAAACGTCGAATTCACCTTCAACGCCAGCAACCTGCATTGGCTGACGCAGGATCAGCTGCAGAACCGGACGCGCAAAATACTTGTCCTGGTCTTTGCCGTTCACGATGACCTTGCCGGAACCCGGCTTGATCCAAACGCGGGCAACAGCGTCTTTACGTTTACCGGTCGCATAGGCGCGGCCCAATTCGTCACGCACAGGCTCACGCAGTACGGCTTCGACAACGACAGCTTCTTCACCGGCAACGGCGTTCAGCTCTTCAAGCGAGTTGATTTGATCAGCCATTGATTAGCTCCGGGTGTTTTTGCTGTTCATGGACTTAACGTCCAGCACTTCTGGGGCTTGCGCCTCATGCGGATGTTCCGCACCGGCGTAGACACGCAGGTTGGTCATGATCTGACGCGACAGGCGGTTGCCAGGCAACATGCGCTGAACCGCTTTGGTCACGACGCGCTCTGGGTGCGCACCTTCTAGGATCTGACCTGCGGTGCGAGATTTGATACCGCCCGGGTGGCCAGTGTGCCAGTAGTAGGTTTTGTCCGCGCGTTTTTTGCCGGTCAATTGGATCTTATCCGCATTGATCACGATGACATTGTCACCGGTATCCATGTTCGGAGTAAAGGTGGCCTTGTGCTTGCCGCGCAGGCGCATGGCGACGATCGACGCGAGACGGCCCAGCACCACGCCTTCGGCGTCGATGATGATCCATTTCTTCTCGATGTCTGCCGGAGTAGCAGAGAAGGTTTTCATGTTAGGTCTTCCATGATTGGTTGACAGATATATCGGATGCCCGACACATCAGAATGTGATGGGCGGGTTATAAAGCACCTCTTTGCAACGTCAAGCAGCTCAAAGTCAAAATAATTGTGTATTTTCAATCGCTTAAAAATTAGGTACCATATTACCCCATCAAACCACCGAATGTTGGAGTGGTTTGGCCAACAAATCTGACATTGTCTCTAGCGCGCCCAGAAGATCTGCGTCAGAAACTTCTGGTGCAAGGGCGATCCTCACTGCATTGGGCGCCTGCCCATCCGCAAGAACATACTCATCCGCAGACTTTATGCGAATGCCTTCGGCGTCACACGCCCTTACAAATGTGGAGCCTCTCCAACCTTGCGGCAACTTTAGCCAAATGAAAGGCACATGTGGGCGCCAGCGAATATCCCAGCTGCCCAACACATTGACGGCCATTTGCACGCGCTTCTGTGTGAAACCCGCGATCCGATCACGAATTTGCTGCGCTTGCCCGCTTTGGATGAGCTCCGCGCATAGATCCAACATCGGCTGCGGAAGCCCATAGAACATCGATTGCGCCACGTGACGCGCAGTCTGTGCGCTGCCATCCGGCGCCACCAAATATCCGAAACGCAGGGCCGCAGAGACCGACTTGGTCAACGACCCGACGTACCACGCCCGATCCGGGCACAATGCACGATACGACGGTGTGTCCGCAGGCCCCAGCGCGTGGCAATCATCCTCGATGATTTGCAAATTGTACCGCCGTGCCAAAGAGGCAATCTCCTGCCGCCGATCCAACGGCACATGAATTGCCGTGGGGCTATGCGCTTGCGCTGACGTTACCAACACCTGCCCGCCATGCCGTCGCAAAGCCTCTTCCAGCTTTTCCGGCTTCATCCCATGTGCGTCCATCTCGACGCCGACGACCTCTGCTCGCAACAAACGACCAGCATGACGCACGCCAGGAAATGTCACCGCTTCCGTCAAAATGACCGGATGTGCGCCGTGCAGACAACACTGAAGCGCCGTGACGGCAGCATTTTGCGCACCCATAGTCAAAACCACATCATCCGCGCCGAAACGCCCGGCGAGATCATCCCCAATCCAGTTCACCACCGCCTGACGCGCGGGCAGATCCGTTGCCGAATTTGGGCAAGACAAATACGACGGGCCACTTTCCGCCGCCACAGCTGCCATCACGCTCCGGATCACTTGGTCCTGCCCGACATCCGGCACCCGCACGGCCCGCATGTCCAGATCTTCAGATTGTATGACCGACAACAATGGCTCGGCTGGCAATACAGCCTCCGGGCGGCCATCAGCCACAAACGTACCACGCCCAACAGTGGTCTCCAGCAGTCCCTCTTCCACTGCCAGCTTATACGCACGCGCAACCGTGCCTGGCGTGATTCCCAATTGCCAAGCCAGCTCCCGTACAGGTGGAAGCTTCTCACCCACAGGCAATTGACCGCTCCGCACTGCACCACGAAGAGATTGTATCAGTACAATGTACTTCGGATCGGGCCCACCCTCAAACTTCGGTGGCCATATTGTATCAATCACAATGTTTTCCTCGCAATTGTATCACAGCGTTGCTACATCAACCTTGTAACAAACTTGAGGATTGTATCAATACAATATTGGAGATGACCATGACAATGACCACAACAAACTTGCAAATCCTGACAAACCACAACGCAAATGCACAACTCCCGGTTGCTGCTCGTGCGGCTCTGTCGTTTGCGGCTGTGGTCACTGAGTGGGATAAGCGTGCCCGCACTCGGCGCGCGCTTGCAAAGCTGAGCACCACACAGCTGAACGATGTTGGATTGACGTTGCGCGACGCCCGCGTCGAGGCGCGCAAAAGGATGTGGCAGTTCTGATCCACGTCAGATGCCTCTTCCACTGGGTCGGGATTTTCCCGACCCTTTTTTGTTTGGTCAGATTTTGCGCGGCGGAATCGCGTAGGTCATATTGGCGCGTGCCACCGGAGCTTCGGAGCCGTCTGAGTAAAGCAACACATTGGTCACCGACAGCGTTCGGCCCAATTTCAATAGCTGCGCCTTGGCAATCAGATCCCTGCCCGCTTCCGGTTTACGCATAAAATCCAGCGAGCAATTGGTGGTTACGGTCAACGCCTCTTTGCCAATGACGGCCATGGTCGCCACGTAAGCCGACACATCCGCCAAGGCAAACATCGACGGTCCAGACACAGTCCCCCCCGGTCGCAGATGGCGCTCTTGCACCTTCATCCGCATCACAGTGTTCACCCCATCGATGTGCTCCACCACAAAATCGTTCTTGACCTGCGGGAACACCTGCTCGAGCCAAGCGCTCATTTCTTCTGCACTCATCACTGCCTGCATGCTTTTCCTCCGTCTCTCCCCGCGCTACCCTCGCGCCAACTTGAGAGGAGAGCAAGATGACACTTTTGGAACGTCGCGACACAAATGCAGTGGCGCATCTCACGATGAACGCGCCGGAACGCTTGAACGCTCTATCGGACGAGATGCTGTCCGCCCTGCAAATGGAATTTGACATCCTCAAAGACGACGCCTCCATCCGCGCCATTTGCCTATCTGGCAACGGCAAGGCCTTTTGCGCAGGCCACGATCTCAAGCAAATGACTGCCGGGCGACAGGCAGAGGACGGCGGGCGCGCTTATTTTGCAGACCTCTTTGACCGTTGCGCCACCATGATGCAGACCATTCAACAGCTGCCCCAGCCTGTCATCGCACAGGTGCACGGCATCGCCACCGCCGCCGGTTGCCAGTTGGTCGCAAGCTGCGACATGGCTGTGGCTGCTGAAGGCACCCGATTTGGGGTAAATGGCGTGAACATTGGTCTATTCTGCTCCACCCCCATGGTGGCACTGACCCGCAACATTCCGCGCAAACAGGCCTTTGAAATGCTCACCACTGGACAGTTCATCGATGCCGACCACGCCCAAAACCTCGGACTGATAAACCGTGTTGTCCCCGAGGCCGAGTTGCAGTCTGAGACTACAAAACTTGCCGAAACTATTGCACAAAAGCTCTCCTCCGCAGTGAAGCTTGGCAAGCAGACATTTTATGAACAGCTACAAATGCCACTGGATCAGGCTTACGACCACGCAGGAAACGTCATGGTGGAAAATATGCTCTTTGCTCAAACCGAGGCCGGCATCAAAGCTTTCCTTAACAAACAAACGCCCAAGTGGGACCAGTGACTGGTCTCCATTCCCCAAAAGGTATTTCACCAACAAAAACTGTGTCGAAACAAATGCAACGTGGGGACTAGCCGAACCATGCACAGCCCCAGCATTGGGTCGCTAAGCGGCCCAACTTGGGTACCGACGCGAACTACGGATCGCCTCATTGGTCCCCTTGTATTGCTTACCTACGGCCTATGAGGCGAACACCTCTTTTCCCGCTTTGCTCTTTCAAATTGGCCGATGCTGGCCTATGTCCGCCCCATGACAGAGACATTGCATATTGTGGGCGGCGGCATGGCCGGGTCCGAGGCCGCATGGCAGGCCGCTAACATGGGCGTAAACGTGGTGATTCACGAAATGCGGCCCAAGGTCGAAACTTTTGCGCATCGCACCGGGCATTTGGCTGAGATGGTCTGTTCCAACTCTTTCCGCTCCGATGACGACGAACAAAACGCGGTTGGCCTACTGCACTGGGAAATGCGCGCCGCCAACGGCTTGATCATGGCCACCGCTGACAAACACCGCCTTCCGGCTGGCGGTGCCTTGGCCGTCGATCGAGATCCCTTTGCAGAATCCGTGACCGCTGCGTTGATGGATCACCCCAATGTCTCCGTGGAATACGGTGAAATCTCCGAGTTGCCAGCTGACGGTCACTGGATCTTCGCAACCGGTCCTTTGACCTCCACTGCGCTTGGCACAGCCATCCAAGATGAAACCGGTGCGGACCGCCTTGCCTTCTTCGACGCCATTGCGCCTATTGTTTATGCCGAGAGCATCGACATGGATGTAGCCTGGTTACAGTCCCGCTACGACAAAGGGGACACCGAAGAAGAGCAGAAGGCTTACCTCAACTGCCCGATGACCAAAGACCAGTATGAGGCTTTCATCGACGCGCTTTTGGCGGCGGACAAAACCGAGTTCCACGAAGGCGAAACTGCTGGCTACTTTGACGGTTGTCTGCCCATCGAAGTGATGGCCGAGCGTGGCCGCGAAACCTTGCGTTTTGGCCCTATGAAACCCGTTGGCCTGACCAACGCGCACAAACCAGATGAGAAAGCCTACGCTGTGGTGCAACTACGTCGCGACAATGCTTTGGGCACACTTCTAAACATCGTCGGCTTCCAGACCAAAATGAAATACCGCGCACAAGCTGAAGTTCTCAAGATGATCCCCGGCCTGGAGAACGCTTCCTTTGCGCGTCTGGGTGGCATCCACCGCAACACATTCATCAACTCGCCCACATTGTTGGACGACCAGATGCGTCTGAAGTCCCGCCCCAACATCCGCTTTGCCGGTCAGGTCACGGGTGTGGAAGGTTACGTGGAAAGCGCCGCCATGGGCCTGCTCGCGGGCCGTTTGGCCGCAGCTGAGATTCTTGGCAAAGCTCAAGATACTGCACCTCTGAACACCGCTATGGGGGCGCTGGTCCACCACATCACAGGTGGTGCGGATGCCAAAACCTTCCAGCCAATGAATGTGAATTTCGGCCTGTTCCAACCGGTCGAAGGTCTCAAAGGGGGGCGTCGCGGCCGCAAAGATCGCTACAAAGCCTACACCGACCGCGCCAAAGCGGATTGGCAGGCCTGGGTCGATGCACAAGCCTGACTGGACGACTGACACCACATCACATAATCTCTCAAGGAGCGGGCCAATCGGACCCGCTCTTTTTTGTGAAGACCCCTCGATAAGTGATTGAAACTGTGCCCTTTACCACCCGCTTCGCCCCCTCCCCAACCGGCCCGTTGCATTTGGGGCATGCTTATTCGGCGATGCTGGCGCATGACATGGCGCAAACCGCTGACGGCAAGTTTCTCCTGCGCATCGATGATCTCGATCAGTCTCGCGCGCGCGATCACTGGGAGACACAAATCTACGATGATCTCGCTTGGCTAGGTCTCAAATGGGAGACTCCAGTTCGCCGCCAGTCCGACCACTTCTCAGACTATGACAAAGCACTGCACAAACTGTCGGAGATGGACCTCACCTACGTCTGCACTTGTACACGCCGTGACATCGAAGCCGCCGCCAATGCCCCGCAAGAAGGCGGACCGCAATTTGGTCCAGACGGGCGCATCTACCCCGGCACATGCCGAAACGCAGCGCACGCATTCGCAGATGCAAAATGCATCCGCCTCAACATGCGCGTCGCCTGTGAACACGCTATACCAGCATCCTTTGAGGAAAACGGCCCCGACCACCACGGCAAACAAGCGTTAGACGTCGAAACAATGGTCTCAACCATCGGCGACGTCGTGTTGGCCCGCCCCAACATGGCCGCATCCTATCATCTGTCTGTGGTCCTCGATGACGCAGCCACTGGCGTAACCGATATCATTCGAGGCGCCGACCTGTTTGAGGCCACAGCCATCCATGTGTTGCTGCAAAAACTGCTCAACCTACCCACGCCGCGCTACAATCACCACAAACTGATCCGTGATGAACGTGGCAAACGTCTTGCCAAACGCGACGACGCCCGCGCTATTGCAAAATTCCGGGAAGACGGTGCAACTCCAACCGACATCCGCGCAATGGTCGGCCTTTAAGTGTCCAAAGGCTTCATCAATTCCACGGTCTCACCATCGCGTACTGACGTATAAAAACATGTGCGCCGGTTGGTGTGACAGGCGGCCCCGGTCTGTTTCACCAGCACCAAAATGCAATCCTGATCGCAGTCGTACCGAAAGTCGACCAATTCTTGCACGTGACCGGAGGTCTCGCCTTTGATCCAAAACGACTGGCGTGACCGGCTCCAATAGGTGACCTTTTGAGTCGCAAGCGTCTTGGCCACCGACTCGGCGTTCATCCACGCCATCATCAGCACTTCACCGCTCTCGCTGTCCTGTGCAATAGCAGGGATCAGGCCCGCCTCGTTATACTTCAGCAGCATTGGATCAAATTCCATACCATCGTCCCTCTTTGCATCCGCGATTTTCCTCTCTATCTAGGATAGACGTAAAAAAGGAAACCGCGATGTCCGGCGAAACCGACTTGATCAAGCTCTATTCTGGCCAGATCCTGCAATTGGCAGCGGCGATCCCGCATACAGACCGGCTCAACAACCCTGCCGCAACCGTCAAAAAACGGTCTCCGCTGTGCGGAAGCACCGTGACCGTCGACCTCAAAATCGTCGATGGCCGGATCAGTGATTTTGGTCAGGATGTAAAGGCTTGTGCTCTGGGACAAGCGGCTGCTTCGGTTGTGGGCGCAAACGTAGTTGGGCGCACACGCGAAGACATCGAGGCCGCCCGCGCTGCGCTGAAAGCCATGCTCAAAGAAGATGGCCCAACGCCCCCTGCCCCATTTGAGGGTTTGGAAGTCTTGCGCCCCGCACGTGACTACAAAAACCGTCACGCCTCGATCATGTTGGCGCTGGATGCCACCGCAGAGGCCTTTGAGGCCGCAGAACAAGCCAATTGCGCCTAAAGGCATTGCCAATCTTCAGATAACCATCCAAGCCGCGCCATCCGGCGCGGCTTTTGCTTTTCCGCACAATTTTTCCTCCATAATCCATAAAAAAAACCGCCGCACTTCCCAAAGGAAGGCGGCGGCAAGCGCAAGCGGTATCGCGTGGGACCCGGGCCGTCCGACTTAGAGGGAGGCAGACCCCCAAGAGGACTATGAACAGGCAGTTTCAGTCGGGACGCATCAATTGGGGACAGATGCGCGGACAGACCGGCACGAACTTCGCAGGCAGAATTAGAACAGGCACTCCTCACTTATTTCAAAGAACTCAAACTCAAACAAAACCGGGAACATGTAGTGCAAGCACCAGCATGATCACCAAGGCCAACCCACCAGCAGCATCCTGCAAGAGCGTGTCTCCAGAATTACGAACAACGGATTTGATTTGCTGCATCATGGTGGTTCTCCTTCCTTTCATTTTTGTTGCCCTTTTGTTCTCACGGTTAGCGAGTCGAGTAAAGAACTTTTTGAGAACATTTGGGAACATTAAGGGAATTTCGATCTCCAGGTGGGTCTAACCCACTGAAATCAAACGGATCGCTTGATCCTGTTCCATGAGCCACAAAAGAACACGTGCCGCCTTGCCTCGGTCGCTTTCCAATGTCGGATCATCATGCAGCAACTTGCGCGCATCTGACTGCGCCACCGCCATCAGCGCAGCTTGGGTTTCCACATCAGCAATCCGAAAGCGCGGCAAGCCGGATTGCGCTGTGCCAATCAAATCTCCAGCTCCGCGCATTTCCAAATCTGTCTCCGCAATCACAAAACCATCTTCACTTTCGCGTAATGTTTTGAGCCGCTTCTCGCCACCATCGGAAAGCGGTGCTTGATACATCAACAAACAGGTAGACGCCTGAGCCCCACGTCCAACCCGTCCACGAAGCTGATGCAGTTGCGCCAATCCAAAAGCTTCGGCCCGCTCAATCACAATGATTGTTGCGTTGGGTACATCCACACCAACTTCGATCACAGTTGTCGCCACCAGAACCTGGGTCTCGCCAGCTTGAAACGCCGCCATTGCCGCGTCTTTTTCCTCAGTTGACAGCTGGCCATGCACCAAACCACAGACGTTTTCTCCAAGCGCCGCACGCAGAGTTTTGAACCGCGCATTGGCCGCTGTGTAGTCCACATTTTCGCTTTCTTCGACAAGCGGGCAGACCCAATAGGCCTGCTTACCTTCCGCAACAGCCTTGCGAAGGTGTTCCACCACCTCGTCTAAACGTTCGGTTGATACAAGCGCCGTGGTGATCGGCTGGCGCCCCGGCGGCTTCTCGTCCAATATAGACACGTCCATGTCGCCATACTGTGCCAGCGCCAGACTGCGTGGGATCGGTGTCGCCGTCATCACCAACACGTCGGCTCCCTCACCCTTTTTACCAAGTTCCAGCCGTTGTCGCACGCCAAATCGATGCTGCTCATCAATGATCGCCAGGCGCAGATCACCAAACTGCACGTCCTCTTGAAACACCGCATGGGTGCCCACCAAAATGTGAATATCCCCCCGCGCCAGCGCGGCCAGTTTGGCCCTGCGCTCTTTGCATTTGTCGCGCCCGGTCAAAACCTCGACAACCACCCCCGCGCTCTCAGCCAATGGCTGTAGACCCGCCATATGTTGCCGCGCCAAGATCTCTGTTGGCGCCATCATCACGCCTTGTCCACCGGCCTCCACCGCCACCAAAAGCGCCATAAACGCCACCAGCGTTTTTCCCGCCCCGACATCACCTTGCAGCAGGCGATTCATGCGCTGCGACGCTGCCATATCGCGCGCAATCGCCTCGACCGCCCGCTCCTGTGCGCCGGTCGGAGTGTATGGCAAAGCGGTCCGTACCTTGGCTTGCAAAACACCTGTCTGCTCAGAAATTACGCCTTTGGCCCGCTGTAATTGGCTCCGCGCCAGTGCCAGCGTCAATTGATGCGCCAGAAACTCATCATACGCCAAACGCTCCCGTGCTGGATGGTTGGGCGACACCTGTTCCAAAGCTTCAGGCCGATGCACCAACTCCATTGCCTCACGCCAATTGGGCCACTTCGCTTGAGCTTTCTGAGACGGATCAATCCACTCAGCCAGTTCCGGCGTGCGGTCTAGGGCGGAGCGCACTGCCTTCACCATGGCTTTCTGCGTCACCCCGTGAGTCAGCGGGTAAACCGGCTCAAACGCGGGGATCTCCTCCGCCTCATCTGGAGCCACCATATACTCCGGGTGCACCATCTGCGCGATATTGTCAAAAATCTCAACCTTGCCAGACACCACGCGGCGCGCGCCTTGTGGCATGATTTTCTTCAGATACTCACCACGCGCATGGAAAAAAACAATCTGGAACGAGGTCAACGCGTCCTGCACCGTGATCCGATACGCCCCGCCACGATTGCGTGGCGCGCGGTGTTCTCCAACAAGAACCTGAACCGTAACAACCCCCGGTAGCTCCGCCTCATTAACGGAAACCTTCAATCCGCGGTCGATGCCTGAATAGGGCAGCAAAAACAAAAGGTCACGCGGCTTTGTGACGTCAATCTGCTCCAGATGCTGCGCCGTTTTTGGCCCAACACCATCCAGTTTAGTCACATCCGCAAACAGCGGAAACAGTAGCTCGGGACGTCCGCTCATAGTCCCTCGATCAAGGTCAACCAGCCATCTTCGTCGATGGTTTCGATACCCAAATCGACGGCCTTCTTGGCCTTGCTGCCGGCACCAGGCCCCGCCACCAAAAGATCCGTTTTTTTACTCACAGAGCCGGACACTTTGGCCCCCAACGCTTCTGCCCGCGCCTTGGCTTCTGCCCGGGTCATTTTTTCCAGCGATCCCGTGAAGACCACCGTTTTGCCAGCCACAGGGCTGTCTTGCGTTGGCGCATCCGGCGACACCACAGTCAGCATCCCCACCAGCCGATCAATTTCACTGCGCTCGCGCTCATTGGCAAATGCATCGTTCAGTGATAGGCCAACAGCCGCGCCAATCCCGTCGATCCCGGTCAAATCATCCCACGCCGCCTGCGCCTCGGCAGACACTTCATGCGTCGCCATGGCTGCATCACGGCTTTCTTTTACCTTCGCGCGTCGCCCTTCCGTTTGCGCCGCCACCCGCTCTCGGTCCTCCGCCAAATCCGCCGAACGCCAAGCCAAAGCTGCCGGTCGCGCTTTCTCCGCCGCCTCACTCATGTCGTTCCACGTCAGATAATGCAGAGCCAAGTCTTTGGCAGCTGTCTCTCCGACATGTCGAATGCCCAAACCAAACAACAACCGAGCAAAATCAATGTCACGTTTGTCCTCAATCGCCGCAAAAAGGTTGGCCACACTTTTGTCTTTCCAGCCTTTGCGGTTCGCAAGTTTGGTCAGGTTGGTGCCATCCCGTAATGCAAGCGTAAAAATATCCGCAGGGGTTTTGATTGGAAGATCAGTATCTTCATAGAACATCTCGATCTGTTTCGTGCCCAGACCTTCGATATCCAAAGCTTTGCGCGCCACAAAATGTTTTAATCTTTCAACCGCTTGCGCCGCACAAATCATGCCTCCTGTACAGTAGCGCACAGCGTCCCCCTCTTCGCGCACCGCAGGCGAACCGCACTCAGGACATAACTCTGGAAATTCATACGGCGGCGCAGCATCTGGACGCTTGGACAGGTCCACATCCGCAATCTTTGGGATCACATCCCCAGCGCGATAGACCTGCACCCAGTCGCCTTCACGGATGTCCTTGCCATCGCGAATAATCGCGCCCTTGCTGTCGCGGCCTGCGATGTAGTCCTCATTGTGCAAGGTGGCATTGCTGACCACCACACCGCCCACGGTGACCGGTGCCAAGCGTGCCACCGGGCTCAGCGCGCCGGTGCGGCCCACCTGAATGTCGATCGCCTCCAACCGAGTCCAGGCCAGCTCCGCCGGGAACTTATGTGCAATCGCCCAACGCGGTGTGGTGGACCGGAACCCAAGTCGTTCCTGCAACGCCAGATCGTTGACCTTATAAACCACGCCGTCGATGTCGTAGCCCAACGTCGCACGCCGTTCTTCAATTAACTTGTAGTGAGAGATCAACGCCTCCGGACTGTCGCAGACCTTGGTCAAGTCGTTGATGACAAATCCAAAGCTCTGAAACCGAGAAATCGCGCCCATCTGGGTGTCCGCCAAAGGTTCTGACAAATCTCCCCAGGCATAAGCAAAAAACTTCAGCGGCCGTTCGCGGGAGATCTGTGCATCCAACTGCCGCAGGCTGCCAGCGGCGGCGTTGCGCGGGTTGGCAAACACCGTCTTGGGTTTCTTGCCCACCGCCTCAAGCCTTTCGTTTTCTTCCGCAATCCGGGCGTTCAGTGCCTCAAAATCGGCGTGGCTCATATAGACCTCACCGCGCACTTCCAACACCTCTGGCGCATTGGCAATGCTCTGAGGAATGTCGGCAATTGTGCGCGCATTGGCTGTGACGTCTTCGCCTGTACTGCCGTCACCCCGGGTTGCCGCATATACCATCTTGCCGTTTTCATAGCGAATGGAGAGGCTTAGCCCGTCAATCTTCGGCTCTGCGGTAAACGCGAGCGGCTCACTCCCCATGCCCAGATACTTGCGAATGCGCTCGTCAAAATCCGCCACATCCTGATCGTCAAACGCGTTGCCAAGACTCAGCATGGCCACCTTGTGCGCTATCTTGCCAAAGCCTTCGGTTGGTGCTGCCCCTACCTGCTCGGTCGGGCTATCCTCGCGCTTCAGCTCCGGAAACCGCGCCTCAATCTCTGCATTGCGCCGTTTGTGCCGGTCATATTCCGCATCCGAAATGTTTGGCGCATCAGCGCCGTGGTAATCGCGATTCGCCTGACCCAGCAACGCAGAAAGGCGCGCGAGGGCCTCGCGCGCCTGATCTACAGTCATATCTGTGACAGCAATCTCTTTGGCCACGGCCGCCTCCCTATTCTACCCTCCCAAGCAATAGGGCTGACAACCGTCAACGTCCAGAGGTCGCAGGCGCCTTAGGCGCGCATCGCTACTGGGTCATCAGAACCAGCAACCGGCTCCGGATCGCGCAGCACATAGCCACGCCCCCAAACGGTCTCGATGTAATTATCTCCACCGGTCGCCTCTGACAGCTTCTTGCGCAGCTTACAGATAAAGACGTCGATGATTTTCAGTTCGGGCTCATCCATGCCACCGTAGAGGTGATTCAGGAACATCTCTTTGGTCAGCGTAGTACCCTTGCGCAGGGACAGCAGCTCTAGCATCTGGTACTCTTTGCCGGTCAGGTGCACAGGCTTGTTTTCGACCTCTACGGTCTTTGCGTCTAGGTTCACGTTAATCTGGCCGGTCTTAATAATTGACTGGGAATGGCCTTTGGATCGACGGATAATCGCATGAATACGCGCCACCAGCTCTTCGCGATGGAACGGTTTGGTTAGGTAATCGTCGGCACCGTAGCCAAAGCCCTTAAGCTTGCTTTCGGTATCGTCTGCACCAGATAAGATCAGGATCGGGGTGTCGATGCGCGAGGTGCGCAACTGACGCAGGACTTCGTGGCCAGTCATATCCGGCAGGCCCAGGTCCAGCAAAATAAGGTCGTAATCGTAAAGCTTCGCCAAATCGATGCCTTCTTCGCCCAAATCAGTGGCGTAGACATTCAGGTTTGCGTGAGTCAGCATCATTTCGATGCTTTTTGATGTTGTAGGATCGTCTTCGACCAGCAGCACTCTCATTTTGTCGGCTTCCTTACTTTGGAGGGTTACTGTCGTTAACCTTAACGAATAAAGGTTAACGACTGATTACCGATTTAGGAAGGTTAACAGAGATTGCTAGATTTAGCGATACTTTTGAACCGCAGTCGCTTTAAGTGCGTCCTGCCCGTGGGTTGAGACCGCCGTCACCCACTCATTAAACTCATCTTCACTTAAGCTATACATTTCAAGCGCTTCCCGCTTAGAAATCAGCCCATACGCCACACCGCGCACTACCGCAGCCTTGCGGGACGCCACCCATCGTTTGGTTTTGGTTGGGGGCAAATCCGCGCGTGTCATCACCTGACCATCGGTCAGTGTCACACACCGCGGGCCTTCAACTTTTTTCAAAAACATCTCGCTCGTCCTCTTGAGTGAGGAAATATTCGCCTATGAGACTTAACGAGGCCCTAAAGCAGCCCTTGAGAGTGTCTAAGATTTTCCTATATTCTCTTGGACTTCTGACCCGGAGAGACTCACCATGCCGCTTGATGGCGACACACCCCTTAATTCGCTAGGTTTTGCCAAGCACCCTTCAGAGACCCGCGTGGTTGTCGCAATGTCTGGCGGCGTCGACAGTTCTGTGGTCGCCGCCCAATTGGCAGATGAAGGCTATGACGTGGTCGGCGTCACTTTGCAGCTTTATGACCACGGCGCGGCCTTGGCCAAAAAAGGTGCCTGTTGCGCTGGCATCGACATTCACGACGCGCGCCGCGTGGCTGAGGAGAAAAATTTTCCCCACTACGTATTGGATTACGAGAACATTTTTCAGGACGCGGTGATTGATGAATTTGCTGACAGCTATCTGGGAGGTGCCACACCTGTGCCTTGCATTCGCTGCAACGAACGGGTGAAATTCAAAGATCTCTTGGAAACCGCCAAAGACCTAGAAGCTGACTGTATGGCCACGGGCCACTACATTCAGCGCAAAGTCGGCAAACTGGGCCCGGAGCTGCATTCCGCTGCTGACGCCAATCGTGATCAAAGCTACTTCCTGTTCTCCACCACGCCAGAACAGCTTGACTACTTACGCTTTCCACTGGGTCACTTGCCCAACAAAGACGCCACCCGCGCCTTGGCCGCCGAATACGGCCTTGCAGTTGCAGACAAGCCGGACAGCCAAGACATCTGCTTTGTGCCCAACGGCGACTACGCCAGCGTGATCGAAAAACTGCGCCCTGGTGCGGCGGAGCCCGGTGAGATCGTTGACAACGAAGGCAATGTGCTGGGCACCCACGGTGGGGTTATCCACTACACCATCGGCCAACGCCGGGGGCTGGGCATTGGTGGCCTGAGCACGCCGCTCTATGTGGTGAAGCTCGACGTGGAGAAAAAGCAGGTCATTGTCGGCCCGAAAGAAATGTTGTCGACCCGTATTGTGCCTGTGCGCGAGATCAACTGGCTTGGCGATGAGCCTTTTGAAAGCCGTAAGGAATGGCATTTTTCCGTAAAAGTGCGGTCCACGCGCCCGCCACGCGAGGCCATCTTACGGCCAACCGGACCGGACACTGCAGAGGTGGAATTGCTGACACCAGAAGAAGGCGTCGCCCCTGGACAGGCTTGCGTGTTTTACGACAACGACAGCTCGCGCATCTACGGCGGTGGCTGGGTCTGGCGCGGCTACTAAATCGCGTCCTTGTTACGTGATGTCGGTGCCGGTGTTGATCACAACATAAAGACCAATGGCGATCATCACGTAGGGCGCCAGCCATTCTAACCGCTCCAAACGAGCTACGCGCGCTGGTGCCATTGATGCCAGCGCCGCGCCACCAGCAGCCAGAACCAATGCCGAAACAGATGCGCCCAACAAAATGGGCATTGTGTAGCTTGGCCCAGAATCGGCGAGCAAAGGCGTGAACACGGCAAAGCTGTCAAATGACACGCTTAAGAACAGCGCCGCAATTGCCAATATATGTGACTTGGTCATGGGGTCCGTGGCTGTCTCCTGCGCCGTGAAAAACCGGCTCAACAGGGCATAAACCCCGAGGCCAATTGGCACAAAACCAAGGTATCCCACTTGATGCGGCAATTCCGCCTCAATGCCTGCAGACACGTAATACGCAGCAGTCAGCATCACCACCTGCGCTATCAGATAGGCGCCCACAGTGCGCAATTGCCCAACGGTCAAGATCAGCCCTACCATGATGGCCAGGTTGTCCAAGTTGGTGGCCAGATGCGCCGTCACCGAGGACAGCGCAATACCAAATTCGTCCATCATGCCTTAAGCCCATCCAGCACTGCTTGCGCCGCGCGCACCCCTGGGAACGCTTGGCCACGCCCCAATCGCTCCATGGTCAGCGACATGGCCTCTTTTTGCGCCGCAGAATCTTCGAGCACGCGCAGGATGGCAGGCGCAATATCTTCCGCCTTAAACGCCGGGCCCATAAATTCCTGAACCGTTCGGCTCTCCGCAACCAAATTCACCAACGTGCCCGTATCGACCAGCAACAGGCGACTGATAATCTGCCAGCTGAGCCAGTTCATATCATAGCCAATCACCATCGGTGTGTCGTTTGCAGCCAACTCCAAGGAGACGGTCCCCGACGCGGCCAAAGCGACGTTGGCCGCCTTAAAAGCAGCACGTTTTTGGGCCTGCGCCTCATCAGAGGCCACAACATTGGGATCAAGCACAATTGGAGTAACCTTCCAATCTGCGACCAACTCTTTGACCAACGAGGCAACAGGCGCTGCAGCTGGCACAACCACCTTCAGATCAGGTTTCTGTTGTACCAGCCGCGCAACCACTTCACCAAACGTCGGTGTCAGTCGCCCAACTTCCCCCCGACGAGAGCCCGGCAAAACCAGCAACAAAGGTGCCGCGCCAATATTGTGCCGCGCACGAAATGCCGACACTTCTTCATCTGTCGCAACTGGCTCGGTCACCACCGGATGCCCAACAAAGTCGCACCTCAACCCAGCCGCTTCCATGTACGACGGTTCAAACGGCAGCAGTGCCAAGACCTGATCGACATGTTTCGCCATCTTCTGTGCCCGCTTAGGACGCCAGGCCCAAACCGACGGTGCCACATAGTGCACACAACGCAGGTCGCTTTTCGTTTTCACTTCCCGTGCCACGCGCAGGCAGAAATCCGGACTGTCAATTGTGACCATCACATCCGGCTGCCATTCCAACGCCGCGTCCGCAGTTTGATGCATACGTTTCACCAAATGACGATACTTAGGCAGCACCTCTGCAATGCCCATCACACTCAACTCATCCATTGGAAACGGGCTCTCAAGCCCCTGTTCGGCCATCATGGGTCCGCCAACACCGGCAAACTCCACATTCGGAATCAGCTGGCGCAGCCCGTCCATCAGTGCCCCGCCAAGCCGGTCGCCCGACAATTCGCCTGCGACCAGAAATACTTTCATCAGATCACCCGAGACAACAGAAACTGCCCTGTCTCTTCCAGAGCAGCCAAGGTTTGGGGCCGATCCAAAATGACAACCTGCCCCGCTGACACCACGATACCTTCCACGCCCGCTCTGGCAGCTGCTCGCACGGTCTCTGGCCCAATTGCAGGCATATCCACCCGCAGGTCCTGCCCACGCTTGGGCGCTTTCAGAAAAACACCTTTGCCACGACGTAAATGCTCAGGTGTCTCAGACACAAACCGCAACATTGCGTCGGTGCCCTGCAACGTCTCGATGCCAAGCGTGAGCCCTGCGGCCACAACAGCGCCCTGCCCCACATCAAGCGGCGACAACGCCAACAGGATGTCAGCTGCCCGGCTTGCGTCCTGCAAAGCTTGTTCCGACGGTTCCGGCCCCGCAAGCAAGCCGTCTTCGGCAGTCAGCCCGTCCAGCAGTTCATGTGCACCAACAACTTCAAAACCCTGTTCCTCAAACACCGCAATGATCAACCGCAGGATCGCATCATCTCCGCCTTGCAAAGCCGGCAACAGGCGCGGTGCAATGGCCATCATCCCGGCATCAAACTCAGCAGGATTCAGCGGCGGGCGGCCAAGCCCCCCAGCCATCACAAGCCGCGTTACTCCGCCAGCTTTCAAAGCCTCAAACAATCCGCCCATTTTCTCAAAGCGATGCGAATGTACGTGACCGGGCATGTTGTGGGCCACGCCCTCAAACACAACACACATCGCGTCAGGATGCGCCGTCGCCAGCGCGACAGGCAAGGCGCCGCCCCCACAAAGAATAGCCAGCCTGCTCATTGCTCTACCTCGGCGTCAAAAAAGAACGGTCCGTGTCACCCATTATAAAAGCAACAATCTCTTCCACATATTTGCTGTCGGTCTCGTCGCCCAAACGCTTGGCGCGCGCCTGAAAGGCGCCCTCGCCCTGCGCCAGCATCTGAAACGCCGCACGCAAAGCGGTGATGTCGGACCTGGCAACACCGCGACGCTTCAAACCCACAAGGTTCAACCCATCCAGCTCACCACGAGGGCCTTGAACAAGCCCGTAGGGGATCACGTCATTGGTCACCATGCTGACAGCGCCAATGATAGCCCCACGTCCAATGCGCACCCATTGGTGAATGCCACACAGTCCACCGATGATCACGTCATCCTCAATGATACAATGCCCAGCCACAGCAGCGGAGTTCACCACAATCACGTTGTTGCCGATCTGCGCATCATGCGCGATGTGGCAGCCCGCCATGAACAACCCATCGTCGCCCACACGGGTGACACCACCCCCACCTTCGGTGCCCGCGTTCATGGTCACATGCTCACGGATGCGGTTACGTTCGCCGATGACCAGGCGTGTATCTTCCCCAGCAAATTTCAGATCCTGAGGCACTTCCCCGATCACCGAAAAACTGAACACCACCGTGTCTGCGCCAACTTCGGTGTCTCCGGTCACCACAACGTGGGACTTCAACTCGACCCCAGAGCGCAAAACAACTTTTGAACCAACCACACAAAACGGACCAACGACGCACTCATCAGAGATCTCTGCACCGTCTTCGATCACCGCTGAGGCATGCACCTCTGCTTTTGCAGAAATAGCCATCAGCGTTACTCCTTCGGCAGGTCCATCATTGCGGTAAATTCAACTTCACAGGCGAGTTCACCTTCTACCGTCGCGGTGCCTGCAAACTTCCAAACCTTGCCGCCCGGCTTGCCGCGCGTGGTTTCCACCTTCAACTCAAGCACATCGCCCGGCACCACCATCCGGCGGAATTTACATTTGTCGATGCCCATGAAATACACCAGCAGGTCTTTGTCTGCCAAATCCAATGCAACCCCAACCATGATCGCCGACGTCTGCGCCATCGCTTCGACAATGGTCACCCCCGGCATAATCGGCTTTTTGGGGAAATGGCCCTGGAAATGTGGCTCATTCATAGTGACATTTTTAATGCCTTTGGCCGATTGATACCCATCAATATCAACAACTTTGTCGACCAGCAGAAAAGGGTAGCGATGCGGAATGAGCCGTTGGATCAGTTCAATATCGGCGCTCTTGAGATCTTCGGACATATTTTGCTCCTCATGCGGCCTAAGAATTTGATCTTAGCCCTAACAATCCCCGGCGCGAGGAGCAAGCACCAGCCAACAATCAATGACTTACGACGACACGACAAATCCCGTAAAAGCTACTCGTCCGGAGCTCTGTCACGTTGCACCAGGCCATTACCCAGCGTCTGATTAAGACGTTCAATCGCAAACAAGGTAATGTCTACCGCGGGATCAGGAAGTAGCACATTGCGGCGTTCCAAGATCACACTTGCGCCTGCGTCTTGCATCAATGTTGTCAAAATTGGACTGGCGACCCGAATAAAGGCCTCCTGCTCCCGCTGCCGCCGCGCTTCAAGATTGGCTGCTTTCTGGTCTTGTTCGTTGCGGATTTGAACCACCCGCGCGTCAAAGGCCTCAGCCACGGCCCGAAACGCATCTGCACTCATTTCGCTGCGCTTTTCGGTGAGGGCTTTCTCTTCTGCAGTCAACTCCGCCTGAATACGCCGGTTTTCCGCCAGCAAGAGTGATTCATCCGCCGCAAGTTCCTGCGCAACGCGAACGCCAAACAGCGACTGACTGAACATCATGTCACTGTCGACGGTCAATACTTGAGACTGCGGCAACACCGCGTCTTGTGCAAAGGCAAACGGGGCGCTGAGAAGCGCCCCGGCAATCACTGCTATACTGAGAGCAAACCGCGCCATCTCAGATCAGAACTGTGCACTGATTGTAAAATCAAAGCTCTGATCGCGGTCGAACTCTTCTTTCTGAAGCGCTTTGGTGAAGTTGAACCGCAGCGGACCAATAGGTGTTGTCCAGAAGATCGACGCACCAATCACATGGCGCAACGAGAAGTCTTCATAATACACGGTCCCAACACCACTGGTGTTGTCCAAGCCCCACAACGAACCAACGTCGTAGAACAGACCACCGGTGATTCCGAGCTCCTCGGGCAGACCCAAAGGGAACTCTGCCTCAAACCGCGCCGCAGCGTAGTATTTGCCTCCCAAAGCATCATCCAATGAGCCATCAGCGGAGCGCTCCCGCGGGCCAATCCCGTAAGGTTCAAAGCCGCGAATGTTACGATTGGACACGATGTAGCGGTCATCAATACGGCTGTCGCCATCAGGTGAATACAAGGCCCCACCCTGCAATGTGGCCCGCAAGGTAACCTCTTCATTCCACACTTTGGATTCCGCCACGGCTCGCGCCGTCGTCGACACAAAGGTATAATCCCCTCCAAGTCCACCAAAGTCCTGCCCAAACTCAACGAGGTATCCACGGGTCGGATCAAGGCCGCCCTTGCGGGTGTCATACCGATACGTATAGCCAACTGAGCTTTTGTAGATCTCCCCCCGAGAGGATTCGTTGTCAATGATCGACCCAGGAACTGCGTTGGCGCTGTCTACCGAAATGTCAGACCGCTCCAATTTGTAGCGCAACTGCATGTTGGAATATTCGCCCAACTCGAACCCAAGGTATGGGGAAAACTCTCCAACAGTATTGGTAAATCGCGCTTCACTGGGCTCAAACTCTTTGTAAAAGAATCCAAATCCGGCGGTCAAATTTCGTCCAAGGAACGCAGGCTCCGCAAACGAAAGACTATAGTCTTTGATGTCGGACGACGTGGAAAACGACACGCCAAGGCTTTGACCGCGCCCCAAGAAATTGCTTTCACTGAAGCGCACAACAAGACCAAGACCGTCATTGGTCGAGAATGTACCGCCAAGCGCCAAAGACCCAGTGGGTTGTTCTTCCACATCCACATCCACAACCACATGGCTCGGCGTGCTGCCTTCACGCGCATTCACATCTGCGACGGTGAAGAACCCAAGCGCCCGAATGCGTTCCGCACTCTCGCGAATTTCACGCGGGTTAAACGGGTCACCCTCAGCAATTCGGAACTGGTTGCGGATCACTTTGTCCAAGGTTGTTGTGTTGCCTTCAATGTCAATCCGCTCAACAAAGATCTTAGGACCTTTGGACAGCACAAACTCCACATCAAGGGTCAGATCACGGTCGTTGCGCGAAATCCGCGGATCAACGCGCAGAAAGTCCTGCCCCTGTTTCAGACCATACCGTTCAAGCCGTGAAATTGAGTTTTCCACCAGCGATGGAGAGTAAACCACCCCTGGCTTCAGTCGAAGCGTATCCAAATATTCTTGTGCATTAACACCATCAATTTCGCTTGACGCGGTGATGTTGCCAAACTTGAACTGTTGGCCTTCCTCGACATTGAACGTCAAGAAATAGCCGTCTCGCTCTCGAGCCAGTTCGGCATTCACGCCCAAAGTGCGAAAATCAACGTACCCGCGCGATAGGTAAAAATCCCGCAGTACCTGTTTGTCAAACTCAATGCGGTCATTCACAAAAGTGTCCTGCTTAAAGAAAACTCGTAGCAGGCCAGCTTGTTTTGTCCCCAGGACGCGACGCAAACGATTGTCGCTAAAGTTGCGGTTGCCAACAAACCCAATGCGCTCGATTTCCACAACACCACCTTCAAATACCTCAAAAATGAGGTCTGCGCGGTTGTCGCTACGGCGAATGATACGGGTGTTGACTCGGGCAGCCAGACGGCCTGCCTCAGAGTAGGCCTGCGTGATGCGCGCGGCATCGCGCTCCGCAACAGTCGGGTTCAGCACGCGACGGGTTTCTGATTCCACCATCTGCTGCAACGCTTCATCTTTGATACGCTTGTTGCCCTCAAAGCTGATGCGGTTGATGGTTGGATATTCTGTGACTTTGATCACAAGCGTGCCGCCACTTGGCACCATTTCCACGGTTTCAAACAAGCCACTCGCCAACACCCTTTGATAGGCTGCATTCACCTGTCCGGCAGAGACCGCAGTTCCGCGCGGGATAGCCGCGTAGTTCGCTACGGCCGCAGATTCGATACGCTGGTTGCCCTCAACCCGGATCGAACTGAAGTTATACGTCTGCGCTTGGACAAACGTCGGCAACGCCAGCAAAAGTGCAAAAACAACAAAGAAAAATGTTGTTAGGAGGCGCCGACACCGCACCTCTCCCCCGTCTTTGGCCATGGCCAAAGCCCTAGATTGTTTGGTCATTCCCAAACTCCGCAGTACATCCCAGTTGGATTGTGACTATCGGGTCTGAGGGCTGATGTCAAAACAGCATTGGCCTCGGCTCAAAGAGAATCAGCCAGCGCCATTTCGGCATCCCTAGAGGGCTAGCCTGTGAACACCACACAATATGGTGCACAAACCATCAGCCACTCACATGGTTTTAGTGCAGACCGCTGTTCAAGATCAGGGTGCCAATGTAGGAGCCCATCCACAATCCCGCGATGATCGCTGCAGGAAACAACAAACGTTCCCAGTTGATATCAATCAACAGGCCAACTGCTCGGTATCCGTTTTCGATTGTGTGCATAGTTCCAAACCCAATTCTAACCTACAAAGTAACGATACAGTAAGAATTGGGCGAAAATTGGGCGCGCTCCAAAAACCGCGCCCAAATCCGTTTATGGGCAGAACAAATCGTTGGTCAGGCCAAACACCATCATGCTCAAGACCAGCATCAAGCCCGCCGTCATCAGGATGCGCAGCACACCGTCCGCTGGCGGTTTACCGGTGACAGCTTCATAGGCGTAAAACACCAGATGCCCGCCATCCAGCATTGGAATTGGGAACAGATTGAGCAGGCCAATCGCTGTCGACAGCACCGCAATGAACCAAATGAAGCTCTGCGCGCCTTGGCTCGCCATGGCGCTTGAAGTCTGCGCAATCCCCACCGGGCCAGACAAGTTGCAGCTGCTGATCGCGCCGGTGATCATATGATAGAGCCCGCTTACGGAACCTTCCATGATCCGCCCGGTTTGGCGCACACCTGCCATAAAGGCCTTGCCTACCGGCAATTGCTCGGTTGCCGGTTCAAACGCAAAGCCGCCCCCAATACCAATCCGCCAATACGTGACAAAGCCACCGTCATTTTGCGGCTCATCCACACGACGTGGAGTCAGATCAAACTGATCCATCACACCCGCACGGTGCACCGTCAGTGCCAAGGTGCTGCCCTCACCGCCCTCAACCGCTTCTTTGAGCTGAGAAAACGCCACAATGGGTTTTCCATCAATCGCGGCGAATACATCTCCGACTTCTAGTCCGGCGTTATAGGCCGCTGAGCGTGGCGCCAAAGACTGCACCATCGGCGGGTAAAGATACGGACCGGACACCTCTAGGGCCTCACCACCGCGCTCCACAGAATAGCTCAGCACAGCCTCTTTTGGCATCGCTTTGGCAAATTCATCAAAGGCAACTGGATCATCAAACGACGGAATCTCCACCCCAGCAATAGCGGTCACAACATCGCCTTGCTGCAATTCATACGGCGCTTCTGGCAGATCCCAGATTTCCCCTACGATCAACTTACTGCCAATCTGACCGTTAAACACCATCACTCCCGTGAAAATGATGATCGACAGAATGAAGTTGAACACAGGCCCGGCCAAAACCGTCGCCGCCCGCGCCCACAACGGCGCACCATGCATGGTGTGACGGCGTTCTTCATCCGACATCTCTTCCATGGCTTCGCCGTCTTTGCCGCTTGCGGCATTGGCATCACCCTTGAACTTTACGTAGCCACCAAGCGGGATCGCGGCGATCTGCCATTTGGTGCCGCGTTTGTCATAGCGCGAGTAAATCACCGGACCAAAGCCCAGGCTAAACACATCCGCGCCAATTCCGCTCCAACGGCCCACAATATAGTGCCCATATTCATGGATCGCGACGATGATCGACAGGGCCACCACAAACCACAACACGGTCAGCCCGCCGCCACCAATACCGGAAATCAGCGATGAAATATCCAAAGGGGTTGTCCTCTTTCAGGGGCACTATGCCAATTTATTCATGACCTGGTCGGCCGTTATGCGGGCCAAATGGTCGGTTTCCATGACCGTATCAAGGGTCATTTCGGCATTCTTGCGGCAATGTGATGGAGAAAGCTGTGTCAAAACCTCTTCGACCACCTCCGCCATCTGCAAAAACCCAATGCGGTGATCAAGAAACCCATCCAAGGCCCGCTCTTTGGCGGCGTTGAAAATCGCCCCTGCGTGTCCGCCCAGTTCCATCACCTCATGTGCCAAGCGCAGCGCCGGATACCTTTGCAAATCCGGTTCGCGAAAATGCAGCGCGCCAATCTTGGCCAGATCCAGCCGGTCCACTGGCAGCGTTTTTCGCTCCGGCCAATGCAGTGCAAAACCAATCGCATGGCGCATATCCGGCGGCCCAACATGCGCCATCAGCGCGCCGTCATTGAACCCCACCAAAGCATGCACCAGCGATTCCGGATGCACCAGCACCTCTATCTGCTCATGTGCACATCCAAAAAATTCTTTGGTTTCAATGACCTCCAGCGCCTTGTTGAACATCGAAGCACTGTCCACAGTGATCCGCTGCCCCATATTCCAGTTGGGATGGCTGCTGGCCTGCTCCGGCGTCGCACGCGCCATATCTTCCAGTGTCCAGTCGCGAAACGCACCGCCGCTGGCGGTGATGATGATCCGCTCCACAGCCGCCATATCTTCTCCAATCAGACCTTGGAAAATAGCGGAATGTTCGCTGTCCACTGGCAGGATACGCGCATTGTGTTTCGCTGCCGTGCCCATAATCAGCTGCCCCGCCGTCACCAGCGATTCCTTGTTGGCCAATGCCAAGGTTGCACCTTGCTCCAGCGCCACCAATCCCGGGGCCAGCCCCGCCGCGCCAACAATCGCGCTCATCACCCAATCCGCCGGCCGCGCAGCCGCCTCGCGGATCGCCGCCGCACCAGCCGCCGCCTCAACACCACTTCCAAGTAGCGCCTCGCGCAACTCATCCAACCGCGCCTCATCGGCCGTCACTGCGATATCCGCGTTCAATTCGCGTGCGTCCGCCGCCAATTGGGCAATATTCTGACCGCCGCTTAACGCCACCACGTCATAGCTCGCGGGATCGCGTCTGATCAGGTCAATGGTGTTTTGCCCAATCGACCCGGTTGCCCCAAAAATGGATATTTTTCTCATGTCGCCGGCAGCCCCAACACGGCTCCCAACACCAGCACCATAAGCGCAGCGCCCAACATTGCATCAAACCGGTCCAGCAATCCACCGTGACCGGGAATGAGATTGGAGCTGTCTTTGATGCCTGTCCGCCGCTTGATGGCACTCTCGGCTGCATCGCCCATCTGCGAAGCAAAAGCCGTCAACACCGAC
The DNA here is from genome assembly GCA_900537125.1 of Rhodobacteraceae bacterium Alg238-R152. Classification (GTDB taxonomy): domain Bacteria; phylum Pseudomonadota; class Alphaproteobacteria; order Rhodobacterales; family Rhodobacteraceae; genus Shimia. The sequence continues at coordinate 87,745 of UNRJ01000008.1, read as the reverse complement.
AGGATAATCAACGGCGTACCACCAAAAGCCACACCAACGCAGGCCGCTGCCACCCAGCCCGCCATCGTGCCCGACCAGGTTTTCTTTGGGCTGACTTTGGGCCAAAACTTGGGCCCGCCAAGCAAACGCCCCGCGAAATACCCAGCCACATCAGTTGCCACCACAACCGACACCAGCCAAATCACCCAATAGGCCCCACGCACGTCTCGCAGCACAATCAGCCCATAGCAAGCCAACATCAATCCAGCCGCATAAGCTACGTAGATTCCACGATCTTTCTTAAGTTGCCCTGCTCCAGCCAAAGGCACGGCGAGCAACATCGGCAAGATCGCCTGTCCAGGGACAAAATCAGTCAGAAACAGAACCACAGCTGCCAACGCGCCCATGGAAAGCGAGATTTTCTGGTCCCCACCGGACATCATCCGGCTCAATTCCCAAACCATACCACCACAGATCAGCACAACAAATTCGTGGAACAGAAAGCCGCCCTGCCAGATCGCCAGTCCACCCACTCCAAGCAGCACAACGGCTGAAAGAGTGCGGGGCAACAAATCGCCCCACTTGCCGGTCACGCTGCTCACACTGTCACCGTGCCAAAACGGCGGTCACGTCGCGCATAGGCATCCACCAGCTTGCGGAACTCCTCTTTGGAGAAGTCTGGCCAAAGCGTGTCGATAAATTCATATTCGGCATATGCTGACTGCCACAGAAGGAAATTGGAAATCCGCGCTTCGCCACTGGTACGAATAACCAGATCGGGATCAGGCAATACATGGGTGTCCAGATATTTTGGTAAAGTCTCTTCATTCACATCTTCCGGCGCCAACGAACCATCCGCCACATCCTGCGCTAGTCGTTGTGTGGCGCGGGCCACTTCGTCCCGACCACCATAGTTCAACGCAATGGTCAAATTCACGCCATCATTCTCAGCGGTGAGCTCTTCCAGCTCATCCATCAACGCGCGCAGCTTGGCATCCAGCCGGGGCCGATCGCCAATAAACCGCACCCGCACACCTTCCGCCTTCAGCCCACGGGCCTCCTTACGAATATACTGACGAAACAGGCTCATAAGGCCCGCCACCTCCGCCTGCGTGCGTTTCCAATTCTCGGTTGAAAACCCAAAAATCGTCAAATACTCAACGCCCAAAGGACGGCAAGCGCGCACAATCTCTTTGACGCGCTTGGCCCCGGCGTGGTGCCCAAATAACCGCGGACGACCGCGGGCCTGTGCCCACCGGCCGTTGCCATCCATAATAATGGCCACATGCCGAGGACCGGTTGAGGGAGTTTCGTCACCCATTTGATTTAGACCTGCATGATCTCTTTTTGCTTATTCTCAAGTGCCCCATCAATCTGCTTGATGTAGCTGTCCGTCAATTCCTGAACTTCAGATTCCCAAATCTTCTGATCATCCTCGGACAGACCATCGTTTTTGGCTTTCTTAATTTTATCCATGCCATCACGACGCAAGTTGCGGATCGATACGCGGGCATGCTCGGCATATTGCGCAGCAACGCGGGTCAATTCGGTGCGGCGCTCTTCATTGAGTTCCGGAATCGGCAGCATCACAATGGTGCCGTTTGTCTGTGGATTGATACCGAGACCGGAATTCATGATCGCCTTTTCTACAGCGCTGACCATCGATTTGTCCCAAACGTTGATGGTTACCATACGCGGCTCTGGCACGTTTACGGTGCCCACTTGGTTGATCGGTGTTTTGGACCCATAGGCCTCCACCATCACCGGCTCCAGAATACTTGCCGACGCGCGACCTGTACGCAGTGAGGCAAATTCAGTTTTCAACGCGCCCATCGCGCCATCCATGCGGCGGGTCAGGTCGTTGGTATCAAGTTCGAACTCTTCGGACATGAGATTGCTCTCTTCTTCTGTGTATTTTCTTTTGTCTTTTGCGCGCGTTGCGGCGCCACTGGCACCGCCTCACGCAGTCTCAATCACTTTAACGGGATCAGACAACCTTTGTATAGGTGCCCTTGCCAGCCAGAATACCCTTGAACCCACCAGGCTCATCCAGCGGGAACACAATCAGAGGCAGATTGTTGTCTCGCGCCAATGCAATCGCACTCGCGTCCATCACCCGCAGGCGTTTTGTCAGAACTTCATCATAAGTGATTTCATCAAAACGCACCGCGTCGTCATGCTCCGCCGGATCTTTGTCGTAAATGCCGTCCACACCGTTTTTGCCCATAAAGATCGCTTCACACGCCATCTCATTGGCGCGCAAGGTCGCGGCTGTATCAGTGGTGAAATACGGGTTACCTGTCCCAGCAGCAAAAATGCACACGCGTTTTTTCTCAAGATGGCGCACGGCGCGGCGACGGATGTAAGGCTCAGCCACTTCATCCATACGGATGGCGCTGATCACGCGCGTAAACACGCCAAGTTCTTCCAATGCGCTCTGCATTGCCAGTGCGTTCATCACAGTGGCCAACATACCCATGTAGTCAGCTGTCGTGCGTTCCATACCTTGTGCCGCGCCGGACAGACCGCGGAACACATTGCCGCCGCCAATCACCATGCAGATCTCTACGCCCATGTCGTGAACCGATTTCACTTCTTTGGCGAGACGCGCAATTGTCGGCGGGTGCAGGCCGTAGCCTTGGTCTCCCATCAACGCCTCCCCCGAAATCTTCAACATCACACGGTTAAAGGTGGCGTCGCCGGGGACGGTGTCGTCGCTCATGTTGCACTCCATCTGCGCATCGTTTTAGGATTGCACGCAAAATGTCGGAAAACGCGCGCAGGTTCAATGCGAGAGTTGGGCATAACCGACAAAAGTCAGCGCAAAGTCAGGTCTCCTTCATGTCAAAACTGCCGCCCATCGCCTCACACCAGCCAGTCCTGATCGCAGGCCCCACCGCCAGTGGTAAAAGTGCGCTTGCCCTAGAGATTACCCAAAAACATGGCGGCGTGATTATTAATGCTGATGCGATTCAAGTGTTTGACAACTGGCGAGTGCTGACCGCCCGCCCCTCAGAAGCGGACACCACAGCTGCGCCGCACCTGCTCTATGGTCATATTCCCTTTGATGCAGAATATTCTGTTGGTCATTGGCTACGCGATGTGGCCCCGCTGCTCACCGCTGGTCCCCGCCCAATTATTGTTGGTGGCACCGGCCTATATTTCACCGCGCTCACTCAAGGTTTGGCTGACATCCCCGCCACACCGGCGCAATTGCGCGAGGACACCAATGCCCGCGTGGCAGCCGAGGGATTCGAAACCTTACTGGCCGAACTCGACGCTGAAACCACCGCCCGTATCGACACGCAAAACCCAATGCGGGTGCAGCGAGCCTGGGAAGTGCTCACCGCCACAGGCCGACCTCTCGCAGATTGGCAGGACAACACCCCTCCTCCGCTTCTCCCTTTGAGTGACACCGTTCCAATTGTGTTTGACGTACCCAAAGATTGGCTCAACACACGCATCGCCCAACGCTTTGATCTGATGCTGGAACAGGGTGCGCTGGAAGAAGCCGAAGCCAATCTGACAACGTTCGATCCCACGCATCTATCTGCCAAAGCCATCGGCGCACCGGAACTCATCGCCCATCTACGTGGCGAGATTGACCTCCCAACTGCCCGCGAACGTGCCACCATCGCCACCCGCCAATTTGCCAAACGCCAACGCACCTGGTTCCGCTCCAAAATGGCCAACTGGCACCATCACGCACCTGCAAACCTCTGAGCACCGCGCGGTTTTACGCCAACTTATGACAAAAGAATGCAAGTCCCCACTTGCCCGAATCGCACATCCCCCGCTTAATCCGCCACAAGGTGACCGATAAAAATTTACATATCCCGTCATTTATGACTCGTCCCGGGATGGGAGGCATGTCCGCAGCAGCTCCTAAGCTTGCCGCGCAAAACGAAACATCACCACCGCCACGCCCGATCGCACCAGACCAGCCGTTGCCGCAAATCCGCGTCGAAACACTGGCCGGCTTGACCAAAGGTGCCCCATGGTTGCTCGAACAATTACACGTGCGATCACATCACATACTGCTTTGGACCACCCGAGGTCAGGGGCGTGTGCTTCTGCACGGGTTGCGCCGTGGCTTTGGCGCACACAATGCTATTTTCATTCCCGCCGGAAAACTTCTGTCTTTCGAGCTGGGCCTTCAAGTTCAAGGCGTTGCGACTCTGATCCCCAATGACGGCCGTGTGACTTTACCCGATCGTGCGCAGCATTTACGCCTACAGGACGGGACCGAACAGGCTGAATTCACCGCCATTTTGGACGCGCTGCGCCGCGAACTTCGCGAAGAGCGCCCCTTGATGGCGGAAGCCTTAAATGCTCACGCCCGCCTGCTCTCTGTGGCCCTGCGTCGCGATCTTCAAGAGGCAGCCCCGCCGCCACCCACGCGCGCATCAGAGCGTATTGTGCGCCGTTTCTGTGACATCCTTGCGTCCGAATACACCAATGGCCATCCCATGGCCTGGTATGCGGATCGCCTCGACATCACCCCCACGCATCTGACCCGTGTCTGCCGTCAGGCTGCCGGGCTGACCGCTGCTGAAATGCTGTCACAGATGACCCAACACCGCGCGCGCAGCCTGCTTTTGGACAGCGATTTGCCAATCAACCGTGTGGCCGAGTCCCTTGGGTTTGGCAGCGCCGCCTATTTCACGCGTTTCTGCCAACAGCACTTCGGCGCTGCGCCAAGCCAAGTGCGCAAACAAGCTCGTGCTCGATAGGGTTTCAAGACCTGAAGATCAGCTGCCCCAGATGACCCGCACATAATTGCGCGTTTCTGCATAGGGTGGTACGCCACCGTATTTCTCAACGGCACCCGGCCCGGCATTATAAGCCGCCAAAGCCAAGCGCCAGCTACCAAATTTTTGATACTGCTGCTTCAGATACCGCGCGCCCCCTTCCAGATTTTGCTGCGGATCAAGCGGATCCACGCGCAACACCCGGGCTGTCTGCGGCATCAACTGTGCCAGCCCCAACGCGCCTTTGTGGGATTTGGCAGTGGCATTCCAGTTGCTCTCTTGCTGTACAAGTTTCAGGAACAAATCCACCGGCACGCCATGCAACAACGCCGCTTCCTGCGCCATTACCAGATAAGGGCCACGATACTTTCCGTTATAGCTGCCGGAACCCCATTTGGACGGGGTGATCACAGGCTTTGGCTTGAGCCGCACAGAGTTGCGATATTGCTCAGATGCCCGGCCATCCAGCACTTTTGTCTGGTTCTTGAACAACCGCGCATTGGACTTGGTCGACAGATTTTGCGCCGCCACCGGCCCAGAAACCAAGGCCAATCCAATCACTAGTCCCAAAATCCTGCGCGACATATGCGCCTGCTCCACCCTGCTTTTGCGTCTTCTATATCAAATTGCAGCGTATTTTCCAGACCCGAGAACGACCCTTGGCAAAATCCCGCGTGATACGCTTCTTTCCAACCACAGGTTATCCACAAGAATCCGCTTCCCATTCAGCCCCCGCAGTGGTGTATGGTGCCCCAAATCGTAAGAAAGAATCCGTGGGAGACATAGGCGCATGGCCGGATCGGTGAACAAAGTAATTATCATTGGCAACCTGGGACGCGACCCTGAGGTGCGCTCCTTCCAGAATGGCGGCAAGGTGTGCAACCTGCGTATCGCCACGTCAGAGACCTGGAAAGACCGCAATACTGGCGAGCGCAAAGAGCGCACGGAATGGCACTCGGTTGCCATCTTCCAAGAAGGCCTCGTACGTATTGCCGAACAATATCTGCGCAAAGGCTCCAAGGTCTACGTTGAAGGCAAATTGCAAACCCGCAAATGGCAAGATCAGTCCGGCCAAGACCGTTACTCCACCGAAGTGGTGTTGCAAGGTTTTGACGGCGTTCTCACCATGCTCGACGGCCGTTCCGGCGGTGGTGACGGCGGCGGCGGCTTTGGTGGCGGTGGCGGAGGCTACGACCAAGGCGGCGGTGGCTATGATCAAGGTGGCGGCGGCAACTTTGGCGGCGGCGGTGGCGGCAACCAAGGTGGTCCAGCACCTAGCCGCGACATGGATGACGAAATTCCGTTCTAAATCGCAAATTCAAATCAAAGAAGAGGTCGCCAACTTGGCGGCCTCTTTTTTGTTCGCCTCGATAGGCCAGCCTTTACACCGTCGCCAAGTTCTCCCAATGTCTTGCACAAGTGAACGATCATTCAGCGAGGCCCGACATGAGCGACCCTACCCAGTACCATCAACAACTCACGGACCGCTTGGTCGCCTATTGCGCCATCGACAGCCAATCTGACGAACACGCCACCAGCACCCCATCGACCGACATTCAACTTGATGTTTCACGCCATCTGGTGGCAGAGCTGGACCGCATCGGGGCATCTGATGTGCAGCTGACGTCCTATGGCGTGGTCCTTGCCACGGTACCTGCCACCGTCAACAGCGCACCAACCATCGGCTTCTGCGCCCATGTCGACACTGCACCACAGTTCAACGCCACCGCCGTGAAACCGCGCGTGATTACCAACTGGGACGGCAGTGACATCACCTATCCCGACAACCCCGATCTGGTGCTCAACCCCACCACCTCGGCCTATCTGACAGGCAAAGAAGGCGAGGACATCATCACCGCCTCAGGCCTCACCCTTTTGGGCGCAGACGACAAAGCTGGCATTGCGATTATCATGACCATGGCCGAGCATCTGCTCACCACGCCGGGCTTGAAGCACGGCAAAGTCCGCCTCGCCTTCACCCCGGACGAAGAAATCGGCAAAGGCGTGCATCCCGACCTGCCCGCCGATTTTGGCGTGGACTTCGCCTATACGCTGGACGGCGCCAAACGCGGCACCATGGAGCATGAAACCTTCTCCGCTGACGGCGCCGTGGTCACCATCACCGGCACCTCCGCCCACCCCGGCTATGCCAAAGACAAGATGACCAACGCCCTGCACGTGGCGGCGCAGATTGTCTCTGAGCTAGACGAGCCCGGCACCACACCAGAGACCACCTCAGGCCGCGAAAGTTTTACGCATGTCTACGCCCAGGAAGGCGGCAGCAGTGCGGTCACCTTACGCTTTATCCTGCGCGCCTTTGAAATGGACGACCTAGAGGCGCAGGCCACCCGCCTGAAAGCCGCCTGCGCCAAAGCCGAAGCGGATTTCCCAGGCTCCAAAGTCTCCTGCGAGATCAGCAAACAATACCGCAACATGCGCTATTGGCTGGAAAACGACATGACCCCAGTGGAGCTTGCCCGCGAGGCCATCCGCACCGAAGGCTTTGATCCCGAATCCGCGCCCATCCGTGGCGGCACCGACGGCTCCCGCCTGACCGAATTGGGCGTACCTTGTCCCAATCTCTTCACCGGCATGATGGAAATCCACGGCCCGCTGGAATGGGTTTCAGTGCAGGACATGGCCAGTGCCACACGCATGATTTCCAACCTCGTGCAAATCGCCGCCAAATAACCAAAAAGCGCCCGAGGTCTCCCTCGGGCGCTGTCTTTTTCGACCTAGACAATCGGATCAATTGTCGACGCTAAACCCATAGGTCTCAGTCACATAGTCAATGTCTTTATCACCCCGACCGGACAGGTTGAGCAGGATTGATTTGCCAGGGTTGTTGGCCGCTTCCCGCATGGCAAATGCCACCGCATGCGCGCTTTCCAACGCCGGAATAATGCCCTCGTGACGGCTCAGTTTGTAAAACGCATCCAGCGCCTCTTTGTCATTTGCCGCCGTGTAGTTGGCCCGCCCGGTGCGATACAAATGCGCATGCTCGGGCCCAACACCCGGATAATCCAAACCAGACGCCACGGTGTGTACCGGCGCAGGCTCGCCGTTCTCATCTTTCAAAAGCATGGTGCGGAACCCGTGGATGTCTCCGTCCTCACCATAGGTGATCGTCGCCGCATGCTCCCCCAGCTTTGACGACGTGCCCATCGGCTCAACACCGTAGAGCGCCACCGCCTTGTCCTCGATGAATCCGGCGAACATGCCCATCGCGTTCGACCCGCCACCCACGCAGGCCGCAACCATATCGGGCAGATTCCCGGTCATCTCCAAAAACTGCTCACGCGCCTCAATGCCGACAATGTGCTGGAAGTCTCGCACCATCATCGGGAATGGGTGTGGCCCAACAACGGAGCCAATCGCAAACAGCGCGGTATCCGCCTGTGGCACATAGCTCTCAAACGCACTGTCCACTGCTTCTTTGAGTGAGCGCCCGCCAAATCCAACCGGCACAACCTCAGCACCCAACAGTTTCATACGCGTCACATTGGGCGCTTCTTTGGCAATGTCGATCTCCCCCATGTGGATCTCGCACTCCATGCCAAAATAGGCCGCCGCTGTCGCCAGCGCCACGCCATGCTGCCCCGCGCCGGTTTCGGCCATCAGCTTGGTTTTGCCCATATGTTTAGCCAGAAGACCTTCGGCCATACAGTGGTTTAACTTGTGTGCACCCGTGTGGTTCAGGTCTTCGCGCTTAGCGTAAATCTGCGCGCCCCCGCAGATGTCGGAGAGGTTTTTCAGGTGCGAAACCGGAGTTGGGCGCCCTTGAAAATGTTTACGTATGTACCGTAAGTCACGAATGTAGTCGGCAGATTTTGAAATATTATCATACGCTTGTGCAATTTCTTTAAAGTGCGGTTCTAGCACAGGCGGCAACTGCGCGCCGCCGTACTCGCCAAAAAAGCCGTCACGGGTTGGGGTGTCTTTCAAATACGATGACATCAGCGGGGATCCTCTGGTTACTGTTCCGAGGATGACCCTGTCCGCTTTGTAACCTTTTCGTCAAGCGTCGCTTTGCCGCGCCCTCAAAATCATCGCCGCGACAGCTCTTCCACCAGCAGCTGACGCACCATATCGCGCGGCACGTCAGCGGTCACAAAGGCCTCGCCAATCCCGTGCGCCAGTATGAAGCGCAGCTGGCCATCCACAACCTTTTTGTCCTGCCCCATCAGATCCAGCAGCCCATCGGCATCTGGCAGCTCGCCCTCGATGTCTTTCAAGTCCACCTTCATGCCCATGGCACGCAGATGCTCGCGTACCCGGCTCGGCGCTTCCTGCGCACACAGCCCCAGACGCATCGACAATTCAAACGCCAGCGCGCAGCCTACAGCCACGCCTTCTCCATGCAACAACCGATCACCATAGCCCGTGGCCGCTTCCAACGCGTGGCAAAAAGTGTGCCCCAGATTGAGCAAGGCGCGATCTCCCTGCTCGGTCTCATCGCGCACCACAATCTCGGCTTTCATCTCACAGGAACGTTTTACCGCCGCAATCCGCGCCTCCTCATCCCCTGTTGCCAATGCCGGTCCCTGCGCCTCCAACCACTCAAAGAAATTGGCATCGCCGAGCATGCCGTATTTCACCACTTCGCCGTAGCCAGCGAGGAAATCACGCGGCGTCAGCGTGCCCAACACATCAATATCCGCCAGCACCAAACGCGGTTGATGAAAGGCCCCCACAAGGTTCTTGCCCAGCGGACTGTTGATGCCGGTCTTGCCGCCGACCGAGCTGTCCACCTGCGCCAACAGGCTGGTTGGGATTTGCAGAAAGCCAACGCCACGGCGCAACACAGCTGCCGCAAACCCAGTTAGATCACCAATCACCCCACCGCCAAGCGCCACCACAACGTCTTTGCGCTCCACTCGTTGTGCCAACAGCCACTCAACGGTTTGCTCCAGATAAGCCCAGCTTTTGGTGCTCTCACCCGCAGGCAGCACCAACGCTTCCATGGCAATACCGTCCGCCGCCAAGCCCTCACGCAGAGTCTCCAGATGCAGCGCCGCGACGTTTTCATCCGTCACCACGCAGACCTGTTTGCGCGCCAGCATTGGTCCAATCAGCGCGCCAGATTTTGCCAGCAACCCCGGCCCGATGTGAATGTCATATTCTCGGCCCTCAAGACCCACATGTACAGTTTCCATCACGGTTTACGTCTCCGCCAAAACATCGGGGCGCGCGTCCAACAACGCCTGCGCCACCCGATCTGCCATTTCTTCAATACTCAATCCTGCGCCCGCCTTCACCGGCATGTCTGCAAGGCTGTAAAGCGGCACGCGCGCGTCATAGATCTCCTCCAGCGTTTTGCGTGGGTTTTCTGTGCGCAACAGCGGCCGGGTGTCCTTGTGTTTCACCCGGTTCCACAGAAGCTCCACGTCGGCGTCCAACCAAACCGCTACACCACGTGCAGAAATCTCCGCTCGGTTGCCTTCTGCCAAATAAGCACCACCACCGGTCGACAAGATGCAGCGCTCTTCTTCCAGAAGCCGCGCAATCACCTGACTCTCCTTTAAGCGGAAGAATGCTTCTCCGTCTCGCTCAAAAATCTCGGCAATGCTCATATTCGCCGCCTTCACAATTTCCGCATCGGAATCAATGAAAGGCACATCAAGTTTAGCCGCTAACGCTCTGCCAACAGCGGTTTTTCCAGCTCCCATCATGCCTACAAACACAACGGTCTTTTTTAATTCATAGCTCATCAAACGTCCGCAATCGGCCAAGCCTTGCCCAAATGTTAGCTTTCGGCATTGAATGACGTGATCTTGCTCAAAAGGCCAGTTATAAGTTGAAAAAAACAGGCAGGATAATCGAGGGTATTATGGGCAGACTCATTCGGGCCTTATTGTTTCTGGTGGTATTGGCCGCCATCGCACTGGTGGCATACGCCTATCTTGGACCAATATTTGGCGCGGATTTCTCCGCGCCTCAAACAGAGGTGCGCATCCCTCTGGAATTGACTGGGCAATAAGGTGATCCGCCCTCTCTTCAGCGGCCTGGCCACAGCCTTGTTGAGCAGCACTTTGCTCAGCGCGCAAAACACGCCTCTCTCTGCAATCGATTGGCTTGATCACACACCCACCGTGACTTTGGACATAGGCTTGCCCACCAACGAAGCGCCCGTCAGCCAAGGAGTCGCCACCCCCGCGATCAATGTCAGCCCCCTATCCGAAACAACACAAGACGCCGTTGGTCTGCTGCCCTCAAATGTAACCGGGCTTCCGGCGACGCTTTGGTCCTTCTCGGAGGCCGACACGCTCAGCGACTTGGTCACCGCCCAACGCCCCGAAGTGCTGCCCGCAATGCAGGCCTTGCTCTATACGCTCCTCCTGGCTGAGGCAGATGCCCCGCGCGAAACTGGCGTGACCAATGAATTGCTGTTGGCCCGCGTCGACAAACTGGTGGACATGGGCGCACTCGAACAGGCCGAAGCCTTGCTCGAGCGCGCTGGTCCGACATCGCCCTCCCTGTTCCAACGCTGGTTTGACGTAACCTTGCTCATGGGGCAGGAAACCCGTGCCTGCGAGGCGCTTGCAGCCGCGCCGCACCTCGCACCGGACTATGCCTCTCGGATTTTTTGCACCGCCCGCGCAGGAGATTGGCGCGCAGCCGCGCTCACGTTGGACACCGCCAAAGCCCTGGGCTTGATTTCCGAGGAAATTGACGCCCTGCTGCTGCGCTTCCTTGACCCCGAACTTTTTGAAGGTGAGCCGCTTCTTGTCGCCGCCAACGGGCCGTCACCGCTGAAGTTCCGTCTCTATGAGGCCATTGGCGAAGGCCAAACTGCCGCACGCCTGCCACGCGCCTATGCGCATGCAGATCTGCGTGACACTGCTGGATGGAAAGCGCAGCTTGAAGCCGCCGAACGCCTCGCGCGCACTTCTGCATTGCATGAGAATGCTTTGCTTGGCATCTACACCGAGGGCTCTCCGTCGGCCTCAGGCATGATCTGGGACCGTGTTGCCGCGCTGCAAGCCTTTGATCGCGCGATCACGACGCAAGACTTGCGGGATGTGGCTGATACTTTGCCACAAGCCTGGGCCGCCATGCAGCAGGTCCACCTCGAAGTTCCCTTTGCCCGCCTCTATGGCCCGCAATTGCTGCAATTGCCGCTGCAAGGGGTGACCGCCCGCTTGGCACGTGACATTGCGCTGCTCTCCTCAGATTACGAGCACGCCGCCCGGTCTGGCCCACGGGATTTCCTCGCAGGCCTAGCCCTTGGCACACCTCCGCGCAAACCCACGGATCCGGTGCACCGCGCTATTGCCGATGCCTTTCACGACGCTGGTGTGCCACAAGAAATCTCCACCATGCTTGCGCGGGGACAACTTGGGGAAAGCCTGCTGACCGCCATGGAGCTTATGGACGATGGCGCCGCAGGCAATTTGGTGGCCTTGACCGAAGCGTTGGCCACGTTCCGCGCCGTGGGTTTGGAAGACACCGCCCGGCGGGCCGCTTTGCAAGTGGCCCTGCTCGATACACGCGGATGATGTCATGAGCGCACCTGCTGAGACTCTGCAATGGATTTCAACCTTTCTGGAAGCGCAAGCTGCCGAACTCGGGGCCTCCCCCAACACTCAAGCCGCCTATGCCCGCGATCTGCGTGATTTCACCGGGTGGGCCAGCGGCAAAAACCACGCCTTGGCCACACTCACACAGCCAGACATCGAAGACTATCTTCTGTTCTGTGACGCCCAGGGCCTCGCTCAATCCACCCGAGCGCGGCGCTTGTCGGCCATCAAGCAACTCTTCCGCTTTGCCTTTGAAGAAAGCTGGCGCGGCGACAATCCCGCCATTCAGATCAAAGGCCCCGGCCGCGCGAAACGCCTGCCAAAAACGCTGGAGGTCATCGAGGTTGACAGATTGCTTGCCGCCGCCCGCACCCATGGGCGCACCACGGATGATCGTCTACGCAACACCTGTCTCATGGAACTGCTATACGCCACAGGAATGCGCGTGACCGAGCTGGTCAGCCTGCCGGTCTCCGCCGCCCGTGGCGATCCACAAATGCTGTTGGTAATGGGCAAAGGTGGCAAAGAACGTATGGTGCCGTTGTCTCCACCGGCGCGTGATGCCCTCGCTGCTTGGCTCATCTGTCGCGACGCTGGCGAAGACATTGCCCAGTCCAAAGGCAAACAACCCTCGCGTTTCCTCTTCGCGTCACGTGGTGCCTCTGGCCATCTGACTCGACACCGGTTTTACATGCTGATCAAAGACCTCGCGGTTGCGGCTGGCGTGTCTCCAGCCAAGGTCACGCCGCACACCCTGCGCCACGCCTTTGCAACACACCTTCTGGCCAACGGCGCCGACCTACGGGTGATCCAAACGCTTCTGGGCCACGCAGACGTGGCCACCACCGAGATTTACACCCACGTGCTGGACGAGCGTCTGCGCGAACTGGTCACAACCCATCACCCGCTGGCCAAAACCCCCAAACGCAGTTCCTGAGGCAACACATCTTCTGAGGGCCAATGCCCGCTCAACAACGCCCGATCATAACCTTGTGTCAGCCCCGCCGATATCATCTCCGCATGCGCGGTCTGTGCATCGTAGGTCAACGTTCTGATTTCCGGTGTACCGTCTTCTAAAATCGCAAACCGAGTCTCCCGCTGCCCGTCATGCTGCGGCATGCCAATTGCTCCGGCATTGACCCAAGTGACGGCCCCAATCTGGCGCTCAAACGCAATCCCCGAATGTCCTGCAAACACCAATTCAACCGCCCCAACCAAAGCCTCAAGTGCAGCAATCTCTTCGGCGAACGCCTCCTCCGACGACACAGAAAACAAAAACCGCGCCACATCCGTGACCCCACCATGGATAACAGCTGCGCGCTTACCTGCGTGCTGAAACGTCACCACATCTGGCAAAGCCGCCATCCAGTCGCGTGCCTCGTCATCTATGTTTGCATCTGCTTGGGCATACCATCCCGCTGACAACAGGTCACAGGTGGTGCCCAGCTCAAATCCGCATCCACAATCCAGCGCATTGTCCGCCAACTGCTTCTCACAGTTCCCCGCGATCACAACAGCCTGCGCCGCACGTACCGCCGCCACCGTCTCCGCCGGTTGCGCACAATATGCCACGACATCGCCGGTGCAGATCACATTTCCCGTTGGCAACCCAATCGCTTCAGCCTGCGCCAGAACCGCCTCTGTTGCCTGCAAATTGGAATACGCCCCGCCAAACAGCAGCACTGGTCCTGCCAATTCGCCCAAATCCTGATGTCGCACTGCCCGCCTCCGCCACGTCTTTGCCGCAGGTTTACGGCCTTCCCAGAAAACCGCCAATCACATGACCGTCATGCATATAAAAAGGCCGGACACAAAAGCCCGACCTTCCCGACATCATCTCAGGTGAGACTTAGTCGTACTTCGCTACGAGGGCTTCTTGGGTGCCGTCAGCGAGGATCGAGTCAATCGCGTCATCCATACGTGCAATCACAGATTCGTCTGTGGTCTTGGAGCACGCGAGGAAAAATTCGTTGCGGGAAATCTCCATGGCAATCTCAAAGCTGCCATCTTCGATCGCCACTGCCGCAGCAGATTCCAGCGCCACCATGTAATCCACACGGCCCGCGCCCAGCTTCTTCAGGGTCATTTCCGCATCCGGTGCCAAGTCAATGTCGCTTGCGCCCAGACGGTCCAGCAGGGCGACGGCAAAGTCACCAGTCTGCGTGCCAACCTTCTTGGACAACGCCTGCTCCACTGAGCTCACGTCGCCATTTGCGCCAGGTTTCTGGATCAGATAGATCGCCTCAGAATACATTGGACCCGCCCAGTTGAACCGGTCCTCCCGCTCAGGTGTACGAGCGGTGGTGAACACACAGGTGTTGGCGTCCTGCTCAGCCAATGTGATGGCACGTGACCATTTGGTCACTTCCATCTCTGCGGACACACCAGAGCGCGACAGCGCCTCATTGATGATGTCCACACCGTGGCCGGTCAGCTCGCCCTTGTCGACGTAATTGTATGGGGCATAGTCTTCTGTAAAAAACTTCACGTCCGCGGCCTGAGCAACGGTTGCGGTGGACAGGGCCAATGCGCAGAGTGCAAGAGTTTTCATAGGTAGATTTCCTTGTTGTATATCTCTGCGACTGGTTCTGGTTCCGATGCCTGAAGGCAAAGTTAACATGTGACATAACCGCACGGACAAAATTACAACCCGCTGAAACCCCATAAAAAAAGCCGGGGCGTTTGCCCCAGCTTTGCCACAATCTTCTCGCGGTGAGATTGCATCAGTAACGCGATACAATCTCTGCCTGTGTGCCGTCCGTCATCAGAGAATCCATCGCAGCGTCAATTTCGGCCACAACGGTGGCTGGCGTGTCATGCGAACAGGCGATGTAGTACTCATCCCGAGACACTTCCATCGCGATCTCCAGCCCCGCATCCTCTGCAGTCAGCGTTTCGGCACTTCCCTGGCCAAGGATCACATAATCCAGCCGCCCTGCCGCCAGCTTCTTCATTGTCTTATCCAAATCTGGCGCCGCATCCACCTTGGAGGCTCCCAAATCTGCCAGCAGATCGACAGTAAAATCACCAACCTGCGTGCCAATCGATTTGGTCAACGCTTGCTCCAATGATCCAACCTCTGCGTTGGCACCGGATTTCTGGATCAAATACATACCTTCGATATACATCGGACCTGCCCACTGGAACTTGTTCTCGCGCTCGGCTGTGCGTGCGGTAGAGAACACACAGGTGCTTGCGTCTTTCTCGGCCAGCGCAATCGCGCGGGTCCATTTGGTGATCTCTACCGAATGCGACAACGCCGCGCGCGCCGCCACTTCATTGATCAAGTCAATCGCGTGCCCTTTGGCCTGGCCATCTTCCATCCAGGAATACGGCGCATAGTCCTCGGTCAGGAAAGACACGCTGGCCCCATCGGCCAGAGCAACGGTTGGCAGCGCGAGGGCGGCAAATACAAAAGATTTCATTGGATCCCACTCCATTTGTGTTTGAACTGGGCGCCCCCTTAGATCAAACCACCTAAAGAAGGCTTAAGCGCACTGCCCCCTCTTGATCCGGCCCCATTGCGCCCCCATAAACCTAAGTGATTGAGATTTCAGAGGACCCCATGGAGCCCACCACAACTTTTGACACCGCATTTTGGATCACCGCTGGCGTGATCTTTTTCTTGCTGATGATGTCTGCCTTCTTTTCCGGCTCCGAAACGGCCCTCACGGCAGCCTCCCGCGGCAAACTGCGCGCACAGGCGGACAAAGGCAATCGCGGTGCCCAACGCGCCCTAAACGTGACAGAGGACAGTGAACGGCTGATCGGCTCCGTGCTGCTGGGCAACAACCTCGTGAACATCCTCGCCACATCTTTGGCCACCGCGCTCTTCACCCGCGCCTTTGGCGAAGGCGGCGTGGCGCTCGCCACACTGGTCATGACCCTTTTGGTTTTGATCTTTGCGGAAGTCCTTCCCAAAACCTACGCGATCACCCGGCCCGAAGATGCCGCGGCCACCGTGGCCAGCCCGATCAGCGTGATTGTCACACTTTTCTCGCCCATCGTAGCTGCTGTGCGCGTACTGGTGCGCGGTGTGTTGCGCCTGTTTGGCGTGGAAACCGACCCAGACAGCCAGGTGCTTGCCATGCGCGAGGAGATCGCCGGTGCCATCCAACTCGGCCACTCCGAAGGCATCGTCGAAAAAGAAGACCGCGACCGAATCCTGGGCGCGCTCGACCTCTCTGACCGCGTGGTCGAAGAAATCATGTTGCACCGCTCTGGTATCGAAATGCTCAACGCAGACGATGCCCCCGCTGACATCCTGAAACAATGTCTGGAAAGCAATCATACGCGCCTGCCGGTGTATAAAAATGATCAAGAGAACATCATTGGTGTGGTGCATGCCAAAGACCTGTTCCGCAGCATGTACACCCGCGCCGTGCAAGAAGAGACCAACGCCCGTGATCTCTTGGCCTTTGATCTGACTGAGGTGGCGAAAGAACCTTACTTCGTGCCCGAAACCACCGCGCTGGACGACCAGATGCGCGAGTTTCTGCGCCGCCATGCCCATTTTGCACTGGTGGTGGATGAATATGGCTCCTTACAAGGCCTAATCACACTTGAGGACATTCTCGAAGAGATTGTCGGCGAGATCACAGACGAATTTGACGAAGACACCGACCATCCGATCCGCAAATCCGAGGACGGTCAGTTTTTGATCGAAGGCGCGATGACCATCCGCGATCTCAACCGGGCCACCGATTGGAACCTGCCGGATGACGAAGCCAACACCATCGCGGGTCTGGTGATCCACGAGGCACAGATGATCCCGACCGTGGGGCAAGTGTTCTCCTTCCACGGCTTCCGTTTTGAAGTCACCGGCCGCGAAGCCAACCGGATCACCGATTTAAAAATCCGTCCGCTCTAAACCGACCAACTGGCCCATCCCTGCACGGCACGTGATGGGCCACATCACCAAATTGAATGCACCTTTGGTGCCGATTGTCGGAAACAGACTTGCCATGTCGTGCTTTGCTGTTCACCTGTGAACCATCTGACGCGCGGGTAACATTATGCAAAACGTACACGGTATTCTGATCCTTGTGGCAGCCATGCTTGGCTTCACCCTTGAGGACATGTTCATCAAGTCGCTCTCTGTGACGCTTCCTGTCGGCCAGATCCTGATGGCCTTGGGACTGGGCTCTGGCGCGGTCTTTGCCGTGCTGGCCATCATGCGCGGCGACAATCTCTTTGCCCCCTCAGCTTGGTCTCCACGCATGTTGTTGCGCACCGCCTGTGAAGCAGGTGGCGCTGTACTCTTTGCCACCGCCCTTTCCCGCGTCGACCTTTCCACCGTCGCTGCTGTATTCCAAACTCTGCCGCTGGTCATCACCTTGGGCGCTGCACTTTTCTTAGGCGAACAGGTTGGCTGGCGGCGCCTCACCGCCATCTTGGTCGGCTTCACCGGTGTCTTGCTGATCATCCGCCCGGGCACTGACGCCTTTGACCCCAACGCCCTTCTGGTGCTCGGCGCGGTTCTCGCTGTGGCCGTGCGTGATCTGATCACCCGCACCATCGACGCCTCCGTGTCGTCCTTTGTAGTCTCTTTCCAGAGCTTCGCCTCGCTGGTACTCGCAGGTCCTCTATTGATGCTCTTCAACGCGGCAGACTACGCATCAGTTACCACCTCCCACCTCACCATGATGGCAGGCGCTGTGGCCTTTGGTGCCGCAGGCTACTGGGGTGTGGTCACCGCGCTGCGCCTTGGCGAAGCCTCCGTTGTCGCCCCCTTCCGCTACTCCCGCCTGCTGTTCTCAATCCTGGTTGGCATGGTGGCTTTTGGCGAACGTCCCGACCTGCCCACCATGCTGGGCGCCACGCTGATCATCGGCTCCGGCCTCTTCACCTTCATGCGGGAACACCGCCTCGCCAAAGCCGCCACCCCGGCCCAAGCCTAAGGAATTCCAGCAAAACAGCGTCCTCCTGTCACTGTTAGCCCTAACCTGTGGAAAAACCACCGTTAGCGCTATCAAACAGCGTTTACTTTTGCCCCCGCCCTGCTATAGCTGCGCCCGACATTTGTAGCCATCCGAGGGATCCTCCGACATGAGCACCATCATTGATATCTTTGCCCGCGAAATTCTCGACAGCCGCGGCAACCCAACCGTCGAAGTTGACGTGATCCTCGAAGACGGCACCATGGGCCGCGCAGCTGTCCCTTCCGGCGCCTCCACCGGTGCCCACGAAGCGGTTGAAAAGCGTGACGGTGACAAAGACCGCTACCTGGGCAAAGGTGTTCTGGAAGCTGTGAATGCGGTGAACGGTGAAATCGCTGAATGCCTCGTTGGTATGGACGTGACCGAGCAGGTTGCAATCGACCAGGCCATGATCGAACTCGACGGCACCCCAAACAAAGCCCGCCTCGGCGCCAACGCCATCCTAGGCGTCTCCCTCGCCGCCGCCAAAGCCGCAGCCGACCACACCGCACAGCCGCTGTTCCGTTATGTGGGCGGCACCTCTGCGCGCGTCCTGCCTGTGCCAATGATGAACATCATCAACGGCGGCGAGCACGCCGACAACCCAATCGACATTCAGGAATTCATGATCATGCCTGTCTCCGCGGCCAACATCCGCGAAGCCATCCGCATGGGCGCCGAAGTCTTCCACACCCTGAAAAAAGAGCTCTCCACCGCAGGCTACAACACCGGCATTGGTGACGAAGGTGGATTTGCCCCAGCTCTGGAAAGCACCCGCAAGGCGCTGGACTTCGTGATGACCTCCATCGAGAAAGCCGGCTACAAGCCGGGCGAAGACATCTACCTCGCCCTCGATTGCGCCTCCTCTGAGTACTACAAAGACGGCAAATACGAGATGGTAGGCGAAGGCAAATCCCTGACATCTGCTGAGAACGCACAGTACCTCGCCGACCTCTGCAACGACTACCCAATCATCTCCATCGAAGACGGCATGGACGAAGACGACTGGGACGGCTGGAAAGCCCTGACCGACCTGATCGGCGACAAAGTCCAGCTGGTGGGTGACGATCTGTTTGTGACCAACCCAACCCGTCTGGCGGACGGCATTGCGCAAGGCGTGGCCAACTCCATGCTGGTGAAAGTGAACCAGATCGGTTCCCTGACCGAGACGCTCAAGGCCGTCGATATGGCCCACCGCGCGCGTTACACCAACGTGATGTCCCACCGCTCCGGCGAAACCGAAGACGCCACCATCGCCGACCTCGCCGTGGCCACCAACTGCGGCCAGATCAAAACCGGCTCCCTCTCGCGCTCTGACCGCCTGGCCAAATACAACCAGCTGATCCGCATCGAGGAAGCCCTCGGTGAGACTGCCGAATACGCAGGCCGCTCCGTCCTGAAGTAAGCTGTGGTGATAGGTGAAATTGGAAGCCCCCGAACGTTAGTTCGGGGGCTTTTTTTGTGGGGCTTCCCTTGGCCCGCTGCGTGCCAAAGCTGCTTAAATGGCTGCTTCCAGCCCAAAGCGGACACTTGTTCCGACCGCGGCGCAGAGCCGTTAAGAGCCCCAAACTTTCAGATGCTAATTCCCCCCGGTTGTCTTCATTCGCACAGATTAGGATCAGTCGAAAATACTTTCGGGAACAGCCAGTTTCGGGGGTTTGCGATGGGTAAAGCGCGAGGTTATTAACGACGCTTATCCAGCGCATACAAACTATCGATTTATCATATAGGCACCACGGCACTACAGTCGGTGTATCGAAGGCGCCTTCGTTTCCAACACCATTCTGGAGGAAGCGATGAAAGATACAGTTTTGGGACCGGGAGCCGTTGAATGGCTTGGCACCCACTATCGAACCACACTGACAACGGTCGAAACCAAAGGGGCGATGTCGATCACCGACTCGGTCTCTCCCGCGGGGTCAGGGCCGCCGCGCCATATTCACCACAATGCCGACGAAGCTTTTGTGATCCTGACCGGGGATGCAGAGTTCTGGCTGGCCGGAGAAAGGTTCACTCGCGGACCGGGGGAAACCGTCTTCATCCCCCGCGAAACCGAACACACTTTTCGCATCGTCGGTGACCTGCCATGCCGACACTTGGTGATCCTGACCCCCGGCGGGTTCGAAGGGTTCTTTGCCGAAATGGCCGCCGCAAATTTAGCCATTCCGGCAGATATGGCCGCCATAAATGAAAGTGCCGCGCGCCACAACATGAGCTTTACCGGCCCACCACTTGAAGACGACAGCAAGGAGACGGGACAATGACCAACTTGGCAACGCGCTTCTTTTTCACAGCCGCCCTTTGCGGTTTGATCGGCATGATTTGGGGGATCCAGATGTCCGCCAGTCATGACCACACACTGTCACCGGCGCATGGGCATCTTAACCTGATTGGCTTTGTCGCGATGTCGGTCTTTGGGACCTATTACGCTCTCAGCCCGAAAGCTGCGGCAAGCCGACTGGCAAATGTGCATTTTGTGATTGCAATTGCGTCCGTCCTTGTCCTGACACCCGGCATCGCTCTGGCCATCTCTGAAAGCGGTGAAACCCTTGCCAAATTCGGCTCTGTTCTGGCCTTGCTATCGATGGTCCTGTTTGCTGTTGTCATTTTCCGTCACGGCATAGAACAGGTGAATACCGCGGGCCAAAGCCCTGATGCTCACCGGCAGCCCGCGGGAAAATGACGTGCTTTGATCTGTCTTCTGAAACGGATCGGGCGCTGTCAGGCCAGCGGCATTTGCTGGGGTCGTTGGTCGGCGTGACAAAAGATGTCCCCGCGTCCATTATGGCAATCAGGAGGGGCCATCGTGAACCTTGCAGCCTTTGATCTCAATCTTCTGAAAGTGCTTGATGCCCTGTTGATCGAGGGGTCGACAACGCGGGCCGCCGCGCGCGTTGGTCTGTCACAACCGGCGGTCTCGGCGGCCTTGGGGCGGCTTCGCGTGGCTTTGGACGATCCTCTTTTTGTGCGCGATGGCACGGCTTTGCGGCCAACAGATTTCGCCTCTTCGCTGCGCGAACCGATCCGCGCACATTTAAGCGGGCTGGAGCAAACTCTGGCTGGCGCGGGACCCTTCGACCCCGCCGATTGCGACGCCTCGTTCCGGATTTCCGGATCCGACTATTTCTCCGTCATGCTGCTTCCTATGCTGATGCAGCGGCTGGGTAGTACAGCACCAAAGGTCAAGTTGAGTTTCGTCGACCTAATTCACCCCGGCAATCTGCACGAAATGGGGCGTATGGACGTAGATATTGCCCTTCCGTGCATCCATGACATCCCGGCGAATATCGTCGCGGAGCCCATGTTCTGGTCGGCGTGGCAAATAGTATCCAGAACCGGCCATCCCAGATTGGCCCGCGCAGGCATTGGTGATGGGGGCAACATCCCCATCGACCTCTATTGCGACATGGACCACGTTGTCTTTTCCTCGGAAGGACTTCACTCCAGCTATGAGGATCAGGTCCTGTCAACGCTTGGACGTTCAAGACGTGTAGCCTTGGCGGTTGGCAGTTTTCGAGATCTTTATGAAACCGTGGCCGGAAGCGATTTGCTAGCGGTCCTGCCCGGCACGCTTGCACGTGCGGTCGCCGATCGGTTTGGTCTGGCGTTACATCCGATGCCTTTCCCGATGGAGCCTGCATTGTTGTGGGTGGCGTGGAACCGTTGGCAAACAGATGAGCCCGCCCACCGTTGGCTGCGCGGCGAAATTGCCAATCTTCTTCGCCATCTGAACGACGTAGACCAACCGCTGCCCGCGTCAATTGGCTTAGGCGGAACCACCGCAAAGGCCGCTGAATGATACACTGGCATCGTCCAAGCGAATTGCCACGCGACCTCAAATTGGGTGTCACGTTTTGGCAAGACCGAAACCCACGAGAGCCGACCACTGGTGAGCGCACCCTGAATTGCAAGTCTCTCCACTCAGGATCACTCGACTAACTTTATTCGTGTTCATCCGGTTGGGGTGAAAGTCCGATTTGACGGCGTGCGCCGCAGTATCCCCATTTGGTGCGGAAGTCTGTTGTGGACCCATCGAGATACTTTGCAAAGTCCGCTTTCTGCGCATTGCAGGCAACAGCCCCCACCTCACGCCTTCGTGACCCCAATGTGTGTTGACCTCCCCCCACTGGAACCTGTCACACCATGCACAAACAAAATCACGAGGCGCGCATGGCACACACCCCCAAATCTCCCCAGCTCACCCGCCGGTCCTTCCTGATCAGCAGCACGCTTAGCCCCTTTGTGGCCGCCACCCCTGCGCTGGCACTCACCGAGGACGCGCCGGAACCATCCGTACAGCGCAACGTCTCTTCTTTCCGCACGCATGACTGGCAGGATCATTTTGACGCACTCGGTGTCGGCCTGATCATCTCCGACACCACCACACGCGTGTTGCAGCACTGGACCGCCGATGGCGACATGCGCATCTACCCAACCTCTGTGCCGCTCACCGACGAGCTGACAAAACGTGGCTATACCGAAGTCACTGAAAAACGCGCCAACCCCGGCTGGGCGCCCACGCCATCGATGCGCAAGCGCAACCCCGAATGGCCCGCCTATGTGCAGGGCGGCGATCCGTCCAACCCGCTGGGCACCCGCGCGCTTTACCTGTCGTGGCAGTACTACCGCATCCACGGCACCCACGACACGCGCAAGATCGGGCGCCGCTCCTCCAACGGCTGCATTGGCCTCTACAATGAACACATCGAAGAGGTGTTTGACCGCACCAAAGTTGGCACCAAAGTCAAACTGATCTGATCCAAACATGACCAACACATTCCTCAAAGCCGGGGCCGTTGTGGCCCTCGGCGCCGCCGCCGTCGCCAGCTATCAACTGCGCTCCACACCGGAGACGACCAACGCTGCAACTGCCCCAAGCCTCAGCAGCTCAACCGGCATGGTCGCCGTCAAACAGCCGGCCGCCCACAGCGAGTTGGCGCAAATGGGCAAGCAAGCCTTTGAGGCCACCTGCGCCACCTGCCACGGCGACAATGCCGCTGGCCAAGACGGCGTTGCCCCGCCGCTGGTGCACAAGATCTACGAGCCTGGC
This sequence comes from Rhodobacteraceae bacterium Alg238-R152, assembly GCA_900537125.1. Classification (GTDB taxonomy): domain Bacteria; phylum Pseudomonadota; class Alphaproteobacteria; order Rhodobacterales; family Rhodobacteraceae; genus Shimia. The sequence goes on along the minus strand of UNRJ01000008.1, from coordinate 64,527 downwards.
CACCATTCCGACATGGCCTACTTCATGGCCGTCGACAACGGTGTGCGCGCCCACCACTGGGCCTTTGGCAACATGCCCCCGGTGGCAGGCTTGACCAAAGGGGATGTGAAAGCCATCGTGGCTTACGTCCGCGAGCTGCAACGCGAAAACGGCATTTTCTAAGTGTCCCACCAGAAAAACACCCAATCAACCACCCTGTAAGAGTACCCGCATGCCTTTCACCCGCCGCCAGTTCCTCGCCAGCACCGCCTCTCTGGCCCTGACGCCCAAAGCCAGTTTTGCGGCTACCACGCCGGTGATCGAGGCCACCACAGGCCACGTGCAGCTGATTGATGCGGAGTTTGGCGACTATCCGCAAACCGAGGTCTGGGGCTACAACGGCTCTGTACCCGGCCCGCTCCTGCGTTTCAAACAAGGCGACACACTCAAACAAGAGCTGCTCAACAGCCTGCCCAGCCCGACCGCCATCCACTGGCATGGCATCCGGGTGCCCAACGCCATGGACGGGGTGCCCGGCATGACCCAAGACGCGGTGTCAACGGGCGACCGCTTCCACTACGAGTTCCCGCTCAAGGACGCCGGCACCTACTGGTACCACTCCCACAACCAATCCACCGAACAGGTCGCCCGTGGCCTTTACGGTGTGGTTGTGGTGGAGGAAACCAACGCGCCAGACGTCGATCACGACATTGTGGTGGTGCTGGATGACTGGCGGTTGAGTGACGAAGCCCAAATCACCGACGATTTTGGCGCCATGCACGACTGGACCCACGCCGGCCGGCTTGGCAACTACATCCACGCGCAGCTGTCTGAACAGCCAGCCTCTGTGCCGGAAAACGCCCGCCTGCGACTGCGCTTTGTCAACGTCGCCACCGACCGCGTCATCACCGTCTCCGTGAAAGGCGGCGACGGCAAGCTGGTCGCCCGCGATGGCATGCCACTGGTTACACCTGAACCGCTCGACGCCATACCCTTTGGCCCGGCCGAACGCGCCGATGTGATCATCAGCGCCCAAGCCAACGAGGCCAACGCGCTGCAAATTGTCCTGCACGAAGGCGACACAGGCTATCTTCTAAAAGAAATCCCCATCTCCGGCACCCAACCCGCCCGCGACGTGATTGAACCTCTGCCTACCAATCCAATGCCGCGCCTCACCGATCTCACGGACGCCTTGACCGTACCCCTGCATATGGAAGGCGGCGCCATGGGCGGCCTGCGCGAAGCCACCTACAAAGGAGAAACACTGGACGTGCGCAGCCTGGTCGACAAGGGCCAGGTCTGGGCCTTCAATGGCCAGGCTGGGCTGAGCGACTCGCCGCTGGTAGAAGTCCCGCAAGGCCAGATCGTGCGCATCCCGATGCAAAACGACACCTCTTTTGCCCACGCCATGCACCTGCACGGCACCCATTTTCAGGAGGTTCTGCCCGACGGCAGCTTTGGCCCATTGAAAGACACCATCCTGATGCAACCACGCGAAACCCGCGAGATCGCCTTCATCGCGGGCGCGCCGGGCAAATGGCTGATGCATTGCCACATGCTGTCCCACGCCGCCGCAGGTATGCGCACCTGGATCAAGGTGGTGTGAACCTTAGGCTGGCTCCCGTCCCAGATCTCACAAATCCAAAACCAGCGGCCCCGAAGGCACCGAGGAACAGATCAACGTCTGCTTGCTGTCTTCTCCCTCCGGCCCAGCCAACCGCGTCGCTTGCCCTTCTTTGATGCCACATTTGCAACTGCCACACAGGCCTGCCCGACAATGGGACGACGGCAACACGCCGTGTTTTTCGGCAAACTCCAACAAAGACCCGTCAGACGGGGTCCAGATTGCACTGACATTGGACCGCGCTAGCGTAACCTGCACCGATGCAATCTCAGGAATATCGCGCATGTCCGCAGCCGCCCCCGGTGAGGCAAATCGGTCGACAAACACCCGCTCCGCAGCCACGTCAGCCGCCGCCAAATGAGCCTCAAAGTCAGTCACAAACCTAGTCGGCCCGCAGACATGCACATCTGCATCGGCCTCCGCGACAGACGTCGCCAAATCCACCAAATCCGGTCGCCCTGTAACGGCTCCTTCAACCGGCATTTCCGCCTGCGACAGGTACAACGTCAGTGTTGACTGTCGCAGATCTGCGGCCAGTGTCTTACATTCCGCCCACAACGCCGCCGCCTCACGGCTGCGTGCCACGTGCACCACCTGTACCGGCTTCTGCCATCCCTCTGCCTCCAGTTCGCGCAGCTTGGCGACTGTTGGCGTAATCCCGATCCCCGCGCTCACCAACGTGACCGCAGATGCCTCCGGTCGCAACGTGGCTGCGCCAAAAGGCCCACTCATCACCAGTTGCCCCCCCGCCGCCAGCGCATGAACCGCCTGTGACCCCGGCCCCTGATCACGCTTAACCGAAATACGCAGCTGTCCCTCTGCTTTGGCGGACACCGTGTAACTGCGCCAGACCTCCCCGGAGACCAAATTATGCAGCCGCACATATTGCCCAGCCCGCAAGGCTTTCACCGTGCCCAATGCCGCCAGGCTGTCTTGCAGCCATACCGAGCGCACATCTGCGCTCTCCTCATCAACCGAAGCCACTGTCGCAATCCGCGGCCACTGCGCCACCGGCGGCGCCGTCTCTACCGCAGCCGCTTGCGACAGCGCGTCTCCTGACACACCTTGCAACACACCTCCTGACGCGCCCTGCGTCAAAACTCCGCCTTGCCGCACAACGGCATAAACACCGCAATAGATATGGCCAAAAAACTGATTGAGTGCCGCTGGCATGTGCACATCCAGCTCCCCGGTCTCAACGTTCACCGACGTGCCTTTACAACGATCGATTGGGCGGATGACCTGCAAGTCCACGTCGCCAAAACGCAGCGACTTTCCAAGCCAGGAAAACTCTTCCCAAGGGTCAGCCCGAACATAGATATTGCCGCGAAACCGCAGCGGATCAATCTCGCGCCCCAACGCCTTTCCAATGGCCTCTACGGTGGAAAGGTTGATGATCGACACCGCCGCATCCGGGTGATCCCAATACCCGCGTCCTCCCCCTGCCCGCGCCAACTGCGTCTGGCCGTCCATCTCCTCAGAAAACGCGGAGACCCGATCTGTCTCTGGTAGAATTGTCGCTGACGCACCGGACGGCGCCGTCACTTGCAACGCATCGCCAGCCGGCTGCACAGAGTAACAGGTCAACTCCGGCCGGATGGTCATACGCTGAAACGCCTGACACGCCGTCCATTGACCTTCCGGCTGCACCGGCAAAGCGCCAGTCTCTATCGCGCGCTGACGATCCCCCGGCAACCCGCTGCCCTTGATGAGCGCAACTGAGGGCAAAGCCTCTCCCGGCAGACCTTTGATCGGATATCGGTAGAGTGAAGCAACAGTCACCATCTCTCCGCCCTCCCAGACCCTTGGCCATTGAAAGCGAAACAAAACATGTGAGCGGGGCAGTTACTGTGTCCTAGCTGTATCATGGGCACTTTATGCCGGAACCTCCTGATGACTCACGATCACCAAACAGGTATGTTTCGAGAATTATTCTCACCAAGAAGCCAAATCTGAACAATGCCCCTCGACAACTCGGATACGATCATCCTGAACGCCCTGCAATCCAATGCGCGGTGCAGCCTGGAGCAGCTTGCTGATTTCACGGGTCTCTCTACTGCTACGGTACAACGCCGCCTGCGCAGCCTGCGCGACGCAGGCGTGATCGACCGCGAAATTGCCGTCCTCGATCCGGACAAGCTTGGGCACAATATGACCTTTGTGGTGATGGTGGAACTGGAACGCGAGCGCCTGGATCAAATTGATCTCTTTGTCCGCCAGGCCCGCAAAGACCCGCAGGTTCAGCAATGTTACTATATCACTGGTGAAGCCGATTTCTGTCTGATCTGCGTGGTCAAAGACATGGCTGATTTTGAGCAGCTCACACACCGGCTGTTTTTCGAAAATGCCAACGTCCGCCGCTTCCGCACCTCAGTTGTGATGGGCCGAAAGAAGGTTGGCTTGGACGTGCCTTTGGACCACCTGACCTAACTGCTCACAACACCACCAAGCGCTCCGCATCCAGCGCTGAGCACATGATAGAAGAGTTGGTTGGCCCAAACGGCACCAGCCGATCCACCGCCGCTTCCATCTCTGCCACGTCGCACACGTGTCCCGCATCAAGACTTTTGCAGTGGTTGCAGGTCGCTCTGGCCAGAAATTCGCAAAATCTCGATTTCGTCGGCCGCCACGTCACCCTTGCACGCACTTACACCGCAACTAGCCTGCACCCATGCAGATGACATGGCACCACACCACACTTAGCGCTGGCACCGCCGCCGCCTGGCAAAACAACGGCACCGGCCCTACAGTGGTGTTTCACCACGCCACCGCGCTTGGTCCGCGGTGCTATTTTCCGTTTCTCTCTGAGCTGGGTGAAGCCTACCAACTCAAGGCGCTGGCCATGCGCCCGTTGTGGCAAGACGCCCCACCGCTGGACCACCAACGCGAATGGGATCTCTTTGCTGACGACCTGATCGAGTGGATTGAGGCCACCCAAGATGCACCAGTTCTCGCCATAGGTCACTCCATCGGTGCCGCGACCACCGCGATGGCCGCCGTCAAACGCCCCGACTTGTTCAAAGGCCTCGTGTTAATCGAACCTTCTGGCGTCACCCGCCGCATCCGTCTGCTTCTGAAACTGATCCCTTACCGCATGCGCCAAACCAACGGCCCCGCCGCCGAAGTCCTCAATGGCCCCACCCAATGGCTCAGCCTTGAGACAGCCTTTGCTGACTACCGCGCCTCCAAAGCCTACCGCCGCTTTGATGACGCAACGCTGCGAGGGCTAATCGACGCCCTGACCGTGCCTACCGAAACGGGCCTACAGCTGGAGTACCCCCGAAACTGGGAGGCCCATCTCTACGCCACACCACCCTGCATCCTGCCAACCCTGAAACGCCTCGCTGTGCCGACCGAAGTTATCATTGGCAAACCGTCCTTGTTCATGGATCCCTCCATCGCACGCAGCCTGCGCGACACCCGCCCGGACATGGTGTTCCAAACCTTGCCGGATAACGGCCACCTATTGCCCCTTGAGGCGCCGCAACCCGTCGCCGCAGCCGCCCGCGCAGCCCTTGCGCGCCTCACCTCATAACTTCCCGCTTGCCTCTACACCGTCCACCTGCCCCTATGGCGCAAACCACAGGCAACGGACGCACCCCATGACTGCAGATCAGATCATCAAGCACCTCAATCTCGCCCCGCACCCAGAGGGCGGCCACTATCGCCAAACGTGGATTGCCCAAAGCAATGACGGCACCCGCCCCGCAGGCACCGCGATCTATTTCCTGTTGAAAGCGGGCGAAAGCTCGCACTGGCATCGAGTCGATGCCGCTGAGATCTGGCACTACTACGCCGGTGCGCCACTGATCCTGTCACTTTCCGAAACCGATCAGGGCCCCGCCACCGACCATGTGCTTGGCCCCGACCTCGCCGCCGGACAATTCCCGCAACGCATCGTGCTCAAAGACCACTGGCAAGCCGCCCGCAGCACCGGCGACTGGACGCTGGTCGGCTGCACCGTTTCCCCGGCGTTTCAGTTTGAAGGCTTTGAGCTGGCCGCGCCGGGTTTTGACATCCCGAGGTAACGCCTGACTGCGATCCTGACTGCGGGGATGGGCAGCGTCTACCCTTCCGGCTCACTCACCGTACCACCACCCACAAGCGCCATCACACCCGTGGTACTTGGACAGCTTGTTGGCAAACCCCGCGCCACGCGCACCGCCAGATAGGCAAAGGCCTGCGCCTCGAGCATATCCCCGTCCAGACCAACCTCTTCCACAGGCACCACCGGACAGTCCAGCGACACCCTTAACATCTCCATCAACACCGGATTGTGCCGCCCGCCACCGGTGACCAGCACGCGACTTGGTGCTTCCGGACAATGCCCCATACCCTGCGCCACAGAGGCCGCACACATCGCTGTCATTGTGGCGGCGGCATCTTCATCTGACAGCTCACGCACCAGATCCATCATCTCTGGGAAATCGTTTCGATCCAACGACTTCGGTGGCATACGCGAGAAATACGCCTCCTGCAGAAACAGCTCCAACGCCCCGGTCGCTACGGTGCCCTCTGCGGCCACCTTGCCATCTTTGTCAAACGCCAGCCCGCGCCGTGCGCGCAACATGTCGTTCAGCGGCGCATTGGCGGGTCCGGTGTCAAACGCCAACAACGCGCCGTCCTCCTCCGGCGCTGCTTTGCGCGGATCAACCCAAGTGATATTGCCCACACCGCCAAGGTTTAAAAACACCACCGGCACGGTGGCCCCAATCCACTTGGCACAGGCAAAATGGAAAAACGGCGCCAACGGCGCACCTTCGCCGCCCAATTCCACATCAGCAGACCGAAAGTCCCATACCACCGGAACGCCCAGCGCCTCGGCCAAGGCTTGCCCATCGCCCACCTGACACGTCCCACGCCCGCGTGGCTCATGTGCCAACGTCTGCCCATGAAAGCCCACAAGCTCTGCATCCAGAAACCCGCTCAGCACTTCGGCATGGGCCGCTTCAATCACCGCCGCCGCAGCCTCCGCCTTCACACCGGACCAATGGCCCAGCGCTTGCGTCAGCACCGCCTGTTCCTTCTCGGAATATCCACGATAAGCCGTGGCGCCAAAACTCTGGATCACCTGCCCATCGGTCTCAACCACAGCCGCGTCCACACCATCCAGTGATGTGCCAGACATAGCTCCCAACGCACGTACAACCGCGTGTTTACTCTGGCCCTTGAACATGGCCTTATCCTTTTGGTTTGCTCACCCGTTCCACGCCAACGCGCGGTGGCAAAACCTTAAAGGATCAGCCCCCCATATCACCAGCCCAAATCAGAAAAGCCCCACGCTCTGTGTGTAATATCCAGAACGTGGGGCAACCTTTCCACGGAACGCTCCGACTTCAGCGAGTATGGGGAGCCCCCAAAGCCGGAGACAGAGGCGCTCTGTGCCCCTCCCGTCGCCAGGCTGTGCGTGACTTCACCCGAACCACAATCGCAATCATACCAAGGCAGATCCAGAACACCTGGATCATAAAGGACCCAAGATTGAAGTCCTGAACCAGACTCACCAAAACAAGCCCCGCACCAAAAATATTGATGACAAAAAAGGCAATGTCCTGGCTGCTCAAAAAACGAAAGGTGATCAGAGTATAGTTGGTCAGGTAAAGGCAAAACCCCAACACGCCACACCCAGTTGAAACAGGGGTGGGAAGCGCCTGAATATATTCAATAACATAGGCAAACAATAACCGCGCCCCCCGATAAATAAATTCCTGTTCAATGATTTAAGAAATACCGGATCAGGGGGCAGAATCCCTATCCCCAATTGGGGACATTCAACGCGGCCTCCGGTTTTCCATACCATCGGTTCAAACCTCTGGAATGATGTAGCGCACGCTCTCTGGCGCCACATCTCTCCCCGCCGCCCGCGCGGCCAGCCACGGCCAATTTTCGATATGGTGGTAATGGCCTTTCCCCGGCAGGATGGTCAGCTTTGCATTCTGCAAATGGTGTTCCAATAGCTCTGCCCCTTGCACAGGCGCCACATTGTCATCCGGCCCTTGGAAAATTTCCACGGGTGTGTGGATATCAGTCGGATCAAAGTCCCATCCCTGTGCATTGAGAAGGTTCTCCTCCACCATGCCGTCCATGCCAGACGCCGTGCGCAAAGCCAGTAACTCTGCGGTGCGGCGGCGGATCACCGGACAAGACAAGATGCGAATGTCATCTGGACTGCGCGACCGCCGGCAATAGCGGTCAAAGTAGCGTTCTTTGTTCTGTAGGATTGAGCGCACCAAAAACGGGATGATCTGGCGCAGCATCGCTGGCCAATGCCGCCCCAAAATACAGGACATATGGTAAAACTGATCCAGTTCCCGCCAATTGTCGTGGCGATAGAATGGATAGCTGGCCGACGACAACACCACTTTGCTGATCCGGTCTTGTAACTCAAGTGTGACGGCCAGCGCGGAGCCACTGCCAAACGACACCGACAACACCGCGGCTCTCTCAATCCGCAAATGATCCATCAGCTCGCGCACATCCCCGGCAAAATCCCGCAGGCTCGACATCTCCGACGGGTCCGACCAAAAGCTGCCCGGCCAACACGGACAGATCAGCCGCACACCAATCTGCACCAACATGTCGTAACACCGCTGCGGATAGCCAATCACGTCGATGGTCACACCCGACAACGCATCAAACACCAAAACCGGCACGCCATCTTGTGGCCCAAGCGCAAAATACTCATGCTGACGCCCATCGCTTAATGTGATGCGGTTGCGCACCTGAAACAACGCGTTAGGAGGCTTGTCCTGGGACCGCACGGCCATCAGGGGGGATTGAGCCAACTTGGCTGCCAGCTCGCTGCGGCTTTTGGCGTTGGTCTTCTCATAGACACGTTTCACATAGGTGCGCAGGCTTTCATAAGAGATCCCCATGCGCCGCGCCGCTTCCCGCAAATCATACGATTGCCCCATATGGCGCAACACCTCTGCCTCGCGCCGCGTCAATCCATGCTGCTTGGCCAAATGATCTGCCCCCATGTGGGATTGCTGCCCCGAAGAAATCACCACACTGGCCGCTATGGCAGGAAAGCCGATCTTGGATGCCTCTTCACGGGGCAGGATCATAATATCCGCAGGCCCGTCTTTCTCGCTCTGAAGCTCTTGCGCCTGCCCCGTGCGGTTCACCTCCAACGCAACTTGCGACAGCAACCTGCCACCTCCAGACTTTGGCAAAAACACCTTTAACGCAGGCCCCTGCAGCACCGACGCGGGCAACACCTCATGCATGGCCCGGTTGGCCATCAACACTTGTCCCTCCTCATTGAGCAACGCCACGCCAAAGGCGAAACTGTTTAAAATGGACGACAGATACGCCTCGCGCTCCTGCAACCCCACCACCCGTTCAGATATGCTGAACGCCCGGCGGAAATGCCGCGAGAGGTTTTCAAACCCACGTGTCTCCGCGTCCATTGTCTCAGGACTTTCCAGATAGCGGCTGTCCCGCGCGCGGTGCACCTCTTCGACCAGCTCAGAAATCAACTCCGGCCACAAGGAATTGTCCAGCGACGCCTCATACACAAGGTGCGTCAGGTCCTCAAAACGATCACTCATAAAAACAACTTTAAAAGCCTTAATATACCAGCCTGCCGCTGCCACACAAAGTGTGGAATCCCTGCCCCCCATCTTGCGCATAATCCCGGCTTACAAACACGCGTCCAAGGTGCTAACAGAAGGCAAAGCGCCCTACAGGGCCAGAGACACCCAACAACGAACAATGAGTGGCCCCATGACTTACCAGCCAAAATCGGACTTCCTCACCGTGATGCTAGAGCGCGGCTTTGTGGCCGATTGCACAGACTATGAAGCTTTTGACAAAGCGCTCTGTGACGGTGTGGTGCCCGGCTATATCGGCTTTGACGCCACCGCCAAGTCGCTGCACGTCGGCTCGCTGATCCAAATCATGATGCTGCGCTGGCTGCAAAAGACCGGCCACAAACCTATCACCCTGATGGGCGGTGGCACCACCAAAGTGGGCGACCCGTCGTTCCGGGCTGATGAACGCCCGCTGCTGACCAACGAGCAGATCGACGCCAACATCGACGGCATCAAACAGGTGTTTGCCAAATACCTCGACTACGGCGACGAGGGCACCGATGCACTGATGCTCAACAACGCTGAGTGGCTGGACGGCCTGAACTACCTCACCTTCCTGCGTGACATTGGTCGCCACTTCTCAGTGAACCGAATGCTGGCCTTTGAAAGCGTGAAGTCCCGCCTGGATCGTGAACAATCGCTCTCCTTCCTCGAATTCAACTACATGATCCTGCAGGCGTATGACTTCTTGGAGATCAACCGCCGCTACGGCTGTCTGGTGCAATTTGGCGGCTCCGACCAATGGGGCAACATCGTCAACGGCATCGACCTAACCCGCCGCGTGGATGAGACCCAGATCTTCGGCCTGACCTCTCCCCTGCTGACCACCTCTGACGGCAAAAAAATGGGCAAATCCGCCGACGGCGCGGTCTGGCTCAACGCCGACATGCGGTCGCCTTACGAGTTCTGGCAGTTCTGGCGCAACACCACTGACGCCGACGTGGGCCGCTTCCTCAAACTCTACACCGAAATGCCGGTGGACGAGTGTGACCGCCTCGGCGCGCTGGCAGGCTCTGAGATCAACGAAGCCAAGATCATCCTTGCCAATGCCGTGACCACACTCTGCCACGGAGCCGACGCCGCGGCGACTGCCGAAGCCACCGCCCGCGAAGTGTTTGAAAAAGGCGGCGTCGGCGACGACCTGCCCACCGTAACCCTCACCGCCGAAGACCTTGGCGATGGTATCTCCATTGTGCAGCTGATTGTGAAAACTGGCCTGGCCAAATCCGGAAAAGACGCCAAACGTCTGATCAAGGAAAACGGCGCCAAGCTGGATGACGCCCCGCTGACCAACGCCGGTCTGATGATCGACGCCACCGCGCTCAGCTCCCCAATCAAGCTCTCCGCAGGCAAAAAGCGCCACGCCCTGGTGCAACTGGACGGCTAATCCCGCCCGCCTACGATTTGCTCATCAAGGCCCGCCCATACGGCGGGCCTTTTCTTTTCCGCTTCATAGTCTCCAAATATCCCGGGGTGAATGCGCCACAGGCGCAGAGGGGCTGGCCCCTCGCTACTCCCTCTAGACACACAGACGCCATTCAGGTTATTTGAACACACGTTCATTTACCGACCTTACGTCTCTCTGGGAGGAGCCCGCCAATGAAACTTGATCAAACCTGCGCCGTGATCACCGGGGGCGCCTCCGGTCTGGGCGAAGCCACCGCCCGCCATTTTGCTGCCAACGGTGCCAAAGTTGCCCTGTTTGACCTCAACGAGGCGCGCGGCGCAGAGATCGCAGCGGAACTTGGTGGCACCTTCCACAAGGTTGACGTGACCGATGAGGACAGCGCCGCCGCCGGCATCAAAGCCGCGAAAGAAGCCATGGGCAAAATCACCGCCGCCGTGAACTGCGCCGGCATCGCGCCCGCAGCCACCACCATTGGCAAAAACGGCCCACACCCGCTGCACACCTTCCAGAAAACCATCGACATCAACCTCATTGGCTCTTTCAACGTCGCCCGCCTTGCGGCCGAGGTGATTGCACAAAACGAAGCGGAAGCAGACGGCGCACGTGGTGTGATCATCAACACCGCGTCTATTGCCGCCATGGACGGCCAGCGCGGCCAGGCAGCCTACGCAGCCTCCAAAGGCGGCATCGTTGGCCTCTCCTTGCCCATGGCCCGTGACCTGGCCCGCTCCGGCATCCGCGTGATGGCGATTGCACCGGGTATTTTCCTGACCCCCATGCTGCAAGGCCTGCCACAAGAGGTGCAAGACCAACTGGCGCAAGACGTGACCTGCCCCAAACGCCTCGGTGATCCGTCTGAGTATGCCCGCCTCGCAGGCTTCATTGTCGAAAACGGCTATCTCAACGGCGAAGTCATCCGCATCGACGGCGCCCTGCGCATGCAATAACAAAACCGTAGGGTGCGCAGCCCCTGCGCACCTTGCTACTCTCTCCGCAAAGGAGAGCACCATGCCCCGCCAAAACCGCGTACAGCCTGACGGCCAGATCCTCGCGCACCCCACGCGCGGGGCCTTCATGGGCAACCGGGGCATTCTGCACGACAACACCGCCCACCAGCACGGCCAACTGACCCACCGCCGCTGGCGTCACAAGGCCTGGGTCTGTTGTGTCCTCTCTTTCAAAAACCGTCAGCGCCAACTCATGGCCCCCAACCGCTACACCGAATTGTTTTTCTATGACGAGGCTGTCGCCCTCGCCGCCGGACATCGTCCCTGCGCCGAATGCCGCCGCACCGATCACAAAGCCTTCCTTGCCGCCGCCAACCACTCCGGCAGCGCGCCAGCCTTTGACGAAGGACTTCACGCCGCCCGCGCCATCCCGCGGATCTACGGCCAAAACCGCCCCCTCGAAGACATAGCCGGCTTGCCAGACTCCACCTTCATCCTGACGGACACCGGCCCCGCGCTTCTCCTGGAGGACATGGCACTCCCCTTCACCCCCGAAGGCTACCTTGTCCCGATCAAACGCCCACAAGGCACATTCCCCGTGCTCACCCCGGCCCCCACACGCGTCGCCCTGCACCACGGCTTCCGTCCCAAGCTCCGCCTACCCACTCCGCTGTCCTAAGCGCAAAACCACCGCGCTGTTGACAAACTTCCGCCGCCAAGTGCCATTAGGACCAGCCCAAACACCTGAAACGCGGACACCCAAATGAGCTTTCCCGATCTGTTTGACCACTTTGACCATGTCTACATCGTGAACCTGCCCTATCGGGATGACCGCCGCAGCGAAACCATTGCGGATTTCGCCCGCGTGGGTGTGTCCATCCCCAACGACCACATCACGTTCTTTGAAGCCTCCCGCCCGAAGGAAAAAGGCGCGTTCCCCTCGATTGGCTCCCTCGGCAACTTCCTCTCGCAAACCTGCGTGCTCGCCGACGCACTGGAAAAGGGCTTTGAACGCATCCTGATCTGCGAAGACGATCTTGAACTCAACGATCTGCCGGACAGCACCGTCGCCAAAGTGCTCACGGACCTGAAAACCACAGATTGGTCGATCGCCGCCCTTGGCTATCTGGAACCGGAAACCCCACCTACCGACAGCATTGGCCTAAGCGAGTGGACCGGCGGCACCCGTGGCACGCAATTCTGGGCCATCCAAGGCGACAGCATTCGCGCTTTCCATGACTACCTCGAGCTTGTCCGCGCCCGCCCCTCCGGCCATCCCGAAGGCGGTTCGATGTTCTTCGACGGCGCCTTCAACATGGTCCGCACCATTGTGCCCGGCACCATCTTCCGCCTCGCCACACCCTGCTTGGCCGGCCAACGCAGCTCGCGCACCGACATCCACGACCTGAAGTTTTACGACCGAGTCGAACCCTTCCGCAGCATCGTTGGCGCGTTGCGCAAACTTATGAACCGCTCCAAAGGTTAATTTCTGCAACGCAGCAAAAGTCCCCACCTCCGCAAAACAGTCGCAATACCGACAAGATACCGACGTGGATTTTGGGCGTTAACTTCTGCACCGCAGCACATCGCAACCGGAATCGCTGGCACTCAGGAAATGCCCCTGCCATACCTTGCGCAACATTTCACGCGCAGGACTGCCCCATGACCCAGATCGTCTCCTCACTCGCCGAGATTTCCGACAACTACAAAGCGCTGTTTGTCGACCTCTGGGGCTGCGTACACAACGGCGTCACCGCCTATCCGGAGGCCGTCGCTGCCCTGCAAGCCTACCGCGCCAATGGAGGCATTGTGGTGCTGGTCACCAACTCCCCCAAACCCCGCGCCGGTGTGGCGGAACAGCTTGGCTCCTTTGGTGTGCCGGACGACGCCTATGACACCATCGCCACCTCCGGCGATAGCGCACGATCCGCCATGTTCATTGGCGCCGTGGGCGAAAAAGTCTACTTCATGGGCGAATGGCAACGTGACGAGGGATTCTTTCAACCGCTTGAAATCCTTGACAACCCTGTCGATATTCAGCGTGTCCCGCTGGCCGAGGCCGAAGGCATTGTCTGTTGCGGTCCCTTTGATACCATGGCCGACCCAGACGTGAACCGCGCCGACTTCCTCTATGCCAAAACCAAAGGTATGAAGCTACTCTGCGCCAACCCAGACATCATTGTGGATCGCGGTGACGTACGTGAATGGTGCGCTGGCGCACTGGCCAAACTCTACACCGAAATGGGTGGCGAAAGCCTTTACTTTGGCAAACCCCACCCACCGATCTACGACCTCGCCCGCCGCCGCCTCGCAGCCCTTGGTGTCACCATCGCGGACGAGGACATCCTCGCCATCGGCGACGGCCCCCACACCGACATCTCCGGTGCCATGGGTGAGAATATCGATTCGCTGTTCATCACCGGCGGCCTCGCCGCAGCCGAAACAAAAACCGCCCACCAACCTGATGAAGCTGCGTTAACGAATTACCTCGCAGATCAGCAAGTCACACCACAATTTGCGATAGGCAAACTGCGTTAACACAAAAAGACTTGATTTTTCTGCGACTGCGAAGTAATAAAATTGCGAAGCTAGCTCAATCAGCGTCATTAAGTTACGCAGCCAATCCAGATTCGGAGGGCCCAATGTTGGACAACCTGCCCCGCGGCACAATCTTTATCGAAGACCTCGAAATAGGCATGACCCGCTATGTGCGCAAAACCGTGACAGATCAGGACATCGAGATGTTTGCCGCCGTGTCCACCGACCACAATCCGGTGCATCTGGACGAAGACTACGCTCAGGATACCATGTTTGGCGGACGCATCGCCCATGGCATGCTGACCGCTGGTCTGATCTCTGCGGTGATAGGCGAACAGCTGCCCGGCCACGGCACCATCTACATGGGTCAGTCGCTGAAGTTCCTCGCCCCCGTACGTCCAAACGACACGGTTGTAGCCTCCGTGACCGTAACCGACATCGACATGAGCAAACGCCGCGTGAAACTCGATTGCGCCTGCGTGGTGGAGGGCAAAAAGGTCCTTGCTGGCGAAGCCACCGTTCTCGCCCCCTCGCGCAAGCTCGACTAACCCACACAGTTTTCTCCTTCCCCAAATACCTCGGGGAGGAGACCCGCCAAAGCGGGTTGGAGGGGCCGGCCCCTCCCCTGACCGCCACATGCCAAACATCGCCGTTGCGTCCTCTCTTGCGCCTTGCGCATCAAGGGGCTAACCCTGCCACATGCAGATCATTCGCGACTATCAGTTTGTGACACCCCAAGATCGCGGCGCCAGCGTCGCGATTGGCAATTTTGACGGCGTGCATTTGGGCCACCAATCGGTGATTGACCTTGCCCGCAAGGCCGCGCCCGACGCGCCTTTGGGCATCATGACCTTTGAACCGCACCCGCGTGAATACTTCGCGCCAGATGCCGCCCCTTTCCGTTTGGCCAGCGCCGAAACCCGCGCGCACCGTCTGGAAAAACTTGGCGTCGACAAGCTCTATGAACTGCCCTTCAACACTGCACTGTCCAGCCTCACCCCCGAAGAGTTTGCCCGCGACGTGATTGCAGAAGGCCTCGGCCTCACCCATGTGGTGGTTGGTGCTGATTTCTGCTTTGGCAAAGGCCGCAAGGGCACCGCTGACGATCTTGTTGCTTTCGGCAACGAATTTGGCTTTGGCGTCACCATTGCGCCGCTCGTTCAAGGCGGCGAAGGTCAGGTGTCCTCAACCCTGATCCGCCAAGCCCTCTCCGATGGCCGCCCGCGTGATGCGGCCAACATGCTCGGCCACTGGCACCGCATTGATGGGCCGGTGATTGGTGGCGAACAACGCGGCCGTGACCTTGGTTTCCCAACCGCCAATATGTCGATCGACGATCTGCACCAGCCCAAATACGGCGTCTATGCCGTGCTGGTAGACGTGCTCGATGGCCCGCACACCGGCAGCTATTTTGGCGCGGCTTCCATTGGCACCCGCCCGATGTTTGGCGAAAACAAAGCCAACATCGAAACCTTCCTATTTGATTTCTCTGGCGATCTCTACGGCCACACCCTGTCCGTTGGACTTGTCGACTACCTGCGCCCGGAAGAAAAATACGACAGCCTCGACGCGCTTGTGGCCCAAATTGCACAAGACTGCGCCGACACCCGCAAGATCTTAAACGCCTTATGACACGCCCTCCATTCCTCAAAGCCCCCAGCGATCCCATCGAGCGCCACGGCCTGGCCAAACGTTTCTGGGAAAAGAAACCGCTGACCTCGCTCAACGACAAGGAGTGGGAAGCGCTCTGTGACGGCTGCGGCAAATGCTGTCTCAACAAGCTCGAAGACGAAGACACCGGCGAGGTCGCCCTGACCCGCGTTGCCTGCCGTCTGCTGGATGACGAATCCTGCCGCTGCACCCAATATGACATCCGCCACCAATTTGTGCCGGAATGCATCGTGATGACGCCGCAGAACATCCATGAGCACGCCTATTGGCTGCCGCAAACCTGCGCCTACCGCCTGATCTGGGAAAAGAAGCCGCTGTTTGACTGGCACCCTCTGATCTCCGGCACACCGGACACCGTGCATGACGCTGGCGTCTCAGTGCAGCATCAAACCGTATCCGAATTCGACACCCCGCTGGAGCAGTGGGAAGACTTTATCATCGAGGAGCCCTCCTAATGCACTTTGCCTCTGACAACTCCGGCGCCGCACTGCCCGAGGTCCTCGCCGCCATCACCAAAGCCAACGACGGCTATGCCATGGGCTATGGTGATGACATGGAAATGGCCCAAGTCACCGCAAAAATCCGCGAGATTTTTGAAGCGCCTGAGGCGGCTGTCTATCTGGTCTCCACCGGCACCACGGCAAATTCACTGGCGCTCGCAACCCTTTGTGATCCTTGGCAAACCATCTTCTGCTCCGAGGTGGCCCACATCCACAAAGACGAGTGCAACGCGCCTGAGTTTTACACCGGTGGTGCCAAGCTCACCCTGGCGGCGGACAAAGACGTCGACAAGATGACGCCCGCATCCCTGCGCGCCGCCATCGAAGGCGAAGAAACCCGCGGCGTACACGGCCCACAACGCGGCCCCGTCTCGATCACGCAGGTCACCGAATACGGCACGGTCTACACTTTGGACGAACTCACCGCACTCTGCGATGTGGCCAAATCCTACGAGTTGCCCGTGCATCTGGACGGCGCACGCTTTACCAATGCCATGGTGGCCCTAGGCTGCACGCCAGCCGAAATGACCTGGAAAGCCGGTGTGGATGCGGTCAGTTTTGGCGGCACCAAAAACGGCTGCATGGGTGTCGAAGCGGTGATCTTCTTTGATCCCAAACACGCCTGGGAATTTGAACTGCGCCGCAAACGCGGCGGGCATCTCTTCTCCAAACACCGCTACCTGTCGGCGCAAATGCTTGGCTACCTGCAAGACAATGTCTGGATCGAAGCCGCCACCAAAGCCAACGCCAACGCCGCGCATCTCGCGGGTGGCTTGCGCGCCATTGGCGCCACCTTCAAATACCCACCACAAGCCAACATGATGTTTGTCGCCCTGCCTCGCGCGGCGCACAAACGCCTGTTTGACGCAGGTGCAGCCTACCACCTTTGGGACGGCACGCTGGAAGGTCCCGACGACGAGATGGTCACCGCCCGTTTGGTATGTGACTGGTCCATCGACACTGCCCGCATCGACCAATTCCTCGATCTGGCAGCGGGCTAATCATGCGAGACAGCCTGCGCGCCAAAGCGGTTCAGATCTGCAACGACAAAATCGCCAAGAAGGGCGAGACCGTCGGCCTGTCGTTCTATGCCTTCTTTGCCAACAAGAACGACAATCCAGCGCAGCTGATGGAAGCCGCCACCTGGTGGATCCAAACCCACGAGTTGGACCACTTTGAGAAGGCGGTGAAGATCCGCGACATGATCCTGTCGGGCGCATAAGAGCCGCTCAAAGCCCCTCCTGCACCAACCACGCATAAGCCGCGCGCATCCCATGCAGCGATTGCGAGTGGCTGCCATAGACAAACATCCATAGCCCGGTGCTGAGATAAGAGTTTCCAGTGTAATTCCGCTCGATCAGCACCAGATCCCGCGCCCCATCAATCATCATAAAGTGCTCACCGTATCCGTCGGTCCACACCGTGCCATCCGCGTCCTTTATCCACCATAGATACCCCGCATGGCTGTATTGCCCGTATCCAATATGGTTGTCGCGCAAATCACTGTGCGGCGCGGTTGAGAGCGCGATCCAGCTTTCCGGCACAATCTGCTGCCCCCGCCACACGCCTTCCTGCGCCACCATCATGCCAATCCGCGCAAAGTCCCGCGCGCTCATATAGGTGTGGTAATGCGGGTGTTGGGTGTCCGTACTGGGCATAAACCACGGGTCGCCCATGATCACATTCTCGTCCTGAAAATCCTGCATCCCCAACGGCTTTGCCAGAAACTCCTCCATAAACGCCCCGATCTCATAGCCGGTTTCCTGCACAAAAACCGTGCCAAGCGCGTTGGCATCAAAGTTGTTGGAGAAGAAGTACGCGCCGGGTTTATAGCTGTCCCGCTGCGGCCGATCCGCAATCTGCGCATCATGCTCCCCGGCAGCAGGCAAAAACACACCAGACCGGAACATCAACAAATCCCGTATCGTCGCAGTTTTTTCCTGCGCCGTGAGCGGAATGGTCTCGTCGATGTTCAACGCGGCCAGTGTTTTGTTCAGGTCAATCAGCCCTTTATCCACCGCAATCCCATACATCAGGCTCATGATGGATTTGCGCATCGAGTGGGTGTTCATGATCATGTCAGTGGGACCATCGGCAAAAATGACATCGCCTTTGTACAAAATCATACGCGCTCGCTTGCGATCATCCGGCCCCGGCGCAGGCCAAAGTGCGTCTATCTGGGAGGTGTCGAAATCCGTAAAGCTGTGCTCGGTTTGAGCCTCCGGCGACGGGTTCCAAACGCGCGGCACAGTGGCCAAAGCAAAAACAACTGATGTCAGAGCGACAAAAGCACAAAAGAACCACTTAAGCATTACGGGTGTCCAACAGATTGAAACGCAACCCAAGGTAGCCAGTCGTTAATTTGAACATCAAGGCATTTTATGGGTGTCTTCGCCCATGCCAATGCTACGCATCGGCAGCGGTCGAACCGCGCCTACGGGGCCGGCACTTCGCTGTTTGCTCCTCGGTTCGCGCACCAAATTTTCTATGGTCAACTGTCCGGCACTCTTGGTTTGCTACCGGCTACACTAGTGGCACAGCCAAAAAAGTGCCGCTTTTCGGAAACGTCGAGTCCGGCATCTCTAAGTGCCGTGACCATATGCGCACAACTCCCAAAGTTTCGGGTGTATGTGCCGATCATACTGAAATCATTTGCACCTTTCAGGAAGAACCGCTCGATCTGAGGCAGCGCTCGATCAAGATAAAACCGGTAGACCGGTCGCAACATCCACCCCTTGGGATCAGAAGCTTCAATCAACGAAAACGTGCCACCCGGCTTAAGCACTTTCGCAATCCGTTGGGCTAAAACTGTTTGCTGGTTTTCACTGAATGTCTTGAGACCAAAAGTGGAGACCACGAGGTCGGCGTAGTCGCCCGGCAAATCTGCTACGAGCACATCGGCCTCAATATGAGTTATTTGATCTGCTCGGCGCCCATGCAGCCGGTCGACTGCTTCCAAGTGCATTCGGTGCGAAATATCAATCGCGGTTATTGTGGAAAGATTTGGAAACTGGCGCAGAAGATGCGGCCAAACTTCTCCGGTCCCCGCCATCAAATCCACTGCAACACCGCCTTGCTTCGCTGGGCTGTCCAAGCGCGCAACACATTGGCGCCGCCATAAAAAAGTAAACCCAAAGGAGCTTACCGCACTCCACCGCCGGTAATTTGACGAGCATCGATCAAAAAGATTTGCCACATATACGGGATCATAGATCCCTCGATCGGCGGCCCCAGCCTCTCGCCGAGATTCAGACATTTACGACCTCAACCGTCCGCCGCACCTCAGCCGCGACCACATCCGCGTGCGTGATCGCGCCCATATGCCCCGCACCAGCCACGGTCACCCGCCGCCCGTTCTGCACCGCATTGGCAACCCCATCACAGACCGGCTTCATAATCGCAGGGCTCTCCGCCCCATCCATCACCACCACCGGCATAGCAATCTCGCCCAACCGGGGCATGATGTTGCCAACGTCTTCCAGCACATCCTGCTGTGAGGCCACCACAAAAGGCACCTGCTGCGTGAACGTCGCGCGGGTCTCTGCCGGCAACGCCTCCCACGGCGTGCCGTCACCCCATTCCTCGACAAACATGCGCACCGCCGCCTCGGGATCACCCGCGTCGTTTAAGGCAAACACCTGCCCCATATGCGCATCGTTCTTGGCCACTTCCTCTGGCGCGGCATCTTTCGCCGCCAGCATCGTCACCGGCTCATACAACGACAGAGAGCGCACCAAGTCCGGCCGCTCAATCGCCAGCCGCAACCCCAACAATCCACCGTAAGAATGCCCTATCACATCAACAGGCCCATCCAGACGCGCCAAAATCGCATCCAACATGGTCTGCCCGGTCAATGTACCCGGCACATACGCCGCGCTGCGCCCATGGCCCGGCATATCTGGCGCCTCAATCGTCAACAGATCGTCCAGCGCCGCGCCAATGCCGCGAAAGGCACCCGAGTGCCCAAGGTTGCAATGCAGCGCCAAAGCCGCACGTGGCCCTTGCCCCAACACGCGCCAATGCATGTCGGGCGTCTTTCTGGTGTCCAATGCCATGGTTCCTAAAGTGTCCTTACAACTCACCCGCCAAATGCGCGTCCAAATCCTCCAACCGATCCTGTCCCCAGAACCGCGCCCCATCGTCGGTCACGTAAAACGGCGCGCCAAAGGCCCCCGCTTCCACCGCCTCATCCAGATTGCGGGCATAAGTCTCCGCCCCCACCAGCAACCCACTGTCTGCCAGCGACGGATCAAACCCGGCCTCGGTCAAACACGCGCGGATCACATCATCCTGCGCAATGTCCTTTTCTTCAGCCCAGCACGCCCGCAAAAACCCATGCGCCAAACCACCCAGATCACCGCCACCCGCATTCGCCGCCGCGATAAACGCATAGGAAGACGGCGCCATATTGGTCGGCCAATGTGCGGGTTTCAGGTTGAACTCCATGCCTAACTTCTTAGCCTGCCGCAGCAATTCCTGCGCCCGGTATTCCTGACGGCTGACGTGGCGTTCTTTTGGTGGTGTGCCCCCGGTGCGGCCAAACAGGGCCACGATGTCCAGCGGCTTATAGACAATTTCCGCGCCGTGTTTGGCCGCGATCTCTTCCAACCGTGTGCCTGCCAAATAGGAATACGGAGAAATTGTTGAGAAATAATAGGTGATCGTGGCCATTTTTGCCTCCCATAGCTCGCACGTCGCTTTGCGGGACGTTAGGGCCATGTTAAGGCGAGTGCAACGTCACGAATCTGTCACCAAAGCCACCTGGGGATTACCGCGCTATGGCCACCATTCTTGAACCAAAACTGATCACTGGCAATGCCAACAAACCGCTTGCCAGCGCCATCGCGCGCCGCATGTCGATGCATCGCGGCAGCAACGTCAACCTGATCGACGCCCGTGTAGAGCGTTTCAACGACGCGGAAATCTTTGTCGAAGTCTACGACAACGTGCGCGGCGAAGACATGTTCATCATCCAGTCGACCTCCAATCCGGCCAACGACAACCTGATGGAACTGCTGATCATGTCTGACGCCCTGCGCCGCTCCTCGGCCAGCCGCATCACCGCTGTGATCCCCTACTTCGGCTACGCCCGTCAGGACCGCCGGACCAAAGCCCGCACACCCATCACCGCCAAACTGGTCGCCAACATGATGGTTGAGGCCGGCATCGAACGCATCCTGACCATGGATCTGCACGCCGCACAAATCCAAGGCTTCTTCGACATCCCAGTCGACAACCTCTACGCATCGCCGGTGTTTGCGCTCGACATCAAAGCCCAGTTCAAAAATCAGCTGGATGACGTGATGATCATCTCCCCGGATGTGGGCGGCGTGGCCCGAGCCCGTGAGCTGGCCAAACGCATTAACGCGCCGCTGGCCATCGTGGACAAACGCCGTGAGAAGCCTGGCGAGATTGCCGAGATGACCGTAATTGGCGACGTCAAAGGCAAGAAATGCATCATCGTGGACGACATCTGCGACACCGCCGGCACGCTCTGCAAAGCTGCCGAAGTCCTGATCGAGCACGGCGCCACCGAGGTGCACAGCTACATCTCCCACGGCGTGCTGTCTGGCCCGGCAATTGAGCGCATCACCAACTCGGTGATGAAGTCTCTGGTGATCACCGACAGCATTGAGCCCACTGAGGCTGTGAAAGGCGCTGACAACATCCGCATCGTGCCCACTGCCCCGATGTTTGCCCAGGCGATCTTGAACACCGCCAACGGCACATCGGTGTCCTCGCTGTTTGAAACCGAGACGCTCGAGCCCGCGTATGAGGGTCTGTTTAAGGCCTGATCTGCACGCAAATAGCTCTGAAGACATAATGGCCCCGTCGGAAACGTCGGGGCTTTTTATGTGGGAGACACATCCATCATGTGGCTTGAAGAGCCCCTCATATACCAGGCCGAAACAAACCGCAGGCAAGGGTGGCCGGCCGATATTCGCAGCGGGCTTAACCAATGCCCGCACTGCGCAGGAAGCGGACTTTGCAAAGTTTAGCAATCGGCCCAAAGCTGCCATCACCCGAAGAAATTCGGATCCGTTGCCCTAATAGCCAAGGATCACTACGCTCTCCGGTCCAAAATCGGACCAACTCACAACCTTGGGAAAGTGCGAGCTTGTAATCACCCCTCCCCTGTCCGTCATGCCCTTCCGCCGAAAATGGAGGCGACAAACGGTCAAGCTCGGTGAAACGCCGCAACGTGATCACTGACCGCGGCCCGCCGATTCAACTCGAACGGGTCCCCACCTTTAGCGCTCCCGAGATAGCGTCTAGAAGATCTTTTTTCATGACAGGCTTCATCAATCTCACATCGTCGGGTCTTAGCCCATTTCCATGCACTGTGGCCTCTGAGGCGTAGCCTGACATAAAGACGACCGGCAGTGTCTCGTCGATTAGTCGGAGCTCTTTTGACAGTGTCGTGCCTTGCAACTCCCCAGGCATGACAATGTCCGTTAATAACAAGTCGAATGATTGATCCGCCTCAAAAATTTGCTTTGCGTCATCGCCGGATACCGCTGTTACGACTGAATAGCCCGCCGCCGCCAGAATTGTTCGCAATACGTCCCGAACTTCAGGTTCATCTTCCGCTAACAAAATGCGATTTTTCCCGGTTGGCGCAGTTGTATTGTCTGTTTTGATTTTTAACCCAGTGTGTTTGGGCGTCTCCACAGCGGGAAAGTAGAGCTTAAACGTCGAGCCCACACCTTCTTCAGAATAGACTTGGGATGTGCCCCCAGACTGTCGCATGAACCCCATGACCATCGGCAATCCAAGTCCGGAGCCTTTCCCCGATGCTTTGGTGGTGAAGAACGGTGTGAAAATATCTTCCAGTTTGTCTTTCGGGATACCTGTGCCTGTGTCGCTCACAGCAACCATCACATAGCGCCCGACATCAAGCACTTCACTCCTATCGTCGACGTAGGCGTGATCTATTCTAATGTTTGCCGTTTCAATTGTCAGCTTGCCACCGCTCGGCATCGCGTCGCGTGCATTCAGCAGAAGGTTCACAATCGCACTTTCTGTGGCGCTTGGATCGGTCTCGATGCTCCAAATCCCTGCAAGCAAGGATACGTCAATTTCGATGCTTGAGGGAAGCGTTCTGCCAACCCAATTGTGGGTTTCCCGAACTAGGTGATTGATGTCGACGATTTTCGGTTGCAGTGGTGCCCTTCGGGCATAGCTCAACATGTTTCGCGTGAGATCCGCCCCACGCAATGACGCATCGATGCAAGCTTGCAAGCGCCTTTTGCGATCTTCGCTTTCGCAATCTTCCTCAAGTATTTCGAGATTACTTAGGATGACAGCCAGTAAATTGTTGAAGTCATGGGCCACACCGCCTGTGAGGTGTCCGATGGATTCCAGGCGCTGCGCCGCCGCCAACTGCGATTGCAGCTCGTCCCGTTGTGCCTGCTCTGCCTTGCGTCTTGAAATATCTGCAACGTTGGCGCGGATAATTTTTCGATCAAACGGAGGCATCCGCGTCAAAGAGACTTCACAGGGGACTTCCTGGCCGTCTTCATTCAGATGTATCCACTCGTATGTCGGGTGCCCTCCTGCCAAAGCCTCTCTGATACGTTTGCGTCCCGCCTCAATGCTACTCTCGCCAGTTGGTTGAAGCTCCGGGCTATATTCATGCAGCTTTGGTCCGCCAACGAGTTTGTTGCGGCTGGCTCCAAACAGCGCTTCCGCGCGTGTGTTGACAGACAAAACTTCGTCGTTTGCGACGTCCAACATCAGTATGGCATCTGGCGCGTACTCCACGAGAGTTTCAAACTGTTTTGTTTGCTTGGCTGCGTCGCTGTCCGTTTCTTTCCAAAAGCGGCTAAGGTTGTAGACCAGCGAGGACACCAAAAGCAGGGTCACGAGCAGCGTGACAAACATGATGGTCCAATTGGCTGCGCTCGCGCTCCAAATGGCCAGTGACACGTCAGGTGCCACCAAAACGCCGTTAGTAAAAAGGTATGCCATAACTACGACCGCGCCCGCCATAGACGCGATATATAGATACGTAACCCCGCGAGAGAACAAGGCTGCGCAGAGCGCTAAGTGAAACGGAAAGGCCACGAACGCCGCCGCACCTAGTCCAAGATCTGTAATCCCGATAAGATTTGCGACCATATAGCCGGAAACAACCAAACCTCCTCTTAAAGCGAGATATCGGTCTCCACGAAGAAAAATGGAGGGCAAAACGCAAAAAACGAGGAGAATGGAGGTCGTTGTGAAGAATGTAGCGCCAAATTGGACTGCGCGGGTTACATTAAGCGCAACAACCAATGCCGCGATCACCGACAAGAAATCAATAGCAGACCGAAGCGCCTTGCGCACACCTTCGCTGTAGGTAGCGGAGACCTCGAATGTTGTGTTGCGCTCCATTGGTACCTGCTTTTTCTGTTCGATCACTTAAAGGTGGGTGAAGACGCATCCGCGAATTTGAAAAATCGATTTGGGATAGAGATTTTTGGCACTGCAGCTATCAGGCCAATATGGTTTTGATCATGTCCAACTCTTGTCGGAGTTCCGCTCGCAGAGTGGCCAGGCGAATTGGCTTTAAGATCGTAGGACCAAGCGTTAGGCCACGTCCAGCTCCGATGCGTTCGGCTGCTACAGCATTGGACTGAGCTCCTCCGGTCATAAACCGTATACGCATTTTCCGTTTTATGTTTGTTAGCATTTGGATTGCTTCTATGCCGTCCAGTTCCGGCATCAGGACATCTACAAGCACAAGGGCGGGCCCTTGTGATTGGCCAAGGAATTCGACCAATTCCCGCCCATCGCAACACACTGTGACGGTCCATCCGATTTCGATACCCACTTTTGCGACAAAAGCACTGAATTCTTCATTGTCATCGGCAACAATCAATTGATAGTCACTTGAGTCGAAACGGATTTGTTCTGTCACATGCGCTTCCTGATTTCGGACGTACAAATTCCAAACGAGCTGGAATGGCACAAGTCTTTGTTGGCTAAGAGCACTACACAACATTTATGTGGTCTTCTGCAAGCTTCGCCCGCATCTTCTCAGTTCGTCTCCCGCTTTGTGAATGTCTGCTACCGCAGATTGGCGCAGGGGGTTGCAACGACCGCTTCGGGGCAGAAAGTGTGAGTTCGCTCCGATGAGGGCCGTCCACAACCGAATGCATCGGCGAGCGGTCATGCCCACAGCGCAGCGCTGCAGCTCTCTATGTTCACAGCAGACTCGACAAAGCAATTTCATCTTGATAAGTCGCAGGCTCCTGCAAATCATTGCAACTTTATTCTAGAAAGGTGGTGAAAACCACATGCAGGTAAGTGTTCGCGACAACAATGTCGATCAAGCTCTTCGGGTGCTCAAAAAGAAGCTCCAGAAAGAAGGCGTATTTCGTGAAATGAAGCTCAAGCAGCATTTCGAGAAACCGTCCGAGAAAAACGCGCGTCAGAAAGCTGAAGCTATCCGCCGTGCCCGTAAGCTCGCACGCAAAAAACTGGAGCGCGAAGGAACGATGTAATCGTTTCTTATTGCTTTGAAAACAGAACCCCGTTGTCCGATGGCAACGGGGTTTTTTGTATCAGATGCGTTTTCCGACATTGGAAGACCAGTCCGGCGTTACGCTGTTTGTGCGCTGTCACCAACTTCCAGCTTACTTTATCAAAGCCCCCAGCCAACGCGGTTGTTGCCAGCCCCGAATCCCCTATCGGTCCCACACACCGGGTTTCCTCTCAAACTGCACTTAAAAAACCCAACCAATTTTCTCACTGGGTAGAGCGACTATGTCACATGTCAACCTTAGCTTGTATTTTCACTTTGGATACACGCATTTGGCTTGATAGCCCCTCAAATTTCCGTCTAGCTGACACATAATTCCTCCAACAGGACTGTTTCTCATGCCCCCCAATCTGTCCCCCGGGACCGTGCGCCTCATTATGGCGTTGTTTTTCTTGAACCCATTTGCGCTTGGTGGATGGTTGCCGCATATCCCCTTTGTGCAATCCAAACTTGACCTGACCAACGCACAGCTGGCCCTGTCGCTCCTTGGCTTGCCATTGGCCTTTGTGTTTATTTCGAAACTTGCTGCCAAAGTTGTGGCCAGATACGGCGCGCCAAAGGTCTTTCTGATCTTTTTCCCGCTCCAAGCTGCCACCGTCTTGTTGCCGCTTTATGCCATCAATCAGGTCACGCTGTTTCTGGCCCTTCTTGTCTTTGGCGCATCAATGACGTTCCTGAATGTGGCGCTCAACGTTTACGCAGGCCAGCTTGAGAAAGCCGCAAAGAAATCCGTGATGAACCGCTGCCACGGCTTCTGGGCGCTTGGCTTGACGGTTGGCTCCTTCCTTGCCGCTATGTTCACTGTCTCCTTGTCACCGGCAATCACCGTGCTCTCTCTCGCGGCAAGCACCTCAATCCTAGCCATCTGGTTTGCACGTTCCCTGCCCAATCTGCGCCCGCAGACATCGGAAACTCAAACGGCAACCAAACGCCGCAAGCTGCGCGATTACCCGACAACCCTGTTCTTGATCGTTCTCTTTGTGGTCTCCGTCACCATGGCAGAAGGCGCCATGGCCAATTGGGGCGCAGTCTATATGGCTGAACGCCTGCCCGAAGGCGCCAGCACCGCAGGTCTGGCGATCACAGTGTTTTCGGCCTTTGTGGCGTTTGGACGATTCATTGGGGACTTCTTGAAGGTCCGAATGGGCAGCACCAATCTTGCCCGCATGAACGTCGGTCTTGCCATCGTTGGTTTGGTGATCCTGGTGGCCCCTTTCCCGCCGCTGGCATCTTTTGTCGGCTTTGCCTGCATTGGTCTGGGTCTCTCAGTCGGCTTCCCACTTGCCGTATCCGCCGCTGCCGCGCTGGAAGATGAACACGATGCTGACAATATTGCCTTCCTGTCGGTTATGGCTATCGGCACCAATGTGGTCGCCCCACCGATCATTGGGCTTCTGGCTGACAACTTTGGCATATCACTTGCCCTGGCCGCGCTGCTGCCTGGGCTCTGTCTCAGCTTTGTGATGGCCCGGTATTTGACGCCGCTACCGGACCTGCAAAAGGCCATTCAAGCCTAGGGCCCTATACCCGCATGTATTCCAAATCGCTGACAGCGCCCGTCTATGTGACGACATGTGGGCGCTGTCTCTTTTTGAAGAGCTTCAGCCAAAGAAGGTCCGTCAAGCGAAGCACATTGTTGTCAACCGAACCTACCTGCTTGCTTGGGCAAGTCACTTTGTGAATTGCCAGAAGACCAAACCAGATTAAACTCAGACTCGAATCCCGCCTCCAATTTGGTCCCGCGTCTGCACTTTGGCGCCTTGTTGTGAGTTTATCTGTGCTGACTTCGTTAAAAATCCAATCCCTCCTCACTGTTGCCAGGCAAAGCCTCAAACAACGTTTGCGCCCACAAGTCAGAGCCCGCCGGAAGTCTGCCCTGCCTTCAAACGTCCCCCCTGCGGACCCCGCCGCGTTCTTTTCATGGAGCCTGGAGCGCCACAAAGACTCCCGCGCTGTTCAGTTTGTCATCTCCGGAGACAACGGCGTGCTATTGCCGGAAATCGCCCAACTTGATGGGCACTTACGCACACTCATCATTCGCCACACGCCGGTCACGGACATCTCCGCCCTTCGCGGCCTGCCAAACCTGACCAAGCTGGAGCTCACCGCCTCCCCCATCGCCGATCTGTCCCCGCTGGCAGACTTGCCCAATCTCACAGACCTCACGCTGACCATGTCACCGGAGATCCCGGTCGCGCTTCCAGATATGCCAAAATTGCGGCGCCTCGAGCTGTCTCATCCACGCACCCCGGTACACCTTGGCGCAATGCCGTCTTTGGAGACCGCCGACCTACATGCGCATTGCGATGACCTTTCAAAACTGGCGGAATGTCGGGCTTTGACTGATCTCAAAGTGCACGCCGCTGATGGCCAGTCGATTGACACGTTTTCAAAAGCAACTGCGCTGACCTCGCTGGCTCTGCATTGCAAGGGAAATACGGACTTAACCGCGCTCAGCACGCTTGAAAATCTGGAAATTCTGGATCTTTTTGCCGCGGAAGTAACAGACCTATCGGCGCTTGGCGCGCTCCCCAACCTAAAATCCCTGTCGCTCCAAAACACAATTGCCACGGACTTTTCTTGCTTGAGAGATCTCACCACTCTGCAATTTCTCTCAATCCGATCATCGAGACCTCTATCTGACCTCACATTTGTCGCTACTCTAAAGAATATTGACCATCTGTGTCTTTCCCCTTTGGCAAAGAGCGACCTTTCGCCATTGGCCCATTTGCAGAACCTCACCAACCTTTTCCTTGGGAGCTCTGATTCAGGTATTGATCTCAGTCCGCTGGAGGCGTGTCCATCTCTCACGAAATTGACGTTTCTGCTGAACCAAACCGCAGAGGGTCAACTCGCCTCGCCATGGCCTGCCCTGCCAAATTTGCAAAGCGCCAATATAACGGGGGCAGACATAGCCTCATTGCAAGGTTTGAATGCCTGTAGGGCGCTTCAAAACCTCAACTGCGCGCACACGTCAATTTGCGACCTGTCGCAATTGCGCGCCTTACCCAAGCTTGAAGACCTGAATCTGTCACACACCGAGATATCCGACCTCTCAGTACTTCTGACGTTGCCCAGATTCATCAGACCAACAGCCAAAACGATGCTGTCCATCAGTGGCACCCCAGCGCTTCAATCGATGCCCGACTTTGAGCCCTTGGCGGCCTGTGAAAACGGTCCGGACCCTGACCACTACCGCCATGCGATGGCCAACAGCGTTATGGAGCATTTGCACCAGCAAGCCTAAGCCGCCAATTTGCCACTCAATCAGTCTGACGCGTCTCTTACGCCATCGTCCCGACGCAACATATTCAGAAACTGAGGACTGTCGCGAAACAGTCGGAATACAGACGTAATACCGACGTGGGAATCAGCCGTTGCCTTCGGCTTTTTCCTCCAACATCATCCATTCGTCCTCAGCCTCCGCCAAGGATGCATGACGTTCGACCAAAGCGTCAGTGGCTTTCTGAAACTTCAATGGTTCTTTGGTAAAAAGCTCCGGATCCGCCATGAACACTTCCAACTTGGTGATCTCTGCTTGCAACCTCTCCATAATGCCCGGCAACGCGTCCAAGCGATGTTGCTCCGTAAAGCTCAACCCCGCAAAAGGCGCGCTTTCGGACTTGGTCTTTTCACTTTTCTGCTTTGATTTTTCAGCTTTTTTCGGCTCATCTTTCTGTCTCTGAGCTTGGTAATCAGACCACCCGCCTGCATAGGTTACCGCCTGTCCATCGCCTTCCATTGCAATGGTGGTGGTCGCCACTCGGTCCAGAAAATCCCGATCGTGACTGACCAACAGTACGGTGCCGTCATAATCATCCAACAGTTCTTGTAGAAGATCGAGCGTCTCCACATCCAGATCGTTGGTTGGTTCGTCCATGACCAGAATATTGCTTTCCTTGGCCATCAACTTTGCCAAAAGCAATCGAGCCTTCTCACCACCTGACAGCGAGCGCACCGGCGCTCTTGCTTGCCGATCGTCGAAAAGGAATTCTTTAAGGTATCCAACAACATGCTTAGGATTTCCGCGTACCATAACCTGGTCCGCTTTGCCGGAAACACGCATCTCTGGATCGCCGGTAAGACTGTCCCAAAGCGTCATGTCAGGGTCCAGTTTCGCTCTGGCCTGATCAAAAATTGCTGGCAAGAGATTCGTACCAAGCGCCACCGACCCAGCATCCGGGGCCAAATCGCCCATCAACATTTTGATCAATGTGGTCTTGCCCACTCCATTGGGACCCACAAAGGCAACACGGTCGCCCCTCTGCACCGTCAAGGAGAAGTCATGAACGATGACTTTGCCGTCATACGTTTTACTCAACCCTTTGGCATCAATTACCTTTTTCCCCGATTTCGGGCCGGAAGAAAGCTCCATAGCCGCAGAGCCTTGACGTGTGATCATCGCGGACCGGTCCGCCCGCAAATCTTTCAACGCGCGCACGCGCCCCTGATTGCGCTTGCGTCGCGCGCTGATGCCTTCCACCGCCCATCGGGCTTCTGCTTTGATCTTGCGATCCATCTTGTGACGTTGTTGGTCTTCTTCGTCCCAAATCTTGTCGCGCCAGGCTTCAAAATCTTGAAACCCTTTCTCCTGGCGGCGCACCATTCCCCTGTCAATCCAAAGGGTTGCCCGTGTCAGCTCACGCAGGAATGCACGGTCGTGGCTGATCAAAATGAATCCGGCACGTGTGGTTTTGAGTTCCGACTCAAGCCAGGCAATCGCCTCAATATCAAGGTGGTTGGTCGGTTCGTCCAACAGCATCAGCTCCGGCGCCTCTGCCATCAAACGCGCCAAAGCGGCCCGCCGTTTCTCCCCGCCGGATGCGGTCTCAACTGGGCGCGCGGGATCAAACTTCAACCCTTCTCCAGCCCGCTCCACCTTATACATCTCACCTGGATCCAGAGCAGCGGATGCAAAATCTCCAAGCGTGGTAAAGCCAGCCATATCAGGCTCTTGCTCCATATACCCCACGTTCACACCAGGCGGCACAACAATGTCGCCACGGTCCGGCTCCACAAGGCCAGCCATCACTTTCATCAAAGTTGATTTGCCCGATCCGTTACGACCAACCAGCGCCACCCGGTCACCGGGTTGCACCACAAGGCCCAACTGATCAAAAATTGGATCCCCGCCAAAAGTCAGGGAAATATCATTCATCTGCAAAAGAGGTATACGTGCCATAGCTTGCGCCTAGCCCGCAGTGGGATTGGCGTCAACCATGCGACCGCAATCTACGTCGATATCGCTCTCAACAACCGCTTGCGTGCCGGAGGGATTGCCTTCACCTCTACACCGGTAAACACATGTAATGTATTCATTTTTGTGTCTACGACAGCGTGATCACTCACCCAGCCACCCATCAACAAATAGCTACGCAGCATCGGTGGCATGCTCAACTGTGCAGCTTTCAAATTTGGCTTGCGACGCAAACGTGATGCAAACTGAAAAACATTGGGGGCTTTTACACGCGGAAGCCATCGTTTGGGCGCCAGATGTTTGTCCCGCAACATGGCAAAACTGTCGAGATAAAAACTGGTGTCTGTGCCTTCAAATGACGCACACCCAAACAGTAATTCAACCTTGTTTTCATCAACATAGCTGGTCATCGCCCCCCAAGCGAT
Source organism: Rhodobacteraceae bacterium Alg238-R152 (assembly GCA_900537125.1). Lineage (GTDB taxonomy): Bacteria > Pseudomonadota > Alphaproteobacteria > Rhodobacterales > Rhodobacteraceae > Shimia. The sequence goes on along the minus strand of UNRJ01000008.1, from coordinate 33,117 downwards.
CCGCAGAACATCAGCATCATGCACACTTGGGTGCATACAAAATCGCCCCATCTCAACCATTCGACCAGGATAAGCTGTCAGCGCTTGCAACTCATAAAACTGAGCTGAATAACTGCGTCCAATTTCCGTGCCGTCATTAAGCGGTAACATCCTGAAAACACAGGCTAACTGACCATTTGTGGTGTCTTCGATCATGACGTGGGTACAGATTGAATCGTATTCATCCGCGTCTAACGCAGTGTCATCACCAAAAAAGACCAAATGGCGCAACCGCTGCGCGGCCCGCAAATCCTGCACATCTGCTGCAACGCGCACACGATATTGGCCTCTCTCCTGCATCCCAATGCCCTTCTGCATTTCCCTCACACCCTAGCCTAGCAGAGTCGGGTGGCATTCGAATGACAAACCAAAAGCCGTTAGATCAATCAGGTGAATTAGAAACTGCCGGTGCTCGCGGTTGGTGCGCCGGTTGGCCCAAAGTTACCAAGGTTTGCTCCCAGCTGACGCAACAAACCACCGGTCTGAACACCGTTGTCGGTAATGCGACGCTGTAGCGGTACAAATTGCCCGTCAGCCAAAGCGTAATGCTCAACGTTGCGAGCTATGCCATTGGTGTCAAAGCCAATAACCACAACTTGCCGATCAACCACCTCAGGGCGGGTCGGGCCAAAATGTTTCACGCGAGAGCGTACATAGATATACCCACTGTCGTCCAACACACCGGACGCCGACGGCGGCCCAATGGTCTCTGCAACAGTGTCTCGCGTATCCACACCCAGCGTGATGGCAGACAACTCTTCCGCCGTAGGCACATATCCGTGATTGCGGTAACGTGTCGAGCACGCCGTTATCGAAAGCAGGGCCGCTCCCATGACCGCATATTTGATCATTTTGGTTCGCGTCTTCATGCCTGCCCTCTTGTCTTGGCGTCTCTTGCCTTTTATCTCGCTTACAGAAGGAACGCGCATGGTTCAAGATATCAACCGCGTCTCCACGAAACCAACGTCCCCAACCCAAAGTCAAAATCATGTCCCCAAGCGCCTCCCCTTCCACCGTCTATCGTGTCGCCGATCTTCCTCAAAATCGCGCCACATTGTTTGACATACGCCCCACAGCAACGGATTTGTCCGCTCTGGCAGAGGCATTGGATTTGTCGGCTATACGAAAGGTTATTTTTTCCGGCGAGATCCGCGCCCATGGTGAAAATGATTGGGAATTGATCGGTAAACTTGGCGCGACCGTTGTCCAGCCGTGCGTCGTGACGCTTAACCCAGTTACCACACGCATTGATGACAAAATTGAGAGACGATTCCTCGCACACATTCCTGAAATCGGCGAAGAAGACGAAGAGGTGGAGATGCCTGAGGACGAAAATGCCGAACTTTTGGAATCACATATCGATGTGACCTCCATACTGCATGAAGCTTTGGCGCTAAATATCCCGCAATTTCCGCGTGCCGAAGGGGCTGAAATGCAAGAAGCTGTCTTTACTGAGGCTGGAAAAAAGGCCATGACAGACGAAGATGTACGCCCCTTTGCCGGATTGGCTGCCCTTCGCGATCAGCTGGGTTCAAAAGACGACAAATAGGGCTTGCGCTGCACGAAAATCGCAGTATTTTCGCGCGCTCATTCGAATTTAGCATTGGACTCGGACGCGCAGACCGCGTAGAGGCTCCCAACGCTCAAGAAACCGGGCTCTAGGCCCCCAAGTAAATCAAAGGTTGCGACATGGCTGTCCAGCAGAACAAAGTATCGAAATCACGCCGCAACAACCGCCGTGCACATGACGCCCTGGTTGCAGCGAACCCTAACGAATGCCCAAACTGTGGCGAACTCAAGCGTCCACACCACGTGTGTGCGTCCTGCGGCCACTACGACGACCGTGAAGTCGTTGCGATGGCTGACGACGTCGATCTGGACGAAGACGCAGCATAACCAACGGGATCTGTGCCCGCATGACCGGTGTGACGCAAATAGCAAACCCCGGTAGCGGGCGCACAGTGATCTCAGTTGACGCCATGGGTGGCGATCGCGGGCCGGCAGCTGTTGTTGCCGGCATTTCGCATTCCGCGAAGATAAACCCCGACATTGCTTTCATTCTCCACGGCCCGAAAGACGAGCTAACCAAGCTGGTGGCGCGCAAACGCGTCCTGGATGGCCGCCTGGAGATTCGTGACGCTGGTGACGTTGTGTCGATGGAAGACAAGCCACGTGACGTGATCCGCACCAAAACCACATCCATGTGGTCCGCGCTGGAATCTGTGCGCGCAGGCGAAGCCGACGGCGTTGTCAGCTGTGGCAACACCGGCGCCTTGATGATGCTCTCCGTGGTGCGCCTGCGCAAAATCTTGGGCGTCGACCGTCCCGCCATCGCAGTGCTCTGGCCATCACGTGCGCCACAAGGTTTTAACATCATGCTCGACGCTGGTGCAGACATCAGTGCAGATGAGCACGACCTGTTGCAATATGCTCTGATGGGCGCCTCTTATGCCCGCAATGGCATGGATCTGGAGCGGCCCCGCGTCGGCCTGCTCAATGTTGGCACAGAAGAGCATAAAGGCCGTAACGAGCTGAAGCTTGCCTATGATCTGATCGCGCGCAACGCCAAGAACGCAAACTATGATTTTGTGGGTTTTGTGGAAGGCAACGACTTGCCCGCAAACAAGGCAGACGTGATTGTCACGGACGGCTTTACTGGGAACGTGGCCCTGAAGACCGGCGAAGGCACCGCAGGCCTCATTGGCAGCCTCTTGAAGGAAGCCTTCAAGTTCTCCCCCCTGTCCCGCCTCGCAGCGCTCCTTGCCTATACGTCCCTCAACCGACTCAACAAACGCATCGACCCACGTCGGGTCAACGGAGGCGTGTTTCTGGGCCTTAACGGCACTGTCGTGAAGTCTCATGGCTCGTCCGACGCCACCGGTGTTTCTGCTGCTGTCAAACTGGCATTCAAACTGGCGCAATCGGGCTTCTCTGAAAAGCTTGCAGCGCGGGTTGCATCTGCTGTTTCTCTGCCGCAAGATGCTGACAGCACAAACGAATAACAATAAATATGCAAGGCACTAATATGACGACACGCGCTGTGGTTAAGGGCGTCGGCCACTACTTGCCGGAACGAGTCGTTCCCAACGCCGAATTCGAGAAATCTTTGGACACGTCCGATGAGTGGATTCGCACGCGCTCAGGCATTGAGCGCCGCCATTTTGCCGCCGAAGACGAAACCACATCAGACCTCGCCAGTTTTGCAGCCATGGCCGCGCTTAAAGATGCTGGGTTGTCGGCTGATGATATCGACGCAATTGTGGTTGCCACCTCCACACCAGACCTGACTTTCCCCTCTGTTGCCACAATGGTGCAGCAAAAAATTGGCATGACACGTGGGTTTGGCTTTGACGTCCAAGCTGTGTGCGCAGGGTTTGTCTACGCGCTGACAAACGCCAACGCGCTCATCCTGTCCGGCCAAGCAAAACGGGTGCTAGTGATTGGTGCTGAAACTTTCAGCCGGATCATGGATTGGACCGACCGTGCAACCTGTGTGTTGTTTGGCGATGGCGCAGGCGCGCTGATACTGGAAGCCCAAGAAGGTACTGGTGTCAACGCGGACCGCGGTGTGCTGAGCGCCGATCTGAACTCGGACGGCCGCTATAAAGATATGCTGTTTGTTGACGGCGGCGTGTCGACCACCGGCGACTCCGGAAAGCTGCGCATGCAAGGAAATGCCCTTTTCCGTCAAGCAGTTGAGAAACTCACGTCAACCGCACATACCGCGTTGACCAAGGTTGGTTTGACCGACGAGGCCGTAGATTGGATTGTACCGCACCAGGCCAATATCCGCATCATTCAAGGCACCGCCAAAAAGCTTGGGGTACCGATGGATCGAGTGATTGTTACGGTGCAGGATCACGGCAACACCTCCGCAGCCTCCATCCCGCTTGCCCTCTCCACAGGTGTCGCTGAGGGGAAAATCAAGCAAGGTGACCTTCTGGTCACCGAGGCCATTGGTGGCGGTTTGGCATGGGGTGCAGTGGTCATACGCTGGTAAAATTTGGCCTAAGTCGTTGGCGAATATCAAAGATAATCGCCTCACAGGCGGAGCAAGTCATTGACTCCCAAATTCGCTTGCTTCTATGGTTTTCCAAAGCATTACCGGCAGGGGGGACCACATGACTGACAAGACATTGACCCGGATGGATCTGAGCGAAGCGGTGTTTCGCGAAGTGGGCCTGTCCAGAAACGACTCGGCGCAATTGGTCGAGAGTATCCTGACACATATGTCCGACGCACTGGTACAGGGCGAGCAGGTTAAGATCTCTTCTTTTGGGACTTTTAGCGTGCGTGACAAAGCGGCCCGCGTTGGCCGCAATCCTAAGACAGGCGAAGAAGTACCGATCCAACCACGCCGTGTCCTCACTTTCCGACCGTCGCATCTGATGAAAGATCGCGTCGCTGCTGGCAACAAAAAATAAACGAGACAAACTCCATGGCCAAATCACGTGAGGCATTTCGCACCATCAGCGAAGTTGCTGACTGGCTTGACGTGCAAACGCATGTATTGCGTTTTTGGGAAAGCAAATTTTCACAAGTCAAACCGGTGAAACGTGCTGGCGGACGGCGATACTACCGCCGCCAGGACATGGAGCTTTTGGGCGGCCTCAAAAAGCTGCTGCACGAAGACGGCATGGCCATCAAAGACGCACAAAAAATGTTGCGTGAAGAAGGTGTCAAACACGTCTCTAGCCTGTCACGGCCTGTCGATCAAGATCAGGACAGTTTGGACGTCACTGCAGAAGAGTCACCTCAGGAGACTGCGGTAGAGCCGCAAGACGATGTCCTGCAGGACCTTGCTGAAGACACCACGATATCTGATGACACAATACCTTCCGTTGACGACGACGAAGCCCCTCAAGATGGTCTGACGGATCTGCCGGACGCCGAGCCTGACACATCAAGCGACGAAGTTTCTTTGGATCTCTCTTCTGCACCTATACAAGAAGACGATGACGACGCGGGTATTCCTGAGGACCTCGTTGTTAAAATTGAAGATGAGAATCCCCCTTCTACCAAAGCACCAGAACCGGAAACCCTAGACGCGAACCAACCGCATACCGAGGCGGAAGCAACGGACACGAATGTGGCCGATGCTGTGCCGACCGAGCCAGAGCAGGATACTGACGCTGCTCATTTGGCATCCGAAGGCGCATCCAACGATCAGCCACAAATGGATGATCTTTTTGCGTCCTTAAATACACCTACCGCCGTCCCAGCGACCGAGCAGCCCGGCGACGCACAAACGTCCGCAGTGGTGACAGATCCGGTGCCAGATGCCCTGAACACCGCGGCGCCAAGTGACGCCTCGAGTGTTGAGGACCCTTCCGCCTTTCCCGAAGCACCAGAAACGGCTTTTGACGAAGCCTTCGAACCGGCAATATCTGACGACGACACAATTTCTGAACCTGCCCTCGCACCCGAAAGTGACATGCCCCCTCCCCCTGCTGGCCCTCTGGCCTCGGAGACAAATGCCCCATCCTTCTCAGCTGCGGACGCATCAGCGCCAGACGACCTAAGCGATGCACCGCAGTCCAGTACCGTTGATGTGGCGGCTTCGGCGGTGTCCAGTGCCACGCATGACACGGTGACTGAAGCTGTTACAGACGATGCAGATAAGCCAAGCCTTGAAGCCGTTGTCGCGCGCGAAAACGCGCGTGACGATTTCTTGATGTTGCTCACAACCCCAGTGACTGTGGCCCCTCAAGATGCCTCGCGCGCGGCAAGCTTATTGGCACGACTAGAAGCCCTTCACAACAATGCTGGCTAATCATTGGGAGCGGGGCAAATCTTGCATTTTTTGACTTGCTCCCGCCTGCAATTCCGTTATGAACGGCTCATCGTCGGGCTATGGCGCAGCCTGGTAGCGCGTCCGTCTGGGGGACGGAAGGTCGCAGGTTCGAGTCCTGCTAGCCCGACCATTCAAAATCGCCCGTGTGCCGCAAGGCCCGGGCGTTTTGTACATCCGGGGAGAGTTAAATGACTGGCGTAATTCCAAGTCAATCCATTGAAACCATGCTACAAACCGGCGAAATTTTGGTATCGGAACCCGTTGCCGAAGATCAGGTTCAGCCGGCCTCACTGGATCTGCGCCTTGGCACAGTGGCCTATCGTGTGCGCGCTTCTTTCCTTGCTGGAAACGACCGCAGTGTGCAGGATCGGCTGTCCGAATTTGAGATGCATCGCATCGACCTGTCCAATAGCGCCGTGTTGGAAAAAGGCTGCGTTTATGTGGTTCCCCTTATGGAAAGCCTTGCGTTGCCAGAGGATGTCCAAGCGGTTGCAAATGCCAAGAGTTCCACCGGCCGCCTTGACCTACTCACCCGCACCATCACCGATGGTGGCACCGAATTTGACCGCATCGCACCAGGCTACACCGGCCCCCTATATGCCGAGATTTGCCCGCGCAGTTTCTCTGTTTTGGTGCGCCCCGGTATGCGTCTCAACCAGATCCGCTTTCGCAAAGGCCAAAGCATTCTTAGTGATGCTGACTTGCGCGTGCTGCACGACCGTAGCCCGCTTGTCGACGGAGACGCTGTGATTGATGACGGCCTAGGTTTTTCTGTCGATTTGAAGCCCAGTACAGGCACTCTCGTGGGATACCGTGCGAAGCCACATACCGGCGTTATCGATTTGGACAACATCGGACACTACGATCCGGCGGACTACTGGGAAGAATTACATGCCTCTAATGGTATGATCATCCTCGACCCCGGCGCGTTTTACATCTTGGTCAGCCGCGAATCCGTGCACATACCGCCTGCTTTTGCAGCTGAAATGGCCCCATTCCTAGCGATGGTTGGCGAATTCCGCGTGCACTACGCCGGCTTCTTTGATCCTGGCTTTGGCCATGACGCCGCAGGCGGCACTGGCTCTCGCGGTGTGTTAGAGGTGCGCTGCCACGAAGCACCATTTGTGCTGGAACACGGGCAAGTAGTAGGACGCTTGGTCTATGAGCGCATGTCGGATATTCCGGAGCAACTCTATGGCGCGGGCATATCCTCAAACTATCAAGGCCAGGGCCTAAAACTTAGCAAACACTTCAAAGTCGGCTAACGTCGCTCAGAAACGGCCAGTCTTGCGGGTCACCCGCATGGCTTGCTTCGCACGTTTTGCATCAAACTGAGGTGCCTTGCTGGGGTGCTGTTTCTCGTCCCACGGCCCGGGTTCTGAAGGCTTCTTTTTTTTTCCCATCTTAGACGCCGCATTGATCCCTGCGTTAATGCCGCCATTGACCAAACGCCGCATTATCATACGCGTTGCCATGTTGATCAGTTGATTGGCATTCATGCCACCTACTCCATGTTTTGTCCTACTCCCAACTTAGGCACAAATTGCGCCAATAGTAAGGCCGTTACGACAATCTGGAGATTACGCCTTAACCTCAAAAAAGCTCGGACTGCCCTTCGTCGATGACCATATCGTCGTCATCTTCATCGGAGTCCACACCAAGCGGAATGGTGCCAGGTGGTGGACGGTTCTCCAAAAGCCCAGCCGCTCGCAGCTCTTTAAGCCCTGGTAAATCGCGCGGACTGGACAGTCCAAAATGGTCCAAAAACTCGGGTGTCACGACAAACGTGACCGGCCGCCCTGGTGTCATCTTTCGACGTCCAAAGCGGATCCATTCCATCTCAAGGAGCTGATCCACAGTGCCGCGGCTCACGCTCACCCCCCGGATTTCCTCAATTTCAGCCCGGGTCACTGGCTGGTGGTAGGCAATGATCGCCAGCGTCTCTACAGCAGCCCGTGACAGCTTGCGCGTCTCCACGGTTTCCTTCTGCATCAGAAATCCAAGGTCCGGCGCCGTGCGCATGGCCCAGGCATCTCCAACCTTCACAACATGCACGCCGCGCCCTTCATAACGTTTGCGCAAATGCACCACAGCCTCCGCCGCATCACAGCCATGTGGCATGCGGTCGTTCATCTCCTTGACGCTCACCGGCTCCGTGCTGGCAAAAAGAATCGCTTCACACATGCGCTCTTGCTCAGCGATAGGGGGCGCTTCAAACAGGCTTTCTTCCTGCTTTGGTGCACCGTCAACGGCATTGAGCACATCCGCCTCTGGCGTGTTGATCTCGTCATTCATCTCTGCCGTCCCGCTTTTTTACTTCAATCGGTGCAAAAGTCTCACTTTGTCGAATAAATACTTTGCCCTCCTTGGCCAGTTCCAAAGACGCCGCAAAGGTTGCTGCTGTGGCTGAACGCCGTTTCTTGGGGTCGTTTTCCCAGCCTGTCGGCAAGTAACTCAGGATATCGGTCCACGCGCCAGCATATCCGATCAATCCACGCATCCGCTCCAAGGCTTCCTCCATGGTAAAGACCGACTCTCGATCCAGGATAAAGGGTCGGAATTCATCCCGCGTGCGCAGACGTGCATACCCTTGCATCAAATCCAGCAAAGTGGCCGAATAGGAAATACTGCGAACACGTTCCACGCTCTCCGGCACTCCGCGCGCGAAGAAATCACGCCCCAACCTGTCCCGCGCCATCAGTTTGGCTGCCGCATCACGCATCGCTTGCAGACGTTCCAACTGAAATGCAAGGTGCGCGGCGAGCTCCTCGCCGGACGGCCCCTCTTCGGTCGGATCTGGGGGCAACAACAGGCGTGATTTCAAAAACGCGAGCCAGGCCGCCATCACTAGATAATCCGCCGCAAGCTCCAGCCGGAGCCGCTTGGCTCGTTCCACAAAGTCCAAATACTGTTTCGCCAGCTCTAAAACCGAAATCTTGCGCAGGTCCACTTTCTGAGTGCGAGACAGGGTTAGGAGCAAATCCAAGGGGCCCTCAAACCCGTCCACATCCACAATCAGAGCTTCCGCTGCCATACGTTCGGCAACGGACACATCCTCCTGCTCGTCCGCGAAGGACATTTGGAGAGTTTGATTTAGGTCGGTTTCGGCCATGCCCCCTGCCCGTCAAGCGCCGTTTCAGAACGCTTTAAGTTCCTCGGCAAGCGCTTCAATGTCAACAGGCACGGGCTGGCGTCGCGCAGCCAGCACAGCCTCTGCACGGCGTTGTCCCGCGTCTGACACCTGGCCAACCGCTGCAGCCACAGCTTGACGCTCTGCCAGAGTGCCATTGCAATGCAAAATCACATCACATCCTGCAGCCATCGCAGCTGCCGCCCGTTGATCCACGGTGCCGCTCAGAGCCTGCATGTCGATATCATCAGTCATAATCAGCCCATCAAAGCCAATCTCGTCCCGCATGAACTGCATCATCTTGGGCGATGTCGTCGTGGGCGCATCATCCATGTCTTCAAAGACGATATGGGCAGTCATACCCATTGGCAGATCGTTGAGCGCTTTGAAGGGCGCAAAGTCTTTTTCCAGCTGCGCTTTCGGCACAGAAACACGCGGCAAATCCTTGTGGCTGTCGACCACCGCCAGCCCATGTCCGGGCATGTGCTTGAGCACCGGATACACGCCGCCGTCCCAAAGCCCTTCCGCCACAGCGCGGCCAATCTCAATGATCTGCTGCGGATCTTCGCCGTAGCAGCGATTGCGCAAAAACGGATGTGTATCTGGCCGCGCGACATCCACCATCGGCGCACAATCTGCATCTATCCCAAGCGCCATCAACTCATGCGCTATGAGGCGATAGCGTAAATACATCGCCCGCGTGGCATTGGATCCGGCTTTTTGCACCTCTTCCAACGGCGGCACCCACTCAGAGGCCAAAGGCGCACGAAGACGCTGCACACGACCACCCTCTTGATCAATCAAGATGGGCGCGTGGTGATCCACACAGCCACGCAGCTCATCACACAATGCCCGTACTTGATCTGCGGTGTCGATATTGCGCGCAAACAGGATGAAGCCAAACGACTGTACATCCCGGAAAAATGTCTTCTCTTCTGCTGTTAGGCGCAGCCCGTCACAACCAAAGATTGCGGCGCAAAAGCGGCTCATCGCGTGGTAACCGGAATACAATCGGCATTTTCAGCCTTCAGCGCCGAACACAACCGCCGCGCATCACTCACGGTGTCAAAGCCCATCGCACGCAGGCGATAGAAAACACGTCCGCCGCTGCTTGCTTTCTCAATCACCCGCGCTTTACCGCCGAGGTAAGTGTCAAAGCGTTGTTGCAACTTATCCCATTCGGCGCGTGCAATTTCCGGGCTGGCATACGCGCCCAATTGCACCAGTCGTGTGCCTGCCGGAATGCTCTCGGCATCCACTTCTTTGAGAGCGCTCTCAACGGCTGCATCAATTGACGCAACTTGCGTCCCTTGCGCCACCGAAGGCAGCTTGGCCGGACGCAGCACAGGGCGCAGCGAGCGTTTCAAACCACCTTTGATCGCAGACTCAGGTGCCTCTGCCGCGTCTTCGGCCGCAAGCTCGGGCTCATTTAAGGCCACCTGGATCGGTTTGACTTCTTCAATCTCAATTGTTTCCAAAGGCGTTGCGCCCGCTGACAATTGTTCGGCCAGTTCCTCGACCGAAAGAGGCTTGCTCACGTCCAACGGAGTTGGCGCGACAATTGGCTCAATCGGCGCTCTGGCAACCACCTCGACCAGTTTTTCGCTTTCAACAAGGCTCGGCACCGTTGACCGTTCCTGCGTTGGCAGAACAACCACTGGTGCACGTTGTACCTTGTCACGGTTGGTCAATGAAATTGGCGGTGGGGCCACGATCACTTGATCCGCGGGGCCAGCGGCACTGCCATCTGCCGCCACCTGATTGACCATCAACCCTTGGTGACCAGCCTGACGTCCACCCGGATCCTCTGGCTGAATGCGCATTGGCCCTTCCAAAGCCCGCACAACAGGTACGCCGCTCACATCACGAGAGAGGATTTGATACCCCCAAACGCCGGAACCAACGACCAGCGCGAGAGATACAAACATCCCAGCACGGTTCACCATTAGGGCCGCGTTAGGGGACTCGCCTTTGGGCGCGCCACGCACACCCATCGGAATTTCTGCCATTTTTGCCTCACTGCCCGTAAGCGATACGGTGTCGCCGGGGTCGTCTTGCCTAGTCCTCAACCCCGACGAACGTGCAGCTTTAGCGCATCTCTTGCGACGGAGTTACGCCCAGAATACCAAGACCTGCGGAAATAACAACGGCCACGGCACGTGCGAGTGCAATTTTCGCCTGTGATGTATCTGCGTCACCCTCTTGAACAAAGCGAAGCGAAGTATCTTCGTTGCCTTTGTAGTAAAGCGCATGCAGCTCACCAGCCAGCTCATAGAGATAAAACGCAATCCGGTGCGGCTCATTGGTGCGGCCAGCAATTTCCACCAAACGTGGCCATTCAGCGAGTTTCTTAGCCACAGCGATTTCTGCCACATGATCCAGCTTGGACAGGTCAGCAGCGGCCAAAGTTGCGTCACCTGCTGTGATGCCAGCGGCCTCCGCGTTGCGGATCACCGAACACACCCGTGCATGGGCATACTGCACGTAGAACACAGGGTTGTCTTTGGACTGCTCCAGAACCTTGTCGAAATCAAAGTCCAGCGGAGCGTCGTTTTTGCGGGTGAGCATCACAAAGCGGGTCACATCTGGCCCCACCTGATCGACCACATCGCGCAGGGTCACAAACGTACCTGCCCGCTTGGACATCTTAAACGGCTCACCATTTTTGAACAGTTTCACCAGCTGGGTCAGCTTGATGTCCAATGGCACCTTGCCATCTGACAGCGCTGAAACAGCCGCCTTCATACGCTTGACATAACCGCCATGGTCCGCGCCAAAGACGTCGATCAGCATGTCAAAGCCGCGATCAACCTTGTCGTAGTGATACGCGATGTCAGGTGCAAAGTAGGTCCAAGCACCATCGGATTTTTTCACCGGACGATCAACGTCATCACCATGTTCGGTGGACTTGAACAGGGTCTGCTCACGTGGTTCCCAATCTTCCGGCTTCTTGCCTTTTGGTGGCTCAAGCACACCTTCGTAGATCAGCCCCTTGTCGTCCAGTTCCGCAATCGCCGCTTCAATCCGGCCAGTGCCGTACAGGGATTTTTCGGAATAGAACTTGTCCATCACCACGCCCAGCGCCTTAAGGTCAGCCCGGATCAGCTCCATCATCGCATCGGTTGCGAAAAGACGTACGTCCTGTAACCAGACATCTTCCGGCTGATTGATATAGTCGGCGCCAACTTTTTCTTTCAGCGCCTTGCCGGTCTCAATCAGATAGTCACCAGGATAGGTTCCTTCCGGGAAGGCAACCTCTTGGCCATGCGCCTCAAGATAACGCAGATAGACAGAGCGCGCCAAAACGTCGACCTGACCACCGCCATCGTTGATGTAATACTCACGGGTCACGTCAAAGCCGACAAAATCCAACAGCGACGCGAGCGCATCGCCAAACACCGCCCCCCGGGTGTGGCCCACATGCAGAGGACCGGTTGGATTCGCAGAGACATACTCCACGTTCACTTTTTTATTCTCGCCCATGGTCGAGCGGCCAAAGTTCTGACCACCGTCCAGCACAGCCTTCACCACGCCCTGCCACAGCACCGGCGCCAACCGCAGGTTCAAGAACCCGGGACCGGCCACCTCAGCCACCTGCACGCGCGCATCTTCCGCCAGCTTGGCAGCCAGAACTTCGGCGATGTCACGCGGCTTCATCTTGGCAGGCTTGGCCAACACCATGGCGGCGTTGGTCGCCATATCGCCATGCAGTGCATCACGTGGGGGCTCAACCGCCACGTTTTTGAAGTCCAGTCCTTCAGGCAGTTTGCCTTCGGCTTGCATCGCAGTCAGCGCGTCGATCACGGCAACGCGGATCTCGGAAAACAGGTTCATCAGACCGTCCTATCAATGTGTCTTTGGTCTTTTCGGATTTGGCGTGGTTTATCACCCCAATCCGTCACGTCAACGTACCTTGCCCAGAAGCTGCTCATGTTGTTGCAGCGCATAGCGATCCGTCATGCCGGAAATATAGTCTGACACAATCCGCGCCACCGCCGTTTCATCCTGACAATTTGCCAAGTCCGCATGCCAACGCGAGGGCAACAACGTGGGCTCGGTCAAAAACAACGGAAACAGCTCTTTCACCACAATCGTGACTTCCTTGCGCATCTTCACCACACTGGGTGCGCGATACATCCGCGTGAACAGGAAGCTGCGAATTTCTTTGAGATCCGTCCAAAGCGCGTTGGAAAACTGCACCACCGGTCGCCCGCAGGCCCGCAATTCTTCCACAGACCGCGCATCAACCTCAGCCAACGCCGCGCGAGAGGTATCAATCACATCCCCTACCATCACGCCAAACACCCGCCGCAACGCCTCATGCCGTCGCCGGATCGCTTCCAACCCCGGATACTTTTGATCCACGGCAGCAAAGGCCTCTCCCACAATTGGCAACGCACAAATCTCTTCTTCTGTGAACAACCCGGCGCGCAGTCCGTCATGCAGATCGTGATTATTATAAGCCACATCATCCGCCAAGGCCGCAACCTGTGCCTCGGCACTGGCGTGAGTGTGCAATTTGAGATCATGCAGCGCGTTGTAGTCGGCCAACGCGTAAGGCAGCTCGCCAGTCACCGGCCCATTGTGCTTGGCAATCCCCTCCAGGGTCTCCCAAGTCAGGTTCAGTCCGTCAAACTCCGCGTAATGCCGCTCCAGCGACGTAACAATCCGCACCGCCTGCGCGTTGTGGTCAAACCCGCCATAAGGCGCCATCAACTCATGCAGCGCGTCTTCTCCGGTATGCCCAAACGGCGTGTGCCCCAAATCATGTGCCAAAGCGATCGCTTCGGTGATCTCCTGATTGAGGCCTAGCGCACCGGCAATGGTCCGCGCCACCTGCGCCACTTCAATCGAATGGGTCAAACGGGTGCGGAAATAATCGCCTTCATGCTCCACAAAAACCTGTGTTTTGTGTTTGAGGCGCCGAAACGCGCTCGCATGAATGATCCGGTCCCGGTCCCGCTGAAAACACGACCGGAAGCTGCTCTCCTCCTCCGGAAAACGCCGTCCCATGGCGCGCGCCGGATCTGAGGCATAGGGCGCCTGCATGAGCGTGGTCCTTGTAGCCTGTCCTTGGCCCTTCTATATTGGAGTTTATGCCCGCTAGGAACCGGGCAAATCGCGCGAATAGGACAAAATATCATGCAGTTGCCGCCCAAAGTGACCCAAAGAGCCTTCGAACGTCTCGCTGAGATTGGCGCCGCCGAACAAGGCCAGGCCCTGCGCGTGGCTGTAGAAGGCGGAGGATGCTCTGGCTTTCAGTATGAAATCAAACTCGATGCCCAAACAGACGACGACCTTGTGCTGGAAGGCGCAGGCGAGAAAGTCTTGGTGGACAGCGTGTCCCTGCCGTTTCTAACAGACGCCGTAATTGACTTCACTGAAGAACTGATTGGCGCGCGGTTTGTGATCAACAACCCCAACGCCACAAGCTCCTGCGGCTGCGGCACCAGCTTTTCCATGTAAGTCCTACGCTTTTCGCCTCTTGCTGTTCCCCACTTAGGCTGGATAGATACCCCTATCCAGCGAACAGGAGCGCCCAATGAAAATCGCCACATTCAACATCAACGGCATCAAAGCGCGCATCGAAACCCTACCCCGCTGGCTCGATGAGGCACAGCCCGACGTCGCGCTTTTGCAAGAAATCAAATCTGTGGACGAAGCCTTTCCACGCGAAATCTTTGAGGAACGCGGCTATCAGGTCGAAACCCACGGCATGAAAAGCTTTAACGGCGTCGCGATCCTGTCCAAACTCCCGCTCGAAGACATAACTCGAGGCCTGCCCGGCGATGAGACCGACGAACAGGCCCGCTACATCGAAGCCACCGTGATGGGCGACACCCCAGTGCGAGTCTGCGGCCTCTACCTGCCCAACGGCAACCCCTGCCCCGGTCCAAAATACGACTACAAACTGGCTTGGATGGAACGTCTGTACGCCCGCGCTCAAGAGCTCATGGCCACAGAAGAGCCTTTCCTGATGGCAGGCGACTACAACATCATCTCGCAGGACGAGGACGCCGCCAAACCGGAAGACTGGCAAGAAGATGCGCTGGCCCGCCCCGAAAGCCGCGCAGCCTACCGTCGCCTTCTAAATCTCGGCTTCACCGAAGCCTTCCGTGCCCGCAACCAAATGCCTGGCATGTATTCTTTCTGGGACTACCAAGCCGGCGCATGGAACCGCAACAACGGTATCCGCATCGACCACTTCTTGCTGTCGCCGCAATGCGCGGACCTGCTGCAGGACTGCCAGATCGACAAAGAAGAGCGCGGCCGCACCAAACCGTCCGATCACGTGCCCGTCTGGATCGACCTCGCCGCCTAAGCGCCGTCCCAATCCACATCCGAGGCTTCCTCAATCGAAAGCCGCCCCTCCGGCCACGGCACCATCAACGGCGCGACCTCTTCCGGCGTGCCGTTGAGCCACAGATCAATCGCCTCTTTCTCGAGCAACACGCCCATCCGGTGGTGGATTGATTCTATATCAGCATTGGGTTCACACGTGACTGTCGCCACCTGATGCACTTCCCGCCCACCGGGTGCCGTCCACACATCCGTAATCGCCGCAAACACCAGCGGCTCGTTACCCCGGATGCGCCAAGCCGTTTTCTTGCGCTTTTCACCCGTCCATTCGTACCAGCCATCGACAATCACAACAGCACGTCCAACCCCATCAAAGGCGGACTTGTCGAACGCGGTCTCGGAGCGCGCGTTGACTATGGTTTCCATCACCGGCCGCCCACGCGCGTTCACGCGACCAACCGGAATGATACCCCACCGCATGCGTTTGAAACCCTCAGACGTCAGGCACACAACCTCTTGCCCCGGCGCAATATTCCGGCGTGACAGTTCGTCCGATACGTCAGTAACGTCGCGATCAACCCACCGGCCGACCTCCGTGATAGAGGTTTCAAGAAACAGCCGCCCCGGCATGGCCTATTCCTCCGCAACGCGCTCCGCCAAGTTTTGCACATATGGGCCAAGCACCGGCACAATCTGTGCCACACCCTGCACATTTGGATGAATACCATCCGCCTGCATCAAACCGCGCAACTCTTCGGCAGGCAGGGCTCGGATCGCCTCAAAAAAATCCGGTGCCAGCGCCACTTCGTATTGCGCCGCCAGCTCACCATACATCCCGTCAAACGCTTGTTTATAGTCCGCACCAAAATTCATCGGCGCCTCAACTCCAATCAGCAACACATCCACATCCGCCGCCTGCCCAGCCTCAATGATCCCGGCCAGATTGGCCTGACTCACCGCAGGATCAATCCCACGCAAAGCATCGTTGCCCCCAAGGGTGACAATCACCGCATCCACATCCGGCCCCAAGGTCCAGTCAACCCGTGACAAGCCGCCCTGCGTGGTATCGCCAGACACCCCCGCATTCTGCACAATCACATCCAGCCCTTGCCCCTTAAGCCAGCTTTCCAGCTGCGGCACAAAGCCTTCTCCCTGTGGCACGCCATAGCCATGGGTCAGGCTATCCCCCAACGCCGCAATCACCACCGGCTCTGCCAAAGCCGACCAAGCCGTTACCGGAACAACTAAAATGCTCAGTGTCAGCGCCTTGCCGTGACGCGATAGCGCCCCATATAGGGTGGAAACATTCATCAACAGGCGGCCTCTTTCATGTCATCCATTCTCTCCCTTCAAGATGCGGTTTTGGCGCTGGATAGCAATGCCGGACGCATAGAAATCTTGCACGCCATCTCTTTGGATGTGCAAGCGGGAGAAACTTTGGCACTGGTTGGCCCCTCTGGATCGGGCAAGTCCTCACTGCTGATGCTGATGGGCGGATTGGAACGCGCCACCTCCGGCACCATCACCGCGATGGATCATGATCTCTCTGCTATGGACGAAGACGCGTTGGCCCGCTTCCGCCGCGAAAACATGGGCGTGGTGTTTCAGAACTTCCATCTGATCCCAACCATGACCGCTCTGGAGAATGTAGCAACCCCGCTGGAGCTCGCTGGCCGTAAAGATGCCATGGAGCGCGCCAAGGCCGAACTCGAAGCCGTCGGCCTCGACCATCGCGCTGATCACTACCCCAGCCAAATGTCGGGCGGTGAACAGCAACGTGTTGCCTTGGCACGCGCATGTGCCCCTTCGCCTCGCCTGCTGCTTGCGGATGAACCCACCGGTAACCTCGACCAATCCACCGGCGAGACCATCATGGATCTGCTGTTTGATCTGCACGCCAAGCGCGACACCACGCTGGTGCTTGTGACCCACTCCAATGCGCTGGCGGAACGCTGCGAGCGTGTGGTGCGCCTGCGTGACGGCCGCATCGAAACGCCACTCACATCTGTCGAGGCCTCTGCATGAGCCTCGCCGCCGCGACGCGTATCGCCCGCCGTGAAATCCGCGGCGGCCTGCGCGGTTTCACCGTCTTTCTTGCCTGCCTGATCCTAGGCGTCGCCACCATCGCCGCCATCGGCTCCGTGCGCAGCGCCATCCAAACGGGCCTTGCCTCCGAAGGCGCAACGCTTCTGGGCGGAGACGCCGAAATGAGCTTCACCTACCGCCGCGCCACCGACGCAGAACGGGCTTGGATGACAAAGAACGCCGACGCCACGTCCGAAATCATCGACTTCCGCTCCATGGTGGTGGTGCCCCGTGCCGACAATACGGAACGCGCCTTGGCACAAGTCAAATCAGTGGATGACGCCTACCCACTGGTTGGCAACGTTGACATCACCCCTGACATTCCATGGCCAGACGCGCTGGCTGGCTCAGACACGCTCCCCGGCGCAGTTCTGCACGGCCTTTTGGCGGATCGCCTGTCACTCAACATTGGCGACACATTCCAACTCGGCACCCAAGAGTTCATTTTGACCGCCCGTTTGGATCGTGAACCCGACACCGCAGGCGGCTTCACCTTCGCCCCCCGCGCCTTTGTCCGCACCAAAGACCTCGCCAACAGCGGCCTCCTCGCCGCAGGTACGCTTTTTACCAGCCACTACCGCCTTGACCTGCCACAAAACCCGGATCTTGCCGCCCTGGATGCAGACGCACGCGCAAAATTTGAAAGCACCGGCCTGCGCTGGCGTGACAGCCGCAATGGCGCCCCCGGCATCACCCGCTTTGTCGAACGCTTTGGCGCCTTCCTGATCCTCGTGGGGCTCGCAGGACTTGCCGTGGGCGGCGTGGGCATCTCCACCGCCATCCGCGCCTACCTGTCACGCAAAACCGAAACAATCGCCACGTTGCGCAGCCTTGGTGCCGAACGTCGTGTGATCTTCCTCAGCTACTTTCTGCAAATCGGCTTTGTGTCTCTTGTTGGCATCGCACTTGGCCTAGCCCTAGGCGCGCTTCTCCCGATCCTGCTGGGCCCGCTGATCGAGTCGGTCTTGCCGTTTCCTGCGAACTTCAGCCTCTATCCGATCCCCCTGATCGAAGCCGCGCTCTACGGCGCTCTCGCCGCCGCAATCTTCACCCTCTGGCCGCTAGCAAAAGTCGAAAACGTCCGCCCCAGCGCGCTGTTCCGCGACCAACTTGGCGAAAATCGCCATCTCCCGGCCGCGCGTTACATCCTCGCCGTTGGCCTGTTGATCGCACTCCTGTTGGGCCTCGCCAGCTGGCTCTCCGGCTCAACACGCCTCACCCTCTGGTTCGCGGGAGGCGTCATGGTTGCCATGATCGCACTCTCTTTTGCGGCCACCAGCCTGCGCGCCCTGCTGCGTCGCCTCGCAACACGTTTGCGCAGCCGCCCGGAATTCCGCTGGGCGGTACAATCCTTAGGTCGTGCCGGCGATGCCACCACGCCTGTGGTGCTGTCCCTCGGCCTCGGCCTCAGCGTGCTGGCCACAGTTGGCCAGGTTGACGGCAACCTGCGCAACGCCATCGCGCGTGACCTGCCTGACGTCGCTCCATCCTTCTTCTTCGTCGATATACAGCGTGACCAAATGCCGGATCTGCAGGCTGGCTGGGACGCCACACCAACCATCCACAACGTGGAAACCGCCCCCATGCTGCGTGGTGTGGTCACCCGCATCAACGACCAACCCGCCAAAGACGTTTCTGGCGACCACTGGGTCATTCGCGGCGACCGAGGGGTGACCTATGCAGGTGCGATGCCACCAGACACCAAAATCACGTCGGGCACTTGGTGGGATCCAGATCATGCCGGTGCGCCCCAGATCAGCTTTGCACAAGAAGAAGCCTTGGAAATGGGCCTCAATCTGGGCGACACGCTGACCATCAACATCCTGGGCCGCGACATCACCGGCACGGTCACAAGCTTCCGTGAGGTTGATTTCTCCTCTGCTGGCATGGGCTTTGTGATTGTCATGAACGAAGCCGCACTGGCTGGCGCGCCCCATAGCTTCATCGCCACGGTCTATGCGGAAGCTGACAGCGAGGCGGCCCTGCTCAAAGATGTCTCCGAGCAATACCCCAATGTCACCGCCATCCACGTGCGGGACGCTGCTGAGCAGGTCTCCAGTCTCGTCGCACAGCTCGCCAACGCCACCACCTACGGTGCCTCAACCATTCTGCTCACCGGCCTTTTGGTGATCTTTGGGGCCGCCGCCGCTGGCCAAGCCGCCCGCACTTACGAGGGCGCGATCCTCAAAACCCTCGGCGCCACCCGCGCGCAGGTCTTGCGCAGCTTTGCTTGGCGCGCAGCCCTTATGGGAGCGGCGGCAGGCACCGTCGCGCTTGCCGTCGGCCTCACCGGCGGCTGGGCGGTGATGGCCTTTGTGATGGAAAGCGATTTTTATGTGATCTGGCCCAACGCCCTGCTGATCCTGTCGGCAGGCATCTTCGCCAATCTCTTGGCTGGCATGGTTTTTGCCCTGCCGTCACTGGCCAACCGCCCCGCGCAAATCCTGCGCGCCCGCGACTAAGCCAAAACAGAAGAAGCCGGGCACACACCCAGCTTCTTCACAGTCTTCAAATATCCTAGGGGAGTCACATCAGAGATGTGACGGGGGCAACGCCCCCTTACTCCGCCGCGTCAGCGTAGTCATCCATCGGCGGACAGATGCAAACTAGGTTCCGGTCACCATACGCGTTGTCCACACGGTTCACCGGTGGCCAGTATTTGTCCACACGGAACGCACCGGGAGGGAAACAGCCCTGCTCGCGCGTATACGGACGATCCCAATCCTTCACGAGGTCTTCCATCGTGTGTGGCGCATGTTTCAGCGGGTTGTTCTCCGCATCAATCCGACCTTCCTCGATGTCGCGAATTTCCTCACGAATGGACAGCATCGCATCACAGAAACGATCCAGCTCCGCCTTGTTCTCAGACTCGGTGGGCTCGATCATCAATGTGCCTGCCACAGGCCAGCTCATGGTGGGCGCGTGGAAACCACTGTCCACCAGACGCTTGGCAATGTCATCCACGGTCACACCAGCACTGTCGGCAAACGGACGGGTGTCGATGATACACTCATGTGCAACACGGCCGGTTGGACCTTTGTACAGGATGTCAAACGCCCCTTCGAGCCGCTTGGCAATGTAGTTGCCGTTGAGGATCGCTACACGAGTAGCTTGGGTGAGACCTTCGCCCCCCATCAGCAGCACATAAGCCCAGCTGATTGGCAGAATTGACGGCGAGCCAAACGGCGCTGCCGAAACAGGCCCTTCCTGACCGCCGGTTTCCGGGTGCCCAGGTAGATACTGCGTCAGATGTGATTTCACACCAATGGGGCCCATGCCGGGACCACCACCGCCATGCGGAATGCAGAAGGTCTTGTGCAGGTTGAGGTGGCTCACGTCACCACCAAGATCGCCAGGACGGGAAAGGCCCACCATCGCGTTTAGGTTGGCACCATCGATATAAACCTGACCGCCAAACTCATGGGTGATGCCACAGACCTCTTGCACCGTGTCCTCAAACACACCATGCGTAGATGGATAGGTGATCATGCAGCCCGCGAGATTTTCAGCGTGCTTTTCTGCTTTGGCGCGGAAATCATCCACATCAATGTCGCCGTTCTCTGCGGTTTTCACAGCCACCACTTTCCAGCCAACCATCTGTGCAGACGCCGGGTTGGTGCCATGCGCACTCATCGGGATCAGACAGACGTTGCGATGACCTTCACCTTGCGAGCGGTGATAGGCCGCAATTGTCAACAAACCGGCATATTCCCCCTGCGCCCCGGAGTTGGACTGCATGGAAATCGCATCATACCCGGTAATCTGGCACAGCTTGTCGCTCAGATCGTCGATCATGTGGGTGTAGCCTGCAACCTGATCTTTGGGTGCAAACGGGTGCATGTTGGAGAACTCTTCCCAGCTCACCGGCATCATTTCCACAGCGGCGTTCAGCTTCATGGTGCAGGAGCCCAGTGGGATCATCGCACGGTCCAGCGCCAAATCGCGGTCCGCCAGACGACGCATGTAGCGCATCATCTCAGTTTCAGCCCGGTTCATGTGGAAAATCGGGTGATCCAGATAGCTGCTCTCCCGCAGCAGTTTCTCTGGCAGGCGATACTCAGGCGTGTAATCGCTGTCTTCCTGCACAATGCCAAAGGCACGCCAGACTGCTTCGATGGTCTGCGGACGCGCCGTTTCATCCAGCGAGATGCCCACCTTGGTCTTGCCAACCTTGCGCAGGTTGATGCCTTCCTGCACCGCGTGCTGCAACACACCGCGCTGCAACAGACCTACGTCGACAGTGATGGTGTCAAAGAATACGCCGGGCTCCACAGTGAAGCCGGCATCTTCCAGACCTTTGGCCAAACGCGCGGTCTTGCGGTGTATGCGCTGCGCAATGGCTTGAAGCCCTTCTGGCCCGTGGAACACAGCGTACATCGATGCCATCACCGCCAGCAACGCCTGTGCGGTACAAACGTTGGAGTTGGCTTTTTCACGACGGATGTGCTGTTCACGTGTTTGCAGCGACAGGCGATAGGCACGGTTGCCCTGCGCATCAATTGACACACCAATGATCCGGCCCGGCATGGACCGTTTGTAGGCATCTTTACAGCTCATGTAAGCAGCGTGTGGACCACCATAGCCAACAGGCACACCAAAGCGCTGAGTGCTGCCCACGGCAATATCGGCGCCCATCGCGCCCGGCTCTTTTAGCAGGGTCAGCGCCAGCGGATCCGCCACCACAACACCAATCGCTTTGTTGGCGTGCAGCGCGTCGATCTCAGCGGTGAAATCACGCACATGGCCATGGGTGCCGGGATACTGGAAAATCGCACCAAAGACTTTGTCAGCCTCAAGATCATCCGGATTGCCAACAATCACCTCAATGCCCAGCGGCGCGGCGCGGGTTTGCATCACGCCAATGTTCTGCGGGTGACAGTTTTCATCCACAAAGAAGGCTTTGACTTTGGATTTGGACACACGCTGCGCCATGGTCATGGCTTCGGCACAGGCTGTGGATTCATCCAGCAAAGACGCGTTGGCCACTTCCAGACCGGTCAGATCGCTAACCATAGTCTGATAGTTCAACAGCGCCTCAAGACGACCCTGTGAAATCTCCGGCTGATACGGCGTATACGCCGTGTACCAGGCTGGGTTTTCCAGAATATTGCGCTGAATCGCTGGCGGCGTCACGGTGCCATAGTAGCCCTGACCAATCAGGCTGGTCAGCACGTCGTTCTTTTCGGCAATTTCGCGCATGTGGCGCAGCACTTCGCGCTCCGACATCGGGCGTCCAGTATCCAGCGGCGCTTTCTGGCGGATGCTCTCTGGCATCGTGTCCTCAACCAAAGCGTCAAGGCTCTCGGCACCAATCACTTCGAGCATCGCATCCATCTCTTGCGGAGACGGGCCAATGTGACGGCGGTTGGCAAAATCATAGGGTAGATAGTCGGTGGGTTTGAAGGTCATCTTCATCTCCTCAACAATCCGCGGCAACAGGTGCGGCGAAGAAAAAGTCAGACTGCGGTCCGGCCAGAAAAGCCGAACCAATCATATTCTTTGAAGATCAAAGGGGGAGCGGACCTTTCTCAGGCCCGCTCACGCAGAAGCGTTTACCCAATGAAGTCTTTGTAGGTGTTTTCGTCCATGTAGTCGTCCATTTGGGACAAGTCGGACGCCTTCATCTTGAAGAACCAAGCACCTTCCATCGGATCATCGTTGACCTTGCCCGGCTCGTCGACCAATGGCGTGTTCACTTCAACAATCTCGCCATCCAAAGGTGCCAGAACGTCAGACGCGGCCTTCACGGACTCAATCACACAGACTTCTTCGTCTTTGGTGACCTCAGTACCCGCTTCCGGCAGCTCGATAAACACAACGTCGCCCAATTGCTCGCTGGCGTGTTCCGTGATGCCTACCACCACCAGATCGCCTTCAACCCGCAGCCATTCGTGCTCTTCGGTAAATTTCATTGCTTGCTCTCCTGTTGCTCAACGCTTGAAATTGGCGGGTACCAGCGGCATCTTCGCCACGGTCACGGGCATACGTTTGCCGCGCACCTCACCAAAAATTTCTGTCCCGACAACGGCTTGCGCCGTGCCAACATAACCCATGGCCACCGGACCTTCGTAGGTTGGGCCAAAGCCACCCGAGGTCACTTCGCCAATGGCATCACCACCTTCAGCCGCCGCAAACAGCTGTGTGCCCGCGCGCATTGGGGCCCGGCCAGTTGGCGCCAAACCGACACGTTTGCGCGCCACACCTTCGGCCAAATCGCCAAAAATACGATCAGCTCCAGGGAACCCACCGGCACGGTCGCCATCTGCGCGCCGCACTTTCTGGATCGCCCAGGTCAGGGCCGCTTCAATTGGGGATGTGGTGGCATCAATGTCGTTACCGTAAAGGCAAAGCCCACCTTCCAGACGCAGGCTGTCGCGCGCGCCAAGGCCAATACCTTCAACCTCTTCCATTTCCAGCAACTTGCGGCAAATGCCTTCCGCGTCGGCCCCCGGAATGGAAATCTCATATCCATCTTCACCGGTGTAGCCCGACCGGCTGACCCAACAGGCCACGCCCTCAAGCTCAACTTCGGTGAAGTCCATAAACGCCATATCGGCAACAGCTGGGTTCAACCGCGCCAAGGCAGTCTCCGCCGCTGGCCCCTGCAAAGCCACGAGTGCGCGACCGGTGATTTCCTCCACCGTCACATCTGGCGACAGCGCAGCGGACATGCGCGCAATGTCGGCCTCTTTACAGGCGGCGTTCACAACAACAAACAGGTGATCGCCTCGGTTGGCAAACATCAGATCGTCTTCGATCCCACCAGCCTCATTGGTGAAAAACCCATATCGTTGGCGCGCAACGCCAAGGCCCATCACATCCTGCGGCACCAACGCTTCAAACGCTTTGGCAGCCGCCTCATAGCTCTCCGCCCGCAGGGCAACCTGCCCCATGTGGCTGACATCAAACAGACCCGCCGCCGCACGACAGTGCAAGTGTTCTTTCATGACGCCAAGCGGGTATTGCACGGGCATATCATAGCCCGCAAACCCAACCATCTTGGCACCAAGTTCTAAATGCAGATCATAAAGCGGTGTGCGCTTCAGCTCTCCCATAGGTCTCGCCCTTCTCCTTCCGGGCGTGTCCATGTTCTGGAGGTCACATCCGGCATCCCAATTTCGCGCAAATGTGCTGCGCGTGCGATGCCCCCTCTGTCCGATTGCCTGAGATCGTTATCCCTTCGGCGGGTGTCCTGACGAACACCACTCTCCAGAGTGTGTTTCCTTAGGTGGTCGGTCCCTGTGGCCTGAGAGTTTCCGGGGCGGTTGCTCCTTCGGCACTGGATCGTCCAGTTCTCCCGATTCACCTTGGCGTGCACCGTAGTATGCAGAACAAAATCTGACAAGCCACAATATCGCACACAATTATCGCGCGATAAGCATTGATTATAATGACTTTCAGGCCTGTTTTCCTCCAGTAATCAAGCGCCGTAGGCAGACCGCCTTGCACCAGGTCAACCCGCCCCCCAAAACCACATTCACCCACGCTTATCGCGGAGAACCGCTTCTGGACCAGAAAGACGGTTGCCCTCCGCCCTCAGTCCAATAAACACAGTTCACTGCAACCAAAGGACCGCCTATGCTTGTGCTCGCCCTGATCATTTTTGTCGGCCCGCTTATTGGCGGCGGCCTGTCACTTGCTGCAGGCATCCAACTTTGCCGCGCCCGCAGTGTCTTGGGCCCTCTGGTTGTAGGACTGACATCATCTCTCGGCCTGTTTGCGGTTTGGGAAATGCGGTATGATCTTGGTCTGGATTTGCCAGACCTCGACATCCTGCCATCCGGCGGCGCACTGGAACAGTTGTTGATGGTGCTTGCAGCCACACTTCTTGGCGCGTTGCTTTGGGCAGCGTTTCGATGGCCTGCCCCCACAAAGGGGCGTTGGACGGCCATTGTGGCGATTTTGTTTTGGGGCACTGTGATTGGCGCAGGGTTTGTCTTGTCCGGCATCGATTTCCGGCACTAACATTTCTGGGTGTCAGACCGCAAAAGGTGGCACCCTGACCTCACCTGGCTTTCGCGCCACAGGGATCAGGCGCCAAAATGCCCAACAACGCAGTGTTGTCACACACCAGAGAATCCAGCGTGACCTGATCTAAACGCGCGTAGAATGCCTCTGCAGCCTCGCGTAGCGCTTCTTTCAGCCGGCACGCCTCCACCAACGGGCAAGAATTGTCGACATCGGCAAAACACTCCGCCAACGGCACCGAAGCTTCCATTGCGCGAAAAATCTCGCCGATCTCAATATCTTTGGGTTCGCGCGCCAGTTCCAGACCGCCGTTGCGGCCGCGCTGCGTGTTCAGGACTTTCATCAATGCCAGTTGGTGGATAACTTGTGCCAGATGGTTCTCTGAAGCGTTACATACGCCTGCAATCTCATGCTTGGTCACCAAGCGGCCACGATGTGCTGTGCAAAACATCAGCACACGAATGGCAATATTCGTCCGTTTGGTAATTCGCATGATCTTCCTCTCAGTCCGTCCCAACGGTCAGATGGGTGGCCGGGTTGTGCCAGAGGGCCCCTTTCGTAGCATTGACATGGATCAACACACGTGTAGGGAGGGGACATGACCGCCTCTTATTTCTTTGGCTATGGCAGCCTCGTGAACCACAGCACGCATTCCTATGAGGATGCGCACCCGGCCCGCTTACAAGGCTGGCGACGCCAATGGTGTCATACCAACCTGCGCCCCATAGCCTTCCTGATCGCTGTGCCAGACGACACCTGTGCCATTGACGGCATTATAGCACATGTGCCTGATGATGACTGGGACACCCTAGACGCACGCGAATTTGCCTACACCCGAGTGCTCAGCACCTCAAATGTCACCCATCCGATCACCGATCCGATTGAAATCGCAGTCTACACCGCGCGCCATGGCATTGGCCTGACCACAGACATGCGCCACCCGATATTGCTCAGCTATTTGGACGTGGTCGTGCAAGGCTACCTGCATGAATTTGGCGAGCAAGGCGTTGCGGATTTCTTTGCCACCACAACCGGTTGGGACGCGCCCATTCTGCATGACCGTGCCGACCCGCAATACCCGCGCCACCGCGTGTTGACCAAAGACGAAACCGCTCTGGTGGATCACCAGCTTGCCGCTCTGGACGCAAAGTTCACCAGCTAAAAGGTCCGCCACTATGCCCTCTTTGATCTGGCACGACGACCACACAGAGGAAAGCAAACAAGCCAACCGCAAGCTATTAAAACAGCTCGACCATTGGATCGCGACTGACAACAAATTGGCCTTGCTCGAAGCGCTCGAGAACTGGCCTGCTGCAGACACCTTGGCCGCCCTCACCCGCCTACGACCTGTCCGCGCCCGCGTGATGTTTGACTGGATTCCGGATGCGCTTGGCCTAAAGGTCATGGCCGAACTCGATCCGGACTTGCGCGCGGTTCTGTTCTCAGAAACCTCTCTCACAACTTTCGCCAATATCATCGCCATGATGGACGTGGACGAAGCCGTCGACACCCTCCTCGAATTGCCGCGCAGCTTTGCTGCGCAACTGGTCACCGCCCACTCCGAAGCCGAAACCATCGCAACCGTGTTGCAAGCCCGAGACGACAGCGCCGCCACCGTCATGCGCCTCGGCGTGCTCATGGCCCCCGCCGATTGGACCGTCGCGCAGTTGACCCAAGACATGCGCAACCGCAGCCAAAACCTCGCCAAAATCGACATGATGTTTGTTGTGGACGCCACTCGAAAGCCGCTCGGATTCTTACGGTTCCGCGAGGTACTGGCCGCCACCGACGAGGTGATCCTGCGCAACATCCTGCACCCGGAACTGCTTTTGGTCAGCGCCGACTGGGACCGCGAAGATGTGTTGTCCATGGCGCGCGCCAAAGATCTGCACGCGATTGGGGTGATCGACAGCACCGGCAAACTTGTCGGCGGCATCTCCCCTCGTGAACTGGGCGAAATTGTCCGCGAAGAAGCCGAAGAAGACATGCTGCGCATGGGCTCGGTCTCCCCCGCAACCACGCAGTTTGACAGCCCTTTCACCATCCTGCGCCGCCGCCTGCCCTGGTTGCTCGGCGGCCTGGGCGGGGCTGGCTTTGCCGCTGGTGTGATTGGTTCGTTTGAAGACGCACTGGCGCAAGCCGCTGTCCTCGCCAGCTTCATCCCCGTGGTTATGGCCACCGCAGGCAACGCCGGTATTCAGGCATCCACCGTGTCTGTGCAATCCCTGACATCAGGCGTAAACTGGCGTGGCGATTTTGGCGGACGCATTCTGCGCGAGCTTTTTGGCGCAATGCTCAACGGCCTCTCCATCGGCGGCATCACCGCCCTTATGGTCCTACTGGTCAGCCGGTTCATTCCTCTACATGCACCAGTTTACCTCGCTCTCACTACGCTCTGTGCGCTCTCGCTTGTGACCACCATCGCAGGTACGATTGGTGCGATTATTCCGTTTGTTTTAAAATCCTTACGTCTCGACCCTGCGGTAGCGACGGGTATCTTCATCACCACAACCAACGATGTGTTTGGGGTGTTGATCTTCTTTCTTGTCGCCTCAACTCTTTATCTGTGATCCGCCCGCAGACCATCAAGACACTCAGCTGACACTCGGCAAGCACCGTTCAGCTTCCGGCTTATCGATAACAAAAATGGCGCCCCGTTAAGGGCGCCAACAGGACGCGCCGAATAGCCCTTAACCCAGCATCAGCTGGTAACTTGCCGGAGCATATTTATAGCCGCTGTCAAGTTTCTCGACGTAACCAACCGCAGGCCACGGCATGTGATAGCCAATGAAAGGGATGTTATCCGCCGCCAGCATATCCAGCATCTTACGCCGGGTCGCCGCTGCCGCAGCCTTGTCGCGGTCAAATTTCACTTCCCAATCTGGGTAAGCCAATGACCACACGTAGTGATTGGCAAAATCCGCTGCAATCACAAGCTGTTGCCCCTCGCTTTCAATGTGATAAGCCATATGCCCAGGCGTATGCCCAAAGGCCCCCACCGCAGAGATACCACTCGCGACATCAGCCCCATCTTCAATCATATCAAAGCGCTCAGCATTCGGGCGGACTTTACCCTCAAAGGCCTTATTACCATCGGTCGCAGCCCAGGCGTCATATTCCACACGCCCGGTCACATGCCGCGCGTTGCCAAAGGTCACGCCACTTTCGCCAGCCACACCGCCAACGTGATCGCCGTGCATGTGGGTGATCACCACCGTATCAATCTGATCGGCAGAATAGCCCGCAGCCTCCAAAGCGCCAGTTATGCTCTCCGGGCTCAACCCCGTGTCAAACAGCACCAATTCGTTGCCGGTATTCACCACAGTGGGCGTGAAGAAAAACTGCGCCGCATTGGTCGGAATGTTGGCAGCCCCCGAGGCCTCGGCAAACTCCTCTGCGCTCACGTTCATGCCAAAGATGCTTTGAGGGTTCTCCACCGTGCGCGTTCCCACCAACAAGGTGGTCACTTCAAAATTGCCGAGCTTCATTCGGTTGAAACGCGTCGCGCCCACCCCCATCATCTCCGCCTTGGCATTGGCTACATGGGGCGCCATCGTCGCGGCCAGCGGCATCGCGGCCGCCCCCGCCAGTACGCCACGCCGTGTCAGTCCGGTCTTCTTTGACATTGGTCCACTCCCACTGCTGTCAAAATATCGATATTTAATCATAATATCGATTTTACGCGAAAGGCGAGAAATTGGATCAATAATCACGTAGAAGTGACGCACCCCGATAAAGGATCGCCCAAATGTCAGGCAACAAAACCGCCCCCACAGATGTGGCCCCAAGCGACTTCCTGCAAACCGTCTCGCCCGCACGACGCCAATCAGACGCCCTCGTCCTGCTTGACCTCTTCGAACGCGCCTCCGGCTATCCCCCTGTCATGTGGGGACCGTCCATCATTGGCTTTGGTCAATACCACCACCGCTACGACAGCGGTCGCGAAGGCGACTTCCTCGCCACCGGTTTCAGCCCGCGCAAAGCCAACCTCGTGCTCTACATCATGCCCGGCTATCAGGACTACAGCGCCATCCTCGCGCGCCTCGGCAAACACAGGCTTGGCAAGTCTTGCCTCTACATAAACAAACTGGATGACATCGACCTCACCGTGCTCGAGGAACTCATCCAAACCGGTCTCTCTGATCTGAACACCCGCTGGCCTGTGCACCCAACCTGACCGCCCCCAAGGTGGACAAGCGCTTCAACTTATGGAATGGGAACACGCAACAGGAGATTCCCATGACGACCACCCGTTTTGCCCCTTCGCCCACTGGCTACATCCACGTTGGCAACCTGCGCACCGCGCTGATGAACTATCTGATCGCTCGCAAGGCCGGCGGCACCTTTGTGCTGCGCATTGACGACACCGATCCAGAGCGCAGCAAACAGGAATACGTCGACGCCATCCAGCAAGACCTCGAATGGCTTGGCCTGACCTGGGACCGCATCGAAACCCAATCCACTCGCCTGGACCGCTACGAAGATGCGGCGCAAAAACTGCGCGACATGGGCCGGTTTTATGAGTGTTTTGAGACCCCAACCGAGCTCGACCTGAAACGCAAGAAACAGCTCAACATGGGCAAACCGCCAGTCTATGACCGTGCGGCGCTGAACCTGTCGGACGACGAAAAAGCCAAACTGCGCGAAGAGCGCGGCAACGGTCACTGGCGCTTTAAGCTGGACCATGAACGCATTGAGTGGACCGACGGCATCTTGGGCAACCGCTCGATTGACGCCGCTTCCGTGTCTGACCCGGTGCTGATCCGCGCCGACGGCCAGTTCCTCTACACGCTTGCCTCGGTTTGTGACGACATCGACTACGGCATCACCGACGTGGTGCGCGGCTCTGACCACGTCACCAACACCGCCACCCAGATCCAGATCATCGAAGCCTTGGGCGGCGCGGTGCCAAACTTCGCGCACCACTCCCTGCTGACCGGCCCACAAGGCGAAGCGCTCTCCAAACGTCTCGGCACCCTGGCCCTGCGTGACCTGCGCGAAGCCGGTGTTCAACCTATGGCGCTCCTGAGCCTGATGGCCCGGCTGGGCAGTTCCGAGCCGATGGAACTGCGCGCCAACCTCGAAGAAATCGCGGACGGTTTTGACATCACCAAATTTGGCGCCGCGCCGACCAAATTCGACGTCGAAGACCTCTACCCGCTCACCGCCAAAGTGCTGCACGAGAAGCCTCTGGAAGATGTGGCTGACGCCATCGCCGCCGTGGGTGTACCCGCCGACAAGGCAGAGCGCTTCTGGAACGTGACCCGCGACAACATCACCACGCTCAACGATCTGGGCCACTGGTGGGACCTTTACACCAACGGGGCCGAGCCAGAGATCGACGACGAGGACAAGGAGTTCATCGCCGAAGCCATGAAACTCCTACCCGAAGGCCCGTTTGACGACGACACTTGGTCCACATGGACGGCGGCTGTGAAAAACGCCACCGGCCGCAAAGGCCGCGGCCTCTTCATGCCCTTGCGCAAAGCCCTCACAGGTCAGAAAAACGGCCCAGACATGGCCTCCCTGATGCCGCTGCTGCAGGTCATCAAGGCGCGCGGCTGATCCGGTCAAAAGAAATCGGCGCGCCCCAGTTTGGGACGCGCCGCAATGTACTGTTAAATTAAACAGAGCTAAGCCTTCAGGACAGATGCCTGCAATGCGGACGAAGCCGCCTTTTGCACACGCCGCTTTCGCTGACGCGGAAACCTCTCGCGGGCGCGGCACGCTTTTTGTTGCATCGCAGAGGATTTCCCGATTGCGGTCATTTTTATTTGCGCAAGATCCGGCAAGACCCAATTCGCGCTTTCGCCGCGATCAGGATCGACCATCAAGGAGCGGACAAACCGGACTTGTGCAGTCTCGGCTATTGCTGACGCAGCATCGCTTCGCGCCTGCGGCATGTCTGTCGCCGCGTTGCAGCTCACGTCGCCAATGTGGTCGTTCACCGCGGCTCCATGATGTCAAATCCAAACTTCACTTTCGCTACGCGCAGCCAGAACCATCGTGATGCGGACGAAGCCGCAGCCGCGGCAATAGCATTTGTGGCGGGTGGTGAGCGCTGAAGTGAGCAGTTTGGATTTTGCGAACTGACGAACCTGATTGACGATTGGGGCCTTCTCAATCGTCAATCAGGAGGTTTCAATGACAGAAGAGAGAACAACGCGGCTGCGTGATCGGATGTTGGAAGACATGCTTATCCACGGTACCCTCACCTTTCACAGCTTAGTTAGAACCGGCGCAATTTGCGCCCTCTAAACCGGCCTCAACCCAATTTAGGCTTTTAGTCCCAGCAGGTGGATTTACGCATTCCGCATCGTAAACCTTAACATTCACCATTTCACCTCGGTTGGCCTCCTGGTTCCAAGTGAACTCACCGTAGGCCACATCAATCGTCGCCTGGTGACCGTTAGACAATGACATATGCACTTCGCCTTCTGGGGCCAAGAACGTCAGATTTTCAAGGGATTTACCGATAGCAACCGGATCACTTGACGCGGCGCGCTCGGATGCAGCTTTCAATGCTAAAATACCCTGTGCCATTTGAAATGACGCGCCGATCGGTTGGCTACCAAAACGCTCAACATACGCATCGTTGAACCATATGTTGAGCGGATTGTCGGCTTGGGATATTAGGTGCTCTCCACGCGCAGCCATTACCGTTCCCTCCGGAATACGATTACCTAACAACTCCATCGGAACGTCCGCCGTCAACACCAGTCGACTGCGATCAAAAAGACCCCGGCTGCTTGCTTGAATTACAAACGCTTCAAGATCCCCGCCCCAAAGGCTTGAGTGCACGACATCAGCGCCATTGGTTAGCAAAGAGGTAATTTCAGACCCATATTGCCCAGCGAAAATCTTTGGAAACTGCTCGTTTGCGACAACGAGGTCTTGCTTTAGCTCTTTCATTGATACGGAAAAATCGCGCCATGAATCATGGCCCCAAGCATAGTTTTGGTTCAGCCCGGAAACACTCGCCAAATCCGGCATCGTCTCTGTCAGGTACCTAGCTGCCCCAATCGCTCCGCTGGTCGCGTGACTGGTTGATCGAAACACAAATTCCGGCTGGGTCAGTATCTCTTCAAACAGCTGAGGCGTGCCGCAGCTGACAAAAATCGTGAGTGCTTTTTCCTCTTCGGCAACGGGCCCAATTGCCTTGCAACTGAGCAGCCCCTCTTGAGTGGTCCATTTTGAAAGTTAGTGCATTGTCGGTCTTTGGTCCATCGGGACGGTGGTCTCTGGCGCAGGTGGGCGGTATCCCAGAGCACTATGTGGTCGTTTGGTGTTGTAGTGGTTCCTCCAGCTTTCGATGATGGTTTGGGCCTCACGAAGCGAGTAGAAGATTTCACCGTTCAGCAATTCGTCTCGCAAGCGCCCGTTGAAGCTCTCGCAGTATCCGTTCTCCCAGGGCGATCCAGGCTCGATGAATGCCGTCTTGGCCCCAACGGCTTTGATCCAGCTTCTAACCGCTTCCGCAACAAACTCGGGGCCGTTGTCTGATCGAATATATGCAGGCACACCCCGAAGAATGAACAGGTCCGTCAGAGCGTCGATGACCTCGGTCGAGTTCAGCTTTCGCTTAACACGGATCGCCAGGCATTCCCGGCTGTGTTCATCCAGGATGTTCAATGTCCTGAACGCCCTGCCATCCTCGGTCCGATGGTGCACGAAATCATACGACCAGACATGATTGCGATATTCGGGGCGTAGCCGAACACAAGATCCATCGTTCAGCCACAGCCGCCCCTTCTTCGGTTGTTTCATTGGCACTTTCAGCCCCTTTCTCTTATCCACATCT
>UNRJ01000007.1 GCA_900537125.1 Rhodobacteraceae bacterium Alg238-R152 | reverse complement strand
CCCCGAATATCGCAATCATGTCTGGTCGTATGATTTCGTGCACCATCGGACCGAGGATGGCAGGGCGTTCAGGACATTGAACATCCTGGATGAACACAGCCGGGAATGCCTGGCGATCCGTGTTAAGCGAAAGCTGAACTCGACCGAGGTCATCGACGCTCTGACGGACCTGTTCATTCTTCGGGGTGTGCCTGCATATATTCGATCAGACAACGGCCCCGAGTTTGTTGCGGAAGCGGTTAGAAGCTGGATCAAAGCCGTTGGGGCCAAGACGGCATTCATCGAGCCTGGATCGCCCTGGGAGAACGGATACTGCGAGAGCTTCAACGGGCGCTTGCGAGACGAATTGCTGAACGGTGAAATCTTCTACTCGCTTCGTGAGGCCCAAACCATCATCGAAAGCTGGAGGAACCACTACAACACCAAACGACCACATAGTGCTCTGGGATACCGCCCACCTGCGCCAGAGACCACCGTCCCGATGGACCAAAGACCGACAATGCACTAACTTTCAAAATGGACCACTCAAGAGGGGCTGCTCATCGTCCCTCTCCAGCAGAAAAACGGAGCCTTCCGGAGCCAAGGCCGCGACAATCGGAGAGTGCGACGTCAATACAATCCCCCCCCACAAGACCAAGCTCAAGGCTCTTGGTCAGCAGCTGCATCATAATATCGATGAAGCGGGGGTGCAGAAAAACTTCCGGTTCATCAAGAAACACCAATTGCCTGTTGGCTATAACCAGTTGTTTGTCCCGCTCGAACATTAAAATGGACGAGAGAGCAAAAATCACTTTCTCACCGGCAGACAATTGATTTTCCGCGACAACTGCACCGCTTCTAGTGTCCAAGAATCTCAACTGCATCAGTTGTTTGGAAAAGTCGCTGGGGTCTGGAGCCAAGACCTTAAAATCGAAGCCAATTTCGCGAAAAACGTCGTTGAGAATTTGCCACGGTGGAACGCCATAAACCCTCCGGAACTCCGCCTTTTCTTCGCTAGAAACCAAAGTTTCGCCGCCCTCATTCTGGCGACTTGTCTCCATGGTGTGCGCGACGTCTTCTGCGTTGTATTTTGCGAACCGCTCGGCGATCGGCGCCTGAAATAAATGCCCCGCCGTCAAGGTGATCGATTGCAAGACTCTCACCCCCTCATCCGACGGTCGCCGCAATATGTCGAGAACAAAATCGATGTCCTGTTGCAGTCTCTGTACCGCGCCCTGACCGGCAATCGAATTCACGAGATTGGGCCAAGCTATGGTCGTTGGTTCGTTTGAAATCTGAACCTTAAGGAAATCGTTTAGCTTGGTTTTGAAACCAATTTTGTCGCAATACTCTTCAAAGCCGAGATCGCTGCCCACGAGATCATCGATATCGATCTTCAGGCCTTCACCGGCCTCCCTCGTCAAATACACATCCATTGCCTCTTTTAAAGAGGCCTTCGCCTTATCCATATTTTCAAGCAAACGTTCATCTATTCGCCGTGTTTTGCCCGAGTTTGCCTCCATCTTCCGTTGGAGAATTTGACCAGTTGGCACAAACGTGATTTGACTCGAATGGATTACATTGCTGTCAACCTCAACCGTTTGACTGCTACGCAACTCCTGTAGCAGCCTCGTTTTTCCCGCGCCGTTGTCGCCAATGATCACCATCAAGCTGTTGGGAGAAGATGCATTTACGCCAAGGGTCTCGCCCTGATCATCTATTTTTGTCGTGAATTTCAGCATTTGAACCTCAAGTTTGCGCCCAACTCCAAGCGGCGATCACACTAAAAATATGTCTACTTTGAAAGTAGTAGTACATCGAATTTTGTCGCACAGGTTGCAAAAATCAATTTCGTCGCGTTGCCCAAGGTTTTGCTGGTCGGCGGGGTTGGCCTTTGGGGTCATCATCAGATGAAGCTGACGCCCGATGTAGTGGTGGGTCTCCTTGAAGTTCTTGTCTTTCGCGCAATAGCCTGCCCGGCAGAGCCCATGGAGATAGCTGCCAACTTCCCGCACAGTAGCGAAGGGCTCGCATTCCGGCGCGTCCTTATTCACCTCCTCGCCCTGGGATCCGCAGCGACAACTGCCGCCTTCACGCTTGTGGCTTCACCAAGGGTCAGGTGTTGGATCACTTCGTCGCGCTTTGGCCCAGCCTCCATGTTACCAAGGTCCAGAAGATCTTTAAGCGTTGGCTGTTGTGGTGCCTGAGAAAGCTTCCGCACATCTCGGTCTGAAAGACGCTTGCCCGCCTTCACCAAGCGCTCCACCTCGCGCGGGCTAATGTCGCGTTTTTCAGCTACTGATTGGCAAAACGACATCGTGTCGTTTTGCCTCCCACCGGTGAGTTGATTGCCGCGATCGCCCCCGTGTTTTGTTTCTGGATGCAGGCGTTCAAAAACCTCTTTGCGCTTGGCAAGGAAAACAGCCAGCTCCATGGTGCTGAGATCGGACCCTGACAAGTTGTCATCGATCTCCATCAGCGCCGCCCAGTCGTCAGTTACATCAGGCCACACCATGGCTGGCACAGTTGGCCAGCTCAGCTGGCGGGCGGCTTCAAGACGGTGGCCACAGGAATCGAACTACCAGACTCGCCTGATGTTTGGGAAATGACCCGCGTCGAGGCGCGCGACCGCGCCTCCCTAGTAAAGATGTTTGACACCTCGGCAGAATGGCTACGCGCCCAGGGCGCAAAAAGCACAATCACCTTCACCCGTCGCGTCTTCGCACCAATCCTGACAAGAATAGGATACCCTACAACTCCGCGTGGGCGCGATGTGTCATATGGGACAAAATCGTATTGTGTTTTGACGACCGACTTAAGTTTGCCAAACTGTGATCTCGCCCAATCCAAACCGTACCGAACCCCCAAACCAGAGCGAGCCACGCAGCCGGCATAAACAAAATTGAGGCGCGAGAACGCACCTCAAAGACCATAAAATTTAAAAAATTGCATGTAAGTTCGCACACAGAAAACTGCATTACGCAAGACACCTAACCCCATGTGGTTAAAAGCATAATCTCATTCTTACATGGTAAAAGAGAACTTACACGGCAGCATGTATGTTCGGACGCACCAAAAGGCCGTCAACCACACACCAAACCGCGCCAAACCCTCTTATTTCATTGGGCCGTTGCCTGTTTGACAATAACACTTGCAGTGCATGTAAGTTCCGCACCCAAAGGCGCATAACCGCCATCGTGTCACGTTCTGCATGACAGGCCATGACACCCAGAGAAAGCCCTACAAACGCCTCTTTGAGCCTTATTTTAAAGGTCTCATCTGAGGTCTTCCAATATCCTCCGGGGTGTTCCGACATCACTGTAATAATGTCTGTCAACGAACAACCCCGACACAGGCCCAAAAGAAACCACGCACCGCCTCTTGGCCTGCCCCAGTACCCTGCTAGAGTACTGCCACCACAGCACGCACACGCCTTAGGAGATCACATGGGCCTGCTTGACCCGGCCACAACAGAGGCCATGATCCGCAAAGCGCAGAAGCGGGGCAAAAACATCCAGTTTGCCGCGCTGCCGTACCGCATTCACAAAGGGAAGGTAGAGGTGCTGCTGATCACCTCTCGCGGCACCTGCCAATGGCTTCTCCCCAAAGGTTGGCCAATGGACGGCTTCAAACCCCACAAAGCAGCGGCACAAGAGGCTTGGGAAGAGGCCGGTATCTTGGGGCGCGCGCGCAAACACTGCCTTGGCACCTACCGCTACCGCAAAACCCGCGGCCCAAAGCGCGGCCAAACCATTCGGGTTCTTGTTTTCCCATTGCACATTGACAAGCTGGCAAGGGCGTACCCCGAAGCCGGTCAGCGGCAGCGCAAATGGCTCAGCCCGCAAAAGGCCGCCAAACGCATCGAAAACCCTGATCTTGCCAAGCTGGTGCGCAGTTTTGACCCCAATGAGATCCGCCGTTAACCCCGCGTCGCCTTTGCTTGATCCCATCCTACCAGCCCCTTATGCTCACCAGACAATCCATGGGCAGCATCACACACCAATGATCAACTACACTCTGAAATGTGCAAACGACCACCGCTTTGACAGCTGGTTTCAATCCGCTGACGCCTTTGACAAGCTCAAAGCCGCGAGCCTGATATCCTGCGCGGTCTGTGGCGACACATCGGTGGAAAAGGCCATGATGGCCCCTCGTGTGCGCCCGGCCCGCAGCGCCGCTGCAAAACCGCAAGAGGCCCCCGCCCCGCAACCAGCCGAGTCCACCCCGAAGCCCGCACTGACGCCCGGCCCCCTCGGCGCGCCCGCCTCCGCCGCCGAACAAGCCCTCAAAGAGCTGCGCACACAGGTTGAGGCAAACTCCGACTATGTTGGCAAAGACTTCGCCAGTGAAGCCCGCGCCATGCATGATGGCGAGGCCCCGGAGCGCGCCATCTACGGCGAGGCCAAAGTGGAAGAGGCCAAAGCCTTGATAGAGGACGGTGTACCCGTGACACCGCTGCCCTTCAGCATTGGCCGCAAAACCAACTGATCGCTATAAAGGAGCGTCTCTATGCATATTGTCATCACCGGTGCCAATCGCGGCATTGGACAGGCCCTAAGCCAGACATTGAACACCCAAGGCCACAAAGTCACAGGCACCAGCCGATCCGGCGGCGAGTTTTTGCAGCTCGACATCACCAACGCAGAAAGCCAGCGCGCATTGGCACACGCCTTGGACACACAGCCGGTTGATCTCCTAATCTGCAATGCGGGCGTATTCCTGGACAAAGGCCAAAATCTCGCGGATGGCTATGCGCCCGACCTTTGGGCAGACACTTTTGCCGCCAATGTCACCGGCGTGTTTTTGACCGTTCAGAATCTGCTGCCCAACCTGCAATTGGCGCAAAATCCCAAAATCGCGATTATCTCATCCCAAATGGGCTCCAGCACAAAACTTGGCGGTGGCGGCTACATCTACCGCGCCTCCAAAGCCGCCGCGCTGAACCTTGGCCTCAATCTGGCACAAGACCTCAAACACATCGGCATCGCTGTGGGCATCTATCACCCCGGCTGGGTGAAAACCGATATGGGCGGCGACGGTGGGGACATCACTGTTGCTGAGTCCGCCAGTGGACTGGTTAAACGCTTTGAGGCGCTTGACCTAGACACCACCGGTCGTTTTGAAACCTGGGATGGCCGCGCCCACCCGATCTAAGCCCCGCCCAACTTTCACTTTCCAAAAATATCCCGGGGAGGAGACACACATCGTGTGGCGGAGGGGCTGGCCCCTCCTCATACCTTCCCAAACTGCCGTGCCAATCCTCCTTGCCTCTTGACCATCAACCGCGTACACCGCCTGCGACTTACGATATAAGGACGCGCCATGCCCGTACTTGTGATGAAATTTGGCGGCACATCCGTCGCCAACCTCGACCGCATCCGCCGCGCCGCCAAACGGGTCGGCGTTGAGGTGGCCAAAGGCTATGACGTGATTGTCATTGTCTCCGCCATGTCCGGCGAAACCAACAAGCTTGTGGGCTATGTGGATGAAACTTCGCCGCTCTATGATGCCCGCGAGTATGACGCCATTGTCAGCTCCGGTGAAAACGTCACCGCAGGCCTGATGGCGTTGACGTTGCAAGAAATGGACGTCCCCGCGCGCAGTTGGCAAGGTTGGCAGGTGCCGCTAAAAACCACCTCTGCGCACAGCCAGGCTCGGATTGAAGAGATCCCCACCGACAACCTCAATGCCAAGTTTGGCGAGGGCATGCGTGTGGCTGTGGTGGCCGGCTTCCAAGGCATCAGTGATGAAGGCCGCATTGCAACATTGGGACGGGGTGGCTCTGACACCACTGCCGTGGCTTTTGCCGCCGCCTTTGGGGCGGAACGCTGTGACATCTACACTGATGTGGACGGCGTCTATACCACCGACCCGCGAATTTGTGCCAAAGCGCGCAAGCTGGACAAAATTGCCTTTGAAGAAATGCTGGAACTGGCCTCTCTGGGTGCCAAAGTCCTGCAAACACGCTCGGTCGAGCTGGCCATGCGCTATAAGGTAAAGCTGCGCGTGCTCAGCTCTTTTGAAGAACAATCTGACGAGGCCGGCACACTGGTCTGCGATGAGGAGGAAATCATGGAATCCAATGTTGTGGCCGGTGTGGCCTACTCCCGCGACGAAGCCAAAATGACCCTGCTGTCAGTGGCCGACCGACCGGGCATCGCCTCGATCATCTTTGGCTGCCTTAGCGACGCAGGCGTGAACGTCGACATGATTGTGCAGAACATCTCCGAGGACGGTCGCACCGACATGACCTACTCGCTGCCCACCGATCAGGTGAAACGCGCCGAGTCTGCATTGGACGAGCTCAAAACTTCCGGCGGGTTGAACTTTGCAGAGCTGGTGATTGACGAAGATGTCTCCAAAGTTTCTGTGGTTGGCATTGGCATGCGCTCTCAATCCGGTGTGGCTGCTAAGATGTTTAAAGTGCTGTCCGATGAAGGGGTGAACATCAAAGTCATCACCACCTCGGAAATCAAAATCTCGGTTTTGATTGACCGCAAATATATGGAGCTGGCCGTGCAATCCCTGCACGACGCCTTTGAGTTGGAAAAAGCAGGCTAATCAGCTCAAACACGTTTCCAGCGCGCGGCCCATCAGCCGCGCGTTTTTGGTTTGCGAGATCATAAGCGCTTACATTTGCGGCATTTTGCCTCCTTTTTAGATCTCGCGGCCACATCCACCAACAATATTGCTACGGTGCAGCGTTTCATATCACCACAGAACATCCCGCTTTTTATAGTCCTGCTCCACTTTTTCGAATTTCCTTCACAAAAATCGCTGCATCGCGGCGTATTATTGCCCGCAAGACAACAGCATAAACCATTTTGATTTCACGCCTGGTGTGATCTATTCGGGCGCGAGTAGCGACAAGGACCCCACCTCCAATGGTGCAAAAAACCGAGACCGAGAGCCGCAAACTTCTGGGGCGCCTGCGCGACGCTTTGGCTGAAGACAGCGCCGGTCAAGAGCGCTTGGACAAAATCACCCATCTGATTGCGTCGTCTATGGGCACCGAGGTTTGCTCGATCTACCTGTTTCGTGACGAAGAAACCCTGGAACTCTGCGCCACCGAAGGTCTGAATGCAGCCGCCGTGCACCAGACCCGGATGCGTGTTGGAGAAGGCCTTGTTGGCCGCGTGGCCCGCACCTCCAAAGTTGTAAACACCGACGACGCCCCCAGCGCCAAAGGCTTCCGTTACATGCCGGAAACCGGCGAAGAGATCTTCTCCAGCTTTTGTGGCGTACCGGTGCAGCGGCTTGGCGACAATCTTGGCGTGCTTGTGGTGCAATCCAAAAACAAACGCGGCTACTCACCTGATGAAGTCTACGCGCTGGAAGTGGTTGCCATGGTGCTGGCCGAAATGACTGAGCTCGGCGCGTTTGTGGGCGAAGGCGCCGCCATGAGCGCACGCCACCAACAATCTGAACTGTTCCGCGGCACCTCTGGTCAAGAAGGCGCCAGCGAAGGCCACGTCTGGTTGCACGAACCCCGCGTGGTTGTGACCAACCCGGTCGCGGATGATCCCGACGTCGAGCTTCCCCGGCTGCATAACGCGGTCGAGGAACTTCGTGTTGGTGTCGACAAAATGCTGGACGGGGTGAAACGCGGCGACAAAGAACAGCTTGAGGTGCTCGAGGCCTACCGCATGTTTGCCAATTCCAAAGGCTGGATGAAGCGCATCGAGCAGGACATCGCCCGTGGCCTGTCCGCCGAAGCCGCTGTAGAGAAAGAACAATCCACCGCCCGCGCCCGTATGGAGCAAGTCACCGACCAATATCTGCGCGAACGGCTGCATGATCTCGACGACCTCTCAAACCGCCTGCTGCGCATCCTCACCGGTCAAGGCAGCGAGACCGGTGCGGATATGCCAACCGATCCCATTCTGATCGCCCGCAACATCGGCCCGGGTGAACTTCTGGAATATGGCCGCAAACTCAAAGGCATCATTCTCGAAGAAGGCTCCGTTGGCAGCCACGCCGCCATTGTCGCCCGTGCCTTGGCAATTCCACTGGTGATCCACGCGGACAAAATCACCACCGAAGCGCTCAATGGCGACCACATCATGGTCGACGGCGATCAGGGCGTTGTGCATCTGCGTCCCGACGACACGGTTGTGACCGCCTTCCGTGACAAGATTGCGATGGCTGCACAGGCGCAAGAACGCTACGCCAGCATCCGCGACAAAGAGGCCAAAAGCCGCGACGGCGCCTTGCTACACCTGACGATGAACGCGGGCCTGATGGCAGACTTGCCCTCGCTGGCCTCATCAGGTGCCGAAGGTGTCGGCTTGTTCCGCACCGAGTTGCAGTTCCTGATCCGCAAC
The DNA here is from genome assembly GCA_900537125.1 of Rhodobacteraceae bacterium Alg238-R152. Taxonomy (GTDB): domain Bacteria; phylum Pseudomonadota; class Alphaproteobacteria; order Rhodobacterales; family Rhodobacteraceae; genus Shimia. The sequence continues at coordinate 284,796 of UNRJ01000007.1, read as the reverse complement.
CAGATGCCCAAGCGCACGGAGCTGGCCCAGCTGTATTCCACGGTGATGGATGCGGCCGCCGGCAAACGTGTAGTCTTCCGCACACTCGACATCGGCTCTGACAAGGTTCTTCCCTACATGGCCCCTCAAGACGAGCCCAACCCAGCGCTTGGCTGGCGTGCGGTACGCGTCGCGCTCGACAAACCCGGCGTCATGCGCATGCAGCTTCAGGCGCTGCTACGGGCCGCCAATGGTCGGCCGCTAACCATCATGTTCCCCTTTATTGCCCAGTATGAGGAATACACCGCCGCAAAGGCAGAGGTGGACAAAGCCATCGAGCGTGAAACGATCCTTGGCCATCCGCTGCCCTCAGAGATCGAAGTGGGCGCCATGCTCGAAACCCCGTCTTTGGCCTTTGCGCCAACCAAGTTTTATGAGGAGGTCGACTTCCTCTCCATCGGTGGCAATGATCTGAAACAGTTCTTCTTTGCCGCTGATCGTGAAAACGAACGTGTACGCCGTCGCTATGACACGCTCAACGTCAGCTTCCTGACCTTCCTTGAGGGCATCGTCACGCGTTGCGTCGACACCGGCACGCCGCTGAGTTTCTGTGGTGAAGACGCAGGCCGTCCAATTGAGGCTGTCTGTCTGGCGGCCATGGGCCTGCGCAATCTCTCGATGCGCCCGGCCTCGATTGGTCCAGTGAAAAGCCTGATCCGCCGGGTTGATCTCACAGAGTTGCGCCGCGTGATCCACGCCGCGCGGGACCGCGGTGAGCAATCCGTACGTCCAGACGTGATGGAGTACCTGCGCAACAGCAGCTAACGGGCTTAGCCGATTGTTACTCGGCTACTCCTTGCCCAGCCGCTTGCGCATTCCGTCCACCAAATCCTCCGGCGACACATCCGCCTCCACGGCCAGCTTGCGCAGGCCAAAATGCACATGCGCAATGTCCTGATAATAGCTGGTGTAGGCGTAGTTTGTCGCCGCCCCTGCTGCCGCGCCAATCACCGGCACCATCTGCGCCGCCAGCTTCTGCCCCAATACTGGCGCCAACTTGGGCACAATCACCGTGCTGATCCACTTGGTACCGCCCATCGCCAATCCGGCCCGCTGTTCCAACATTGCCAAATCCGCGCCGCGATCAGCCTCAAATGGCCCATTCGCCGCCAGCACCCGCACACAGTCAAACCGCACGCTCTCATGACTGGGATCAAAGCCGTACTGAACCCCAACGCTCTGAATGGCCCGCAACAGCACTGTGATGGTGATCGGTAATTCTGCCAAAGAAGACGTTACCCCCCCAGCCCCACCAGCCGCGCCCAGCGCTGCTGTGACCGAGGCATTGACCCAATCCGGCTGATCTTTCACCAACCCTCGGCTGCCATCGGCCCACTTCACCGCCTGCATCAAGGCCACCTCTGTGGCCCCGCCAAGCCCGTCCTGTACCTCGTTGGGCAAGCTCTTGAGCAAACCACTCACCGGCATGCCCAACACGCCAAGCACTTTCATGCCCAGCCCACTGGCCCCGCCATAGCGCTTGGCCAGCGCATCCAATTCAGAATTTACGTCAATGTCTTGTTCCGGCACATCCGGCAAAAACTCTATATGGGTCATGCTTTAAAGGTAGGGGCACGGGACAACTGTTCAACCATTAGGGCTGGAATGACCTTGCTCTTGTTCCTGATAACCTTGCAGGTGTGACGATAGCTTGTGAAATGAGCTGTTGAAGGCTGTGTGCCACCATTCAATAGCCCCGCGCGTTACAGCTCCTGAGCATCAGATCCAGTGAATATTGAAATACAACTGCAATGAATTGATCCGGCCACTATCATTCCTAGCCGCTTAGCTTAAAGGAGGGTGGCCCCCCCACGGAGAACGAACGATGAGCACCTCACAATCCCTGCCGGATCTGATTGCGGCAGCACAGGTCAAAGCAAAGACATCTGAAAACACAATCTTGGACCTTCGAGACCAATTGGAAACGCAGACAGCGTCCGAAGCTCAGGTTGAGGACTTACGCGCAGCCCAGGTCGCGCTTGAATTGGCGGCAGTTGATACCTTTACCCTTTTTGAGGCGCGCCTGCAGCACCACTTCAGACGGGGCCCATTTTCTAGAAAGCTTAGAGCAGCGCTTTTGGAGGCCGGGCACAGTGACCTCGCCGATAGGATCCACAAATACTATCTGGCAATCAACGTGCTCAAACACGGAAAAGGCGCGAGCTATCGGGAGTTGTGCAATACGCCAACCGAGCTTTTTCATGTGCGGCGTACCGAAACGATACCGTCACCAAACGAACACACGCCTTCAACCTTTATAGATATTGGCGTATCAGGCTTTTTTGACGGGCTTGCCACAACGCTTCTTGAAGCTCAAAAATTCCTCGAAGATCAGTAACTTCAGAGCTCAATTTGCAAAACCGCACGCACCCACCTATGGCGAATGCAACGTCCTCAACTGAGAAAGTCCTCACACCCGATGCCTGAACCAAGTCTGAAAATTGTGTTGGTAACACCCGAAATCCCTTACAATACAGGCGCTATTGGACGGACGTGCGTTGCATTGAACCTCGAGCTGATTTTGATCAAACCGTACGGGTTTTCCCTTGATGAGAAAGCCGTACGGCGCGCCGGAACAGACTACTGGAAATACGTTCACCTCAGCGAATATGAGAGTTGGCAAGCCTTTCTCGATGATCGCGCCCCGCCCTCCGAAAGCCTATACTTCTTCGAAGAACACGGCAACCAGACCGTCTACGATCCGGACTACCAACAAGATGGCTACTTGGTGTTTGGATGCGAATCCAAAGGCCTGCCCCCGGAGATTCTAAATGGGTTGGACGATCGAGTATTCAGTTTGCCCATGCTTGACTCACGGGTCCGATCCCTCAATTTGGCAAATGTAGCGACAGCCGTTGTCTATCAAGCGATGCGTACTCAACTGGGTGGTTAAAAACCGCCCGGTGTGAGCTGGTTGGCAACGTCTCCAGAGGCCGTCCTGCAGACGTTGGAGCAACAATCCCTATGCGCCCTCCAACAAGGCCCAAGCCGGTAAACTGGTAGCAGAACGGCTTACTTCCCCCGCACCACGCTGCACACATCCCCAGCAACACCGTCCCAAGCACCCTCTACAAGCGCTCGGCCCAAAACGCGCTCGGGATTGGTCGGCGGCGGCATCACAACGCCTTCAAGTTTCTCAAAACCAAACCGCCTATAATAGGACGCGTCCCCAACCAGCATCACGCGCTGCCAACCCAAAGGGGCAGCGCGCTGCAAGCTGTCCTCGATCAAAGACCGGCCCAAACCTTCGCCTTGGTGCGTTGGGTGCACGGCCACCGGCCCCAACAGCAAAGCCTGCACAGCGCCAATCTGCACCGGCCAGTAGCGGATGGCCCCCGCCAAGATACCGTCAGCATCCCGCGCGACAAGTGACAGCCCCGCCACAGGGTCCACACCATCCCGCAATCGGTACGAAGACAGCGCTTCACGCCCCGGCGCAAAGCAGAGGTCATACAGCGCCTCCACTTCCCACCAATCTTCACCGGTTTCCACAGCTAGCGTAATCACCTGCGCGCCTCATGCCCGTCGTTCATTTTGCGGTTTCATCGCCCCTAACATGGCGCTAGGACTGCGCGCAAACCAATATGGAGTCAGTCCGATGTTCTATCAGCCCAAAGACGGCCACGGCCTGCCGCACAACCCGTTCAAAGCCATCGTCAGCCCGCGCCCGATCGCTTGGGTCTCCACCCAAGACGCCAACGGCGTGCGCAACCTCGCGCCTTATTCGTTTTTCAACGCGCTTGCGGACAATCCCCCGCAGGTGATGTTTGCCTCCACCGGCAAGAAAGACGATCAGGCCGAGGGCAAAGACAGCCTGTCCAATATCCGCGCCACCGGCGTGTTCTGTGTGAACATTGTTGAAGAGAGCATTCGCGATGCGATGAACACCTCTTCCGGCCCATTGGGCAAAGATGAGGACGAGTTTGCAGCCGCAGGCCTTAAAGCCGCCCAATGTGACACCATCGACTGTCCGCGTCTTGTTGGGGCACCCGCCTCCCTGGAATGCCGCCTGACGCAGATTGTGCCTCTTCTGGGAGAGAACAACTTTATGGCCATCGGCGAAGTGACCGGCGTGCACCTGCGCGACAATTGCATTGTGGATGGTATCTTTGATGTCACCACCTACCGCCCTCTGAGCCGTCTCGGCTACAAGGACTATGCGGTGGTCGACAACACCTTCACCCTCGCCCGCCCCGATCAGTAATTCGCACTGCCGCGGCCTGTGCCCATATTCCGGCACAGACCGCGTTTGATGAGATACGTTCACTTAACGTTCCCCTGCTATACTGGTGACACTTCTCGTGTGTTCCTTAGTTATCAGTGTCTTCGACGCGTTATGTTGAAAGCTTCTTATGAAAATCGAAAACTCGCTCTTTCGCGCAGCTGCGGCCCCCAAGCCGCGCTTACCACTTTGCATGCCCTGTACCCTCTATGGGGCTGGCCATCCGCTTGACGCAGAAACGACCAATATCAGTTACTGCGGCCTTGGCATAAGACTCTCTTCCGTGGCGGATGGCCAAGATTGGTCCACAGTGGACAAAGTCGTGATTCCGGACATCGGCCTCCTGGATATCGAGGTCCGCTGGCATCAAGGGGATCAACTTGGCCTCATCCTAAGGAATGCACAGGCCACCCGTGCCATGCTCACAGCCTATTTTGAGCAGATCGGTGCGTTTCCTGCATGACCCAAATCGCAGACACATGGCAAATATGACAACCTTATCTGCGTCGGGCCCTACACCCTGCCTCCGACGCTTTGCTTCCCAAAACGTCTAAGCTACTGTGGTCCCAAACAACGGGAGGGCACCATGGACCAGCACCTGTAACGACAGAAAATTCAACATTTTCCACGACAGGAGGCCCCATGCCATTCTCTCTCCCTGCGCCAGACGCAGCCCATCCAATCACCCTACCGGATGGCAGCAAACACGCAGGCACCGTGCTGCTGTCTGCGGTGATTGATCATCCAAAATTTGACGTCGGAGACTACACCTACGCCTCCGACTTCACCCCACCGGAAGACTGGGCCAGCCACCTCGCCCCCTACCTCTTCCCGTTTAGCCAAGAGACCCTGCGCATCGGCAAATTTTGCCAGATCGCCCACGGCGTGCGCTTCATCACGTCCTCAGCGAACCACGCCATGGACGGGCTGAGCTGCTACCCCTTCCCCGTCTTTGGCCACACTGTTCCGGAAGGCTACCAACCGGACAAACGGGATACGACTATCGGCCACGACGTCTGGCTTGGTTATGGCGCGATGGTTCTGCCCGGCGCACAGATCGGTCACGGCGCCATAATCGGTGCTGGCGCGGTGGTGCGTGGCACGGTGCCCCCCTATGGCATCGTCGCCGGCAACCCGGGCACGGTTGTGAAAAAGCGCTTTGATGAGGCCACAATCGAAGAGCTTCTAGAGATTGCGTGGTGGGACTGGTTCAAGGAAAAAATCGAACGTGCGACCCCGGCGATCATGGCTGGTGACATCGACGCGCTAAAAACGGTCTAAAACACCACCTCAGCCAGTGTGATCCACATCGGCAGGCTTATCGCCCCCAACAAAGTTGTCTGCGCCACCAGTGTCGCGGACAACTCCCGATCTGCGCCAAAGCCCGACGCCAACACATGCGCCGCGCTCGCCGTAGGCAAAGCCGCCCAAATCACCAGCACCACCGCCACGCCACTCTCCAAACCCAATACCAGCGCCAACACCAAAGCCGCCACCGGCATTACCAAGAGCTTCGTGGCACAGATAATGCCGCTGAACGCATCCAACCGCGCCAAAGCGCCCCAGTTCATCGTCGCCCCAACCGAGATCAAAGCAATCGGGATCGCCGCCGCTGCCAACATCTCCAAAGGCGCCAACACCGGCGCCGGGATTGTCACACCTGACAACCCCACCAACACGCCCCCCAGCGAAGCAATCAAAAACGGGTTCAACGCCACCTTCTTGACCGTGCCCCACAGCCCAAAGCTGCCACCCCGGCTCAACGCGCTCACCGCAAACACATTGGCCATCGGCACCGCCATGCCAATCGCCACCGCCATCACAGCCGCATCTGCCTTATCCGTGGTGGCAATCGCAATAAACGCCAGCGCCGTGTTGAACCGCCAGGCGGTCTGCCATGCCCCTGCAAAGTCCAAAAACCGCTCCGGCCCAAACCGCCGCGCGGCGTAGCCTACAACCAGGCCCACCGCCAACAAAGCCCAAACAAGCGGTGCAATGCCCACCACTTGCCCCACTTCCAACGGTCGCTGGCTCGCCGCAACAAACAGCAACGCGGGAAACAGGATTTCGAAGTTGAGCTTGTCGAGCCCCTGCCAAGCATTGGCCGACAAACGCTTGCGCAGCACGCCACCCAGCCCAACAAGCAAGAACGACGGCAAAAGCCCGATCAAAATGGCAAAGAAGGTCATATGAAGCTCCAGAGTGTCCCATCTCTATTGCGCCTGTTCCTACTAAGAAACAAGAGGTGCGCCTGACACTGGGTGGGGGCGAAGCGCCCTCCCGTCAAACCCATGGTTTGCCTCCAGCAAAACAGGAGGGTCGGGCGCGCCTCGGCTTCGCGCGGCAAAAAAAAGGCCGGCCTCCCGGCCAGCCCTTTCCAAATCCAACGCGCGAGACAGCTTAATGCCCGCCGCCAAACACCCCGGTGCGCACCGGATAGTCCACCGCGATCTCATATTCCGGATCGTCATCACTATCGACCATCAGGTTGCCCGCCTTAGACAGCAGCTCGTGACAATCTCGGCTCAGGTGACGCAGCACAACCTGCTTGCCCGCAGCCTCATACTTGCCAGCCAAGGCTTCAATCGCCTGCAACGCCGACTGATCCACAACCCGCGAGCGGGCGAAGTCCACAATCACATGCGCCGGGTCACTTTCGATCTCAAACAGCTCACCAAAGCCTTCAGCGGAGCCAAAGAACAGCGGACCCTCGATTTCATAGACCTTCGCACCCGGATCACTCTCGCTCTCTCGGGTGTTGGCGTGGATACGCCGCGCGTTCTGCCAGCTATAAGCCAGCGCGGACACAATCACCCCAACCACAACCGCCACCGCGAGATCTTCGAGCACGGTCACCACCGTCACCAAAACAATCACAAAGGCGTCCATCTTGGGCACTTTGCGCATGATCTGGAAGCTGTTCCAGGCAAATGTCCCGATCACCACCATGAACATTACGCCCACCAGTGCAGCCAGTGGAATACGCTCAATCAACGGGCTGGCCACCACGATAAACGCAAGCAAAAACAACGCCGCCGCGATTCCAGCAATCCGCGTACGGCCACCAGATTTCACGTTGATCATCGACTGACCAATCATCGCACAGCCGCCCATGCCACCAAAGAAACCAGTCACAACATTGGCTGTACCCTGCGCGATGCATTCCTGGCTGGCACCACCACGCTTGCCGGTCATCTCGCCCACAAGGTTCAGCGTCAACAAGCTTTCGATTAGGCCAATTGCCGCCAGGATCACAGCATACGGAAGAATGATGTAAAGCGTCTCAAGGTTAAACGGTGCCAACAACGCAGGTGGGTAAATGCCTTCGCCAGAGCCAAACGGGATGTGGAAGCTTGGGAAGCCTCCTTTGATCGACGCCATGTCGCCCACGGTTGGCACATTGATGCCAAACAAAATCACAACCAGAGCTGTGATGCCGATACCCGCCAGCGGCGCTGGAATGGCTTTGGTCAGTTTAGGAAGCCCCCAAATGATGCCCATGGTCAGCGCCACAAGACCCAACATCATCACCAACTGCTCACCGGGCAACCATGCTTCGGTATTTGTTGGGTCTTTAAACTGGGTCAACTGCGCGAGGAAAATCACAATTGCCAAACCGTTCACAAAGCCCAGCATCACCGGATGCGGCACAAGCCGGATGAACTTACCCCAGTGCAACGCGCCCGCAATGATCTGCAGAACGCCCATAAGGATCACGGTCGCAAACAAGTATTCCACGCCGTGCTGCGCCACCAAGGCGACCATCACAACCGCCAAAGCGCCGGTTGCGCCGGAGATCATGCCCGGGCGGCCGCCAATCAACGCCGTGATCAAGCCGACCAAAAACGCGGCATAAAGCCCCACCAACGGGTGCACGCCGGCCACAAAGGCAAAGGCCACCGCTTCGGGCACCAAGGCCAAAGCCACGGTCAGACCGGACAAAACCTCGGTCTTAACCCGACCGGGTGTGAACCCCTCGTCCTGCATGATGGACAGATTGGGGGGAGAAATATTCTTGGCCAGCATGGCCAACGCCGCGCGTCTCATGAGTGTACCTGCGTAAATTTGGGAGTGTTCGCTTTGCGCCTGCCTAGCGGGTTTGGGGTTAACAAACAATAGTGATGGCCGCTTGGGCCGATCTCTGTGCGGATTGGCCTTCTTATGGTCCCATTTTGCACCTCCGTGATACCGACGCATTACAGATGTGTTACTGACCCGGCTTTACCTTGCAATTCCCGCCCCTTGCGCCCAAAATTTTGCCCAAAGTATTGCACTGGGAGACGGGCATGACAGAGGCCAGCAAAGAAACCATGATCGCTGTGATTGGCGGCTCCGGCATCTATGACATTGACGGGTTAGAAGATGCCACTTGGCAAGCGGTAGACAGCCCTTTTGGGACCCCGTCTGACGAGATCCTCACCGGGCGCCTCAATGGCGTGAAAATGGCCTTCTTACCGCGTCATGGTCGTGGCCATGTGCACACGCCAAGTTCCGTGCCATACCGCGCCAATATCGACGCGCTCAAACGTCTGGGCGTAACCGACGTGATCTCAGTGTCTGCCACCGGCTCCTTCCGCGAAGAGATGGCACCCGGCGATTTTGTGGTTGTGGATCAATTCATTGACCGCACATTTGCGCGCGAGAAATCTTTCTTTGGCCCCGGCCTAGTGGCCCATGTTAGCGTCGCTCACCCCACCTGCCCACGCCTCTCAGACGCCTGTTTTACCGCCGCCACCGACGCGGGCATCACGGTGCACAAAGGCGGCACTTACCTCGCGATGGAAGGTCCGCAGTTTTCCACATTGGCAGAAAGCAAAATGTACCGCGAAAGCTGGGGCGCAGATGTGATTGGCATGACCAACATGCCCGAGGCCAAACTGGCCCGCGAAGCTGAACTTTGCTACGCCTCCGTGGCTATGGTCACCGACTATGACAGCTGGCACCCTGAACATGGCGAAGTCGATGTGACTGAAATCATTGCCACATTGACGGGCAATTCAGAGAAAGCCCGCAACCTAGTACGTGGCCTCCCCACCCTCTTGGGCGCTGAACGTGCCGACTGCGAACACGGCTGCGACAAGGCCTTGGAGTTTGCCATCATGACTGCACCAGACAAACGCGACCCTGCGATGATCGCAAAGCTTAATGCTGTGGCGGGGCGTGTGCTTTAGTTCCGCGTCACAAGTCGACCGGAACGCGCTGGATCACATTGAGCTTTTTCTTCACATAAGTTGACCAATGATAGGTGTAATCATCACATTTCTTACCATTGGCTGCAGCTACGGCTTCCGGATTTTGAATCTGGAACTCTTTGAGCTTTTCAGGCCCAACAAAATTGGAATACGGCTTGAAAGCGACGGCAGTTGTTTGACGCACAATCGAACCATCATCGCTCATACTCACTTCATTTAGAACTTTCGTGATCGTGCAGGCTTTTACCCCTTCTGCAAGGTGCATGGCCATTCTTCTTTCGCACTCCTCCTGCTGCTCGAATTCGGTGGGCATTGAATCGAGATCGGTCAATACTCCATTCATGCTTGTGAACTCCAATCCGTCATAGACCGCTTGTTGTACACTCGGAGATTCTGGGTCAGGGACGCCGCCGAAACCAAACAGGGCCTTAATCGCATCAACAAAGGAAACAAACGCTGGCATCTGGTGTGCAAGTTGGTTGTAATAAATCGCATTTTCGATAGGTCCGTATTTGACATGAGGGACTTTGAAGTCGCAAATAAACGTCAAATTACCACTCTTGTTGAGAGCCACAATATCACCCGGTTGAAAAATTAAGGTGTCGGTGTCGTGGTTTACATTGTGAAAGACATGAATGTCGTCCTCGGTGACCGTCGCAAAAGACGCGAAAGCATATAGTCCGGTGACGGCCAAAGCCGCCCCGATCAAAATCGGTTTTACAAATCGCATGATCCCGCCCTCTTTATCGCGAACAGCAGCTACCGGAGCCACATGGATAATGGGTTCTAGGGCATTGGGTCTGGGCCTCAACGATGCTAGGAGACAGGAGAACAAAAACGGTCAAAAAAGCGTAAAAATGCTTCATAACAAACCTCACTAAACTCAACAAAATAAGAGCTTTTATACCACAGCCGGCAAGTTTTGTCCCGCTTGTGCAATTTTCCGAAGCTAACTCCTGATCGCGAAAGCATAAAACTGTGCTTGCACAAGTCTCGGCCGGCCCGGCTTAGTTGAGCCAAATGTGACGCACACCGTCCCCCTGATTCGCGAGAGCCGACCCCATGTCCCTTGACCTCTGGCTGACCTTTGTCGCCGCCTCCATAGCCCTCCTAATGATCCCCGGCCCTACCATTCTTCTGGTGCTGAGCTATGCGCTCACGCAAGGTCGCAAAGTGGCTGTGGCCACGGCGGCTGGTGTTGCGTTTGGCGACCTGATTGCCATGACTGCCTCCCTCTTGGGTTTGGGCGCACTTGTTTTGGCCTCAGCTACGGCATTTATGGTGCTCAAATGGCTGGGCGCGGCCTACTTGCTCTGGCTGGGCTTCAAGATGGCGCGCAGCGCTGGACACGCCAGTCTGGGTGATCTCAGCAAATCTGCCAACCTGCCCGCCCGCGGCGTGTTTGGCCATGCTGCCGCGGTCACAGCGCTCAACCCCAAAAGCATCGGTTTTTTTATTGCCTTTGTGCCACAGTTCATTGATCCCGCCGCGCCGATGCTGCCACAGTTTACGATCCTGATCGCAACTTTTGTCACCCTCGCAGCACTCAATGCGCTGGCCTATGCGCTGCTGGCGGACCGTCTGCGCGCGCGCATTGAACGCCCGGCTGTCATGCACGGACTGACTCGGCTTGGCGGTGTAACCTTGATGGCGATGGGGGTGCTGACGGCAACCTTAAAGCGTGCGACCTAGGTTTTGTTTTTCTTCATGAATTTCCGGATAAATCCGCGAATTTCACGCGCCGCACTGGTGTCCATCTCTTTGCACAGGTCGACAAAATCATCCCGCTCTTCCTTGTCCAGTCGCAGCACCAATTGACTGTCCTTCTTAGATTTGGACTTGGTTTTGGACTTGGCCTTTGGGGCCTTTGATTTTGACGTTGTTTCTGTCTTCGATCCCACGCGACGTCCATCCCTATGCCATTGTGCGATATTCACTCTGCTTACAGATACCGCCCCGACTCGGTCCAGAACAAAGTCGTCGCACCGCGACAAACTCCACTCTTGCGTGAGGCCGTCACATCCGCCAAACCTGCTCCGTCTGAATTTACTACGGAAACCAGAGATGCCCAAAAGCGCCGACGTCAAAGATTACATTCGCACTATTGTCGATTTCCCGCATGAAGGCATTATGTTTCGGGATGTCACCACATTGTTTGCCGACCCGCGTGGGTTTCGCATGGCAATTGACCAGATGCTGCACCCCTATGCGGGCACACGCATCGATAAGGTGGTTGGGCTAGAAGCGCGCGGCTTTATTCTCGGCGGTGCCATCGCACACCAGCTCAGCGTTGGTTTTGTGCCCATCCGCAAAAAGGGCAAGCTGCCTGGCACCACCATTTCGCAGGACTACAAGCTGGAGTACGGCGAAGCGATTGTCGAGATCCATGACGATGCGATTCAGCCCGGCGAGCAAATCCTGGTCGTTGATGACTTGCTAGCCACCGGTGGTACCGCCGAAGCCGGCATCAAGCTGATCGAGCGTCTGGGCGGCGAGATCATCAGCTGCTCGTTTATCATCGACCTGCCAGAGCTTGGAGGCCGTAAGAAACTAGAGGCCATGGGCATGGATGTCTCGGTGCTGTGTGAGTTCGACGGGCTGTAAAGGGGCTTTGCTCCCGGCCCTGCCAGGCAGGGCCACCCCCAGTATATTTTACGGCAATGAATGCTTAGGGCGCTAGGACCGCACCCGGGTTCATAATCCCTTGGGGATCCAGCGCGGTTTTGATGGCGCGCATCGCAGCCAAGCGGGTTGGATCGCCGTAGGTCTCAAGATCGCCCACCTTCAAACGTCCCACACCATGCTCTGCGCTGAAAGAGCCACCATATTGATGGACAAGATCATAAACCAAGGTGCTCAGGTCATGGCGGATATCGTCAAAGTCATGACGGCTGCGGCCTTTGGGCGGGAACAGATTGTAGTGCAAATTACCATCACCCAGATGCCCAAAGCAGTTGATGCGCAGCGGGCTTTGCGCTGCTATCTTGGCGCTGGCTTCAGCGATAAACGCGGGAACCGCTTCCAACGGTAGGGAAATGTCGTGGCTTGCCACTGAGCCAATTGCTTTGTTGGCCACAGGAATGTGCTCGCGCAGGTTCCAGAAATCATCCCTCTGACGTGCGCTTTGAGCAATCAGCCCATCTTCTACCAGCCCCTCCTCAAGCGCGAGCCCAAACAGTTCTTCCAGCAGCGCTTCGGCCCCTGTGCCTGTGCCCACTTCGATCAGCACAGACCATTCAGGGGGGGTGCCAAACGGCAGCCGCACATCCGGCAGTGTCTCAGCCATAAAATCCATGCCGTGCCGGTGCAGGAGTTCAAAAGCAGAGATCGCTTCACCGACGCAGTCACGCGCCAAAGACAGAAGCCGCAGGGCTGCTGCCGGATCGGTCACCACCATGATGGCAGTCGCCACTGATTTGGGTCGAGCAAACAACTTCAACGTCGCCGCGGTGATCACGCCCAGAGTACCTTCCGCCCCCACCAGCAGATTGCGCAAATCATAGCCCGTGTTGTCTTTGCGCAGTCGAGTAAGCCCGTGCCAAATCTCCCCGTTGGGCAACACCGCCTCCAACCCCAAACACAAATCACGCGCATTGCCATAGCGCAGCACATTCACGCCACCGGCATTGGTTGCCAGGTTGCCGCCAATCCGTGCGGTGCCTTCTGCGCCAAGCGATAGCGGAAACAACCGATCCGCCAGCTCAGCCGCCGCCTGCACGTCTTGCAAAATGACACCGGCCTCTACCACCATGACGTTTTCCAATGGGCGCACATCGCGCACCTTGTTCATACGTTCCAAGGACAAGATCACCGGCTTGGCCCCATCGCTGACAATCTGTCCACCAACAAGGCCAGTGCCACCGCCATAAGGCACCACTGGCACCTGTCCAACGCCGCAAGCTTTCACGATGCGCGCCACCTCCGCCACCGACCGCGGCAGTGCCACAACGCCGCCATTGCCAAAAGAGCGCCCACGCGGCTCTTCCAGATAGCGGGGCTCGGGCGCGCGCAAAGTGCCCTCAGGCAGCTGTTCAGAAAGGGATTGGACAAATTCGGGGGAGGCATCATGTAAGGTCATGCCTGTGATCTACGCGGTGCTTGCCCCAAGGTCCACGCAAAATGGCTTATGGATCTTGTAGATAGCGCGGTAACAGCACCTTGATGGTCGGCCGATCCGGCAAATGCCGCAAGTTCACCGTCAAACTGGATCGCCCCTCGTTTTCAATCAGATAGTCGTCCGACATACCCGTCAAAAATGCATTCAAGGTCCATTCCTCAAACCAATGCATCGGGATCACCACCTGCGCTTTTAGCCGCCTGAGCACCCGCATCATGGTCGGCACATCCAGGCTCATGCCGCCGTCCACCGCCGCCATCACCACATCCAATCGCCCAAGTGCCGCATACTGCGCCTCATTGGGCTCGTGATGCAAATGCCCCAAATGGCCTATGCACAGCCCCGCCACCTCAAACACAAAGATTGAGTTGCCCTTTTCCTCCACGCCTCCAAAGCTGCGAATATCGGTGGAGACATTGCGCACCAACATCGATCCCAAATCCAGATGATGCTCTATTCCCAGCCCATAATCCCCCCACCCCGGCAACACATGCGGAATGGCCGGATCGGGGTTGGTGGTCCAATGGGTGTTGTGCGCGTGGTTCATCGTGACCACATCCGGCACCAGCGTGTTTGCCCCCAGAAACCCCGTGTAATCGGTCACCACGTCGATGCCATCGTGGCTCTGGATCAGGAAAGACGCATGGCTGATGTAGCTGATCCGCACCGCATGTTTTTCCACCGGATCGCGAAACGACGCTTTGTGCAAATACTCAATCCCCGGCACCTCAGCCAAAGCAATGCAATGGCTTGGCCGTCGATCCTGCGCGGTCACCGCACTGGCCAGCATCACAAACAAAGTCACAAGAAATCGCATTCTGCCCTCCCCCGGATCTCGACAGGATAACAGATATCACACGATCTGGCGTTCACGCGTTTTTTGGTGGGGCTAAACCTGCCCCGCCAAGGTACGCCCACGTCGATCATGGCGCAGTGCGGCATACAAAACATGCGTGCGCCAGCGCCCGTTGATCTGAAGGTAGCTCTGCGCCACACCTTCGTATTTGAACCCGGAATTCTCCAACACGCCACGGCTGGCGACATTTTCCGGCAAACACGCTGCCTCAATCCGGCTCAGGTCCAGACGGATAAAGGCATGATGCACCACGGCCTCAATGGCTTCACTCATGAAGCCCTGACGCGCAAATTGTTGTCCCACCCAATAGCCCAAAGTCCCGGCTTGCGCCGGACCTCGGCGGATATTGTCCAGTGTGATCGCGCCCACCAAAGCGTTGTCGGTACGGCGGAACATAAACAGAGGTACCGCGCTGTCATTGGAGATCGACCGCTGCGCCCAGTACACCCGGTTGGTAAAGCTTTTGCGGCTCAGATGTGCGCTGGCCCAGACCGGCTCCCAAGGGATCAGGAAATCCGCACTGGCAGAGCGCAACTCCGCCCATTCGCGAAAGTCAGCATGGATCGGCGGGCGCAAAGTCATGCGCTCCGTGTCAATCCGGACCCTGCGACGTGTCAGGAGCATTAGGCGGCGCGCCTCGCGTCCAAAGCTTCCAGCGCCGGCGCGGCTGATACCGGCCCATAGAGTGCCATGGCACTGCGCGCTTGGCTGGCCATCTGTTCGGCAAACCGACGCACATCCGCGTCGGAGACCGCGTCAATACGCTCCACAGTTTCTGGCAAGGAGGGGATATGCCCCCAGATCGCCTGCATCCGCGCCAGACGTTCTGCCCGGCTAGACGGGCTTTCCAGCCCCATCAGAAGACCCGCTTTCATTTGCGTGCGTGCCCGTGCAATCTCAGTCGGGTTCATATCCTCGGCGGCGCGTTTGAGCTCATCAATGGTGATCTCGGCAAGCTCTGCGATCTGCTCTCCTGAAGTGCCCGCATAAATCGTGGTCATGCCGGTGTCGGCATAGGCCCCGGTCTGGGCAAAAATCGCATAACACAGCCCACGCTTCTCACGCACCTCTTGGAACAGACGGCTCGACATGCCGCCCCCCAATACCGAGCTGTAAATCTGCGCGGTGTAGATGTCCGGGCTGCAATAATCCGGGCTCTCAAATCCAATCGCAAAATGGGCCTGCTCCAGCGACTTTTCAGTGCGACACTCGCCGCCTGCAAACCGTGCTGGCACTAGCTCAATCTTTGGGCCTCGTTCCAGATGACCAAACATTTCTTCGGCCATACGCACAATTTCATCGTGGTCCACCGCACCCGCGGCAGACAGTATCATGCGTTCAGGCCGGTAATGCTCGGTCACAAACGCTGCGAGGTCGTCGCGGCCAAAGCGGCGCACATGGTCGTCTTCGCCCAAAATTGTGCGCCCAATCGGCTGATCTGGATAGGCCCGCTCTTGCAGCCAGTCAAACACCACATCGTCCGGTGTATCCAGCGCCTGGCCAATCTCTTGCAGGATCACGCCACGCTCAATCTCGATCTCGTCGGGATCAAAGATCGGGTTCAGTACGATGTCGCCAACAACGTCCAAGGCAAGTGCCACATCGTTTTTCAAAACACGCGCATAATACGCTGTTACTTCGCGGCTGGTGTAGGCGTTGATATACCCACCCACGTCTTCGATGGTCTCCGCAATCTCCAGCGCATTTCGCCGTTTGGTGCCTTTGAACGCCATATGCTCCAGAAAATGCGCAATGCCGTTTTGCGGTGCACGCTCGTGCCGCCCGCCCGCACTGACCCAAATGCCAATCGAGGCGCTCTCAAGCCCCGGCATGTGTTCCGTAGCGATCTGAAAACCGTTGGAGAGTGTGTGAAGTTGAACCGTCAACGCTGTGATATCCGTTCCTTGATAAGCGCTTCCAATGCGCCCAAATCATTGGGAACACGAGTTACACGTTCGTCTTTATCCATCATATCCGCCATATGCGGTGGTAGTGCCGGGCGTGTCCCCATCGCGGCTTCAACCGCATCCGGGAACTTCGCTGGGTGTGCCGTGGCCAACGTGACCATAGGCACCTCGCCCAAATAGGCATCCGCGACCTTTACGCCAACCGCCGAGTGGGGGCAAAGAACTTCTCCACTCGCGGTAAATTCGGAGGCAATGGTTGTTTTGGTTTCTTCTTCAGAGGCACAGCCACTGTCAAAATGTTCGCGCAGCGTTTCCATCGCACCTTGGGAGATCGCAAACGACCCGTCATTAAGCTCTTCCATCAACTGCGCCACGGCATTGCCATCGCGCCCATAGGCGTCAAACAACGCCCGCTCGAAATTGGAGCTGACCTGAATGTCCATCGATGGGCTAATCGACGGGGTCACGCCCTCTTTGGTGTAGGCGCCGGTTTCCATGGTGCGGTGCAGAATGTCGTTCTGGTTGGTCGCGATCACCAGCCGGTCAATGGGCAGGCCCATCTTCTTGGCAATGTGACCTGCAAAGATATCGCCAAAATTGCCAGTTGGCACGGTGAAGCTCACCTTGCGATGCGGCGCGCCCAAGGACACTGCCGAGGTGAAGTAATATACCACCTGTGCCAACACCCGCGCCCAGTTGATCGAGTTCACGCCCGCCAGTTTCACGCCATCTCGGAACTCAAAATCGTTGAACATATCTTTGAGTTTGGCTTGGCAATCGTCAAAATCACCATCCAGCGCTAGAGCGTGCACATTGGCATCCTCAGGTGTGGTCATCTGCTTGCGTTGAATGTCAGACACGCGGCCATGCGGGAACAGGATGAACACATCCACATTGTCGAGGCCCCGGAACGCCTCGATTGCCGCGGAACCCGTATCACCGGAGGTCGCGCCCACAATTGTCACGCGCTCGTTGCGACGCGCCAGCGAGAACTGGAACAGCTGACCAATCAGCTGCATCGCAAAGTCTTTGAAGGCCAGCGTCGGGCCGTGGAAAAGCTCCAGCAAGTAATGGTTGGACGCCAACTGCACCAAAGGCGCGCGCGCCTCGTGGCGGAAGTTGGCATAAGCCCGTGCAATGATGCCTTTGAACTCATCATCGGTGAACGCATCACCCACAAACGGGCGCATCACGATAAACGCCGCTTCTTCATAAGACTTGCCCGCCAATCCGGCAATCTCGTCCGCACTCAGCGTTGGAATGCTCTCTGGGACATACAGCCCGCCATCACGTGCAAGACCGGTCAACATGGCCTCTTCAAAGCTCAGCTCCGGGGCATTTCCACGGGTCGAAATATATTTCACGTCACTCAGGCCTTTTTGGTTTTGCGCATCCGACGCAGGTAATACAGGGTCATGCCCACCCAGACAATTGCCAGTCCATACCATGTCAGAACATATTCAAGGTGATTGTTGGGCAAAGTGGTCGTGTCCACTGGTAAGGGCGTGACAAAAACGCCCTTGTCAGAGTCTTCGCGCACAATAAGCAAGACAGGCTCTGTGTTGAGCACTGCCGCCATCTGATCCACGTCGCGTGCAAACCAGATGTTGCCGTCAACATCGTTTGGTGGCGTAAAACCATCACGTTCCTGAGGCCAATGCAGGTTGCCTATCACGTCTGCCGCATGTGCAGACCGAGGCGTGTCTTTGTCCTCGGTATTGATCCAACCACGGTCGACCATGATACGGCGACCACCGTCGGTCTCAAACGCTGATACAAGGCGATAGACCGCCCCCACATCCCGCGTGCTTGCCAACAGATGGATTTCGTCCTCAAGAATTGTGCCAGAAGTGGCGACGGGCAGATACTTATCCCGCTGCGCATCAATTGGATTGGGCAACGCCACAGGATCACTTGCAATCCGCGCATTGATGTCCGCGATCACACTTTGCTTCCAGGTCATCCGCTGCATCTGCCAGGTGCCCAGCGACACCAGCACAACCGTACCCAAAATGCCAAAAAACAAAGGCAAGAACAGTCGGCGCAAGTCAGTGATCCTTCTAGAAAGTGAAAGCGCGGCAGGAGAACCCCACCGCGCTTTGCTTTAATCGTATCCACTCAAAAGGATCAACCTTTTGCTGAGACGCTTACTGGCCCCAGATGTAGACCGCTGCAAACAGGAACAGCCAAACCACATCCACAAAGTGCCAGTACCAGGCAGCCGCCTCAAAACCGACATGCTTCTCTGGGGTGAAGTGACCCGCATTCAAACGCAGCAGACACACAAACAGGAAGATCGTGCCAATAACGACGTGGAAACCGTGGAAACCTGTCGCCATGAAGAACGACGCCCCATAGATGTTGCCGGAGAAGCTGAACGCCGCGTGGCTGTATTCATAAGCCTGGAACACGGTGAAGATCAGCCCCAGCAAAACCGCGATGATCAGACCGTTTTTCATGTCTTTGCGGTTGTTTTCATGCGCCAGTGCGTGGTGCGCCCAAGTTGCAGCACACCCCGAGCACAGCAAGATCAATGTGTTGATCAGCGGCAGGTGCCACGGATCAAAGGTCTCGATTCCAACGGGCGGCCAAGGACCGTCCACAGCTGGGCTGTTGCCTGCCGGGTCCATTGGGTACATGCGGTGCTTGAAGAACGTCCAAAACCATGCCGCAAAGAACATCACTTCGGACATGATGAACAGGATAAAGCCGTAGCGAAGGCCAATCTGTACCACCGGTGTGTGGTCGCCCACTTTGCTTTCTGCAATCACCTCAGCCCACCAGCCGAACATGACATAGAGAACGCCGATCAGGCCAACAAGGAACATCCAAGGGCCATTGTCGTGCATCCAAACAACTGCGCCAAACAGCATGATAAAGCCGCCGAGAGCACCAAGGAACGGCCACCAGGAGGGGGCCAAAATGTGATAATCGTGATTTTTAGCGTGCGCCATATTTTCCATTTCCCTCGTTGGAAGGCTTGTCTTTAGTTTTGCTTTTTCTCGCCCGCGGTCGTCAAGGACGCCAAGTCTTCGGGCAAGTCTGTTTCATAAAAGGTGTATCCCAAAGTGATCACCTTGATGTATTTTGCGTCCCGGTCATCAACAATTTCCGGGTCCACGTAGAAACTCACCGGCATCGTCACCCGCTCGCCGGGTTGCAGCACCTGCTCTTCAAAGCAGAAACAGTCGATTTTGGTGAAAAAACCACCCGCATCATAGGGCGCCACGTTGTAGCTCGCGGTGCCTGCAATAGGTCGGTCGGATGGGTTATAAGCCTCGTAGAACGCCAGACCGGTTTCCCCGATACGGATCTCCATCTCGCGCTGCAGAGGTTTGAACTCCCATGCCATGTCACGTTCAATGGAAGCGTCAAACCGCACCTTGATGGTCTTGTCGAGGATCACATCGCTGCCGGTCTCGGCGACGTTGGTCACCCCCCCAAAGCCGGTCACACGGCAGAACCAATCATAAAACGGCACCGATGCCCAAGCCAGCGCGCCCATAACAACAACAACGCTGACGGTCTGCACCAATGTCTTTTTCTTCGGGTCCATGTTTACTGGTCCCTCTGGATGCTGGCGTTTTCGGGCTCATAGTCGCCGCGTGTGACTTTGACCACGGTCAGGCCAAACACAATCACAATGAAGCCAACAAGGACCAGCGCAACCCCAAGGTTGCGGCCAAAGCGGCGCTTGTGCAGTTCATGTTCTTCGCGAAAACTCATATCTTTACCATCCTCCGATGCCATAGGGGGCCAACGTGGCCTCTGCCAAAATCGCACCAAAATGTAAGAACAGGTAAATCAGCGACAGGCCAAAGAAGGCCTTTTCACGCTTGTAGCCATCCGCTTCAGAAATCTCTTCGTCCCGACGCCAGATCGAAATGGCACCAGCCACAAACAGGCCGTTCAGGATCAACGCGGTGGTCAGGTAAATCGGGCCACCCACACCGGTGAACGCCATGCCAATCGCAACAACCGCCAGCAGCAGCGTGTAAACCAGAATGTGGTTGCGGGTCACGCGACGGCCATGGGTTACATGCAACATCGGCACGCCCGCGTCTTTGTAGTCAGACTTCATGAACAGGCACAGCGCCCAAAAATGCGGCGGGGTCCACATGAACGTCAGCGTGAACATCAGCACGCTTTCGATCGATATGCCGCCAGTCACGACCGCCCAACCAATCATCGGAGGGAAAGCGCCCGCTGCGCCACCAATTACGATGTTCTGCGGGGTCCAGCGTTTGAGCCACATGGTGTAAATCACCACGTAGAAGAAAATTGTAAAGGCCAGCAGACCTGCGGCCATCCAATTGGCGGCCAGTCCCAGCATCACCACCGCAAAGCCAGACAGCGCCACACCAACGGCCAGCGCCTCACCCTCGGTGACTTTGCCTGCGGGAATGGGGCGACTTTGGGTGCGCTTCATCAGCCGGTCGATGTCAGCATCATACCACATGTTCAGCGCGCCGGAGGCGCCTCCGCCAACAGCAATGAACAAAATGGCGCAAAACGCCACAAACGGGTGCACAGAACCAGGTGCTGCCAACAGGCCAACAGCCGCCGTGAACACCACAAGCGACATCACCCGTGGTTTCAGCAGGGCGAAATAGTCGCCAAATTCTGCGTCACCATGGCTGGCTCTGGCTTGCGTATTGATGCTTGCGTCGCTCATGCTCTGTCCTGTTTGTGAAAGGCGGGCACCCTGCCCGCCTTGATGTCGTCAGACGGGAACCCCGCCCTGATCTGTTTAGTCTGCGGAGGCCAATGCCACACCCGGCAGGGTGGACATATCGCCCGCATGCTCTTCGATCGCGCCCTTCAGCCAAGTGGCGTACTCGGCTTCGGACACAACCTGCACGGTGATTGGCATATAGGCGTGGTCCTTGCCGCAAAGCTCGGAACACTGACCAAAGAAGATGCCTTCTTTCTCAGCCTTGAACCAAAGCTGCGCGATGCGGCCAGGCACAGCGTCCTGCTTCACACCAAAGGATGGGATGGTCCAGCTGTGAATCACATCCGCACCGGTCACGTCCATCACAATGGTCTTACCAACTGGCACAACCACTTTGGTGTCGGTTGCCAGCAGATATTCGTCATCGTTGTAGCCGTTGGCTGCCAGCTCTTCTTTGTCGAGCAGGAAGCTGTCGAAAGCAAATTCGTGATCGGTGTACTCATAGCCCCAGTACCATTGGTAGCCAGTCACCTTGATGTGTACTTCGCCTTCTGGGATTTCTTGCTGATTGAACAGCACCGGCAGAGAGAAAGACCCGATCAGAACCAGAATGAGAATTGGGCCAAGCGTCCAGGCAATTTCCAACGGCGAGTTATGCGTGAAAGTGCCGGGTGTTGGGTTGGCACGGCGGTTAAACCGCACGATGCAGTAAATCATCAGTCCGGTCACAAACACCGTGATGATGGTGATGATCCAGAGGAGCAAAGTGTCCAATGAATGAATCTGGCGCGCAAGTTCGGTGGCCGCAGGCTGGAAGCCTGTTGCTTTTTGAACCGGTTTGCCGATGGTTTCGGCGGACTGCGCAAAGGCGGGCGCGGCGATGGTAGCTGCCATAAGGCCCAGGAATGTCGAGAGAATTCGCATATGTCACCCTGATCGGTTGCGGTGTTGTTCTTATCGGTGGAACAGAATCCCTTGCGCCTTTCGGCGGAATCCCGCTGTTGTTTCGCGCCTAAAAACCATATTCTCTCCCGTAGATAAAGATCGAAGCTTGCGTCAAACGGACGCTTTTTTGATTTAGATCAAATAATGAGGCTACCCGCACATGACCCAAACCCGCTTCCAACCCTTTGAAACTTCAATAGATGAAGGCATTGCCCTGCGTCATTTGCGCACTGCGACGACGGGGGCAGATGATGGTGAGTTGTTTTTTGAACGCCGCAGTTCCGAAGCTTTGGTGTTTGATGACGGCCGAATTAAGACCGCAAGCTACGATGCGGCCGAGGGATTCGGTCTGCGCGCGGTGAATGGCGAGGTTGCTGGTTACGCCCATTCCTCCGAAATCAGCGAAGCCGCGATCAAGCGCGCGGTCGACACGGCGCGTCTGGCGGTCGGTGCTGGCGGCGGCATCTTGGCAGACGGCCCCAAGCCCACCAATCGCAAGCTTTACACTGACGTCGATCCGATTGGCGGCATCGACTTCCCGGTAAAGATCGAAACCCTGCGCGACATCGACACCTTCGCCCGTGATCTTGATCCCCGTGTGGTGCAGGTCTCCGCCACTTTGGCAGCATCCCACCAAGAAGTGGTGATCTTGCGTCCCGATGGCCAGGTGGTGACCGACACTCGCCCCATGACCCGGGTAAACGTCTCGGTAATTGTCGAGCAAAATGGCCGACGTGAAAGCGGCTCAGCAGGTGGCGGTGGCCGGGTTGGTCTTGATGGCTTGCTTGATCCGGCAGACTGGCAAGCCAAAACCCGCGAGGCCCTGCGCGTCGCCAACGTGAACCTCTCCGCTGTGCCTGCCCCGGCTGGCCCCATGGAAGTGGTGCTTGGCCCCGGCTGGCCAGGCATCCTTTTGCACGAGGCTGTGGGCCACGGGCTAGAAGGTGATTTCAACCGTAAAGGCAGCTCTAAATTTGCAGGCATGATTGGGCAACGGGTGGCCTCCAAAGGTGTGACCGTGATCGACGACGGCACCATCGCAGACCGTCGCGGCTCCATCACCGTGGATGATGAAGGCACTCCGTCCGGCAAAACCACCTTGATCGAAGATGGCGTTCTGGTTGGTTACATGCAGGATCGTCAAAACGCCCGCCTGATGGGGGTGGACCCAACAGGCAATGGTCGCCGCGAAAGCTACGCTCATGCCCCCATGCCACGTATGACCAACACTTATATGGAGGGCGGCGACGCCAACCCGTCAGATTTGGTCGCCTCTCTGAAAGATGGCATCTACGCTGTTGGCTTTGGCGGCGGTCAGGTCGACATCACCAATGGCAAGTTTGTGTTTTCCTGCACCGAGGCCTACCGCGTGGAAAATGGCAAGGTTGGCGCGCCAGTCAAAGGCGCCACTTTAATAGGCGATGGTGCGACCGCCATGATGCAAATTAAGGGTCTGGGTAATGATATGGCGCTTGATCCGGGCATGGGAAACTGCGGTAAAGCCGGGCAATGGGTGCCGGTAGGGGTCGGGCAACCCACTGTTTTGATGGATGGATTGACAGTTGGTGGTGCGGCCACCTGAGACCAAACTGATAAAAATGAGAGGTTAAACCAATTTATTTGGTCTCTTCTCAATTTTTTCTGGTTTGGTTTACCAGCTGTTAACCACTGAAAGCCTAAACCTGTTCTTGCAAGTAGGCGAGGTTGCGGATGACCGAAGATCGAATTTCTTCCACTCACCCCCAAATCCCACCCACCACGGAGGAAGCGCGATTAACGCGACTTCGCCTCTTGCGATCCCGACGTGTCGGGGCAACTACATATCACCGATTGATGCAGGAACACGGATCGGCGGAGGCGGCCTTGGGCGCCCTGCCTGACATAGCAAGAACTGCTGGCGTGTCCCGCTACACCCCAACTTCAATCGACGACGCAAAATGCGAACTAAATGACGGCCGTGCTCTTGGAGCGCGGCCGATTTTTTTTGATGATCCTGACTACCCGGTGCTGCTCAAAGAAACCCCTGATGCTCCACCAATGCTCTGGTGTCTTGGCAACACCGGCCTTCTCAACACCCCAACGGTTGCCATCATAGGCGCGCGCAATGCCTCTTCCCTGGGCCTGCGCATGGCCAAACGGCTCACCTCTGAGCTGGGCGCTGCGGGTCTCACCGTGGTGTCTGGCCTAGCCCGTGGCATCGACGCCACCGCCCATGAGGCTGCACTCGCCACAGGCACCATCGCTGTTTATGCAGGCGGCCTTGCGCGCCCCTACCCGTCCAAAAACGTGAGCCTTGCCCAACAGATCGCCAGCCAAGGCCTCTGTATCTCCGAACAACGCCCCACCATGGAACCCCGCGCGCGCCATTTCCCGGCCCGCAACCGGATTATCTCCGGCCTTGTGCGGGCTGTAGTTGTGGTAGAAGCCGCGTCCAAATCCGGTAGCCTTTTGACCGCCCGCATCGCGCTAGATCAAGGCCGCGATGTGCTGGCGGTGCCCGGCCACCCATTTGACGCCCGCGCCTCCGGTGCCAACATGCTGATCCGCGACGGCGCTAGCTTGGTGCGCGATGCCGAGGATGTCCTGGACGTGCTCAACACGCTGCCTTTGCGCGCTCCGCCTGTGGCAAGGCAGCCCAAAGAGCCGCCACAGACTCGCCCACGCCGTACCCTGCGCGACACCGCCGCTCTGCACAGCGAAATACTGCAACGCCTCGGTCCCTCCCCCGTCAGCGAGGACCAACTGGTGCGCGACATGGTGATGTCCTCGTCCGAGGTCACGCCTGTGCTGTTGGACCTCGAAATGGACGGCAAAATCACCCGCCTGGCTGGCGGGCTTCTCTCAAAAACCTAAAATGCGAAATACTTAGTGGCACCACTCCGTCAACACAGGGCCAAACGCGGCACAGTACGCCGGCGACGCCCACCAAGCCTCACTGGCCGAAAGCGTGTATTCCACCGCCACCCACATGTTGCCGGACTTCTTGTACATCACATCAATGTAAGGCTCTTCCCAGTCCTCAAAAAACGCGCCGCCCATGCGTTGCGAGATAGGCGTTGCGTTCAAATCAATCTTTGCCCCTCCGGGACGCTGCGCGTAAAGCCGACCGTAGCCCACGTCACCCGCCACGCGCAGGTCTTTGACCACAAACTGCACGGGCGCGCCCAGCCGCCACTCTGCAATTGGGCGGATCGCACTCATCAGATCTTTGCGTGTCTGCGTGCCCCGCGCAGGCTCTTGCCAGCTCTGCGCCAGCGCACTTCCCGCCGCAGCCACCGCCAAAACCCCTGCCAAAATCAAACGCTTCATTCCCGTCTTTCTCCCTTTGCACCGCGCTCTTTGTCACGCGAAATTCCGCTATGCATTGACAATCCCCCCTTTCGCCCCACATTTTTCGCGGCCATAAGGCTCGCGCCGAGTCGAGAGGAAAATGAATGCCAGTAGTTGTCGTAGAATCCCCAGCCAAAGCCAAAACAATTAACAAATACCTTGGCTCGGACTACACGGTATTGGCCTCTTATGGCCACATCCGCGACCTGCCTGCCAAAAACGGTTCAGTTGATCCGGACGAAGATTTTGCGATGACATGGGAGATTGGCAATTCCTCTCGCCCCCACGTCAAAGCCATCGCAGATGCGCTGAAAGACGACAACGAACTGATCCTCGCGACCGACCCCGATCGCGAAGGCGAAGCGATCAGCTGGCACCTCGAGGAAGCCCTGCGCAAACGTCGCGCCATCAAAAAGGACACCAACGTGTCCCGTGTGGTGTTCAACGCCATCACCAAATCCGCCATCACCGAGGCAATGCAAAACCCGCGCGAGGTCGATCAGCCGCTGGTCGACGCCTATCTGGCCCGCCGCGCGCTCGACTACCTTGTCGGCTTCAACCTCTCCCCGGTGCTGTGGCGCAAACTGCCCGGCGCGCGTTCTGCCGGTCGTGTGCAATCCGTGTGCCTGCGCTTGATCGTGGAGCGCGAAACCGAGATCGAGGCGTTCAACGCCCGTGAATACTGGTCGGTAAAGGCGCAGCTCTCCACCCCGCGCAATCAACAGTTTGAGGCCCGCCTGACCGTGCTGGGCGGCGAGAAGCTCGACAAATTCTCGCTGGAAAACTCCACCGCCGCGGAACTGGCCGTGCAAGCCATCCAAAGCCGTGATCTGTCGGTTGCCCGGGTTGAGGCCAAACCCGCCTCGCGCAACCCGTCTGCCCCCTTTATGACCTCAACGCTGCAGCAGGAAGCCAGCCGCAAATTTGGCATGGGCGCCAAACACTGCATGAGCACTGCACAACGTCTCTACGAAGCCGGTTACATCACCTATATGCGAACCGACGGCATCGACATGGCACCAGAAGCTGTCGATGGTGCGCGCGACGCCATCGAAGCGCTCTACGGCAAGGATTACGTGCCTGCCAAGCCACGGATTTATAAGAACAAAGCCAAGAACGCGCAGGAAGCGCACGAATGTATCCGCCCGACGGATATGATGCGCAAACCCGCCGATTTGAAGGTGTCTGAGGATGATCAGCGCAAACTTTATGACCTGATCTGGAAACGCACCCTGGCCTGTCAAATGGAGGGCGCCCGCATGGAGCGCACCACCGTTGATATCGCCTCTGATGATCAGCAGATCGAGCTGCGGGCCACCGGTCAGGTGGTGATGTTTGACGGCTTTATGCGCGTCTATGAGGAAGGCCGCGACGATCAGGTTGTGGATGATGAGGACGGCAAGCGCCTGCCGCAAATCATGCAGGGCGAAGCCATGGCCAAAAACGCCGTGTCGCCAGAGCAGCACTTCACCCAGCCGCCACCGCGCTACACCGAGGCCACCTTGGTGAAACGTATGGAAGAGCTTGGCATCGGTCGCCCCTCCACCTACGCGTCGGTGATCACCACAATCCAAGACCGCGACTACGTCCGCAAAGAGAAAAACCGCCTGTTCCCAGAGGACAAAGGCCGGATCGTGACAATCTTCCTGGTGAACTTCTTCCGCAAATATGTCGGCTATGAATTCACCGCCAACCTCGAAGAAGAGCTCGATGACGTCTCCGCCGGCGATCGCAACTATAAAAACGTGCTGGCCCGCTTCTGGAAAGACTTCCACGCCGCGATTGCCGAAACCAGCGACCTGCGCATCTCTGAGGTGCTCGACATCTTGGACGCCGCTCTGGCCCCTCAACTTTATCCGGCCCGCGAAGACGGCACCGACCCGCGCGTCTGCCCCAAATGTGGCGCAGGCCAGCTGCACCTAAAAACCTCCCGCACTGGCGGATTTGTTGGCTGCGGCAACTACCCGGAATGCAACTATACACGTCCAATCTCCGGCGAAGGTGCGGAAGGCTACGAGAAGGTCCTGG
The DNA here is from genome assembly GCA_900537125.1 of Rhodobacteraceae bacterium Alg238-R152. Classification (GTDB taxonomy): domain Bacteria; phylum Pseudomonadota; class Alphaproteobacteria; order Rhodobacterales; family Rhodobacteraceae; genus Shimia. The sequence continues at coordinate 257,485 of UNRJ01000007.1, read as the reverse complement.
GCGAAGACGCAGGGGATGAAATCCACCTGAAATCCGGCCGCTTTGGCCCCTATGTGCAGCGCGGCGAAGCCACGCCTGAAAACAAAAAGCCACCACGCTCCTCTCTGCCCAAGCAGGGCAAAGAGTACCTGCCTGGCTGGGGGCCTGAAGAGGTGACCTTAGAGCAGGCGGTAACCCTGCTGACCCTGCCGCGTGAAATTGGCATGCACCCGGAAGGCGGCGCGATTGCCTCCAACTTGGGCCGCTTTGGTCCCTACATCATGCACCAGCTGCCGGATGAGGAAAAACCGGTTTATGCCAACCTCAAAGAGACGCTCGACGTGTTTGAAATCGGCATGAACCGCGCCATGGAAATGATCACCGAGAAGCGCAACAATCCGGGCCGTGGCCGCCGCGCCGCTGCCAAAGCTTTGCGTGAGCTGGGCGAACACCCGGATGCAGGTGGGCCGGTCAACATCATGGACGGCCGCTATGGTCCTTATGTGAAATGGGAAAAGGTCAACGCCACGATCCCGAAAGAGATCGATGTGAAAGACGTGACCATGGAACAGGCCATGGAGTGGATCGTCGAAAAGGCGGGGAAAAAGCCCGCCAAAAAGAAAGCCGCTGCCAAGAAAAAACCGGCGGCAAAGAAAAAGGCCCCTGCCAAAAAAGCCGCCGCAAAAAAAACCAAAAAAGACTAAAGACCAAACCTCCACTGGCGGCACAGTACGTGTCGCCAGTTGCCGAATTGCGTGCTTCCGCATAGAGTTGTGAGCTGACACCGCATCGAAAATGGCAAAGCCTACAGCCTCTTTTCCTTTCTGGCGGCAACGCAACTGCGCTCCGGTCAGTGATTTCCCCCCTCGCACCTCTCACTTTTCTCTGCCAAACTGCCCTCAAACAAACTTGGCAAACAAGGGCAGTCAGTATGAGTATCTCACGTCGTAATGTAGTTCTCGGGCTCTCGGCCCTGTCGCTTACTGCCTGTCAAAGCACATCGGGTACGGCGCCAAGATCCTCCGCCCCCAAACCACAAGGATTGCCTGCGGATCTGCGCCCGCAACCCAACAGAGACTATGCCGCTTGGGTTGCCAGCTTTCGGGGCCGCGCCTTGAGCCAGGGTATTTCCGAGGCAACGTTAAACGCGGCCTTTCGCGACACGGGGTATTTGCCAGGGGTGATCAAACGGGATCGCAACCAAACAGAATTCACCCGCACGCTTGAAGATTATTTGTCTATTGCCGCCTCTGAGGAGCGCATTTCTAAAGGCCGCGCAGCCTTTTCCCGGCACAGCAGCACGCTGAAAAACCTTGAGCAAAGCTACGGAGTGGACGCGGAAATTATCTGCGCGATCTGGGGGCTGGAAAGCTACTACGGGGAGCGCAAAGGCGATATTCCGGTGATCTCCGCCACTTCCACCTTGGCGTTTGATGGCCGGCGGGGCAATTTTTATGAAAAACAGCTGATCGCAGCGCTCAAAATCTTGCAAAACGGCGACATCGGTGCCCATCGCATGACGGGCAGTTGGGCCGGCGCGATGGGCCACACGCAGTTCATCCCGACCAGCTATCAGTCATTTGCGGTCGATTACACCGGCGATGGCCGCCGCGACATCTGGTCAGATGATCCGTCTGACGCGCTTGCCTCCACGGCGGCTTATCTGCAAAAGAACGGCTGGAACCGCGGCACCAAATGGGGCTGGGAATTGCGCCCCGGTGAAACGGCGTCGCGCGTGATCCAACCTCAAGCCGGCGGCCCGCGCTTTGCTGTGACGGGCAATTTCAGCGCCATCAAGCGCTACAATAACTCGGACAGCTACGCGATCGGCGTGGGCCATCTCGCGGACCGCATTGGCGGCGCCGGCCCGCTGCGCACGGCGTTCCCACCGGATCAGTATGGGCTCACGAAAGACGACCGCATTGCCCTGCAATCGCGCCTGACTGCGCGCGGCTTTGATACCGGGGGGGCGGACGGCGTGTTGGGGCCAAAATCTCGCGCTGCCATTGCTGACTACCAGCGCAGCGTCGGGCTTGAACCAACGGGGGAGCCGTCGCAGGCGTTGCTCACTTCGCTGGCTTAAGCCGTGGCCCTGCATTGCATAAGAAACCCTTGGTCCAACAGCTGGAACAGAGTTATGCTTGGTGAGGCGCTGAAGTCTGGAGACTTTGCTCAAAACCAGTCCTCGCTTTCGACGCTACCCCTCCTTTGATGAGAACTGCAGCATCGTTACTCTTGGCCTTGGGTGAACTCTCGCTAAGGATGCATCGTCGGCGTTGAAGCTCTACAAACCCGTCAATTGCTACATTTCTTGAAAGTTCCAGCCTTTAACGGGGCCGTTCTAATCCGCAACATTTGTACCGATCGAAAATTTAGCCACTCGTCAGCGCCGCCCCCATCAAACGGCTCAGCACCCCAACAAACACATCGGCATCCGCCCCAGATTGCGCAACCTCCAACGCCGCCCGATCAAAAGCTGCAGATAGCACCACCGCCATCGCGCTGAGTTCTTCCTCACTGCGATTGGAATGCGCCCCCTTCAGACCAGCCAACAGCGATTGCCGCCCGCCCCCGGCGTCAATCTGATCCATCTTGGCCGCGCCTAGCACCGCAGGCCCATCCACCAGCAATATCTGTGCCCGCGCCCCATCGCTCATCGCCTCAAAAAACGCGCGGCTCCCAACCGCTAAGGCATCCGCCTGCGCCACAGAGGCGCTTGCCGCCTCAATGGCCTGCGTGACGGCCTGCGCCTCTGCTTCCACAACAGCACGAAACAAGGCCTGTTTGTCCTCAAAATGATGGTACAGCGCCCCCCGTGTGGCCCCGGCGGCCCGCACAATCTCTGGCGTACTGGCTTCCGCGTATCCCTTCTCAACAAACACCGCACGGGCGGCGGCAATCAAACGCGCCCGCATTTGCGCCCGCCGTTCAACATTGGGAGTCCGGGTGGATTTCTCTTGCATACATACAGCCTGTTTGTTTATTACATGCACGTTGTATGTTTTTACCAAGGAAGCCCAGACAATGAAACCCACCCAATTCTATCCCGTGCTGCAAACCAACGATGTTGCTGGTACCGCAGCCTTTTATGAGACCCATTTTGGCTTCACCGCTGCCTTCACCTCTGATTGGTACGTACACCTGGAAAGTGACGCCGACCCAACGGTCAACCTCGCCATTCTGGACGGCACCCATGAAACCATTCCCACAGTCGGACGCGGTCTCACCACCAATATGCTGCTGAACTTCGAAGTGGAGGATGCCACGGCGGAATATGATCGCCTGACGAAGCTCGGCCTCGACGTGGTCAAACCTCTGATCGACGAAGACTTTGGCCAGCGCCACTTTATCCTGCGCGATCCCAACGGCGTGTTGATCGACGTGATCACACCAATCCTCCCAAGCGCTGCATTTGCTGCGCAATATAGCGCCGACGCTTTGCCGGTCTAACGCGCAAACCTTCTTGCGGGCGCGCACTCTTGCGCCCGCGTCCGCACTACCCATAAACAACCGTAGTAATACCGGGCACCCCCAGCTGGCGTTGACTCATCCCGGCCCCACCGTCACTACTCTCCTCAATTTCCGGATAAGGGGAGACATCCATGAAAAAGGTATATGCAAATGCCGCTGAGGCGCTGGACGGCGTTCTGAGCGACGGCATGTTCATTGCCTCAGGCGGCTTTGGCCTCTGCGGCATTCCCGAGCTTCTGCTCGACGCAATCAAAGACAGCGGCGTCAAAGACCTGACGTTTGCTTCCAACAACGCGGGCGTCGATGACTTCGGCATCGGCATCCTGTTGCAGACCAAACAGGTCAAAAAGATGATCAGCTCCTACGTGGGCGAAAACGCAGAATTCATGCGCCAGTATCTGTCGGGTGAGCTGGAGCTGGAGTTCAACCCACAGGGCACCTTGGCCGAGCGCATGCGCGCTGGCGGCGCGGGCATCCCGGGCTTCTTCACCAAGACCGGCGTGGGCACCGTGATTGCCGAAGGCAAGCTGGAAAAGCAGTTTCCCACCGGCCCGGATGGCGCCATGGAAGACTACATCATGGAAGAGGGCATGTTTGCCGACCTCGCCATTGTAAAAGCTTGGAAAGCCGATGAGACCGGCAACCTGGTGTTCCGCAAGACCGCCCGCAACTTCAACGCCCCTGCCGCCACCTGCGGCAAGATCTGCATCGTGGAAGTTGAGGAAATCGTGCCCACCGGCTCGCTTGATCCCGACAGCATCCACCTGCCCGGCATCTACGTGCACCGCATCATCCAAGGTGATCACGAAAAACGTATCGAACAGCGCACCGTGCGCCCGCGTGAGGAGGCATAATCATGGCTTGGGATCGCAATCAAATGGCGGCACGTGCCGCACAGGAACTGCAAGACGGCTGGTATGTGAACCTCGGCATCGGCATCCCGACGCTGGTCTCCAACCACATCCCCGAGGGCGTCGAAGTCACGCTGCAATCGGAAAACGGAATGTTGGGCATGGGCCCCTTCCCCATCGACGGGGATGAGGATGCTGACCTGATCAACGCTGGCAAGCAGACCATCACCGAGCTGCCACAGACCGCGTATTTCGACTCTGCGCAAAGCTTCGCGATGATCCGCGGCGGCAAAATCGCCATGGCCATCTTGGGCGCCATGGAAGTCGCGGAAAATGGCGATCTGGCCAACTGGATGATCCCCGGCAAGCTTGTCAAAGGCATGGGCGGCGCGATGGATCTGGTGGCCGGTGTCGGCCGTGTGGTGGTTGTGATGGATCACGCCAACAAACACGGTGTGTCCAAAGTGCTCAAGGAATGCACCCTGCCGCTGACCGGCAAAGCAGTGGTCGACCGCATCATCACCAACCTAGGTGTGCTGGACGTGGTTGAAGGCGGCTTGAAAATCGTCGAATGCGCCGATGGCGTGTCTGAGGACGAGCTGCGCGCCGCCACCGAGGCGACCATCGTCGGCTAAGCGTGACGCACACAAGAAACGTCAAAGCCCCGCCAGATTTGGCGGGGCTTTTTTCATTCTAGAGGCTTGTCCACTCCGTTGTCGCAAAACTGTTACAAGCCTTGTGCTATTCAATAGTCAGACATGAGACAGATCCTATTGAACAGGTTGATGTGATGCGGAAGGGTTGGACAGCTCTAACCCGGCAGCAGCAACTGACATGGCCCGTGTCTGCATTTTCACAAAACATGGATACAATCTATGCTGAGCTACAGCACGGATACCGGCTGGGTATTTGACCCAATTCAATGTATTCTCGTCATCATCTTTGTTGCGTTTTCGTTTTATCGCAACCGAGTCCGACGGACATCTTTGCGCCAACGAGAAGACGGCCTCTACGCCTGGGTCGAATGGCACGGCGGCGAACGATGGTCTGACACAGACCCTTCCGCACCCGGTGGCTTATGGGCCAGCGAAGCAGATGGAGACGGCGATGGAGGCGATTGATCGGCCTCTTTTTTTGCGCTGTCTTCGGGCCTGCACATCTACTCTTACTGAAGCTGCGCCTCACGCAGCAACAACCCCGCACTAGTCATGGCTGCCTTCCCTCTCCCAACTTCAGCACATCGAAACATCAACCACGTCGCGATCTCGCAAAGCCTCTCTTCGGCGCGCCCACTCCATTAGTAACGCCTTCTTAGCACTCTCATGCTCAGGTGACACCGGAACTTAAATGCTCATTCAATTTCTGGAGTCACCATGCAAAAACCCACGCTTTTTGCTGCCGCACTTGCGGCTCTCACAACCTCGGCCTCAGCCGAAACAGTCAAACTGACCACACTCGAGTGGCCACCCTACGTGAACGCAGACGCCTCCGGCACTTCTACCGATGCGGTCACAGCTGCCTTTGCCGCGGCTGGCGATCAGGTTGTAGCTGAAGTGTTTCCATGGAACCGCGCCGTGAACCTCGCTGCCAAAGACCCAAACTATCTGGGCCTCTACCCTGAATACTATGACTCTGGTGCCGACGCCGAAAAAGACGGTGACCGCTGCATCTACTCCGCCCCATTTGGCACCTCTCCTGTGGGCTTCATCCACCGCAAAGACAACGCTTTTGACTGGGCTGATCACGCTAGCCTGGGCAACTACCGCATTGGCGTTGTCGAAGGCTATATCAACGAAGCCCGCTTTGACGCGATGATTGCGGACGGCTCTCTAAAAGTGGATGCTGGCCCCACCGACGCCTCCAACGTCGAAAAAGTAGCCGCCGGCCGCATGGACGCCGCCGTGATCGATCGCAACGTGTTTGAACACATGCTCGCCACAGAACCCCGTCTCGCGAAACACGCCGACGCGCTGGTGTTCCACGAAACCTCTTTGGCCAACCACAACCTGCTGGTCTGCTTCGAAAATTCAGACCAAGGCCGTGCAGCCCGCGACCGCTTCAATTCCGGCCTTTAGGCCGCAGGAGATATATCAGTACGGCGTGCCTCCCAAGGTGCGCCGTTTGCCCAACGATCCAGTTGATTTTCAAAGCTACACATCAAGCCCAAACCTTTTACAGATGCATTCTGCCACTTCCGCGGCAGAAAGAGATGTGGTGTCAATCCGAAGGTAGTTTTTGAATTGCATCTCCCCCTCCATTGAATTCATCCGATCGGTTGCTTCAGACTCGCGCAGATTGCGCTCAGACCACACTAGGTCTCTTTTGGACGGCTTATGTGCCAATCGGTTCTCGGAGACATTGCGAGCCAGCCGCGTCTCAAACGCCGCCTCAAGCTCAACAAAAATCACCTCATGCCCTTGCCCCGCAAACTGGTTGTTCAGCGCCGCAAGATAGGCCTGATCCTCCGGATCATTGAAGGCGCAGACAAAGGTGAAAATATAGCCACCTCTGGTATCAGCTGCAAACGACTCAAAGAAGGCTTCCCGCAGCTTCTGAACCAGCGCCCGGCCCTCTGGTGTCGCATAACTGAAGTAAGGCGCCACCATGTCAATGGTGACGTGGTTGTGGAAAAGTTTGAACCCCAACCGCGGCTCAAGCGCCTGACCAACCGACATTTTTCCAACCGCCGGCGGACCGACCAACACAACAAGCGTCACTTTTGACCCTGACCCTAAGATGAAACTCGACAAACACGCCTAAGGCGAGTTCACACACTTAAGGCACGCGCGTCAACTCAGCGATCTGCTGGCTCACTTTACCGGCGGCACATAAGGATCCGGCGTGCCCGGCGGGATCGGCGGATACTGCTCGAACGTCGCAAGATGTTCCTGCAATTGTGGCAGTGCTTTCTCGGCAGCCCAAGTGTGGGGGAACAACACGCTTTCACGCTCATGGGGATCGTTCAAAAGATTATAAACCCGCGGCGTGTCATAAGATTGTGTTGCGCCAAATGCCGTTGTGTTCTCTTTGAACAGCACCTTCCAATCCCTCCATTTCACACCAAAGATCTGCTCGCCCATGTAGACGATCACGCCTTCCCGATTGGAATTAGTCTGATCCCCAAGGAAAAACGCGGATTGATCGATGCCGTCAAACGCTCGGTCACTCGGCACCGCCCCACCGGCAAACGCTGCAAGCGTGGGAAACAGGTCCATGGAATGCACCACGTCGTTGCTTGCGGACCCCGCGGGTATTTGTCCGGGCCATTTGATGGCAAAAGGCACCCGCATACTGCCTTCTAAACTGGTGAACAGGGTACCACGCCAAGGCCCTGCCGTGCCGTGCACCGCCGGGGTTGGCGACACATTGGCGTTGCCCACAGGCAGCGCTTCTGGGCCATTGTCGGCTGTGAAAATCACCACCGTGTCATCTGAAACACCTGCGGTCTCAAGCGCGTCAACGATGCGCCCGATGTAGCTGTCGGTCTGATGCAGGATATCCGCCCAAACACCCTTGCCGGTCGAACCGTTAAATTCTTCCGACACGATGTTGGGGTAGTGGGTCTGCGTATACGCAAGATAGACAAAAAACGGTGCGTCTTCGCTGCTTTTGCTCTCAATGAACTCAATGGCTTTTTCTGTGAGGTCGCCATCGATCTCCCCGCGATAATCTAGGTCGTAATCTCGCGCGGCAGTCGCTGGCGCCCCAGCGACTGCTTGCATAACAACCGGCTCATCCAAATTGGCCTCGGCAAAACCCGGCAACGTCCGCCAAACCGTAACGTCCGTGGTTTCAACTCCATAAAACTCGTCAAATCCCTGGTTGGTGGGATACCTCCCTTCGGACCACCCAAGATGCCATTTTCCATACATCGCAGTGCTGTATCCGGCATCCTTCAACATCTCGGCCATCGTGACCTCCCATTGGGTGAGGCCATAAACACCGCCACCAAGCGGCACAGTGTGGTTGCCGCTGCGAATGCCATAGCGTCCGGTCATGGTTGCCGCGCGTGACGGCGTACATTGGCTCTCTACATTGAAGTTGGTGAGCCGCAATCCTTCCGCCGCCAACGCGTCCATCTTCGGTGTCGGCGTGCCCCGAATGATGCCCCCGCCATTGAAACCGGGCTCACCCCAGCCAAAGTTGTCGAGAAAAATGAATACGATGTTTGGTTGTTCTTGTGCCTGGCCAGATGTTGCGATCCCAAGAGATAACAAGGTTGCACCCAGCATTGAGGAAAATATCTTCATGCCTAAGCTCCTAACAAATGAAGCCCCATAGTAGCGGCAAGGAACCGCAATCGGTCAACCTTCGCTCACGCCTGCTCCCAACACCCATCGCATGACCTGCGTCGCCCCCCCCTTCCCCTTCCACCGCACCTGTGCCATCACTGCGCCCCATGGAACTAAACGCACTGGCCTTTGATCACGCCCCTGTCGGGCTCTGCATCCTCGAAAACCGCATCATCCAACGGGTGAACCTGCGGTTTGGCGAGATGTTTGCCACCCCAGCTGAGGCCTGTGCCAACCGCTCGATTGCCGATTTCTACGCCTCTGACGAAGATTTCCAGAAGTTGGGCCAAAAGGTCTACACCACCATGGGCAACACCGGGCGCTATAGCGACGAACGGGTGATGCAGCGCATGGACGGCACGCTGTTTTGGTGCCGCGTGCGGGGGCAATCCACTTCGCCGGAAAATCCGTTTCAAAAAAGCGTCTGGTCCTTTGCCGATCTGTCCGAGGATCGCCCCGTGGTGGAGTTGACACAACGTGAACGCGAAGTGGCCATCTTGACCTGCCGCGGCATGACGTCCAAAGAAATTGGCCTCGATCTTGGCTTGTCTTATCGCACGGTCGAAGAATACCGCGCCCGCCTGTTGCGCAAGTTTGGCGCCCGTAAACTAGCGGAATTGGTGGCCAAACTCTCTGGAATGCCGCTTTAAGCCCGATTTAGGGCTGGAAACCGCGTCCATTTCCCCCCATCTGAACCCCAGTTCAGCTTTCCTAGGGGCAGCTTTTTCTCTATAAGCGCCGCAGGGGAAACCAATAAGACTCAACAGCGCATAAGCGCGTAGGGGATAGAAACGGAAAATGAGCAAACAAAATCACGATTCTGATGTGGCCTTCATCTCTGCTTTGGCAGAGCTGCTGCGGGAAAATGATCTGACCGAGCTGGAAGTGATGCGCGAATATGGCGAAGATGACAGCCTGAACGTGCGTGTGAGCCGTCAGACACAAGTTGTTGCCGCAGCACCCGTCGCCATGGCTGCACCAGCCGCCGCTCCGGTTGCCGCACCCGCCGCGGCACCTGCCGCCGCCGCAGCCACATCCCAAGACGATCCAGCCAGCCACCCGGGCGCCGTGACCTCTCCTATGGTTGGCACCGTGTATCTTTCGCCAGAGCCAGGCGCCGCTGCCTTTGCAGCTGTGGGCCAGACCGTGACCGAAGGCGACACGCTGCTGATCGTGGAAGCCATGAAAACCATGAACCACATCCCGGCACCAAAATCCGGCACCGTGAAGCGCATTCTGGTTGGTGATGGCGACACTGTAGAATACGGCGCACCCTTGGCGATCATCGAATAAGGCAGTCCAATGTTTGACAAAATCCTGATCGCCAACCGCGGAGAGATCGCTTTGCGCGTGATCCGTGCGTGTCGCGAAATGGGCATCAAATCGGTTGCGGTGCATTCCACCGCTGATGCTGACGCGATGCACGTGCGTATGGCAGACGAGGCCATCTGCATCGGCCCAGCTCCGGGCACTGAGAGCTATCTGAACATGGCGGCGATCATCGCGGCCTGCGAAGTCACCGGCGCGCAAGCGATCCATCCGGGCTATGGTTTCCTGTCGGAGAACGCCAGTTTTGTACAGATTATCGAAGATCACGGCCTGACCTTCATCGGCCCCACTGCGGAACACATCCGCACCATGGGCGACAAGATCACAGCCAAAGATACGATGATCAAACTGGGCGTGCCCTGCGTACCCGGCTCTGAGGGCGGTGTCCCTGATTTGGCTGCGGCCAAAAAGCTGGGCGACGAGATGGGCTATCCGGTCATCATCAAAGCCACCGCTGGCGGCGGCGGGCGCGGCATGAAAGTGGCGGCCACCGCCGCTGACATGGAAAGCGCCTTTATGACCGCGCGGGCCGAGGGCAAATCCAACTTCGGCAACGACGAAGTTTACATCGAGAAGTACCTCACCACACCGCGCCACATCGAGATTCAGGTCTTTGGCGACGGCAAAGGCAAAGCGGTGCACCTTGGCGAACGGGATTGCTCTTTGCAGCGGCGTCACCAGAAGGTGTTTGAGGAGGCCCCCGGCCCGTCCATCACCCCCGAAGAACGCGCCAAAATTGGCAAGGTCTGTGCGGATGCGGTTGCCAAAATCAACTACATCGGCGCCGGCACCATCGAGTTCCTCTATGAAAACGGCGAGTTCTATTTCATCGAAATGAACACCCGTCTTCAGGTGGAACACCCGGTGACCGAAGCCATCTTTGGCGTCGATCTGGTGCGCGAGCAGATCCTTGTGGCGGCTGGTGAATCCATGACCTTTGGTCAGGATGATCTGGAGATCAACGGCCACTCAATTGAGGTCCGCATCAACGCCGAGCGCCTGCCAAACTTTGCCCCCTGCCCGGGTAAAATTACGGCCTATCATGCGCCTGGTGGTCTTGGGGTACGGATGGATTCAGCGCTGTATCAGGGCTATTCCATTCCGCCCTACTACGACAGCCTGATTGGCAAGCTCATTGTACATGGCCGCGACCGCGCCGAAGCGCTGGCGCGTCTGGATCGTGCCTTGGGTGAGCTGATTGTGGATGGCATCGACACCACCACACCGCTGTTCCACGCCCTGCTTCAGGAAAAAGACATCCACACCGGTGAGTACAACATTCACTGGCTGGAAAAATGGCTCGACGCCAATATGGCCGAGGGCTGATACCTTATGGGCGCGCATCATGAGTGAGGTCACACCAGACCTCTTGATGCGCGCCTATGGCATGGGGGTTTTTCCCATGTCTGAAAACCGCGACGACCCGGACATCTTCTGGGTGGACCCAATCCGCCGCGGCATCTTCCCCCTCGACAGTTTCCACATTTCTCGCAGCCTTGCCAAACGCATCCGACGTGGCGGCTACACTGCGTCGCTGAACGCCGATTTTGAGGGGGTTCTAATCCGCTGCGCGGATCGCGAGGAGACTTGGATCAACGACCAAATCCACGATCTCTACATGGCGCTTCACAAACGCGGAGACGCGCATTCCCTTGAGATTTGGGACCACGACAATCTTGTGGGCGGTGTATATGGCGTCACTCTGGGCGGGGCCTTCTTTGGCGAAAGCATGTTCTCCACCAAAACCGATGCTTCAAAAATGGCACTGGCCTACCTCATCGAACACTTGCGTCGCTGTGGCTTCACCTTGTTTGACACACAGTTCCTCACCGACCACCTCGCCTCATTGGGCGCTATCGAAGTCCCACGGGCCGATTATCAAAAGATGCTGACCTGGGCGCTGCGGCACGAAGCCGACATCACGGCTCACTCGTTACCGTCGCCCTCAGAGGTGCTTACCGCCTCAGCTTGATCCAAGCCGGTACAGCGCAGCACCCAGACGTCATAGCGCGCATGGTCTAACGCACTGAGCGCCGGAGACGATGCAATCATCCAGCCCTGAAACACATTGGTTCCCGCACCCTGCTCCTCATAAACCGAGAGAAAGGCAAAAGCGTCGCCATTTGGATTCTCGCTGGGATGACGGCACTGCGCCATATCCACCCGCAGCGTGCCAAAGTTAACCGAATAGCCGTTATCAAGCTCAAAGTCCGCAACTTGCCCGGTCAGCTTATCCAACCCTCGAAGCAATGCGCCTTTACCAACCGTGGCCGCAACCACGCTCTCGCTTTTCACATCCCCCAGCGGGATTTTAAGCGTCTCATACTTGAGCGGCTCAATTTCAAGCATCTCAATCTGGATGTCCTGCGCCTGCGCCATCACCGGCAGCCCCAATAGCAAAGCCGTCAAACCAAGGTTACGCATCATCACCACCACTTACAAATTTCAGGAGCAATGAAATCAGGCTCACAGAGCTCTGCGTGTCCTCAATCTCATCCCCCGCAGCAAAGTTGAACGGCGAGCCGCCCGGCAGGATCTCGACAAAATTCCCACCCAGCAGGCCTTCAGATGAAATCACCACCGCGCTGTCGTCCGGCAGCTCAATGCCGTCCAACACGCTAAATGTGGTCAACGCACGGAATGTCTGTGGATCAAGCTGGATGTCCGTCACGCTGCCGATTTTCACGCCGGCCAACCGCACATCCGTGCCTACGCTCACACCCTCAATCGAGCGGAACGACGCGTTTAACCCGTAGCCGCCACCGCTTTGCCCCACATTGGCAAACTGCGCGCTGTAGAGCAAAAAGCCTGCGGCCGCAGCCACCACAGCAGCGCCAACAAATGTCTCTGTACGTACGGCCGACATCAGGGTTACTCGGGGCTCCACGCCTCATAGTCGGACCGGTCCACCGGGGCCTTGCCCATCGCGCGGATTGTGCCCGCAGGCGCATAGGCCAGCGCGGTGCCGGTTACGTTTTCCTGATGTGGGATTTCCCACTCTTGGTGTTTCAACGGCTTCTGCGATGGCACTTCGTCAAACGTCCGGTGCAACCAGCCATGCCAGTCGGCACTGATCCGGCTGGCTTCCACTTCACCGTTGAACATCACCCAGCGTTTGGAATCATTGGCGGTGCGATAATAGACGTTGCCTTGTTCGTCTTCGCCCATTTTCACGCCTTTGCGCGCCGTAAACAGCTTGGTGTTCAGCGTGCCGCCGTTCCACCAGGTCAAAACATTGTTGATTGTGCTCAAAATGCCCATGGGAGTCTCCGCAAATTCTTCCCCCATATGGACTATTTGGCCACAAAGGTCCAGTGGCGGAACGGCGCACTTCGCTTGAATGCTATCACCCTTTGGCGGCAGCCCGCCCACGCACCATGATCACCAGCCCAGAGAGCACAATCAACGCACTGCCCATCAACATCCAACTGTCCAGCCGCTCGCCAAACACCCCCACGCCAAGCGCCACACCAAACAGCAGGCGCGAGTAGCGGAACGGCGTCACCGCCGACACCTCCCCTGTCCGCATCGCCCGCATCAACGCGCTATAGGCAAACACCCCACAGGCCACAGCCCCAACCACGGACAGCAACGCCATCGGTGGCGGCGTGTGAAACGGCACCTGCTCCCAGAGCACGCCATAGGCAGCCCCAGCCACCACAATCGCCAGAAACCCATACAGGCCCAACACGGCAGTGCTCAAGCTCGCGGGTGCGGCACGGCTGGCCAGATCCCGCCCTGCAAAGCCCAACATTCCAGCCACCGCCAACAGCGACAGCCAGCTAAAGCTTTCCCCACCTGGCCGCACAATCAGCACCACGCCGATCAGACCAATCACAATCGCCAACCAGCGCCGCCAGCCCACCTGCTCGCCCAGCACCAGCGCCGCAAAAGCCACCACCACCAAAGGCGTGGCCTGCAAGATCACCGTGGTCGAGCTGAGCGGCGTCAACGCCAGTGACAGCGTGAAAAACAACCGTCCAACAATCTCAAACACCACCCGAACCTGCATCGGGCGCGACACCACCTCTTTGGGCGCCAAAGGTTGCGATTTTGCCCGCAGCCACAGCGCAAACACCATCGCGCCGCCCGCCCCAAACAGCACCATCACCTGCGCAATTGGCAAGCTTTGCGCGGCCGCCTTCAGGAACGCGTCTTCCACGGCAAACCCTGCCATGGCGACAACCATAAACAAGGCGCCCAGCCGGTTGGCCGCGCGGTCGGTAGCAATATGCGATGTCATCTGGAAAGCCTTATTTGGAGACCCGTGCGGTCACTTCGATCTCGATCTTCATCGCCTCTTCCATCAGATTGGCAATGATCATGGTTGCCGCAGGTTTCGCCTTGGCAAACACCTCGCTGGTCACCGGCCAGCATTTCTCAAAGTCATCGCCGTTGGGCAAAATGTAGTTCACCCGCACAACGTCATCTAGCGAGCTGCCCGCCTCTTCCAACGCCTTGCCAATGGTATCGAGCGTGTTGCGACACTGATCCGCGACATCCTCAGGCATGGTCATGGTTGTGTAATCATACCCCGTGGTTCCGGCAACAAAGACCCACCCATCCGCCACAACCGCGCGGGAATACCCGATTTTTTCTTCAAACGGAGATCCGGTGGAGATGTGGCGTACAGACATGGGGAGGCTCCTAAAACTGGGTTGGCTAAGACATCCTCTGGGGGCAGCGGAGTGTCAATGCGGCAATGCGCAGTCACTGGAATGTGCAAGGCGTCGCGACCGCTCAAGTAATGCAGAGAAGACCGGCTTTTGGGCGCTTTCCAGAAGTGGATCCCTTGTGTGGTTGGATTTTATATAGGAGATTGCCAAGCTGGAACCAAAGGAGACTCCGCCATGTTGGTCTATGGACTAAGCACGTGCTCAACCTGCAAAAAAGCCCTCAAAGCGCTTGAGGATGCAGGGGTCGAATGCGACTTCAGAGACATCCGCGCCGACCCGCTCAGCGAAGCAGAGCTTGCGGTGTTGATCGCAGAATTTGGGGATCGACTGGTCGATCGAACCACAAACGACTGGCGGGGATTGAGCGACTGGTTGAAACACTCCGAAGCCGAAGACCAACTCGCGTCCAAACCAAAGCTGATGGCACGTCCTGTGATCCAACATGACGGCGCGTATTATCTCGGGTGGGACGATGCAGTTCAGAAAGCAGTGTTGCCCGCAGAATAAGCTAGTCGAAACATAATGCGCTTCAAGGCCGCGCGTGTCTCAATTACTTGCAGCAACATCGAGCTAATCCTTCACTGAGAAGCCCTCCCCCTAAGCCAAATCAAAGATTTGGCAGCGCCCCACTGGCCGTCAGGGGCTTGCGCAACAAGCTCCCGAGAGGTGAACCGCCCCCATCAAACCAAAGGTTTGCCTCCGACAAAACGCGGGCGCTTCGCGTCCTAGCCCCTCGGTTCGTGCGCGGTTCGAATTCAACTAATTTAGGAATACCGCTGAGTGGGAATCATATGCTCAGCGCTACTTAAAGACGTCTGCTTTTTCCGGTTTGTCGCCTATGTCGTGCAACAAAGACACACACCAAAGGCACACTCATCAACAACCAAACTACAAAATCGACAATTTCTGATCGCAAAAACGAGACCAGCGCGAGTCCTGCTAAAAAACCGATCACACACACGAAGCAACAGATCAGTGTGCGAAGATCTACTTGAGACTTGCTCAGGTCTTTCGCGCCAAAAACACGCCGATCAACCATCACGACACACCGGTCAAAGACACTCATAAAGCCTAAGAACATCGTTTTGAAACACCATTCGTTTATTTATTCACACTCAAGGATTACAACCCACCTCAGCGTTAGCCAATGGCTATGTTACCAAAACGCGATTGGTCCAACCGACAAGGGCTATCTCAGTAAAATGGCAAAACGACTCCATGCCGCCATGCATGCCCCCCCCAAAAAAAAGGCGCCCCACCGGGACGCCTTTCTAATCTCTCTCAGCCTGCCGCCAGGTCTCAGCCTGCCTCAGCAGGCTCTTTCTCGGCCTCACCGTGGATCATCAACGGCGCCGCAGCACCGGTGGCTGCTTCCTCGTTCACAACCACTTCGGTCACGCTGTCCTGACCGGGCAGCTCAAACATGGTGTTGAGCAGAATCTCTTCCAGAATGGAGCGCAAGCCCCGCGCACCTGTCTTGCGTTCGATCGCACGGTTGGCAATCGCCTTCAGCGCATCATCGGTAAACGTCAGCGTGGTGTCTTCCAGCTCAAACAAACGCTGATACTGTTTCACCAGCGCGTTTTTCGGCTGTGTCAGGATGATCACCAACGCATCCGCGTCCAGATCTTCCAGCGTTGCCAGAACCGGCAGCCGGCCAACAAATTCCGGGATCAGACCAAATTTCAACAGATCTTCCGGCTCCAGGTCCTGGAATATCTCACCGACGCCACGTTCATCATTGTCACGCACATCGGCGCCAAAGCCCATCGCAGAGCCTTTGCCACGTGCGGCAATGATCTTGTCCAGACCGGCAAACGCGCCGCCACAGACAAACAGGATGTTGGTGGTGTCGACCTGCAGGAATTCCTGCTGCGGATGTTTCCGGCCACCCTGCGGCGGCACGGAGGCCACAGTGCCTTCCATCAGTTTCAGCAGCGCCTGCTGCACCCCTTCGCCAGACACGTCGCGTGTGATCGACGGGTTCTCGGACTTGCGGGTGATCTTATCCACTTCGTCGATATAGACGATGCCGCGCTGCGCGCGCTCCACGTTGTATTCAGACGCCTGCAACAGCTTGAGGATGATGTTCTCCACATCCTCACCCACATAACCGGCCTCGGTCAGTGTGGTTGCATCCGCCATGGTGAACGGCACATCCAAAATCCGCGCCAATGTCTGCGCCAGCAGGGTCTTACCGCAGCCGGTTGGACCAATCAGTAGGATGTTGGATTTTGCCAGCTCAATATCGCCGGTTTTGGCCGCGTGGTTCAGGCGTTTGTAGTGATTGTGCACCGCCACAGACAACACGCGTTTCGCCGTGGCCTGGCCAATCACATAGTCGTCCAGCACGTCACAAATCTCACGTGGGGTTGGCACGCCTTCAGAAGACTTCAGCCCGCTGGCCTTGGTCTCTTCGCGGATGATGTCCATGCACAACTCAACGCATTCATCACAGATAAATACAGTTGGGCCCGCAATCAGCTTGCGCACCTCGTGCTGGCTTTTGCCGCAGAAGCTGCAGTAAAGCGTGTTCTTGCTGTCACCACCGGACGTGTTCGACATGTCGTACCTTTCAGGCCAAATCTTGCCCCCATTTGGAGAGGGCTACCCACGTTTCAGCCAGCTTAGGCCAGCGTCAAAGTGGGCACAATGCGAAAGTGCCCGGCAGCGTGTTTGCGCCACCGGGCACCCAATAGTTAGCTTTCGTCTTCACCACCTTTGGCGCGGTTTTCGACAATCTCGTCGATCAAACCCCACTCTTTGGCGTCTTCTGCGGACATAAAGTTGTCGCGCTCAAGTCCCTGCTCCACCTCTTCATAGGTGCGGCCGGTGTGCTTGACGTAAATCTCATTGAGGCGCCGCTTCAGCTTCAGCGTCTCTTCGGCGTGGATCATGATGTCCGTTGCCTGACCCTGATAGCCACCGGACGGCTGGTGCACCATCACGCGGCTGTTTGGCAGGGAGAAGCGCATACCGGCTTCACCCGCGGTCAGCAGCAACGAGCCCATAGAGGCCGCCTGACCAATTACCAGTGTCGATACCTTCGGCTTGATGTACTGCATGGTGTCATAGATCGACAGACCAGAGGTCACCACGCCACCCGGGCTGTTGATGTACATGCTGATCTCTTTGGACGGGTTTTCCGCTTCAAGGTGCAGAAGCTGCGCCACGATCAGGGACGACATGCCGTCATGCACCGGACCGTTGAGGAAAATGATGCGCTCTTTGAGCAGGCGCGAGAAAATGTCATACGCGCGTTCGCCCCGGCTGGTCTGTTCCACAACCATGGGCACAAGGGTATTCATATAGGTTTCAAAAGGGTCGTTCATATCGCCTGCCTGTTGATCGCTCTGCGGCCCGCCCGTCGGACCCTACCAAGAGAGTCTTAGTCATGGGTTTGAGGGGCTGCAAGGCCACCTAAGGTTTTTTGAGTTAAGGGGAGGTAAAGATGGGGCGCTTGAGGGCGCAAATCTGTGTGGCCGGTCACGACTTTCTTAGTGCCAAATCTGAATGGCGCTAAAATTCGTCAGTGTTCAAAATACTCAAACGCATTCATTGCAGGATCAAATGCGATCCACACAATATTTTGAGTCGTTTCCTCAGTCAGGATGACCGGCCTCGCCAAGGCGCGTCCGATAGAACCCATCGCATCCAGAACAGCATCCAAATCCCGCTGCGAGTTGATTTCCTTGGGATCAACATCGATCTCAATCTCTTCAATGGTGAAAAAATGGCAATGCAGAGCCACGCCTCTCACCAGCACCTTGAGTAGATAGTGGTGCTCACTGCATCCCTCAAATATCGTCGCCGGATCTTCGATCATCGTCGTCGGATCACCGTCGCAATAGAGCGTCCTTTCATACTGCAAAAACGCGTCAAAAAGGCGTCTCCAGTCCTCTGTTGTTGTGTTGAGAACATAAATATCGCGCAGCGATCCGTCGGCATGAAATGCGTCCCTGCAGTCGTCCCATTCCATAAGATTTCACCTTTCACGCGATCTTTGGACAAAGAGTTAGAGCCCGTAGTGGTGTTTTACAACGACCTCTGCAGGAAGCTCTGGCCTCACCGTGAGCATTTTGGTCCGTACCTTGCGAGAAAATGCACAGGCCAAGCTCTAGCGTTCGACGCAAAAATGGCGACAATACGCTCAAATGATCCGCCACCAAAGGACCCACCAACATGCGCCCCTTCGACGACCTCTTCGCCATCTCCGCCGAGCGCAAAGGCGGCGCTGACGCCCTCGAAGCTTTGCTCGCCAAACCCAAATCCGCCGCTGAGCTTGCGCAAATTCCCGAAGACCGCTGGCTTGCGCAATTCACCAAAGGTGTGTTTCAGGCAGGCTTCAGCTGGAAGGTTATCGAAACCAAATGGGACGGTTTTGAAGAAGCCTTTCACGGCTTTGACGTCGACCGCTGCGCCTTCATGCATGACGAGGACATGGACAGCCTGATGTCCAACACCAACATTGTGCGCAACGGCCCCAAAATCCGCACCGTGCTGGAAAACGCCCATTTCATCCAATCCCTACGCGAAGACGGCGGCGCAGGCAAAGTGCTCGGAGGTTGGGCCAGCACCGACTACGTCACCCAACTCGAGTTCATAAAAAAAGGCGGTTCCCGCATCGGCGGCGCCACCGGGCAGTATGCCTTGCGGTTCCTCGGCAAAGACAGCTTCATCTTATCCCGAGATGTGGTCGCCCGTTTGATTGCCGAAGGCATAATCGACAAACAACCCACCTCCAAAGGCGCGATGAAAAAGGTGCAAGACGCCTTCAACATTTGGATGGATCAATCCGGCCGCAGCCTCACTGAAATCAGCCGCGTATTGGCGATGAGCCTGTAGCATTTCCCACCGCAATCACGAATGATGGCAAAGCAATTTGCAACCCGGAGATCAGGCCACATGGAATTTTCAGACCGCATTGAAGACCAAGCAGACCGGATCATCACCCTCTTTGCCGCCACCTTTGCCGCGTCAGAAGGCGCCGACGAAGGTGCGCAAATCGGCATGTTGGTCAGCAATCTTCTGCGCGATGCCAAACGCGATGATACACGGGTGTTCACCGCGTTCGACAGCGACGCTCTCGTTGGCGCAGTTCTGTTTTCCCGCATGGTCTACGACCAAGATCCCCGGCACGTGCGCCTGCTGTCCCCCATGGCAGTTGCCACAGGGCGCCACAGCCAAGGCATCGGGCAGGCTTTGATCAATCACGCGCTTGCAGAATTGCGGGCGCAGGGCACGGATATCGCCCTCACCTATGGCAGCCCCGTGTTTTATGGCAAAACCGGGTTCCAGCCGATCACCGAGGACACGGCCGCGGCGCCATTGCCGCTCAGCTTTCCGCATGGCTGGATAGGTCAGTCCCTAACGCAGGCGCCGCTAACGCCCCTTCAAGGCACACCAACCTGCGTCGCCGCCTTAAACGACCCGCAGTTCTGGTAAAATGACGCTTACGTTTCACGAAGATTGGCCTGTGAAAATCCACTGGCGCTCTAAATATCTGGATGCATCATGCCAATGGCAACCAGACCGAGATCAGCCAGGTGATTGCGGTTATTTTTGACCAAAGCGGATTTTTGCCGCAAACTCGGCGACGTAAATGAACTGAAGCGAGGACCAGTATATGCCGCGCCGAATACTCAGTCTACTTGCCACAATCGCCCTTTCGACCTCTTTTGCGCAAGCGGAACTAGGCACCCGCACCGGTGAAATACCGAAACATAAACTCCCCCCGTGACGGTGAGTTCGACACTTGTTGTCTTAGACGTCCCACACGTCCGGCAAAAGCCTGACTACTGTGTGCCAAGCTCCACCAGCATGGTCTTGGCCTACTACGGCCGCACCCATTCACAAACCGACCTCAAAATGCGTGCAGAACATCACAAGCCAAAATCACAACAAAACTGGACGTTTACTTACTGGGCCGACATGCAGAAAGGCCTGCGCAGTTTAGGGTATAATTGGTCCATCCGGTTCTACCCAAAAACCAATGCCGGGTTTTCAAAAGGGCTTGCAGACATAAAGCGCAGTCTAAAAAAGGGTCGGCCGGTGATGATAGAGGTGCATCAGGGTCCGGGACACACATTTGTTGTCATGGGTTTTGACAACGCCAACCAAGTGATTATTGTGCGAGACCCAAACTTGCCCTCCAGCCGCGTGCGACAGCTTTCTTACGCCGATTTGCGTACCAACTGGCACAATCATAAATTCGGCCAACATCGATCCGCGTTTTTCTCGAAGCCACCAAAATAGAACCCGCCTCTTGCAAGTCACACCAGATCGCTTTATGTAACTCCCGCTAACGTTTTTCTATTTCGACCACTGTCTCCCTTCAAACGGCGTTCAGTCTCTCGATACAGACGACCACGCCGCGCTGCCGCATGTCGCGGGCAGATTATTTTAAGGAGACTACGGAATGGCTACTGGCACCGTAAAATGGTTCAACACAACTAAAGGCTTCGGCTTCATCGCGCCAGACGGCGGCAGCAAGGACGTGTTCGTACACATTTCCGCGCTTGAGCGCTCCGGCCTGACTGGTCTGGCTGACAACCAAAAAGTGACCTTCGACATCGAAGCAGGTCGCGACGGTCGCGAATCCGCGTCCAACCTCGCACTGGCATAAGCCAAACGCGAAAGACATTCGAAACGCGGTCCTTGTAAAAGGGCCGCGTTTTGCGTTTGTGGGGTACAGGTATCCAGTCTAATGGCTGTGACACCGCGCAACGCACTTTGTGCTCACACACGGCAGCACCACCAAGGGGCCACCACCGCAATACAGTTGTGATACAGACGTAAAACCGACGTAAGAATTGTGGAATTTCTGGCCGTTAACAGAGTGCGCAACGGGCCGATGACCGGCCTGTTTCAGCCGTCCACCAGAACACCGTTTTCTAACCGCACCACCCGATCCATACGGGCGGCCAATTCCATGTTGTGGGTTGCCACCAAGGCTGCCAATCCGGTTTCCCGCACCAGTGTCATCAACGCGTCAAACACCTGATCACTGGTCGCAGGGTCAAGATTACCCGTGGGCTCATCTGCCAACAATATCCGAGGCTTATTGGCCAACGCTCGGCAAAATGCCACCCGTTGCTGCTCGCCTCCAGACAGCTCCGCCGGACGGTGTTTGGCCCGATGCGCCACCCCGACGGTGTTCAATAGCTCCCGCCCCCGCACTTCCGCGTCAGACTTGCTCACCCCATTGGCCATCTGCGGCAGCGCAATGTTTTCTAGGGCACTGAATTCCGGCAACAAATGGTGAAACTGATAGACAAATCCAATGTCTTCCCGCCGCGCGCGAGTGCGCCGTCGATCTGATTTTCCACTCAACATTTGCCCGTCAATTTCAACGGAGCCCTTGTCCGCTTCATCCAGCAAACCGGCGATGTGCAAAAGCGTCGACTTTCCAGCCCCAGACGGCGCCACAAGCGCCACCAGTTCACCAGGGACCAAGTTCAATTGCGCCCCGCTCAGAACGCAAATTTCATTGGCTAAGCCTTTGTTATAAAACTTCTCTACGCCGTTTAGCGTCAGCACAACATCATTCATAGCGCAGCGCCTCCACTGGGTTCATGCGCGCCGCCCGCCGCGCCGGAAAAATGGTCACTACAAAAGCCAGGCCAAGTGACAGGCTCATCGCTGAGAGAACATCCCCTGGCTCTAGCTTTGCCGGCAATCGGTAAATTCCTCGGATTGACGGATCCCAAGCATCACCACCTAAGAGTACGTTTACAAAGGAAAAAATAGGATCAATGTAGAGCGCAAACAGACACCCCAGCGCCACGCCAAACACCGTGCCCAACACGCCGGTAAAAGCTCCGCAGATAAAGAACACCCGTAACACCGATCCCTCGGTCAGACCCATGGTGCGCAAAATACCAATGTCACGTCCTTTGTTTTTCACCAACATAATCAAACCACTAACAATGTTCATTGTGGCGATCAGCACGAGAATGGAGAGGATCACAAACATCACGTTGTCCTCCACTTCCAATGCATTCAAAAATCCACCCGAGGCCTGTTTCCAGGTCCACACCAAAGCACGATCCCCTGCAGCCATCATCAACGGCACTGCCAGCGCCTCCACCTTCTCAGGCTCCGCAACCATGACCTCAATTTCATCTGCGACACCGTCCCGATCAAAGAACGTTTGTGCCTCGGAGAATGGCAAATAAACTCGTGTGCGATCAATGTCATACCGCCCAGCGGAGAAGATATAGACGACCTCATAGCTGCTGATCCGCGGCGAGGTGCCAAAGGCGGTCTTGACACCGTTGGGCGAAATCAACTTAATGCGATCCCCAACCCGCGCACCCAGCTCTCGTGCCACCCCAGAGCCAATCGCGATGCCTTCGTTGTAGCGCCCAATCTCGCCATCACTAGTGGTCGGGTCTGCAATCCGCGGCAACTGCGCCAAATCCTCCGCCCGCATGCCAAAGACTTCGACACCGGCGTTCCGGCTGCGCAGGTTACCCATAACCTGCCCTTTCACCAGCGGTGCGGCCCGGATCACGCCCGGGACATCCCGCAGCTTGGCCGCCGTGCCATCAAAGTCTTTGATGGTGCGGTCGATCAGACCGGCCTCGGAAATTTCCCCGCTTTGATAAACGGTTACATGGGCGTTTGCGCCCAAAATCGTCCCGACAAACTCGGAGCGAAACCCGGCCCGCACGGCCAAAGTGGCGATCAAGGCAAACACCGCCAAGGTGATGCCAATCAGGCTGATCCAGGTCATCGTGCTGACTCCGCCCTCGGCCTTGCGCGCGCGCAAGTACCGCCATGCGATCATCCATTCAAAGCGGGAAAAAGGGGCTGTGCGACCTGCCATAACTGCTCCGGTTCTGTGTTGGCGCGACCCTATGAGGCCACCCGCTTAGGGTCAAGCGATCCCGGCGCATCCAATCCCAACGGGCAGGCCTCAGCCAACCGCCGTGCAACAACCGCCCTCAGGTTGCTAAGCTCTTGCATTCGCGCATCAATCTCCGCCAGCTTACCGCTTAGAAGCGTCTCAACCTCCCCCTGCGACAGCCCACCGCCAAGCCCCTGCACCAACGCGCCGATTTCCTTGAGCGAAAACCCCAACGCCTGCCCCTGTCGGATCAGTCGCACCATTTCCACCATGCCCTCCGGGTAGTCGCGATACCCATTTGGCCAACGATCCGCGCGGATAAGCCCTTGTTTTTCATAATACCTCAAGGTGTCCCGGCTCACGCCGCTTGCCTCAGCCAATGTCCCGATCCGCATCTCTTTTCTCCTTGACCTTGGACCTTACTCCAAGGTTTACACCTCCCCGCATCCAACACAACTGACAAAAGGATGCACCATGTCACCCACCGCCTTTCATCGCCTGTACCGTGTCTCTGCCTGGTATGATCTGTTGATCACCTGGCCCTATATGACGCCACTCACACTTGGCCTCCTGTGGAGCGCCTTAAATGGCGCTCACGCCGCCACAGGCCTTCCCCCGCTACCTGAGTTAAATGCCTACGCAATACTCTTTGGGAATTTCTTCGGCAGTGTGGTGATCATCTGGTCGGTAGTTCGCCTGCGCCTGAACAGTCCACAACTCGCCCGCTACGACGCCGTCGGCCGCTGGCTGTTCTCCGCTTGGATGCTCAACGCAGTGCTGAACGGCGCGAGCCCGCTGATCTGGGGTTTCCTCATCATTGAAGTCAGCTTTGCGGTGCTACAATCACTGCCAGTCAAACTTCCTGCGCAAGTGTCTGCAGTCTAACAAAAAAGGCCCTCGCGTGATGCGAGGGCCCTCCAACTTCCAATTGAGCTGAAGCTCCCGATCAAAGGCCGGTCACACGGTGATCCGCATAGATCTCAATCAGCTTAGCCACCGCCGCTTCCGGTGCCAGCTCTTCGCTCTCGCCGGACCGGCGGCTGGTCAGCTCAACAACGCCATTTTTTAGACCACGCGGGCCAACGGTGATGCGCCACGGCAGACCAATCAGATCCATAGTGGCAAACTTGCCGCCCGCACGCTCTTTGCGGTCGTCGTACAGCGGCTCAAGACCAGCCGCTTCCAGTGCCTTCTCCAGTGCTTCACACGCCGCGTCGGCCTCTGCATCGCCCTGCTTGAGGTTTACGATACCTGCGTGGAACGGTGTCACACCTTCTGGCCAGATAATACCGTTGTCGTCGTGGCTGGCTTCAATGATCGCACCCAACAGACGGCTCACGCCAATGCCGTGGCTGCCCATATGCACAGAGACTTTCTCGCCCTCAGCCGTCTGCACCTGCGCACCAAGCGCGTCAGAGTATTTGGTGCCAAAGTAAAAAATCTGCCCCACTTCAATACCGCGCGCGGTGCGGCGACGCTCTTCTGGAACCTCACCAAACAGCGCGTCATCATGGGTTTCATCGGTACGGGCGTATTTGGTGGTGAATTCTTCCAAAACACCCTGACACTGCTCCACGTTGTCATAGTCGATCTCACGATCACCAAAAGACAGGTCAGTCACTGCAGAATCGTAGAACACCTCAGATTCACCGGTTTCTGCCAGCACCAGGAATTCGTGGGTATAGTCGCCGCCAATTGGGCCACCGTCCGCGCGCATCGGAATTGCCTGAAGCCCCATCCGCTCATAGGTGCGCAGGTAGCTTACCAGGTGACGGTTATACGCATGCAGCGCGTCCTCTTTGCTGAGGTCAAAGTTATAGCCGTCCTTCATGTAGAATTCACGTCCACGCATCACGCCAAAACGCGGGCGGATCTCATCACGGAACTTCCACTGGATCTGATACATGGTCAGCGGCAAGTCTTTGTAAGAGCTCACATTGCTGCGGAAAATGTCGGTGATCAGCTCTTCCGCAGTTGGCGTATAGAGCATATCCCGGTCATGGCGGTCTGTGATGCGCAGCATCTCTTCGCCATAAGCGTCATAGCGCCCGCTCTCTTTCCAGAGATCCGCCGACTGCAGCGTTGGCATCTGCATTGGAATATGGCCGGCACGTACCTGCTCTTCGTGCACAATATTCTCGATCTTGCGCAGCACTTTGAAGCCCAGCGGCAACCAGGAATAAATCCCAGCGCTGGACTGTTTGATCATGCCAGCACGCAGCATCAAACGGTGGCTGACAATCTGTGCCTCTGAAGGGGTTTCCTTCAACACAGGCAGAAAATAGCGGGACAGGCGCATCGGCACTTACTCTCTCGGCTTGGGCTGTCCTCACAAAGTTGGACTGCCGTCTCAAAACATCAGCCTTGGGCTAGCCCAATCAGGCAGGCGAGGCAAGCCATGCAACGCTGTGCGCGCTTCACAGCCCCTGCCAATCCCCTTGGGCGTTGATGTGTTTTGGAAGCCCACATAACTCTTTGTCCGAATTCTATCAGTTTGGGCGCCATTAACCTTTTATGTGTTTACTCAGAATTGGAAAAGGTGCTCCGAAATTTGCCCTCTGGGTCAATTCTCTTTTTGCTTCGGCCAGACAGGCAGGCCTTAGCAAAGCAGCTGATCTTGGCAACGTTCCGAGCCCTTTTCCACTTCTGGTAAGTAGGTGAGCTGAATTATGGACACTCCCTGGTGTCGGCAATTGATCTGATGGACGGCGATGCGAGCGGCAATTAAATTGCCAGTGCCCTGCGCGATTTGTTCGCCAACGACAGCACACCAAAACTGCGCTAACTGGTGGTCGTGACTGCCAACGTGTTTCAGAACGCACTGCCAAGTAACTGCAGAAGGAATTTGACCTCTGTTTGCCAAGGCGTGCCGACGGGCGGAACTCTGCGCACTGCCCACGCGCGCGCACCCTCTTCCCCTCAAAGGCTTGCAACCCCTGCTCGCTTGCGCGATCACTGTGCCAAACGCGACAGATCGGAGTGCAGAGCCTATGGCCCTTCCCGCCAACAAACAGTTACAGTTCTGGGGACTCTTTGTAGTTTTCTTTTCCGTGGTGCTCTGGGCGCTTGGGGATGTGCTGTTGCCCTTTGTCCTAGGCGGCGCCATCGCCTACTTCCTGGATCCACTAGCTGATCGACTGGAGGCACGCGGCTTGTCTCGCGCAGCTTCCACCACTGTTATCACGCTCTTTGGGGTGCTCATCTTTGTGGTTGGCATTCTGGCGGTTGTACCATCTCTGATCCAACAGGCTGAAGAGCTGGCAAAAACTTTACCTGAAGCCTTTACCCAGCTGCGCACCTTTGTTTCCGAGCGCTTCCCCAGCCTACTGCAGCCAGACTCGGTCATGAACCAGTCCCTGCTAAAAGTCAGCGAATTCCTTCAAGACCGCGGCGGAGATTTTGTCCAAGGCGCGTTGAGTTCAGCAGCCTCTCTGATCAACGTCGTTATATTGCTGGTGATTGTCCCCGTCGTGGCCTTTTACCTACTGTTGGATTGGGACCGTATGGTGGCAGAGGTCGACTCACTCTTGCCACGCGACCATGCGCCAACTATCCGCCGCTTGGCTGCTGACATCGACAAAACCCTAGCGTCTTTTGTGCGCGGTATGGGCACCGTTTGCCTGATCCTCGGCACCTATTACGCGGTCACCCTCATGGTGGTTGGCCTCAACTTCGGCCTTGTCGTTGGTTTTATCGCAGGTCTCGTCACCTTCATCCCTTATCTGGGTGCCCTCATTGGCGGCGCGCTGGCCATCGGCCTAGCATTGTTTCAATTCTGGGGCGATTGGCTACAAATTGGCCTTGTCGCTGCAATTTTTGCCCTCGGGCAAATGATAGAAGGCAACGTCCTCACACCAAAACTGGTTGGCAAATCCGTGGGCCTACACCCGGTCTGGCTACTTCTGGCCTTGTCGGTCTTTGGCGCACTGTTTGGGTTTGTTGGGATGCTGGTTGCTGTGCCTGTTGCTGCGGCTCTCGGAGTACTTGCACGTTTTGTGACCGGCCAATACACGTCCTCCAAACTCTACCGTGGTCGCAGCGACGAGGCCACTGCCAGCGTACAGGACGCAGACTAAAACAATGGCTGAACAGCTGAACTTTGACCTACCAGTTCGGGCCGCTCTTGGGCGTGATGATTTTTTTGTTAGCCCAGCCAACGCTATGGCGCTTGGCCTGGTCGACCTTTGGCCCAATTGGGCCGGCGGAAAACTGGTTTTGTCCGGCCCCGCGGGCTCTGGTAAAACCCACCTAACGCATGTGTGGGCCGCTCTCGCAGATGCACAGGTCATCACCGCCGCTGATCTCACTATAGATTTGGTTCCGGCATTGGCCCATACACCAGTGGCCGTGGAAGACGTACATCTGATCGCAAACACCCCAGAATCCCAAACCGCGCTTTTTCATCTGCACAACCTGACCCTTGCGGAAGGCAACACTCTGCTTCTCACCGGCATCGGAGCTCCTCTGCAGTGGGGGCTAACGCTGCCTGACCTGCTCAGCCGTATGCAAGGCACCACCGTGGCCACACTGGAGCAACCGGACGACATGCTGCTTATGGCAGTCATGGCAAAGCAATTCGGCGACCGACAGCTTATGCCCGTACCAGACGTGCTCAATTACATCGCCAAACACATGGACCGCAGCTTTGCCAGTGCAGCCAGTGTGGTTGAGTCACTTGATCAACTCAGCCTCAGCGAGAAGCGCCCCATCACCAAGGCGCTGGCCAAACGAGTGATAGGACAGCGCGAGGCCTGAGCTGGCGGCCGCGACACCCTGCCTGCCTTCTGTCTATGGACCCTGCGTAAAATCCCCCCTAATGTCATCTTCTCGTTACCTGCCAATGGCATGAGACCGATATGACCCAAGCTGACTTTCTCAAATCCAACTTTCCCACGCCTGTGGCGCTCCAGGACGCCGACCTCACGGGGCCAGACCGTTTTTTCAACCGCGAACTCAGCTGGCTGAGCTTCAATTGGCGTGTGCTGGAAGAGAGCGAAAACCCACGAGTGCCCCTGCTGGAACGCCTGCGTTTCCTGTCGATCTCGGCCACCAACCTCGACGAGTTTTACACCGTCCGTGTCGCGGGATTACGCGAACTCGTGCGGGAGGGTCACAACACACCAGCCCAAGACGGCTTATCCCCTGCAGACCAGCTGGTGTTGATCAACGCGGACGCACGTACCCTTCTGCAAGAGCAGCAGCGTATGTTCATCAGCCTGCGGGAAGATCTGGAAAAAGAAAACATCCACATCCTACAGCGCGACGCCCTTACAGACAACGACCGCACGTTCCTTGCTGACGTGTTTATGAACCGCGTGTTCCCGATGTTGTCGCCGCTGGCCATCGACCCCGCGCACCCCTTTCCATTTATCCCAAACACCGGATTTTCCCTGGCGCTGCAACTTGAGCGTAAGAAAAACAAACGCATCCTCAAGGCCTTGCTCCCGATCCCAAATCAGATCGACCGCTTTGTCTTCCTCCCATCCCCGGAAGGCACTACGCGTGCCTTGCCGTTGGAAGAGCTGCTGATCCTGCATTTGGACAGCGTGTTTCCCGGCTACAAAACAAAAGGCCACTGCGCCTTCCGTGTACTACGTGACAGTGATCTCGAAGTTGAAGACGAAGCCGAAGACCTCGTGCGCGAATTTGAAGTGGCCCTCAAACGCCGCCGCCGCGGTGAAGTGGTGCGCCTGAAAATTTCCACAGATGCGCCCTCAGCCTTGAAAAGGCTGATCATGCAAGAGCTCGAAGTCACCGGTGATGAAGTGGTCGACATCGACGGTATGATTGGTCTCGCCGATCTGAAAGAAATGGTGGTGGACAACCGCCATGACCTTCTTTGGCCATCATTCACCCCACGGGTTCCTGAACGCGTACAGGATTTTGACGGCGACATGTTTGCAGCCATCCAGCAGAAAGACATGTTGCTGCACCACCCCTATGAGACCTTTGACATGGTGGTGCGCTTCCTACAGCAGGCTGCCCGCGACCCCAATGTCGTGGCAATCAAACAGACGCTTTACCGCACATCCAAAGACTCCCCTATTGTCAGCGCGCTCTGCGAGGCGGCCGAAGACGGTAAATCCGTGACCGCGTTGGTCGAACTCAAAGCACGATTTGACGAAGCCGCCAACATTCGTCAATCCCGCCGTCTGGAGCGCGCGGGCGCACATGTGGTCTATGGCTTCCTGGACCTAAAGACCCACGCAAAAATCTCCACGGTTGTCCGTCGTGAGGGCGACAAATTGGTGACCTACACCCACTATGGCACCGGCAACTATCACCCGATTACAGCCAAAATTTACACCGACGTAAGCCTCTTCACCTGCGACGCTGCCTTGGGGCGGGACGCCAACCGCGTGTTCAATTACTTGTCTGGCTACGTCGAACCAGACATGCTTGAAAACCTCGCAATTTCCCCGATCACTTTGAAACCCAAACTGATTGAGATGATTGGCCAAGAAGCCGAGAATGCCCGTTCCGGCAAACCTGCCGCCATCTGGGCCAAAATGAACTCGCTGGTCGAAGCCGAAGTCATAGATGCACTTTATACCGCGTCCCAAGCGGGTGTAAAAATATCACTGATCGTGCGTGGCATTTGTTGTCTGCGCCCCGGCATTGAAGGACTGTCTGACAACATCCGCGTGAAGTCGGTGGTTGGCCGTTTCTTGGAACACTCCCGGTTGGTCTGTTTTGCCAACGGTCAGGAGCTGCCCAACAAAAAGGCACGCGTGTTTATGTCCTCAGCGGACTGGATGGGCCGCAACCTCAACCGCCGTGTGGAAACACTGGTTGAAGTCAAAAACGCAACCGTGAAAGCGCAGATCATGTCACAAGTCATGGCCGCCAACATGGCCGACACCGCCCAAAGTTGGGTGATGAAATCTGATGGTAGTTTTGAACGCACTCCCGTGCCCGAAGGTGAATTTGCCTTCAACTGCCACCGCTTTTTTATGGAAAACCCGTCGCTTTCTGGCCGCGGATCTGCCGGTGCATCAGACGTACCAAAATTGACCCATACGGATGATTGACCCAACCCGATTGGTGGCGCAGACTTGGGTCACCACCACTCTCTGTTCCTGACGTAAGACGATCCCCATGCCCCACGACCCGCAGCAGGACCACAGCCTGTTTGAACGCCCCATTTTTGAGGATCCCCAGGCCCGCGCCCTGTCCCGCGTTGGTGTTGTCGACGTAGGCTCCAACTCCGTACGACTTGTGGTGTTTGACGGTGCCGCTCGCAGCCCGGCCTATTTCTACAACGAAAAAATCATGTGTGCGCTTGGCGCAGGCATTGCCGAAACCGGCATGCTGAATCCCAAAGGCCGCGACCGGGCGCTGGCAGCGATCGCCCGCTTTTCACGTTTGGCCCAGTCCATGCGCCTCAACGGGCTCACCGCCGTAGCCACCGCCGCCGTGCGCGAAGCAACAGATGGCCCCGACTTCTGCGCCGACGTGCTGAGCCAAACTGGGGTGAACATCCACGTGATCGACGGCGCCGAAGAAGCCCGTCTCTCCGCTCAAGGTGTTCTCACCGGCTGGCCCGGAGCGTATGGCTTGATCTGCGACATCGGCGGCGCCTCTATGGAGCTTGCGGAAATCAACGACGGTGAGGTTGGCAAACGCGTGACCTCCTCGCTCGGCCCGCTGAAATTGCGTGATGTGAAGGGCGGAAAAAAAGGCCGTCGCGCCTTCATCAACGACACGCTGGATGATCTTTACCAACAGATGGGCAATCAACGAAATCGCCTTTTCCTGGTAGGTGGTTCCTGGCGCGCCATTGCCCGCATCGACATGGAGCGGCGTGGCTATCCACTGAAGGTTCTGCATGAATACCGCATGACCGCCTCAGCGATACGCGACACGGCCCGCTACATCCAAGAAAACGACCCAGACAAACTGCGCGCCCGATGCGGCGTGTCCAGTTCTCGTATGGCGTTGGTTCCGCTGGCCATCGAAGTTCTCAAAGGCGTGCTGCGCCGCTTCAAGCCGCACGACATTGCGATCAGTTCATACGGCATCCGCGAAGGTGTGCTTTATGAGCAAATGTCCGATCACATCCGGGAACGCGACCCGCTGATCGAAGCCTGCCGCTTTATGGAAGCCAAAGATGCCCGCATACCGGGCTTTGGCAAATCGCTCTACAAATTCATCTTTCCGATCTTCAAATCCGCCAAACCGGAGCAGTTACGCCTTATCAAAGCTGCTTGTTATTTGCATGACGTGAGTTGGCGCGCGCACCCTGATTACCGCGCCGAAACCGTGTTTGACAGCACAACCCGCGCCAACCTTGGCGGCCTCAAACACGAAGAACGCGTCTTTCTTGGCCTGGCTTTGCTGCACCGCTACCGCAACAAATCTGAGGGCACACGCTTTGAGGAGCTCGCCCAGCTTCTGAGCGACAAAGAGCGCCATCAAGCCGAAGTCATCGGCAAAGCGATGCGCTTTGGAGCCATGCTGTGGCAACAGGACAGAGACAACATGGGCACATTGAAATACCACCCCAAAAAGGCTGAATTACATCTGAAACTGCCCACCAGCACCGGACCTTTGTACGGCGAAGTCGCTGAGGCCCGCTTCAATGCATTGGTCGGCACTTTGGGCGCCACATCAACGGTACGACTTAAGGACTAGCGGGTCTATTCCCCGCTTGTTTCTGCGCTACAGCTCTACCCCTTCTGACACAGTGCCCTCTACCGGTTGGGTCAAGTCTTCCGGCGCCTTCTTGCGCATGATGATGTCGCCATTGGGCAGCATCTCAGGCGCATGATAACTGCTCCAGTCTTCCACTTTTGAAAACACGTCGCCCAGCTTCGGCCCCATCTCTTCAAGAAATCCTTGTAAGCTTGGCCCGATCTCGTCCATTAGGGCTGTAAACCCTTCAAGGGTTGGAGCAATCTCATCCTGCAGTCCCTTTAGGAACAGCTCCATACCTTCCGCCATTAGACTGCGGCCGGGGTTATCTTCCTCTGCGATTCCCCCACCGGCGGAAACACACAGGACCCCGGACACAATTAGAGTTCTTAGAATTTTCATGGGCCTACCCTGCCAAACTTAGGTCAAATCTCAATATCCAGAACCACTGGAAAATGATCCGATGCCGCCAACAACGCATCGCGCAGCGCTGGCACCTCCCAGCATGTATGATCCTCAAACGGATGCCAAATCCGCCAGCGCGGATTTGCCGATCGCAGTCCCTCAGACACCATGACATAATCCAGAAGCGCATTTAAATAGCGCCCTTCCCGTTCAATATGGAACCGAGCCGTGGTGGGCTGTGCCGCCAACTTGTGGCGC
Source organism: Rhodobacteraceae bacterium Alg238-R152 (assembly GCA_900537125.1). Taxonomy (GTDB): domain Bacteria; phylum Pseudomonadota; class Alphaproteobacteria; order Rhodobacterales; family Rhodobacteraceae; genus Shimia. Next base: position 224,739 of record UNRJ01000007.1, on the reverse strand, counting down.
AAGGCCATCACGGCATGTGGGTCATACATACGCGGCCCACCATTGTCGCCCAAAAGGATCTCCACGGACGAACGCCCAAACAGGTCCTCAAACGCGTCCAACCCGGGACCATCATTCAGATCCCCAAGCAAAATGACATCTTCTCCAGCGGCAACTTCCTCTTCAATCCGCCGCCGCAGCCAAATCGCCTGCGCCAGTTGTTTGCGACGATTGGCAATCGAAATTCTCATCACCTCATCACGTGTACGTGCGCCATGTGGGGCTTTGGATTTCAGATGGGCACCAATCAGCCGCAGCTTGCGGCCTGCCGCTGTGGTGACGTCCAATTCCAACGGTGGCTTTGAGAACACCACCCGATCTTCTTTGGCATCGACATCCAGATCCAACCGCATGACGCCATCAAACCGAGGTGCACCAGTGTCGCCTTGCCCTGCGACCATAGCCCCCCGCGGATCATGCTTCGGCGTCAGCGACGTTGGATCATAGAGCAGTGCAATCTCCTGTTGCGTGGTGTTGGCAAAGCCCAACATTGCCTTATGTGCGCGCAGTTCAAAGGCTGCCGCAAACCGTTCCAAAGCCAGCACAGTGTCGCGTTTACTGCCTTGATCTGGTGCCTCAATCACCATCACCCCATCCGCGTCAAGCGCTGTGAGAACTGTGCCCACGGCCTCGATCTGCTGGGCCCGGGTTACCCCCCGGCGACCAGACCAACCATCGTCGATAAGCAACTGATTTTGATCGTCAAAAAGGCTCGAAAACCACTCCACGTTATACGTGGCGATCCGCATCAAGCGGCCTCGTTTATTTGGTCCCAGGCGCGGTTGATGTCAATCATGCGCTTCTCGGCAATCTTCACGGCTTCTTCCGGCACACCGCGCGCAATCATCGCATCCGGGTGAGTCTCGCGAACCAAGCGGCGCCATGCCTGACGGATTTCCTCTACCGGCATCTCCGGGGTCACCCCAAGAACCGTGTAGGGATCCGCCTCTGCATCGGGTACAAATCGAGACCGCATCGCCTTAAATGCATGATCGTCGACCCCAAGGATCTCCCCCACACGTTGCAGAAACGCATCTTCGTTAGGGTGGTATTCCCCATCGGCAACCGCAATGTGAAACAACCCTTCCATCAGGTCATCAGGCCGCCCGTGCACAGCCCCAAACATGCCCCTGATGCGAGTCGCGTATTCCTCAAAGCCCGCTACATCCTGCCGCGCCATGTTGAAGACCTTAGCCGCATTGGCCTCATCTTTTTGTGCGATTTGAAACACCTCGCGGAAGGCCGTGACTTCATCGCGGGTCACCAATCCATCCGCCTTGGCCATCTTTGCACCAAGAGCAATCACAGCAATGGTAAACGCCACAGAACGCTCCGGTGGCGCCCGTAAATGATCAAACACCGAGGATAAAGGTTCGCCCTGACCAAGGGCAGACAAAGCATGGGATATGCGGGACCAAATCGACATGTCGTCACCTTAGCGGTTCTGAATCAAATGGCCAGTGCTGCGTCACAGCATTTTTTGCAGCAGCACCAAATCCATCCAGCGGTCAAATTTACGCCCAACCTGCGGCATACGCCCGACGTTCTCAAAGCCCAGATGTTGGTGGAACGCGATTCCTGCACTGTTCTCACCGCCAACCCCAGCCACAAGAATATGCACGCCTCGCATTTTCGCTTGTGCCTCCAGCGCATTCATCAGAGCCCGCCCTGCGCCCTGACCACGCGCCGCTTCGCATACGTAAATTGTGAGCTCCATTGTCCGTGCATAGCCGGGTCCGCTGCGAAATGGACCAAAAGTGGCAAATCCCACCGCTTGCCCGCCCACCTCGGCCACCAAAACCACGGCTTCTGACGCGATCATGGCCTTCAAGCCACCCAACCCCTTTTCAACGGTGTTGAACGTGCTGATCCCTTCCCGGATCTCCCGGTTCCAGATATCCGCAATAGCGCTGGCATCTGCGGAGCTGGCTGGCCGAATTTTCATCGCAAAACCCGTGTACCATGCGGCGTATCAAATGTTGCCTGCAAGGCAGACTCACCGGGAACATAAACCACCCGTGTATCTTCCAGCCCAACCTCCTTGGCCAAAGCCTCCGCCTCTGGGTGCGCAACTTCCAATCGCGTGAGTGCAAGTCCTGAGGGTGCCAGTATTTCAGCTGGCGTCACCACCACGTCCCATCGGATCAGGGCAGGAAACCGGTTGTCATACGGCAGAACACCACTCTCCGGCACCGCCATGCGCCAGCGCAGATTGCCGCGTGTCAGATGCACTGGCTGCCCTGCGTCCACTGTCATCCGCGCCAGCTCCGCAGCCATATCGTCGGTTCGACAAATCCAATTGCTCAACCGTGGCGCCCCCTGCAAACGGTCCAGATCAAACCACCGTGGATATGGCAGCGCGTCTACCGACGGGTTAACTGATATCGCTTCCAGATAGATTCCGTCTGCCAATCCAATCAGCCGGTTATGGGTGCCAAAATGAGCATGTTCGCCACCGGGGCCCATTTTCACGCCCAACGCCTCCTCGACATGCGCCACTGCATCCTCAAGCGTTTCCCCGGCCACCGCCAGATGATCCAATGTCAGCATCGTACCCTCCTTCTCTTGACGTCACCAAACCCCAAACCATTCACAACCACAACGCAAATCAGCACCGCAATATTCCGTCGAATGCACCCGCCCCAAAACACGTGGGTACGCGCGGTAAATCAACGGCACTGGAAAAAAATCGGAGTTTGGGCTAGTATGTGAGCAATTATCCACAAGACCATTTTGATATTCTCAGACAAGGAGCAGCGCCTTGCCTATTAGTGATCCGCAATGGCCGCCAGATGAATACCAGGCCGATTTTTTCCCACCACCGTGGCTAAGGTTGGGCAGGCAATACCCCGGTTCCGGGCGCCCTTCGCGTCTGGTTGAACATGCCGCCATCCCCTACATCGCAGATATTGACGGCGAAGATGCCGCCAACACATTGCCCGAAAGCTTAAAGACGGTTGCGAGTAGATATCTGAATGCGCTGTCGAGGTTTATGGAGGATGATGACATCCTCATGCCGGAGCCCTGGCGCGCCCAGCTTGCATCGCCTACTGGCACTGCCCCGCCAACAAGTGACGCAGCTGCAACCATCCGTTGGCTGAACATTTGGCCCCCATGGAATGCACCAATCACTGCACCGGTGCCATCGATTGCCAGCTGGAACTTATCTCGCAATGAGCACCACGCTTTGCCAGCTCCCATCGTGATGGTCGCCACTGAATTCTACACTACGGACGGCTCCATCTCAGGCTTTGACAGCGGCGTCCGGGTCCCGATGGATGTAGAAGTGCGCGGTACTGAAAACCGACCTGTATATCGGGTCATTGTTCGCTCTATGACAGCTGAATTCCCTTCGGTCGGACGACAAAGCGCCACCGAGCTACTGGAAACCGTTGATCCCGACGAGTTTCCCGATTTCGGCGACGCCTTGGTTGGCGGCATGACGCAGCGCGCGATTCAGTCTGACATGCGAGACCACATTGCCGCCAAAGCAGGTGTTTCCAAAACTTCCATTCGGCACAATCAAATTTCGTTTATGCGTCCTGCCGTCGCGCGTAATCGATTGGATCCGATCACACTCCGCCTGTCCTCGCAAGCCTTGAGACCCAGTAACAAGCCTCCTGAACCCGAGAGCTTTCAGGTCCTAAGCGACATCCGCTTCTCGCCCGGAAAAGACCCAGAACTGATCCGAAGCCAAACTTGCGCCTTAACCACACACGCGGCGTTACCCGGCGAAGCGATGGTGTTTGCGGAGGTGCCCTCTTCCTCTCCCAAACATCTTGGCGCTGGCAACATTTACAACTGGGTTCAGCGGCGGCCTGCCCGCAAAGATGACATACTAATGCGCTTCCGAACCGCGCGAGACTTTGCGCGTGGTGTGGGCCTCCGCTTACAGCAATCGGGGTTTCAAGTCCGCCTCTGCCCTTGGTATGTACCCGCAGATGACGCTCTTTCGAACGCGGGCGAGACTGTGAAATCTGTCCATTTGAATGGCGGGCAAGCTCCCCTACCGCGCCGCAACGATTTCTCTGCGCTGAGTGCCTATGCCAACAGTCTCGATTTTTTTGAGATGATGTCGAAGTTTGGCCATCCACCTGACACCTTTGTTACGCGCGCTCAGCAAGAGCTCCAGGTATTTTACCGTTCAGGCATTTCTCCCGGACCAGGCCGCAGCGGGCGCACGATCAATGCACAGGTGACCTTCAACTGTCAGGAGCAGTCGAATGACGATGACGCTGCCTCACCTCCTCCGCCTAAACCCTATATAAACATGCATCTCGCGCTTGCGAACTTGAACCGCTTCTCTAGGCCAAAAAACGATGACGGCACCTTTGGCCGACCAGAGCCGCTAGGCATCTCGGTGAGTGGCCGCTGGATGATGCATGAATTTGGGCACTATTTGCTCGCCGCCAGAATAGGCAAACTTGAGTTTGATTTTGCCCATAGTGCGGGCGATGCCATGGCGGCGATCTATTTTGATCCACGCTCCAGTCTCAACCGAGCCACAGAGGAAATCTCAACCCGGTTCAGGGGCATCACCTATCCGTTTGTGTTTGCACCACGGCGCCATGATCGTTCACCCCTTACGGGCTGGGCTTGGTACGGGCTGCTGAACCGTGCAATCTTACAAGCACCACCTGCAGATTGCCACGTCACCAAAGGCTATCTGACCGAGCAAATCCTGTCGTCAACACTGTTCCGGCTCTATCGATCACTTGGAGGTGATACGCTGCGCGCAGGTGTCTCAGATGTAGAGGTGCGCAAACGCGCCGCCCACATCACGCTATTCCTCTTGGTGCGTGCCATCGCAGGATTGGCCCAATCCCCCTCTCGGGCAGAGATGTTAGAATTGGGCATGGAGGACGCCAGCCGGCAGATGCAAGTGCCCTTGACGATGCCGGATGATGTCGCGAACCACCCTGTGTGGCGTGGTGGGCAGGCGCAAAAGGTTGTGCGATGGGCCTTTGAGGCACAGGGCATGTTCCCCAACGATCCGGAGGTTGTGGTCAACAAGGCAGGACAACCACCAAGGGTCGACATTTATGTGAAAGATGACCGTCCCGAACAGGTGCGCACCCCCGCCGGCCGAGAAACCTACGACCCCGGCAGTTACACTCCGGTCTCGCTCAATTGGGAAGGAGAGCGACTGTGGTCCACCCCCTCAAAAACGGTGTTTCATATCGGCAACCGCGGTGCAGCCCCGTCTGGCCCAGTGCTCGCGCGGTTTTGGCTTGGAAGAGTCCCCATCGCCACGCCATCTGGACAGGTCCATGAGATCGACTGGACGCATAAGAGCGCTTTCCACCCGGTGCCAGCCTCACCCCCTCAAGACAGCTTCGACTTGGATCTGCCAGAGTTGGAAGCTGCACTTCAAAACCAGCCGCCAAATTCAACACACCAAAGGGTCGTTCTGCTGGAAATCTCCTGTCAGGCGGACATCGCCAATACCTTCCCGTTGTCTAACGTGATGGTGTCGATACCACCGCACCAAGATCCTCCGACGCACCCGCGGAGCCTTATCGATCTTGTGTCTGGTGACAACAACCTCGGCTTGATGTTTCGGGACTGACCGCGCGCCTGATGGCACCTAGTCAACCGGCCATGGTGTCGGCCACTCGCTTTTGGCGTGAGCAATAATTGTCATCAGAGTTGGGCAATTAGTGGTTCCATCCATCAAGGCTTTCCATATTCCGCCAGCCAAATGACGGCTCCCCATGGAATCTGACAGGTAATGTACCCCAATTCTCTCACGGTTGACCGCAATGCGATGGGCGATTTGCAACAACGGAGACCGTACAATGTCTGTGCCATCCAAGACCCCAAATTGCGGTTTTTCCAAAAGCACGCCATCACCCGGTTCTGGTTCTGTCGCTGGATCACCCGTTATCGGCAACACTCCGTAACGCTGATAAATCCCCGGTATTTCAAGCAACAAAAGAGCAATCAGATGCGCCAAAAAACTATGCCCGCTGGGAAACGCAGGATGGGCTGGTGGGCCAAAGGGAACCGTCAGGCCCGGACATAAAATCGAGGGGCGCACCCTTTTGTAGTGGGCCTTATAGGCCATGTAGACCACATTTCCCATAGCGAGACCCACATCAATCAATTTGAGGGTGTAGGGATGATCAAAGGCATTCGCCCCAAGGAAATGGATCAAATACGCAGGCAGCCCATCTGCTTGCACATCACTCTCGACCAAATAACTTTGCCGGGAATCCTCCATGTAATCCACCAGCGCTCCTAGTTCCGGCTTGATAACCTGATCAAAGGCATTTGGATTGCTAGGCTGCCATCCCAAATCAGCTGCCATCCAGGTCTGTGGCAGCGCCGCCTCCGGTTTCCATATTCTCCAGTGCCCTGCCAGTTCCAGGGCTGCAAGTGTTGCAGGTTCTGAGCGATCAGCTGCCCGCAGCCATTCGGTAAGATGCTTGTCAAATGGCAGAGTCCAAAACCGAAGAGCCGGATCCCAGTCCTCGGTACGCCATTCCAGCGGCGGGAGATCTTCCTGATAGGGGTTGATCAAAAAGTCAGTTGGGAATGGCGATGCGCCCCGGCTGTCTGGTGTGAAATCCAGCGACCACGGCAGCAGCGCCAACTCAATGGGTGTTGCATAGTAACTGCGTACAAGACCAATGCCGCCATCTGCACCTTCCGGGATTGCCCCTCCCTCAAGAAACGATGTGCTTCCAAGACCAAGCCCATTGCCAAGGCCCAATCCAAGCCCATTGCCCAGGCCAAGCCCGTTTCCAAGGCCCAACCCAAGTCCGAGACCTCGCGCATTTCCCAGGCCAAGCCCAAGACCCAGTCCCAGCCCACGGGAGGTACCTAGTCCCAATCCAAGCCCCAAGCCACGGCTGGCTCCTAATCCGCCTGACCCAACATTTGATGTACTTCCGAAATCACTCATCGAATTCACTCCTAAAAATGACTGATACGGCGCTGCCGAGCTGGCACGCCAAAAGGTCTTTCAAAATTTGAAATCAGTCCCGATGCCCGATTAGTTGGGCAGTCCTGCCGCACTCAGTCCAAGCACAAGGCTCTCGCGCACGTCGGGTCGTGTTATTGGATACCATGCCATAAAATTTGAAATCTTGAAAGCTGGGTCCTGCACCAGAAGTTCAGCGCCAATTGCCTGCGCTTCTGCCTTATCGCCAACCAGCGCCAACGCAGCAGCCAATAGCCTCAGCGTGGCGACAAAATGTGGCTTATTGTAGTGCGCCTTGCGCAGCAGTTTGATGCCATCGGCATATTGGCCATCCACAAACTCCGCCAATCCTCCGGCTGCGAGGAAAAAGTAATTTAGCGGGTCATAAGGCGTCAGTCGAGACACGTTTCGCAGCCGCTCTCGCGCTTCGGCGCCATTCCCCAAATAGGCATGACAGGTGGCGCTCAATGCCCAAGCCAACGGCAAATTGCCGTTTTGTCGCAACCCGTCCTCAAGAATATCAAGCGCCTCTAATGGGTTACTTTCCAACAAAGCCATGATGTGGCCACGTACCACCAAACCAAACGCATCCTCGAAATCCAATTCCACCGCCCGTGTCGCGTGCTCCAGCGCCCTTTTCTTGTCCGCCTGAACGTCGTTCGAGTATCCTTCGGCAATCACAAAATTCAGGTTCCACGCTAGATTGGCATGGGCACGCGCATAGTTGGGATCCAGCGCAATGGCCCGCTCACTGAACGAAACCGCCTCGCAAAATCCCGTCTCATCAACCTTATAGCCGGCAGCCAAGGCCCGCAGCAGGCAGTCATAAGCATCCAGACTTTCCGTTGGCCGCTGACCCAAGCGCTGAGTTTCGGCATGCATCACCTTGGGTTCCAACGCTGCCGAAATATTCGCAACAATCTGGTCCTGGAACTCAAACAGGTCGTAAGACTCGCCATCAAAGTGTTCGGTCCACAATACACGGTTGTGGTCAATGTCCTTGAGTTCTGTGTGCAGACGAAGCCTATCTCCCTGACGTTGGATAGATCCGCTAAGGAGGTATTTCACCCCCAGCGCTGCTGCGATCGATTTTTGCGAGCGGTTGCTGTCAGAAATTTGCACGGCACTATCACGGGACACAACAAACATTGTGCGGCTGCGGGACACCCCTTCGATGATGGCTTCGGTAATACCTTCACCAAAATACCGGTCGCTCTTCTTCGCCGCAGCATCCCGAAACGGCAGCACCGCCAACGTTGGCCGTGTTTCCCACATAACATGTGGGGCTTCCGGCAAATCCTGCGCCCGAAGGCGGTTTTCAAGCACAAAAACGCGAACAGGCCGGTCCATATTTTTTAACGGCGGGGTTCCCAAGTCTCGAAACGCAACCTGCAACCGGTTGCGTACGATGGTTTTGACAGGCTGAGTCAATGCAATCTCACCCGGCGCGGCAAACTGGTGAATACGCGCAGCCAGAACAACCCCATCGGACTGGAGCGTGTCGCCATCATCAAGAACATCGTCCAAGTTTATCCCAATGCGCAGATGCATGTCCCGTTCATTTGGTGGGCGTTGGCGAAGCGTGGCCTGAACCGCTTGCGCCCAAGAAACCGCACCTGTGGCGCTGCCGAATTCCACAAGCACAGCATCTCCAGCACTGGACACAACACGCCCGCCGTGCATATCCAACCCTGGGAGCAAAACCTCCGACTGCATCCGGGCCCATTTTTTGACCGTCTCAACACTGTCACGTGCGATGTGCCGTGTATATTCAGCAATATCCGCAAACGCGAAGACTGCTATTCTTGATACAATTTCCGGCCTAGAAGGTGGTGTAGTCACTTAGACCTCCCGCGCAGAGGCAAACAAAATAGGGACTAAAGAAGCCTAGGTCGGACTTTGGCCCCTGTCCAGTACGGTGGCAATGTCATCAGTCAATGACCATCAGGGCTAGCATCGATCTGCCTCAGCATTGAGGGGGCAGCACGGCCTTCAACCGCGCTGCATCAAGACCATTCCTAAGCCGCGTGACAATTGCACAAACTACCCGCCAACCACGCAGCTAGAACAGATCGAGCGTAAGATGCGGCTGCCCGTCCGAAGTCCGCTCAACAGTATGCCCTTTGGGTCCGACGGTACCACGTATTCGCTTGCGCAGGTTTGAAAACGATTCAGAGGTGACCACGTCAATGGCCGCGTGCAAGTCCAAAGTCACCCGAAACCAACCGGGCTCCACCATTGTGATATTCGACACCGTCGCCGTAAACTGATGCGCCAAATAAGTGCCACTGACGGTTTCGCCAACACACCACCGAGCTGGCGGACCATTCTCGAAGGTCGCGACCAGCGCATTCCAATCCCGAAAGCCCGCTTGATGCGCAATCAGTTCCAGAGATTTTGCATGGTTGACGGGCTTGCCACTGTTGCCAAGGTTGCGACGCAACTCTTTGGCCATTTGTTTGGCCTGCGCGCTCGATGTCGGATAGGCGGCCATTATAGTCTCCCCTTCGCAGGCTGAAACAATCCCCACTTCAAGTCATTGGTTCTTGCAACGCTGCGCAACAGCAATACCGTGAGCACCAACAGCAGGAGTTCGGCAAGTGGACCCGCAAACCACACGCCAATCTCTCCAAACCAAATTGGCAAAAGGAAGGTCAATGGGATCGCAAACAGATATGTTTTGCTGAGCCCCAGAATGGCGGCTTTGCTTGCCGATCCGATGGTTTGAAAATAACTCGCCACCATCATCAACGGCCCCACCAAACAAAACACGCTGGTCATAATTGGCAAGATACGCGCGACCTCTGAGATCACGGCGGCGTCTTCAACAAACGCGCCAGCAATCTGTCGCGGCGCCGTCATCACAACCACCTGCACCAGAATACAATAGATGCCCGCAGTCCAAATCGCGATCCGCAAACTCTTGTCAGAGCGATGCCACAAAGATGCACCGTAGTTGTTTCCAGTGATCGTTTGCATCGCAAACGACAGGCCCAAAAGTGGCAAAAAGGCGAAAGTAATCACACGTGTGATGATTCCATATGCCGTTATCGTGTCTTCATAACCCGGGCTACCAACCCATTGCAGAGCAGTAATGATGGCCGTCGCACCCAGCGCGAGACCGATGAAGTTCAGGCTTTGCGGCGCGCCCAGTGCAAGAATACGCCCCCAATAGGAGACCAAAGAGTGGTGCCGCAATGCTGCGGGTTTCAGTTCGGTGTCCCCAAATAGGCGAAAGGCCAAAATGATCGCAAACGCCAGCGTTTGTGCCGCCGCGGTGCCATAGGCCGACCCTGCCACCCCCATGTCCAACACTGCGATCAGCACATAATTGAATACGATGTTGGCCACCGATACCAGCAGGCTCATGGCCGCCATAAAGCCAACCCGCCCCTCGTTGCGTAAAGCATCAGAGTTGATCGACAAGACAAACAAAAGTGGACAGAACAATACTGTGATGCGCAGATAGATCATGCCCAGCTGTGATAACTCTTCTGAACCTGCCGCAGTCAGAAGAGCTAAAGTTTTGCCGAATGCGACAAAAAGCAGGATCAGCACGCCCCCCAACAGCAATGCCAGACCATGCGCACCCGCAAAAACCGCCCCCGCTTTGGCCGCATCTCCCTCTCCCAATGCGCGCGCCAAAAGGCTCGACATTCCGTTGGCCCCCAACGTCGAAAGCGCAATAATCAACATGTAGGCCGGAAACATAAGTGTGACCGCAGCAAGAGCCTCAGGGCCAACAAAGATCCCCAAAAACAATGCGTCAGCAACAGACAAAAGTCCGTTCATCCCCATCACAAATATGATCGGCAAAGCCGTCTTCAGGTAGATGGCGCCCAATGGCCCATCAACAAACGAGTTGTGGCGGTCTTCTGACATGCCCATATCCCTCAAAACACGCGCGCAGCATATGATGGGACCCGCATTACCATCCGCGCGACAAGCGGAAAGAGATTGAGATAGTCAATCAAGAAGAACTTCACCAAGACATTTGTCAGCGGGTGGCGGGTGTCTTCGACCCTGATCTCTGCCTAACGCCGCACCGCACTTTGGTCAACCCGATCGACATCAGCAACTTGCAAGCTTGCGGTACAGCCCTGGATCCAAAGCGCGCATCAAAAAATTGGCGAAAAGGCAGATACCAACCGTCCAACTCACCGCGTGCAAAAGCGCCAATTGAGACCTGTTCACCAGCTCGACGGATCCAGCTGAAAAAGCTGCGACAACTGCTCATAAACCTCAGGTTCTGCGTGTTTCAGCGCAGCTGCTCGTTCGAAGAAAACCTCGACGGAAACGGCAAAAAACTCTTCGTATCCTTCTGCGCCATAGGGATCAATCACCGTCCGACGTCTCGCTTGGACATGACGTACGTGCCGTTTATATGCTGCGACAAACACCCGTTCCCATCCCGAAAAGGTTTGGTTTTTGCCCAGATTAGGCACTCCGTCGGTGCGGCCTGAGAGGTCATCAATCTGATGTGCAAATTCGTGAAAGACAACATTGTGCCCATCTGTAGCGTTAATGGCCCCTTGCTGGGAATGTGCCCAAGACAAAATCACCGGCCCACGCAACCAGCTCTCCCCGGTCCGCACAATTTCACGCTCGACCACCACATAGCCGCTGTGTCGCGTTTGCATCGATTTAAAGGCATCTGGATAAATCAGCACCGTATTCAGATGCTCATACCAGGCGTCGCTGTTCACCACCAACAGGCAGGCCTGAGCGGCAATGGAAACCCGCATCTCTTCACTGACCTCCAGACCGTTGCACCCCACAAACTCAACTTGGTTCAAAAACAGATTAATTTTACCCTCAAGCTTGCCACGCAGCTCAGGAGGAAGCTTCAGGACCAAGGGAACCTGCGTTTCAACAAGGGCACGCTGCTCCACCGAAAGGGCGGATGCCAGAAGTCCGGCGGTTCGCTGACGGTTTACCCAATATCGCCCCCCCAAAGCCACTGCGCCAAGGAGCAAGACCGTGAGAAAAAGTGTCATTTGTTCAAACCTCAGGGTGTAAAAAGTCGGCTACCAAATAGCATGTGGCGAAAAACTGCTCCCAGCAAGCGCATAAACACCCCAAACCCAATGTGCGAGGGCAACGTGCTTATTGGGTTGTGGGATCCAAAGTGACCTAAGCCAACAAGAGTATTAGGCGCGTCTAGTACATTTGCCTGGCCAGCCTTGTCGCACTCGGAGCATCACGATCATTTACGCAGAGAACCCTGATATTAATAGAAGACGGCGGAGAAGCAGTCCGCCTTTTAAATCCCGCAAGTTACTACCAGGAAAAGTAAAAAAATGTAACGCATGAATTTGTACCACAAAAAATACCCCACCCAATTGTGAAAACCCGATAAGCCCTAAGACCCCCCTAAAGCGAGCCGCCATATTCCTGGTCAATTTTATCTCTGCCTTGCAGAACACCATGTGAGCCTACAACACCAATAATCTCAATGAGGATGTAACCCGGGAACCCTGGATGACCTGCGCGCTGCGCGCCACCGATCCTCGCACGGGCAGAAGGGCGGGAAGCGGACATTTGCTGTAGTCACGAGTAATTCGCCCCAAAGGGTTGGAAGCGGACATGGAGGTGGTACTCCCTTCTGGCTTCGCTTTTCAACAACCTAAGCGTTTCTTGTCGATCTTTGGGAGGTGACCGCATTCAGCGAAAGACCATAATCAACCGGTTGCCCGACAGAGGCGCAAGCCAGTTGGAGCTTTCGCGACGCTTAAGCTGGGAAATTCGAATATTGCCAAAAGTCGACACCGTGTCGTTACCGCAGGCGATGCGCTTTTGGATATCGGGCACCGCCCGAGCCTCTAAGCTAAACTTGCGGGATCAGCCCACCAGCACTCGCTAGCAAGGCTACAATCTTGTCCACACCTTCGCGATTGCGCAGCGAGGCAAAGACAAATGGTCGCGTGCCGCGCATCCTTTTGGCATCCCGGTCCATAACCTCCAGTGACGCGCCAACATAAGGGGCAAGATCTGTCTTGTTGATGATTAGAATGTCAGATTTGGTGATGGCTGGCCCACCTTTGCGAGGGATTTCTTCACCCGCGGCCACATCAATCACATAAAGCGTCACATCCGCCAACTCGGGGCTGAAAGTGGCCGACAGATTATCGCCACCGCTTTCAATCAAAACAACTTCGACATCCGGGTGTCGGTCCACCATCTCAGCCACGGCAGCAAGGTTGATCGACGCATCCTCGCGGATTGCGGTGTGAGGACACCCGCCGGTCTCAACCCCGATAATGCGATCCTGTGGTAGAATCTGCATGCGCATCAACGCCTCAGCATCTTCCTGCGTGTAAATGTCATTGGTGATGACACCTATTGAGTGGGTGTCCCGCAACGCTTCGCTCAGAGCTGCCGTGAGCGTCGTTTTTCCGGCGCCAACAGGGCCACCAATACCGACACGAAGCGGGCCATTCATCTGGGTCATGTGCGGAATATCCTTGAATATTGGGTTTCGTGTTTCATCGCGGCGATGTCCGTCACAAAGCTCGAACTGGCCAAGTCATCCAGCGTGGCAGTCGCAGCGCCTTCCGCGATCGTACAGCAAAGTGGGGTCAGTGCATGGATCAGTTTTTGACCTTCCGTCTGGCCAAGGGGCACAAGACGCATCGCGACCGCCGCGAGATTGGACACGAAGGCCTGCAAATAGACTTGGTTGGTGAGCTCAAGCGGCAAGCCTTGCAACCGCGCAGCGCGGCCAACAGCAACCGGGTAGGTCAGTCCTCTTAAGTCTGCAGCCCAGATTTCACCTGTCACTTTACAAAACGCCGCGCCCTGAAGCTGGGTTTCCTTCAGCCGCTCTGCCGACGCCGAAAATGCGCGGCTTGTGGCGTCTACCTCGCAAAGGTCTTTGGCGCTTGCACTGTAGGCCGCGCCAATGAACAGGCTGTCGTTCCACCCAGCACCATGTTGCAACACATCGGCGATCCAAGCGCCAACCTGCTCTGAGTTGGCCGCGTCTCCGGCCTCAATGGTCCGCTCCAACCCATGTGAATAAGCGAAAGCGCCCACCGGAAAAGCAGGCGAGAACCACTGTGTCAGGGTGAGGGTATCAGTGGCTGTGGCCATGAGTGCGTCCGAGTCCATAGGCCCCGCCTTCCGGAGTGAAGGGCTCGACAACTTCACGCACCGTGGCGCCAATCTTGCCCAGCATATCGCGGATAACATGGTCGCACTGAATGAGCAGTCGATCTTCCTCGATTTGGCAGGGCGTATGGCGGTTTCCGATATGCCAAGCAAGGCGCGGCAGGTCGTCTCCTGTGACCTCCAGCAACTCTTCTTTGGCGGCAACAACCTCGATCAAGCGACCGTCTTCCAAGGCAAATGCGTCTCCATGGTCGAGCGATGTGGTGTGCGCTAAATCAACAAGGAACTGTTCGGCACGCACAGTCGACAGCATCTTGCGCCGTAGGAAACGGTCGTCGTAGTTGAGCGTTACACAATCATAAGCACCGGACCAATGGCCGGGTTTGCGAATTTGGCGGCTGGGGGGAAGCGTGGTCATTGGATGCACCTTCAGAACATGAAATATCGTTGTGCCATAGGTAAAACCTCGGCGGGTTGGCAGGTAAGTAGCTCGCCATCAGCGCGCACCTCGTAGGTTTCGGGGTCTACCTCAACCTCGGGCGTCGCATCGTTGAGAAGTAAATCGGATTTTCCAATATTGCGGGTGTTTTTTACAGCGACCGTGTCCTTGGCGAGGCCCAGGCGCGCGCCAATTCCGGCGTCTTGCGCGGCCTCGCTGACAAAGCAGACGGCGGAGTTTTCAACCGAGCGTCCATAAGCTCCAAACATCGGACGGGAGTAGACAGGTTGCGGCGTAGGGATCGAAGCGTTGGGGTCACCCATCTGTGCCATGACGATGCTGCCGCCAAGTAAAACCATCTCAGGTTTCACACCAAAGAAGGCCGGATCCCAAAGCACCAAATCAGCACGTTTGCCAACTTCAATGCTACCGATCTCATGGGCAATGCCGTGGGCAATAGCGGGGTTGATCGTGTATTTGGCGATGTAGCGGCGCACGCGGTAATTGTCGTTGTTTCCTGTTTCCTCAGACAGTCTGCCCCGCTGCTTTTTCATCTTGTCGGCTGTCTGCCAAGTGCGGATCAACACTTCGCCGACGCGGCCCATGGCCTGACTGTCCGAGGCGATAATGGAAAACGCCCCCATGTCGTGCAAAATATCCTCAGCAGCGATGGTTTCGCGACGTATCCGACTTTCTGCAAAGGCGACATCTTCTGGGATCGACTTGTCGAGGTGGTGACAGACCATCAGCATATCGAGATGCTCTTCCAGAGTGTTCATTGTAAAAGGGCGGGTGGGATTGGTTGAGGACGGCAAGACATGCTCTTCGCCACAAATTTTGATGATGTCCGGTGCATGGCCACCACCTGCACCTTCGGTGTGAAAGGCATGGATTGTGCGGCCTTTTAGGGCTGCCACAGTGTTCTCAACAAAACCGGATTCATTAAGAGTATCTGTGTGGATCATCACCTGGACATCCAGGTCATCGGCAACTGACAGGCAGCAATCGATGGCGGCAGGCGTTGTCCCCCAGTCCTCGTGAAGCTTCAAGGCGCAGGCGCCCCCAAGAATCTGTTCTTCCAAGGCAGCTGGAAGGGACGCATTGCCCTTGCCGGCAAAGGCGAGGTTCATTGGAAAGGCATCCGCAGCCTGCAACATCCGACCGATATGCCACGGACCCGGGGTACAGGTGGTCGCCAAGGTGCCATGCGCGGGACCGGTACCGCCACCCAACATTGTGGTTAGTCCGGAATGCAGCGCGTCCTCGATCTGCTGAGGGCAGATGAAATGGATGTGGCTGTCAAAACCACCGGCGGTCAGAATGCGGTTTTCGCCCGCAATGACCTCGGTGCCCGGGCCAACAATGACATCTACACCGGGCTGTGTGTCCGGGTTTCCGGCTTTGCCAATGGTCTGAATACGCCCATCTTTTAGGCCGACGTCCGCTTTGTAAATGCCAGAGTGATCGACGATCAGCGCGTTGGTGATAACCGTGTCCACGGCCCCTTCGGCGCGTGTGGCCTGGGATTGTCCCATCCCATCGCGGATGACCTTGCCGCCACCAAACTTCACTTCTTCTCCGTAGACTTCCTCTCGCAAGCCCGTCGCACTGAATTGCGCGGCAGTGGCGCGCTCCACGATCAGATCCTTTTCAACCTCAATGATGAGGTCCGTGTCCGCCAGCCGCACTTTGTCGCCCACAGTGGGGCCGAACATAGCAGCATAGTCACTCCGGCTTATCTTGCCCGGCATCTTTCAGCGCTCCCATGATGTGTTGATTAAAGCCGTAAATGTGTTGCCGTCCCATAAAGGGCACCAACATAACCTCCCGGCGTTGTCCTGGTTCGAACCGAACGGCAGTGCCAGCTGGAATGTCCAATCGCCGCCCTAAAGCCGCATGCCGATCAAATTCCAGTGCTGGGTTTGCTTCGGCAAAATGATAGTGACTGCCCACTTGCACGGGGCGATCGCCGGTATTGGCCACCAACACCATACGCGCACTGCGCCCGGCGTTGAGTGTGAGCGACCCCTCGGCAGGAAATGTTTCGCCCGGGATCATGTGCGCCGCCGTATCCGGACAACCGTCATCGTCCCACCGACGATCACTGCGGACAGAACCACGGCAATCCAAGCGTATTCCCCGTGACTATGGGTATGTGCTCCGGAATGGGCCATGGCAGGAGAGGCCAAGAGCCCACCCAAAAACGGTACAACATATTTCATCGGCTCAAGCTCCTCTAACGAATTGGGTTGTGAACGGTGACAAGCTTGGTGCCATCCGGGAAAGTGGCTTCGACCTGCACTTCGTGGATCATCTCCGGGATGCCCTCCATGCATTGGTCGACTGTGACAACCTGTGCGCCGGCTTCCATCATATCGGCAACAGAACGGCCATCACGTGCGCCTTCAACAACACTGTCGGTAATCAAAGCGATAGCCTCAGGGTGGTTGAGTTTAACACCCCGTGCCAAGCGCTTGCGGGCCACTTCGGCAGCCATGGCAATCAACAGTTTGTCTTTTTCTCTTGGGGTCAGGTTCATATCAGATCATCCAGCATCGAGGAAGGTCGCCACCATGCAGCTCTCGCAGAACTGGCAGCAGGGTTTTTCTGAGGGTGAAATCGTCTTCCGCAAGCAGGCGCAGAACCAACACATCCTGTTGGAGCAGGCTCACGCCGCCGGTTTCCGGAAGCGTCTCTCGCAGCGTGGCCAGATGCCGCTCCGCATCCTTTGCAACCAAAACCACCAGAGCCATCGCCCCAGCGCCGTTGCCGATAAATGGCTTATCCAGATGCGCCTGCACGTTTCCTGCCAAAGACATCGCATCGATAAAGAGCGGCATGCCCGCGCGCCGGATCTCAATCCGGTCGCGAAACCGAACCTTGGTCAGCACTTCGCCCATTGCCGGGCGACCAAAGACCAAAGGCTCGACCATAAGCAGAGACGCGCCCGGATCCAGATCAATGCTCAGGCGACGGTCCAATGCACTCCCATTGAACAGAATGGTTTCTTGAGGCAACCAATTGAACCGCGCCCCCGCTTCAACCCGAAGGCGGTTGCGGATCTGGCCAGTCTGATTGGGTTGCGCCTTATAAGCCCGCTCGCAAGCTTGGGTCGTCAAGGTGAGTGTTGTGTCCATCGCCAAATGACCTGAGAAGGTGAATTGGTCGCCACCTGTGATCCCACCTGCGGTGTTCAACAGGACGACATCCATCGCTGCCCCGCAGGTTTTGGGGAACAAACATCTAAACGAGCCGGCTTGGTGAAGGTCGTCCAAAACAGAACGATCCCCAACCATTTTTGTGCCCACGCGCAACGTTCCCTTCGCGCGCGGAGGCTGCGTAGCGTGGTGGGACGATATGTCTGCCAGACGTGTGATCGGCGAATCCTCTTGGCGCGTAGAACTGTTCTTGGTTCTGACGTCTAGAGGGCAAAACGCCATCCAAATTGGCAGCGTTGCGGCCTTGCGCAAGGGTGATCGTCTATTTTTTACGCGCTCACCGTGATTTTAGCTCAAAAAAAAAGCATACGCGAAGGCCGTTAAGAAATTGCAGTGCCTCAGGTTTGCTTATTTCGCGGCAATGCAGAATCGATTGGACACCTGCCGGAGACACGCTGTCAAAAACCGGAGGTGTGTGACGACCATACGAATTGGACCTCGAAGCGGCCGCCACACGAATTGCAACATGACGTTGCGGGGACAGGTAAGAGAAATCGGCACATATGTGCAAGGTCTCTCTCCCGCGCCCTGCCTGGAGGCTAATATGAATTTTCTCAAATCCACTCTCGCCGGATCAGTTGTCTTTGCGTCGCTGGCCGGTGCCGCCATGGCTGACGAAGACACTATCAAGGTTGGTGTTCTGCACTCACTCTCCGGTACAATGGCGATCTCTGAAACCACGTTGAAAGACACCATGTTGATGCTGATTGATCAGCAGAATGCAAAGGGCGGTCTGCTCGGTAAGCAACTGGAAGCTGTGGTGGTAGACCCGGCATCAGATTGGCCGCTGTTTGCCGAGAAGGCACGCGAATTGCTGACGGTGCATGATGTTGATGTGATCTTTGGAAACTGGACATCTGTGTCACGTAAATCGGTGCTGCCGGTGATCGAAGAACTGAACGGTCTGCTGTTCTATCCGGTGCAGTATGAAGGCGAAGAATCCTCTAAGAACGTGTTCTACACCGGTGCCGCGCCCAACCAACAAGCTATCCCGGCTACAGATTACTTCCTGGAGGAGCTCGGCGTTGAAAAATTTGCGCTGCTGGGAACAGACTATGTGTACCCACGCACCACAAACAACATCCTTGAGAGCTATCTCAAAGGCAAAGGCGTTTCCGATAACGACCTATTTGTGAACTACACGCCGTTTGGCCATTCAGACTGGTCCAAAATCGTGGCTGATGTTGTGGCTCTGGGTGCTGATGGAAAAAAGGTCGGCGTGATTTCCACCATCAACGGTGACGCCAACATCGGCTTTTACAAAGAACTGGCCGCGGCGGGTGTGTCTGCCGACGATATTCCCGTTGTCGCTTTCTCAGTGGGTGAGGAAGAACTGGCAGGCCTCGATACGTCTAACCTCGTTGGTCACCTCGCAGCGTGGAACTACTTCCAGTCTGCAGATGCTGAGGTGAACGCCGAGTTTGTGAAAACTTGGAAGGCCACAATGGGTGAGGAGCGGGTCACCAACGATCCAATGGAGGCCCACTTCATCGGCTTCAACATGTGGGTGAATGCGGCCACCGAAGCTGGGTCTACTGAAGTAAATGCCGTGCGGTCTGCCATGTACGGACAAGAATACCCGAACCTGACAGGCGGGACTGCGGTGATGTTGCCAAACCACCACTTGGCCAAGCCAGTATTGATTGGCGAAATTCAGGACGACGGTCAGTTTGATATCATCAGCCAGACAAGCGAAGTCCCAGGCGATGCCTGGACTGACTTCCTACCGGAATCGGCTGTTCTGATGTCCGACTGGAAGGACTTGGACTGCGGTATGTACAACACCGAGACCAAGACCTGCGTTCAGACTTTGTCGAACTACTAAGACCAGCACTTGCGAAGAGGGTCGATCTTGACCCTCTTCCAACAAAACACGCGGACAACTCCGACATGATAAGACCATTCCTTGCGGGTCTCGCAATTCTATTGTCGTGCCTGACGGCCACTGCGCAGGACGCGAACATCCAGCCCATCTTGCAAGAGTATCAGGCAGAAATTGCCAAAAGCTCGCGCAAGACCATTGGCCCGGTGATTGATGCAATCGCTAGCAGCGGGTCACCAAAGGCTCAGTACATGCTTGAGACATGGGCCGCCAAAAATATGTGGATGCGCAAGTCGGACGGTCTATTTTTTGTCGGAGTGAAAACTGACACCAAAAGCTACATGCTCACAGATTTTGACAGCGGGGACGTTGTTGGAAACTATGCCAAGAGTGACCTGAAACAACTTAAACCAAACAGCGGCGTCCGCGCCATGATTGCGACAGCGTTGGTCCAATTCCAATTGATGGATCCGGATGCGGCCAAACGGCAAGATGCGCTGACCTCAATTCAACGAGACCCTGGTCCCACGCTTCTGGCCCCTTTGCGCGCCTCGATTGACAGTGAGCGCGATCCGACGCTGAAGGCGCAGAAACAACGGCTCGAGCGCTTGCTCACCATTGGCTACGATCAAGACACCAAAGCGCGCGTCGCTGCGATCGAAGACATGTCAGGCGACCTTGGTGTCGATGTCCGTGCGACACTCAACCCCTTGGTGGCAAAGACACGCAATGTAGCAGCCGGCGGCATTCCAACTGGGCTAAACGTGGCTGGAATACTTGAACCCGGCACAGAACATTTTTCCAAGACCGACGCCTACGACCTATTGGTGGCCAAGAGCATGGCTCCTGCTCTGGTTTCGTCTGGCGATATTCGCACGGCACTGGCCGCAAACATAGAAGGCGGCCGTGTTGGCGGCATTCCGGTGGCTCAGCTGGACACCGTTACGGCGCGCAAAGCTGCTTACGCGGCGCTCGCAGATGCCGGAAAAGTGCCCGCATTGATCACACCAGCGGACACGGACGCCGCAATTGCAAGCCATGTCTTCTTCGAAACTTTTGCAGAACCTTCAGCTAAGGTGACAACGGCGGCCACCGATGCGTTGGAGGCCATCAACCTGAAAGTTGGATTGAACCAAACCCTCGACCTGACTCTTGACGCTCTGTCCTTGGCGTCGATCTATTTTCTCGCGGCAATCGGCCTCGCAATCACCTTTGGCGTCATGGGAGTGATCAACATGGCGCATGGCGAATTCATCATGATGGGCGCCTATACGGGCTACGTGGTGCAACAGATCATCCCGGATCACACCTTGTCGATCATTGTCGCAATCCCAATGGCCTTCGCCGTGACCTTTGCTGCCGGTGTGGCAATGGAGCGGTTGGTGATCCGATGGCTTTATGACCGCCCACTGGAAACGCTGCTTGCAACCTTTGGCATCTCAATTGCGTTGCAACAGCTGGCAAAAAACATCTTTGGCACGCAAGCCCGTCCCCTGACTGCACCAGGGTGGCTCGACGGCGCGCTTGTGGTGAACGATGTGGTGTCGATCAGTTTTATTCGCATCGCCATCTTCATCCTTGCGCTCGTCTTCCTTGGCGTTTTCCTATTCATCATGAAGCGCACTAGGCTGGGGCTGGAAACACGCGCTGTGACCCAAAATCCCCGCATGGCCGCTTCAATGGGGATCAACCCCGGCAAAGTGAATATGCTGACTTTTGGTCTTGGGTCAGGCATTGCCGGCATCGCAGGTGTCGCTATCGGTCTCTTTGCAAAAGTGACGTCCGAGCTGGGCAGCGATTACATCGTCCAAAGCTTCATGACCGTGGTGGTCGGCGGGGTGGGCAATATTTGGGGAACGCTTGCGGGCGCCGCGATGATCGGCTTCTTCCAAAAAGGGATCGAGTGGCTGAACCCGTCAAACACTCTCGCCGCACAGACCTACATGATCGTCTTCATCATCATTTTCATTCAATTCCGGCCAAGGGGCATCATCGCCCTCAAAGGCCGCGCTGCGGGGGATTGATCCATGCAACGGTCTTTCATTGCCAAGAACCCTTCGGTTCTGATCTTTCTTGCCTGCCTGGCCTTGTTCACACTGATTGTGACAGTTCTGTCTGAAGGTTTCGGCGTCGGGGTGATTTCAACTAGCTTTGTCAAAACACTGGGCAAGACTCTGTGCCTGTGTCTGGTTGCAGTGGCCATGGACTTGATCTGGGGATTTACCGGTATCCTGTCGCTTGGCCATTTCGCTTTCTTTGGCCTGGGGGGCTACATGATTGGCATGTGGCTGATGTATGAGCGCACCCGCCTGATCGTGGTTGAGTCACTCAGCCAAACAGAAATTCCTGCCACCAGTTCCGAAATTATTGACGGCATTGGAAACCAAATCTTCGGCGTGGTCGGCTCTAGTGATTTCCCACTGATCTGGGCTTTTTCGGACAGTCTGGTTCTACAGCTCGCAATGGTGGTTCTGGTGCCAGGATTGTTGGCACTGGTGTTTGGATGGTTCGCCTTCCGAAGCCGCGTCACCGGGGTTTACCTGTCAATCCTGACCCAGGCGATGACGCTGGCTCTGGCTTTGTATCTATTCCAAAACGACAGCGGTCTGCGTGGTAACAACGGGCTCTCAGGCCTGCAAAATTTGCCGGGTGTGACCGCTTCTCAGGACGAGGTGTCCCTATGGTTCCTCTGGGCCTCAGCTTTGGCCCTTGGCCTTGGATATCTGCTGGCGGCTTGGGTTGTTTCCGGCAAGCTTGGCTCTGTTATTCTTGGCATCCGAGACAACGAGGCGCGGGTGCGCTTTCTTGGCTATTCGGTCGAGACCTACAAGCTGGTGGTCTTCACATTTACCGCCTGTATCGCCGCAATCGCTGGAGCGCTCTACTACCCGCAGGCAGGGATCATCAATCCCGCTGAAATCGCACCTATTGCGTCGATTTATCTGGCGGTCTGGGTCGCAATTGGTGGGCGTGGTCGGCTTTATGGTGCTGTAATCGGCGCCGCCTTTGTCAGCCTTCTAAGCACGTGGTTCACCGGAGGCCAAGCACCGGACATTCCGCTGGGGTTTTACACGGTCAAATGGGTCGACTGGTGGCTGGTGCTTTTGGGCTTGTCTTTTGTCGTAGTCACCCTGTTTGCCCCCAAAGGTATGGGTGGTCTGGTTGATCTGCTGACGCAACGTAAAAGCCCCAATCGTCATGGCGCAGACTTGGGCCCGGACGACGGCGCTTTGCGCGAACAGGAGGCAAGCCAATGAATACGCTCCTTGAAGTTTCCGGCGTATCAGTCACCTTTGACGGCTTTCGCGCCATCAACAATCTATCGTTCCAGATTGGTGACGCTGAGCTGCGTGCGGTTATCGGCCCCAACGGAGCGGGCAAAACCACCTTTATGGATATCGTCACCGGTAAAACCAGACCGGACGAGGGCCGCGTGATCTGGGGGGACAAATCCCAGTCCCTTCTGAAAATGAATGAGGCAAAAATTGCGCAGGCTGGAATTGGCCGCAAGTTCCAGAAACCTACGGTGTTCGAAGACCAGACGGTTCAAGAAAACCTGCTGATGGCGCTGAAAAAACCGCGCGGCTGGCTTTCAGTTCTGATGTATCGGGCCAACACTGCGGACCTTGAAAAAACAGCAGCCCTGGCGCAGGAAATTGGATTGCTAGAAGAGTTGAGCCGAAAATCCGGCGAATTGAGTCACGGGCAAAAGCAATGGCTGGAAATTGGCATGTTGCTGGCGCAGGAGCCACGCCTGCTCCTGGTGGATGAACCAGCCGCCGGGATGACACCGCAAGAGCGCGAACACACCACTGACCTATTGTTGGAAGCGGCCAAAACCCGCGCTGTGGTGGTGGTGGAACATGACATGGAATTTGTGCGACGTTTGAATTGCAAGGTGACCGTACTGCACGAGGGGTCGGTCTTGGCCGAAGGCAGCCTTGACCATGTCACCTCCAACCAAAACGTCATTGATGTCTATCTGGGGCGCTGAATCATGTTGAAACTTCAAGATCTTACCTTGCACTATGGGCACTCGCAAATTCTCAACGGAATTTCGATGCAGGCCGACCCCGGCGAAGTGACTTGTGTGATGGGCACCAACGGAGTTGGTAAAACCAGCCTGATTAAAGCCATCTCAGGAACCCACCCGAGATCGGGTGGCAACATTGAACTGGCGGGCGAAGTGTTGGACGTTTTGCCGGCGCAAAAAATGGCGCATAAGCGGATTGCCTATGTGCCTCAAGGGCGGGAAATCTTTCCCCTTCTGACAGTGCGCGAAAACCTGGAAACCGGGTTTGTGTGTTTGCCACCTGCCGAGCATTTCATACCGGATGAAATTTTTGAGCTCTTCCCTGTTCTTAAAGAAATGCAGAG
The DNA here is from genome assembly GCA_900537125.1 of Rhodobacteraceae bacterium Alg238-R152. GTDB lineage: Bacteria > Pseudomonadota > Alphaproteobacteria > Rhodobacterales > Rhodobacteraceae > Shimia. The sequence continues at coordinate 200,809 of UNRJ01000007.1, read as the reverse complement.
CCGGCGTGGCGGGGATTTGTCCGGCGGACAGCAACAGCAGTTGGCGATTGCCAGGGCATTAATCACCAAGCCACGGTTGTTGCTCTTGGACGAGCCCACGGAGGGCATTCAACCCAATATTATTCAGCAGATCGGTGAGGTGATCCGGCAATTAAGAGATAAAGGTGACATGGCGATTGTTCTGGTGGAGCAATATTTTGAGTTTGCCTATGAGCTGGCGGATAGGTTCGTGGTCTTGCGGCGTGGTGAAGTCATGATGGCTGGCACGAAAGACACCATTTCAAAAGAGGACCTGCTGAAAGGCGTTTCTGTGTGAGTGGAAACCTGGGCGGTAAAAGAGCCGAGCACCCCAACGGAGCGAGGCAAAATACCTCAACCGCAGCAGACCATTTAGCCTACTAAGCGCTACGATTTCGACCTCTGAAATCTGATCCATTTTGCACCAACCGCCAAAGGCCGTTTCAACCATTTTGCAAAAAGTCGTCAAAACCTCTTGCCGAAACCGGTTTCGGAAACTTTGCTAGTCTTCCAAGGGAGGATGACTCGTGCAAACCGGAACGACAAAAACGCCTACATCGCAGTTGGCGCGCACGCGCAGAAGGGTGACAATTGCCGATGTTGCCAATGATCTGGGCGTGACCAAAAGTACGGTAAGTCGCGCCTTAAACGGTTACACCGACATCGCGGAAGGCACTCGTTTGCGTATCAGTCGGGCGGCGGAGCGGCTTGGGTATCGTCCGCTCAGCCATGCGCAAGCAATTCGTACAGGACGCGTAAGGTCGCTCGGTCTGGTTCTGCAAATCGACAACGAAGACAGTGCCCGCCCTTTTCTTGCGGATTTCATCGCAGGGGTCACTCAAGCAGCAAGCGCCGAAAATTGGACTGTCACAATTGCCACTGCCGAAACCGAACGCGGGGTCCGGGAGACGCTGTCACGCTTGGTTGATGAGCAAAAAGCGGACGGGTTTATCCTTCCTCGTACGCGGCTTCGCGATAAGCGCGTTGAGACTTTGCGTGCTCAGAACATCCCGTTTGTCATGTTTGGGCGCACTGAAGATCCAACAGAGTGTTCCTGGTACGACATCAAAGGGGAAGACGCGATGCGTGCCGCAACCGCACGTCTTGCCAGTCAAGGACACAGTAGGATCGCGCACGTGCCTGGCGGTGGCGAATACACATATTCCAAGCTGCGCATTGGCGGGTATCGCGACGGCCTGGCGGCGGCCGGCCTCTCGTTTGACCCAGCCTTGATCACTGCGCCTGCGATTACACATGACGCTGGAGAGGCCGCAACACGATCGCTTTTGATGATGGCGGAACCTCCTACAGCAATCACCTTCGCAGTGGATCGCGCAGCGCTTGGAGCCTATCGGGCGGTGCAGGATTTGGGGCTGCGTATTGGGAGAGACATCTCGGTGATTGCCTACGATGGTATTCCAGAGGGCGCCTATGCGGACCCAGGTCTCACAACATTTGCGGTCAACAGCCGTCAAGCGGGGGATCGGCTCGCATCATTATTGATCAAACGAATTCGGGGCACCGCTCCGGAAGAACTTCGCGAGTTGGCTCCGGCCACGCTCGTTGAGCGGGGGTCAGATGGGCCTCCACGTCTGACACCCGCCGAATTGGCACAGTGTCTAAAGGACATACAAAAAACATGAAGTCCAATGGGAGGAACCAACATGAAACTTCAGAGAAAAACCAAATTACTGAGCAGCGCGGCACTTGCGCTGGTGATGGTGTCGGGTGCCGTCAATGCGGATACGATCCGGTTCTGGACAACCGAAGAGCAACCTGAGCGGCTCGCGAAGCAACAAGAGATGGCCGCTGAATTCCAAGCCGCAACCGGCACCGAAGTGCAGGTCATTCCGGTGACAGAATCCGACCTGGGCACACGCGCGACGGCTGCATTTGCAGCTGGCGATTTGCCTGACGTGATTTACCACCCGCTGCAATATGCGCTGCCTTGGGCAGAAGCCGGTATCTTGGATACCGAGGCTGCATCAGAAGTTGTCGATGGGCTTGGCCAAGGCACGTTTGCACCTGGTCCACTTGCGATGGCAGCCGTCGAAGGTGGTGTCGCCTCCGTTCCTGTAGATGGTTGGACCCAAATGATCGTCTACCGTGCGGACAAGTTCGAAGAAGCTGGCCTAGAAGCACCGACGTCATTCGCCAATGTCGTTGCGGCGCTCGACAAACTTCACAACCCACCAGAGATGTACGGCTTTGTTGCGGCAACAAAAGTTGACGAAAACTTCATGTCGCAGGTGCTGGAGCATGTGTTCCTCGCCAATGGCGTTTCGCCTGTGAACTATGACGGGGCTGCGGCGCTTGAACCGGCTGCAACCACCGAGGTGCTCGAATTCTACAAAGCCATCGCCGAAGCCTCGCCACCCGGTGAACTGTACTGGAAACAATCGCGCGAGCTGTTTTTTGCCGGACAAGCGGCGATGATCATCTGGTCACCGTTTATTCTAGATGAGCTGGCCGGTTTACGCGACAGCGCTCCGCCCACCATCAATGATGACCCTACTTCGTCTGAGTTGGCGTCTAAGACTGGCATCGTAACCAACTTCTCTGGACCGTCGAACCCAGATGGGGCCGCATGGGGTGATGTGCGTTACTTTGGTATCACCAATGACGCTGACACCGATCTGGCCATGGATTTTGTGAAGTTCTCGATGGATGAGGGCTACACCCAGACACTGTCGATTGCGCCGGAAGGGAAGTTCCCAGTGCGTCGGGGCACGGCAGATGAGCCTTCAAAATTCTCAGAGGCCTGGTCGATGTTGCCTGTTGGTGTGGACCGCAAAGCGCCCCTTGGCGACCTGTATGAACAAGCGATGATCAACGAAATTGTTGGTGGTCTGGATGTCGCCAAGCGTTGGGGTGTTGCGGAAGGTCAGCTGGGACTCGCGTCCAAAATGATCAACAGCCAAGTTATCAACCGCGTGGTGCGTCAGTATATCGATGGCGAAATTGATGCCGCCGCCGCTGTGGCCGCCATGAACGAGCAGCTTGCCGCAGTCGAGTAAAGATTGACCCAATACCTTGCCCCGACGTGTTTCGGGGCAGGGCACCAATCAACTCGACCAATGTGTTGACCGGAGACCTTCATGAACATTGCAACCCCTCCTAAAGGGCGTGGCCCGCTGGCAAAGCGCGAAGCCCGATTGGCGTGGTCTTTGCTGTTGCCAACGATCACGATGGTGTCGCTGGTGGTGATCCTGCCGTTGCTGGCGATTTTCTGGATCAGCTTCAAACCCATTGGGCTCGCAGATTTACGCCCACCTGCACCTGTGTTGCGCGAGAGCTTGCGCGGCGCGGGAGACGACTTGCGGATCGAATATCGGCTTCGAAATTCGAGCCGAAACACGGAAATAACTGACGTCACGATACGCGACACCTGGCCTGAAAGCCTGATTGTTGTCGGCGACTTACCTTCGGGATGTGATTTGGTTGGCACCGTATTTGCCTGTGAACTGGGTACTTTAGAGCCTGGTTTCAATGAACGGCTGCGTGTCCCGGTTATGTTGGCTGATGGCGCCGACAAGGATACGGCGGAAGACGCCGCCGAAGGCACCAAGCCGCAGGTGCGCGGCGATGCAGAGTCGATCCTGACAAATTTTGAGTTTACGCTCGACAACTTTGCAAAGGTATTTGACGGCGACGAATTCTGGTCCGTGATGTGGATCACGATTTTCTACACCGTGTTTGGCACCGTGGGAGCCTTGCTCCTCGGCCTGTTTGCGGCACTTCTGTTGAACAAGAGTTTTCGGGGACAGGGCATCCTGCGCGGGCTCTACCTGTTTCCATATGTGGCCCCAGTGATCGCGGTGGCATTTACCTGGGTCAACCTGTTTGATCCGTTCTCTGGATCGGCAAATGCGCTGCTATTGCAGATGGGTGTGACCAGTGAGGCTATCAATTTTTTTGGGCAGAAGCCCCTGGCACTCATTATGGTCACAGTGTTCGAGATTTGGCGTTATTTCCCTCTCAGTTTTCTGTTCATTCTTGCGCGCATGCAATCGATCGACACTGACATGTATGAGGCCGCAGATATGGATGGGGCCTCGCCGTTCCAGAAGTTCTGGTACCTGAGTTTGCCGATGTTGTTGGGCATTCTGTCAGTTCTGTTCCTGTTGCGCTTCATTTGGACGTTCAACAAGTTTGACGACATCTTCCTGTTGACCGGCGGCAACGCAGGAACGCGCACATTGACGGTGAACGTTTATGAGCAAGCTTTTGCGGTCTCAAACATCGGTGCCGGTGCTGCAGTGGCGGTTGTTATCTTTGGCTGCTTGTTGGTGTTCAGTGTTTTCTTCTTCAAATTTATCAGCCGGGAGGAAGGGCTATGAACCTCTTACGGTATGGATATGTGAGTGGTCCGGTCATCGGTGCCATCTGGCTCTTTGTCCTCGCCACCACCATTTCGGTCACAATGTCTTTCGCCACCGGCGACGCGTTCAGGCCAGCATTGGTGGCTTCTCTGGTTTTGGGTGCCCTGGCAGGTTGGGTCGCGGCGGTGCCCCAAGGTAAAATCACAAAGATTGCCATAATCTCAGCTTTGGTTTTTGCACTATCCCTCACCGGTTTCGGCCCAATTGTGATGCAGAGTACAGCAACATCTCACGGCATTGTCGCAATCTTTCTGGCACTTGTGATGGGTTGGTCGATGGTCGCGATTATGGCTGGCATGCCATTTGGAAGTTTGTCACGGCATGAAATGGAGGAGGCCTGGATCCGTTTCCTGACAGGGTTTGGCTATATTTTCTTCACCGCAATCGTGTTGATCCCGTTCTATGTGATGGTGATGACCTCGCTGAAGTCGCAATCTGATCTGTTGCAAAACCCGCTGGATTTCTCGCTGGATCTCGACAAAGGGGCGGCGCTGTTTCGCAGCTACTATGAGCTGTTCCGAGACTTCAATTTTGGCACCTATATGTGGACCAGTTTCTATGTCTCGGTGCTAACCGTTCTGATAACGCTGGCGTTCTCCATTCCAGGGGCCTATGCCGTCGCGCGCTTGAATTTTCGCGGTCAAAAGGCCTTTTCGCGCTCGATTCTCTTGATCTACATGGTGCCAATGATCGTTTTGGCGTTGCCAATCTACATAGCGTTTTCGGTCACTGGCCTGCGCAACACGGTGATCGGCATCATTCTGATCTACCCAGTCACTACGATCCCCGTGGCGCTCTACATGTTGCAGGGCTATTTTCGCGGACTGCCGCCGGAGGTGGAAGAAGCGGGTCTTATGGACGGTTTGAACCGCCTGCAGGTCATCTGGAAAATCACACTGCCTTTGGCTCTGCCCGCGCTGGCATCGGTGAGCCTGTATGTCTTCATGATTGCCTGGAACGAGTTTCTTTTGGCCTTCATGCTGTTGGACGATCCTTCGAAATTCACACTCACGCGTGGCGTCGCCATGCTTAACAGCTCAGAAATTCCCCGCGAACATCTGATGGCAGGGGCGGTCATAGCGACCGTGCCGGTCATGGTTCTGTTCCTCGGGTTGGAGAAATTCATGACCAAAGGTCTTACTGCAGGGAGCGTGAAAGGATGAACGCGCAAGCTATGCCAGATATGGATGAACAAGCGCGCGCGATTTTGCGCGGCAACGATCGCGGTGGATATACTGTGCCGACGGCCGGATTATACCCCTATCAATGGAACTGGGACAGCGCCTTTGCCGCCTGGGGATTTGCCACCTTCGATGTCGAAAGAGGCTGGGATGAAATTGAGACTTTGTTCTCAGGTCAGTGGGACAATGGCATGGTGCCGCACATCTTGTTTCATCGCCCTGACCCAGGATACTTTCCGGGACCTGAGGTATGGGGCGGCATAGGGCCCGTGGCCTCATCTGGCATCAGCCAGCCACCTGTCGCCGCGAGCTTCGCGCGGCGGATTTATGATCTTGATCCAAAGGCTAGCCTGCCAGTGGTGGCTCGACTTTTTCCTAAGATGTTGGCGTGGCACCGGTGGTTTATGGAATGGCGCCTGGATCAGGGGGCTGTCTGTATCACGCATCCTTGGGAAGCGGGGCGAGATAACACGCCAGATTGGGATGGGGCGATGGCGGGCATCGACCCCAAAGATGTTGGGGACTACACACGTCGCGACACCTCGCATGTTGATCCCGAGATGCGACCCACAAAGTACGACTACGACAGATATGTCTGGCTGGTGCGACTGGGTCGTCGCTTAAACTGGGATGAGGCCGCCTTGCTGGAGCAAAATCCCTTCCGCGTGGCCGACCCGACAATGACATTCACCCTTTTACGCGCTCAACGTGATCTAGCGGCGCTGGGCCGGATCTTGAATGAGGACGTGAGCGAAATCGAAGCCGCCATCGAGGTTTTGGAGGCTGGTGCTGAGACGCTCTGGAACGCCGATCTCGACAGCTACGATGCACGGGATGTCCGCTCAGGACAATGGTCCAACTGTGTTTCTAACGCCTCCTTTCTATGTTGGTATGCAGGAATCCAGAACTCCGCCATGGAAGCTCAATACGATCGCATCACGTCGGTCTGCACCTTTCCCGTTCCCAGTCATGACCCTAGCTCTGACCGGTTTGATCCCAAACGGTATTGGAGGGGGCCAACATGGGGCATCATGAATGCGCTCATTGGAATTGGCTTACAAGACTGCGGCCTTGTTGAAAGAGCAGAAAACCTGCGCACATCAACGGCTGACTTGATCCGTGAACACGGCTTTGCCGAATATTTCGATCCCATTTCAGGAGACGCCGCAGGTGGGGGCACATTCACCTGGACTGCGGCTGTATGGCTGGGCTGGGCATCGCCATCACGACCAAAAGGAGCGTCCTAATGGGGTCGATCAAACTTGAAGCCGTCGAAAAATGGTTTGGCGATGTCCAAGTCATCAAAGGCATCGATCTTGACATTGAGGACGGCGAATTTGTCATTTTTGTCGGCCCGTCTGGATGCGGAAAATCCACACTGCTGCGGATGATCGGCGGCCTCGAGGAGACCTCACGCGGAGCCATTAGGATCGATGGTCGCGATGTGACCGCAGAGCCACCGGCAAAACGCGGCCTGACAATGGTGTTCCAAAGCTATGCGCTGTATCCGCATATGAGCGTACGCGACAACATGGGGTTCTCGCTAAAAACCGCCGGGGCACCCAAGTCTGAGATTGACGAAAAGGTCAATCACGCAGCCAGTGTGCTGAAGCTGGAGCAATACCTCGACCGACGCCCCAAGGACCTTTCTGGAGGGCAACGCCAGAGGGTTGCGATCGGGCGGTCGATTGTGCGCGACCCAACGGCCTTCCTGTTTGATGAGCCATTGTCGAATTTGGATGCGGCTCTCCGTGTAGAGATGCGCTACGAAATTGCCAAGCTTCATCAATCACTTGGGTCGACAATGATCTATGTGACGCACGATCAGGTCGAAGCCATGACGCTTGCGGACAAGATCGTGGTCCTAGAGTTTGGAAAAATCGCGCAAGTTGGTTCGCCCAGGGAATTGTATGAACGTCCGGCTAATCTTTTTGTGGCGCAGTTTATCGGCTCACCAAAGATGAATGTCATTCCATGCAGCACAGAGGGAACTTCGTATAGCCTCCCTGGCGGGCGTGGCGGCGACTATCAAAGGGCAAGCGTAGCCATCCAACTTGGCATTCGCCCTGAGCATATGGAACTGGTGGCTGTTGGAGAAGGCGCGCTGGACAGTGTGATTGATGTGGTCGAATATCTGGGCGCTGACTGTTTTGTCATCTTGGACTGTGGCCAGTTGGGGAAATTAACAGCCCGCGTTTCTGGCGAAACCACTTTGAAGTCGGGCGACAGGGTTGGTTTGAAGTTCCCGACAGAACGAATTCATTTCTTCGATAGAGAGGGAAAAGCGGTTTGCTGAGTTTATGGCTCGAGACGCTCCCGCGTTCCCCGGGTGGCAAGTCGGCTAGACAAGAGAGGCGATCATTCCAGACCGTTCGACTTCAAGCCGGGTTTTGTTCAAAACCAAGCTGTAAACATTGCTGTTTCACCGCCGGCTGAAGACCGCATACCATTCAAAGGCTGCCATGAAATACGGCAACCGTATAGGCGCTGGCAAAAGGACGCAGCGTTTCCACCCAATTGGACTTTTTACAAATTGCCCACTACGCGCACATGATTTTGAGCGTACCAAAAGGCAGCAGTTATGTCGAATGACCGCTGTGAGAAAGCTGCATCGCAGCATTGTCTCAGTTGGCAAAAGTCCGATTTGGGCCGTCAGTGAAGACGGCCCAGATTCCTTAGATTTCTATGGCCTCTGCAATCGCAAGGTCATCCTCAAGCTCGGCGCCGAGGTATCGAACAGTGCTGTCCATCTTCGTATGGCCCAACAGCAGCTGCACTGCGCGAAGGTTGCCCGTCTTTTTGTAGATTTGCGTTACCTTGGTCCTTCGCATCGAATGCGTGCGGTATGCGCTTGCCTCAAGGCCAATCGACGTCACCCAGTCACGGACGATCCGCGCATATTGGCGGGTGGAGATATGAAGGCGTTCGTGAAACCGGCCAGGCCAGAGGTGTGCGGATCCAACCATCAGCGGGTCTTGCATCCACTTTTCGAGTGAGGCGCGGGTGCCTTCGGAGATTTCGAAGCGGACAGGTTTTTGCGTCTTGCTTTGCAGAATCGAAGCGCGTTCCTTGATTTGACCTGACGCCATTACATCGACGACCTTCATTTTGACCAGATCGCAGCCGCGTAACTTGCTGTCGATGGCCAAATTAAAGAGCGCTAAGTCGCGATGGCTCTCAGCCAATTCTAATCGAACCCTGATTGCCCAGACGTGTTTGGGCTTGAGTGGTCGCTTCTGACCGACGATCCGTCCCTTGTTCCAGGCAGGGCGTAGCGCCCGAATGGCAGGTAAGTTTGGTGTTTCCATAACTGATCCTCCTATCCACCTCTCCCTCCCACAACGACAACCCGGCGTTGACCAGGCACATTATCATCGAATTGCGGCACCGCCTCTGCGGTCTGGAAGAACCCGATTGAACGTTGCTGCGCCAAAGTCATATGGCGGCAATGCGCGGTGGGCTCAACAGGTGGACGCAACACTTAATCTTTGACCAAAGTTGGATCTCTTGGCCGTCCGTATAGCTATCGACGGTCCAAAGCAGACATTGTGCCGTCGCTCACGCAAATTCGGGACTGTGGGCTAAGATGTATGACCCTTCACTCAAAGTAGTCGCAACAATAGCGAGTGAGCCTTTCCACCTTCGTAAGAAGGCCCACCCAAGATCAAAACGCTTCTGGCAAGAGATTATCTGGCAGGTTCTGGTAACACACCGGACGCAGGAAACGCCGGATTGCCAGTGTACCCACCGAGGTGGCCCCAAAATTGGTGGATGCCGGGTATGGGCCGCCGTGCACCATGGTGTCACTAACCTCTACGCCAGTTGGATATCCGTTGGTCAGAATACGGCCTGCTTTGCGCTCCAACGCTGGCAGCAGCCTTTGGGCGGCGGCAGTGTCCGCGTCATCCATGAACAAGGTGCAGGTGAGTTGGCCTTGCAGAGACCGCGCCACGGCAACCATCTGTTCCAGATCGTCTGCTACCACCACCAAGCCAAGCGGGCCAAAGACCTCTTCGCCCAGGGACTCATTGGCCAGCCACGTGTCTGCTGTGGTCTGATAGAGGAATGGGGAGGCGTCGCGTTGGGCATGGCTGGTGCTCAGCACCTCCTGCACACCCTCATAGGATGCGATACGGGCTTGGCCGTCCCGATAAGCGGCGGCGATGTCATCGGTCAGCATGGTTTGCGCCCCGACCTCACCCAGCGCGGCGGTTGTTGCCACAACAACGGCGTCGGCCTGATCTTTCAGGATCACAACGATGCCCGGGTTGGTGCAAAACTGCCCTACCCCCATGGTCAACGATCCAGCCCAGCCTGTGCCAATTTCGGCCCCTCGTGCGGCTGCGGCGGCAGGCAGGACAAACATCGGATTGACGGACCCAAGCTCGCCAAAAAAGGGGATCGGCTCTGGTCGCTGGGCACAGAGGTCAAATAGCGCGCGCCCCCCCGCCAGGGACCCGGTGAAGCCGACAGCTTTGATCAGCGGGTGCTGCACCAGGGCTGCGCCCACGGCGCGATTGCCGCCTTGGATCAGGCTAAAAACACCCGGATGCATATTGCAGGTTTTGATTGCAGCAAAAATGGCCTCGGCAATGATTTCGCCGGTGCCGGGGTGAGCTGAGTGGCCTTTCACCACTACCGGGCAACCTGTGGCCAGCGCAGCAGCCGTGTCGCCACCGGCAGTGGAGAACGCCAGCGGGAAGTTTGACGCGCCAAACACGGCCACAGGCCCAATCGGGCGCTGGATCATTTTCAGATCGGGACGCGGCAGGGGCGCGCGATGCGGCAGAGCCGCGTCCTGGCGGCGGTCAAGATAGTCTCCGGCCAAAATATGGGATGCAAATAAACGCAGTTGGCCCGTAGTGCGACCGCGTTCGCCTTGAAGACGCGCCTCTGGCAGGCTGGTTTCCTGCGTGCCGATTTGAGTGATTGCGTCGGCACGCGCTTCAATTTCGTCCGCAATGGCGTTGAGGAAATCCGCGCGCGCTTGGCGCGACGAATAGCCAAACGACCAGAACGCCTCCTCGGCAGCTTGAACGGCGGCTTCTACATCGACTGGGCTGCCAACCGCAAAGCGGTGGGCCGGGCCGTGGGCGGGCTCAGAGGCAAAGTGGCTGTCTCCGTCAGTCCACTGACCGGCAATCAGGTGTTTTCCGTGCGGTGTAAAGCTCATGTTTCGTTGTCCCAATGGGTGACCATGTCACAGGCAATATCAAAGGCGGCACGGGTGGCGCCAACATCGGCGCGCCCCTGCCCAGCGATGTCAAAGGCGGTGCCGTGGGCAGGTGTCGACACTGGAATGGGCAGGCCGCCTTGCACGGTGACGCCCCGATCAAACCCCAGCAGCTTCAGGGCAATTTGCCCCTGATCGTGATACATGGTGACCACGGCGTCGATTTCTTTGGCCACAGCTTTCAGGAACACCGTATCGGAGGGCCACGGGCCGTCCACCGACATCTGGCCTTCGGCCAGTTTGCGCACAGTGGGTTCCAGAATGTCGATTTCCTCGGTGCCAAAGTTGCCACCATCCCCGGCATGCGGGTTGATCGCAGCCACCGAAATGCGAGGGCGTGCCACGCCGGAGCGGCGCAGTACATTGTGGATCAAATGCACCGCCTGGCTCACTCGCTCTTCACTGATGGTATCGGCCACGTCTCGCAGCGCTATGTGACTGGTGACGCGACTGGTCCACATTCCGTCCAGCGTGTTGAGTTCGGAAATGTATCCCGTCACGCCCAACTTTTCAGCTATGTAGTGCAGCTCGTCATCATGGCCCAATCCGGCCAAATGCATTGAGGCTTTGTTAAACGGAGCAAAGACAATCGCGTCGATGGTGCCATCCTGCGCAAAGGCCAGCGCCTGATCCAAAGTAGACAAGACAGAAGCCCCACCCGCCTCGGTGACTTCGGCGGTTTTGACGGCCTCAGGTTGGATCGTATCCATTTCATAAAGCGCAAAGCCGCAGTCCGTGTTCGTCCAAGACGCCGTATCTGAAACAGGCACCACGTCAAAGCTGCAGTCCGCGACTGTCTGGCCGGCCTCAAACACGTGACGGTCGCCAATCAGCAGGATGTCTGCCACCTCCGCCACGCCCTCAGACGTCAGAAGGCGGGCAATGAGTTCAGGGCCGATGCCGCTCGGGTCACCGGGGATAATGCCAATTTTTGGTTTCATGTTTAATCCTCGGAGGCTGCGCCAGCATCTTCACTGCGGATGCGGGCGATGTTCTCGATTGTACTTTTCAGGTGGTCGCGCAAGGCACGGCGGGTGGCGTTGGCATCACGCGTTTGCAGCGCTTCTGTAATGTCAGCGTGTTGTGCCATAGTGTTGTCGCGACGGTCCGCTTGTTGGGACGACAAGAACCGGGCGCGCCACAGGCGGGCATTGTATTGCCTGTGTGTTTCAATCAGAGGTTCGTTCCGGCTTGCCTCAACAATCGCCGCGTGGAACTGCATATCGAGTTTGAAGAACTCCAGAGGAGGCAAGTGGTCTGATCCCTCCACCATCTGCGCTCCAAGACGAACTATATCTGCAATCTCCGCCATGGTGGCTTCGCGGCAAGCCGTTTCACCAGCCAAGGCTTCTAGCGCGCCCAATACGGATATGTACTGGGTCAGCTCGTGCAACGACGGATCCGCTACGTGTGGGCGGCGCGTGGCCGAATACTCTATCAGCCCCTCTACTTCCAAAAGGCGGAGTGCCTCGCGCAACGGGGTGCGCGACACACCAAGGCCTTCGGCCAGATCCCGCTCCGGAATAGCCGTGCCCGGTGCCAATTTTCCAAGCAAAATCAGCTCACGGAGATTGTCAGCGGCTTCTTCGGCCAGTGTTTTGCGCGGACGGACGCCACCTTGTTGCTTGAGAGCTTCTAGCCAATCACTGCTCATGTCATTTCCCCCATTTCAGGACCATCGGGTCCAGCGGTTTTAACAGGTCAATCAGCCGTGACCGGATGGCCGGATGCAGCGGGGGGATAGGATGGCGACAGAATTCGGATTTGATGACCCCACCTTCCACCATGGCCGCTTTACACGATTGCCAGCCACATTGGCGATTTTCATGGTTGATGGCCATGGCCACACGGCCATAAGCGGCCGTTGCCTCGTCAATGCGTCCTGCGTAGTGATGCATCAGAACCGGTTTGATCTGATCCACGATCATGCCCGAAGTCATGCTGCCAGTCGCGCCCGCATCCAGATCGGCCAAAAGTGTGATCGCCTCTTCGCCATCAAATGGTGCTTCAACGGCGTCGCCGCCCTCTTCGATCAAAGCGCGGATTTTGTTGGCGGCGCGAGGGCATTCGATTTTGAACAGCTTCACGGCCTCAATCTCTTTCGCCATGCGCACCAGCAACGATACCGGGAGATCGACACCAGAAAGGGGGGCGTCCTGAACCATGATAGGAATGCCCACCTCGCCAACGGCGGCAAATTGTTCAAAGCTTTGCTCCGGCGTGCCTTTGAGTAACGCGCCGTGATAGGGCGGCATCATCATCACAACATCCGCACCGAGGTCTTTGGCAAATTGCGCCCGTTCAACGGCAATCTGGGTGGCGTAGTGGCTGATGGTGACAATCACCGGCACCCGCCCCGCGACATGTTCGACAGACAGGCGCGCCAACGTTTCGCGCTCCGCATCAGAGATCAAGAACTGCTCAGAGAAGTTGGCAAGCACACAGATGCCGTCCGCTCCTTGATCAATCAGGCAGTCCAGCACCCGCTTCATACCTTCCGGATCAAGCGTGCCGTCGGGATTGAATGGCGTGGGAGCAACGGGCCAGATGCCTTTGTACATGCTGCTCATTCCACCACCTCGAACTGATCCAAGTATTTGTCCGAGATTTCGATCCCCAGTCCCGGTTTGTTGTCATCCAGATCCAGGTAGCCGTCAACCGCGTCCGGATCACCGTCAAAGATGTAGTAGAACAGCTCGTTGCCCACCTCTACGTCAAATACCGGGAAATATTCACTGATCATGCAATTGGCGTTGGCCATAGTCAGGTGATAGTTGTGCATTTGCCCAGCGTGCGGGATCACCGGTACTTGGAAGGCCTCGGCGACGGCGTTGATCTTCTGTGCCGCCGTGATGCCACCCACGCGGTTGGTGTCATACTGCAGCACGCTCACAGCTTTCTTTTCGATAAGATCTTTGCAGCCGATCACCGAGAACTCATGTTCGCCGCCTGAAATCGGGACAATGTTCATGGCGTTGAGTTCGCGGTAGCCCTCAACATCGTCAGCAATCACCGGCTCTTCGAGCCAGCGCGGTTCATATTTAGCCAGCTTGGGCAGCATGCGTTTGGTGTAATCGAGGTTCCAACCCTGATAACACTCCAGCATTAGGTCCGCGTCATAGCCAACAACCTCACGCACTGCTTCGACCCGCTTCAGGTTTTCGCGCATGCCCGACATGCCGTCTTTCGGCCCCCAGCCAAAGCGCATTTTGTACCCTTGGTAGTTGCTCTTCTTTGCCTCTTCGGCTTCGGCCTGCATGGCCTCAATTGGGCCGGAATACAGTTTGGAGTAGTAGACCGGGATTTTTTCCTTGGTGCGACCACCGAGCAGTTTAAACACTGGTTTGCCCGCAAGTTTGCCCATCAGATCCCAGATCGCGAGATCAACCGCAGAGATTGCGGTCATGCCAATTCCTTTGCGGCCCCAGGCGTGGGAACGGCGGTACATCTTTTCCCAAAGGTAAGCGTAATCAAACGGGTCTTCGCCAATGACCATTGGGGCAAACCAGTCATCGATGGCTTTTTTGACCACGGTGGGTGCCAATGCCGCGTTGCCAATGCCGATGGTGCCATCCTCGGTCTCAATTTCACAGGTCAACCATTGGTGAAATCGGAAAGATGCCATCGCATCGCCTTTGTCCCAGAGGACATCGCTGGCATTGGTACAAAAGTTGCCGGTTGGGGGAACGGTTTTGCCTTTCCAGTTCCAAACACGGGTACGGACGGATTTTATTTTGGTCATTGTTATTCTCCGGTCGACTTAAGGGGCGAGCGTTGTTTGAAAATGCGTCCCCAAACCATGGGACCAAACAGGGCCAGAATGGTGAGAACAAAAAAGAAGAGGGACAGTGGGCGAGTGGCCATCAGCCACCATTTTTCGTCCAGCATCACCATGGATTGACCAAGGCGTGTTTCCAGCATGCCGCCTAGGATCAGGCCAATGGCCATAGGCACAACAGAGAACCCGTGCCGCCGCATGAAGAAGCCAACAATACCGGCGCCAATGGCGATCCAAACATCCATCATGGATTGCTCTAGCGCATAGGCACCCACAATCGAGAAGATGAAGACAATAGGCCACAGGATCTGAATTGGGATCAGGGTGACACGGGCAAAGATCTTTGCGCCCCACAGTCCGATGAAGAAGAACAGGATGTTCACAAACATCATTGACCAGAAGATCGCAAAGGCGAAGTCTGCCTGTTCCGTGAACATGGTTGGACCGGGGCGCAGTCCGTGCACCATTAGACCAGCCAGGATCACCGCCGCAGTTGGGCTGCCTGGAATACCAAGCGCCAAGGTGGGTACCATGGCCCCGCCGGTGGCAGAGTTGTTGGCGGCCTCAGACCCGGCAATGCCTTCGAGTGAGCCATTGCCAAACTCTTCGGGCTTTTTGGACCAACGCTTGGCCTCGTTGTAGCCAATCATGGAGGCCACAGTGGCGCCCTCGGCCGGCAGAATGCCAATGAAGGTGCCAATACCGGACGACCGTAGGATGGTTTTCCAGACGCGTTTGTAATCTTCACGCGAAGGCAGCTTGATCTTCTTCATGATCACCTGCTTGCGCTCTTCATGCAGATTGTCGGCTTGAACCAGCAGCTCGCTAATCCCAAAGACACCAATCATTACTGGCACGAAAGGAATGCCTTCGCTGAGCTCGTTCATACCAAAGGTAAAGCGCTCGATGGAGGTCAGTAGGTCGATGCCCACCGTGGCCAGTAACACGCCGAAAGCCCCGGACAGGATGTTTTTGACGGGTGAGCCATCGCCAATTGTGGCCAGCATGGAGAGGCCAAAGACGGTGAGCGCGAAGTATTCCGGCGGCGCAAAGTTGTAAGCGGCACGCGCCATCAGCGGTGCGGCAGCCATCAAACAAACGACAGAAATGATCCCGCCGATGGTTGAGGAGACCGCGGCCATCCCCAGCGCGCGGCCTGCCTCGCCTCGCTGCGCCAACGGGTAGCCATCAAGGCAGGTTGTGGCGCTGGCGGAGGTTCCGGGCGTGTTGATCAGAATGGCGGTAATCGCGCCCGCAAATGTGGCGGCGCAGTAGATAGTTGTCAGTATCGCGATGGCCGGAACCGGATCCATCGTGATGGTGAAAGGCAGGAGCAAGGCGACACCGGTGGTGGCGTTGAGGCCGGGCAAAGCACCAACCAAAACACCGCCCAAGGTGGCGGCAAAAATCAGCACCATCAGATGCGGATCCGCCAAGGCCATAAGGCCGTTAAGAGCTGCGTCCATTGTGGTTATCCGTACCAGAAGTTGGTGAGCAGTCCGCGCGGGAAGCGGACCTCGAAAATGCCGTCAAACAGGAAGAAGACGGCAATGGGGGAAATCAGGCCAACGAGCATGATGGCCCAGACACGGCGTTCGCCCCAAAGGGCGGCTAGGGACGCTGAGAACAGGCTGAGACCCAAAAACAGATCGACTTCCGCAATAAGCAGAAAGCCAATCAGCAGCCCCATGGTCATCTGCGCCATTTTGCTGAGACGTGTCGGTGCATCGCTCTTGTCGCGGAACATTAGCCAGACAGCGAGCATGATGATCAAACCAATGACAAGCTGTGGAAAGTCGGATGGCTGCATGCCGCGTTTTAGGATTGGGGGAACGCGGTCAAACTGTGTCGACAGCCAAAAAGCCCAGACACAGAACGCCACAATGCCAAGCGGCACCGCAACGTTGGAAATATGCCGGCGGGCCGGCGGGGAGGAAGAATGCTCTTCGGAGTGCATTGGGGAGCCCTTGCGAAAAGAGAGGGGAGGCGCGGCGCCAATTGGGAGAGAGCCGCCACGCCAGTTGGTCAAATTACTCGATGAAGCCCAGCTCTTTCAGAGCGGATTCCATATCGGTGACCATAGTGGAGATCTGGTTGCCCCATTCCTCGGAGCCAACAACGGAGGTGCTGTCCAGACCCACTGATTCCAGGAAGCCCTGATAAACGCCGTGCTGCATGGATTTCATCAGAGACGCCTCGATTTTCTCGGCAATCTCGTCAGACGTGTCTTTGTGCACGACAAAGCCACGTACGGTAGAGAAGCTGACATCGATACCCATTTCCTTGGCTGTTTTTACATCTGGAAGACCAGCCATGCGCTCGTTTGCAAGCACCACGATTGGGCAGACGTCGCCAGCGTCAATCTGGGAGCCCGCTTCTGCGAGGTTCAGAACGGCCGCATCCACGGCGCCTGCGACCAGCTGGGTTGCCAGTTCACCACCGCCGTCAAACGGGACGATTTTTGGGGTCTGCATGCCACCCTTTTTGGTGAACATAAACGCGGACACATCGTCAATGTTGCCTAGGTGGGTGGTACCGTAGCTAATTGGCGCCTCTTTTTGCGCAGCAACAAACGCATCCGCGTCGGCATACGCACCACATTTTACCATCAAGATCTGTGGATCATCCGTGCCGCGCGCAATGGGGCGGATGTCTTCCAAAGTCATTTTGGTTTTGCCTTTGGCAACGGTTGCCGCATGGCCAATGGTGAAGGTCAGGATGGAATAGCCATCTGCTGGAACAGTCAAATAGTGGTCCATCGCGACTGCGCCGCCGCCGCCTTTTTTGTTCACAACAACCATGTCGGCCTTCAGCTCGCGCCGGGCACGCAGCATCATCATGCGCGTGGTCACGTCTGTACCACCGCCGTTACCGGCATGAGTTACCACTTCAATGGTTTTGGACGGGTATTCGTCCGCGCTCGCAATTGCACCGGCCAGAGCCATGGTGGCGAACGAAACAGTGGCAAGAAACTTCTTCATTAGTTTGATCCTCCTAAGGGTTTGCAATCGGACCTCCTCATGGCCGATTCGCAATCTCACAAAGCCGTTCTACACGGTATTTGGAATTTGGTATACCAAAATTTGGAGGCAAATTCTTTTTGACTTGAAGTATCGAGAGAAGGCCGTAGCTCCTTTCTTTAACCTGTATAGTGAAAGGTGCTTAAGGCCCTAAGCTAACGTCCATAAGAAACGCACCGAATGACCGCTTCCCCGCCCGACCTGAAGGAATGGACTGCGGGCGTCGTCAGAGCGGATCACGTCCGCTTTGGGCTGGGAGCCGATCTCCAGACGCCAAGGCCTGCTCCAGCCGGCGGCTAGCATACGTCAACGAGTTGTGCCGATGGCAGCAATGCGCAGAAAGCGGGCTTTGCAAAGTTTGATTATTGCCTCCAATCCAGTCATTCCGAGCTGGCACAGCGCTGTCGCGCGATACATCCAAACTTGTGCTTCCAATGCCACAAGATCAGAAGTTCAAGGTAGTCGGATGTGACGGAGTGTTCTGGGACTTATCGCTAAAAATTCAGGACGGAGAACAAGGCGCGCACCCGAGCTGTTTGGCGTAGCTCCTTTGGCGCAAGCAGCCAGACATCCAGAGAAAAGGCAATCTCATTGTCAATTGCCAATAACTCCGCATTACCTTCGGCGACCTGTCTGGGCAACAACCCGTCGCCCAGGCCCGCGATGATGGCATGCATCATGATCAATGGGCTGCTGAAATAGGCACTTGGTTCAATGCCCGGAAGCCGCGCCTTCATCCAGTCAGACGCGCGATTTGCGCAATTTTGACCTGAATACTCCAGCCATGAGATGTTCCGGTCCGAGGCCGAAGATGTATTGCCACTGGCGGTGTAGTGGCAAAAATCAAACCGGCCGATACGTTTACCAAAAAGATATGGCTCAGGCTCGTTGGTCAGTCGAAGCGCAACTTCGGCTTCACGACGTGACAGGCTACGAACCGCCGTTTCAGCATTCACGGTCAGGTCGATTTCGGGGTGCTGCTCGCTAAATTTTGTCAGTCTATCCATGTAATGAACGGCAAGAATGTCGACGGTTGTCAGAGTGATATGACCAAACAGCGCCGCATCACGCCCTTCGATCCGGCGATCAAGGTTGCGCAGCTCTTCTCGGATCGTAATGGCGGACGCAACGGCTGCCTCACCTTCAATCGTCATCACAACCCGATCCGCCACACGTTCCATTAGCCGCGCACCAAAATGAGTCTCCATCTCGCGAACTTTGCGCGCCACCGTGGTGTGGGACACGTCAAGTGCCTGCGCCGTACCCGAGAATGTGCCGTGGCGCGCAAGTTCCTCAAGTATCAAGAGATCACCGGGCTTCATCATTTTTGTCTCCGTTGCCAATGTGAATATTTTTGCACAATCGACTCGTATATTTGGCGATTGAATGTCCAAAAATGACACCCACTTGTCAAGCACGAGCGATCCGGTGACCGGGCCAGTTTGATTTTTCATGAGAAAATCAGCCGTCCGCGATGCCGGCTCGAAAAGACTATGCAAGACCAAACCAGAGGAGGTCAAAATTGCCTAACTTTCCACTACATACTCCTGAAACCGCACCACAGAAGGCGCGCGTGATCCTAGAGCAAACACAAAAGCGCCTGGGCTTCATTCCCACCATGTATGCCAAGCAGGCCGAAGCGCCCGTCCTGCTAGAAACATATCGATTGGTGGATGCTGCGTTTGAAACGACAAGTCTTGCGCCTACGGAACGATTGGTCGTTTTGATGACCGTCAGCCGCTATCACAACTGTGATTTCTGCATGTCGGCGCATAGCTGGCGCGCTCAAGCAAGTAAGCTGCCCAATGATCTACGAAACGCCCTGCGAGCGGGTGTTCCGACTGGCGATAAACGGCTGGACGCCTTGGCTGATTTTACACATGCGATGGTCGATAAGCGCGGCGCGGTCTCTGACGCAGATGTACAAGCCTTCATGGATGCCGGATTTGATCAGCGTCAGACGCTTGAGATCATTGTTGGAATTGCCGCAAAGATCATGACGAATTTTACAAACCGCCTTGCCAGTACACCTCCCAATCCGCAGTTCGGCTCCGAAAATTTGTGGACCGCGCACCCCAAAGACACCGAAGCACAAGGGTAATCATATGTCAGACATCTCTCAGGAACCCGCCTATTCAGGAACGTCACGCGAGACTTACACCTATGATACGTTCACCACAGGCCTGATCATTGAAGATCTTTATTTTCGGAAAAGCGACCCTGCTCCTGGTGACAAAGTGCCCAAATTTGACCTGGAACTTGTTGCGGGCGGGCGGTTGCGCAGCGAGGAGCTGGGCGACAGGCCGGTATTTTTGGTCTTTGGTTCACGCACATGCCCGGTGACGGTCTCTGCACGAAAACCACTAGAGAAGCTTTATGCACGCTTCGGCGAAAAGGTCCGCTTTGTTCTGGTAAACACCCGAGAGGCGCATCCCGGCGACCTTATCCGCCAACCAAAAACTCAGGCTGACAAACGCAAACACGCCAATCAACTTGGTGAATTCATGGGGCCGCATTTTGAAACAGCTCTCGACGATCTGGATGGCAGTTTCCACCGCGCCATGGGTCCAAAGCCCAATTCCGGGTATATTCTGACATCAGACGGAACAATACTATTTCGCGCACATTGGGCCAATGACACGGCAAGCCTTGCTCCAGCCCTGACAGCCGCGGCAAGCGGGAAGCGCCCTAAGCGCGGAAAGAGCCGCAAGCTTGTTCGCCCACTGTTAAAAGCGATTGGTTATCTTCCCGGTGTGGTGCGGGTCGGGGGACGTAAAATTGAACGTGATGTCTGGCGCGCTGTGGCTCCTTTTGCCGTAATGGGTCATTTGTCGCGACTGTTCTTTTTCTTGCCAATCGATCTAAGAGGACCAGCAGTCGCCATATCACTCGTATGTGGTGGGGTCTTCGCATTGTCGATCTGATGTAGACGCTCATTCGTGACAAGAAGTGGCCGCTTGATCAGGTCGAGTGGCTGCATTTCAATTCTTGAGCAAACAGGCAACTTCCGCATTGGGCTGGAACCAGAATTTGCAGAGCTCACGATCCCGCGTAGATCCGCTCCCGGAAGCAAGCACAGCGTCGTCCGCCGGCGCGACTGTAAGCTGACCATCGGCTATCTAGCCCATGTCCAAAACCACACATCTCATCCCAAGCCAACCTTCGCCAGCACCTCGTTCATCAACGCAAGCTTCTGTGCGTCGGTTAGATTGCGCGGTGCGGTCTCCACCTCCTCCTTGCCCTGCCCAATGTCTTCAAACAGGGCAAAGCGCGCCGCCTCGGGGAGTTTTCCATAAAGGGTCTCGGTGATTTTTTCGCTTTCGTGCCCCATGTTTTCGGACCAAGCCTTACGCTGTTGCTGCGTTAGCGGGCGACGGTCGCGCTCTGCAGCGAGAGTATCTTTCACCGTGTGCGGGCTATACTTAACCTCTGTGTCGTGACAGGCGAGGGCGAAGGCTTTTGCCACAGCGTCTTTGGAGGCCATCGGCTCAATTGGCTTGCGCTCTGGGATCTGCAAATACGACCGCCTCTTCAGCTCGGGAAGGTTGGGAAAAAGCACATCCTCCCCCCGCAGCCCCAGGGACTGCATATGATCAACCCAATCGACTACGGCGGTGACAAACACTTCGGCGATCGGGAACCAGCTGATCCTGAGGCTTTTACCGTTTTTGGTGCGCGAGGTGTTGGAATCCTGAATAATCTGGCGTCGCTCTCGATCAAAGTGAGCGAGCCTCAATGAGGTGACGATGTCCGCGCGCAGCGCTCCAAGGTAGGCAATAGCAACCATCGCCCGGGCCCTTCTGTCCGCCAGGCTCAGATTCCGCATTCTCTGCAATAGCTCCTCCGCCTCCTCCAGGGAGGCATAGGCTTTCTCCCCCTTTGGCATCGCCTTTGCATTGGCCGCCTTGGGTAGCTGGATATAGCTTGGCAGGTCGACCGGCAGGCGTTTGTAGCCGTCCTGTTTGATCAACCATTCCAAAAAAACCATGGTCTGACTGGCCTGATGTGAGGCAGTTGATCTTGACTTTTGGCCTTCTCCCTTTGTCATCATCGCCTCTTTCAAGGCGCTGCGCACGAGATCTACATCCCGGATTGTGAGCCGATCGAAGGGATTCCCTTGCAAAACATCCTCCCTGTAACGGATTGCCGATAGATGCTGATCCACCGTCTGCTCCGTAAGTCGACCAGCATGAACCTGCCAGTCATAGACAACGCGGTCATTTACGCCCCACCAGCGTGGATCATCCGTTTCCGCGCTAATCCCAATACCACCGGGATGTCGCCTAATTCTTTCGTGTGACGAGTCCACGGTGGTATTGGGATTGCGCAACTGTTCAAACACCGCCAAACCGGCCTCAGAAAAGAACTTTCTGACTTGGCATTTACACTCCGAACACTGGCCAAATGCCATGTTGGCACCGTTAGCAGCGCGGTTTGTAGTGAGGCTGTTTGGGTCCGGAAACACCGCAGACTTGCAGCCAGTGCATTTGAACTCGCCTGGATTCAGCCGCGTTCTTAGTCGTTCTTGGCGGGCCTTTTGAAAGGCCATTACCAGCCCCCCACGGAACACATATGGGCGCTTGCGATCAGAAGGTTGCAATCCGGCTTTTCGCCAGTTCGAGATCGTATTGGCACTTACTGCGTAGGCACGCTGCAGGTCTTCGGTCGAAAAGACGCGGTTCTTCTTTAACCAGATCCCCTTGAAAGATCGGCTCATCGGGCACCGCCAACCACACAAAGTACGGCGTGCGGGAGTTTGAGGGCTCCAGCAGGCAAGAGAGTCATTTTGCGCGCCCTTGAAGCGGATCAATGCGGTTTGCGGTAAGCCAGGTGTTCAGGTCAGTGCCGCAATAAATCACCTTGCGGCCAATCTTGTAATAGGCGGGTCCCACTCCCTTATGGCGCCACTGGGCCAGCTTGTCGCGGTCCCCCAGAAGCTCGAGTTCAGGATCTCCCAAGACATAGCAACGGTCATCTTCAAATAGATTCGACACGATTGGATTTCCTTCAGCTGATTTGAATGTCAGCGAATGAAATGAACCTTGCCTAATGAGCGCGGCAGTCCCCGATTTGCAAATCGGGGACCCTAATGGTCTGATAAGTAAAGGAAAGAAAATTGCGCATCAGGGTCCACGTAGAGGGACGGGGCATTTTGGGGGTAGTTGGAGCTGAGGCCCGCGCGAAACGTCTCAGCGAGCTGGAGTACGTGCCAAGTTGTTCCAGGATGATCTTCGCAAAAGTCCATAGCCATACCCAGATGTACAACACCGCGGTGTTTGCCCCAGATCTCACGTAAAACACTTTGATCCCTCGCGCCTCGAATGCCCATCTTTCGCGCATAATCCGAGGTCTGCTCCAAAATTCCACCTAGTGCCTGCACACCTTGGAACTTTTTGTCCTGGATGCTGTCCCAGACACGTTTGCCGATGTATTCAGCTATGTTGAGGTGGCGTTCATTTTTTCCCTCGTAACGCTGGGCAATCTCGCCGAACTCGTGCGCTGCATCATAACGCTCCCTTGCAGTTTCAGCGATCCATCGCGTAAATTCGTTACTCGAAGACTTGCCAATCGGAAAGTTTTCCAAGCCGAGGCTTACCACCTCATGACGTATCACCTGAATGGCTCTTAAACGTTCTTCGTCCGTCTCCTCACTGATCGCCATGCGAAACAGCCCCAGAAATTCGCACTCCGGTCCATTCAGCGGTATTTGCATACTATTGCCCATCAATTTTTCCTGACACGACGAATTGCGACCATTCACACATCAACTGACGGCGCTTTTCCAGAAGATCGGATCGCGCATAGGCCCGCTCCACATCAGAGCCAACTGTATGCGCCAGGCTCTTCTCCGCCACTTCGCGCGGCGCATTGGCCACCTCTGCCGCCCAATCGCGGAAAGTGGAGCGGAAGCCATGCACCGTCACACCTTCCACCTTCATGCGGCGCAGAAGCATTAGCATCGACATGTTCGATAGGGGCTGGTGGCGTTTCTGCCCCTCAAAAACAATGTCCGACTGCAGCGCCTGGAGCGGCTCCAGGATCGCCAGCATTTCGTCACTCAGCGGAACACGGTGCTCTTCACCGGTCTTCATTCTCTCAGCAGGACAGATCCAAAGCCGCTGCTCAAGGTCCAATTCTGCCCAGCGTAGACCAAGCACTTCGCCCGTGCGCGATCCGGTGAGACAAGTGAACATCAGTGCGTTGGCAGACATCGCGTTGCGGGTCTTGAGATCTGCAAAGAAAGCCGGAACATCCTGCCAACGCATGGCCATGTGATGTTTTGGTTTGGCCTTCACCTCGGGCAACACCTGCGCATCCTTGATCGCCGTCACCGGGTTTTCACCAGACCGAAAGCCTTTCGATTTGGCCACATCCAACACGATCTTGATACGCTGAGACAAGCGCCGTGCCGTTTCGTGCTTTTCTGTCCAAATTGGTGACAGGCACATTAGTACTTCAGGCTGATCAATACTGTCGACCGGCATGCGGCCAATTTTGGGAAAAGCGTAATCGCGCAGAGTATTGATCCACTGCGCGCCATGTTTGGCATTCTTCCACGTCGGCATGCGATCAATATGGACCTGTTGCGCCACCTCTTCAAAAGTCGGTACTTCCTGACGTGCATTGAAGCGCGGGTTCAACCCCTGCTTTGCCATGCGTCGATACTCTAGCGCGCGTTCTCTCGCCTGGTTCAGCGTGACGATATCCGCTCCGCCCAAACCAAAGTCCGTCCTAAGCGGCGCACCTTTCTTGTTCTTTTGCCCTTTGACCACCACCCGCACGATCCATCGCCGCGCACCTGAGGGGTCAACAACCAGATACAAGCCGTTGCCATCGCCATGGCGCCCAGCGCCGAGATTCTCGACCAGCTTCTTTGTCAGCTTTCCAGAAAGCGCCATTCAGAATACCACACTTCATACCACTCAAGGAAACGATACGATCATAATCGAAAGAAATCCAACATAAAGCTCAAGTACATGTAAACTCATGAAGGCAAATGAAAAAGGCCGATAAAATCGGCCCATTCAATTCGAACAAAAATGTACGCTGGCGGAGAAGCAGGGATTCGAACCCTGGGAGGGCGTTAACCCTCGTCGGTTTTCAAGACCGGTGCATTCGACCACTCTGCCACTTCTCCGACGCGCTATCCCTACTGCCACTCACAGCATGGTTCAAGCAGAAAGAGTGGCGGATTTCCGTCACATCGTTCAGGCCGGACTTTCCTTAAATCCGCGCGCGGGTTACACTCTGCGCAATTGACCGCTGCTGTTCCAATCACCGGACAGGCAACAGCGGCATTTCGTGCGACAGAAATCGAGCAGGCAAAGGGCACATAATGACCTTCTTTTCAGGCGCAAGCTTTCATTTTCCGCGCCACACGGCGCCGGTTGTACTCGTCATGTGTGGATTGGCGCTGACTGCCTGCACGGATGGGGAAGACTTCAATTTACTCAAAAAATCAGAGCCAACAGAAGCGGCGGTCCCGGTCGCTGGCCAGACCACAAAACTTGTTGAGCGCGATGTAGAGGCCCCGGATGTATTTTCTACATCTGAAGCGGGCCTCTGGGACGGAAGGCCATCCCTTGGGGGTGTCTGGGCCGCACATCCCGACGTGAAAGATCCGGAGCGGGTCATCATTCGCAACCAAGCCAACGGAAAATTTGTGATTGGGGCGCTGTTCCGCCGGGAGCGGGATATTCCTGGGCCGCGCGTTCAAGTGTCTTCGGATGCGGCTGATGCCTTGGGCATGCTTGCCGGGGCACCGGTGGAGTTGAACATCACCGCGCTACGCCGTGAGGAAGTGGCACAAGAAGCGCCGGTTGATCCAGACGCGACCGCAGACGTGGCAGAAGCCTCAGCTGTCGAAGAAACCCCGCTTGAGCCAATTGCAGCCGCTTCCGCGGCGATTGCTGCCGCAGAGGCCAAAGAAGTGGCCGCGGCCCCTGCCCCAGCGCCCACAGCCCAATCGGAGGTTGCGCCCAAACCGCAATCGTCCTCGCTGTCCAAACCCTATGTTCAGATCGGGATTTTCTCGGTGCAATCCAATGCCAATGGCGCCGCCGCTCAAATGAAGAGTGCTGGCCTGCCTGCCTTGACCAAGAAAACAACATCTGGCGACAAAACCTTCTACCGCGTTCTTGTGGGCCCGGCTTCTAGCAAGTCGGAATTGAAGACCATGACCAAGAAAGTGCACAGCATTGGCTTTACTGATGCTTATGCTGTGACCAACTGACGGAGGGCTCTGCCATGTTCAAATCCATGTTTTACGCCTGTGTGGCGGCAGTTGGCTTGACGGTTGCGACCAGCCAAGCAAGCGCTTTTGAAACCAAGGCGCGCGCAGCCTTTGTGATGGATCAGTCTACCGGCACTGTGCTTTTGGCCAAAAACGCGGACGACGCGCTTCCGCCTGCCTCAATGTCCAAGCTGATGACGCTTTATATGGCGTTTGAAGCGGTGCGCGACGGGCGCTTGCAGATGACAGAGGCACTGCCCGTATCACAACATGCGATGAACTACGGCGGCTCAACCATGTTTCTGGACACCACCGATCGTGTGACAGTTGCAGACTTGCTACGTGGCATCATTGTCCTGTCGGGCAATGATGCCTGTGCCGTGATTGCGGAGACCCTGAGCCCCGACGGCACTGAGGCCGGGTTTGCGCGTTTGATGACACGCCGGGCGCGGCAAATGGGCATGACCAATTCTACATTTGCCAACTCAAATGGCTGGCCTGCCCCGGGCCATCGGATGAGCATGCGGGATTTGGTTCTGCTGGCAAACCGCTTGATCGCCGATTTCCCGGAGTTCTATCCGATGTTCGCCGAGCGTGAATTTGCATTTGACGGGCGGGCGCCGCAAAACACCCAAAACCGGAATCCCCTTTTAAAACTTGGCATTGGCGCAGACGGGCTCAAAACTGGGCACACCTCTGAGGCCGGATACGGACTTGTTGGCTCAGCTAAACAAGGCAACCGTCGCGTTGTATTTGCTTTCTCAGGCCTCCAAACCGCCGCTGAGCGCGCAGAAGTGTCTGAACAGATTGTAAACTGGGCCTTCCGCCAGTTTTCCGAAGCCACTTTGGCGCAGGAAGGTGAAAGAGTGGCGGAGGCCGATGTCTGGATGGGCAAATCTGCGCGGGTCGGTTTGGTACCCGAAAGCGACATCGATGTTTTGTTGCCCGTTTTGGCACGCAACAAAGTCAATGCCGAGGTGGTCTACAATGGGCCGATTTCTGCCCCTATTACCAAAGGCCAACCCCTCGCCCAGCTTATTTTGATGCCAGAAGATCTGCCGGTGATGCGCATCCCACTGGTGGCGGAGACCGATGTGGCCGAAGGCGGCTTTGGCGTACGTCTGCGCACCGCAACCGGCATTCTGATGCAGCAATTTGGCCTCAACCTCGCAGGTGCATCGTGAGCGGACACTTCATCACGTTTGAAGGCATCGACGGTTCCGGAAAATCCACTCAAGCAAGACTTTTGGCAGAACGCCTTCGGGCAGATGGCCATGAAGTGGTGTTGACCCGTGAGCCCGGCGGCTCCGTGGGGGCTGAAGAAATTCGCGCACTTGTGCTTGAAGGCGATCCGGACCGCTGGTCAGCGGAAACCGAGACTCTCTTATTCACAGCAGCTCGGCGTGATCACTTGGAGCGCACGATCCTACCTGCTGTCGCGGCGGGCAAAATTGTGATCTGTGATCGCTTTGCCGACAGCACGCGCATGTATCAGGGCTTGTCCCGAGGAGATCTGCGTGGCCTGGTAGACCAGCTACACAGCCTGATGATTGGACGGGAGCCGGACCTAACGGTCCTGATCGATATGGACCCGGCCACCGGCCTGTCCCGGGCCAAGTCACGCCAGACCGTCGAGGAGCGTTTTGAAGATTTTGGTCAGGCTTTACAGGTTCAAATGCGGCGCGGGTTCCTTGATTTGTCGAAAGAATTCGCTGATCGTTTCCGCGTGATTGACGGCGCGGGCGATATCGAAAGCGTATCTGACACGGTCTATGCCACCGTCAAACAGCACATTGAGGCCTCGCGTTGAGCGACGACACCGCCCCAGAGGCAGACCGCGTCACCGGTGCGCCTCACCCGCGAGAAACCGAAGTTCTGTTTGGTCAGGCAGGTGCAGAGCAAGACTTCCTGACAGCGGTAAACTCGCATCGCTTGCATCACGGCTGGCTAGTCACCGGCCCCATTGGGGTTGGCAAAGCTACCCTGGCGTGGCGTATGGCGCGTTTTTTGTTGGCCACGCCACTGGACGATGGCGCGGGCCTGTTTGGCGATCCCGTGCCCCACACCAGCTTGGACATTTCTCCGGACCATCCCGTGGCCCACCGCCTTCTGGCCCGCTCAGAACCCGGCATGTTCAGCATCACACGATCGGTGAATGAAAAAACCGGCAAGCTGCGCGACAAAATTGTCGTGGATGACGTGCGTGGTCTCACTCATTTCCTGACCATGTCCTCAGCGGACGGTGGTCGACGTGTTGTGATTGTCGACAGCGCAGACGAGATGAACGTGAACGCCGCCAACGCGCTTCTGAAGATGCTCGAAGAGCCGCCCGAACGCACCACCATGCTGTTGATCTCACATCAGCCATCTCGATTGCTGCCGACCATTCGCTCGCGTTGCCGCGAGTTGCGCCTACATCCCTTGCCACCAGAGGACATGCACAACGCGCTCACACAGGCAGGCTTTGAATCGGCCGAGTCCCCTGCCCTTGCCGAACTGGCCGCTGGCTCGGTGGGCGAAGCGCTGCGCATTTTGCAAAGCGACGGACTGGCGCTGTATGCAGAGCTGGTCGCGCTCTTTGCCTCAGATCAAGGCTTTGATCGCCAACGCGCTCTGAATCTGGCCAATGCTGCCGTTGGCCCTGCCAATGCGGAACGCTATGAGCTGTTACTCACACTCATTGACCTTTTCCTGATGCGTCTGGCCCGCACCGGAGCGTTGGGGCAACCGCCTGCTATTGAGGCCGCGCCAAACGAAGCACAGGTGCTGACGCGGCTTTCGCCTAACGCCCCAAAGGCTCGCGCCTGGGCTGCGGCGGCGCAGGAAATATCTGATCGCACCCAACATGGCAAGGCGGTGAACCTTGACCCTGCTGCGCTTGTGCTGGATACGGTTTTTAAGATCCACCAAACCGCAATTGCCTGAGTGCCGTATGACTGACTTTCCACAGATCACTGACAGCCACTGTCACCTCGACTTCCCGGATTTCGACGGCAAGCTGGATGAGTTTATCTCCCGCGCCGCAGAGGTGGGTGTGACACGCATGGTCACCATCTGCACCCGCCTGCGCAATGAACCCTCTGTGCGCGCAATTGCCGAGGCCCACGCACCGGTGTTCTACGCTGCTGGTACCCACCCGATGAGCGCCGCCGAAGAACCTTTGGCCTCCGTGGACGAGCTGGTTGCGCTGGCACAGCACCCCAAGTTCGTGGGCATTGGTGAAACCGGTCTGGATTATCACTACACCGCCGACAGCAAAGAGGTGCAGCAAACCTCGCTGCGCATCCATTGCGAAGCGGCGCGCGAAACCGGCCTGCCACTGATCATCCACAGTCGCGATGCGGACGAAGACATGGCGCAGATCCTGACGGAAGAGTTCAACAAAGGCGCCTATGGCTGTGTCATGCACTGCTACAGCTCCGGGCCGGAACTGGCCAAGAAAATGCTCGATCTGGGTTTCTACCTGTCCATGTCCGGCATTGCCGCCTTCCCACGCTCACAAGAAGTGCGCGACATCTTTGCCGCCGCACCTGTGGACCGCGTTCTGGTGGAAACGGATGCGCCTTACCTTGCGCCGCCGCCCTATCGCGGCAAGCGCAACGAGCCATCGTATGTAGAAAAAACCGCCCGCGTTGGCGCCGAAGTGTTTGGCATGGACTACGCCGACTTCGCCGCGCAAACACAGGCCAACTTTGAGCGCCTGTTCTCCAAAGCGACCAGCACGGCGGCCGCTGCATGAGCGCCAAGCTGACCTTCACCATTCTGGGCTGCGGCAGCTCCGGCGGCGTTCCGCGCATTGGCGGCCATTGGGGCGACTGTGATCCCGCCAACCCGAAAAACCGCCGCCGCCGCTGCTCCCTGCTGATCGAACGCGAAACCGCAGACGGCAAAACCACGGTGCTGATCGACACCTCGCCTGATATGCGCGATCAGCTTTTGTCGACCAATACCGGCGCGCTGGATGCTGTGGTCTACACCCACAGCCACGCCGACCATGTTCACGGCATCGACGATTTGCGCATGGTAGTGTTCAACATGCGTCAACGCATCCCGGTCTGGGCGGATGGCGCCACGCAGAACGACCTGCTGAGCCGCTTTGGCTATGCCTTTGTGCAACCCAAAGACAGCCCCTACCCGCCAATCCTGGACCTGCACACCATTGATGACGAAGACTTCACTATCTCCGGCGCAGGTGGCGATATCACCTTAACACCGATCAAAGTGAACCATGGTAGCATCGACGCCTTGGCGTTCCGCGTAAACGATGTGGTCTACATGCCGGATGTGGCTGAAATCTACGACGCATCCTGGCCACAGCTGGCCGACATGAAGTGCTTCATCATTGACGCTCTGCGCCGCAAACCACACCCCACCCACGCGCATCTGGACCAAGCGCTGGAATGGATCGCCAAGCTCACACCAGAGCGTGCCGTGCTGACCAATATGCATATCGACCTCGACCACACTGTGGTGGACGGCGAAACGCCAGACCTTATCACCCCCGCTTTTGACGGGATGAAAATCACCTACGACCTGTAATTCAGGTCCCCAACAGGACGGCGGCAGATGCAAACTCTTATCTCTGTGATCCTGCCGGTCTTTTTCATCATCGGTTTTGGCTATTTGGCGGCCTGGCGCGGGCTGTTCAGCCAACAAAACGTCGACGGCTTGATGCGCTACGCCACCACTTTTGCGGTGCCGGTTCTGCTGTTTCGTGCGATTTCCCAGCTCGATCTGGCCGCTGAGTACAATCTCAGCCTCCTAGGCAGCTTCTACGGCGCCGCCTTCCTATGCTTTCTCACCGGCATGGTCGGTGCCAAGTACCTGTTTGGCCGCGATTGGGAAGACGCCACTGCCATTGGCTTTGTCTGCCTGTTCTCCAATTCTCTCTTGCTGGGTCTCGCCATCATGGAGCGGGCTTACGGCCCTGACAGCCTGACCGGCAACTACGCCATCATCTCAATCCACGCGCCTTTCTGCTACGGGATCGGCATTGCCACCATGGAGATTATGCGGGCGCGCCATAGCTCCAAAGTCCAAATCGTGCCCACTGTGCTCAAGGCGATGTTTTCAAATGCTCTGATCATCGGCATTGGGCTTGGTTTTGTTGTGAACCTTGGCAACATCTCCATGCCTGAACCCGCCATGCACGCGGTCAACCTTTTGGCAGCATCAGCCCTGCCTGCCGCGCTCTTTGGAGTCGGTGGCGTACTTTATCGTTATCGACCTGAAGGCGACATGCGCGTCATCTTGTTCTGCTGTGCGGTCTCCCTGTGCTTACACCCCGCCCTGACCTTTGCGTTTGGCACTCTAAGCGCCATCTCCGCCGACAACATGCGCTCCGCCATTGTCACCGCCTCCATGGCCCCGGGCATCAATGCGTACCTTTTTGCCAACATGTATGGCCGCGCCATGCGCGTCGCCGCCTCCACCGTGCTGATCGGCACAGCGCTCTCTGTCCTCACGGTTTGGCTCTGGTTGGGCACGTTACCGTGACCTTACGACACAACGGCTTGCGGCGCCCCCACCAGCCCCCCCATCTTGGCACTCTGATTCAGCCAAAGGAAAGCACTCATGGCCCAAGCCCCCATCCGCGTGGACATTGTCTCTGATGTTGTGTGCCCTTGGTGCATCGTCGGCTACCGCCAATTGATGCAAGCCTCCAAGGCCACTGGTATTTTGGTTGAAACCTACTGGCATCCGTTTGAGCTCAACCCCGACATGGCGCCGGAAGGTGAAAACCTGCGCGATCACATCATGCGCAAATACGGCAGCACCGCGGATCAGTCCAAAGCCGCACGCGACACCCTAACCGACCTGGGCAAGGCATTGGAAATTGACTTCCAATGGTCCGACGACAGCCGGATCTACAACACATTTGCGGCCCATCAGCTTCTGCATTGGGCCTCAGAAACCGGCCAGGCGCAGGCGTTAAAGCTGGCTTTGTTTACCGCCTATTTCACCGAAGGTCGGGACATAAGTGACGATACCGTGCTGATGGAGGTCGCGCAGTCGATTGGGCTCGACGCCGGCGAAGCCGCCGCTGTACTGGCCGACCATCGGTATGCGGAAACGGTCCGCGAGAAAAAGCAATTCTGGACGTCTCGGGGTGTATCCGGCGTGCCCACAATGATTTTTGACGCTAAGCAAGCGACATCCGGGGCCCAGGGCGTCGAC
This sequence comes from Rhodobacteraceae bacterium Alg238-R152, assembly GCA_900537125.1. Taxonomy (GTDB): domain Bacteria; phylum Pseudomonadota; class Alphaproteobacteria; order Rhodobacterales; family Rhodobacteraceae; genus Shimia. Next base: position 168,787 of record UNRJ01000007.1, on the reverse strand, counting down.
ACGTTTTCAACCCTGCTACGGCAGCTTTCGACGCAATAGCCCCCCACAACCAACAAGTTCGCAATGAACCTTGGGTGTGCAGCCCTAGCATTTTCTTTGGTGCAGTGGCCCGTTGTGTGACAGTTGCTTGGAATCGCTGATTCCGAGGGCTCTTGCACACCTTTGAAACAGCCTGATTTGATACATCAAACCGGCCTATCAAACCTGCCACAACCTATGGGCGCGCGCCCAAACGGCCCCTCTCCCATTACCCCCAACCCCCTCATAAAACCTATTTTCTGCAACCACTTATCGCGTCGGACACCGGTGCAATCCCCCCCCCAAACCCGGCACCACCCAAAACGATTGCCCTCCAAACCCACAAGAATTCCCAGAGTAACGCGGTGTTAAGGCCTGCCAGCTTACGTTGCCTTCAATCAGCCAGTCCGAAAACGGTATTGAAGCAGACCCATGAACACAGAAAACACATCATCACAGGCCGACTGCATCGCGCTGCCGCAGCAGTTGGATTACGCACATTGCACCGAGTTGCGCCTCGCTATCGAGGCCTCCCGTGGTCAACCGCTTGCGCTGGATGCGCATCATGTTGAGTTCCTTGGGGGGGCTGGCGCGGAACTTCTTCTTGCCACGCGCGCCGAATGGGCCGCGCGCAACCTGGCGTTTGAACTGAAACAACCATCTGACGATTTTCTAAAAGGTATGGAGCGGCTCGGCCTGCCCCATGACTGTCTTCTTGAAAGGGGCTCCGCATGACGACGAAGATTCTTGCAGTTGATGACTCCCGCACCATGCGCGCGATGATTCAAACCGCACTGACCGATGCAGGCTTTGATGTTGATCTGGCCGAGGACGGCATCGACGGGCTGGACAAGCTTGGCGGCTCCGACCCCGATTTGGTCATCACCGATATCAATATGCCGCGCCTGGATGGGTTTGGCATGATCGAAGGCGTACGTGAACGCCCCGAATGCGCCTCGCTGCCAATTCTCGTGCTGACCACGGAAAGCGGTGAAGAACTGAAACAACGTGCCCGTACGGCTGGTGCAACCGGTTGGATCGTCAAACCTTTTGACGCTGAAAAGCTGGTCGCTGTCATCAACCGTCTTGTTGTTTGAAAGGAATTGAATGATGTCCGATCTTCGTGACATGTTCTTTGAGGAATGCGACGACCTTCTTGAAGTGTTGTCCACCGGTCTGGAAGAGCTCCAGAACGAGACCTCAGATGCGGAAACCATCAACTCGATGTTCCGTTCTGTGCATTCCATCAAAGGTGGCGCCGGGGCATTTGGCCTTGATCGCCTGATCAAATTTGCCCACGCATTCGAAAATGTCCTGGATGACCTGCGCTCCGACAAAATTGAAGTGGACGGGACCATCACCGCGCTGATGTTCTCCGGTTTTGACCACCTGAACGATTTGGTGGACGCAGCGCGCGACGACAACGACCTACCCGATTCCGATGGGGCGGCTGTTCTTGCGGAACTCAAGCAAACCACACAGAACGCCAATGGCCTCAGCGGCGATGAGGAAGAAGACGCAAACGAAGTCGATTCAGACGATTTTGTTGTGCAGGCAATGGACTTCGGCCTCGACCTTGGCGGCGACGACGATGCTTCAGTGGATCTTCCGGGACTGCCCTCTTTGGGGGATGACGCGCCCGAAGGCACTACACATTTCGTTGTCACATTCAAAGCAGAACCTGTGCTTTATACGCGGGGCCACGACCCAGCCCTTCTGTTCCGCGCATTGGGTGAAATGGGCGAGTTGACCATCGAGTCCAACCGCGATGCCGTCGCACCGTTGGAAAGCCTCAAAGATGCGCCAGCCGCGATCTCCTGGACGCTGACATTGCGCCCAGATGACGGGATCGACGAAAGCGCCATCCGTGAGATTTTCGAGTTTGTGGAAGGCCAGTGCATTCTCCAGATTGCGGAAGTGGCGGTTGAAACACCCGCCGAGGAGGTATCTGCGACGGAAGCCGAGGCCCCGGCCCCAGTTGCGGAAGCTGCGCCAGCCGCGGCCCCCGCCAAAGCACAAGCCAAAACCAAGGCCAAACCGACCCCTGCCAAAGCGCCCAAAGCTGAAAAGCAGGAGGCCAAAGGCGGAGACGGCGGAAAAAAGTCATCTGAACCGCGCAATAGCACAATCCGTGTGGATCTGAACCGCGTTGATCGTTTGATCAACTTGGTTGGCGAACTGGTGATCAGTGAAGCCATGCTGCGCCAGTCGATGAACGAGCTGCCAGTTTCGGCCAACAGCGCGGTTAGCGAAGCCATTGGTCAGCTAAAAACACTGTCCGGCGTGCTACAAGAAAGCGTGATGGCCATTCGCGCACAACCTGTGCGTGGTCTGTTCCAACGGATGAGCCGAATTGTACGGGAATCCTCTCGTCAGGCTGGCAAAACCTCCCGTCTGGTGATGGTAGGCGAAGCCACCGAGGTTGATAAAACCGTGACCGAACGTTTGGTGGAACCCCTGACCCACATGATCCGGAACTCGGTCGACCACGGGCTGGAAACACCCGAGGACCGCGTGGCCGCAGGCAAGCCGGAAATGGGTACAATCAAACTCGAAGCGGCGCACCGCTCTGGTCGGGTTGTGATCTCTCTGTCTGACGACGGGGCTGGTGTGAACCGTCCCAAAGTACGTCAGAAAGCCGAGGAAAAAGGCTTGATACGTCCTGAGGACGACTTGACTGACAGCGACATCGACAACCTGTTGTTCCGGGCCGGATTTTCGACCGCAGACGAGATTTCTCAGCTCTCTGGTCGTGGCGTCGGCATGGATGTTGTGCGCTCGGAAATTCAGGCACTTGGCGGGCGCATCAACCTGCAGTCCGAACCAAACAAAGGCACAACGATCACCATCTCCCTGCCGCTGACATTGGCGGTGATGGAGGGCATGTTGATCGAAGTTGCAGGCGAGAGCCTTGTTGTGCCAACCGTCGCTCTACGGGAAACCCTGCAGCCTGGTCAGGCCAACATTCACGACTTCTGTGATGGTGACCGAGGGCTTTCGGTAAACGACTCGATGCTCCCGATTGTGGATCTGGGCGAGGCGCTTGGCTTCCGCTCCCCACTACCGGACTTCAGCAACCAGTCACTCCTTTTGATCGAAGGGGAATCCGGTCGACGCTCCGCCCTTGCGGTGGACGGCATCGTCGAGCAACGCGAAGTGGTGATCAAAGGTCTGGAGCAAAACTATCAATCCATTCCCGGGATCGCCGCCGCAACCATCCTTGGCAACGGCAAGATCGCCCTGATCGTCGACACGGATCAGATGATCCCATCGCCGGGTAACGGCAACACAGGACTGCTTAAGGGGTCCGAAATGGCAGAGGTGACATCTTATGTCTGAACAAGCAACTCAAGAACAAACTGACGAACGCATTGAAATCGTGTCCTTCGCCATTGGCGAGCAGGCTTTCTGCCTGGACATCGGCCACGTGCTGGAAATTCGCGGTTGGACCAACACCACCACCCTGCCGCATGCGCCGGATTATGTGGTTGGCATGATGAACCTGCGTGGGGCTGTGCTGCCGGTGATCGACCTGTCGATGCGTTTGGGCCTTGGCAAAACCATTCCGGAAAGCCGCCACGTCATCATCATCGCGCACATCGATGAGAAGAGCGTTGGCTTCCTGGTGGATGCTGTGTCCAACATCATCACAGTGAACACCGATGAAATCAAAGCCACACCTGAGGTGTCCTCTTCCAGGACCGCGGCGTTTATTCGCGGGGTCTACACGCTGGATGATACCATCGTTCGTGCGATCGATGTTCATCAGATCATGCCACAGGAAGCATTGTCAGCAGCATGACCCATATGGCGCAAAAATCCCTTGAAGAAGGCACAATCAGTGATGCGGACTTTGCCGCAATCGCTGGGCTGGTGCGCGAATGGATGGGCATCGACCTTCAGCCGCATAAGCGGACGATGGTCGCCTCCCGTCTCTCCAAGCGCCTGCGTGCCACTGGCTACGAGTCGGTCAACGACTACATCGACTATATGCACTCGCCTCAAGGGCGGGATGAGCAAACCAGCTTTATCAGCGCCTATACAACCAATATGACGCGCTTCAATCGCGAAGGGCATCACTTCGAACAGTTGGCCAATGACATTCTGCCCGACCTTATGGCGCAGGCACGCCGAGGCAAACGGGTTCGGATTTGGTCAGCCGGCTGCTCTAGCGGCGAAGAACCTTATGGTTTGGCCTTCCATGTGTTGGATGCTTGCCCAGAAGCGCCTACCCTGGATGTAAAAATCCTGGCATCTGACATCGACCCGGAAATTTTGGCTGCCGCCAAACGCGGCATCTACCCTGCCTCCTCGGTCAACACTTTGTCCAACGGACAGGCGACCAAATATTTTGAGGATTTTGAAGGGTCAAGTGATCGCAAAGCCGTGTGTGACAAAGCGCGCGACCTGATCAGCTTCCGGCGCCTCAACCTGCATGGCGATTGGCCTTTCAAAGGTCAGTTCGACATCATCATGTGTCGCAACGTCGCCATCTACTTTGACGCCCCAACCCAAAGTCGTCTCTGGCGAAGATTTGGCGAGCAGCTAAACCCGGACGGCCTTCTTTTCTTAGGCCATTCCGAAGGGATCGGCCCAGAACACGCCGAGCTGTTTCAACCAGCCGGCCGGGGCGTTTACTCAATCGACACCTCCCGCATTGGTGGCAGAAGCACCAATGCAACCTTGCACATGGGGAACTTACAATGAGCTTGAAAGATAAGCTGCATATCCTGGTTGTGGACGACATGTCTACAAGCCGAGGACTCATCACACAGGCGCTCGATGAGATCGGGATCGTCAACTACCGCACCGAGAACGACGGTGCTCAAGCCTGGCGCAGCCTGGCCGCAAAACCCGTGCACCTGATCCTCTCGGACTTCAATATGCCGGGCATGGACGGTCTCCAGCTGCTGGAAGGCATTCGCGGCAACAAAGCGACAGCACGCACAGGCTTTATCTTGATCACCGGTCGGGCAGATCCGGACACGATCAACAAAGGCGTCAAGCTGGGCATGAACAACTTCATCAAGAAACCGTTCCAAACCGCCCAACTCAAAGCCTGCATCGAGAAGGTAGTGGGGCCTCTGTAAAGGAGGCTCCCATGGGGGACTACGAATGAATACGCGCACAACCGCAGACGTACTGACCACCATTTCCGAGGACGTGGCCGACCTCGCCTCCATCGCACATGCGTTGGACGGGTTGACCAGCGAATTGAATTTGGAAGGCGTCGATCATACAAAAATACGGGATCTGCAGCGTGTGGATGCGCTGTTCCAGCACCTTGACGACATCGCGGTTTTGCTTGGCAACATGTCTTCAATGATTGGGGCAGGCCCAGATCTCAATGTGACAGATCTCTCCAACAGCGTCCGGCTGGATTATCTGAAATCCCGCCTGTCGGACGCCGAAAAAGCCCGCGCAATCTCTCCCGATGCAGGCAACGTTAACCTCTTCTGAGCGACAATTGCTCAGCCACAGTGACACTGGAATTGACCCATGAACGCCATGACAAAGATCAGCAGCGCCAGCGCAGACAGCTCAGCAACTGAGGTTCGGTTTGCCAACGAGAGTATCATCATATCCGCAACCGATCCGCGTGGCGTGATTGGATTTGCCAATGACAGATTTGTGGATGTCGGCGGATACTCTCTGGAAGAGTTGATCAACGCACCGCATAAAATCATGCGCCACCCCGACATGCCCAAAGGGGTGTTCTACTTGTTGTGGGAATGCCTGAAGGCCGGTCAACCCGTGTGCACCTATGTGAAAAACAAAACCAAGTCCGGTGGTTATTACTGGGTTCTGGCCGTGGTGACCCAAACCGAAAACGGATTTCTGTCGGCACGTATTCGCCCCAGCACCGAACTGTTTGAAACCACCAAAGAAATCTACGCCACACTGTTGGATGAGGAAAAGCGTGAAAATCTGACAGCGGAACAAAGCGGCGCTCGCTTAATGGAGATGCTGAAAGAGGCAGGCTACCCAACGCTTGAATCCTATGGGATCGAAGCACTGGATCTAGAGTTCAAAGCTCGCGATATCATTGCGCCAGACTTGGCAAACTCTTTCCTGCTGATGGATGAGTTGGCCGTCATCATTTCTGATATGCAAGGATTGGTAAACAGCATTGAGCAAGGGTTTGCGCGAGTCCGCGGAGAGCCGGTAAACTTGCGTATTCTGGCTGGTCGCCTGGAAGGCGCCGGGGCTGCCCTCGGAACAATTTCGCAAAACTACGACGCGATGGCCAAAGAAATGCACAACCTGGTGGGACGTCTACACGACCCAGAAAACGGCTCTTTGGTGCAAATGTTCAGCGCAGTGTCGCAAGGGCGTTGGTCCATGCAAATTGCACAACTCCTGAACGAGGCCTATGGCCATTGTACTCCAGAGGAAGCCGAAACCGAAGGTTACTTGATGCTGAAAGAGCACCATGACCACCTGCAACAGCGCAGCCGCGCCCGCCTGATCGAAATCTCCTCCATCGGCAAGTCCATCCCAGACATTTGCCGCAGCCTGCGGCGCCGGATCAATGGTCTCGATGTCGTGAAGCTGCTGTGCAAGGTTGAAAGCGGCCGCATGCGCGACGTCGACAGCGGTTTGGATGGCATCATCGCCCGTCTGGAGAACTTCCATGACAATACAGACCGCCATCTCGCGGATCTGTCGGCCAAAGCCTCACAAGTCACCCAAAAGGGCAGTTCCCTTTAGGGACCTGCCAGACCCACAAATTTTCCGCTCCCATAAGCTCCATAAAAAACAGGAAATCATCGTGCCAGTTTTCCATAAAATCAAAGCTCGCGTTTCGCGGATGAGTATCAAAACCAAATTGGCGGCTGCCATTGCGGCTTGTGCCTTGCTTGCCGTCGGCCTTTCGCAGGTCTCACAGTACAATGCGCGTACTTCGGAAGCTCAGGCACAAGCGATGGAACGTTACGATCTGCTGACGGATTTGTTCAGCACGCAGTTGGTTGCGGCAGCACAATTCCAGGATGTGGACCGACTGAAAGCCACCACCGATCGCTTCTTGGAGCAAGACGACAATATCACAGCGGTTAGCGTTCTTTCCCGCGACGGCACTGTAATCTACAGCTACGATGTGTTTGAAACACGCCCCGATGCCATCAACCACGTCATCGACACTGTTGCCAGCCAGGCCGCAGAAAAACCCGATGGCGCCCATGCTATCGAGGCAGCGGTCTATGCTGCACAGTTGCCCATTGCCCAGGTTGGTCGTGACCCTGTTGGCACGCTCCAGGTTGCGGCTGATGTGTCCTCTATCCGAGAGGAGGCGCTGCAAGAATTTGTCTGGGGTGCGGTGCGTTCCGCCCTTGCAGCAACCCTTGCTTTGGGCTTGATTGTTATGCTGGTTGGCCGCGTGGTCACCCGCCCGGTACTCAGCCTGGGCAAAGCCATGGATGCCATTGCGGACCACGATTACGACTGCGATGTGCCTTGCATTGACCGCAACGATGAAATTGGTGCCATGGCCAAACGCCTGGCCAAATTCCGGGATCAGCTTGCTCAAGATGGGCGCGAACGAGAGGCGCGGGAAGAGCAAGACAAACAGCGCCAGCGTCTGTTTGCGCGCCTCGCTGAAGGACTGGCAGAGATTGCAGATGGTCGCGTGGATCGTCCGATTGACACGGCAGAGTTTTCTAACCTTGGCGAAAACTCAATGCAGATCTGCAAAGATTTCAACGACGTTCTCACCAATCTCAAATCGGTCTTGTCCACCGTGACGCGCACCGCAGAAACCGTGCGGTCCAGCGCGCAGGAGATTTCTGAAAGCGTTGTTGATCAGTCCAAGCGCTCTGAAGCACAGGCCGTGACCTTGGAAGAATCTGCTGCCGCCATCGAAACGTTGAGCTCCTCTGTAGAGCAAACCGCCGAACATGCAGCCGAAGCCAACGAGCGTATCACCCAAAACCGGCAACAGGCACAATCCGGCGGCGAAGTGGTTGAACAAACCGTTGAAGCCATGCGCAATATCGAGCAGAGCTCCGACAAAATCACCGCCATTACCGGTGTGATTGATGACATCGCCTTCCAAACCAACCTCCTCGCTCTGAACGCTGGTGTCGAAGCCGCTCGCGCCGGAGAAGCGGGCCGCGGATTTGCGGTTGTCGCCTCCGAAGTACGGGCACTTGCCCAACGCGCTTCAGACTCCGCCAATGAAATCAAAGAGTTGATCCTGACGTCTGGTGAACAAGTCACCAAAGGCAGCGAGTTGGTCAACAAGGCGGGTGACGCTTTGCAGGAAATCATCACCGGTGTGAACCACGCCTCTGATCTTGTTTCGCAAATTGCCACCGGCTCCCGCGATCAAGCAGACAATCTGCGTGAAATCAAGGAAAGCGTCACCGAATTGGACCGCGTGACGCAACGCAATGCGGCAATGATTGAAGAGTCCTCAGCTGCAAGTCGTGGTCTCTCTGATGAGGCCGCCAAAATGTCTCAGGTGCTCAAAGTCTTTAAACTGTCCGCTGAGGATGTCGCGCAATCGCAACAGCCAGTGGCACAGACAGCCAGACAAAAATCGCGTGCACAGCCCGCTGTGACACAAGCCCAACCCGCGAAGAAGAAGCCTGTCGCGGACGTCGCCAAAACCAAAGAATGGGATGACGACGCGGCCAAAGATGCCAAATCAACAAAGGCAAAGAAAGCTGCTGCACCCCGTACCCGACCTGCTGCTCAAGAGCCCAAACCTCGCCCGCAGCCAACCAAAAAAGCCGTCAATCAATCGACACAGGTTCAAGACACCGCCAGCGAAGACTGGGAAGACTTTTAAACGCGCAAAAACTGCGCCCTGCCAGCTGGAGCGCGAACCCGGCTGGAGCTTAACCCTCGGTGAATGGAATGCCCAATGAGTCTTAGCGAAGCAGAAGCCATCAAAGGATATCAGGTACAGGCCTTGTTACAGGGTGACGTACATGTATCCAGGGATCAGGACATTGTAATGACCACGATCTTGGGCTCTTGCGTGGCGGCCTGCATGTGGGATGAGACCGCTGGAATTGGGGGCATGAACCACTTTTTGTTGCCCGGCACCGAAGATGGCTCCGCTGGCTCCATGAGCCACGGTGTGCACGCAATGGAACTTCTGGTGAACGGCCTGATCCAGGCAGGTGCGCGTCGTGACAAACTCAAAGTCAAGCTTTTGGGCGGTGCCAAGATGTTCAACAGCCGTATCGACATCGGCTCCAAAAATGCCGAATTCGCCATGTGGTTTGTGCGCAACGAAGGTTTTGAGCTGATGGATTGCTGCCTTGGCGGACAACGGGGGCGCAACATTCGCTTCTGGCCCGTCGGGGGCCGCATTCAACGTCGCTTTATGAAAGACACCCGTCTGCTCAACGAGGAAGAGGCACCACGGCGCAAACCCAAGCCCAAGGTCGACGACAACCTGGGTGACGTGCAATTGTTTTAAGACGCAGGTCCCTCCAACCCCTGCTATTAAAAAGGCCCGCAGATCTCTGCGGGCCTTTTTTTGCTTAGATATGAAGCGCTTGCCCCAACGCTTTGAGACAGGCTTCCTGCAACCCTTCAGATTGCGTGGGGTGGGCATGGATGGTCGCCGCGATGTCTTCAAGACAAGCGCCCATCTCAATTGCCAGAGAAAACGCCGCCGACAATTCCGAGATCCCTGCCCCAACCGCTTGCAGGCCTACAACCGCGTGGTCTTCTTCGCGGTACACAACCCGCACAAACCCGTCGTCGCGTTCTGTGGTCATGGCACGGCCATTGGCCATAAACGGGAACTCGCTGGATTTGGTGCCCTCAATCTCCCCTGGCAATGCGCCACAGGTCACAATTTCCGGGTCGGTGAAACACACGGCTGGAATGGCGCGTTTGTCCCATTCCACCGCATGGCCTGCGATGTGCTCTGCCACCATCTCGCCCTGCGCCATGGCCCGGTGCGCCAACATCGGTTCGCCAGTCACATCCCCAATCGCATAGATCCCGCGCATGGAGGTCTGACAGAAGCTGTCGATCTTCACAAACGGGCCGTCTTGGGTCAGCGCCAGCTCTTCAATACCAATGCCCGCCGTGCGCGGACGCCGCCCAACAGTGACCAGCACCTTCTCCGCCACCACGTCGCCCTGATCGGTTTGCAACGCGCCATCGCTGTAGCCCTGCGCCTTGGTACCGGTCATCATCGTCACGCCGAGGTCCTCTAACCGTTTGGCCACCGGCTTGGTCAGGGCTTTGTCATACAGCGACAGAATGCGGTCTTCCGCCTCCACCACCGTGACTTTGCTGCCCAGCTTGGCAAACACCGTGCCCAGCTCCAAACCGATGTAGCCGCCGCCCACAACCGCCAATGTCTCTGGCACCTCGGTCAGGTCCAGCGCTTCGGTGGAGGACAGGATCGGCCCGCCAAACGGAAGGAACGGCAGTTCCACCGGCGCAGAGCCCGTGGCAATCACCACATGTTCTGCACGGATCTGCTGCACCTCGTCCCCATTGGTAACTTCGACGGTTTTGCCATCCAAAAACCGGGCCTGCCCGGTGACAATCCGCGCCTTGGCCTTTTTCATCAACGCCGCCACGCCGGAATTCAAGCGCTTCACAATGCCGTCTTTCCACGCCACGGTTTGGGCCAGATCAATGCTTGGCGCGTTGGCGGAAATCCCCAGCGGGCCGTCATTCACATGTGCAATTTTGTGGAATTCATCCGCCGCGTGGATCATCGCCTTGGACGGGATGCAGCCCACATTCAGGCACGTCCCACCCGGCTTTCCAGCGTCCACAACGATTGTATCAATGCCCAACTGGCCCGCCCGAATGGCACAAACATAGCCCCCGGGACCGGCCCCAATGATCAGCAGTTTACATGTTAGATCAGTCATTTATCCCTCAACAAACAGCATCGCTGGTGTTTCCAGCAGGGTTTTCAATTTTTGCACAAACACAGCCGCGTCCCAGCCATCAATCACCCGGTGATCAAAGCTGCAGGAGATGTTCATCATCTTGCGTGGCTGGAATTGCTGCCCATCCCAAACCGGACGGATCTGCATCTTGTTCACACCTACAATCGCCACCTCCGGGTGGTTGATGATCGGCGTGGTCGCAATTGCGCCAAGCGGGCCAAGCGAAGTGATGGTGATGGTGCCACCGGACAGCTCATCACGCTTGATGGTGCCGTCCCGCGCCTCTTGCGCAAGCCGCGCAACCGTTTCGGCATTGTCCCACAGGCTGCCTGCTTCGGCATGTTTCACCACCGGTACGTTCAACCCGTTTGGCGTCTGCGTGGCAATGCCCACATGCACCCCGCCATGGCGATGGATCACGCCGGCCTCGTCGTCGTAGCGCGCGTTCAGCTCCGGCTGTTCCCGCACCGCCTCAACAATCGCACGCATCAGGAACGGCAACAGCGTCAGCTTGGCCCGTTCCCCTTTGTGTTTGGCATTAAGCGCCGCACGCAGATCTTCCAGCGCCGACAACTCAACCTCTTCGACAATGGTGATATGCGGGATTTGGCGTTTAGACAGCGCCATCTTCTCCGCAATCTTGCGGCGCATACCAATCACCCGCACCTCTTCGACACCGGCGTTCTGGCCGCGCACCACGGTGCCTTGCTGTATGCCACCGGAGGCGATCCAATTGTCCAAATCAGCATGGCTGATCCGCCCCGCCGCACCCGAACCGGGCACCTGACGCAGATCAACGCCCTCTTCTCGCGCCCGCGCCCGCACCGACGGCGACGCCAGCGGTTTTGTGCCCGCTGCGCGCTTTACCGGAGCTGTTGCCACAGAGGCGGCAACAGGCTTTGCCGCTGGTTTTGGCTCTGGCTTGGCCACTGCCTCAACAACCTCAGGCTTGGCCTCAACCGGTGCCGCAACAGGTTCTTGCGCCGCGCCACTCTCATTGCCTTCGCCGTCCACTTCGATGCGGATCAACACGGCACCTATCGCGATCATGTCTCCAATGTTGCCGCCCAGCGCCAGCACCTTGCCGTCCACAGACGACGGCACTTCCACAGCAGCCTTATCGGTCATCACCGCAGCGAGCACGTCATCTTCGCGCACCACATCGCCAACGTTCACATGCCATTCGACCAGCTCGGCCTCAGCTATACCCTCTCCAACATCGGGCAAACGGATTGCAAATATCCCCATGAGCTCAGTCCTCCATGACTTTGCGGAGCGCTTCACCAACACGGCCAGGCCCGGGGAAATACTCCCACTCCTGCGCGTGCGGATACGGCGTATCCCATCCGGTAACCCGGATCATTGGCGCTTCAAGATGATAGAAACAGGCTTCCTGCACGAGGCTCATCAACTCACCGCCAAAGCCCGAGGTGCGTGTCGCCTCATGCACAACCACACAGCGACCGGTCTTTTTCACGCTTTCAACAATGGTGTCCAAGTCCAGAGGCATCAGTGTGCGCAGATCGATGACTTCAGCATCCACACCGGTCTCCGCCGCAGCCGCTTCGGCCACGTAAACCATTGTGCCATAAGCCAAAACCGTCACATCCACGCCTTCACGCTGAACATGCGCCTTACCCAGCGGGATGATCTCACTACCTTCCGGCACATCCCCCTGTGGGTGCTTCTTCCAGCTTTCAATCGGCTTGTCGTGATGCCCATCAAAGGGCCCGTTGTAGAGCCGCTTCGGCTCCAGGAAGATCACCGGATCTGGATCTTCAATCGCCGCCAGAAGTAGCCCTTTGGCGTCGCGTGGGTTGGACGGGATCACCACTTTCAAGCCAGACACATGGGTGAAAATCGCCTCTGGGCTCTGACTGTGGGTCTGCCCGCCAAAGATGCCGCCGCCGGTGGGCATGCGGATCACCAATGGACAGGTGAAATCACCATTTGAGCGGTGCCGCAGACGCGCGGCTTCCGACACGATCTGATCGTAGGCCGGATAGACATAGTCGGCGAACTGGATTTCAATCACCGGCTTGAGGCCATAGGCCGCCATGCCAATTGCTGTGCCAACAATGCCGCTCTCGTTGATCGGCGCGTCGAAGCAACGGGACTTGCCATATTTCTCCTGCAGGCCCGCGGTACAGCGGAACACCCCGCCAAAAAACCCAACGTCCTCGCCAAACACCACCACTTTGTCATCCGCCGCCATCGCCACATCATGGGCTTCGCGGATGGCCTCAATCATTGTCATTTGAGCCATGATCAGAACCCCGCTTCTTGACGTTGACGGATTAGGTGCGCTGGCATGGTTTCATACACCCCTTCAAACATATCGCGCGGGCTCGGCGCCTTGCCGCCCGTTAGGGTACCCACCGCTTCGGCCTCTTTCTGCACCGAAATTACCGTATCCAGGATTTCCGCCTCTGCCTGCGCGTGACGGTCTTCGCTCCATTCCCCAATCTTGATCAAGTGTTGCTTGAGCCGCTCAATTGGGTCTCCCAAGGGCCAGGCCGCGGCCTCCTGTTTCGAGCGATAGGCGGCTGGATCATCTGACGTGGAATGCCCCCCGGCGCGATAAGTCACATGCTCAATCAACGTTGGACCATGCCCCAAACGCGCACGCTCTGCAGCCCACTTGGCCACCGCATGTACCGCCAGATAATCGTTGCCATCCACACGCAACGACGCAATGCCAAAGCCATGGCCGCGTGCTGCAAAGGTGCCCACACCACCGCGCGCAATGCCTTGAAACGTGGAAATGGCCCATTGGTTGTTCACAATGTTGAGCACCACTGGCGCCTTATAGGTCGAGGCAAACACCATCGCCGCGTGGAAATCATTCTCGGCTGTGGAGCCGTCCCCAATCCAACCGGTCGAAATCTTGGTGTCACCAGAAATCGCCGAGGCCATCGCCCAGCCCACTGATTGCACAAACTGCGTGCCAAGATTGCCGGAGATTGAGAAAAACCCGTGTTCTTTCGACGAATACATGATGGGCAGCTGACGCCCTGCCAACGGGTCTTCCGCGTTGGAGTAAATCTGGTTCATCATCGTCAGCATCGGATAGCCTGACGCAATCAACAATCCAGCCTGACGATAGGTTGGGAAATTCATATCCCCCGGCTGCAACGCACGGGCAAAGGCGCAAGACACCGCCTCTTCCCCCAAATGCTGCATATAAAAGCTTGTTTTGCCCTGTCGCTGCGCAATTTGCATGCGCGCATCAAAGGTCCGCAGTGTCATCATATGACGCAGCCCTTCGCGCAACTCTTCCACGCTCAGCGCACCGGCCCAATCGCCCACCGCCTCGCCTTCTTTGTTGAGCACACGCACAATCGAAAACGCCATGTCACGAATGGCATCCGGGTCCGTATCCACATCTGGTCGGCCAACTTCGCCAGCACGGGGAATTTCAAAATCGGAGAAGTCCGGCGTGTCACCAGGACGGCATCCCGGTTCCGGGACATTGAGGGAGAGCGGAGCAGTATCAGAGCCCATGCGTCACCTTTCTGAAGTGGGGCTGACACCGGGAGTCACGAGTGATCCGTCACGTTGTCCCACGCAGGGGGATCAGGGACGGACAACACAACCGACACCCCCGCCTGCCAGCGAGAATTATTCAACCCTGCTAGTTTAGCCAACAATCCGGGTTGAAAAACGGCGTTCTCCTATCGTATTTGCGAAATGTTAGCCGATAAAGTCGGCCAAGGAGCGTACTGTGGCGAAAATCACTATAGACGAAATTGACCGAAAAATCATCCGCGCATTGTGTGAGGACGGCCGCATGTCTGTGGTGCAAATTGCCGACCGTGTCGGCCTCTCCGCCACGCCCTGCAAACGGCGCCTCAAACAGCTGCAAGACAGTGGGTTGATCGCCGGCTACACCTTGCGCATCGACCGCATGACCGCCGGCTTTGGCATCACCGCCTATGTGAATGTCGAACTGGAACGTCAAGATGCGGACGCTATTTCAAATTTTCAGAAAGAAGTGGCCCGCTTTGACGAAGTTGTCACCGGCACGTTGATGACCGGCGCGATGGACTTCCAACTGGAGATTTGGGTGGAAAGCCTTGAAGAATTTGAGAGTTTTCTACAATCCAAGCTCATGCGCCTGCCAGGTATTCGCGCGATCCGCTCCCGTTTCGCACTCAAAAAGTTCGTTGAGCGGGTACGTATCCCCTAAATTTGGAGCGCCAAAACCCGTTTCCCCTCAACACCTTAACAACGCAACCATTCTACTTTCCTCGCCTCAGGCGCACTCCGGGAGACGTTATTTTCCAGCTCAAATTTACTCTTAAACACTTGGAAGGATTTTTGTGGGTAACGATTGGGGACCCCGTGAAAACCGGGCGATGAGACATTTTGTGAGGAGCAAAAAATGTTCAGAGCCAAAAAGCTGTCGCTTTCTTTAAAGCTGCCTCTCGTGATGGTGGCGTTGACAGCCACGTTTCTGGTGACCGTGTCGTTTCTTGTTTATCGTATGGCGGAGCAAAACATTCGGCAGAATGTTTACGCCTCTCACGAAACCACTGCCAATGCAGGCAAGCAAGCCATCGCCGCTTTGATTGATGCGGTTCGGCGCGATCTGGTGATGAATGCGGATCAGCCCACGACCTTCCGCGCGATCAGCAACTTTGACCGCGTGATTGGCATGATTGAGGCTGATGACCCAATCAAATATCTGACCGACACCTACATTGCCAAAAACCCAAACCCGGTAGGCGAGCGCGCCAAATTGGTCGATCCCGGCGACGGCCAGTATTACAGCCAGTCCCACAACAGCTATCATCCAACTTTCCTGCGCTCACTGAACCTCAATGGCTATGAAGACATCTACCTCTTCAACACCGAGGGCCGCCTGCTTTACTCCGTAATGAAGCAAGACGACTTTGCGCAAGACTTCTCCAAAGGCGCTTTTGCCGAGTCTGGCCTCGGGCAGGTGTTCAAAGCCGCAGTGAATTCCAAGCCAGGCGAAATCAGCACCTCTGACTTTGCCGCATACGAGGTCACCGGCGGCGGCGCTGGCGCGTTCCTTGCCATCCCAATTTTGAGCAAGAAGAAAGCCATCGCTGGTGTTCTGGCGGTTCAGCTTTCAAGCAGCCGCATCGTAAGCGCCCTGTCCACAAATCTGGATGACAGCGGCCACCAAAACCTGTTTCTGGTTGGCGCAGACGGTACCGCACGTAGCCCCTCGCTGATCGAAGGTCAGTTTGAGGTCTCCACCGCCCTGCCGCAAGCACCGCATATTGTTGCCGCCCAAGCGCACGAAGACGCCTTCTTTGAATCCGTCGACTCGCTTGCAGGCATCGACGTGATCAGCTTGGTCAAACCCATGGACGTGCCGGGCTTCGACTGGTCGCTGGTGATGGAAACCGACCACGACGCTGCATTTGCTGCTGTCCACCAGATCCGTATGATCGCCATCGCCATGATCGCCGCCTCCGTGGTCATTGCCATCATTGTTTCCTGGATTGCTGCCAGCCGCGTCACCAAACCGATCCAAGCCCTGCGTGGCGTGACCGACGCTTTGGCGGAAGGCAACTACGACATCAACATCTCAGGCGAAGAGCGTGGCGACGAACTTGGCGATTTGGCCCGCACGATGGGCGACTTCCGCAACAAGCTCAAACGGGCGGATGAAGCCTCAGAGCGCGAAGCCGAGTCGGCCCGCAAAACCGCTGATGTGGTGGAAACCATGAGTGACGCACTGGCAGAGCTTGAGCGCGGCAATCTGGCCTGTGACATAAACGAGCCTTTTGTTGCCGACTACGAGATCCTACGGGAGAACTTCAATCGCAGCCTCACCAATTTGCGCGAGTTGATGTCGGACATTGTCGAATCCTCTCAACACGTAGGTCAGTACTCTGACGAACAGAAATCTGCAGCCACCGTCATGGAAAAACGCACCGAAAGCGCTGCAGCCACACTGGAAGACACAGCCAACGCGGTAAACGCGCTCTCCGATGGCGTCAAAGCCACCGCCGATCGGGCAACCCGGGTCGATGGTGTTATGAAAACCGCACGAGGCGAGGCGGAAAACAGCCGTGACGTGGTGTCCTCCGCCGTGGAAGCCATGGACCAAATTCAAACCGCGTCCAGCGAAATCACCCAGATCATTGGCGTGATTGACGATATCGCCTTCCAGACCAACCTGCTTGCGCTCAATGCCGGTGTGGAAGCCGCCCGCGCAGGCAGCGCTGGCAGTGGTTTTGCCGTCGTCGCCTCCGAGGTGCGTGCCTTGGCACAACGTGCCTCCGAAGCCGCCGGTCAAATCCAGGGCCTCACCAGCGCCAGCGAAGACCACGTCTCCAACGGTGTGGAAATGGTGGGCCGCGCAGGTGAAGCCCTGTCCAACATCATCACGCAGGTCACCTCGGTGTCCGATTTGGTGACCGAGATCTCCGAAGGTGTGCGCACACAATCCGCAGGCTTGGAGAGCATCAACACCTCCATGCGCGAGCTGGATTCGGTGACACAGCAAAACACCGCCATGGCAGAAGAGGCCGCCGCCTCTAGCCAGATGTTACTCGCCGAGGCGCAAAGCTTGTCCGGCATTGTCGCCCGCTTTGACATGGATGGCGCGGAACAGCCCGAAGCGCCTGACGTATTCGACGATGAAGAACGCCTAAGCGCGTAAAGCGCCCCTTTCACAAACAAAAGCCCGCTTGGCACAACCAAGCGGGCTTTTCATTTTCAATTGATAGCGGCTTAGTTCAGCCGTTCACCACTGCCTGGCGCAAAATAGGACACTTTGCTCAGATCAAACGCCAATGGCAGCGCCTTGCCAGACTCGGCTCCTGTTTCCGCATGCAAGCGCGCCGTCACCTGTTTACCGCCCAGTTCCGACACCACAAACGTATCCGCCCCCGCAGGCTCCACCATGTCGATATGACACTCAGCCACCTGCACGTCTTCACCTGCGCGAAACCCCGCCTCAGCAATGTCTTCAGGCCGCAATCCAAGGATCACATCCTGCGGCAGGTTTTTCGCATGGGTGTCAGTCAACACCAAAGGTGCTGCACCATCCCGCGCGATCTCGATCTGTGTTCCAGAGCCGTTCTTGGTGGCTTTGGCCGGGATCAGGTTCATCGCCGGACTGCCCATGAAGTCCGCCACAAACAGATTTGCCGGACGATTATAGATCTCCGCCGGAGTGCCAATCTGCTGCACCACACCACCCTTCAGAACCACAATTTTGGTCGCAAGCGTCATCGCTTCGATTTGATCGTGTGTCACATACACCATGGTTGCGCCAAGGTTCTGGTGCAGCTTCTTGATCTCAGAGCGCATCTCCACACGCAGCTTGGCATCAAGGTTGGACAGCGGCTCATCAAACAAGAACAACTTAGGATCGCGCACCAGCGCACGTCCCATCGCCACACGTTGACGTTGACCGCCTGAGAGCTGCCCCGGCCGACGGTGCAACAACTGCTCGATCTGCAACTGGCTCGCCACTTCTTTGAGTTTGCTCTCTTGAGTCGCCGCATCCACGCCGCGCACTTTCATGCCAAAGGTGATGTTCTTGGCCACCGACATGGTCGGGTAAAGCGCGTAGGATTGAAACACCATGGCGATGTCGCGATCTTTGGGACTGACATGGGTCATGTCTTTGCCGCCAATTGACAACGTGCCGCCGGTGATGGGTTCCAGCCCCGCAATACAGTTCAGCAGCGTGGACTTGCCGCAGCCTGACGGGCCGACCAGCACAAGGAAATCGCCGGGCTCGATTGCCACATTGATGTCTTTGAGGATCTCGACAGAACCGTAGTTCTTGTAGAGGTTATTGATATCCAGAATGGGTGCCATGAGGTTAACCTTTCACGGAGCCTGCG
Organism: Rhodobacteraceae bacterium Alg238-R152; assembly: GCA_900537125.1. Classification (GTDB taxonomy): domain Bacteria; phylum Pseudomonadota; class Alphaproteobacteria; order Rhodobacterales; family Rhodobacteraceae; genus Shimia. The sequence continues at coordinate 150,057 of UNRJ01000007.1, read as the reverse complement.
GTCAGGCCGCGGATGAAGTATTTGCCTGCCACCACATAGACAAGCAGCGTGGGAAGGGCGGCGATGATGGCGGCGGCCATATCGACGTTGTATTCCTTCACCCCTGTGGTGGAGTTGACGATGTTGTTGAGGGCCACGGTCACAGGTTGCGTGCCTGCCTGACTAAAGCTGACCCCAAAGAGGAAGTCGTTCCAGATATTGGTGAACTGCCAGATCACGGTCACCACAACGATGGGCAGCGACAGCGGCAAGAAGATCGACCAGAAGATCCGGAAGAAACCGGCCCCGTCGACTTTGGCAGCCTTGGTTAGCTCAGCTGGGATCGTGACATAGTAGTTGCGGAAAAATAGCGTTGTGAAGCCAATCCCGTAGATCACATGCACAAAGATCAATCCGGGGATAGAACCAGCCAACCCCAAGATGCCCAAGCTGCGCGCCATTGGCAGCAGAACCACCTGAAACGGGATAAAGCAGCCAAACAGCATCATCGCGAAAATCAGGTTCGCGCCCTTAAAGCGCCACTGCGCAATCACATAGCCGTTCACGGCGCCAAGCAGCGTGGCAAGGAACACCGCTGGAACCGTCATCAAAACCGAATTCCAGAAATACGGCCGCAGGCCTTCACATTTCACGCCGGTACAGGTGCCTGACCACGCCGTACTCCAGGCCTCAAAGGTCACATCGCGCGGCAGGGCAACAAGCGAGCCCGTGCGGATTTCTTCAAGGCTTTTAAGCGATGTTGTGACCATCACAAACAACGGCATCAGATAGAACAGCGCAAACAGTCCAAGCAGAGCAAACAGCAGCCAACGCAAGGCCAATTGGCCAAAGCTGCGGCGCGGCGCGGTGTAGGATTGGGTGAAATCAGTCATGTTTCGCCCTCAATTCAGAGTACAGATAAGGCACGACAATGGTGAACACGACACCCATCATGACCATGGCAGAACTGGCCGCTTGCCCAATGTCGCCGCGCGAAAACGCCATAGCGTACATATAGGTTGCCGGTAGATCCGTGGCGTAGCCGGGACCACCACCAGTTAGCGCGATCACCAGGTCAAAGCTCTTGATCGCAAGGTGCGCCAGAACGATGAAGGCCGACAGGAAAATTGGCGCCATCGACGGAATGATAATCGCCGAATAGATGCGCCAGGTGGGAATACCGTCGACCTGTGCGGCCTTGATGATTTCCTCATCCACAGAGCGCAACCCAGCCAAAAACAGCGCCATGACAAAGCCACTGGCCTGCCACACGGCGGCAATCACCACCGCATAAATCGCCATATTGGGATCGGTGATCCAATTGAAGGTGAAGCTCTCAAAGCCCCAGCTGCGCACAGTCGCCTCAATACCAAGGCCCGGGTTCATGATCCACTTCCACGCAGTCCCGGTCACAATCATCGACAGAGCCATCGGGTAGAGATAGATCGTGCGCAGTGCCCCTTCGGCACGGATTTTTTGATCCAGCAGAATGGCTAGAAACAGGCCAAGGATCAGCGAAATCCCAATGAACAATCCCCCAAAGATGAACAGGTTGTCCATCGCCGTATCCCAGCGCGGGGAGGCAAACAGGCGATCGTACTGAATGAAGCCTTTGATTTCGTATTTCGGCATCAACTTGGAGCGGGTGAGAGACACCCAGCCGGTCCAGATGATAAAGCCATAGACAAAGATGAGGACGGCCACAAAAGAAGGTGCTAGCACCATCTTTGGCACGTGGCGTTCAAGCCATTCGGTCATTACAACGACCCTTTATTTAAGTGCCCCGCCCCGAAGCAATCTCGGGACAGGGCGTGGGAGAAGGTTACAGCGAGTTGGCAACCGCGTCGGCCAGCATCTGAACGGCTTCAGCCGAAGACATGTCCGAGTTGAAGTGCGCAGTCACAACATCGGTGATGGCACCGGCCTGGGCGCCACGCAGCGCCATGCCGTGGGCATAGCTTGGCAGCAGGGAGCCACCGGAGTTGCTGGCGGCCATATCTGCCGCAGAGGTGTGCGCACAGGAGTCAAATTCATCCAATGCTACGTCGGTGCGTGCTGGAATGGAGCCTTTGTTCAGGTTGAACACCTTCTGGAAGCTTTTGCCAACGATCAGCTCAGCCAAGAGTTTCTGACCGTTTTGCTTGTCATCACCGTCCACATTGAACATCGCAAAGCTGTCCACGCTGTAGAGGAAACCGTCACCCGGTGTCGACACACAGAGGAAATCTTCGCCAGGAACTTTGCCCGCAGCCAGGAATTCACCTTTGGCCCAGTCACCCATGATCTGGAACGCCGCTTCGCCGTTCATGACCATTGCGGTGGCAAGGTTCCAATCGCGACCGGAGAAGTTTCCGTCCACATAGCCGCGCAGCTTGCGCATCTGATCAAAAACTTCGACCATTTGGTCGGACTTCAGCGTGTCCATATCCAGATCCACGAAGGCTTTCTGGAAGAAGTCAGCGCCACCGAGGCCCAGAGCCACAGCTTCAAACACTGTGGCATCTTGCCAAGCTTGACCGCCGTGGGCCAGAGGGATCACACCCGCAGCCTGCAGCTTATCCGCTGCGGCGTTAAACTCCGCCCAGGTGTTGGGCATAGCAATGTCGTTGGCTTTCAGGATATCGGCATTGGCCCAAATCCAGTCAATCCGGTGCACGTTTACTGGTGCCGCACACCACGTGCCTTCGCACTTCATGTGACCGGCAATCGAGGCGGGCAATACATCGGCCCAACCCTGCGCTTCGGCAACGTCGGAAATATCCGCCAACACACCTTCTTCGTACCACTCAGCAATCGCTGGGCCCTTCAACTGAACAGCGGTTGGGGCGTTGCCAGACAGCACACGAGCACGCAGCGCGGTCATCGCAGCGTCACCGCCACCACCAGCCACCGGCATGTCAGTCCAGGTGCCGCCATTGTCGGCAAACTCTTTCTGCAGCACAGCCACAGATTTGGCTTCCCCACCAGATGTCCACCAGTGCAGAACCTCTGCCTGAGGCTCAGCTTTCACTGCGTTGGATGCAACAAGCGACGCAACCACGGCGGCCGCGAATACGGATTTTTTCATTGATTTCCTCCCAAAATCACTGCCCGTTTGAGCAGTGCTGCCCCATTCCTGCCAAACCGCAGGGGGGTGTCACAATCCACCAAATACCAGTTTGGCCTTTGCCATGTCACAAAATTAGGTGTTCTGTTACACGCTGTTACCTAGGCCTTGATTTTGTTGCACGGTGTTACAAAGCAAGCATCATGACGGCCTGCTGTGGGGGAACGGCGGGCGACCAAGGGGAGGCAGTGATGACGATTCCACGTTTGTTGGTGGTAGATGATGACGCGGAAACCCGTGGCATGCTCACGCAATTTCTGCGCCAAAACGGTTTCATCGCTTTGCCTTGCGACAGCGAGAGCACCATTCGCGATCAATTGGACAGCGGCCGTGTTGATCTGATCCTGCTCGACGTGATGCTTGGGGACGAATACGGCGTCGACATTTGCAAACGCCTGCGCAGTGAGCAGGACGTCCCAGTCATTCTGGTCTCCGCCCTCTCTGCCGACCACCATCGCATGGCTGGCTATGAAGTGGGTGCGGATGACTATATCGCCAAGCCGTTTAATCCCAATTTGCTGCTCGCGCGGGTGAAAGCCGTCTTGCACCGCGCCAAACGCAGCAGTTCTTTGACCTACCGCCGCAGTATCTCCACCTTCCGCTTTGGCGGTTGGTGTTATGACGCCAAACGTGACGAAGTTACCTCACCCCAGGGCTACCAGGTCAGCCTGTCGCGCAAGGAAACCGCCCTGCTCAAGGTCTTCCTAGGCAATCCCCACATCCCCCTGACGCGTGAAGAGATCAACACCGCGCTGGACGTGACCGGCGATGGTCAAGACGCCGGATCCGGCAACCCGGGCCGCGCCATCGACGTTTTGGTTGGACGACTACGTGGCAAAGTCGAAGCTGACCCCAAAATCCCGGAACTGCTGCGCACACAGCGCGGTGTGGGCTATGTCTTTGCGGTGGACGTTGCGGTTGAGGACGATCAATGACCTCAAAGTCACAAGGCTTCCGCCTCCAATCTCTGGGCCTGTTTCTGGTATTCTCTTGCTTTGCCACAGCTTACGGCACCGCCTGGCTCTGGTCGGCCTCCAGCAACGGATGGCGTGACCACTTGACACGCAGCTACGTCACAGGTGTCTCGCTTTATGACAGCCTGCGCACCCGCGCAGACCCACCGGTCAATGTCGACATTCAAACCTTAAGCCAAACCCACCAGGATTTGGTCACCCAGAGAGAATTCTTGCAACTCCCAGGCGTGCCAAAACCAGCCTTTGTGACCCATGTCTCCCTCAAGGGCCAAGGTCATGACCCCGTGTCAGGCGAAACCCTCGCTCTGGTGATTGTCTCAAACAGCCTGCGCTACAACGTCTCGGAACTGGTCTCCAATGAGCGCCAGTCTGCGGCGCAAAAGCTTGGCCGGGTCACCCAACTTCTTGCCACCTATTGCAGCGAGCCCATTTTGTACGCCCGCATGGGGGCGCAAGACTGGAAACGTGTGGACGGCCGCGCGGTCTGGGGCTGTGATGCGGCGCCCACAGACTACCGGCTGCTGGCCGTGTTACTCGCCATTGTGTCGATCACCATATTCACCACAATTGTGCGCGACACCTCTGCCCATTTCGAACGCTTCGCCCGCACCCTGCGCAACCACCGCCGTCTTGGCGGCCCGCAACGCTACCCGGTGCAAGGCCCCGAGGAACTGCGCGACATTGTGCAGGCCGTAAACCAATACCTAGGGCGCGAACGTGACCAAATTGCCAAACGCGCCACTGTTCTGTCTGGCGTCAGCCATGATCTAGGCACCCCGGCCACCCGCCTGCGCCTGCGCGCGGCTCTGGTGCAGGATGCAGACCTGCGCGAAAAATTCGAGGCCGACATCGACAGTATGACCGGCATGATCGAAAGCGTGCTGACCTACACCCGTGCCGAACTCAACGAAGAGGCCCCTCGTGAATTGTCCCTGACCTCTTTGGTCGAAGCTCTGGTGGACGACTACCAAGACACCGGCCAACCCGTCACCCTGGCCGCCTTGGAGGTCCCGTCGTTCCAGGGCGGCGGTTCGGTGTTCATGTCCAATGCGGGCCGCGGCAGCCTGCCCACTGAGCAGCGTATTCTGGTCTCCGCCCGCCCCATCTCGCTCAAACGCGCCATCTCAAACCTGATTGAAAACGCCCTAAAGTATGGGCGCAAAGCCAAAGTGGAGCTGGTGGCCAGCGCTGATCACGCCACACTCACGGTTGAGGACGAAGGTTCCGGCATGACCGCCGCCGAAATCGAAGCCGCCGTGGCCCCGTTCACGCGCGGCGACAACACCCAGGCAATTGACGGCTACGGCTTGGGTCTGACCATTGTGGCCACTGTGGCGGAACAACACGGCGGCACACTTTACTTTGAAGCTGGCACCGCCGGCATGCGCGCCTGTCTGAAAATCCAGCGTCACTGACCCACAAAAAAGGCGCTGCGGTTTCCCGCAACGCCCCGCTTTCTCATTCCCCAAATATCCTCGGGGGTTTGGGGCAGACAGCCCCCGGCGTTTACGCCCGCGCCGCGCGGATCAGGCCCAGGATATTCTCCGCCGCTTCCGGAATATTGGTGCCCGGCCCAAAGATCGCTTTCACACCGGCGTTCTGCAGGAATTCATAGTCCTGCTGCGGGATCACTCCACCACAGATCACCAGAATGTCCTCCGCGTCTTTGCCTTTTAGGGCCTCGATCAGCTGTGGTGCCAACGTCTTGTGACCGGCGGCCTGTGAGGAAATCCCCACCACATGTACATCATTGTCCACCGCATCCTGCGCCGCCTCTTCCGGCGTCTGGAACAGCGGGCCAACATCGACGTCAAACCCAATGTCCGCAAAGGCGGTTGCGATCACCTTGGCGCCCCGATCGTGCCCGTCCTGCCCCATTTTCACCACCAACAAACGGGGACGACGACCTTCCTCAGCAGCAAAATCCTCAATGGATTTCTGAATGGCCGCAAAGCCTTCGTCGCCTTCATAGGCTGCACCATAAACGCCCGCCAATGTCTTCACCTCGGCCCGATGACGGCCAAATTCCTTCTCCATCGCCATGCTGATTTCTCCTACCGTGGCCCGTGCCCGTGCCGCTTCCACAGCCGCCGCCAACAGGTTGCCACCTTCGCTTGCCACTTTGGTCAGGTTGGCCAGAGCTGCGTCACAGGCCGCGCTGTCCCGATCTGCCCGGATTTGTTCCAGTCGCGCCACCTGGCTTTCACGTACAGCCACGTTGTCCACGTCCAGAATGTCGATTGGGTCTTCGTTGTCTTTGCGGTATTTGTTTACCCCCACAATGACTTCGTCGCCTTTGTCGATCATTGCCTGACGGGTGGCCGCGCTTTCCTCGATACGCAACTTCGGCATGCCCGAGGCCACCGCCTTGGTCATGCCACCCATCTCCTCAACCTCTTCCATCAGGGCCCAAGCTTTCTGGATCAGGTCATCGGTGAGGCTTTCCACGTAGTAGGAGCCCGCCAGTGGATCGACCACATTGGTCACGCCGGTCTCTTCCTGCAAGATCAACTGCGTGTTGCGCGCAATCCGGGCCGAGAAATCGGTTGGCAGCGCAATCGCCTCATCCAGCGCGTTGGTGTGCAGCGACTGCGTGCCGCCCAGCACAGCAGACATCGCCTCATAGGCCGTCCGGATCACGTTGTTGTACGGATCCTGCTCCTGCAAACTCACGCCCGAGGTCTGACAATGGGTGCGCAACATCTTAGAGCGTTCATTCTTGGCGCCAAACTCGGTCATGACCTTGTGCCACAGGAACCGCGCCGCGCGCAGCTTGGCAGATTCCATGAAGAAATTCATGCCAATCGCAAAGAAGAAGCTCAGACGCCCGGCAAACTTATCGACATCCATGCCCGCGTTCATCGCAGCCCGCACATATTCGCGCCCATCCGCCAGCGTATAAGCCAGCTCCTGCACCAGGTTCGCACCCGCTTCTTGCATGTGGTAGCCGGAAATCGAGATTGAATTGAACTTCGGCATCTCATTTGAAGTGTACTCAATGATGTCGCTGATGATCCGCATGCTTGGCTCAGGCGGATAAATATAGGTGTTGCGCACCATGAACTCTTTCAGAATGTCGTTCTGAATGGTGCCCGCCAGCAGGCTCTTGTCATGCCCCTGCTCTTCGCCGGCCACAATGAAACTTGCCAGGATCGGAACAACCGCGCCGTTCATGGTCATCGACACCGAGACCTTATCGAGCGGAATGCCGTCAAACAGGATTTTCATATCCTCAACCGAGTCTATTGCCACGCCAGCCTTGCCAACGTCGCCAACAACCCGCTCGTGGTCGCTGTCATAACCGCGGTGTGTCGCCAGATCGAAGGCCACAGACACACCTTGCTGACCAGCGGCCAGATTGCGGCGGTAAAACGCGTTGGATTCTTCTGCGGTGGAGAAGCCCGCGTATTGACGGATGGTCCAGGGACGGCCCGCGTACATGGTGGCCTTTGGGCCCCGGGTGAACGGACCGACGCCGGGCACCCCGCCCATATGGTCCAACCCCTCGGTGTCCTCCGCTGTGTAAAGCGGCTTAACGTCGATGCCTTCCAGCGTCTTCCACGTCAGATCCTCAAGCGGCTTTCCACGCAGTTCTTTCTCTGCCAGTTCGGCCCATTTCTTGGTGTCCGTCATTGGTGTCATCCTCGTCTGTGTTCTTTAGGGGCCAAAACGCCCGGCGTGTCGCGCCGTGCTGCCCCCATTTTCTTCTAAGAGAAACGCCAAGCCATCTGCCCCGGCACGCAGCCAGGCCAAATCCTCAACGTAAATCTCGCGTAATATATCCACTTGAAAGGCGCTAAATGGATGCCAGCGATCCGTGCCTTCCGGCAGGCACTGAGAGGCCAAACCACGATCCTTGAGCACCTCGCGCAACTCCTGCAACTCCGGTACATGGGACAGGCCACTCACGCGAAAATTGGTTGGCGCGCCAAATCGCCCGCTAACCGCATATTCCACAACCCGCGCGGGCTGCTCGCCCAGCCGCTCATAAGGCAGCACCAAAACTTCCGCATCCGGCGCCGCGCAGGCCACATCCTGCACCACCTTGCGCCAGCTGCGTGGCTGTGTGACCAACCGGTCCATTGTGGCCTCACTCGGCACATCCGCCCCCATCTGAAGCGCATGCGCCATGGCCCCGCCCCAGTAGTCTTCCAACGCCCGCATGCCCAGCACCACACGTTTCACACGCCCGCCAAAAGCATGCACCATCCGCGCCACACGCTCGCCCGCAGCTGGGTAAAGCCGCTCACTGGCGATGTTACTCTCCATTGTGCCGAGCATCTGAGGCTCCAGCACCAGCAACTCGCGCACATTTTCACGCTCCAACATGGCACAACGCAGCTGCACCCGTCCGGCCCCACGCGCCCGACGCCGTGCCACCCCGTCTAGACCGGACTTGAGTGTCAGCCCGTCAAACAGACCCTTGCGGGTGACCTCCGGTGTCCAGACCTTCAGGCCATGGGCCTCCAAAGGACGGCGGTTGCGGTTGAGATAGCTGGCGAGCGTGGAAACCCCACTCAGATGGGCCCCGACATGTAGGATGACATCCATGGCTTTGCGCACCTTTTTGAGGGCCATACCCTCAGGGTTGGCCGGATATACAAGGGCCACCATCATGCCGCATCACCCATGGAAATGCTGTTAACCGGCGTTAAAATTTGACCGACTTTATCAAAGGGGTTCGTATTGCTTGAAACACCCCCTATATTGGTCAGAACAGGAGAGACGATGACACACCGCTTAGCCTTTGTTCTGACAGGTTTTCTGGCCGCCTCCGGCGCCGCCGCACAAGGCACAGAAACCGCCGAAAATGATGCCCCTACTGCTGTCGAAACAGTGGCAGAAAATGCACCAGAATTAATACAATCTGGCCTGAATGCCGATCTGGAAGAATATCTCTGGCTCAACCGGGTATTTGTGGTCTTTGCCGACACCGAGCGCGACCCGCGATACATCAAACAAATCGAGCTGCTCGAAGAGTTCCCCGAAGAGCTAATTGAACGCGATGTGGTGGTGTTTACTGACACCGATCCAGCGGCCAAATCCGCGCTGCGCAAACGGCTGCGCCCGCGGGGATTTATGATGGCCTTGGTGGGCAAAGACGGCATTGTATATCTGCGCAAACCCGAGCCTTGGACGGTGCGCGAGATTTCGGCCTCCATCGACAAAAACCCGCTGCGCCAGCAGGAAATCCGCGACCGCCGCCAACCATAGGCAACGGCGCAAACCGGGATATGTGGCCCGTGTAAGGTCACGGCATCGTCACCCCACGCGCTGCCACCAAAACGTCATACCAGTCCTGACGGCTCAACGTCACATCATAGGCTTTGGCACTGTCTTTGATCCGGTTCACATTCTGCGTGCCAATCAACGCCATGCTCACTGCCGGATGTGCCAACACCCAAGCCAGCGCCACGTGGTCCACGCCCACGCCTTCCCGCGTGGCAATGCTGTCGAGCACAGACAACACTCGCGCTTCCTGCGTGCCCGCTTCCGGCTGGTGTGTTGCGGTCAAACGCCCGCCTCCCAGCGGCGACCATGCCATAATGGCAAGGTTCAGCTCCTGCGCGATATCCAAGGTGCCGTCTTCCAACGGCGCGATGGCCAGAGGCGAGAACTCCGGTTGGTTGGCCAGCAGCGGGAAATCCAACTTGCTTTGCAACGCCCGGATTTGTGTGTGGCTAAAGTTGCTCACACCTGCTTCTTTGATCTTCCCCGCCGCCCGCAACTGCGTCAACGCGTCCGCCACCTCGTCATAAGAGGCCAAAAGGTCCGGCCGATGGATCAGGAACACGTCGATCACATCGGTTTTGAGCCGCGCGAGCGACCCCTCGCAACTTGCGATCAGGTTGGACGCGCGGCTGTCATACGGCACCGGCGGATGAATACCGCCTTTGGTGACCAGAATAGTTTTATCCCGCAATCCCTTCTGGGCGGCATAAACCTCACCCAAAACCGCCTCAGCTCCGCCAAACCCTTCTGCGCCAAAACCATAGATCGCCGCCGTGTCGACCAGATTGGCGCCAATCTCCAAAGCCGCCTCGATCTTCGCCGTCGCATCCGCAACCGTGCTGCCGGAAAACCGCCAACAGCCATAAGCCAAGCGACCAACCTCAAACGGGCCGATGTTTGTCGTTCGGGAGATGGCTAGCTTGCTATCAGGCATGGCAAATACCAATTCGAGGCAGCCCACGGCCGCGGGTGGGAGGAATGCCCCCGCCCATTCGGGAGGTCGGGGGCTGCCCGGCCAACGGCCGGGCGATTACGTGTCAGGCGTTATTCAAACTCCATGATCACATCGTCCACCGCGAGGCTGTCGCCAGCCGCCGCGTTGATCTTGGTGACCACGGTGGTTTTCTCCGCCCGCAGAATGTTTTCCATCTTCATGGCTTCCACGGTGCACAGCGCCTGACCTTCCTGCACCTCATCACCCACTGCCACGTCGACCTTCACGATCAGCCCCGGCATCGGGCACAGCAACAGCTTGGAGGTGTCCGGCGCAATCTTCTCCGGCATCAACATGGCCAGCTCCGCCTGACGTGGCGTGCGCACATGTACAGTCATATCCGCGCCACGGGTGCGCAGACGGAAGCCACCGGGCACTTTGCCGACTTTCAGGACCAGCTTCTCACCGCCAACTTTCAAAGTTGCCAGTTGATCCCCAGGTGTCCAGTTGGACGACACGCGCAGCTTGCTGCCGTCTTCAAACTTGATGGTGGAGCCTTTCTTGTCAGCCTTCACCTTCACGGCAAAATCCTGATCCTGCGCGGACACAACCCACTTCTTGCCAACGCGGCGCTCGTGGTTGTCCATACGACCCGACACGCGGGTACGCCGGATTTCCGTCACACGATACATCGCCGCCGCAGCTGCCGCCACGCGCTTCAGCTGGTCTTCCGGCAGCACAACACCCTCAAACCCCTCAGGATATTGTTCTTCAATAAACGCCGTGGTCATGTCCCCTTTGATGAAGATCGGATGATCCATCACCGCACTCAGGAACGGCAGGTTGTGGCCAATACCTTCGACCTCAAAGCTGTCCAGCGCCACCCGCATCGCCTCGATGGCTTTGTCACGGGTTGGCGCCCATGTGCAGAGTTTGGCGATCATCGGATCGTAGTACATGCTGATCTCGCCGCCCTCATAGACGCCGGTGTCGTTGCGCACGACCACGTCGCCGGCATCCCCAGGCGCAGTGCCCGGTGCATACGCCTTGGTCTCCGCAGGTGGACGGTAGCGTGTCAGGCGGCCAATTGACGGCAAGAAGTTCCGGTAAGGGTCTTCCGCATAGAGACGGTTCTCAATCGCCCAGCCCTGCAGCTTCACGTCATCCTGCGTGATGCTCAGCGGCTCACCATTGGCCACGCGGATCATTTGCTCCACAAGGTCCACACCGGTGATCAGCTCTGTCACAGGGTGTTCCACCTGCAAACGGGTGTTCATCTCCAGGAAGTAGAAGTTCTTGTCGCCGTCGACGATGAATTCCACGGTCCCGGCAGAGGCGTAGCCCACCGCTTTCGCCAGCGCGACAGACTGCTCGCCCATCGCTTTACGCGTGGCTTCATCCAGGAACGGGCTTGGCGCTTCTTCCACCACTTTCTGCTGGCGACGTTGGATCGAACACTCGCGCTCGCCCAGATACACACCGTTGCCATGGGCATCACATAGCACCTGAATTTCAATATGGCGCGGCTGGGTCACAAACTTCTCAATGAAGATACGATCATCGCCAAAGCTGTTGGCCGCTTCGTTTTTGGAGGATTGGAAGCCTTCGCGGGCTTCTTGGTCATTCCACGCAATCCGCATGCCTTTGCCGCCGCCACCTGCGGAGGCTTTCAGCATCACAGGATAGCCAACCTCATTGGAGATCTTCACAGCCTCATCCGCGTCTTCGATCAGCCCCATATAGCCCGGCACGGTGGAGACGTTGGCCTCCTGTGCGATTTTCTTGGAGGTGATTTTATCCCCCATGCTCTCAATGGCACCTTTTGGTGGGCCGACAAACGCCACACCAGCCGCTTCAAGCGCCTCGGCAAATTTGGCGTTTTCTGACAGGAAGCCATACCCCGGATGCACCGCCTGTGCGCCGGACTGTTTGATGGCATCCATCACTTTGTCGATGACGATGTAAGATTGGTTCGCAGGCGGTGGCCCAATGTGAATGGCTTCGTCGGCCATCTGCACATGCAGCGCCTGTTTGTCAGCATCGGAATAAATCGCCACAGTCTTGATACCCATCTTCTGGGCAGACTTGATCACACGGCAGGCAATTTCACCTCGGTTGGCAATCAGAATCTTGTCGAACATCTTATCGTCCTTCTTGGTCATCGCGCGCGGCTTCCGCCGCTTGCATAGGCAACAAAAAAGCCACCGCCGCGCTCGCGCACGTCGATGGCTTTAGATTCGGAACCGACTGAAACTCAGCCGGGCAATTCAGGCCCCTCTGCGGCGCGCGTGCGCGCTCAGCAGCTGGTGGCGAATTCTTGACAATAGATCGCGTTGGCCGCGCCGCCGACAACCGCACCGGCTGCCAAGCTGCCGCCAACGGCTGCTGCCGCCACGGTGCCCGCCCCGGCGCCGATAAGCGCTTGCTCCCCCATGGTGCGGCCACAAGCCGACAGTCCGATGAGTGCGAAAATAGAAATTGCTGCTGTGATACGCATATGCCTGTGCCTTTTTCCTCGTTCGAGCCACGAGCGGATCTTCTGCCCACCTGTGCTGCTATTGTGCCCGTAATTTCACCCGTTTTGACCACCAGCGCAAGCGCCTTGGAAAAAACGGGTGATCCTGTAGGGACACCGCAGGACCACCCGAAAGGGGAAGGGTAACGGAATACACTGTTACAAGAACCGCGCGGATCAGGGCGCGGCTCCATGAGAACGACAGTGCCACGACAAGCTTCGGAAAACAGAGGCATTTTTGCCTCTGCTCCGCTTTGGGCGACGCGCCGCCCATTATGTCGTGGCATCGGCAACATTATGCCCAATCATCCTCAAATGCGTCCGGGAACGAGCTCCGGGCCACAGCCTCATCGATGACCAAAAGCGCTTCATAATCCTCAGGGTCAAAATCTTCTTCGACCGCCACCACTTCTCGGCCAAAAAGCCAGCTCAACCGGCCAGCATCCAGATTGCCACGCTCAAACGGCTGGTCGCCAAAGCACTCCCACAACGCCGCCATAAAGCCCGCATCGGCGCGCCGGTCGGCGGGCCTGCGGTCTTTGAACCGTTCCCGGACGGTGATCGGCGTCACCCCTTTCGGGTTGGCGCGACGAATGGTGAATTGGAAATCCGATCCCGGTAGACGTCCGGGGAACCCGCGATGCTTAATCATGCCACAACTCCCCGGATCAAAGGGAGGGGCGCGGAGGTGCGAACAGGCCGTATGGCCTGCCCGCCTGTCAGGCGTAGCGCCTTACTTGTATTTGCCAGTGTAGCTTGGCTCAGAAGAGATCGGCTCTGGGTCGACCACAACATATTCTTCCAGCGGCTCGTCTTGACCACAGGCTGCCACGATGGCCACGAGGCCGATCGCGAGGAATGTCTTGATGCTCTTGGACATCTTGTTCTCCACTCATTGTTTAACGTCCAAACAGGGCGGATTTGCCCTGCCTGCCTCAATACCCCACGTTGGGGGCACGGGCGGAGATTACGCAAATGCTCTGCAAAAAGATACAGATACGCGCCCAAGCTCATCTGCTGTGACCGCAAAGTCGCAATGTCTTGCTCGTTGGCCGTAGCGTTAACAATATCTAGTGGTGTCATTAAAAGCCCTCCCAGATACAGGTGCCGTCCTGCACACTGAATGCTTCAAAAAATTGCGTTGCCACCTGCGTGGTTTCGCCAAATGTGGTCTCTCTGTCCGCCATGGATATGATCACCTGATCGACTGTTTCATCCTGAATGGCGAGATACGGTACCGCGACGCCAATGCACAGGTGAAAGAAGTCATCTTCAATATCGGGGAATTCCACACCCTGCCGGATCAGCGGCATGACATAGCGAAATCGCGCCACGCGGCTCTCATCCACGCGGGTTTCATACAGAATTTCCTGAAGATGGAGATCGTTGCCTGAGGGCACGACCGGGGTCTCCTCCAAAACCCCGGCCGTGGCCGCGCCCAAGAGGGCCCCTCCAAACGCGGCGGATATCGTAAGTTGAGTCGCACGCTTGCACAGTTCTTTTGTAAAAGCTGCAAAAAATGTGCATTGGGCGAAAGTTTTTTGCGCCAAGCCTTTACGTCGCGTCATAATTTTCATGTCGACGCCCTCCGGTGTTGCGCAAATCGCTGCCAGCGGGCGCGCCGCTCAGGACAGCTCAGCATCTCCGCAATCACGGCCTGGGCATGGGTTTTAGCCACCGCACCGTCCACAGCCCCACCGGCCTTCACATGCAGCTGCCCTGCCTCTCGCCGCACCTCAACAGTGGGCGCAAAGCCGCGCAAATCCTGCAACGCCCGCCACATGTCCTGGCGCACTTGCTGGGCTGTGCGCAGCAAGCCCGCATCCGGCAGCGACGTCTCCGCTACCACGTCCCAGCGCACCGGCAACCGCCGACTCATGGTCAGCGCATCGCCTTCACGTTGGATATGCCAGCGGCTCCGGCTCATGACAGCGTGCCTTCTTTGACACCCGTTTGCATCAAAGCACCTGCCGCTAACGCGGCAGGCTCATAAGCAACGTGATATGTCACTTTAGCTGTCAAAGAACCGAAACCCTTTGCATGTGTCAGACGAAAACCCCGCCTGAACATCGCCACCCGCTTTGGTCCAATCCTGGATCAGAATGACGCGGTTGTATTTTTGGCTGGCAAACTGCGCGCTGACTTTGGCTTGCGTGGCTTTGCACATTGCCAGCATTTGCTTTTTCACCGTGGCCCGTTTGGACGGCACAGGGCCGGTCATGATCGCACCAACCATCGGCTGTGCCCGCTTGTGCTTTTGGGTGCTGGCATGATCGTCGCGCGTTTTTGTGGTGGTGATTGCGCCTTCTTCAATTTTCACAACACAAGCCTGTGTCCCGCTGCCCAGATCAAGTGACTGGACACCACGGCAGCCTTGCGCCTGCGCCGCCAAGGGCAACGTCAACAAAACGAGGGAGGCAATAGTAAGGGTACGCATCTTCAATTATTCCTTGTAGTGAATTGCTAGTAAATCCACCTATAGGGCACTACAGCGGGATGTTGTCGTGCTTTTTCCACGGGTTCTCGAGCTTCTTATTGCGCAGGCTCGCAAACGCCCGGCTCACCCGCTTGCGCGTGCTCTGCGGCATGATCACCTCGTCGATGAAGCCACGCTCTGCCGCTACAAACGGGGTTGCAAACCGGTCCTCATAGTCCTGCGCATGGGCTGCGATTTTCTCCGCATCGCCAAGGTCGGCACGGTGAATAATCTCGGTCGCGCCCTTTGCGCCCATCACCGCGATCTCCGCCGTTGGCCAGGCGTAGTTGAAATCACCGCGCAGGTGCTTGGATGCCATCACATCATAGGCCCCACCATAGGCTTTGCGCGTGATCACCGTCACTTTCGGAACCGTGGCTTCGCCATAGGCAAACAACAGTTTTGCGCCGTGTTTGATCACGCCGCCGTATTCCTGAGACGTCCCCGGCAGGAAGCCCGGCACATCCACCAGCGTCAGGATTGGGATTTCAAAACAATCACAGAACCGCACAAACCGTGCCGCCTTGCGCGAGCTGTCGATGTCCAGGCACCCAGCCAACACTGTTGGTTGGTTGGCCACAACCCCCACGGATTGCCCTTCTAGACGGATAAAGCCGGTGATGATGTTCTTGGCGTAGTCTTCTTGGATTTCGTAGAAATCGCCCTCGTCCGCCACTTTGGCGATCAGCTCTTTCATATCATACGGGGTGTTTGGGTTTTCCGGCACCAGTGTATCAAGGCTGGCTTCGACCCGCCCCGGTTCATCAAAGAACGGACGCACCGGTGGCTTCTCGCGATTGTTGAGTGGCAGGAAGTCCACCAAACGGCGCACTTCCGTGAGCGCTTCAACGTCATTCTCAAACGCACCATCCGCAACCGAGGATTTCTTGGTGTGCGTGCTCGCCCCACCCAACTCTTCCGCGGTCACAACTTCATTGGTCACGGTTTTCACCACGTCGGGACCGGTCACAAACATATAAGACGTGTCTTTCACCATAAAGATGAAGTCGGTCATCGCAGGCGAATACACCGCGCCACCGGCACATGGCCCCATGATCACGGAAATCTGCGGCACCACGCCGGACGCCATGATGTTGCGCTGGAACACTTCGGCGTAGCCAGCCAGCGAGTCGACACCTTCCTGAATACGCGCGCCACCGGAATCGTTCAGGCCAATGATCGGCGCGCCATTCTGCACCGCCATGTCTTGAATTTTGCAGATCTTCTGCGCGTGGGTTTCTGACAAAGAGCCGCCAAACACCGTGAAGTCTTGGGAGAATACATAGACCATACGGCCATTGATCGTGCCCCAACCGGTGATCACACCGTCGCCCGCAGGCCGCTGCTCTTCCATGCCAAACTCGGTACAGCGATGGGTTTTGAACATGTCAAACTCTTCAAAGCTGTCCTCATCCAAAAGCAACTCGATGCGTTCCCGCGCGGTCAGCTTGCCTTTTTTATGCTGACTGTCGATGCGGCGCTGGCCTCCACCCAAACGGGCAACTTCACGGCGCTCTTCCAGCTGTTGCAGAATGTCTTTCATGGCGGGGCCCTCATTTGTCGATTTGGACAGGCGCAACGCGCACTGCCCCCTATGGCTTTGACGGGCACCATACGCGCCTTGCTGCACCTGCAAAAGGAATTTTCGGCAAATTTGCAAACCTCAGATTATCGACGGCTGGCTAATTGCAAAACTGCAAATACTTCACAAATGAAACTTATCCATGGACATTCACTGGCCGCGCTCCTACCTCTTAGGGCATGAGCAGCCTAGTCCGTGGTCGAT
Organism: Rhodobacteraceae bacterium Alg238-R152; assembly: GCA_900537125.1. GTDB lineage: Bacteria > Pseudomonadota > Alphaproteobacteria > Rhodobacterales > Rhodobacteraceae > Shimia. Next base: position 133,055 of record UNRJ01000007.1, on the reverse strand, counting down.
TTCTGGACCGTAGCACACCGCCAAACATCTTCACCCTGATCCTGCTGGCCGGGGTTTCGGCTTTGAGCATGAACATCTTCCTGCCCAGCCTGCCGTCGATGACTGAATACTTCAACACCGACTATGGCGTGATGCAGCTCTCCATTGCGGTCTATCTTGGCGTCAATGCCGTACTGCAAATTGTGGTTGGCCCCATCAGCGACAAACTCGGTCGCCGTCCGGTGATCCTTGCGGGCCTCGCAATCTTCCTAGTGGCCACACTTGGCTGCATCTACGCGCCTAACGCCGCCATTTTTCTGACCTTCCGCATGCTACAAGCGGCCGTGGTGGTTGCCATGGTACTCTCGCGCGCCGTGGTGCGAGACATGGTCTCCGCTGACGAGGCCGCCTCCATGATTGGCTACGTGACCATGGGCATGACCGTGGTCCCCATGCTTGGCCCCGCTATGGGCGGTCTCTTGGACAGCGCCTTTGGGTGGCAGGCCAGCTTCTGGCTGCTGTTTGCCACCGGTGTCGCAATCTTCTGGCTCACATGGCGCGATCTGGGCGAAACCAAATCCAGCAGCGGCCTCACGCTTGGCCAACAGTTCCGCGAATATCCCGAGCTGCTGACCAGCCCCCGGTTTTGGGGGTACTCATCGGCCAACGGCTTCACCTCCGGTGCGTTCTTTGCCTATCTGGGTGGGGCGCCGTTTGTGGCCACCGAGCTGTTTGGTATGGATGCGGCACAGATGGGCATCTACTTTGGTGCGCCCGCTGTCGGCTACTTCATCGGCAACTTCCTCTCGGGCCGCTACTCCGCACGGGTCGGCATCAACCGCATGGTTTTGGCAGGCTGCACGATCTGCGGCTTGGGTGTCGCAGCCTCACTCTCGCTCTTTGCCTTTGGGTATGGCTCCGCCGAAATCTTCTTCGGCTTTATGACCTTTGTTGGCATTGGCAACGGCCTCGCCATTCCCAATGCCACCGCTGGCGCGCTCTCCGTGCGTCCCCATCTCGCGGGCACAGCTTCGGGGCTTGCTGGTGCGATCATGATTGGCGGCGGCGCAGCGCTCTCCGCTCTCGCAGGTGCCCTGCTCACACCAGACACCGGCGCCTTCCCGCTGTTGTGGCTGATGCTTGCAACCTCCGTGCTGGGCGTCACTTCGATCCTGTTGGTGGTCCGCCGTGAAAAACGGCTTGGTGTCTGACTTGATGTCGCGCTGCTAACTTCTGCGCGACACAGATCCCAACCTCCGCAAAACAGCCGTAAAACCGACGCGATACCGATGTGAATATCGGCCTCAGAATGCCGGTTAACGACCAAACGCCGCAGAGGCTTTTCCCCTCTGGCGCCCCGAAGTTTGCAAAGCTATCTTTGCAGCTATGCAAGCCGGGAGGACCACATGCCCACGCAGAAGCTCTACGCAGGCGCCAAACTACGCGAAATCCGCACGCGGCTGACGCTCACGCAAAAAGATTTCGCCCAAAAACTCGGGGTTTCGCTGCCCTATCTGAACCAGATGGAAAACAACAACCGGCCGGTCTCCACCACGGTTGTTCTGGCTCTGGCGCAGGAATTTGGCTTAGATGTCACAGAGTTAAGCACAGGAGACAGCGAACGCCTTGTCTCTGACATGCGCGAAGCCTTGGCTGATCCCGTGCTGGCCGAAACCTCCGCTCCTCTCGCCGACCTGCGCCTGACCGCCTCCAACGCCCCCGCCTTGGCCCGCGCCTTTCTGGAATTACACCGCGCCTATCGCCAAACCCACGAACGCCTTGCTTCCCTTGATGAGGCTCTCGGGCGTCAAGACGTACAAATGCAGGCCAGCCCCTGGGACGAGGTGCGTGACTTTTTTCACTATTGCGACAACTACATAGACGCCGTCGACCACGCCGCTGAACGCTTTGCAAAGGGAGCGGTGGAACACGGCGGAATCCGCGCCGCCGCCCTCGCAACCTTGAAAGAAACTGGCATTTCTGTCGCCTTCACCGACATCGACCAACTGCGCCTCTACGACGCCGAACAGCAGCGTCTGCAAATCTCCCGCTACGCCCAGCCGGAAACCCAAACTTTCCAATTGCTCTTACAAGTTGCCCTTCTGAAAAACGGCCAACTGCTTGAAGCCACACTGGATTTTGCCCGCTTCCAATCCGACGCCGCCCGCTCTATTGCCAAAATTGGTCTTGCAAATTATTACGCCGGTGCCGCACTTATGCCTTATGGCGCCTTCTTGGATACCGCGCGGGAAACCCGCCACGATCTAGAATTGCTCTCCAACCGGTTTGGCGCTTCAATCGAGCAGATCGCGCACCGTCTTTCCACTCTGCAACGCCCCGGAAACAAGGGCATTCCCTTCTTTTTTGTGCGTGTTGATCAAGCCGGAACCATCACCAAGCGACATTCCGCAACCCGTCTGCAATTTGCGCGCTTCGGTGGCGCTTGCCCACTTTGGAACGTACACCGTGCCTTTGAAACGCCGGGACGATTCCTGCGGCAATTGGCCGAAACCCCGGATGGTGTTCGCTACATCTCACTGGCGCGGGACGTCTCCAAATCCGGCGGCCACTTTGATGCCCCCGTGCGCCGATATGCCATCGCGTTGGGCTGTGAGATCCGCCACGCTGATGCTCTGGTTTATGCGGACCATATGGAACTCGACAATCCTCAAGCCTTTGAACCGATTGGAATTTCTTGCCGTATTTGTGAGCGCACCCATTGCCACCAACGCTCCGTGCCGCCGCTGGAACGCCGCCTGACCATCAACGAAAACGCCCGCGGCGTTCTGCCTTACGACGTGGACTAAAAGAAAAGGCGACCGCTTTCGCAGCCGCCGTCCTTAATAATACACCGAGGCCAAAACCGCTTAGTTGGCTTTCAGGTAGGCATAGATCTCATCTTTGAGAGTGCTGCGGCGCTTACGCAGATCAACCTCTGAAAGCTCCTCACGCGGAGCCACATTGGTTTCGGCCGCGTGTACCTTTCGGTTCAACTCATGGTAGTCGTCTGCCAGCTTCACAAAATGCTTATCGCTGACCTTCAGGTCATGCATTTTTTCAACAAATTCGGGAAATTCCTCTGCCAGCTCATGTGGGGTGTTTGCCATGTTTGCGCTCCTTATCAATGGGTCGCACACACCCTAGCCCAGCGTCGAAGTCTCCCGCTTTGACTCCGATCAATTCCCTTGCCAAATGGCGCATCACCGCTGCGACTTTGCTGCCTCAGGATGAAACCACGGAACAGCATTGGACGATGGCAAACGACGCCCTAGAATGTGATCTGACGCCTTCTCTCCGGTCATGATCGACGGCCCGTTGAGGTTGCCATTGGTGATACGCGGAAAAATCGAGCTGTCCGCCACGCGCAACCCGTCCACACCAATCACCCGGCATTCGCTGTCGACCACCGCCATTGGATCATCCGCGCTGCCCATCTTGCATGTCCCACAGGGATGATAGGCGCTCTCCGCATGTTCCCGAATGAAGCTGTCGATCTCGTCATCCGACTGTAAATCCGCACCCGGCTGGATTTCACTTTTGACGTAGGGCTCAAACGCCTCTTGTGCAAAAATCTCGCGTGTCAGGCGGATACACGTCCGGAAATCCTCCCAATCCTGTTCGGTCGACATATAGTTGAAGAAGATGTTTGGCGCGTCTTTGGGATCTGCGGAGGCCAGCGTGACAGCACCACGCGACGGTGAGCGCATTGGCCCCACATGTGCTTGAAACCCATGCCCTTCTGCGGCCACTTGCCCGTCATAGCGTACTGCAATCGGCAGGAAATGATACTGAATGTCCGGGTAGGAGATCCCTGCACGAGACCGAATAAACGCCGCGCTTTCGAACTGGTTGGACGCCCCAAGACCGGTCTTGGTAAACAGCCACTGTGCCCCAATCAATCCTTTGCCGATCAGGTTCCAATATTTGTACAGCGTGATCGGCTGTTTGCAGGCCATCTGCATATATACTTCGAGGTGATCCTGGAGGTTCTGCCCCACACCACCCCGATCCGCGACCACATCGATACCATGTTCTGCCAAATGCGCCGCTGGACCAATGCCAGACAGCATCAACAGCTTCGGGGAGTTCAACGAGGACGCCGAAAGGATCACCTCGGCGTTGGCGCGGATCACTTGAACCTGACTGCCACGTTCGATCTCCACGCCCACGGCCCGACCGTTCTCCATGACAACACGCCGCGCGAGCCCTTTTACAAGCTCACAGTTGTCACGTTTCAGCGCTGGCTTGAGATAGGCATTTGCTGCTGACCAGCGCTGCCCCTTGTGAACGGTCATCTCCATCGGGCCAAAGCCCTCTTGCTGTTCGCCGTTGTAGTCCTCCGTCACCGGATAGCCTGCTTGTCGCCCGGCCTCTACAAACGCCGCATGCAATGGATTGGTGCGTGGACCACGGCTGATATGCAACGGCCCGTCGGAGCCGCGCCAATCCGGATCTCCGCCCTGACCGCTTTCATGCCAGTTTTCCATGCGTTTGAAATACGGCAACACATCCGCATAGGCCCAACCGTCCGCGCCACTTTCGGCCCAGTGGTCGTAATCTCCCGCGTGGCCGCGCACATAGACCATGCCATTGATCGAGCTTGACCCACCAATCACCTTACCACGAGGGCACACCAACGTACGCCCGCCCAAATGTGGCTCAGGTTGCGTTTTGTAACCCCAGTCATAGAGGCTCATGTTCATTGGATAGCTCAGTGCCGCCGGCATCTGAATAAACGGTCCCGCGTCGGTCCCACCGTGTTCGATTACCAGAACCGACTTGCCCGCTTCACTCAGCCGATACGCCATTGCGCACCCCGCCGAACCTGCGCCAACAATCACATAATCTGCCTGCATCTTTATCTTTCCTGACAGAGCCGCCAACGCCGGCAATTAGTAGGGCGCTTCCACGTCGCCCATGCGCACGTAGACAGATTTTACTTGGCTGTAGTGATTGATCGCTTCTTTGGAGTTTTCACGCCCTACGCCGGAGTTCTTCACCCCACCAAACGGCGCTTCCACCGGCGCATCGTTGTAGGAGTTGATAAAGCAACTGCCCGCCTCCAACTGGCCAATCACGCGGTGACCACGCGACAGATCAGAGGTAAACACCCCGGCAGACAGACCAAACTCGGTGTCATTGGCCCGCGCAATCACTTCCTCTTCGGTGTCAAAATCCAACACCGACATGACCGGGCCAAAGATTTCTTCCCGCGCAATGGTCATGTCGTCGCTCACATCCGCAAACACCGTTGGTTCCAGATAAAACCCCTCTCGGTCAATGCGTTTGCCGCCACAGATCAGCCGCGCGCCCTCTTCAACACCCTTGGACATATAGCCTAATACGATGTTCATCTGCCGCTCGGAGACCATTGGTCCAAAACTGGTTGCTTCATCTAACGGATCCCCAATCACGGCTGTGGCCAGACGCTCTGCCAACCGGGTTAGGAATGTCTCCTTGATGCCTTTCTGAACAAACACCCGTGTGCCGTTGGAACACACCTGACCCGAACTGTAGAAGTTGCCCAAGATGGCGCCACCAACAGCGTTCTCGACATCGGCATCGTCAAAGACAACCAGTGGAGATTTCCCGCCAAGCTCCATGGTCACATGTTTCATATGGCTGGCGGCTGCCGCATAGACCTTCTTGCCGGTTGGCACCGATCCGGTCAGGCTCACTTTGTCCACACGCGGGTCATTCACCAATGCTGCGCCAACCTCGCCCATGCCTTGAATGACGTTGTACACGCCCGCAGGCACACCCGCCTCGTGCAGAATTTCCGCCACTTTTAGGGCGCACATCGGTGTACTCTCGGACGGTTTGAACACCATTGAATTGCCACAGGCCAGCGCCGGTGCACCTTTCCAGCAGGCAATCTGTGTTGGGTAGTTCCACGCACCAATGCCCACGCATACGCCCAGCGGTTCACGTACAGTGTAAACCCAATCTTCTCCCAGCGGGATATGCTCGCCCGTCAGGCTGCCCGCCAAGCCGCCAAAATACTCCAATGCATCCGCGCCACTGGTGGCATCCACCGCTATGGTTTCCTGATACGGTTTGCCAGTGTCATAGGTCTCCAACACCGACAAATCATGGTTCCTTTCCATGATCAGTGCCGCCGCTCGGCTTAGAATACGCCCTCGGTCTCGGCCAGACATCGCAGCCCAGATCTTCTGACCTGCTTTGGCGCTGTCCAACGCTTGCGCAATGATTGCGGGCGTCGCCGCATGCACCTTGCCGATCACCTCACCTGTTGCCGGGTAGATGATGTCGATCTGAGTGCCCTCAGTGTCCTCAACATACGCCCCGTTGATGAAATGGCTGGCCGTTGGTTGCAGCTGCATCGCGTCTTCCTTTTCTACGCCGTCCCCTCTCAGGAGGCCGCGGATTCTCAATCTGGCAGACAAACTAACATCACAAGTCTATTTTTTAAATGATCATTTCAATTTTTTATTGATACAACAACATTGCCCCTCCCGGCGATCTCGCTAAAGTGGCGCCATGGGCCGTACACGTATCCGCGATATCCGACATGAAGAGTTGATCAACGCCACCATCACGGCTGTGCACAAGCGCGGCTATGCCGTTGTGACTATGGCGGAAATTGCCGCAGAGGCCGGCGCATCCGCCGCCTCGATCAATTACTATTTTGGCTCCAAGGAAAAGCTGATGGAGGCCACAATGCGCCGCCTGCTTTCGCAGCTCAAAAATGCCATGCTGGAGCGCTACGCCACTGCCAAAACCCCGCATGACCGGCTTATGGCGGTGATTGATGCGAACTTTTCTGACCGGCTTTTCACCAACGAGCAGTGTTCAATCTGGATTCAGTTTTGGGCCAATGCGCCTTACGCAGAAAGCCTGCAACGCCTTCACCGCATCAACCGGGCCCGTGTAACCGCACATTTTCGCGCGGAACTGCGTACGCTGGTGCCAGAGGAGCGCCGCGAAACCCTGCGTGAAGCACTGCAATGTTATATGGACGGGGTTTGGCTGGAGGCTGCGCAATGCGACACGCCACTGAACCCAGCCCAAGCACGCAAAGAGGCCCGCGAAGTGGCGGACCTCATGATTCAGTCACAGGACTGACCTGCTGAGAGTTGGGGGCCAGCCCCCGCCGCGCGATGCGCGACTCCCCCGGGATATTTGGGGCAAAAAGAAACTTACGGACGCACGTATTTGTACAGCGTCCCGTCCCCTCCGGCCAACTGCATGATCATTTTGTCGGCAGTAACCGCTTCAATAATCATGCAAGGGGGCTCATCCCAAGGGTTGATATGCGCAATCATCACCGGCCCCTGCCCGTTTGATTTCTCGCAGCTGTCGGCCAATTGCAGCGTGTACTCCGACGAATAGTCCCCATTGACCTCCTCAGTCACCTGATCGCCCCAGACGCTCGATGTGTAGGCAGGATCAGCGGCAAACACCCATTGGCCCTGCAGGTTGGCGCGGATTTCGGCATATGGGTCCAGAGAAGGATCGTGGCGGAACGCATGCACTGCCAGCTCCGCCGACATGTCCCCCATCTCCACAATATCTGCCCGCAGCCACAGGGGGGCGTTTACATGCAACGTACCCATCGCCTCGACAATGTAGCTTGGCGTCGGCTCATTCCAGCTCACGTAATAGGTGAACCCGTTGCTCGTCAGTTGACAGCTCGGCACCTCTGTTTCAAAAATACAGCTGTGCAGCATGGCGACGTCTTCAATTGGCTCTCCCCGAGTGCCACTTTTTGTCCCGCTATCAATAAACATCTGCGCCTGTACTGCACCGCCCAACGCCACAACACCCGCCGCCAAACTTAACAATTTCAAAGTCATAGATCTCTCCCCTTCGCGTTGCGCGCAGCCTACGGCGAGAAGCCTTAACAATCTACTGTTGCGTGTGCCGCATTATTCTCCACGCGGAAACCGTTGGCGTTCTTCCACCTCGTTCAGGTCCATGTGGTTGCGCATGTAGCGCTCAGAGGCCTTTTGCAGTGGCTGATAATCCCATGGGAAGTAACCACCTACACGCAACGCTTCATAGACGACCCAACGCCGCGCCTGACTTTCTCGCACGGCGGCATCAAACGCCGCCAGATCCCAGCGTGCTTCCGATTTGGCCCGCAACGTCTGCACAGTGCCCTGATGCGCGGGTTCCTCCACCAAATTGATCAGCTCATGTGGATCAGCCTCCAAGTCAAACAGCTGATCCGGGTCGAGTGCACAGCGATTGTACTTCCACTTGCCATAACGCAGCGACACCATTGGCGCATACGTCGCCTCCGCGGCATATTCCATCATCACCGGCGTATCGCGTTCTCCTCCCTGCCCCAAATGCACCAGGCTCTCACCTGTAGTCCAGGGCATGACCTCTTCCATGCTCACACCCGCCAACTCACAGAGCGTTGGACAGACATCGATGTTGCTAACCGGTGTGGTCACCAACCCAGGTTCCATCGACGGTGCGGCCACCATCATTGGCACCCGGCTGGAACCCTCATAAAAGCTCATCTTGAACCACAACCCGCGCTCGCCGAGCATATCACCGTGGTCGCTGACAAACAGGATCACAGCCTCTTGTCGCGTGGACTCCAGCGCCTCCATCACCTCACCAATTTTGTCATCCAAATAACTGATGTTGGCAAAATAGGCCCGGCGACTGCGGCGAGTGTTTTCATTGGTAATGTCAAAACTGCGCCAGTCATTGGCATCAAAAATCCGCTTGGAATGCGCGTCTTGCTCCTCATAGGGGATGGCCCCCACTTCGGGTAGAAGATGGTCACAGTCCTCGTACAAATCCCAGTATTTCTGGCGCGCCACATAGGGATCATGTGGATGCGTAAAGCTGACCGTCAAACACCAAGGCCGCGTATCCTGCGCGCGCGCCAGATCATAAACCTTACGCGTAGCATGGTAAGCAACCTCGTCGTCATACTCCATCTGATTGGAAATCTCTGCCACGCCGGCGCCGGTCACGCTGCCCATGTTGTGATACCACCACTCGATGCGCTCGCCGGGCTTGCGATAATCCGGCGTCCAGCCAAAATCCGGCGGATAGATGTCTGTGGTCAGCCGCTCCTCAAAACCATGCAGCTGATCTGGCCCAACAAAGTGCATCTTGCCAGACAGACAAGTTTGATATCCTGCCCGGCGCAAATGGTGCGCATATGTCGGAATGGAGGAGGCAAACTCCGCCGCGTTGTCGTAAACCCCAGTGCCGCTGGGCAACTGCCCCGACATAAACGCCGCCCGCCCCGGCGCGCAAAGCGGACTGGCAGTATACGCGTTTTGAAACCGCGTCGACCGTGCCGCCAGTTTTTTCAGGTTGGGTGCATGTAACCACTCCGCCGGCCCATCCGGAAACAATGTACCGTTGAGTTGATCCACCATAAAAATCAGGATGTTGGGACGGGACATGACGGAACTCCTTGGATCGTTGGCCCCACCCTATGGAGAGCTAGGCGTTCCGCTCAAGACGTTTCGCGACAAATCATCGCCGATAAACGAACGGCTGTGGATTGCCGTAGTAATAGAGCACCATTTCATCATCCGTGACACTGTCGATCATGTAGCAATAGGGCTCGCGATCCTCCGGGTTGGTCTGCAACAACACCGGGCCGCCCGGCCCCGCATCACAGACTGACGCGATCTGCAAAAAATAGGTTGCCGCTGGCTCGCCGTTGTACAAGTCCGTCCACTCCGCACCTTCAATCAAAATTTGCGCAGTAGGATCCGTCATATCGCGCCACATCCCCATCATCGCTTCGCGGATGTGCTGATATGGATCGAGCTCCGGAAAATAGCTCACCTCGCGGATCACTGTATCCGCCGTGATGTCGCCATAACTGATCATGTCCCCGCCAAAGGCGACTGGCGTGCCCACTGGCAGGAACTCCAAGGCATCCAACAACGCGTCCTCGGTGCCATTGCCGTAGTTAACGTAATACTTCCACCCTTCCGCGTGAAAGCTGCAATACGCGTCCTCATACTCAAAGGTGCAGCCCTGAAAAATCCCCACCTGCGAAAACGGCTCACCAAAGAACCCCGAATTTTCCATCGGCATATACAGCGGCAATATGCGCCGCGCCTCGGACTCGGTGGTATAGACAATCTCCGCTGGTTGGGTCGCTGACGAACCGCCCGAGGCCCCGGTGTCCAACGCCGTAAAAATCCCCGCCTTGATCGCCAGTGTATAGTCTTTTGCTGTCTTGCCGGTGTCGATCTTTGCAAACATCGACTTGTCATAGCCACGCGCCGCGCAATCCGCATCCCCAACAATCGAGAACCCATCCAGTTCTGTACAAAAGCTATAGCGCTCTTCCGGATCAAACTCATACCCCTGCGCCGTGGCAAACACGTAGTAGTATCGCCGCTTCAAATCACCGGTCACCGGCGTATTGCACTCTCCGGGATCAAGGTTCCACCACCCGCGCGAACGATAGGCATCGCCATCTTTGTAGGCCACTGACACACTTTGAGAAAACGATGCTTCATTGCAGATCTCAAATCCTGCCTGCGCGGCCAATGGTGTTATCACCACCATCACAACACCCGCCAAAATCCCCCGAAAAGCCGCCATGTTTCCCTCCTGCTTTTCAGCAAGATAGGCGCACAATCGCGTTTCGCGCAAATCTTAGAGCTTGGTCTGCCCCTCAAGCGGCGTGATCTGCCGCCGCTTCAGCATCGCCTCACGCCACGTGATGAAACTGATCGCGCTAATAATAATCGCCGCACCAACCAGCACCCAAACGTCCGGCTGCTCACCAAATCCAATCCAACCCAGCAGCACGGCCCAAACCATTTGCAAGAAACTCACCGGCTGCGTCACCGTCACCGGCGCGGCCTTAAACGCCAAGGTCATCGTGTAGTGCCCGGCGGTGGCAAAACAGGCCACACCAAACAGGATCACCAACTCTTCCAACGTCGGCGTGACCCACACCGAAAACGCCAAGGGCGCCAGCCCAATCGTCACCGTGACCGACAACATCCCCACCACCACCGTGGGGCTGACCTCTTCGCTCAACCGCTTGGCAATCAAGTATCCACCTGCAAAGCCTAGCGCGGTAAACAGCATCGCAAAATGCCCTGGACTCAACTCGCGAAAGCCCGGCCGCAAAATGATTGCCACGCCCACCAAGGCCACAATCACCGCCGCGATCCGCCGAAACGCCAGCTTTTCGCCAAGGAACAACGCTGCGCCGATGGTGACGTAAACCGGTGACAGATAGTTCATCGCCGTCACTTCGGCGATCGGGATTCGCGCCATGGCAAAAAACCAGGCCACCACCGCACCTGTGTGCAACACACCGCGAAGCGTGAACAAACCCACCTGCCGTTTTGTCAGGTTGGCCCGAAGAATGGGCCGGATCATCGGGATCAAAAACACAATGCCCAGCGCATAGCGCAGAAACGCTGTCTCAGACGCTGGCAGTCGCGTCCCCACCATCTTCACAAGCGCCGTTACCGCCACAAAGCACAAGCCCGTGATCAGCATCCAGAACACGCCTTTTAGTGGTGAGGAAGAGCTTTCATCCGTCATGCCGTCACATAGACATGACGTGGCGACAGTGTCGAGATAGGAAACCTGTTAAGCAAAACTTTGTCGCCGCGTCACAGCATCCTGTCAGGCAACGGAATAAACTCCTCGGCATCCCCCGATGGCAACTGAAACCGGCCATGCGCCCAATCCCCCGCCGCCCAATCGGCCTTAGCTGCTTCGATCTTTTCCTTGCTTGAGCTGACAAAGTTCCACGAGATATATCGAGGCCCATTCATTGTTTCGCCGCCCAGCGCCATCAGCCGCGCACCTTGTGGGCCCGCCGTCACGGTGATCGCATCCCCCGGTCGAAACACCATCATACGCCCCGCCTCAAAGACATCGCCAGCAATCTCCACCGCCCCCTGCGTCACGTAAAGCCCGCGGTCTTCGTGGTTGTCGGGCATCGGCAACTTTGCTCCCGGTTCAAGCACTACATCTGCGTAAAACGTCTCGGACAACATCGTTACTGGCGCGCGCTCCCCCCAGGCATCGCCAAGGATAAGGCGCACTTGTTTGCCCTCGCCTTCGAGTAACGGCAGCACCTCTTTGCTGTGGTGCTCAAACATCGCGGGATCGTCCTCATGCGCCTCAGGCAAAGCAATCCACGTCTGGATGCCAAACAACGAACTCGGCGCTTGGCGCGTCTCCACTGACGTGCGCTCCGAATGGGTCACGCCATTGCCCGCCATCATCCAATTCACCTCACCGGGATAAATCATCTGATGGGTGCCAAGACTGTCGCGATGCTCAAACTCCCCTTTGTACAAATAAGTCACCGTTCCAAGGCCAATATGGGGATGTGGCCGCACATCCACCCCATTGCCGGTCAGGAACTCTGCTGGCCCAGCTTGATCAAAGAAAATAAACGGGCCCACCATTTGCCGCCGTGGCGACGGCAAAGCTCGGCGCACCGAAAACCCACCCAAATCGCGAGAGCGCGGCACAATCACCGTCTCAATTGCCTCCAGAGTGGTTGCGTCTGGCAACGTTGGTTCAAGTGCGGGATTCCAGCTCATGGTGTGCTCCTTTGGTTACTATCAAGTGGATGTGTCTATCTTCCACCCGCACAAAACCGCCACCCGCTCACAACTTATGTGCGCAAACTCACGGAAGTGCCACTTTTTGATACCCCATTGCAGGATCGTCCACTGCAACGGTTTCCTGCGCCCATTCCCAATCCGCACGGTCGCAGTTTTCACTATACGTCCCCCGCAACACCTCCTTGCCTGCATCCGCGAGGTCAAACACCACCTGCTCGACAATTGGCACCAGAACAGACGTGCCAGGCGAGCCTGCATAATAGCGCAGCATCGCCACATCGGGACGATCTTTTATGGGGCGATCAAAAAACAAGAGCTGCGGCTTCTCAGGGGCGTGCATAAAAAGCGGTAACATCACAAGCGGGTACATCTCACTGACCGCATATCGCTCATCATCCTGCCAGATGATCGACCATTGGTTTTCCTCAATCGAAGCGTGCGCCTCAAAGGGATAACACTCTGCCCACGCAGCGGCAGGGATCAACACCGCTGCCACCACCGCCAATAGTCTATTTCGCATTATTGCCCTCTTGCTAATCAAACTTTCAGTAGCAAACTGAGCGCAATCCCCCACATGGTCAAGCCAACCAAACCGTCCAAAGCCTGCCATGCACGAGGGCTGGTGAACATCGGACGCAAAAGCTGGGCCCCAAATCCAAGACTAAAGAAGAACGCAAAACTCGCAATCACGGCTCCAAACCCAAAGGCCCAAGATGGGTCATATTGCGCCGAAATCCCGCCCAACAAAATCACGGTGTCCAAATACACATGCGGATTAGCCCAGGTGAGCAACAAGCAGGTTGTGAGCGCAGCCACAAGGCTACCCGCCGTCCGCCCCTTGTCTTCCAACTTACCACCTCCGGCAAACGCCGTTTTGAAATTCAGCGCGCCATAAACAAACAAGAACGCCGCCCCCGCATAGAGCACAATGGTCAACACCCAGTCATTGGCGGCAATCAACGTGCCAAATCCCGCCACGCCCAACGTTATCAACGCTGCATCACTGACCGCGCAGGTCAGCACGAGTGGCAGCACATATTCACCACGCAACCCTTGCCGCAACACAAAGGCATTCTGCGCACCAATCGCCATAATCAGCGAAAACCCCAGGGCAAACCCAGCCAATGCCGGTCCCATAATACCTGTTTCACCCATGCCTGTTGCACCTTTGTCTGTAATGTCATCTTGGGGTTTGACTACGGCCCGCAGGTCAATTACTCAAATTAAAACAATTGGGACTGCATTAGGGAAACTTATGACGCTTCCAAGCTACAAAACACTACCGCCCGCCAAAGGTGAAAGCAACGTAGCCTATTGCCGCCGCCTAGAGGCCGCTGGCCATGACGCGCTGTTCCTACGCAATGCACTCACGTTCCATTTCCAGCTGCCGCAAGACGGTATCAAGCACTGTCTTGACCAATTCCCAGAAGCCCGCTTTCGCCACATCGACACGCTTACAAAGCTGCACCCAACCCGCTCCGCTTATGCTCTTGCGGACAAACTGGCGGTCAACCTTGGTCTTCCGCTCGCCGAGGCGAAAGACTGGGCCCTCGCCCATGACAGCTCAAAAATGAACGCCCAGCAATACCAAGTCCAACCCACCCACGGCACCGCAGCCAAGCTGCAATGACCCTCGACTATGGCCACCTTGCCGCTCTCGCGGCGATCCTGCGCACCGGCAGTTTTGAAGGCGCGGCGCAAGAGTTGGGCGTCACTCAATCCGCCATATCTCAACGCCTAAAAGCCCTAGAAGAACGTGTCGGCATGCCTTTGGTCCTTCGCGGCACCCCCTGCCAAGGTACCGAAACAGGCCGCCGCCTCGCCGCTCACTTGGATCAAGTTGGCATGCTCGAAGGCGCGCTGGCCCGCGATTTGTCCAAACTCACCCCGCGCTCTGCGCGCCTGCGCATTGCCGTCACCGCCGACAGCCTTGCAACATGGTTTCTGAAAGCCGCGGCCCAAGTGCCTGATCTGTTGTTTGATCTGGTGGTCGATGATCAGGATTTCTCTGCTGAGTGGCTCCGGCGTGGCGAGGTGGTTGCTGCGGTCACAGCGCACCAAGCTCCAATTGCTGGTTGCGACAGCACAGCCCTCGGCCCGATCCGTTACGTCCCCTCTGCCAGCCCTGCCTACATGGCCCGCCACTTCCCAAACGGCGTCACTGCGGAGGCCATTAGCCATGCGCCTCTGCTGATCTATGATGCCAAAGACCGCCTGCAGCAAAACTGGATGGCACAAAATCTCGGCGTGACACCCACGCCGCCAAGCCACCGCCTGCCTTCCTCCACCGGATTTGTCGAAGCCTGCCTGCTGGGGCTGGGCTGGGGCATGAACCCCGAGCCTTTGGTACGCCCACATTTGCAGAGTGGCACCTTGGTTCCACTAATCCCAGGAACCACCTACGACACACCGCTCCACTGGCAATCCAGCCGCCTCTTGGCTCCGGCATTGGCGCCACTAACCCAAGCAGTGCGCCAGGTTGCCCGCGCCCATCTTAACTAACGCCGCGCGCTGCACGCAGGTCTCTACGCCGCGCCATTCCATGGTGGATGGCGTACGGTATCACCATGAATATGACTTGAAACGTCACCGCCCAACCAAAGCGCTGCGTCTCATTCCACTCCGGCAAAAAATACGCAAACAGCGCGATCATATAGACGTGGATCACAAACATCTGAATTGCCCAAACCCCACAATACCGTAACAACGGCAGAGAGAAATACCAACGCAACCCCGCCGTGAGCCATGCCGTTGCGGGCACCGCCCGCGTCAAGACCACTGTCACAAACGCCGCTACCGCAATGGTGCGCAGCACATGCACTGGGTGCAGGTGCATACGATACCAGTTGTCGAGCACCCCCTCTGGCATTTCCCCAATCGTCGGATACCAAAACGCCCAACGCTGCCCCAACGCCAGCACAGCACACCCTACCAGCAAGGCCACAAAGGCCCCTTCACTCAGCCCGTTGAGCCAATCCACGATCTGCCGGAAATAGAGCCCCGCAAAATAAGACAGAAAAAACAGGAACTGCCAGGCGGCTATGTCAAAAACCAGAAACTTGCCGCCCCAGCCGAACACCCCGCCCTCATAATTGAATAGGCTGACCCCATAGATCAGCGCCGACGGTCCCAACAGCGCCAGTTGAGGCACATGCCTAAGTGCAAAGCTCAAACCAAACAGCAAGGCAAAACAGTAAATATAGATCGGCAGGATATCCGAATATGCGCCGCCATTCTGTAGCAGCAGCACCTCTCCAACCCCAAAGGCAAACTGTCCCAAATCAGCCCCGGCCAATGCGAGCAATACCAAAAACGGCCCCGCGGAGATCAGGTAGTAGATGTAAATTTTGCGAATGCGCTGCTTTAGAAACCGCGCCAATCTGTCTGGGCTTTGAAATTTGATGGCATAAAGAATGCCCACCAGAAGCCCCGACAACATTACCAGAAACTCGGCATCCAATATCTGAATAACGCGCACATGATGTACGTCATAAAGATAGCCCAAGCCCGGCTGAGCGCCCAAATGCGCCAACATCATCATAAAAAGCAGGTGCCCACGCACCCCGTCCAGAAGGTCAAATCGCATGCCCTCAGTCCTCAACCCAACAATTTCTTTGTAGTTCTAGGTGCACGCTAGCATCAAAATGCGGCAAAACTGCGAGAAGTCTAATGGCTAGTAAAGCGACATCGCGTCCAATGGCACGCGCTGCTTACCGAAGTCGATCAATATTTGCCTGAACCTCCACCACAAAGCGAGGGAGCCTTTCGTCCTCAACTCCGAGTGACTTCAGTGTTTTGGCGTCGTCCAGAGCTTTCTCCAGAATCTCAATGCTGTGATGTTCCGCACCAAGGACAAACAGAATGCCTGCTCGCTTCCAGTATTCCTTGTTCAAATCTGGCGGCGCGTCTGCCGCCTGTTTCAAGGTGATCGCTTTGTTTACATCGCGCAAGGCTTGGTCATAGTTGTCCAGTTTTACATTTATCAACGCACGCACAGACCACGCGTTTGGCCACTCTGGCGATCGCTGAATGACCTGCGACAGATCCTGGTATGCAACCCGGAAGTCTTCAGGACTTTGCCCCAATCGCCCGCGAACCAACGCGCGCCCGTACAGCGCACGTGCACTGGCATTCGACGTCGTCACCCACATGTCACACGCAGCAAAACCCTGCGCCATGCGATCCGGATCCTTGGTTTTTTCTTTGTAAACGCCCATGCAAAGCTGTGCTTGTTGGTCCACCTTTTTGGTTTCTGACGCTGCCGCCTCATACGTCGACGTCCAGATAATCAAGCCAACGACACCGGCAACACGCCCTACAGCGGCCACTTGACCTCTCCAACAACCAATCTGCACGAGAACCTTCTCCTGTACCAACAAGACCCCACAACCAAAACACACGCTTAAGGCGAAATTGAGACACCACCCACACAAATAGAGAAGGCCCGCAGCAAATGTGCGGGCCTTCTCTAAATTCGTTGGTCGGTAACGGCTTAAAGCTGCTCCATGACCTCATCGGAGGCTTCAAAATTGGCGGTCACGCGCTGCACGTCATCGTCATCTTCCAGCGCATCAATCAGGCGCATCAATTTCTGCATGCCTTCCAGATCCAGCTCGGTTGTGGTGGTGGGTTTCCACACCAGCTTGGTGCTCTCGGATTCACCCAGCGCCGCTTCAAGTGCGTTGGAAACGTCGTTCAGATCAGTGTCTTCACACCAGATGATGTGGCCCTCTTCAGAGCTTTCCACATCCTCGGCACCAGCCTCAATTGCCGCTTCAAACACAGAGTCCGCATCCCCGGCGTCCGCGCCGTAGGTCACTTCACCTTTGCGATCAAACATGAAGCCAACTGATCCGGTCTCGCCGAGGTTGCCGCCACTCTTGGTAAAGGTGGAGCGCACGGTGGAGGCTGTGCGGTTGCGGTTGTCAGTCATGGTTTCGACAATCACCGCCACGCCATTGGGGCCGTAACCCTCATAGCGGATTTCTTCATAATCGTCACCTTCTCCGGCAACCGATTTTTTGATCGCGCGATCAATCACGTCTTTCGGCACGGACTGGCTTTTGGCTTCTTTAACAGCCATACGCAGACGTGGATTTTTCTCCGGATCCGGGTCGCCCATCTTGGCTGCGACGGTGATCTCTTTGGAAAGTTTGGAAAACAGCTTGGAACGCGCGGCGTCCTGACGCCCTTTGCGGTGCTGAATGTTTGCCCATTTACTGTGGCCGGCCATGGTTCGCCTCCGGTTATCTATTGGCAGTATCGCTTTTTCAGGGCTCTCTATACGTCAAGGCAGCCAAAGGCCGCAAGCGACTTGCGTTTCCCCTGCCTGTGCGATTGACTCCAGCGCAACAAAATTTGCGCACAGGCCGTTTTATGACATCCGATCAGATCATTTTGTTCAGCCTTTTTGGCGGTGTTTTTGTCATGCTGCTGTGGGGGCGCTTCCGCTATGACATGGTGGCTTTTGCTGCGTTGATGATTGCCGTCGTCGCAGGCGTGGTCCCCACCAAAGACGCCTTTTCCGGCTTTGGCCATCCCGCCACACTCATTGTGGCGCTGGTGCTGATTGTCTCCGCTGGCCTTGTGCGCTCCGGCGCAGTGGGGCTGATCACCCGCACACTGGTCGACAGCGCCCGCTCCCTTGGCAACCACATCGCCATCATCGGCGCGGTGGGCGCCGTGCTTTCTGCCTTTATGAACAACGTCGCCGCTCTGGCCCTGCTGATGCCGGTGGACATCCAAACCGCCCGCAAAGCAGGCCGCAGCCCCTCCAGATCCCTCATGCCTTTGAGCTTCGCCACCATCCTTGGCGGTATGGCCACGCTCATCGGCACGCCGCCCAACATCATCATTGCCTCTATCCGCGAGGAAAGCCTTGGCGAGCCGTTCAAGATGTTTGACTTCGCCCCTGTGGGTGGCCTCACCGCCATCGCAGGCCTGCTGTTTGTGGCTCTGATAGGCTGGCGCCTGATCCCGGATCGCGAAGACGCAGGCAAAAAGGTCGCCGACCTTGGTCAATATATCGCCGAACTCACCGTCCCCGCCGAGAGCAAACTGATTGGCAAACGACTTGGCGAAGTGGAACCAGACGCCGAAGACGCAGACGTACAAATCATCGGCTTGATGCGCGGCGGCAAACGCCTCTACGGTTCCGCCCGCACCAACATCCTGCGCGAAGGCGACGCCTTGGTGCTCGAGGCCACCCCCGACGCGCTGGATGAATTTCGCGCCGCTCTCTCACTCAACTTCTCTGATGAGAAACGCGAGGAACAACTCAAAGCCGCTGGCGACGGTCTCGACATTGTCGAAGTTGTGGTGCCGGAAACCGCGCGCATCGCCGGCAAAACCGCCGCCGCCCTCGGTCTCGCCTGGCGACAAGGCGCGGTGCTTATGGGCATCTCCCGCGAAGGCCGCCGCATCCGCAGTCAGATCCGCAAAACCGTGGTGCAGCCCGGCGACATCCTCCTGATCCTTGTACACAAAGATCGCGGCCCAGATGTCACCGATTGGCTCGGCTGCCTACCACTGGCTGATCGCGGCCTGACCGTCACCGCAAATAGCAAAATGTGGCTGGCCATCGGCTTGTTTGTTGGCGCAGTTGCAGCGGCTTCATTTGGTTTGATCTACCTGCCCATCGCTTTGGGCCTTGTCGTGATCGCCTATGTGCTCGCAAAAATCGTTCCACTCTCGGAACTCTACGACCATGTCGAATGGCCTGTGGTTGTGCTGCTTGGCTCTATGATCCCGCTTGGCGCGGCGCTGGACAGCTCCGGCGGCACCGCCCTGATTGCCAACGGTCTGGTTGGCCTCACCTCCGGCCTGCCCGCTTGGGCTGTGTTGACGGTCCTGATGCTCGTGACGATGACGCTCAGCGACGTGCTCAACAACACTGCCACCACCATCGTGGCCGCCCCGGTTGGCATCCAAATGGCGCAGGCACTTGGTGTGTCTGCTGATCCATTCCTGATGGCGGTCGCCGTTGCCGCCTCTTCGGCTTTCCTCACACCAATTGGGCACAAGAACAACACGCTGATCCTTGGTCCGGGCGGTTACAGCTTTGGAGATTACTGGCGCATGGGACTACCACTGGAAATCTTGGTGGTTGTGGTCTCGATCCCGGCGATCCTGGTGTTCTGGCCGCTTTAATCGTTGCGTTACGCAACACCCGCGCAACGCGCTTTGTGTTTACCTGCGTCCCGCAGCACAAGCCCCACACCGACGTGATACCGACGTCATACAGTCAAAAAACAGACCCCGAAAACCATGGTTAACGGGGCCTGTTGCATGTCTTTAAGTGTGGCTTAGCCGTAGGTCGACACCTCGGTACCCGCCAGCGCAGCAATGTTGAGCAATCCACGCACAGTGATCGATGGCGTCACAATGTGCGCCCGGTTGCCCATGCCCATCAGAATTGGCCCAACTTCCAACCCATCTGACACTGATTTCAAGATGTTACGGGTCGCGCCCGCCGCATCCGTGTTGGAATACACCAGCACATTTGCTTTGCCGGTCAAACGCCCACCCGGGAACAAACGCTCGCGCAACTCTGGATCCAGAGCCGCGTCGGTGTGCATTTCCCCTTCATATTCAAAGTCATAGTCGTTCTGATCCAACAGATCCAGCGCCCCGCGCATCACCCGCCCGGAGTGGGAATCCAAGTTGCCAAACTGGCTTCCAGAGCACAGCGCAATCTTCGGATCGACCCCAAACCGCCGCACGTGCCGTGCCGCCGCGATCACCGTTTCCGCGATTTGCTCGGAAGTAGGTTCAATGTGAATATGCGTGTCCGCTAGGAACAGCGGCCCCTTGTCCAAAATGATCAAAGACAGTGATCCAACCGGGTGCAACTCTTTGTTTTTCAACATCTCTGTCACATAGCGCAGATGCCAGCGGTACTCCCCGAAGGTGCCACAGATCATGCTGTCCGCGTCCCCACGATCCACCGCAATTGCCGCAATCGCCGTGTTATTGGTCCGCATAATTGCCCGCGCACTATCAGGGCTCACACCCTGACGGCGCAGCTTGGCGTGATAGTGGGTCCAGTAGTCACGATAGCGCTCATCTTGCTCAGGGTTGATCAGTTCAAAGTCCACCCCCGGCTTGATCTTTAATCCTGCCTTTTCAAGACGATGTGCAACAACCTCGGGACGACCAATGAGCACCGGTGTGTCAACCGTATCCTCCAGCATCGCCTGCGCCGTCCGCAGCACACGCTCGTCTTCGCCCTCTGCAAACACAACCCGACGGCGGCTCATGCTCGCGGCCTCATACACCGGACGCATGATCATCGAAGAGCGGAACACCTGCGCCTGCAGCTTGTTCTCATAGGCGTGCAGATCAAGCTCTTTGGTTGCCACACCAGACTCAATTGCCGCCTTGGCCACAGCCACCGCAATTGTCGGCAGAAGGCGCGGATCAAACGGCTTTGGAATCAGGTAGTTAGGCCCAAACGCCAGGGTCTCGCCTTTATAAGCCACCCCAACTTCAGCAGACGTGGTTTCCCGCGCCAACGAAGCAATGGCTTCCACGCAGGCCAGCTTCATCGCATCGTTGATTTCCGTCGCACCGGCATCCAACGCACCACGGAAAATAAACGGAAAGCACAGCACGTTATTGACTTGGTTCGGGTAGTCCGACCGCCCGGTTGCGATCAACGCGCCAGGCGCCGCCTCACGTGCCAACTCCGGCATGATCTCAGGCGTTGGGTTGGCCAAGGCAAAGATGATCGGATCATCGGCCATCTGCTCAACCATTTCTTTGGTCAGCAGGCCCGGCCCCGACACGCCGAGGAACAGGTCTGCACCTTCCATGGCCTCCATTGTGGTCCGTTTATCAGTGTCTTGCGCAAATTCCGCCTTCTCTGCGGTCAGGTCGTTACGCTGCTTATGCACCACGCCTTTGCTGTCCAGCATCAGGATGTTTTCGTGTTGAACCCCCATGGTCATCAGCATCTTAAGGCAAGCAATCCCCGCCGCCCCCGCGCCGAGCGCCACAACCTTAATGTCTTCGACGTTCTTCTTGGCCACGATTAACGCGTTAAATGCCGCAGCAGCTGCCACAATGGCGGTGCCGTGCTGGTCATCGTGGAACACCGGAATGTTCATGCGCTCTTTGCAGAGGCGCTCCACAAGGAAGCAGTCCGGCGCTTTAATATCTTCTAAATTGATGGCCCCGAAAGTGGGTTCCAGACGACAGACCAAATCAGCAAGTTTTTCCGGATCAGGCTCATTCACTTCGATGTCAAAACAATCGATCCCGGCAAATTTTTTGAAAAGAACCGCCTTGCCTTCCATCACCGGCTTGGACGCCTGCGCGCCAATATCGCCGAGACCAAGCACCGCGGTACCGTTAGATATCACCGCAACCAGATTGCCTTTGGCGGTGTAACGCGTTGCATCTGCAGGGTTTTTTTCAATTTCGAGACAGGCGTCGGCCACCCCAGGACTGTAAGCCCGACTCAAATCACGCCCTGTTGCCATCGGCTTGGTCGCGCGGATTTCCAGTTTACCCGGCTTGGGAAACTCGTGGTAGTTTAGTGCGGCCTGACGGGCGCGGTCCTGATCTTTGGTGTTTGTCATTTCTTGTAGTCTCCCAAATCCCCTCGCGCAGCTCAGCGCCGCCCCATTACTCTGGCCATATCCAACATCCGGTTGGAAAAGCCCCATTCATTGTCGTACCAGCCAAAGACGCGCAGAAGCCCGCCCACTGACACGCTGGTTTCACGCTCACTCACTATCAGTGATTCCGGCCGCGCCCGCAGGTCAGTCGAGACAAGCGGCTTGGTGCTCCAACCCAAGATACCGTCTCTTTCCGCAGCTGCTTTTAGGCACGCGTTAACCGTCTCAATTGTCACATCTTTTTCGGTCTGAATTGTCATATCAATCGCCGAAACGCTGGCCGTTGGAACACGAATAGCACGTGCTTCTACCCGGCCGTTGAGGTGGGGCAAAACTTTCCCGATCAACCGCTGTGCCGAGGTGGTTGTTGGCACCATCGATAGCGCCGCCGCCCGGCTCCGCACCAGGTCCGCGCGCGGTTTATCCACCGTTGGCTGGCTCCCGGTGTAGCAATGCACGGTGGTCATATGCCCGCTGATCAGTCCAAATTCTTCATCCAACACCCGCATCAGCGGCGCCAACGCATTGGTTGTGCACGACGCATTGGACAGGATCTTTTGATCCTTCAAAACCTCCTGATTGGCACCCAGCACAATTGTGTCATCTGCTTCATCAGAAGGCCCCGAGATCAGCACCTTAGTGGCACCGGCGTCCAAACCACGCTCGGCAACTGCACGCGTACCGGCCATGCCGGTACATTCCAACACCACGTCCACATCGCTCAAATCAAGCCCGCTGATATCTTGTGTTGCATGAAATGGGAGGGCCGTCCCATCCACGATAAGCGCCTGATCACCACACGCGACCGATCCAGCATAGGCGCCAAAGACACTATCAAACTCAAACAGATAGGCGCAGGTTTCCAGCGGTTCTATGTCATTGATCCCGACGATCTCAAACTCAGGATGCTGACCTTTGGCCAAGATGCGCAAAACCGTTCGACCGATCCGCCCAAATCCATTGATGAATATCTTGATCTTGCGCTCTGACATGACACGCGTCCCAGTTTGTCCTGAATGGTCAATTGATAGGGTTTGACATGCAATTGCCACCCCAAAAGGGGCGGAAATTCCGCCCCGCGGCATTTGTTACCGCTATCAAGCGATGGCATTTTGCCACAACCGCTCAGGCTACCAGCGAAACGCCTCTTAGTGTCTCTCAGAGAGCCATGTGACGGTTCACGTCTTTGTACAGCAGATAACGGAATTTGCCCGGCCCACCGGCGTAGCAGGCCTGCGGGCAGAACGCGCGCAGCCACATGTAATCACCCGCTTCGACCTCGACCCAATCCTGATTGAGCTTGTAGACCGCCTTGCCCTCCAACACATAAAGACCGTGTTCCATCACATGGGTTTCCAGAAACGGGATCACACCGCCAGGCTCAAACGTCACGATGTTCACGTGCATGTCGTGGCGCAGATCGTCCGGCTCCACAAACCGCGTAGTGCCCCATTTTCCGTCTGTATTTGGCATAAAATTGATCGGGGTTTCCGCATCCGATGTCACAAAGGCGACGGGCGTTTCAATCCCCTCAACCGCCTCATATTTCTTACGAATCCAATGAAATTTCGCGGGAGCGTCGCTTTGGTTGTGCAGCGTCCAATCACATCCTGCTGGCACGTAGGCGTAACCACCGGTCTCAAGGGTATGGCTCTGTCCGTCGATGGACACCGAGATGTTGCCTTCCACCACAAAAAGTACACTCTGGGCTTGGATGTTGATTTCAGGTTTGTCACTCCCGCCCCCTGGCGCGACTTCAGCGATATAGTGGGAAAAAGTCTCGGAGAAACCGCTCATTGGGCGCGCGATCACCCAAACCCGCGTCTCAGACCAGAACGGCAAGTTGGAGGTCACAATATCGGTGAGTGTGCCTTTGGGGATTACCGCAAAGCTTTCGGTGAACATGGCTCTGTCAGTGAGCAGTTGGGTTTGGGGTGGCAAGCCACCTTGTGGCGCATAATACGAAGACCGGGACATGGGACCCTCCTAAAAGTTCGCCACATCATCTCAGGCCCAACGCTTAACGCCAAGGTGCTTGCGGCCTTTTAGAAGCTGAAGGATTGTCGCGGAATTATTGAAAATCCACCCACTACCTTCGTCCAAAAACGAATACTATAAGGGTTCAAGCAATTCCGGACCCGACGCCCGATTGGAATTCACAGCCCGATCCACTTGGTAAAAAGACAACAGATCCTCAGGAGCTGCTTTCATCAACGCCGCCGCCCCGTGCCCTTGCTCACCAAGCCATAGCCCCCAGTCCTCTTCGTCAATCACGACGGGCATACGATGGTGTATCTGAGACAATGTGTCATTCGCGCGGGTTGTAACAATTGCGCAGGTCGACAAGGACTCATCCCCGAATGCCCAATCTTGCCAAACCCCCGCCAAAGCCAAGGGCGCTTCTGCAGAAATATACCATGGCCAGCGCACGCCAGCGCTGTCTTTGGTCCATTCGTAGAAGCCAGTGACAGGTATAAGACAACGCCGACTTCGACACGCCGATCGAAACGCAGGTTTCTCTGCGAGCGTTTCAGCACGGGCGTTGATCAATAGGGGGCCATCGGATGGTGATTTGTACCAATTAGGAATAAATCCCCATCGCATAGATACCAGACGTCGTGCAGCCTCGTCTTCACCCAACACAACGTGAATTTGGTTGGTCGGGCAAACATTGAAATTTGGTACATCGGGCAGATTATTTGCCGGCATAGCTGAAAACAACTGAGCCATGGCATCTGTTGGCAGCGTGATGGCAATGCGCCCACACATCAGCGAAGTACCCTCAAAGCCATCTCAGATTCAACGTTCATAGTCGCTATTTCTGTTATCCAGCGGCAAAGAGATTGCTGCATGACTGCCTCAAAAGAAAACCCCCGCCAGTTTCCTAGCGGGGGCCTAGATCGTCAAGTCAAACGACTTACTTCATGGTGATACGGCCATCCAAGAATGGTTTGAACGGGCCTTGGGCCGCCAAATATTCGGCGGTTACATCCGCCAGATCCGGACCATAGTCATAGGCATTTTGCGCATCGCGGAACATCTTGTAGCCGTCGCCGCCATTGCGCACATAGTTGTTGGACACCACGTTATAGAGCTTGCCCGTGTCGATTGGTTCACCGCCAACCATCACGTCGCTCACACGGCTTCCAGCCTCCTTGCTCGCATCAAAGGCATAAGACATGCCCGCAACCTGTGGAAAACGACCAGCACCTTCTTCGTGCTGGCTCACGCCATTTTCCAGTGCAGCAACAAGTGTTTCGCCAGTGACTTGGAAAGTGGACAACGTGTTTTGGAACGGCAGCACAGTTAACACTTCGCCCATGGTCACTTCGCCTGCATCAATGGAGGCACGAATACCACCACCGTTTTGAATGGCAATCTGCACACCTTGATCTTTCACACGATCCAGCATCGCATCAGCAATCAGGTTGCCCATGGTGCATTCTCCGGCACGGCAAGACCCACGCTCGCCATCAATCGCTTCCGCAGTCTCGGCAACAACCCGTTTTCGGATTTCATCCAGAGGAGCCGCTGCTTCCGCAATCCGTGCTTTGGTGGCTTCATCTTCGGCCACGGCCGCATCCATGATGATCGGTTCACCAGCCGCTTCAACAATTTCGCCAGCGTCATTGAAGGTCACATTCAACTCACCAAGGAATTTGCCATAGGCGTATGCAGACACAATGGCTGTGCTGCCAACCATGGTTGGGTATGGGCCTTCCGCGCGGTCAGACGTGTTGGACAACAGCGTGTTAGAATGCCCCCCCACAATCACGTCTACACCAGTG
This sequence comes from Rhodobacteraceae bacterium Alg238-R152, assembly GCA_900537125.1. Lineage (GTDB taxonomy): Bacteria > Pseudomonadota > Alphaproteobacteria > Rhodobacterales > Rhodobacteraceae > Shimia. The sequence continues at coordinate 107,108 of UNRJ01000007.1, read as the reverse complement.
GTGTTGGCGGCTACCTTCTGATCGACTCCATAACCGGAGTGGCTCAGCACGATAATCTTGTTCACACCCATTTCGGTGAGCTTATCAACTTCGCCCTGAACCGCTTCAGACGGGTCAGTAAACGTGATGTTTGGACCTGGGCTTGCAAGCTCATCGGTGTCCTGTGGTGTCAGACCGATTAGGCCAATTTTTTCACCACCGCGTTCGATCACCGTGGATTTCAGCAGCTTATCAGCCAGCAGTTCTTCACCTGAGAAATCCGCATTGGACATCAGCACTGGGAACTCAACGGCGTCCATAAAGCCGCGCAGCACTTCTGGGCCATCGTCAAACTCGTGGTTGCCAACGGTCATACCGTCGTACCCAAGCTTGTTCATCATCTCAGCAGCAAGTTTGCCTTTGTAATAGGTATAGAACAATGTGCCCTGGAATTGGTCACCGCCGTCAACGAGGATCGAGTTGTTGGAACGCGCACGCGCATCCGCCAGCGCAGTCACAAGGCGGGCAGAACCACCAAAGCATTTGCCCTCGGCATTGGAGTCCGCGCTACATCCGGAATCGTACTTCGAAATCGGCTCAAAGCGGGCGTGAAAATCATTGGTGTGCAGAACTGTCAGCGTGTAGTCCGCCGCAGCCATTCCGGCCGTGACGGCCAATGCTGCCGCCCCTGTCATCAGTCGAGCAATCATGGAGAATCCCCTCTCTTTTTATTGTTCAGTCAATATCGTGCCGTTTAATCAGCTCAAATGTCAAAGATTTAACAATTCGCGTCGCGCTTGACCTCACGCCCTGTCCGTTGCATGAGCGGCCCATGCTGATCTTCAAGATACTCCGCTCCGATGAATGGGCGGCCCTGCGTACCAATGGGCAAACCGCGGGCGCGCCTGTTGATGTGGCCGATGGCTACGTACATTTCTCAACCGCTGAGCAAGCCGCTGAAACCGCCGCGAAGCACTTTGCCGGCGAAGAGGACCTCTTCTTACTGGCTTGTGAAAGCGACACGATGGGCGACGTGCTGAAATGGGAAGTCTCCCGCGGCGGCGCAGAATTCCCCCACCTGTATCGAGAGTTCCGCCTATCAGACGTGTCTTGGGCGCAACCGCTGCCCTTGATTGACGGCAAACATGAGTTTCCAGCAGGAGTTCTGACATGAGCCTGAAGCGCAGTCTCGAAGCCGTGGGCATGAATGTCTTGCGCGGCATGGACCCGGAAAAATCCCATGGCATGGCTCTGAAGGCTTTGGAAATGGGTATGGGCAACACACCCGGCAAAATCACGTCCCCACGCCTAAAGACCTCCTTGGCAGGATTAGATCTCCCCAACCCAATAGGCCTCGCAGCGGGTTTTGACAAAAACGCCACCGCCCTCGATGCCCTATCCAAATCGGGTTTTGGCTTTGTGGAAGTTGGCGCAGCGACCCCTCGCCCACAGCCGGGAAACCCCAAACCACGTCTGTTCCGCCTTTCCGAAGACAAGGCGGCGATCAATCGGTTTGGCTTCAACAACGATGGCATGGAAGCCATCGGCGCGCGCCTTGCCAATCGGCCAACCAACGCAGTGATCGGTCTCAACCTTGGGGCCAATAAAGACAGTGAAAACCGCGCTGAAGACTTTGCCCGCGTGTTGGCACACTGCGGCGCAGATTTGGACTTTGCGACCGTCAACGTCAGCTCCCCCAACACCGAGAAACTTCGAGACCTGCAAGGCAAAGCCGCGCTCTCCGCGCTTCTGGCCGGTGTCATGGATGCCCGTGATAGCTTGGCTCGCAAGATCCCCGTATTTCTAAAAATCGCGCCTGATCTGACAACCGATGAACTGGCTGAGATTGCCGAGGTAGCAGCCGAAAGCGGCTTGGACGCGATCATCGCAACCAACACAACCCTGTCCCGCGAGGGGCTTCAGAGCGCCCATAAAGATCAAGCGGGCGGCCTGTCCGGCGCGCCGCTGTTTGAGAAATCCACCCGTGTATTGGCACAGCTCTCCAAACTGACAGACGGCAGCATCCCTCTGATCGGTGTTGGTGGTATTGGATCAGCCGAACAAGCCTATGTAAAGATCTGCGCCGGTGCCAGCGCTGTGCAACTCTACACTGCTTTGGTATATGGCGGCTTTTCTTTGGCCGAGACCATCATTCGCGACCTAGACCTATTATTGCAAAAAAACGGTTTTGCGACAGTCGCTGACGCCGTAGGCAGCAAACGCGAGGATTGGCTATGATCACAATTTGGCACAACCCGCGTTGCTCAAAATCACGCCAAACCCTCGAACTTATAGAGGCGAAGGGCGAGGTTACGGTACGCCGTTATCTTGAAGATGCCCCCCCCCTACAAGAGCTGACTGAAGTGCAATCCTTGCTGGGCGTCTCCGCCATAGATATGATGCGCGCCAAAGACGCGCTGTTCAAAGAACTTGGCCTCGCCAAGTCCGATGACGACGCAACTTTGCTTGCGGCAATGGCAGAAAACCCCAAGCTGATCGAGCGCCCAATTGTGCTGGCCAACGGCAAAGCCGCCATGGGCCGCCCACCTGAAGCCGTTCTCGACATTCTCTAAAGGGCACTAGCCCGCCTGATACACCGCGCTGACTTCCGCCCGAATGATGCGAGCAATCAACGCGCAGTCCGCCTCTGAAAACGTGAGCGGGATGCGCATATCGACAATGCCTTTCAGAATGCGATCCGACTTTGGCATCGCTTCCGAGGGCGCGTAGCGCCAACTGTCATAGCGCGATGTAAAGGCCACAGGTTCCGCACCACCGAACCATTTAAGCTCCACGCCACGCTCCCCGCAGCGGTTCAGAGCCTCAGTGATGTGTGTTTCTGACCAGTCCAACAACAGGAACTGAATTGAACTGCCGACGTAGTCTTCTCCGTCGGGACGCTTCACTACAGTCAACCCCGGCGTTCCACGCAAGCCTTCAAGCAAAATGTCATGCCGTCTGTTCCAAGCGGTGACTTGTACCTCCAAATCGCTCAGCTGAGGGCGCAATATCGCCGCCCGCAAATGATCCATGCGCCCTGATACGTTGGGCGTATGATACTTCACCTGTTCAAAAACATGCGGGGCTGGCGCGGCTCCGTGCCGCTCATAAAGCATGTAGCTGCCAGATAGCATCACTGCACGGGCCATAAGCTCTTCATCATCACTGATCAAAAAGCCGCCTTCGCCGGAGTTGAGATGTTTGTAGGTCTGTGTGGAATAACAAGCCATGGCACCATGGCGTCCTGAAGGAACCCCATCCCAACCGCCGCCCATCGTGTGTGCGCAATCCTCGATCACCTTAACATCATATGCGTCACAAATCGCCATAAGCGCCTGCATGTCACAGATATGCCCACGCATATGTGACAACATGAGGACATCCGCTTGCCCCGCCTTGGCCTCAAGGTCGGCCAAATCGATCACCAGCCCTTCCGTCACACCAACAAAAACAGGCACCGCGCCGATGCTGGCAATCGCACCTGGCACCGGCGCCAATGTGAAGGCGTTGGTCAAAACCCGATCGCCCGGTTTCACTTCCAGCGCGCGCAATGCGCAGGCAAGCGCGTAACCTCCGGAGGCAACCGCGAGGCAATACTTACTCCCGACATAGGCCGCAAATTCCTGCTCCAGAAGCGAAACCTCACCGACCTCCCCCTCTGACAGGTTGTAGCGATGCAGCCGCCCGCTCCGCATCACTGAAACCGCAGCCTCAATCGCCTCCTCAGAGATCGGCTGTTGTTGGGTAAAGTTGCCAGTGAAAATTTCGCTCATATTTGACGCTCGCGGTTTTGTAGTCACATCAGAGATTGATTGGCGATATACATTTGAAATCAAGCTGTATTTTGGCCAATTAACGCGGCAACAACCTGAGGCAGCGCCTTATAGTCGTGTAGCAACGCCTCAGGCTCCAGTGCGGCCATGTCCTCGCCGCTTGGACCAAAGGTCACTAAAACGCTGGGCACCCCCGCCGCACGGGCCGTATTTCTGTCGGTGTCGCTGTCCCCAACAAGCAAAGTCTGTGCTGGATCACCGTTCAATCGCCGCGCGGTCTCTTGCAGCGGTAGCGGATCTGGCTTGCGCACAGGCAACGTGTCAGCGCCAACCAAAGCGCCAAATGCCTCCCTAACGCCAAGCGCCATTAGAAGTTGCTCCGCCAAAGCCTCAGGTTTGTTAGTACAAATCCCCACGCCGTAGCCGCGAGATTTGAGCGTCTCAACAGCCGCCATTGCGCCGTCGTAAAGCACGGTGTGAGTCGCAATCGCACCACCGTAAGCCTCAAGCAAGACGGGATAATACTTGGCCACCACGGCCTCATCCATGGCCTCCAAACGTGCGAGCCCTTCGGTCAACATGCGCCGCCCGCCTCGCAACGCGACCGCCGCATCTATTTCGGCTGACAGAACATCCCCATGTCCCATATCGCGAAAGCACACGTTGGCCGCTGCAATCAAGTCGCCGCTCGTGTCCGCAAGTGTGCCGTCCAAATCGAAAACCACGGTTTTCATGCTGTGTCCCCTGCCGCTTGCGCAATTTCCCGCGCATTGCTGTTACAGGGCGCAATCTGAATTGATGGCCGTTGGCCTTGCACCCTTCCCGCACTCCGATAAAACGGGCACAATCGAAATAAAAGAGAAATCAGATGAGCATTGCACTTGTCATCCTAGCCGCAGGCAAAGGCACACGGATGAATTCAGACCTGCCAAAGGTCCTTCATCCAATCGCAAACGCCCCCATGTTGGTGCATGCGATGAAGGCAGGTGCCGCTTTATCCCCCGCGCGCACAGTAGTAGTTGCTGGCCACGAGTTTGACGCGGTTCAAAGCGCGGCAAAAGAGTTCAATGACGACGTTGTTGTTGTTGAACAGTCAGAGCAGAAAGGAACGGCGCACGCTGTGGAGGTTTGCCGCGAAGCTCTCCTAGGCTTTGATGGCGATGTGATTGTGCTATTTGGTGACACCCCGTTTGTGAGTGAAGAAACGCTGGAATCGATGATTTCAGCAAAAGCACAAAACGCCGTGGTTGTTTTAGGATTCGAAGCTGCCGATCCGGGGAAATATGGGCGTCTAATGATGTCTGGAGACCAGCTGGATCGCATCGTCGAGTTTGCCGATGCTTCTGATGAGGAACGCGCGGTAACGTTCTGCAACTCTGGCGTCATGCTTGCCGACCGCCAGACTCTTTTCTCGCTGATCGAGAGTGTTGGTCCACACAATGCCCAAGGCGAATATTACCTCACGGATGTGGTGGGGCTTGCGCGTCAACGAGGACTGGGGGTCACCGCCGTCGCCTGTGATGAGCGCGAAACGCTTGGGATCAACTCCCGCGCACATCTGGCAGACGCAGAAGCGATTTTCCAAACACGGGCTCGCAAGGAACTTCTGGATTTGGGTGTCACGCTTCAACAGCCAGAGACGGTTATGCTCTCTTTTGACACAGTCATTGGACGCGACACTTTGATTGAGCCAAACGTCTATTTCGGCCCCGGTGTCACGATCGAGTCCGGCACACGCATTCGTGCCTTTTCACACCTGGAGGGATGCCACGTTTCCCGAGGCGCAACGGTTGGCCCCTACGCGCGTCTGCGCCCAGGGGCGGAGCTGTCCGAAAACGTGCATGTCGGAAACTTTGTCGAAATCAAAAACGCGGAAGTTGGTGAAGGCACAAAGGTGAACCACCTATCCTATATCGGGGATGCGACCCTCGGATCGGGAACCAACATAGGCGCGGGCACAATCACATGTAACTACGACGGCGTGATGAAACACCGCACCACAATAGGCAGCAAGGCTTTCATCGGCTCCAACACGATGCTCGTTGCGCCAGTTTCCGTAGGAGACGAGGCCATGACGGGGTCCGGATCCGTGATCACAAAAGATGTGCCAGAGGCCGCTTTGGCCATATCGCGCGCCGAGCAACAAACAAAACCTGGCGTCGCCCGTAAATTGTTTGAAATCTTAAAGAAGAAAAAACAAAAACGGGCATTGGAGAACGAATAATGTGCGGAATTGTTGGGGTACTTGGAAGCCACGAAGTGGCACCAATTCTTGTCGAGACCCTTAAACGTCTCGAATATCGCGGCTACGATAGCGCAGGCATTGCCACCGTGAATGACGGCGTTTTGGAACGTCGTCGCGCGGTGGGTAAATTGATCAACTTGTCGGATCTGTTGGTTCACGAGCCTTTGCGCGGCAAATCTGGGATTGGCCACACCCGCTGGGCAACCCACGGTGCGCCAAGCGTGACCAACGCGCACCCTCACCAAGCCGGCCCAGTGGCGGTGGTGCACAACGGCATTGTCGAAAACTTCCGAGAGTTGCGGAGCGAGCTCGCTGACAAAGGCATTCCCTTTGTCACAGATACCGACACGGAAACCATTGCATTACTGGCCCAGTCACACATGCAGTCTGGCCTGCAACCTGTTGATGCCGCACTCAAAACGCTAGCACAACTTGAAGGCGCCTTTGCTTTGGCTTTCTTGTTTGAAGGTGAAGAAGACCTCATTGTTGCTGCCCGAAAGGGCTCCCCCCTGGCCATTGGTCATGGCGATGGGGAGATGTTTATTGGCTCCGATGCCATTGCGCTTTCACCACTCACAGATCGCATCACATACCTCGAAGAAGGCGACAGCGCCGTTGTCACCCGCACCAGCTTGGTGATCCGAGATTGTGATGGCGACATTACTCAGCGCGAGTGCAAAACCATCAACATCGATCAAACACAGGTCGACAAAGGTGGGCATAAGCACTTCATGGCAAAAGAAATTGCCGAACAACCCACTGTTTTGGGCGAAGCAATTCGCCACTACCTTCCAAACCAAGGCACCCAAATCAGCCTACCAGGCGGAGAGCTGGATTTCTCTAAGGTAAGTCGGCTGGTTATGGTGGCCTGCGGCACCGCGTCTTATGCCTGCCTGACAGCAAAATACTGGTTTGAGCAAATTGCAGGCATTCCAGTTGAAGTGGATGTGGCCTCCGAGTTTCGCTACCGCGAACCTCCTATCACAGACGGCACTGTGGCGCTTTTTGTGTCGCAGTCCGGCGAAACTGCAGACACGCTGGCAGCCTTGCGATATTGCGCAGGAAAAGCAGACAAAATTGTCTCCGTCGTCAACGTGCCCGAGAGCTCCATTGCGCGTGAAAGCGACCTTGCGTTGCCAATTTTGGCCGGGGCGGAAATTGGTGTGGCCTCTACCAAAGCCTTTACTTGCCAACTGAGCGTGTTGCTCGTCCTTGCCCTTAAAGCCGCCGCTGATCGGGGACGCATCAGCGCGGATACCCTAGAATCCCACCTTGCCGATCTTCGTGCTTTGCCTGGTTTGGTCAATCAAGCTCTCGCCTCTGAGGGCCATATCGCCCAAGTAGCCAGCAAGCTTGCAGAGGCCCGAGATATCCTCTTTTTGGGACGTGGCCGCATGTTCCCGCTTGCACTCGAAGGTGCCCTAAAGCTCAAAGAAATCAGCTACATTCACGCCGAAGCTTATGCATCCGGAGAGTTGAAGCACGGCCCGATCGCGTTGATTGATCAACATGTACCTGTGGTTGTGCTGGCGCCGCATGATGAACTCTATGACAAATCCATCTCCAACATGCAGGAAGTTATGGCGCGGGCTGGAAAAGTGTTATTGATCACCGACTCCTTAGGATTGGAAGGCGGTGCTGAGGGCACGTGGGAATCTATCAAAATGCCAAAAGTGCCCGACATTCTGTCACCGATCCTCTATGCAATTCCTGCACAATTGCTGGCCTACCATACAGCAATTGCCAAAGGCACAGACGTGGACCAACCACGCAATCTCGCAAAATCAGTTACGGTGGAATGATGCAAATCCAAGACGCTTTAGATGCGCTACAAGAACTGGTTGAAGCTGGACGCGCCGAAGGAATGGCCAGCTACCACAAGCAAACCCGCACTGTATTGGGCATCCCAAACCCTGCTTTGAACGATCTATCAAAGGCATGGCGCCAGTCCCTGACGGTGGAGCAGCGTGTTATGCTTGCCTCAGAGCTTTGGCAGACGGACATTTTTGAAGCACGCATAGTTGCTTCAAAATTGCTCACCCAGGCCCGGCTTCGCCCCGACGATGCCGCTTGGCACCTGATTGCAAGCTGGGTGCCTGAGTTTGACAGCTGGGCCATTGCCGACCACGCCTGTATGGCTGGTCAAAAGCGGCTCGTAGCGGATCCATCCCGGTTGGATTTGGTAGAGACATGGACCACATCCGACCACATGTGGACCCGGCGGGCCGCTTTAGTGATCACCCTACCCTGGACAAAGCAAAACTTTCCAAAGCCGGCCGAGCTTGAAGCCAGAGACCGCATTTTGGGGTGGGCTGCGTCTTATGTAAGGGATCATGCTTGGTTCATCCAAAAGGCCGTGGCTTGGTGGCTTCGGGATCTTTCCAAACATGACGCAGAACGCGTAAATAGATTTTTGAAACAATACGCCACGGACATGAAGCCTTCTGCGGTCAAAGAGGCTTCAAAATACCTGCGCTAACTCAAGGCTCCCACGTACCAGAGTGAGGCGCACCGCCAGAAAACCTGAACCTCTCACAAACTAGGAAATGGCCTACAACTTTAGCCGCCCTTGCTCATCTCCGCTTGTCCCATTACCAATGACCTATGACCACACCTTTGATTGATCCGTTCCATCGCGCCGTATCCTACTTGCGTGTCTCCGTCACAGACCGATGTGATTTCCGCTGCGTGTACTGCATGGCAGAAAACATGACGTTCCTTCCCAAGAAGGAATTGCTGACCCTGGAGGAGCTAGACCGTATGTGCTCCACATTCATACGGCTTGGCGTGGAAAAACTACGCATTACCGGTGGAGAGCCTTTGGTACGACGGGATATCATGACCTTCTTCAAAGGCATGAAACGGCATTTGGACAGCGGGGCCCTCAAAGAGCTCACTCTGACCACTAATGGGTCTCAGTTGGAACGGTTTGCCGAGGAGCTTTACGCCTACGGTGTGCGTCGCGTGAACATCTCCATAGACACAATTGATGAGGCAAAATTTGCCGAAATCACCCGCTGGGGTCGCCTTGAACAGGTGATGCGCGGTATTGATGCAGCGCAAGCTGCCGGATTGCGTGTAAAGATCAACGCGGTTGCCCTAAAGGGCTTTAATGAGGACGAGCTCTTCACACTTGCTGAATGGTGTGCGGAACGTGACATGGATATGACTTGGATCGAAGTCATGCCAATGGGAGATTTGGGCAACGAAGACCGGATTGACCAATATTGGTCCTTGGATGAATTGCGCGGCAAATTGGCGGAGCGCTACACGTTGACAGACCTCGCGGAACGCACAGGTGGTCCCGCGCGCTACATTCGCCTCGAAGAGACCGGCCAAAAAATCGGGTTGATCACTCCGATGACGCACAATTTCTGTGAAAGTTGCAATCGCGTCCGTCTCACCTGTACTGGACAGCTTTTTATGTGTTTAGGACAAGAAGACATGGTGGACCTGCGCGACTCTTTGCGTGGTAGTGAAAGTGATGCCGCCCTTGAAGAGGCCATTCGTGCAGCCATTGCCCTTAAGCCCAAAGGTCATGACTTTGACTATTCCCGCCAAAAGGTCGACGGGCAAATGTCACGGCATATGAGCCACACCGGCGGCTGATCGCCTGACCTTCACAGCTATTTCGTAAGAGACTTGCACGTTACTCTGCGTTTGCTCACCTCAGTTGCCTTCCCCCCGGAACTGCGTGCGAAAATAGCGCGGTGCATCCCCATGTGAACGCTTAAAGTCTCGGCTGAAATGAAACGGATCTGAATATCCACACCTGAGCGCAACCTGTGTAATCGGCAGCTCTGTACTGCGTAACAGGTAGCGAGCCAAAACCATCCGTTCTTGCCGCATCCACCCCATAGGGCTGTTGCCGGTTTCCTCTTGAAAACGACGAAACAGTTGAGATTGGCTGATGCCGGCGATTTCCGCCATATCACCGACACACCAGGTCCGATCAAGCTCAGCACGCACATGTTGGCTCACCCGAGTTACCGCACTAGGCTGGCTGATGCGACTATGCTGCCCGCGCAATGACGCAAGTGTTCCAAGGACCTCGGACACATGTGCGCTCACCCGGGCCAGAGGTGCTGAAGCAACATCGGACAATGCGTCAATCACGCCCTCAAAAGACCCCTTTGTGCCGATGCATTTGGCGACCTTTGGCGACCTATCGAAGCCAAGATGAGTATAAAGCGCGTCAATTCCATGCCCCTTGCACGACAACCAAAGATAGCACCAGTCTTCCGCTGGACTGGCCTTATGCGCGTAACTGTGTGCTGTATCGATCCAAATGAGATCCCCTGGCAATGCGTCAAACTGAGCCTGCCCCACCTCAACACATCCGCGCCCGCTAAGGGTTAGGATCAAAACATGTTCATGATAGTTTTGTCGCACCATTCCGTCTTCGTGCTGCGCAATTGTACGTCCAGCAACAGATACGTGGTACGGCCACAGCCCCAGTTCATCTTTGTGGGCATTGAATAGGACCGTCGAAGTATCAAATGCCACACGTTCCAATGCGCTTCACACCTGCGAATCCGGTACGTTGATTACCATGCCGTGCATCTCCTCGGTCACAACTACCTGACAACTCAAACGGCTTGTTGATTGAGGCTCAATAACAAACTCAAGCATATCAACTTCATCATCCTGAGGGGCTGGTGTGCGGTCAAACCATTTTTGCGGCAAAACACAATGGCAAGTTCCGCAAGCACACGCCCCGCCACACTCAGCCGCAATCGCCTCCACCCCTGCGTTGACCGCCGCCTGCATGAGCGAGAGCCCTGGCGCTGCCTCAGTTCCAATCTCAGTACCGTCAGCCTGTACAAACGTCAGTTTTATCATCTTGTCGCCTCGAATTTACGCCCGTTTCCAGCCAATGTGCAGTGCCTTTGGGCCCCGCACTGAAAGACCACGTTTATATTCTGGCTCGGCGTCGACGAGCCCAATTTCACTGAACCGCGCATTGAGCGTTGAAAAGATCACGTCCATATCCAGACGGGCCAGATGGTTTCCAAGGCAGAAATGCCCCCCTCCGCCAAAGGCCAGATGCCTATTGGGGCTCCGCGAAACGTCAAAGAGATCAGGATTTTCAAACCGTGCTGGATCGCGGTTGGCCGCCCCATAAAGCAGTCCAAACCGCGTTCCCGCCGGGAACACTTTGCCCCCGACTTCGGTTTCCTCGGTCGCAAATCGATGAAAATACGGCAAAGGAGACTCGTAGCGGAACATCTCTTGCACTGCCGTTTTCATAAGCTTGGGATCTTGCCGCAACTTCTGATGTTGATCAGGGAAGCGAAGCAACGCATGCAGACCGCTACCCAACACATCAATTGTGGAGCCATGTCCGGCCATCAAGATCAGCATGGCTGTGGAAATCAACTCATCTTGGCTCAATTGGCCGGCGTCCCGATAGGCAACCAGACGGCTAAGCAGGTCTTCTTGTGGGGCAGCTTCCCGCTCTGCCACCAAGATCAGCAAGTATTCGTAGAATTCTTTGGTCGCAAGCTCCGCCCGCGCTTTGTCCGCGTCGCCGCGTCCAACATCGAAGTAGCGCACCACTTCTTCTGACCAATGCCGAAGCTTCGGAGCGTCTTCATCAGGCACGCCAAGGACACGCCCAATAATATGTCCCGGGACGTGTGCAGCAAAGTCTCCCACAAAATCGATTTCGTCTCGGTCGCTGAGGCCCTCAAGCAATCCATCCACGAAGGCCTGAATGGCAGGGCGTTGGCGTGCGATCATTGCTGGTGTGAATTCCCGAAACACCACCTTGCGCAATCGGGCGTGTGTTGCGCCCTCACTCTCCAAGAGGTTCACCTGAACAAAACGCTCATGATACGGCATATCTTGAAAGTTGATCGCACGCTGTTGCGCTTTGCGGTCAACGTCGTCGATAAACTCTTCATTGTTACGCAACATGGTCTTGTTGAGCGCGACAGCCTCAACGTCCGCCACTTTGGTCAGCATCCATGTATCGGCACTTGCCCAAAAGTAGGGTTCGCTTAGCCTGCGCATTGCCGAATAAACAGCATGCGGATCCACGGCAAAGGCTGCGCTTTGCGGGTCCAGAATAATTTGGCTAGCTGAGTCAGTTTGCATGTTGCCCTCGCACAATTGGAAGCTGGACAATACTGCGAAACATTCCAATGTAAATGTCGTCAACTCCCATGAAACTGGACAAAACTCGCACAAGGCTCTTCTACTTCTGATCACCGGAGAGGTGCACGGCGGCCTATTAAGTCACCAACATGCAACCACAAATTGCGAAAATTAAAACTTTCGTAACGCGGCACGAAAATATTTGACCAAATGATACATTCCCCTCATGGTGGCGCCATCAAACAACATAAGAGAAGTTCCCGGGGGGACATGTTCCATGAAAAATCAAACATTTAAGCTGTCTATGACCGTTGCTGTTGCAGCAATGCTCAGCGCAGGTACCGCCTCTGCAGACACCCTGCGCCTATTGACTTGGGGCGGCTATGCACCGGAAGACGTAGTTGCGAAGTTTGAGGCTGAAACCGGCCACACCGTTGAAGTGACAAAATCCAACAACGAAGAGATGATCGCCAAGCTGCGCGCTACTGGCGGCGGCGGTTTTGACCTTGCACAACCAAGCCAAGACCGGATCGCAGGCCCACAGGCTGAGTTCGGCATCTACAAACCAATCGACCTGTCCAAGATCGACGCGTCGCTCTTCATTCCATCCATGATGGATGCCACCAAAGGCAACACCACTGTTGGCAGTGACGTTTACGGCGTGCCACACGTTTGGGGCACCTCTGGCCTCGTGGTTGACACCGCCAAAGCGTCCATGGTTCAGGACTACACTGACCTCTGCGCATCCGACGTAGCGGGCAAAGTGTCTTACCGTCTGAAACGCCCGACTCTGATTGGCTTCGCGTTCTCCATGGGTCTGGACCCGTTTGCTGCATACGGTGACGAAGCGGCGTATGCTGACATCATGTCTCAGGTCGAAGCCAAGCTGATCGAATGTAAAGCTGGCGTCAAAACCTACTGGGGCGGCGGCGACGAACTGATGGGCCTGATGCGCTCCGGCGAAGTTGTGGCCTCTATGGCTTGGGACACCGGTGGATGGAAGCTGAACTCCGACAACGCGGACATCACCTTTGTGGCACCTGCTGCTGGTGCTCTGGGTTGGGTTGATACCTTTGTTCTGCCAGCAAAAGGCAAAGCAGATGACGCGGCCTACGCTTGGATCAACTTTGTGATGCAGCCAGAAGTAGCGGCAATGATCACCGCAGCTGCTGGCAACTTCACCGCATCCAAAGGTGCTGATGAATTTGCATCCGCGGACCTGAAGGCACGTTACCAGGGGTCCTTCCCAGCGGAAGCTATCGACAACATCAAATGGTACCCACCAGTACCAGCCGGTCTTGAAGCCATCGAAGGTGGTGTGCTGGATCGCGTAAAAGCCGCTAAATAAGCCAGCGCTTTTCAACTACTAAAAACAGCGTGTGTCCTCGCGGGCGCACGCTTTTACGACTTTAAAGGACCTCCCAATGACGCCCGATCTGCAGTGCACCAACCTCACCAAAAAGTTTGGCGAGACAACAGCGGTGGACAATGTCTCGTTCTCTGTACCAGCGGGGTCCTTCTTCTCGATCCTCGGCCCTTCTGGCTGTGGTAAAACCACTATCATGCGCATGATTGCTGGTTTCCTTGAGCCAAGCAGCGGCGACATCCAGATCAAAGGCAATTCGGTCCTGAACGTGCCGCCCAACAAACGCCACGTGAATATGGTGTTCCAGCACCTCGCCCTCTTCCCGATGATGAACATTGCCGACAACATCGGCTATGGCCTGCGCCGCGCTGGAATGCACAAAAAGGACATCGGCTTCAAAGTTGACGAGGCTCTTGAACGCATTGGCCTTCCCGGCATTGGCCAACGCCGCGTGAACGAGCTCTCTGGCGGTCAAAAACAGCGTGTCGCGATTGCCCGCTGTATGGTGCTGGAACCCGACGTGCTTCTACTTGACGAACCCCTGGGCGCGCTGGATCTCAAGCTCAGAGAGCACATGAAAGTTGAACTCAAAAGCCTGCAAGCGGCTTTCGACACAACCTTTGTCTACATCACGCACGACCAATCCGAAGCATTGGTAATGTCTGACAATATTGCTGTGATGAACGCCGGCCGCTTTGAACAGGTTGGCAGTGCGCAAGACCTCTACTACCGGCCTGACACTGCTTTTGTTGCGGGCTTTGTGGGCGACAGCAACCGCTGGTCCGGCAAAGTGATCAAACAGGATGGCAGCAACACACTTGTGCAAACCACAAGCGGTCTAACGCTACGCGGCGCAACCCAAGGACGGGCTCTGAGCGAAGGCGACACCATTGACGCCTTTGTCCGCCCTGAGGCCATTCGCATTGCCCACAATGCCCAAGACCTTGCAAGCTTTGACAACCAAATTTCTGGCACCGTTACTTCAATCCTGTTTAACGGCGCAGCCTCACGGGTCATGGTGCGTGACGTGGCCGGACACGAAGAAGTCGCGGTAAACCTGCCGCAATCCGGAGAGTTCGCAAACCTGACCAAAGGGGCACCGGTTCACATTGGGTGGGCCAGCGATCAGGCCAACTGTTTTGGCGCAGGAGTTGCTTGATGCACCGTGAAGCCAAACTTGGCCTAATCCTTCTTCTGACGCCCTTTCTCCTGTGGCTCAGCTTGCTGATCATTATCCCCCACATTGACCTCTTGCTGGTCTCCCTGCGTGAACGCGTGGGCGTGGGGGAATACAAAATCAGCCTTGGCAACTACCTGACGTTCTTTACCGAACCCCTTTACATGATGACGTTTCTGCGCACCGCGGTGATGTCTATTTTTGCCACTCTGCTGACCCTGCTGATTGGTTTTCCGGTTGCATATTACATCGCAAAAATGGCCAAGGGCCGCACCCAATCCGCGCTCTTTCTGCTTTGCCTAGTGCCGTTTTGGGTCTCTGAGCTGGTACGCACATTTGGCTGGATGATCCTACTACGGGAAACCGGCATCATTTCCAACTTGTTGCAATCGCTCGGCCTCGCCCAAGGCCCGGTTGAAATGCTCTACAACGATGCCGCCATCATGGTTGGTCTGGTCTACACATCGATGCTCTTCATGGTGGTGCCTCTGGTCACCACATTGGAAAGCCTGCCCGACGAAGTGGTTGAAGCCGGTTATGACCTCGGCGGTAGCGGCCTCAGCGTTCTCCGCGAGATTGTCATTCCTCACGCCATGCCGGGCATCGTATCAGGCTCCATCGTCGTCTTCATGCTGTGCCTTGGGAATTACCTGACCCCCACTATGTTGGGCGGCAAAGAAAGCCTCTGGTTCACAGAATTGATCTATTCGCAGTTCATCGTGCGATTCAATTGGGAGTTGGGCGCCGCCTTTGGCTTCCTGTTGCTGATCCTCTCATCGGTAATTGTCTGGGGCATGTTGCGCCTCACCGGTCAGTCACTTGAAAAGACTATGGGATAAGGAGCGCTAACAATGATCCCTTCCATCCCACAGTCCCGCTTGGTTACCACGGCCTATACGGCCTACGTGACATTATTCTTCATCTTTCTTGCGCTGCCATTGATCGTGGTTGCCGCCTTTGCCTTCAATGACAGCCAATTCCCATCCCTGCCTTGGGAGGGTTTCACTTGGAATTGGTTCTTTGGTTCAGAGCGCCCGATGATCGGTGCGTTCCACGAGCGTTCCATCCTGCGTGCCATCGGGACGTCTGTCTTTGTCGCTTTCTGCGTATCAGCGCTTTCCATGGTTGTTGGCCTGTCAAATGCCTTCTTGTTCAACCGCTACAAGTTCCGTGGACAAAGCATCCTTTATGTCTTCATGCTGCTGCCTCTGGTCATTCCTGGCATTGTTCTTGGCATCTCCATTCTGGTGGCGTCCAGCCGCATGGCAAACGGCCTCTGGGACGGATTTCAATGGGATGTGGAAGCCCTGCGGCCCGGCCTGTGGTTGGTGGTCCTGGGGCAGTTTTCGTTCATCACCACCATCGCCACGTTGGTAATTGGTGCGCGCCTGCAGAAATTTGACAAGACTTTGGAAGAGGCGGCGCTGAACCTCGGCGCCGGACGCTTGACGGCAATCCGCACAGTCACCCTGCCCTATCTGGCACCCGCCATGATCGGCGCATTTGTGGTATCTTTCTTGATGAGCTTTGAGAATTTCAACACCACATTAATGTTGGTTGGCTCCGATGCCCCGTTGACCATTGCAATGTTTGATCGCCTCAAAGAGGGTTCTACCCCTCTCTTGAACGCGGTCAGCCTGCTGCTGATGCTAGGTTCATCTCTGTTGGCCCTCGTCATGATCGCCTTTCAGAAGAAGGGCTAACCAGAGGCCTTCGGCTTTATCAGGCGCGCCGCAATTGGCGCGCCTAAGATCACCAGGACAATACGCGTCAGGTGATGCGCAATGACAAACCCAAGGTCAGCACCCACCACAATTGCCAGGACCGTCATTTCTGCCTGACCGCCCGGGGCAAAGGCCAGAAAAGCCTCCATCGCAGGCGCAAATCCCAAGCGTGTCGCTATCTCGGCAAAGCCCGCGGCCAACACCGCCAGAACAACCATAAACGCCAACCCAGACAGCACAACACTGCGCAGCTCCCGCATGGTGACGCCAACGTAGTAAACTCCTATCACCACCCCGATAAAGAACTGTGCGGTCCAGATTGCTTCTTGCGGCGGCCGAGAATGCAGAACGCCCCCCATGGTCAGCGCTGCTGAGACAATCATCGGTCCCAAAATTGACG
The DNA here is from genome assembly GCA_900537125.1 of Rhodobacteraceae bacterium Alg238-R152. Taxonomy (GTDB): domain Bacteria; phylum Pseudomonadota; class Alphaproteobacteria; order Rhodobacterales; family Rhodobacteraceae; genus Shimia. The sequence goes on along the minus strand of UNRJ01000007.1, from coordinate 90,345 downwards.
CACCAAACAATCCTAGCCGTTCGCCCCCCTTCCAACCAACAACCGCGGCCACTGCCATAATCATCATCTCGTAAATCGGAAGCTCAGATGCAGGTTGCCCAATTGGGTTCGATAGGCTCACACCATAGACTGAAATTAACATGACCGGCGCCACCGAAACGATGACAAGCACCCGCGTTGCGTGGATCAATGACAGCACCCGCGCGTTGCCTCCGGCTTCTTCACCAAACAGGATCATGTCCTGCAACCCCCCGGGCATCGCGGCATAATAAGACGTCACCGGATCAAACTTGCAGACCCTGTGAAAGAACGGCACCCCAATCAGCGCGATCACAAATATGTAGAGTGGCATCAAAGCGATGGACCCGGCCATGCTTGGCAGTTGCGAGGCCACTTCTGGTGTGATTGAGGTCCCCACAGCCACGCCAAGGATCGTGCGCGCACCAGCCGTTATCTCTCCAAAACCTGCAAACCGCGCACCACTCAATGCCGCGATCAAACAGGCCACCATCGGGCCAAACAGAAACGGTAACGGCAGATTTAGCGCCCAGAACACAAAGGTCCCAATGGCCGCCACCAAAAAGGTAGACGCACGAAGTCGCAGGATAGACACCGGTGATTCCTATCTCAATTGACAGATTGCATCCATCTGTATACACATGGATGCAATTATTCAATATCTGGTCAAACACGCCTATGAGCGACGATCTCACCACCCCCGAAGGTCTGCATGGCAACGCCGCTTACGGTGCCCTGCTCGCGGAAATCCGCAATGGCCACCTCTCCCCCGGCGACCGCCTGCGAGAAACCGAGCTTGCGACGCGCTTTGGCGTCAGTCGCACCCCCGTGCGAGAAGCCATCCGGCAGTTAGAGGCAGATGGGCTTGTCACCCATCTGCCGCGAGTCGGCGCCACGGTGCGCACACTCGATTATTCTGAAGTTATGGAACTCTACGAAATGCGCAGCGTGCTGGAATGCACTGCCGCACGTATGGCCGCACGTGCCGCTTCCGATGTGGAGATCGCCGAGCTTACAGCCATCAGCGAAGAGCTCGCCCAAGTGGGCAAAGGCACAGAAGCTGCCCGCCTGAATCGCCTGTTCCACCGTGCCCTACTGGAGGCTGCCAAAAACCGCTTTCTCATCAAGTCCATGCTAGCCCTACAGAAGGCCATGCTGATCCTCGGACGCACAACATTGGCGGATGCTGAGCGATACGAAAGCGCCTTGGAAGAGCACACCGCAGTGCTCGCTGCTCTAAAAGCCCGCGACGGTGATGCAGCTGAAACGGCCATGCGAGCCCATATCTCCGCGGGTCAGAGGGTCCGCATTCGCGCCTTACGTGCCGAGCTCGACGACGCTTCACTCCTTTAGGCCTATAAGTACAGTACCTCGTGTCACAAAGTCACAAGGTATCGCGGCCCTCTGCATGTCAAATGGCCGCCTATCAGCCTGACAGATGCACCGAAACAACACCCGTAACTACATCCCCAACACCATCCGCCGCCACCGGCGCTCCAACGCTCGTTTTTCCACACCAGCACGCGTTTGGACGACAAACAGCCGTTCCACGATCCCATCTTCCAAGCGAAGTGCCGGATGGTCAAAATTTGGATCGTCTATTTGAGACCGAATGCTCTCATCTCGCACCGCTCCAAACACCCACTGTACATTTGCGGCGGCAACATCTTCTTCTCCCATGTAGTCCAAAAACGATTGAGCAACCTCAGGGTTTGGACCATCCACCGGCAAAACAAATACATCCGCCCACAAGTTGCTGCCTTCTTTTGGCACCACATACCGGTAATTCTCCATTCCCTCGTCAATGATTGGCCCAAATGCCTCGGAGCTCCATGAGACAGCCACACAAGCCTCGCCATCTGCCAGAGCATCGTATTGTTCCGTGTCAAAGAAGCGCACATACGGAGAAATGCCCTCCAAGACCCCAAAGGCCGCGTTGAGGTCATCCTCTTGCCGCGACTGAGGGTTTCGTCCCAAATATCTTAAGACTATGGCCACGACCTCTTCACTGCTGTCCACAATTGAGATCCCACAGTCCGAAAGCGCTGCCGCATTTTCAGGCTCAAAGATAAGCGCCCAGCTGTCCAGTGGCGTATCTTGGCCAATCCGATCCCTCACCTGATCGATGTTAAAGGCCAACCCAGTAGTCCCCCAAACATAGGGCACCGCGTAGTCAGCGGCCTCTGGCATGGCTCCCTGTACTTTCTTCCACAGAGCTTGATCCGCTTTTTTCCACGCCCGCTTTTGCAGCTTCGCCACCGGCGTCAAAGCCCCCTCGTGGACAACACGGGACAAGGATTCAGTTGGCACCACAACCACATCGTAGCCCGACTTTCGCCCAACTAGGATTCCTTCTACTTCATCTGCATCAAGAAAGGTGTCCACGACCACTTTCCTGCCCATACGTTCGGAGAACTCAGATATGACAGACGGACCGAAATAGTCAGTCCAATTCAGAATAGCTATCTCATCTGCTTGCGCTGACTGCACACCTATTGCCCCTATAAGGCAAACCCATCGCAAACCAGCTTGATTGCCTAAGCGCATTTCTTTTGCTCCATTACTTTGAACACCGTGTATCGGAGATGTTTCTTTAGCTCCGATACCAGCGCTTCTTTTTTGAGTGGTTTCGTTAAATAGCCGGTCATCCCAGAAGCCAGGCCAGCGTCTCGATGCTCTTTGAGAGCATTTGCAGACAATCCAATGATTGGCACCTCGCCAGCCGCAGATTGCGCCCCGTCGATACGCAACATGCGAGTTGCCTCCAAGCCATCCATTTCCGGCATTCGGATGTCCATTAGGATCAGGTCCGGCATCCAGGTGCGTTGCATGCCCACAGCTTCCACACCGTTGGTCGCTTTCTTGACAGTACATCCCAACTTCATCAGCATTTTTTCAGCCACAAGAAGGTTCACCCGGTTATCATCAGCAACAAGGACTTTGCCCTCGAACACCAGTCGCTCGGACACTTGTTTGCGGACCCGGGCTGCCGCCGGCTGTGACAACGCTGGAAACTCTAATACAAATGTCGACCCTACACCCACGTTACTTGTGACGGTCACATCCCCGCCCATAGCGTTGCCCAACTGCTTGGCAATCGCCAAACCGAGTCCGGTCCCGCCAAAACGGGTGGTGGTTGAACTGTCCGCCTGTGCAAACTGGTCAAAGATCTTTGGTAAAGCAGCTTCCGAAATCCCAATACCGGTGTCTGAAACCACTATGCGGACGCAACGTTCACTGTTTTGCAGCTGCAAGGACGTGTCTTCCACGTAACTCAGCTGAACAGAAATCTTACCATGGTCAGTGAATTTTACCGCGTTGTTGACGAGATTGAGCACCACTTGCCGCACCGCCTTGCTGGGGGCCTTGATCCGCCAATTTCCGTGCGCTGGAAGGACTTCGAGGTCCAGCTCGATGTCCTTATTGATTGCCTGCGCCTTAAACAGCTCAACCACTTCATCACACAGGGTATTCACATCAAAATCCTGCGCATCCATGGTGATTTTTCCGGCCTCAATTTTTGACAAATCAAGCACGTCGTTGATGACCTGAAGAAGAGAATGCCCACTGGACACAATCATGTCCAACATGCGCCGCCTATCCGGATCAGCCTCACTATCTTGCAACAGCTCACTCAGTCCCATCACCCCGTTTAGGGGGGTGCGAATCTCATGGCTCATAGTCGCCAAGAACACCGATTTTGCTTCAGAGGCCGCCTCAGCCTTACGTTGGTTTCGCGCGATTTCCGCAGTTGCGGAGATCACAAATCTCTCCATCGGCAAATGTACAAACCGCGCCGCAACAAAGATTCCAAATGCACCAATCAAAATGGCGACCAGTGAGTAAATCTTTTGTTCCTTGGCAACCCGTTCAGACGCGACGGCCTCAGCCTCCGTTAAGCGTAAAAAAACAGGGATCAATCGCCGACTTAACTCCGCGCCCAATGTGGCGACACGGAGCATTTGATCTTCTGAACGACCACCCGAATTTGAAAGCCGGGCCAGATCCAACACATCAGAGAATTCTTCTAGCGGATTAAGAGTCTGTTGTGTCAGTATCCGCCGGGTTTCTTCTGAATGAGCGTGCTTAACCTGCGCTACAACAAGCTCATCTAATGCCAGCTGCCCCAAACGATCTCCGCGCCGCAAACGAGACATCGCTTGTTCTGCCGATTGGCTAGTTGGGTCGCGTTTTATCGCATCAAAGGACAACGAAAAATCGGCCAATGTGACCAGGATACGGTCCATCATGCGGGTGTTCTGGGAGCTTTCAATAACATGACGTTGCCCCACCAACGACACATAAAATGCACCGAGGCTGGCGAATAATAATATGGCCAAAGCAATGCCGCTGCGCAGCCGCAAGTAGCCTCGTGTGATCGATTGGTTCTGCATTTTTTGACCGAATATAAATCCCGATAACAGTCATAAGGCCATCGCCTTGCCAATCCCTTAAGCATCCTTACGCCGGGGGTTTTGGTAAAACACACGCAGGGTTTCTGAGCCATCGGATGAGGGCCACGATGCGCGCGCGTTAGGAAACATAGCGGTCTATCCCATACACAGCTCAAGCATGCTGCGTCCAGTTATTCACTTAGCAGGTATTGGCAAAACCAGCAAAACACCGCAAATTCCAGAGACTGTTCCGTTGGGACAGCTAAAAAGATGTTCTCTTCACGGAGACCCGCGGTCAAATCTCAGGGCTAGGAATTCGTTTGGCAAGTGAAACGATGTACTCGCTGCCAACGTAAACGGCCCTCGCACGGGAGCAATAAATGTTGAAAATTGGTCTCTTGGGCTGTGGTCGAATTGGACAGGTTCACGCACGCTCAATCAGCCAGCTGGACGGTGTAACCCTTACAGCCGTGGCCGACGCTTGTGAGCCCCCGGCACAAGAGCTTGCGTCAAAAGAAAACGCCCAAATGCTGTCCGCAGCGGACCTAATCTCCAGCTCGGAGGTTGATGCCGTACTCATCGCGACCCCAACAGACACACACTACGATTTCATCCATACAGCTTGCAAAGCCCACAAGGCCATTTTTTGCGAAAAACCTGTCGACATGTCGACGGACAGAATTCGCGACTGTATTTGGGCTGTTGAGAGCGCAGGCGTTCCATTCATGACGGCTTTTAATCGCAGGTTTGACCCCAACTTTTCGCAAATTCAGTCACGCATTGCACGTGGCGAGATTGGGTCTGTGGAATTGGTGACCATCCTGTCACGTGACCCGACGCCGCCGCCGATGGAATACATCGCTTCCTCCGGTGGCTTGTTTCGAGATATGATGATCCATGATTTGGACATGGCCCGTTTTTTGCTTGGCGAGGAACCCACTTCGGTGTTTGCCGTTGGTTCTTCATTGGTCGATCCAGAAATCGGCAACAGCGGCGACGTTGATACCGCTGCGGTGACGCTTACCACAGAAAGTGGAAGAATCTGCCAGATCTCGAACTCACGCCGCGCGACCTACGGATACGATCAACGGATCGAAGTGCATGGCTCCAAAGGCATGTTGCGGGCGGACAACGTACTCGAGAACACAATTGAAATGGCGTCTGCGTCTGGCTTTCGACGAGCACCAGCGCAGCATTTCTTTCTGGAAAGATATGAGGCGGCATATCGAATGGAGCTTGCACATTTTGTGCAAGCCATCTCAAGCGGGTCGCACCCTTCGCCCGACATCAACGACGGCCTTCGTGCCCAAATCCTTGCAGATGCCGCAGACCAATCGCGGCACCAAGGTGGCCCGGTTTCGGTTGGTTAGAACACCGTGGTGTCAATTGGAGAAATTGGCTCCCGTACCTTCGTTTTGATCAGCCGTCGGATACCTCTGAATTGCAATCTGGACTTCTGGATAAAGCCACCAGCCAAAATAAGCGCATTTGGTCCAAATTCTTCCATTAGCGCCCCTTCAGAAATTGCCTGCTCGGTTTTTGAGTGCGCACTGGTAAAAGCAGGTGATTTTTGGGGGCTTCTGGCTGCAACGCCTTTGAATGAACACTTACCAAAGAGATGTTACTGGACAACAAACCCCTTCCCCCGCATGTTTTGGCCAAAGAGTTCAAAAGGGAAGATATCTCCGTGTTTCACAAAGTCATTGCCGCCACAGCGCTCACCGCGTTAACCGCCTCCGCTGCTTTTGCAGCCGGCCATTGCGCCGATGGGAAAACGCTCACCGAGGGCACTTTGACCGTCGCCACCGGCAACCCGGCTTACTACCCATGGGTCATGGATGATGCGCCAGAAAGTGGCAAAGGGTTTGAAGCCGCTGTTGCCTATGCCGTGGCCGAAGAAATGGGCTTTGCCGCCGATAAGGTGACTTGGGCACGCTCCTCATTTGATCAGGCGATTCAGCCCGGCCCAAAAGACTTTGATTTCAACCTGCAACAATTCTCCATCACTGATGAGCGAGAGAAGATGGTGGATTTCTCCTCCGCATATTATGCCGCGCCCATGGCAATTTTGGCCTCTGCGGATGCAAAAGGCACGGACGCAACTGTAGATGCCCTCAAAGACCTGAAGTGGGGCGCCATGGGCGGCACGACCGCTGTGCCGGTTCTGATGGACGCCATTGGCCCAAAAGACATGCCACTGCTGTATGGTGACAATGCAGATGTGACCGCCGCCATGCAGGCAGGCCAGATCGACGCGGCGCTGTTTGATCTGCCCACCGCGCTGTACCTAAGCGCCGTTGTTGTCGAAGGCTCCGCTGTGATTGGCCAGTTCCCGGCAGATCGCACCGAGAACCCAGACCGGTTTGGTCTTTTGCTTGAAGAGGGTAACCCCTTGAAAGCATGTGTCGATGAGGCTATCGCATCCCTAACTGAAACAGGGAAGTTGGCCGCCATTGAGGCCGAGTGGTTGCAGGAAACCACTGGTGTGCCGTTGATCAAATAGCATGAGCAAGACCAACGCGGCGGGCAAAACCCGCCGCCAAATTTACGAAGACCGCCTGCGCCGCCGCTCCATGCTAATCGCGGGCGGCAGTACCTTGGCGGTGTTGCTGTCCGTCCTTGTACTGGTGCCCTTGGCACCGGGTTGGGACCGTGTCAAAGCCAGCTTCTTCAACTGGGAAGTATTTGCCAAGACATTCCCAAAGCTGCTTGAAGCCTTCAAGCTGGATGTGGCGATCTTCTTATGGAGTGCGCCCGCCATCATAATCCTTGGATTGCTGGTTGCACTCGCACGTGACACACGCAATCCCGCTTTGTTCCCGCTCCGTATCCTAGGCGCGGCTTACACGGACATCTTCCGAGGTGTGCCGGTGGTATTGACCGTATACCTGATTGGCTTTGGCATTCCTGGCCTTGGCCTGCCCCGGCCATGGAATTCCCCCTACATCTGGGGCTCTCTTGCGCTGATCCTGACCTATTCAGCTTACGTGGCCGAAATCTTCCGATCTGGCATCGATAGCGTGCACAAAAGTCAGCGGGCGGCCGCACAATCTTTGGGTCTATCGGATGGAGACAGCATGCGGTTTGTGATCCTGCCGCAAGCCATCCGCCGCGTGATCCCAGCTCAGATGAACATGTTCATCGCACTGCAAAAAGACGTGGCGTTGTTAAGTTTTATCGGTCCGGTCGAAATCTTCCGTCAGGCCGGCGTGTACAAATCGCTGTTGGCCAATTTCACCCCCTACGTGGGCGCCGCCGTGATCTTCCTTGCGGTGACCATCCCGGCCACGCGCTATGCCGACTACTTGATGGCCAAGCAAAACCGGGAGCGCAGCTGATGGCGAAGATCATCCTGAAAGGCGTCGAAAAACGTTTTGGCGACAACACTGTCTGCGACGGCATCGACCTTGAGGTAGAGGAAGGCCAGATGGTCTGCTTAATTGGTGCGTCTGGTGCAGGAAAATCCACTTTGCTGCGCTGTATTAACCTGCTGGAGACCATTGAGAACGGAGAAATCCTACTGGACGGAGAGGATATTTCTCTGCCCGGCCTCAACCCGCAACCAGTGCGCCGCCGCATTGGCATGGTGTTTCAGAGCTACAACCTGTTCCCGCATATGACCGCCGCCGAGAACGTGATGTTGGCACCGCGACGGGTTTACAAAAAATCCCGCACCGAGCTACGTCCGGAAATCACCGAGCTGTTCAAACGCTTTGGGTTGGCGGACCGCATGGATCACTATCCGGATCAGCTCTCCGGCGGGCAACAGCAACGCGTGGCCATTGTGCGCGCCTTGGCGATGAAGCCGGAAGTGATGCTGTTTGACGAAATCACCTCTGCGCTGGATCCGCAGCTGGTGGGCGAAGTACTGGATGTGCTGCGCCTGCTCAAAAACAGCGGCATGACCATGGTGCTGGCCACCCATGAGATGGGGTTTGCCCGTGAAGCGGCAGACAAGGTCTGTTTCCTGAAAGATGGCAAAGTGGTTGAAGAAGGCGCGCCCAGCGCCTTGTTTGATGCGCCACAGCATCCCGACACGCAGGCGTTTCTGGCACGTGCGCTGAAATAGCCCCCAACCTGCACCAAACACAAAAGCCCGCTGTCATCGCAGCGGGCTTTTTCAATTTGAACTGGTCAAAACCGTTTAGGTGTTGAACAGACCGTTTAGGTGTTGAACAGGAAGTGCATGACGTCGCCGTCCTTCACCTCATAACCTTTGCCTTCCGCACGCATCTTGCCCGCCTCTTTGGCACCACTTTCACCGTCGCAGGTGACGTAGTCCTCATAGGCAATGGTCTCTGCACGGATGAAGCCTTTTTCAAAGTCGCCGTGGATCACACCGGCGGCCTGTGGCGCCATGGTGCCCTGACGAATGGTCCAGGCGCGGGCCTCTTTGGGGCCAACCGTAAAATAGGTTTCCAAATGCAAAAGCTCGTAACCCGCACGGATAAGACGGTCGAGACCAGCCTCTTCCAAGCCCATCTCCTCAAGGAACATGATGGCCTCATCATCCTCCAGCTGGCTGATCTCTTCTTCGATCTGCGCGGAAATGATCACATGGCTGTTGCCTTGCGCCGCCGCCATCTCCGCCACATTAGCAGAGTGTGCGTTGCCTTCAGCAGATTCAGACTCGCCCACGTTGCACACATAAAGCACCGGCTTGGTGCTCAGAAGTTGCAACATTTTCCAGGCCTTGACGTCGTCTTCATCAACCTCAACCAGGCGCGCAGGCTTGCCATCTTCCAGCATCTCTTGTGCCGCTTTCAGGAGGCGCTCCTGCTGAACCGCTTCTTTGTCACCACCGCGCACCTTACGCACGATGCCCTGAAGACGCTTCTCGATGCTCTCCAGATCCGCCAACATCAGCTCGGTTTCAATGGTTTCCGCATCCGCCACCGGATCAACACGCCCATCCACGTGGGTCACATCGCCGTCTTCAAAACAGCGCAGCACGTGGGCAATCGCATCGGTCTCGCGAATATTGGCAAGGAACTGGTTGCCAAGGCCTTCGCCTTTGGACGCGCCTTTCACCAATCCAGCAATGTCCACAAAGGTCATGCGGGTTGGGATGATAGACTTAGACTGCGCGATCGCCGCCAATTTATCCAGCCGCGCGTCCGGCACCCCCACTTCGCCTACGTTTGGCTCGATGGTGCAGAACGGGAAGTTTGCCGCCTGCGCCGCAGCGGTTTTTGTCAGCGCGTTAAAGAGCGTGGATTTGCCAACATTTGGCAGACCTACGATGCCCATCTTGAAACCCATGTCCGGTCTCCTGTCACATGTTTGTGCTGCTCTTAGGCAGAGTTTGGGCCCGGCGCAAGCCACGTGTTAGAATTGACCCTTTAAACAAGGTGATTGTGATGACGCTTATTCCCTACATTTACGTTGATGGCACCAGCGAAGACGCCATGAATTTCTATGCCGGTGTCTTTGATGCCGATGACGTTGTGAAAATGCGCTTCAAAGATGCCTCTCCAGAGAATGGAATGCGGCCAAGCAACAAAATTATGTACAGCCATAACGAGAAAGATGCTGGAAGTTGATGTCAAACGACTTGCCCAATGACATGCCATATCAGCCACAGGCCTCTGTATCGGTGGCACATCAATCCAAAACTGTGAAAGAGGCACGCATCCGATTTGAGCGATTGTGCGAAAGTGGCGTGACAATCATGCCATTTGAGAAGCAGTTTTTCTCCGCCGGTTTTGGCATGTGCAAAGATCGGTTTGGGACGCATTGGATGATAATGGCCGACGACGCCCCCACCTAAGCTGCGGCACATGCTTAGCAAGGATTGATTTCCCTTAGAATTTTCGGCACATCTTCTGTCAGCAAACTCTGAGGACTGTTCATGACACGTATCGACGCCAAATTCGCCGAACTGAATGCCGCCGGCAAGAAAGCCTTTGTGGCTTATGTCATGGCCGGGGACCCAGACTACGATACTTCCCTTGAGATCATAAAAGGCCTTCCCGGCGCTGGCGTTGATATCATCGAGCTGGGCCTACCGTTTACCGATCCAATGGCCGACGGCCCAACCATCCAGCTTGCCGGCCAGCGCGCACTCGACGGTGGTATGACAATGGAACAGACCCTTGATCTGGCCACCGAGTTTCGGCGTGTGGACGACACCACGCCAATTGTGTTGATGGGCTATTACAATCCAATCTATTCCCGCGGTGTCGACAAGTTTTTGATCGATGCAAAGCTTGCTGGCATTGATGGGTTGATTGTGGTGGACCTGCCACCAGAAGAAGACAGCGAACTCTGTATTCCAGCCCAAGCTGCGGGCCTGAATTTTATCCGCCTGGCGACGCCAACCACAGACGACAAACGCCTGCCTAAGGTTTTACAGAACACATCTGGTTTTGTTTACTATGTCTCGATCACTGGTATCACCGGCTCCGCAGAGGCAGAGGCCACGGATGTGGGACCGGAAGTGACCCGGATCAAGTCCAAAACGGACCTGCCAGTGATCGTGGGTTTTGGCATCAACACACCAGAAAAGGCGCATAACATTGCTTCTGTGGCTGACGGTGCTGTTGTGGGTTCCGCCATTGTGAGCCAGATCGCGGCAGGCAAGCCTGTTGCTGACGTGCTGGCTTTTGTGAAGTCACTGGCCGACGGTGCGCATCGCGCTTGATACATCAAACATTGGCGCGGTCCGCCGCGCCATGGTACCCTGCTCCTGCTCAAGTCGGCAGGCAGTGAGCATAATTGGTGTGTGCCCTTTTCACGTGTGATCAGGAGTGACCAACTTGCCAACCGACAATACCCTCCCCTCCCGCAAACGTCGCGGACGCAAAGCCCCGCCTGTGAGTCGTGCCTCTGCGGATGCGTTTTCACTGGAACACATCATTGGCCCCCGGGCGCATTTTGGCTTTCTGGACAGTGACCGAATGGCGACGCTAAAAGCGCGGGTGCTGGATCTTTTGGCCAACTACGGCGTGATGATTGTTCACCCAAAAGCTAAGACTGCGCTCCTAAAAGCTGGCGCCATTGAGGGGCCCCAGGCCGGACGCCTCAAAATGCCACGCGAGATGGTGGCCGAAGCGCTTGCGACCACTCCCAAAAGCTGTCGCCTAACTGGACGCAACCGCAAATATGACATGCAGGTGCCACGCGGCGATGCTGGTTTCATTCTGCGCACTGGCACGGGCGGACATGGCTACGTCGACCCTCGGGATGCCAGCTATCGCAACATGGACCTGACCGCCGCCCGCGAGATAGCCGCCGTGACCAACACGCTGGATCAAGTTGGCTTTATTGCGCATCCGTTTGTGCACGGCGTGCCAGAAGTCACCGCTGACATCCACAGCTTTGCGGCCATCTCCGCCCACAGCGAAAAACACGTGTGGATGCAGCCTTATCAGAAAGAAAACATCGACTATCTGCTGAAGATTGCCGCCATCGCCGCTGGGGGGGAAGATGCCCTACGCGCTAATCCCTCCACCAGCACCATAACCTGTTCTTTCTCGCCGCTTGAGTTCAAATTTATGGACACTGAAGTGATCATCGCCTGTGGCAATTACGGCGTACCGGTACATGCTTGCTCGCTGCCCAGCGCCGGTGGCACGGCACCCTTGTCCCCCGCAGCCCTCGCTGTGATGGCGGTTGCGGAGGTGCTTGGGATGGTCACCATGGCGCATGTGCTCTCCCCGGGCCTGCCAGTGATTGCCACGCCGTTGATGTTTGCGCTCGACATGCGCACCGGCAGCGCGCTGCAATCGTCCGTCGAAGCCCAGCAAGCCGCCTCACTCGCGATACAAATGGTCAAACAAGGCTTTGGTTTGATGGCTCATACCTATGGGTCCGGATCTGACACACCGGATGCAGACCATCAATCGATGGCTGAGCGAGCACTTCTCATGCAAACTGTTGCTCTGAGCGGAGCGGACATTCTGGGCGGTGTTGGCCAATTGGAATGCGCCACCGTTTTTAGTCCGGTGCAAGCCGTTTTGGACAACGAGCTTGGCAGCATGGTGCGGCGCTTTTTACGGGTGCCCGATGTGGATGACGCCGCGCTAAATTTTGACGAGATGATGCAAGTGCCTGTAGGTGGACATTTTCTGGACAGCACCCATACCGTGGTCGGATGTCGTGATCAGCACATGCCGGAGGTATTTCAACGCGTCGGGCGTGATGACTATGAGGCTGATGGACGACGTGCCGCATTCGATATTGCGCGCGACAAGGCACTGCATGCGATCAAAACTGCCCCCGAAGGCGGCGTCTTAAGTGAGACGCAAACCCAAGAGATTGCAGCCCTTACAACCGTCGCAGACAAACACATCGTTGAGGTTTACGCGGGAAAGGTGGACACCATTTGATGTAGGTACGCCCTGCTTGGAAACGTGGTGTGAACAGGGATCGGGGTTTCTCGGGTCAACGTGTCTCCCCTTCCAACGCAGCAGCCATGGCCTGTACCAGAGCATCCCGGCTCACCGGTTTGGCCACATGGCCACTCATGCCTCCCGCGAGATACCCCGCCACCTGATGCACCATTGCGTTGGCACTAACCGCCAGGATTGGGATGGGATTTTTCATGGTTTCGTTTTCGATGATACGGATGCGCTGCGTGGCCTCAAGCCCCCCCATGACAGGCATGTCAATGTCCATGAGAACCATATCATATGTGCCGTCCCGCCACGCGCGTAGCGCTTCTTTGCCATTGTCGACAATGTCCAGAGTCAGGTCATTTTTTTTCAGCATATGTCGCAGCACTAATTGGTTGGTGCGATTGTCTTCGGCGGCCAAAACCCGGAGCCCAACCAGCCGCCGGGCGGCGTCTGCTTTGGGCGCGGATCTAATGTGTGCCACGGCCTCGTCTGCCAGTTCAACTTTGACCATGGCATGAAACTCGGCGCCCTGTTCCGGCTGGGAACGGACCGAAATTTTGCCGCCCATCAACACACAAATATGGCGCGATATCGCTAGTCCCAAACCTGTCCCACCATGGGTGCGGTTGACGCTGGAATGGGCTTGACCAAACCGTTCAAAGAGGCGCGCTTGCTGGTCTTCGGGTATACCAGGCCCCGTGTCCTTCACTTTGAGGCTCAACATCGCGTGCTCAGAGGAGAGCGGCAGCAAATCCACCGACAAAGCTACTGCCCCAGCCTCGGTGAACTTAATGGCATTCGACAGCAGGTTGCCGACCACTTGCTGCAGACGGATTGGATCCGTGCGCACCCAGCATCGCGCCGCTTCGGTGATCGCAACATCAAAACGCAGCGCTTTCTCTTGTGCGGGGAACTGATAGTGATGTTGCATGTTTTCCACCAAATCCGTCAATGGATATGGGATGAATTCAAACTCCAGCTTACCAGCTTCGATTTTGGAAATGTCGAGCACATCATTTATGATCGCCAACAGCAGCTTGCCGCTGTCACTCAGGATCGATACCAGCTTGCCCTGATCCTTGCTCAATCCACTGTCGTCCAGCGCTTGCGCCATGCCCAGAATGCCATTCATCGGGGTGCGTATTTCGTGGCTCATTGACGCCAGGAAAATTGACTTGGCCTCGTTTGCAGCCTCTGCGGCGACACGGGCTGTCTCCAACTCACGCGTGCGCTCTTGAACCGCTGTTTCCAAAGTCCCAAGCAGCTTTTGCAACCCTTGATTGGCCTCAAAAAGCTCTCTGCTTTTTTCCTCCAGCAGGGATTCTGCCTCTTCACGGGCCAATCGCTCACGCATGTAGCGTCGGCGCGACACAGCATCCTTTGGGGCTGCTATTTGGCCTCGTTCATACATCAGGCTACTTTCTGGATCAGGAATTCGGCGCAGAATTTTCCTGCAACATGTCGCTCTTGCATTTGGATCTCCGACCGATGCTGAAAATGCAGCAAGCACGCCTCGATCAATCCGTGACAGAAATGGTGGAGCGGCCGCTCGCTGGTATACACCATCTTGAACAGATCGCCTTCCAGCCGCTCGGTCGCGAAGCTGGGAAGTTCCGCCTCGGGATACAACTTACGCACTTCCACATGCACTTCGTTTTCAATGGACTCCAACATGTCAAAACCGTCTTCTTTGCCATCAAAAAAGATCGGATAACCTTCCACAAAACGCGCAAACATCCAATGTCCAAATCGCTTGTGAAGCGCCTCTATTGGCGCGTTTAACTCTGCCCCAATTGCATCGACAATTTTCAGGAGCTCTCGACACGGGTAATTGCCCACCGCGGTAAAGGCACCATCATTCTTCAATTCGACCTTATCCAATAGGTCATCAACAGCCGCCTCCCCCATCACAGATTCGGCCATACGGATCAATTCGACGAAAACAATGCCTTTCATACGGACCTCCGCGTAATACACAAACCAACCACAGGAACAGAATGAGCACAAACGATAAACATTTCGTTAACCAACTTCGGGGATTGCAAAATGTCGCCACATTGGTAAAAAACATTTACCAATAGCGACCAACGAGAGAGTTTATGGCTGTCATCACCTGCATCGAAGACCTGAAGCGCCTTTATCAACGTCGCGCACCACGCATGTTTTATGACTATGCAGAAACCGGCAGCTGGACGGAGAAAACTTTCGTCGAGAACACGTCTGATTTTGCCGACATCTACCTACGCCAACGTGTTGCGGTGGATATGTCCGGCCGCTCCACGGCGAGTCAGATGATTGGCCAAGACGTGGCAATGCCTGTCGCCCTGGCCCCCGTGGGCCTGACCGGCATGCAATGTGCAGACGGTGAGATCAAAGCAGCGCGCGCTGCCGAAAAATTTGGCGTGCCGTTCACCTTATCCACCATGTCGATCAACTCGATCGAAGAGGTAGCAGAGGCCACAACCAAGCCGTTCTGGTTTCAGCTTTATACCATGACAGATGAGGATTTTGTTGACCGCCTGATCCAACGCGCCAAAGACGCCAAGTGCTCTGCATTGGTGATCACTTTAGATCTACAAATCCTTGGTCAACGCCACAAAGACCTTAAAAACGGCCTCTCTGCCCCGCCCAAGCTGACTCCTTCGACCATCGCCAATCTGATGACCAAATGGCGTTGGGGTATTGAAATGCTGGGCGCCAAACGCCGCAACTTTGGCAACATTGTCGGCCATGTTGATGGCGTCACCGACACCGCCGACCTCGGCGCCTGGACGGCCGAAAGTTTTGACCTCACTTTGGATTGGGACAAAGTGGCCAAGATCAAAGAGAAATGGGGCGGCAAGGTCATCCTGAAAGGCATCCTAGATGCTGAGGATGCCAAAATGGCTCTCAACATTGGCGCGGATGCCATCATCGTGTCCAACCATGGTGGCCGTCAGCTGGACGGTGCGCTCAGCGCCATTCGCGCCCTGCCCTCGATTATGGAAGCGGTAGGCGATGACGTAGAAGTGCATCTGGACAGTGGCATCCGGTCGGGACAGGACGTGCTTAAGGCGCTGTCACTGGGAGCCAAAGGCACCTATATCGGCCGAGCCTTCATCTATGGCCTTGGCGCAATGGGTGAAGCGGGTGTGACCAAAGCTCTGGAAGTGATCCACAAGGAGCTTGATGTCTCCATGGCGCTCTGTGGCCGCCGCACCATAGCTGAGCTGGATCGTGACATCCTGTTGGTACCGGAAAACTTCGAAGGCTGCTGGCAGGACTGATCAATCTCTTTGACAAGCTCTTGCCCGTCGCGTCATAAACATGTCGGGCAAGAGGTAGAGAGCGTATGCTGGTATTTTTCAAGCCAAATTTGGCATTTCTGTCGGTGCCAAAAACCGGCTCTACGGCTTATGAACTTGCGCTGCGCCCTCGGGCAGACGTGATTTTTACCAAACGTGTCAAGCATATGACCATTGGCAAATACCACGCCAAATTTGCCCCGTTTCTCCGCGAAACATATGGCCTTACACCAGAACGCTTTGCGGTGATACGTGACCCGATTGATCATGCCCGCAGCTGGTACAAATACCGCAGCCCTGACCGAATGGACCGCCACAACTCAACCTGCCACGGCGGTGTTAGCTTTGACGATTTTATCTGCGACGCTATTAGCCAATTTCCGTCCAAGGCTGCAGGAATTGGGTCGCAAGCCTCGTTTCTGTCGCTAGGTGTGGGAGAGATCCCGATGGATCACCTCTTTGCCTATGATCGCCAAGACCTGTTGCAGCAGTTTCTAAAAGATCGGTTTGGTGAGAGTATTCTGCCAGGCCAGAAGAACGTTTCTCCAGACATTGAGGCCTCTTTATCGCCAGATGTCGAAGCCGCATTTCGGGCCGCACGACCTGCGGACTTTGCTCTCTATGACCGGGTAACCGCAGCTGGTGGCGTTTTACGGGAATTTCAGAGCACATAAGGCGCGAATCCCCTTTGCATTCAGACAAATCCGCGATATAGGCGCGGCTTCACGCGGGGATACAGCCTTGGAGGATCCCTGCCTATGTATATGGAGAATTCAATATGGCTGGTCAAATTCCTGATCTTATCGCCGAAGCACGCACGGGGACAGGCAAGGGCGCCGCTCGTCAAGCACGTCGCGATGGCATGGTTCCTGGTGTTGTATACGGCGGCGAAGCCGACCCTGTGGCAATCCAGATCCCTTTCAACGTTCTGCTGAAGAAACTGAAAGATGGCCGCTTCCTGTCGACCCTGTTCAACCTGAAAGTTGAAGGTCAGGAAGACGTGCGTGTGATCTGCCGTGGCGTTCAGCGCGACGTCATCAAAGATCTGCCAACTCACATCGACCTGCTGCGCCTGCGTCGCACGTCTAAAATCAGCCTGTTCATCCACGTTGATTTTGAAAACGAAGAAGAAGCACCCGGCATCAAAAAAGGCGGCGTGTTGACCATCGTGCGTCCTGAAGTTGAGCTGAACGTGACCGCAGGTGACATTCCTGAGCGTCTGGTAGTGGACCTGACCGGCAAAGACATCGGCGACACCATCACCATCAGCCAAATTGATCTTCCGGAAGGCGCCAAGCCAACCATCGATCGTGACTTCGTGATTGCCAACCTGTCCGCGCCGTCTGGCCTGCGTTCCGCTGGTGAAGACGACGAAGGTGAAGCTGCTGAAGGCGAAGAAGCGGCAGCCGAAGAATAATCACATCTCCGCATCAGCGGATTGTGAGAACGCGGTGCCCCCGGCACCGCGTTTTTTTGTGTCCTGTCAATTGAACACAATTGAAAACAACTGCTTATCAACTTAGCTCGACTTTCAACCACAAATCATTTCACACCCCCAACACACATTCACAGGTTGTTAGTGGTTGTCACGCAAATCTGGCGCCAGGTCGTTCGGGAAACTTTTGCCCGATCGCACAAACACTGTTTTCAACAACTGGGGTGCCTAGATGAAACACGCTTTGATGGGATGTATTTTGGCGGCAAGCGCAAACATGGCGCATGCAACCGAACAGCTCAATATTTTTACATGGGACGGCTACGTCACCGAATCCGAAGTTACAGCGGTGAACGCGCTGCTGAAAGAGCAAGGTTATGACGTCGAGGTCAACCTACTGGAGGCCGTGGCCGAAGGCCCACAGCAAATGTTTGACATGCTGCGCTCAGGTGATGTGGATGTGTCCTTCCTGACGCTGAACTACATCAACATGGAAGGCAGCCCGTCTGCCAACATGTTGCAGCCGATCAATGTGAATTCCCCCCGTCTGGAAAACTATCAGCATCTGTCCAAAGCACTGACTGACATTCCGATGGGCATGAAAGGCGATCAACACCTGTATATTCCATGGGGTGGCGGCGCTTATGGTATCTGGGCCAACCTCGACACCGTTCAGGAGATGCCTGCTTCCGTGAAAGACATGCTGGAACCCGAATGGACGGGCCGCCTGTCGCTGACCGACGGTCAGGTGCATCCAAACGTATCACTGGCGCTGCTGGCGCTTGGCCGCTCGGCCTTTGAGGTCAATGACGTTTCAGGCGATCGCGCATCCTTGGGCGCCCTTGCCTCTCCGGACAGCGACCTGCAACAGACCGTGAATGCGCTCTATGGCCAGGTTGGCCACTTCTGGAGCGCCTCCCCACCCTTCACCGGCGAATACGATCTGGTAGCCTCTTATGGCGTGGGCGCTTCCGCCGCCATTGCAGAAGGGGGCAACTGGGGTCTTGTGCCCTTCGCCGAGGGCAACACCGTCTGGCTCGACACCATCAACTTTGCCAAACATTTGGAAGGTCAAAAATTGGAAGCGGCCGAAATCTTTGCCAACTACTTCATCGGCAAAGCAGTTCAGACCCGCGTGGTTGAAGGTCTGGGCATGGTGGCATCTTCCGCTTTGGTCGACGCCAACCCGCTGATCGAGGCCAACCCGGACTTCTTTGAAGAGAGCATGTTCTGGCCCCCCTATACCCGTGCAGCAGGTAATGCGATTGAGCTGATGTCCAAGCGCGCCATGGGCATGAGCGCTACCAACTAAGCCATCTTAATGTGTTGTCGCCGATTAAATTTGGCGACAACATTCTCCAGACACTGGGGACGCGCCATGTGGATGACTATCAAAACTCATGCTTATGACAAATGTGCAATCATGCCTATCTCAGCTTGTGTGGCTTCAATTCTAGCAAATCCCACCGATTGCCAAACGGGTCCCGCCACACTGCGACTTTTCCATAGTCCTCGTCGCGCGGCTCTTCCTCAAAGTTGACACCCGCCGCCTGCATTTTTTGATACTCTCTGTCGAAATTGTCGGTGTTCAGGAACAACCCAACACGCCCACCAAACTGATCACCAACCGCAGCTTCCTGGCGGGAACCGCGCGCTTTAGCCAAAAGAAGGTTGGTCGCACAATTCATGTCTGGCGCGATCACAACCCAGCGCTTGTCCTCAGAAAGCGTCACGTCTTCACGTAAGACAAAACCAAGTTTCTTGACATAAAAATCTAGGGCATCGTCATAGTCGGGCACCAAGATTGCCATGGCGTACAAATTGCGTGCCACCTCACACCTTCCGCCCACGTACCTCCGGCAACGCGATATTCGCTACCTGTTCTGCAATTGGCGGGGACGACAGCGGATGATGGTTTTCCGAGAACGCCTCTGGATCGGTCATCGCCAGCCAACGCCCGCCGACAAACACCTCTAAGCCCGAGAATTTCGCCTTATAACCCATCTTCTGACTACCCGGCACCCAATAACCAAGATACACGTACGGCAGGCCTGCTTCACGCGCGATCTCAATGTGATCTAGGATCAAGAACGTGCCCAGTGACGTGCGGCTCATCTCCGGATCATAAAACGAGTAGACCATGCTCACACCATCTTCGAGCACATCTGTCAGGCACACGCCGGTCAGCTGACCGCTGTCTTGATCACAATATTCCACCACCCGGCTACGGATCGGGGTTTCTTCAATCATCGCAGCAAACTCAAACACATCCATATCTGCCATACCGCCGTCTGCATGGCGGCTATCGAGATAGCGACGGAACAGATCAAACTGCTCTTCCGTGGCCCAAGGTGACGTCGCTCTTCGCTGCAGGTACGCATTGCGCCGTGCGGCCCGGCGTTGGCTCTTGGTTGCGGTAAATTTTGACACATCAATCCGAGCCGACATGCAGGCACTACAATCAGTGCAAGACGGCCGATAAAGTACATTCTGGGAGCGCCGAAAACCTTGCTGCGACAGTGAGTCATTCAAAGCCGTCGCATTATCGCCTTGCAGCGCTGTAAAGAGCTTACGTTCCATGCGCCCTTCCAAATAGGGGCACGGCTGCGGCGCGGTCACATAAAACTGTGGTACTATCGGAAGACTATGACGCATGACGCTCCAACACCTGAGATCGCCTTCGAACTTATCAACAGGTTATTAACCCGCCAAGCCCTCCGAAGGGGGTAAATGGCGGGTTTCTTAAGCCATGGTTAAAATTTGACCGGCATTAACCGTTCATTTCGATAAAGTTCGCATCCCTCTCGGAACGGTCTCAGGAACAGGTCTTGATAAGCTTATCCATAAAGCCGTGTCCCGCTTCAAATTGTGCGACACTAAGGAACTCATCCGGCTGGTGCGCCTGAGCAATATCACCTGGTCCGCAAATTACGGTGGAAAAGCCTGCCTCTTGGAAGTGACCGCCTTCTGTACCATAACTAACCACGCGAGGGGCATTATCACCCGTCAACTGACGCACAAGTGCTTCTGCCGCGCCTGCGTCTTCCGGCATCAACCCCGGCACAAAGAACTTTTCAGTCAACGCAATATGGCTTTCAGGCACGACCGCCTGCATCTCCGCTTCAACCTCGGCAACCTTAGCTTTGAATCGCGCAATCCAGTCATCTCGGCTCTCGTCTGGCACAATCCGGAAATCGAGGCCAAAGCGACAGTCCAGCGCGGTGATGTTATGGGCAGTGCCACCTTCGATCACACCAACATGCACCGTTGTCCAGGGCGGCTCAAATGTGGCAGCCACCGCGCCGGGGATCTTGGCACGGTTCTCGACGTTCATTTGATTGGCCCACTCAATCAGCTTGGCGCCATACATGATTGCATTCACGCCAGTGTGCATCAGCGAACTGTGCACCTCAAAGCCGCGCACATGTACGTTAAAGCCCTGCCCGCCTTTGTGGCCAGTCACCGCGCCCATCATTGACGGCTCGCCAACAATCACGGCAGACCCCTTGGGGAAGTGTTTACTGATGCTCTCTATGAGCGGTGCAGCACCGGTGCAGCCAATTTCCTCATCGTACGATAGCGCCAACTGCAAAGGCTGTTTCAGACCGCTATAATGCCCCTCCACGACGGCCCATATCGCCAACGCGTCAAAGCCTTTCATGTCACAGGTGCCGCGCCCAAACAGTTTGCCGTCTTTCTCCACAACCTCAAATGGGTCGGTCGACCAAGGCTGTCCTTCCACCGGCACCACATCTGTATGGCCGGAGAACACAATAGCCCCCTCAACCTTTGGCCCAACATGGGCAAACAGCCCAGCTTTCGCCGGGTCGGTCTCATGCGGATGCTGGTGTGCCTCAATGCCGTGGCTGCTCAGGTAATCCTGAACCCATGTGATCAGTGGCAGGTTGGTGTCGTGACTCACGGTTGGAAACGACACCAGCTTATCCAAAATGGCCCGCGGGCTCAGGCGCTCCGCCATGCGCTTAATACCCGCTGTCGGTGATCAGAACCTTGTGGCCCGGACCTACCTCTTTGTACTCCGACGGCGCGGCCTCATATCCTTCTGGGTGGATTGGCGACGGGATTGGCTTAAAGTTCAGGTCTTTCTCCGATTTACGCTGACGTGGGTCAGCAATTGGAACCGCCTTCATCAAAGATTGTGTGTAGGGGTGCTGAGGATTCTCAAACACCGCGCGACGCGGGCCAAGTTCCACAATCCGACCTAAATACATAACACCCACATGGTGGCTCACACGTTCCACAACCGCCATATCGTGGCTGATAAAGACGTAAGAAATGCCCAGCTCAGCCTGCAACTCCATCATCAGGTTCAAAACCTGCGCCTGTACCGACACGTCAAGCGCAGACACAGCTTCATCTGAGACAATCAGCTTCGGGTTCAAGGCAAGCGCTCGGGCAATCGCAATCCGCTGACGCTGACCACCGGACATTTCGTGCGGATAACGGCGCATAAAGCTGCGCGGCAACTCGACACGATCAAACAGCATCTCGACACGTTTTTGCAGCTCTTTACCGGAGTGCGTGCCGTAGTTGCGCATTGGCTCAGACACTTGATCCTGCAGCATCATCTGCGGGTTCAGAGAGGCAAATGGGTCCTGGAAGATCATTTGCATCTCTTGGCGCGCCGTGTGCATCTCTTTTGGGTTCAAAGAAATGATGTCCTGACCGTCAAAGCTCACTTCACCGGATGTCGGCTCCACCAAGCGCAGCAAAGAGCGGCCCGCCGTCGACTTCCCACAGCCAGATTCCCCCACCAGAGACAAGGTCTGCCCTTTGTTCACCGTAAACGACAAGTCCTCTACCGCATGCACATTGGCCACGGTACGACGCATCAAGCCCCCCTTCACAGGGAAGCGAGTCACAAGGTTCTTCACCTCAAGGATTGGCTCATTGGTGCCGGGAATCGGGTCGGTGCTGTGTGTATTGTCGCCAAACAGCTTCATCGGGCTGGGCACATCGGTGCCTGTCATCTCACCCAACTTCGGCACAGCAGCCAGAAGTGCCTTGGTATAATCATGTGTGGGATTTTCGAAGATTTCTTCGACGGTGCCCTCCTCCACCTTGTTACCGCGGAACATCACCACAACGCGGTCCGCCATCTGCGCCACAACCGCCATGTCGTGGGTGATGAACATCACCGCGGTGCCAGTTTCACGTTTCAAACGGTCCATCAGCGCTAGAATCTCGGCTTGAATGGTCACGTCCAACGCCGTTGTTGGCTCGTCCGCAATCAACAGACGTGGCTCACAGGCCATCGCCATGGCAATCACCACACGCTGACGCATACCGCCGGACAACTCGTGTGGATATTGCTTAAGGCGACGCTCCGGTTCCGGGATACGCACTTCGCGCAACAGTTCAATTGCCCGGGCTTCCGCATCCGATTTGGACAGATTTTTATGCAACCGCAGCCCTTCGGTCAGCTGGCGCCCCACTGTGAACACCGGGTTCAACGCGGTCATCGGTTCTTGGAAGATCATGCCAATTTCATTGCCGCGAATCGTGCGCATCAGATCTTGGTCAGCCTTGGACAGGTCGACATCGTCATTGTCTTTGCGGTCAAACAGCAAACGTCCGCCTGATATTTCCCCACCACCAAACTCAACAAGACGCATCAGAGACAGCGAGGAAACAGATTTCCCGGACCCGGATTCTCCAACGATACAAACGGTTTCGCCAGGATTCACCTTGAAGGACACATCCTCCACGCCCACCACGGGGCCGTCCTTTGTCTGGAACTCGACTCGCAGATTCTCGATTGACGCAATGGCGTTGTCCAACATGAAGGTGGCTCCCCTGAGTATTGTTATTTTTGGTCCCTCGCCCAGACGCTACCGCCCATAAATGCAATGGTCAAACAATGTAGGGCCAGATTCCGGCCCTGAATGAACATTTATTCAATTTGGCCTCTTGCAATTTCACCCCCACTGGTCTGTGATGCCTGCAGTCGGAGGGGTGTACGACTTTTCCACCATGTGGAACCGTAGATGGCGACATCTGTGTCCTTTCCTGACAAGCAAAAACCGGGCGGAATCAATCTGCCTGAACGGCACGCGACCAGCGTGCACCAACATGGAGTGAGACATGAAAGCAAAAACTTTGATGCTTGGCGCCGCAGCAGCGTTTGTGATGGCCCCAGCGGCCATGGCAGAGCGCGGTTCGGACGGCCACGTAAACATCATTTATTGGCAGGCGCCATCCATCCTGAACCCGTACCTGTCTTCCGGTACCAAGGACGTTGAATCCGCCTCCCTCACCCTGGAGCCGCTGGCACGTTACGACGAAACCGGCAAAATGGTTCCGTTCCTGGCAGCAGAAATCCCAACCGTTTCAAACGGCGGTGTTTCCGAAGACTTGACCAGCATCACCTGGACCATCGCTGACGGCATGGTGTGGTCTGATGGCTCCGCAGTGACTTCCGCTGACGTTGTCTTCACCGGCGAATACTGCATGCACCCCGAAGGTGGCTGTGCTCAGGCAGCTTTCTTTGACGGTGTTGAAAACATCGAAGCGCTTGACGACAAAACCGTCAAAGTAACTTTCAACCAGCCAAAGCCGAACCCATACGGCCCATTTGTTGGTGGTCAGTCCCCGATCATCCAGAAAGCTCAGTTCGAAAACTGCACCGGTGCCAAAGCGCCTGAGTGTACTGCTGAGAACTTTGGCCCAATCGGCACCGGCCCGTTTGTTGTGACAAACTTCAAAACCAACGACGTGATCCAGTACGAAGCCAACCCTAACTACCGTGACGCGTCTAAGCCCGCGTTCGCAACTGTGACTTTCAAAGGGGGCGGCGACGCAACCGGTGCTGGTCGTGCGGTTCTGGAAACTGGCGAATTTGACTACGCATGGAACCTCCAGCTGGCACCTGATGTGATTGCCAAGATGGAAGAAGGCGGCAAAGGCAAAGCCATCGCAGGCTTCGGTCCATTGGTAGAGCGTCTGGAAATGAACATGACCAACCCGTCCTCCGATCTTCCGGAAGGCGAGCGCGCAACTGTTGCACACCCACACCCGTTCCTGTCCGACATGAACGTGCGTAAAGCACTGTCCATGGCAATCGACCGCGAGCTGCTGGTGGAAATTGGCTACGGCAAAGCAGGTAAAGTGACCTGTGACCTCGTGCCTTCGCCAGACAACTATGCCGCCAAAAATGACTACTGCGCAACGCAGGACATCGCTGGCGCCAACGCACTGCTGGACGAAGCTGGTTGGGTTAAAGGTGGCGACGGCATCCGCGCCAAAGACGGCGTGAAGCTGTCCATCCTGTACCAGACCTCCACAAACGCCGTACGTCAGGACTTCCAAGCCCTGATCAAACAGTGGTGGAGCGAGATTGGTGTTGAAACCGAACTGCGCAACCTGTCCGCATCTGTATTCTTCGGTGGTGACCCAGGTTCCCCTGACACCTTCCAGAAGTTCTACGCAGACGTGGAAATGTATGCCAACACCTTCAACGGCACCGACCCTCAGCAGTACCTCGCAGCATATCGCTGTGGTGGTGAGCCGAAGCCGGACAGCCAGTGGCAGGGTGAAAACATCAACCGTTTCTGTGATCCAGCATATGACGCTCTGATCGACGAACTGGCTCGCACCGGTGACATCGAGAAGCGCGGCGAAATCGCGATCAAGATGAACAACATGCTGACCAAAGACAGCTACACCATCGTGCCTCTCGTGCACCGTGGCCGCGTCTCGGCACACGCAAACTCTCTGGGCGGCGTCGTCCTGAACGTTTGGGACTCCGAGCTGTGGAATGTTGCAGACTGGCATCGTGTGAAGTAATTCACCGAAATGGGGCGAGCTTTCGGGCTCGCCCCAACTCTATTAGGCCCCGCACAGTAAGGTCACTGTGCGGGGCTAAACAACAAAAACGACGCACAAAGGCGCTTCCATGCTGACCTTCACCATACGCCGTCTGATCCTTGCGGTCCCGACGTTGCTCTTTATCTCACTTGTCATCTTCCTCCTGCTCGAGCTTGCGCCCGGCGACCCGATGGCTCAAGTCCCCCTGACCGTTCCGCCAGAGGTCAAAGAAAAAATGCGCTTGGCCCTTGGCCTTGGCGAACCTGGCTATATCCGTTTTTATAAATGGCTGGTCCAGTTCTTCTGGGTGGAACCCCAGATCCTGTTTGACCACATGTTTGGCACCACTTTTGCCGAAGGCAAACTGCGCATCATCAGCTGGCAGCACCGTGGCCCAGTGATGGACGTGGTTGTCGAACGCCTGCCACAGACCCTTTGGGTTGTGGGCTTGTCCTACATCGTCGGTATCATGATCGCTCTGCCGATCGGCATCTACTCTGCCTATAAGCAATACTCGATGTTTGATCAGGCGGGTACGTTCATCACCATGATCGGCTACTCTATTCCGCCGTTCTTCACCGGCCCGTTGGTGATCGTGTTGTTCTCGGTGAACTTGGGCTGGTTCCCGTTCATCTATGATACAACACATGAGGTGGTTGATTGGGACAGCTTTGTCTATCAGCTGCGTCAGATGATCATGCCGGTGATGGTGCTTGCCTTGCAAACCACCGCCCAGATCAGCCGCTACATGCGCGCCTCAATGCTGGACAACCTCAATCAGGACTACGTGCGCACCGCGCGTGCCAAAGGTCTGAGCGAAAAGGTTGTGGTATTGGTGCACGTGTTGCGCAACTCGATGATCCCGGTTGTGACCGTGATTGCGCTGGGTCTTCCAGCCATCTTCGGCGGCGCCATCATCACCGAGCAGGTGTTCTCCGTGAACGGCATCGGCGCACAGCTGATTGGCGCCATTCAGGCCAACGATTTGCCCACCGTGCAGACGCTGACCTTTATGTTCGCCTTCCTGATCGTCTTCTTCAACCTGATCGCAGACGTGCTCTACGGCATTCTTGATCCGAGGATCCGCTATGACTGATACCACCAACACCGAGCCAACCACCCCACCGCACAGCCAGTGGTACGATGTTTGGCACCAGTTCAAGGCGCACAAAGGCGCCATGCTGGGTGGCATCGTCTTCCTGATCATTGTGTTCGGGGTCTTTCTCGGCCCATTGCTCTGGCCTTACGACGCGACCTACATCGACATCCGATCGCGCAACCAAGGTCCAAGCTTGGCACACCCCTTTGGCACCGACCAATTGGGCCGTGACCTCCTTGCGAGAATGATGGCTGGGGGGCAGACCTCCATCGCGGTGGGCCTCACCGCCATGTTGTTGGCCTTGAGCCTCGGCAGTTTTGTCGGCATCGTTGCGGGCTTCTTTAAGAAGTTGGACGGTCCGCTGATGCGCCTGACGGATCTGTTCCTGGCGCTGCCAATCCTGCCACTTTTGTTGGTGATGATGATGCTCTTCCGCGAACCGCTGTCCTCAGCGGTTGGTCCAGAGCGTGGTATCTTCATCCTGATTGTGGTTGCCATTGGCATCACGTCCTGGATGCCCACCGCACGGATCGTGCGTGGCGATGTGCTGGCGCTGAAAGAACGTGAATTTGTTCTGGCTGCCCGCTCTATCGGCACCTCCAACAAGAACATGATCACCCGTCACATCCTGCCCAACGTGCTGTCGCCCATCATGGTGTCGGCCACTTTGGGGATCGCCAACGCGATCATCACGGAATCGGCGCTGTCCTTCCTGGGCCTTGGCTTCCCGCCAGACTTCCCAACCTGGGGCCGTTTGCTGAACGATGCGGTGCAGTATCTGCAAGATTACCCAGAACGCGTGTTCTGGCCCGGTTTGGGCATCTCGCTGACCGTTCTGTCGGTGAACTACCTCGGCGACGGCCTGCGCGACGCGCTCGACCCCCGCATTCGCGGCCGGTAAGACAGCCACACAAAATACAGAAGGCCGGGCAGTTGCCCGGCCTTTTTAGTTTTGGAATTGTAGACCAAAAATGATCTCAGGGCTGCTGGCCGCATCGAAGGCCTGTCCATCCCAGCCCCCGCTGAGATGCCCCACGTACAGACCAGCTTGTTGCGCCAACGCCTCCAACTTTTCTTTAGTACAAAAACGCAAACAACTCTCAGAGCGCACAGCTGCCCCCTCAGGCTCAAATCGATAGGTCTCCACAAAGCGCACGAGTTCGCCGTGCACGGACGTCACCTCCTGTTGCACCTGAACCTTGCACCCTACCGGCAGGTCCTCCGGAGGCCCCATACTCTCTGGGCACCACTGCTCCCAGGCTTTCACCGCCGGATTGCGGCTCTCGGCAAAAAACACGCCGTCAGGTGCCAACCGTGCCACCACATCGGCATAGAGCCGTAGGATATCCTGATCGGTCAACAGGCACTGAAACGCGTGGCCGGTCATGAATACAAAATCAAACGGGCGCGACTTGGGCACCACACAACAGCGCCCGACGTACCACTCGACCAACTCGGCACCGGGTTTCTCCCGCGCAAAGGCCACCATGCCTGGAGCCGGATCAACTGCACAGACATCATGGCCCCGCGCTGCCAGCTCCAGCGCAAACCGGCCGGTACCACAGCCAACGTCCAAAATTCTCTGCGGCACATTGGGCAATTGTGACAAGTAGAAATCATAGTCTTCCCGCCCGGCATTTAACGCGTCATAGACCGCAATCAACGCCGGATTCGAATACAAACTATTCTCTGCCATCACTACCCTCACACATGCTGTCTGACCTTAAGCCTGCCCCAAGGTAAACTGCCAGTCACGCAAACCTGACCAGCTTTCTGAAATACACGCCCGATTTTCGGCTGCACACCGTTCTGCCGCTGCTAGGGTGACGTCATGATGTTTGATTTACCCACCCATGACACGCTTTATGCGGCCCTCCTGGCCCGCGATTCCGCTTATGACGGACGCGCCTATGTCTGTGTTTCTTCCACCGGTGTCTTCTGTCGCCTCACCTGCCCTGCCCGCAAACCCAAAACCGAGAATTGCACTTTCTTTGCCTCCATTGGCGAATGCATCGAGCAAGGTTACCGCGCCTGCAAGCGCTGCCACCCCATGGCCCCCGCAGCAGAAGCTGACCCGGCCATTTCCGCACTTTTGGCAGCCTTGGATGAGCGCCCAGATTTCCGCTGGTCAGAACGGCACATCGTACAAATGGGCTTTGACCTCTCCACTGTACGTCGGTCTTTCAAGCGCCAGTTTGGCATGACCTTCCTTGAAATGGCCCGCCAACGCCGTCTGCGGGAAGGATTTGAAGTCCTGAGCCAAGGGGACAAAGTCATCGACGCCCAGATGAGTGCCAGCTTTGAGAGCCCTTCCGCTTTCCGCGCCGCCTTTGCCCGGCTACTGGGGTGCGCCCCTGCCGACCTTCGACAGGGCGGTTTGTTGCGCGCAGACTGGATTACTTCTCCGCTTGGGGACATGATCGCCGTCTCCAGCGCCTCTCATTTGCATCTGTTGGAATTTGTCGAACGCAAAGCCCTGCCCCGCGAACTCACTCGCCTGCGCGATTTTGCCAAAGGCGACCTCGGCTTGGGCCGTTTCGGCCCCACGGATCAGGTTGACGCCGAACTTGAGGCATTCTTCAAAGGCCAAAACGCCACCTTCGAAACACCCCTCGCGTTTCACGGCACAGCCTTCACCAAAGAGGTCTGGCACGCACTCTGCGACATTCCCGCAGGCGAAACCCGCACCTATTCCAAACTGGCCCAAACCATTGACCGTCCCTCCGCCACGCGCGCGGTCGCCCGCGCCAATGGCGCCAACCAAATTGCCCTTCTTGTGCCCTGCCATCGCGTCTTGGGCGCGGACGGAGCGCTCACAGGCTACGGCGGCGGCCTCTGGCGCAAACAGAAACTCATCGAAATCGAACGCCAATATCAAAGAAAGACCGTGTCATGACACAAACCGACCGCGCCCACACATTTGCCGACCTGCACCAACCTGGAAGCCCGCTGGTACTCTATAACTGCTGGGACGCCGGCAGCGCGTCTGCCATCGCCAAGGCTGGTGCTCCTGCGCTGGCCACTGGAAGCTGGTCCGTCGCCGCCGCTCAAGGCTACGCCGACGGTCAGGCCTTACCCCTTGATGTCCTGCTGCAAATCGCTGCCCGCATCACTGCAACTTCTAGTGTGCCAGTGTCGCTTGATTTTGAAGGCGGGTACGCAACCGCACCGCAAGAATTGCGCACAAACATCGCGCGCGTGATTGACGCAGGCATCGTCGGCATCAACTTTGAAGATCGTGTGGTTGCAGGAGACGGGCTGCATAGCGTCGCTGACCAATCCGCCCGCATCACCGCAATCCGCGCAGAAGCAGAGGCGCAAGCAATCCCGCTCTTTATCAACGCGCGTACTGACCTGTTTCTGCAGTCCGACCCCAGCGACCACGGAACCTACGTTGATGACGCCATCACACGCGGCCAAGCCTATACGCAGGCAGGCGCAAGTGGTTTTTTCATCCCGGGCTTAACAAACCCAGAAATGATACAAACCATCTGTGAGGCCATATCGTTGCCGGTCAATGTCATGTGCCTTGATGTGACCGCTGACCTAGGCCCTCTGGCAGCCCAAGGTGTCTCCCGCATCAGCTTTGGTCCTGCCCCCTACCGCACCGCAATGAAAGCGCTCACGGATCAAGCCAGCCGACACTACAGCTAGGACTCCGGTAGAGACCGAAACCAACGCCAACTGTCGGCGGCGATCTGGTCTCCAATGTCGTAAAACCAATGGGTGTGGGCTGGAATGATCAACAGGTCATTGTCATGCCCACGCCGCGCCATCTCTTCGCCTGTGGCCCGGATATCTTCCAACGGAAAGGCCCGTTCATACTGCCCTACATAGGCGCGGTAAGGCTTGGCAACTTGGGGAACAATCTGGAGATCCGCCGGTAGAAATCCGCCATGCAACGCAGCGGCACGCCATGGCCCTTGCGTTTTATTCAACATGGCTTGCGCATAAACCGCGCCTGCTAAATGTCCAAACAGATATATCTGCTCGCGATTGATCCGATGCGTTCTGTTCAATTGGGAGATCATCTTTTCTATCACCTGGGGTGATGGATCTTCGTAAGGCCAGTTACCGCTCGGCGCAGTGGGCGCCAAAATGGCAAATCCGTTATTGCGCGCGGCTTCATACCACATCTCGATCATCGAAAGACCGCTCCGGTCATGACCATGGAATAAAACCACCAAAGGCTCTGGCCGCGCACTTTGTGGGCCAACGTAATGCCACGTGATCGGTGTAATTCCGTCCAAGGTGGTGTCTGACGCCACACTGTGCTGCATCTTCTCAGATGGCGTGTAATCAAACTCTTTCAAATGACGCACATGGAATTGCGTCGCGCTTTCCACAGTGAATGTTGCAGGCTCTGGTGTCACTTGAGCAACCGGCATTGTGGCCGCCAAATTACGCGCCTTAGCGCTGTGGGCAGTCCAAACAAACAGACCCGCCGCCGCACAAGCCACAACAACCAAAAACAGCAGCACAACCCGCATCACAATGCACCTCATCTCGCCTTGATGTCAGCGGCATCATCACACCGCATTGCGGCGATCCTTTGGCGTTACCGCGCCCCGCAAAAGAAAAACCCCGCCATCTCTGGCGGGGTTTCCCAAATCTTCAAGCGAAAGATCGGTTGATCTTACTCGTCGGTCTTGAGCGCTGCGCCCAGGATATCGCCGAGGGATGCACCGGAGTCAGAAGAACCATACTGCTCCACGGCTTCTTTCTCTTCAGCAATCTCACGTGCTTTGATCGACAGACCCAGACGACGGGTCTTGCTGTCGATGTTGGTCACACGAACGTCGACCTTGTCACCAACATTGAAGCGCTCTGGGCGCTGCTCTGCACGGTCACGCGACAGATCGGAGCGACGGATGAAGGATTTCATGCCTTCATATACCACTTCGATGCCACCTTCTTCGATCGCAGTCACTTCACAGGTCACAATCGAGCCGCGCTTCACGCCGCCAACTGCATCTGCAAATTTGTCACCACCGAGGGCTTTGATCGAGAGTGAGATACGCTCTTTTTCAACGTCAACTTCGGACACAACGGCCTGAACAACGTCGTTCTTGTGGTAGCTCTGGATGGCTTCTTCGCCGCGCTCGTCCCAAGACAAGTCGGAGAGGTGAACCATGCCGTCGATCTCGCCTGGCAGGCCAATGAACAGACCAAATTCGGTGATGTTCTTGACTTCGCCTTCGACTTCGGTGCCCTCGGGGTGTGTTTCTGCAAACACTTCCCATGGGTTGCGCATGGTCTGCTTGAGACCAAGGGAAACGCGGCGCTTGGCACCGTCGATTTCCAGCACCATGACGTCCACTTCTTGCGAGGTGGAAACGATCTTGCCGGGGTGTACGTTCTTTTTGGTCCAAGACATTTCGGACACGTGAACCAGACCTTCAACACCTGGCTCCAGCTCAACAAACGCACCGTAGTCGGTGATGTTGGTCACGCGGCCTTTGTGTACAGAGGACAGAGCGTATTTCGCGGCCACCAGATCCCAAGGATCGTCCTGCAGCTGCTTCATGCCCAGGCTGATGCGGTGGGTTTCTTTGTTGATCTTGATTACCTGAACTTTGACGGTCTCGCCAATTGTCAGGATCTCAGATGGGTGGTTCACACGACGCCACGCCATGTCAGTGACGTGCAGCAGGCCGTCAACGCCGCCGAGGTCAACAAACGCACCGTATTCGGTGATGTTTTTGACCACACCGTCGACCGCTTGGCCTTCGGACAGGTTGCCGATGACTTCTGCGCGCTGTTCGGCACGGGACTCTTCGAGGATCGCACGACGGGACACAACGATGTTGCCACGACGACGGTCCATTTTCAGAACCTGGAACGGCTGCTTCAGACCCATCAGTGGGCCGGCGTCACGTACTGGACGTACGTCAACCTGGGAGCCAGGCAAGAAGGCCACGGCGCCGCCGAGGTCAACTGTAAAGCCACCTTTAACGCGACCAAAGATTGCGCCTTCAACGCGCTCTTCGTCTGCGTAGGCTTTCTCGAGGCGATCCCATGCTTCTTCACGGCGCGCCATCTCACGGGAGATAACCGCTTCGCCGCGGGCGTTTTCAGCCGAGCGCAGGAAGACTTCTACTTCGTCGCCAACAGCGATTTCAGCAGCTTCACCTGGATTTGCGAATTCTTTAAGATCAACGCGGCCTTCCATTTTGTAGCCTACGTCGATGATGGCTTGGCCCGCTTCAATTGCGATGACTTTGCCTTTGACAACCGAACCCTCGTTCGGTGTGTCCATTTCGAAGCTTTCGTTAAGGAGGGCTTCGAATTCCTCCATGGTTGTATCAGCCATGTGGCGTCATTTCCTTTTCAAACATTTTTACTGGCCGCGCGGTTGTCTCCGCCGGTCTTGGTTGGTGTCCGCCTTCTGGCAGAACAAGTTGGTCTTTGGCGCGCCAAACAACTGGAAAAACACACAAAAAACAAAGAGGGCCGGCGTTTCCGACCCTGCTCGTCCCGTTGTTTTATGGCATTTGCGCCTTATAGACAGGGGCGATATAGCCCCAAACCTCTAGTTCGGCAAGCCGATTCCCTGCATTTGCTGGTCCCGGCGCAATGTCGCAGCTTCCACAGCCTTCAACCGTTCAAGCGCCGCTTTTGGGTTTTTGGCGCCGCCTGCCTTGCGCCAAATTCCCCGCGCAGAGGCCGGGCTCCAAGGCAAGGCTGCCGTATGCAACCATTGGCGCAGCTCTGGTGGCAATGCATCATAGGCCTGCATCACGTTCCCCTGCCTGCGTCGCCCCCGCAGGCTACTTTTGATGTTTCGTGCCATAAGCCCGCTCATATCCGACAGATTCATTTAGTTATGTTATTACATTTCTAGAGTGGCGGATTTCAACCCCACCTATGACGCAAAAAGGCGCCCCTCTCCGGAGCGCCTTCTTATCGTGACCTAATCCAAATGGCTTAGCTGATCTCGTTCACAAGCGTCTCACGCGACTTGCGCACCTTCGCCATTGACAGCAACCAATCCGCGCCTTCCTGACGGTAGCCCAGCGGCAAGAGCGTCACGGACTTCAGCCCCAGTTCTTTCAGCCCCAAAATCTCATCCACCGCATCTGGATCAAATCCCTCCATCGGACACGTATCAACGCCCAGTTCCGCCGCCGCCAGCATGGCAAAGCCCAAAGCGATATAGGCCTGACGCGCCGCGTGGTCGTGGTTCACGGTCTCATCACGCGGCAAATAGACGTTTTTGAGGTTCTCAAAATACTGCGACAACATCTCGTTCTCGCCACGCAGCTCTTCCATATGCGCGCGCACTGCATCAATGCGCTCCGCCGAGTAATTGTCCCAAGCCGCAAACACCAACAAGTGGCTGCCTTCGGTGATCTGGCTCTGATCCCAGCCCACCTTGCGGATCTTCTCGCGCATTTCGTCATTGGTGATCACAAACACCTCAAACGGCTGTGTGCCGCTGGAGGTTGGCGCCATGCGGATCGCTTCCAGGATCGCCTCCACCTTCTCTTCCGGCACCGCTTGTGCCGGGTCCATCTTCTTGGTGGCATAGCGCCATGTCATCAGGTCTTTCAGGGTTGTCATATGCTCTGTTGTCCTTGTTGCGGGCAGGTAGAAGGTACCGTGGTCGAGGGTGGTATACTTTCGACACCTGAGATATAAGTGGCACCAGAAATCGCCACAAGAAGGCACATGTCTGAGACCCGGTTACACGAGAGGAACCGCCATGCCTGAGAAGTCCGCCCATCAAGGCTGCCCGCAATGTTCCCGCATCAATGAGGTTCTGGGCCGCGTCGGCGACCGCTGGTCGGTGCTGATCGTGCTCTCATTGGCGCAATACAAAGTGCTGCGCTTCAATGAGTTGAAGCGCCACCTTGGCATTTCCCAACGCATGTTGTCTTTGAAACTGCGGGAGCTGGAGCGTGACGGGCTGGTCAACCGCACCTACCACCCGACCATCCCACCCAAGGTGGAATACGCCCTCACAGAGCTGGGCTATTCTTTCTATGAGCCAGTCAAAACGCTTGGCACCTGGGCGTTGGACAACCTGCCCAACATCGACGAGGCCCGCGCGGATTATGATCTGCAAGCAGATGAGAAGAAGTCCGCCTGATCAGGCACGGTTCACTCTGCTGGGCGCAGCTTGTCAATCGCCGCTACGGCCGCCGCGATGGCTGCCTCAATGGCCAAATCGGAGGTGTCGATCAACACCGCGTCCTCGGCTGGTTTCAACGGTGCTTCAGCCCGCTCCATATCCCGCGCGTCACGTTCTTTTACGTCTGCCAATACGGTCTCGCGATCAATCTCGGTGCCTTTGCCAACAAGCTCCAGATACCGGCGCTCTGACCGCACCTCGGCACTGGCGGTGACAAACAGTTTGGCTTCGGCATTGGGGCAAATCACCGTGCCAATGTCACGCCCATCCAGCACCGCCCCACCGGCACGCCGCGCAAACGCCCGCTGAAAGTCCACCAACGCGGCCCGAACCTCACCAATCACCGCCACCTTACTGGCCGCTTGCGCCACCTCTGGCGTGCGCAGGTTGTCTGCATCAAGATCTTCAGCGGTCAGGGCTTTGGCGGCTTCAATTGGATCCGTTCCGTCCAGCGTTCGGGCACCAACAGCGCGATACAGCAAACCGGTGTCCAGTTGGGCAAAGCCATAATGCGCAGCCACTGCTTTGGAAATTGTGCCTTTGCCTGCCGCCGCTGGCCCATCAATCGCAATGGTAAACCGCATGTCTTGCCCTGCCTTTTCTCAAATCCCAGCCGC
The DNA here is from genome assembly GCA_900537125.1 of Rhodobacteraceae bacterium Alg238-R152. Taxonomy (GTDB): domain Bacteria; phylum Pseudomonadota; class Alphaproteobacteria; order Rhodobacterales; family Rhodobacteraceae; genus Shimia. Next base: position 55,198 of record UNRJ01000007.1, on the reverse strand, counting down.
TCTACCGATCCAAGGACGCCAGCGCAAGATGCAGGCACTTTCCTTGGCCAGTTTACGCCCACCGACGGCGAATCTGCATCACGGCGCCCGCCAAAAGCCCAACAAAAGCAACTGTGGCTGCCGCCGATTTGCACCGCGTCCAGAAACTGGCAAAGGCAACAACGTTGTCTTCCACCGCTTCCGGACCAATGTGCAGCATGGTCGCGACCATGTAATTCTCCAGATAGTCCGCAGACACCATGATCAGCGCAACAAACGAGAACACCATGCTCCAAGGCCGCTGGTACAGGCTTTGAAAGCCAACAATCAGCATAATGCCCAGCAGCGCCGGATACACCAAATCCAGCCGCTGCTGCACCGTGATATAAAACTCCCGCCCCTCCGCTGTCAGCGCCGACAAGAACCCGCGCGCCTCCTCCGGCGTATAGCCAAGGGGCCGCATATCAAAAGGCACCAAGCCTCCTGCGGCGGCACTGATGGTTGGCATGGTCCAGAACACCATCACCAGATAGATGGCGGTTGCTGCGGCAAAACTGACCCAGAAAACCCGCTGAATGTAGCTCATGCAATAAGGCCCACAAATGACGTAAGCCCCGATCATGACCGGGGCTTCGCCAAAATCAACAAAAAGCTGCAGCCTGAGGCAACGACTTGTGTCTTAAGTCCGCGTGACCTGCGCACCAAGCCCAGACATCAACGGCTCAAAAATCGGAAACGACGTGGCAATCGGGCTGCCGTCGTCCAAGCTGACCGGCTGTTGTGTGGCCATGCCCATCACCATAAAGCTCATGGCAATACGGTGATCCAAATGGCTCTCACAGGTCGCGCCACCCGGCACATTGCCATGCCCCAGCCCTTTCACGATCCACCAATCGTCACCCTCATCAACCTCCACACCATTGGCGCGCAGACCTTTGGCCATGGCATCAATCCGGTCGCTTTCTTTCACGCGCAGCTCTTTTACGCCTTTCATGACCGTGTCGCCTTTGGCAAAGGAAGCCACCACAGACAGCACCGGATATTCGTCAATCATGCTGGCCGCTCGCGCCGGGTCGATCTCAGCGCCCGTAAGATCAGGCGAGAACCGTGCCCGCAAGTCCGCCACAGGCTCCCCACCTTCTTCGCGCTCGTTCTCAAACGTCAGGTCCGCGTTCATCGCCTGCAACGCATAAAACAGACCTGCACGAGTTGGGTTCAAGCCGATATTAGGCACCAACACGTCCGAGCCCGGCGTGATGATTGCTGCACAAACTGGAAAAGCCGCCGAGCTTGGGTCACGTGGCACCACAATTGTCTGCGGCTTCAGCTCCGGCTGACCGGTCAGGGTGATCACACGCCCCTCTTCGGTTTCTTCCACCGATATCTCCGCACCAAAGCCAGCCAACATGCGTTCGGTGTGATCCCGTGTGGCTTCTTTCTCGATCACCACAGTTTGTCCCGGCGCATTTAGACCAGCCAGAAGCACCGCCGACTTCACTTGCGCAGACGGCATAGGCACTTCGTAGCGCGCGGGCACCGCATCTTTTGCCCCAACAATCGTCATCGGCAAGCGCCCGCCGGAGCGCCCCACCGAGGTCGCGCCAAACAATGCAATTGGGTCCGTCACCCGCGCCATCGGACGGCTGTTGAGGCTCGCATCACCGGTAAATGTCACCGTGATGTCGCTGCTCGCCATTGCCCCCATGATTAGCCGCACGCCGGTGCCTGAGTTGCCGCAGTCAATCACATTGTCGGGCTCTGCGAATCCGCCAACACCAACGCCGTGCACAGACCAATTGCCCTCACCGTGGTTGATCACCTCTGCGCCAAACGCCGCCATGGCTTTGCCGGTGTCGAGCACATCTTCACCTTCTAGCAGGCCGGAGATTTTGGTCTCACCAACGGCCATGGCACCAAGGATCAGGCTGCGGTGGCTGATCGACTTATCGCCAGGTACATGCGCCTCACCAGAGAGCGGGCCGCAAGGAGAAGAAGTCATCGGAATTGGGGTGCCGTGGCCAGACATAGCGCGTCATCCTTATTGCTTTTGCCAACGCTGTTAGCGCAACAAATGGCTAAGGTCCATGACGTTTGCACTTCGAATATTACGTCTGCAAGAAATGAACGCACACAGTCCGCCCCACCGATGACAGCAGAGATATCGCCGACTAACCGCCCCGCAGCCCAAGCGTCCTAAGACACCATTGGTACAGCGGTAACGCTTCATTTGTTCCACAAAATGACCAATAGCAGGCCAGCCACTCCGTGACCGCATCTTGGACGTCTTGCGGAGTATGTGAAGTAAGCCATTCGCTTGCCAGATTGAGATCAGATGGCGTTGCTTGTGGGGTTATAGCTGGCGTCAGAAACAGCTTGGCGACCACCGGATTGAACATATCGGCCCCCAAAATGGAGGTCCCACCAAAATCCAAAACTGCCGTGATCCTGTTTCCCTCACAAAGCACGTTGGACGGGCAGTAATCCAAATGCACGAGCGCTGCGTTTTCCGGAGACTCTACCTGGGACAAAATTGAGTCAAGATCGACATCAAGTGACTTAACGGCCAACGAGGCTTCCGCACGCGCCCTAAGGAAGTCATGAAACCGTTTGCGGCGTATGGGGACAGCTGTGCCCAGCTCGCCAAATTCCGCGCCGGAACTGACGGTCATCAGGTCGCCCACCTGCAGAGACACATCAAGATAATCTAGTATCAAATCTTGCCGCGCACCGCCGTGTAGGGTTTTTAGGGTTTGAGACATCGGCTCACCTTCCAGCCTGTCTTCCACAGTGAAGGCCACGCCCTCTAGGACATCAAACTCACGCACCTTGGGTACCGAAAACTGCGCATTGGTAAGCTTTGAAAGTAAATCGACCCGGTGTTGCGCTGCTTTTGGATCGCGCCCAGGTTTCTCGATCCGCAGCACGGACTGCTTGTCGATTAAAAAGACATCCGCTTCGACCCCTCCGCCCAAAAAGGCGCTTTCAGTCATTCCAAAGCGGGAAAGCAACGCGTCACTCATGTGAAAAACTACCTGTGCAGTGCGCGTTGCCCATGATTGCTACGTCTTTCGAAAAGTCAGGTAATGCGGCGTACGCCCTTCGCGAAAGGCCTTCTGCTCATAACGCGTGGAAATCCAATCGCCCCACGGCTCGCGCCAATCCTCAGGCTTCTCCGCCAACCATTCAAATCCCTGACGCGGCACTTCTTCCAACGTCTGGCGCACGTAATCTTCAATATCCGTCGCCACCCGGAAAATCGCGCCGGGCTTCAACTTACGCGACAAAGGCTCCAGATGTTCCGGCGTCACAAAACGCCGACGGTGATGACGTTTCTTTGGCCAAGGATCAGGGTAAAGCAAAAACGCGCGGCTTAGGCTTTCATCAGGCAGCACGTCAAACATGTCGCGTGCATCACCGGGATGCACCTTGATGTTCTCCGCGCCAGCTGCACGGATTTTACCCAACAACATGGCCACGCCATTGATGTAAGGCTCACACCCAATGATGCCCACATCTGGGTTCTGCACTGCTTGATGCACCATGTGCTCGCCGCCGCCAAAGCCAACCTCCAGCCAGACATCTTTGCCACCAAACAGCACCTCAAGGTCGAGATCATCTCGCTCCGGGTTGACATCCCAGCCAACCTTTCCGGGTGACAACGCCGCCAGATCTTCGTCCAGATAGGCCTCTTGGTTCGGACGCAGACTTTTGCCTTTGAAGCGCCCATAGAAGTTGCGCCACGGTGCACCGCTTGCGTGTCTGCCTGGATCTTTGCCTGGGTGTTTGTCGTCGGACATGCCAAATTACCTTATGCTGCGGATCAGCCTTTGCCCAAACCGGCGACAAAGGTCAAGTTCAGCCAAAAATCTTACGCAGGATAAACATGCCTGGAAGCGTCACAAGATACATGGTGATCCCGTAGACCGCCGCCGGAATGGCATACTCAGGAATGCCGCCTGTTTGCGCGATTAACCCAGCCACAGCAATGCCCAGAGCCGCGTTCTGCACACCCATTTCCACCGAGATGCACAGCCCATCCGGCCCAGACAACCCCAACGTCCGCGCCACCACAACACCGGCAATCAACAGCACCACGTTGAGCGTCATAAGGATCGGTCCCAGCCCACCAATGTTGGCGACAAACATGTCCCAATTGGTGGCCAGTGCCGCCATAACAATCACCACAAACAGCACCAACGCCACCGCCGAAACACGGCGTTCATTGGTGTTTGCAAACGTTGGCGCCACAAATCGCAGCAGCACGCCTATTGCCACCGGAATAGCCGTAATCACAAACATACTCATGCCAATCGCCGTCACGTTGATTACAGGCGCATCGCCACCCAAGAATGTGGTTGCCGCCCAGCCTACCAGCGCAGGCACCGTGACCACCGACAACAAGCTCACCACTGCGGTGAGCGTGATCGACAAAGCCACGGTTCCCCCAGCCAGTTTGGTCAAAATGCTGGAGGTCACTCCCCCGGGGCAAAACGACAGCAGCATTACCCCAAAGGCCATCGCGGGTGGCAGAGATGTGAACGACACCATTAGATACGCCACAGCGGGTACGGCCATCACCTGCAAGAGAACGCCAACAATCACCGCCTTGGGCATGGTCAGTACCCGGCCAAAGTCAGAAAAAGTCAGCCCAAATCCGAGCGAAAACATAATAATCGCCAACGACAGCGGCAAAGCCACATCGATCAACATCGCGCATTCCTCTCATTTCCCGGCGGAACCGTGGCACAAGTCCAGTGCAATTCCAAAGACTTCCGTAGGGGCACCAGCGCGGTCACTTTGCCTCAAGCATAGAAAAGCCCGCCAATTCTCATCGGCGGGCTTTCCAAACTTACAAAATTCGCAGATCAGATGGCTTTTTTCAGATCCTCAACCAGATCGGTACGTTCCCAGCTGAAGCCACCATCTTCACTTGGTGCGCGGCCAAAGTGGCCATACGCGGCGGTGCGCTCATAGATGGGTTTGTTCAATTGTAGCTTCTCGCGAATGCCGCGCGGTGTCAGGCACATCACGTTGCGAATGGCTTTTTCGATGTCAGCTGGTGCGACGTCGCCCGTGCCATGCGTGTCGGCATAGATCGACAATGGCTCAGACACACCAATTGCATACGACAGCTGAATGGTGCAGCGCTCTGACATGTCAGCGGCCACAACGTTTTTAGCCAAATAACGCGCCACGTAGGCTGCGGACCGGTCAACTTTTGTTGGATCTTTGCCGGAGAAGGCTCCGCCCCCATGCGGGGCTGCGCCGCCGTAAGTGTCCACGATGATCTTGCGACCGGTCAGACCGGCGTCCCCATCAGGGCCACCAATCACAAATTTGCCAGTTGGGTTCACATGCCACGCGGTTGCATCGTTGATCCAGCCATCAGGCAGCGTCTCGCGAATGTAGGGTTCCACAACCGCGCGCACGTCGGCGCTGGTCATGGTCTCATCCAAATGCTGTGTCGACAACACAATGGAACTCACGCCGACCGGCTTGCCGCCATCGTAAAGCACGGACAGCTGCGACTTCGCATCGGGGCCAAGCGTTGGCTCCTGACCAGACTTACGTACTTCCGCCAAACGGCGCAGGATCGCGTGTGCATACTGGATTGGAGCTGGCATCAGCGCATCAGTTTCAGTTGTGGCATAGCCAAACATGATCCCCTGATCACCTGCACCTTCATCTTTATCGCCGTCCGCATCCACGCCCTGCGCAATATGCGCCGACTGCTCGTGCAACAGATTGGTGATCTCTACGGTCTCGTGGTGAAACTTTTCCTGCTCGTAGCCGATGTCCTTGATACAGGCGCGCGCGATATCATCGATACGCTCCATGTAATCATGCAGCTTTTCTTGGTCTGACAGACCAACCTCACCGCCAATCACCACCCGATTTGTTGTGGCAAAGGTCTCCGCGGCCACACGGGCCTCTGGTTCCTCTGCCAAAAATGCGTCCAATACCGCGTCGGAAATGCGATCGCACACCTTATCAGGATGTCCTTCCGAAACACTTTCGGAAGTAAACGTGTAGTTCTGTCGTGTCATGAAGTGCTCCAGTATGTGTAATTCGCCACGTCAGGAAGCCGTTGTGGCGACAAATTCCAGTCTGGGATACGCCCCTGTGAAAGCAGGGTCAATCAGTTTCACGCCCCCATCGTAAAAGCCCTATTAACAGCAGCAGAACAATCACAATGGCCAACGGCAGATCACCGTTTTTTGCGTAAATCGTCTTGGGCAACGCTTTGGGCAGCGCCGCATCCAAATATCCTTCGGTATTGAGCGGCAATTCATCCAGCACCCGCCCTTTGGCATCGATCACCGCACTCACGCCTGTGTTGGCAGCCCGCAGCACCGGCAAACCACTCTCAATCGCCCGCATCCGCGCCTGGGACAGATGCTGATACGGCCCGGAGAAGTTGCCAAACCAGGCATCGTTGGTCAGATGCAAGATGAAGTCCGGCCGTTCTGGGGCCGCGTACACATCTTGTGGGAACACCGCTTCGTAACAGATCAGCACCAAGGCTTTGCCCAACGCCCCAAAATCCATCACCGTTGGCCCCGCCCCAGGCGAAAACCCATCACCGCTCCGGCTTGCCAAACCTTGGATGCCAATCTTGCTCAGAAGGTTGCCAAGTGGAATGTACTCTCCAAACGGCACCAAATGATGTTTGTCATAGGTCTGCGCCACACGCCCCTCTTCATCCATCAACACCGCCGCGTTGAAAATTCGCTGCCCTTCTGCACGGTTTATGCCTAGCACCACAGGCACATCTCCGGCTGCACCGGAAATGATCCCCAGCGTATTTGCCGCATTGTGCAGCCACACCGGCACCGCCGTTTCCGGCCAAACAATTAGGTCTGGCCGCTCTTCCCCTGCGCGACTGAATTTCACCAAACGCTCAAAGAAGATGCGCGCGTATTGTGGATCCCACTTTTGATGTTGCGGGGCATTTGGCTGGATGAGGCGGACAACTGGCCTCTCATCCTGCTGGGGATCAATGCTGTCGCTCAGATTTCCCACCGGCACCGTCATGCCCGCCAATGCAACTCCAAGGATGAGTACACGCACCAGGCGCCGCTTGATCAGCACCGTTGCCACCGTGCAAAACAGCATCACGTTCAGCCCATGGGGCCCAACTGAGGCCGCCGCCTGCCCTACCAGCTTGTCGACAAGCACATAAGAGGGCATGGCCCAAGGAAACCCGGTGAACAAATAGGCCCGGATCAATTCGGCAAAGGTTAGCGTGAGAACCACCGGCCATCCGGAAGCATGCAGCCGCTTTGCACCCCAAAACGCCAGAGCCCAGAACAGCGCCAAACCCATAGACAAAAAGGTGATGGCAAACGGGGCCATCCAGCCATGCCGCCAGACATCAACAATAAACGGTTCAATGATCCAGTTGAGCGCCAGCGCAAAATATCCGCTGCCAAATCCCGACCCAAGCCAAAAAGCCTGCTTGGCTGTTTGGCTTTGCGCAAGCGCCATAAACACAGCGCCAAACCCGGCCAGCGTCAAAAAGGTGTACCCAATGGGAGGATGACCCAGCGCCGCTATCAGTCCAAAAGCGGCCCCGACGCCAAACATCTTCCAAGGAACAGCCCGCAACCAGCGGCGCAGTGCGCCGTCAGCCATCCTGAACCACCACGCTGGGGCTTGGCAGGAACACGCGCAGACGTTTGATCCGGCGCGGATCGGCATCCACCACCTCAAACTCTACACCATCCGGGCTTTCAACCACTTCACCGCGCGCAGGCACATGTCCCGCCAGCATAAAGACCAGCCCCCCCAAAGTATCGATTTCTTCTGGGTCCACCTCTTCATGGTGGGTCAAAGAACGGCCAACAGCGGTCTCAAACTCGTCCAGTGGCGTTTTCGCCAGCGCGAGGTAACAGCCGGGCTTTTCCTCCACAAAGAGGTCCGCCTCTTCGACGTCATGCTCGTCTTCGATTTCCCCAATAACCTGCTCAATCAGGTCTTCAATGGTCACCAGACCGTCAACGCCGCCGTATTCATCAATCACCAACGCCATGTGCCGGCGCTCGGCCTGCATCTTGGTCAACAGCACACCAATCGACATGCTGGGCGGCACAAACAACAGCGGACGCAGCACTTTGGCGATGTCAAAATCTCTGGCAGTGTCGCCATTAAACCCATGACGCAGCGCAAAATCTTTGAGGTGCACAAACCCCACCGGCGTATCCAGCGTATTTTCATACACCGGGACACGCGTCAGGCCACTGTCGCGAAACAGCTTTACCAGCTCCGTTTTGGAAATGGTTGTGGGCACCGCTTGGATATCAGCTTTGGGTACAGCCACATCTTCGACCCGCATCCGGCGCAGGTTCATCATGCCATGCGCCTGCGGCGCCAGCTTGATTGCAGTGGCCGGGCGTTCTGCCACGACATCTTGGGTGTCACTTGTGCCAAACAGGCGGCTTAGCCAACCTTTTGACGTTGTTTTCTGGCCTTCTGGCTGCGCGCTAAGCGCTGCGTTAGAAGATCCGTCTGTACTGTCGCCCATGGGCCCTTTCCAAAGCTTATTGCGGTCTGATTGCCGCTAATTCACGTCATATGGGTCTGACAGACCCAGTTTGCCAAGTATGGTGGTCTCCAAACCTTCCATCAAAGTGGCATCTTTGTCACGCACATGATCATAGCCCAGCACATGCAAGGTGCCATGCACCATCAAATGAGTCACGTGATCAGCCATGGATTTGCCCGCTGCGGCCGCTTCTCGCGCACAGGTGTCATAGGAAATTGCAATATCGCCAAGCTCTTCGGGCATGCCAGGAAAACTCTGTTCGGGCAGGTCCGGCTCATCTCCATCCACGTCAACACCGCGCTTTTCACTGGGCCAACTCAATACGTTGGTGGCTTTGTCCTTGTCCCGGAAATCCGCGTTCAACTCAGCGATCCGCGCATCATCACAGGCCAACACCGCAATCTCAAACTTTGCGGTATCCAGAGCCAGATGCATCAAAGCCGCCTGCGCAGCGTTCTCCGCCAAGTCCTCGAATGCCACTTCGTTCCAGCGGTCATCCTCGATAATAGTGTCTGTCAGCATTGTCCCTGTACCGTGCGAGGGCTGACGCCCCCCACACTCCCGTGGAACGATTTGGAAAGAGAACGTCTCAGGACTTTTGGTCCTTATCTTTCAATGCCCGTATCGCATCCGCGTCATAGGCTTTGATGATGGCCGCCACAAGCGGGTGGCGCACAACATCATCCGCAGTAAAGTAGTTGAAGCTGATGTTCTTTATGTCAGACAACAGCCGCTCGGCGTCTTTTAGACCCGACGGCACCCCCCGTGGCAAATCGATTTGACTGCGGTCACCCGTAATCACCATGCGACTGCCTTCACCCAGACGGGTGAGGAACATCTTCATTTGCATGGTTGTGGCGTTCTGCGCCTCATCCAGCACCACAAACGCATTCGCCAACGTGCGGCCGCGCATAAAGGCCAGCGGCGCAATCTCGATCTTCTTTTCCTCGATCAATTTGCCCAGCTGTTTGGCGGGCAGGAAGTCATTCAGCGCGTCATATAACGGCTGCATGTAAGGGTCGACTTTATCTTTCATGTCACCCGGCAGATACCCAAGCTTTTCGCCCGCTTCCACAGCAGGTCGAGACAGAATAATCCGATCTACTTGGCCCGAAATGAACATGCTTACACCGGCAGCGACAGCCAGATAGGTCTTCCCCGTACCTGCCGGACCAATGCCAAAGGCCAGCTCGTTGTCAAACAGCGACATGACATAAGCTTTTTGGGCATCGGTGCGCGGCTCAACCAGCTTTTTGCGGGTTTTAATCTCGACCGCGCCGCCTTTGAACATCTCTATTTGATCCCCATCACGCACGCCGGTGTCTTGCTCAGACCCACCCATACGAATCTCACGATCAATGTCGCCACCCTCAACCGACTTGCCACTTTCCAAGCGGGTGTAGAGCCCGGTGAGCACCTCAGCGGCTTCCTCTTGCGCGGCCTCTTCGCCGTGAATGTCGAGTAAATTCCCACGTCGCAAAATCTGCACATCCAGTTTCTGCTCTATATCCGCAAGGTTGCGGTCATATTCGCCGCAAAGCTCGATCAGCAGTCTGTTGTCCGGAAATTCCACCGAGGTATGTTTCGGGGCATCGGATGAAGGCGGTGGGGTCATGGTGCCTGTGGGCAATCACATCTCCTGTGAAGAAGGTTATGCCCCATGGTGCCAATTTGCGCAGTCAGGTGCAAGCGCAGGCGCGTGAATTTTGCGTGACACGCATAATATTGCGTTGACCCAACATAGAAAAAGGCCGCCGAATGACATCGGCGACCTTTTTATCTCTATGCAATGTGGATCAGATCCAATCGCCAATACCCGCGCCCGCTTTGAACGGACCGGTCGCCACGCCGGGAGGGGCAGCACCAGAACACACTGGCTTGCCATAGGGATCCAGGCGCTGAGACAGATACCCTTCAACACCGTCATCGATGATCCAGTGGTCACAACCGTTTGGATCAACCCAGACACCGGCAATCAGATTGCTCAGATGGCCGTCATCGGTGAAGTTGTCCACGGTTTTGTCGACCTTGTTGTCGATGCAAGCCGACAGGCTCACTGCGAGGCCGAGAAGCAGAACGCTTTTGGTCAGTTTCATATCGCCTCTCCCTTAGCGCAGACAGATGATTTCGACACGACGGTTTTCCGACATGCCAGCGGCTGTGCGATTGGTCGCGCGCGGCATGCGCTCACCATACCCACGCACATCCACAACCCGTGCACCTGTACTACGGGCCACTTTGGCCACCGCGTTGGCGCGGTTGTAACTCAGGCGCATGTTGTAATCGTCGCTTGCGCGGCTGTCCGTGTGACCGGCAACAATAAAGGCTGACGCAGAAGAGCTGTTAAAGAACTCCGCCAGGCGCTGACGATTGGCAGAATTGATCGCGTATTTGTCGGTCGCAAAAAACTGATCAGAGTTCATCACACCACAGACATTGCCACGGCGACAGACCGGAATGCCCTGACGGGTCACATGCGGGGTCATATACCCCTCCACGCCATCGTCCATCACCCAGTGCTCGCAGCCATCCGGATCGACCCAGACAGTTGGCACATACGGTTGGCCCAGAACAGTGCGTTGGTTTTGGGCCGCAGCAGGCTGAGCAATCGTCATAAGTGCAACACAGGCAGCTGCCACACCTCCAAACGCCGCCCGCGCCATTTTCTTGGATTTATTCGCCACAGCGAGTACCTCTCCATATCCCCCGAAAGCCATATATTTTTTGAAACACGTTCTAAATCAAAGCTTTCTCTATGCGATCAAGATGCACTGAGTTGCGCGTCATGTGAAGAAGAAATGCTTAATTCCCACGTGGGAGGTCATAAAATATGTCCAGAATGTGGCACGCGCGCCCTACCGGAAGGTGAGCGCGCGCATCAATATTCGCAAATTAGCCAAGATTGTTTCCAGGGTTCGATCAATATCAGACCAAAACACCACCCAGAGAGTTGGTTGAACTCTCCACGATTCTCACGCGTTTGATGTCGCCAATTTGCCCCTTGGGATCAGCCACATAAACCGCATGCAAGTAGTCGGATTTACCCACCATCTGCCCGTCAAGACGTCCGGCCTTCTCATAAAGCACATTGACCTCTCTGCCGACCATGCAGTCCTGAATCTCTTTTTGCTGCGTGCTCAGCAACGCTTGCAGGCGTTGCAACCGGTCATTTGCCTCTGCCTCATCCACCAAGGGACGCTCCGCCGCGGGGGTACCTGGACGCGTGGAATACTTGAAACTGTACGCCTGCCCGTATGTAACCTCTTTGATCAAATCCAACGTGTCTTGGAAATCTTGTTCGGTCTCTTCCGGGAAACCCACAATGAAGTCGCCGGACAGCATCAGGTCCGGCCGCGCGGCGCGGATGCGCTCAATCAGCTTGATGTAGCTTTCGCGATCATGGCTGCGGTTCATACGTTTGAGGATTTTGTTGGAGCCCGACTGCACCGGTAAATGCAGGTACGGCATCAACTTCGAACAGGTTCCATGTGCCTCAATCAAATCATCCATCATGTCGTTGGGATGTGATGTTGTGAACCGAATGCGCTCCAGTCCGTCGATCTTGTCCAACTCCCAGATCAGACCGGCAAGGGTCATGTCGCCGCCACTGTGTGTTCCATGGTAGGCATTCACGTTTTGCCCCAACAGAGTGATTTCCCGCACGCCGCGTTCCACCAGATCCTGCGCCTCTGTGATCACACGATCCACCGGACGGCTGACTTCCGCCCCGCGCGTGTAAGGCACAACGCAGAACGCACAGAATTTGTCACAGCCTTCTTGAACGGTCAAAAACGCTGAAGGTGCACGTTTGGCCTTAGGACGACGTTTGAGTTTCTCAAATTTGTCTTCTTCTGGAAAATCCGTGTCCAGCGCTTTCACACCTTCTTGGGTCTTGGCTTCCATCTCCGGCAGACGGTGATAGGCTTGTGGCCCCACCACCAGATCAACAATGGGTTGGCGCCGCATAATCTCTGCGCCTTCGGCCTGCGCCACACAGCCCGCCACACCAATCTTCAAATCCGGTTTATCAACCTTCAACGCCTTCATGCGCCCCAGCTCGGAATAGACCTTTTCCGCCGCTTTTTCCCGAATGTGGCAGGTATTGAGCAGGATCATATCCGCGTCACCCGGCGTGTCCGTGGTCTCATAACCCGCACCATCCATGGCCTCCGCCATACGCTCACTGTCATAGACGTTCATCTGACAGCCATAGGTCTTGATGAAGAGCTTCTTTTTATCAGCGGAGGGGGTCTCGGCCATGGGACATATCCTGTAGCGGTTTCAAGGCGCCTCACTACAGAAAACCAGGGGCGCTTGCAATGCGCTCGCTTTTAGCCGATTTTGAGCGCAACAAGGACAAAAACACGCAAATGGGGCCGCGCATGACATATGACTCGTTGGAGCAGTTTCTGCGCAGCGGCACAGCGGAATTGGCCAAAGGGCCGGTGGCACTGATTTTTGCCGAAGATGACGTCGAAATCGAGAGTACTCTTTATCATCATCTCGACCTGGGCTTCAAAAAAGTCATCGTGTTCATGCCTGCAGAATTTGCACTATCCAACGAATTGGCAACACTTTGCCCGCGCATCACCATGGACGCGCCCCGTGGCCAGCCTATGATTGATGCGGTGAACCGGATAATCGAGGCTGCACCTGAACTTTGGCTCTATTACTGTTTCAACGCCGAATACTTGTTTTTTCCGTTTTGCGAGGCTCGCCGCGCCAGTGAAATGCTGGCCTTCCACACCGAAGAACAGCGGGATGCGATGCTCACCTATGTGATTGATCTCTACGCCCCCAACTTGGAGGTTTCCCCCAATGCTGTGTCTCTGGAAGAGGCACAACTTGATCGCTCCGGCTACTATGCTCTGGCCCGACCGGATGCTAACAACCATAATCACCCCAAAGAGCGACAACTGGATTTTTTTGGCGGCTTGCGCTGGCGGTTCGAAGAACACATTCCTGCAAACAAACGCAAAATCGATCGCATCTCCATTTTCCGAGCTAAACCGGGTCTGCAATTGCGCGAGGACTTCACGTTTTCAGACGAAGAGTACAACACCTTTGCCTGCCCTTGGCACAACAACTTGACCGCCGCGGTTTGTTCTTTCCGCACCGCCAAGGCGCTCAAATCCAACCCTGGATCGACTTTTGATATCACCGAGTTCACCTGGCACAATTCGGTGCGGTTTGACTGGCACTCCCGCCAGCTTTTGGACCTTGGTCTGATGGAACCGGGGCAATGGTTCTGACGGATTTGCGCTTTCTAAAGACCACCACAGCCCTCTTGCTGGGTGCTGTTAGCCTCCTTGCCTGCGCCAAAGTCCCTTTTGACGCGCCGCGGACGCCGTCTTACGCCTTCACGACAGATGCCTCTTCAGACGCCGTCAGCCGCGCGGTCTCTGCCCAAACCGGTGCCCAATCTGCCTATTTCGAGCTGACCAACGGCACCGACGCGCTTGGTGCGCGCCTGCGCATGATCGAAGGCGCAGAGCACAGCATCGACATTGCCACCTTTCTGATCAAACCGGACACCGCCAGTGACATCCTCACCAACCGCTTGTTTGATGCTGCGGAACGTGGTGTGCGGGTGCGCCTGTTGGTGGACGACGTTTTCACCACCGCGGATGATGCCGACTTTGCCGTGCTGGATGCCCACCCCAACATTGAAATCCGTATCTTTAACCCCAGCTCACGCAATGCGCCCAAAGCCATGGGGTTCCTCTGGGATTTCAAACGTGTGAACCGGCGCATGCACATCAAGACCTTTGTGGTCGACAATATGATGGCTATCATCGGCGGGCGCAATTTTGCGGATGAGTATTACGAACTCAAACCCTCAGAGGTCTTTGCCGACTACGACCTCGCTGTGTTTGGTAAAGAGGCCGCAGAGATCAACCCGGTGTTTGACCAGTACTGGAACGACAGGTTCTCCGTGCCCATTGCCAACCTGCGCCCAAAATCCGCCCCACCTCCGCCCCGGATCAGCTTGTCGGATTGGGCTTATGACCCGGACAGCCCGGAAGTGGCTGCCTACACCAAGGCCATAAACGCGCCTTATCTGCAAAACATATCCAACCGCGAATTCTCCCCGTTTCGCGGCACCTCTCGCATCATCGCAGACACCCCGCAAAAGCTGCGCAATCCAGATGGCACAGGCCCACATATTCTTGGGGAAGCATTCTTTGCCGCCATTGGAGAGGCCAAAAAACAGGTCACCCTGATCAGCCCCTATTTTGTGCCCGAAAACTACGGTGCGCGCTTCTATGCCAATCTCGCCCGGTCCGGCGCGAAGGTGCGCATCGTCACCAACTCTTTGGCCTCTACCAACCACGCCTATGTGCATGGTGGTTACGCCCGCCACCGGGCTGAACTTCTCGCCGCAGGCGTTGACCTCTACGAGCTGCGCCATGACGCCATTGAAGCCCTAAACCTCATGAATCATGACAGCCCGCCCCACATCACATTGCACACCAAATTGGCCATCATCGATGACACCTCAGTACTGGTTGGCTCGCTCAACCTCGACCCACGGTCGATCAAAACCAACGCCGAAATTGGTCTTTTGGTCGAAAGTCCCAACTACGCGCGCAGTATCCTGAAAAGTCTGGACAAAAACCTCGCAGACTTCGCCTACAGAGTCACCGACGAGGACACCGGTCTACAATGGACACACCAGCCCAAATCAATCGCACCAACTGTGGTCAACAAAGACCCAGATGCAGGCTTTTGGCGGCGTTTCATGTCTGTGCTGCCTCAGTGGTTTGGCCTTGAAGGCCTGACTTAACCACTCAGAGCTTCACCAAGACAGCCCCTGTGCGACCACCGGCCTCGACCAAATTATGGGCCGATGCGGCCTCTTCCAGCGCGAAGACATTTGGCGTTTCAAGCCTCAACGCCCCATCCGCAAACGCCCCATGCAGCCGCGCAATCGCCGCCTCCCGCTCTGCAAGCGGCAAGATGTAGATCAACGTAATATCCAGCTTCAAAGCTTTGAACAGCATCGGCCCAAACGGCATCTCTGGCGCCATGTCTTTGGCCGATCCATAGGCCGCGATAGTGCCCAGCGGTCGCATGACTTCGGTTAACAATGGCAGGTTTGGACCCAACTCAACCTCCACCGCACGATCCACACCGTCACAGACTCCTAGAATATCAGCCGCCAGCGTTGGACTTGCATAGTCAAACACATGTGCCGCCCCCGCTGCCTTCACCCGCGCCATATCGCGCCCCCCACAAGTGGCGATCACCGTGGCACCACCCCAGGCGGCCAGCTGCACCGCCAGATAGCCAACCGAGCCACCGCCACCAGACACCAGCACGGTCTGCCCAGTCACATCCCCGTCCCCAAACACCGTCTGTGCCGCCGTCAATCCTGGAATGCCCAGCACCGCGCCATCTTCCAAAGATACGCTGTCAGGCAAGGCCACAGCCTGTTCTGCCGGCACACAAATATACTCTGCACAGGTGCCCATTGGCCGCTGCCACTGCCCATTCCAGATCCAAACGCGCTGACCAATCCAGTCCGCATCCACACCGTCGCCAACCGCCTCAATCACGCCAGCCCCATCGCTGTGGGGCACAATCACCTCAAATGGTGGTTTGATCACGCCCGGCCGCGCGCCACCGCGGGCTTTGCAATCTGATGGGTTTACGCCGGAAAACGCCACCCGCACCAGAACTTCACCTGCGGCAGGCGCCGGCGTCGGCACCTCTTCAATGTGCAAAACATCCTGCGCCGGACCAAATCCACGCCATGTGATCGCTTTCATAGACAATGTCTCCCTGCTCTTGCCCCATGCTGTCACAGGCCAAGATCACGAACAATCACTCGTGGAAGGCGATGACCCAGCGTCGCTCAGGTGCGTCGCAGCCGGATCACCACATCGATCTTTGAAATCTCAGCACCTTCCGGCGCATGCGGCAACCGCACAATTTCCAATTGTTCTGCAGGCGCATCGGTCAGCACACGATCGTCTTCCCAGAAGAAATGCGGGTGGTCACCGGTATTGGTGTCAAAATAGCTTTTGGAGCCATCCACAGTGATTTCCTGCATCAACCCCGCCTCACAAAACGCCCGCAGCGTGTTGTAAACCGTGGCCAAAGACACGCTATCGCCATGCTCGCGCACCGAGGCAAACAAGCTCTCTGCTGTCACGTGGCGGTCCTGACCATCGCCCACAAGCAAAGCCGCCAGCGCCACACGTTGCCGTGTTGGGCGCAGCCCAGCTGATGAGAGCCATTGGGTGCCGTTGCGAAGTGCCTCAGTGGTCATTCTGTCATATCCTGTGCGTCAGCTGCATATTTAACCCAAAATGCTCCCCAATTTCAAATGAAAATGAGTCGCAAATAGATCTGCGGCCCAGCGCCCCACCCCGACTGTTGTCTTGCAGGATCACCTTGCCCGGTGGTAAAGCAGGCAAAAGCAACATCACTATGACAAGGGACCCCCCAGAATGGCCGACTATCCCACGAGCTTTGACAAAGACGACCTGCTGAAATGCGCCCGTGGCGAATTGTTCGGTCCCGGCAATGCCCAACTGCCAATGCCACCGATGTTGATGATGGACCGCATCACCGACATCTCCGCAGACGGCGGTGACTTTGGCAAAGGCCACGTGCTTGCAGAATTCGACATCACACCAGACCTCTGGTTCTTTGATTGCCACTTCCCCGGCAACCCAATCATGCCCGGCTGCCTGGGTCTTGACGGCCTGTGGCAACTGACCGGCTTTGGCCTCGGCTGGCGCGGCATGCCCGGCAAGGGCATGGCGATGGGCGTGGGCGAAGTGAAGCTCAAAGGCATGGTCAAACCGGATCGCAAAATGCTGACCTACAACGTACAATACACCCGCATCATTGACCGCAAGCTCAAGCTCGGCGTCGCCAATGGCACCGTGTTCGCAGACGGCGAAGAGATTTATGCAGTCAAAGACATGAAGGTTGGTCTGGCGACAGAGTAAGCAGCGCAGGCAAACCAGAAGCACTCTTAGCAAGAGCTCCCGATGTAATCCTCGGGAGATTTTGTATTTTCAGCGCTCTATGACGGCAATGCGCAGAAAGCGAACTTTGCAAACTCTGCCTTTTGACACGATCCGCCGTAACTTTTTCTGAGATGCCGTCCGAAGGAGCTGCCATTCGTCGAAAGTGCAGTATTGATTCCTGATGGACCGGCGACAGCGCAGACAAAGCTATCAAATTCATAAATTGATAGGTATGCGACCTCGACACGCGCCGAGTAGACCACCGGATGGGAGGTGCCAGCCTATAGCGGGCTGTCTCCCTGGCGGATAAGGAAACTTTGGGTCTACCAGAGCCGAGACTTCGCACTTGCTGCAAGTTACAGGCAACTGGGATCCGCTGCCGAAGACATTTCTGCCATCTCGGAGAGATTTCTGTTTGACCGTCTACGTTATCGCCTGGAGCATTCAAGGTTTTTAGAAAGAGAGAACCGTTGCTGCAGCACCGTTGGCTCATCACCGACTGTTGAAGCTACTTATGCGCTAAATCGGCATTTATACAAATTACAGGGAAAGCCCCAAATTGCGGGCTCACCTCAACTTCAAGGTGATCGATAGAAAGATCACATTGACTGAAGGGCGCAAATTTCTTTGCCCGAAGCCATTGCGGTTAGGCCGACTCAGAAACTATGCTTGACCAAACTCATGCGATTCAACGCATGCGTACATGGACTAAACAGGCGAGCCTTCATGCTCGGGCTGAAAAATTACAGATTGCGGGCAATTATGGCATCGAGCATCAGAATTTCCGAACTTTCTATCTCAGAGGTTCTTGAGAACCTAAGCAGCAGGAAGTGGAAGGTGCCCAGGTTTCAGCGGGAATTTGTCTGGGACACCTCTGCAGTCGCGGGGCTGGCAACGTCTGTGATCGATGGCTATCCCATTGGTATGGTGACCCTATGGGAGCAGCCATCTGACTCTCACATAGAGCTTGAGCCGCTATCTATTGACGACTGGAATAGTCAATCCAAAACCAAGGTTGTACTTGAATTTGGCAAGCCCGAAGCCAATCCCACCCAAGTTATGGCTATTCTCGATGGTCGCCAAAGGAGTACTGCTCTGGCAATGGCATTTTCGGGATTTGCACCGACTTTTGGCGGAAACAAATATTCGGGTAAATACTTCTTAAATGCCTCTCTCAAGGATCCGCTTGAGAAGGTAGTATTTAAGAAGAAGGTCGAAATTCAAAAGGAAGGGTTGACAAACTTAGAGGCTTGCATTGCAAAGGGGTATTTCCCGCTATCTAGCTTCGAAAAAAATCAGTCTCTCCTTCAGCAGTGGTATGGATACATCCAAAAGCTAAAGGATGAAACGATCTATCCCGACGGAGAGTTTCCAGATCAAGATGAGATTGCTCGGCGAGACAAAATTTTGCAACAGGCCTTTGAAGGCATTACCGAGACAAAACTCGGCGCGTGCACAGTGCCTCAAAGGTACGACCTCGGGCAAATCTGTGAAATTTTTGAGACACTTAACCTCACAGGCATGAAGGTCTCAACGGTTGATCTCATCAATTCTTGGCTATTGAGGGACACCAATGATAAATTGCACTTGCGCGACTGGATGGATGACCTATCGCAACTCGACGGCGCAATAGGTTGGGCGATGCCCAAAAAAAGACCTGAGCTAATAGCCCAGATTTCAACTGCTTGCTTTGTTGCTCTTACCGATCTCCCCACCAAGCCTAAGGCGCGGAGGGTGGCTGGATCGTCCAAGTCCAAGTCCATTACTTCGGTTAAGTCATCGGACTTGTTGGCGACTCCGGTTGAGCACTGGACTCACCTGGTAAACCATACCGAGGAATTTTCTCAATTCGTTGGCGAATTCCAAAATGTGGTTGCCGGTGGTGCATTCGGATATCTGCAATGCCCGTATCCAATTTCATCAGGGATCTATGTCGGCCTCCGGTGGCACAAGCGCTTTGATCCAGAGAGCACACACGGGAGTTGGTCTGTAGGCGATCTCGATTTGCTTTATCGTGCATTTTTTTGGAGAAACGCTCTAGCGACGAGATACGATCAGGGATTTCTGAGCCAAATGGGAACTGATATGAACTTGCTAAAGTCCATCCTTGGTTCCAAGGGAAACTTTACAAGCCGAACCGAATGGCTAACCTTTGCTGAAGAGCAAATCAGTCGTGAAATCCCGCACTCTGAGGTCCGATCTCATGAACAGTTGGTTGAACTCTTGCTGAATGGGCGTCCTGGAGGAGCAATTCAGTCTGCCCTCCTTCTGCCGATGATTGCTTCCGCATCTAAAGATTTCATGGGTAAAATGTTAATAGGAGAAGAAGGTAGCCGTGTTGAGTTGCACCACATTTATCCGAAAAGGTGGTGCCGCGAGAACGCCTCTGGTGATTACTTTAGCTTGTTGGGAAAAGATGCAGTTTCGGAAGATTACGTCGATTCGATATCAAATTTGATGCCAATATCTCGTGAGGTGAACAATTTGTGGAAATCGAAAAGTCCAGCGACATTCTTTCTTGAGAAAGGCATAAAATATGAAGGAGCGATTAGGGCCTCCTTTGAGGAAGTTTTCATAGACGAAGAGTGCTTCAATCTTTTGAAAAGCGGAATGTCTGGAATTGAGGCGTTCTGGAAACGTCGCGCGAACTTGATCGCCGACCAACTTGTTTCCCTGACAAAAATTTTATAATGGCCTCGGGGGATTTCCTGGAATTGGTGGTTCAGGCTTATCAAGCTGGGCTCGAATGTACGATAAACGACCTGCGGAAGTTGCCAGACTTCTCTGATTTGGGTGCCATATCCGCTTGTACACAAATTACGGAGGCGTTGCTTGAGAAAGGGTTGGAACTAAACCCGCCAGTCTCGGAGGGAGAGCTGGATCAGACACGCGTAGTATCGAGAATAAAAACCACCGAGCGCTTTGTTCAAGCTTTGCATGATGCGATTCAGTCGGAGGAAGGGCAGGAAGTTGAATTCAAGGAATCGCTCTACCTCAAGAAGCGCGTATTTGGAAATGAGAAAGTTCCGCGAGAAAATTGGGTGTCTGATGATTTGGTATTTGAATGCATCAAAACGATCTGCGCCTTTTTAAACTCTGATGGAGGCACCTTGCTGGTTGGAGTGAGTGATGATCGAGAAATTTGCGGAATAAATTGTGAACTTGATTACATTCCAGGGAGGGAAAAGAGCTTCGACACCTGGGAGCTCTTCTTTTCTGCATGTCTTGAAAAATACATTTATGACTATCGTAGCTGCATTGGGCACATCTCTCGGCGTCTCGTTTGTCAAGATGGAGCGACGGTTTGTGTCGTTATAGTCAGGCCCAGGACACAAGGGATTACTGTGTGTAGACGGCCAACACAGATGAATGATGAGATTGTTTATGTGCGCAACGGAAATGGAAGCGCTGAAATTAAAGCGAGAGCAATCGAAGCGTTGATTAGATGTCGTGTTGAATAGCAACCAAAATGATTGTCGCTTCCTTCCGGTCGTCTCCATGCGGCAACGTGGACCTTAAAGGGGCGAGGAAATACTAATTCTTGATGGAATTTCCGAAACTTGTTTTTCCCGCGTCGGGGGCCGTGTTCTGAAACACGCGCATTGGCCGTTTTGCAAGTGAATACCTACGGTCAAAATAAAATTGCTTGGGAGCCCGCTTCACTGCGAAGAGCGGTCGCCTGAAGAGACCTGTTTGACTAACCGCTTTTACGCCTTCCTGACCTTAAGCGCAGCGCACCATCTCACTGCCCTGTTTCACCGATCTGAAGGTCCGCTTTCGGGAATTCTCGCATTTTCCTCGACGCTTGCAGCGGCGCCATCGCTGCGCCTGGGCGAATGTCTTATATGGGCTGGAAGCAGTCCTTACCAACTGACGCCTGCGCAGTCTGAGCCCCTTTCACTCGCCCCCCTTAATACAACGGCCACACACAGCCCTCCTATCCTCTTTGCTCAGGTCTCGTAAAAAACGCCACAAGTACTTGACTCTTTTGATAGACTACCTTCTTTTGCGCCTAGTTCGCGGCTCTGATCGCGACACATCCAAGGAGAGACCCATGAAAGTCAGTACACTGACACGGGGTCTTTGCTCCGCTGCCGCAGCTATGACGTTTACCGCAACGTCCGCCACGATCGCCCTCGCAGAGACCATCACTGTCACCGACGTTGCAGGCCGCGTTGTTGAAGTAGAGAAAAACCCGTCCAAAATTGTCATCGGCGAAGGCCGCATGATCTATTCCATTGCGGTTGTGGATCAAGAAAACCCATTTGAGCGTGTCGTTGGCTGGAAAGACGACATGGTCAAATATGACCCGGACGCCTACCGCAAATACCTCGAAAAATTTCCCGAGATTGCTGATCTTAAGAGCTTTGGCAGCCCCTACTCGGATGAGTGGAACCTTGAGGCTGTGATCACGCTAGGCACCGAAGTGGTGTTTATGAACCTCGGCAACCTGCTCAAGGCGCAGGAAAGCGGCATCATCGAGAAGCTCGAAGAGGCTGGCGTCGCCACCGTCTTTGTCGATTTCCGTCAAAACCCAACCCAAAACACCGTGTCCAGCATTCAGCTGATGGGCCGCATTTTTGACAAACGTGACAATGCGGACGCCTTTAGCGACTACTATCAACAGCAGATGAAGCTGATCTATTCCCGCGTGGAGCAGATCCCAGTTGAAGACCGCCCTGTTGTCTTCATCGAAAGCGCCGCGGGCTATAACCCAAACAAATGCTGCAACACCTTTGGTGCAGCCAACCTTGGACGTCTGGTTGATATGTCCGGTGGCCGCAACTGGGGCTCCCTAAAATTCCCGGGCTTCCGAACCAGCGTCAGCCTTGAGGCGATCTTTGCGGATGATCCGGAAATCATCATAGGCACTGGCGCCAACTGGTCTGAGGCCAACCCGGCCACCACGGCTGTGCTGTTTGGGTACGAAGCTGAACAAGCACAGGTACAAGAGCGCCTGAGCGCACTAGCCTCCCGTGACGGTTGGGGCGAGCTGTCGGCGGTGAAAAACGGCCGTTTCCACTCGGTCTACCACCAGTTCTACAACAGCCCGTATCACTTTGTGGCCATGCAGGCTTTTGCCAAATGGATGCACCCGGAGCTGTTTGAGGACGTGGACCCAGAGACCTCAATGAAGGAATTGCATGATAAGTTCCTTCCGATCGACTACTCCGGCGTGTTCTGGGGCAGTTTGGAGGTTGGCGGCTAATCACCCCCGCCAACACCCGGCTCCGCACATTGCGGGGCCGGACTCTCTTCCCCCCCACCGGAGACCACCCTCGTGACCCTCAATGTTGATCCCGTGGCGTTGCGCCACGATTATGTGGCGCGTGTGGCGCGTCGGTACGGCGTCATCGCCGCCGTGTTTGGCCTTCTGTGCCTGAGCTTCCTGTTGGACATCACCACCGGCCCGGGCGGCTACAGCCTGTCCACCATCGCCGAGGTGCTGTTTGACCCAATGTCCCACGGGGCGCGCCTCAAAGTCATTGTCTGGGACTACCGCCTGCCCGTTGCCGTGACCGCCGTCTTGGTTGGTGCGCTTCTGGCTGTTGCTGGCGCACAGATGCAAACCATCCTCAACAACCCGCTGGCCGAACCGTTTACGTTGGGCGTCTCCGCCGCCGCCAGCTTTGGCGCCTCGCTCGCCATTGTGCTGGGCATCAGCGTTATCCCCGCCGTTGGCCCGCTCCTCGTGACCGTAAACGCCTTTGTCTTTGCACTGTTCACCTGCGGCTTCATCCTGCTCGCCACCCGCATCAAAGGCGTTGGGTCCGAAACCATGATCCTGTTTGGCATCGCAATTTTCTTCACTTTCTCCGCCCTGCTGGCGCTTATGCAATACATGGCATCCGAGGACCAAATCGCCCGCATTGTGTTTTGGATGATGGGCTCTCTCAGCCGCGCCAGCTGGGAAAAGATCGGCCTTGGCACCATCCTCTTGTGCTTTGCCATCCCCTTCAGCCTCTACCGCACGTGGCCGATGACCGCCCTGCGCATGGGCGAGACTACAGCGCAAAGCATGGGCGTGGACGTTGGGCGCCTGCGCGTGGAAATGCTGATCTGCATCTCCCTGCTTGCGGCCACCGCCGTGTCTTTTGTCGGTACTGTTGGCTTTGTGGGTCTTGTTGGGCCGCACATTGCCCGCATGCTGGTGGGCGAAGACCAACGCTACTTCGTGCCGCTCTCCGCCTTGGTGGGCGCACTGGTGCTCTCGCTCACGTCCCTGATCTCCAAAACCATCACCCCCGGCATCATCTACCCAATTGGCATCATCACCTCGCTGATTGGCGTGCCGATCTTTATCTCGATCATCCTCAGCTCACGACGGGAGCGCCTGCAATGACCCTGACCATCGCCAATCTCTCCGCAGGCTACGGCCGCACCAATGTCTTGCAAGATGTGACCGTCACCGACATCCCCCCCGGGGCCTTTGTTGGCCTCATCGGCCCCAACGCTGCTGGCAAATCCACCCTGTTCAAAACCATCGCGGGCCTGATCACGCCCAGCAAAGGCGCCATCACCATCGCAGGTGAAGACGTCACCTGTCTGGGCCGCAAAGATCGCGCCAAACGTGTCGCCTATATGCCGCAAGCCTATGGCTGCAACGCGCTGCTCTCGGTGTTTGAAAGCGTGCTGCTGGCGCTCAAACAAACCACCGGCTGGCGAGTGAACGATGACAACCTCGACCGCGTCTCCGACACACTACATGCCCTTGGATTGTCCCACCTCGCCAACCGCGGCGTTGCGGATCTCAGCGGCGGGCAAGCGCAAATGGTCGCTGTGGCCCAAACCATCGTGCGTGCGCCAGATGTGATCCTGCTTGATGAACCCACCAGCGCCCTTGATTTGCACCATCAGCTTTCAATCCTGACCTCAATCCGCAACGAGATGGACCGCAAGAAACCCGTGGTGATGGCCGCGCTGCATGATCTCAATCTCGCGGCAAAATTCTGCGATCGCCTCGTGCTCCTACGCGACGGGGCGATCCTAGCGGACGGCAAACCAGAGCACATCCTCGCCCTGCCCCAAATCGAAGAAACCTACCGCGTGCTCACAGATTTGGAGCGCACGCAGCGCAACGTGCTCTACGTGGATGCAAGATTGGCGCACATCCATCCACGCGGGGAGGCCATTGTGCGTCAATAAACCTTGAAATTCCAATCGTCTTTGGTGAAGTTGCGGTAACAAAGACACTGTCATCACGTTTCGGAAACACCATGAAGACCCTTACAAAATTCAGCGCCGCACTGTTCTCTCTCAGCCTTTTCACGCCTCAAGTGTCGGCGCAAACGCTGCTTAACCTTGGGGGACAAGACCACCTCTGTTCCTTTGCCCCCGACGAAGTCTTTGATGAACAAATCTATTCGTTCTCCTCTAGCAAACAAGCCGAAGACCTTGTGGCCGATATCCTGTCCACCGTCGGGCTTGTTCCCCGATTTCAGATTTATGCCGGCAATGTGCCAAATGCTGCGGCAGTGATTGACGGTGACCAGCGCTTGATTGTGTACAGCGAAGACTGGATCCAGAACGAAATCGCGAACAACCGCTGGGCAGCAGTGGCCTTGCTGAGCCACGAAATTGCGCACCACCTCAACGGCCACACGCTTGAAGCAGGTGGCAGCCGTCCGCCCACCGAACTTGAGGCTGACAAATTTGCCGGTTTTGCGGTTGGAAAACTGGGGGGCAGCCTGCAAGACGCGCAATGGCTGTTCAAACAATTGTCCGCTTCAGGCAGCGACACCCACCCGCCCAGAGGCGCCCGATTGGAAGCTGTGGCGGTTGGCTGGCGAGACGCCACCGGCGGTCAAGTGATCCGCTCCACCCCAAAAGATGAACCGTCAACTCCGACAACCTCCAGTGTGGCGGGGGATTGGTTTGTGATCGCGGGCTCGTACCCACATGCGTCCGTTGCTCAGGCTGAGATTTTATTGCATAGGCTGCAAGCTCAAGGCCTGCCGGTCAGATTGGTAAACACCGATAGTTATGCAAAACTCTCCAACGGCCTTTACTCCGTTGTGGTCGCCACCAACAGCCGCAGCAGTGCCTTTCATGCGCTTGAAGGAGTGAAACAATATGTTTCGGATGCCTATGTCAAAAAAGGCAACTAGACCCGCCGTTCTGATCATCGCGGCACTTGTTGCAGCACTGCCCTCCGCAGGTCCCGCGGTGGAACTCGTGACCCGTGACGCCTGGGGCGCAAAACCACCTCTGTCTGCGCAAATCCCGCATACACCAAAATTTCTGACAATTCACCACACGGCTGTCCGGCAAAACCCATCCAAACCCCTAGAAGCCAAACTCCGCTCCCTTCAGAATTTCTCACAAAGCAACGCCAAACTGGCTGATGGGCGATCAAAGAAAGCCTGGTCGGATGTGCCGTATCACTATTACATCGGTGCCTCCGGGCGGGTGGCAGAAGGCCGTGAGGTTTCCTTTGTCGGGGACACCAACACCAACTATAACCCCACCGGCCACATCGCGATTGTGGTTGAAGGCAACTTCGAAGTGGAGATGCCAACCGCTGCTCAATTGCGCGCCTTAACGGAAATTCTGGAACAACTGTCCTCACAACATAATATTGCACCGGACCACATCGGACATCACAAGACGCATGCCAGCACACTCTGCCCTGGGATCAACTTGGCAGAGAAATTGCCACAAGTCATTGAGGCCATTAAATTCTAGACGGGTTCAGACGCCATTTTGACCGCCCCTTCCACTGTTGGTTCCAAATCGACCAAAACGCCGCCTGCGCAAGGCAATCAAAACACCATTCAGTGATCTGCCCCCAGAAACCTTGATGAATGTCACCTTTCCCTTAGTCTCGTGCCACAAAACGCGAACAAACAAGGGACACCCCATGACACATCTCACAGGTCACTGCCTCTGCGGCGAAATCTCATTTGAAGCGGATGGCGACGTGCCGGTCATGGCCAATTGCCATTGCACCGCCTGCCGTCACTCCACAGGCAGCGCCTATGCCACACTGATGTTCATGAAACAGGATGACGTCAAAATCACCGGTACACCCAAAACATTTTCGCACGGCTCAGATGCGGGCACCACAATGACCAAACACTTCTGCGGCACCTGCGGCACG
Source organism: Rhodobacteraceae bacterium Alg238-R152 (assembly GCA_900537125.1). Lineage (GTDB taxonomy): Bacteria > Pseudomonadota > Alphaproteobacteria > Rhodobacterales > Rhodobacteraceae > Shimia. The sequence continues at coordinate 28,590 of UNRJ01000007.1, read as the reverse complement.
CCGCTATTTACCCAAAACTCCGCCCGCGAAGGCATGCTGGGCATCCGCGCTGGCAACATCAAAGAACAAGAAGAGTTTGCCCCCAAGGTGAACGTCTACGTTTCCAGCAAACTCAACGCGACTGTCCTCGAAGACGGTCTTCCCGCATTTGAGAAAATGCCGGGCTGATGCGGCGCCGCTGCCGGCCTCCAACACCGGCGCCGCTGCCGGCCTCCAACACCGGGGCTGGCGGCGGCACCAACCATCGGGTCTCAAAATTCCCGCCCCTAGGCGACCTGTCGCCACGCCCTACCTTGCGCCGCCCCCCCTTCATCCCCTACATAGTGCTCAACAAACTAAGGGAGAGCGCACATGCGTCGCGTCGTCGTTACCGGACTGGGTATCGTATCCTCTATTGGCAACAATGCCGAAGAAGTCACCGCCTCGCTGAAAGCGGGCAAATCCGGCATTTCCGCCAGTGCCGAAATGGCCGAGCACGGCTTCCGCAGTCAGGTCGCTGGTCATATCGACATCGATATCAAAGCGCAGGTCGACAAACGCACCCTGCGCTTCATGGGCCCTGGCGCGGCGTATGCCCATATCGCCATGCAACAGGCGATTGCCGATGCTGGTCTGTCCGAGGATCAGATCGTCAACGAGCGCACCGGCCTTGTGGCAGGGTCCGGCGGGCCATCCACCTCGGCAATGCTGACCGCGCATCAAACCGTGGCCAAAACCGGCGCAACCAAGCGCATCGGACCATTTGCCGTGCCAAAATGCATGGGCTCGACCATTTCCGCCAACCTCGCCACCGCCTTTAAAATCAAAGGCATCAACTACTCCATCACCTCGGCTTGCTCGACCTCCCTGCACTGCATCGGCAATGCGGCGGAACAGATCATGATGGGCAAGCAGGACGTGATGTTTGCTGGCGGCGGCGAAGAGCTCGACTGGACTCTGTCCTGCCTGTTTGACGCCATGGGCGCGATGAGCAGCAAGTATAACGACACCCCGGAAAAAGCCTCCCGCGCCTTTGACGCGGACCGCGACGGCTTTGTCATCTCCGGCGGCGGCGGCATTGTGGTGCTGGAAGACCTCGAGCACGCGCTGGCCCGCGGTGCGAAAATCTATGCCGAAGTCACTGGCTTTGCCGCAACCTCTGATGGCCACGACATGGTTGCCCCATCCGGTGAAGGCGGCGAACGCGCCATGCGTTTGGCCACAGCCACGCTACCAGAAGACCGCAAGGTCAGCTACATCAACGCCCACGGTACCTCCACGCCGGTTGGCGATGTAGGTGAAGTTGAGGCTGTGCGCCGTGTCTTTGGCGAAGGTACCACACCTCCGATCTCGTCCACCAAATCCATGACCGGCCACGCCCAAGGCGCGGCGGGTGCGTTGGAAGCAATCTTCTGTCTTCTGATGCTGGATGGGGACTTCATCACCCCGTCGATCAATGTGGAAACATTGGACCCGGCCATCAATCCTGGCGAAGTGGCCACTGATCTGGTGGAAAACGCCGGTCTGGACACGGTGATGACCAACAGCTTTGGCTTTGGCGGCACCAACGGCTCCATGCTGTTGTCCAAGTATCGCGGCTAATCAAGCCCCACGAACAAGCTTTATGAAATGCCCCCACGCGGGGCATTTCGCTTTTCTGGGGTCAGGCCTGTGCCGCCTTGAGCTCCGCACCAATGGCTTCCAAAATCTCCGCCGCACCACCAGAGCGCACCCGCGCCACACCGGTGCCCGCCCATTGCGCGCCAAACCCCGTCTTGCCTGCCGCCTTCGCCGCCGCGTTGAGCGCCTTGCCCGCATCATAAGTCACCGGATAGTCCGGCACCTTGGCATGTAACCCTTGTCCCAGAGCCACAAAGTCATTCCGCATACAGCGCGCCGCACGCCCTGAGATTGACGTGGTCAGCACCGGCGGCCCCTGCTCCGGGTCCCGCAACGCCGCGCGATAGGCCGCATCCGCCGCCGACTCCGTGCAATCCAGAAACGCCGTGCCCAGTTGCGCCGCTGCCGCGCCACGTACCAACGCCCGCGCCACATCCACGCCATCCATCAAACCGCCCGCCACAATCACCGGCACTTCACATGCCGCAACCAACCGCTCCACCAGCACCAAAGTTGACAGCGCCTCATCTTCCACATCCGGATCAAACATCCCACGATGTCCACCAGCCTCAATGCCCTGTGCCACAACAGCGTCTACACCCACCGCTTCGCAGGCCCGTGCCTCCGCCACATTGGTGGCGCTGGCGAACACCAGATTGCCCGCCGCCTGAAGCTCTGCAATCCACGCTGTGTCTGGCAATCCAAAGTGCAGGCTCACAACCCCCGGCGCTTCCGCGATCAGCATGTCACACATCGCCCGATCCACCACAAAACTGCGATAAATCTCATGCAACGCTTCAGGGGGCTTGGCCGCAAACCGCGCAAACGTTGGGGCCAATGCGGTCAGCCAATCTGCCTCCACATCCGCATCCCGCAGCGCAGGCGCGTGACAAAACACATTGGCATTAATCGGTCTGTCGGTGAGTGCCCGCGTGCCCCGCAGCATCTCCCGCGCGCCTTCCACACCAGCCGCGCCAAGGCCCAGCGCACCGAGACCACCGGCGTTGCTCACCGCCGCCGCCATCTGGGGTGTCGACACCCCCGCCATCGGTGCCTGCAACAGCGGCCATTTTAGTCCCAGCAATGCAGTCAAATCCATATAGCGTCCTCCTGCCCTCAGGCTAACGCTGCCCCGCAAAAAGGAAACCCCGTCAAACTACGGGGCACAGCGCCCGCAATAACTTTCAACTGCCCCAGCGCGCCCTCGGAGAGACCTAGCAAAGGTGCATCTCAAACACAAAATCACTTAACAAGTGGCGTAATTTCGCCAAACGCGTAAAACGCGGCAAAAACCTTTCGACGCGCCCCGACCTGCCCCCTATAGAGCCGCAAAACCTCCCCCGACTCGTTGGATTGTCGAGCTTATGAAAATTGATGCATTCATCCTCGCTGCCAGTGGCATTGCGTTGCTGTGCCTGTTGGCCACCAACGCGCTCAAAAGCAGGCCATGGCTCAAAAAAGTGGAGCCGGCAATGGCTCTGTGCAGCCTCACCCTTCTGTTTCTTGCGTTGCAAAGCTCGGTGTTGGACAGTTCGGAGAAATCCTTCTCCTTTCAAAGTCCGCTAAAGCTGCAGGAACGGTTCTTCAAAAGACACTGCAAACTCCGCCTTGGCGGTACCGTGACCCTGGTTGACGATATAGCCTTTTGCATACGCGACGGGTTTGTAGCCGATCAGGCCCCGCGCCCAAACGACGTGCCAAGATAACAAAAAAGCCCGCCAAATGACGGGCTTTCCAATCTGTCACACAGAACGTGAGATCAGTTGATCGACACCAACTCAATTGCGAAGGTCAGGTCTTTGCCAGCCAGCATGTGGTTTGCGTCCAGCTTCACAATCTCATCGGAAATCTCAACAACCGTCACTGGCATAACCTGACCGGTTGGAGACTGCATCTGCAACTGCAGGCCAATCTCAAGCGGAATTTCCGCCGGAATCTGCTCACGTGGCACATCTTGAATGGCCTCTTCGTGGCGCGGGCCATACGCCTGATCCGCCGGAATTTCCGCGACTTTTTTCTCGCCCACAGCCATGCCGTCTACAGCCGTGTCAAACCCCGGGATGACCTGGCCAGAACCAAGCGTAAACTCCAGCGGGTCACGACCTTCGGAACTGTCAAAAGTGGACCCGTCGCTCAAGGTGCCGGTGTAGTGGATGCGGACGGTATCGCCCGATTTTGCTGCGGTCATAAAATGTCCCATCTGTCAGCTTGCCCGACCCTTTCAGCCGGCTTGAGCGGCGCACCCTATAGGCCTCACGTCTATTTGTAAAACAGGCCTTTTCGCCCCGCTTCAAACCTGCCAATCTGCCCACAAATCGGGAGGAAACGATGGCCACCACAACCTTTGTCTTTGACGCCTATGGCACGCTTTTTGATGTCTCTGCCGCGGCGAGAGAACTTGCCGCCGAGCCAGGCCGCGAAGCGTTTGCCAAACACTGGCCTAAAGTGGCGGAGGTTTGGCGTGCTAAACAACTGCAATACACTTGGATCCGCGCCATCACCAACGCCCATACCGACTTTTGGGAGGTCACCCAAAACGCCCTCGATAATGCGCTGGACGTGGTGAAACTCAACGCACCGGAGCATTGGGAACTGCGGGAACGCTTGTTGCAGCTGTACTGGGAACTCAGCGCCTATCCCGAAGTGCCCAAAGCGCTGCAAGAGCTCAAAGACGCCGGCATGAACACCGCTATTCTGTCCAATGGCTCCCCCAAAATGCTCGATGGCGCGGTGCAAAACGCCGGCATTGGCCACCTGTTGGACGATGTCCTGAGCGTCGAAGAGGTCGGCATTTTTAAACCCGCCCATCAGGTTTATGAGCTGGTCACCAAACGCTTTGACTGCCAACCCGAAGAGGTGATTTTTGTCTCCTCTAATGGCTGGGACGCCGCCGGTGCCGCTGGCTTTGGCTTCCGCTCTTGCTGGGTACATCGCAACAGCGGCGAACAGGTGGATCGACTGCCATGGAAGCCTGAGTTTGTTTTGACCGACCTGAAATTTGTTCCTGATTTGCTGAGACTGTAAATGCCCCATTTCACCACTACTGACGGCCTGTCGCTCTATTTTGACGACACCGGCGGGTCCGGCCCAATTGTGCTCTGCCTCTCCGGCCTAACCCGCAACGCCAGTGATTTTGACTATGTACGCCCACATCTGAGCAACGCCCGCGTGATCCGCATGGACTATCGTGGACGCGGGCAATCGGAGTGGGCGGAAGACTTCACCACCTACAATCTCGTGCGCGAAGCCCAAGACGCGCTGGACCTACTCAACCATCTGGGCATCGATAAAACCGCCATATTAGGCACCTCGCGCGGCGGTTTAATCGCTTTGACCCTGATGGAGGTGGCGCCCAACCGCGTCACTGGCGTCTGTTTCAACGACGTGGGACCGGTGATCGAAACCAACGGCCTCGAAGTCATCCTTGTGTTCATTGGCCGCAAACCAGTCTGGACCAGCCGCACAGAAGCCGCAGAGGCCCTCGCCACCCGTCTGCCCGGCTTCCACAATGTCCCGGCCAGCCGCTGGGCAGAGGAGGCCGAACATCACTTTGTCGAAACCGAATCCGGTCTCAACATCAATTACGACCCCAAACTGCGCAACGCCGTGCTGGCAGAGTTTGATCCCAAAGCCCCCGCTGGCGACATGTGGCCCCAGTTTGACAAACTCAAAGGCCTGCCGCTTGCCGTGCTGCGCGGCAAAAACTCCGACATTCTCAGCCAAGAGACTTTCGCCGAGATGCAGGCGCGCGCACCGATGCTGGCGGCCGAAGTCAAAGACCGCGCCCACGTACCTTTCCTCGATGAGACAGAATGCCTCGACGTGCTGCACCAATGGATCGCGCAACTGCCCGCCGGAGAACTCGCATGAACATCGACATGATCCGCGCCGCTGCAAAACGCATCCAAGGCCACGCCCGCATGACACCCATGCTGACCTCGCCGTTTTTGGATGACATCGCTGGCCGCCGGGTGTTGGTGAAGGCTGAAAACCTGCAACACACCGGGTCCTTCAAGTTTCGCGGCGGTTGGTCCGCGGTCTCTGCCATGGACGAGGCCACCCGCAAACGTGGTGTGATCGCCTTCTCCTCCGGCAACCACGCCCAAGGCGTCGCAGCAGCGGCCTCGGCCCACCGCGCGCCCTCGGTAATCATCATGCCGCAGAACGCCCCGAAGCTGAAAATCGACAACACCCGCGCTTTGGGCGCCGAAGTTGTGCTCTATGATCGCGCCGGTGGTGAAAGCCGCGAAGAGGTGGGCAACAAGATCGCCGAAGCGCGCGGCCTGACCCTGATCCGCCCCTATGACGAGCCGCAGGTGATTGCAGGCCAAGGTACCGTGGGTCTGGAAATCGCGGCTCAAGCCGCAGACCTCGGCGTGACTTCCGGCGACGTGATTGCCTGTTGCGGCGGCGGTGGTCTCACCGCAGGTATCGCCTTGGCCTTAGAAGCCGACGCCCCCAACATGCGCGTGCGTCCGTCAGAACCCGAAGGCTTTGACGACACCGCCCGCTCCTTGGAAACCGGCCGCATCCAACGCAACGCAACTGAAACCGGCTCCATCTGCGATGCCATCATCACGCCCCAGCCCGGCGACCTCACTTTCCCGATCTTGCAACGCTTGGTTGGTCCCGGCTTTGTTGTGAGTGAAGACGAAGTGCGTGTGGCCATGTCTCTCGCCTTCAAGCGCCTGAAAATTGTCGCCGAACCCGGCGGCGCCTGCGCCCTAGCCGCCGCCCTATTTCATGGCGACAAAATCGAAGGCGACGCAGTTGTGGCCGTCTGCACCGGCGGCAATGTCGACGCTGATGTCTTTGCCGATGCTCTTAAAAGGTTCCCGTAACAAAAGGATTGCGCCCGCCCCGAAGGGCGGCTCTCAAGATGACACCCCACTGCCCCATTCACACTGCCACACGCTGTGGCCATCGTTGCAACATCGCGCCCGTCCTTGGGGGGCCGGGGTCGGGCGCGAGCCGAGGCGCGCTGCGCCCCGGTTCCTGTGCTTTAGGCTTATGTTATGACCAATTTCACAATCGCATCTTTCAACGTGAAAAACCTGATTGGCCCGGATCAGGAATACTACACCTTCCAATCCTACAAACCCGAGGAACACGCCTGGAAAGAGGACTGGACCGCCAGCCAGCTGTTCTCCATGGACGCCGACATCGTGGGCTTTCAGGAGATTTTTGACGAACCCTCCCTGCAGGCTGTGATCGCAGAGGCCGACCGCATTGGCGATGACTCCAACGCCGCAGTGATCCCCGACAAATCCAAGCGCTACCACCGCAAAGCCATTTTCCGCAAACTCGGCTACACCCCTTACGGCGACGGGGGCCTGTTTGTTGCGCCCAACGTGAACGACACCGGTGAGCCCGGCCACCGCCGCCCCGGCGTCGCCATCTTGTCGCGCTACGGCTTTGCCGAGCCGCCCGAGATCATTCAAGATCTCGACACCCCGGTCGAAATCCCCTTCCAAGGCCTGGATGGTGACGATTCCGGCGCCTTCGTGTTGCGCCGCACCTCCCGCCCGATCCTCAAGGCACGCATCCCGGTTGGCGATCAGGTGATCACCGTCTTCAACTGCCACCTCAAATCCAAACTGGGTGAATTCCCCCGCGATTCTGACGGCAACGCCTCTGAGGCCGACCTTACCAACTACGACCCACTTGGCCGCGCCATGGGCGCCATGCGTGCCGCCCTGCGCCGCATGGCCGAAGCCTGGGTCCTACGCCGCGCCGTTGTCGAAGAACTCAACCAGGGCCGTCCGGTGATGGTGTTGGGTGATTTCAACGACGGCGAACACGCGGTCAGCTCGGAAATCATCTCCGGCGAAGTCCCCTTCCGCAACTACAGCTGGATGCTGCGCCATGACGCCAAACATGGCAACGACCGCTACACCCGTCACGAAAACGATGCCATCCAACAGGCCGTCTCCTCTGTCCGCTTGACCTCCGCCGAAGCCTTATTCACCCGCAAATCCCTGCGCGACATGGTCTACACCAGCGCTTTTGGCGGCGTATATGAGAGCATTGACCAGATTTACCTCAGCCAGCATTTCCATCCAGACAATCCAGACCGGCTTGGCGATATGGAATACTTCAGCGTGCTGAACGACCATCTCACCGATGGCAGTCACGCCGAAGCGCCTTATAACAAGCTTGCCTCCGACCATGGGCAAATCATAGCCCACATGGCCCTGAACACCAACGATATCAAAGATTAATCATGCCCTTTGCCAACCTGAACAGCATCCAAACCCATTACCGCGACGAAGGTGACCCCAACGGCGCGCCGGTGCTCTTTATCAACTCACTGGGCACCACCCTGCACCTATGGGATCCCATCCTGCCGCATCTGCCAGACGGCATGCGCATCATTCGCTACGACATGCGTGGCCATGGCGAAACGGAGGTGCCGCCTGCGCCATACACCATGGGCGCGCTGGTGAAAGACGCCGAAGCACTGCTCGACCATTTGAACCTCAAAGAGGTGCTGGTGGTTGGCCTCTCGATTGGCGGCATGGTCACCCAAGGACTGGCTGTGAAACGCCTCGATCTGGTCCGCACCATGGTTCTCTCCAACACCGCTGCCAAAATTGGCTCCCCCAAGATGTGGGAAGAGCGCATTGAGGCCGTGCATGCCCAAGGCCTCGCCGCCTTGTCCCAAGGTGTCATGGAACGCTGGTTTTCCCAGGACTTTCAGGCCCAGCCCGAGTTGGCTCATTGGAAATCCATGCTGGAAGCCACCCCACCCGAGGGCTACGCGGGCTGCTGCGCCGCGATCCAAGGCACCGATTTTTACACCCCCACCTCTGGTCTGCGCCTGCCAACCCTGGGCATTGCCGGGTCCGAAGACGGCGCAACACCACCCGATTTGGTGCGCGAAACTGTGGAGCTGATCCCCGGCGCACGCTTGGAATTGCTGCGCCGCACCGGCCACCTGCCTTGCGTCGAGAAACCCGCCGAATACGCCGCCCTACTCACTGACTTCATGAAAGAAACCGGCCATGTCTGACATCCTTCTCGTGCACGGCTCCTGCCACGGTGCATGGTGTTATCGCGATCTCATCCCCGCGCTCGAGGCTTTGGGCCACAGCGCTCGCGCCATCGACATGCCGTCGCACGGGGAAGACACAACCCCGGTGGCTGATGTCACCCTGGACAGCTGCGCCCAATCCGTCCTCGACGCTCTTCGCGAAGACACCGTGGTCTTGGGCCACAGCTGGGGCGGCTTCCCGATCACCCGCGCCGCAGATCTGGCCCCCGGTCGCATCGCCCGCCTGATCTATCTCTGCGCCTACACCCCGTGGGACAACCACTCCACCGCCGACATGCGCATCGCCGCACCACGCCAACCGCTGATGCAGGCCATCCAGCGCCACGAAGACGGACTAAGCTACACCTTTGACCCCGCACAGGTTCGCGACGCCCTCTATCACGACTGCCCCAAAGGCACCGAGGACTACGCCTTGGCCCATTTGTCACCGCAGTCCATCGCCGCACAAAACACCAAAATCGCCCTGGGCGATGGCCACAGACAAACCCCACGCAGCTACATTCGCTGCATGGATGACCAAGCCATCCCACCGGAATTTCAGGTCACCATGACAGAGGACTGGCCATCAGCCGACGTTTATGAGATGCCGACAAGCCACTCTCCCTTCTTTGCCGATCCCGTAGGCCTCGCCGCTCTGATTGATCGCATCCTAAAAGACTGACACCAGAAAGACCGCGCCCATGACCGCCTCCGTTTTTGACAGCCCGATGTTCACCAAACTCTACCCGGTGGGTGAGGCAGGTCGCCTGTTCACCCACAGCGCCGAAATCCGCGCCGCACTGCTGGTGCTGGGCACCTTGGCCGAGGCTCAGGGTGCGCGCGGTGACATCCCCCAAGACAGCGCATACTTCATCCACAGAAGTTCCATGGAAGTGCAGATCGATCCAGCGGGATTGGCAAACGATTTGGCCCAAGACGGCACCTATATTCCGGGTATGGTGGCGGCCTTTGCCAAAGCCATGGAAGCCCCGCCCCACAGCCAGCATCTGATGCACAACACCGATGCTCAAGATGTGGCCGATACGGCGCTGATGCTGCGTTTGCGCCAATTGCTTACGCTCGCTGAAACCGCGTTAAAAACTCTGCCCAAAAACGCAGACACCAATACGCTGCTGGCAGATTTGCCAATGATCAGAAAATCATGCCTGCACGTCACCTTTTTGGAGGCACCGGAAATCGGCATGGCCCTTGCCGACGCTCTGAAACTCGGCGCGCCTCAGGCGCCACGCGCCCCCATCCGTACCATTGCCAACTGGCTTACTTTGGCCGGCGATACAGCCGCAAAAACCCTAAGTGTTTCGCCCGCCAATTCTGCGCTCAGTGCGCAGCTGCTTGGCCTCAACGCGTTGTTTCAGGCAACATCTGATGTGGCCAGCGAGCCACTCTACATGCCTCAAATTGCGCTGAGCAGCCTGTCGCTCTTACATCAAGCCACGGCCACCTAACCGCCAATTGACCTGACGGAAGACTTGCCCCTTCAAAACCGTTGGGTCAGCGTGCTGTGCGGTCGCCATCTTTGCCAAATGCGCTGACACGAAAACCGCCAAGTAGAGGCCAAGCCCAAGTAATCAGTTGACCCACATGCGTTTTCCTGCCCAGATACAACTATAGAGTTAAAGACATTATGATGCGCAACCGTCTGCCAATATTTGTAATTCTGGCCACGGTGATGATTGATGCCATGGGCATCGGCCTGATCATCCCGGTGATGCCCGACCTCATCCAAGAGGTGGCTGGTGGCGATTTGGGATCAGCGGCGGTTTGGGGCGGCATTCTTGCAACCGTCTTTGCGTTCATGCAGTTCCTCTGCGGTCCACTTCTGGGCAACCTGTCAGACCGCTTTGGCCGCCGTCCGGTGCTGCTGGTGTCGCTTGCAGTGATGTCGGCAGACTACGTAATCATGGCCTTGGCCGACAATATCTGGATTTTGGTGATTGGCCGCATCGTGGCGGGGATCACCGCAGCGACCTATGCCACCGCCATGGCATATATGGCCGACATGTCTGACGCCAAAGAAAAGGCCCGCGCCTTTGGCATGATCGGCGCAGCCATGGGGGTTGGCTTTGTCTTTGGCCCAGCAATGGGCGGTTTTATGGGCCAGTACGGCACCCGCGCGCCGTTTTGGGCTGCGGCTGTGCTGGCAGGTGGCAACGCGCTTTTAGGCTGGATGGTGCTCAAGGAAACCGTGACCGACGCCAACCGTCGCGCGTTTGAATGGCGTCGTTCCAATCCACTTGGGGCTTTGCAAGCGCTTGGCAAATTGCCTGCCATGACCAACCTGCTGATTGTCTTCTTCTTTTACCAAATCGCCGCTGCGGTCTATCCGGCAATTTGGCCCTACTTCATCATTGAGCGCTTTGGCTGGGAGGAAGCCATGATCGGCCTCAGCCTCACGGCTTACGGTCTCTGTTTTGCCATCGTACAAGCGACCCTGATTGGCCCGTTCACCAAATGGTTTGGCAACCGCCGCACGGTTGTGATTGGGCTTGGACTGGAAGTTGTGGCGCTGATCTATCTCGCAGTCATCTCCAACGGCATACTCTTGTTTATCGGCATTCCTGTTGCCGCGCTCTCCTCTGTGGGCCTGCCGGCGCTACAAAGCATCATGTCCCGCCGCGTGTCCGATGACGCGCAGGGCGAGCTGCAAGGCATCTCCGCCTCACTCACCTCTCTGGCCCACATCGCCGCCCCTTTGGTGATGACACAGACCTTTGCCTATTTCTCCGACAAACACGCCGTGCTCTATCTGCCCGGCGCGCCTTTTGTGCTCGCCGCCGCCCTTTTGATGATCGCAATAGTCGTTTTTGCGAAGTCACGTCGCGCCACTTAGACAAAAAACGACACCCTGTGTCTGGATTGAACAGTCCACCCGTGCCTAAGCTGGCCCAAACTGGACGTGACACCAAACACAAGGGACTCCTCGCTCATGAGCACCATCAAAGCCGCCGTCTGCCATGAATTTGGCCAGCCCCTCGTCGTCGAGGACGTCACCCTGCGCGCACCGCAAATGGGTGAGATCGAGGTCAACCTCTCCGCCGTCGCCATCTGCCATTCCGACATCTCCTTTGCGGACGGCGCATGGGGCGGCAGCCTGCCTGCGGTCTACGGCCACGAAGCCGCAGGCCACATCACCTCCGTGGGCGACGGCGTGGTCGGCCTCTCTGAAGGCGACCCTGTGATTGTCACTCTGATCCGCGCCTGCGGCACCTGCCCGACCTGCTCCGAAGGCAAACCAGTGATCTGCGGCACGCCGTATGATGGCGACAAAGGCCCACTGACCACAGCTGACGGAGGCAAACTGCACCAAGCCATGGCCTGCGGCGCGTTTGCCGAGAAGGTTGTGGTGGACCAATCCCAAGTGGTAAAAATCTCTGAAGACATCCCAATGGAAGCCGCCAGCCTGATTGCTTGCGGTGTCATCACCGGCATTGGCGCGGTTGTGAACGCCGCCCAAATCCGCGCGGGTCAGGACGTGGTTGTCATCGGTGCTGGCGGGGTTGGCCTCAACGCCATCCAAGGCGCGCGCATCGCTGGCGCCCGCCGCATTGTCGCCGTGGACATGAGCGAAGAAAAACTCGCCATCGCCAAGGAGTTTGGTGCCACCGACGGCGTACTGGCCACCGACAAAAAGCCCTTCATCAAAGCCATGCGCGCCATGGGCCGCGGCGCCGACGCGGTGATCGTCACCGTCGGCGCCATCCCTGCCTATGACGACGCCCCGCGCTACCTCGCACCGGGTGGCAAGGTCATCATGGTTGGCATGCCGCATTCCGGCGCCAAATCCACCTACGAACCGGTTATCATGGCTGCTATCGGACAGGGCATGCAGGGTTCCAAAATGGGCGACGTGGTGATCAAACGCGACATCCCGTGGATGGTCGACCTCTATAAACAAGGCCGCCTGAAACTTGACGAGCTGATCTCCGGCCGCTGGACGCTGGACCAAATCAACGAGGCCATCGCCGACACAAAGACGGGTAGCGCAAAGCGCAATGTAATTGTATTTGACAGCTAAACCACAAAACCTGCCGGGAGGCGCTGAATGTTCCAATTCATGAAAGACCTACTTAAACCAGTAGCTCCCAAGCCCCTGCCGCCAATGACATCCCAGACCTCGATGAACTTCGCGTCCGACGAGGTCGCGCCATTTTTCACCCAGCTGGCCAACAATCCGCGGCTGGATTTTCCAGCGGACCTTGCCCAAGAAGTCCGTCGCAACCTCGCTTGCATGGCGGTTGAGGACACCCGTCGCTGGCGGGTCACCGGTGCGATCGATGACCAACCGATCCAAATGGAAATCGAAGCCTTCATGGATGACGTCGACGCCCCGGACCTCTATTTCTTCAGCACCCAAGCCGCGATCAGCGAAATCGAGCGCGAGTTGGAAGCCTTCGCTGAATCCATAGGGGCCTAACCGCGCTCAGCCTCCGCATTTTCATCCACCAGACAGCCAACCAACTGACGCCACTGTCGCCGCGACAGCCGCTCTTTGGCGCCAAGCAACCAATAGGTCTCGTGGTGACGCAGCACTTCCTCTGTGACCCGCACCAATCGCCCCGCATCCAACTCCGCCTGCACCAAGGGCAAGGATGCCAACAGCACCCCCTGCCCGGCCCGCGCCGCCGCCAGCCCCGCACAAAAACTATCAAACCGCAGATGCGCCACCGGCGTGGTCGGCGTATCTTTCTCCGCACACCATCGCCGCCAGCTTGGCCGTGGCCCTGACACCGACAGGCGCGGCAAGCTCTGCCACTCCCCTTGCGCCAACAATGCCGACGCCGCCACCGGGCTTAGCCGCTCCTCATACAGAGGCGCCGCATAGGACACCGGCCAATCCCCGCTGCCATAGCGAATGCGCACCGGCGCATCGTCTTTGGTATCGCCTGATGCCACCACCATCGTGCTCAGCGTGATCTGCGCCCCGCTCACCTCGGCGAGCGGCCCCAATCGCGGCACCAGCCACAACTCATTGATCGAGCCGCTGGCCGAAATTGTGAGCCGATTGCGCGACACGCCAAACAGCGCCTCGGTGCTGTCACGCAACCCTACCAGCGCCGCCTGCACATGCGGCAGCCAAGCCTCCCCGTCCGCCGTCAGGGTGATCCGCCGTGCCTGACGCACAAACAGCTGTGTCCCCAGCAGCGCTTCCAAATGTCCAATCCGCTGACTGATCGCCGATTGCGTCAATCCGGTTTCCTGCGCCGCCGCCGTGAAACTGCCCAGCCGCGCCGCCGCCTCAAACGCCCGCACCCACTCCAGTGGCAGATGGTCAAACCCAGTCTTATCCATTAGCAAAACCGCCCCTCAGGATGAAAAAGGATAATTTGAATTTATATCTACACATCCCCAATTTGTCGACAAGACATCTCAGCTTCCTTCAATCGCCCTCGCCCAACCCAAGGACATCTCATGACCCAGGTGCAGCTCTCCCCCGACAACCAAGTTCTCACGCTCACAACCGCGTCCGGCAGCCACCGCTTCCATGGCGTCTGGCTGCGCCACAACGCGCTGGATGCCAACACCCGCGATCCCGGCAATGGCCAGCGACTGATCACCTTGGCCGACCTGCCAGACAACTGTGCGCTCGCTACGGCAGAAGCCTCCGACAGCTCTGTCACTGTCACCTTTGCAAATGACAATAATACTGTTTCTTTCCCTACCGAGTGGCTCCTCACCAACGCCTATGACCGCGCGCGGGACGGCACGCCGGGCCATCTGCCAGAGCACGCCGAGACTTGGGGCGAAGACCTCAACAAAGACGTCCCCACCGGCCACTACCCCGACCTCGCCAGCAACGCTGACGCCAAGCGCGCATGGCTCGCCGCCATCCGCCGCTACGGCTTTGCCAAAGTCACCGGCCTACCCACGGAATCCGGCGCATTGTTCAAAGTGGTCGACCTTTTTGGTTACGTGCGCGAGACCAACTACGGTCGCCACTTTGAGGTCCGCACAGAGGTCAACCCAACCAACCTGGCCTTCACCGGCCTTGGTCTGCAAGCCCACACCGACAACCCCTACCGCGATCCGGTGCCAACCCTGCAAATCCTGTCTTGCCTTGAGAATTCCGCCGAAGGTGGAGACAACATGGTGGTCGACGGCTTTGCTGCTGCGCATAAGCTGCGTGAGATTAACCCCGAAGGATTCGCACTCTTGCACAGCTATTCAGCCCGTTTCGAATACGCTGGTGAAGCAGGTGTGAAACTCACCTCCCGCCGTCCGGTGATTGGCCTCACCCCCGAAGGCACGATGCAAAACATCCGCTTCAACGCGCGCTCCGCCGCCGCACCGGTGGACGTGCCCTTTGACAAAATGCCCGCCTACTACGCTGCGATGCGCCAGCTGTCCGACATCATTGACGACCCAGCCTCCGAGGTCCGCTTCAAACTGGCTCCCGGCGAGGCCTTCATTGTCGACAACACCCGCGTGTTGCACGCCCGCAAAGGTTACTCCGGCGCTGGCAAACGTTGGCTGCAAGGCTGCTACGCGGACAAAGACGGGCTGCTCTCGACATTGGCCGCGTTGGAGGCAGCCACATGAGCAAGCCGGATTTCTCCACCCTAAACCAAACCAATATTGTTGCTTTCCTAGGAGACATCTTTGACCGTCGCGGCGGCGAGGAATACCTCGGCGAGCCGGTCACCATGGCAGAGCACATGTTACAAGGAGCCACCATTGCCGAGCAAAACGGCATGCCCGAAGACGTCATCGTAAGCGCCCTCCTACATGACATTGGCCACTTCACCTCCGAGTTTGGCACCTACCATCCCGACGACACCAAAGATCGCCACCACGAAGACGCCGGCGCCGAAGTACTGGCACCTTTCTTCCCAACCATAGTCACCGACTGCGTGCTCTACCACGTTGCCGCCAAACGCTATCTCTGCGCCACCAAGCCGGAATATTTCAAACGCCTCTCCGCCGCCTCCGTACATACGTTGGAGCTACAAGGCGGCCCGATGTCGGACGACGAAGTCACCACTTTTGAGGCAAACCCAAATCTGGAGAAGATCATTCAGGTCCGCTACCTCGATGAGGCTGGCAAACGCGCCGACATGGTCACGCCGGATTATTGGCATTTTGCGCCCATGGTGCAGCGGGTGGTGGATGCTCACCTTAACACGTCTTCAGGTTAACAAACGCAACAGGCAAATACGCACCACCGCGAAACAGTTGCAATACAGACAAAATACCGACGTTGATTTTGACTTCAAAAAGGCCCCTTACTTCATCGAACGTTGTTGTAAGGACCACGCCGATGAAGCTCACCGATCTGGATATCATCGTCACCGCGCCCCCCGCCTCAGGCTGGGGCGGGCGCTACTGGATTTTGGTGAAACTTCAAACGGATACTGGCATCACCGGCTGGGGCGAGTGTTACGCCTCCTCCGTTGGCCCCGACGCGATGGAAGCCGTGATCCGCGACGTGTTTGAACGGTATTTCGAGGGCGAAAACCCTGAAAACATTGAACGATTGTTCCGCCGCACATATTCATCCGGCTTCACGCAACGCCCAGATTTAACGGTTATGGGGGCCTTCTCCGGCCTTGAAATCGCCTGTTGGGACATCCTGGGCAAAGACCGAGATCGCCCCGTCTATGCGCTTTTGGGCGGCCTGATGAACGAACGCCTGCGCGCCTACACCTACCTCTATCCCCTTGACCATCATAACCTTTCTGACTTCTGGACATCACCGGACATGGCAGCTGAAAGCGCTCTTGCCGCCGTGGAACAAGGTTACACAGCGGTCAAATTTGACCCCGCAGGCCCCTACACCATGCGCGGCGGCCACATGCCCGCCATGAGCGACATCTCTATGTCTGTCGACTTCTGCCGCGCAATTCGAGAAGCTGTTGAAAACAAAGCAGATTTGCTCTTCGGCACCCATGGTCAATTCACCACCGCAGGCGCTATCCGTTTGGGTCAAGCTTTGGAGCCTTACAGCCCGCTCTGGTACGAAGAACCAACTCCCCCCGACAACATCGAAGATATGGCACGCGTTGCCAAAAACGTAAGGATTCCAGTGGCTACCGGTGAGCGCCTGACCACAAAATCTGAGTTCGCTGCTGTGCTCCGATCTGGTGCCGCCGAGATCTTACAACCCGCTTTGGGCCGTGCAGGTGGCATCTGGGAAATGAAAAAAGTCGCCGCGATCGCAGAGTGTTACAACACCCAAATCGCCCCACACCTCTACGCTGGCCCCGTTGAGTGGGCCGCCAACATCCACCTCGCTGCCTCCATTCCCAACCTGTTGATGATAGAAACCATCGAAACCAAGTTCCACGACGCACTGATCTCCTCCTCGATCACAGTCCAAGATGGCTTTGTTACGCCCCCAACCGCACCCGGTCTTGGCGTCGAGGTTAACGAAGCCCTTGCCAGACAACACAAATTTGACGGCAACGGCCTGCACCTACAAATGCAGGACGCCCCTTGTGACTACGTCAACGGCAACGCGTTTGCAGGTGGTGCCCCACTAAAATCGTAAGACATCTCGAAAACCAGGCCGGTCGATGTTATATGAAGCGTAGTCAGGAGCAACTGGGCCTATTACCGTGAATATCCAAACCCCGCCACCGCCACCCTCCGAGATGGAAAAAAACGCTGAAGCAGCAGCCGCTTACCTTAAAACGCTGGCGCATTCGGGGCGTTTGATGATCCTGTGCCACTTGGGATCTGGTGAGAAATCGGTGTCGGAATTGGAAGCCTTATTGGATCTGCGCCAAGCCGCTGTCAGTCAGATGTTGGCACGTCTGCGCGATGAAGGTCTTGTCACCACACGCCGCGACGGAAAAACCATCTTCTACAGCCTGGCAGACGACAACACCTCCCAGGTTATCTCTTTGCTGTATAACCTTTTCTGCGACCCCGACGCGGCCTGACGCCTTGCCGGACCTAACGGCTCTCCCGGACAATATCGAAGCGTGGTTTGCCAAACGCAATTGGCACCCCCACCCCCATCAGCGCGACATGCTCAACCGCGCAGGTGATCCCTGCACCCTGCTGATTGCCCCCACCGGCGGCGGCAAAACACTTGCCGGTTTTTTGCCCACGTTGGCCGATCTCGCAACCACCCCACACGAAGGGCTGCACACGCTCTACGTCTCCCCGCTCAAGGCGCTTGCAGCGGACATCAAACGCAATCTGCGCGTACCGGTGGAGGAAATTGGCCTCGACATCCGCATTGAGGACCGCACCGGCGACACCTCGCAAACCGTCAAGAAGCGTCAACGCGTTGACCCACCGCATATCCTACTCACCACACCAGAAAGTCTCGCGCTTTTAACGTCTTACGAAGATGCACCCCGTATCTTCAAAGGCCTCAAACGTGTGGTGGTGGACGAAATTCACGCCCTTGCCGAAAGCAAACGCGGAGATCAGCTTTTCCTCGCTTTGGCCCGCCTGCAATCTCTGTGCCCAGACCTCAAACGGGTTGGGCTCTCAGCCACCGTTGATCGCCCAGAAGACATCGCCAAGCTTCTGGCCCGCAACCCAGATCCCTGCAGCATTCTTTTCGCTGATCCCGGCCCAGCACCGGACATATCCATGCTTGAAACCAAAGAATCCCCGCCCTGGCTTGGCGGTGGCGCGGCCTATGCAATCCCAGCCGTGCTGGAGCAGGTCAAAGCCCACAACACCACCCTGATCTTTCACAACACCCGCGCGCAGGCGGAAATTTTCTTTCACAATCTATGGCTTGCCAACGACGACGGCCTGCCAATTGGCATCCACCACGGCAGCCTCGATCGGCAACAACGCGAGAAGGTTGAGGCCGCCATGGTGCGCGGTGACTTGCGCGCCATAGTCTGCACCGGAAGTCTCGACCTTGGGATTGATTGGGGCGACGTCGACCTTGTCATCCAAGTGGGTGCCCCCAAAAATGTCAAACGCCTCGTGCAACGCATTGGCCGGGCCAACCACCGCTACAATGCTCCGTCCAAAGCCCTCTTGGTACCCGCCAACCGCTGGGAAGTGGTCGAATGCATCAACGCCCTTCAGGCTGTACAAGACGGAGATCTCGACGGCGATCCGCGTGGCCCCGGCCCCCGCGACGTGCTGTGTCAACATATCTTGCTGCGCGCCGCCGCCGGTCCTTTTGACGCTGGCGACCTGTATTCCGAAATGACCAGCGCTGGCGCTTACGTCGATCTCACCCGAGATGCCTTCGACACCTGCCTAGAGTTTTGCGCCACCGGCGGCTACGCCCTTAAAGCCTATGACCGCTGGCAGCGTTTGCAAAAGCGCGCTGACGGCCAGTGGCAATTGCGAGATCCCCGCGCCGCCGCCCGCCTACGCATGAACGCTGGCACCATTCAGGACAGTGACACGCTCAAGGTGCAGCTCAAGCGCAATCGCGGCGGCAAACCCTTGGGTGAAGTCGAAGAAGCCTTTGCCGCGACCCTATCTGCGGGTGATACTTTCCTGATTGGTGGGCAAATTGTACGCTACGAGGGGCTGCGTGACATGACGGTTCAAGTCTCGCGAAATGCCAGCCGTAAACCACGCGTAGCGGTTTTCTCCGGTAGCAAATTCTCTACCTCTACACAGCTTTCCCAACGCACTCTACGTTACCTGCAGGCTGATAACTGGCCAGATCTACCCGCGCACACCGCCGACTGGTTGCACCTCCAACGCAGCATATCACGCTTGCCGGAACCGGGGCGACTTTTGGTTGAAACCTTCGAGCGTGATGGTCGCCAAAACATGTGTGTCTACGGGTTTGCCGGGCGCAACGCGCAGCAAACCCTCGGCCTTCTGCTGACCAAGCGCATGGAGGACTTGGACCTCGCGCCCATGGGATTTGTATCGTCAGACTATGCCACGCTTATTTGGGGGCTTGATGAGGTCATCGACCCGCACCCGCTGTTTGATCATGAAGCCCTTAAGGATGGCCTCGACGGCTGGCTCGCGGGCAACGCGCTGATGAGAAAAACCTTCAGGGGCGCCGCCACCATTGCCGGCCTGATCGAGCGCAACACCCCAAGTGCGCGCAAGTCGGGACGCCAAGCAACGTTCAGTTCAGACATTCTTTACGAAACTCTGCTCAAATACGATCCAGATCACGTCTTGATGCAGATCACCCGCGAAGAGGCGTTGCGTGGCCTTGTTGATTTTGCCCGGATCGAAGCGTTGCTCAAAGACGTTGAAAACCGCATTGATCACGTCGTCGCGCCACATGTCACGCCTTTGGCCGCGCCTTTGCTCTTGGAAGTAGGCAAAATTCCGGTTCAAGGTGGCAGCGCTGAAGAACGTTTGCTTGCGCAAGAGACAGAATCTCTGATGAACGACAGCGGCCTCGCAAAAGTTTAGGCTGTGATGACACGCCCCCACAAACCTGCGATTTTCACAGAAAAATGTTCGATTTGGTCAAGTCTCTCCATTGGGTACTTGATCGACTTTGATGCACAACCTACGAACATATCATGAACGAAATTTCCTTTTTCCTGGCCGGCACAACGCTGAGGGCCCTCGGGTCAGGCGCCTTATGGTGGGCGGAGCAACAGATGCTGATTGTCTCCGACTTGCATCTCGGGAAAGCCGAACGTGTTCTGCGTCGAGGTGGTCCGGCGATGCCCCCGTATGAAACCCGTGACACCTTGATAAGATTGGAAAACGATCTACAAGCCAGCAGCGCGGCAACCGTGATTTGCCTTGGGGACAGCTTTGATGATGTCGCGGCCGCCCAGTCCCTGTCTGAAGCGGACCGACTGTGGATTTCACGCCTTCAAGCTGGACGCCGTTGGGTCTGGATCGAAGGCAACCATGATCCCGGCCCAATTGACCTTGGCGGGACACATCTGGCGGAACTTCCTGTGCCTCCTTTGACTTTCCGCCATATTGCGCAGAACGGGAAAAGTGGCGAAATCTCAGGTCACTACCATCCCAAAGTTCGTGTAAAAACACGCCTGCGGACAATTTCCCGTCCCGCCTTTCTGTTTGACAGTGACCGGGTGATCCTCCCCGCGTATGGCACCTATACCGGCGGCCTGCGATCCGATGATGCAGCGCTGTCCGCTCTCATGCGCCCAGAAGCCATGGCCATTCTCACTGGACAAACTCCAAGGCTACTGCCGATGCCGCGTTAACATCCCCGACTAGGGAGTTAAAAACGGTAGAGAAATCCGCAACGTTACATGTTGACCGATGTGCCCGACACACGCACGGTATGTGTGAGAAATGGAGGGCCCGTTATGTCACCGGACCTTGACGCTAAAATCCGCAACAGCTTTGCCAAACAGTCCATGATGCAAACAATGGGCGCCACAGTGGCCGATGTATCCGACGGCAGCGTCACCCTGAACGCGGCACTCTTGGACAGCTGTAAACAGCAACATGGTTTTGGCCATGCTGCGCTGACCTTTGGCTTAGGAGATAGCGCCGCAGGGTATTCTGCCCTATCTGTCATGCCTTTGGAGGCCGAAGTTCTCACCAGTGAAATGAAAATCCACCTGCTCGCGCCCGCCAAAGGCGAGCACCTAGAAGCCGTCGGAAAGGTGATCAAACCCGGCAAACGTCTGGTGATTGTACAGGCCGAAGTTTATGCCCTCGAAAACGGGAGGCGCACACAGATTGCCCTTTTGACCGGCACCATGGTTCCGGTTCTGCCCAAGTAGGGACCAAGTTCAATTCATGTCGTCAAGCAGTCGCCCGTGTTTGCGCGTTTGCTCCAGAACATCCCCCAAAGTGACGTAGCCTCGTGCCGCCAACATTGGCAGCATGTGACATAACACCTCCGCGGTCGCTTGCGCATCGCCAAGTCCGGTGTGGCGCAAGTGCTCTGGGATCACCACCCCCAAGCGCTCGCACAGCGCATCAAGCGTGTGACGCTCTGTGGTGCCAAACAATACCGCCGACAACAGCACAGTATCCAATATCGGTTGTGGCCAGTCGATTTCCATCTCGTTGCCGTGCCGATGCATAAACGCCATATCAAACGGCGCATTGTGGGCCACAATCACCGCATCGCGGGCAAAGTGGTGAAACTCCGCCACCACGGATTTGGGCGGGGGAGCACTGGCAACCATGACGTCCGATATGTGATGCACCCGTGTGGAGGCTGGCGGTATAGGCCGGCCAGGGTGGATCAACCGATCCATCGTCTCCCCCGGCACAATCTCGCCGCGCAGCACACGCACAGCACCCAACTGTACCAACTCGTCTTTGTGGGGCAACAAACCCGTTGTTTCACAATCAAACACAACAAACGGGATCTGATCGAGCCGCCGCGCCGCCAGATCCGAAATCGGCTGATCGCCCAGCAGTTCAAAATCAAATGTCAGCGGCCGGGCCTCGTCCGGGGCAATCTCCAAATGCGCGTCATCAATCAAGATCATATAACTATGCGTGCCGCGCAGTGGTTTCAGACGCGCATCAAATGACACCCGCCCATCTGGGCACATCGCCTCAAACCCCACTTCCGCACCCTCGCGGATCAAGGCTTCATGCGCGTCAAGAACCCTGTCTTTGGCCAGATAGTCAAAGATCGAAGCGTTAAGCCGTGGTGGCGCAATCTGCGCCAAAGTGCCCGCCGCTTGGCCATCATAAAGCACTATCCGGTGGTCCGGCCCCACCAAGAGGATTGCCACCGGAATTTCCGTCAACAACGCGGTCAACTGCTCCCGGTCCGAACTCAGCGTTTCGGTTTCTTGGGCCACGGTCTTGGCAATATCAATGGTTGCATTGCTCAACCGCGTGCCGACCGCTTCCACCGCTGGAGCTAGATCGCCCAGATATCGCGCGGAATGCATGTCCACGGTCGCGTTCACACCTGAATGCGCTCGTGCGCGCAACGTGGTTGCCAACGCCTGAATAGGTTTGGCCACGTTCTCATCAAACAGCAGCCATATGCCCACGGCCAAACCCAGAAATCCAAAACCACCAATGATCCCGGCCAATAGGAAACCGTTCGCGACCCCGTCTGTGAGCGCGCTGCGATAGCCCACCCACAGCGCGCCAAACATCACCGCTACGCCCCCAAATGCCAGAAGCGCAAAAAACAACAAAATTCTAAAACGCAGTGACAAGCCAGCCAAGACCGCGCGGTGTCCCATCACGACACCTCACAAATCGCGTCAAGCAGCGGGTCTTTCGCAGGCACAGTCACCCACTTGGCGCCCTCAATGGCACCACGGTCATCAAAACTGATACCATCGGTCAGTGCCGCTCGACGTCCCGTGCCACAATCTGCTGCCACATTGAGCCGGTTGAGTGGCGCCCAGCGGCCATAAAAATACACCTGCGCCAAACGCAAATCTGGCTGTGACGGGTTGGTTTGCACGGAAGGCTCATCCAAGGCTAGAAAGCGTTCGGTCATTGGCACCACATAGGTCCAGGGGCGATACATCACACTGCTTTCAACCGTCTCCACAACGACCAACCCTTCGGGCAAGGTCGCGGTGGTGCGGCTGAACCAACTGTATTCCGAGCTTATCGTTGCCGCGAGCATTGCCCCCCCTGCGGCCACCGGCGTCATCCATTTGGGCAAGCGCTCACCAGAGACCTTGCTGATGATGGCCATCAACCCTGCCCCCGCCATACCCGCAAAAATTACCGCGATCAGTTCCAGAAACATTTCCGGCCCCTTTTTGTTGTTAGCTCAATGCTCCGCGCCCATGGCCAATCGCAGATTGAAGCGATTTCACAACCACAAAGGCGTCGCGCAGATGGCTGCGTTCAAAATCTGACAAATCCGCCGGGGACAAATAATTGTCTGGCGCTTGCCCAGCATGGATTTGGCGCAGCTGATGGTCCAGCCGCATTTCCGCAATTAGATCGTAAGCGTTGAGCAGATCTGCCGCGCCAGAGGTCGAAATCCCCGCCAATCCGTCACTAGCTGCTCGCAACCGCGCGCGGGTATTGGCAGGTGTCAACCGCCCCTGCAAGGCACACAACCGGCCCAGATCAACCACCGGCACAACCCCGTTGTGCTTCATATCAATCTGGTTTTTGTGCTCCCCTGATCGAATGGTTGCCAATCCGCGCAAAACGCCAAGCGGGGGATGATGCTTGAGCGCATTGGACGCCATATGGGCCACAAAAATGGAGTTATGTGACGCGGCCGCCAAGGTTTCATTTTGCAACCGCGCAAAACAATTGAGCGCACCACCAACAGGGCGCAGATCAAACATCACGCTGGCCAACATTTGAGCTTCAGGGTCTGGGGTCGTTATCCACCCAGCAAAATATTTACGCCACACGCGCAGCGGCTGCCGCCACCGGTCCGCCGTCGCCATCATGTCACCAGGACAATACACATAGCCACATGTATTGAGCCCGTCACAGACAAATCTCGCAAGATCAGCAAAGTAACCATTTTGCATCTCAGCCGTGGCCGCGTCATCTAGGATCAGGCAATTGTCCTGATCACTCACACCGGTTTGCTCCTGCCGCCCTTGGGAGCCACAGGCCAACCAAACATAGGGCACTGGCGGCGCGCCAAATTTGGCCTCTGCCAACGTCAGCAACCGCCTTGTGGCAGTGTCCGCAACATCGGTGATCAACCGTGTAACAATGTCATGGCGATGCCCGGTGCCCACCAATTGCGCCAAAAGCTGCGGTATGCGGGCCGTGACTTTGGCCATCTCTTCTGCATTCTCAGAGCGGGCAATATCGCGCACCATCTCGGCGCTGGTTACGGCCTGAAACCGGGTCAGGTCAGTCTGTGTGACAATTCCAACCAGCTGATCTTTATCGACAATCGGGATATGGCCAATCCCGTGTTCCATCATCATATGCAGCACATCACTGCCAATCGCGGTTGATGGCAAAGTTCGTGGCGCGGGTGTCATTATATCCGCAAGCGCTGTCTCCGGTGCCCGGTCTTCGGCCAACACTTTCCCCACCAGATCGCCCGTGGTGATGATACCCAATAGCTCATCACCCTCGGTGATACAGAGCGACGAAATCTCAGAGGAACGCATCTTTTGCGCCGCCTCCTGTACAGAGTCATGTGGGCTTAGCGTGATCGGGTTGACCGCCATAATTGTCGCCACTTCAGTGGTAGCCAGATCACTTGCGGGTGCCTTGCGCGTCACAGGTCCAGCGCGATCAAAAAACCGCTGTACCGCACCCTCTGTGTTTCGAATGTCCTGAAACGCCGCCACCGGCAACATTAGCAGCGTGGATTCGCTTTCACACCGCGCGCTTGTGACCGCCATGCCATCGCGCAACAACCCCCGTTCACCAAAAGAATTGCGCAGCCCCAAATGGGATACCACTGCACCATTCTCGTCAGTTACTTCAACGGTTCCACTGTAGATCAAATACAACCCTGCGAGCTTCTCTCCCAGTCGGTAAATCTGAGCACCAGCAGGCAGAGCTTGAATTTCAAAAGACGCACCAAGATGTTCCAAAGCCTCATCAGGTAGGCTGTCATAAGGATGCACCGAGCGCAAAAATCGGGTGGTTTGTTCATGAGTTAGTGACATGGGCGCACCTTGTCATGCGAGAGCGAAGGTCGACAAGCGGACGTGCTGCCGCAGCGGCCAGTCCAACTGTCTAAACTGTTTCCGTTGACGCGAAAGTTGCCCCCGACCAGATCGGAGGCAACAGGAATAAAATGACGGCGGATTGGGGGACAACCCGCCGTCAGGGGGACGCAAGCGCTCAGTGGTCCTGAGCCGTGCCTGCGCCACGGGGGACTCGCACGCTTTCCACAAGATCTTTAATCTCTTGCGGAGTTGGCTTGGTCATACCGGATACAGTGTAGGCCACTGCAAAGTTCACAGCCGCACCAATGGCACCGAAGCTGGTCGATTTAATCGTACCCAAAAGTGGGTCAGCATCGGTGAAGGAGTTGGTGCCTGGGATGAACAGCCAGCCTTTGTGCAGGAAGATGTAGACCAAGGTCACGGTCAGACCTGCCAGCATGCCAGACACGGCGCCAACGTTGTTCACTTTGGTGGAGAAGATCCCCATCATCAACGCCGGGAAGATCGACGCCGCTGCCAGACCAAAGGCCAAAGCCACGGTTTGCGCCGCAAAGCCAGGAGGGTTCAGGCCCAACCAGGTTGCCACAGCAATCGCCACACCCATTGCAATCCGTGCAGACAGAAGTTCGTTCTTCTCGGAGATGCTCGGATTGATCGCCCCTTTGATCAGGTCGTGAGACACAGCCGAAGAGATCGCCAGTAGCAGACCCGCAGCCGTTGACAGCGCCGCCGCCAAACCACCCGCAGCCACAAGACCAATCACCCAAGATGGCAGGTTTGCGATTTCTGGGTTCGCCAGCACCAGGATGTCACGGTTAAACTTGGTCAGCTCGTTGCCTTCCCAGCCTTTTTCCGCCGCCATCGCCTGAAGATCCGCGTTCTTGTCGTTGTAGAACTGGATCTTGCCGTCGCCGTTCTTATCTTCCCAATCCAGAAGACCGGTTTTCTGCCAAGTGGCCATCCAGTCATACTCTGCTTCGTTCTCGATCTGCTGCGTGGTCACAGCTTCACCAGAGATGCCGCCGTTGGGCCACATCAGCTCAGAGATGTTCAAACGCGCCATCGCACCAACAGCCGGAGCAGTCAGATACAGCAGTGCAATGAACACCAGCGCCCAACCAGCGGACCAACGGGCGTCGGATACTTTAGGCACAGTGAAGAAACGCATGATGACGTGTGGCAGGCCCGCAGTACCGATCATCAAAGACAGGGTGAAGAGCACCATGTTCAGCGTGTCGGCGTGGTGTGCCGTGTATTCCTTGAAGCCAAGCTCGGTCACAACCGCGTCCAGCTTGGACAGCAGAGGCTCACCAGAGGCCACATGGTCACCAAACAGACCCAGCGCCGGGATTGGATTGCCGGTCAGCTGCAGTGAGATAAAGATCGCCGGAATTGTGTAGGCGGTGATCAACACACAATACTGCGCCACCTGCGTGTAGGTTACACCTTTCATGCCACCAAAAACAGCATAGGCAAAAACCACACAAGCACCGATCAAAAGACCTGCGGTGTTGGAAATCTCCAGGAAGCGGCCAAAGGCCACGCCCACACCAGTCATCTGACCAATCACGTAGGTGGTGGAGGCCACGATCAAACAGACAACCGCCACGATGCGGGCGGTCTGGCTGTAGAAGCGGTCCCCGATGAATTCCGACACGGTGAACTTACCAAACTTACGCAAGTAAGGCGCAAGCAGCAGCGCAAGCAGCACATAGCCACCAGTCCAGCCCATCAGGAAGGAAGAGTTGTCATAGCCTGTAAAGGCGATAAGGCCCGCCATGGAAATAAACGAGGCCGCAGACATCCAGTCCGCTGCTGTCGCCATACCATTGGTGACCGGGTGAACGCCGCGACCCGCGGCGTAAAATTCAGATGTGGACCCAGCGCGGGCCCAGATCGCGATACCGATGTAAAGCGCGAATGACGCGCCCACAAACATCAGGTTAATTGCAAATTGGCTCATTGTCCCTCAGATCCCTCTTATTCTTCGTCCACGCCGTGCGCGACGTCGAGTTTGTTCATCTGCCAGGCGTAGTTAAAAATCAGCGCCAGAAAGACCAGGATCGACCCTTGCTGGGCAAACCAGAAGCCCAGGTCAGACCCGCCTACGGAGATTCCCGCAAGCATTGGGCGCAGCAGAATGCCAAACCCAAAAGAGACCAGCGCCCAAATCACAAGGCTGATCAAAATGATGCGCACATTGGCTTTCCAATATGCGTCGTTGGATGAGTTGTCAGACATTTATGTCTCCTCCCTCTCGGTTCCGTTCCTCAACACCCACGCCCCCTGAAAAGACGCGCAAGTGCTTTCCCTCATGCGGTCGTTTCAGAAACGATCGCGCTCAGTTCTTTGGCGATGGTGTCAATTGCACCCATCGCATCCACTTTCTTCAGCGCACCTTTGCCCTCGTAGTAGTCAATGAGCGGTGCGGTCTGTGCGTGGTAGGCTTTTAGCCGGCTGGCTACAGTTTCCGCGTTGTCATCCGCACGGCGTTTGAAATCAGTGCCTCCACACTGATCACACACGCCGCCTTTGGCTGGTTGTTTGAAACTGTCGTGGTAGCCTTCTCCACAATCACCACAGGTGTAGCGGCCAGAAATCCGGCTCACCATGGCGTCATCTTGCACCTCAAGGCTGATCGCGGCATTGATGCACTGACCACTGTCTGCCAGCAATGCATCCAGCGCTTCAGCTTGCGCACCGGTGCGTGGGAACCCGTCGAGGATCACCCCTTTGGCGCAATCCGCATCTTTCAAACGATCCCGCAGGATGGCAATCACAATTTCATCAGAGACCAAATCACCGGCATCCATCACCGCACGCGCTGCCAAACCAGCCTTCGTGCCTGCGGCAACCGCTGCCCGCAACAAATCACCGGTGGACAGCTGCACCAAACCAAACCGGTTCTCCAGCATGCGTGCCTGCGTGCCTTTGCCGGCCCCAGGGGGGCCAAGTAAGATCAAGACAGGCGCGTTTGTTTTTACTGAATCCAACATCCGCTTACCCTTTGTTCATCCGGTGTTCGATCAGATCATCCACCACCGACGGATCAGCCAGCGTGGATGTATCCCCCAATGCGCCGTAGTCGTTTTCAGCAATTTTGCGCAGGATGCGGCGCATGATTTTGCCGGAGCGGGTTTTGGGCAGGCCTGGCGCCCATTGGATCAGATCCGGGCTGGCAATCGGGCCAATCTCGGTCCGCACCCAGGTGCGCAGCTCCTTGCGCAGCTCGTCTGACGGCTCCTGATCGTTCATCAGGGTCACGTAGCAGTAGATGCCCTGACCTTTGATGTCATGTGGATAGCCCACCACCGCGGCCTCCGCCACGGCAGCATGTGCCACCAGCGCGCTTTCGACCTCAGCGGTGCCCATGCGGTGACCGGACACGTTGATCACATCGTCCACGCGGCCGGTGATCCAGTAGTCGCCATCTGCGTCGCGCTTACAGCCGTCGCCAGCAAAGTAGTAGTTTTTGTAGTCGGAAAAGTATGTCTTCTCAAAACGCTCATG
>UNRJ01000006.1 GCA_900537125.1 Rhodobacteraceae bacterium Alg238-R152 | reverse complement strand
GTGCTGGGTAGCTATGATCGGACAGGATAACCGCTGAAGGCATCTAAGCGGGAAGCCCCCCTCAAAACAAGGTATCCCTGAGGACCGAGGTAGACCACCTCGTCGATAGGCCAGAGATGTAAGTGCGGTAACGCATTCAGTTGACTGGTACTAATGGTCCGATAGGCTTGATTTGATCCAGTAAAAGACAGACTTTTACCAGACACATCAAAAGCATACACACAACACAATACAGTCGTACATGACTTGGACACCAACGATATCAAGTGAAACCAACCAGGGTGCTCAAGTAGCCCCCCGGCCGGTAGCACAAATATCATGAGGCCGTTTACTCGGTTTGGTGATCATAGCGCGAGTGAAACACCCGGTCCCATCCCGAACCCGGAAGTTAAGCACCGTAGCGCCGATGGTACTGCATCTTAAGGTGTGGGAGAGTAGGTCATCGCCAAACCTATTAAACGACCTCACGTATCTCTCAAGACGATAACAAAAATACCTTCAGTACACTCAATACGTCCTGAAGGGCGACAGATCTCAAAAACCAACCGGTAAAGAGATCAAGTAGGCCTCAAGTAGCCCTCCGGGCGGTAGGCCAACATAAAGCGTCGCGGGATGGAGCAGCCCGGTAGCTCGTCAGGCTCATAACCTGAAGGTCGTAGGTTCAAATCCTACTCCCGCAACCAACACTAATTAGACAGATCAGTGACTTAACAGCCACCCAAGGGTGCGCTTCGGCGTTCGTAAAACTCCGGTGGACGCTCTACGGAACTGTAATCCCCCATTTTAAATGGGGTCGAAAAGTAGAATCTAAGCTGCTTTCAGTTTCATAGCGGGTGTCACACCGCCAAGGCCCATGTTGGGGCGCTCATTGGCGTAAGTCCAGAGCCATTCAGTCGTCTGTTCCTGGGACTCCTCGATGGTTTCAAAGATATATTGTCCGAGCCACTCGCCGCGAACAGCGCGCTTGTAGCGTTCGATATCTGTATTCTGCTGTGGCTTTCACGGCTGTTGTATTCGAGCCGAACGCCTTGCTTTTCTGCCCGGGCCATCAGACTCCCACTGACATATTCGGGGTCGTAACACCTTGGGAATGTCATTGATTGAGAGGCTTTGAGCACCTGCGTAGTGCGTAGTCTTCGTGTAGCGAAGCAGATGGCCACAGCCGTGCCTCAGGTCCTACAGTGGTTTTGCTCAAGTCACACTACAAAGGCGACCAACTATGACCAACAACAGTATTGCACAGTATGAGCTGCTGCCCATTATGGTGGCGATCGATATCGCAAAGGCGCGTTATGAAATTTTGATTGTCACCTGGCAGAGCATTGCAAATGCAATTTCTCGAAAAGGGCGCAGATTCAACTCCAGCTCGTAGTAGATCCGCCTCTCGGCAGATTGCTTTGCAATCGCCTGCCAGCCAATGGATAGACGCGCTTGTGGTTCCAGCCCTATCCCTGCACGTTGCGCAGAAACAACCTCTCGGGATCATGCTGTGCATAACCCTATCGGTTAGTGAAGAGCACAAGCCAAAGCCCCAGGTATTGTCATATTTTTCAGCGTGATCAGCCAACCTGCGATCAACTCATCCTCATCACTGAGCTTCGGCAGATACACGTAACTGGTCTCGCTGATAGTGACCGCTCGGCAAGCCAAAGCAATACTGGCGGATCGGTGCCGAACCGCTCATTCGGCCATCCCCTTGCGCTGAGGCGGCCTTACCACGTTTTTCCAAAGCTCCCTTCAGTAAATCAATTTGCATGCTCATCTCAGCATACATACGCTTGAGCTGCCTTTTCTCATCGTCGAGCTCTGTCATGCGTGCCATGAGGCATAGCGTCCATGCCGCCATACTGAGAGCGCCATATGTAAAAGCTCGCTGAACTCATCCCATGCTCGCCGCATAGATCAGCAACGGTCACACCGCCTTCGGGCTGCTTCAAAATACTCATGTTCTGAGTGTCGCTGTATTTCGATTTCTTCATCAGAATCCCCTCTCATCTTCGAGAAAATTCTACTTCAATACACCACCAGATTTCGGCGGGATTGCCCTTAAACCGCACAAATCTCTAGGTGAGCGATATCCAGGCCGCATCACGCGTGGAGCTGCGAACACAGGCGTCAATGAATTTCATTCCCATCAGTCCTTCTTGCAGTCCCGGCAACAGAGTTTCACTTTTGGCGCTGCGCTCGGATTGTGTGTCACGGATCGCGATCGCGGCCTCCGCATAGATATTGGCAAACCCTTCCAGATACCCTTCTGGGTGACCACCCGGCGTACGCACAAGATGCTCTGGCTGCCCCGCGAAGCCTGCACCTGCTCGGGTGCGCAGCTCGGTTGGTTTGCCAAATGGGGTATAGCGCATCACATTGGGGTTTTCTTGGTCCCATTCGATCCCGCCCTTTGAGCCATAGATCCTGAGCCTCAGGGCGTTTTCATTTCCAGGCGCAACCTGCGAACACCACAACATCCCTCGAGCACCTTCAACGAAACGCAACATGACATGTGCGTTGTCATCGACCTGCCGCCCATCAACAAAGCTCTGAAGGTCCGCGCACAGGCTTTTGGGTGTCAGGCCAGTGACGAAACAAGCCAAATTGAACGCATGGGTGCCGATATCACCGGTAGACCCGCCTGCGCCTGCGCGCTTGGGGTCGGTCCGCCATCCCGCTTGTTTGTTGTCTTCAGGCTGCGCTTCGGTGAGCCAGTCCTGCGAGTATTCCACTTGCACAATGCGGACCTCTCCGAGATCACCATTGGTCACCATATCTCGCATCTGACGGATGAGCGGGTAGCCCGTGTAGTTGTGCGTCAGAATGAACAACGCCTTTGATTTCTCAACTGCCTGCGCCATTGTACGCGCGTCTGCTAAGTTTGACGTTAGCGGCTTGTCGCAGATGACGTGAATACCCCGCTTCAAGAACTCGCGTGCCGCCGCCATATGCATGTGATTGGGCGTTACAATTGCGACTGCCTCAATACCATCTTTTAGCCGTGCTTCCCGGATCGCCATCGCCTTAAAGTCATCGTAGGTTCGGTCTTCTTTTAGGCCAAGAGCTTTCCCTGATGCTTGCGCCTTCTCTGGAGTCGAGGACAGTGCCCCTGCAATCAAGTGATACTGTCCATCAATCCGGGCCGCAATTCGGTGCACAGCACCGATAAACGCGTCGTTACCGCCGCCAACCATCCCTAGGCGAATGGGTCTTTGATATTTACTCATCTCATTATCCCCAGCATGCGATCGTTCGCGTCGTCATCGGCACCGCCATCGGCAAAATCATCAAAGGCAGTTTCGGTTACGCGAATGATATGATCACGCACAAAGGCCGCGCCTTCGCGTGCGCCATCTTCTGGGTGTTTTAGGCAACATTCCCACTCCACCACAGCCCAACCATCGAAATTGTTGGCCGTCATTTTGCTGAAGACTTTGCGAAAATCGACCTGACCGTCACCCAAACTGCGGAACCGACCTGCGCGATCGACCCAGCTCTGATAGCCGCCATAGACACCTTGCTTCGAGGTTGGATTGAACTCAGCATCTTTGACATGGAACATCTTGATGCGCTCTGCGTAATCGTCGATATGGCCAACATAATCCAAACACTGCAATACAAAATGGCTCGGGTCGTAAAGCATGTTGCAGCGCGTGTGATTGTTGACCCGTTCAAGGAACATCTCAAACGTCACGCCATCATGCAGGTCTTCTCCAGGGTGAATTTCATAACAAATGTCCACACCCATTTGATCGGCGTGATCCAAAATGGGGCGCCAGCGTTTTGCCAGCTCGTCAAACGCTGTATCTACAAGTCCGGGTGGGCGCTGTGGCCAAGGATAGATGTAAGGCCAAGCCAATGCCCCAGAGAACGTCGCATGTGACTTGATGCCAAGATTGTAGCTTGCGGTCACGGCAAGCTTTACTTGCTCCACTGCCCAGGCTTGCCGCGCCCTTGGATTGCCCCGCACTTCTGGTGCGGCAAAACCATCAAAGGCTTCGTCGTAAGCCGGATGCACAGCGACCAACTGGCCCTGTAAATGTGTGGATAACTCGGTGATTTCAACGCCGTTTTGACGCGCCACACCAACCAATTCCTCGCAGTAACTCTGCGAGCTGGCGGCGCGGGCAAGATCAAAAAGACGTCCATCCCAACTTGGAACCTGTACCCCCTTATAGCCACAATCAGCGGCCCATTTGGTGATGCTGTCCCAGGAATTGAAGGGGGCTTCGTCGCCGGCAAATTGCGCCAGAAACAATGCGGGACCTTTGATCGTCTGCATGGTTTTTCTCCTGTTTGAAGAAGAGGCCCCTTGGGAGAAAGGGCCTCTTCTCGGGTACCCGAATGGCGCTTTAGAAAGGCGAGTCCGGGAAATAGAAGGACGCTGCGTTCTCAGGAGTGATCAGCGTGGCGCCCAGAATGTAGCGACCCGCCACAGGACCGTTGGATTTGAACGCTGCCACTGTGACATCCATTGCAGTGGCAATCATCGATGGCGGGTAGAGTACATCCACTGGCACCAGCTCGTTGCCGTCCATGATGCCCTTGATGGTCTCTTTCATACCAGCACCACCCACGACAAACATGCCATCACCGTCTCGCCCCGCTTGTTTCAACGCCGCGACAACCCCAATGGCGATGTCGTCATCCTGCGCCCAAACCGCATCAATATCAGGGAAGCGGGACAGGAAGTCCTGCATCACTTCAAAGCCATCGTCGCGGTTCCAATTGGCATGCTTGTGGTCCAGAACATTGATTCCGGAACCTTTGATTTCTCCCATGAAGGCGTCAAACCGCTCATTGTCGATCAGCGTTGGGATGCCGCGCAGGACCACGATGTTGTCGCCGTCTTTCAGACGCCCCATCATGTATTCCGCAGATACTCGCCCCAGTTCTGGGTTGTTGCCGGCCACATAGATGTCTTCAATGCCTGGCTGGCTCAGACCACGATCGACCACAGTGATGAGGGCGCCGGATTTCTTCACGTTCAGCACCGGATCTGTCAGCGGCTCGGATTCGAATGGCAGCACCACAAGGGCGTCGATGCCATGGACCGAGACCAAATCCTCCAAGGCGCTCGCTTGGGCGCTGGGATCTGGGGAGTTGACCAGTACCAGATCCACATCTGGATAGAGTGCTTCTAGACGCTTTTCTGCCTGTTCTGCGTGCCAGTTCATTCCTGCCGCCCAAGCGTGAGTTGGCGTGGGGTAGCTCACCCCAATCTTGATGGTTTCGGCGCTTACCCAGCCGGTGAGGGCGATGGTTGCCACGGTGGCCAGCGCCCCGATTTTGGTAAAGGTCTTCATGTTTTCCTCCCTAAAAGTCCTTTGAGTTCCTTGTGATTTGGACGCACCTCTCCTCTCCGGTGACGCCCGGTTCTTTCGCGCAGCACATTGCGTGAAATTCTTCGTGTGTTGTCTGTCGGCCTTTAGTCGGTCGACTTGTTGCGGCCCCAATCTCCGCGTTGCAGCCAGACGGCCACGATGATGATGAGGCCCTGCATGGTCCCGTTCAGATAATTGGAGATCATATCTGTGAAGTTCAGAATATTGCCGATGGTGGTTAGGATCAGCGCGCCCAAAATGGTGCCTCCAATCCGCCCGTAGCCCCCTTTGAGAACTGTGCCGCCAATGATCACCGCCGCAATCGCCTCAAGTTCCCAGAGCACGCCAGTCGAGGACGATGCGGAGCCCAATCGTGGCACATAGATGATGGTGGCGAGAGACACGCAAAGCCCCTGGATCACATAGGTGAGGGTTTTTACGCGATCCACCTTGATCGCAGAATATTTGGCGACGCTTTCATTGGAGCCGATCGCGGTGCAATAGCGGCCAAAGGCAGTGCGGTTCATCAGGAACCAGCCTGCAATTGACACAACAATAAACACCCAAACTGGAATTGGCAGGCCGCCAAAGCTTTCATAATACACTGGGCGATAGACGCCGCGAATGTCGTAGTTCAGTGAGAGCGTGCCGCCATCTGCAAAATAGGTCACCAGGGAGCGGTAAATGCCCATGGTACCGAGTGTAACGATGAACGCTTCGATTTTTCCTTTTGTGGTCAAAAGCCCGTTCACCAACCCCGCGCCCAAGCCAAGAATAATGGAGCATCCACAGCCGATCAGCACGGTGGTAATTCCGGTGCCGAAGGTCTCAACAGCCCCGTTCATCACAATGATCATGACCCCGGCGATCACCGCAGCCATCGAGCCGACGGAGAGGTCGATCCCACCTGCGGTAATGACAAAAGTCGCACCCACCGCGATTATACCAATGAAGGCAGAGCGGGTTAGCAGGTTGGTGATATTGCCTTCGCTTAAGAAGGCTGGGTTTAACAAAAATCCAATCAGGCATAGCAATAAGAGTGCGATTGCAGGACCGGCAGCTTTGAGGTCAAAGCCGCGTAGAATAGAAGGTTTGGCGGTACTCATGGTAGTCTCGGTCATTGCTGGTGCTCCCGCTTCAGTCCTGCGGCGTAGCGCACGATTTCGGATTCGTTGATGTGATCGCCGGTCACGACGCCGGCGATTTTGCCTTCGCGCATCACCACCACACGGTGACACAGGCCAATGATTTCAGGCATTTCGGAGGAAACCACGATCACGGAGACCCCTTCAGCAGCAATAGCGGCGATGAAATGGTAAATCTGCTGTTTGGTTCCCACATCGATGCCGCGGGTCGGCTCGTCGATGATCAATACGCGTGGATCGCATTCCATGACCTTGGCTAACAACAGTTTTTGCTGGTTGCCGCCAGACAGGTCACCAACGTTCACATTTGGATCGCGTGCCCGAATGTCAAAGCGACGAATTGCCCGCTCAAGTGCGGCTTCCTCCGCGGCGCGGTCAACGCTCAAGCCTTTGATAAACTTCGGCAAAGCAAAGAGGGAAAGGTTTGGTCGCATCTTTTGACCTAGTAAGAGCCCTTTCTCTTTGCGATCTTTGGTGAGATAGACAATCCCGGCATCCCGCGCCGCTGCAACGGTACCGAAATCGGCCGCGGCACCATCAAATGCAATTGTCCCGCTCTCACGAGGCGTGAGGCCGCAAATCGCTTCAAACACGGCTGTACGCCCGGCACCAACAAGCCCAGAAAACCCAAGGATTTCCCCTTTCCGAAGGCCAAAGCTGACATTGTTCACACCGGGCGCCACCAGATCGCGCACGTCCAGCACGTGATCTGCATCCACATCCACTTCATTCATCGGGGGGTAGAGGTCGCTGAGCTCTCGTCCCACCATCATCTGCGCCATTGTATCGGGTGTGACATCTTTGGTGGCCTGTGTGCCAATCCACTGACCGTCGCGAAGCACCGTTACTTGATCAGATATCGCGCTAACCTCAGCCAATTTGTGAGAGACAAACACAATTGCTGTGCCGCGCGCTTTCAACCGACGAACCTGCGCAAAGAAGAGCTCAGTCTCAGCCTCAGTTAAGACAGCTGTGGGTTCATCCATGATCAGGACACGCGCGTCTCGACTCATCGCTTTGACGATCTCTACCATCTGTTTTTGCGCAATGGACAGATCGGAAATGCGGTTTTCAGGAGAAATACCCAATCCAATATCGTCTAAGTAGCTCTGTACCGTAGCGCGCATTGCTGTGCGGTCCAGAACTCCCCGATTGCGAAGTTCACGCCCCAGGAAGACGTTCTCTTCTACGGTCATCTGCTCGGCCAAATTGAGTTCCTGATGGATGAGAACAATTCCAAGCGCTTCAGACAAGCCGTTGCCCGGCAATTCTTTGTCGCTGCCATCGACGCGAATGTGTCCGGATGTTGGTTGAAGGAACCCAGACAGGATTTTCATAAGCGTGGACTTCCCCGCTCCGTTTTCTCCGATCAACGCGTGAACTTCGCCGGCACGAATATCCATGCTCACGCTGAACAAGACCGGGACTGAGCCGAACGACTTACTGATCCCGTCTGCCGACAAAATCGGCGCACCTATAGTCTGGCCATCCGGCACGTCGTCCCCTCCCTGAACTCTATCCCTCACAATTTGAGGTCGCTGGTCGAGATATGTAAACGTTTTCATTGGCTGTGTAAACCTTTACATTTGGCTGTGTAAACCTTTTCAGCATGCCGTGATGCGGCTATAAGGCCACTAACCGCCTCGCGCACATAAACAAAAATCAAACCCAACAGGCGCATCAAACGTGTCAAGTCAGCCGAAAAAATCTGCCACTATTGAAGACGTCGCAAAGCTTGCCGGCGTGTCCATCGCTACGGTGAGTCGCGCGATTCGGAACCCGGAGAAGGTTGCAGAAAGTACGCGCAAGAAAGTGACCAACGCCATAGCGCGCACCGGCTACACCGCCAATGTGATGGCCCAGAACCTGCGCATGCAGCGCTCAAAAATGGTTATGGTGCTAACTCCCTCCATTGCCGACCCGAATTTTCCAGGCATCCTGATTGGACTGGAGAAAGAAGCACACGCACGGGGCTATGGCGTCCTCATCGGCAACACTGAAGGTGCAATTTCACTTGAAGAGAACCACATGCGTTTTCTCGCGACAGGGGTGGCCGATGGTCTGGTCCTGTTGACGGGACATGAGCCGGTTGCCGGCGCGCCGGAAAATAACGCGAACATCAGGTTGCCGCCTTCGGTTGCGGTTGGGCGACCTTTGGAGGCAACGGAAAGCAGCTTTGTTGGTGTGGACGATGTTGCCGCTTCGAAAATGGCAACCGAATATCTGGTTTCTCTAGGGCACCGTCGGATTGTGTTTGTCAGCGGTGGCGTGGGGGATATCTTGTCGGAACGGCGCCATGAGGGGTATCGACTGGGCCTCGCCGAATGCGCAGAAAAGCTGGCGGATTGGCGCATGGAGGGGGATGGTTCCAGCGAAGGCGGGCGGGCCGCAGTGGAGCGGCTGTTTATCAAAGACACCGTGCCGACCGCGTTTTTCTGCTTTAACGACAACACCGCAATCGGTGTGATTGCGGCGCTGCGATTGCGCGGATTTGATGTGCCGCGGGACTTTTCCGTCATTGGCTTTGACGACATCCCATTCGCAAGCAATATCACTCCGGCGCTGACCACCATCCGACAGCCCCGTACCATGATTGGCGCGCAGGCGATGTCGATCCTACTGGATAAGCTCGAGGGGAAAGGGCTGGGGATCCAGGAGGAAATGATGCACGGCGACTTGGTTGTCCGTGAAAGCTGTGGGCCAGTAAGCCGCGGGTGATTTTGAAGAATCCAAACAATATTAAATTCCAGCACCCGAGTGTTCCATACTGCATTGTCCACTGAGTTCTTAGGCTGGACTCGCTCCGTTTCGCAGATATCGACGCCACAGCTTGGTGAACGCGCTAAAGGCCTGCTTCTCTCTCCGGCATGCCTAAGGTTGCTTCGAACTGGGGCACCAAGCGACTGGCTTGTCGCGCATTTTCTGTCTCCGTATCTTCACGTGAGCCAGACAACAGACCATCACGCGGGCGCTAGTAAGCTCTCTCGTTCAGGGTCGAAACATCTTTCCCAAATCGGAGCTAATTTGAGGCAGCTTCATTCGTAGTCGCAATCGGATGTTGACCGCTTCCTCTATGTTCTGGCAAGAACACGCCATGTTCGGTTCCGGGGAATCCTCCGGAAGCAATAGGGAATGCAGTGCGGCGCTTGGGGCGCCAACTCTGCAACTGCCCCCGCAACTGTAAGCGGCGAGCACAGCTGATCATGCCACTGGGATATCCGGGAAGGCCAGCACAGTGCTTTGACCCGCAAGTCAGGAGACCTGCCGGACATGCGCCTTTGGAAAGGGCGATCAACATCGGCGACGGGGAGTGCGCTGGAGTCGTTTGTCCATTTAGGCAACCGGTCCCAAGCTCCTCAAAGTCACAAGACAAATGCGCCGGGGAGGGCGCGACGTGATAAGGACGAAATGTATGAAAAAACTGCTTTTGGCGGCCGCCGCTGTTCTGGCTCTGCCCGCGATGGCACAGGCGCATTTCCTGTTAGAATACACCGAAGACACCATGATTGCACGTCCCGGTGATGTGCCGGTTAAGTTGGTTTTCTGGCACCCGTTTGAAGCCGGGCATGTGATGACGCTGGAAAAGCCGGAAGAGTTCTACGTGATTCACAACGGCGAAAAAACCGACCTAATGGATACGCTGAAAGAGACCACCTTTGACGGTCCTGATAACAGCGCCAAAGCTTTCATCGGCTCCGTGCCGGTGAAACGTTCCGGTGACTATGTGTTGGTGACTGTGCCAGCGCCGTATTACGAAGAATCTGAAGACATCTACATTCAGCAGATCACCAAGGCCTATCTGAACCGCAATGAGTTGCCCACCGATTGGGATCAGCCACAAGGTTTGGCCACCGAAATTCTGCCCCTGAACAAGCCCTACAACATCATTGCCGGCTCCACCTTCACAGGACGCGTGTTGCGCGAAGGCCAGCCGGTTGCGGGGGCGGAGATTGAGATTGAGTACATTGCCTCTGCGCCAGATATGAGTGGCACCGGTGCCAAAGCCGTTACGGCGTCACCTCTGCCTGGTGGTGCGCTGGTGGCGATTTCTGATGACAACGGCTATTTCACTTTTGGGGTGCCAAAAGCTGGCTATTGGGGCTTTGCTGCTTTGGGTTCTGGTCCAGCCACTGAACACGACGGCAAAGAGCTCAGCCAAGACGCGGTGATTTGGATCCGCGCTTGGGATCTGGAGTAAGCCCGCATGCACATTGTTGACGGAGCCTTGTCCAACCCTGTTGTGATCGGCGGCGCAATTGCCGCTGCAGGTGGGATTGCGGTGGGCCTCAAATCGCTGGATCTGGACCGCATTCCCACAGCGGGTGTGTTGTCAGCCAGCTTTTTTGTCGCCTCGCTGATCCATGTGCCAATTGGCCCGTCTTCTGTACATTTGATACTAAACGGTCTGGCCGGGCTTTTGCTTGGTTGGGCCGCCTTTCCTGCGTTGTTTGTTGGTCTGCTGTTGCAAGCTGTGTTTTTTGGCTTTGGCGGATTGACCGTGCTTGGCGTCAACACCGTAAACATAGCCCTGCCTGCGGTGTTGGCCTGGATGATTTTTGGCCGCATGATCGGGCGCGGCTCCCCGGTGCAAGGCGCTATTTGGGGTGGCATCGGTGGGGCGTTTTCGATTGCCGCTACAACGGCTTTTGTTGCCCTGTCCTTGGCGCTGTCTGGTGATGCGTTCCTGCCAGCTGCCAAACTTGTGTTCTTTGCCCATATCCCGGTCATGGTCATCGAAGCTGTGCTCACTGGCTTTGCAGTGCTTTTGGCGCGTAGGGTGAAACCAGAGTTGTTTTTGAGAGGATCGCCAGCATGAAACATCTGATCCTCATTGTAAGTCTCGTTTTTGTGCCGCTCCCGGCCTTGGCGCATAAGGTGATTGCTGGCGTTTTTCCCGCCGGGGATGCCATCGAAGGGGAACTTGGTTTCTCCAACGGTGATATGGCCGTGGATCAAGACGTCATCGTTTATGGCCCTGATGGTACCGAACTTGGGCGCACCATCACCGATGCGGATGGATTTTTTCTCTACAAACCAACCAACCCTGTGGCGCATACATTCACCGCAGATTTGGGTGCAGGGCATGTGGCCAAGGTGATTATGCCCGCAGAGGAGGTGGCTGAGATTTTGGGTGTCGCTGCTGAGGTTGAGCACGCGCCGGATGTCGTCTCTCCAACCGATGGCACCGCCATTGTGACCGTTGCCTCCCTGTCCGATGAGGAACGCCAAACCATTGCCCAAGCTGTGCGTGACGAACTCCGCCCGCTGCGCCGCGAGATCGCCGCTTACCGTGAGAAAAACGACATGCAGGGTATATTGGGCGGCATTGGCTACATCATCGGTTTGTTTGGTATTGGCTTCTACATCGCGGCACGTAAGAAAATGTCCGCTTGATGGCACATGCGCTGGAACCCCAGGCCAAAACTCTGGCCGAGGCAACAAGTGACGCGCCTTATGGTGTGATCGGGGATTTAGACCCCCGCATTCGTATTGTGATGGCCTGCCTCTTTGCCATTGTGACCGTCGCTTTGGCCACCATTCCGGCGCTGATTTCTGCTCTATCAACGTCGATTGGTCTGCTGCTGCTATCGCGCTTGCCCATCCGCCGCACGCTTAAACGTATGGCGATGATGGACAGCTTCATTATCTTTATGCTGGTACTTCTGCCTTTCTCGATGCCAGGCGAAGCCATGTTCACTGTGTTTGGGTTCCCGGCGAGCTGGCAGGGGTTGTGGAAGGCCATTGAGATCGCGCTGACCGCCAACGCGGTGATCCTTTCGCTTATGGTGCTGGTGGGCACAATGGAGCCGGTCACACTAGGCCATGCGCTGCACAAACTGCGCTGCCCAGAGGTTCTGGTGCATCTGTTGATGTTCACCATCCGCTACATTGAAGTGCTGCGTGAGGAATATTTGCGCCTGCGCAGCGCTATGAAGATCCGTGGGTTCCGACCAAGCACCAATTGGCACACCTATCGCAGCTTTGGGTATTTGGTGGGCATGATGTTGGTCCGCGCGATCGAACGGTCAGAGCGGATCTTGGGCGCGATGAAATGTCGGGGCTTTTCTGGGCGTCTCATGCTGCTACAAGATTTCTGCATGACCCGGCGTGACTATGTGTTTGCGGTGCTGTTTTCTTTGGTGTGCATCAGCTTGCTAATGTTGGATTTTCTATGACAATCCTCAAACTCGAAGATATCCACTTTGCCTACCCTGGTCATGCGCCGGTGTTGGATGGGGCGTCTTTGCAGCTGGAGGCTGGGCAGCGGCTTTCCATCGCGGGCCCTAACGGGGCTGGCAAATCCACGCTGTTTCATATCGCTCTTGGGTTACAAGCTCCAAGCGCAGGCCGCGTAACCGTCTTTGGCAAAGAGCGGCGTGTAGAGGTGGATTTCCATGAGGTTCGGCGACGCATTGGTTTGGTGTTTCAAGATCCGGATGATCAACTGTTTTGTCCGACCGTGGCCGAGGATATTGCCTTTGGGCCGCTCAATTTGGGACGTAGCAAGGCGGAGGCTTTGGCCATTGTGGACAAGGTGTTGACGGATCTGAGTCTGATGCACCTGCGGGACCGTATCACCCATAAGCTGTCCGGTGGAGAAAAACGGCTTGTGACGTTGGCAACGGTCTTGGCGATGGAGCCCGAAGCTCTGCTGCTGGATGAGCCAACCAACGCGCTGGACACAGAAAATGAAACCCGGCTGCTCGACATATTGCTGGGTCTGCCACAGGCCATTCTGTTGGTCAGCCATGCCCCAGCTTTCCGCGAGGCCTTGGCGCCGGATAGCCTGGAACTGCGCAATGGTCGCCTTGTCTAAGTCACTCTATTCCGGCAAGAAATTCCCAAACAGATCTTGTGATATGGCGATGCGCTCGACCTTGTCACGTGCCTTGTCACCAAGCTCAGTGACCACATCCTGAAACATCAGGTTTAGGCCAAAATGGATGCCTGTTGGGAACGGCAGAAACATGTGACCTTCGTTGGGGTAGGGCAGCATCACATCGCTCAGCCCTGTGCCCCAATCGCAGAATTCGTCGCAAAACAGGATCACCTTAAATCCACGTTCTTGCGCAGCGTTGGCCAAGATTGGCCCGTGATTGCCGTACCGAAATGTATCGATCAGGATCAACGTTTTGGTCTCGGATTCATCCCCGAAAACTTCGGCATAGACTCCGTCAGTGCCATCCAGAAAGACCACGTTGGAGCGCAGATACTTCAGCCGCATGGCAAAACCATTGGCCAGATATTGCATCACCTGAAACCCTGCGGCCATCACGCTCTCAGAATGCGCCACATACTGCACTGCTTGCTGCCAGCGTTCGGTTTCGCGCAGATCCAAAGCCGTGCGGATAGCGGCGTTGGCAATCGCGTGGTCCTGGGTCGCGTCGCGGGTTTGACTGGCCTGTTTGAAGCTTTTGAACCGGCTGCCGATTCGCGCTGAGGTTGGCCCATAAAGATCGCGTCGCGCATCAGCCCGCAGCTCGTTGAGATTGTTAAACCCAAGTTTCCTAAAAAACCGGCTTACCGTCATCGGACTGACTTGTAACTTTTCAGCTATTTCCGCGCTGGTTTCCAACGCCACCGCTTCCGGCCGGCTGCTCAGGTAGGTGGCAACGCGTTGTTCCAGCTTGGTAAACGACTGGTTTGCATTGGCAATTGCCTCCGAAATATTCACGCCCATTCTCAGACCCTTCTGCCCGAACTTCTCCCCAATGGGAGGACCATATCAAAAAATAATCGGTATGCACGTACCATAACGGTGTTGACTGTTATGGCAATACCATAGAGGGTCTGCCTACTTGCCGCTGGGGAAGACCCCTCAGAGAGGCTCGACCCAAAGGTCAAAAACATCGTTCTGGGGAGGACAGCGAAGATGAAAAATTCACAATGGTTCCATGTGGTTGGCGCAGCAGCCGTCACGGTGGGGATGGCGATGAATGCGCCTGTAGCACTGGCGGATGGCGATTCAGATCTGCTGGTCGTGGCCAAAGCGTCTGATCCGCAAACGCTCGATCCGGCGCAAACCATGGATAATAATGATTGGACTGTAACATATCCGCTGTACCAACGGTTGGTGGCTTATGACGTGTCTGAGGATGGCAAAGGCCTCACGTCCGTGGTTGGCGAACTGGCCAGCAAATGGTCTGCGTCTGATGATGGCACGGTTTGGACATTTGATCTGGCCTCCGGCAATGCATTTAGCGACGGCACAGCAGTAGACGCCGCCGCCGTGGAGTATTCCTTTAACCGTCTGATGGATCTGGGTCGCGGCCCATCCGAAGCGTTCCCGGGCGGCATGAAAGTCGAAGCCACCGGTGACATGCAGGTGACCTTCACATTGGAGCAGCCGTTTGCACCGTTCCTCTACACGCTGGCCAACAATGGCGCCGGTGTTGTGAACCCAGCTGTTGAAAGCAAGGGCGACGATCACGGCACCGAATGGCTGTCCGCCAATTCCGCTGGATCTGGCGCTTATATGCTGACCGGTTGGGAGCGTGGCCAAAGCCTCGTGCTGGAGCCAAACCCGAACTACGGTGGCGCTACGCCTGAGATCGAGAAAATTCGCGTCGACATCATTGCAGAAGCCGCGGCACGTCGCCTGAAGCTTGAAGCAGGTGACGTTCACATCGCAGAAAGCCTGCCGGTGGATCAGCTTGATGCGCTGGGCAGCAAAGATGGTATTGAGGTCCAGAACTACCCTAGCCTCAAGGTGACTTACCTCTACCTGAACAACAAAGTGGCACCGTTGGACAATGTTGACGTGCGTCGCGCGATATCCGCTGCGGTGGACTATCAGGGCATCATCGACGGCATTCTGGATGGCAACGGTGTGCAGATGCACGGCCCGATCCCAGAAGGCATGTGGGGTCAGAACAAAAACGCGACCCAGTACTCTTATGATCTGACCTCTGCGAAAAAGGCCCTCGATGTGGCTGGCGGCGCAAGCGAGGAAATCTCTTTCCTCTATTCCGATCGTGACCCACTGTGGGAGCCTATTGCCATTGCAACCCAAGCGTATCTGTCCCAGCTGGGCCTGAACGTGAAGCTGGAAAAGCTGGCCAACGCCACCATGCGTGAGCGTTTTGACTCCGGCGAATTTGGCATTGCCACTGGCAACTGGAGCCCGGATTTCGCGGACCCTTATATGTTCACCAACTACTGGTTTGACAGCAATCGTCACGGCCTGGCGGGCAACCGCAGCTGGTACTCCAACGACAAAGTTGACGGCCTGCTGCAGCAAGCGGTTGTGAGCTCCGACACAGCAGAACGCACCGCTCTTTATGGTGAGCTGCAGGAAATCGTGACCGACGAAGCGGCCTACGTCTATCTGTTCCAGAAAGACTACCGCATCGCCGTGCGTGATGATGTCGAAGGCTTTGTCTTCAACCCAATGCTCGAAGATATCTTCAACTTCGGCGGCATGTCACTCTCCGACTAAGCCCCAAGCAAATGACCCAAGACCGCTGCGGTGGTCTTGGGACTTCAGCCAATAAAGAAATGCGCCGATGTCCTTCCTAAATGTCATCCGCCGCCGATTGATGTTCCTGATACTGGTTCTCTTTGGCGTGACGGTCATCACCTTCACCATCTCAAACCTCATTCCCGGCGACCCGGCCCGTATGATTGCGGGTGACCGCGCAACGCCGGAGATTGTGCAAAATATCCGCGAGGATCTCGGCCTCGATAAGCCTCTTCCCGTCCAGTACCTGCGCTACCTCGAAGGCGTGGTCCAAGGCGACTTTGGCAACTCGATCCGCACCCGCCGTCCGGTGTTGGAAGATCTGCGCATTTTCTTCCCCGCCACGCTGGAACTGGCTCTCACCGCGCTGTTCTTTGCCACCG
This sequence comes from Rhodobacteraceae bacterium Alg238-R152, assembly GCA_900537125.1. Classification (GTDB taxonomy): domain Bacteria; phylum Pseudomonadota; class Alphaproteobacteria; order Rhodobacterales; family Rhodobacteraceae; genus Shimia. The sequence goes on along the minus strand of UNRJ01000006.1, from coordinate 362,598 downwards.
CCTTGGGCATCCCGCTGGGCGTGGCCTCTGCGGTGTGGAAAGACAAACCTGTCGACCACTTTGTGCGGGTGATTGCCGTGACCGGCATCTCCACACCGGCCTTTTGGCTGGGCCTGCTGGTGATCCTGCTGTTCTACGGCAACCTCGGCTGGCTCCCCAGCGGCGGGCGCATTGATCCATCTCTCGAAATGCCAACCCGCGTTACCGGCTTTCTGATGATCGACAGTCTGCTGGCGGGCGATTTGCAAGCCTTCGGTTCGGCCCTCAAACACATCCTTCTGCCTGCCTTCACCTTGGGCTTTGTGCACCTTGGTGTTGTGGCCCGCCAGGTGCGCGCTGCGATGCTCGAAGAGTTGCAGCAAGACTACATTCGAACGGCCAAAGCCAACGGTCTCAGCCGGTTCAAAGTGGTCTTCACCGAAGCGCTGCCCAACGCCATGATCCCTTCGATCACCGTGCTTGGCCTTGCGCTGGGTGATCTGCTCTACGGCGCCGTGCTGACCGAAACGGTCTTTGCCTGGCCCGGCATGGGCGCTTATGTGGTGAACTCGATCCAAGCGCTGGATTTCCCGGCGGTGATGGGTTTCACAGTGGTGGTCTCGCTGGCCTACGTGCTGATCAACCTGGCTGTTGATCTGATCTATATGGCGGTTGACCCGCGCATCCGGGAGGTCTCGTGATGAGCGACGCAACCGTCTCTGTGAACCCAATCAAACGCGCGTTGTCGCGGGTGGATTGGGGTTACCTCTGGTATCAAGTCATGAAAAGCCCGCTCACACTTGGCGGCGGGGCTGTGGTGCTGACCGTGCTGTTCCTGGTGATCTTTGCACCGGTGTTTGCCACCCATGATCCCAACGCCATCGACTTGCGCGCCCGTCTGGCGGCGCCAAGCTGGGACCATTTCTTTGGCACCGACGAAGTTGGCCGTGATCTCTATTCCCGCATTCTCTACGGCGGGCGGCAATCCGTGGCTGTTGGTTTCTTTGTGGTGCTGGTTGCTGGTTTCATCGGCACGTTTGTGGGCGCTTTTGCCGGCCTGATCGGCGGGCGTGTTGATGTGGTGATCATGCGTCTGATGGATGTGGTGCTCTCGGTGCCATCTCTGGTGCTGATCATGGCGCTTGCCGCCGCGCTTGGCCCAAGCCTGATCAACGCGGCCATTGCCATCGCCTTGGTGCGCATCCCGGTCTATGTGCGTATCTCACGCGGCCAAACCCTGCTGATCCGCGAAATGTCTTTTGTGACCGCCGCGGAAACCTTCAAGGCGTCCAAATTACACATCCTGCGCTGGCATATCCTGCCCAACATCCTGTCTCCGGTCATGGTGCAGGCAACGCTGGACCTTGGCAGCACCATTCTCTTGGCTTCCGCGCTCAGCTTCATTGGCCTTGGCGCACAACAGCCCACCGCCGAATGGGGCGCGATGGTGGCCACCGGACGCAACTACATCTTGGACCAGTGGTGGTACTCGGCCTTCCCCGGCTTTGCCATCTTGATCACCGCCACCGCCTTCAACCTTCTAGGTGACGGCATTCGCGACATCCTTGATCCCAAACAGAAGGCACGCTGATATGGCGGACCCAGTATTAAAAATTGATGGGCTGGAAGTTCTGTTTCCAGGCTTCTCAGGCGACGTGCATGCCGTAAATGGCGTGGATTTGGATGTGCAGCGGGGTGAGATTGTTGGCCTTGTGGGCGAAAGTGGCTCGGCCAAATCGGTCACCGCCATGACAGCGCTTGGCTTGCTGCCCCCCGGCGCGTTCCGCCAATCCGCAGGCACCATCAGCATCCTGGGCCGGGACGTGGCCACCATGTCTGAGCGCGAGATGAACAAGCTGCGTGGCGGCGATGTGGCGATGATCTTTCAGGAGCCGCAAACCGCGCTGAACCCCACCAAGACCATTGGCAAACAGATGTTGCGGGTGATCGAGCTGCACTCCGATCTGCGCGGCATGGCCGCACGGGATCGGGCGATCGAGTTGCTCAAAGACATGCGCATCAACGATGCCGAAGAAATCTTGGGGCGCTACCCCTTTGAACTCTCCGGCGGGATGCGGCAGCGTATCCTGATTGGCATGGCTTTTGCTTGCTCGCCCAAACTGCTGGTGGCGGATGAACCCACCACCGCCTTGGATGTGACGGTGCAACGGCAGGTGCTGCAATTGTTGCACGCCAAAGCCCGTCAAACCGGGGCCTCGGTTCTGTTTATCTCCCATGATTTGGCCGTGATCAGTCAGTTCTGTGACCGCATCTATGTGATGTACGCAGGCCGCGTTGTGGAATCCGGACCGGCGCAGAAGGTGCTGGGCAATCCGCAGCATCCCTATACTGCCGCTTTGATCGAAGCCCTGCCAGAAGACGCGGATCCGGGCGCGCCGCTGGCCTCCATCCCCGGCACCGTGCCCAATCTGGTCAACCCGCCAAAAGGCTGCGCCTTTCAGGCCCGCTGTCGCCATGCACATGCGGCCTGTGACTCGCGCCCCGTGCTGACGGATGTTGGCAGTAAACACCAAGCCGCCTGCTGGCTGCGTGAGGAGATCTCCGCATGACTACTGATAGCGTGATGACGCTCTCCAACATCCACATGCGCTTCCCGTTTGGCGAAGATTGGCGCGGTCGCCCACGTGGCTATGTGCATGCGCTCAACGGCATTGACCTCGAGATTTTGCGTGGCAAAACCTTGGGGGTTGTTGGGGAGTCCGGCTGTGGCAAATCCACTTTGGCGCAGGTGCTAATGGGTATTCGCAAGCCGTCAGAAGGGGAAGTGACCCGCAACTTTGGCGCAGATCATGATGTGCAAATTGTGTTCCAAGACCCGCAAAGCTCGCTTAATGCGCGCATGCCGGTCTGGCGGGTGATCACCGAGCCGGTCTTTGCTGTTTCCAAACGCCCGAAAGCCGAATTGCGCGCGTTGGCAGCTGATCTTGCCGCCAAAGTGGGCTTGCGCCCAGAGGTGCTCGACCGCTATCCCCATGAATTCTCCGGTGGTCAACGTCAGCGGATCGCCATCGCCCGCGCGCTCTCCTCTGATCCCGATGTGATTGTGCTTGATGAGCCAACCTCGGCGCTCGACATCTCCATTCAGGCGCAAATCTTAAACCTGCTGAAAGACCTGCAGGCGGAACGTGGTCTGACCTACATTTTCATCTCCCACGACATCTCCGTGGTGCGTTATCTCTGTGATGAAGTGGCCGTGATGTATCTGGGGCAGGTGGTGGAGCATGGCGCGTCGGAAGCTGTGCTTGCCGCGCCCAAACACCCTTATACACGTCTCCTGCTGGACTCGATCCCAACCATGCGCGCCACCGGCGGGCTGGGGGAGGCGCTCAGCAACACTGACCTGCCGTCCAACCGAAACCTGCCCACCGGCTGCTTCTTCAAAGACCGCTGTGAACAGGCAGGCGCGGGCTGTGACGTGCGACAAAACATGGTGCCTTCCGAGCAGGCCCAGGTGCGCTGCTGCCAAACAGTAGCCACCACCCCACAAAAGGTGTCCGCATGACGCTGGTCCCGATCCAACACGCGGCCATCGACGTGCAGCTTGCCTATGCGACCACCAATAACTTCGCCGGTGAGGTGCTCTATACCACGCCGGAGGATCAACAGGCGCGCCTGCACACACATGCCGCCGATGCCCTCTTTCATGCTGCCGATCGCGCCGCCGCCCTTGGACTGCGCCTTCTGCTGCTGGACGCCTATCGCCCCCAAGCGGTGCAACGCCGCTTGTGGGAGGTACGGCCCGACCCCGAATTTGTTGCAGATCCGGCCATTGGCTCGGACCACAGCCGCGGCACCGCTGTGGATCTGACGCTGACCACGTCAGATGGCACTGTGCTCGACATGGGCACAGACTTTGACGCTGCTTTGCAACAATCGCATCACTCCAGGATCGACATCTGCCGTGAAGCTCAGCAAAATCGCTTGATTTTGTTAGGCCTCATGGCAGGTGCCGGTTTTGAGTTGAACCCCTATGAATGGTGGCACTACGCGCTGAAAAACTCGGAAACCTATCCGCTGATCTCCTAGGCATTGGCGCTGGGCGCCTTACCGCGCCCGCCGCCGCAACAGCCAGACAAAGAACATGCCACCAATCAGCCCGGTGACAATGCCAATTGGCATGTCTTCCGGTGCCATAATGGTGCGGGCGATGATGTCGGACCACAAAAGGTATATCGCGCCAAATAGCGCGGAGGCTGGGATCACGCGGGCATAATCACCGCCGACCAGCATACGCACGATATGCGGCACCATCAGGCCAACAAAGCCAATCATGCCGGAAAACGCGACCATCACCCCGGTGATCAGTGCGCCAACAACAAAGATGATCAATCGGAACCGCGCCACCGGGATGCCCAGCGTGACGGCGGTCTCGTCCCCCACTGTCATCGCATTCAATTTTCTTGCGTTAAGCCAGATATAGGCCCCGCAGATGGTGAGAACCGCCAGCGGGAAAACCAAATGGCTCCACTGCGCCAAGCCCAGACCACCCAGCATCCAGAACACGACCGTGTGTGTCGCGCGTGGGTCGCCAAGAAAGATCAACACATTGGCCAGCGACATAACTATGAACGACACCGCCACCCCCGCCAGGATCAACCGATCCGCGCTGGTGGCCGAGGCAAACTGCGACACCGCCAGCACCAGTAAGGTTGCTGCCAAGGCACCACCAAAGGCAAACAACGGCACTGTAATGAGCCCCCAAAACATGCCGGTGTGCATCAGAACCAGAATGGCTCCGAAGGCCGCGCCGGAGGAGATCCCCAACAGATGTGGGTCTGCTAACGGGTTGCGTGTCACAGCCTGTAAGCTGCCACCCACGATCGCCAAACCCGCACCGACCAGACAGGCCAGCAAAGCGCGGGGAAACCGAATGTCCCAGACAATCGCTTCGCGACCTTTGGACCAGTCCTGTTCAATGGTGCCTGGAGCCACCTGATTGATCAGGATGCTCCAGACCGTGTGCAGGGGCACAGAGACGGCCCCCACACTGATTGCGATCGAAATCGAGAAAAGCAACAGGAGCACCCCTGCGCCAATCACATAAGGAAACCTGCTCTTTGGCTGTCCTGCTGCTCTTCCTGTCATTTATTTCGCCCGGAACGCTTCTGCGAGGGTTTTCACCGCAGCGATATTGCGCGGACCCGGAGTCGCTTCAACATACTCAAGCGTCACAAACCGGTCGTTCATCACCGCGTCCATCTCGGCGAAGGCCGGGTTGTTCATCATGAAGGCGCGCTTTTCTTCTGCGGTCACATTGCCGTAGTTCACGATCACGATGACCTCCGGGTTGCGCTCCACCACCGGCTCCCAGCCCACCTTGGCCCAGCTTTTTTCCAGATCGTTCATGATGTTGGTGCCACCCGCCGCCTCAATCAGCGCGTTAGGCATCGCATAGCGGCCAGCGGTGAACGGTGTGTCTTCGCCGCTGTCATAAACAAACACGCGCGGCGTACTTTCCAACGGTGCCAAACCATCGGTGAAGGCCGCAAGATCCGCTTTGTAGCCATCCACCAGCGCATCCGCCTTGTCTTTCACATCAAAAATCGCGCCGAGGTTTTGGATATCGGTGTACATGTCATCCATGCTGGCGGCGTCTTTTTCGCCAATGTGGATGCAGCTCTCGGTCAGCTCATAAACCTTGATGTCAAATGGCGCGAGCGTCTCTGGCGTGACTTCGCCACCCACTTTCATGCCGTAGTTCCAACCGGCAAAGAAGAAGTCCGCATCCGCACCGATCAGCACCTCTTTGGACGGGTACTTCGCGGACAGCTCTGGCAGTTCTTCCACGCCAGCGCGCATCTCTTCGTCCAGCGTTTTCCAGCCTGAGATGCCGGTATAGCCGACCATGCGATCCGCCAGACCCAGAACCAGCATCATCTCGGTCAGGTTCACGTCATTGGAGATGGCCGCCTTGGGCGGGGTGTCAAAGGTCACTTGGCGGTTGCAGCTGTCCACGGTGGTTTCTGCCAGCGCAGCGGTGGTGGAGAGGGCCAGCAGGACGCTGACGGCAGCGGTTGTCAATTTGGTGGTCATAAATTTGGTCCTTTAGGAGGGAAGGTGAAAAGTAAGGTGTTGGTTCTGGCTGACGCTCAGCATTTGGCGCTGGGCAGTGACTGAAAAGGTGTCAGAGACAAGCTGTTCGCTGAGCACGTCATCCGCGCTGCCAAAGCCTTGGCAGTGTCCGTCTTTCAAAAGCAGGATGGCATCACACACATCAGCGGCCATGTTCAGATCGTGCAGTGAGACCACGATGGTCAGCCCAAGCGACCGGATCAGGGAGAGGATTTCGAGTTGATGGCGAATGTCGAGGTGGTTGGTGGGTTCGTCCATCACCAAGACTTGCGGTTGCTGCGTCAAAGCCCGCGCGACCATTACCCGCTGCCGCTCGCCCCCTGAGAGGGTGTCAAAATTGCGGGCAACCAATGCTTCCAGCTGCATCCGCTGAATGGCGACATCAATGATCTCTGCATCTTTTGCGCCTTCCGAAGACAGCCCGCTGCGATGCGGTGTTCGCCCCAAGGCCACAATCTCGCGCACCGACAAACCAAAGGCCCCCGGTTGTTCCTGCAACACGGCGGCAACCTTGCGCGCGGCCACTTTGGCGGACAGGCCCCACAAATCCTGCCCATCCACCGTGATCTGCCCCGAAGTGGGCTTCTGATAGTGATAGATCATCCGCAACAGCGTCGATTTGCCCGCGCCATTGGGCCCCACCACGCCAAGCACGCGGCCGGGATAAACCTCAAAACTCACAGGGTGCAGCAGACAGGGTTGGTTCTTGCCCGGACGCCAACACACATCCTTGGCAACCAGATGTCCGGCGCTCATGCCAGCCGCTCCGTGCTGTCCTCAATCGCCAACATCATCGATGGCACCCGCGCCAAGGTGTGCTTCTGCAGCTTGCCGGGTCGATCCACTGAGGAGCACCAGCCATCCCCAAGCACGGCATATTGCTGGGCAAAGGACACCAGATCCTCAATGTCTTGGTCCGGCGTGATGTCGCCAAACAGATAGGTGGCCTTGCGCGTGCTGTGATAGGCCACGGTGCAAGGATGTTTGCAGCCGGCCATACAGGCGACGCCGGAAATCTCAAACTCTTCGGTGATCGCATCGCCCGCCATATCGATGGCAGCGCGCAAGCGCTTGATCAGCTCATAGCCAGGCCGGCAATTTTCGCCGACGTGTTTGCAGGACGTGCATATCGAAATTCGGTGATTGGGGGTGGCCATCTCGCCCTCCGCGATAGCGCGGGGCAAGCACAGTCAGTTTTTCACACGGTTCAAACCGTAAAGCCATCATGGCCTCCTGTCCGGACGCCCCGCCCGGGTTGAAGTTACATCTTGGATGGCAGGTCTCCTGACTCGCGGATTGTGGCTTTCCCGAACCTTCCCAAACGCGTGGCGTTCAGTGGTCTTCTCGGGGTCGCTTGCCGCTTACAGTTGCGGGGGCAGTCACGGATTTGGCACCTTTCGGTGGCCGCACCGTATTCCCTTTTCATCCCGGTTGACTGACGTCGCTCGGGAACCATCTCTTCCGAAGTCGCGGAAACCGGCGGGTGAGTCAATAGGGTTTTCGCCGCGGGAAACAAAATCCTGCTGCATCATGATGTGCGGACCGCAAGATATTGTTTGATTGTGATCCGCACAGCTTGGCCAAGTCGCCTTAGCTGGAAACCAGGCCCCAATCTGTGCGGTCCGGAGGGTGTTGTGTGCTGGAAAACCGGGGCAGGGCAGCTTACATTAGACGCCATACGCCGCTCTGCGACATCACGTTTGAGTAAGCCAAGACAATTGTTCCGATGGGCAACTTGCGTCTTTCTCAAGCTTGGTATACATCGGCATACAATACCTGCCCTGTAACTCACTATTGCATCAAAGACAGGGCGTTCATGCTTAAGCCAACCTCAAATCGCTAGGATCATCATGAGCTTGTATACAGATTATCTGAATGAGATTGAGACCCGGAAATCCGAAGGTCTGAATCCAAAGCCAATCGATAACGGCGCGCTGGTCAGCGAACTGATTGAACAGATCAAAGACACCGCCAACGCCCATCGCGAAGACTCTCTGAAGTTCTTCATTTACAACACCTTGCCCGGCACCACCAGCGCCGCAGGTGTAAAAGCAGACTTCCTCAAAGAGATCATCCTCGGCGCGGCAGACGTTGCCGAAATCACCCCCGCGTTTGCGTTTGAAATGCTGTCGCACATGAAAGGTGGTCCTTCCGTGCGCGTGCTGCTGGATCTTGCGCTGGGCGACGATGCCGCGATTGCGGCGCAGGCGGCAGACGTTTTGAAGACTCAGGTCTTCCTGTATGACGCCGACCAGGCCCGCCTAAAAGAGGCGCTGGATTCGGGCAATGCCGTCGCCAAAGAGCTGCTGGAAAGCTACGCCAAAGCAGAATTCTTCACCAAACTGCCAGACATCGACGAAGAGATCGAACTTGTGACCTTCATCGCCGGCGAGGGTGACATCTCTACCGACCTGCTGTCCCCGGGCGCCGAAGCGCACTCCCGCGCGGACCGTGAATTGCACGGCAAGTGTATGATTTCGGAAGCTGGGCAGAAGCACATCGAAGAGCTGAAGCTGCAGCACCCGGGCAAACAGGTGATGTTGATTGCCGAAAAAGGCACCATGGGCGTGGGTTCCTCCCGTATGTCCGGCGTGAACAACGTGGCGCTCTGGACCGGTAAGCAAGCCTCTCCCTACGTGCCATTTGTGAACTACGCCCCTGTTGTGGCGGGCACCAACGGCATCTCCCCGATCTTTTTGACCACCGTTGGCGTGACTGGCGGTATTGGTCTGGATCTGAAGAACTGGGTGCGCAAATCTGATGAGGACGGCAACCCGATCCTCAACAACGACGGCAACCCGATCCTGGAGCAGAAATACTCTGTTGAGACCGGCACCGTTCTGAAGATCAACACCAAGTCCAAAAAACTGCTGAGCGAAGGTGGCGAAGAGCTGGTCGACGTGGCGGCCTCCTTCACCCCGCAAAAAGCGGAGTTCATGAAGGCCGGCGGCTCTTACGCAATTGTTTTTGGTAAGAAGCTGCAAACATTTGCGGCCGGCGCGCTGGGCGTTGAACCAACACCAGTATTTGCCGCCTCCAAGGAGATCACCAAAGAGGGCCAAGGCCTGACCGCGGTTGAAAAGATTTTCAACAAAAACGCTGTGGGCACCACTCCGGGCGCAACACTGCACGCGGGTTCCGATGTGCGTGTTGAGGTCAACATCGTGGGTTCTCAGGACACCACCGGCCTGATGACCATGCAGGAACTGGAGGCCATGGCGGCCACCATCGTGTCCCCCATCGTGGACGGCGCGTATCAGTCCGGCTGTCACACCGCCTCCGTGTGGGACGTCAAGGCGCAGGCTAACACCCCACGTCTGATGAAGTTCATGAACGATTTTGGCCTGATCACCGCACGTGACCCCAAAGATCAGTATCACGCCATGACCGACGTGATTCACAAGGTTCTGAACGACCTCACCGTGAGCGACTGGGACATCACCATCGGCGGCGACAGCCACACCCGTATGTCCAAAGGCGTGGCGTTTGGCGCGGACTCCGGCACGGTTGCGCTGGCGCTGGCCACGGGTGAGGCGTCTATGCCGATCCCTGAGTCCGTGAAAGTGACGTTCAAAGGCCAGATGGCAGAGCACATGGACTTCCGCGACGTGGTGCACGCCACACAGTTGCAGATGTTGCAGCAGCACGGTGACAACGTCTTCCAGGGCCGCGTGATCGAAGTGCACATTGGCACGCTTCTGGCCGACCAAGCCTTTACCTTCACCGACTGGACTGCGGAAATGAAGGCCAAAGCCTCGATCTGTATCTCCAACGATGAGACGCTGGTTGGCTCGCTGGAACTCGCCAAGCACCGCATCCAGATCATGATCGACAAAGGCATGGATAACGAAGTGAAAATGCTTCAGGGCCTGATCGACAAAGCGGACGCCCGCATTGCTGAGATCAAGTCTGGTGCCAAGCCTGCGCTGACCCCGGATTCCACCGCCAAATACTTCGCTGAAGTGGTTGTTGATCTGGACCAGATTGTTGAACCCATGATTGCGGATCCAGACGTGAACAACGCCGACGTCTCCAAGCGCTACACCCACGATACCATCCGCCCAATCAGCTACTACAACGCTGAAAAGAAGGTGGATCTGGGCTTTGTTGGCTCCTGCATGGTGCACAAAGGTGACATGAAAATTGTCGCTCAGATGCTGAAGAACATCGAGGCTGCCAACGGCAAAGTTGAGTTCAAAGCACCGCTGGTTGTGGCTGCACCGACCTACAACATCATCGATGAGATGAAAGAAGAGGGCGATTGGGAGATCCTGCAGAAGTACTCGGGCTTTGAGTTCGACGACATGTTCCCCAAAAGCCAGGCGCGCACCGAGTATGAGAACATTCTCTATCTTGAACGTCCCGGCTGTAACCTCTGCATGGGCAACCAGGAAAAAGCCGCCAAAGGTGACACGGTTCTGGCGACCTCGACACGCCTGTTCCAGGGCCGCGTTGTGGCCGACTTGCCAGAGAAGAAAGGTGAAAGCCTGCTGGCCTCAACCCCACTTGTGGTGCTTGCTGCTGTCCTTGGCCGCACGCCTACGCTGGAAGAGTACAAAGAGGCCGTGGAAGGCATCGACTTGACCAAATTTGCACCGCCACTGGCGCCTGCAAACACCAAGTCGGCACACTTCTAAAGCCAAATGGATGCACTTTGGTGCAGCCCAGAAGAAATCACCCCCGACGCGGAAACGTGGCGGGGGTTTTTTGTTGCCTGCGCTTTGGGTCACTGTTGATACACGTCCAAAACCGTGGGGTGTACATCGCGCGATAGATTATCGGATCAGCGAGAAAAACAGAAAGTTTTCCCTAGCTTGCTCGGCGTTCGAGACTGCTAACTTTTAGAGCAGACTTGAATGCATCACCGACATCGACGCACAGAACACAGTATTATTGGCCATCCGCTTTCAAACAACCGGAGTTCATTCAATGAAAAACCTAATTGGCTCGACCGCTCTCGCCATATCTTTTATGTGCAGTGCTTCTCTGGCGACTACGCCAACAGACGAGAGTTTTAACGATACCGGCGATATACTGGCCCGCTCGCAAAAACACGCCGACATCGAATATGACATTATGGTGCAGCGCGCCACTCAAGCCGCCATCCACTATATGCCTGCAGTTGCCCAAGTAGACTTTATCAAGGCGACGGTGCGTGCCGGCGGAGACTACGATACGGTGAACTTTGTCACCAAGCCGTTTGGGTCAGAGAAAGGCTTTCTGACAGCAAACGACACCACTGCGTACGCATGGGGGTCGATCTCGGTCAAAAACGGCCCGATGATTGTTGAAGTTCCCCCAATGACGGACAAAGTCGACTACTTTGGGTCCTTCATTTCGGCCTGGCATGTGCCGATGCTTGATGTTGGCTCTAGGGGCGCTGACGAGGGCGATGGCGGGAAATACCTGTTCCTTCCCCCCGGATACAGCAATGAGTTTGGCACAGCAGAGGAGTTAGCAGCGCAGGGCTACATAATCGTGCCCAACTTTGACACGCATGATGCGTCTTTTTCGTTCCGTCCAACACTGCTGAACGGCGCCACGCATGCAGAAGCTGGCGAACACGCAAAAGGCATTAAAATCTACTCGCTGGAAGAGGTTGTGAACGGTGAAGTCGAGCCAACCGACTACCTTGATGCGACTGACCTACCGTATGACTGTCTGCCTTACTACAACATGACTTTTATTGAAGACATTAACGATGTGGTTCAGAACAACCCGGTTCGCGAGAAAGATCGCGCCATTTACTCCATGCTTCAAAGTATTGGCATCAAGAAAGGTGAGGCGTTTGACCCGACGCCAACCCAGAAAAAAGCCGCACTTGAAGGCTTGGAGCTCGCATACTCCTACATGCAGGCGAAATTTGTAACCGAGGGCGAAACTGTTGCGCCGCTTTGGGTTAAGGATGGCGAGAAACTCTCCGAATGGTCTTTCTGGAACTTCGGCCCTCAGGCGCAGATGGGGTTCCCGTTTGAAGATGGCGAGGAGATCCTTATCGACAAGCGGGCTGCGACTTATTTCTACGTAACTTTCCTGCCTAGTGAGCTAGGTGGCGCGACGTTTTACCTGACGGGTCTGCGCGATTCAGATGGGAATATGCTGAATGGCGAAGACACGTATAAGCTCAATGTTCCGGCGGACGTGCCCGCGAAAGATTTCTGGTCGGCCATCGTCTACAATATGGAAACCAAGAACTTCAATCGGGGTGTCGACCGTGTTGGTGCGTCCACCAAAGATCTGGACAAGATGGTGAAGAATGAGGATGGCTCGGTTGATGTATATTACGCGCCAAACTTGGAAGAAGTTCCCGAAGGTTATGAGGCGAACTGGGTGACCACTGAGAGTGCAACAAGCGCAAACGATTGGTTTTTTCTGTTCCGACTGTACCGGCCGGCAACAGAAGACTGGTTCAAGAACTGGATGCTGAATGACGTAGAAAACATCTCGAAATAATAGAATCCAAAGGGCTCTTTCGGGAGCTCTTTTTATTACCGCCTCGAAAGCGGTCTCTGAACAGCCATGTTCCGGCTCGAGCGACTTTGCTTGTTGAAATCACACGGATCGCCTCGTGTGGCGCAAATGCGCCGCGCACGCACGGTCTTCGAGTGAAACGCCAGTCATCATTTTCGGAGAGTGGTTTGGTGGAGCCTAGGAGGATCGAACTCCTGACCTCTTCGCTGCCAGCGAAGCGCTCTCCCAGCTGAGCTAAGGCCCCAAACCAGTCAGGCATCTCTGCCTGTGGGCGCCTAATTAGGCGCATCCCGGGGCGGGTTCAAGCAAAAAACTCCGCCCCGGTGTAACTTTTTTCCGACGATTAGTTTTCTTCGTCGTCAGCCGCAACATCCGCGATTTCATCCAGCGAAACATTGTCGTCTTCTTCATCATCGTCGTCCAGAACATCGTCTTCGAGTTCCAGATCAACGGTGTCATCATCATCCAGCACGTCGTCTGCGGAATCCGCATCTTTCGCTTTTGCTTTCAGCGTTGCTGCATCCGCTTCGTCAGCAGCAATCATCCGGCTTTTGCCGGTTTCTACTTCCACGACATCGCCCGTGTAGGGGCTGATGACGGGGTTTTTGTTCAGGTCATAGAATCGCTTGCCGGTGGTTGGGCAAACGCGCTTGACGCCCCATTCTTCGTTGGGCATGGGTTGTCCCCTTCAATCGGTTGAGTCTCTCTCGACGATTTGGGGGAGGTGCCATAACAATGGCCGCATGTCAAAGGGTAACATCGCATTGTCGGTATAGGAGCGTAGATGGCGCAACATATCATCCCCGGAACGCCGCCTGTGACGGTTGCTTTGCGCCGATCTGGCCGCGCGCGCCGGATTAGCCTGCGCGTCTCGCGGCTTGATGGGAAAGTCACGCTGACGATTCCGAATGGGGTGTCGGAACGTGAAGCGATGGATTTTGCCACCGAAAAGCAGGACTGGCTGCGCAAACAGGTGGCACGGCAGCCTGACGTGGTCACGGTCACTCTTGGGGCTGAGGTGCCTGTGGCTGGCTGCGCGCGCCTGATTGTGCCGGGGGCAAGCCGCTCTGTGCAACTGGGCAGCGGTGAACTTGCGGTGCCGGGTAAGCCGGAGCACGTGGGGCGCAAGGTGCAGGGGTACTTGAAAGAGCTTGCCCGCCACAGGCTCGCCGAAGCGGTGGATCACTACGGTGTGTGTTTGGGACGCAAACCCACCAAACTCACCCTACGTGACACCCGCTCCCGCTGGGGCTCTTGCTCATCGGAGGGTGCGTTGATGTTTTCCTGGCGGCTTGTGATGGCGTCGCCTGATGTGCTCGACTATGTCGCCGCTCACGAAGTGGCGCATTTAAAAGAGATGAACCATTCTCAAGCTTTCTGGAATGAGGTCACCCTTATTCATGGGCCCTATGAGGTCCAACGCCGCTGGCTGAGGACGCATGGCCAAGAGCTACACCGCTATCAATTTGCCCTGTAGTCGCGTCGCATTGACCTTTGTTGCCTATGTGATCACAAAGGCAGAATGATCACATCCAGTCGCTCCACCCCGGATCAATCCGCCGCCGCCCATGACCGCGTCTACCGCGCCCTGCGCACCAGCATCATGTATGGTGAGCGCGCGCCGGGGGCAGCCCTGACCCTGCGCGGCATTGGCAAAGAGTTTGATGTCTCCATGACCCCGGCCCGTGAAGCGGTCCGCCGTCTAGTAGCAGAGGGCGCGTTGACCCTGTCCAACTCTGGTCGCGTGGCTACACCAGAACTCAGCAGTGAACGTCTAGAAGAATTGGCCGCCCTGCGTGCGCTGATCGAAGTGGAGCTGGCCAGTCGCGCCCTGCCACGTGCCCATATGGCATTGATCGACCGTCTTGTGGCGATCAACGGCACGGTGGCTGAAGCCGTGACCAAACGTGATTCAGTGGGCTATATTCGTGCCAATCTTGAGTTCCACCGCACGCTCTACTTGCGTGCACAGGCCCCGGCAATGTTGGCCATGGCCGAAACCGTTTGGCTGCAACTGGGCCCCACGATGCGGGCGCTTTATGGCCGCCTGCGCCAGACCGAGCCGCCACATTATCACCGTCTGATCATCGCCGCGCTCAAAGCCGGGGACGAGCCCGGCCTGCGCCTTGCGGTGCGCTCCGATGTGACCCAAGGCCTGCGCCTGCTGGCCCGCTAACCGGCATTAGCCGTGTGTTGGCCAGGCATGATGTTCGTCATCAATCACAAAGGCATGCGCATGCCGCCGCCCGCCGTGTGCTTTCAAGTGCGGGTGATCTTCCGGCAGTTCTGGATGCTCATGCATCACCTCTTTGGATGCCGGAGTCCAAACCCAATACCCCCCAAAAGTGCTCACCAATCCAACCGCGCCCAGCACCAACAGCGACATCGCCTGTGATCCCTGCGTCGCGCTCCAGCCCGCCAGCGGATAAGCGACCAGCCAACACACGTGGCTGAGGGCAAACTGCGCGGTGAACACCGCAGGGCGATCTTCGGCGTGTGCCGATCGGCGCAACAGGCGGCCCGAAGGGGTCAGGATGGCAGAAAACAACGCCCCAACAACGGCCCAGAGCCCCAAAAACGCGGGCCAGCTCAATATTCCAAAATTCTGCATCCACAGCCCATGGGCCACCGTAACCCCGGCCAAAGCCGCCGCACTGGTCCCCATAACCCGCCGATCCGGCAATTGCTCCAACAGGCGGGGCAACGACAACGCGGCCACCATGCTGCCCGCGCCAAAGGCGCCCATGGCCATCGCAAGACCGGCCTCGCCCATGCCATAGCCATCGCGCACCAACACCACCGTGTTCACCAGCACGTAAGACACACTTGCCGCCGCCGCCATGTTGAACGCCAGCAACCCCCGCAAGCGCGGAGTCGCCAAGTAAATCCAAGCCCCCCGAGTCAGGCGCTCACGAAACGGACGGTCTTTGCTTTTGGGACGCGGCGGCAACGTTGTGATCAGGATCAACAGAGTGGAGATCAAAAAGCCCGCCGCAGTGCCCACAAACAGCCCGTGATAGCTCATCACCAACAGCAAAACACCGGCCAGTGCCGGTGACAAAAGGTTCTCCAGATCATAGGCCAAACGTGAGAGTGACAGCGCCCGCGTGTAATCTTCTTCTTTGGCCAAAATGTCCGGAATGATCGCCTGAAAGGTGGGGGTGAATAGGGCGGATGCGCTTTGTAGCAGGAAGATCAGCACATAAATCTGCGCCACCGAATCCACAAACGGCAAGAACAGCGCCACGCCAAAGCGCACGAGGTCTGCAAAAATCAAAAGGCCGCGGCGGGGCAGGCGGGCCGCCAGCGCCCCCAGCACGGGAGACAGGCCCACATAGGCCACCATCTTAATGGCATAGGCTGTGCCTAAAACCGCACCTGCCGCAGGGCCAGCCAAGTCATAAGCCAAAAGCCCCAAGGCGATGGTCAATAATCCGGTGCCTGCGAGGGCCACTACTTGGGCGGCAAACAACTTGGCGAAGGCTGGGTGTTTGAGAATCCGTAACATAGCGCCACCCTAGTCTGGATGTACCAAAGGGCAAGAGACCCCGTCGCCACGTCAGCGCGACAAAAGTGTCTGTTCCCCAGTGCGCGCGCTCTGTTAGACAGGGCATACATCACAGGGAGACCACCATGTCACAGACCATGAACGCCGTTGAAATTTCAAAACCCGGTGCTGCGGATGTGCTTCAAATGGTGCAGCGTCCTATTCCCACGCCCGGTCCCGGCGAGGTTCTGATCAAAGTTGCTTACGCGGGGGTGAACCGGCCTGATGTGTTGCAACGTGCTGGGCTTTATAACCCGCCGGCCAATGCCTCTGACCTGCCGGGGCTTGAGGCCTCGGGCACAATTGCCGCCGTTGGCGCAGGTGTGAGTGAATGGTCCGAAGGCGACGCCGTCTGCGCCCTGTTGCCCGGTGGTGGCTATGCCGAATATGTCCTCACTCCTGCCGCACATTGCCTGCCTGTCCCCGGGGGGATGGGTATGAAAGAAGCCGCCTGCCTGCCTGAAACCTTCTTCACCGTCTATTCCAACGTCTTCCTGCGCGGCGGCCTCAAAGCGGGTGAAAGGTTCTTGGTGCACGGCGGTTCCTCTGGCATTGGCACAACCGCCATCCAACTGGCCAACGCCTTTGGCGCACGGGTGTTCACAACCGCTGGGTCTGATGAGAAGTGTGAAGCCTGCCTGAAACTTGGCGCTGAAAAAGCGATCAATTATCGCGCCGAAGACTTTGTTGACGTGTTGCGGGCGGAAGGTGGCGCCAACCTGATCCTTGATATGGTTGGCGGGGACTACCTGCCGCGCAATGTGAAATCTCTGGCTGACGACGGACGCCTTGTGCAAATTGCCTTCCTGCAAGGGCCGCAGATCCAGCTCAACTTTGCCCATGTGATGATGCGCCGTTTGACCATCACCGGCTCCACCCTGCGCCCGCAAAGCGATCTGGCCAAAGCCAGGATTGCAGAGGCCCTGCTTGCCGATGTCTGGCCGCTTCTGGAAAGTGGGCGTGTTGCGCCTGTCATGGACAGCGAGTTTGCCTTGGCAGATGCTGTGGCTGCCCATCAGCGCATGGAAAGCAGCGGCCACATCGGCAAAATTGTGATGAAAGTGGCCTAAACTCGGGTTTATTCCGCCTTTTTTGGCGGAATACCCCCTTCCCACAGCCGCCGCCCTTGGGGCATGTAGGCCGCGCGAACTGATGGTCATGTGTGACCTAGGCACGAAGTGGGAACAGAACCGTGAAAAAACTTGGACTTCTTTTGGTGGCAGTGGCCTTGGCGTTGCCGTTTGTGTGGTGGCCTGAAATTGCCCAAGGACGCGACGGCCTTGCGTTGTTTAGTCAATATCTCGGTCTTGGCGCGCTCATCGCCATGATGTTCTCCCACGTCATCGCCACGCGCTGGCCCGGGGTCGAGATGATCTTTGGTCCGATGGACCAATCTTACCGCTTGCACAAATGGCTGGGCATTGGCTCCATGGTGGCCATTCTGCTGCACGACACCATCGACGCGGATATGAAAGGCTTGGGCCGTGAAACCATGCTGGTCGATCTGGCGGAAACACTGGGCGAAGTCAGCCTTTATGGTCTGCTGATGCTTGTGGTGATCACCGTTGCGACCTTCATCCCCTATCACTTGTGGAAATGGACCCACCGCTTCATTGGGATTTTCTTCCTGTTTGGCGCCTTCCACTATCTCTACATTCTGAAGCCTTTCAAAAATGGCGATCCGCTGGGCCTTTATATGTGGGTTGTCTGCATCATCGGCACCGTTGCTTATGTCTGGACCTCCGCGCCGCGGGGCATGCGGCCCCGTAAGCACTACAAAATTGCGGCTGTGACCAAGCAGGGCGACGCGATTGCCGTGGACATGAAAGCCACCGGCCGTCCCTTGCGCCACCGCGCGGGGCAGTTTGCTTTCTTCCGCTTTTCAGGTGCAGGCCTGAACGAGCCGCACC
This sequence comes from Rhodobacteraceae bacterium Alg238-R152, assembly GCA_900537125.1. Classification (GTDB taxonomy): domain Bacteria; phylum Pseudomonadota; class Alphaproteobacteria; order Rhodobacterales; family Rhodobacteraceae; genus Shimia. Next base: position 344,598 of record UNRJ01000006.1, on the reverse strand, counting down.
CCTTCACCATTTCCTCCGCGCCAACCGAGGACGGCGGCCTGCGCATCACCGTCGCGCCTCTTGGTGATTTGACCAATCGCGTGTCGCGCAGTCTTGCCGTAGGGCAAGCAGTGCAGGCCGACGGCCCCTATGGTCACTTCGGCCGTGCCAAAGGTGCCCAGGTCTGGATTGCAGCAGGCGTCGGTGTCACGCCCTTTGTCGCACTGGCACAGGCTCTGCCAAAGGACGCGGCGCCGGTGACTTTGGTTCACTGTGTGCGTGACCAATTCAACGCGCCACACCTCGTGGAGTTGCAGAAACTTGCAGCTGAAAAATCAAATCTCACACTGGTCCTCTGGCAAAGCGCCGAGCGTGGCCGCTTCGCTGCCGCCGCCCTGCCGGAGCTGATCCCTGATCTCTCCTCCCGGAAAGTCCTTTTCTGCGGCCCGGTCCCCATGCGTCGAACCCTGTCCAAGGATTTGCCAAAACACGGCATCGCCCAACGCAGCTTCCACTACGAAGCGTTTGAGATTCGCACCGGCATTGGCATCCGCCGTCTGGCAGAGTGGCTGTGGCAACGTCACCAAGCGCGTAGCACAAGCTAAGCAATCCAACGTCCTGGCACTGTATGGTGGCAAGCGGCAACCAATGGTTGACTTAAATTACAACTTAAGCGACCATGGGTGTAATTGATTTACATTCATGCTGATTGCCGCCACTCACCCTAGCTTACAATCAGCATGCCATGCCCCACTCACGGGACATCTATTGCAACGTTGTGATCGTGTCACAAACAAAAAGGGCCGGAGTGATGTCACTCCAGCCCCTCAAGCCGATCCCTGCCAGGCCGATCTTAGATCGCCGCTTTCAGGCTTTCGTCCAGATAGATCTCGCGCAGACGGGTTGCAATTGGCCCCGGTGTGCCACCGCCAAGTGCCACCCCGTCGATCTCCACCACCGGCATTACAAATGCACTTGCCGACGTGGTGAACGCCTCATCCGCACCCTGCGCTTCCTCAATCGTAAACAGCCGTTCTTCAATCTTCAGCTGCGCCTCTGCCGCCATGCGCAACACCGCTTTACGCGTAATCCCATGCAGGATGTCGTTGCTCAGAGGTCGCGTGACAATCACGCCATCTTTCACAAAATACGCGTTGTTGGAGGTGCCTTCGGTCACATAGCCGTCTTCCACCAGCCAGGCGTCATCTGCACCAGCCTTCTTGGCCATCATCTTACCCATCGACGGGTACAACAGCTGCACGGTCTTGATGTCGCGACGGCCCCAGCGGATGTCCTCAATCGAGATGATCTTGGCACCCTTCTTGGCAGCGGGGTTGTCCGCCAGACCAGGTTTGTTCTGCGTAAACAGCACGATAGACGGAGGTGTGTCCTCAGATGGGAACACAAAATCACGGTCGCCATCTGACCCGCGCGTGACCTGCAAATAGATCAGCCCCTCAACGATACCGTTCTCCTCCACCAACTTGCGGTGGATCGCCAGAAGCTCATCTTTGCTGCAGGGCTCTGCCATATCCAGCTCATCCAGCGAGCGCTTCAAACGCACCGCGTGACCATCAAAATCGATCAGCTTTCCGTCCAAAACAGACGTCACCTCATAGACCGCATCCGCCATCAGGAACCCACGGTCAAAAATCGAAATCTTGGCGTCTTCTTCCGGCAGGTAGTCGCCATTGACGTAAACAGTGCGGCTCATGTGTCTCTCCTAGCAATCTGCTGCTTTGTCGGGTGCGCTGCACCACAGGTCAAGCGTGTTTCGAAATCTCAGGTCTCAAACCATCCGGTTTGCAACGGGTGTGCCCAATCCGGGCGGTTGTGCGCCTGTGCAAGCGCCACCATGCGGTTCGCGTCATAGGTCACGCGGTGCAGCGAGATGTCCCACCCGTGTGGACCGCGTTCCATTACAGCAAACCGGGCTGCCGGATCGCCGCTTTGCACAACATGCGGCACCGGCGTGACATCGTCATAGGCGGGCAGGCCAACGCTGCCGGGGTTGAGCACCACTGCCCCAGTTGCCAGCTGCACAATGCGCGGCAAATGCGTGTGGCCACATAAAAGCACCTGTGCCGCCGCTGGAGCCTCTGCCGCCAATGCCGCCACTGCGGGACCACTGCGGTCCACCAAATCCCCTTGCGGCGTCACATTATGCAGCCAATAGGTCTCGTCACTGTCCGGTGTGCCATGACACAGAAACACGTCTTCAATCAAAGCTGTTGGTGGCAGCGCCGCCAACCAATCTCGATGATCATCCGTCAGCTGCGCCGCTGCCACAGCATCCGATGGCCCCAGCGTTTCCGGCGGAGTCAAAAGATACCGATCATGATTGCCGCGCACAGAGGTCATATCGTCCCGCGCCATAAGCACATCCAGCGTTTCCGCGGCAGCTAAAGGCCCGCTTGCATGATCGCCGAGGTTCAGGATGCGGGAACAGCTTTGCCGGTCAATCTCGGCCAATACCGCTTTTAAGGCGTCCACATTGCCATGGACGTCGGAAATTAACGCCCACCGGTCCGTCATGGCTTAGCCCCAAAGCGCGGCGCTGGGCGGATGCACCCCGTCTGCGTCAAAGGTCAGCGGCGTGTCGCGGTCTTCGGCCAGCAATAGTGGCCCGTCCAAATCTGTCACCATCGCGCCCTGCGCCACCAGCGTTGCCGGAGCCATGGCCAGTGACGACCCAACCATACAGCCGACCATCACCTTATAGCCTTCTGCCAACGCCGCTTCGCGCAGGCGCAGCGCTTCGGTCAATCCGCCGGTTTTGTCGAGCTTGATGTTCACCACATCATATTTGCCTTTGAGCTTGGACAGGGTTGAACAATCATGCGCGCTTTCATCCGCGCAGACCGGCACCGGCCGCTCCATACCAATCAAGGCGTCATCGTCGCCAGCAGGCAGAGGTTGCTCCACCAACGCCACGCCCAGCCGCACCAGATGTGGCGCCAGATCGGCGTAAACCTCGGCGGACCAGCCTTCATTGGCATCCACAATGATCGTGGATTTTGGCGCACCCGCGCGCACGGCCTCAAGGCGTGCCATGTCATCCGGCGTGCCCAGTTTGATCTTCAACAATGGCCGATGGGCATTTTTGGCCGCCTGGGCCTGCATCTCGGCGGGTTCTGCCAAAGACAGCGTATAGGCGGTGATCTCTGGGCCCGGCTTTGATAATCCCGCCAGCTCCCAGGCACGTTTGCCAGCCTTTTTGCATTCCAAATCCCAAAGTGCGCAATCCAGCGCGTTGCGCGCCGCGCCTGCTGGCAGGGTATAAAGGCCTTGGCGCGTGACCGGTCCTTTCACGCCTTCAATCAACGCTGTGACATTTTCCAATGTCTCGCCATAGCGCGCGTAGGGCACACATTCGCCCCAGCCCACATATCCGTCTTCCTCGACCTTCACGGTCAGAACCTTGGCCTCGGTGCGCGAGCCACGGGAAATGGTGAACACCTGCGCCAGTTTGAACACATCAGGGGTGACGGAAATTTGCATGAACAGCCTTTCAGGTCGCGCTTTAACCATTTGACAGGCGTTCAGACGCGCCTGCCCATTTTCTTCTTGCCGGAAATGTCCCGGGGGTCCGGGGGCAGCGCCCCCGGCTTGTTGTCGCAACTTTACAGCGCTGCGAGCGCGTCCACCAGCTTGCCCGCGCCAAAACGGAACGGGTCGGTGGCTGGCAGGCTCATGTCGGCCTCAACCTGTGCCAGATAGGCTTTTGCTTCATCTTCCGCCATGTGCTGGGTGTTCACGGACACGCCGACAACCTCACAGGCCGGATTGGCCACTTTCGCCAGCGGCAGCGCCAGATCGCGCAGCTCTTGCAGGCTAGGCTGCTGATACTCCGGCAGGCCACGCATGTGATCCCGGGTGGGTTCATGTGCGAGGATCAGCGCGTCTGGCTGGCCGCCGTGGATCAGCGCCATGGTTACGCCCGAATAGGACACGTGGAACAGGCTGCCCTGACCCTCGATGTGATCCCAGTGATCCGTGTCATTGTCCGGTGTCAGCCACTCGACAGATCCCGCCATAAAATCGGCAATCACCGCGTCCAATGGCACACCGTCGCCGGTGATCAGGATGCCGGTCTGACCGGTTGCGCGGAAGCTCGACTTCAGGCCTCGCTTGCGCATCTCGGCGTCCATGCACAACGCGGTGTACATCTTACCAACAGAGCAATCTGTGCCCACGGCCAGCACGCGCTTGCCGCTGCGCTTCTTGCCGTTGGCAATTGGGTATTCCACGTCTGGCACGCGCACATCATGCAGCTTGCGCCCTGTGGCTTCGGCGACAGCCACAAGGTCGGGCTCATCGCGCAGCAGGTTGTGCAGGCCTGAGGCCAGATCAAAACCCTCTTCCAGTGCCATCACCAGCACCTTTTTCCACTCCTGCGAAATCACGCCACCACGGTTGGCCACGCCAATCACCAGTGTTTTGGCGCCGGCTTCACGGGCTTCCACCAGGCTCATGTCGGTCAGCCCCATGTCGGCTTTGCAGCCCTCCATGCGGAATTGCCCTACGGCATTCTCTGGACGCCAGTCTTTGATGCCCTGCGCCACTTTGGCGGCCAGTTGGTCCGGTGCATCACCCAAGAACAGAAGGTATGGAGTTTCGATCATCGCGCGTCCTTTTTGTATCATCCCCAGTTTACGGTGGGATTTTATGTGCGTGGTGGCGGGTCAGGTTGTTAAATGTTGCTGCGGTCATACAAGTCTTTGCAAAAATCTTCGAAGAAGGGAGGAATTAACGAGAGGAGCTTGCTGCACCTGCGAGAAATGCGCACCTCCGTGATACAGTCGCGATACCGACACTTTACCGACGTGGCATTTGGGTGGGGTGCGCTGCGACGCAGCGAAATAAATGCCGCGTGCGCACAATTTGCTTGCGGTTAAGTGCGCAACTTCCTAACAATCGACGCCAGAAAAGCGTAACATCCTTACTTAGAGAGTGACGTCATGAGCTTCCGACTTCAGCCTGCCGCCCCCGCCCGTCCCAACCGCTGTCAGCTGTTTGGCCCGGCGTCTAACACCAAGCTGTTTGCCAAAATGGCGGCCTCTGCTGCGGATGTGATCAACATTGATCTGGAAGATTCCGTCGCACCCTCTGACAAAGAAATGGCCCGCGCCAACGCAATTGAGGCAATTAATTCAATTGATTGGGGCAAAAAGACCCTGTCGGTGCGTATCAACAGTCTGGACACGCCGTACTGGTACCGCGACGTGGTTGACCTGCTGGAACAGGCCGGTGAGCGCCTCGATCAGATCATGATCCCCAAGGTGGGCTGCGCCGAAGACATCTATGCCGTGGACGCATTGGTGACGGCCATTGAAGCCGCCAAAGGCCGCAAAAAGCGGATCGCCTTTGAGGTCATCATCGAATCGGCCGCCGGCATCGCCCACGTAGAAGCCATCGCCGCCGCTTCTCCAAGACTCGAAGCCATGTCCCTCGGCGCCGCCGACTTCGCAGCATCCATGGGGATGCAGACTACAGGTATAGGTGGCACGCAAGAAAACTACTACATGATGCATGAAGGCCAGAAGCACTGGTCCGATCCATGGCACTGGGCGCAGGCCGCAATTGTGGCTGCGTGTCGAACTCACGGCGTGCTGCCTGTGGACGGTCCGTTTGGTGATTTCTCCGACGACGAAGGCTACATCGCGCAGGCGAAACGCTCGGCGACTTTGGGAATGGTGGGCAAATGGGCAATCCATCCAAAACAGATCGGGCTTGCCAACGACGTCTTCACCCCATCGGAAGACGCGGTGTCTGAAGCGCGAGAGATCCTGGCGGCCATGGAGCAAGCCAAAGCCAACGGCGAAGGCGCGACCGTTTACAAGGGGCGCTTGGTCGACATCGCGTCGATTAAGCAGGCAGAAGTGATTGTGGCTCAAGCTGAGCTCATCGCCTCTAGCTAGTTGTAAGTCTCTAATATTAGGCCAAAAAGCGTCCGCAGCCATTTTGCCTGCGGGCGCTTTTTACGCCAAACGCCAGTTTAGGCGCGTTCGTCTTTTGGAGACCCCATCACCACATAGCTGGTGATCGAATGTACCTGTTCGACGGTCCCCAAAACCTCCGTATGGAACCGCTTGTAAGACGGCAAATCCGCCGCCTCGACGCGCAGCAGATACTCCACCTGTCCAGTGATGTTGTGACACTCCCGCACCTCCGGCGCCAACGCCATCGCTCGCTCAAACGCCAACTGTGAGTCTTTGGTGTGCTTGTTTAACCCCACAGTGATGTAGGCGACAAACCCAGTCCCCAAGGCTGCCCGGTCCAGCACGGCGCGATAACCGGTAATGATCCCCGTCTTCTCCAACGCCGCGACCCGCCGTAAACAGGCAGAGGGGGATAGCCCCACTTTCTCAGCCAAAGCCAGGTTGCTTATGCGGCCATCCTTGGAGAGTTCGCGCAATATATGTTCGTCAATTTGGTCAAGTGTCGCCATAAGTTGTGAAAATAGGATGGTCACGCACAAAAACGCAACTCAAATGCGCATGATCTGCGTCAAGCTTTGACCATGACTTATGAAATCCTAACCGCCCTTCTTCTGTTTGCTTTTGTGTCCTCGATCACCCCAGGGCCAAACAATCTCATGCTCATGGCCTCCGGTGCCAACTTTGGCTTTGCCCGCACGATTCCGCATATGCTGGGCGTTGGTATCGGCTTTGTGGTGATGGTGGCCTTGGTTGGTATTGGGTTGATGCAAGTGTTTGATCGCTACCCAATTGCGCACACGGTTCTGGCTGTTTTGTCTGTGACTTACTTGCTTTGGCTCGCTTGGAAAGTGGCCAATGCCGGCGCGCCGGAAGAAGGGCGGGGGACCAGCGGGACCCCGATGACATTTATGCAAGCGGCCATGTTTCAGTGGGTCAATCCCAAGGCTTGGACCATGGCCCTCACGGCCATCACGCTGTATGCGCCAGATCGGTCTTTGACAGCAGTTCTGTTGGTTTCGGTTGCCTTTGGAGCTGTAAATCTCCCTTGTGTATCCAGTTGGACAGTACTCGGCCAACAAATGCGCCGTTGGTTGACGTCACCCGCACGGCTGACAGCCTTCAACTGGACAATGGCAGGTTTGCTGGTTTTGTCTCTGTACCCAGTGGTCGTACCCATGGTGGTGAGTGGGTAAAGTACGGGGTGTTGCGCGTTAGAAGTGGGTGGTGGTTGGTCACTGCCCCGTTGCAATTCTCCTACGTCACCGTCATATAGCTTGGTCAAGAAACCAGTGTGTGGAGTGCACAATGACCAACTATCTCGACTTCGAAAAACCGCTCGCAGAGATTGAGGGCAAAGCCGAAGAACTGCGGGCGCTTGCGCAGCAGAACGAAGAGATGGATGTCGCAGACGAAGCAGCTGCATTGGACCGTAAGGCGTCTGAGCTGTTGGAAGAACTCTACAAGGAACTGACTCCTTGGCGGAAATGCCAGGTGGCGCGTCATCCGGAACGCCCGCACTGCCGAGATTATATCAACGAGCTGTTCACCGATTACACGCCTTTAGCGGGCGATCGGAACTTTGCAGATGATATTGCTGTCATGGGTGGTCTTGCACGCTTTAACGACAAGCCGGTTGTGGTGATTGGTCAGGAAAAAGGCCATGACACCAAGTCCCGGATCTCGCACAACTTTGGGATGGCCCGGCCAGAAGGTTACCGCAAAGCGGTGCGCCTTATGGAAATGGCAGATCGCTTCGGCTTGCCAGTGGTGACCTTGGTGGACACAGCTGGCGCCTATCCTGGTAAAGGTGCCGAAGAGCGGGGGCAATCTGAGGCCATTGCGCGCTCCACCGAAATGTGCCTGCAAATTGGCGTGCCTTTGGTGTCTGTGATCATTGGTGAAGGCGGCTCCGGTGGTGCTGTTGCATTTGCGACTGCGAACCGCGTCGCGATGCTGGAGCATTCGGTGTATTCGGTGATCAGCCCTGAAGGCTGCGCCTCTATCCTTTGGAAAGACAGCACCAAGATGCGCGAAGCTGCGGAAGCGCTGCGCGTGACGGCGCAGGATCTGGAGCTGCTTGGTGTTGCGGACCGGGTGATTTCTGAGCCAATGGGCGGCGCGCATCGTGACCGTCAAGCAACCATGCAGAGTGTTGGTTCTGCGATCGGATCAATGCTGAGTGAGTTGGAGGAGATGTCCAAGGCCGATCTTGTGGCCAACCGTCGCCAGAAATTCCTCAACATCGGTTCAAAGGGCCTGGCCGCTTAAAGCCACCTGCCGCAATGGCGGCTCAGCAAAGCTGAGCCTGATGGGGCGCGGCCCCACGTTGTGGAGCCTCCCCCGGGAGACCTGGGGGAAATGAAGACTTAACTGCCTTTCTGCCCCCAATGACCTGGCATATTGCCCGGGAATGTTGGGGCACGCAGTTTCGTAAGCGTACCAAGAGGGCCAGACATCATTTTTCCGATTGGACTGTTGTTGAACTGCGCTTTGGTCTTCTCAAACTGCATCACGTTTTCAATTCGGCGATCCAAAAATGCCCAGGTTGCCATGTGGCCATCGCTGTCATCGCCTAGCCAGTAGAGCACCGTTGCGGAATAGACCGCCGAAAGAGTGGCGCGTTTTGTGTACCAGTTGATGTCCTGCGATGTGTCACCAATCGCCGTCCAGATGGCATCCGTTGTGCCCCAGATCAGCTGTGCACCTGTGGCGGCGTGCTTTGGTAGGGCGAACAGGGTGCTGCCGCGTCTCACAATCTCCCTATCCGGACATTGTTCAAGCCTGGAGCGAACGGCAAAGGTGATTTTTTCGCGGATCTTCATCTCTGCGAGCGCTTCATTTGACAGTGTCGCAACCATCTGGGCGTCACCGCGCCTATGATAGGCCACAGCCAGATCGACGGCACCGCGCGGACAAAGCGCGTGCGCCACGGTGGCGTTGACACCGCTGTCCACAATTGCGGCCTTAAATGTGGCTTCAGACCAGCCGTCAAAGGGCACATGCATCTCTGCAGCGTCCAAAAGGCGGGATGTTACGTCAGTTTGCGCGGTCTCTGTCATTGGCATGCCCTCAGTTCCTGTGGGGTTTGCCACATCCTAGACAATGCGGTGGCGAGTGGCTATACGCGCGTTTCCTGCAATTTCATGCAACTCAAACTTAGAAAGGTGGTGAAAACCACATGCAGGTTAGTGTTCGTGATAACAATGTTGATCAGGCGCTTCGTGCCCTGAAGAAAAAGCTGCAGCGTGAAGGCGTCTTCCGTGAAATGAAGCTCAAGCAACATTTCGAAAAGCCATCCGGGAAAAAAGCGCGCGAAAAAGCTGAGGCGATCCGTCGTGCCCGCAAACTGGCGCGTAAGAAAGCACAACGCGAGGGTATGCTCTAAGCACAGCTCTCCAGCTTTGGACCCAAGAATTGACACCCCTATGGCCCGGCCATGGGGGTTTCTCATTTGTTGCGGCGTCGGAATTTGTGCTTACTTACGTTAGACAATCGGGCTGTGGCCCATAACAATAATGGGCAGGTATTAGGATGAGGCGCACCTTTGGGTCGTTTGTGTTTGTGTTGGTCGCAGGGGCCATCATTGGAGCGCTCTACGGCCTCATGATGAATGAGGTTCTGGATCGCAATATGGGCCTGAAAGCGCCCATTCGCGGATCTGTGCGTGGGGTGGTTGTGGCTTTTGTCGCGGTGTCACTGGAAGTTTGGATTGGTAATAGTGCCATTGGGCGCTGGCAACGCAGCTTGAAATTCCGCCGCGGGGTTGCGCTTCGCGTTCTCATTACCTGCTTAATTATTTACGTGGCTTTGGCCGGATCTCACCTAGTGCTGATCGGTGATAAAGACGTTTACGTGCAGTGGTTTAACAACGGATTTGCACCGGATTTCCTGTTTGCATTGGGTGCCGGCGTGGTCATCCAAATTCTGTTGCAAGCGCGACGTCTGATTGGAGGGCGCACACTGACCTACTTCTTGTTGGGTCGGTATGCGCGCCCGACGGAGGAACGGCGGATATTTGTGCTTGCAGACCTTAAAGACTCTACTGCGATCACGGAGAAACTTGGGGATCAGAAAGCGCTGGAGCTGATCACAGGGGTATTTCTGGACATCGATCCCGCCATCAAAAAGCACCGTGGTGTGATCCATAACTATGTGGGCGACGAGATCATCATGAGTTGGCTGGATCGTGGCCCGGACGGTAACATGCGGCTGCTAAAGTGCATCGACGAGATTTTTCAAACCCTGTCGGTCCGTCAGTCGCATTACCTAAAGAAATTTGGTGTTGCCCCTACTCTGCGTCTGGGGATTGCGGGTGGTCCAGTTGCAGTTGGGGAGTGTGGTTGGGAAAAGCGCCAAGTGGTCTACATCGGTGACACAATAAACAAAGCCAAGCGTATGCAAGAGGCCTGCAAGCGCCATGATCTTTCTGTCATTTTGGATGCAGAGACTGCGCGTGGCATCACCATGCCGATGGGCATTGGTATTGATGCAGTGGAAGAAGCAACCCTGCGCGGTCGGGCTGAGGCTACCAAAATGCTGACCCTTACCGGGCCAGACGGGACCGCTTTGGAGGCGCTCCCGTCGATGTCTGCCGCTGTCTAGCGTTTACTTGCTGGACTTGCTTTTGGCCGCCGCAGCACGTGCTTTGTTTTTCTTGCTGTTGGCTTTGCCCTTAGGAGGCGGTGGGCCTTTGCCAGCGTGGCTGCCTGAAACGCGCGCGGGTTTGGCCTCGCTCAAGGCACCGTCGTCCATTGCGCGTCGACGTGGTGCCGCTTGTCCACCCTGGCCACCGGGCTTGCCTTTGCCGCCTTTGCTTGGTGGTTTGGGCTTCTTGAAACGCGGTGATGGATCGTCATTCCAATCTGTTGGGGGCGTGGATTTACCGCGCTTGGCGCCTGCAGATGGTTTTTTCCCTTTGTTTTCAGCAAATTTGTCCGATTTTGGCTTGTCATAATCAGGCCGGTCGTCCGCCGATTTAGCTTTATAGGGCCGGTCGGAATTGCCTTTTTCGAACTTGCCTTTGCCACCGTACTCTTTGCGCGGGCCTTTGCTTTTGCCGTAGGGTTTTCTGTCGCCACCCTCACGCGGTGGGCGAGCAGGCGCGCGGTCAATCACAGGCGCTTCCGACAATTGTGTCAGTTTTGCACCCTCTTCGACAGTCATATTGGGGCCAATGGCGGCCAAGAAACCCGGCACGCTGGTTTCCAAGACTTGCACAAAGCTTTCGTCCTGATTGATGCGGATGGCACCGATGTCGTCTTTGGTCAGATCCCCGGCTTTGCACAGCATCGGCAGCAGCCGGCGCGGTTCTGCGCCAACGGCGCGGCCGCCGGCGATCGAGAACCAAACGCTCTTGCCAAATTCTTTGCGCGGAGCAGGCTTGGCATCAGAAGCGGCAATCTCCTCGGGAGCGGAATGTTTGGAATTGTAAAGGCGCAGGTAGGCGGCGGCCACTTGCTGTGCGCTAAATGTTCCAAGCAAAGATTCAATTAGAGGCGTTTCGGACTCAGTAATGTCGACGGTCCAATCGGGATCGGCAAACATCCGGGCGTGGTCCTGCGTGCTGACCTCTTCTGCGGAGGGCGCCCCGGACCATTCAGCATCCAATTTTGCAAAACGCAACAGACGCTCGGCTTTGTTGCGCGACTTGCGGGTCACGATTAGGGCAGAGACACCTTTGCGACCGGCACGACCTGTGCGGCCAGAACGGTGCAGCAGGGTTTCATGGTTGTTGGGCAATTCGGCGTGCACAACCAGATCAAGGTTTGGCAAATCGATACCCCGGGCCGCAACATCGGTGGCCACGCAGACGCGTGCACGGCCATCTCGCATGGCTTGCAAGGCGTTTGTGCGCTCTGACTGGGAGAGCTCGCCAGACAAAGACACGACCTGAAAACCGCGGTTTGAAAGACGCGTGGTCAGGCGCGCCACCATGGCGCGGGTGTTGGCAAACACAATGGCGTTAGGGGCTTCATAAAAGCGCAGCGTGTTGATCACAGCGTTTTCACCATCCCGATCCGTCACAGTCATGGCGCGGTATGTAATGTCAGCGTGCTGCTTTTCTTTGGATTTGGTTTCCACGCGGATGGCGTCGCGCTGATAGTTTTTAGCCAGCTGCGCAATCATTTTGGGAACCGTTGCGGAGAACAGCAATGTCTGACGTTCTTCTGGAACCTGCCCCAGAATGAATTCCAACTCTTCGCGGAAACCCAAGTCCAGCATTTCGTCAGCTTCGTCCAGCACCACGGCGCGCACACCAACCAAGTCGATAGAACGACGGTCAATGTGGTCCCGCAGGCGACCAGGGGTGGCAACAACGATGTGTGCCCCACGTGCCAATGCCCGGCGCTCATCGCGCATATCCATGCCGCCAACACAGGAGGCAACATGTGCGCCAGCCTTGGCATAAAGCCACATGAGCTCACGCTTCACCTGAAGCGCAAGTTCACGGGTTGGGGCAATGATCAATGCAAGTGGTGCGCCCGCTTGTGGAAAACTTTCGGCATCGCCCAAAAGTGTGGATGCAATGGCAAGGCCAAATCCGATGGTTTTACCAGAGCCGGTTTGGGCGGAGACCAGCAGGTCTTTGCCTTCTAGCTCCGGGTTCATGACGGCTTCCTGAACCGGCGTTAGTTTGTCATAGCCCTTGGCGTCCAGCGCGTCTTGGATTGCTTGTTTCACGATGATGTCTACTTTGTATCAGAGGAGTGCCAGCGTGACGGCGTCGGCGGGCTCCCTCATACTCTGATCCGCTCTCAACATCATTTGTGGCAAGAAGCGCAGCGTTTAACCCAGAATCTTTTGTATGTATACCCTTTGTCAAAAGGGCGATCACACAGCTGTGTGCGGAAACTTTCTAACCAATTGTGCCACATGGTTTGAAATCACGACAAAAGCCTTAAGTTAACGAAATGACAAATCGCAAACAGGGTCTGACAACATGACTGAGAGCTATACTCCCCCCAAAGTTTGGACGTGGGACGCCGAAAGTGGCGGTAAATTTGCCAGTATCAACCGCCCAATCGCAGGGCCGACCCACGACAAAGATTTGGCGCGCGGCGCACACCCGTTTCAACTCTACTCCCTGGCCACGCCAAATGGTGTGAAAGTTACGGTGATGTTTGAGGAACTTCTGGAAGCGGGCCACAAGGGTGCAGAATACGATGCCTATCTGGTCAACATTGGTGAAGGGGATCAGTTTTCGTCAGGTTTTGTCGATGTGAATCCAAACTCCAAAATCCCGGCGCTCTTGGATGTGAGCGGCGACAAAGAAGTACGTGTGTTTGAAAGCGGCGCAATTCTTTTGCACTTGGCGGAGAAATTCGATGCCTTCCTTGGCCCCAAAGATAATCGAGCTGAGATGATCAGCTGGTTGTTTTGGCAGATGGGCAGCGCGCCGTATTTGGGCGGCGGCTTTGGCCACTTCTACGCCTACGCGCCGGAAAAATGGCAGTATCCAATTGATCGATTTTCCATGGAGGCAAAGCGTCAACTGGATGTGTTGGATCGGCAGCTGGCCAACAGAACCTACATTTCTGGCGAAGAGTACACTGTGGCTGATATCGCAATTTGGTCGTGGTACGGACAGTTGGCTCTTGGGCGTCTTTATGAGGCCGCAGAATTCTTAGATGTCGCAAGCTACAAAAATGTGGTGCGCTGGGCAGAAGCGATTGATGCCCGCCCGGCAGTTTCTCGTGGGCGCATGGTGAACCGCGCTTGGGGAGAATTGAACGAACAGCTTCGTGAGCGCCACGCTGCGGAAGACTTCAAGACCCGCACGCAGGATAAGCTGGAGCCGGAAGCGGTAGAATAAGGGGCGCTGCCCCGTCACATCACAGATATGACGCCCCGGAATATTGGGGGACTAAGAATGGTAGGCGCCGCATCTAATGCGTGGCGCCTTTTTTGTGCCCGACACAATGATTGTATTGCTTCGAGGGACGGGCACACGTCAGTTTGGCGGTATCTTAAAAAGGTGTGCCGATGACGTGGTCTGAAGTTGTGACGTTTGCTTTTGTTGCAAGCCTGTTGGTGATGTCGCCAGGGCCAAACGGGGTGCTTATTGCCAAAACTGTGCCAACGTCTGGTCGGGCTGCGGGGTTCGCCAACGTGGCCGGGTTTGTCGCCGCATTTTATGGACACGGGGCCCTGTCGGTCCTCGGCATATCGATCTTGCTAATGCAGTCCGCGGTGGCCTTTTCTGGCGTGAAACTTTTGGGGGCGGCCTATCTCTGCTGGATTGGCATCAAGGCACTGAAGGCCGCTTGGCAAGGGGGAGAAGCCGCGCCGGATGTGGTGCCTGCCAAAGCCAGACGAACCCTTTGGAGGGCGTTTGGCGAAGGTGTATTGACCAATGGCCTCAACCCCAAAGTGTCGATGTTTTACCTCGCCGCATTTCCGCAATTTATGTCGGTAGGGGACGCATCCACTGCGTCGGCCTTCATGTTGGTGAGCCTGCATGCGGCGATCAACGCGCTGTGGTTTGCGGCCATGGTGCTGCTGTTTGCAAAGCTCTCGCGCGCAGCAAGAAGCGGTCGGTTCCAGCGCTGGCTAAAAGGAGTCACCGGCGCGGTGTTTGTCGGCTTTGGGGTGAAATTGGCGACACTTCGCGCCAGCCTGTGAGCGGCACCTATCGCTCCGCCAGCATCATCTCTGCCGCCTTTTCTCCAATCATGATGCAGGGTGAGTTGGTGTTGCCGCTGGTAATCTTTGGCATCACCGAGGCATCGACCACACGCAGCCCTCCAAGACCACGCAGCCGCAATTCCGCATCCAATGGCGCGGGGGTATCATAGCCCATGCGCACGGTTCCGACAGGGTGAAAAATTGTGGTACCAATGTCTGCGGCGGCGTGCGCTAGTTCCGCTTCGTCCTGAGCGCTCATACCAGGCTTCATTTCTTCCGGCGCATATTTTGCCATTGCGCCCTGCGCCATAATGCTGCGCGCTTGGCGGATGGCGGCAACCGCGGTTGCGCGATCGCCTTCGGTAGAAAGATAGTTAGGTGCGATTTTGGGTGCCTTGGATGGGTCACGCGATGTGATCTCAACCGATCCCCGGCTTTCCGGGCGCAGATTACACACGCTGGCGGTCATCGCCGGAAAGTCGTGCAGAGGTTGGCCAAAGGCCTCCAGAGTAAGTGGCTGGACATGGTATTCGAGGTCCGGGGTCGCCACATCTGGGCGGGATTTGGTGAAGGCGCCAAGTTGGCTTGGTGCCATGGACATTGGGCCGCTGCGCTTGAGCAGGTACTCCATGCCGATTTTTGCCTTGCCAAAAAGTGAGTTGGCCATGGTGTTGAGTGTCTTTGCGTCTTTGAGTTTCCATGCACAGCGCAGTTGTAAATGGTCCTGCAGGTTGGCGCCGATCTCTGGTTGGTCGTGCTGCACGTCAATGCCAAAGTTCTGCAACAGCGCACCTGGCCCAATACCGGAAAGCTGCAAGATCTGAGGCGAGTTCACAGCGCCCGCTGACAGCACAACCTCACCGCCGCTGCGCGCCTGATGCAGGGTGCCGTTTTGGCGGTACTCTACGCCCACAACCTTGCCTCTTACGATCAAAAGCCGTGTGGTGTGAGCATGTGTTTCGACTTTGAGCCTGCCACCCTTTTGTGGACGAAGAAAAGCCTTGGCTGTGTTCCAGCGGAACCCGCGATGCTGGTTGACCTTAAAGTAGCCAACACCTTCGTTGTCGCCACCATTAAAATCGTCAGTGCGCGGCACGCCTACGGCTTCGGCTGCAGCCATCCAATCGTCCAACACATCCCAACGAAGACGTTGCTCATTGACGTGCCAGGGGCCCCCGGCGCCATGCATGTCGGAAGCCCCGTCCATATAGTCTTCGGACTTTTTAAAAAGCGGCAGCACATCGTCCCAAGACCAACCCGGTAAGCCCATTTGCCGCCAACCATCATAGTCGGCCGCCTGGCCACGTAGGTAGAGCATACCATTGATGGAAGAACAGCCACCCAGCACTTTGCCACGTGGATACAGCAACTGGCGCCCATTCAAACCGGCGTCTGGTGCAGTTTTGTACATCCAGTCAGTGCGGGGGTTGCCAATACAATATAGGTAGCCCATTGGGATGTGGATCCAGTGATAGTTGTCTTTGCCACCCGCTTCCAAAAGCAAGACACGCCGTCCACCTTCCGCAAGCCGTGCGGCCACAACACAACCCGCGCTGCCTGCACCTACAACGATGTGATCCCAATCCATTGCAATCTTCCCCTCACTCCGAAGAAGAGGAAACGTCGAAGATGCGACCGTGTCAAACACATTTGTCAGACAATTGAATTTGCAGCAGCTTGTTGATGTAATTTGTCAGGGTTCCGCATGATGTAAATCCATTGAATGGCACCATTGCGGTCGGGGAGTAATGTTGTGAGCGTGTCCAGGACAGTGTTGTGATAGCGGGCAAGAGCAGGAAGGCCGTTGGCCTTTACCAGCTCGTGACGTATCCCCTTCAGCGCTCGGTCCCGTTCCAAAACAGACGTAAGAACCTGCATAATTTCGTCTGGCCCGTGTAGTGTACGGAACGCAGCAGAGGCTTTGCCGCCGCCGTCAGAAATAGCAATCGCGTCACTCGCGAGCATTCTAAGGGCAACGTCATGATTCTGGGTGGCGGCAAAGAAAAAGCGTTCAAGCGCCTCCGCAGCTTCTTCACGCGTGATGTCAAATCGCGGACCACTGGCCTGCAGCCGTTTGTGGGCACGGCTTACCATTTGGCGACATGAGGCTTCCGATTTCCCCAACGTTTCAGCGATGTCTGCGTAATCGGCATCAAACGCTTCCCGCAGGATAAAAGCTGCACGTTCCGTGGGTGCAAGCCGTTCCATTGCCCACAACAATGCCAACTCACATTCTTGTGCCATAACGAAGTGATCTTCGGTGGAGGGGTTGTGATCAGCAATCAAAGGTTCAGGCAACCATGGGCCGACGTAGCTTTCACGTCGTGCGCGTGCCGATCTCAGAGTGTCGATTGCGATGTTGGTGGCGACACGGCGCAACCAAGCCCGCGGATGCTCAATCTTTCCGGGGTCTGCAGTGGTGAACCGAAGCCACACTTCTTGAACCACGTCTTCTGCGGCGCTGCGTTCTCCCAACATACGATAAGAGATCGACAGCAGAGCCGGCCGTTCCGTTTCAAACAGTTGTGTTTCTTGCAACATGTCAGACAGCCACCTTACCGATCCGCCCATTCACGGTCAGTTGCTGACACGCGTGACCCTCACCCAATCCACGTTTGAAAACAGGATAGAAGCGACCAGAACCAGCCGCAAAGCTGGCCGCAATGACTGCCTGATCCCCAAAGCGTTCGCGAATGGTTTCTCCAAATGTGTTGGTATCATAAGAGCCGGAAATGGCATGCCGCGCAAACTGAAAGCCCAATCCAACGTCAGCCGCGTCATCATACCGTCCTTCGATGGCTGCGAGCAATTCATTCCCGTTGACACCTTCTTCCAACGCGAAAGACACCACCAACTGACCACAAGGCCCGCAATCTCCATCGAGAGTAGACGCAAGCAGCGCTCCGGCCCAGACCGCGCGCGCCTTTACGGGGCCTTTGTATTGCGTCAACATCGGCAGAAGAGTGAGCGCGAGGCCTGCTTTGGTAGAGGCATCAATCACCTCATGCATATAGGAGACGTCATAGCCATATTTCTTGCCAAAACTGCGGGTGCCGGACTGCAGGAGAGATCGGATCATGCGGATACCTCGACGGTTTTCAGATGTGTGGCGGCAGTGAGTGCAGCCCAGGCGGGCAGCTGAATTCCCAGAAAGTTGGTTAGCGCAATCAGATCGAATGCGGTGTCGCGATGAACGATCCAAATCCAGATGTGGAAAGTGGCATGGAGCCCTGGCCAGGCCGCGCCAAAAAGCGCTAGCCTGGAATCTCGCAAACGTGCGCCGCAGGCGAGCGCGGCGGCAGAGACAATAAATGCCAGCGCCACGTCACGAATAAAGTGGCTATTGTAACCGCCGGTCTGCATCACACCGGGCACGGTGTCATACCAAAATTGCGGGGCGGCCCACATGAGGGCCGCGTTGGTTAGAAAGTAGGCGGATAGCCCGTATAAGAGGGGTTTGCTCATGGTTTGGTCTCCTTGGTGTTTTATAGGAGACGAAACGGCAGGCAGGTTTGTGACAGGGTTTGTAAAATTAAACGGGTAGCGCGGTGGTTTTAAACACCGTCCTCAAGGCAAAACTCGATTGCATCTGCGCGACACCGGGCAATCGCGCCAGGTGCTGGCGGTGAATGCGAGCGAAATCGTCCGTGTTTTCGGCCACCACTTTGAGTATGTAATCGGCGGTTCCGGCCATAAGGTGACACTCTAAAACATCGGGAATTCGCGCCACGGCTTTCTCAAACGCATCCAACACTTCGTCAGCTTGACCAGAGAGCGTGATCTCGACAAACACAGTTGTTGGGACGTTCAGCTTACGCGGATCCAAAAGTGCGACATAGTCTTTGATATAGCCATCTTTCTCCAACCGATGCACACGGCGGTGACAGGCGGATTGAGACAGGTTTACGCGATCTGCAAGTTCAGCATTAGAAATGCGCCCTTGCTTTTGCAAGACTGTGAGAATCCGACGATCCGTTTGATCAAGTGACATATGGCGAAAGTTCCTTGCGTGTTTACGCTCAATATTCGAGGGTTCTTGCATTCGCAAGTTTTTAAACTGCCTAATTTCCAAGCAACTTCTGGGCGGAGGTTCCTAAGTTAATCCTAGGTTCAATTTGGAGACGGCGCATGAAAATCGGATGCCCCACAGAGATCAAACCCCAAGAGTTTCGCGTTGGTATGACGCCAGATGCCGCCCGCGAGGCTGTTAATCACGGCCACGAGGTGCTGATCCAGGCTGGTGCCGGTGTTGGCGCAGGCTTCACAGATGAGGACTATGTTACCTCTGGTGCCAAAATGATCGGCACAGCGGAAGAGGTCTTTGCCCAAGCCGACCTGATCGTGAAGGTGAAAGAACCTCAGGCGGTTGAGCGCAAGATGCTGCGCGAAGGCCAGCTGCTGTTCACGTACCTGCATCTGGCACCGGATCCAGAGCAAACCGTCGATCTACTGGAAAGCGGATGTACGGCGATTGCGTATGAAACCGTGACTGATGATCGCGGTGGGCTGCCACTTCTTGCACCAATGTCTGAAGTCGCCGGTCGTCTCGCGCCGCAAGTAGGGGCCTATACCTTGCAAAAAGCCAATGGTGGCCGCGGCGTTCTGATGGGTGGCGTGCCCGGCGTGGCGCCGGCCAAAGTTGTTGTGATCGGCGGCGGTGTGGTAGGTACACACGCGGCTAAAATCGCCGCTGGTATGGGAGCTGATGTCACGGTTCTGGATCGTTCCTTGCCGCGTTTGCGGTATCTGGACGACGTTTACGGCGGCACTTTTAAGAACCAGTATTCCACCGCCGGTGCGACTTCTGATCTGGTGCGTGAGGCTGATATGGTGATTGGCGCGGTTCTGATCCCCGGTGCCGCAGCGCCCAAATTGGTGTCACGTGCGCAGCTTTCTGAAATGAAACCTGGTGCGGTGCTGGTAGACGTTGCGATTGACCAGGGCGGGTGTTTTGAGACCTCCCGTGCCACGACGCACGCAGATCCGATTTACGAAGTTGACGGCATCATGCACTACTGTGTGGCCAACATGCCGGGTGCGGTTGCGCGCACCTCCACACAGGCGCTGGGCAATGCGACACTACCGTTCTTGCTCAACCTGGCCAACAAGGGTTGGAAGCAGGCCTGCGAAGATGATCCACACTTGCTGAACGGCCTAAACGTGCATGCAGGTCAGTTGACCTATTACGCAGTTGGCAAGGCACTGGGCATCGATGTGATTTCGCCGTCTTTGGCGTTGAAATCTTAAGGGGTTTTGCCCTCAAATAGAGGCTGCAGCGCTTTTAGTCGCGCTGCGGCAAACTCTGTGAAAGCCCGCACGCGCGGTACGCGTCGTAAGTCGGCGTGGGTCAAAATCCACAGCGGCGCCTGCGTAAACAGTGGCAGACCCGGCACGCGTGCCAAAAGCGGGTCAGTATCCCCCAAAAAACAAGCCATCCTTGTGGCGCCTATGCCGACCCGAGCGGCGCCAATAGCGGCACTCATGTCGTCAACTGTCAGGCGCGTGTTTAGATTTGGACGCACAGCTTTGATTTCGGCAGGCGGACCCGGCCAATGGGCAAAGCGGACCCAATCTAGCGGGGCAGATCCGCCCACATCACGGTCCACCAAATCTCGGCTGGCGTAAACGGCTCCCTTGAGGTCAAACAGCCTTCTACCCACCAACGTCTCCGGCGGCGTTTTGGCAAACCGGATTGCCACGTCTGCTTCGCGTCGCGCCAGGTTCAGCGTGTCGTTTGTGGCGACCAGTGACAATTCAATTTCAGGGTAAGTGGTGACAAAATCCGCCACGATGCAAGCAAGCACTCGCTCAATGATCAACTCCGAGGCTGTGATTTTCAAAGGGCCACTGATCGTTGTGTCGCGGGATGCAATCTGCCGATCCAGTCCGCGCTCCAGATCTGACATCGCTTCCGCAGTGCGCACAGCTTCCAAACCGGCCTCTGTAGGCACGTACCCACTGGCCAAACGGTCGAACAACCGCGTTCCAAGGGAGGCCTCCGCAGACGTAATGCGCCGTGCCACGGTGGCGTGGTTCACACCTAACGCGCGGGCAGCACCACTGGTTCCGCCATGTCGAGCTGTTTCCAACACAAACTTTAGATCATCCCAGTTCAGCATAGGGTGACCATATTTGCACAAGCGGTGTGCAGCAATGATCGTTTTCTCTCAGGCTGTGGATCGTAATTTTAGCGGACACACGCTAAGGAGACCAACATGACCGCGTATGCATTTGTAAATTTGACAATCACCAATACAGACAGCTTTGCCGCGTATCGCGAAAAAGCCGGAGGCGCGTTGAAAAAACACGGTGGTGCTCCGCTGGAGGTTTCCAAAGCTCCGGAGGTCATTGAAGGGAGTGCAGCGGCCCCAAGTGTGGCGGTAATTGTCACGTTTCCGGATCGTGAAGCTGCGAAGGCTTGGATCAATGATCCGGAGCTTGCTGAAGTTCATGCGCTGCGTGAAGGTTCTGGCACATCCAATATTATCCTTATGTAGGATAATCAAAAAAAGGCGGCTGGATGGCCGCCCTTTTCGTTTTCTGAAACCTTAGGCTTCGCGCTTGATTTCCACGGTGTGTGGGTATGGTATCGAAATACCGTCTTTGTCGAAGGCTTCTTTGATTGCCTGCGTCAGGCCAAACTTCAGTTCCCAGAAATCGGCTGCGTCACACCAAACGCGCATGGTGATGTCCACCGAGCTGTCGCCCAGGTTGGTCACGCGTGCCCAAGCTTCCGGGTCTTTCAGCACACGCTCATCGGCGTTGGCTGTGTCCAGAATGATCTGCTTGGCCTTTTCGGCGTCGTCACCGTAGTCAATGCCAAACACCACATCCACGCGGCGGGTCTCATGTGCCGAGAAATTGGTGATGACGGAACCCCAGGCCTGACCATTTGGGATGATGATCTGAACATTGTCAGGCGTGACCAATTCGGTCACAAACAGGTTCAGGTCGACAACCGTGCCAGAGGTGCCGCCTACATCTACGTATTGCCCAATTTTGTAAGGACGGAACAGAATGAGCATAAAACCGGCTGCCAGATCTGCGAGCGTGCCTTGCAACGCGAGACCAATGGCCAATGTCGCTGCGCCCATCATTGCGACAAGCGACGTGGCTTCAATGCCAAAAATACCCAAGATGGCAACCAGCACCATCAGCAGGATGACCCAGCGCACGATGCTGGCGGCAAAATTGCCAAGCGTTGCGTCAATTTCTGGTGTGTTGTTTACACGATTACGCACCATGCGGCTGATCGCACCAGCGACCATCCAGCCGATAATCAATACCACCAAAGCTTTGGCTGCGGTGATCAGCAAGGGGCCAAAGCCCTGCGCCTGTTCTACAATGGATTCCAACGGACTTCCCCCGAATAACGTGCCCTTTTGGGGCGTTTTTTGATGAGCCACCTCTGCATGAATGCACAGGCATATGCTCTGATTTGCACGAATAGCGCGGTGGCGTGATGGGAAAAAGCCCCTATCTATCCCCCAACGCGCAACAGGAGAGAAATGATGACAACTGTCACGGACCACCCGATCAACAGCCGCTGGGCGGCAAATGACCCAAGTGCTTTGCAGCTTTATGCGTTCCCAACGCCAAACGGTGTGAAGGTGTCAATCATGCTGGAGGAAATTGGTCTTCCTTATGAGGCACATTTGGTCACCTTGAGTGATGCGGACGTCAAAAGCCCGGAGTTTTTGGCGCTAAATCCAAACAACAAAATACCCGCCATCATCGACCCCAATGGTCCGGACGGACACCCATTGAGCCTCTTTGAGAGTGGCGCGATCTTGATCTATCTCGCAGAGAAGTCAGGGAAGCTGAGCGGTGATACCCCAGCTGAGAAATACGAGGCCATCCAATGGGTGATGTTCCAAATGGCTGGTGTTGGCCCAATGTTTGGGCAACTGGGGTTCTTCACAAAGTTCGCCGGTGCCGAAATCGAAGACCCCCGCCCACGTGAACGCTATCAGAATGAGGCCAAGCGACTGTTGGCTGTGCTGGAAAAACAGCTGGAAGGGCGTGATTGGATCACCGGGAGCTATTCGATTGCCGATATCGCAACGGCGCCTTGGTTGCGAGCGCTTGATTACTACGGAGCAAAGGACGCGGTCGGCTGGGGGAATTACCCCAATGTGAACGCCTATCTTGCGCGGTTCCTGGAGCGACCAGCGGTGCAGGTCGGGCTGAGCACCCCATCACTTCCAGAGTAATGTAAAGTGGGGAGCTTCGGCTCCCCATCTTCTAAGCGCCGGAACAAATTGTATCCGCAATTTTTTCACCAATCATAATTGTCGGTGCATTTGTGTTGCCGCCCACCAACCTGGGCATAACGGAGGCATCCACCACACGTAGACCTTCAATCCCATGGACACGACACTGAGTGTCCACCACCGCCATGTCATCGGTTCCCATTTTGCAGGTTCCCACAGGATGGTAGATTGTATCAGCACGGGCGCGAATGTCGGCCTCCCAAGCTGCATCAGACCCATCATGTGCGTAATATCGCTTGCCACGCCAGCCTTCGAGCGCGCTGTCTTCCATAATGCTGTCGAGTGTTTTTACGGCTTTTTTCAATAGGTGAAGGTCGCGCTCATCTCCAAGGAAGTTTGGATCAATCTTGGGTGGTTTGGATGGATCAGCTGAGTACAACGTCACTGAGCCCCGGCTGTGCGGGCGCAAAACACAGACATGACAGCTATAGCCATAAGGCATATGCATTTTGCGGTTATGGTCGTCCACGATCCCGACTACAAAGTGCAGCTGAATATCGGGGCGCTCCACGCTGGGATCGGTTTTGAAAAAGGCGCCGCTCTCGGCAAAAGGTGATGCAAAGAGCCCAGTCCCGGTCTTGCGCCACTTCAGCGCGGCTTTGGTCATTTTTGCCAATCCGGACGGGGTAAGGCCAACAGTATCCTTCTTTTTGTTGCGATAGCTTAAGATGTGGTCGAGATGATCCTGTAGGTTTTGCCCCACTCCAGGCAGGTCATGTACCAGCTCAATACCGTGTTTTTCGACTTCTTCACGAGGCCCAATGCCTGATAGCAACAAGAGTTGCGGCGACCCAAATGCCCCGCTGGAAAGCACGACCTCTTTGCGTGCACCTATCGATTCGACCGTACCATTCCGTTTGATCTCAAGCCCAGTTGCGCGCCCTTTGGTCATCACGACGCGACGTGCCTGTGTCTTCGTGTAGATCGTTAGGTTAGGCCGTTGCAGGCTATCACGCAAATACGCAGCTGCCGCAGAGCACCGCTCGCCTTTGTGATCACCTTCGTAAAACTGCGTGACTTGATACTGCCCCGCGCCTTCCTGTTCTGGCCCATTAAAGTCCGTGTTGGTTCGAATTTGATGGCTGTTACAGGCGGCGATAAATGCTTTGTTAATGGCGCGTGGTTCAGCCTGATCGCCAACCTGCAACGCCCCTCCGTCGCCGTGAAGATCATCCGCACCACGCTGGTTGCCTTCCGACTTCTTGAAGTAGGGAAGCACACTCTCCCAGTCCCATCCGTCGCAGCCAAGCGTGGCCCACTCATCGTAGTCGGTCTGGTGGCCACGCACATAAAGCATCGCATTGATTGCAGAACTGCCGCCCAATGCCTTCCCGCGCGGCTGAAACCCACGTCGGTTGTTGAGGTGTTTTTGCGGAACGGTCTTGAGCGCCCAGTTGTTGATTTTTGGGCGCCCAGAAATCATCGCGGCGATTAGGGCCGGCGCGCGAATAAAGATGTCTTCGCCTTTGCCGCCCGCTTCGACTAAACAGACTTTGGTGTTGATGTCTTCGCTCAGTCGAGCGGCAAGCACACATCCTGCTGACCCGCCCCCAACGATGATATAGTCAAATTCCATGCCACCCTCCTGTGCTGAACCTTAGCCTAGGAGGGGGCGTTTTCACCAAGCAAGGCTAACGCAACGTAAGCGCGCAGCCACCGCTCGGCAGACTTAGCTGTTTGGCAGTTCGCTTGTCAGAACGTAGCGTAGGATTTCAACAACCTGCGCGGGTTCTTCTGCCACAGCCAAGGCCGCGGCATGCACTTCTTTGAGCGCGTGCTGCTGATCTGGCATCGACAGCACAATGATGGACTTGCCAAGCGCGGCGGCATAGCCCGCGTCAAAGGCGGCGTTCCATTGGCGGTATTTTTCGCCAAAGCGCACCACAACCACATCGGCGTCTTCAATGCCTTTGCGGGTGCGAATGGCGTTCACCATCGCGCCTTTGTGGTCATGCCAGTATTTGTTCTCTTCCGCGCCCAAAATGGCAACGCCACAATCATCAGAAGCGGCGTGATCGGTCACAGGGCTGTTGAAGGTGACATCTAGATCGGCAGCGCCATCTTTGATTTGCTCACGCCAGTCGGTGTGAATTTCGCCGGACAAGTAGATGTTTAGGCTCATGGGGAATCCTTTCTTGCTTGTGCAAGGTCATAGCCTGTCCGGTGCTGTGCTCCAATCCCTTGCGCGATGAAGCAGTTTCAAGTGACGCAGATCAAAGCTTACGCGCGACCAAATAGCGGCTTGGTGGATCGGCGGGAAAATTCCCACTTTCGATAATTTTGAACCCTGCGTCGGTGATCGAGCGTTCAAGTTCAGCGATTGAGAAAAACCGCACAAATGGTGCTTTGCCAAAGAACTGCATTAGTGGAATTGCGGTTTTCATTAGCCGGAATTTAAACGAGCGCATGTTTTCGCTCAGGCACGGTGTTTTTGAGACAAACAGTCCACCTGGTTTCACCCGCTGAGCAATCTCTGCCATGACGATATCACCATCTTCTAACAGATGGATCAGATTATGTGCCATCACCACATCAAATGGGCCATCCGGCGCAGTTTCTGGAGTGGCTTGGACAAGGCGGATGTTTTTGGCGCCAGCTTCGCTAACCCGTTCGCGGCCAACCTCCAGCATGCCGCTGGACACATCTGTGGCCACAAGTTCCGCGACGGAGTCCGCCAGTTTGATGGCGGTTGAGGCCGTGCCGCAGCCCACCTCCAACACCGTGTCGGTTGCCTTCAGGTATGACCGTGTCCGGCCCAGCGTATACTCATACGCCTGCATGTCGCCAATCTGGGATTTCGCATATTTTTGCGCAACCCCGTCCCAAAATTTCGCTGCTGCTTGCATGGTTGTTTTCCTTTCGAGAACATAGATACCCATGCGCGAATGCAATATAAATTGCCGAAATTCGCAGTGTTGTTATACGTATTTGCATGATCGATCCCAAGACCACCTTTGACTGGAATCACATTCGCGCCTTTCTGACCACGGCGGAAGAAGGCTCTCTGTCTGCAGCCGCACGAAAACTTGGACAGACTCAACCGACCTTGGGGCGACAAGTCGCATCCTTGGAAGAAGACCTTGGCGTGATGTTATTTGAGCGGGTCGGACGGACGCTTGAGTTGACTGTGGCGGGTGGTGAGCTTTTGGAACATGTACGTGCGATGCGGGAGGCAGCCGATCGGGTGGCGCTTGTGGCGTCAGGGCAAAACCAGGATGTGGAAGGCCGGGTGGCCATCACGGCGTCTGATGTCTACTCGGTGCACCTTTTGCCCCCCATCCTGCGAGAGCTCCGAGTGAAAGCGCCCCGGTTGATCATTGACGTGGTGGCGTCTGATGATGTGCAAGACCTTATGCGACGCGAGGCTGATATCGCGATCCGACATGTACGTCCCGAGCAGCCAGACTTAATTGCGCGACTGGTAAGGGAGGCCAAAGGGTATTTTTACGCCGCCACCGAGTATCTGGACCTACGCGGGCGGCCCAAAACTGTGTCTGATCTCAAACACCACGATTTTATTGGGTCGGGGGACGTGCCACGCATGCTGGAGTATCTCAAACCTATGGGCTTCCCAATTGATCTGGACAACTTTCGCACCGGATCAGACAGTGGGCTGGTGGCCTGGGAGATGTGCAAGCAGGGGTTTGGCATCGCACCTATGGCTGACGATGTGGCGGACACCACGCCTGGCATTGAGCGGATTTTGCCCGACCTGGCGCCTATCGTCTTTCCAATTTGGTTGACCACGCACCGCGAGCTGCACACCAGCCGACGCATACGTCTGGTGTTTGACACGCTGGCTGATCACCTGACCGAAAACTAGGGAAGCGGGCGCAGCATCCTCACGCGTCTCTCATCACGCTCGGTCTCTTGCCAGCCCAGATGTGAGTAAAGCGCAACATTGTCCGGCATATCCACATGCGTCGCCAAAGCGATGTTTTCACAGCCCGCGTCTTGAGCCAGCTTCAAAGCAAATCGGATCAAAAGCCCGCCAAGGCCACGTCCTCGCGCTTGGGAGGCCACAGCCACATTCATCAGATGTGCTGTTGGTGGTGTGGTCGACAGCATAAGTGCGCCCGACAGGTCGTCCATTACCCAGACTTGCCCGTCCTTAATCGCCTCACCCACCCCGCCGGATACGTCCGGCAGGGCCATGTTTTGATCGCGATAGGTTTGGTAGGCTGCATCGATCAGCCGCACGATGGCAGGGGCCTCACCGGCCCGCGCCAACCGCGGCTGTGATGCATTAGCCACGCAGCGTGCCGCCTGTGGCTTTGCTAACTTTTGCGACAATCTTGGCCGCAACGGCCTCGATGTCCGCGTCTTTCAGCGTCTTATCTGTTGGTTGCAGGCGCACTGTGATGGCCAGCGACTTCTTGTCTTCACCCAGAGCGCCGCCAATGAATTCATCAAATACGCGCACGCTTTCGATGAGGGCCTTATCCGCACCGGATGCGGCATTCACAAGTGTCAGAGCTTCGACATTCGCATCCACCACAAAGGCAAAATCACGTTCAACCGCCTGCAGGTCAGCCATAGTTACGGCGCCTTTGGTGGCGGATTTTTTTCGCGGTAACGGGATGTCTTCCGGGTAGAGCGTAAACGCCACAGCGGGGCCTTTTACGTTCAACGCACTCAGCACTTTTGGATGAACTTCCCCAAAAACACCAAGCACCTTTTTAGGGCCCAAACAGATGCGGCCATGTCGACCAGGATGCCACCAAGCCTCACCGCCACGCAGGATTTGTACCTTCGCAGGGGCGCCAATAGCGGTTAGAATTGCCTCGGCATCTGCCTTGGCATCAAACACATCAACGTCGCGGCTTTCGCCATGCACGTCTTTGGTGACAGTTTTGCCAACAAGTAGGCCCGCCACCTGCAAATGCTGTTCTCCGGGCTCGCCACCTTGGAATGCAGCGCCACATTCAAAGAGCGCCATGTCTGCAAAGCCACGGGCCTGATTGCGAGATGCAGCCTGTAACAATCCTGGCAACAGATCCGGGCGCATGTGGCTCATCTCGCTGGAGATTGGGTTTTCCAGCATGGTCGCGTCACTGCCGCCGCCAAAAAGCTCAGCCGCCGCCTTGTCGATGAAGCTGTAAGTTACACATTCGTTGTAGCCCAAGCTTGCCGTTGTGCGGCGCGCGACTTGTTCGCGCTTTTGCATTGGTGAGAGAATTTGTTCGGGTACACCCGCTACGGTGCGCGGCAGAGGCTTGCCTTGCAGCTTGCTCAGAGAGGCAATTCGCGCGACTTCTTCCACAAGATCAGCAGACCCCCGTACGTCGGGACGCCAGCTTGGCACATGCGCCATGTCGCCTTCGATGCGAAAGCCAAGCGCTTGCAGCGTTGCGTGTTGGGTCTCTGCTGGAATTTCCATACCGACCAGCGACTGCACGCGGTCCGTGTCCAGCTTATAGGCACGAGACACATCTGGCACTGCGCCAGCGGTCACAATGTTAGATGGCTCACCGCCGCAAAGATCCATAATCATCTGCGTTGCGTCATCCATCGCCTGCATGTTGTAGGCTGGATCAATGCCACGCTCATTGCGGTACCGAGCATCGGAGTTAATCTTCAACCGCCGGCCTGTGTAGGCGATCTGGATATGATCCCAAACCGCCGCTTCGAGGAAGACATTGGTGGTGTTTTCGGTGCAGCCGGTTGGCAAACCGCCCATAATTCCGCCGATGGATTCGACACCTGCGTCGTCGGAGATGACAACCATACCCTCTTTGAGCGTGTAGTCTTTCTCATCAAGGCCAACGAGGGTTTCGCCACCCGCTGCGCGGTGTACCCGCAGGTTGCCTTTGACTTTATCCGCATCAAACACGTGTAGGGGGCGGTTGCGGTCAAAGGTGAAGAAGTTGGTGATGTCAACCAACGCGGAAATTGGGCGCAGGCCGATGGCTTTCAAACGGTCTTGCAACCATTGAGGGGAAGGGCCGTTTTTCACACCTTTGATCAGGCGTCCAGCAAAGACTTCACAGCCGTCAGTAGTGGCAATCTCGTCGATTGTCACGGTGATTGGACTCTCATAAGAGCCTTCTATCGATGCTGTTTTGGCGGGTTTTATTGTACCCAGGCCGCGCGCCGCTAGATCCAGTGCGATCCCACGCACACCCAGCGCATCCGGGCGGTTTGGCGTGATCGCAATCTCGATCATCGTGTCAACTTTGGACGGGTCATTTTCGGCCAGCCAGTCGATAAATTTGTCGCCCACTTCGCCTGAGGGAAGCTCAATAATGCCGTCGTGTTCGTCTGACAGCTCAAGCTCACGCTCGGACGCCATCATGCCGTAGCTTTCGACGCCGCGGATCTTGCCTACCGAGATGGTGATATCCAACCCCGGAATATACATGCCCGGCTTGCACACCACGACGGTGATACCTTCTCGGGCGTTTGGTGCACCGCAGATGATCTGCAACTCACCATCATTGGTCGCAACCGTGCAAACGCGCAGTTTGTCGGCATCAGGGTGTTGTTCGGCATGTATCACTTTGCCCAACGTAAACTCAGACAGCCGCTCTGCAGGGTTGGATACGTCTTCAACCTCAAGGCCAAGGTCGGTCAGCGTTTCGACAATCTCGTCAACGCTCGCGTTGGTCTCAAGGTGGTCTTTCAGC
The DNA here is from genome assembly GCA_900537125.1 of Rhodobacteraceae bacterium Alg238-R152. Lineage (GTDB taxonomy): Bacteria > Pseudomonadota > Alphaproteobacteria > Rhodobacterales > Rhodobacteraceae > Shimia. Next base: position 315,153 of record UNRJ01000006.1, on the reverse strand, counting down.
CAGGAGAGGGTGAATTTCATAGTTCGATCCCCAGATTTACAGCGGTCGTGGTGCAAGGTGATGCAGCGGCCGGTGATTTTGTTCCAATAGGTGCGCCGATTTCTCGCGCCCGAAATCCAATGTGTTGTCCAGCGCGCCAGCAGGGCCGATCCGCGCTATAGGCAGGCCGGTGCCTCACCGGTTCAAACCGCCATGCAATGTGGGTTGATCCAAGCTTGCAAAGCCATAGTGGCGCAGCCAGCGCAGGTCGCTGTCAAAGAATGCGCGCAGGTCTGGAATGCCGTATTTTAGCATCGCCAAACGGTCGATGCCCATGCCAAAGGCAAAGCCTTGGTATTCATCGGGGTCGATGCCGCCTGCTTTAAGCACGTTTGGGTGCACCATGCCGGAGCCCAGAACTTCAAGCCAATCGTCGCCTTCGCCAACTTTCACGGTGCCACCTTCCCAGCTGCACTGGATGTCAACCTCAGCCGACGGCTCTGTGAAAGGGAAATGGGAGGCCCGGAAACGGGTTTTGACACCCGTGCCGAAGAAGGCCGTGAAGAATTCTTCCAGCACCCACTTGAGGTTGGCCATGGAGATGTCCTTGCCCAGAGCCAGGCCTTCGACCTGGTGGAACATCGGTGTGTGGGTCTGGTCATAATCGGCACGATACACCCGACCTGGGCAAATGATGCGGATTGGCGCGCCATTTTTTTCCATAGAACGGATTTGCACCGGGCTGGTGTGGGTGCGCAGCACATGTGGCGGGCGGTCATCACGTTCTGCACGGTGCGTGTAGAACGTGTCCATTTCCGCGCGCGCCGGGTGGTGTCCCGGGATGTTCAGCGCGTCAAAGTTATACCAATCGGTTTCGATTTGCGGGCCTTCGGCCACCGCAAACCCCATGTCGGCAAAGATTGCGGTGACCTCTTCGGTCACTTGGCTGATGGGGTGGATCGATCCCACACGGCGGGTGCGCGCGGGCAAGGTCACATCCAGCCATTCGGTGGCCAAACGCGCATCAAGCGCCGCGTCAGCTAGGGCGACCTTCTTGGCGGCCAATGCTGAGGTGATCTCAGTCTTGAGGGCGTTGAGCGCCGGGCCTGCAACCTGGCGCTCTTCGGGGGTCATTTTGCCCAATTCGCGCATTTTCAGGCTGACTTCGCCCTTTTTGCCCACGGCTTGCACACGCAGCTCTTCCAGCGCGGATTCGTCCGCAGCTGCTGCGATGGCTTCGAGGTATTTGGTGCGCAGTTCGTCCATGACAGGGCCGTCCCCAGATGAGAAATTACCGCAGACCTCCTATCATACGACCTCTTGATTGCAAGCGTGCAGAAATTCTCTGGTCCAAATTCCGCCCCGCGTCAGCTCAACTGCGCATCAGCAGTGGCCCAAGGCTGGTTGGTGCCACGGGCCGTGGTGATTGTTTGGGGACGCGCATGCCAGTGGCCAGTTCGGGAAACAACGCAAACATCTCATGCTGCGTGTCATACCCAATGGCCTTCAGAGCAACGGCGCCCGGAAAGAAGCTTTCGCTCAATACGCCGTCTCCGTTGACAATTTGATGATCATCAAACAGCAGATGGTAGTACGTGACCTCCTCACATTCGCAGATGCGGACGTCACAATTGTCCACCAGCGTTTTTGCCGGAACCAAAATCTCATCTTCCCCAAAAAGAAGCCGTGCGCGCCAGCCGGTTAGAAGCATCCGATGATTTTGTGACACCTGATGCGGTTTTAAGGCGCCAAACGTATTGGGTGAGAATTGCACAGGGGCATATTTGCCTGTGCCGGGCGCTTTGCGGTGACCCACCCAACGCAGGGGCCGTAGCCCGTTGTCTCGGGTCCAGATCAAGTCCCCTTCACTCAGTGTATCAATCAGCTGGTGGCCAACCTGTGTGCGAATGCGTGTTCCAGCGGCAAAACAGGCGATGCCAGTCTCTGGTGTGTTGAACGGTGTGTTTGGCAAATGGCGTGCCGCAGGTTGACTGACCTGATTTGTGGTCATGAAGCCGCTTGGTTGGGTCTCGGCTTTTGGGGGTTGGGAGGTTGCGCCCGCCACTGCGCCGTCAACCGCAAGAATGGCCTGCCTGCTGCCACCAATGTCGTAAAAATCGATAACCTCCCCAGTGGCGGAATTGCTAAGCGCATAGGCTACATAGTTGCTGGCGCCCCGGCCCTCGGGGTCCGTCAATAAAATCGGGAACTGAGAGGCAGAAATTATGAAATCCTGCTCATTTGCATCCGGGGTGCGGGAGATCTGTACATTCGGATGGGAGAGTGGGATTTCGATCCCTACGGTGCCGTCTGATTGATAAAATGAAGCGACATAATTGGCGGGGTTTTCGTTATAGGTCAGGGTGGTTTTTAGGACACCCCCGACCTCCAAACCACGCGCACAGGCGTTGAAATATTGCTGCTCGCTGATGCGGGCCATTCTAACCTCCAAAACACTGGTACAACTCACGGCAAACACACGCCGTTGGGGCATCATGATCGGGGAGGGTAAAGATTTCGTGACTGGTTGCCTTTTTGTTCGTTCTTTGTGCCTAACTTGATCTTGGCAGGGCCTCGTTGGTCGAGCGGACACCGCACTTCAGATTAGGCGCGGGCTTTCGATATTTTGTGATGGAGGATCTATTTGGTGAATTTCACAGCGGTCCCAGATAAATTCCGGCATCCCCAGCTCAATGCACATACGGTTACGTCGCTGACTTCAGCGTTGATGACACCATCGGCTCCAAGCTCTGCCGCCTCGATTTTCAACTTTTGTTGGCCTTGCTCGAGTGTCGGTGCTGCATGGAGGGCTGTGGCTTTGCCTACCGTGCCTTTGACAGGACCAACAACTGTGAATTTTCCACTGTTGAGGCTGTTGCCGCTTGTCAATTGGATTTGGTCAACTGGCGTCGTGCCGGTCTCGGTCAATTGCTCAGTTTGCTTATTGATTTCAGCTGGGTAAGTCAGTGCGTCGCCGCAGGCCGTGAGGCCAAGAGTGGCGAGGGCGAGTACTAAGTATTTCAAGAGAGTTTCCTTCGGTCGGTTTTGTCGCCAAGAAATGGTGGCGCATGGTTCGAACCTAGAGGGCGTCCACCTGGAGGTGAAGTGACATTAAAGCGCACACCCAGGCCGCGAAACGAAAAAGCCCGCGCAGGCTGCGCGGGCTTTCTAAATTGTCCAGTTGCTTGGGCTTACGCAGCCAGAGCAGCTTTCGCTTGGTCCACAATCGCGGTGAACGCGTCTGGTTCGTGTACAGCCAGGTCGGCCAGAACTTTACGGTCCACTTCGATGCCGGCCAGTGTCAGGCCGTTGATGAAGCGGCTGTAAGTCAGCGCTTCGTCATGGGCGCGCACAGCAGCGTTAATCCGCTGAATCCACAGCGCGCGGAAATTGCGCTTACGATTCTTGCGGTCACGTGTTGCGTATTGGTTCGCCTTGTCGACGGCCTGTGATGCAACGCGGAATGTGTTTTTGCGACGACCATAATAACCTTTGGCGGCTTTGATGATCTTCTTGTGACGGGCGTGGGTTACGGTACCACCTTTAACGCGGGACATATCTTATCTCCTCTTAGCGGTCGTAGGGCATGAAGCCCTTGACGATCTTAGCGTCGGGGGCGGACAGGGTCGTAGTGCCACGGGCGTTACGAATGAATTTGCGGGTGCGTTTGATCATGCCGTGGCGTTTACCAGCTTGGCCAGCAAGCACTTTGCCGGTGGCAGTGACCTTGAAGCGCTTTTTGGCGCTCGACTTAGTCTTCATCTTAGGCATTTCCGTCTCCTTTGTATTCGGTCGGTGACAAACGCGACTCGGCATGCCATCAGGCCGGTCGCGCGAATAGAGGCGCCGTATAGAGCGCATAAGTCAGGCACGCAAGGTCTAATCGACTCATTATTACTGGTTAGCTAGCGAATGATATCGGCAATGACCCGGATCACCACATTGGGCAAATCCGCCACGCTATAGCGCGCCGGATTTAGTATAATCGCCACCGCGATAACCGCTGCAGAGAGGATAAACGCTGCCATCGCGGTGCGCGGCATACGGTTGTCAGCATAGGCGGCGAGCATGGCAGGAATGGAGAAAATCCCCACTACCAGTCCAATGGTTATCAGATAATCCGTTGCCATGCCTGCTTTTGGCCCTTCTTGGGGATGCCGTTGGCAGACGCTACTCCGACTCGAGGTTAAAGATCAAACGCTCGTCACAAGGCGATACCCGCAGGATGTTGGTTGTGCCGGGCACATTGAACGGCAGGCCTGCGGTCACAACAATCTGATCCTGCTCCTCAGCATAGCCCAGATCACGCGCGGCGCGGGCTGAGGCCACAACCGCCATTTTAAACCTGCTGACGTTGGAGGTGATCACACAGTTTGTGCCCCAGCTCAGCGCCAGACGCCGCGCAGTCCCGCGTAAAGAGGTCATCGCAATGATCGGTACCCGAGGGCGTTCGCGCGCGATTAACAACGCAGTGGTGCCAGATTGGCTGAAGCAACAGATCGCGGCCACTTGTGTGGTCTCTGCAATTTCACGGGCGGCGGCAACAATCGCATCCGCAACACCGGAACGCGGCAGAGTGCGGCTGGCCTCAATGATCTCGCGATAGGTTGGGTCGTTTTCCACCTCGATCGCGACGTTGTTCATGGTGGTCACGGCTTCGATTGGAAAACTGCCTGCCGCTGATTCCGCTGACAACATGATTGCGTCGGAGCCTTCGTAAATCGCAGTTGCAACATCAGAGACTTCGGCGCGTGTTGGCATCGGGCTGTCAATCATGCTTTCCAGCATCTGGGTTGCCACAATCACTGGCTTGGCCACATTGCGGCATTTGCGAACAAGGCGCTTCTGGATTGGTGGTACGGCACTAACTGGCAGTTCGACTCCAAGATCGCCGCGCGCGACCATAATACCGTCGGAGGCTGCGAGAATCTCATCGAAGGCTTCTACGGCTGCGGGCTTCTCGATTTTGGAAATCAGTGCCGCACGCCCTTGAGCCAACTCACGCGCTTCTTGAACGTCTTCTGGACGCTGCACAAACGACAACGCAAGCCAATCCACACCCAGTCCGCAGACAAACTCCAAATCATCCCGGTCTTTTGCAGACAGCGCCGCCAGCGGCAGCACCACATCAGGCACGTTCACACCTTTGCGGTTTGAAATTGTGCCGCCAGTTGTGACCACACAATTGGCAAAGTCAGCGCCACAGCTTTCCACTTTCAGGCGAATTTTGCCGTCGTTCACCAGCAAGTTCGAGCCATTCTTAAGCGCTGCAAAAATCTCGGCATGTGGAAGGCACACGCGGTTGATATCGCCTTCTGCTGGGTCCAGATCGAGGCGGAACTTCGCGCCGACAACCAATTCTTCTTCACCGTTGGCAAACACACCCACACGCAGCTTCGGTCCCTGAAGGTCCGCCAAAATGGCAATGGGGCTTTGCAGGTCTTTTTCCACCTGACGAATGACCCGGTGTTTTTCGCGGATTTCGTCATGGCTGCCATGGCTCATGTTCAGGCGGAACACATCGGCACCGGCTTCATGCAGGCTGCGGATCATGTCGTAGGTTTCGGAAGCTGGGCCCAATGTGGCCACTATTTTCACGTTTCTCAATCGTCTCATGATCCGTCTTTCTTTGCCTTTGCTGGTCTGGCTATTCGGAATGTGACCCGAAGGTACCTTGCGTGTCACCTGCTACATGTTAACGCTAACAAATACAAGATGAACCTTGTGCATTCCATTTGCGGCACAACTGACCTAAGTCTGATCAAAAAGCAATGACAGGCCCATGACATATACACCGTTTTCGATCTACGGCGCAGGGCGCCGCTCTCGCTGGCTCATCACATGTGACCACGCGTCCAACTTTGTTCCTGAGGATATTAATGGCGGCGACCTCGGTCTCGATCCCGCAGATATGCAGCGTCACATTGCCTATGATGTAGGCGCACGCGGCACGTCTGTGCGGCTTGGTGAGCTTCTTGATGCACCGGTGATCTGCGCCAATTGGTCCCGGCTGTGCATCGATCCGAACCGGGGCAGTGACGACCCAACACTGGTCATGCGCCTCTATGATGGCACGATCATCCCGGCCAACCGGGATGTGGATGACGCCGAAATCGAACGGCGCAAAGCCACACATTATCTGCCGTATCACAATGCGTTGGAAGGTCTGGCGGCAGAGCGTGAAAATGTTGTGATCATCGCCATGCACAGCTTCTCACCCAAACTCAACGGTCGCGCGCCGCGCCCATGGGAGATCGGCATTCTGCACGCCCCACAAGAAGACCTCTTTGGTAGGGCGCTGATAACAGAGCTCGAACAGGAGCGGGACCTGACGATTGGTGATAACGAGCCTTACACAGGCTACCTGCCTGGCGACAGCATTGATCAACATGCGTTGAAGTCTAATCGTTTGAATGCTCTGGTCGAGTTGCGGAATGACGAAATTGACACGCCAGAAACGCAAAACGCCTGGGCAGAACGGCTGGCGCCCATTTTACAAAACACTTTGGCCAAGCTTGACTGAAAAACGCTGGCCCAGGCGCGAATTCCAAAGTGCTAGCTCTGGTCAGGCGGTACTTGAGTGCCCATATAAGCAGTGGGAAATACAACAGCTGAAAGGAGGCTGACATGACCCAAGCAACCCTTACCGCCTTCTTTGGATGGACGGCGGTCCTTCACATCGGCGTGCTGCTCTTTGCAACTTGCATGATTTACGGCCTGCGCGGCTGGATCACTGATGTGCATGCAAAGCTCACCGGTGTTGAGAGAGACACGCTTGCGCCGCTCTACTTTCAGTGGCTTGGCACTTACAAGCTATTGATCTTTGTTTTTGCGCTTATTCCGTGGCTGGCTCTCACGATCATGTGACGCGCTTGCTCAGCATGCCTCACGTTGCTACCCATTGCCCAAAGCAATTGCTCCCGGAGGACAGCCATGGATAAGCAAACTCAGATCGAACTCGAAGCGGCCGCCTTTCGCACTTTGCGCGAACACTTGATGGAAAAACGCACAGATGTGCAAAACATCGACATGATGAACCTCGCGGGGTTCTGTCGCAACTGCCTGTCCCGTTGGTATCAGGAAGCCGCCAACGAGCGTGGCATCGAGATGGACAAAAACGAGGCGCGTGAAATTTATTATGGTATGACCATGGACGAGTGGAAGGCCAACTATCAAACTGACGCAAGCCCGGAAAAGCAAAAAGACTTTGAAAAGGCTTTTGCGGAAAACGTCGGCACAGACAAAGCCTGATCTGAGGAACTCACTTCAACAAAAAGGTCGCCTTGGCGACCTTTTTTGTGGGCAGTCAGGGGCAAGAAACCAGCACACCTCGGCCTCAATCCCGTCAAACTTGGTTAATAATCTCTTACTCAAAGCCGTTAGAGCTGTTTTGAGGACAAGAGCAATGTTAGCAATTTTGGCAATAACCGCGATTTTTGGCGTAGGCATGGTGGCAGATGTCTTGGGCAGCTACGAGGTGCCGGAACAAGACCCGTCAGATCTTCCTGAAGAACTCGAGAAAGAGGATGCCGATGTTGGGTTTATGCCAAGTCAGCAACAAATCCTCGACGCAACGGACGCCGCAACGCTGTCTGGCAATGGTGGCATGTTTGACGGAGGCGATGCCAACGACACCGTGATTGGCGGCGCGGGTGATGATGAGCTGCGCGGCAACAATGGTGTGGATTGGCTCGATGGCGCAGACGGCGACGACACTGTAATAGGCGGCGCAAGCAGTGACGCGCTAAGTGGCGGGGCAGGGGATGACTATATCCTTGGTGGTGCTGGTGAAGATGCGATCACGGGTGGGGCTGGCAACGACACTATTGTCATGGGCGACAACGACGACATCTACGACGGCATTGGCGCACAAGAATTGGGGTTTGAGGACGGCGGCAATGATTTGGTGCGCGGTGGCGCAGGCGACGATCTGCTGCGCGACAATGACGGTGCTGACACCCTGCTTGGCGGCACTGGGGATGACACCATCATTGGCGCCCACCCAACACTGGCCGACACGTCAGCAGATGTGTTGCATGGCGGCTTTGGTGATGATGTGCTGGTCGGCGACAATGGCGACACCCTGGATGGAGGTGACGGCGTCGACAACTTCACGGTTGCCTTCGAGTTTGACGACGATCGCGACGAGGTGGTGATCTCCGATCTTGACGTTGCCACAGAGACCGTCACTTTTGCGGCCAGCGACTTTGGCAATGATGCCGTGATGGAATGGGAAGCCAGTTACGATCCCGACACAGAGACCATCACCATATTACTGTCTGGTTCCCATACGGTAGACGGATCAGTGGTGACGCTGGATCAAGAACCCGCAGCGATCCTGGAGAACATGACAGCAGACGATGTGGATCTTCTGAAAGTGACCCTGGACTACGCGGCTTAACAGTAGCGGACGGCTCTCAGCGGTTTAGCTCATGTTCATAGCGCTGCTTGGCAACGGCTTCATTCTGTGCTGACTTTCTGAAGTCAGTCAGCGCCGTTTCCACATAATCCAAATGTACTTTGACGGCTTTGCGGGAGCCCTCTGCGTCCCGTGCCTGTAACGCTGTGTTGATGTCGCGGTGTTGTTCCAACAGTTCACCACGGGTGGTGCGCTGTTTGAACATGATCATGCGGTTATAAAACACACCTTCGCGCAACAGCTGATACATCGACCGCATCATATGCAGCATGATCACATTGTGACTTGCCTCAATAATGGCGAGGTGAAAATCCGCATCCAGCTGCGCCTCATCAGTCGGGTTGCGCTTAGGATGCACCGCCTCCATCTTGTCAAAAACCGCTTGGATTACCTGCAAATCCGTGTCGCTCGCAAAGGTTGCTGCGCGCTCGGCAGCCAAGCCCTCCATGTCACGACGAAACGCAATATAATCAAATACCGCCTCGTCATGGGCGGAAAACAATTGCACCAGCGAGTCAGAAAAGGCGCTGCCGAGCACATCCGCCACAAAAATTCCGGCGCCGGCCTTGGGGGTCAGGAGGCCTTTGTCCTGCAAGGTGGCAACAGCCTCACGCAAACTGGGCCGGGACACGCCCAACCGTTCACTCAATTCGCGCTCCGCAGGCAATCGCTCGCCAGGACGCAAAATGCCTCGCAATATCAACAGCTCAATCTGGCGCATCACCGAGATGGATAGTTTTTCCGGCTGAACTTTTTGAAATGGCATAAAGGATGGTCCCGCGTAACTGGTCAACTAATTTGACCACGCGCTGATGCAACGTGCAAGCCCTTGCAAGTCTCTCTGTCTTATTGCGCTAGCTGCGTGAACTGATCACGCCAACGTCTTGGCCATAAACAGCGAGGCTGGACTTTCCTCATAGTCACCAAACGGGCCGCAATCTGTGTACCCATGTGCCCGGTATAGGCTATGTGCCTGAAGCAATGTATCGCCAGTTTCAAGTTTTACGTCGGTGATACCTTGGGCGCGGGCGTCAGCTTCAATCGCTTGCATCAACTTGTGCGCAATGCCTTTGCCGCGGGCATCGGGGTGCACAAACATCGACTTGATCTCCACGTAGCTGCCTTTGTTGGCCAGCGCCACACATCCCAGCGCCGCCTCTTCTTCTTTGGCCACAAAGAACCGCACGTTAGGTTCACAGAGGTCGTCGATCGACAGGAAGTGATTGTCGTCCGCGCTGAACAGAGCCTGCATCAACGCATGGCTTGCCCGTAACAGTGCCGTGGCTTGCGCCTCGCGTGGATTTCCCAATGTCACCTTGATTCTGCTCATGGTGCCCTCCCTTGGTTAGCATCTCAGAGATGTGTCACTCCGCTTAGGGCCTGTCCAGCGCCTGCTCCCCTTTGCTCCGGTGTTTCGCGGGATAATGCTGCGTGCGCCCAAAAAGTAAGCAAGTGATTTCCAGGTGAGGCATACTTCTTGAGGCAAAAATTATTGTGGAAAGTCACTACGGACACCAAGCTTTGAGAGGTCTGGCTGCGATGACGTCAGGAATCACGCCTGTTGTGGCGATATCTTGTGGATAACTTGCCGGTTCTGCCCATATCCTGTGGTTTGCCGTTGACTCACCACAAGTGGCCTTTGCAGACTCGCTTCACCAAAAAGGAATCATAGGACCGCTCGTACATTGCGCTTCTCCAAGCTTAGACTGACAGGCTTCAAAAGCTTTGTGGACCCCACCGATCTGATCATTGCCGATGGTCTGACCGGCGTTGTGGGGCCAAACGGCTGTGGCAAGTCCAATCTGTTGGAGGCACTCCGCTGGGTGATGGGGGAAAATCGACCCAAAGCCATGCGTGGTGGCGGCATGGAGGATGTGATCTTTGCTGGCACTTCCACGCGACCAGCCCGCAACTTTGCCGAGGTGTCCCTACAAATCGACAACTCCGAGCGCCTTGCACCAGCAGGGTTCAACGATGATGACGCGTTGGAAATAGTGCGTCGCATTACGCGGGATGTAGGTAGCGCCTATAAAGTAAACACCAAAGACGTGCGCGCCCGCGATGTGCAAATGCTGTTTGCAGATGCCTCCACCGGCGCGCATTCCCCCGCACTGGTCCGTCAGGGCCAGATTGCAGAGCTTATCAATGCCAAGCCCAAGGCCCGTCGCCGCATTCTTGAAGAGGCGGCTGGCATTTCGGGTCTGTATCAACGTCGCCATGAGGCTGAACTGAAGCTCAAAGGCGCGGAAACGAATCTCGCTCGCGTGGACGATGTGATCGAGCAACTGGCCAGTCAATTGGCCCAACTCTCACGTCAGGCGCGTCAGGCCGCACGCTATCGGGCCATTGGGGACGAGTTACGTCAAGCCGAGGGCATGTTGCTGTATCGCCGTTGGCGTGACGCGGACGATGCCCGTGCCAAAGCAGATGAAGAACTCCGTGCGCGTACCACGCAGGCGGCGCAGGCAGAAGTTTTGGCGCGCACCGCGGCCAAAGAACGCCAGTCGCGTGATGAAGTGTTGCCTGGTAAGCGTGAAGAAGAAGCTATTGCCTCTGCGGTGCTTCAGCGTCTGCAGGTGCAGCGCGACAGCCTCAATGATCAGGAGACGCATGCGCTGCAGATCATTGAAACCCTCAAAAACCGTATCTTGCAATTGGCACGAGACATGGAGCGCGAAGCAGGGCTTAACCGCGACGCGGGCGAAACGATGGAGCGGCTGGAGTGGGAGCAACGTGAGCTAGCCAAGGCAAGTGAAGGCCACGACGAGAAGCTTGAGGCCGCAACTGACGAAAGCCGCGAAGCTGCCAGCGTGCTGCAGGACCGCGAAGCGGAACTCTCTCAGCTCACAGAAGATGTTGCCCGCCTTGCGGCGCGCCATCAATCGGCCCAACGCCTGCTGGATGACAGTCAGAAAACCCAAGACAAAAGTGAAGCCGAAGCCGAAAAAGCGCGCGCCGCTGTGGCCGAGTCCAATGCTGCGCTGAGCCGCGCCGGGGCAGAGTTGGAGCTGTCTCGCGAAGCGGAAGAAGAGGCCATTGAAGCCGCGCAAGATGCCGAAGAGCGCCTTGCCGAAGTCGAAGAAGAACGGGCGGAAACCCAGTCTCGAGAAGCAGACGCACGGGCTGAGCGCTCCGAAGCTGAAGGCGAATTGAACGCCCTGCGCGCAGAGACCACGGCTCTGGCAAAACTTGTGGAGCGTGACACCGCCGAAGGCGGGCAAATTCTGGATCGCCTGCAAGTGCAACAAGGGTTTGAAAAGGCGCTGGGCGCGGCGCTTGCTGATGACCTGCGCGCCCCGGAAGTTGAGGAAGATGGTCCGTCTGGTTGGTACGTGTTGCCGCAATATGGCGAGGTCCAGCCGCTGCCGGAAAATGTCACCTCCCTTGTAGAACACGTTTCCGTTCCGGAAGTCCTAGAGCGCCGCATGAGCCAAATTGGGCTGGTTGCAACCGAAGATGCGCTGCGTTTGCAAGCCCATTTGAAACCAGGTCAACGGCTGGTGTCGCTTGAAGGGGACTTGTGGCGCTGGGACGGCTTTCGTGCTTGGGCTGAAGATGCTCCAAGCGCCGCGGCTTTGCGCCTGCAACAGCTTAACAGGCTGGAAGAACTCAAACAGGCCATGGCCCGCGCCACAGCCCGTGCCGACGGTGCAATCGACGCACATGAAACACTGCAAACACGCCTAAGGGAACTGTCAGATGTAGATCAAGCTGCGCGTGAAGCCCGCCGGGCTGCCGACCGGGCTGTGGCGGATGCCAACCGGGCTTTGTCTCGTGCCGAAGCCGATCGCAATCTGGCAGAAGGCCGGTTGGAAAGCCTTGGTCTCGCGGTCACCCGCCACGAAGAAGAAGCCCTTTCTGCCCGTCAACAATTTCAAGAATCTGAACGTGCACTTGCGGATCTGGGAGATCTCGATGCGGCGCGCCAAGACGCAGAAGACATCAAAATGACCGTCGAAGGCGCCCGCATTATGATGATGTCGCGCCGGTCTGCTCATGACGAACTGCGCCGGGAAGGTGAGGCCCGTCTCAAACGCTCCCAAGAGGTCATGAAAGAAGTCAGTGGCTGGCGCCACCGTCTGGAAACTGCTGAGAAACGCATGACCGAACTGGCGGAACGTAAAGATGCCTCCGAAGAAGAGTTGATCGAAGCGGGCGCCGCACCCGAAGAAATTGCAGAGAAGCGCGAAGAGCTCACCGAAGCCATTGAAACCGCCGAGGAGCGCCGCCGTGCTGCCGCTGATGTGCTGGCCGAAGCCGAAGCCGCCCTGCGTGAAGCTGAACATAACGAGCGCGATGCCGAACGTCTCGCAAGTGAAGCCCGCGAAGCCCGCGCCCGCTCCGAGGCCCGCGCTGATGCTGCCCGCGAAACCGTGGTTTATGCCGCAGAACGCATCATGGAAGAGCAAGAGGTTGACCCGTCTCAACTTCTCGAACGGCTCGATGTCGACCCTGACAAGATGCCAGACTCTGAAACCGTTGAAATCGACGTAAACCGCCTGAAACGGCAAAGAGACAGCCTGGGTGCTGTGAACCTGCGTGCCGAAGAAGACATCAAAGAGGTGCAGGAAGAACACGATGGGCTGGTCACCGAAAAGACGGATCTTGAAGACGCCATCCGCACCTTGCGCAACGGCATTGCCAGCCTGAACAAAGAGGGGCGAGAGCGTCTTCTCACAGCCTTTGAGCAGGTGAACTCCAACTTTTCGCTGTTGTTTCGCCACTTGTTTGGCGGCGGCGAAGCCAACCTTGTACTGATCGAAAGTGACGATCCGCTGGAAGCGGGCCTTGAAATTATGTGCCAACCGCCTGGAAAAAAGCTCAGCACCTTGTCGCTGTTGTCCGGTGGAGAGCAAACTCTCACGGCTATGGCGCTGATTTTCGCAGTCTTCCTGGCCAATCCAGCGCCAATCTGTGTGCTGGATGAGGTTGACGCTCCGTTGGACGACGCCAACGTGACGCGCTTTTGTGATCTGCTTGATGAGATGTGCCGCCGCACCAACACCCGTTTTCTGATCATCACCCACCACGCAGTGACCATGGCGCGCATGGACCGTCTGTTTGGGGTGACCATGGTAGAGCAAGGCGTGAGCCAGCTTGTGTCCGTGGACCTCAAGGCGGCGGAAACGTTGGTGGCGTAATCACTGAAATGTGACATCTTGCGATCCGTAAACACCGTAGCCTTCGGACAAACAGGAGGCCCTCATGCGGAAGTTCATACCGTTTCTCGCACTGCTCGCGACACCAACTCTGGCGCAGGATTGGAAATCGCAAGATGGCGACATGCCATTTGAAACAGCATCTCTCACCGAACACCTCTCGGGACAGACTCTGATCTTTTTTGATGACGGTCAGTCCGTGTTCGAAAGCAACGGACAATACCAATACACATATGGTGGCGGGGGCACGTGGTATGGGCATTGGGTCGTGACCGAAGACAGCACCGTCTGTGTCACCTTCGTCACCGGCGTTGAGCGCTGTGATCGGATTGTGGAAAACGGCGGGCGCTTGGTGATGCAAACCGCCGACGGCCTGCGGTTTCCGGTCCAAGATATTGAGGCGCATCCCTGATCGAATGCGCCCCAACTAAAAGGTTACAAAGCCTTCAAAAGCTGTGCTGTTGGCCACGCATCCGCAGGTAGTCCGAGACGCATTTGCTCTGCCTGTACCGCCCGGCGGGTCAGCTTTCCAAGAATACCGTCAACCTTGCCTACATCGTGGCCCCGGGCTTTCAATTTTTTCTGGAGCTGCTTCATTTGGTTGCTCGACAAACCAGGATCAGGGTTGCCCGCATTGTACCGCGTTGCGCCTTCCAGGCGGTTGGCAAAGTAGGCGGCAGTGGTCACGTAGACGAAGCTTTTGTTCCACTCAAAATACACGCTGTAGTTCGGGTAGGCTAAAAATGCAGGCCCTTTGCGTCCTTGCGGCAGCAAAAGCGACGCCGGAAGGTTTGCCAGTTTGCCTTCGCGTGGTTTCACACCCATCTTTGCCCACTGATTTGCAGACAGCGTTGTGTCCAACCCGGATTTCGACCAATCCAAGTTGCTGGGCACCACAACCTCTTGCAACCAAGGCTCATTTTTGCGCCAGCCTAGGTGAGACAACATTTTGCCGCCAGACATCAGCGCATCCTGAGGCGAGGTTTTCAGGCTGACTTTGCCGTCGCCATCTCCGTCCACACCATTTTCAATGATGTCCGCTGGTAGCATCTGCACCATGCCAATCTCACCAGCCCATGCGCCGGTGGTTTTGGTGGGGCTGAAATTGCCGCGTTTGTAAAGTTCGAGCGCCGCAAACACTTGTGGGCGGAACAACTCTGGGCGACGACAATCATGCGCCAGCGTGACCAGAGAATTCAGCGTGTTGAAGTCGCCTTGAAAGGCGCCGTAGTCGGTCTCAAACGCCCAGAATGCCAAAAGCACCCCGCGTGATACGCCGTATTGCTTTTCGATCCGGTTGAAGGTGGAGGCGTATTGCTTGGCCTTTTTGCGGCCCACATCAATCCGGTTCTGACTGATCAAACGTTGGGAGAAGTCCAAAAATGGCATCTGGAACACGCCCTGAGAGCGGTCCGCTTTGATGGTTTTGGGGTCTTGGCGGGCACTGGCAAAAAACTTATCCACGGTGCCTTTGGAATAGCCCTTAGAGATGGCTTCTTTTTTCAAGCCGTTGACAAAGCTGTTAAATGAACCGCCGCATTGTGCGGCTGCGGTGGTGGCTGTGCTGACGGTCAGGAACGCCGCAGTCAGCGCTGGCAAAAGACGCATACAAATACCCTCTTGGTGCAAAATGTTGCCCAGACATAGCCAGAGCCTGCCCGACGAGCAAGCGTCTAGAGGAGCGCCAGCGCCGCAACCAAGACCAATCCCGCGGCCCATGTCAGCCACAACGCGCGACAACAGGCATCCACATCATTCGCAGTAAGTGTCTTGCGCCCATGGGAATTCACATAAGGAAACTCCTGCATCTCACCATCGTAGGAGCGTGGTCCAGCCACCGCCACGTCCAGTGCGCGGGACATGGCCGCCTCTGGCCAGCCAGCATTGGGAGACCGGTGCAATCCTGCATCCGCCCTGATGGCACGCCACTGTGCAACTCCGGCATGTGTTACGGCGATCAACAGCGCGGTCAGTCGGGCCGGCACCCAATTGAGCACATCGTCCAGTCGCGCCGCTGCCCAACCAAAGTCTTTGTACTGCTCGGTTTTGTAGCCAATCATGCTGTCGGCGGTGTTCACAATTTTGTAGATCAACAGCCCCGGCAAGCCACCAACCAGAAACCAGAACGCTGGCGCAATCACCCCGTCGCTCAGGTTCTCGGCACCGCTCTCAATCGCGGACCGGGCCACAGCGCTTTGATCCATATTTTTGGTGTCGCGGCTGACAATCCGGCTCACCATCATGCGCCCGTCACCCAACGATAGGCGCAAGGCATCGCCAACGGTTTTCACATGCTCCACCAGCGAGCGCTGCGCCAACAGCACGGCGGCCAAGAGCATCTGCGGCAGCCAGCCAAACAGGCTTATGAGAGCACCAAGCACCCAAGCTGTTAGAACAAGTGCGATCACGACAATCATGCCCTTGGCTTTGCGATTGATGCCGTTGTTGTAGTCCTGATCCGCGCGGCCAATCACTTTGCCCATGAGAACAGCCGGGTGTGGCACCCGCTGCCACAACCACCGCGGTTCGCCAAAGACCGCGTCCAACAAAAGCGCGCCAACCAAGATGCCTGCGGTGCTCATAGTTCGTGCTCGGTCATTTTGAGGGCGTGTTCTAGTTGTTCCCAACGGTCCAGCGCTGGCAAACCCAGCCGCAAATACGTCTTGGAATAGGGGAAAATGCGGGTCCAGATGTGGTAGCGCGCGAGGTGATTTTGCCACTTGGCGGCATCGTCCACCTCATACAAGCGGAACAGGCTGGTGCCACCAGACAGGCTTGCCCCGGCAATCTGCATCATATGATCCAGTCGGGCGCTGTCCATGCGCAACCGCTCGCGTGTTTCTAACGCCCAGCCAGTTTCATGCAATGCGGCGGTGCCAATGGTCAGAGCAGGACCAGACACAGCCCAAGGGCCGGTCAGATCAGCCAGCCGCGCAATTAACGACGGTTCACCTATGGCAAAGCCAAGACGCACACCTGCCAGCCCCCAGAACTTGCCAAAACTCTTCAGCACAATCCGTCCAGGTTGGTCCGCCACACGGATCATGCTCCAATCCGGCGTGACATCACAAAAACTCTCATCAATCACGGCAAACGGCGCGGTGAGGTCATCCACGGACCAAAGCCGCCCAGTGGGGTTGTTTGGATGCACCACCACCTGCGCATTGGGCGCTTCTTTGCCCAGCTGCCATCCCTGAGCCGCAAAAGCAGCCGCGTGTTCATTGTAGGTCGGCGTCTCAATCTGCACCGTGCCCTGTTCCAGCAAAGACGGAATGCGCGCAATCAACGCCGACGCGCCGGGCGCAGCCAGTATCGCCGCCCCATCCGGCACCTTCCAGAATGCTCTGGCTGCGTTCAGCAAGCCATTCTGCGCCACTTTGTCAGGAAGGCGTGCCCAATCGTCCATTAGGATATGGGGCATGGTGTAAGGCACCGGATTGATGCCCGTGGACAAATCCAGCCAACTGTCGCGGCTGCCGCCCCAATGATCCCTCGCGGCGTCAAGCCCGCCGCCGTGGTCGCGTTGCTTTGGAGTGGCCGTTTGGGGGGAGGTGGTCATGTTGCGCCCTGCTGTGATCCTGCACGGCGCGCGTACCGCATATGATGTTCACTGCGCAAGCTTTCTTGCCTGCGCAGCTAGGTTTTCCCAGATTAACCCCGCCCGTGTGGCGCGTCGTAATCAATCACCGGATTGATCGGCACAATCTGATGCGGATTGATGCTGGTGTGACTACGCAGATAGTGACCGACAATATGTTTGAAATTCACCGTCTCCGCCACGCCCGGCACTTGATACAGCTCACGTGTGTAGGCCCAGAGGTTGGGGTAATCTACAATCCGCTTGCGGTTACATTTGAAGTGCAGATGGTAGACCGGATCAAAACGGATCAAGGTGGTGAACAACCGCCAATCCGCCTCGGTGATCTGACCCCCCATCAAGTAGCGGTTCTCTGACAGTCGTTCCTCGAGCCAATCCAAAGTATCAAACAATGGATAAACAGCCGCGTCATATGCGGCCTGCGACGTTGCAAACCCGCATTTGTACACGCCGTTGTTAAGCGTGTCGTAGATGCGCTCATTGACCTCTTCAATGGCGTCTCGCTGCGCCTCTGGCCAATAATCCATGGTGTTGCCGGTCAAACCGTCAAATGCGCTGTTGAACATGCGGATGATCTCGGAGCTTTCATTGCTCACGATGGTTTCTTGCTGCTTGTCCCAAAGGATCGGCACTGTCACCCGGCCAGAGTATGTTGGGTCCGCTTTGGTATAGACACTGTGCGCGTGGCTCAACCCATACAGCGTGTCCCCGGTTGCGCCATGATCATCTGTCTCAAACGTCCAGCCTTCGCTGAACATATCCGGGTGTACAGCAGAAACGGTGATGTGCTCTTCCAACCCTTTTAACTTGCGGAAGATCAGCGTGCGATGCGCCCAGGGACAGGCATAAGATACATAGAGGTGATACCGCCCGATTTCCGCCTTAAACCCAGCTTTCCCACTTGGCCCCGCGCTGCCATCAGCCGTGATCCAATTGCGGAACTGCGCCGCCGAGCGCACAAATTTGCCGCCGTGTGATTTAGTGTCATACCACTGGTCGGTCCATGTCCCGTCTACAAGCAAACCCATCGCGCATTCCTTTGATCCTAACTTGCCCTCAACCTAAGCCGGGTTCGTCTCTCAAAAAACCAACACACGCGCGCGAGTATTGCGCGTATTTGCACAACGCACAGCGGGCGCCGTTTCTGACGTTACCGCTAAGGAACCAGACTGTTTACCAAATCTTCGCTTGACCGGTGCAGCATGGTGGGATGCAGTGAGACGAACGATGGAGAATCCCATGAGCACTTATTATTCTGCCGAAGTGCAAGCCGGCTTGGATGCGGCACGTAAAAAGGCGCTGAAACAACGCCATCGCCTACGGGTTGAAGCCGGAGGGTTGAGTGTGCGTGTTGTGCGCTTTCTCGACGATGGTTTCACGTTGGATGCCGAAACCGCGCCACGTCTGCCAGGGCTGGTGAACCTGTATGATGGATCCAAGCATATTTCGCAGTGTCTGGTGGTTGCCACCGACGAAGAAGACGGCGAAATGCACTATGAATTCAAACGCGCCACGCCGGTCACGGATCAGGCGCCGGTGGACTATTACCAAAGTGAGCCAACCCCTGCTGGATTGCTGGGACGTCCGCACTAAACGGATCCCTCATGACCAAACAAAAGGGCGGGGAAATCCCCGCCCTTGTTTTTTACTGAAGGTCTGAAAACGCCTCGACCAATCGCGAGGCAGCTTCTTCGACCCGGGCTCGCGGCGTGGCGATATTGAACCGCAGAAAGTCATCGCCGCCTTTGCCAAACGTCGGGCCGTGGTTCACACAAATTCGCGCCCCTTGTTCCACGCGCTTGGTGAACTCCTCACGGCCCATGCCGGTGCCGGAAAAATCAACCCAGCTCAAATAGGTCGCTTCCAGTGGCATTGAGTCTAATCCCGGTATGCTGGCAATGGCACTGTCCAAAATTTTGCGGTTGCCGTCGAGGTATTCGATCAACCCATCAACCCAGGCCGCCCCTTCCGGGGAATAGGCCGCCTCAGCCATGAACAGGCCAAAGCTGTTTGGCGACAACCCCATCGCTCCCATACGGGCTGCAAACTTCGCGCGCAGAGCCTCATCGGGGATGATCACATTGCCCGTCAGACCACCCGCAAGGTTAAACGTCTTGGTGGTGGCGGTCATCATCACCAATCGGTCCAGAATGCTGGGGTTGACATTGACCATCGGGATGTGTGTCTTGCCCGGGTATACAAGGTCATGGTGGATTTCGTCGCTCACCAGAATGAGATCGTGGCGCTTACAGAAGTCAGCCACACCCTGAAGCTCTTCACGGGTCCACACACGGCCACCTGGATTGTGCGGGGAGCAGAGGATGAACATGGTTTCATGTCCCTTCATCTGCGCGTCCCAGGCGTCAAAATCCATTTCATAATGGCCGTTGTTGTTGACCAACTCGCACTCCACAACCTCGCGGCCGGCGGCCTTAATCACTCGCGCAAACGCGTGATACACTGGCGTGGTCAAGACAACGCCGTCACCTACGTTGCTAAACGTATCAACACAAAGCCCGGTGCCGTTCACCAACCCGTGGGTGCTAAAAATCTCCTCCCGTTCCACGGACCAGTTGTGGCGCTCTTTCATCCACCAGCGGATGGCGTCGCGATAAGCGGCGTCGTCGCCGTAATAGCCAAACACCCCGGTGTTGATCATGCCTTTGACCGCATCGGTCACACAGGCTGGCGGGCGGAAATCCATGTCAGCCACCCACATCGAGATCCCATCGTCGGCGGACACACCATAGATTTTCTCCATCATGTCCCATTTCACGGAATGAGAGCCAAAGCGGTCGATGTTCTCGTCGAAGTTCATTGCGGGTGTCCTTTGCTTAACAACGCAACCGCACGCTAGCGAATTGCGCCTCATGTGCAACCCCGCAAGCTACCCCGTTGCGCAGAAGGCGCGACTGTCCTAGATGGGGGCCATGATCAAACCAATTCTCATCCATCCCGATCCGCGCCTGAAAAAGGTCTGTGCACCCGTGTCTGATCTCTCCGACGATCTGCGCAATTTGGCCAAAGACATGCTGGAAACCATGTATGACGCGCCGGGCATTGGCCTGGCCGCGCCGCAGGTTGGCGTGCTTGACCGTTTGATCGTGATGGATTGTATCAAAGACGGCGATCCTGAACCGGTGGTGATGTTCAACCCCGAGGTGCTCTCGAGCTCCGAAGATCTGAACGTCTATGAGGAAGGCTGCCTGTCCATTCCGGAACAGTTTGCCGAGGTGACCCGTCCTGAATCGGTCCGTGTTGGCTGGATCGATATGGAGGGCAATCCTCAGGAAAAAGACTTCGACGGCCTCTGGGCAACCTGTGTGCAGCATGAGATTGATCACCTCAATGGCAAACTGTTCATCGACTACCTAGGTCCGATGAAACGCCAGATGATGACCCGCAAGAGCCAGAAAATGAAACGCGAGCTGGCGCGTGGCTAGTCCGCAGCCGGATCAAATTGGTTCGGCAATCGCCCACCTTGTCGCTGGAGCGCAGAAATGACTGTTCGAACTTGTATCCCTTGGCCCGACAAACGTTTGCGTACCGCCGCTGAGCCTGTGACTGAAGTCACCGATGAAGTGCGTCAGACTTGGGATGATCTGATCGACACCATGTATGCCATGCCTGGTGTGGGCATGGGTGCCAACCAGATTGGCGTCATGCTGCGCGTGATCGTGGTGGATGCCACCGAGGAGGGCAAGTCCGCCGTCCGCATGGCCAACCCAGAAATTTTACACGCCTCCGCGCAGCCGCGCGAGCATGAAGAGGCCAGCCCAAATCTTGTGGGGGTCTCTGCCAAGATCGAGCGCCCGCGTGCCGTGACCGTGCGTTACATGGACGAGAATGGCGAAACGGTGGAGAAAGACTTTGTTGGGCTTTGGGCAACTTCGGTTCAGCACCAGATCGACCACATCAACGGCAAGATGTACTTTGATCACCTTAGCAAAACCAAACGATCCATGTTGATCAAAAAGGCGCAAAAACGCCGCTAAACACGAGAGCAGGAGACAGCACCATGCGCATTCTATTTATGGGCACCCCGGAGTTTTCTGTCTCCGTCCTGGACGCGCTGGTTGATGCGGGGCACGAGATCGTCGCCGTATTCAGCCAGCCGCCACGCCCCGCAGGGCGCGGCAAGAAAGACCGCCCCACGCCGGTGCACGCCCGCGCCTTAGAGCTCTGCCTGACGGTGCATCACCCCAAATCACTGCGCACAGATGAGTCCAAAGCACTGATTGCCAGCATAGACGCTGATGTCGGCGTGGTCGTTGCCTATGGTCTGATCCTGCCGCAATATGTACTTGATGCGCCCACCCACGGGTGCCTCAACATCCACGCTAGCCTCTTGCCGCGTTGGCGCGGTGCCGCGCCGATCCACCGCGCGATTATGGCGGGCGACAAGGAAACCGGCGTCTGTATCATGCAAATGGACGCCGGTCTGGACACCGGACCAGTGCTAATGGAGCGCGCGCTTGAGATTGGTGCGGAAGAAACCACCGCGCAACTGCACGACCGCTTGGCTGCGCTGGGCTCCACAGCGATTGTCGACACTTTGGCGCAATTGCCGGAGCTGACCGCCACACCTCAGCCTGACGAGGGCGTCACTTATGCGGAAAAGATCGACAAAGCGGAATCCCGCATCGATTGGTCCGCACCCGCCGCCGAGGTGGACCGTAAAATCAGAGGTCTTTCTCCGTTCCCCGGCGCTTGGACCGAAATCGAAGGTCAACGAGTGAAACTGCTCGCTTCACGCCTTGCGGGTGGCAGCGGCCAAGCCGGTGAACTACTGGATGATGCCCTCACCGTGGCCTGTGGCAACGGTGCTGTGCAACTCCTGCGCTTGCAACGTGCTGGCAAAGGCGCGCAGAATGCTCAAATCTTCTTGCGGGGCTTCCCGCTCTCCATAGGTCAGCAACTGTAAGGAGCGCTTCGCGTGTTTTTCGCCTTCTTCGGCACTGTTATTATTGCCGGTATTGTCGGCTATCTCTCCGAGCGCAGCGGTTTTACCCGCAATGGCTACTTACCATCGATCATTATCTGCATTGGCGGCGCGTTCCTATTCTTCATGATCAGCCGCATGTTTCAGATCGGGTTTGGCAGCCCGGGCTTGAATGCCATTCTGTCCTCGGTTGGTGCGCTGATCATCGTCCCAACACACTACCGAAAATGAGCCTCAGCCCTTTTTAAACGGTGCCATACCCGCGCGGGCCAATTCGTCCGCGCGTTCGTTTTCCGGATGGCCCGCGTGGCCCTTGACCCATTCCCAGGTCACCTGATGCCGCGCTTGCGCTGCGTCCAGACGCTGCCACAGCTCCACATTTTTGACCGGCTTCTTAGAGGCTGTCTTCCAGCCGTTTTTCTTCCAGCCAAAAATCCACCCAGTCACCCCGTTTTTTACATAGGTGCTGTCGGTCACAACCGTGATGGTGCTGGGCCGTTCCAGTGTCTCAAGCGCCATAATCGCGGCCATCAACTCCATTTTGTTGTTGGTGGTGTTTTCCGCGCCGCCTTTGAGCTCGCGCTCTTTCATGACGGTGTCGCCCTCTTTCGCTTGCATGAGCGTGCCCCAGCCTCCTGGACCAGGGTTTCCGGAACATGCGCCATCGGTATATGCAATCAAATCAGCCATGCGCGGTCAGTATGACAAATGTGTCGTCACTGCCAGCCAATCCCACCGCGCTTCCGGTTCTTTTTCGCACAACGGTAAAACCCGCGCTCTCAAGCAATCCGGTCAACTCATCTTCGGTGTAGTAGCTATAAAACCGCCCAAGATGGTCGCGCTGTTCGCCGTCCCCCAGCTTGGTGCCGATGTGAAAGGCACCACCAGGCTTGAGGGCGTGGTGAATACGGCTGAGGTGGTCCGGCAGCTCAGCCTTGGGCGCGTGCAGCAGGCTAAAGTTGGCCCAGATGCCATCGTACGTCTCAACGGCTTCCAGCTGATCAAACGTCCCCACGGTCACTTCCAGATCAAACCGCTCCCTGGCCAGCACCGCCATCTCGGGTGACGCATCCATGCCTTGCACGCGATAGCCCGCATCGCGAATTTTTGCGGCCCACTGGCCGGGGCCACAGCCCAAATCCAGTACCAGACCATTGTCCGGCAACAATTCAAAAAACGCCGTCAGGTCGCTGAATTGATCTACATCGGCATCATCAATCCGCGCAAACCGCTCCGCGTAGTCTCCGGCGGCCTTGGCATAAACCGCCAATGTTTCTTTGTCGCTCATGCGCGTTCCATTGCCAGCCGTCCGGCCAGCGCCACAAAGATCGTGGCAAAGCTGCGGTTCAGCCAAGTCATCATCCGCTCACTGCTCAGCAGCAGGTCACGGGCTTTGGCGGCAAACAACCCGTAGAGCACAAACACACCAAAGGTCAGCGCCATGAATACCCCACCAAGCAGCGCCATTTCCATTGTCGCCGTCGCGGCATTCCCGCTCAGGAATGGCGGCAACAGCGCTAAGAAGAACACTGAGAGTTTCGGGTTCAAAATGTTTATAAGGGCTGCACGGCGTGCAATCACAAATCCGGCCTGTGCTTGCCGCTCTGCAGTAACCGCCAATGCCCCGCCGCTGCGCACCGCCTGCCAGGCGAGGTAAAGCAGATAGGCCACGCCGGCAAATTTTACGACGTTAAACAAGAGAGCCGACGTATGCAGCACGGCCGCCAATCCCAATGTCGCCGCTAACAGGTGGGGCACAATCCCGACGGTACAACCCATAGCGGCCCAAAGTGCGGCGCGGGGGCCTTGTCCCAATCCCATTGCGAGCGTGTAAATCACGCCGGTTCCAGGCGCGATGACCACCACAAAAGCGGTTACAAGAAATTGCAAAGACAGCACGAGATACTCCTCAACTTTGATTTCCTTCACGCCATGGAAAGGACGTGATCCAAATGTTCAGAAGGCAGCTTACCTAAACTGTCACATCTCGCAATACGCGTGGTACTTTGAAATTCACCCTTTCCACGGCGGTTTCGACCACTTCCACCGTCACATCAAACTTGTCCCGAAAGGCGTCAATGACCTCATTGACCAGCACTTCAGGTGCGCTGGCCCCAGCTGTGATGCCCAGTGACGTGATGCCTTCCAGCGCCCGCCAATCAATGTCTTTGCCCCGCTGCACCAGCTGAGAGTAGTTGCACCCGTTTTTGGCGCCCACTTCGACGAGCCGCTTGGAATTGGAGGAGTTTGGTGCACCAACCACCAGCATGGCATCAACTTTGGGCGCCACTTCTTTTACGGCCTCTTGGCGGTTGGTTGTGGCGTAGCAGATGTCTTCTTTGTGCGGCCCGACGATGTTTGGGAAACGCGCGTTAAGTGCGGCAACAATGCCTTTGGTGTCATCAACGGAGAGTGTGGTCTGCGTGACAAACGCCAGCTTGTCCGGGTCACGTACATCCACCGAGGCCACATCCGCCTCTGTCTCCACCAACAACACTTCGCCGTCTTGCAACTGTCCCATGGTGCCTATGGTTTCAGGGTGGCCAGCATGGCCGATCATAATGATCTGTAGCCCGTTTTCGCTGTGACGTTCGGCCTCGATATGCACTTTGCTGACCAACGGACATGTTGCGTCCACGTAAATCATCTCGCGTCGCTGAGCCTCGGCAGGCACCACTTTGGCCACACCATGGGCCGAAAAGATAACCGGGCGATCATCCGGGCACTCGTCCAATTCCTCGACAAATACCGCACCTTTGTCGCGCAACCCGTCCACCACAAATTTGTTATGCACAATTTCGTGGCGCACATAGACCGGCGCCCCCCATTTGAGAAGCGCCATCTCCACTATTTTGATGGCGCGATCGACTCCGGCACAAAACCCACGCGGGGCCGCAAGATGAATGGTCAGGGGGGGCTTGCTCATATGCGGGTCTCCACGTTGGTCTTGTTGCAACAGGTAGGGTTTTAGCGAACAAACGTCCAGTGCTTGACCTTCCAGTGGGGCAGGGTGGTAACGCGAATGGACTTCAAAGTGGGAGAGAACATGGGGGTTTCAAAACTAGGCTGGGCGGTGCTTGGATTTGCGCTTATCGGAGGGTTTATTGTGCAATCTGTGGTCAATCCGATTGACACCACCGAGTCCGATCTGCGCTTGCCTTATGACGACCTTGCCAGTGTTGCGCAGGGCAAAACTCTGTATGCGGAAAACTGTGCCTCCTGCCACGGGAGTAACCTGGAAGGGGAACCTAACTGGAAACAACGCACGCCCGATGGCCTGATGCCAGCGCCACCCCATGATCAAACTGGCCACACCTGGCACCACCCGGATGCAATGCTCTTTGCGATCACCAAACAGGGCAGCGCAGCCGTGGTTGGACAGGGGTATGAAAGCAACATGCCAGGGTTTGCAGGCAGTTTGTCTGACCAGGAGATTTTGGAGGTGCTGGGGTACATCAAAAGTACTTGGCCGGATCGGGTGATCAAAATGCACAATGACATGAATGATCAGCAAGGATGATCCAGGCGCAAAAAAGCCGAGGCATCAGCCCCGGCTTTTCAAAACTGCCATGGCGCGAGCTAGTCGTCGGCCATCTCTGCTTCGCGATTGTGCTCTGGCAACGGATCGCGCGGCGGACGGCCAATCACCTCACGCAAGCCATCCAGCTCGATGAAGTTGTCAGCCTGACGACGCAGTTCGTCAGAGATCATTGGCGGCTGGCTGCGAATGGTGGACACCACCGACACACGCACGCCTTGACGTTGCAGACTTTCAACCAGCGGACGGAAATCCCCATCTCCCGAGAACAAAACGATGTGGTCCACATGTGGCGCCAGTTCCATCGCGTTCACCGCTAGCTCAATGTCCATGTTCCCCTTGACCTTACGACGCCCCTGGGAGTCTGTGTACTCCTTCGCCGCTTTGGTCACCATGGTGAAGCCGTTGTAATGCAGCCAATCTACCAACGGGCGGATTGGTGAATATTCGTCATTCTCCAACAGTGCCGTATAATAAAAGGCTCGAAGCAGCTTGCCACGGCGCATGAATTCCTGCCGCAGAAGCTTGTAGTCGATATCGAACCCAAGCGACTTGGCAGCCGCATATAGATTCGACCCGTCTATGAACAGCGCGAGCCGTTCGTCTTTGTAAAACATCAAAATGTCCTTTCTAGCTCTGCCGCGCCTGGAATGTCCCGTGAGTGAAATTTTGGAGTGGGCGTGACAGCCCCTCTAAAATAGTCATATTTGCGGGGCTCGCAAGCATTTGCGGTAAGTTCTGTCCAGCTTCAAATTAGATAGGGATTAAAGTGAGTAGTTTTGGTCTATTAGCTCTTGGTGGCAATTTGTCTTCTCAATTTGGTTCTCCAATTCAAACACTACAGGAATCTTTAATTTATTTGAACCGGAATGCTGTTCATATTCGCGCAGTTAGCCGATTCTTTCAAACACCTTGTTTTCCTGCTGGCGCTGGGCCGGATTTTATTAATGCAGCGGTGCGCATTGAAACGGATCTCACTGCCAGCGAAGTGCTCACGGAATTGCACAAAATCGAGAGTGCCTTTGGCCGGGAGCGTTTGACGCGTTGGGGCACCCGCCCGTTGGACATCGACCTAATTGGATTTGACTCATTGGTGCAACCAAATGTCACAGTTTGGAAACGCTGGCGGGCGCTGCCAGAGGAACAGCAGGCGCAGGAAGCCCCAGAAGAATTGATTCTTCCCCACCCTCGACTGCAGGACCGTGCCTTTGTGCTGGCCCCCCTAATGGACATTGCACCCGGCTGGAGGCATCCAGTCACGGGCCGTTCTGTGGCCCAAATGTTTGCGGATTTGCCGGAATTCGCTCAGAAAGAGCCGCAGGCCCTTTGAAACCTGCTTGTCAAGGGTTACAATCCCCCTTACACACACGTTTCTGACTCGATCCATAACAATTGGAGTGCCCGATGGCCCGCGTGACCGTTGAAGACTGCGTAGACAAAGTTCAAAACCGCTTTGAGCTGGTGATGCTTGCGTCCCACCGCGCCCGTGAGGTGTCTGCTGGTGCGGCCATTACATTGGATCGCGACAACGACAAAAATCCGGTTGTGGCACTGCGTGAGATCGCGGAAGAAACCCAAACAGCGGATGAGCTGCGTGAGCGTCTGATCGAGGCCAACCAGAGCCAGATCGAAGTTGACGAGCCCGAAGAAGACCGCATGGCGCTTCTGATGGGGTCCGAGCCGGACACACCTCAAGAGGACGACATGTCCGAAGAGAAACTGCTGCGCGCCCTGATGGAAGCGCAAGGTCAGGGCTAAGCCCTCAAGGACTATGGGTGGGCGCAAATGATCCCTGCGGACGATCTCGTAAATCTCATTCGCGCCTACAATCCCAAGAGCAATGAAGACTTGATTCGCGCGGCCTATGAGTATGGCCGCGAGATGCATGATGGTCAGTTTCGCCACTCCGGCGAACCCTATTACACCCACCCGATCGAAGTGGCCTGGATCTTGGCCGAGCAGCACCTGGATGATGCCTCCATCATCACGGCGCTTTTGCACGACACCATTGAGGACACCAAAGCCTCTTATGAGTCCGTGGAAGAGATGTTTGGCGGTGAGATTGCGGGCCTTGTGGATGGCGTGACTAAGCTGACCAACCTGCAATTGTCGTCGTCTGAAACCAAACAGGCGGAAAACTTCCGCAAACTGTTTATGGCCATGTCCAAAGACCTGCGGGTGATCTTGGTCAAGCTGGCCGACCGTCTGCACAACATGCGCACCATCAAAGCCATGCGCCCTGACAAACAGGGGCAAAAGGCGCGCGAAACCATGGATATCTATGCCCCCCTTGCGGGCCGCATGGGTATGCAATGGATGCGGGACGAGCTCGAAGACCTTGCTTTCAAGGTGCTCAACCCCGATGGACGTGCCTCCATCATGCGCCGCTTCATCACGCTGCAAAAAGAAACCGGCGATGTGATCGAGCGTACCACGGCCGACATGCGTCTGGTGCTGGGAGAACATGGCATCAAGGGGGATGTTTTTGGCCGCGCCAAGAAGCCTTATTCCATTTGGCGCAAGATGCAGGAGAAAGATCAGGGTTTCTCCCGCCTGTCTGACATCTACGGGTTTCGCATTATCACGGATACCGAGGACAGCTGCTACCGTGCCTTAGGCGTGATCCACCAGCGTTGGCGGGCTGTGCCAGGCCGTTTCAAGGACTATATCAGTCAGCCAAAATCCAACGGGTATCGCTCAATCCACACCACAGTGTCAGGCCGCAATGGTCGCCGCGTTGAGGTGCAGATCCGCACCCAGCAGATGCACGATGTGGCCGAATCAGGTGTGGCGGCGCATTGGTCTTACAAAGACGGCGTGCGTGGCGAAAACCCATTTGCGGTTGATCCCGTAAAGTGGATTTCGGGGCTGACCGAACAGTTTGACGCGGAGGAAGATCATGAAGACTTCCTCGAGGCGGTCAAACTGGAGATGTATTCGGACCAGGTGTTCTGCTTCACGCCCAAAGGCGAAGTGGTAAAGCTGCCACGTGGAGCCACTCCAATCGACTTTGCTTATGCGATCCACACGCGCATCGGCCACGCCTGTGTTGGAGCCAAAGTGGACCACCGCCGTGTGCCACTCTGGACGCGCATCAAAAACGGCCAATCCGTGGAAGTCATCACTGCCGAAGGTCAAATGCCGCAGGCCACATGGCTCGATATTGCTAAAACCGGCAAAGCCCGTACCGCCATCCGCCGCGCTCTGCGCGAGATGGATCGAGATCGCTATGTGCGCTTGGGGGCAGAATTGGCCCGATCCGCCTTTGAGCATGTGGGCAAGAAATCCACCGATAAGGCACTTGGCCTCGCTGCCAAACATCTGCGCCTGAAGGACAAAGACGAAGTTTTGGCGCGGCTTGGCTCTGCGGAACTCACCGCACAAGAAGTGCTGCAAACGGTTTACCCGGATCTTGCCCCTGCAGAGACTGACGAAGTGGCCTCCGAGCGCGCTGTGATTGGTCTGTCTGCAGACCAGAGTTTCCAACGGGCGCCATGCTGTCAGCCGCTGCCAGGCGAACGTATCGTGGGCATCACCTATCGCGGCCAAGGCGTTGTGGTGCATGCCATCGATTGTGACGCATTGTCCAACTATGAGGATCAACCAGAGCGCTGGCTGGATCTGCACTGGCACGCGGGCAAACACAAACCGATCTACACGGTGCAGCTGCTGATCACGATTGGCAATGACGCTGGGGTCCTGGGACGACTTTGCACATTGATTGGCGAGAACAAGGCCAATATCTCTGACATGGTGTTCTTGGACCGGAAACCGGATTTTTACAGAC
Source organism: Rhodobacteraceae bacterium Alg238-R152 (assembly GCA_900537125.1). Classification (GTDB taxonomy): domain Bacteria; phylum Pseudomonadota; class Alphaproteobacteria; order Rhodobacterales; family Rhodobacteraceae; genus Shimia. The sequence continues at coordinate 285,731 of UNRJ01000006.1, read as the reverse complement.
TTCTGATCAGTGTGGACCTTGGCGACGCTGAACATTTGCACAAGCTGATGCTGGCCTTGGAAGCAGAAACCGACGTGGCCGAAATCGAACGCTACAGAAACCCAGATTTGGTCCGCAGCCCGCTCGCGACCTGACGAATTCGAGGAACCCCCGTGGTATTTAAGCGCCGCGATAGAAGACCGTTTCTCCGCATCATTGGAGAGTTTTTCTATCCCCGCGGCGGCTGGGGACGGGCCGCGCGCTACGTGCAACATCGCTTGCACCGTCTGCCGGGATCTGCGGAAACCATTGGCCGCGGTATCTGGGCGGGCGTGTTCACCACCTTCACGCCATTTTATACGATGCACTTTGTGGTTGCCGCGCTTCTGGCGCGCATCCTGGGGGGGAATTTTCTGGCCTCACTTCTGGCGACCTTCTTTGGCAATCCGCTGACCTATTTGCCTATTGGTGTGGTGTCTCTCAAAACCGGGCACTTCCTGCTGGGTACGGAGTTTGAAGAAGGTGACAAAGGTTCCCTTGCGGGAAAATTTGCCAATGCGGGGGCAGACCTTTGGCACAATTTTTGGGCCATGTTTAATGAGGATGTGGCTGACTGGCGGGGGCTACGCATCTTTTTTGATGAAGTGTTTTACCCTTACATGATTGGCGGAATCATTCCCGGCATCATCACCGCCACAGTGATGTATTACCTGTCGGTGCCGGTTATTCGCGCCTACCAAAAACGGCGCTCGGCAAAGTTTGCCAAACGCATCGCCAAAGCGCGCGCATTGGCAGAAGAACAGGCCGCCAATATCCAGCAGGACAACTGACCTCCCCGGTTTGCCTGAAATTGTATCCACACAAAAAATCGGTTTTACTCGACCTGCACTGCCCGTAGGCTCGCGGCAAATATGATCAAACTTGTCCGGAGGAATGCGATGCTGCGTTTGGGAGTAAATATTGACCACGTGGCCACCCTGCGCAATGCACGTGGCTCGGCTTATCCGGATCCAGTTCGTGCCGCGAAGTTGGCTGAGGAGGCCGGTGCCGATGGCATCACGGCCCACCTGCGCGAAGACCGCCGCCACATTGCAGATGCGGACATAGATGCCCTCATGGAAGCGCTTACCGTGCCGCTGAACTTTGAAATGGCCGCCACCGATGAGATGCAAGCCATCGCTTTGCGTCACAAACCTCATGCCGTCTGCATCGTGCCCGAAAAACGCGAAGAGCGTACCACCGAAGGTGGGCTTGAAGTGGCGCGCGAGGAAAACAAGCTGGCCCATTTCATTGCGCCTCTGCGGGATGCAGGTTGCCGGGTGTCGATCTTCATCGCCGCTGACAAGCCACAAATCGAGGCTGCCAACCGCATTGGCGCGCAAGTCATCGAGCTGCACACCGGCGCCTATTGTGATTTTCACGCGGAAGGTCGGTTTGAAGAGCGTGACGCCGAACTAACCCGCCTGACCGAGATGGCCACATTTGCCTATTCACTGGGCCTCGAGGTCCATGCCGGGCACGGCTTGACGTACGACACGGTGAAGCCCATCGCCGCCCTGCCGGAAGTGATGGAGCTCAACATCGGCCACTTCCTGATTGGCGAGTCGATCTTCCGTGGCCTTGACCCAGCAATCCAAGAAATGCGCCGTTTGATGGATGACGCGCGGGCATGACCTCTGAGAGGATTCCCATGGAATTGAACCAACGCCGCTACGCCGTCTTTTATAGCGCAATCATGTTGGCCGTGATTGCGGTCGACATGGCTTTGGCGCAATGGACCAGCACCGACTTGCCTGCGGGCATGAGCGTTTGGCTACCCGCAATTACTGCCGCTCAGGATCTGGGCATGCGCCACGGTCGTGACACTGAAACCGCGTTGCCCAAAGGCGCCGCTTGGCGCTTGGCTTGGCCGCTCACCCTTGCTGCGACGGCCATTCAACTGGTCTTTGCCGGCGTGTCGATTGGCGTGATGACCGCCCTGGGGTTCGACGTGTTCTCAGTGCTCTCGGTGATCAGCCCCCCCGTTTGGATGATGATCTTTGTGGGTATGGTGGCGCTGGTTTATCTGACAAACCGCATTTTCCTCGGCATGGGCGTGCGCAACGGCCTCAAAGTCGCCGCCAAACTCCGCGCTAAACCATGATCACACCGGAGTTCATTGCCATCTGGATTGCCTGGCTCATGGCCGGTGGCTCCCCCGGCCCAGCAACCATGGGCATCGCTGGCACGGCCATGTCCGAAGGCCGATCTTCGGCTTTGGCCTTCGCGTCGGGTATCCTCGCGGGTTCCGCCAGTTGGGGCATTGCCGCCGCTCTTGGCCTGTCGGCTGTCATGCTCGCCAATGTCTGGATTTTTGAGCTCTTACGTTACGCCGGCGCAGCTTATCTCGGCTGGCTTGCCCTCAAAGCCCTGAAACGTGCCATTGCCAAGGATGCTACCGCCGCCGCAGGTACGCCGTTCAAGGGCACCTTTAGAACACTTTTCGCCAAAGGTGCGGCGGTGCACATCACCAACCCCAAGGCCATCCTCAGCTGGGCATCGATTTACGCCATAGTTGCCCCATCAGACGCCACACCAGCCACGCTGTTTGGCTACTTTGCCGCGCTGTTTGCTGGCTCCATCCTGATCTTCATCGGCTACGCTTTCTTGTTCTCCTCTCCTGCGATTGTCCGGGGATATCGCCGCGCCAGCCGCGCTTTTGATCTCGCCTTTGCCGGATTTTTCGGCTTTGCTGGCTACAAAATCCTGACCGCGAGACTGCAATGATCCGTCACTGCGTGATGCTCAATTTACAAGTTGATGCCCAAGAGGAGCTGGCCCCTGTTCTAGAAGGGCTGGCGGCGCTAGTGGACAGATTGGAGGACTGCGGCGGGTTTGTTGCAGGCTCAAATCGGGATTTTGAAGGCAAGTCCCCAAACCACCCCTATGGCTTCATGTTTGATGCAAAGGATGAGGCGGCATTACGGGCTTACGCGGAGCACCCAGCGCACAAGGCTTTCGGCGCCAAACTTGTTTTGCTGTGCGAAGGTGGTGCCGATGGCATCGTCGTTTACGATATAGAGGTGTCCGCATGATCTTAGGCATCGGTTCTGATTTGGCCAACATCGACCGCATCGCAGGCACCATTGACCGGTTCGGCGATAGGTTCAAAAACCGAGTATTCACGGAGGTCGAACAGGCCAAAGCGGAACGCCGCCGCGACACCGTTGGCACTTACGCCAAACGCTGGGCCGCCAAAGAAGCCTGCTCCAAAGCGTTGGGCACAGGGCTCGCCATGGGCATCAGTTGGAAAGACATGGCGGTGTCCAATCTGCGCACCGGGCAACCTGTCATGGAGGTGACCGGCTGGGCCAAAGAGCGTTTGGAAAAGATGACGCCTGAAGGCCATGAAGCCATCATCCATGTCACACTGACCGACGACCACCCATGGGCACAGGCGTTTGTGGTGATCGAAGCCCGTCCAATCACAGAAGAGTCCGCCCAGTCGGGTTGACAGTACGCGCCCGCGCCCGCATGTAATCTCAGACCAAAAATGGCTGTAAATCGAGCGGAGACAGACCCTATGGCGGAAAAAGCCAAAAGCGACAGCGGCATCGTCGAGACCATCAAAACGATCTTCTGGGCGCTCTTGATCGCCGGTGTGTTCCGCACCTTGTTCTTTCAGCCCTTTTGGATTCCGTCAGGGTCCATGAAAGACACGCTGCTGATTGGGGACTTCCTGTTCGTAAACAAGATGACCTACGGCTATTCCTATTCCTCCTGTCCATCGGTGCGTATCCCCGCAATTGGTGTGAATGTGGACGCTAAAGATCTCTGTGGCTGGATGGGCAAGGGCAGCAATGACCGCTTTTTGGGCGGCGAGCCAGAGCGGGGCGACGTGGTGGTGTTCCGCCACCCGGTGACTGGCTTTGACTTCATCAAACGGCTGATCGGCTTGCCCGGTGACAAGGTTCAGGTCATCAATAGTGTTGTTCATATTAATGGGGTGCCGGTAAAACGCGAAGACGGCGGTGTGTTCCGTGAGGAATATGGTCCGCAAGGCCCACAAGGCCACCGCCCCCGTTGCGAAAACGGCCCGGTTGGCAACGGCGGTGTCTGCGCAAAATCCCGCATTATCGAAACTCTGCCCAACGGAGTGAGCTATAGCACGCTCAACATCACCAATCAGCAATCTGACCACACCGACGTCTATACAGTGCCCGAAGGCCACTTCTTCTTTATGGGCGACAACCGGGACAACTCCACCGACAGCCGGGTGCCAAAGGCCGTGGGCGGGGTTGGTTTTGTGCCGTATGAAAACTTGATTGGTCGCGCCGACCGTATCATGTTCTCATCCGCTGGTCGGTCTATGTTTGCTTTCTGGACATGGCGCAGTGACCGTTTCTTTAAAGGGGTGGAGTGAGGTAGACTGTGAAGCTTTCTGCGGATCTTAGAGCGCTTGAAGCGCGCCTGGGGCACAAGTTTTCCCGCCCCGAGCTTCTGGTGCGCGCGGTTACACACTCTTCGATGTCGTCTCCTACACGCCAAGATAATCAGCGCCTCGAGTTTCTGGGCGACCGGGTACTTGGCCTTGTGATGTCCGAAGCCCTATTGGAACACGATAAATCAGCCGCCGAAGGCACTTTGGCCCCGCGTTTTAACGCGCTGGTGCGCAAAGAGGCATGCGCAGATGTGGCGCGTGAGATTGATCTTGGGGAGGCTCTCAAACTGGGCCGTTCCGAAATGATGTCTGGTGGCCGCCGCAAGGAGGCGTTGCTGGGTGACGCAATGGAAGCTGTGTTGGCCGCCGTTTATCGAGATGCCGGATTTGACGTGGCCAAAAAGCTGATCCTGCGCCTTTGGGGAGACCGGGTTAAAACCGTTGACGCGGACGCCCGAGATCCCAAAACCTCTCTGCAGGAATGGGCACAGGCCCGCAAACTGCCACCTCCCAAATATGAGTTGGTGAAACGCTCCGGCCCAGACCACGCCCCGGTATTCACAATTGCCGCAAAACTTGAAAACGGCGCCTCGGCAGAAGCGACCGACAGTTCCAAACGCAAAGCGGAGCAAGCCGCCGCGAGCGCACTGCTGGCGCAGATGACCGCCTAGACCACAGGGCTTTTGCATAGCGCCTTTGCAAAGCTAACCCTAGCCCTGCATGGCAAAGTAAGCTACAGACGCGCCTTAACTCGTAAAATGGCTGACACAAAGGCAGACCTCATGACCACACGCGCCGGATTCGTTGCCCTGATCGGAGAGCCCAACGCGGGCAAATCCACACTCACCAATCAAATGGTGGGGGCAAAGGTCTCGATTGTGACCCATAAGGTGCAAACCACCCGCTCTCGCATCCGAGGTGTGGCGATTGAGGGTGACAGCCAGTTGGTGTTTGTTGACACACCCGGTCTATTTGTTCCTCGCCGTCGTCTGGACCGCGCCATGGTCGCTGCGGCTTGGGGTGGCGCGGCCGATGCCGACGTGATTGTGATGATGGTGGAGGCCCATCGCGGGGTGACCAAAGGTGTTGAAGCCATTCTGGAGCGGCTGCAAGAGTTTGGCGAAGGCCGCAAAGTCGCCTTGGCGATCAACAAGATCGACCGCGTGAAATCAGACGTGCTTCTCGCTCTGACTCAAGACCTCAATGAGCGCTTTTCCTTTGCCGAAACCTTCATGATTTCCGCTGAAAAAGGCTTTGGGTGCGCCGATCTGCGCACTTGGTTGGCGAAAGACTTGCCGGAAGGCCCGTGGCTTTACCCGGAGGATCAAATTGCAGATCTGCCGATGCGCATGATTGCCGCCGAAATCACCCGGGAAAAGCTCACCCTGCGCCTGCATCAGGAACTGCCATATCAGATGACGGTGGAGACCGAGAGCTGGGATGAGCGCAAAGATGGCTCCGCCCGTGTGGATCAGATGATTTATGTGATGCGCGACGGTCACAAAGGCATTGTGTTGGGCAACAAAGGTGAGACCATCAAGGCGGTCTCAAAAGCTGCGCGCGAAGAGCTCGAAGAGTTTATGGGGCGTCGTATCCACCTGTTCTTGCAGGTGAAAGTGCGTCCGAACTGGCTCGAGGAGAAAGAGCGTTATTCCGAAATGGGACTTGATTTCAGCGACGGAAACGCATGACAGCAACAAGGCCCCAGACCACAGCTGCCACCGCAAACAGAGCAATGGCAATGTGGATTGCAGGCATCTTGTCGGACGGGATCAACCCTCCGGCCTCAAGCCCGATAAGGATCAAAGCGGCCAAAAACATAAGCCGCGCCGACCAAGGAATTCGCAGTTCCGGGCGCATTTTTCAAAGTCCTTGCATACCAATTACCCGCAATGCGGGTGCGAATTGCTACCATAGGTTTAATGGGTTGTCATGCGGTTAACGGCAGAGTTTTGGGTTCACGCTTATTTGGCCCGACTTCGATTGGCGGATATCCCGGCATTTGTGGTTGCTCATGGCGACAACACAGCTGGTGCGGTGCTGATTAAGCTGAATACGCTGAATGGGAAGGCCACCGTGTTTCAACGCAGCTTCGATCTCATGAGTGGCGAACGCCGGTGGGCTGTTCTCGCGGAAGGTGAAGAGGCGGATGTGGATTCCAGTCTGACCCGTCAGCGCAGTTTTGACACCGATGTTTGGGTGATCGAAGTCGAAGACCGTCAAGGCCGTCACCTTTTGGACGAGCCCGGCCTGTCAGACTGAGGCCCACAATCCGCTTCCCTTTCTGCCATCCACAGGCTTTTCTACGCACAAAGGAGAGGTCATGGACTGGCGCGATCAGGGCTTTGTGCTCAACACACGCAAACACGGCGAAACCTCGGTGATTCTGGAGGTTTTTACGGCTGAACGTGGGCGCCACGCCGGCATTGTACGTGGTGGCGTGAGCCGTAAGATGACCCCGATTCTGCAACCAGGCGGACAACTTGATCTCGCTTGGCGTGCGCGTCTGTCTGATCATATCGGCAGCTTTACGGTAGAGCCTCTGCGGTCCCGAACCGCCGTGCTCTCGGACCGCTTTGCACTTGCAGGTCTCAACGCTGTCACCGCGCTTCTGGCCTTCTGCTTGCCGGATCGGGAACCCCATCCGGCATTGTATTCCCAAAGCACACAATTGCTTGATCTCTTAGGGCAGAACGAGCTTTGGCCGCTGGCCTATCTGCGTTGGGAAATGGCCCTGCTAACGGAACTTGGCTATGGTCTCGACCTCTCCGAATGCGCCGTCACGGGCAGCATTGAAAACCTGATTTACGTATCTCCAAAATCCGGGCGGGCTGTATCCTCAAAAGGGGCGGGAGAGTGGGCCGACCGCTTGCTGCCATTGCCTCCGGTTTTGTGTGGTGCGGGTGAGGCGCCTGACGCAGAAATCCTACAAGCGCTCTCAACAACAGGATACTTCCTATCCGAGAAATTGGCCCCGGCCCTTGGCGACAAACCCCTGCCGGAGGCGCGTGCCCGTTTTGTGGACCTTTTTGGTCGGCGGATTAGTGCCCTTTGAAGGCCATCTCACGACCGGCGTCATTGCTCATAACCAAGCTGTCGCCAGACACTTCTACCAACGTCATTTCCATCAAAGAGGCCAAAAAGGCTTCTTCGTCATCTATGCCAGAGCAGTACAGCTCCTCAACAAAGTCGATTTGTATAGAGATCCAGGGATACGGTTTGCTTTGTGAGCCGGAAAACCCATTACACGGCCCGACGCCATTGACGCTGCCATGTGGGCCAAAGGCAACCACCGCTGAATAATCAACGGGTGCGTCGTCCACTTCGGTCAAATGCCAGTCGTAGTCCATGCCGCCGTATTTGGTGACCGTTTCAGAAGGGTCACACGCAGCCAATCCCAACATTGCCGTCACGGCCAAAAATCCAAATCTCATCTATCCGCCTCATGTAATGCCAATATCAAATCCACTAGAGTTCCCAGCGCGGGACTGTTCAATGTACCATCGCGCGTAGAAAGCTCCTCCATACCCACAAAGGCGGCGTAAAGCACGCGCGTCAACTCCGGATTGGTCAATCCGATCTCTTCGAACAAGTCTTGCACATAAGCCATCCGCTTTGTGTCAATTTGCAGTACGGCAGTGGCGACAGTATCACTTTCTCGCGCCCAGGCCCGGATCGACGGTTCCGCAGCGATCCCGCCAAAATCCTCGGGCGCTCCGGCTGCAGCAATTTGTGCCAACTCCCGCAATTTGCGCACCGCCGTCCCCTGTTGCTCTACCAACGTGATAATTTCTGCGAAGGCCCGAGTTTCCCAAGTCTCCATCATCGCTGCGTGAAAGGCCGAGACATCGTCAAAATGCCAATAAAATGAACCTTTTGTGGCGCCAAGGCGTCGCGCGAGTGGCTCTGCCTTAAGGGCCTTGGGGCCCGCGTCTGTCAGGGCCAGGAAGCCTGCCTTGATCCAGTCGTCTTTTGAAAGTCGTTTTGCCATGCCTAAACATACGGCACCGTATTGACTCTCGCAAGCAAAGGAGTCACGCCTGACCATACGATAGCGTATGGGCTTAGGAGAATGTGATGAACAAGTGGATGCTAACTGCCGCCGGGCTGCTGTTTTTGACAACTGGCGTGCATGTGTTTTTGGGAGGTCCAGAGATTCACGTACCGATCCAGGAAAGCGACCTGCATCCGGCCGTCCGCGCTGTTGGGGCGGTGGTCTGGCACGCAGTCACAGTGATGTTGTTGGTTTTTGGTGCCGGCTGTGCCTGGCTCGCGCGCAACCCCAATGCGCCAATGGCCTGGCTCATGATTGCGACGCAGCTTGGGTTTGTAGGCCTCTTCATCGGCTACGGCATGGCGCTGCTTGGCAACCTCACGGTCATGCCGCAGTGGATCATATTTGGGCTGATCTCAGCCATAATGGCGATGGGTATCCGGGTGGACAAAGCACCGTCCCGCCGCGGGGGCGCTGCCTGAACGTCACCAATTGCCGGTGTGGTCGCGCAGTGTCGCGACCACCGCATCCGGCGCGCCGTCTGCAAACTCTTTCACCTTTGCTGCAAAGGTCGCGAAGTATTCTTGGCTTTGAACATGCTTCAACGTGGCATCGCTGTCCCAGCGCCCCCAATGAACGCGTGTTACGCCATTGTCGGCCACGGCAACTTGATAAGAGAACCCCTGGGCGGCGGGGTCGTTTCCCACGGCGTTGATGAAGGCCTCGCATGTGGCGACCCACACCATGTCATCGCCGTCGTAATCATAGGTGATGGTGATACAGCGCATTTTGGCTTTCCTTTCCGTTGTTCACCGGGCCTGTTTTGTGGCGCAATTCGCCGCAACAGCGCGCGTTGTGTTCATATCTCCCGGACCAGATTGCACTGAAAACCGCACCTCCGCAAAACAGTCGTGATACCGACGCAATACCGACGTGGATTTTGAGCGGACTTTGGCCGCTGATTCCTTGTTAAGATGTGCTCAAAGAGCAAAGAAAAACGCGGCCCCCAAAGGAGCCGCGCATTGTCTGCTGTCTAACTGAGAGCGGGTGTCAGCTCAGCAAACGTCTCGCAATCACTTGAGCCTGAATTTCCGCAGCGCCTTCAAAGATGTTGAGGATGCGCGCGTCACACAGGATGCGGCTCACGCTGTACTCCAGCGCAAAGCCGTTACCACCATGAATTTGCAGGGCGTTGTCCGCCGCCGCCCAGGCCACTCGCGCGCCCAGAAGCTTGGCCATACCAGCCTCGAGGTCACACCGATGTCCATGGTCTTTCTCCCATGCAGAGAAGTAGGTCAGTTGGCGGGCGATCATAATTTCCACCGCCATCATGGCCAGTTTCCCAGCCACGCGCGGGAAGTTGATCAGAGATTTGCCAAACTGCTTTCGGTCGATGCCATACTGCGTGCCCACGTCCAGCGCCGACTGTGCAACCCCAATCGCGCGCGCCGCAGTCTGAATACGGGCGGATTCGAAGGTTTCCATCAACTGTTTGAAACCTTTGCCTTCTTCGCCGCCAAGAAGGTTCTCACCTTTGACTTTGAAGCCGTCGAAGGCCAGCTCATATTCCTTCATGCCGCGATAACCCAGCACCTCGATTTCACCACCGGTCATGCCTTCGGTTGGGAAGGGGTTCTCCTCAGAACCCGGCGTTTTCTCAGCAAGGAACATGGACAGGCCACGGTGGTCCGTCGAATCCGGGTTGGTACGCGCCAAAAGCGTCATCACTTGGGTGCGGGCCGCATGGGTGATCCAGGTTTTGTTGCCTGTCACTTCCCAGTTGCCGTCCTCGGTCTTTACCGCGCGTGTGCGCAAAGAGCCAAGATCAGAACCAGTGTTTGGCTCTGTAAAGACAGCCGTCGGCAAGATCTCGGCGCTGGAGAGTTTTGGCAGCCACTGCTGTTTCTGCTCTTCAGTACCGCCACAGAGGATCAGCTCCGCCGCAATCTCGGAGCGGGTGCCCAGGGAGCCCACGCCAATATAGCCGCGTGACAGCTCTTCAGAGACAACAACCATGGAAGCCTTGGAGAGGCCAAAGCCGCCGTACTCCTCCGGAATGGTCAGGCCAAACACCCCCATTTCGGCAAGCTCTTCAATGATTTCCATTGGAATGAGTTCATCTTTGAGGTGCCACTCATGGGCGTTTGGCTCAACGCGATCCACCGCAAACCGGCGGAACTGTTCTCGGATCATTTCCAGCTCATCATCGAGGCCGGTCTGGCCCACGGTGATGTTTGCTGCCTGCTCCTGCATCAGCTCTACAAGACGCATACGAGCCGCCTGAGAATTTCCTTTGTCACAGAGTGTCATAACCTCTGGCGCCATCAGGCCCCGAGTTTCATCTTGCGTCAGCCCAAGGTCCTGCAGGCGCACAATCTCACCCTGGCTCATTGGAATGCCGCCATAGACTTGCCAGAGGTACTCACCAAAGGCGACCTGGTGGATGATCTGTTCGATCTCGCCAAACTTGCCTTCGCCATCCAGCTTTTTCGCCCAAGCTTGCATTTGCTTCAACGATTGTGCGTAGGTGGCCAACCAGCTAAGGCCATGGGCTGCCGTTTGATTTTGCTCGATGAGCTTACCTGAAACGCGTCCATCTTCGGTGACAGTCTCTTTCACCCGCGCAATTGCGGTTTCTAGAATACTCTCCACCGGCGCAACAGCGGCTCCGGTCAATTTCAGAAGATCAGGAAGAATCACTGAGTTTGTCATAGCCAAGTCCTGTCCATCATGCGCCATACGTCAAATGCCTTCTAATGCTGCACTGTGACATAATCTTTTTGCAGGTGCAGCGCAACAAAAATACCCAGAACGCACTCACTTTGGTTGTTTGTTTCGCGCGAATGCTTTGCTGGCAGGTCGTCGGAGGCCTATAGCAAAGTATGGAATCTCTGTTTCTAGACTATACATCTCAAGCCTTGGTTTTCTGTGCGAGCGTTGCGCTGCTCGCTGGGATTATTAAAGGTATGGTAGGATTCGGCATGCCCATGATCCTGATTTCTGGTCTCAGTTCCTTTCTCGCACCTGAAGTTGCTCTGGCCGGATTGATTTTCCCGACTCTATTGAGCAACGGGTTTCAAGCTTTCAGACACGGGCCGGCGGCCGCTTGGCGCTCTATTAAGCAGTTCCGTCGCTTTCTTTTAACTGGCGGCATCGCCATGGTCCTTAGCGCCCAGTTTGTCCGTTGGGTGCCGCCCAATACCCTTTTGGTAATGATTGGCGCGCCGGTTGCGTTGTTCGCGCTCTTGCAACTCCTCGGGCGGCCAATCCGTATCGCGAAACCGAACGCGGGTGGGGAGGTCGCGGTTGGAGCAGTTGCTGGGGCCATCGGTGGCGTTTCGGGGGTGTGGGGGCCACCAACTGTCACTTACCTGACGGCAATTGGGACGGAAAAATTCGCGCAAATTCGGATACAGGGTGTCATCTACGGACTGGGCGCGGTAGTCCTGATGTTTGCCCACATCGGCTCCGGTGTCCTGAGTGCGAAAACCGCTTCTTTGTCGGTTTTTCTTGTGGTGCCAGCCTTGTTTGGAATGTGGGCAGGAACGGCAATTTCGGATCGAATCGACCAGAAAGTGTTCCAGCGTGTCACGCTTGTTGTGTTGTTACTCGCGTCCCTAAATCTGATACGTCGCGCGTGTTTTTAGCGATCGTTCGCACCTTGCCCCCGCTCTCTCGCACGTTAGGATACCTCTGACGTGCAAAGAGGAATTATCCGGTGTCACAGATCAATGCATCCCTGCGCGTAGCGTCTGTCAGCCTGGCGATTTTGGCTGTGATTGCAATGGGATGGTTCCTAAATGCCGCACAAGCAATATTGGTCCCGATTGTACTGGGCGCGCTGCTTGCTTTCCTAATGGACGGCATATCCCGGTTTATGGGACGCATTCCGTATTATTCCAAATATGTGCCTGACTGGCTGCGCATGACGTTCACAACGATTGTCTTATTCATCGTTCTTGCCGGTTTGATCAGTTTTTTTGCGCGAAATTTGGATCCGGTTGTACGCGCCATGCCGGGCTATCTGGAGCGTCTCTCTCATACAACGGCAGAGGTGGCTGCACGATTCGATGTTGAATTTGAGCTGACATGGCAGTCGGTTGATCGGTTGGTGTTTGACAACATCGACGTACAAAGCCTCATTCGGCTAACGCTAAACTCAGTGAGCTACTCCGCTGGGTACCTTGCACTTGTGTTCCTCTATGCCATTCTTTTCTTGATCGAACGTGACAGCATTCCCAAGAAGGTGGCCTCAATTGTTCCGGATGCTCGGACTCAATCCAATGTGTGGCAAACGATTGATTTGATCACCGCGCAAATCGGTACTTATTTCACCACAAAAACATTGATCAATGCGGTCCTTGGCATCGTTTGTTGGCTCATATTCCTGGTATTTGGGCTTGAGTTTGCGGCGTTTTTTGCCGTCACAACGGCGATCTTTAACTACATTCCGTATATCGGGTCCTGGATCGCAATGGCGCTGCCGATGCTCTTTGCTGTCGGCGCTTGGGGACTTAATATGGACGTTGCGCTTATGTTTGCCGCACTTTGCGCTGCACAATTTGGAGTGGGGTATTTCTGGGAGCCGCGCCTTATGGGCCGGTCAATGAACTTGAGCCCCGTAATTGTCATGGTATCGCTTGCCTCTTGGGCTGCGGTTTGGGGCCTGATGGGGGCCATACTTTCTGTCATACTCACGTCAGGCATCATGACGATCATGTCGTTTTTTCGACCGACACGCCCAGTGGCCATTCTCCTGACAAATGACGGAGAGATCCCTTGGTTGGAGGTTGACCAAAATGACCTGCAAGATTGAGAGTTGCCTACTGGTTGACCTGATCAAACCACTGCAGCAGGTCGTCGATATTTGCAGGCACATTTGTGGCCAAACCGCCTGAAAATTCTTCAAAAACTTCGGAATTCATAGGGTTGGTGCCAGCAATCACAGTGGCGCCTGCCTCCAAAGCTTCGGCAAGGAGATCGCGAAACCCGCGCCCTTCTGATTCTTGTTTGCCAAATTTATTCAGCAGAAAGACATCGAAAGGCTCCGCCATGGACCGGCCGACGGTGGCAATCGCCGTTGCCATCGCATCGGGGTCCAGGCGACATCCTTGGGCGTCTTTGCCCAAATTTTGCGAGATGCGAATGGTGGGTCCATCAGGCAAAACACGCACATCCATGTCACATCCATGGTAATTGCCGCATTCAGTATTGGTCTGCACAATCCCGCGCGTCTTGAGGCCGCGAGCTTCCAGCCGTTCGGCAAGATCTGACAGAAGCAAATCCAGTTCGCCCCGCCCGTGGGCCATCGTGTAAGCAATTTTCATCATGCATTAGAAGATAGGGTGGAGTTTCCGGAAAGAAAATCCCCTCTCTTCTCCTGGACCTTATTCAAGAGACTTGGGAAGTAATTTGTTGATCAGTGACACCAGGAAAGCGGTGGAAATACCAAAACAAAGAATGCCGGTGACCCCACCAAATGCCCCAAAAACCCGGAACTCAACAGGCAGCACAACATCGCCATATCCGACAGTGGTATAAGTGACCAATGAGAAGTAGAGCGCGTCATACAGGTAGTCAAAGGCGCCCATATTGAGCAGCACCGCCGCCCAAAGCCAAACTTGCATTGTGTGCGAACTCACAATCATGACAAAGGCTGCGCCAACAACTACGGCTGTTTTGATCATGCGAGACCGATTTTTGACCCAGCGCCCAATGTAGGCAAGCGCCTCTATCATGACCGCCAATAGTCCCACATGAATGAGAGCGCAGGCACTGAGGACAACTGATCCCCACATCAGTTGATCATGTTGGCTCATCACAATGGTGTCTGGGATCATAGCTTCGCTCATATTTATTGGCGCAAACTTGCACGCAGAACGGCGAAGAACAAGTCGTCAAACGGTCAGGATGTTTCCACGCAGTGACGCCTAAATGCGCGCTTCAACATATCCAGCTCCGCGCGGAGAAGGTCGATTTCTGCACGCAGATCACCCGCCAAAGCTTCGCCTGCGATGAAGCTTACAGCGTCGAGCCTTTCGCCAGTCGCCATGTCTGAAATGACAACAGTTTGAATGCCGTCTGAGATGCTTTCTTTAGGAACCGGGAAGCGGAGCCGCCATGTGCCATTCTGGTCAGTTTGGTCGACCAGTACACCTTCAACAGATTCCCCCAAAAATGTGACGCTCACACGGGGTTTTGCTGAAACATCACTGGGCGATTTGAGAATCCCTTCCCAGATCCCTTCAAATAGGCGGGTTTTTGTCAGCGTTAGATCGCTCATGTGGCCATCCCTTAGTGTGCGGATTTCTAGAATTCAGCCCGAGGGCGGCGTGAGAAAGTAACATCTCTTAGAACAACTTGGTTCATTTCGGGCCCTTCGAAAATCAGGTCGATCCACATTTTTTCCACCCGTTTTTCGTTTAGGTTTGAATATGCGAGGTCAAATTCCACCCGGATATCCTCAGCCTGGAGAGGAAGTTCACGCACAATCTGTTCTGTGTTGGGGCCATGGCGAATGTTCAGTCGGGCAAAGATTTCAAGCGGTTTTTCCATCTCAACTATCGTGTCCATGCGCACCACATGTTCACGCTTGAGGCCGGATACAGCTTCTGGCGGCATGTCGATCACCAACGACAAGAATGAGCCGTCAAAGCGGAAAACATCCATGCGCAATCCAAACGGTGCAAGGTCCTTTTCCCGGTGATTTCGGAGTTGGCGCAGGGTCAGCTCTGAAATCCGGCAATCGTGAAATAAGGTAACCTCTGAGCCTAGCATTTCTTTGTTTTGAACCGCAGCACGCCCTTTGGCCGGGATCGGGTCCCGCCAAAGTTCGGGTCGCCACGACCAATCCGTACCATGTGGCTTAGGGAAGGCGTTGGAGCCTATGATCGGCAGAGCCAGACGGCTCTCAGAAACGGCGATTACCGTATCGAGGTACTGACGCAGTGTTCGCGCCCGGCGTCTCTGTGCCCGCAGTGTGGCGAGATCTGCATTGGCTGCTTTACGTGCGTTACGTGCCCAATATCGGGACAGTCCAGTCTGAAGTGCCTGCTGAAAAAAACGTCTGCTATTTGCCATTTGCCCTGGAACCATGCCCTATTGTTGCCGGCGGAGAAACGATGTGCGGCCTTCCTCCCGATTATCTAGCGAAATCGTTGCGATAGGACAAATGCACTTTCATACTCATCCTCAGGAAATTTGAGGGTGTTGCCTGACGTCTCTTGCTCTGGGTCAAAGCGGTCTTTTGCATTTGCTCCAAAAAAGTTAGCCAAACACAGCTGAGAAAGGGAGGCTGCCGGTGCTCTGGGGGCACGACTTTGATTGCATTTTCTGACGTGGCGTCTTATCTCATCCGAGATTGGAACCAGAGGACCCTGATCACATGAACTGGATCACCAACTACGTCCGTCCGCGGATCAACTCGATCTTTTCTCGCAGGGAAGTTCCAGACAATCTCTGGACCAAATGCGATGAGTGCGGAACAATGTTGTTTCACCGTGAGTTGAAGGGCAACCAAAACGTTTGCACGCAGTGTGACCATCACATGTCCATTTCGCCACGCGACCGATTTGAAGCGCTGTTTGATGGCGGCGTATTTGTTGAGGTTGAAGTGCCTGAGCCAGTGGCGGATCCCCTACAGTTTCGGGATCAGAAGAAATACCCGGAGCGTATGAAAGCTGCGCAAAAAAAGACGGGTGAAAAAGAAGCCATGTTGGTGGCCGAGGGTGATATCGGGCGGACCCCTATTGTTGTGGCCTGTCAGGATTTCTCTTTTATGGGCGGCTCCATGGGCATGTATGTCGGCAACGCTATCATTGCGGCTGCCGAACGTGCGATCAAACTCAAACGACCTTTGGTATTGTTTTCTGCCGCAGGTGGCGCGCGTATGCAGGAAGGTATCCTTTCTCTGATGCAGATGCCGCGCACGACTGTTGCGGTGCAAATGCTCAAAGAGGCGGGGCTACCCTATATTGTGGTTCTGACACACCCAACAACCGGTGGCGTAACAGCGTCCTATGCGATGCTTGGGGATGTTCAAATCTCTGAACCCAACGCTCTTATTTGTTTTGCGGGTCCACGCGTGATTCAGCAAACGATTGGGGAAAAACTGCCAGAGGGGTTTCAGCGAGCAGAGTATCTACTCGATCACGGAATGTTAGATCGTGTCACGAAGCGGACCGAACTGAAAGGCGAACTGGTGTCAATCATTCGGATGCTTATGGGCATGTCTCCTGCAGTGGCCGGCGACCTGCCGGCACCCGAAGTCACAGTGGACTCGCCGGAAGCGCCGGAAAATGAATCGCAAGACGCAAAATCGGATTAAACTGGTCGCTTTTGCCTCCCTTCAAGCGGGCTTTCGGTAGGTAAACCGAAAGCCCGCTTTGTTTCATAGCCCCCACTCACTGGAGCTCGTCATGGCCACACCTTTTAGTACGTCGGATGCCATCCTCGCTCGTATGATGGCCCTGCATCCAAAGATCATTGATCTGACTTTGGATCGCATGTGGCGCCTTCTGGCTGCGTTGGATAATCCTCAGGACAAGCTTGCGCCGATTGTGCACTTGGCAGGAACAAATGGAAAAGGTAGCACCCAGGCGATGATCCGCGCTGGTTTGGAGGGGGGCGGCAACAAAGTGCATGCCTATACCAGCCCCCATCTGGCCCGGTTTCATGAGCGCATTCGGATTGCTGGTGATCTCATCAATGAGGATCATCTGACCGCTGTTTTGGATGAGTGTTGGAACGCCAATGACAGGCAAAACATCACCTACTTCGAAATCACAACCTGTGCTGCCATTCTGGCGTTTTCCCGCACGCCAGCAGATTACACTTTGTTGGAAGTTGGTTTGGGAGGGCGGTTGGACGCTACTAATGTGGTCGACACGCCAGCGCTTTCGGTCATCACGCCAGTGTCCAAAGATCACGAACAGTTTTTGGGCGAAACGATTGCAAAAATCGCAGGCGAAAAGGTGGGTATCATAAAGCGTGGTGTACCGTGTGTGGTCGGCCCTCAATCGGCTGAGGCCATGGAAGTCATTGAGAACACCGCCCTACGTCTGAGCGCTCCGTTAATCGCCTACGGACAACAGTGGCATGTGTTTGAAGAACGTGGGCGTCTGATTTTCCAAGACGAACGCGGCTTGTTGGATCTTCCTCTCCCTGCATTGGTCGGTGCACATCAAGTTCAGAATGCAGGGGCTGCATTGGCCGCTCTGCGCCACTTAGGTGCAGATGAAAATGCCTGCGAAGCGGCCATGCGCAACGTGACGTGGCCAGCGCGAATGCAGCGCTTGAAAGAAGGACCTTTGGTCGAAGCCGCTTCGGGGGCAGAAGTGTGGCTCGATGGCGGTCACAATGCAGCCGCAGGAAACGCTCTGGCAGATGTGATTTCGACAATGCCTAAGCGCCCAACCCATCTCATTTGCGGAATGCTCAACACCAAAGACACCCTGGGGTATTTGTCGCCTTTGGCGCAGGTTGTCGACAGCCTGTCTGCGGTTTCCATCCCGGGAGAGAGCAACACGCTACCAGCTTCAGAGACGGCTTTTTCAGCGACCAAAGCTGGAATAGAGGCCGGTGAAAGTGCTGGTGTGGAACAGGCGATCCAGGAAATTGTGTCTCGCTGTCCCGAGGGCCGCATTCTTATCTGTGGATCTCTCTACCTCGCAGGGGCGGTGCTACGCGAGAATGCCTAGATTTTGTGACCTCGCTCTCGGTTGGTGGGACGTTACGGATATTTTCTGCCGAAGTGCGAAACGCCAGCTCGACCGGTTCAAAGCGGCGCAAGTATCGTCTGAGTGACGTCTTTTCGGCAATAAAGGTCGAATAGTGCCGCGAAACGTACGCTTGCAGAAAAACCGGGGCCGGAGATGGCCCCCTAAAAGTTTCTGGGGTACGCTTTGCAAAGCATCTCCTGTTGCGGTTCTGTGAAACCGAGGTGGGCGCGAAACATTTCGCATCGTTGAAGATATAGCTATTGTCGGTGGAGGCAGGTTTGGCCGCTAAAGTTGTTTTTCATCTGCCAAGTCAGTTCCTCGATAGTTTTCTCGAATCCCCTCATTTGACGCTCTTTCAAAAAATTCATGAAGTGGTGCTTTCGCGTGGCGGTCAGATCGAAGTGCGCCGACGGCATGAAGCCTTGCGTTCAGCGGACTATACCGACTGTTCGGAGTATTTGGAGGCAGACAACCTACACATTGTTGAAAATGGCATGGTTCAGCAGGCCAATGTGCTGAATACGGCGCTGGCCTATTTACCTCCGTATTTTCACCTCGACGTGCAAGGGGCTTTGGCGGAAAGCAGCGCGGGCAAGGCTATGTACAATTCAGCCGACGTGAATGCAGTGCGCGCGAGATCACATTTCCGCAGTTTGCAGGATCGTTTTGTGGTGCCGCGCAGGTCAAGATATGGTCAAAAAGGGGGCGTTGCCGATATTTCGGAAGGCTGCATAGCGGTTTTCCTGCAAGGCGATAACCCACATCGACAAGGCACTGCATTTTGCGACAATGAAACGTTATTGCGAACCGTAGCTCAGCATGCTGGCGACCGAAAAATTGTCGTGAAAGCTCACCCTATGAGCAAACAACTGAGTGATGCACAATTGGTCCTGAAGCTCTTACAGGAAGGGTTGCCGATCGAGCCAAGCGATGCCAACGTGCATGATATTTTGAGTCAATGTGCCGTGACGGTTAGCTACAATTCGGCGGTCGCCATAGAAGGTTTTCTGCACGGTAAGCCTGCTGTTCTATTTGGAAAATCTGACTTTCATCACGTGGTTGAGACTGTTAGAAAGCCGGCCGAGTTTCCTGAGGCGCTAACGGCGGCTCTGGGAAGCCATGTTGACTACGCAAAATACCTGCACTGGTACTTTTCACAGTTTTCAGTGTCCGCGGAAGATTTCACACTGGAAGAAAAAGTGCTGCGGATTTTTGACGCGGCAGGTTTTTCAGCCGGACGGTTGGGGCTTCAGTCGACTGTTGCATCATCTGATGTACGTCTAGAGGGACCTCAAAGCAGGCAAGCACTTTCAGAAACCCAAAGGCTATTGCGAGGGCTAACTCAATCCAATCGCCTTAAGTTAAGACGTAGCTTGATCGTCAAAGAGGACTATCAGGAATTTCTGGGATCTTTGGGTGATCAAAAGGTGCGCGTTTGCCGCCAATTTGCCAAGAGTGCCGATGAAGATGTGCGTGGCTGTGTTGCTGAAGCAAATCATTTGCAAAGAGTTTTGACCTCTCCGCGGTTTTCTGCCGAAAAGGTTGAATTGTCGTATGAGGAATTTGGGCTGCTGTGTGTCACCCACGCACCGGGAGTCAGTTTGACCCAAAAGATTGCCCCTTCAAGGGGAGCACGCAGAGCAAAGTTCGTGCGTATGGGGATGGAGTGGTTGCAGGAGGCGACACTTGAGCGAACGCGGGTAATCGGCCTCTCGTCACTGCTTCGGTTAGATGTTCTGAAAGAACAATCTCTAGACAACATCACAAAGACCGAAGATCGCGCCTTATTGGACGATCTTCTATCCGATTTGACCAAGAGAGCGCAGCGCCTCAAAGCGATGGAAATTACTCTGGTGCGCGGGCAGGAGTGGTTTTCGGCTGACAATCTCATTTTTAAGGACGGTGTCCTGTGCGCTACCAATATTCGTTCGGCTCATTGGGTTTCGCTGTCAGGCTCGGTCGCCCAGTATCTTGTCGATTTGCAGCTCGTCGCGCCTATGGGGTCTGATCGAACTCGATTTGGCATTGCACAAGATGATTGGCGCGCTCTTCAAACAATCGATCTAATCCCTGAAAGTGAAAAACGGACGGCTCTACCGTTTTTTGTCGGGGAACACGTGCTTCGTCGTTTTGCCCTCGATTATCACGACACAGACCTCAAAGGCCGCAGTCGGCAAGCAATACGCTCGTTTCTAGACAGAAATTTTTCCTGACAAATGGGTCAGAGTCCTCGAAGAATAGAAGCGCTGGAAGGGAGAGGCCAATGCAGATTGTTCGTGAGTTTCCATTTGAGGTTCAAGAAGAGCCGCACGTTTGGATTGAGATGCCAGATGGCGTGAAGCTATCTGCGCGCATGTGGCGGCCTGCCGCAGTAGAGCCAGTGCCAGCGATCTTAGAATACCTCCCATATCGGAAACGGGATGGAACAGCGGAAAGAGATGCCCTTACGCATCCCTATCTGGCGGGCCACGGGTACACATGTGTACGTGTGGATATGCGTGGCTGTGGCGACAGTGAGGGTCTGTTTGAAGATGAGTACTCTGAGCAAGAATTGAGCGATGGCGTCGCAATTGTAGAGTGGCTGTCGAACCAGGAGTGGTGCAATGGCAATGTTGGGATCATGGGCATCAGTTGGGGGGGCTTCAATGGGTTGCAAATTGCCGCCCTGGCACCTCCGGCACTGAAAGCGGTTGCCAGCCTGTGTTCAACCGTTGATCGGTATGCTGATGACATTCATTACAAAGGCGGCCTTATGCTTGGGGAGAACCCAGCCTGGGCCGCAACGGTGTTGGGGTGGTTTGCCTTGCCACCAGATCCAGAGGTGGTGGGGGAGCGTTGGCGGGAGATGTGGTTACACCGTTTGGAAAACACCCCTTGCCTTGCGGAGATTTGGACAAAGCACCAAAGTCGAGACTCCTATTGGAAACATGGATCGGTGTGCGAAGACTACAGCAGCATAAAGGCTGCGGTTTTGAGTGTTGGTGGCTGGCATGATGGCTATCGCAATACGGTGTCCCATCTGGTGGAGAACTTAGACGCACCGGTGAAAGGGCTGGTTGGTCCTTGGAACCACAAGTATCCACATTTTGCTGTGCCCGGGCCTGGGATCGATTTTTTGGGAGAACTTCTTTTGTGGTGGGACCATTGGCTCAAAGGCAAAGAGAACGGTGCCGAGACATTGCCGGACATGCGGCGTTGGTTGATGGACAGCGTGCCTCCAGCAGTGAAATATGATTTTCGCCCCGGACAATGGATCGCCGATAATTTTGCTGAGGTTTCGGAAAAAGTTGAGATATTCCACCTGGTTGGCGAGAAGCTGTCTTCTGTTTCAGCACCTTCAGCGCGTAAAATATTGCCAAATTTGGCCTGCGGACAATCAGCCGGCGAATACTTCCCATTTGGCTTTGGTCCAGGTGAATTGCCCGGTGACCAGCGAACAGATGACGTTCTAGGTGTGTGTTTTGATAGTGATACACAAAAAGGCAGTGTTGATTTGGTCGGCGCGCCATTGCTGCGACTGAAACTTCGATCCGACACTGCCAAAGCGCAACTAGCCGTGCGTATGTGTGATGTGCACCCAAGTGGGGAAAGCACATTGATCTGCCATGGTTTCTTGAATCTAAGGCATCGCGCAGGGCACGATGTGCTCAAAGACGTGCCAATTGGCGAAGAATTTGAGGCAGAAGTGGTATTGGATCAATGCGCCTATCGCCTTCCTGCGGGACACAAGTTGCGGATAGCATTGTCGACAAGTTATTGGCCTTTTGTGTGGCCTGAACCCAAGTTGACTACATTGGATGTGATAGAAGGGACTTTGGCACTCCCAGTGCGTGACGCATCAGACGGCGATGAATGGTGGTTTGACCCCCCCAAATCTGCGCCACCCCGTCAGTTGGAGCGTCCATCAGAGGGACATGAAAGCAAGCGGATTATTCGAGACATAGGCGCGCATTCAATTGTCCAGGAGATCAACAGTGATGACGGCTTGGTGAAGGATCTGGCAACGGGATTGACCAGTGGCACGCGGCACCAGGAGCGCTTTTCAATTGTCGAGAACGACCCAAACTCTGCGAAGTCGAGTTTCTCTTGGCAACGAGAAATGTCGCGTGGTGATTGGCAGGTTATAGTGAATGCGGATTTGGAGATGACCCTAGACAACGGTAACTTCTTCATCAAAGCACATCTCAGTGCAGAAGAAAGTGGGGAATTGGTCTTTCGGAAACGTTGGGACGTGACCGTCCCACGAGACTGAAGCATGACCCGGAGAAAAAAGCCCGCACCTAGCGGGCTTTTTAGAGTGTTAACGAACGACAAAGACCGATTGTTTGGCGTGGCGCGATATTCGAGCCGCATTGGGGCCAATCAAATAGTCTTTCAATTGGGATTTATGGGCGCCAACAATAATCGCATCTGCCGACACGGCCTCGGCTTCTTTTAGCACCAAGTCATAAACGGTGCCTTGGTCCACATGCAGGCGTAGGTTCGGCAGATCCGCAAAACGTTCACCTGCCCAGTTTTCCAAAGCAATCTTGGCTTCCTGAAGGATTGCCTTGTTGTGGTCAGCACTGAAAAACGAACCAACAATCGACATCCCGTAGTCGGGGACAACATTCATGATATGCAGTTCCGCATCCTCACGTTCTGCCATCGATTTTGCCACTTTGGCGGGCCGTTCAGAGCCTGCAAGGTCGTTTACGTCCACCGTCAAAAGTAGGGTTTTAAACATATTACATCTCCCTAAAAAGCAGGCTGTGTGGCGCGAGGCCGTTGGATGAGCATCAGGCCAGCAAGCAAAAGCAGCGCTGGAATAAAGAACAGCTCTTTGGGCATGCGCTTATTTTCCACTTCGACTTGGGAAATCACCACGGGATTGTCTCCGTAGTAATCATACTCCGTGCCAAGTGAACCGAAGTACGGCGAGCCTGGGAATGGTTCTTCCAGAAGAAGTTTTCCATCTTCTTCCAAGACAGCGAGCCCATTTTCCATCATTGCGTCGGCAGGTTCTCCACCTGGATAGACCATGGTGATGGTTGTGGCGCGATTGTCACCTGTGTCAAAATCGGGACCTTCCACCCTGAACCGTATGAGGCTACCTTCGGGCTGTTCGCCAACAAGCTGTACGGCCTCAGCTCCACTCACACTCCTGTATTTTTCGCTCACTTGATCAAGGAAAAAGTCCGGGCGGAACAACATGAACGCGATGAAAAGTAGTGCGGCACTTTCCCAACGTTTGGATTTCGCAATGAAGTAACCTTGCGTGGCTGCGGCAAATATCAGCATAGCGATTAGGCTTATGAAGAAAACCATGATCGCTTTCCCGAAGCCGACGTCAATCAGCAGAAGATCTGTGTTGAAGATGAACATAAACGGCAAGAGCGCAGTTCGGATGTCATAAGCAAAGCCCTGAATACCGGTTTTGATTGGATCTCCACGGGAGATTGCAGCCGCGGCATAGGCCGCGAGGCCCACGGGCGGCGTATCATCCGCAAGAATCCCGAAGTAGAATACAAACATATGCACGGCAATCAATGGCACTACGAGGCCGGCCTGTGCACCAACACCGACAATCACTGGCGCCATGAGAGAGCTCACAACAATGTAGTTTGCGGTGGTTGGCAACCCCATGCCCAAGATTAGAGACAAGATCGCAACCAGAACCAGCAAGATAATCAAGTTGCCGCCGGAGATAACTTCGATGACCTGACCAATTACCTGGTGCGCCCCGGTGAGACTGATAGTGCCGACAATTACGCCAGCGGCACCAGTTGCCACGCCAATGCCGATCATATTGCGTGCACCCATGATGAGGCCTTGCACAAAATCGGCCCAGCCAGTTGTAAAGGCTGTATTTAGCGCCGTTTCGCCACGGAAGAACGCTTTGATTGGGCGATGTGTTAGGGCAACGATAATCATGAAGATAGTCGCCCAGAAGGCGGATAGCGCCGGTGACAAACGATCAAGGTTTTCCGTTTTCACCATAAGGTTCCAAACCAAAATGAAGATTGGCAGGGAATAGTAGGCACCACCGAGAAGTGTAGGTGTAAGTCGAGGTGCTTCAAGTGGTGCATTTGGGTCATCCATCGCGACATCTGGGTACTTGGACGCGAGGAAGAGTAAAGCGACGTATATCAGCGCCAACAAAACGACGGCGGCATAGATGCTGTCACCCATTACTGGATCAAGCAGCGCGCGCACACCAATCATCAAGAAGGTAAGTGCGGCAAGGCCCATGAATCCGGTGAGGAACAGCACCATAATCATGATCGGGCCGATATGGCGTCCAGCCTTTTTGAGGCCCTTCATTTCCATTTTTAGCGCCTCAAGGTGTACGATGTACAAGAGAGCGATGTAGGATATGACGGCGGGCAAGAAGGCGTGTTTGACTACGTCGATGTAGGGGATGTTCACATATTCTACCATCAGGAACGCGGCGGCGCCCATCACAGGAGGCGTCAGCTGACCGTTAGTGGATGAGGCCACTTCGACTGCGCCAGCCTTTTCAGCCGGGAAGCCGATACGCTTCATAAGGGGAATTGTGAACGTTCCGGTGGTGACAGTGTTAGCAATGGAGCTGCCAGAGATCATACCGGTCATCATCGAACTCAGAACGGATGCTTTTGCCGGGCCACCACGTAGCGCACCTAGCAAGGCGATCGCAACTTTAATAAACCAGTTGCCGCCACCGGCACGATCAAGAAGGGCGCCAAACAAGACAAAGAGAAAGATCATGGACGTTGAAACGCCCAACGCTACACCAAACACGCCTTCGGTTTGCATCCAGTAGTGCCCAAGGGCCTTGGAAAAAGATGCGCCACCATAATTGGTGATTTCGCGTGCCCACTCTGAATTGCCGCCAAAGAAGGCAAAAAGCACAAAAGTTCCGGCAATGATCACAAGTGGAAGACCAAGAGAGCGATAAACGCAGATCAGCAAGACACACATGCCAATCGCGGACATGGTGATATCCGCTGTTGTCCAAAGGCCTGGGCGATCGGCAATTTGGTAACGGAAAACAACGAGGTACAAACAGGCACCAACGCCAAGTGCGATGAGCGCCCAATCATAGAGAGGAATTCGGTCTCTCGGTGAGGACTTGAACATCGGAAACGCTAAAATTGCCAGTGCAATGGCAAAAGCTAAGTGGATGTATCGCGCCTGACCGACAATGTTGGCAAACACGGAAAATCCGGTCGATTGCGCAACAACGCCTGGAAGTTTGGAGGCGATATATAGTTGAAATAGCGACCAAATAATGCAGATCGCGATGATCAATTGACCTTGAAAGCCTTCGGCACTACGCGCGCCGGTATCGACTTCGGCAACCAATGCGTCAGCTTTGGCGGTGCCATCATTCTGATGATCTTGAGCCATAATTGTCCCCGTTGAACCCCTTTGTTGAAGAAGCGCCCCGAATAGGTCTTCGGGGCGCTTCCAATGCTTGTTAACTCAAAACGAGATTATTTCAGGCCCAGTTCCATGTAGGCTTTCTCGGCTCCCGGGTGCAGAGGCGCGCTGAGGCCATCGTTGACCATTTCAGCTGGGTCCAAGTTTGCGAAAGCAGGGTGCAGCTTGCGGAAGTCTTCCACATTTTCCATCACGGATTTCGCAACGATGTAGACAACTTCGTCAGGAATGGTTGCGCTGGTGACAAAGGTTGCGCCCACACCAAATGTGGTGGTGTCGCCGTCTGTGCCTTTATACATACCACCAGGAATGGTGGCTACGCGGTAGAACGGGTTGTCTGCCACAAGCTTTTCGACTTCAGGGCCGGTTACGCTTACGAGTGTCGCGTCACAAGTTGTGGTGGCTTCTTTGATGGCGGCGGCTGGGTGACCAATGGTGTAGATCATTGCGTCGATGTTGCCGTCGCACAGTTGCTTGGCCATTTCAGAACCTTTGTACTCGGTTGCGAGAGCAAAGTCGTCCATGCCGATGCCATAAGCGTCCATCACCACTTCCATGGTTGCGCGCTGGCCAGAGCCGGGGTTGCCGACGTTTACGCGCTTACCTTTGAGGTCGGCAAAGCTGCTTACGCCTGCATCAGAGCGCGCAATCACTGTAAAGGGTTCTGGGTGCACAGAGAACACCGCGCGGATGTCCGGGAAGGGGTTGTCTGCAAATTTGGATGTGCCGTTATAGGCGTGGTGCTGCCAGTCGGATTGCGCAACGCCAAATTCCAGCTCACCCGCTTTGATGGTGTTGATGTTGTAAACAGACCCGCCAGTGGATTCCACTGCGCAACGAATGCCGTGCTCTTTGCGGCCTTTGTTGACCAGACGGCAGATCGCACCACCAGTTGGGTAATAAACGCCGGTTACGCCGCCGGTTCCGATGGAGATAAACTCCTGAGCGGATGCGCCTGCAGAAATACCCATGGAGGCAATAACGGCCGCACCGGCCAGTTTCAGTTTCGAAATCATCTTAGGCTCCCTAGTTGATGATAGTATTGAAATTTCAGTCTTTTTGTCTTTAGTCCACCCAGAAATCACCCAGGTCTTGGTTGCGACGCTCAACCTCTCGGATACGGTCGCTGGTCCCTTCGCCAGATTGGGCCACCAACATGGCGATCATCGACTCCATCAATGCCAGAGTCGCCGCATAGGACGAAAAGAATTGTGGACTATCTGACGGAACAATAAAGGGAAAAGTTGCAAACTTGATCGCGGGACAAGCATGACTGTCACTTATGACGATGGTTTTTGCCCCATCTTGCCGAGCCGCTTCCGTGGCGCGCACAGCGCGCGCCGCATAAGGTGCCTTGGTGACGACAAGCAGCACGTCCTCGGGGCCAAGAGAGGCGAGCGATGCCCCCAACGAGGCGCCCATGCGTCCCGCCAAGGTCCAAGTCGTGGAAAAGTAATTGGCGAGATAAGCCATGTATTCAACGATGCCGGTTGACCCAAAGGCGCCAAACAACACAACGGATCGAGCGTCGGCCAGGGCCTTCACGGCATTTTGTAGACGGTCTTTGTCCAAGCTGTCGGCGAGATTGGAAATGTTGGAGATGCAAGCTGAGGCTTGTCGATCGAATACCGGCACCTGCTCATCCAATTCATGTTTCAACTTTCGCGCACGCTCAGAGAATGAATGAGAGCGTCCGCCAACGGATATGCGGCAAACTTCCCGAAGTTCTTCATAGGTTTCAAAGCCTAGGACACGGGCAAGCCGCGAAAGCGTTGCCGGAGAAACGCCGCTGGCAGACGATATTGACCGCAGAGATCTGGCCGCCACGTCCATTTCGTTTGCCAATACATAATCGGCCGCTTCCCGAAGCTTGACGCTCAGGTCGGCATAATTCCCCGCAACCCGTTCTTGAAGACGGTCTGTGTTGTTCACGAATCCCTCCACTTGACAGAATTTAGTCAGATGTTTTAGCTCAGGTCAAGAATCGAAACATATGTTTCATCGAGTCGACCTCGTTTATGAAGGAAGAAAAAGAGATGCCAAAAGACAGCATCACTTCAAAGCGCAAGGGTGGGGGCTTAGTGCCTCTAAAGATAACGGTTGCACCAAATGGTGCCAGGCGAACGCACAAAGATCACCCAATGCTGCCAACCAAGATCGCAGATATCGCGCAAACTGCAAAACAGTGCTGTGCCGCAGGAGCACATGAGCTCCACCTGCATGTTCGTGATGGAAATCAACAGCATACACTCGATACGGGCGTTTACAGGGAGGCAATGTTTGCGGTCGCGGACGCGGCTCCTAATATGCAAATCCAAATTACAACAGAAGCCGCCGGGTTATACGATGTGGCCGAACAGTTTGATGTTTTGCGCCAATTGGTGCCTGCAGCCGCAAGTATTTCGATTCGAGAAATGGCGCGGGACGATAGGCTTGCCCGCCGCATGTATGACTTTGCGGAAGAAGCAGGAATCCACGTCCAGCATATCCTCTATGATTTGCAAGACATCGATCAGTATAGAAGCTGGCTCGCCAAATCGGTCATTTCCCCTACTCAAAGGGATGTTCTGCTTGTTTTGGGCCAATACTCGCCGCCTCGGCAGGGGTATGCTGTGGAGCTTCCGGGAATGGTGGCCGCGTTGAACGGTGAAATGACCTCCTGGTCGGTGTGCGCGTTTGGGTTAAGTGAACAAAAGGTTGCCCAAGCAGCGATATGCATGAGTGGCCATGTGAGAGTCGGCTTTGAAAATAACCTTCAAAGAGAAGACGGGCAGCTGCTCACAAACAACGTAGAAAGTGTTGAATTGGTCATTCAGAGTGCCAGCAACTTAGGTAGACCATTGCTAGGAAAGGTGCAGACCCCATGAGTCACGTGTTCCCGCGTCATTGCCGCAAAGATCTCCCAGCCGTTGGGCGTGGGGAGGGTGTTTTCCTCTATGACACGTCTGGAAAAGCCTATTTTGATGGATCGGGCGGCGCTGCTGTGAGTTGTCTAGGGCATTCCGATTCAGAGGTGATTGCCGCTATTCAGGAGCAAGTGAGCTCCGTGGCCTTTGCGCACACAGGCTTCTTCACCTCAGAGCCTGCAGAGCAACTTGCCGAGACCTTAGCTAGGAATGCGCCAGGGACATTGGATCGCGTGTATCTGGTGTCTGGGGGATCGGAGGCTATGGAAAGTGCCTTAAAACTGGCTCGGCAATACATGCTCGAAAAGGGGGAGGCTGAGCGTCGCCACGTTATCGCCCGACGTCAGAGCTACCACGGAAATACTTTAGGAGCATTGGCCACAGGTGGAAATCTTTGGCGCCGGGAACCGTTTTCCCCCTTGTTGATGGAAACCCATCATATATCTCCCTGCTACGCGTACCGTGGCCAAGAAACGGGCGAAACCAGTTACGACTATGGCCAGCGTGTTGCACAAGAACTCGAGGACAAAATCCTTGAGTTAGGTTCGCAAGAAGTTCTGGCGTTTGTGGCGGAACCAGTTGTTGGCGCAACGTCCGGTGCCGTCCCTCCCGTTGATGGCTATTTCAAGAGAGTTCGAGAGATTTGCGACAAGTATGGCATCTTACTCATCCTTGATGAGGTCATGTGCGGAATGGGACGAACCGGGACATTGTTTGCCTACGAGCAAGAGGACATATCTCCAGACATTTGCGCCATCGCTAAGGGTTTGGGAGCGGGCTATCAGCCAATTGGCGCAATGTTGTGTACATCTGAGATCTACGATGTGATTCAGCACGGCTCCGGGTTCTTTCAACACGGTCATACTTATAACGGGCATCCAACCGCCGCTGCCGCAGCTCTGACCGTGACAAAGCGGCTAATTGACGACAACCTTGTATCGCGCGTCGCGCCAATGGGGGCAGCGTTGAAAGCTGAGCTTGCCACTGTGTTTGGCCAACATCCAAACATCGGCGATATCCGGGGCAGGGGGTTGTTCTTAGGGCTGGAAATTGTGCGCGACCGCGCAACAAAAGAGCCCTTTGATCCCGACCTAGCCCTACCTGCACGCCTCAAAGCAGCGGCGTTTGAAGCAGGCTTAATCTGCTATCCAATGGGTGGGACAATTGACGGCAAGCAGGGGGCCCATGTCCTGCTAGCCCCTCCATTTATCATGGAGCAGACCCACATTGATCTGATAGTTGGAACATTGGACAAAGTGTCTCGCGAAGTTCTTCCTTGAGATTGCATTCACTGAAGGAAGGGTGAGCCCTTCATGGTGTCAGGCGCTTGGATTCCCATTCGTTTGAGAATTGTAGGCGCCAGTTGCAGCTGGTTCAGCACGGTTTCGGCATTAGGTCCTATCGCCGTGCCAAAATAGTAGAGTGCAAAATCTTGTTGCAGCGGATCACTTCCACCGTGGTGCCCGCGTGTATCTTGACCGTGATCCGCAGTGACAATCACGTCATAGCCAAGCTCTCGCCACTTGGGAATGAACGGAGCCAGCATTTCATCCATCACGAAACATGCATGATCCATCTCATGACTTTCGTGCTGAAAGCGGTGCCCCATACTGTCCAGAGTGCAGGTGTGCAGCATGCCGTAATCAAGATTGTGCTTCAGGCAGAGATTGGTGAGGGTCGCAAACAGATCGACATCTGATGGAGTCATCTGGTTGGCGGCCCCGTATCCGGTCATTGAGTGGAATCGGCCGTGATTGATGGTTTGGCTCTCTGGCTCATCATATTCGATGTCACGTACATAATCGAATGGATGTCGATTAAAAAACTCTGACCAAAAGGAATGCGCGACCGCACCTGTTGTCCCCCCGCGTTTCCGCACTTGGGAAAAGATGTCAGGTTGCTTGATCCGAAAAACATTCCCGTTGCCGGTGCAGCCATGTTCTTGCGGCGTGACACCAGTGTGAATCGAAGCGTAACAACTGGCCGAAGTTGACGGCAAAACCGAAGTCATTTTCCATTTCTGTGCAGTGCCATTCGCAACCCAACCTTCCAAATTACCGAACAATCGAGACCAGTTCCTCCATGGAACGCCGTCAAGAATAATCAGCAGCAACTTGTTTTCCAATGACCCGTCCTCCTGACGATGATTGTTGGAACCGTATGCCAGAGGGTGGCGAGTGAACAATTCAAGACCGACGTTTTGGCGCTCTGTCGCGAAAAAAAGACGAAGCAATGCGTCTTCGGTTTGCGCGCGGTTGCACGCAAGAACGACGGCGCTTTTCTCAACGCCGCCGTTGGTCTGACTCACATGGAAACCTAGTTCCCTGCGCTTTCCATTTTACGGTTTGCTATAACCTCTTCAAGCCAGCCGAGCTTCATCTCAGGAACAGAGCTCAACAGAAGGTCGGTATAGTCATCAAATGGCGGTGAGAGGACGTCTGTCTTTCCTCCATATCGCACAACTTCTCCCTGATACATTACGGCTATAGAGTCTGCGATTGCCTTTACTGTCGCAAGATCGTGGGTGATGAACAGATAAGCCACATCTTCGATCTTTTGCAGGTCCAGCAGGAGTTTGAGAATGCCGTCGGCAACCAATGGATCAAGCGCACTGGTCACTTCATCGCAAATGATCATTTTTGGCTTTGCCGCAAGGGCACGCGCAATACACACGCGTTGTTTTTGGCCCCCTGAGAGTTCTGCGGGGTAGCGATCAATAAAGCCTTCCCCCATCTCAATTTCATCCAACAGCTCGATGATCCGCTTGCGTTTCTCCCCACCACGCAGGCCAAAATACAATTCCAACGGTCTGCCGATTATTGTGCCCACAGTTTGGCGGGGGTTCATCGCCACGTCCGCCATTTGATAAATCATCTGCAATTCGCGAAGGTCTTCTTTGTCACGACCGCCCAGATCTCTGCTGAGATCTCGACCTGCGAAGCGCACGCCGCCGTTGCTTTGCGGTAATAGGCCAGTAATGACACGAGCCAACGTTGATTTTCCGGAACCACTTTCCCCCACTACGGCCAAAGTTTGGCCTGGGTGAAGCTCAACATTGATATTCTTTAGAACATCAAAATTTGTGCCTTTGTACCTGGCCGTTATGTTTTGGACTTTGAGTATGGGCTCTGGGGTTGGCGTTTTTTCTTCGTGCTCGATCGACCGAACAGACACCAGAGCCTTGGTGTAATCCTCTTTAGGGGAATTGATAATCTGATCGACAGTACCGTATTCGACCATGTCGCCCATCTTAAGCACAAGAATATCGTCGCTGACTTGCGCGACCACTGCGAGATCGTGCGTGATGTATAGCGCGGCAACACCAGTGTCTCGAATTGCCTCTTTGATGGCCATTAGAACGTCGATTTGCGTGGTTACGTCCAGCGCTGTTGTCGGCTCGTCAAACACCACAAGATCAGGTTCCGGGCACAGCGCCAACGCTGTCATGCAGCGCTGTAACTGGCCTCCTGACACTTGGTGCGGATAGCGATTTCCGATGTTTTCAGGATCAGGCAAGCCAAGTTTGCGGAACAATTCAACCGCACGACTTTCTGCGTCGTGCTTGGAAAACTTCCCTTGGAAGACGGCCGCCTCGATGACTTGGTCCATGATTTTTTTGGCTGGGTTAAACGAAGCTGCGGCTGATTGGCTAACGTAAGTGACTTCGCCGCCACGGAGTGCACGCACATCCGCATGGGTTGATTTGAGGATGTCACGCCCATTCACCCAGACCTCGCCACCAGTGATTTTCACACCGCCACGACCATACGCCATGGACGCAAGGCCAATCGTAGATTTTCCGGCACCGGACTCACCAATGAGGCCAAGCACATTGCCTTTTTCCACTTCAAAACTTACGCCATGCACGATTTCAATATCATGAGGCTTTTCGCCCGGAGGATAGACCGTAGCACCGATTTTGAGGTCACGGACTTTCAGAAGATTGTCGCTCATCCGCGGCCCCCTTTCAACGATGTGGTGCGGTTGAGGACCCAATCCGCAACGAGGTTTACGGAGATTGCTAGGGTTGCGATGGCCACGGCTGGGTACAGTGCCGCGCCAATGCCGTAGACAATGCCATCTGCGTTTTCCTTCACGATGCCACCCCAATCGGCTTGTGGCGGTTGTACACCCAGACCAAGGAAAGACAGGGTGGAAACAAACAGAACCATGAAGATGAACCGAAGCCCCATTTCAGCAACAAGTGGACTGAGCGCGTTTGGCAGGATTTCGCGGAAAATGATCCAGCGACGGCCTTCGCCGCGAAGCTTCGCGGCTTCGACATAGTCCATGACGTTAATGTCGACGGCCACAGCGCGCGCCAAGCGATACACGCGGGTGCTGTCCAATAGCCCCATAACAAGGATTAAGACTGGAACGGTTACGGGCATTACAGACAGCACAACAAGAGCAAAAATCAATGACGGGATCGACATGATCAGGTCGACAAACCGGCTCATGGCTTGATCAGCCCAACCGCCCAAGACGGCGGCGAGGAAGCCAAGTATAGAACCTGTTGTGAAACTGAGGATGGTTGCTGCTGTGGCAATGAAGATCGTGGTCCGCCCGCCGTAGATCATGCGACTAAGCAGATCACGCCCGAGATTGTCGGTGCCAAGAAGAAACTCGGATGACGGTGGCAGCCAAACGTCACGGCTGACAACTTCGGCCATACCATAAGGTGCAATCCATGGCGCAAATATGGCGACGAAGAAATACGCGCCGGTGAAAAAAAGCCCGATCAGGGCTGCTATGGGTATTCTCATAACGTATTCCCTATTTCGGATGCCGCAAACGCGGATTGGCAATAATGGATACGATGTCGGCCACCATATTGAGGCCAATGTAGACCGCTGCAAAAATCAGGCCGCAGGCCTGCACTACAGGAATGTCACGCTTGGACACGTGGTCGACCAAATACTGCCCCATACCGGGATAGGTGAAGACCACCTCGATCACCACAACTCCGACAACAAGGTAAGCCATATTGAGCATAACGACGTTGATGACCGGTGCCACGGAGTTGGGCAGAGCGTGTTTCCAGATGATGGTGAACATGCGCAAGCCTTTGAGTTCCGCAGTCTCAATATATGCGGATTGCATCACATTGAGAATGGCGGCACGGGTCATGCGCATCATGTGCGCCAAAACCACAAGCGTAAGCACCGCAATTGGGATAGAGATCGTGTGCAGTTTTTCACCCAAGCTCATGCTGTCGTTGATTGTTGTGACTGATGGTGCCCAGCGGAGACGCACGGAAATAACAAAAATTGCAACGTAGGCAATCAAGAACTCGGGCACGGAAATGGAGGCCAGAGTGACCGCTGAGATCAATTTGTCCGGCCAACGTTCGCGATAGCGTACGGCAATCAAACCAAGCAAAATCGCAAGAGGCACGGAGATGATCGCGGCCCAGAAGGCCAAAAATAGCGTGTTTCCAAGACGTTTTCCGATAGATTCAGCGATGTCTTTGCCGCTGGTAAGTGCAGTACCGAGGTCGCCTTGTAATAGCCCTCCAAGCCAATTGAAGTAGCGTTGGACAGGTGGATCATTCAGCCCAAGATCGCGGCGTATGTTTGCCAGCGCTTCGGGCGTAGCAGATTGTCCGAGGATGGATTGAGCCACGTCTCCCGGCAGAATGATGGTGCCGGCAAAGATCAGAATCGAAACGAGGAAGAGCAAGAGGAAGCCCAGCGCGATGCGCTGGGCCAGTAGTTTAAAGAGGAGCGACATATCAGCCTGTCACCCACATACGCTGTGCTGCGTAGCCGTTCATCAGGGAGAAACCAGCAACGCCTTCAACCCAGCCGCCAATCTTGTCGGTGTGGGCGTCAACGAAGTCATTGAACATCGGGCAGATCAAACCGCTTTCATTGCGTACCATCATGCCCATGTCAGCGTACATCTTCTTGCGCTTGTCCTGGTCGAGTTCCGCACGTGCGGAGATCAAAAGCTTGTCGAAGCTCTCGCTTTTATAGCGCGTGTCGTTCCAATCCGCGGTCGACAGATAAGCGGTTGTGAACATCTGATCCTGGGTCGAACGACCACCCCAGTAGCTGGTACAGAACGGTTTGTTGTTCCACACTTCGGACCAGTAACCATCGTTTGGCTCACGTTTGATTTCAAGCTCGATGCCAGCCGCTTTGAGGGACTGCTGGAATAGGGCCGCGGCATCCGGCGCACCTGGGAATGAGTTGTCAGAGGTACGCAGAAGAACCGGGCCTTCGTGGCCAGATTTCTTAAAGTACTCAGCCGCTTTTTCCGGATCGTACTCGCGCTGCTCCATTTCCTCATACATCGGATAAGCTGCGTTGATTGGAGAATCGTTGCCAACAGAGCCATAACCAAACAGGATTTTGTCGACCATTTCCTGACGGTTAATGCCGTATTTCAGAGCCATCATGAGATCGGGGTTGTCGAAAGGTGCAGTATTTACATGAGCAATGAACACGTAATGGCCTGGGCCTGCCGTTGAGGACACCGTGATGCCTGGGGCGCGGGCCACAAGGCCAGCTGTGCGTGGCGGTACGCGGTCGATGATATCTACTTGACCAGACTGCAGCGCTGCAACGCGAGCAGTGTTGTCGTTGATCACCAGCATTTCGATGGCTTCAGCATGTCCTATGTCACCCCAATAGTTGGGGTTTTTCTCAGCCACAAAGCGCACGCCCATATCAACTTCTTTCATGATATAGGGGCCTGTACCAATCGCAGCATCTGGCGCGTCTTTGCCGCCGTTTGGCTGCACGATAAGGTGATAGTCGCTCATCAGATACGGCAAATCAGCGTTGCCGTTGTTGAGCTCGATGATCACGTCACGGCCGTTGGTGCTGACATTTTTGATGTCGCGCAGCAGGCCAAGAGCACCGGATTTGGATTCTTCACCTGCGTGGCGGTCGAGCGTCGCGGCCGCGTCTGCTGCTGTTACTTCCTGTCCATTGGAGAAGGTGATGCCTTTGCGGATAGTGAAGGTCCAAGTGGTGGCATCCGCGGAGGCCTCAAAGCTTTCAGCGACCTTGCCCTGGAGGCCACCGTCATCGGTAAGCTCAACCAGCGGCTCACCCCACATGCGGATCAGGTTTACAGCGGTTGTGTTTGCCGCTAGCGCCGGGTCAAGGCTGTCGGTGGTGGAACCACCTTGCAAACCAATACGCAGAGTGCCGCCCTTTTGCGGACCTGCGGCGTGAACAGCGCTGGAAAGCATAGTGCTCGCAGCCGCTGCGGAAACGCCAAGCGCGCCAGCGCGTCCCAGGAACTTGCGGCGTGATATTGTGCCAAAAGCGGCCTGGCGGCTCAGGAACTTAAGCTCTTCATTCATTTGGAAACTCCCATGTTGAATTCTTTGTTTTTCGTCATGCTGCGGCTCGCCTACGCCACAAATCAAGGAAAATGTGTTGTAGCGACCAAAGTTTTTGTCGACTCCGGTCGAGATGTGGGCTGCCACAGAGGTGCCTTCAGGAAACCGTCATATCATGGTTCAAAACCGACAAACATGCCGTTTTTGAACATCGTCGAAATAGTTAGAAGTTGTTGCTTCATTCGGCTTTGGGTTGAGCGTATGAGGCTGGTGCATCCCCTTTAAGGGGCCGTTGGACTTCAGGTGACCTGGGGTAAGGCTTGGTAATTGTTACTACTCTTGGTGTGTTTTGGTCCATCGGCCATGTGTTGAATGGTCTGGACAGAGAGGCAACGGATCTCTTTGAAATTGGCGCGGGAGGTGGCCAATGGCGGTGCGGGGCTACCACACATTGAGCCGACTTAGATCCAACAAGACGTGCATGTTTGGGCGGAATTCACCGGCGTCACTTGCTGTCTCGTCACGCCGCGCAGACACGGCGTATTCGTCTCGTTTTTGACGTCGGTATTACGTCTGTATTGCGACTGTTTTATGGAGGTGCGATTTTGAGCACCATGGCAGCATGGTCAAAGCCACTCGACATTAAAAGTTTGGGTTGTTCCAGTGCCTCAAAAGGGGGGCTGTGGGTGGCCATACACGGTAAATCACAGTGCATGGCCCAAGAAATGGATACCTATGGAGGAGTCCGCTTAGATGCAGCGTCCGCCATCAACCTCCATCAGGGTGCCTGTGATCATCGATGCCTCGTCGGAGCAAAGGAAAGCAGCGGCGTTGCCCATGTCTTCGGGCTGAGAAAAACGACCCAGTGGGATCGACGACAGGAACTTGGCGCGGATTTCCGGGGTGTCTTCGCCCATGAATGAGGCCAGTAGCGGGGTTTCGCCTGCAACCGGATTGATGGCATTGACTCGAATGCCATGAGGCGCCAATTCAACCGCCATGGCTTTGGTCGCGGTGTTCACCCAGCCTTTGGAAGCGTTGTACCAGTTGAGGTTGGGACGCGGCGAGAGGCCTGCGGTGGAAGACACGTTGAGGATCGCGCCGGTGTTGCGAGACTTCATGTGTGGCACAAGCGCTTGGGCAATCAGGTAGATCGATTTGCAGTTCACCGCAAAGACGCGGTCAAAATCGGTCTCAGAAACGGTTTCCATTGGCGCGGGCAGGTGGGTGACACCGGCGTTATTCACAATGATGTCGATGTGGCCCCAAGCGGAGAGGGCTGTGTCGATCATGGCCTGTACGCTGGCGGCGTCGGCGACGTCGACGGTGCAAGGGATGGCGTTGTTGTGTTCGTTGGCTTTGGTGGTGGCCATGTCGCCGTTGATGTCGGCGACGACCACTTTGGCGCCCTCAGTGAGGAACTTGTCAACGATGCCCGCGCCAAAGCCCTGGGCGCCGCCGGTGATGATGGCTGTTTTGTTGTTGAGACGCATTGCAGTGGTCCTTGTTTGCGCCCGCGGAAGCCTCCGGCGGGGATACTTGTAGACAGTGAATATTAGCCGTGCAGGGCGGCGACGGTTTTGAGTTGGCTGAAGTGGAACAGCGCCTCGAAGCCTTTTTCGCGGCCGTGGCCGGAGTGGCCGGTGCCGCCAAAGGGCAGCTCCACGCCGCCGCCTGCGCCGTAGTTGTTGAGGAAAACCTGACCAGCCTTCAGGGATTTGGCGAGGCGCATTTGGCGGGCGCCATTTTGCGACCAGATGGAAGCGACGAGGCCGTATTTGGTGCCATTGGCGATGGCGCGCGCTTCGTCTTCGCTGTCAAACGGGATGAGCGCTTGGACAGGGCCGAAGATTTCATCCTGGGCCAGCGTGTGATCCGGTGGGACGTCTGCAAAGAGGGTTGGCGCGACGTAGTGGCCTTGGGCGTCGGTGACGATCTGGCCCTGGGCGGCGGTTTGCAGGTCTGCGCCTTTGGCAAGGAAGCCGGAGACAAGCTCTTTCTGGCGACCAGAGATCAATGGGCCCAGCGTAGCGTCGTCGAGTGCAGGCGCGACACGCATGTCACCATAGGCGGCGGCCATGCGGCTGGTGACTTCGTCATAAACCGAGCGTTCAACAAGAATGCGCGAGGAGGCAGAGCAGGTTTGGCCGGCGTTCTGGATGCCTGCGTTCACAAGGAAGGGCAGGGCGGCGTCGAGGTCAGCATCGGCAAACACGAGTTGCGGGCTTTTGCCGCCCAACTCCAGCGTAACAGGGACAACATTTTGCGCGGCGGCGGTTTGTACCAGGCGGCCGGTGTTCACGGAGCCGGTGAAGGAGATGTGTTGGATGTCTGAATGACCTGCAAGGGCGGCACCAGCCTCGGCACCAAGACCGGGCACCACGTTGAGGGCGCCGGCGGGCAGGCCTGCTTGTTGGGCCAGCTCTGCAAAGGCAAGCGCGGTGAGGCAGGCTTCTTCGGCGGGTTTCAGGACACAAGCGTTGCCCATTGCTAGGGCCGCGCCAACCGAGCGGCCAATGATCTGCATGGGGTAGTTCCATGGCACGATGTGGCCGGTCACGCCAAAGGGTTCGCGCAGGGTGTAGACGGTGTAGCCATCCATATAGGGGATGGTCTCGCCATGCACTTTGTCCGCTGCGCCGCCGTAGAACTCCATGTAGCGGGCCAGGGCGATCACGTCGTTGCGGGCTTGGGTCAGGGGTTTGCCGACATCCAAAGCTTCGAGTTTTGCCAGCGTGTCGGTGTGTTCCGACACCAGTTGTCCAATACGAGTGAGGATGCGGCCCCGTTCTACAGCTGTGGCGCGACCCCAGTCACCCGCGCGGGCGGCATGGGCGGCGACAACAGCGGCGTCGACGTCAGCGGACGTGCCCCGCGCGATGGTGGCCAAATGCGTGCCGTCCGACGGGTTGGTCAAATCGAGCGTGTCGCCGGAGGTGGCGGGTTGCCAGTGGCCGCCAATCAGGCATTTGGAGGGGTCAAAAAACAGATCAGGCAGGGGCATGGGCGGTCTCAGTCTTGTCTCTCAGCGCGGTCAAATCCGGCAAGACCGGCGCGGCGTTGATCAGGGTTTGGGTGTAGGGGTGCTGTGGCGTGGTGAAGACCGTTTGTGTCTCGCCTTGCTCGACAATCTCGCCGTTTTGCATGACCAGCAAGCGGTCCGTGACAGAGCGCACCACGGAGAGATCATGGGAAATGAATAGATAGGCTAGGTTGTGGCGGCGGGAGAGCTCGGCAATCAGGTCGAGGATTTGCGCGCGGATGGAGACGTCCAGCGCGGAGACCGCTTCGTCAAAGATAATCAACTCGGGTTTGGTGATCAGGGCGCGGGCAATGGCGATGCGTTGGCGCTGACCGCCGGAGAATTCGTGGATGTATTTCTGCGCTTCGGATGGCTGCAAACCAACGTCGGTGAGCACCTCGCCAATGATCTGCGTCAGCGCCGCGCCGGTGGGGGGCGTGTCGACCAGATGGAAGGGTTCGGTCAGGATGCGCCCAACTTTGTGCCGTGGGTTGAAGCTGCTGTATGGGTCTTGGAACACCACCTGCGTTTTGATGCGGGCCTGCGCCGGCATGTCAGGGGCCACGGGGGTGCCAAAGGCCGTGATGCTGCCGTCTTGCAGCGGCTCAAGGCCTAAAATCGCCCGTGTTAGGGTCGATTTTCCGCAGCCGGATTCACCCACAAGTCCAACCCGCTCACCTTGGTGGATGTCAAAGCTGATGCCTTTGACGGCGCGGTGAAAGGTGCGGGGCGCAAAGAGTTTTGTGCGCGGCAAGGCGTAGTCGCGGACCGCGTTTTGCACAGACAGGATGGCGGCGTGCCCGTCTTCAGCGTTGGGCAGGTCAACTTGATGCTGGGAGGCGGCAAACAGGGCCTTGGTGTAGGGGTGTTGCATATGGGCGAGCAGGTGCTTGGTGTCACCCTGTTCGACCACTTCGCCCTTGCGCATGACCACAATGCGATCCGCCATGTCGGCCACCACGGCGAGGTCATGGGTGATCATCAACAGACCCATGTCAAATTCCTCGACGAGATCCTTGAGCAGGTCGAGGATCTTGGCCTGTGTGGTGACGTCGAGTGCGGTTGTGGGTTCGTCGGCAATCAACAGACGCGGACGGCGGGCGATGGCCATGGCGATCACAACGCGTTGTCGCTGTCCGCCGGAGAGTTCGTGTGGGTAGCGCGACAGCGGGAAGCGGTCTTGCGGCAGGCCGACACGGGTCAGCATCGCAGCGGCTTGTGCTTCGGCTTCGGCTTTGGGCATGACGGCGTGCATGCGGATGGTTTCAGCGACCTGCTGTCCGATTGGGTGCAGCGGGTTGAGGGCGGTCATTGGCTCTTGGAATACCATACCGACGCAATTGCCACGCATGGCGCAGAGGGCTTTTTCCGATTGCGCGGTGAGCTCTTCGTCACCCAGCATGATGTGGCCAGAGGTGCGAGCGCTGTCTGGCAAAAGTTGCATGACTGCCAGTGCCGTCATGGATTTGCCCGAGCCGCTTTCGCCGGTCACGGCCACGATCTCGCCCGGAGCAATGGAGAAGGTCACGTCTTTCAGGATTGAAAGTGGTCCAATTGAGAGGGAGAGGTTTTGGACAGAAAGCAGGCTCATGAGCGCATCACCCGGATTTTTGGGTCAAGGTAGTCGCGCAACCCGTCACCCAAGAGGTTGAGGCCCAGAACGGAGGTGATGATGGCAAGGCCGGGGATCAGCGCGAGGTGGGGTGCGAAGGCGACCATGGTTTGGGCGTCGGCCAGCATGCGGCCCCATGAGGGCGTCGGGGGCTGCGCGCCCAGGCCGACGTAGCTCAGGCCCGCTTCGGCAAGGATGCCGAGGCTGAACTGGATGGTGCCTTGCACGATCAGCAGGTTGGCGACGTTGGGCAGGATGTGTTCCGCCGAGATGCGGGCGTGAGATTTGCCAGCCACCCGCGCGGCAAGGATGAAGTCGCGTTGCCAGAGCGGAAGGGCTCCGGCGCGGGTGAGGCGGGCGAAGACCGGGATGTTGAAGATGCCGATGGCGAGGATCGCATTCACCGCGCCGGGGCCAAGAATGGCGGTTATCAGGATGGCGATCACAAGACTGGGGAAGGCAAAGATCAGGTCATTTCCACGCATGATCAGCTCGTCGAGCCAGCTGCCGGAATTGGCAGCGGCCCAAAGGCCCAGCGGCACGCCAAGGCCCATGCCGATGCCGACGGCCACCAGCGCGACGGCCAATGAGGTGCGGGCGCCAACCATGATCATCGAAAAGATATCACGGCCAAAATGATCGGTGCCAAACCAATGGGCCGCGCTGGGCTTTTGCAGTTTGTTGGGGATGTCCATCTGCGTGATGTCAAATGGCGTCCAGAGGAAGCTGATCAGGGCTGCGGTGATCACCAGCAGGCAAAGCACACCGCCAAAGAGGATATTGCGGGAAAGCATCATGTGCGGGACCTCAGGCGGGGGTCAACAGCGGCGTAGGCGAGGTCGACAAGGAAGGTCACGAGGATCACCAGGAACACCAAGAGCATGACCACGCTTTCGACCACGATCAGGTCGCGGGCGGAGATGGATTGGAAGATCAGGCGGCCGAGGCCGGGCAGGAAGAAGACCTGCTCAATAATGATGGCTCCGGCGAGCAGGAAGGAGAACTGCATGCCAATGATGGTCAGCACAGGGATCAGGGCGTTGCGCAAGCCGTGGCGCATTAGGGCTTGGCGACGGGTCAGTCCTTTGGCGCGGGCGGTGCGCATGAAGTCTTCGCCCAAGACGTCAAGAAGCGCTGAGCGCATGACGCGGGCGAGGATGGCGGATTGTGGCAGGGCCAGAGCGATGGCGGGCAGGGTCAGGGATTTTATCGCGGCCGGGATGCCTTTTTCCCAACCAACAAAGCCACCGGCGGAGAACCAGCGCAGGTTGATGGCAAAGATCAGTACCAGCATCATGGCAAACCAGAAGTTGGGTACGGCGACGCCCAGTTGCGTGGCACCCATCACGGCCATGTCGCCGGGTTTGCCACGGCGAGAGGCGGCGTAGATGCCAGCGGGGAAGGCAATCAGCGTGGAGAGCGTGAGCGCGTAGAGGGCCAGAGGCAGCGACACCCAGATACGGTCGCCAATCATCTCGGTCACGGGGGTGCGATAGGTGTAGGAGGTGCCAAAGTCACCCTGCACCATGCCGCCAACCCAAGCGAGGTAACGTTCCAGTTTGGAGGCATCCAACCCCAGTTCGCTGCGCAGGGCGGCGATGGTGTCGGGTTGGGCGTTGAGACCCAACATGAAGCTTGCGGGGTCGCCGGGCACCACTTCGATCACGAAGAAGATCACCAGCGAGGCCACCACCAGGCTAAGGCCCAGAGACAAGGCGCGTTTAAGAGTGTAGCGGAGCATGGGCGGTCAGGTCGCTGGTTTCAGGTAGTCGGCGTTGGTGACGTGTTCGAGCCAGGTGGCACCGGAGCCGTCTTCGACCTGTTGGATGGCCATATGGGACATGGCGGTGTCGGGCGTGGCGCCGTGCCAGTGTTCGACGCCGGGCTCAATCCAGATGCTGTCACCGGGACGGATGGTGCGCGGGGCTTCGTCGCGCAGGGCAATGAGGCCAACGCCGGACAGGACATGCAAAATTTGGCCCACAGGATGGGTGTGCCATGCGGTGCGCGCGCCGGGCTCAAAGGTGACACGAGCGGCAAAGACTTGCGAAGGGGGGCGGCTTTCCGTGATCAAATCCATCCGGACATCGCCGGTGAAATATTCAGGCGGAGCTTTGCGGCTGGGCAAGGTGCCAGCGGGGATGTGGTCAATCATGTCTGCGGCTTTCGGTAGGGCGATTTGCGCCGGAGCCACAGGCTGTGGCCCCAGCGCGGGGGGTGTTACTCTGACCAGCTCACGGCGGTCAGGTCAGTGGCTTGGGTTGGGGCGTTGAGCCAAAGGCCCTGCACACCCGCTTTGGCCACGGTTACGTAAGCCAATTGGAACAGGTAGCCGTTGACATAGTCCTCGGCGATTATGGTTTGCGCCACCTTGCGCAGGGCGGCGCGCTCTGCCGGGAGGGTGGCTTTATTCAACGTGTCCATAATCTGCTGGAACTGCGGATTGTCATACTGGAAGTAGTAATCCGGGCGGGCGTAGATGCCGATGTCGTTGGGTTCGGTGTGGCTGACGATGGTCAGGCCAAAGTCCTTGCCGCGGAACACCTGCTCCAGCCACTGCGCCCATTCCAGATTGGAGATTTCGGTGTTGATGCCGACGGCGCGCAGTTGCGCGGCGATGATTTCGCCACCGCGACGGGCGTAGGAGGGCGGCGGCAGTTTCAACGTGGTGGTGAAGCCATCCGGATAGCCCGCTTCCGCCAGCAGTTTCTTGGACAGTTCGGGATCATAGGCGGAGTTGCCGGTCAGATCGACATAATCCGGGTGATGTGGGGCAAAGTGGGTGCCAATTGGCGTGCCGAGGCCAAACATCGCGCCATCAATGATTGCCTGACGGTCAATTGCGTGGGCGATGGCTTTGCGCACTTTCACGTCATCCAGTGGCGGCATCTTGTTGTTGGTTGACAGGATGGTTTCACCTTCGGAGTTGCCAACCAAAACCTGAAAGCGCGGGTCAGCTTCGAACTGTGGCAATGCTTCCGGTGTTGGGAAGCTAGCAAATACATCAATGTCTTCGGCCATCATCGCAGACATGGCTGCGGTTGGGTCGGAGATGAATTTGAAGGTCACATCGGTCAGTGTCGCAGGCGTGCCCCAATACGCATCGTTGCGTGTGAGCGTGATCTTGTCGCCCTGCACCCAGTTGTCAAACTTGAAGGCACCAGTGCCGATGGGCGTGGTTTTGATGTCGTCGATGCTTTCAGACGCGACAATCACAGCATCACCCCAGGCCATGTTGAACAGGAAATCGCCGTTGGGGCCATCCAGCGTGATCTTTACGGTCAGTGGATCAACCACGGTCACATCACTGATGCCTTCGAAAAGGGCTTTTTGTGCATTGGCGCTGTCTTCCGCGCGGGCGCGGTCCAACGAGAATTTCACGTCTTCGCCGTCCATGGCAGACCCGTCATGGAAGGTCACACCGTCGTTGAGCATAAAGGTGTAGGTCAGCCCGTCCTCAGAAATCTCCCAGCTTTTGGCGAGGCCTGGCGTGACGGACCCGTCAGAGGCAAAGCGGGTCAGACCCTCAAAGACATTGGAATACAGGACGCTGTCGATGGCGCCTGCTGCGGCCGAGGTTGGGTCCAGATGAGGTGGTTCCAGCTGCATGGCAACCGTGATGTCGGTTTGCGCAGCTTGTGCTGTCAG
This sequence comes from Rhodobacteraceae bacterium Alg238-R152, assembly GCA_900537125.1. Taxonomy (GTDB): domain Bacteria; phylum Pseudomonadota; class Alphaproteobacteria; order Rhodobacterales; family Rhodobacteraceae; genus Shimia. The sequence continues at coordinate 241,730 of UNRJ01000006.1, read as the reverse complement.
TGTCCCGGCAACCAGAGCCGCGGCGCTGGCACTGGCTAGCTTTGACGTGAAAAATGTCATTGTGTCTCTCTCCCTTAACTGTTTGCTTTTTATTGTTATTGGGCCTTAGGCCGGGTTGTTTGTTTGAGGCAGAAGCAGCTGCGTCAGGCTGTGCGCCATGACCTTGGCGCTGTCGATCATATCGTCGATTCCGATGTACTCGTCAGGCTTGTGGGCCATTTCCAGAATGCCCGGCCCGTAGGCGATACAGTTGCTGAGCTTGCCGATGCGATCAATGTGTTTTTGGTCGTAAGTGCCGGGGCTTGCGACATAATCCGGGGTTTTTCCGAGAACGTTTTGAATGGCACGGTCTACCGTGGTCACAACGGGGGCCTTGCGGTCTGTCATGGATGGGGCAACGTGGTTGAGCTCACGCATGTCATAGCGGAAGTTCTCGCGGTTGGTGGACAGATCGTCCAGCAGGGAGCGCACTTCGCCTTCGACTTCGGCGTGGGATTCTTCGTCCAGATAACGGCGGTCGATCACGATGCGACAGCTGTCTGGCACGCAATGAGCGGGCAGGCCGTCAAAATCCTCGGCCTGTTCGGCTTGGCCACCATGGATTGAGTTGATGTTCATGGTGGAGCTGCGCGCGCCTTCGGGCACCACAGGCATGTCGGTGCGGCGTGCGGCCATGGCCGGGTAGAGGTCGCTTTCAAACTTGTCGATTACCGCGCCCATGTGGCGCACGGCGCAATCGCCGAGGAAAGGCATGGAGCCGTGGGCAATTTCACCAAAGGTCTCGATCTCGGCCCACCAGCCGCCGCGATGGCCAAGGCAGATGCGGTCTTTGTGCAGGGGTTCGGGGATGATCACGTGCTGGACACGTTCAGGGGCGAAGAAACCCTTTTCCGCAAGATAGGCCACACCGCCGTAGCCGCCGGATTCCTCATCGGCAGTGCCAGAGATTTCAATGCTGCCGTGGAAGTCGGGGAATTCGGCGATGAAAGCTTCGGCGGCGATGATAGAGGCGGCAAGACCACCTTTCATGTCGCAGGCCCCGCGGCCGTAAATTTTGCCATCTTTGATTTCGCCACCAAAGGGATCAAAGGTCCAACCAAGGCCGACCTCGACCACATCGGTATGGCTGTTGAAGTGTACACATTCGCCGGGGTGATGCCCGGATTTATGCGCCACGATGTTCCAACGGGGGTATTTGTCGCTGTCGCCAGGTGCGCCGTGGGCGCGGATCAGTTGGGTGTCAAAGCCGTGGCGGGTTAGGCGTTTGTCGAGATAGTCACAGATCTCGCGGTAGTTTTCACCGGGCGGGTTGAGCGTTGGGATGCGGATCAGGTCTTGGGTTAGTTGCACCAAGTCGTCACGCATGGACTCGATGCGGGTCATCAGGCGGTCGGTGTCGATGGACATGGTGGCGGGCCTCTTGAGTGGTGCAGCAGTATTTGAGTGTGTCCAACGGAACATTTTTTAGGATCTGTACGGTTGGACGTGTGGCCAGAGTGGCGCGGAGTGGGCTACGGTATCAATACCGTAGGACTACGGTTGGGGAGGCGTGGATGAATTGGGATCAGTTGGCGTTTGAAGCGGCACCTGTGGGCATTGTGATGACCGAACAGCGGGTTATTCGCGCCTGTAATCAGGGGTTTGCACATTTGGTTGGCTATGAAAAGGACGCGCTGGTGGGGCAGTCGTTTCGCCTGCTTTATGACAGCACCGAAGAATTTGAGCAGGTGCGTGATATTGGATTGAAACCGTTGAGTCAGGACCACGCCTATAGTGATGAGCGCATGGTGCGGCGGCGGGATGGTGGGCAAGTGTGGTGCCGTTTTCGGGCGCAGACGCTGACACCGGATGATCCTTTGGCGCAATTGGTGATGAGCTTTGCCGCGATCCACGACGGGCCACCAGTGTCGCTTACAGTGCGGGAGCGGCAGGTTGTGGGCGGCTTGGGGCGCGGGCTGACCAGCAAGGAGATTGCGCGGGAGTTGGACCTGTCACCACGCACCATTGAGGATGTGCGGGCGCGGTTGCACAAGCGGTTTCAGGTGAAAAATGCCACGGAATTGTTGGCGCGGTTGACGATTGGTTGAGGGGGTAGCGTGCGTCTGCCAGACGGATATCAGGAGCGGATTTACACGCCGCAGCAGGCGCGCAGCGTGGAGGCGGTGTGGCGGCATGAGGAGTCTCAGGCCGGACGCAGTTTGATCCTTCCAGACGGGCGTTGTGACGTGATTGTGCGCTATAATGCTGATCGCGCCGTGGTGCCACGGTTGGTGGTGACCGGGCCAGCAACACGGCCCTATTGGGTCACGTTTGAGGCTTGGGACCGATGGATTGGTGTGAGGCTGCGACCTGAGCGCGGGGGCGTGTTGTGGGGCGATGCCTTGGCGCGCGCGAAAGACCAGGTGGCATTGGAGGATGAGGCGGAGGCCTTGGTGCCGGAACTGGCGGGGCTTTGTGTGGCAGGTGTATCGCCAGCGGACCTGCAGCAAGCTTTGGTGCGCTTTGTTGAGGGACGGGCGCTGTCGCCGGAGGGGCATCGTGTGGGGGAGACCGTGCGGCGGTTGCACCTCACGGGTGGGCGGTTTTCTGTGACGGAACTGGCGGCGCGGGCGGGGTGCTCGACGCGGCATCTCAACCGGATGTTTGCAAGCACAGTGGGGCTGTCGGTGAAGGCCTATGCGTCGTTGGTGCAGTTCCATCGGGCGTTGCGGCTGGTCTGCCGAGCGGGCGGGTCGCTGTCGGATGCGGCGTTTGAGGCGGGCTATGCTGATCAGGCACATATGACGCGGGCCATGCGGCGGTTTGGTGGGTTTGTGCCGTCAGACATTCCAGAGGGGTTGATCCGGCCAGATGTGTCCGGTGGGCTGTGGGGAAATCGTACGGCCTAGCGAGCTATGTCCGATTTCTTCAAGCGTGATTGGTTTGCGGGCCTTAGGTCTATGCCAACCAATGTGAGGTGTTTGTTATGAAACTTGGATACACAATTATTTACGTGAAAAACGTGCCGGAGACGGTGGCGTTTTATGAGGCGGCATTTGGCCTGACCCAGCGGTTTATGCATGAAAGCACGCTTTATGCGGAGATGCAGACCGGAAACACGGTGCTGTCGTTCTCTGCCGAGGAGGTGATTGAGCTGGATGGCCTGGCCTTTGCGCCCAATGAGAAAAGCGCCATTCCGGCAGGGTGGGAAATTTGTTTCATTACCGAGGATGTGGAGGCGGCTTTTGAGAAAGCGGTGGCGTCGGGATGTGCGCCGGTGAGCAAGCCGCATGGCGTGCCTTGGGGGCAGACGATATCATACGTGCGTGACTTGAACGGCTGTTTGGTGGAAATTGCCACGCCGATGAACTTGGAAGGCTGAGATGGACGAGACAACGCAAGCCGCGATCATTGACGCAATTGAAGAGATGGTCGCGGTGGTGGCGCCGGAATTGCATGGCCGCCACATGTATGGTGGCCAGATGTTAGAGCATGAGGCGGGGGTCGCGGCCACAGCCGTCGGAGGATACTTCGGCTACAAGGCCCATGTGTCTTTTGAGTTCTCCAATGGGGCACGGTTGAGCGACCCGAATGAGCACTTAGAAGGCAAGGGCAAGGCGCGGCGGCATGTGAAGCTGCGCAGTGTGGCAGACATCAAGGCGAAGGGCTGCGCGGATTTTCTCGCGCAAGCGGTGGCTTTGGGCTGAGTGTCAGGGATGGATTACGTGCAAGTTGCGCACATCGTACTTTGTGAAAGCTTTGTGCGCGATTTTGAGTAACATTCTTTCCGGACTCTCTTGCATTCCCCCCTTTTGAGTGGCACCCGTTCTGTCCAGACACGCAAGGGGCGCTGTGTGAGCGCCCGAGCCATCCGCAGGAGTGCATAAGATGCCTGATCTTCGTTCCAAAACCTCGACCTTTGGCCGCCGTATGGCCGCTGCCCGTGCGCTATGGCGTGCGACGGGGATGAAAACCGAGGACTTTGGCAAGCCGATTGTGGCGGTGGTCAACTCCTTCACCGAATTTGTACCGGGTCACGTGCACCTCAAAGACATGGGCCAATTGGTGGCGCGTGAGATTGAAAAAGCCGGTGGCGTGGCCAAAGAGATGAACACCATTGCGGTGGATGACGGCATCGCCATGGGCCACGACGGGATGTTGTATTCCCTGCCGTCCCGCGAAGTGATCGCCGACTCTGTGGAATACATGGCAAATGCGCACTGCGCCGACGCGCTGGTGTGTATTTCCAACTGTGACAAGATCACGCCCGGAATGTTGATGGCGGCGATGCGCCTGAACATTCCAGCGGTATTTGTGTCCGGTGGTCCGATGGAAGCCGGTAAAGTGATCTTGCAGGACGGCGAACACAAAGCCGATCTCGTGACCGCAATTGTGGGCGCTACGGATGAAGATCGCTCGCAGGACGAAGTGGACAAGCTGGAACGCTCGGCGTGCCCAACATGTGGCTCCTGCTCCGGTATGTTCACCGCCAACTCGATGAACTGTCTGGCCGAAGCGCTGGGCCTGGCGCTGCCGGGCAACGGTTCGCTGCTGGCAACCCACTCCAAGCGTCGCGGCCTGTTTGAAGAAGCGGGTCACAAGATCATTGAACTCTGTGATCGTTGGTACAAAGAGGGGGACGAAACTGCCCTGCCACGCGGTATTGCCAACTTCAAAGCGTTTGAGAATGCCATGGCGCTGGATATCGCCATGGGGGGATCAACCAACACGGTGCTTCACCTGTTGGCGATTGCGCAAGAGGGGTTTGTGGATTTCACCATGGCGGACATGGATCGCATGAGCCGTCAAATTCCACACCTGTGTAAAGTGGCGCCGTCAACGCCGGAATATCACATGGAAGACGTGCACCGCGCCGGTGGGATTGCGCGTATTCTTGGCGAGCTGGATCGCGAGGGCAAAATTCACCGCGATTGTGCCACCGTGCATGAGCGCACCATGGGTGAATTTATCGACAAGTGGGACGTGCGCCGTGAAAGCGCGGGCAATGAGGCGCGGGACATGTATATTGCAGCGCCTGGTGGCGTGCGCACAACCGAAGCGTTTAGCCAGTCCCGCATGTACACCGAGCTGGATTTGGACATTCAGGGCGGCTGTGTGCGCGACTTTGAGAATGCCTATTCCGAAGAGGGTGGGTTGTGCGTGTTGTTTGGCAACATCGCGGAGCAGGGCTGTATCCTGAAGACCGCTGGTGTGATCAAGCAGATGTATGAGTTCGAAGGCACCGCGAAGGTCTTTGAAAGCATGGAAGATGCAATGCACGGCATCTTGCAGAACGAGGTGCAGCCCTACTCCGTGGTGGTGATCCGTTATGAAGGGCCCAAAGGGGGACCAGGCATGCAGGAAATGCTGTACCCAACGGCGTATCTGAAATCCAAAAAGCTCGACACCACCTGTGCGCTGTTGACCGATGGTCGTTTCTCCGGTGGCACTGCTGGTCTGTCGATTGGTCACGCCTCGCCGGAAGCGGCGGAAAAGGGTGTGATTGGTCTGGTGGAAGACGGTGACAAAATCCGAATTTCTGTGCGCAACCGATCGATCCATCTGGATGTGAGTGATGAGGTGCTGGCCGAACGCCGCGCCAACCACCCGCAGGCGGATAAGAAAGTCTGGAAAGCGGAGGGGCGGCCACGGGCTGTGTCCAAAGCGTTGAAAGTCTATGCGCAGCATGTGTCCAACGCGTCGCTGGGTGCGGTGCGGGTGTTGGATGAAGACGACGAATAAGTTGATTTTCTCCGGTGAAAAATAGAAATGGGGTCGCGAGAGCGGCCCCGTTTTGCGTTTTGGGGGCCAGCCCCCGTCGCGCCGGAGGCACGACTCCCCCGGGATATTTGGCGACTGTGAATGGGGGTTAGAGGGCGACGGGTTTGAAGGCCGCGCTGAGGCCTTGGCCGCCACCTATGCCGATCATCGCCATAGCGAGAGAGTTTGGGCGCGCGTCTTGGCGGATCAGCTGGCTGAACAGGCGTGTCACAAGGATGGTGCCGGAGGCACCAAAGGGATGGCCGAGCGCGATGGCGCCGCCTTGTTGGTTCGGTAAGCTCTCGTCGATGTGGAGGGCGTCAAGGCAGGCGAGGACTTGGGACGCGAAGGCCTCGTTGAACTCGAGGTGGGTGAGGTTGGTGAGCGACAGGTTTGGGTGTCGCTTCAGGAGTTTTTTGGTGCTGGCGACGGGGCCGATGCCGAGGATGTTGGGATCGACGCCTGCGGATGCGCCGCCGAGGTACATGAGCGCAGGGGAGTGGCCCAGCACGCGGGCCTTTTCCACAGTGGTGACAAGCACCGCTGCCGCGCCGTCATTCAGCGGGCAGGCGTTGCCAACGGTGACGGTGCCGTCTTTGGTGAATGTTGGACGTAGGCGGGCGAGGCGATCAGCAGACAAGGTGTCGCGGATGCATTCGTCTGTGGCTTGGCCTGCAATGGGAACAATCTCCGCGTCAAAAAGGCCCGCTGCGCGGGCGCAGGCGGCGCGGCGCTGAGATTGCAGGGCGAAGGCGTCTTGGCGGGCGCGGGAGATGTTGACCTGTTTGGCAACGGTATCGGCGGCGGCGCCCATGTCTGGATCACCGATGGACTCAGGGGCGAAGCGGGCGCGTTTGTAGGTTTGTACCGGGAGGTCGCCACTGGCGGGCAAAGTGCGTAATGGGGCACGGGATTGGCTTTCGACGCCACCAGCCAGGTAAGTGGTGCCCGCGCCAGCCATAATCAGGTGGCAGGCCATCATCACGGCTTCCAGACCAGAACCACATTGGCGGTCGACGGTTACACCGGGGATGTCGGCGGAGAATCCAGCGTGCAAGGCGGCAAGGCGGGCGATATTGCCACCTGGGCCTGCGGCGTTGCCGAGGATCACGTCGTCAAGCTGATCCGGGCTGATATTGGCGTCCGCGAGCGTGGCGCGCATCACCGGGGCAGCCATGTCTTCGACGTCGAGGCTGGCAAACATGCCACCAGCGCGGCCAATGGCGCTGCGCCGTGCGGCGATGATCACGGGTTGGCGGTTGTCAGACAGCAGCGGGGACAAGGCGCGGGTCCTTCTTGTGCAGCCAAGACATCAACCTGCCCCGGTCCGGCTTGCCGGATGTTGTGAGGGGCCAGTCATTGAGATGGTAGAAATGGCGGGGCAGTTTGTAGCGCGGCAGGCGGATGGCGAGTTGCGATTTGATTTCATCCAGCGGCGTGTCTCCCTGCAGGATGGCGACAAGCTCTTGTCCGCGCGATTGATGGGCGACACCCAGAACGGCGGCGCTGGTGATGCCGGGGATTTCGGCCAGCGCGGTTTCGATTTCCTGCGGGTAGACGTTGTGGCCTGCGGTGATGATCATGCCACCCTCACGGCCCAAGAGGCTTAAACTGCCATCATAGTTGAGTTTCCCAATGTCGCCCACCGTCGCCCAGGGGCCTTCGCGGCGGAAGCCAGAATTGCGTCCGCCCCAGAGGTAGCCATCAATCGCGAGGTCGCCACGCACAAAGATGGTGCCGGCTTCGCCTTGAGGCACTTCTTCGCCGTTTTTGCGCAAGCAGAGTTCCACGTGCGGAAAGGGGCGGCCGACGGAGTGGGCAGGTGCGGAAGAGCTTTCGCGGCCATGGGTGTTGAGGCTGACAAAGCCCAGTTCCGAGGCGCCGTAGTATTCGTGGATGCGCGCACGAGGGAAAAAGCTGCGGGCTTTCTCCAGCAGGGCGGGATCAAGTTTGGCGCCAGCAGTGGTGATTTCGACAATTTGCTCCAGCGGTTTGTCCCGGCAGAGCGCGCCAAGCAGGCTCGGTACGGCCACTATGCGGCGGGTCTTGGCCATGGCGCGGTGGGCCTCGGCCAGGTCGAACTTGGGCAAGGCGTGGAAGGCGGCGCCAAGTTCGAGGGTTTCGGCCAAAGCATATAGCGTGATGCCGTGGGACAGCGGGCCGGGCACAAAGGTGTGGCTTTGCTCGGTCAGGGCAAAGGCAAGGCGGCTGGCATCCAGTGAGGCGCGCCAGCTGTGTCGGGCGCGGGCGAAGGCTTTGGGCTCGGATGTGGTACCAGACGTGAAACCCACCATGAAAATGGCGCGCGGATCGGTGAAGGGGATGTCAACGGGCGCGGCAAGGAAGGTCTCAAATGCGTCGGTATCCACGGTGATGGCGGGGATGCCAAGACGGTTTGCAGCGTCGACCAGACCGGTTTGGCTTGAGAGGCAGAACAGCGCGTCTGGGGGCAGTTTGGCAAGCACGCGTTGGTGCAGCGCGTCGGGCCAATGTGGATCCAGCAGGGTCACGGCATGAGGCGTGGCGAGCGTCGCTGCAAGAAGTGTGGGCGCTTGTGCGTGGTTGCCGATGGAGAGGGCGAAGTTGCGTGCGCCCTCGGGCAGGGGCAGATCGGGGCGGGTTTGGAGCGGGAGCGCGGCCAAGGCTGCGTGTAGGCGTTTGAGCCGGTCATAGAGCGCGCTGTAGGTGAGGCGCGAATCTGAAATAGCAACCGCCAGCGCGTCGGGGCGCTGGCGTGCGTGGTGATCTAATGCGTGTCGTAACGGCAAACGCGTCCTCAGAGATTGGGGTAGGCGCGGCGCAGACCGCGGGCGATGATTGTCGCCAGAACCACCTTTACCAGATCGCCGGGGATATACGCCACCATGATGGTGAGGGATTTGGACAGGCCTAATTTGCCAATGAACGCCATCCACGGGATGCCTGCCGCATACATGACGACAATGCCTCCAAAGGCCACATAAAGACCGATTTTAGCTGGGCCGGCGGCGGTGTCCTTTTCCATCAGGTAACCGATGATGTAGGCGCAGAGGGGCCATGCCAGAAGGAACCCGCCGGAGGTCCCCATCAGCACTTGGAAACCACCCCGACCACCGGACAGGAGCGGCAGGCCAACCGCGACCAGCGCGATGAACAGTAGGAGCGCAAGGCCACCACGTTTGGAGCCAAGGACGGCACCGGCCAGCATCACGCCCAAAGACTGTGCAGAGATCGGGGGCAGCGCGGCACCGGCGAAATGAATTGGCGGCATCAGGCCCAGTGCGGCGGTGAGGGCTGCGAAGAGTGCGATGTAGACGATGTCTTTGGTGGCGAGGCCACGTGGTGCGGTGGTTTCCATGGGGTCCGTCCCTTTTGGTCTTTTCGTTTGATGGACGGGTAGGAAAAAGTCTCAAGGGGGCTCAAGCCGAAGTCGGAATGTTAGCGCAACTCAGGAACGATATCCTCTGGAATCAATAGCGTCGGAAATTTCGTCCGCCATCTTGATCGCGCGAATGGCCAGAGGCATGGCCACGGCAATCACCGAGCGCTCCAGGCCACGAGTCTTTTGGGCCTCGCGCACCTCGCGGGTGATCTGGGCTAAGACGGGAATAAAACGCAGGGCCAACGAGATGGCGAGGCTGACCTTTTCCGGGTTCACGCCGAGGGGTTGGAGGTAACGCAAGCCGCGCGTCATGCTGTCGATCATGTCGCTGGATTTTGTGGTGAGCGTCACCAGGCTGGCCAGCAGGATCAGCGCGGCGAGCCGCAGGACCACATAGGCGGCGAGTTCGAGACCAGAGAAATACCATTGCACCGCGAAGAACAGCATAAAGATGATCAGCAGCGGGCGGACCTGAGCAAAGGCTTGTTTTAGCGTGAGCTGCGCGATTGGGTAGAGCGCAAGGATCACCAGTGTCGCGGCGACGGTGAGGGGCAGGCTTTGGTTGATGAACAGCAGCGTGGCGCCCAGCATCATGGCCAGCATTTTGGCAGCGGGTGGCAGCCGGTGCAGCAGCGAGCCGCCGGGGGAATACAGGTCCAGCATCAGGCCATGAGCCTTTCGTAGGCGGGGATGACCTCGGCAGGTGCGCCGTCGGCAAAGATGCGGCCTTCGTCGATGGCAATCACGCGATCATAGTCGGCGATCAGATCAAGGTCGTGGGTCACGGTGATGACCATTTGGTCCAGTGCGGCAACGGCACGGGCGACGCGGCGCTTGTTACGTAGATCCAGCAGGGTGGTGGGCTCGTCCATCACCACGATGTCAGGGGTCATGACCAAAACACCAGAGATGGCGAGGAGTTGCTTTTGGCCACCAGACAGAAGGTGTGCGGGGTGTTCGCGCAGGTCGGACATGTTGTACCGCGCGAGGATTTCATCCGTTTTGGAAGCGATGTCGGCTTTGGAAAAACCGAGGTTTTTCATTCCAAATGCAAGGTCTTCTTCTACCACTGGCATGACAATTTGATTGTCAGGGTTTTGGAAGACGAAGCCAACTTTTCGGCGCACATCTCGGCCTTTTTTGCGGGTGTTTAGCTGATCCACCAGCACCTCACCCGTTGTCGGCAAGGCAAGACCGTTGAGCAAACGGGCGAAGGTGGATTTGCCAGAGCCATTGGCACCAATCACGGCAATGCGGCGCTCGGTCAGATCAAGAGAGAGATTGTCTAAAACGGTGCGTTTGCCAAAAGAAACGCTGACGTCTTGTAGCTTGATCATTGGGTGGTCCGTCGGTTGCTGTTCGCGGGCTCTTAGCGGCTTACAAGTGCAGATTGAAGCGGTAGGTGCCTCCGGCGGGGATATTTGGGGACTGTGAAAGCGCTTTCACGGGTGTTTGGGGGAAATTTTCCCGATGCGGCCAGTTGAGCCCTGTTTGTGATCGGGAAATCGAGGTCAGGCGCCAAAGTGGGAGAAAAGGAGAAAGCTTGCGCTCAGCACTAAGCAGAGCGGGCCATAAAGACGCTGGTCCAGTGTGGCAAAGGGCTCTTCCGGGACCAGTTTGCGCCAGACCGGAAGATAGGCTGCGAGGCCGCGCAGGCCAAAAACACCAGCCATGATGAGAAGCAATGGCGTACGCAGAGGGAAACTTGTCAGATGCGGTAGGGCGGCGGCAAAGGACAGTGCAACAAAGACCAAGGCGCAGGGGATCGGGCCGGGCATTTTTGTGAGGCCGGGCGCGCCAACCACAACACGGGCAAGCGCGGCCTCGTCGCGGATTGGCACCCAGGCACCAATCGCCCACAGCAGATGCAGCATCGCAGGGGCAAACAGCAGGGCGGAGATGAGAATCGCGAGCCAGAACATGTGCAAAAGTGCCCTAAGTGGTGAGCTTTGTGGCGCATCCAAACGAAGATGACCACAAAAGTCGATGAGGCAATTTTGTCGCTTTGGAAGGGTGCACACGCCTTATCTGCGGCGTGGTCAGGATCGTGGGTGTCGTGTGCGGTGGGAAGGGCGCTCAAAACGGGCGCCCCCCAGTTGCACAGATTACAGGTGCATGTGGTCGCGGAAGACGTGCTGCACGATTTCGTCGCGCTTGATGCCTTTGGCTTCCAGTTGCGCGTCGGTCATTGCGTTCAGACGGTCAACATATTGCACGCGGCTGTTGCTTTCCATGATTGCGATCAGGCCGTTGCCGATGGCGCGGAAAGGAGCTGCCAGGATGTAACCCAGCGAGTGGTGTTCGGTGGTGTGTGTAGCTGTCAGTGCCATTTTGAACCTCAGTTCTGTATAAACTTTTGTTCTCCCTTGGTGCTGAATATGGGTCAATGCGGCTACCATGTGCAGCCGGTGTTTTGTCATAGCCGTCTTGCATCTGCTGCAAGGCGTCACAGAGTTTGTCTATTTTTCAACAGCTTCAATACGAATGTAGGTGTAGCGTTCAGCAGCTTCGTCTTTGGGGCGGGTTTCCACCAGATAAGAGAAGCCAAGCTCTGGCAGGTAATACATGGTTTCTTCATAGCCGTCATCATCGTGATAGACGCCAATGATGGGCATCATTTCGTAAGAACAGCCACCAATTGTGACTTGGGTGCTGGGGCCAAAAATATGGGTTTCCCGTGTGGTGTGCGCGCCCTCAAAGTCGAGCGTGATCACCTCTGTGTCCCAACGGCCATCCGCCACTGGAATCGGCGCGTCGGCGGGTTTGAGCGGATAGGCGTGGGTGCTGCGTGAGCCGGTCATCACATCGCCATCTTCCGTGTCGAACTGTTCCACCACATAGAGGCCCTTCAGCAGCAAGAAGCGCGAGCCGAAGTGCTCGCCATCATGCCATTCGCCGCGAATGAAGTGGGCGCCGTCGCGTTTGTATGTTTCGGTGATTCCGTCCAGATCGGTGAGGCGCACGCCAATCTCCATGTCCGCATGGGTTGGGCATTGGGCAAAAGCGGGTGAGGCAAAGAGAGACAAAGCAAGAGTGGCAGCGCGCATGGGGCCTCCGGTTGGGCTACGGGAACCGTTGCACCAATAATGGGCCTCGGAGTTACAGTGATGTGGGCACTCTGACCTGTGTGAGAGTGTTTTGCCAAGCCCTAGCCGGTGCCTATGTCGCTCGTTGCACGGCTTAAAACACAATGACCAATGCGACGTTTTTCTCCGGATCGCATGCCCAATTGTGTTTTGCGCCATCAAAGGCCATTTTGCGGCCAGTTTCGAATCGCCTGACATCAGGTGTTTGGTGGCCTCCCAAGGGTCGTTTTCAAAGCCCGGCATAGGTCCGGAAAAGGAGCCCAACATGAGCTTTGATCGCAAAATCAAAATTGCCCCGTCCATTCTGTCTGCGGATTTTGCCAACTTTGGCCAAGAGATCCGGGCGATTGAGGATCAGGGCGCCGATTGGGTGCATGTGGATGTGATGGATGGGCACTTTGTGCCAAACCTGACCTTTGGCCCGCCCGCGGTGAAAGCGTTCCGTCCACACGTAAAAACCTTCATGGATGTGCATCTGATGATTGCGCCGGTGGATCCGTATATTGAAGCTTATGCCGAAGCCGGTGCTGATATGATCACCGCGCATGTTGAAGCTGGCCCCCACATTCACCGCACCATTCAGGCGATCAAGGCCCAAGGCGTGAAAGCTGGTGTGAGCCTGAACCCGGGCACGCCGCTGGAAAGCATTGAGCATGTGCTGGACCTGGTGGACATGGTGCTGATCATGACCGTGAACCCTGGCTTTGGTGGCCAGAAGTTCATTCATTCCGGTGTCGAGAAAACCCGTCGTTTGCGTCAGATGATTGGCGATCGGGAGATCCACATTCAGATCGACGGTGGCGTGACCACAGAAACCGCGCCATTGGTGGCGGAAGCCGGTGCCGATGTGTTGGTGGCTGGGTCTGCTGTGTTCAAAGGCGGATCTGTTGATAAGGCAGACGTCTACGGCGAGAACATGCGCGCCATCCGTGCAGCGGCCGAAGCGGCGCAATAACACAAATCATTTGGGGCGGGATCAGTCGCGGATCTCGTCGGCCTCCACGCCCCAAAGCTCTTCCTTGAGCACCCAACCTTTGTAGCCGCCGGCATTGAGGCGGCACCAGTCTGGGTTGCACTCTTCCAGCTTTGCGATCACACCATGTTCCAGGTGTGCGGCAGTGCCAACCTTTTCACCGGGACGCACGGCCAGCGGCAGCATGTCTTTTTGAATAATCACGGTGCGCACGCCAGACAGCAAAGAATAGTGAATCCAGCCGCCTGCGCCTTCGATGTCCCGTACGCGGCGCCAGTGGCCGTATTCTGCGGTGATCTGCAACGGCATGGATTTGCGGGTGAACACCCAATCGATGCGATGGGTGCGCGAGGGGCCGCGCCGTACATTGGCTTTGGTCGCCTTCAAAGACACATACCGGGGCAGTGGCAGGTTGGTGACCGGACCACGCTTTTTCTCCGCCGGTGCCTCTGCGGCGGCGAAGGTTGCAAGGAGCAACAGCATAACTGCGCCCAAGCTCACGAGAGATTTTCGACCCAAGGTGACCATTTTGCCTGATTTTTTCTGCTCTGGTGGCGCTCGCAGGTTCTTGTGCCTGACTGACCTGTGGGGCAGTGTGGCAGCAACGCGCTGAATTGAAAAGCATTGGGAGGCCCTGCATGCCAAAGCAACGTCTGAGTGTTGTCGTTACGCGACGCTTACCGGAAGCCGTCGAAACACGACTGTCAGAACTCTTTGATGTGCGCCTGCGCCATGACGATACGCCCATGAGCCGCGAAAATCTTGCCGCCGCGATGAAAGAGGCGGATGTTCTGGTCCCAACTTTGAGCGACAAGATTGACGCCAATTTGATTGCCCAATCGGGTGAGCGATTGAAGCTTATTGCCAACTATGGCGCGGGCGTGGATCACATCGACGTGGCCTCTGCGCGTCAACGTGGTGTGCTGGTGTCCAACACGCCGGGCGTGTCTGCGGATGATACCGCTGATATGGCGCTGGCGTTGATCCTGGGAGTGACCCGTCGAGTGGGCGAAGGTGTGCAGCGCATGCAGTCTGGCGAATGGGATGGCTGGGCGCCAACCGCATTGCTGGGTGGCCGGGTCAGCGGCAAACGGCTTGGCATACTGGGCATGGGGCGTGTGGGCACAGCTGTTGCGCGGCGGGCGCAGGCCTGCGGTATGCAGATCCACTACCACAACCGTCGCCGTTTGCGGCCCGAGATCGAAGAGCAGTGTGACGCGACCTATTGGGAAAGTCTCGACCAGATGTTGGCGCGTATGGATGTTGTGTCGGTGAACTGTCCGCATACCCCTTCGACCTTCCACCTGCTCAATGCACGTCGGTTGAAGCTGATGAAGCCCGGTTCGGTGATCATCAACACCTCGCGCGGTGAAGTGATTGACGAAAACGCCATGGTGCGCTTGCTCAAGTCCGGCGAGATCGCTGGCGCGGGGCTCGATGTGTATGAGCACGGCCACGAGGTCCATCCTGATTTGCGCGGCCATCCTAATGTGGTTCTGATGCCGCATATGGGGTCTGCGACCGTGGAAGGGCGGATCGAGATGGGGGAGAAAGTCCTCATCAATATCAAGACCTTCGACGATGGGCACCGTCCGCCGGACCTTGTGGTTCCGGCGATGTCCTAGGGTTTCATGCGCGCTTTTGTGGGCATTCCTCTTGATGGTCTGGAGGCGGAGGCGCTTTTGGATGTGCAAGGGCGGATTGCCGTGGGGCGTGAGGTGGTCGCGGCCAATCTGCATCTGACCTTGGCGTTTCTGGACGATCAGCCGGTGGAGACGCTGGAGGCGCTGCATGAAGAGTTGGAGCTGATCCGGCAATCGCAGTTTGAGCTGCACCTCAAAGGCATGGATATTTTTGGCGCGCCACGCAGCCGGTCTTTTGGCCTTCTGGCCGCGCCTGATCCCACGCTCATGGCGTTGCAAGCGGATGTGGCGCAGGCCGCGCGGCGGCTGGGCATTGGGGTGGAGAAGCGCCGGTTTCGGCCGCATGTGACGCTGAGCCGGTTTCGTGACGGGAAGCAGCCGCCGGAGCGGGTGCAGGCGGCCTTGTCCCGCGGGGTCTCACTACAAATTGATCCCATTCTTGTGAGCGAAATCGCCTTGTATCGTTCGTCTTTGACCTCAGAGGGCGCGGTCTATGAGATCTTGAGCAGCTATCCGTTGTTGGTGCAGGGGCTGTCCTGACTTAAGCTGATTTTCAAATGGCGGCCAAAATCTTGGGTTGCCGGATTGTCTTTTGGTTTGGGAGTTGGTCATGAAGCGATTTTTATCAGCGGTTTCCGTTGCTTGCCTGATGGGGTCCATGTCTTTGGCGCAGGAGGCAGCAGACAGTGTGGCGCCGGAAGAAGGCTCCGCCCTGGGCATGAATGTGCCGGAGAGCTTGCAAGAAGCGTTGGCTTCCAAGACGCAGGGCGAGTCCACCAAGGCAAAAGACTGGATGGTTGCGGCAGCGCATCCTTTGGCGGTGGAAGCTGGGTCCGCAGTGCTGCGCGACGGTGGCACGGCGGCGGATGCCATGGTGGCGGTGCAGGCGGTGCTGGGGCTTGTCGAGCCACAAAGCTCAGGCCTGGGCGGCGGGGCATTCTTGGTTTGGTATGATGCCAAAAGCGGAGAGGTGACCACTCTGGACGGGCGCGAGGCTGCGCCTTTGGCGGCAACGCCGCGGCTGTTTTTGGGCCGCGATGGTGAGCCGTTGAAGTTTTTTGAAGCGGTTGTTGGCGGGCGGTCTGTGGGCGTGCCAGGCACGCCGATGTTGATGCAGGAGGCGCATCGCAAGTGGGGGCGCAGCCAATGGCCAAGCCTGTTTGAGGCAGCGATCACCCATGCGGACGAGGGTTTTACGGTCACGCCACGAATGGCCGCCTCTGTGGCGCGGGATGCGGAGCGCTTGGCGTCCCATCCGATGACAGCGGCTTATTTTCTGCCAAATGGAGCGCCGCTTGCGGAAGGCGCTCAGCTGGACAATCCCGAATACGCAGCAAGTTTGAAGATGATGGCGGCTCAGGGGGCCGCGCCGTTTTACACCGGAAAAATTGCAGCGGACATTGTGGATGCTGTGCAAGATGCCAGCAATCCCGGCGTGTTGAGTGGCGTCGATCTGGCGCTGTATCAGGTCAAGGAGCGTCCGGCAGTTTGCATGGACTACCGTGCGCATGATGTCTGTGGCATGGGGCCGCCGTCGTCCGGTGGTCTGACCGTGGGGCAAATTCTTGGTCTGATTCAGCCCTATGACATTGCTGAACTGGGGCCGGACAGTGCCGATGCCTGGCGGCTGATTGGGGATGCGTCGCGCCTCGCCTTTGCGGATCGGGGCCGCTACATGGCTGATAGCGATTATGTGCCTGTACCCAGCGTGGGCTTGCTGGCGACTGAGTATCTGGCGGAGCGGGCAAAGCTGTTGGGCGGCAGTGTCGCTTTGGAGACAGTGGAGCCTGGTGCACCGGAGTTTGACCATGCGTTGCACTATGCGGATGGAGAGAGCTTTGCGCAGCCATCCACGTCGCACATCTCCATTGTCGACAGCTACGGCAACGCCTTGTCGATGACGACCACAATCGAAAATGGTTTTGGCAGCCGGGTGATGACCAATGGATTCTTGCTGAACAATGAGCTGACCGACTTCTCCTTCCGCTCCCATCACGACGGCGTGCCGGTGGCCAATCGGGTGGAGCCGGGCAAGCGGCCTCGGTCTTCCATGGCGCCAACCATTGTGTTGAAAGATGGCAAGCCGTCACTTGTGGTGGGCAGCCCGGGGGGCAGCCGGATCATTGGCTATGTGGCCAAGACCATCATCGCCCATGTGGATTGGGACATGGATGTGCAGCAGGCGATTGACTTGCCACATTTGGTGAACCGCTTTGGCACTTATGACATTGAGGCCGAGAGTGCCGCGATGGAGTTTGGCGAGCCACTGACCGGTATGGGCTACAAGGTGAACGCGCGCGACCTCAATTCCGGTCTGCATGCGATCTCTGTTGGGCGGCGTTTGCAGGGCGGTGCGGACAACCGGCGTGAGGGCTTGGCCTATGGCGAATAGCCGCGCTTGACCTTGGGAAAGGTGCCGCGTAGCCATGTTTCAAATTATCATGGATTAGGGGAGTGCCCATGGGACTGGCAGTGGATTTGCCGCGCAATGAAGTGGGAATTGCAGCGGCTCTGGGTGTGTTGAAGCAGCAATTTGGTGAGGCGTTTCACACCGGCCAGTCGATGCGCGAACAGCATGGGCACACCACAACCTGGATTGAAACTCAGGCACCGGATGCGGTGATCTTTCCCAAGTCCACCCAAGAGGTCAGCGACATTGTCAAAACCTGTGCCACGCATAAAGTGCCGGTGATTGCCTATGGCACCGGCACGTCGCTTGAGGGGCACGTGAATGCACCTGCTGGCGGCGTGTGTATCGATCTGACCGAAATGAACTCGGTTGTGGCGGTGAACGCCGAAGATCTCGATTGTGTGGTGCAGCCGGGGGTGACGCGCGAGCAGATGAATCTGGATCTGCGCGACCAAGGCCTGTTTTTCCCAATTGATCCGGGGGCCAATGCGTCGCTGGGCGGCATGGCCTCAACCCGGGCCAGCGGCACCAATGCGGTGCGCTATGGCACGATGAAGGACAACATCCTGAGCCTTGAGGTGGTGCTGCCGTCTGGTGAAGTGATCCGCACCGCGAGCCGCGCCAAGAAATCCAGCGCGGGTTATGATCTGACCCGTCTGATGATTGGCTCAGAAGGCACGTTGGGCATCATCACTGAGATCACGCTGAAGCTGCAGGGTATTCCTGAAGCGATGTCCTCAGCCCGCTGTTCGTTTGAGACCATCGATGCGGCCTGTCAGGCGGTGATGATGACCATTCAGTACGGCATCCCGGTGGCGCGGATTGAACTGCTGGATTCACTCGCGGTGAAAGCTGCGAATGACTACTCCAAGCTTGATCTACCGGAGCACCATTTGCTGTTGCTGGAGTTCCATGGCTCGGAAACCGGTGTGGCGGAGCAGGCCGAGATGTTTGGCCATATCGCCGAAGAGGTCGGCGGCACCGGGTTTGAATGGACGCAGAAGGCTGAGGACCGCAACAAGCTGTGGCAGGCGCGCCATGACATGTATTGGGCGGCGCTGGCGCTGCGCCCCGGTGCTAAAGGCATTTCCACCGATGTCTGTGTGCCAATCTCGCGGCTGGCGGAATGTGTGACTTTGGCCAAGGACAAGGCGGATGAATTGGGGCTGATTTCGACCGTGGTGGGCCACGTGGGGGATGGCAATTTCCACATGTTGCCGCTGGTGGATATGGACAACCCAGATGAGGTTGCTGCGGCGCAGGGTTACGTCAGCTGGCTCAACGATGTGGCAATCGAGATGGGCGGCACCTGTACCGGCGAGCACGGCATTGGGCAGGGCAAGAAGCCCTATCTGCGCAAAGAGCTTGGTGGCGCAGTAGATGTGATGGCGGCAATCAAAGCGGCAATTGATCCGGATGGGATCATGAACCCCGGGAAGATTTTCTAAGCCCGCATTGTTCAGAGATGAAATGCAAAGCCCCGGCGTTTGACCGGGGCTTTGTTGTCTTTAGCGGTAGACTTCGTCTTCGCTGGGGAAGCTGCGGTCTTTGACCTCGTCGGCATATTGGCTGACCGCGCGTTCGATGGCAGGGCCAAGGTCGCCGTAGACTTTTACAAACTTGGGTGTCCATTCGTTCAGACCCAGCATGTCCTCAAGCACGAGGATTTGGCCGTCACATTCGGCGGAGGCGCCGATGCCGATGGTGGGGATGGGCACCTGTTTGGTGATTTTGGCGGCGAGCGGTTCAACCATGCCTTCCAAGACAATGGCAAAAGCGCCAGCCTCGGACACCGCTTGCGCGTCTTCTTCGTGCGTGGCCCAAGTGTCCTCGTCGCGGCCTTGGGTTTTGAAGCCACCCATGACGTGGCTGGACTGTGGTGTGAGGCCGATGTGGGCCATCACCGGAATGCCGCGCTCGGTCAGGAAGCGGATAGTTTCGGCCATACGTTTGCCGCCTTCGAGCTTTACTGCGCCACAGCTGGTTTCTTTCATGATCTTGGCGGCGTTGCGGAAGGCCACGGCCGGGCTTTCCTCATAGGTGCCAAACGGCATGTCCACGACGACCAGCGCTTTTTGGGTGCCGCGCACAACGGCTTTGCCGTGCATGATCATCAGATCAAGCGGTACGCCAACGGTGCTTTCCATGCCGTGCATGACCATGCCAAGGCTGTCGCCGACCAAAATGAAGTCGGCGTATTTGTCGACGATGGCGGCGGTGTGCGCGTGGTAGCTGGTGAGGCTGACAATTGGCTCGCCACCTTTGCGGTTGGCGATTTGTGGCACGGTGGTGCGGCGGATGGGGGTCTGTGTGCTCATGGTGTGACAACCCTTTGGTCAATCAGAAGAATGTCGCCAAAGGCAACGGAGATCATGATGGCGGTGGGGCCGGTGAGCGGCCCGTCAATGGCATTGAGCGTTTCTGCTGCGACGATGTCCAGTCCGGTGAGAGTGGCGCGTGGCTCAGTGGCGATGGTGTTGGCGATGACTTTGTGAAGATCCGAAACGGTCGCGCCTGTCACGGCCGCTTCGGCAGCGGCGAGGGATTGAGAAAGCACAAGCGCGGCTTGGCGATCCTCAGCAGAAAGGCGCACGTTGCGGGACGACATGGCAAGACCATCCTCTTCGCGCACGGTGGGGGCGCCTACGATCGTGAGCGGCATGTGCAGATCTGCTACCATGCGCTTGATGACCTGAAGCTGCTGGTAGTCCTTTTCGCCAAAGACAGCCACGTCTGGCTGCACAATGTTGAACAGCCGGGCAACCACAGTGGTCACGCCGCGGAAATGGCCGGGGCGGACTTTGCCATGCAGCATGTTGGCAAGGCGGGTGGTTTCCACAATGGTCTCGTCACCTGCCGGGTACATGGTCTCCACTTCCGGTAGGAAGACCAGAGCAACACCAGCCTCGCACAGCATATCCAAATCGCGCTCTACATCACGCGGGTAGGCGTCCAAATCCGCGCTTTCGCCAAATTGGGTGGGGTTCACAAAGATCGACACAACCACATGGTTGGCCTGTGCTTTGGCGGTTTCTACAAGCGACATGTGACCCGCGTGCAGAAAGCCCATCGTTGGCACCATCGCGACGGTGTCACCGGTGGCGCGAAGCTCTTTGACTGCAGCGCGGCAATCCGAAATCGAGCGGCAAATACGCATTTCTTGCCTGTCTCCCTTCAAGGTGGTTGTGGGGTGTAATGCCCCCGCTGCGATGCAGCAAGGCTTTTTGCGGCAACGTGGCGTCGCAATTGTGCATTCAAGCGTCGGCTGGACCGTGCGTAAAATCGCCAATTCAGTACAGTTTGCGCAAAAGACCTATGCTCAGGGGAGTCGCCTGTCTCATGAAAACCAACGTAAAAGCCCTAGTTGTTGGCGGCGGTGCCGTTGGCACCTCGATTGCCTATCACCTTGCCAAAGCGGGATGGGATGATGTGATGCTGATTGAGCGCGATGAGCTGACATCTGGCTCAACCTGGCACGCGGCGGGCCTTTTGCCGCTGTTCAACATGTCTTATGCGACCACCCACATTCACCAGTATTCCGTAGATTTCTACAAACAGCTGGAAGAAGAAACCGGCTTGAATGCGGGGTTTGCAGTGGTGGGCAACCTGCGCATGGCGCAGACGCAGGAGCGCATGGATGAGTTTATGCTCTATGCCTCAACTGCGGAGACCTGCGGCGTGGCCTATGAGTGGTTGACCCCAGATGAGATCAAAAGCCGTTGGCCACTCATTCGTACCGACGACCTAAAAGGCGCGATTTATCACACTGAGGACGGCTATATTAACCCGGCGGATGTGACCATGGCGATGGCCAAAGGCGCACGTCAACGGGGTGTGGAAATTGTGCGCAAGATGCAGGCGGATTCGTTCCACTGGACCGGCACCCACTGGGAAGTCAGCTGCACCAAGATGGTGGAAAAAGGCGGCAATCTGGTTGAAAGCGACGAGAAGGTTGTCATCACCGCAGAGCATGTGGTGACCGCGTCTGGCAACCACGCGCAGCGCACCGCCAAAATGCTGGGCATCAAAATGCCAGCGATTCCGGTGGAGCACACCTTCATTGTGATGGATCAGGATCCGGAGCTTGTGAAATGGCGTGAAGCGGGCAATCCTGAGCACCCTGTGGTGCGGGATGCAGATTCTGAGTCTTATGCGCGTGAAGAGCGTGGTGGCTGGATTCTGGGCATCTATGAGCACGGCGCGCCAGCACGGTTTGAGCATGGGGTGCCAGACAGCTTCCGCGCCGATCTGTTCCCGCTCGATCTCGACCGAATTGCAGAGCAGTATATGGCGATGACCGAGCGCGTGCCGTCCTGCGCTGACTCAGGTCTGAAAGACGATTTCAACGGGCCAATTTGCTATACGCCAGACGGCAATCCGCTGGTCGGGCCAGCGCCTGGACTGCGCAACATGTGGCTGGCTGAGGGATTCAGCTTTGGCATCACCGCGGCGGGTGGCACCGGTTACTATTTGGCGCAGATGATGGTCGAGGGTGAAGCCGAGATCGACATGGCCAGCCTTGATCCCAAACGCTATAGCAGCAATTGGATGACCACCGAATTTGCCGCGCGCAAAAACGAAGAGTGCTATGAGCACGTCTACATCCTGCACCACCCAGATGAGGAGCGCCCGGCGGCGCGCCCACTGCGGACTTCGCCAGCGTTTGACCGTCAGAAAGCCAAAGGCGCACAGTTTGGTTGGGTCAATGGCTGGGAACGTCCAAACTATTACGGTCCGCTCGATGCGCCATCCAATTTTGACGAGGAAGCGCGCAGCTTCCGCCGCGGTGGTTGGTGGCAACATGCGGTGGATGAGGCCAAAGCAATCCGGGAAAGCGTCGGCCTGATCGACGCAACAGCCTTCACCAAACACGTGGTCAAAGGCCCCGGCGCCACCCAGTTCCTCGACTGGTTCACCTGTAACAAGCTGCCCAAAGTGGGTCGTATCAATCTGACCTATGCGCTGACAGCGGCGGGCACCACGCGCACCGAATACACCATCGTGCGCAATGGCGAGGACAACTATTATCTTGTATCCGCAGGGGCTTGGACCGAGTACGACGCGGATTTCCTGCGTAAGGCAGCCGAGGATAAGATGGCGGAATTTGGCTACATCGAGATCCAAGACGTGACCACACAATGGGGCGTGTTTGCGATTGCCGGACCAAAATCGCGGGATGTTCTGAAGAAGGTCATCAGCGATGCAGACCCAGAAACGGCGCTGACCAACAAACGCTTCCCGTGGCTGTCGGCGCGTCAGATCGAACTGGGCATGTGTCCCGTGAATGCGATCCGTGTGGCCTATACTGGCGAGCTGGGCTGGGAACTGCATCATCCAATTGAGATGCAGAACTATCTATGGGATCTGCTGACCGAGGCAGGTGCGGAGTTCGACATGAAGCTGGTTGGCGCGCGGGCGCAGAATTGGCTGCGTCAGGAGAAAAGCTATCGTGCGTTTGGCACCGAGCTGGGCCGGGATGCGACGCCTGCTGAAGCTGACCTGCCGCGCTTTATCGATCTGTCCAAAGACTTCCACGGCAAAGCCGAGATGGAAGCGCTGGGCGTACGGGTCAAGTGTTGCACGCTGCTGATCGACGGGCCGGAAGATGCCGACCCTTGGGGGCGTGAGGTGCTTTACACGCCGGAAGGGGAGCGTGTTGGACGACTGACGTCTGGCGGGTACTCGGTGGCCTTTGAGAAGAGCATTGGCATGGGCTACGTGACACCGGAGCTGGCGGTCGAAGGCACCAAGCTCAAAGTGAAGATGTTGGATCAATTGTGGGACGCAACAGTGACCTGTGATAGCCCCTACGATCCCAAAAACGAGACCATTCGACAGAACGGCTAAAGCTTTCAGTCCAGATAAGAACGCCTCGCCTTTGCGGGGCGTTCCCATTTATGGGACACAAATGTCCGTTGCACTGGACGGCGGAAATGAACCGGACTTACCAATACGGCGCGGCGCTCGAAAGTCAGTGATCGGCTTCTGTGGCCAGCCGGTTAGCCAATACCAGCGTCAGTATCGCGGCCATGAAAAGAAATGCTGCACTGATCATCCAAGCAATCGGTGTGGAGTAAACTTCGGCGACAGCTCCCACCAACACCAGACCCAATGCGGCCCCCAACTGTTGAATCAGCGATCTTAGTGACAGCATGGTTGACCGTTGTTGATCGTCTACGCAGCGATGCAGAATGCTGCTGGCGGGTGTTTCGCTGATGCCGAGGAACACTGAGTACAAGATGAAGACCATCACAAATCCAACGATGTTGCCTTGCAGTGCCAATGCGATCTGAATGCCTGCCAAGCAGATAAAAGTTGCTGCTAGCGACATGGCATGCCGGCGGTTGAAGAGACGGCTGACATGCGGAGACAGAGTTGCGCCAAAAGCGATGGAGAAAAAATACGTTGCGGTCACGATACCAATGACGGAGTTTGCATAACTCTCATCCAACATAGGCTTTGCGTGGGTCGGCCAGATCACCTCGACAGGGTTGGTCGCCATCAAGAAAAACGCAAGCGCTGCTAAAAGGATCGACAATGCAGGGTGCTTCAGTGCGAGAAGACCTGCGTCTTTGATCACCAGCGGAACGTTTGCGAACCCCTGTTTGAGGGCACCGGGGGACTTCGAACGTGGTTCCTCGACAATAGCCAACATCGTGAAAACAAACACGCCCAGCATCACACCAAAACTTGCAGCATAAGATACATCATAAATGCTGAAACCGCTGCTTTCTGCGAGCGCGCCGAAGACATCGGGTAGAAGACCGCCCAAGACAGCGCCAATGGCCAATCCTATGGCATTGGCCCATTGCGCTTTGGCCAGCGCAGGCTGGATATCCACATTTGGCGCGGTGGCCTTGAACGTTTCGACAAACCAGGCATCCAGCGTCCCTGACCTAAGCGCACGTCCAAAACCGATGAACGCAAAAGAAAGGGCAAGAACATAGAAATTGCTGGTTGAGAGAAAGAACGCGAGCGACATCAAGCTGGCGACCACGGCTGTCAAGAAGACTGGTTTGCGTCCAATACTGTCTGCCAAGCCGCCAAAAGGTAGCTCCATCGTCATTGTTGTGAGCGAGTAAACCCCGAAAAGCAGCGAGATTTGAAAGAGATCCATGCCGCGGTCGGTTAACGCCAGCGCAACAACAGCAACTGTCAAACCCATCGCAAAACGATCCAGAAACTGGTGTATCTGAAACACCCGAATGTGCCGTTGTGCCGAACTGTTTAGCGCTGCGAAGGAAAACTCTGTTTCTGTTGCCATGATTGCAACATCGACGTTGCGGTCACCAAGCACAACATCTTTTGTAGGCCGAAATCTGTCCCGCTTGCATAAAAAAAGGAGATTAGAACAACAGCAGCGAAAGCCCGCTTTGTCCCGTTTAGCGGGGCGTTGTGCGTCAATATTCGCCCTTGGTGATCACTCCGTCTTTGTTGGCATCGACCCGCTCAAACCATGTACGCAGGGCGGTTTCCATTTCCGACCGAGTGACCGAGCCGTCTAGATTTAGGTCGGTGTTTTCTCTCCCCAGACCGGATACGGCGCGGAGCAGCAGTGAGGAGGCGTCTTTGCCGGCGGCCTCTGCCCGCGCTTTGTCGAAGGCGGTGTATTCGTCGGTGTCGAGCGCACCATCGCCGTCTGTGTCAAAGGTCTCAAAGATGGTTTTGCGAAGCTCTTCGACGTCACTCCATGTGATGGTGTCACCTGATCCGAAACTCCAGCTGGAAATGTCAGAAGCCTGTGCGGAAACGGCGGAGGTGCAAGCCAGGAAGCTGGCCAAAACAAGGGTGCGTTGCATGGTGGGTCCAATGTGTTGTGGAACAATTTGGGCCCACCATAGGTGGCGTGCAACTGCGTGTCAGCCCGCAGAAAGTTCCTCAAAACATTCCTGTGCTTTTGCCGCATACATCATGGCGGGGCCACCGCCCATCTGGATCGCCATGGCCAACACATCAGCCACTTCTTCTTTGGTGGCACCTGCGCGCACCAAAGCGTCGCAATGCAAGGAAATACAGGGTTCACAGCGGCTCACTATAGCCATGCCAAGCGCCACAAACTCTTTGGTTTTCACGTCGAGCACTCCGCCTTCTTTCACGGATTTGCTCAATCCGCCAAAGGCGCGTGCAGTGTCGGGGATGGCTTTGTTCAACCCGCGCAGTTGGGTGCGGGTTTCGGATATTTTGTCAGTCCAGCTCATGGGGATCTCCTTTGGTTGTGCGGATCATATTCCGTTGAGGGAATGTGAGTTTGATCTCGATCAGGTGGCGCAAAAAAGGAGGGGGTGACGTAGCGTCGTTATGCCGGAGCGCGCCAAGTCAGGAGCAGGTTATTGGCGGGCATTTCGATAGCGTCCATTGGTTCGAGGCCGCAGGAGGCTCCGAAGTCATGGATGGCGGTGTCAGATTTATATCCAAGCTCAGAATCTTGGGCGCGCAGGCTGGCATCAAACTGGACGTCGCCGTCACTCACCAATGTGCCATTGCGTGTGAAAGGGCCGTAGATGGTAAGGCAACCACCTGGTGTCAGGGCCTGCGCGGCTTCCGACATCAGCACCTCTGCCTCTGGCTGGCTGATCAAGTGCAGCAGGTTGCTGAGTAGGATCAGGTCAATGGGGCCAGTCTGACGGCCCCATCCAGGTGCGGTTGCATCAAGGAGGATAGGGATCAGCACATTGGCGAGGGCGGCCTCCGTAACATAGGCTGCGATACTGGTGATCCGGTCTTCGGCAACTTCCGTGGGCTGCCACGTCACCGTTGGATAGGCTTTGGCATAGGCCACGATATGTTGCCCTGTTCCACTGGCAATTTCCATAGCGCGCCCAGAGGATGGCACAAATGGCGCCAACGCATGGGTCAGTGGCTCGCTGTTGCGGGCGGCAGAGGGGGCAAAAAGTTTGCCACCGGCGTCCGGTGTTGCGACTGAGGCACTGTCTGGCAGATTGAGGCGGCGGGGCATTATGCAAACCTCGCAGGATCAAGGGCTTGGATGACTTTTGCGTCGATGGAGGACGTTTGCCCTGTCACGAGGTCCGCGACCAATTGCGACACGGCGGGGCAGGATTGGAACCCATAGCCGCCCTGACAGGCGACCCAGAAAAAATTGGGATCGGTTGCATCAGGTCCAATCACCAGGTTGCGGTCCGGGGAAAACGTGCGCAGGCCTGCCCAAGTGGCCTCGACGCGGGTGACCTCTTCGGTGACAAACTCCTGGTAGCGGGCAAGACCTTCGGCGATGACCATATCGTCCGGCCAAGCGTCAAACGGCGGCATTGGGTCTTCTTCAGCTGGAGACACAATCAGGCTGCCTGCGTCGGGTTTGGCATACCAGTTTTCGTGAATGTCCAGCAGCATCGGCCAAGTGCTGACGTTTTGCCCATTGGGGGCGGGGATCCGGGCCATTGAACGGCGTAGTGGTTTGACGTTGAGGGGGGCGATGCCAGCCATTGTGGCGATCTCATCAACCCAAGCGCCTGCAGCATTGAGGAGCATTTTTGCAGTGTGGGTTTCGCCGTTGGCCAATACTTCCCAGCCATCTGAAAGCTTGGTGATCTTTGTCACCTCTTGCCCTGTGTGGACCGTGCCACCGTGGGTGCGGCAGGTCTTGGCAAACCATTGGATTAGGCGGTCGGTGTCGATGTCTTCGCCGGAGTAATGGTGGGCGATGTTTCCGATGGTATCCGTGTTGAGGATCGGGACCATGTTGACTGCTTTCTGCAGGTCCATGGGAGCGGCGTCAAAGTTCTCGCAACAGCGATTGAAGGCGTCGTCTTCGCCTTTTGCCGCAAGGAACATCACGCCACGGGAAGAGAGGAAACCACCGTCTTCGGATTGGAAAAAATCGCCGCTGGCGTGGCTGAGTTCCACCGTGCTCTGGGAGCCGTAGTTGGGCTCAAACATCGCGGCGGAGCGACCGGAGGCGTGGTATCCAAGCGCCGTTTCTCGTTCCAAAACAACGGTTTTGCCCAGAGGGGCAAGCCGGGCGGCGGCGGAGATGCCACCAATGCCGCCACCTATGACAAGGAAATCAATCATGTTTCGTCCAATCTGTCCGTTGCAGGGGCAGGGGTTTGGCTAAGCGCGGTGATCTTGGAATAGAGCGCGTCGTTCATATCAAAGTGTGTCACTGCAAGGGAAGGGGACAGCTGTGTCAGGTTTCGGGCGGAGAGAATTGGGCTGGGCGCAGAGGAATGGCGGGCGGCCCAAGCTGCTGCCAATGTGGCCGGATGCATGCCGAGATCGGTGGCAAGCTCGGAAAGTCGAGCGGCCGTTTTTCGCATCCAATCAACATCATAGCGGGCAGCGTAGCGGTCGTCCGTTGCAAGGCGCCCTTGGGTGTTTTGGGTGTTGTATTTGCCGGTCAGCAGACCGCCACCAAGCGGGGAATAGGTGGCAGGCAGAATGCCCAAATCAGCGCACATAGGTAGGATTTCGACCTCGGCTTGACGCTTCACGAGGCTATACATCGGTTGTAAGATGCTGATGTCCAACCCAAAACTTGATCCTACCCAAGCGGCCCGCACCACTTGCCAGGCAGCAAAGTTTGAGAGGCCTATGTGGGAGATTTTCCCCTCGCTCTTGAATTTCGCAAAGGTTTCAAGGGTTTCAGAGATATCGGTTTCCGGATCAAAGCGGTGCAGGTAGAGGATGTCGACGTGATCCATGTTCAGGCGCTTGCGTGATACATCAAATTGCGCCTGTAGATTTTTTGCACCCGCACCGCCTCGGTACCCTACCTTAGTGGCAATCACTAAGCGGTCGCGAAGGGGGGCCGCGAGCTTACCCAATATCTTTTCGCTCGCACCATCCGTATAAAGATATGCAGTGTCAAAATGGGTGATGCCCGCGTCCACGCATGCGTCAAACATTTCTGCACTGTCGCGTTCAGAAGCGGTGCCGCCAAATTGCATGGTGCCAAAGCCAAAGCAGCTGATCGGGGTGCCGTCAGGGCTGGTGATGGTCTGTGTCATTTGGGGACGTTGCCACGCTGGACCGGTTGTTGGAAGGGTTTTCTGGCCGGTGGCGGTGGACATAAGTGGTGAGGGTGAATCACCCCAGGATGATGGCTTCTTGTCTTAGCCATGCCACAACCGTTTTTCGATAGGGGTGCCGGCCCGTCGGGTGCAAGATGTGATACGCCTCGTCGGTCGGCATTGGCTGCCAAATCACCTGCAAATGGTTTTGGGTGAGCGCATCTTGGACAAGCAAGCGCGGCGCCAAGGTGATGCCTTGGCCGTTGATGGCTGCATCAATCGCGAGAGCGGTTTGGTTAAAGGATAATATTGTGGTTGGGTACGGAAGGTTGTTGTTTTTACAAAGAGATTTCCAGCGGTTGTGTCCGTCTTCGATCAAAGGGTTTGTCGCAAGATCAGCAAGACTTTGAGACTTCTGCGGAAACAATTGTGGTGTTGCCACGGCTACCAAATCCAAAGGTGCAAGGCGTTCTGAGGTGAGCTGCGGTACGTTGGGAGTAAGACCTTGTCGGATCGCCAAATCTACCGGGTCTTTGGAGAAATCAGTACGGGCTTCAGAGGCATGAATATGCAGGGAAATATTGGGGAACTGAGCTGCGAAGCGCGCCAAGCGGGGTACCAGCCATTTTGAAGCCAATGAGGGCGGCACCGAGAGGGTGACCGATTGCGTTGCGGGCTGTAGAGCACGTGTTGCAACGTCTATCTGGTGCAGGGCTGGTGCAATCGAGCTGTGGAACGTCAAGCCATCCTGGGTCAGAGAGAGCCCTTGGGGCAAGCGGTGAAACAGCTGTGTTTGTAATCTTTTCTCAAGGTTGCGCACCTGTTGGGCCACTGCGCCCTGGGTGAGATTGAGCACCTCGGCAGCACGGCGAAAGCTGCCGTGTTGGGCGGCGGCATCAAACATAGTCAGGCTATTCAGGTTCAGGCGGGTCATTGGCTCCAGGAGTGTAGCATTTCTACACCCTAAGTGACGAAGCATGATTGGTCAAAAGCGGCGTGGGTTGTCAGGATTGGGCAGCAAAAGGAGCTTGATATGACCAAAGTGGCACTGATTACCGCAGGTGGCAGCGGTATGGGCGCAGATGCGGCTAAGAGACTGAAATCAGACGGTTTTGAGGTGGGCATTTTGTCCTCTTCGGGCAAGGGTAAGGCGCTGGCAGAAGACTTGGGCGGTGTCGGGGTGACCGGGTCCAATTTGGTGCAAGAGGACCTGCAAGCTCTTGTGGACAAAGCGCTTTCCAAATGGGGGCGGGTGGATGTTCTGGTCAATTCTGCGGGGCATGGGCCCAAAGGGGACATTATGGAGATCAGTGACGCGGATTGGCACCTTGGCATGGAGTATTACCTGATGAACGTGATCCGGCCTGCGCGAATTGTGGCGCCGATCATGGCCAAGCTGGGGGGCGGATCGATCATCAATATCTCCACTTTCGCGGCCTTTGAGCCGGACCCGTTGTTCCCAACCTCCGGTGTGTTCCGCGCAGGTTTGGCCAGTTTCACAAAGCTGTTTGCCGATAAGTATGCCACGGAAAATGTGCGTATGAACAACGTCTTGCCTGGATTTATTGACAGCCTGCCAGAGACTGAAGATCGCAAGGCACGTATACCCATGGGCCGGTATGGGCGTAGTGAAGAGGTGTCTTCGCTGGTGAGTTTTCTGGCGGGAGAGGGCAGTTATGTGACCGGTCAGAACTGGCGTGTGGATGGCGGGCTGACCAGTCACGTGTGACGCAGAATTAACGTTTGTCTTAAGGGTATGCCCAGTCCTGTAACCACGTCGGTATTGCGTCTGTTTTCCGACTGTATTGCGGAGGTGTAGTTCTGGGATTTCTGCATTGGGGTGGGCGGGTTAACTTTTCTGGAAAGAGAGGGGTGCCCGCTCACCAGATGAGAAGGCTCTCAGTGTCCATCCGTGGGAGGCGCACTTCAACGGATGAAGCAGAGCTGCCTGCGCCGTAGCGCGGGTGAACTAGGCCGGAGCAGGTGGTGGCAGTTTGAGCCCACATTGATAGCTTTGCTCTAGGAGAGATTTGCGGCGAGGGGCGGAGCCTGTTGACCCATAGAGCACCTCCATGCGGCGCGGCGAAAAACCAAAGTAGCCAAAGGTGCCTTTGGTCCAGCAAGTGTCCAGCGCAGCGCGGTAGCCCTCCTCTTCCATTTCGTCAGAGCGCGCGCCTGCGGGCACAAGCAGCAATCCACTGCGGTTTTTCTGAAGCGAAAGGTCTGGATCGTCGAGTTGATCATAGGCCCATCCCCAACACCAAACACGGTCAACCCAGCCTTTCATCATCGACGGCATGCCCCACCAGAACAGCGGGAAGATCAGACAGATGGCATCAGCGCGGGCGATGCGGTCTTGCTCACGGCGCACGTCAGGCGGGATGTTGGTGCTGCCGTCGCTGTCGATGTCGGCCATGGACCACAGGGGATTGAAGTTTTCGGTGTTGAGATCGGCGAGCTCGGTTGTGTGACCTGCGGCCTCAGCTCCCGCCATGAAGTGTTGCGCGGTGGCATGGGAGAAAGACTGGGGGTAGGGATGATCCAGAACGGTGAGAACGTGCATGTGCGATTTGCCTATTGTTGTGCTGTTGGGCAACTTTAGGATTTCAAGCTCCCTTGAGGTCAAAGGCAAAGAAATGTTTGACTGTAAGGGGATGTGAAAAAGCCGCCTGGCCAATTTTGGCGGCGGCTTTGAATTTGGTGCGTGGAAAGAGGTTTTAGGCGTCGCGGCTCAGCCGTTCTTCGAGCACTTCAAAGGGCACGCCAGGCGCGTCTTTGGCACCACGGATGACCAGTGAAGTTTTCACGCTGGCCACATTGGGTGCGGAGGTCAAATCTTCGGTCAGGAAGGTCTGGAACGTGCTGAGGTCCGGCGCGACACATTTTAGGACAAAATCCACCTCGCCGTTGAGCATGTGGCACTCACGCACCAATGGCCAATCGCGGCAGCGGTCTTCAAATGCGGAGAGGTCGGCCTCGGCTTGGCTCACAAGCCCAACCATGGCAAAGACCTGCACCTCAAAGCCCAACGCACGGCTGTCGACGTCCGCATGGTAGCCGCGGATATAACCGGCGTCTTCGAGCGTGCGCACGCGGCGCAGGCAGGGGGGGGCGGAGATGCCGACTCGCTTGGCAAGCTCCACATTGGTCATGCGACCGTCAGCCTGAAGTTCTGCGAGGATTTTGCGATCGATGGGATCTAGCCGGTGTCCGGGCATGTAGCTCGTCTCGTTGGTCAGTTTTGCGGTTGTTATATCACTTAAGGTCGTATGCGCAATAATGTTTCGTGTTAGCGCAATATCCTTTTACGGTTTTCCGCGCATTGGTGATTTTGGAGACCGTGCGTTTCACTTTTTTGTCTTGGGCTTTTCCTGATGCACGGGGAGGGCTATATCGGCTAGCGACTAAGACTTTGCAACGCGGAAAGGTGCCTTTCATGGCCGACACAAAACACACCAAGGTTCTGATTATTGGGTCCGGGCCTGCGGGCTACACCGCGGGCGTTTATGCCAGCCGCGCGATGCTGGAGCCGGTGCTGGTGCAGGGCATTGAGCCGGGTGGGCAATTGACCACCACAACCGAGGTCGAGAACTACCCATCGTTTGTGGAAGTGCAGGGGCCTGAGCTGATGCAGAAGATGGAAGAGCACGCCAAGGCCATGGGCTGTGAGATCATTGGTGACATCATCACGGATCTGGATCTGAGCGAGCGTCCGTTTAAGGCCAAAGGTGACAGCGGTACGTTGTACACGGCGGATGCGGTGATTTTGGCAACTGGTGCGCGCGCCAAGTGGCTGGGTCTGGAGAGCGAAGAAGCCTTCAAAGGCTTTGGTGTCTCAGCCTGTGCGACCTGTGATGGGTTCTTTTATCGTGGTGAGGAGATTGTGGTTGTCGGCGGTGGCAACACAGCTGTGGAGGAGGCGCTGTTTTTGACCAACTTTGCCTCCAAAGTGACCTTGATCCACCGTCGCGATGAGCTGCGTGCAGAAAAAATCCTGCAGGACCGTCTGTTTAAGAATGAGAAGATCGAGACGCTGTGGTTCCACCAGCTGGAAGAGGTCGTTGGTGACGACATGCCCAAAGGCGTGACCGGGGTGAAAGTGAAGCATGTGGAGACCGGGGCGATCACTGAGATTCCTGCAAAAGGTGTGTTTATTGCAATTGGGCACGCGCCAGCCAGCGAATTGGTGAAAGATCAGTTGGAGTTACACAACGGTGGCTATGTGCAAGTTGAGGCGGGCACGTCCAAGACCTCCATTCCGGGCGTGTTTGCGGCCGGTGATCTGACCGACCACGTGTATCGCCAGGCGGTGACCTCGGCGGGTATGGGATGTATGGCGGCGCTGGATGCAGAGAAGTTTATCGCTGAAAACGAGTGAGTTCTTGCGTAAGTAAGATTGAGACGGGGTCGTGTTTGCGGCCCCGTTTTGCTTTGGGCTGTGCAAGGACGCGCAGGTTGCTGTGCCTTGACCAAGGCGGTGCGGGTGGTCAGTCTTTAGACAGCAAACCGCGTGAAGGACATTGGAATTGAATAAGCTGTGGCAAGGCAATTGGCGCACCAAGGCGCGTATTGTGTCGGGGTTGATCCTGTTTTGTTATGTGTTGTGGCATCTCACCAATGTTGGGCTTGGGCTGTTTTCGCTGGAACTGATGCATGGCGGGCAGGAGCTTTTGGAAGAGCTCACAGAGGGGGCGCTTGGCGGGGTGGTGCTGTATGGGGCGTTGCTGACCCATATGGGGTTGGCGCTCTACCGCTTGGCGCGCAAGCGGACGCTGCGCATGCCTGCGTCGGAAGCGGGGCAGGTGCTGTTGGGGCTGACGATCCCTTTGTTGCTGATGACCCACATTGTGCACACGCGGGTGGCGGAGAACCGGTTTGAGGTGGAGCCGGAGATGGGATTTATCGCCGGTTTGATCTGGAATTCGCCAAGTGGCTGGCAGCAGGCGGCGCTGTTGCTGGTGGTCTGGATTCATGCCTGTATTGGCCTGCATATGTGGTTGCGGGTGCTGCCCAGTTGGCGGCGGGTGTTGCCGGTGATGTTGTCGTTGGCGACCTTGGTGCCCGCCTTTGCGCTGGCCGGGTTTCTGGTGCAGGGGCGGTTGCAGAATATGCGGCTGTTTGACCCCGAGGGCGGCGCGGCCTTGCGGGAGAGTTACGGATTTCCGACGGCGGAGACCTTTGCGCAGTTGGCCGAGATCAACCGCAGTTTTCTGGGTATTTTTGTCGGGCTCGTGGTGGTGACCATGGGGGTGCATTACGGGCGGCGGTTTATTGGCGCGCGCCGCGCGGTGCGCATTCGCTATGTTGATGGGCCGGAGATTTCCGGACAGCCGGGTATGACGCTGTTGGAGATGTCACGGGTGGCGGGGGTGCCACATATGGCGCTCTGTGGTGGGCGCGGGCGCTGCACCACCTGTCGGGTGATTGTTGAAGATGGGGCCGCGTTGCTGCATCCGCCGGAGAAGGCGGAGGCAGATAGTTTGGCGGCGGTGAATGCGCCGCCTAATGCGCGGCTGGCCTGTCAGTTACGGCCCAAGGAGCCTGCGACGGTGCTGCGGGTGTTTCGTAGTGACGGGCAGCAGGCGCGGGCGCATCAGAGTCTGGGGCAAGAGCGACGGCTGGCGATCCTGTTTTTAGACATGCGCAGCTTCACCGCACGCACCACGGGGCAGTTGCCCTATGATGTTGTGTTTCTGTTAAACCGGTTTTTTGATGCAATTGTGCCGTCGATCACCGGCGTTGGTGGCACGGTCGACAAGTATCTTGGCGACGGGCTGCTGGCGGTGTTTGAGCTCGACAGTGAGGAGGCTTCGGCCAAGGCGGCGATTGAGGCAGCGGCGGGGATCAGTTCGGCGTTGCAGGTGTTCAATCAGGCGCTCAAGGCCGAGAATGCACAGCCGGTGGCGATTGGCATAGGGGTGCATTTGGGGGAGCTGGTGCTGGGTGAGATTGGGGCGGCCAATCTGGCGCCGCGCACCATCATTGGTGACACGGTGAATGCGGCCAGCCGCCTGGAAGGGCAAACCAAAATGCTGGGCGTCGAGGTGTTGGTGAGTGCGGCGGTGTTGCAGGCCGCTGGCCATGATCCGGCGGCGTTTGACCTGGTCACTCTGGAGTTGCGTGGGGTGGCGGCGCCCGTAGAGGCTTTGGCGCTGAAGCGGGCGGCGGCGTTGCCTGCAGTTTTGAAAGCGCAGGTTCTCGAGGTGTGATGTCATGCTGCGTTGCAGCAATGCAACGGCCGCATGTTTGCTATGCGTCGGTCAGATAAAGCTTTGCGAAATTGCAAAACCACCCTATGTGTTCACGTGTGAACACACTTTGAGTCGTTTGTTATGTCGCTTCAGACCGCCAAACCCACATCAGATGAGGAAGACGTGCTCTTCCGCCTTCTGCGCCAGCTTGATCTGGCGCCGGACGCATCTCAGCGCGCCACTGCGGCAGCTGTGGGGATTTCTTTGGGACGTCTGAATGCGCAACTGCGCGCTGCGGCAGACGCCGGGTTGATTACTATTAGTGATCGCGCAGGCCCGGACAAACGACAGAGGTTTGCCTATTCGCTGACCGCGCGCGGCGCAGTGGAGAAAGTGCGGCTCACAGATCAATTCCTCGCCCGCAAGCTCGCAGACTTTAACGCGCTGCACGCGGAACTGACAGGCTCGGCAAGCGGCCTGGTCCCTATCAAACACAGGACACATCCAATGCAAAACAACCTGGCTCCTATTCCTGAGCTCTATGTTTCTTATGAGAGCGCTCAGAAGCTGAAAGTGGAAGCGGCTGATTTGGTCAGCTGGGATCTGACACCGCGTCAGATCTGCGACCTTGAGCTGCTGATGAACGGTGGTTTCAACCCGCTCAAAGGCTTCCTGACCGAGGAAGACTACAATGGTGTGGTGGAGAACATGCGTTTGGCGGATGGCTCCCTGTGGCCAATGCCAATCAACCTGGATGTGTCCGAAGACTTCGCGGCCGGCCTGCAAGAGGGTCAAGATATCGCGCTGCGCGACCAAGAAGGCGTGATCCTCGCAACCATGACCGTGACCGACAACTTTGTGCCCAACAAAGCGCGCGAAGCGGAAAAGGTGTTTGGTGCAGACGATGATGCGCACCCTGCGGTGAACTACCTGCACAACCAAGCGGGCAAAGTGTATCTTGGTGGTCCAGTGACCGGCATTCAGCAGCCCGTGCATTATGACTTCCGCGCCCGTCGCGACACGCCAAACGAGCTGCGCGCCTACTTCCGCAAAATGGGCTGGCGCAAAGTGGTTGCATTCCAGACCCGCAACCCGTTGCACCGTGCGCACCAGGAGCTGACCTTCCGCGCCGCAAAAGAAGCGCAGGCCAACCTGTTGATCCACCCTGTTGTGGGCATGACCAAGCCAGGCGATGTGGACCACTTCACCCGCGTGCGTTGCTATGAGGCGGTTCTGGACAAATACCCACAGTCGACAACTTCCATGTCCTTGCTGAACCTGGCCATGCGTATGGCGGGTCCACGCGAGGCGGTTTGGCACGGTCTGATCCGCGCCAACCACGGCTGCACCCACTTCATCGTTGGCCGTGACCACGCTGGCCCCGGCAAAAACTCCGCAGGCGAAGACTTCTACGGTCCATATGACGCGCAAGACTTGTTCCGCGCCCATGAAGAAGAAATCGGCATCACCATGGTCGACTTCAAACACATGGTGTGGGTGCAGGAGCGCGCGCAGTATGAGCCAATGGATGAGATCAAAGACAAAGACGATGTCACGATCCTGAACATTTCCGGCACCGAGCTGCGCCGTCGTTTGGCCGAAGGTCTGGAAATTCCAGAGTGGTTCTCCTTCCCGGAAGTTGTGAAAGAGCTGCGCAAAACCCGTCCGCCACGCGCGCAGCAGGGTTTCACCGTGTTCTTCACTGGCTTCTCCGGCTCCGGCAAATCCACCATCGCAAACGCGTTGATGGTGAAGTTGATGGAAATGGGTGGTCGCCCTGTGACGCTGCTGGATGGTGACATCGTGCGGAAGAACTTGTCTTCCGAGTTGGGCTTCTCCAAAGAGCACCGCGACCTGAACATCCGTCGTATCGGTTATGTGGCGTCTGAGATCACCAAAAACGGTGGTATCGCGATCTGTGCGCCCATTGCACCGTATGCCACCACCCGTCGCGCGGTGCGGGAAGATGTCGAAGCCTTTGGTGCGTTTGTGGAAGTGCACGTGGCGACGTCGATTGAAGAGTGTGAACGCCGTGACCGCAAAGGCCTCTACAAGCTGGCGCGGGAAGGTAAGATCAAAGAGTTTACCGGCATTTCCGACCCTTATGATGTGCCTGCAAGCCCGGAGCTGAGCGTGGAAACTGAAGGTGCTGACGTAGACAACTGTGCACATCAGGTGATCTTGAAGTTGGAAAGCATGGGGCTGATTTCGGCCTAAGGCGCTGGAAATCTGAAATAGGAAAAGGCGCGGGCTGTCCCGCGCCTTTTTTGTGTTTGTGCAGCTGTGATGGGCCTAGTTTTTACGCGTGGCCGCATGGGCCACGTCCAGAATGTGGTGGCCCATGGGGGCGATTAGATCAGCTTTCTGCGGACCGTCCGGGGCGCGGTAGATTTCTTTGTCATGTTTGATGGTGACCCGCACATTGATGTCAGCTAGCGTTTCCGGGTCCACGGCAGTTGGGTCGTCAGACAGGATCACAAAGTCTGCCACTTTGCCGACTTCGATGCTGCCTTTCATGTCTTCTTCAAAGTGCTGATAGGCAGGCCAGAGCGTCATGGCTTTGAGAGCGGTCATCACGTCCACCCGGTGCTGTGGCCCCAAGATGTCGCCGGAGCGGGTGCGGCGGGTGACGGTAGCAGACAACACCCGCATGCTGTTGGGGAAAGCAACGGGGGCGTCGTGGTGGGTGCCGAACATCATATCGCGCTCGCGCACCCAGCCGGTGGGTGAGATATTGTCCGCGTTTATTGGTCCAACAGTGTGGTCGCGGTGCCAGTCACCCCAGTAAAACGTGTGCATCGGGAAGAGCGAGGGGAAGACATTGAGCTGGTTCATCTCCGCCACCTGATCTTCGCGCAAAAATTGGCCGTGGATCAGCACCGGCCGGCGGTCCGCCATGCCGTGCTTGGCCTCTGCGGCTTTGATCGCGGCAAGCAGCATATCCGAGGCGCCTTCGCCATTGGAGTGCGTCAGGATTTGGATGTTGTTGGCAAAGGCCCATTCGATGGCGTCGTTGACTTGATCTTCGCTGGCGGCCGAA
Organism: Rhodobacteraceae bacterium Alg238-R152; assembly: GCA_900537125.1. Lineage (GTDB taxonomy): Bacteria > Pseudomonadota > Alphaproteobacteria > Rhodobacterales > Rhodobacteraceae > Shimia. The sequence goes on along the minus strand of UNRJ01000006.1, from coordinate 204,317 downwards.
TAGCCCTTGTAGCCGGGGGGATAGCTGCCCACCGGATCATAGTAGGGGCGGTCGCGCAGGGCGGTGAAGCCTTGTGGTGAGCCATCGATGGTGAGTTTCGCGCCTGCGATGCGCACCCCGTTTTCATAAGTGTCTGATTGATGGGTGAGGATGTAGTCGCGATCGACCAGTACGTCTGGATACACCACAAGATCAACGGTCAAATCGCCTTCGGCGGCCACCGCGCGGGCGATTTCTGCCATTTGTGGCGTGGCGCGGCCTTCTTGTGCAGTGGTGTAGCCGAAGCTGGCCCAAAGTTGTGTTCCCGCGCGGGCGAAAGATTTAAAGCCTTCGTCGTCAACACTTCCCATGAGTTTGCCCAACACCAGAAAAAACGCATTCTCTTCCAGCACCCCGTTGGGGCTGCCGTCATCGGCATGGCGGATCACGCCACCAGGCGGCGTGGGGGTTTCGCGGGTGATGCCGGCAGCGGCCAATGCGGCGGAATTGGCGGCGCCGAAGTGGCCGGATTGATGCACGATGATGATCGGTACATCTTTGGACACCGCGTCGAGGTCGTCTTTGGTGGGGTGGCGCAGCTCAACCAGCTGAGATTGGTCATAACCAAAACCAACAATCAGGTTGGTGGCGTCAATGGCGGGCTGGTTGTTGGCGATCCAGTCACGCAGGGTGTCTCGTAGGGAAGGAATGTCCTGAACCTTGCCGTCTGGTGGGGCGAGAAGATTGGCGGAGAGGGCTTGCAGACCGCCCAAAATCGCATGGCCGTGGCTGTCGACAAAACCGGGCAACATGGTGCCGCCGTTCAGATCAAACACTTCGGTGGTGTCGTCCTGGTGGGCGAGCATGTCGGAGAGAGCTCCCACGGCGAGGATGCGCCCGTCTTTCACGGCGACGGCTTCAGCGCGTGGGGCGGCATCATTGATGGTGAGAATGGGGCCGCCGGAGTAAATGGTGTTGGCGATTTCTTGGGCAAGGAGTGGTGCGGCGAGGCAGGCAGAGAGGGCAAATCCGCCAAACGTGGCTGTCAAACGAGTCATCACAAAATCCTTCTGGGTTATGAGATGACTGTGCGGGGTGGGCTAAAACCTGTCAATCTTCGGTTGAGTTCGGGGCTGCAAAAGGAAAAGGCCCGCCGAGGGGGCGGGCCTTTGTAGCAATCAAATAAAGATCAGCTTAGTTTGGGATCTCGGCGGTGATGCCTTCAACATAGAAGTTCAGACCGGCCAGACCGTTGTCACCGTAGTCGGCAGCAGTTTCACCTTCGGCCAACCATGCGGAGCCGTCCTGCTTGTTCAGCGGGCCGGTGAAGGCGTGGTAGGAACCGTCTGCGAGGGACTCTTTCAGAGCCAGTGCAGAAGCTTTTACGTCCGCTGGAACTGCGTCGGAAATTTCACCGATGCCAACCATGCCAGCGCCAATACCGTCCCATGTGGACACGGATTCCCATGTGCCATCCATGACAGCTTGGGTGCGGGCCACGTAGTAAGGTGCCCAGTCATCGATGATGGAGGACACGCGTGGGAATGGAGCGTATTCGCCCATGTCAGACGCCTGACCAAAGGTGATCACGTTGCCGGCTGCCTGAGCTGCGGCCTGTGGGGCGGTGGAGTCGGTGTGCTGCAGGATCACGTCGGCGCCTTGCTCAATCAGAGCCTTGGCAGCGTCGGCTTCTTTGGCTGGATCAAACCATGTGTAGGCCCAGATCACGGAGAACTCGACGTCAGGGTTCACTTTTTGAGCGTGGATGTAGGCAGAGTTGATGCCACGGATTACTTCTGGGATCGGGAAGGACGCGATGTAGCCAATTTTGTTGGTTTTGGTCATGTGGCCAGCAATGTGACCTTGAACTGCGCGGCCTTCGTAGAAGCGTGCGGAGTAAACAGACACGTTGTCAGCCTGCTTGTAGCCAGTCGCGTGCTCAAACTTCACCTTTGGGAACTTTTTGGCAACGTTGATGGTTGGGTCCATGTAGCCAAAAGAGGTGGTGAAGATCAGGTCTGCGCCTTGCAGCGCCATCTGGGTGATCACACGCTCAGCGTCAGCCCCTTCTGGCACGCTTTCAACAAAGGTGGTTTCCACTTTGTCGCCAAAAGCCGCTTCAACAGCCTGACGGCCTTTGTCGTGCTCATAGGTCCAGCCGCCGTCGCCCACTGGGCCAACGTAGACAAAGCCCACTTTGGTGGTGTCGGCCATGGCAGTGGTTGCCAGACCCAGCGCGACAGCTGCGCTTGTCAAAAGTTTGGTCAGTTTCATTTCGGGTAGTCCCCCTGTTGGTGGCAGTTTTTTATGTGGTGCCTCATTGTGAGGCGTGGAAGGTGCGGCCAAGAGAGGCGGGCGCACCGCTTTTGTCAGCCGACATAATAACCAGAACGAGGATGGTTATCAGATAGGGCGACATTGCCAAGTATTCGACCGGGATGGCAATACCTGCAGCCTGTAGATTGAGCTGTAAAACGTTGATTCCGCCGAAAAGATAGGCACCCAGCAGGACGCGCCATGGCTTCCAGCTTGCGAACACCACCAGCGCCAGGGCGATCCAGCCGATACCGGCGGTCATGCCTTCGGTCCATTGTGGGACGCGGATCAGCGAAATATACGCCCCGCCGAGACCCGCACAGGCACCGCCAAACATGATGGCAAGGATGCGCACCCGGATCACGTTGTATCCCAGTGCGTGGGCGGCGTCGTGGCTTTCACCCACCGCCCGCAGGATCAGACCACCGCGGGATTTCTTGAGGAACCAAAACACAGCTCCGGTTAGGGCGATGCCGATGTAGAGCACGGGATCGTGGCTGAACAGGATCGGGCCAAGCACTGGGATGTCGGACAACACCGGAATGTCGAGCTTGGCCATCGCTGGTGGTTTGACGCCCACATAAGACTGGCCCATCAGCGCGGAGAGGCCGAGACCAAACAATGTGAGTGCGAGGCCAGAAGCCACTTGGTTGGCCAGGGCAAACTGTGTGAGGAAGGCAAACAGCAGTGAGAGCACAGCACCGGCGACCATGGCGGCCAAAAGGCCGAGCATTGGCGAGGTGGTTTCCACCGAGATGGCAAACCCTGCGATGGCGCCGATGATCATCATGCCCTCGACACCGAGGTTCAAGACGCCCGCGCGTTCGACCACAAGTTCACCAATGGCGGCGAGCAAGAGCGGGGTGGCTGCGACCATCAGAGAGGCGATCAGCAGGACGGGGTTGATAGCGGAAAGATCCATTATGCGGCTCCCTTGGTTTTAAGCACCACGCGGTAGTTGGTCAGCAGGTCGAGGGCGAGCAGGAAGAAGAGCAACATGCCCTGGAAGACCTGAATGGCGGCAGAGGGCAGGCCAAGGTTGCCTTGTGCCAGATCGCCACCGACGTAGGTCAGCGCCATCAGCAGGGCTGCGAGCAGGATGCCCACCGGGTGCAGGCGGCCGAGGAAAGCCACGATAATCGCGGTGAAGCCATAGCCGGACGCGAAGTCGATGTTGATTTGGCCGGAGGGGCCGGTGACTTCGAAAAATCCAGCCAGCCCAGCCAATGCACCGGAGGTGCCGAGACAGAATAGGATCAAGCGGGTGGGATTCACCCCTGCAAATCGGGCCGCGCGTGGCGCTTCGCCGGTGAGGCGGATGTTGAAGCCAAGGATGTGGCGGTTGAGCAGGATGTAGGAGAAGATCACTGCGATGAAGGCAAAAGCCATGCCCCAGTGCAAGCCCGCGGCCTCGTTGATCCAGCTACTGCCTGCGGCAAAGTCAGAGAAATTGCGGGACCCCGGGAAACCCATGCCTTCGGGATTGCGCAGCAGGCCAAGGGACATCGAGGCCAAGAGTTGATCGGCCACATAGACCAGCATCAGAGAGACCAGGATTTCATTGGTGCCAAAGCGGACTTTCAGAAGGGCGGGGATCATGCCCCAGGCCCAGCCACCCAGCGCGCCAGCGACGATCATCAAGGGGAAGATCAGGCGACTTTCGGTGGGGTAGAAAGCCAGACCCACAGCGGCGCCACAGATCGCACCCATGATGTATTGGCCTTCGGCCCCAATGTTCCAGATGCCAGCTTTGAAACCCAATGACAGGCCAATGGCAATCAGCACCAGTGGGGCGGCTTTCACCAGAAGCTGGGGGCGGTAATAGAAGGCAAACTCGCCAAACACCGGATCCCAGAAGATGGTGCGGATGGCTTCAATTGGGTTTTTGCCCAGCACCGAAAACAGTAGCCCGCCCATGATCATGGTGATGATCACCGCGATGATTGGGGTGGAAAGCGACAGGGCGCGGGACGGGGTGGGGCGTTTTTCCAGCGCGATCATGCGCTTGCTCCTTCTTTGTCTTCTTCGCCAACATGGGCAACTTCCATACCGTGGGCGCCGCCCATCATCAGGCCAATTTCATCAATGGAGAGACCTGCGGCCGGGCGGAGATCGGACAAGCGCCCCTCGTTCAACGCGCCAAAGCGGTCAGAGATTTCCATAAGTTCGTCGAGGTCTTGGGAGATCACCACAATCGCGGCGCCCCCTGCGGCCAGATCCAGCAATGCTTGCCGGATCGAGGCGGCTGCGGCGGCGTCCACACCCCATGTCGGCTGATTCACCACCAGCACTTCGGGGCGCTGTAGCACTTCGCGGCCGATCACAAATTTTTGCAGGTTGCCACCAGAGAGCGCGCGGGCGGCCACATGGTTGCCCGGTGTGCGCACGTCAAACTCTTTGATGATGGTGTCGGCAAATTCGGTGGTCTTGGACCAGTTCACAAAGCCATTGTTGGTCAGCCCTTCGCGGATCGCGCCGGTCAGCAGGGCGTTTTCCGTCAGGCTCAGATCTGGCGCGGCTGCATGGCCCAGGCGCTCTTCGGGCGCGGCAAGTATGCCCAACTCGCGGCGGGCGTTGGGGCCAAGGTTGGCCACATCTTGTCCATTGACCTTGATTGAATCCGGCCATGTCAGAGACTCACCCGACAAGGCGGCCAGCAGCTCGTCCTGACCGTTGCCCGCGACACCGCCGATGCCAAGGATTTCACCTGCGCGCACCGTGAAGTGAATATTCTTGAGCGTCGTGCCATAGTCGTTGGTCGGCTCAAGCGTGAGCCCGGAGACATCCAGCACAACGTCGCCCGCCTTCTCCGTGGTGCGGGTTGGGGTTTGCAATGTGTCGCCCACCATCAATTCCGCCATGTCGCGGGCGGAGGTGTCTGCGGGCACACATTCGCCAACATTTTTGCCAAGACGCAGAATGGTGGCGTGGTCACACAAAGCGCGAATTTCTTCGAGCTTGTGGGAGATGTAGAGGATTGAGGTGCCCTCTGCTTTCAGCTTGTTCAGCGTCTGAAATAGAATTTCGACTTCTTGTGGTGTCAGAACCGAAGTCGGCTCGTCCATGATCAACAGCTTGGGGTCTTGCAGCAGGCAGCGGATGATCTCCACCCGCTGGCGTTCCCCGGCGGAGAGGTCACCCACGGTGCGGTTGGGATCAAGCGGCAGGCCGTAGGTTTCCGAAACACGGCGAATGCGGCGGGCGAGGTCGCGCATGGCGGGTGGGTTCTCCATGCCAAGCGCCACGTTTTCCGCAACAGACAGCGCGTCAAACAGCGAGAAGTGCTGGAACACCATTGCCACGCCAGAGGCGCGGGCGGCCTTAGGTTCAGGCGGGGCGAAGGGTTGCCCGTTCCACGTCATGGTGCCGCTGTCGGGCTTCACCAGACCATAAATCATTTTCACCAGCGTGGATTTTCCGGCGCCGTTTTCGCCAAGCAGGGCGTGCACCTCATTGGTGCCGATGTCAAAAGAGACATCATCATTGGCCACCACGCCGGGGTAGGTTTTGGTCAACCCCTTGATGGAGAGTAGTGGTGTGCTCATGTCTGTCCCCCTGATTGCGGAAGCTGCACTCCGAGAAGGCAAAGCCGCTGTAATTCTTGCGCTTTCACACTAGAAACTGGCTTGCTGTGCTTGCAAGGTAAACTTCTGTGGCGCCAATGACTCTGGGCACCAACGGCTTGCGCGGCGTCCGGTGGTTGCCTTCCATATCCTTGGTTTTTAAGGGTTAGACCAGAGTATTTTCAAAGATTCGTAGAAAGAGTTGCAGGGCTGAGCCGCAAGCGTTTGCCTAAGATTCTCGCGGTTTTTGCACCGTTTGATGCGTCCCAAAGGTGAGGAGAAGGGATTCTCAGAGTCGATTTCTCTTGGTTTGCAGCTGATATACAGTAGCTTGGAAGCATATACCGCCGATCACTTTTCAATTGATGCGGTCCTGTCGTCCGGGATCGTTCTGTAATCTATTTGGGAGTAGTTGAATGAAGCCTGTATGTTCCGCATTTTACCCCGTCACCCTGTCTCGCGCAAAAACCTGTGCTGCTGCACTGGGTACCGCCACCTTGCTTTTGGCTGCCGCGGGCAATGCGCAGGAGGTTCCCTCTAAGGAAGCCGCGGAAAGCGGCTTTGCTGATGCGCCGTATTCACCTTATGCCAACCGGTCATTCCCGACGTTTCCCTTGTGGGGCGAAACTCATTTGCACACCGGTCTGTCGCTGGACGCGGGCGCCTTTGGCAACATTCTGGGGCCGGATGATGCCTGGCGATTTGCCAAAGGTGAGCAGGTGGTGTCCTCCACGGGGCAGCCGGTAAAGCTCAGCCGTCCGTTGGACTGGATGGTGCTGACCGATCACACCGACCTGATGGGCTTTGCGCCGGATTTGCAGGCGGGCAAACCGGGAGTTCTCGCTGACCCCAAAGGGCGCGAATGGTACGAGGGCTATAAGAAAGGTGGTGCCGAGGCTGGGAAGACAGCGTTTGATCTGATCACCAATTTTGCGCAGATGACGCTGCCGGAATTGCTGGTGGAAAGTTACAGCCCCGGTGCTGATCCTTTTGCTTTCACCTGGGAAAAAATTGTGAATGCGGCTGAGGAGCACAATGATCCAGGGCGGTTCACAGCCTTTATTGGTTTTGAATGGACCTCTGTGCCCAAAGGCTTCAACCTGCACCGCAACGTGATGTTGCGCGACGGACCTACGCGGGCCTTGCAAGTGGTGCCGCCGGTCACACAACCGCCAATGGGGGACACCGATCCGTTCCACCTTTGGGATTGGTTGGAAACCTATCAGGAAAAGACGGGCGGACGTGCGGTGGCGTTTGCGCACAACGGCAACCTGTCAAATGGCTGGATGTTCCCGACGGAAGACACCTACCACGGTGGCAAGGTGGATGAGCAATATGTGCAGCTGCGCGCCAAATGGGAGCCACATTATGAGATCACCCAGATCAAAGGCGATGGTGAGGCGCATCCGTTCCTGAGCCCGGATGATGAGTTTTCGGACTATGAGAACTGGGACACCGGCAACCTCGATCTGACACAACTCAAAACCGAAGACATGCTTGGCCGTGAGTATGCGCGTGAGGCGCTCAAGCAGGGCTTGGCTTTGGAAAAGAAGCTTGGCGTGAACCCCTATAAGTTTGGCATTGGCGGGGCCACAGACAGCCACACTGGGCTGGCCACCGCTGAGGAAGAGAATTTCTTCTCCAAATCGGTTAGCGTGGAACCGTCGCCCACACGGATCGAGCATCCGTTTATTGCCAGTGACTTGGGTCGGATCGAAGGGCATCAGCTTGTGGCGTCGGGCTATACAGCGGTCTGGGCAACGGAAAACACCCGCTCCGCGATCTTTGACGCTTTCAAGCGTCGTGAGACCTATGCCACCACCGGTCCACGTATGGGCTTGCGGTTCTTTGGTGGTTGGGAATTTGATGACGACGACCTGCGCACACGTAACCCAGCGGTGGTTGGCTATGCCAAAGGCGTGCCGATGGGGGGTGATCTGCAAGCCAATGAAGGCGACGGCGCGCCAAGCTTTTTGTTGGCGGCATTGCGCGATCCAATTGGTGCAAACCTAGATCGGATGCAGGTGATCAAAGGCTGGATGGATGCTGAGGGCGCATTGCACGAGAAGGTCTACGACGTGGCGTGGTCCGATGGGCGCGAGATGGATGCAAACGGCAAGGTACCCGCTGTGGGCAATACCGTGGATCTGGAAAGCGCAAGCTGGGCCAACACCATTGGTGCGTCTGAGCTGACCTCAGTGTGGACGGACCCGGACTTTGATCCGGCGCAACCGGCGTTTTACTACGTGCGGGTTCTGGAAATCCCAACGCCGCGCTGGGTGGTCTACGACAAACTTCGGTTTGGCATCGAACTGCCGGCTGAGGCGCAGTTGATCCACCAAGAGCGGGCCTATTCCTCGCCGATCTGGTACACGCCTGCAAAGGGGTGAAGTAGATTAACGTCATGAAGAAAAGGGCGCCTGTGGAGGGCGCCTTTTTGACTTTTGGAGGTATCTTCCAAGAGTCTGAAAAGGCGTAATTAAATGGACTTTACCTCAGGTATACTTGAGCGCTTAGGCTTGTAGTCGTTCAACACGACAGGAGTGCACAGAATGGACCTGAATCAAGTATTGGTAGAGGTGAATGACTTTGATGAGAGCGTCGCGTTTTATCTAAAACTGGGCTTACGGCTTATCGTCTCGGATCGCGGAGAATACGCGCGTTTCGAGATGCCTTCTGGATCGGCCACCTTTTCCCTGTATCTGACAGATGTGCCGGTGGTGGGGAACACAATCCTCTATTTCGAAGTGGATGATGTGAATCGCACTTATGCAGAGCTTCTGAAAAAGGGCGTAACGTTTGACAGCGCGCCTGCGGATCAAACCTATCGGTGGCGCACGGCGCGGTTCCGCGATCCAAGCGGCAACAAGCTGTGTTTGTTCCACGCCGGCATCGACCGCCGGTTTCCACCGTGGCGGTTGGAGCAGGACCCAGCTGCGTGAGTTAAGGGATCAGTGCTTTGGCGTCTTTGCTGAGCGCACGGGCGGCGGTGGCCAGCACCACGGTGTCAATGCCCACCGCCACAAAGGTGGCGCCGAGATCAAGGTAGGTTTTGGCCGCGCCCATCGAAAAGGTCAGGATACCGGGCGCTTTGCCCGCTGCCGCGACGCGCGTGATGGCGTCTTTGATAACAGCCTGCACCTCGGGGGCTTCGGGCTGGCCTGGGAAACCCATGTCAGCAGAGAGGTCGGCGGGGCCAATGAAGACACCATCCACGCCGTCGACCGCAAGAATGTCGTCGAGATTGTCGATGGCCATGCGGGATTCGGCCTGCACGAGAACGCAAATCTCTGCATTGGCGGTGGTGCCGTAATCAGGGATTGCGCCAAATTGGGTCACACGGGCGCCATAGCCGCCCATACCGCGCACACCATCAGGTGCATAGCGACAGGCGCGCACAATCGCTTCGGCCTGTGCGCCGGTGTCCACCATGGGCACCAGAACGGTTTGTGCGCCTGCGTCGAGGACCTGTTTTAACACCCAGTCTTCGCCAATGGGCACACGGACCACGGCGTGACTGATGGTGGGGTCTAAGACGCGGACTTGATCCGTGATGGATCGGTGATCGTTGGGACCATGCTCCCCATCAATGACCAACCAATCAAAGCCGGTTGTGCTCATCAGCTCAGCGGCGATGGTCTCGCCAAAACACATCCAGCAGCCGATTTGGGGCTGTTGGGCGGCAAGGGCGGCTTTGAATGGGTTGTGAGGCGCTGGCATGGTTGGCTCCGGTCAAAACTTTGCGTGTTAAGCAAATTGACGGCATTCCGTCACAACTGTCCAGCCTTGGTTTTCGGAGCCCCAAAACGAGACGGGCCGACCCGAAGGTCGACCCATCCCATAGCGAACTTGTGACTGTTGGTTTAACCCAGCAGCTTAGCCTCGTGGCGCTTCAGCGATAGGCGGGCGGCGGTGTAACCCACCAGACCGTCACGTTGCTGTAGCTCCGGGAACAGGGCGTAGATTTCGTCGCGCTGCTCTTTGCCGATGCCGTTCATGGAGTATTCACCCGGCTGGAAGCTTTCGCTCCATGCGCCGTCTGCGAGCACCACTTCGTGGTTGTCACAGAGGAAGTGGATGTAGTCCACGCCAACCACGTCGATCTGCTCCACACCATCAAGGTGGGTCAGGTGCTTGGCGGCCACCAGAACTTCACGCTCTTCAAACAGCAGTTCGGCTTGCTCGGACACCAGCAGCATGCGGTGGGATGGGGACACCATCATGTCGCGCTCTGGCTGGTTTGGACCCAGCGCACCCTGTTTGATCAGGATCGGACGCAGTTGTGGACGCGCCATCAGGTCACGGCCAGAGACATGCTTGCGGCCGGCCCAGCGGATGGTCTGAAGACCATTGTCGCGGGTCACAACCTGGTCGCCTTCGCTCAGGTTTTCCACCGCCACTTCGCCCATTGGGGTCAGAATGCGAGTACCTGGCGTGAAACACACAATCTCTTCGATGTTTTCGAAGGTTGCGGAGCCAGTAACAACAGGCTCATCACCAGAGCTGTCGAGGAACTCAACCGTGCCGTCGATGCCATTGCCATCACTGTCAACAACGTCGTCCACAATGCGCCAGTCGACACCTTCGATGCCATCAAGCTGCAGCACGTCGTTGTCGTCGCCAGTGGAGCCACCAAGGATAACGTCGCCGTCACCTTCTTCGCCGGAGCCAATGAGGAAGCGGTCAGCGTCTTGGCCACCTTCCATCGTGTCCGCGCCGGCACCGCCGTCGATGGTGTCGTCGCCCTGCTGACCGTAGATGACATCGTCGCCATCTTCGCCCATGAGCGAGTCATCTGCGTCAAACACGGAGTTTACTGACACCGCATTGTAGAACACATCGGACACAACGACGTCAGATGGTTCGCCGTCCAGATTGACGTTGATGATTTCCATCCGCGCAATGGGACCGGGAATTGTCACCAGCACAGAGTTGTCGATGTCTTCAGCATCACTGGGGCTGGAGCCGTCGGAGATCGCGGCTTCGTTGGTGCCATCACCGTTGATGTCTACCAGATGCAAATTGGTGTCACCGCTGGCATACATGGTCACTTCGACCTCGTTGCCGTCAGCGTCCCAAGCACGCACTTTCACTACCGCGGCTTCGTCGATGTCGCTAAGGCGGAAGACCACATTTTCAACGTCGTTGGAAAAGGCCAGCTCTTTGGTCAAAGTGGCGTTGGTGCCGGTGCCCGTTGTCAATGTTGCACCAGAGTTGGCATTGCCGTCTTCGTCGCCGGTGTCCACGTCGATCAGCAACAGTGGATCGCTTTCAAAGCTGGCAGAACCGCCATCTGTGGAAGATGTTGAGATGGTGACGTCAACAGAGCCGGTGTTCTGCGCATAGCCCATTGGAATAGCGGCGCCGTCCGCAAAGCCAGTGACTTCGCTCCAATTGAAGCTTTCACGCGCGCCTGTTGGTGAAACAGCGTCGGGACCGAGATCACCATAGATGGTGTCATTGCCGTCGCCACCGTAAATTGTGTCGTGACCAATACCACCGATCAGGAGGTCGTCGCCCGGTTCACCGTCATCAACAGGACCGTCTGCGTGGTCGGTTTCATCGCCGTAGACAACATCATCGCCACCACCTGCGTTGACGGTGTCGTGACCGTCACCCGCATAGATTGTGTCATCGCCGTTGCCAGCGCCAATATCATCATTGCCGTCTTGGGCACTGATGACGTTGCCCGAGTGGTCAACTGTATCGCCGTCCACATCGACGTAGCCGATGGACATTTCGTCGTCGTTTTGCGTGCCGTCTACAATTCCAGGACCGTTTGGATCAGCCATTGTACCCTCTTTCTCATCGTGCAAGCCGCGCTAACCGCCAAGTCGCACCTAAAACCCACAGAAATGGATTTCTAGCGCCGATTGGCGTGAGTCACGCGGCATCGCTAGATGCCCTCTAAATATCGATTGGCTGCCCCAAGCCAGAACTCGTCCCCCAGTTGGACTTGCCTCTAAATATGATGCAATCGAGGCGAGGAAGAAACAAAAACCTGCAAAATTTGACGAAAAGCGCCACAAATGCGGCGGCGCTAGCTGCTAATTTTTGGTTAATGCAGTCAAGGCTGTTGGCGCAATTGTTTCCGAAATGGGGCGCAATCTGGGCTTGAATTGAGGCATTCTCTTGCTGGGCGGCGCCATATTTGAGCCTTTATTGCCTTGGGCTTCCCTTGGGTAAGTGTTCTGGTTGATTGGTCGTTTCCAGAGGGGAACCAATGGCGCGGTGATTGTGGTTAATTTGGTTGTGGTCTGCTTGCCACAACACGGCGCTAGGGATTGTTCTCAAAATAGGGACAAGCGGAGGCGGAGCTCTATAATTGGTCACGAATTGCGAACGGTAGGCTTCGAATCGTTCTCCCTGCGAGGTTTGATGCGTCGCGAATTTGCGCCCGTTGTGGCGGATTCAGAAAGTGATTCCCCACAGTTCAATCTCTCGATACGGCCGGTCGCTTTGAACGGAGCAAACAGTGGAGTTTCTGGAGTTGCAGCGGGCCAAGAGAGGTGGCTTCTCTGCGCACTACACTCATCCAAAACGTGTGCCGCCAGTGCTTTTCAAAGCGCTCATCTGTGGGTGGGTCCGGTGGTGCTGCTGGGGAGAATTGAACTCCCGACCTCGTCATTACCAATGACGCGCTCTACCACTGAGCTACAGCAGCGCTACCATGGCGCGGTGTTTAGGACCAAACTTCGACTTGTGCAAGCGCAATCTGGACCCTTTTTTGTGGGTCATGTAAAGAAACATCATGGAACGCAAAACGACCCCTATAAACAAAGCCAAAAAATCTGCCTCCAGCCGCGATGACCGGCTTAAGGCGGCGCTAAAAGCCAATATGGGGCGCCGGAAAGCGCAAGCCAAAGCGCGCGCGCAGAGCGATGCGTCCGACTCAATTGAGGCAGTGAAGAGTAAAGGGCAGGATTAAATGGATTCGATTATTGTACGCGGCAACGGGTCGCTCAAAGGGCAGATCCCAATTGCGGGTGCCAAAAACGCCTGTTTGACGTTGATGCCGGCCACGCTTCTGAGCGAAGAACCGCTGACGCTGACCAACGCACCGCGTTTGAGTGACATCAAGACAATGAGCGAGTTGCTTGGCTCTCTGGGCGCGGAAGTGACCAGCCTGCAGGATGGCAAGGTGCTGGCGATGTCGAGCCATGACATCAACAACCACATCGCGGATTATGACATTGTACGTAAGATGCGCGCCTCCAATCTGGTGCTGGGACCAATGCTGGCGCGCTTGGGCCATGCGGTTGTGTCGCTGCCGGGGGGCTGTGCGATTGGCGCGCGTCCGATGGATCTGCATACTTTTGGCCTTGAGAAGCTGGGCGCAGAGATTGAGCTAAAGGACGGTTACCTGCACGCTAAAGCGCCAAAGGGTCTCAAAGGTGCGGTGATTGAACTGGCCTTTGCCTCTGTTGGGGCCACTGAGAACATTATGATGGCGGCCACGTTGGCCAAAGGCACCACGGTGATCAAAAACGCCGCGCGGGAGCCGGAGATTGTCGATCTGGCGACCTGTCTGCGCGCGATGGGCGCACAGATTGAGGGGGATGGCACCTCAGACATCACCATTCAGGGTGTGGACCGTTTGCACGGTGCAACCCATCCCGTGGTCACAGACCGAATCGAGCTGGGCACCTTTATGTTGGCGCCTGCGTTCTGCGGTGGCGAAGTGGAGCTGCTGGGCGGACGTCTGGATCTGGTGGAAAGCTTTGTCGCCAAGTTGCATGAAGCCGGCATCGACGTCGAAGAGACCGAGAAGGGTCTTAAGGTGGCGCGTAAGAATGGCCGCGTGAAGGCTGTGGATGTGACCACAGAGCCGTTTCCAGGGTTTCCAACCGATTTGCAGGCGCAATTTATGGCTCTGATGTGCACCGCCGAAGGTACGTCGGTGCTGGAAGAAAAGATTTTTGAGAACCGCTTTATGCACGCGCCAGAACTCATTCGTATGGGTGCCAATATTGAGGTGCACGGCGGCACCGCTACAGTGCATGGTGTTGAAAAGCTCAAAGGCGCGCGTGTTATGGCGACAGATTTGCGCGCCTCTGTGTCCTTGATCCTTGCCGGGTTGGCGGCGGAAGGTGAGACAATTGTCAGCCGGGTGTATCATTTGGATCGCGGCTATGAGAAAATTGAAGAGAAGCTGGGCGGCGTGGGCGCCCATATTGAAAGGGTGCAGGAATAGTGACGCAGCAAGATGCACGGTTTGAAGACGGCGGGGATCACCCGCTGAATCTAGGCGCGCTGGATGCGGAGGATTTGCAGGTAGTGTCAACGCTGGCACAAGATGGGATTTTTCCCGCGTCCGAGATGCAGTGGCTTGCCGGGGAACGTCGTTTCGCCGTGCTGCTAAATCGGTTCCGATGGGAGGACGCGACCGCCGCGGGTCGGCGCAAGCGTTCTGTGGAGCGGGTGCAAAGCCTCTTGGTGGTCGACAATGTTGTTGGCGTGTCTTCGCAAGGCGTAGAGCGCGGTGATGCGGATACGATCCTGTCTGTGTTGTCCGTCTCCTTTGACGCTGGCGAAGATGCGGACGGTGCTGTCATCCTGACGTTGGCAGGCGACGGCGCGATCCGTTTGAAAGTGGAAGCGCTTGAGGTCACGTTGAAGGATGTGACGCGCCCCTACATCGCCCCATCTAAGTCTGCTCCAAGCCATCCGGAATGATCCGAACGCTCACGGCCAGCGATTTGGAGGCCTATCGCGGTCTTTGGCTGCATGGGCTGAGCGCGGACCCGTCTGCGTTTTTGCTGACCGCTGCGGAAGCGGTGGCCACATCAGACAGCGCGTTGATTGCGAAGCTGGCCGGTGGTGAAATCATCGGTGCGCTTGATGGCGATGCGCTTGTTGGCTTTGTCGCGCTGCGGCGTGGCGGCCCGGAACGTATGCGGCACATGGCCGATATCGGCCCATTATATGTGCATCCGACTGCGCGGCGGCGTGGCTTGGCGCGGACTCTGGTGGAGGCGGCCGTTGAAGCCGCTTTGACAATGGGCGTCCTTCAACTTGAATTGTGTGTGGACAATCTGAATGGGGCTGCGCAGGCCCTCTACAACGAGTGTGGCTTTGTGCAGATTGGATTGCGGCCCAGATCTGTGATTGTTGACGGCGTGGCGCGCGATGATGTGCTGATGCTGAGACAGCTTGACGCTTGAGCCTCCAAGGGGCGCGGTCTAAGAAGGCGTGACCTTTTCGGAGATACCGCAATGCCCGTTTTTCTTGATGCACAAGATGCTGACTTTGAGGCCAACTTCACAGCGCTGTTGGGTGCAAAACGTGAAGACAGCCCGGATGTGGATGCCGTGGTGGCAGACATCATTGCAGACGTGCGCCATCGCGGGGACGCGGCCGTTATTGAGCTGACAGCCAAGTTTGACCGACTGGCGCTGACACCGGAGACGCTGCGCTTTTCCGAAGAAGAGATAGAAGCCTACTGTGCGCAGGTGAATGACGCTGATCGTGCCGCATTGGAATTGGCTGCAGAGCGGGTGACAGCGTATCACGCGCGGCAGATGCCAAATGACGAAAGCTGGACCGATGAGAGTGGTGCCACATTGGGCTGGCGCTGGACACCGGTGTCTGCTGCCGGGCTCTATGTGCCAGGTGGACTGGCCAGCTACCCATCCTCTGTTCTGATGAATGCGATCCCCGCAAAAGTTGCAGGTGTGGAACGCTTGGCGATTGTGGTCCCGACCCCGGATGGGGTGGCCAATCCTTTGGTGCTGCTTGCAGCGCGGCTGGCGGGTGTGGACGAGATCTATCGCATTGGCGGGGCGCAGGCTGTCGCGGCGCTGGCTTATGGCACCGATACCATTGCGCCGGTGGATAAAATCACCGGGCCGGGCAATGCCTTTGTCGCGGCGGCCAAACGGCGGGTGTTTGGCAAAGTGGGCATCGACATGATTGCGGGCCCCAGCGAAATTTTGGTGATTGCGGACAAGGACAACAATCCTGATTGGATTGCGCTGGACCTGTTAAGCCAAGCCGAGCACGACGAAAGTGCGCAGTCGTTGCTGATCACCGATGATGCAGATTTTGGAAAAGCGGTGGCGGCAGCGGTTGATAAACGTCTGGAAACGCTTGAGCGCCGCGAGATTGCCGGGGCCAGCTGGCGGGATTTTGGCGCGGTGATCACTGTGTCAGATCTTGAACAGGCGGCGCAGCTCTCAAATCGGATTGCGCCAGAGCACTTGGAGCTATGTGTGGTGGACCCGGACGCGTTGTCTGAGAAAATCACCCACGCGGGCGCCATTTTCCTGGGGCAATTCACCCCGGAAGCGATTGGCGATTATGTGGGCGGGCCAAACCACGTTCTGCCCACTGCACGCTCCGCGCGGTTCAGTTCAGGCCTGTCGGTGATGGACTTCATCAAGCGTACCACGTTGTCCAAGATGACCCCGAAAGCGCTAAAGGCCATTGGGCCTGCTGCAGAGGCCTTGGCAACGTCGGAAAGCTTGGAAGCGCATGGCCTGAGCGTGCGTGCGCGGCTGGATGCGTTGAACGAGTAGGGGGCTTTGTCCCAGCACATTGTTTGGAAACCCTGACCCGCACTTAGGGGCGCAATTTGCATCTGTGCCAACACATGGACAAAGCGGGGGGCATTGCGCTACTCATGCTGCATCGCAAAAACGCAAGAGACTGACATGTCCCGGATCAGCCACATCCAAATTGACGACCGCAACCTGCCACCTCCAACACCGGAGATTGATCAGGAACGTAAGGTGGCCATTTTTGATTTGTTGGAAGACAACACCTTTACGTTGCCCAAACGCGATGATCGCGTGGCACCGGACGGGCCGTTTTCTGTGGATTTATCAATCCGCGACAAGCGATTGGTGTTTGATGTCACCACCGAGGCTGGCGAGAAAGCTGCGGAATTCCATCTGAGCTTGTCCCCATTTCGACAGGTGGTGAAAGACTATTGGGCGATATGTGAGAGCTATTTTGACGCGGTGAAGACCCTGCCACCCAGTCAGATTGAGACCATCGACATGGCGCGACGTGGCATTCACAACGAAGGGGCGCGGGTGCTCCAGGAGCGGCTTGAAGGCAAAGCGGACATCGACACGGACACCGCAAGGCGCCTGTTTACCTTGATTTGCGTTTTGCACTTCGGGGGCTGATGTTGGTGACGGATGCAGATCAGAAACAGGTATTGCCTCAGTCGGTTTTGTTCTGCTGTGACCAAAACGCGGTGCGCTCGCCCATGGCAGAAGGCATCATGAAAAAGTTCTATGGCCAAAACGTCTATGTGCAATCCGCGGGCATTCGCAGCGATCTGGAGATTGATGGGTTTGCGATTGCGGTTTGTTCGGAGATAGGCGTGGTGTTGGACCGCCACCGCACGCGCAGTTTTGAAGAGATGGAAAAGCTTGGCGATGACTTGTCTAGTTTTGACATAGTGGTGGCACTGACCCCGGCGAGTCGCAGTAAAGCAGAAGAGTTGACGCGGTTTGATCACCTGGAACTGGAGTTTTGGCCAGTCACTGATCCTAGTGGTGCACAGGCCGGGGATGGGCGAGAGGCCAAGCTGACCGCTTATCGTATCGCGCGTGACGAGATCGTGGCTTACCTGCGGGAGCGTTGGGGGTAGGCGAATTTCTTTGCTGAATGCGCGCCTGATAACCTTTTGTTTGCCATAATTTGAGACCCTTGCGGTGTGTTTAGCAAGGGATTCATCATGCCGCAGAAGTTGTCAGGCGTTTCAAAGAACAAAGTATCTGATCTCGACGTGATTCAATCGCTTTATGACAAAGGCGAATTCCGCAAGGTCATGTTCCATGCACAGAAGGCGATCAAAGCCCAACCAGGTCATGTTGGATTGCATGCGCTGGCCGGATTTTCGGCGCAAAAATTGGGCGAAAGCGCTTCTGCTGATGAGCTGTTGTCAAAAGCGGTGCAGCTAGCCGAGGCAGACGATGCAGCACCGCTGAATTTACCGCAGGCGTTAGCGCAAGTTGGGCGCTGGTCAATGGCACTTCCATTGTTTGTCTCTTACCTCAAGAAAAACCCAACCCACGCGGCAGCGCTCAACGGGCTGGGGCGTTGTTTGTTAGAGATGGGAGATGTCGATAAGGCAGCTATATTGCTAGGTGATGCTCTCAAATACGCACCAGAAGAAGCGGCCTACGCATCGGACCTTGGTGAAGCGTTTGGCCGAACCGGGCAAGATGTGCTGGCGCTACAGTGTTACGAAATCGCGTACAAACTGGCGCCAGACGACCAGGAGCATTTGATGAAGTGCGCCAAGACAGCCTACGAGCTGGGAGAGCTTAAAGCCGCCGTGGGATTCTTGGAAACGGGTTTGGCGCTACGGCCAGATAGTTCGGCGTTCCTAAGTAACTACGCTATCGCCCTAAATGCTCTTGGTCGTACCGAAGAGGCGAATGCGCAGTGGCGCTTGGTGATGGATCTCGATCCAGGATACAGTATTTCGTATTCGAACTTTGCGAGCAAAAAGCGCATCGAGCAGATTGAGGATTTCTCCCAGAGGCTGGACCAACAGCTAGGTCGCAAACATTCCAAGTATGACGAAATGCACTTTCGATTTGCCAAAGTGGACTTGCACGAGGCGCGCGGAGAATATGACGATGCTTATGAAAATCTTTTAATTGCCAACGCGTTGCGGTTGGAGGGCACCACTTGGAAAATGGACGATACCGAGCGGGCTTTTGAGCGCATCAAAAGCCAATTTGCAGATCAGAGTGACATCAATTGCCACTATGAAGACGGAGGCGTGACCCCGATCTTTATTTTGGGCATGCCTCGATCCGGTACGTCCTTGACAGAGGCAATACTTGGGCGACATTCGGATGTGAAACAACGTGGTGAACTGAGCTATTTGACGGTTTTGGCCAATCAGATGGGCTTGATTGGGCAGACATTTGATGCTGATCAGGCATCTCGTTGGGCTCAGGCCTATATGGCACGCCTGAGTCAATCCGGTACACGGCCGTTTATCACGGACAAGATGCCGGACAATTATCGAATGATCGGACATATAGCCATGGCGATGCCGAACGCCCGAATTGTGCACGTTTATCGGGATCCTCGCGCATGTTGTTGGTCAAATTTCCGAAACTACTTTAGCACAGACCTGCTGGACTATTCCTACGATACTGAAACTGTGATTCGGCAATTCGAACTCTATCAAGATCTGATGGCGTTTTGGCGAGAGCGGTTTCCCGGCCGCATAATCGATGTGGACTACGAAGCGCTGGTGGAAAGCCCAGAACTGCAGATACCAAATCTGATTCAATCGGTTGGTTTGAACTGGCAGGAGGCCTGTCTAGCGCCGCAGGATAGCGCAAATGTGGTCCGCACGGCGTCACAAGAACAGGTTCGTAAGAGAATATATAAGGGCAGCGCTCGAGGCTGGCGCAGGTATGAAGCCCAAGCAGGCGCATGGCTTAGCCGCCTGCCCGATCACCAGCCAATTGCTGGTTAATGGGAAGGTTTGCCGAGATATCTACGGATAAATCGGCATCTTTTGGTTTTGGCCCTTGAAAAAAAGGGAAAATGCCCTCATTTAAGCGCACGTCCCGCAATATGCTGCGGGCGCTATCTATAAGGAGAAACCATGGCGAAGGAAGAACTGCTCGAATTTCCCGGTGTCGTGAAGGAACTCCTGCCAAATGCGACGTTTCGGGTCGAGCTGGAAAACGGCCATGAGATCATCGCACATACGGCAGGCAAGATGCGCAAAAACCGCATCCGGGTTCTGGCTGGCGACAAGGTTCAAGTCGAGATGACACCCTATGATCTGACCAAAGGTCGGATCAACTATCGCTTCAAATAAGCGACTTACATCAAGACACTGTGCGGCCCCAACGTGGGCCGCCTTTTGGCATTAAGAGGTCCGGGATGCGGTTGATACTTGGCTCGGGCAGTCCGCGCCGCAAAGAATTGTTGGCACAGATCGGGGTTGAGGCGGATGATATTTGCCCCCCTGACATCAACGAAGATCCCCATAAAGCTGAGTTGCCGCGCCCCTATTGTGTGCGGATTGCACGCGAAAAGGCGCTGGCAGTAAACGCAGATGCCTCTGATGTTGTGCTCTGCGCTGACACCACTGTGGCGCTGGGGCGCCGCATCATGGGCAAACCAAAAGATGCCGCCGAGGCGGCCGAGTTCCTTTTGGCGCTGTCTGGCCGTCGGCACCGGGTGATCACGGCGGTGGCTGTGCGCAAAGGGGATCAGTTGTTTGAGCGCGATGTGGTGAGCGCGGTGAAGATGAAGCGCCTGTCCAACGTAGAGTTAAATGCCTATCTGGCCACCAATGATTGGCAGGGCAAGGCGGGCGGCTATGCCATTCAAGGACCCGCCGGGGCCTTCATTCCGTGGATTTCTGGCTCATTTACCGGCATTGTTGGCCTGCCTGTGGCCGAAACATCAGGCTTGCTGCAGGCAGCCGGATACCCTCTTTATAAGGAACGCACATGAAGGGACGTCAGATCATTTTGGACCACATCGAAGGCCGCGAAGCGGCGGCTTTGATGGTGGATGGTCAGCTCGATGACCTGTTGATTGACAGTGGCGCGCCACGTGTAGGGACGATTTACCGTGCGGTGGCGGACCGACCTGTAAAAGGGCAGGGGGGCATGTTCCTTCAAACCCCTGATGGGGCCGCGTTCTTACGGCAAGTCAAAGGCTTGGCTCCGGGGGATGTGCTTTTGGTGCAGGTGACCGGTTTATCCGAGCCTGGAAAAGCGATTCCCGTGACACAAAAGGTGTTGTTCAAAAGCCGTTATGCGATTGTCACCCCGGGGGCGCCGGGCGTGAACGTCAGCCGCTCGATCCGGGATGATGACCGGCGCGATGCGTTGCTTGGCGTGGCGCATGAGGTGGTTGAGAGTCCTGACAGTGGCATCATTCTGCGATCCGCCTGCGCTGAGGCAGATGATGCGGATGTGGCTGAAGACATCGCTGAGACGCTGGATCTGGCGGCGCAAGTGTTGGCACAAGCCGAAGGTCCGGCAGCGAAATTGAGTGACGGTGATGGTCCTCATATCGCGGCTTGGCGTGATTGGTCAGAGCCTGCAGACGTGGTGACCAGTGCTGGCAGCTTTGAAACACACGGCGTGCTGGATGCACTGGAAGAGGCGCGTGGCGCCCTAGTGCCGCTGGGGGGAGGCGTAAACATGTTTGTCGAGCCAACCCGTGCCTTGGTTGCTGTGGATGTGAACACCGGCAGAGATACATCGCCGGCCGCCGGCACCAAAGCCAATTTTGCCGTCGCCAAAGCTTTACCCCGTGCCTTGCGCGTGCGCGGCCTTGGCGGGCAGATCGTGCTCGATCTTGCCCCTATGCCAAAGAAAGATCGCCGTGGATTCGAGAGCACCCTGCGCGCTGCATTTAAGCGTGATTCCATCGACACAACCTTGGTGGGTTGGACGCCGCTGGGACACTTTGAATTGCAACGCAAAAACGCCCGTGCTCCCTTGGCAGAAGTGCTGTCATGAGCTGCCCGATTTGCAAGAAAGCGAGTGTCCACGACTATCGTCCGTTTTGCGGCAAACGCTGTGCAGACATTGACTTGGGTAAGTGGTTTGGAGGGGAGTATGCGGTCCCCTCGCACGACCCTGAAGAGGCAATTGAGGCGCTGGAAGCGATGGAAAAGCAGTCATCGAGATTGCATTGAATTTTTTGTCGAATTCCTCTGGACAGCCCCGGTTGGCTGACATAGAAGGCCTGCACCCAAGGTGACAAACCTTCCCGTGCCCGGGTAGCTCAGGGGTAGAGCAGTGGATTGAAAATCCTCGTGTCGGTGGTTCGATTCCGCCCCTGGGCACCATTTTACCATCCAGTTGCATCCAAATTGATCCGTCAGTAGCCTGTATTCGCAGGATTTTCGCTATTGGTTTGTCCGGAGATGTCCTGCCACGTGCGCTACAATCTACCCCAAAGCGGGGTACCGATCTGGGGTACGTGTCATGAGACATCTGGAAGGTACCCCCATGCCGGTTTTAAGCGACGCACGGATTCGGGCTCTGAAGCCTAGGGAGAAGCCCTACAAGCAAGCCGACTTCGACGGGCTCTACTTGCTGATCAAGCCGAACGGGTCGAAACTTTGGCGTTTTAAGTACCGCTGGCTGCGGAAAGAGAAGCTTCTGGCGCTGGGCAAATACCCAGAGGCGACTTTGGCCGATGCACGGCGCAAACGGGATGAGGCCCGCAGTTTGATCGCGAACGACGAAGATCCCTCGAGCGTGCGCAAAGATCAGAAAGCGAAGGCGGCAGCTGAGCAAACCGAGACCTTCGCCAAGATCGCGCAGAACTGCTCGAAAAGAAGCGCATTGAAGGCCGGGCAGAAACTACACTTGCCAAAGCCGAATGGTTCCACCGCCTGCTCGGCGCCGATATAGGGCAAATGCCCATCTCCCAAATCACAGCACGAGATGTTTTGGTTCCCCTGAAGAAGATCGAGAACAAGGGCAATCACGAAAGTGCTATTCGAATGCGTTCTGCCGCTGGGGCTGTCTTTCGATATGCCATCGCGCTGGGCCTGGCCGACAATGATCCGACCTATGGTTTGAAGGACGCCCTGATCCGACCGCAGGTCCGTCACCGGGCGGCAATCACAGATCCTACGCAGGTTGGCGCCTTACTTCGTGCCATCGATGGCTTCTCCGGACAAACCTCAACCCGCCTGGCTTTACAGCTGCTGTCGCTGACCGCTCTGCGCCCCGGTGAGTTGCGCATGGCTGAGTGGGAAGAGATCGACTGGGCTAAGGCGGTCTGGACGGTTCCTGCCCATCGCGCCAAGATGCGCCGCCCTCACGCGGTGCCCCTGTCGCATCAGGCGCTTGAGTGCGTGAAACAGCTGCGTACTCTCACCGGCTGGGGTGCGCTCCTCTTCCCATCCGTACGCTCTTCGCGGCGTTGCATGAGTGACAACACTCTGAACGCCGCCCTGCGCCGCATGGGCTATGGCAAGGAAGAGATGACGGCGCATGGGTTCCGGGCGATGTTTTCCACACTGGCCAATGAATCCGGCCGCTGGCATCCTGATGCCATCGAACGCGCCCTTGCCCATGTCGAGAAAAATGAAATCCGCCGCGCTTACGCACGTGGCGAGTATTGGAGCGAACGGGTTGAGTTGGCGCAGTGGTGGGCGGACCATCTGGATACTTTAAAAACCAAAAGGCCGGAACATGACTGATTGCGAAAAGATGCCAGCGCGACCAACCGAGCAATTGATGCAGGCCTGGATTCACCAGAGCCACTGGGCTTTAGAAGAAGCCCTCCTGCTCGCGCTGGGCACCGCACCTGACACCGATGATACTTCGGAAATGCTCCAGTCTCACGAAGTGTTGCTGGCACGCGCGAAACGGTCTGGCGAACGGTTTGGCGCCCCGAGTGACTGGCTTTGGTGGGCGGAGCGAAACAATATTCCCTTCCATACAGACTGGTGGCTGGCCATCACCCCAGAAGGCCCAATCGGATATGACGGGCAGCACTTTGCCCATCACCGGCGGGAAATGCTCTCCGAACAGTACCTTCAGCAGGAACGGCGGCTCATCGGGAAGTGGGCTCGCAAGCCTTTTTGGACCGCTCGGGAAGCAATCGATCTGTCCTTGAACTTTGATCCGTTCACCACAGACGGCTGGCGCGGAGAGGCACCGGAAACCGGCGAGACAATCCGTGAGCGCGAAGACAGGTTCAGAATATTTGAGCGGGCGATGGAGATCGGGGAGATCGGCAAGAAGTCCCCTGCTCAAGACTACCTGCTCTGGCTAAAACAACGGGGCTATTACGTGTCTCCAGCCTGGCATCGAGCAGCCGGCCTGGTTGATCAAAGCTCACAACAGTCGGAGACCGTTAAATTGGCGGAAATGTCCGCCGAGAACGCAGATCTACAACAGCAGCTCCAGGAAAGAGATGAGCAGCTCAAGGAGTTGCAGCAAAAACTAGACTCCGGTTCCAGAGACCAAGGCAGTCGAACCCAAAAATCGGCAAGTACACTCCGGATCGCAACCCTGCAGAAGGCCCTTATTGCCTGTGCCGTCGACGGCCACAGTTACGACCCGCGGCAAAATAGATCCGATGTGCCCAAGCAGATTGCCGATAAATCCGTCGAACTTGGCTGCGCTCTGGGCCCGCAAACGGTGCGGAAGCTGCTAAAGGTAGCCAGTGAGGAGCATGTCGACCGCGACTATTGGGGCAGTTTGACCCCTTAAAAATATGAAACGCATCGTGAATCCACGATGGACTAAGTGGATCCACCCTGCACATAACCGGGCTTCGTCAGCCTTGGACCATCCTTAACACACATGGATGGATTACCATGCACTTTGACGACCTTCCCGATGACGCGCTGCTGCGCGAAAAGCAGATCCTGCATCCCAACGGCCCGGTACCGGTGTCTCGTTCGACCTGGTGGGCTGGCGTCCGAGCCGGACGTTTCCCCCAGCCGGTGCGCCTTGGCCCGCGCACCACAGCCTGGCGTGTTGGTGACATCCGCGCGCTCCTGAGGGAGGGCGCGTAATGAAGCGGGTGCTCGCCTCTTCCCTGCCTCAGAGCTGCTTGCGCCTCATGGGAGGCGCCAATGGCTAAACACAGTGACAATTCGGCAATGGGGGATCTGTTCGCGGATCCCCCTGTTCGCGTTGAGGCACCGATTGCACCCATTCGCCGTCGGGACAGTGATCAGAAGCAGACCCAAACTGGCCCTCAAGACTTGCCTCCACAACAGCTGGCGGCACTTGAAGGCCATAACGCTGGCAGCCTCGGTGTCGGTGAGCGCTATATGAAAGACACTGAGGTTGCTGAACGCTTCGGCATTGCCCGTCAAACAGTGTGGAAGCGCGTCAACCGGGGCCATCTGCCCGCCCCGGTCAAGCTGCCCCCAAACAGCACGCGCTGGCGCTTGTCGAGCCTGCTTGCATTTGAGAAGGCGCTTACGGTCACGCCGCCGCAGCCTCTTCAGGAGATCTGTCGTTCGAAGACCGAGAAATGACCCGGGCGCACTACAAGATAAAGGTTTGCCAGGATAAGGTCTTCTCGGTCGAGGAGCTGTGCGAGATCTATGATGTGCGGCGCAATGCCGTGACTGACTGGATTAAGTCGGGGCTTCTAAAATCGGATGAACAGGTTCCGTATGTCTTCCGTGGCGCAGAGCTGCAACGCTATCACGATGGGCAGAAACGCAAGCAGCGGGCAAAGCTGAAACAAGGTGAGTTCAACTGTTTGAGCTGCGACAGCGCAGGCTATCCAGCCCCGCATTCCGTCACGTTCCGCACAACCCTAGCGGACGTTCCGATGGCGCAAGGCATCTGCCCAAACTGCGACGCAAATGTGTCGAAGTTACTGAAAGCGACAGAATACGACAGCCTCAAAAAATGTGTCATGTCAGGTACCAGCCTGGCCTTGATAGACGAAAGTAATGGTGACTCCCCAACTGTTATCGAGAACCTTCCCACATCTCGCGGCACGGTTTGTTATCTGACGAATGACCGGATCGTGCATAGGTGGCAAGCCTATGCCGGGCGCTTCGAAACCGTGACCGTCCGAGCGCACCTGCGCAGCATCCGTATGTTAGAGGTTCATATTGGCGGAAAAGCTTTCGACAAGGTCACGCCGACGGACGCGGCCGCCTTCCGCGACCACTTGGTCAAGCTGGGTCAAACCCCTAAGGAGGATGGTGGCTTGAGCAACTCCACCATCCGCCATCACGCGTCTCAAGTGCGTCAGTTCTTCGAATGGCTTCGCATACAGGATGGCTATAAGCGTCTCAGTCAGAACATCTTGCTCAATCTTGAGCTGCCCAAAGCGGTGCGCGCAAAAACACTGCCGCGCGAAGACCGGGACTATCTCACGATCGAAGAAGCGGAAGAGATGTTGGCGAAGATGCCCGGCAGCACGATCGCAGAACGTCGAGACCGGGCCATCATTGCTTGTGCCTATACCTGCGGACTACGTGCAGCGGCCCTTACCACGCTTCGCCTGAAGCACATCGACCTGCAGAAGAAGGAAATGCTACAAGACGCCACCGAAATGCGGGCCAAGAACGGCAAGAGCTTTCGCAGTTTCTTCTTCCCTCGCACGGAAGCCTTCCAGCAGGTCCTCGGTGATTGGCTGACCGAACTTGGGGCCCTGGGGTTTGCCGAGGATGACGCAGTCATCCCCAGCTTTGATGATCTGAGCCATCGCGCCCCCGGCGCCGCCCCGGTGCTCCCCATGCAATCGTCCGCCGCGGTAGGCAAAGCTTTCAAGGCAGCCACGGCCCTGATTGATCGCTGCTGCACACCGCACTCTGCACGCGACACACTGGTCTACCTAGGAAACGAACTGACGAGCTCACGGAAAGAAGAAAGGGCTTTCTCTCTCAACCTTGGACATGCGAGGCCTCAAGTCAAAGAAACCTATTATGCCAAAATGACGGACGAGCAACGCCGCAGCACGATCGAAGGGCTTTGTGCTGGAACCCAGTTTACGGCCGAGGTACAGTCAATGGTTCTCGACTATTACGAAAGCCGCTTCGAACGCGGGTCCAAAGAATACAACTACGCCAAACGGCTGGCCGACCGACGTGCCGCCGCGCGCGATGGGGAGGACGTGCTGGAATAGGGGCGGTATCGGTGAAGCAGCGCTCTCTTCTCTAGCCTTCGGGAAACGGTCGTACTTTGTTGAAGGCTCATCCTAAACAAGGAGGCCGCTTCCACCCCAAGTCGGGCTGCCTCCCCGCTGACCGATCGCAAGCACGCAGTCGCAGTCGGCGGAAAACGGACCTTCGCTGCATTTTGAGCGAATGACGGCTCTAAGTGAGACTCAGCGCTTCAACGCGAGGTGATCCACTTGCAGCTGCTGGCAAAACCAAAACGGTGCTTAACAAGCAGCCAAGCTCCACCGCGTCTCTGTTCAACAGCCCTTACAGAGGAAAAATAAGCGGTGAAACCATGATTGAGATAACCCCAGTCAAAACCGTAAGGGGCAGTCCAATTTTCAGGAAGTCCGAGAATTTGTACCCGCCTGGGGCAACAACTAACGTTACCACCGGTGTTGAGACTGGCGTCGAGAAAGCTGCGGATGCCGCCATCAAAACACAGATAGCAAATGGGTACGGAGATACGTCAAGCGTCTCTGCTGCGGCTATCGCAACAGGTGCGACCAATACGGCCGTGGCGGTGTTGGACAATACCAATCCCAATCCGGCAGTCACCGCAAAGAGCATCGCCATCATCATCTGTGGCGGTCCGTCACCGACGATTTCCAGCAAGGCCTCAACAACCATGTCAGCACCGCCCGTTTTTTGAAGCGCATCGGCCAAAGGCAGCATGCCAGCTACAAGGACAATGCTGCTCCAGTGAATCGAACGATACGCTCGATCAGCGGAAATAGTGCGACATAGCACTGCAGCAACAGCAGCCAGAATCACGGCCACGACCACCGGGACGACCCCCGACACGCTTAACGCGACCATGCCGGCCAAGATCAACAAGGACGTCAGGAATTTGTTAGGAACAAGCGGACGTTCCTCACGCTCTTTAGGGACCCGAAGCAGTACAAAATCATGGTTTCTGTCGAAAAAGGCATCGATCTCCTCCGTTGGCCCCGCGATCAGCAAACAATCCCCGATTTTGAGGCTGGTGCCAAAAGGATCCGCCAAAGTTTCGCCGCCACGCAGAACGCCAATTACATCGACACCATATGTGTCACGGAAAGCGTATTCCTTTACGCTTTTACCAAGGATAGCCGCCTCTGGGTGCACCAGAATGTCAGCCACGCCAACAGACTCCCGCCATTGGCCGGTGGCCTCGGTCACAGCTCCGAGATATTTAAATGACGAAAGTTCTGAGACTTTGCCCAGTTCATCCCGCGTCCCGGAAATCAGGAGTTGATCGCCAGGTAAAAGCTCCATTCCGGGGACAAAGGCATCCGATTGACTGTGCTGGTTCGAAGGACGACTACGCGCGAGAACCCTGGCTTCACTGTCACGAAAAATCGCCTCAAGGTCGGCTCTTGGCTTCGAGACCACTTCGACAAGGTGGAATTGGTCCAGTAGAGCGTAGTCGTCCAGAAACTGCAGTGTGGATTGCCGGTTCTTGGCTCGCCCCATTGTCTGTTCACTGGCGTCGTGTGCAAACCCGGTTAGAAGCTTGCGACCAAAGGCCAAGAAGTAGATGATGGTGGACATCAAAACGACCAGCCCGATAGGGAAAAAGCTAAAAAAGCCGAGCGCTTCGTAACCGGCTTCTTGCAAGCTATCGCTGACAACAAGGTTGGGTGGCGTTGCGATCAACGTGAGCATCCCGCTAATCAATGCGGCATAAGACATCGGGAGCAAAAGCCGGGATTGTTGCAATCCGGTGTCGGCCGCAATCCTCAGAATGACCGGAATGAAGATCGCGACCACGGCAGTAGAACTCATCACGCTGCCGAGCAATGCGGCTCCGAGTATCAACAATATGGTTAAGCGTGTTTCACTGCGCCCTCCATATCCCAAGATCAAGTTGCCAATGGTGTGCGCGATGCCGGTGCGTTCCAGCATTTCGCCGACAATGAGCAACCCAACAACCATTATGACAACGGGACTGCCAAAACCGGACAACGCCTCATCCGAGGTCAGCACACCAGACACAATCAGCGCGATTACTACTATGAGAGCAACCAGATCATATCGCACCCGATTGCTTGCCATCATTGCCCCGGCGACCGCGATCAGAACAAAGACAAATTCTGCGTCTCCCATCATGTCTGGGTTTTCTCCGAATTAGAACGTCAAATAGCTAAAGGTAGGGCTCGGTTGCCGGATGGCACATTTCGAAGCTTGGTTGCTGCCGGCTAAATTATGTTGGCTATTGATGGCGCTCGATGACTTTACCACTTGTTTGAAAAGACAACCCCTGAGTGCCGGTTCCGCCGACCATCAGGGCGTTGGCCATTGGTTCAACGACCATCGACGGCGCCTCCCACCTGACGACAAAATTAGCGCCGGTTCCGCCAGTGTTTTCGCGAATGCCAATCACGTAGTCACTCGATTGAAAGCTGGATAGCGGGAAAGGCTCATCGACAAAATCGCGTAACAGAGTACCATCCTTGCTATAGTACCGCACGTCCGTCAGCTTGATCTTTTCTCGGGTATCGACGTTGTGAACAACCAAAGTTGCTGCCAAGGGCTGCTGCTCAGAATCGCTGACGGCGACTTGTGAAAAGGCCGGAACATAGATTGTGCCGCCTTTGGATAGGACAATTTGATTGTCCGCCTGAGCTGCGGCTGAGCCGGAGACAAGCACAATTAGGGCAAGCAGTTTTTGAAAGACTCTGGTCTCTTTAAGTCTTGGCATCATCCTGTCCATTTGCTCGTTTGCTTGGGTCATAGTGACATGACTTCAGGGGGTGTGAAAGTGCGACTATCAGAAATGCATGCCAGTCAAAGCGAGAGAGTTGCAGTGGGTTTTCTAATGGTGCGTACCATCTGTTGGCCCGTAAACCGTTCCATTATTCCAACAACAAGTTCAAAGTCAGGGTCGACACTCGGCCCGGCTGTTTCAGGGCCCTCAAATTGAAGGCGTAAATCAGACGCATGTATTTGCTTTCTCAATGGCCTTGAGATCTTTATGTATTTCTGCAAGGCCAACATCTCACGGCGGTTGTAGTAGTTCGTTACTTTGTACGTCCATCGGAACCCACTCAACACGCCAATCATTGTCTCTAAAGGAGCCTCAATATGCGTCGTAGGAAACCAATAAACGTCGCGGCGAGCTTGTCTCTTGTCTGTGTTGCTCTGACTTCTGAGGCGATGGCTGGTGAATGTAATGCGGCGGACATCCCAGTTGTGCCCGATGTTCGGATCCTAACCGCAGAGACTGTGACCTCTCCCGCCCCTCATTGCCGTGTGGTTGGGGAACTTGGGACCGAGACAGGGTTTGAGCTCCTTTTGCCGGATGACTGGAATGGCAAGTTCGTCATGGGCGGTGGGGGTGGCTTCTCTGGCGATTTCAACAACGCAGCTTTGCGGATGGCAAATATCCTTACCGACGGCTGGGCGACCGTCACGACAGACACTGGGCACAAAGGCAACAACATTGTCGCTTCCTGGGCCCTTAATAATCTGGAGCGGCAGGTCAATTTCGGGTTTCAGGCGGTGCACCGGACGGCCGTCACCTCCAAAGCAATCATTGCAGAGTACTATGGGGACGATATCCAGAGAAATCTCTTCGTAGGATGTTCCCGCGGTGGTGGGCAAGCGATGATGGTAGCGCAACGTTCTCCAGAATTATTTGAGGGGATCTATGCCGGGGCGCCAGCCTATTATTGGACCAGGGAAATGGCCGGTCGCTGGACCTATGACGCTATGAACATGTTTCCCGACCCGACCCAAATCTCCGCTCCTGTCATTGATGGCGAGGCTCAGGCCCTGATTGGGAACGCGATTATGGCGAGGTGCGACACAATAGACGGGCTGAAGGATGGGATCCTGAACGACCCGCGGCAATGTGACTTTGAGGTCGCAAGCCTTCAATGCGGTGAGGGGGGCAGCAACCAATGCCTAACAGAAGATCAAGTTCGAGTGGCCGAAGATCTTTTTCGTGAGGTGGAATTTGGCGGTACATCCTGGCCAGGTATGCCGATGGGCGCTGAGCTGCCTGGCAACCCGCTCGGATGGTCGATGTGGACCACCGGAGGGTTTGTCGAAGGTAATGACCTCGACTTCCACCCAGGTGAAAGCGACGGTGATGCATTTGAAATGCCTCCCATTCCCAATGCCACTTGGGGGTTCGCAACGCAGATGATGAAGTACTTCTTCTACAGCGATCCCGAATGGAGCTATGAGGGGTATGATTTTGCTGATTTTGCTTTTCACGCTGCACGTCTGAGCACAACGCTTGATGCGAATAGTCCTGACCTTTCTGGGTTCCGGGCCAAAGGTGGCAAGCTCATCCTCGACAATGGGTGGATGGATGGATCACTGTCAGCTTTCGGAACCATCGATTACTATGAGGATGTCTTGAACTTTGACGCGACAGCGCACGAAGATGTGCGCTTGTTCATTCGGCCGGGGGTAACGCATTGCGCAAATGGTCCCGGCCCGGACGGCACCAACTACATCGCCGCATTGGAAGACTGGCTCGACTCGGGCGTTGCCCCAGATCAACTCCACGCCCCATTCGTGGATCCGCTCACACGCCAGGCGACCGGAGGGGGACGTATCATCTGCGCACATCCATCCATTGTCACCTACGACGGCAATGGCGATCCCAATGTCGCCGATAGCTTCTCATGCCATACTCCTGAATGACGTGACGGCTGCCCAAGCGCAGCCTCCGCGGCTTTGGTTCCCAACAACACGCCCCCTAAATAAGAGCAATAGATGGACCCGTTCAAAGAAAGACTGCTGACCTTGCGATCGCTTTTTGTTGCAATGGCTGCAGTTCAACTTGTCACCGCCGCCTCCGGCACGCTCGTTGCTCTCTATTTTGCCGAGACCGGCGCTTCACAAGAGGCAGCAGCACTTGCACCCGCATTTTATTCGCTTGGGTTTCTCTTAGGCTGTTTTTACATCGCAGGCTGGCTGAGCGCGATTGGACATGTCAGGGCGTTTGCGGCAGGTGCGGCAATCTGCATCGCCTCGACACTTGCCTTCTCGGTGAGTGAGGCGGTGCCATTCCTTTTATTGGTCCGCTTCTTAACAGGAGTCGCAACTGCCGGTCTTTTTGCCATCGGCGACGCATGGATCAGCGAATCCGCTGACAAAGAAAGCCGAGGCAGGCTTCTCGCGATCTACGCGATTATCCTGGGCACAATGTCGGTTGCCAGTCAGCTACTTATTCAGGTCCTTCCGGATGACCTGAACGAAGCATTTGTTCTGATTTCTATGCTGTTCTGCATTGCAATCGTGTTCCTGACGGCCGCACGTACCGATCCGCCACCGCTGAAGGCCGTCGCCAATGTCCGCATCAAGGAGTTGTTCAAAGACTCCCCGACCGCTTGGGTTGGTTCGTTTGTCGTGGGCATGGTTGCGACAACTTTATTGAGCGTGGTGCCGTACCGAGCCGCTGTACTTGGCATTGAAACCACCGACATCGGTTTGGCGATTGGGGTTCTGTATTTTGGTCGCATCATGTTCATGTATCCGTTGGGCAAATTGTCGGACCTTTTTGATCGCCGGCTAATCATCTTGATCAACAGCATCATCGCTTCTCTCCTGCTCGCGGCCATAGCCATCCTTGGGTCTGGAGACGAGACTGCCTACATCCTTGGCGCCAGTGTGGGCTGGCAGCAGCTACAGCTTGCTGTGTTCCTACTGCTGGGCGGCGCGCTACTGACAATGTATTCGTTGCTGGCGGCCCATGCGATGGACCGGTCTCCTCCGGTTTACGTGGCATCAACATCTGTCACCATGTTGTTTGTGAACACGGTTGGAGCCGCCTCCGGCCCGCTTTTGGCGAGCACGGTGTCGGGCATTATTGGGGACCTCGCTCTGTTCTGGCTTCTGGTCGCCACGATGGCTGCCTTTGCAGCCTTCGTCGGGCTGAGAATGATCCGGTATCATTCCGCAGCCAACGCAGAAAAAACACAACATAAAGATATCCCGACAACAAGTGTCGAGCTGACGCCGACGGAAAAAAGGTAAGCAAGAAAAATGGCTCATGCAGGTGGGAACACGCTGAAAGCGGAATGGCCGGTTGGTCTGATCTGGGTGACATTTGTGATCATGACCGCTGTTGGTGCGTCGCTGAAACCTGAAGTTATCGGATCCAGTGCATCCTGGGTGATGCTCGGGTTAATTTTCGCAGTAATGCTGACTACGGTTTTTCGAGTTGTTCATCACGCGGAGTGCCTCGCTGTTATTTTTGGAGAACCCTTCGGCACGCTGATCCTGACCCTGTCGGTGATTGGCATCGAAGTTGCCCTGATCACGGCAGTCATGCTCAATGGTGACAACAATCCAACCCTCGCAAGAGACACGATGTTTTCTGTGCTGATGATTGTGATGAACGGCCTTGTGGGGCTAAGCCTTTTGATCGGTGGCCTGCGGCACGGGTTGCAAACCTTCAATCTGTCAGGCGCGAACGCGTACTTGGTGGTGCTGCTTCCAATTGCCATAACCAGCCTTGTGCTCCCAAGCGTCACCACTTCTGCAGGAGGGGGAGGTTTGTCACCGGTTCAGACGGTCTTTCAGGTGATGATGTCTCTGGTCCTATACGGGATATTTCTTACGTATCAAACCCTGGGGAAACCGGAGATATTTAGGCAACCTGCCGAGGAGATTCCAACCGTTGGCGGCTCGTCCGCGCATGATCTTGAGCCCAAAGGGGTTGCTTACCACGTTGTCGGATTGTTGTTGGCGATGTTGCCCATTGTCCTGTTGTCAAAGATGCTTGCTGTCTATGTTGACTTCAAAATTGGCGAGCTGGGCGCGCCCGTTGCACTTGGTGGTTTCCTTGTGGCGGCCATGATCCTAACGCCTGAAGCTATGGCTGCACTTGACGCTGCAAAAAACAACCAACTGCAGCGTGCGGTCAACATCTGCTTGGGGTCTGCTGTCGCAACCATTGGCTTGACTGTCCCTGCTGTGTTGATCGCCTCGGGCATTGTTGGCCGACCAATTGAGCTGGGGCTGGGCAGTGCGGAGATCGTGCTTCTGTCCTTGACGCTCGGGATCAGCATTCTAACCTTTGTCGGGACACGTACAAATGCGCTGCAAGGCGTAGTGCACCTGGCCGCCTTCATGACCTACGTATTTTTGATTTTCGACAGCTAAAGGGCTGAACAATTCAAAGAACATTGCCGCGCGCGAGTTCAGAGTCGGACGTCGCCCAAAAGGAAAAGAGAAATGATCTCAAGACGTGAATTCCTGCAATCTTTGCCAACCCTTGGCTTGATGATGGCCACCACAAGTCTCACCACATTGACAGCGGGTCATGCATTCGCAAAAAGTAAGCTCACGCCGACTGATACCTCACGTCACCCCCCCATGTCCTATCGAGGAAGTTTCGACGACAACCGTGTTGAATTTGCCAACGGCGGTATCGCTAATGGCGACTATGTGGACTGGCTGTCCGGCCAACCCAATGAGGCGACGATTTTTGAACCGCAAGAGGGCGTGTGGTCAATTGTCGGCTATATGCTTGGCAACTTTACCTTTGTGCAGAGCGAGACCGGGCTTATCGCTTTTGATGCCGGAAGCAACATCGGAATGGGCCGCGACATCCTCGCATTGCTGCGCACCCGCACAGAGTTGCCCATTGTGGCGATCATCTATTCCCACCACCATTATACCGCAGGGGCGCGAGCCTATGCCGAAGATCGCGGTGCCGACCTGCCGATCTATGGACACCCAGATGTCGACAGGAATTTGTTACTGACGGCAGGTGAACTTGGCCCCATGCAGTTCCGCCGAGCCAGTCTTCAACTCGGCTTCTATTTGCCGCACGACGGGCCAGACGCTTACGTTGGACCAGCAGAGCCAACGTTTGACGATCCTGAGCTTCAGGCCAATGGGCATTTGCCGGTGACGCATCCCGTTTCCGATGGTGAAGAGGTGGTGATTGATGGTCGTCGCGTTATTTTCCATCACGCGGTTGGCGACACACGGGACAGTCTGATCGTGCATTTCCCGGACCAAGACCTTGTCTTGCACAACACAAACGTCACGCCGATGGCCTTTTCCATGTACACCCTGCGCGGAGATTTCTATCGTGCGCCAGATGACATGATCGCTTCCATCGACAAGATGCGCGCGATCCGGCCTGCTGTGCTGGTTGGATGCCACGGCGTTCCGTTGTTCGGCGATGAGGCTCACGAGGTGATGACCGCACATCGCGATTACTACGCATTCATCTACAACCAGTCCATTCGCGCTATCAATCAGGGTATGACACCTGAACAGATGGTAGAGACTATTCAGATCCCAGACCATCTTGCCAAGCACCCGTGGCTGTATCCTGGATATGTCGAACATGAGTACAACATCCGGGGCATTTACCGGGGTATCGTCGGGTGGTTTGCCGAAGACACCGCTGACCTACACCCACCAACAGACGCAGAACTTGGTAACGAGATGATCCAAGGGTTTGGTGGTGTGGATGCCGTCATTGAACGGGCGAGAGAGGTATTCGATCAAGGTAAATACAATCTCACGGCAAAACTCATGAGCTTTGTTATTGGCGCAGATCCGACCAACGGCGAAGCCCGTCAACTGAAAGCCGACGCCTCGCGAGCCATGGGGCAAACCGCTCAGGCGGGCATTCAGGCGCGCAATTTCTTTCTGACACACGCGCGGCATCTGGAAGGCAAACTGGATTGGACGCAACCTCCTGAAATCGGATTTTTCACCCTTCCTGGTGTTGATCTCGTCATGTCCACGCCGCCAGGCACATACCTCAAGCTGTTGCAATTCAATGTGGATCCAGTGGGTAGCGCTAATGTTAACGCAGTCGCCAAATTCAATTTCACCGATTTGGGGCAATCCTGGGCCGTACATGTCCGCCGTGGTGTTGTGGAAATCACCGAAACCGTTCCGGAAACAGTCGACGTGACCATCGAGTTTGACCGTAAGACCTGGGCACAAATCGCGCTTCGGCAGATGTCATTGGCCGACGCCGTGCAAAGAGGGCTGGCAGCGGTATCTGGCGATCAATCCGAAATGGCGGCGATCTTGGGATCGTTTGACAAGATTCCCACAGCTCAACCCGAACCAGAACAGATGAATGGGTAAGGTTCTACAAGATGTTGCGAAGTGTTGAAACGGTATCACCTCGCAACATCTTGGGAAGGCATCGGATCCGCAATTCGCAACTCAGGTTGTAAAAGCGGTCATTCGCTTTGAGGCATGTGAATGTAAGCTCTGGGCCGTCTGTGAGGACGGCCCAGAGATTTAGATTTCTACCGCCTCGGCAATCGTCAAAGCGTCTTCTAGTTCAACACCGAGGTATCTGACTGTGCTGTCCATCTTGGTGTGTCCAAGCAGGAGCTGAACAGCACGCAGATTGCCGGTCTTCCGGTAGATCTGCGCAACCTTCGTCCGCCGCATTGAATGGGTGCCGTATGCACTCGGCTCCAGCCCGATTGATTTCACCCAATCTCGCACCAGCTGCGCATATTGCCGTGTCGAAATGTGTAGTCGTTCATGGAAGCGCCCTGGCCATAGGAATTCGGAGCCGATCATTAGCGGCTCTTCCATCCACCTCAAAATAGACTTCCGCGTTCCCTCGGTAATCTCAAAGCGGACAGGTTTCTGTGTCTTGCTTTGAATGATCGAGGCCCGCTCTTTGAACTGTCCTGCGGCGAACACATCAGCCACCTTCAATTTGACAAGATCGCACCCCCTAAGTTTGCTGTCGATGGAAAGATTGAACAGAGCAAGGTCGCGGTGACTTTCAGCGATTTCCAGGCGCACACGGATTGCCCAGACATGCTTAGGCAAAAGCGGACGTTTCTGCCTGATAATGCGGCCTTTGTTCCAGGCAGGGCGACATGCACGAATGGCGGGTAAGTTTGGTGTTTGCATGGTGGATCCTCCGATCCACCACTCCCTCCCACGGCGACAACACGATGTTGACCCAGCCACCATATCAAAGGATGCCGCACTAGATACGAATGGCCGCAATGCGCAGGAAGCAGACTTTGCAAAGTGCTGTTAACGGCCCTTAGAGGACATCTGGCAATCCCACGCTTGTTGCAATGAGGCTGTTCCAAAGTGGACATCTAAAAAACTATCAACACAAATCCGAACAGTGACCCGCTACCTTCAGGCTTGAGCTACAGATAGGAACGCAGGCTTGTCGGCATCGAGCCCTCTAAGAAACAGGAGAGCGGCCGACCTCTTGTAACTGACGGCAGACCTATTAAGGAACCAAGTTGGCTGGTGGGGATGCGGGGCGCATGGTGGCGACCAACTCTGCGACCTTCACTCCAAATTTGCGCAGCTCGGACCTATTCATGATGACGCCATTCCCTGTGAGGTACAGCCAATCGGTGACTGACAGGGTGTGGCCTCCTGATGCCTTTGGAAGGACAATTTGATAGTTCATCTTGATGGTGGATCCGGACACAACACCTTGAGCCTCTCCTACAATATCATCGGCTGTGGCGGTAAACTTGTTGTCGTCACCCAGTTTTAAAAACCACTTTCGGCTTTGACGTGTGCCATTGGAATAGGTGAACTCTTCGCTCAATGTGCCGGTGTCCCCTTCCCAATCTCCAACCATTTTGGCAACAAAGCTGTTAGTCACCTTTCCCGTTGGCCCAAAGATCACGCCTTCTGAAATGATCGGGCCAGATAAATGGGATTTCAGTGACACCTTAGGGGCCGTGTCGGCATAATCTTCGGGGGACTGTGACCGAAAACTAAAAAGCAGCGTTTTGGCCAACATGGCCAGGATAACCAGCCAAGGAAGAACAACCAAAATTTTCATGTCGGTGAGCCTTCTGATGGAAGTGTAAGAACCAGACCCAATGCGGCCAGCTTCAGGATGCAGGGAATGACGGCGTAGGAGATGTTCAGGCTGCCTAGCGCAGAGGCTGTGTTGGATGTTCCGGGCTCGAAACCGTGGTGCTCCAACAACGGAAGGACCATGAATGCAGCGAGCGCGAGGCCTAGTTTCCCGGCGAAGGACCAGATACCAAAGGCAAACGAGGGTTCCAATCCTGCCCGATTGAGAGCGACAGAAAACATTGTTGGCAAGATCACCATGTCCGCGCCAAGCGCTGCACCGGAGGCGATACAAATCAGCGCAAAACCGACCAGATCTCCGGTTGAAAGAAACGCGGCCCCGACAAATCCAAGGATCGCAAGCGGCATCGCAAGAAGAAGCGTTTGTTTTGGACCACGCCGCTGGCTGAGTTTTGTCCAGATCGGCAAGCTGAGTCCCGCACTGAGAAAGAACATGATCAGCAGAGGTCCTGCTTTGCCAGGCAATTGCAGACGGTCTTCGACAAAGAAAAGAAACAAGGTGGAGGTGATTGCAACCGGCAGGCTGTTGAACAGAGCCAGGCCTAATAAGCGTAAAGCACCTGAGTGTCTGAGATCTGAGTACGTAATCTGCTTACCTACGACCGGTTGACGTTTCCAAATCGGGAATGAGACCGCGGCACATGTGACGGCGAGCGCGCCTAAAAACACACCGAAGGCGGGGTAACCTTGTCCGCTTGCCCCCATTGCCACAAAAACAGCTGGCGCAATTGCCGCAATAACGACACCTGTCAACATGCCGCCTTCGCGAAAAGCTGCCATCGTCATCATGTCTCGGGGCATAGATGTCGCAGCAAGTGTTGTGCTGCGCGCATACATCAGGATCATGCCCAAACTGTATGATGAAAACAAAAGTACCAATGTAGCGACGAGCCAGGCCACGGTGTTGGGTCCGGCGGTCAGCGAAAAAAGCATTGGAAACCCGACAGCTAAACCAAAGGCCGCGATAAGTGCAAAACCACGTTGTGCTTGCGGCCAGCGGTCAATGGCCCAGCCAATCAACGGGTCCTGAACCAAGTCAATCAGCCGAATGGCAAGCAAAACCGCGCCAACCGTGCCCAGCCCAATTCCCAGGTTTACCGACGCGAAACGCGGCAGGTGAATGTATAAAGGAATGCCTGCTGCGGCCAACATCAACGCATAAAGACTGACACGAGGGTAGTGCATCACCGGCTGTCCTGACGTCGCTTCAATCGGGCGATGATGGTGTGGCGGTGCAGCAGAGCACCGCCACCATTGCGCCAATGCGTTAGATTATGCATGGGCCAGTTCCACTTGCACGACATTGGTGTGTCCCACCGCGAACGACGCGGCGCAGATTTCAAGATAGTAATGCCAGTTGCGGAAGAAGTTTTCGTTATACCCCATCGCTGTTATCCGGCGCTTCTGCGCACATAGTCGTTGGGCCCAAATCCGACAGGTTTGAGCGTAGTCCTGCCCAAAGGCATAGCTGTCCTGCACCGCAAATCCTGCGCGTTTTGCTTGGTGTTCAATCACGCTGTCAGAAAGCAGCATGCCGCCGGGAAAGACATATTGGCGGATGTAGTCAGACGAGTTTCTGTAGGTCTCAAAAAAGCTGTCTTTGACGGTGATCGCCTGTAATAGAACCCGCCCGCCTTCTGCCAAGTTTCGTTTCAGGACGGAGAAGTAATCTGGCCAGTATCGTGCGCCGACGGCCTCGACCATTTCGATGGAGACGATGTTGTCATATTGGCCATTTACGTCGCGGTAGTCGCGCAGCTGGATGTCCGCGCGCCCGTCCAAGCGGCATTCGGCATAGCTGTGTTGATTGTGGGAAATCGTGACACCGGTCACGTCCCGACCGGTTTGACTGGCTTGCTCTGCAAAGCCTCCCCAACCGCAGCCGACCTCTAGAACCCTTTCTCCCTCTCCGAGTCGAGACAAAATACGGTCGTTCTTGCGACTTTGAGCCCGCGCCAAATCCGTGTCGCCAGATGAAAACAGCCCCGAAGAATAAGTCATTCCATCGTCCAGCCACAGCGCATAGAATTCGTTGCCAACGTCGTAGTGAGACCGGATATTTTTGCGTGACCCTCGCCGAGAGTTTCTGCGCAGGACCGTATCAACCATGCGGTATTTGGCTTTGTTGAATGAACTGGCATGGTCATAAGCACCGAGCGCGTCGCGGTTGCGCATTGCTAATGACATCAAGGCTTCTATTGACGGCGTGTCCCACAACCCTTGCACATAGCTTTCCCCAAGGCCGACTTGACCCTGTGCAGCCATGGCGGAGACCGCCGCCCAGTCACGAATGACGAGTTCGGCTTCGGGACCGGAGTGCCCAAATTGATAGTTGGCGCCTTCGGGCGTGCGCAGTGTTAGTTGACCGTCACGCAGTTGCTCGCATGTCGATAGGAATTTTGTTTTCAACGCCTTGTCCGTAAACCGCATGGGCAGATCCTTCTATTTGATGGGGAGGAGTAAGTGCACGCACAATGCGCATAGCGCTGGCGATGCCATCTTCGTGGAACCCATGTCGATTCCAAGCGCCTGCAAACCAAGTATGGTTCCGACCTTGTATTTCGCGGATGCGCTGCTGCGCCTTTAGGGCAGCCTTGTCAAAAACCGGGTGATGGAACTGCACCTCATCGTAAATGGCGTCCTGCGAAATTTCGCGGGTAGGGTTCAGGGTCACAAACAACGGATCATTTTCTGGTATGCCCTGCAGTTTGTTCATCCAGTAAGTGACACCAATATCGCCGTCTTGAGAATGGTAAGACCAGCTGGACCAACAGGCCTTGCGTCGCGGCATTTGGCTTGTGTCACAATGCAACACAGCTGTATTTGCCTGGTAACGAATTGCGCCAAGTGCCGCGGCTTCTTCGCCGGATGCATCGTTGCCTAGCAACTTCAGAGTTTGGTCCGAGTGGCAGGCAAGGATCAACTCGTCAAAAGCGGGCAGCGTGCCATTGGTGGTGTTGATGTGAACGCCAAAATCATCCCGCCGCACATGCGCAACCGGTGTTCCCTTTCGAATGTCACAACCCCGCGCGATCAACGCTGCTTCCAGCCTCCGAACGTACTCAATGCTGCCGCCATCAACCGTCCACCATTGGTGCTCTTTTGCGCCAGCCAAAAGCGCATGGTTGCGGAAAAATCTGACCAAAGATTTGGCTGGGAACTGATCAACTTCGCCCACAGGGGTTGACCAAATCGCACCGCACATGGGCATCAGGTAGTTGTTCCGAAACCATTGCCCCAGTTTTAGGTCGTCTACCAATTCGCCAATGGTCTTCTCATCATCCACCGCCGCAGCCTCTGCGCGTTTTCCGAAGCGCACGATGTCGGCAATCATCTTGAAAAAACGTGGGCGAAGTAAGTTTTCCTTTTGAGCGGTTATCGCACTCAGAGAATTCAGGCCGTACTCCAGCTTGCCGCCGTCGATGCTGGCGCCAAAACTCATCTCACTTTTGATCACAGGCACATCAAGGTCGCGAAACAGACGCGTTAAGAACGGATATGTCGCGTAGTTAAAGACAATGAAGCCCGTGTCGACGGGTTGATTGCCATGCTTTCCTGCCATCACCGTCCGTGCGTGCCCTCCCAGCCTTGGCGCAGCCTCAAACAAAGTCACATCATGATAAGGGGTCAGATAATACGCAGCAGAAAGGCCCGAGATTCCGCCGCCGACAATCGCAATACGTTTCCGCGGGCCATGGGTTTGATCGTACATTTCTGTCCTCGCCATAAGGGTGCTTTGAAGAAATTACGTAAGGCCTTGGCATCCGGATCATTTTTCTTCGGCAGACATTCTCGATAAAGTGATCCACGTGGCGCGCGCGCGCGTATCCTTCGCATGACATTGGAACACATTCAGGCTCAAACCCATCATGCCCGCCGAGGTGCGCTCAAAAATGCGTTCACCTACGGCGTGGATTACGTGTTGACCGATTTTGAGGCTGACACACCACACCTGCTGTCGTGCAATCGTTTCAATCTGTGGTCGCTGTGGGATCATCGCCATGGCGGCGAACGGGATGACGGTCAAGGGGCCGACTGGTTCCGTTCTGAGCTTCGAAATCGCGGGTTTGTTGCCGACAACCTACACGTTTTGCTGCTGACGCAACCTAATTTCCTGTGGTTCCATTTTAATCCGGTCAGTTTCTGGATCGCCTTAGTTGATGGCATACCACGTGCCTTTGTGGCCGAGGTCAACAACACCTTCGGTCAGCGACATTGCTATTTCTGCGCCAAAGAAGATTTCGGCCCCATTGGCAAGGATGACTCCCTGTTTGCGGAAAAGCGCATGCATGTTTCGCCCTTCCAAAAAGTCGCCGGCCACTATCAGTTCAACTTTAGCATGACCGACAGCGAAATCGACATCCGGATCATGTTCAGAAACGAAGACATGGGGGTGCTGGCGACCCTGACTGGTACGCGTCAACCGGCAACCAACAGGTCGCTGGTTTGGGCTGCTCTCCGGCGCCCCTTTGGCGCTATGCGTGTTCTTGCGTTGATCCATTGGCAGGCGGCGATCCTGTATCTTAAACGCGCTCCGTTCCTCAAAAAACAACGCCCGCCGGATCGGTTGATCAGCGACGGTCATGATGTGCTGGACGCTAAGAAATGACCCACTTTCACGGGAAGACGATTTGGCTTATCGGCGCCAGCGAAGGTCTGGGGAGAGCTCTGGCAAAACGGTTGGATCAGGAAGGTGCCCGGCTGATCCTATCAGCGCGCAACACAGGACGGCTTGATCACCTGCACCGAATGATGCGGAATTCAAAGGTGGTGCCGCTGGACGTGACCAAAATTGAAGCTGTGAAATGGGCGGCGAAGGTCGCTGGTCCGGTTGATGCAGTGGTCTACAATGCCGGGGTTTATGAGCCCATGCGGACAACGCAATGGGACAGCGAAGCCGTCTTGCGAATGGCGGATGTCAATTTCTCAGGTGCGCTCCGGGTTCTGGGACAGGTGGTCCCTGATTTTGTCGAAAGAGGTCACGGCGATATCACATTGATTGGTTCGTTGTCTGGGTATCGAGGACTGCCTGCTGCGGTTGGCTATGGCGCCAGCAAAGCCGCGCTGATCAGCCTGGCGGAGACCATGCGGCTTGATCTAAAGGACACCGGCGTCACTGTGAGGTTGGTAAATCCGGGGTTTATCAAAACCCGTCTGACCGAAAAAAACGGCTTTTACATGCCCATGCTGATGACACCGGAAAAGGCTGCAGAGCGTGTTGTGGCAGCCATGCAAAAACGACGGTTCCGCACGGATTTCCCGGCACCATTTTCTTGGGTGATCCGCGCGTTTGACTGTCTGCCTGATGCCCTTGTTTATCGCGGCAAATAGCACGTTAGGTCTTAGATGAAGGGATCGTAAGACCACTGAAGTAATGCTTGGCGCTGCCGCGGCCTGCAAAACACATCGCCTGGGTAACAATTGGCTCGAACCTGACCTGCATGTCGTGCAAATGCCTTCCAGCGGCCAATTTGAACTCGGTCAATCTCAGCCAGTCGGCGCCCTAAATAGTATCGGCAATACCATTGAAACCACCCGCGCGGGTCTGGCCCGTAAATCCAACCTTTCTCGCGCCAAATACTCAACGGTTGACGGCTTTTGATGCCAAAATGGTTCAAGCTCACATCCGGCTGATCGCTGATTTTGGCTTCTGCGAACCAAGAATCCGGAAACTCATTGGTACAGTCGGAAAGGTATTTCCCTTCAAAAACGCCAAGTCTTAGCATCTCTTCTGGCGTGTAGTGAGGACAAAAATCCGGAGCAAAGCCTTCACCGGTCTGCGCGGTCAGTTCGTAACTGTAGTCCGTCTGCATTTTGTCAGACACAAATATTCTCTGGAGGGGTGCCATGATCAATTTTTCTCCGGTTCGGTCGTGGCCTAATGCACTGTAGCCGGTGATCCCGCAAGATCACCGGCTGAGCGCGTGTACATCTGGTTTTCAGAGGTGCTTGCCAATCAGTGGCAGTTTGGGCGTGTGCCGGGCAGCAACACTTTATCGACAACATGGATCACCCCGTTGTCCGCCTCAATATTCGCAATCACGACATTTGCCATTTCTCCCGTACCGTCTGCGATCATCACCCCGTCTGGCCCGGACGTGATGCAAAGCCGCTCGCTGGCGAGCAGTGGTTTGAAATAGTTGGATCCAGCAGGGATCATATCTGCCGTAAGTTTGCGGTCATCGACATGGTACAAAAGCACATCAGTGAGTTGCTGTTTGTTTTCAGGTTTGAGCAACGTATCAACTGTACCGGCGGGCAGCGCTGCAAACGCATCATTGACTGGGGCATAAACCGTGAATGGCCCGGGACCGGACAGCGTCTCGGCCAGACCAGCAGCAGTTACAGCCGCCACCAGAGTTGAGAAACGGTCATCGCCGACGGCAATGTCGACGATTGTGTTCGCGTGCGCAGCAGCCGCCGATACACTCAGTGCGGCGGCGGCGATGGTTGTCTTTAGCTTCAATGTCACTGGAATTACTCCTTGTCGATGTGCAGGAATTGCACGGTTTTGAACTTGGTTCGTACAAGGAGTACGCATCCCTACCACTGCTGGATTTTCACCTCACGGCTCTGTGATTAAGTATCTGAAATAAAAAGAAACCACCGAATATTCGGTGGTTTCAATAGCGATAAAACTGGCTTCGAGATCAAATTCGAAACAGCGGCTGTAATAGCCTCGGAACAAGCGCATTAAAGCGCAGTCTTGCGTCTGTGGCAGCCAAGCAAATACAGGCCGCACCTGGATCCGCGACAGGCGTGTGCTCTACGGTTTCGTCGGCAACTTCCAGATCTCCGACGCCAAATCGACCAGTTTCATCGCTAAAGCTACCTTGCAGAACAAGGGTCATTTCCAACCCATTGTGGCTGTGATCCGGCACTGCTTGTCCCGGCGGAATATAAAGCAATCGAACCGATCCATGAGCGTCAGCTGACAAAATATCCTGCCGCACGCCCATCCCCAGCTTTTTCCAGCGCGGCGCCCGCCCCTGCATCACCTCCATTACCGGTCCAGGAAAAATCCCGTTACGGTCGTAAACGGGTTCCGGCGTGAATGGCATGTCGAGCTGAGCCAGAATGCTGTCTTTCAAGTTGGTTGACACCGCCACGGCTTCCGTATCTTCCAAAATCACACCACCAACGGCCTGGTGCGCTTCGAGCGCCGCGCGGCAATTCGCGCACAGGGAAACATGGCTGGCCACGGCCACTGCAAAGGCCTGTGGCAGGCTTCCAGCTGCATAGGCTGCCAAAATGGCGTCTGGCACGTGATGGGTTATGGCACTCATTGTGTGAGGTCCT
This sequence comes from Rhodobacteraceae bacterium Alg238-R152, assembly GCA_900537125.1. Classification (GTDB taxonomy): domain Bacteria; phylum Pseudomonadota; class Alphaproteobacteria; order Rhodobacterales; family Rhodobacteraceae; genus Shimia. The sequence goes on along the minus strand of UNRJ01000006.1, from coordinate 159,752 downwards.
TTAGTTCATGTCGTAACCGCTGCAATCCAAGCCGGATGCGCGATTTGATTGTTCCGAGTGGCAGGCCGGTTTGCGTGCTGATTTCTTGATGGGTCAGCTCGCCTATGTAAGCTTTCTCTATCACCTCGCGCTGCTCTGGTTTGAGTGTGGCAAGAGCACGTTTCAGCTGCGTTGTCTCCTGCTCCAAACCAAGGATTTGACTGGCGTCAGGCTCAAGCTCCGGTTCTTCTTTCAGCGCCTCCGGCATGGGACGGTTTTCTTTGCGCGCAATATCAATCCGACGGTTGCGCGCTATCTGGTAGATCCAAGCTGATACCTGAGCTCGATGCGGATCGAACATGTCGGCTTTCCGCCAGATTGTCAGCATCACGTCTTGGACAATCTCCTCCGCTTGCTGCGGGCTTGCACCACCTTTTATGAGGAAGCCTTTCAGACGCGGCGCAAAATGGTCGAACAAGGCAGCAAAGGCTGCGCGATCGCGGTTGTCACGCACCGCAAGCATCCAAATGGTTTCGTTTGAGTATTCGGTTTTGACTTGAGACACGGGTCCTCTTTCGCGCCGAGGCATGACTTTTTCGCTGCTTGCGAGGTTCTGGCGATCTATGGTCTGTGTCAACATAACTTGTTTACGCAGACGACTAAGCAGCAGATCACTTTTTAAGTCCCACCCACCCTGCAATTGAAACAACCAGAATCTCTCCTTGAATGGCCGCTTTCAATCCTCTGTTGGGTTTTAGTTCAGTTGCAGAGAGTGACCGTTTTCCGCCCAATGTCTATTCAGGTATGTCCGCTTTGGGCTGAAAGCGGTCATACAATACCAAGGCCACAAACGACAGTAACGGTTCGATAGCCCTTGATTCCGTGAAAAAGTTGGGGGCGGCACTCAGCGACGGCCCGGAAAGATGGAGGCAACATCGAGTGAGATAGACTTTAGTGGATCGCCTTATTTGGACAAGCGGGCATTCGCACTCGCACCAGAGGAAAATTCAGGCTTGGGGGTACCATAAGGGGTACCGGTGTTTTTGCTTGATAATTTTTCGATTTACTTACAAATCCTTACAGTTTCTTTTAAACTCCGCCCCGGGCACCACTTCCTAAGCTGGTTTTGCATTTTCCGCGTGTGCGTTAGCACAGGATGTGTTCTTTAGCTCAGCACCCTGATCTCATCTAAAGAATGTGACACTATCCGAATGCGCGGGCGGATTTTCAGCCGTTTTTGAAAACCCTATCCTTTGGGTTAGTTGATTTCTCTTTAGATCGCCGTTTCATACAGCCGCGCGGGCTTCCGGCGGCGCCCTTGTGTCTAATTTGACCTCGAACATCTCGCGAGGCCGCTGTGAAAATTCGACACCAACCCGCTGGCTCAGACATGAGCTGGACCGTGCAAGCGCCGCTGACGTTTGAAACGCCAGCAGGAGAGGCTGTGCGGATTGAGGGGTGGTCGCTGGCTGGTCTGCACTGGCCTAAAGACGCTGGGGACTGTCCCCAGACCGGCGTGCTGAGCGTGCCGTTTCAAGGGGTGGATGTGCGATTTCCGGTGCGTCTGACCCAATCCAAAGACGACAATCTGGCCGAGTTTGAGGGGTTGAGCGGACGGCAAAGAGAAACGCTGGCGTTGTTTTACCGCGCGCTGCTGTCTGGCCAAATGGCCAGCAGCCAGGATGTGATCACCAGTTTGGACACGCCGGTCGATCTTGTCCCGATGAGCGAGACCGAGGAAGAGAAAGAAGCCAGCATAAAAAGACGTTGGCCAACACCGATCCGGGTGGCTTTGCATGTTTTGATCTACAGCTTGATCGCCTTAACTGTGGCCACAATTCTTGGTGCATCCGTGTTCAACAGCGTCACCCGCATCAATGTGCAACACGGGCGGGTGGTCGCGCCAATCGCACAACAGCTGCCTGCCAGCGAAGGCTTTGTGAAGTCGATTTCTGTGGAACCGGGCGCGGCTGTTGTCGCTGGGCAGGTTCTTGTGCGCCTGAAAGATCCTCAAGCGGAGGGCAGATTGGATTTGGCGCGGGCGAAACTGGCGCAGGCGCAAAACGAACTGCTTCAGATCACCGCAACTCTCGATGCGTTGACAGTCTATCACACGGTCGCCGCACCTGATGTGCGGGCGGCGGAGATGGGGCAGGCCTATGCGCGCTTTGTTGGCGATCGCGGGTTTGACAACCTGTGGGACCGCTGGCAGGCCATGTTGAAGAAAAACCCGCAGGCGGCAATTGCGCTGGACCCGTTTCAGTTTGCGGTGACCCGCCTGAAAGAGGTGGAGGCCGCGCAACTGGCCAAAGTGCGGGGTTTGCGGGCAACGCGGGATGCGCACAAAGCTGCAATCTCGCTTAGCCACGTGCGCGCGCCCTCCAATGGCGTGGTGCATGAGGTCTTGGTGCGCAAGGGGCAACCCTATGATCATGACGATATGGCTGTGGTGTTTGAGGGCGATACACCACGCGTGGCCCAAGGCTGGGTCAGCGAGCGCTTTGCGGAAACGATCTTTGTCGGCATGCCCGCCAGCATTGGCATCAACGCGATGGGGCAGAAGCAGTCCTTGCCGGGGGTGGTGACCGATGTTCAGGCTGGTGCGGACCCGCGTCGACCGGGTGAGTTTGGCATCATCGTCACCGTCACACCACGTGACCTGAGTGCGGCGGACACCAAGGTGGCCCTGCGCCGTGATGCCCCGGTCAACCTCGAGGTGCGTCGCCCCTGGGCGCAGCGGCTGATTGACCGCGTCAAAACACTGTGGTCGTCCGATGTATGAACCAGAGTCCGAATATGCCTTTGACAAAGACCTGACAAACCGATTGCGCGACCTGCAAACACCGATCAAACCTTATTGGGCGCGCTGGACCTTTCCGCATCTGCTGGCCCTGATGGCTGTGGTGGCGGCGCTCTATTGGCTGCTGGCCAATGTGCCAAACCGGTTCCTTGATCCCAATGCTGGCCATATCACGGTGGTGCTTGGCACTTTGGGTTTGTGGCGGTTTGGTTGGTGGTTCACCCACTCCATTCGCGCGATGATCTACGCCCGTTGTAAATGGCCGGGAATGCGCCAGCAGGCGAATGCGCTGTGGGAGGCAGGCTGGCGGCCCAAACGGCTGCACATCCAGATGACCACCTATTACGAGGAGCCGTCGATCACAAAACGGGTGATTGGGTCCATTCTGGGCCAAATCCGACGTGAGCGTATCCCAACCACGCTCTATATCGGCACCGGCAGCGCTTATGATGAAATGATCATCCGGGAGTTTGTTGAGACCTACGCGCAAGACATCCCGGATGATCTCGCCGAACTGGTGTTTATCCGTCAAAATCAACCCGGCAAGCGCATGGCCATTGGCCTGATCCTACGCGCAATCAGCCGCACGGCGGCCGATCCCGAAGACATGGTGATCTTTATGGATGGGGACGCCCTGTTTGGCGACGACGTGCTCAAGAAAACCTTGTCGATGTTTGCCTACGATCCGGAGTTGCAGGCGCTGACCACCGATGAAGAGGTTATTTGTTATGGCCCGCAGTGGATCGCCAAATGGCTCGACATGCGCTTTGCCCAACGGCGGCTGGCAATGCAGAGCCATGCCTTGTCCAACCGCGTGCTGACCTTGACGGGGCGCATGAGCGTGTTTCGCGCACGCCATATTGTGGACCCAAAGTTTATTCGCACCATTGAGGCTGACCACCTGAACCACTGGCTTTGGGGCCGGTTCCGCTTCTTGTCTGGGGATGACAAATCGACCTGGTATCGCTTGCTAAGTGTAGGCGCAAAGATGACTTATGTGCCGGACGCAACGGTCTACACCATTGAAGTGATCAAAGAGAACGGGCTGATGCGGATGATCCAGAACTTCCGCCGTTGGTCCGGAAACATGCTGCGCAATGGCAGCCGGGCCATTGCCCTGGGGCCCCGTCGGATGCCTTTCTTCATCTGGTGGTGTGTCGTGGATCAACGCATCGCGATGTGGACCATGATGGTCAGTCCGATCATGGCAGTTCTGGGCAGCATCATTGCCCCCGGATATTTCTGGAACTGCCTGATCTGGGTGTTGTTTTCACGTGTTGTACTGTGCTTGTTTTTGATCGGATATAGCCGTCGCGCAGACATGACATGGCCGTTTATTCTCTATCTTAATCAAGTGATTAACGCGTCTGTCAAGATCTATATGGTCTTTCATCTGTCCAAACAGAAGTGGTCCAATCGGGGCAATCAAAGCACCGGGGGTGGCACAAGCTTGGTGGACCGGTTGCGCAACGGGTTTGCTCTGTTCCAACTGGTGACCGCAACGTCGGCGTTTCTCACCCTGTTGATGCTTTATGTGGGGCTGGTTGAGCTGCCCTTTTGAGAGACCCCTATACTTTCGCGTGATGGCATAGTCCTTCGACCGCGCCCCCTGCCTCACATCGGCCGATAGCTTGAACACAGCAATCTAGAAAAGGATGAGTTCATGATCACACCCGTAATTCTCGCCGGAGGGTCTGGCACCCGCTTGTGGCCCGTGTCCCGTAAGAGCTTCCCCAAGCAATTTGCCAACCTGCTTGATGGGCCCAGCCTGTTTCAGCGTACGGTGGATCGGGTGATGGCGCCCGGTTTTGCTGAGCCCACTGTGATCACGGGCGAGGACTATCGTTTCATCGCGCAAAATCAAATTACGGAGATGCAAGCCACCTGTGGTGCGTTGATTGTGGAGCCGGAAGGCCGCAACACCGCGCCGGCCGTATTGACCGCTGCGTTGGTGCATAAGGACACGCCGGACAAAGTGCTGCTTGTGGTGCCCAGTGACCACCAGATTACCGACGATCGGAGCTTTCGCCAGGTGATCGCAAAGGCGGGAAGGGTGGCTCAGAAAGGTCTGATCGTGACTTTGGGCATCAAACCGGATCATCCTGCGACGGGCTTTGGATATCTGCGTGTCGAGGGTGGCAATGACGACGCCCTCATGATTTCCCAGTTTGCTGAAAAACCGGATGTCGACACCGCAGCTGCGATGCTGGAGGAGGGCAACTGGTTGTGGAATTCGGGCATGTTCTTGTTTCGTGTGGACACGATTCTCAAGGCGTTTGAAACGCACGCCCCTGAGTTGATTGGCCCTGCGGAGGCGGCGATGGCGCTGGGCGGGGAAGATCTAGGGTTCACCCGACTGAATGCCGAGGCCTACAAACGCTGCGCGGAAATCTCTTTTGATCACGCTATTATGGAAAACCTTCAAGAGTGCGCGGCGCTGCCGCTCACCTGCGGCTGGTCTGATCTGGGCAGCTGGCAAGCGCTCAAGGATATTGGCGATCCAAACAGCCAAGATACGGTGACAGCGGGCAATGCCACTGCGATTGACTGTGAAGGCAGCCTGCTGAAGTCCGAAAATCCGGATGTGAAACTGGTGGGGCTGGGCCTTAAAAACGTCATGGCCGTGGCCACTGATGATGGCATCCTCATCGCTGACCGCAGTGAGAGCGCCAACGTCGGTCAAGTGGTGGAAACGCTGCGGGCCGAAGGGGCCACGCAAGCCGATGGGTTCAAACGCTGCTACCGCCCATGGGGATACTATGAAACGTTGTCTCTTGGCCCGCGGTTCCAAGTGAAACGGATCATGGTGGAGCCAGGCGCCAAGCTGTCCCTGCAAAGTCACGTGCATCGCGCCGAACACTGGGTGGTGGTCAGCGGCTCCGCAAAAGTGACTGTGAATGAGGACATCAAGCTGCTGACGGAAAACGAGAGCACCTACATTCCGCTGGGCGCGGTGCATCGATTGGAGAACCCCGGCAAGCTGCCGCTGCATCTGATTGAAGTCCAGTCGGGGTGCTACCTCGGTGAAGACGACATCATCCGCTACGAAGATATCTATCACCGCGCAGAAGTGGCCTAATCCCCCCGGATCGTCCGTCGAGGATTTCAGCTCACCCCGCTCGGCGGACGCGGCAAACCTGTATGGGAAACCATGCAGGTTTTGTCGTTTTGGGACGCCAAAACCCTGAGCTCTCGAAAGGATAGTCGCCTGACCCTCAGGGCTCTCGAGATGACCGAATTCCGGAAAATTTTATGAAAACATTCCCTTAAGCTGAATTTAACCAGGAGGACAAGTTTATGGAATACCGTAAGTTTTCGCCACAGGACGCAGAGATTGTCGTCCCAACGCCACGTCAAAAATCCAGTATCAGCGTTGTTGGTCTCGGCTATGTCGGCGCGGTTTCAACCGCCTGCCTGGCATCCTTGGGTCATCGGGTGGTTGGGGTCGATTTGGATCAAACCAAAGTGGATCAGATTGGCCGTGGTCAAAGCCCGATCCACGAAGATCAACTCACCGAAACTTTGTCTGCCGGTGTTGAAGGCGGCTTGATCAGTGCAACAGATGATCTGCGCCAGGCGGTGATTGACACGGATGTGACCTTTGTCTCCGTGGGGACACCCACAGCCGCAGATGGAGGGTGTGACTACAACTTCATCAAAATTGCGTCTGATGCGATGGCTCAGGGGTTACGCGACAAAGACGGTTTTCATGTGTTTGCCATGCGCTGCTCCATCCCTCCAGGCACCACGATGAAGGTCATGGCGCCGATTTTGGAAGCCGTGTCCGGCAAGGTTGTTGGTCGCGATTTTGGCATCTGCTTCAATCCGGAATTCCTGCGCGAAGGTGTGGCGATTGACGATTTCCACAACCCGCCCAAAACCGTGATCGGGACCACCGATTTTGCCACAGCAGAGATCATGCGCCGTATTTACGCGCCGGTGGATGACAAACCCATTCTGACCACCATCGAGGTGGCGGAGACCATCAAATATGTCGACAACGTATGGCACGCCACCAAAGTGTGTTTTGCCAATGAAATTGGACGTCTCTGCAAACCTCTGGGTGTGGACAGCCATGCTGTCATGGACATTTTCACGCAGGATCAGAAGCTCAACCTGTCCGCTTATTATCTGAAGCCGGGCTTTGCCTATGGCGGCTCTTGCCTGCCCAAGGAAGTGCGCGCGGTGCAGCATGTGGCCAGCACCTTGGACGTAGAACTCCCAATGATCGGCGCGCTGGAACAGTCCAACGCGGAGCAAATCCAACAGGCCGTGGAGATGGTGCAGAAAACCGGTGCCAAGCGGGTGGGCATTCTGGGGCTGGCGTTTAAGCCGGGCACCGATGACCTGCGCGAAAGCCCCATTCTGGAGGCCATGGCGACGCTGCAACAACAAGGTGTTGAGCTGCTCGCCCATGATGAAGCCGTGACCAAAGACACCCCTCTGGACGGGCTGGCGAGCTACACCAAATACGGCAGCCAAGGGTTGGCAACACTGGCCGAAGGTCTGACTGACATGCTGCGCGAGGATGTGGATAGCGTCATGGAAGAGGCCGACGTGGTGATCGTGTGCCACGCCAGCGACACCTACCGAGACGCGGTGCAGCGCCACAAGGATGTGTCCGTGGTGGATGTGGTGCGCCTGTTTGACACAGCGCCACAGGATCTCGCGATCAGCGGCATCGGCTGGTGATCGGCCCAAATCTCAACCTTTTCAGTCAAATGTGAGGACACAACATGCCCCCAAGTAACCTAAATCTTATCAGCGGAACCGGCCTGTCCGACTTGCTGGACGGCTCTGGCGCAGGAGACCTGATCATCGGGTTGTCGGGGGATGACAGCCTCACAGGGGGCGCAGGCAATGATGCGCTTCACGGCGACTATGAACAGGACAACCTCCTAGATGGTACCGGCGGGGCTACCGGGTTCATCGACTATGCCAATAGCGGAAACTGGACTGTCTCGGCGTTGGATGGCGGTCATCAACAGATGAGCCAAACCATCACCACCGAGGCAGGGGGTGTCTACAATTTGTCTTTTGACTTGGCAGCAAACTTCGCAGCGGGACAGCCCGGCGCCACCGTTGAAGTGCTTATCAACGGTGCGATAGTAGGGACCTATTCCACGGAAAGCGGCGCCTATAATGGCTTTGACACAAGCTTCACCGCGATTGGTGGCGAAACCGAGATCACCTTGCGCTCGATTGACGGTCCCAGTTCAGGCCCACCGATTGATACGTCCGGGGCAATTTTCCACTACACGCAAGAGATGGAGATTGGCGGGCAAACGGTCGATGTGGCCGTTTTTGCTGATGGTCAGGCCAACCTCTATCAGGTGCTGAATGGGACATTGCACGTCTTTGACGTTGCCACGCAGACCTATGAGGTAGCGGGTGCAGCTGGCACGGTCAATGTGAACTCAATGGGTTACAACGCCGAAGATGACCTACTGTATGCCATTGCCGTTGGCACTGGCGTGGACAGCTTGGGCAATGCAGTGCAACGGTCTGATCTGATCATGCTGGACGCACAGGGCAACAGCTACCGAATTGGCGATACGCCCTATCGGTCCTGGACCGGAGACTTTGATGATCAGGGCAACCTCTGGTCGTTCCAATCCAGCATGGATCGGATTGCGGTGATCGATGTGGATCAGCTGGATGCCAACGGCAATCCGCAGGTCACCGTGCACAAACTCCCCAGCGACCTTGTCTCTCATCGCGTTTATGACGTGGCTTTTGACGCCAATACCCAAAGCTTCTACGGCGTGGCCCGCCCGCCATCTGAAGGGGCTGACACCATTCTTTTGGTTGTTGATATCTCCAGCGGGTCACCGGAATTCACCTTGGTGCCTGTGACCTCGACTGTGGTGGATGGTGTCACGCTAGATGGCGTGCCAGCCGTGACTTTTGGGGCGGCGATCATGGACGCGGACGGTAATCTGTTTGTTGGCGGCAACTCCGGTGATCACGACATGAATAATGCCACGGGCAACAGCGGTGGCATCTATCAGGTGGTGATCGACCCGGCGACCGGCGAGGCGAGTCTGGTGTTGCTGACCGAAGCACCAAGTTCTTACTCCAACGACGGCGCGGCCGATCCCACTGCGGAAAGCCCGTTTGTGGAGGTTGATCTTTCATCTTCCGTCTTGATCCGTGACTTGAGCCTGGTTGCGACCACCGAGGGCGAGCTGACTTACGACGATCTGCTTGAAGGGAACGGGGGCAATGACACGCTGGATGGTGGTATTGGCGAAGATGAGCTGATTGGCGGAGGCCTTGGCGATACGCTTTTGGGCGGCGACGGCGATGACTATTTGCACGGCGGCGCTGGCCCGGATGGCAACAGCACCATTATCTCTCACTACGACAGTGACGGGTTGCGCTATGACCAATTTGGCAACCTTTTGCCGGAAAACGATGACTTCCTGCTAGGTGGTGAGGGCAGCGACACGCTGGAAGGCTCTGCAGGTCACGACACGTTGGACGGCGGCGAGGCCTCGGACGTTCTGAGAGGGGGATCGGGGTCTGACATACTCATTGGCAGCGCAGGAGACGACACGCTCTCGGGTGGCAGTCAAGATGATGTGCTCTTTGGCGGAACAGGTGCAGACGTTCTGAGCGGCGGATCTGGAGACGATGAGCTTTCCGGTGATGCAGGCAATGATCAGTTGGAAGGGGGCTCAGGCAACGACAGCCTATCTGGAGATGAAGGCGCGGATGCGCTGACCGGGGGCAGTGGCAGCGATACGCTCGACGGCGACGACGGAGCAGACAATCTGATCGGTGGATCCGGGAATGATGCTCTGAACGGCGGCGCGGACGATGACAGCCTGTCGGGCGGTTCTGGCAATGACACGCTAGACGGCGGCTTGGGTTACGACGACCTTCGAGGAGGCGTGAATGACGACGTCCTTACGGGTGGTGAGGGCAGAGATAGCCTGCGCGGCGACAGCGGCAATGACGCATTGTCTGGCGGTGCTGATCGCGACTACCTTAGCGGCGCATCGGGCAATGACACGCTGGATGGCGGTGCAGACTCAGACCGCCTGTATCTTGGGGCTGGAGACGACGTAGCCTCTGGTGGAAGTGGTGCTGACACCTTCATTTTCCGCAGCGACGATCTGGATGGGTCACAGGACAGCATTCTGGATTACTCGGCTGCCGAAGGGGATCGTCTGGACCTGCGCCGCTTGGATCTGGGCGGCAGTGAGAGCGAATACACAGCCTGGTTTGGCACCCACGTGAGTGTCAGTGGCAATGATGTTACCATCCAGCTCGGAAACACCACGTCTCTTCTGTTGCAGGACACCGCAGAGGACTTTGCACAGCTTTACGACAGCTTCGTGTTTTAAGGAAACCACGCAGAGGCGAGCTTACTCAAAGCCTGCCTCTTTTGCGATCAAAGCCGCCTGTGTACGGTTTTTGGCGTTGAGTTTCTTGCACAGCGTGCGCACGTGCAGCTTGATGGTCACTTCCTGAAGATCAAGATCGCGCGCGATTTCTTTGTTGGCCTGACCTTTGCACAGCCCCGACAACACCTGCTTTTCGCGTTGGCTCAATTGCTTCTCAAAATCACTCTCTTCGGCCTCGCCCCCGGCTGCCAACACGCTGGCCGGCACAAAGGTTTCGCCTGCAATCATAAAACGCACGGCGTTGACCAAAGATTTGGCGCCCATGGTTTTGGGCAAAAAGCCAATAGCCCCGGCTTCCAGCGCGTCTTGAGCCACCTTGTTTGGTGCGGTGCCGCTGACGATGGCAAAGGCTTGATCCGGGTAAGCAGCCACGGCGTCGATCAGACCCTGCAGTCCGTTCATGCCGGGCATGCTGAAGTCCAAGAGCACCAAATCAAACGGCCCTTTTTGGTCCAGCAACTTCATGGCTTCGAAGTAATCTGAGCCGGCTTCAACGGCGGCGCGGCCCTCGGAGGTGAGGTAGGCAGAGATGGTTTCGCGAACCATCCCGTGGTCGTCAGCTAACAAAATACGCATAGAAACGGGGCGTCCTACTCTTGGGTTCTGTGAGGACCCTACGAGGCCCCGCGCGTGTAAACCAGTCGTGACACCCTGACTTTGCTGTAGATCTTGCGACATACCAAGCTCCTTTTAAACCATGTGCCCTGGTGCGCCGATGTTGACATCAACAGGATAACTCCAAGTAAATTCGCATAGTTTGAGCAAAACCTATTGGTGCATCAGATGACCGCCGACAGGCGAAGGGTCAGGCAAACTATACCAAAGGTTAGTGGACTAACCTGATGCCCTAGCACGCACCTCGCTCCCGCATGCCACAAGGAGACACACCAACCCAATCTTCGGAGTGTCCCATGCAACGTTTCAAGAAACTGCTCGCCGCCCCCACCACGCCAAGCTTTCTGACAGGCGTCATCCTGCTCGCCATGGTGGCGTCTCAGGCCATGGCTGACACCTTGTTGACGGTCAGCGGAGATGTCTCAGATTCGGATGCGGGACTGGCCTGGGAATTTGAAGAAAGCGACCTGCGCGCCCTGCCAAAAGTGCAGTTAGAGACAGACACCATCTGGACTGAAGGGACCCAGGTTTTTGAAGGCGTGTCCTTGTCCGTGTTGCTCACCCATGTGGGTGCGAGCGACGGTAATCTCTTGGCCACCGCCGCGAACGACTACACCGTCTCGATCCCCACGTCGGACGCGGTGGAGAATGGCCCGATGATCGCCTATCTGCGCAATGGCGAAAAAATGTCCTTGCGTGACAAAGGCCCATTGTGGATCGTTTACCCATTCGCAGGCAACGAAGCCTATAAAACAGAAGAGTATTATTCCCGCAGTATCTGGCAGCTCGATCGCATTGAGGTGGTTGCCAATGAGTGATTTGAGGCCACCATCACGCGCATCAGGCACCTTCTTATGAATGGCAGATGGCCGTTTGCCCTCTTCGCAGGCTTGCTTTTGGCAAGCTTGCTTTTGGTTGGTGGTTTGGGGCGCACAGTTTTTACGGACCTGCGGGTTCTGTCTACCGCACAAAACGATGATGTAAGCTGGCGGATGTCCCAGCTCGAGGTGGAGTTGTTGCGGCTGCAAATGGCGACCCAATCTGCCGCAACTGAGGCCTCCCTGCGGTTGAACGACGTCCGAAAGAGGTTCGACATTTTTTACAGTCGAGTCTCAAACGTCCGCCAAAGCGCGTTCTTCAGGCCCATTTCTCAAGAGGAAACTGTCGCCAGTAGTACCGCAGATGCCACGGCCTTTCTTGAACGAACAGTTCCATTGATTGACGGTGCGGATGAGGCGTTGAGGGCCTATCTGCCAACCCTGTTGTCCGACATTGACGCCTTGCGCCCTAGAATGCGGGCTCTGGCGCTTGCAGGTGTTGACCATTTCACCACCCAGGAAACTGCAGATCGCAACCGGTTGTCGGTCACCTTGCAACGGCTCGCCTACGGTCTGACCGCCCTGATTGCCGTGCTGTTTCTGTCGCTGGCCAGTCTGATTCAACTGTACCGCCAAGGTCAAAGGGCCTCACAGAAACAGGAGCAGGCGCGAGCACGGTTTGAGGCGGTTGTCTCGTCATCGTTAAATGCGGTTCTGGTCGCAGATACGCAGGGTCATATCGTGGAGTTCAATGGCGCTGCCGAGACCGTTTTTGGCTATACGCGCGACGAGGCGCTGGGCGCGGATATGGCAGAGCTCATTGTTCCGGAAGAGCTGAGAGAGGCGCATCGGGCAGGGTTAAAACGCTTTGTTGAAACCGGCGAACGCAAGGTCATAGGCTCCGGGCGCGTGCGCCTGAAAGGGATGCGCAAAGGCGGCGAAGTCTTCCCGGTGGAACTGTCGATCTCCCTGTCTGAGGCCAGCGGCGAAACGGTGTTTGTCTCGTTCCTGCGCGACATCACCAAGGAGCTGAAAGCCGAACAGGATTTGAAAGACGCGCTTGAAAAGGCGCAGGTTGGGGAACAGGCAAAATCCAACCTGCTGACCGTCATGAGCCACGAGATGCGTACACCGCTGAACGGCATTTTGGGGTCATTGGAGTTGATGGATCAGTCAAACCTCAGCGACGCGCAAAAGCGGCATTTGGCGTCGATAGGCATTTCCGGCGAATTGCTGCTGTCTCACGTGAACGATGTGCTGGATTTGTCCTCTTTGACCTCCGAGGCTGAGGCTCCGAAATATGTGCCCTTTGATCTCACAGACTTGGTTCAGGACGTGGTGGATAGCTTGCACAGCAATGCATCCCAACATGCAAACCAGCTCTCAGTAGATTTCCTGACGGAGAAGCTGCAGATCGTGAGCGGGGACCGAAGTTCCTTGCAGCGCTGCATGGTGAACTTGGTTGGCAATGCGTTGAAATTCACGCGTGAGGGCAGCGTTGTGATTGAGGTTGAGCGGTTGGCATCTGGAGATGTTGTTGAGTTCCGGGTAGCGGATACTGGGGTAGGTATTGCGCCGGAAAACCTCAGCCGGATTTTTGAAGAGTTTGTCACGATCGACACCGCCTTTGACCGCGAGAACTCCGGCACAGGGCTTGGGCTGGCCATCACCAAACGCCTGATCGAGCGCAACGGAGGCGAATTGGAGGCTGACAGCCTGTTGGGAGAGGGCAGCCTGTTTACATTTCGGTTGCCTTTGCCAGCCACGCCGGAACCGATGGGAATTTCGGTCAAATCTGACATACAACCCCTGCCGGACTTACCCAAAGGGTTTCGGACGTTGGTCGTGGATGACAACGACATCAACCGCGAAATCTTGACGGATATTGTGCGCGATCTAGGAGGAGTGATGCAGGAGGCCAGTAACGGTTTTGAGGCGATTGAAGTCTGCGAGTCGTCGGGTTTCGACGTTTTGCTTCTGGACATCAGCATGCCGGGCATCGACGGGTTGGAAACGCTGAGACGCATCCGAGCAGGCACGTCACCAAACGCCACGACTCCGGCCGTGGCGGTTACGGCACATGCGGCGCCAAAGGATCATCAGGCCATTCTGGCGCAAGATTTCCAGACGCTGATCCTCAAACCAGTGCGACGGGCCGCGATCCATGGAGCTTTGGTCGACGTGTTCGGTGTGGGAGATGGTGTTGCAGAGTTCGCCGAAGCGTCGCAAGACGCCCCAGAATTCCTGAAGCAATTTGGTCTCGAGCGTTACACCGAAGCCGTTCGGGAAACCCAGAGCGAGATCTTACAGTTCCTTACCGGGAAGCAGGCTGCCGATCCGTTGACCAAAACAGAAAGAGAAGAAGCGCACCGTTTGTCGGGCTCCGCCGCCGTTCTGGGCTGGATGGACCTTTGGGCGGCGCTGCAAGCGGTGCAAAACGCGCCCGAAGACCACTGGGACAGCTTCCTAAACGACTTGTGGTCTGAGTTTGATCGTGTGTTCCCAGATCAAATCCACCAGCCTTAAATCAAAAGATGGGCGCGGAGTGCGCCCATTCAAATGTGGCTTTGTATGGATCACAATTCACTGCGAACCTGTGCCAGTTCACTCGCAACGGCTTTGATCGTTTTTGATTTCAAAGGTCCAAAGAGACAGGCACTTTCTCGGCCTGTATCTCGGCAAAAGGCGTTGATGGACCGGATCAAAGGACGGTTCATGTAGGGGCTTTTTTGTCCAACGGCATAGCCAAGCGCGCGCAATTCCATTTGCGCGATCCGCACATAGGCGTTTTTGTTGATCTTGGCTGCCACCACCAGTCCACGCGCAAACACGTCATTTGGAGCCGCGCGCACGATCTTTTCCGACGTACGCCAGAACTGCGCTGGATTTTGATCGCGCGCCAGATACAGCCCTTCTTCGACCTGCACTTTGGCTCGCATCCCCTCCGTTTGCAGAAGTTTGCTGCGCACGGCGAGTGTGCCGCGCGGATGCCCAACAACCCGATAATATTTCAGCAAGGCTTCAGCCGCCTTGGCGTCGCCGTCCGCACGCCGCGCGTGCAGCTGGGTCAGAGTGTCGGTCACATCAACCCGCTGCGAGAGGTCCCGCGTTAAGGCGTCCAGCAACAGCATCTGGCCATCGCGACTGTCTGCCTGTGCCAAATCGATCAATGCCGGAAATCCCAAACGTGGATCGGAAAGGGGCCCCAACCTCCCAGTTGCATGAGCCCAGGCAAGCACTGCGTTGCCTTGCTGGAGACCGTGTGCAGAGGCGGCTATTAAATTTTGTTGCGCTGCCTCGTAGTCTTGCGAAGCTAGTTGCACTTTACCTAAGGACACAAGGGACTTGCTTTGCCCCAGCTGAACGGCCTGGCTATAGTAAGCGATGGCCTGCGCGGTATCTTGGTCTCCGCCGATGCCTTTGAAACTAAAGTAGCCCAACCGATCACAGGCCCGCGCATAGCCGTGAGTACAAATCGACTGCAGGATGCCGATAGCCTCTTTCGGCGCATCCTCGAGCGATGCCATGGCCTCTTTGTAGAGTGCTTTCGGGGTTGCCTCTGCATGGGCTTGCGGCAGGTCGATCACCCCGCCAGCGAAACAGCTTACCGCGAGACATTTGAGCATGTGAAACATTTCAACCTCCTACTGATGTGTGACCAGTATGGCGGTGTTGCTGAAGGCTAGTGCGGGCTCCAAAGTATAGCGGAAAGCGCATTTGGTGATATGTGAGTTGCTGATTTGGTGTCACTAAGCTTGGTGGCTTACGGGCTCATCTGCCTTTTTCCAAATTATCTAGTGGTCGGCTGGCCTGTGGTTCGTAGATGGCTTTGGCTTTGGTTTTTTGTTCCTTGGATTGTCCGCTACGAGCTTTCGCGTTCTGGATACTGACAGGTGGGGCTGTGTGGGCTGGGAAAACCAGCGGAAGGGGTACTGCTGGGACGCTGGCGGGTTGTCTATTTATGTTGCGGGAACATAAATGGTCGTTGGGGTTGATAGCGACTTTGCGGATGGATTGAAAATCCTCGTGTCGGTGGTTCGATTCCGCCCCCGGCACCATTTTTACCAATAAAAAGCAATAACTCGCGGCATTTTCTATAAAACCCGAGATGCTTGGGGAACGGCCAGGGTATCATTGGGGTAGCAAAACCGTAGTTGGGCCATTGCCAACTCGACCTCTTGGCCGGAACGGAGGCTGCAAAGCAAATCCACCTTAACGGCTGGTCTGAAATCTCGCGACCACCTCTTGGTGAGCCTGCGCGCGATTCTGACGGAAGCAGTCGAGCGAGAATGGGCAACCCACAATGTGGCGACCGAAGTGAAATTGAAACGAAGTTCGCGGGCAGATGGAAAACGGGTTGAGGTGCCCACAAAGCAAGAGATCAAGGTGATTATTGCAAACGCGCCGGCCTCCCATCGAGCGATGTTCACAACGGCGATCTTTACTGGCATGCGTATCTCTGAATTGCGGGGGCTGCCTTGGGACGCGGTCGATTTTGAACGGAAAGTCATTCAGGTTCGGCAACGCGCGGACGAGTATTGTGAATTCGGCATGCCAAAGAGTCGCGCGGGAACGCGAGAGATCCCGATGGCACCAACTGTTTTTGAAGCGCTGCTAGACTGGAGGGATAAAGTCCCCGAAAGTAAGCTGAACTTGGTTTTCCCAAACTCCGTCGGCAAGGTCCAGAACTACTCCAACATCTACAACCGGGTGTTCAAGCCGATGTTGGTCACTGAAGACATCGTTGACGAAAGCGGGAAAGCCAAGTTTGGCATCCACGAACTTCGTCATGCAGCAGCGTCGTTGTTCATTGAACAGGGGTGGAATCCGAAGAAGATCCAAACCTTGCTCGGGCATGCGTCAATCACCATGACGATGGATGTGTACGGCCACCTGTTTGAGAATGCTGAAGAGGACGTTTCGATGTTCGAGAAATTGGACGCAGATTTGATGGCTGCGTAGGGTGAGAAGTGGGATTTCGGCGCGAACGATACTGTGTTTGGCGGTGTGAGCTCAGCGATTGCCAATGAGTTCTTCGCGAAGAAAATCTGTCGGAACGTTCATTGGCGTGAGGACTTGCGCTGTTGAGACTGGTTCCGTTGTTGGTTCAAGTGCCAGCTTGTGGAAGGCAAGAAAGTGATCGAACGCGGCTCGAATGTCGCGTTGCAGATCATGGTGGAGAACGAAACTGATCTTCTCCTTGGCGAGCAACTCTTTGTTTTCTCGGTCCATATCGTGGGCCACAAAAACAAGCGGCTTCAGTCTACAATGCTCAAGGGTTTCAAGGATTGCCCTATTGCCTCCACCCATCGAGTAGACAGCCTGCAGATACGTGACATTCGCTAGCTTTTGATTGAGTTGGCTTACGGTTTCCGAATAGACACCACCTCCGCCTTGTAGAGAAATGATCTGCAAGTCTGGACAGAACTCTGACAATGCTTGTGCAAAGGCGGCCTCACGATCTTCCTCACCGAGGAAGCGTTCGTGGCTGCGAGTCGCTAAGACAGCGCCTGATCGGTTCCCTAGAATTTTGGCAATGAGATAAGCTGCGGTACGACCGGCACCAGCATTGTCCAAGCCTACATAAGAAAGCCTATCGCCACCGCCGATATCGGTGACCAGAGTGACAACAGGAATTCTGGATGCGTGGAGTTTGTTAACTGCGTTTCGGATCCCGGAGGTGTCTTTTGCTTTTAGGCATACGCCTTGACTGCCCCTTTTGTGAATGCGCTCAAGGGCAGCCACAACTTCTGCCTCTTGCATGATTTCTTGCAACAGAAAGCGCGGACGACAGACTGCTGAACTGATGTATGGCAAGACAGCCTCTGCTGCGGTTTTTACTTCGTGACTGAAGCGTGCTGGGGCCTCAATCACAAAGTCAAAAAACATACGCCGTCCGCGTGCGGCAAGCTGCGCCTCCTGCGCGGTCAGCTCTTGGACTGCTGCGACGACACGCTGTTTGGTCTGTGCACTGACGTTGGCGCGACCGTTAAGAACTCTGTCAATGGTTGCCGTACTTAGGCCAGCCTGCCGCGCAATTTCTTTGATGGGGAAGCGATGTGTCATTGATGTCTTTTTGATGTGTTCTCATGCGAAAATCAAGGATCAGGTGTAGTAGGATCGGGGCAGCTAGGGAGGAATCGCATGACAGTCACGACCACCTCAATCGGGTACTACGACCCTCAGGTCTGCAATTTGCAGGATTTTGCGTCACAAATTGATCGGACGACTCATCAGGAGGATGTGCCTAGGGCCACGGCCATCAAAAAGAGCATTCCCATCTACGACTGCGCCGACATTCGGGCTGTGTTGGACGGCGATAACCGCCGTGCCGTGATGGCGGAATGGGCGCGTGTGTTGCGAAGTGGCGCCGGCGTTGTTGTTCTGAAAGGGGCGTATCCTGACACCCGGGTGCTGGATGAGGCAACGGAGATCTACGATCGGATTATTGAGCAGGAAAAGCAAAACGTTGGCGGAGGCGCGGATCATTTTGCGGCGTCCGGGTCCAATGATCGCATTTGGAATTCTCTTCAAAAACTGTGTGAAGCTGCCCCTGATGTGTTTTTGCGCTACTTTGCCAACACCGCGATTTCGGCGATATGTGAGGCTTGGCTCGGGCCGAATTATCAAATGACGGCGCAGGTCAATCTTGTGCATCCCGGTGGCGCGGCGCAGCAGGCCCACCGCGACTATCACCTTGGGTTTCAAACCGCGGAGGTGAGCGCAGCTTATCCCGCGCATGTGCATGAGGTCTCGCCGATTTTGACGCTGCAGGGGGCGGTTGCCCATTGTGATATGCCGCTTGAAAGCGGACCAACCAAGCTGCTGCCGTTTTCGCAAACCTACAAGCCTGGCTATGCTGCCTGGCGTCGCGAGGATTTTCGGGAGATGTTTGAAGCGCATTGCGTGCAATTGTCACTCTCAAAGGGGGACGCAGTCTTTTTCAATCCAGCACTGTTTCATGCCGCGGGAGCGAACCTCAGCGCCGATATCCATCGGTTTGTCAACTTACTGCAAGTGTCTTCCGCATTTGGGCGGGCCATGGAGACAGTTGACCGGGATAGGATTTGCCAATTGGTATTTCCGCATGCCTTGCAGGCATTTGCGGATGGATCATTGACCCAGGCTGAGCTCTCTGCGGCCGTCGCTGCGACAGCAGAAGGCTATTCGTTCCCGACAAATCTGGATCGGGATCCACCGTCAAATGGGTTGGCGCCAGAAACACAGGCCGCGTTCTTTACGCGGGCTATTGCTGAGGGACTGAGCCAAGAACAGTTCTGCGCAGGGCTTGAGCAAATGGAAGCTGTGAAGCAGGCATCCTAAGCGGATCAGAGTGTCTAGCTTGTGACAGAAAGGGCCATCGTGAAATTCACACGATGGCCCGTATGGCCTCTGCAGTACACTCTGACGATAGGGGAGCGGTTAAGTTAGGTCGACCGGCGCGCCGCTTTTCAAGGACTGATCTGCGGCATCAGCCAGCAACTGGGCCTGCAAACCGTCTTCAATGTTTGGCGTTGGTGACGTGTTGCTTTGAAGAGCGGCAACAAAATGCGCCATTTCAGCTCGATAGGCTGCTTCATATCGTTCCAAGAAGAAGTGTTGCACCGGAGCTTTGGAGAAGCCCGCTTGCGTCGCCACTTCGACCGTTGTCTCGTGCACGTTTTCGGCACGCAACATGCCAAGTGACCCGTGCACTTCGATGCGTTGATCGTAGCCATAGCTTGCGCGCCGAGAATTGGTGATCTGGCAGATTTTGCCGCTGGCTGTGGACAGTGTGACAGCAGCGGTATCAACGTCACCCGCATCGCCAATTTCGGGGTCCACGAGTGCAGACCCGACGGCGTAGACGCGAAGGGGGTTCTCCCCAAGTAGGAAGCGGGCCATGTCCAAGTCGTGTATCATCATGTCGCGGAAAATGCCGCCGGAGCTTTTGATGTAGCTGACCAGGGGCGGAGAGGGGTCGCGGGATTGAATGGTAATGATCTCTGTGTCGCCAATCTGGCCTTGTTGCAGCCGAGCCTGCAAGTCAGCAAAGTTTGGGTCAAAGCGTCTGTTGAACGCCGTCAGGAAGGGCACGCCAGCGGTTTCGACAACAGCTTTGCAGTCGCGAATTCTGTCCGAGGACAAGTCGACGGGTTTTTCACAGAAGATCGCTTTGCCCGCTTTGGCTGCGGCGTGAATGAGGTCGTAATGGGTGTCGGTTGGGGTGCCAATGACAACTGCGTCGACGTCGGCGCAGTTGATAAGCTCCATGGCATCCATGACCTTTGCGTTTGCTCGGCTGGCCAACTCCTGAGCAGGCGCCGGGAAAGAGTCGGCCACGGCAGATACAGTGACGCCGTCAATTTGTGCGATAGAACGGGCATGTACCTGGCCGATCCGGCCGCACCCTAATAGTCCGATACGTGTCATCTATGCCCCCTTGAAGCTGCGCAAGACTTGGCGGGTTTTGGCCACCAATGGATCGTGGGTTTCTTTTAGGATCTGCACGCGATCAAAGCGTGCGGGATCTGAATTCACTGCCGCGCGCATGGCGTCGCCAAAGGCCATACGCAGTTCTGTTCCAATGTTGAATTTGCAGATCTTGGAGCCGCGCGCCAAGGCTTGCCGTTGCGTGACGGGCACACCGGAGCCGCCATGGATCACCAAGGGCACTTCGGTCAAAGCTTCAATGGCATTGATGCGATCGATGTCCAAGCCGCCTTCTTTGTCTTGCTGCAAATGCACGTTACCGACTGAAATCGCCATGGCGTCAACGCCAGTGTCCCGAGCAAATTGTGCAGCTTCCTCTGGATCGGTACCCGCTGAGCCTTCGCCGCCAGAGTAACCGACAAAGCCGATTTCCCCTTCGCAAGACACGCCCGCCGCATGCGCCATTTCGGCAATCGCAGCGGTGTCGTCGATGTTTTGTGCCAAAGGCGTGCGCGAACCGTCAAACATCACTGACGTGAAGCCGCTGTCGATCGCAACACGGCATTCCTCTGCTGTGTAGCCATGGTCGAGATGCGCGACGACGGGCACGGAGGCGCTTTCCGCGAGATGCGTGAACATCTTTCCCAAAACGACCAGCGGCGTGTGCTCCCGACAAGAGGGACCTGCCTGCAAGATCACTGGCACGTTTTCCGCTTCTGCCGCAGCCACATAAGCGCGCATGTCTTCCCAGCCCAGAGTGACCAATCCGGCCACGGCATAACCATCCTTCAGCGCGGGCTGTAAGGCTTCCTTCAATGTCACAAGTGTCATTTGAATTTCGCAACCATATCCATAATGCCAGGGATCGTATGCAGCTGTTCCTCATGGGTTGGCTGGAAATATTGCTTCAGGCTGCGTTGGCTCAGGCCTCCGAGGATGGTGAAGTAATACATCTGATAGCCGGGCAGCACGGCGCAGGGATGGTAGCCCTTGTCGAGCATGATGGTTGAACCATCCATGATGTGATAGGCGTCGCCAGGTTTGTTGTCTTCGCGTTGCAGCATTTGAACACCAGAGCCGTAGTTTGGCTTGAAACGGAAGTTATAGGTTTCGTCGTGACGGGTTTCGATCATCTCTCCATCTGCACTCTGACGGTCGGTGTCATGTTTGTGAGATGGGAAACCGGACCAGCCGCCTTCGCCAACCGTGAAGAGTTCACTGACCAGCAAACGGCCGACCTTGTCATGATGGTGGGCGCCGAGGATGTGCTTGATTTTACGGTGGGTTTTGGTGTCGTCGGAGCCATATTGCACCAGATCAAGTTCTGGTACGCGCACGTCAAACGGCTCCAGAACTTTGTCGTATTTGGCGCCTGCAATGAAGGTCTCGGTTGCATCGGTTCTGCAAGTGATACGCACTTTCGCCCCAACCGGCACATAGACCCCCTCAGGGTCGCCGTCCCAGACATCTTCGGTCCGAATGCCCAAGTCAGGGTAGATCGCACCCTCCACATCGACATCCACTGTACCGGTGGCCGGTACCACGCAGGTTTCGTAGCCAGGCACAGCGTATTCAAACACTTCACCACGCTTGAGTTTCACGATGTTGAAGTAGTTCAGCGGTACCAGGTCATGGTTCGCATCAACGATGGGTTTGTTTTGGTTGTCATGGGGCGCAATGTGCATTGGCCTCTCCTTTCAAAGAGTTGGTCCAGAGTGCGAAGCCAAAAAGGCCTCAAGCTCGGTGGTTGTGGGCATGGCGTTGGCGCAACCGGGTTGAGACACCACAATTGCGGCGCAGGCGGAGCCGCGCAGCACGGCGTCGCGGAGGCTGTGGCCTGTGGCGATTGAGGCAAGGAGGCCAGCCATAAAGCTGTCTCCCGCACCGTTGGGTTTTATGGCAGTGACGGGATAGATGCCGGTGCGGACTTCTTCGCCGCCGCTTAGGGTGACGGCGCCTTCATGGCCCATTTTGTAGATCACAAGTTTGCCACTGGCGGCCAATTCCCGCGCCTTATCGAGGCCTTTTTCGATGCCGCCCGCCATGAAGCCAAATTCTTCATCGTTGCCAACAATAAGGTCGCTGGCTTCGCCCGCGCGGGAAAGCACATCGGCTGCAACTTCTGCGGAGGGCCAGCTGTAGGGCCTATAGTCAATGTCAAAAATCACCGGCAACCCGGCGGCTTTCGCGTTGTCAAAGGCGCGGAAAGTTGCGGACTGCGATGGTTCGGCGGCAAAGACCGTTCCTGCGGTTATAAGTGCCGTGAACGCGCTGTAATCAACCGCGTCCATGTCCGCGTCTGTGACCTGAAAATCCGCTGCACCGTTGCGATAGATCACGTTTTGGAAGTCTTCGAGGCAGCTTTCATATACCGCCAAAGAGGTACGGGCCTCACCGCCGACAGAGCGGACATAGCGCGTATCCACACCGTAGTCTTCAAGGCGGTTGATGCAAAACCGTCCTACCGCGTCGTCCGACACTGATGTTACGAGAGACGCGTTCGATCCAAGTTTGACCAGACCCGCGCAGATGTTGGCAGAGGATCCACCTAGGTCGGCTTGGAAGGTGGTTGCATCCTCGCTTTTGACCCCAACGGGATCGGCAAACATGTCCATGCCTGCGCGTCCAAACACGGCAAAGCGATTGCCCTTGATGGCTTCAATCAAGTTCATCACACGCCCCGACGCTGTTTGACGCGGCTGGCTTCCCACTCAACATGCGCTTCGCGCACAGAGTCATCTTCTGTAATGTGGGGTGTGCCAACTTCCCACCAGGCATGACCTTCTGTGGTCCAGCCCTCGTAGGGGTCTACGTCCATGACAATGACATAGGTCTTGTCGCTGGCCTTGGCCCGTTTGAAGGCTTCCGCCAACTCCGCCGGGTTAGCCACTTTCTCGGCTGTTGCCCCCATCGAGGACGCGTGCGCGGTGAAGTCGACGCCAAAGGCCTCTGGAATTGTCGGACAATCCTCGAGAAGGTTGTTGAAGCTTTCGTTGCCAGTGTTGTTTTGCAGCTTGTTGATTACGGCAAAACCACCGTTATCCAATACAAGCACAATCATCTTTTTCTGGCTGAGAACGGAAGAATAGATGTCTGAGTTGAGCATCATGTAGGAGCCGTCACCACAGAAAGTGATGGTGTCTTGATCCGGTTCCCGTTCGGCTTGCGCGATGCGCGCGCCCCAGGCGCCTGCAATTTCATAACCCATGCAGGAAAAGCCAAACTCGACGTCCACAGTGCCAATGTCCAGCGTGCGCCAATTGGCGGTGACCTCCGCTGGCAAACCGCCTGCAGCCGCCACTACGCGATCCCGGGAATCGCAAAGCTCGTTCACCACGCCAATCGCTTGTGCATAGGAGTTGGGTCGGTTGCCGTGGGAGACGTTGTCAGCCACATAGGCGCCCCACTTTGTGCGCTCTTCCTGGGCGAAAGTGACCCATTGTGTGGGTGTGTTCATCTCGAGTTCACTGTCCAGTGCGACCAGCGACAGTTTGGCGTCCCCTACCACCGGCAGGGACATGTGCTTTCCGGCGTCATGGCGGGCGGCGTTGATCGAAACGAACTGTGCGTCCTGGTCAAAGGCGGTCCAGCTGCCAGTGGTGAAGTCTTGCAACCGTGTGCCAACCGCAAGGATCACGTCTGCTTTTTCGGCAATCGCATTTGCGCTGTCTGATCCGGTAACGCCAATAGGGCCGATGTTCAGCGGATGGGTTGCAAGCATGTTGGCGCGACCGGCGATGGTTTCAACAACCGGAATGTTGTGTTTTCCTGCAAAGGCGGTGAGTTCAGTGGCCGCCTGTGAGTATTGAACACCGCCGCCTGCGATGATCATTGGGCGCTTTGCTGTTGCGAGCATCGCTGCTGCGTCGGCAATTTCGGCCACATCTGGTGCCTGGCGACGGATGCGGTGCACCTTCTTGGCGAAGAACTTTTCCGGGTAGTCGTAAGTCCATCCCTGCACATCCTGCGGCAATCCCAGGAAGGCTGGACCGCAATCGGCGGGGTCCAACATGGTTGCAAGTGCGTTTGGCAGGGATTGCATCACCTGTGCTGGGTGCGAGATACGATCCCAGTAGCGCACGACGGGTTTGAATGCGTCGTTCACCCCGAAAGTTGGGTCGTTGTAGTTTTCCATCTGCTGCAGCACCGGGTCCGGCAGACGTGTGAGGAAGGTATCCCCGCAAAGCAGGAGCATCGGAAGGCGGTTTGCGTGCGCCAATCCGGCGGCCGTCAGAAGGTTGGCTGTGCCGGGGCCAGCCGAAGCTGTGCAGAACATGAAGCGTTGGCGCAGCCATTGCTTGGCGTATCCCGCGGCCGCGAATCCCATGCTTTGTTCGTTCTGACCACGGTACAGCGGCAGCTCTTCGCGCACGCCGTTTAGGGCCTCACCTAAGCAGGTTACATTGCCATGGCCAAAGATGCCAAAGCCGCCGCCGCAGACGCGCATTTCCTGCCCGTCGATTTCTATGAACTGATTGGAAAGCCAGCGAATAATCGCCTGCGCCGTGGTGAGGCGAATGGTTGTGTTTTCTGTCGTCATCTTTGCGCGACCCTTCTGGAGCATTTGGCGGAATCTAAGGGTTCCGAACGAATGCGGCTTGCGAGTTTTCGAATCTCAAGATACAAGTTTTGCAACCGGTTGCAAATTGAATTTCAAAATGGAGGCTGCGCGGTGACTGAGATTGGCATTGGCATTTGTGGCGGCGGCTATATGGGCAAGGCCCATGCGGTTGCGATGGCCTCTGTGGGGGCGGTGTTCAACACTGCGCTGCGTCCGCGGTTAGAAATAGTCTGCGCGTCGTCTCCCGAGAGTGCGCAGCGGTACCAAAAGGCCTACGGGTTTGCGCGTTCAACAGCTGACTGGCGTGCGTTGGTGTCTGATCCAAAAGTTGAAGCTGTTGTGATTGCGTCGCCGCAAGAAACGCATCGGGACATTGCGGAGGCCGCCTTTGCGTTGGGAAAACCTGTGCTGTGTGAAAAGCCGTTAGGGGCGTCTATGGCTGACGGCGCGGCCATGGTCGCGGCAGCGGAAGCGACTGATGTAGCGAATATGGTTGGGTTCAACTACGTGCGCACGCCTGCTACGCAGTTTGCGCGCGATTTGATTGCACGTGGAGAGATTGGGGATGTGACCTGGTTTCGCGGTGAACACACCGAAGATTTCTATGCAGACCCAAAAACGCCGGCCAGCTGGCGTACACAGGGTATGGCGAATGGCACCATGGGTGACTTGGCGCCGCATATGGTCAATTGCGCGCTGGCGTTGATGGGGCCTATTTCTCAAGTTCTGGGTGAAGTTGAGACCGTTCATGCGGAGCGGCCGGGTGGCCGTGTGACCAACGATGATCATGCGCAGGTGATGTGCCGGTTTGAGCGTGGCGCCATGGGACATATGTATTTCTCTCGCGTCGCGACCGGGCGCAAGATGGGCTATGTCTATGAAGTGTCTGGCACAAAAGGCGCAATTCGCTTTGACCAGGAAGATCAGAACTCGCTTTGGCTCTATCGCATGGAGGGGCCGGAAGCGACGCGGGGGTTCGTGAAAATCCTGACCGGCCCTGCGCATCCCGATTACGAGCCGTTCTGCCAGGGACCGGGGCACGGTACTGGCTATCAGGATCAGATCATCATCGAAGCGCGGGATTTCCTGCGGGCGATTGAGACGGGAAGGCCGGTGTTTCCGACTTTCCGCGACGGACATGAGGTGAATCGTGTGATTGCAGCGGCCTTGGCCAGCAATGACGCGAAAACCTGGACAAATATCAACAGCTTCTGACTTTGGAGTGAGCGAAATGAGCATTCGGATTGGCAATGCACCGTGTTCTTGGGGTGTGGAGTTTGCGGAGGATGACCGCAATCCAACCTGGCAAACCGTTTTGAAACAATGTGCCGAGGCTGGCTATAAGGGCATCGAGCTCGGGCCGGTAGGTTTCATGCCAGAGGACCCGGCAGTGCTAGGCGAGGCTTTGGCCGAGCATGATCTGGAGCTGATCGGCGGGGTGGTGTTCCGCGCCTATCACGATCCGGACGCGTGGGGTGATGTGCTTGATGCCACCCATCGCACCGCAAAAGCGCTGAAGGCGCATGGTGCACAACATCTTGTTTTGATTGATTCAATATCCCCGCGTCGGGCGCCTACGGCTGGGCGTTCTGGGGAAGCTGAGCAGATGGATAAGGCGGAGTGGGCCGCCTATCGGGATCGTATTGCGGAGACCGCGCGGATCGGGAGCGAAGAGTATGGCCTGACCGTTGGTATTCACGCTCATGCGGCCGGGTTTATGGATTTTGAGCCAGAGCTGGAACGGTTGCTTGATGAGGTAGACGACAGCATTCTGAAGATCTGCTTTGATACCGGGCACCACAGCTATGCGGGCTTTGACCCTGTGGCCTTTATGAAGAAGCACGTTGGTCGCATTTCCTATATGCATTTCAAGGACATCGACCCAAAGGTGAAGGCGGAAGTGATCACCAATCGCACTGGGTTCTATGATGCCTGCGGGCAAGGAATTTTCTGCAATCTCGGCGACGGGGATGTTGACTTCCCAACGGTGCGTCAGGTGCTTTTGGATGCCGGTTTTGAAGGCTGGTGCACGGTTGAGCAAGACTGCGATCCACTTCTGGACCCGGATCCTGTGGGCGATGCGCGCAAGAATCGCGAGTATTTGGAATCCATCGGATTCAGCTAAATCTGGACGTCGGTATTGCGTCTGTATCACGACTGTAATGCGGAGGTGCCAAATTGTCGGCGCCTGAGGAGGAATGAGAGCCATGACCAAGTTGAAATGGGGCATGATTGGTGGCGGTGAAGGCAGCCAGATTGGACCAGCGCACCGGCTAGGAGCGCTGGCGGATGGGCGGTTTGAATTTGCGGCTGGCGCTTTGGATCATCGCCCGGACGTGGGCAAGGAATATGCACAGCGCCTAGGCGTTTCTGCGGATCGCGCCTATGGCGATTGGCAGGAGATGCTGGCCGGAGAGAAAGATCGCAGCGACCGCATCGATCTGGTCACGGTGGCGACGCCAAACTCCACGCATTTTGAGATCACCAAGGCGTTCTTGGAAAGCGGTTTCAACGTGCTTTGCGAAAAGCCAATGACTATGACCGTCGAGGAGGGCGAGGAGATCGTGAAGGTTGCCGAGAAAAGCGGCAAGATTTGCGCGGTGAACTACTGCTACTCGGCGTATCCGATGGTGCGCCAAGCCCGCGCGATGGTGCGGGCGGGTGAGATTGGCAAAGTCCGATTGGTGTTCACAAACTTTAGCCACGGGCATCACGGTGACGCAACGGATGCGGACAATCCGCGCGTGCGGTGGCGGTATGATCCTGCGATGGCCGGTGTGTCCGGGCAGTTTGCGGATTGTGGTATCCATGCGATGCATATGGCGGGGTTCATCGCGGATGATGAGGTTGAAAGCCTGTCCGCCGATTTTGCCTCCACAATCGCCAGCCGTGAGCTGGAAGACGACGCGATGGTCAATTTTCGCATGAGTGGCGGCACAGTTGGGCGGCTTTGGACGTCTTCCGTGGCTATTGGACGGCAACATGGTTTTGATATTCAGGTGTTTGGCGAGACTGGCGGTCTGCGCTGGGCCTCAGAACAGCCAAACCAGTTGATCTACACGCCGGTTGGTGGGCGCACGCAGATCATTGAAAAGGGCGAGGGCGGCCTGCACGAGGATGCGCAGCGTTTGAGTCGTGTGTCCATTGCGCATCCCGAGGGTTTCCCGCTGGCGGTGGCCAATATCTATTGTGATCTGGCAGATGCCATTTCCGGCGAAGCGCGTGACGGTTTGCCAAATGCAGCTGACGGTGTGCGATCCATGGCGGCGGTCTATACGGCGGTGGCTTCCGCAAAAGCAGACGGCGCATGGATGGATGCCCGCCCACCAATGTTCCGCTAAAGGAACGTCGAGGCCGCGCTTATTGGTGCGGCCTCATATCCCCGGCTTCAAGGTGCCACGCTCCACAATGGAGCAGGGGAAAATCCGCGTTTCCGGATAGCGTTCCGGGTCGTCCAGCATTGCCACCATCAGTTCAATTGAACTGGTCACAATCTGGCGTATTGGCTGATGAATGGTGGTCAGGTCGATGTTCTCCCATTGCGCCATTTCCATGTCGTTGAGGCCTATGATGCCAATATTATCCGGGCAGGACAGGCCGCTGTCATCTATGGCCGACAGTGCGCCAATGGACAGTACGTCGTCACCACAGAAATACGCTTGCGCGGGGCCGTTCTTTAATAGCCTGAGCATTTCACGACGTCCTGCGTCAAAGGAATAGGCGTCGGCAAAGGAATGGCTGGCCTTGATGTCTGGGTGTGCGGACATCTCTGTCATAAAGCCTGAGTAACGGTCTTGGGTTGAGGAGGCGCCTTCGGGTCCGCCCATGAAGCCAACATGTGTGTAGCCGCGCCGCACTAGTTCGCGGGCTGCCATCCGGCCACATTCCACGTTGTCGATTCCAACAACATGCACTTGTGGTGCTGATGAGGCCCGTCCAAAAGAATGTACAACCGGTACACCGGCATCGCGAAAGGCCTTGGCAAATTCTGGCGGGAGGGTAGAGGAGGCGACCACCACGCCGTCCACCGAATACTGGCGTAGCATTCGGACTGAGTTCTCAGGGTCAGTCTCGTCGGTGAGGTTCACCAGCAGGGGGCGCAAACCACGGTCCTGCAATCCGCGTGTAAACAGATCAAAGACTTCCAGGAAAATCGGGTTGTGAAAGTTGTTGGAGACCAGGCCAATCAGCTTGGTGCGTCCGGTTGTGAGCGAGGATGCCAAGGCATTCGGACTGTAGCCCAGATCTTTGGCCGCTTTTTCGACTTTGCGTCGCATCTTGTCGGAAACAGAGGCGCCGTCGGTGAAGGTGCGCGATACGGCTGATCGTGAAACGCCCGCGCGTTCTGCAACCTCTTTCAAAGTGACGGCCATATTTTGTCGGTCCTTAGCTCTTAATTACTGCTTGTTTACAAGGTTTTTTCAATAAGTGCAGCATGAAACAGTGTCTGCAATTTTGCAACCGGTTGCAAAATGCGTTGGAGTGTGTTTTAAATTGAGTCGGAGAGGCGGGATCAGCCGCCCACGTGCCATGAAGACGTGATTTTGGGAGGAAAACATGACGTCAATTACAAAGAAGCTGGCTCTGGCCGCTGCCGTGGTGGCAGCACCATTTGCTGTGGCAACTTCGGCAGTGGCCGAAGGTGAGAAATATGTTCTCGTCAGCCATGCGCCGGACAGCGACAGCTGGTGGAACACAATTAAAAACGGCATCGCGCTAGCGGGCGATCAGATGGGTGTTGAGGTTGAATACCGCAACCCGCCAACCGGTGACCTCGCCGACATGGCGCGTATCATCGAGCAGGCGGCGGCATCCGGGCCAAACGGCATCATCACAACTCTGTCTGACTACGACGTACTGTCTGGTCCAATTCGGGCGGCTGTGGACAGCGGTGTCGACGTGATCATCATGAACTCCGGCACGCCGGATCAGGCACGCGAAGTTGGCGCGCTGATGTATGTGGGCCAGCCTGAGTATGACGCGGGTTATGCGGCGGGTGTACGTGCCAAAGGTGACGGTGTGGGCAGCTTCCTCTGCGTGAATCACTACATCTCTTCTCCGTCTTCGACCGAGCGTTGCACGGGATTTGCTGACGGTCTGGGGGTAGATCTCGGCGACCAAATGATCGACAGCGGCCAGGATCCTGCGGAGATCAAGAACCGTGTTTTGGCGTATCTGAATGCCAACCCGGACACCGACGCGGTCCTGACGCTTGGCCCAACATCCGCAGATCCAACTCTGTTGGCGTTGAATGAAAACGGCATGGCGGGTGATATCTACTTCGGCACCTTTGACCTTGGCGAAGAGATCGTGAAAGGCATCAAGGCCGGCGTGATCAACTGGGGTATCGACCAGCAGCCGTTCTTGCAGGCGTATCTGCCGGTTGTTGTGCTGACCAACTACCACCGCTATGGCGTTCTGCCGGGCAACAACATCAACTCCGGCCCTGGTTTTGTAACCGCAGACGGCCTGGAGAAAGTTGAAGAGTTCGCAGGCGAATACCGCTAAGCGCCACTCACTTCGCGCGGGGCGCTTGCATTAGCGCCCTTCGCACTCTGTACTGCAAATCCTACAATTCAGACCAAATGGGAGATGTCGCATGACAAGCGCGACGCAACCCACGGCCAATTCCGACGAACGCGTTAAGGAAATTTCCAGTTTCCGCAATGCATTGATCCGCCCAGAGCTGGGCGGGATTGTCGGCACCATCGCCGTGTTCACTTTTTTCCTACTGTTCGCTTTTGACAGTGGCATGTTCAACAGCCAGGGCATCATGAACTGGAGCCAGATCTCGGCGCAATTCATGATTATTGCGGTAGGGGCCTGTCTGCTGATGATCGCAGGGGAGTTCGATCTTTCGGTTGGCTCGATGATTGGTTTCGCCGGGATGCTGATTGCGATCTTTAGCGTGACGCTTGGCTGGCCGGTCTGGCTCGCGATCATTGTCACCTTTGTGATTGCAGTGTCGATTGGCGCGTTGAACGGGTTCATTGTGGTGCGCACGGGGCTGCCGAGTTTTATCGTAACCTTGGCGTTCCTGTTTATTCTAAGAGGGTTCGCGATCTACCTGCCACAAACCATCGAGCGCAAAACCATTATCGGCGGCGTCAGCGACGTTGCTGAGGGGGATTGGTTGGCAGCAATGTTTGGCGGCAAGATCTTCACCGGATTTTTCCAGTGGATGGGCGACAACGGCATCATCGCAGTGTTTGAACGCGGTACCCGCAAAGGGCAGCCCGTGGTCGAAGGTCTGCCCATGCTGATCGTTTGGGCGATTGGCCTGGTGATTGTCGGGCATATCATCCTCACGAAGACCAAATTCGGCAATTGGATTTTTGCTGCTGGAGGGGACTCCGAGGCGGCGCGTAACTCGGGGGTGCCGGTGAATAAAGTCAAGATTCTGATGTTTATGTTCACGGCTTTCTGCGCAACGGTGCTCGCAGTGTGTCAGGTCATGGAGTTTGGCTCTGCTGGAGCTGATCGCGGGTTGCTGAAGGAGTTTGAAGCTATCATTGCGGTGGTTATTGGGGGCGCGTTGCTCACTGGCGGGTATGGTTCTGTGATTGGTGCTGCGTTGGGCGCCTTGATTTTTGGGGTGGTGCAGCAGGGCCTGTTCTTTGCGGGCGTGGAAAGCTCATTGTTCCGCGTTTTCCTTGGGCTGATCCTGCTTGGTGCTGTGATCTTAAATACTTACATCCGTCGCATTATCACGGGGGAGCGTTGATATGGATCCTGAACATGCCCCCCTCATCCAGATGAAGAACATCGAGAAGCACTTTGGCCGCGTGATCGCACTGGCAGGTGTTTCGGTCGATATCTTCCCGGGCGAATGCCACTGCTTGCTTGGAGACAACGGCGCAGGGAAATCAACCTTCATCAAAACAATGTCCGGCGTGCATAAGCCAACTAAAGGAGAAATCCGTTTTGAAGGCAAAGAGATGCATTTTGCCGATCCCCGGGATGCAATTTCAGCGGGAATAGCAACGGTGCATCAGCACCTCGCAATGATCCCACTGATGTCAGTGAGCCGGAACTTCTTCATGGGCAATGAGCCAGTGAAAAAGGTTGGCCCGATGAAGTTCTTTGACCATGACTACGCCAACAAAGTCACGATGGATGAGATGCGCAAAATGGGCATCAATCTGCGAGGGCCGGACCAAGCCGTTGGTACGCTGTCTGGTGGTGAGCGGCAGACCGTTGCCATTGCGCGGGCGGTGCATTTTGGCGCCAAAGTCCTGATCCTGGACGAACCCACGTCCGCTCTGGGCGTGCGCCAAACAGCAAATGTTCTGGCCACCATCGATAAAGTGCGCAAGCAGGGCGTGGCGGTTGTCTTCATCACTCACAACGTGCGTCATGCCATGGCCGTCGGGGACCGATTCACAGTTTTGAACCGAGGCCAAACGCTCGGCACGTCTCAACGCGGTCAAATCACGCCGGATGAGTTGCAGGATATGATGGCTGGTGGGCAAGAACTGGTGGCGTTGGAAGGCAGCTTAGGCGGCACTGTTTAACAGGCTGGCGCCACCTATGGCGTCTGCGTGGTTTTATAAAAGCGAAGCCCCCTCCCGCACCTTTGGGATGGGGGTTTCTGCTTGGCGGCAGTGGACTGGCTTTGGGGCTGGAAGGCAGAGCGCGCAGTGAGTGCCCCTGTTTGTCCATATCCAGCAGTTGAGGGCGTGGGGTCGAAATTCACTTCGAAGGTACGTCCACTCGTTGATTGGGTGCCTCTTTTGTATGTCTTTACTTGACGAAGTTCACTGGGGCTGTCCCGCTGACGGGCCTGCCATGTCATCATGCGATTTATGTACCTACAACATAAATGCGCGACTTGTGGTCTTGTGTCATGGACGGATTGAAAATCCTCGTGTCGGTGGTTCGATCCCGCCCCTGGGCACCACTTTTACTTCCAAGATAATCTACCGTGGTCCGGAAACGCCAGGGTATATGGACTTATTGCACTTTGTTCGTCCAGAATAGTGCATTGCAGTCCATCGGTATCTACCCCCATTGAGGGTGCATTTGGGGGTGCCGCTGGCTAAGTCCAGAAAGGATACCCCCACGTCGTCCAACTTGACCGACGCGAAGATTCGCGCACCCAAGCCAAGAGAGAAGAGTTTTAAGGTATCTGACTTTGATGGTCTCTATGTGCTCGTGGCAAAATCTGGCTCCAAGCTGTGGCGATTCAAGTACAGAATTCGCGGTAAAGAGAAGTTGCTCGCGTTTGGTCGGTACCCTGAAATTGGCTTAAAGCAAGCCCGAGCAATGCGTGATGCAGCTAGGGAGGCGGTTGCCCAAGGATTGGATCCCTCCGAGCTTCGCAAGGAAAGTGCATGGCTAGAGCAGGAGGCCCAGGGCCTGACATTTGCAGCGATTGCTCAAGAGGTGCTCGAGAAAAAGGTTAGAGAGGGTAAGTCGCCAGCGACTTTGAGTGAAACTGAGTGGTTGCATAGACTTCTTTGCGCAGACCTTGGCGAGGTGTAGCCCGGACAGACCCACAGGACACTTACCAGTTTACTGTAGTTTGTCTCTGAGGGCTTCGTAAGGGGGCTGCCCATTGTGCGCGCCGTGTGGTCTAGCAATGTTGTAGAACTGCTCCCATTCATCAAGCTTGGCCTCGAGATCGACGTCCCCCTTGTAGCTTAGAAGTTGATAGAATTCCCGCTGATCGGAACGGTGCGACCGTTCGTCTTTGCCATTGAGCTGGGGCGTGCCGCGTTTGTAGCGATAGCAGGTCTCACTGATCTGAAACGCACGGCAGGCCGGCGCAATAATGGCCCCTGTGTGGTGCAACCGCGTTCATGGTCATCTCTCGCCTCAGAGACGGCCTTAACGCGCACGTCAATTGTCTTCGGACCAATGGCGGAAAACGGACTGCTTCCAAGCGCCTCTTTCAATATATCGTTCTGCATGCTCATCTTAGTAAATATGCGCTTCAGGCGGCGGTTCTCATCCGCCAGATCCTTCATCTCAGACATTAATGACGCGTCCATGCCGCCAAACTTCGCGCGCCACCTATAGAAACTCGTGCTACTCATCCCATGCTCGCGACAGAGCTTAATGACCGGCACACCACCCTCCGACTGCTTTAGCACCAACATGGTCTGCGCGTCGCTGAATCGTCCGTTCTTCATTCCAAATATCCTCAGATATCTTGCCGAGAAAACTCCACTTTTGAACATCACAAGTTTGGGGGGATTACCCAACGAGATTCGGCCCTGTGGGGTTAAATCAGCGCGGTATTCGTTGGGCTTGTTTGTCTCAAAGAATGGCGACCGATCACTGTGCGGTCTGACCAAAGATGAGGGGCGCCGGTGAGTGTTCAAGGGGAGAGAAAGGTGGTGGTTTTTGAGGGGCAATGGCGCACGGAATCCTTGTTGGTGGACGGGCAAATCACTTACGCTCGGATCTCAAGCCTTGTGGTTTAACCGCGTCCACCAACCGCTGCGTATTTCGATCCTGCAACACTTTTGGCCTATGCAGGATCAGGGATGCTCAATGGACGTCCCGACATCAAGTCACTGATGCGTTGTCCCGCCCTACAACACCAGTTGTGAAACGGAGGGAGCGAAGTGGGCACTCATTGAGACCGCTGAGGCGCCCATGGCAATGGATTGATGCCCGGCCGTGCCACGCAGGATGCGCCCATTTAGTTTTCCAGACAGCGATCTGGGGTACGGGGCCCCTTTCTCAATCAAAAGGTCGAGGAAATTTTCTGGCGCGGTCCCTCCCACAATGATGACCTCGGGGTCGAGCATTGCCTCCAAAATATTTAAAGCCTGATGGAAGCGCGGAACTGCCCCCTCGATCCAAGAGATAAGCGCAGGGTCGCGTTCCGCAGCTAGCGAAGAAATATGGTCAAAAGTGTGGCTGTCGTCTGGTGACAAACCGAGGTGACGACACAAGGCATCAATCGACAGATAGCGCTCCAAACATCCGGTATTTCCGCAGGAACAGTGCTCGCCTCCGAGTTCAACAATCACATGTCCAATTTCACCGGCATTGCCTTTTGTTCCGCGATACTGATCTCCATTCAGAAAAAAGCCGGACCCCAGACCGACGCCAAACTGGAGGAACGCAAAATTCTCGAACTCCCGCCCAGAGCCGTAAAAACTCTCGCCCACTGCGGCAGCGGTGGCGTCGTTCTCCAACACGATGGGCAGGGCCAACTGGTCGCTCAACCTCCTCAAGTTCTCTTCTGTGCCAAACTCGTGGAAATTTGTTGGTTCCTTCTCGCTGACAGAGCCAGTGTCAAACGGGCCCGCGGCCGCGATTCCGCAACCGGCAACCTTGGGGTAAAGTGCATCAAATTCTTTCCGAAAGTCCTGCACGGCGTCCAGTATGGCCGCATTGGCACCTTCGGGTGTGGCAGAGGCCAAATTGTTGGTACCACCCCAAATCTGCACTCCCTCTAGATTGCAGACAACGGCGGTGGCACGTGTTTTGTCTACGTGAATGCCAAAGCTGAGCGCAGCATCCGCATTTAGAATAACCTCCATCCCGGGATGGCCCCGGCCAACTACCTTACTGGCTTTCATGCGAATAAGATCAAGTGCGTCGAGCTGGGCAACGATGTTCTGAATCGTCTGTCGTGACAGAGATGTCACCCGAGAAATTTCGGTTCTCGAGATTGGTCCTTGGGTGCGAATTACCTCAAGAACAACGCTGTGATTATGGGTCTTGGCCCGGCGAAGGTTGGTTCCAGATGTCCTGAAGGACGGGCTTTTTTTTGTGTTTTTCATACCATTATCCGAATCTGTCACGGGCGAACCAATCACAGATTCTTTTTTAAAACAAATTGACAAATAAAATAACCTGACGCATAAACCCCTCCCATCGGACATGTCACTAATCTTTGGGAGGAAATCATGACACTTTCGAAAATTCTCACTGCAGCCGCTTCGGTTTCGGCACTTTTGAGCTCCGCCGCCTATGCCGACACGACGCTCAATGCGCTTTTCATGAGCCAGGCGGCGTATAGCGAAGACAACATCAAAGACATGACAGCCAGCTTTGAGGCGGCCAATCCAGGCACCAAAGTGGCCCTTGAATTTGTTCCTTACGAAGCATTGCACGACAAGATTATTGCCGCTGCAGGTGCAGGCGATGATGGCTACGATGTGGTTTTGTTTGATGTGATCTGGCCAGCTGAGTTCGCAGAGCGTGGTTTCCTGACCGACGTTACCGACAGGATCCCTTCGGACTTAAACAACCAGATTTTCGATGGGGCTTGGACCACCGTCGGTTACGATGACCGTCATTTTGGCATGCCATGGATCCTCGACACCAAATATCTTTTCTACAACAAAGAAATTCTCGCAAAGGCAGGTTTTGACACGCCGCCTGCAACCTGGGATGACGTTCTGACGCAGTCACGCGCTGTGAAGGACAAAGGTCTGGTGGAGTATCCGCTGGTCTGGAGCTGGTCGCAATCCGAGGCAATGATCTGTGATTTCACAACACTGACAGCAGCCAACAACGGGACTTTCTTTGTTGACGGGGAGCCCTCCTTTGAAACCGGCGGCGCCAAGGCTGCGCTCGACTACATGCAGACCTCACTGCACGACGGGCTGACCAACCCGGCTTCGCTGGAGTATATTGAAGAAGATGTGCGTCGTGTCTTCTCCTCTGGCGACGCCGCGTTTGCGATGAACTGGACCTATATGAACGCGTTGGTCAATGACCCCGCCGAAAGCCAAGTGGCCGGAAAAATTGGTGTCATGGCTGCGCCTGGCGTGTCTGGTATCTCCGAAGCGTCGGCGGTGAACGGCTCGATGGGGCTTGGTATCCCTTCCAACAGCCCGCATGCGGATGAGGCCTGGGCCTATATCTCACATCTGACGCAGCGCCCGGTGCAGGAAGAATATGCAACGCTGAGCTTGCCGATTTGGAAGCAATCCTACGAAGAAGCTGCTGTAACAGACGGCCAGGAAGAGCTGGTTGCCGCGGCTGACAAATCCATTGCCGTGATGTTCCCGCGCCCCCTTGTTGCGTCTTACACCGAAGTCTCCAGCATCCTTCAGAAAAACATCCATTCTGCTCTGCTGGGTCAGACATCCTCAGAAGAGGCGCTTGCCGCCGCTGCCAAACGCGTAGCGCGTATCCGCTAACGCCTGAGTGACAAGAAGAGGGAGAGCAAGACATGTCTGCATTGACCAGAACAAAAGAAAAATGGGTTCTGCTTGCACCAGCCATAATTGTGCTCTCTCTCATTTCTCTTGCACCGTTTTTGCAAACGGTTTGGGCAAGTTTCACCGATGCCGAAATCACCGCGTTGGAGCGGAACTCCACCTGGATCGGCTTCGAGAATTATGCCTACGCGCTGACTGACCCAGATTTTATCGCAGCCCTGGGACGAACGATCTACTTTACCGTCGTTTCGGTTGGTCTTGAGGGCGTTCTGGGCATCGCGGTTGCACTGTTGTTGAATCAGAAGTTGCGTGGCCGTCTGTTCCTGCGGGTCATCATCATCCTGCCTTGGGCGGTGCCCACTATTGTCAACGCGGTGGCCTGGCGTCTGATCTACCATCCCGACTATGGGGCATTGAATTCACTGCTGTTGCAGCTCGGGCTGATCGACGAGTACACAAGTTGGCTTGGTGATCCGGACTGGGCATTGAACATGGTCATTCTCGCGGATGTCTGGAAAAATTTCCCGCTTGTGGCGTACATCGCTCTGGCCGCCCTACAAACCATCCCCAGCGATCTGCTGAAAGCGGCGTCTATCGAGGGGGCGGGCGCATGGAAACGTTTCCGCTCGATCACTTTGCCTTGGATCATCGGGCCAATGATGGTCGTTCTGATCTTGCGCACGATTGAGGCATTCCGGGTTTTTGATATCATCTATGTGATGACCCGCGGTGGCCCGGCGGACGGCACCAAAACAGCCAGCTTCTACGTCTACCAAGAGTATTTCAGCTATCTGCGGTCGGGCAGCGGTGCGTCCTACGCGGTGCTGGTCGCCGGTATCAGCGCCGTACTGATCCTTGCCTATTACGCCGGCATGCGCCGCAGCAGTCAGGGAGTTTAAGATGAAACGGTCTTGGTTTGCATCCCTCGCACTATATGCCGCCGCTGCGGCTCTGACGATCTTTACCCTTGCTCCGTTAGTCTGGCTCGTGCTGATGAGTGTGAGCAGCCCCACGGATCTCACCGCGGTGCCGTTGAACTGGTGGCCGGAACAGGTTGACCTGTCGCGTTATGGCACGCTGCTCAATCTGGAAAACGGCAGCGGCACCCGGTTCCTCAGCGCCCTGCGCAACAGCATATTGACCGCTGGTGGTGCCACCGTGATCGCTCTCGTTGTTGCGATCCCGGCTGCCTATGCCTTTTCGCGGCGGGACGCGGCCCTGATCCTGCTCTTTGGTTTTCTCGCCACCATTATGATGCCACCGATCACCTATATCTTGCCCCTCTATGAGATTTTTGGTTCCCTTGGCGCGCTCAACAAGACGGTCACGCTAATTGTTGTCTATTGCGCGATGCTGTTGCCCTTTGCCACTTGGTTGATGAAAACCAATATCGATGTTCTTCCGGTGGAAGTTGAACAGGCTGCCTTTATGGAAGGCGCGTCAACCGCCTTCACGCTACGCCGCATTGTGCTGCCCTTAGCGCTGCCGGCCATCGCCGCAACCTGTATGTTGTCGTTCCTGGTCGCGTGGGATGAGTTCTTTTATGCGCTGATTTTCACCAGTGATCTGCAGGCAAAGACGCTGCCGGTGGCGATTGCAGATTTTTCGGCCGGGCGCGTCACCGACTACGGTGTCATCGCCTCGGTTGGTGTTCTAGCCACCTTGCCGCCAGCCATACTGGCGATCTGTTTCCAGCGTTTCATTGTGTCCGGCCTTGCCGCCGGAAGTGTCAAAGGGTGAGGCGCCAAAAATGAAGCATTCCGACAGCTTTGCCACTACGAAAAGGACCAACCCCGTGTCATCCGAACCGATCCTTGCCATTGACAACCTCTGCAAAAGCTACGGTGAGGTGAACATCCTCAAGGAGGTAAATGTCGCCATCGACCCAGGTGATTTCTTGGTGTTGGTTGGCCCTTCGGGCTGTGGCAAGTCGACTCTGTTGAGCTGCATCGGTGGCTTGACAGAAGTGACCTCAGGAACCGTAAAAATCGACGGTTACGACGTGACACACACAGATCCGGCGAAACGCGATATCGCCATGGTTTTCCAGTCCTACGCACTGTTCCCCAACATGAGCGTCGAAAAAAACATCGGTTTTGGCCTAGAGGTGCGAAAAGTACCGGAAGCTGAGCGGACACCTAAGGTACGTGACGTGGCTGATCTGTTGAAAATCAACCAGTTGTTGGATCGCTCACCGGCGCAACTGTCCGGTGGTCAACGCCAGCGCGTGGCCATGGGACGAGCCCTGGTGCGGGATCCCAAACTGTTCCTGTTTGATGAACCGCTTTCGAATCTTGATGCCAAACTTCGTGTCACCATGCGCACAGAAATCAAACGTCTGCATCAGCGGCTCGGGGCCTCAATAATCTATGTCACCCACGATCAGATCGAGGCGATGACTTTGGCCACCAAAATTGTGGTGATGAAAGACGGTGTGGTTCAGCAAGTTGGCTCACCGCGCGAAATTTATGACACACCGATGAACACCTTTGTTGCTGATTTCATGGGCGCACCGGCGATGAATCTGTTGGAGGCTCATGTGGAGATGGTCGACGGCAAGCTGCGCATTGAGGTTGCGCGCGATGATCTTCAAGGGCCGTTGGTGCTTTTTGATCCGGCGCCACCTGAAAGCGTTGCTAAACACAGAGGCATCCTCAAAATTGGCCTCCGGCCTGAAGCTTTGACAGATGTTGGATCACGTGCGCGCGCCTCTGATCAGCAGGCCGACTGCTTGCTCGATGTGGTGGAACCAGCAGGGTCTGATACCTATGCAGTTATTCAGATGGGCGGCAGCGAAGTCATCGCGCGATTGCATGGCGACGTTGATGCAGACTCTGGTGACACTTTGCGGATTGCATTCGACCTGTCAAAAATCTCCTATTTTGATGCCGAGGACGGGCAACGCCTATGACCCGTGCCCATTTGCTTGTTGCCGACGTAGGGGGCACCAATACGCGCCTTGGACTTGCTGGCCCTGAGGGGCTGCAACTCGGATCACTTCGCCGGTACGTCAATGATGACCACGGTTGTTTCCATTCACTGACGCAGACCTATCTTAGCCAGCAAAATATTTCGCAATGTGATGCAGCCTGCGTCGCTGTGGCTGCACCTGTCGAGGAGGGCGTGGTTAAGCTGACCAATCGCGATTGGCGCATCGACAAGCCAGAGATCCGCAAGACAACAGGTGCTAACCAAATCAGGATTATGAATGATTTCGAAGCCCTTGGATTTTCGCTAGATCAGCTGTCCGATAACAAAATCACTCACGTCGCCGGCCCCAAAACCTCCGGAGCACAGGCTGGCGTCCGGCTGGTTCTTGGAGCGGGCACAGGATTCAACGCCGCTGTGTTCAACCGTAGCCGGTCGGGGCACCGAACCGTGCTCGCCGCGGAGTGTGGGCATATGACGCTTCCGATTGAGACCGCTCAAGAGTTG
Organism: Rhodobacteraceae bacterium Alg238-R152; assembly: GCA_900537125.1. Taxonomy (GTDB): domain Bacteria; phylum Pseudomonadota; class Alphaproteobacteria; order Rhodobacterales; family Rhodobacteraceae; genus Shimia. The sequence continues at coordinate 119,589 of UNRJ01000006.1, read as the reverse complement.
TCTTTGCGCGATCATCTCGCGCAACACCGTGGACGCGCCTCTGTCGAGCGCGCGCTGTCGGGGCATGGGGTCAGGGAGATTTACGAATGGGTCTGCGCAGAGGCGAAAGTGAGACCGCTCAGCTACTCCGCGCCTGAAATTGTGGCCTTGGCCCATAGCGGAGAAGACGCGCATTGTGTTGCTACGATTGAGATGCAGGTCAGATTGCTGGCGCGCATGGCAGGTGACCTTGTGCTGGCCTATTTGCCAACCGGTGGGCTTTTTCTGTCGGGCGGAGTGACGCGTGCCTGCGCAGACTTGATCGCAGGTGATCGGTTCTGGGCAACATTCACCGCCAAGGGGCGGCAATCTAACCTCATGCGCTCGATCCCAATCTATCTGCTCAACGATGACAACGCAGCGCTTGAGGGATGTGTCTCGGCAATGGCCCAGCACGTTTGCGACGCTTGAACGCATGAAAATATACGGAGCGCTCCTAAGAGCTTGATCATGTCGACTTTGCGATGGAAAATCGGTTGCCGCCAACTGCACCATCACCCGACAACGCTGTCATCACGTAACGGGCTTGTTCGGGATAACGCTTGTCGATTCTGACCACGGCCAATGCGTTTGTTTCGGAGACTTGCCGAGAGTCACGGCCGTGCCATCATGCACAGCCTGTTGAACATGCGCGGATCGCACCGTCTTGGCGCCAAGCGAGGAAGTCTCTCAGGCTTGAAAATGGTGGTATCTGGCGCACGCTTGAGTCCTGTCTTGGTCTGTCCGCTCCGCCAAACAGCAAAATGCTGGGCAAAATTGACCGCCGTCAATTTGCCTCTCGGTGGCAGACTTTACGAAGGGAACAATCAAGACAAAGACCAAGGGAGTCCTCCTTGTCCCAAACCACTGTTTCCGTGCCTCGGTGCCCGCCTCTTTTGGCCGTGCCGTTGCGCGCTGTGCCGCTTGCGCTTCTATCAGCTTCACTCACGGCTTTCTCGCGCCGGATTGCCACCTCTCATCCCGGGTTGTTTCGTCGCTTGGGTGACTATGCCAACACACCGTTTGTGATTGACCCAACCGATCTGCCGCTGGTGATCTTGCTGCATCCCGGCAATGGCAAACCCACCATCACACTGACCCGCCGACCGGTCGGAGGGGCCGCCCGCATCGCAGGGCCATTGGCCGCGCTACTGGGGCTTGTGCATGGCGGCTTTGACGGAGATGCGCTGTTTTTCTCACGCGATCTGGTGATTGAGGGCGACACGTCCGCCTCTCTGGCCCTGCGCAACGCGATTGACGATGCAGAGCTTGATTTGTCCGAAGAACTCTTAAACCTCACCGGCCCATTGGCCGCACCAGTGCATCGGGTTCTATCGCTGTTGGAACGGCGCACTGGCCTGTATCTCACACGCCCGGAGGAACCCGCATGGTGATGGAAATTGTCTGCCCAGCGGGCACCCCTGCCGCCTTTCGCGCTGCCGTGAAGGCTGGCGCACATACGATCTACTGCGGCTTTGCGGACGAAACCAACGCGCGCAACTTTCCGGGGTTGAACTTTGATCGCGTAGAAATGCGCGACAGCGTCGCCTTTGCGCACCAGCATGGTGCCAAAGTGCTGGTGGCGATCAACACCTTCCCCCGCGCGGGCGACGAAGCCATCTGGCACCGCGCAGTCGCTGACGCGGAATCCTGTGGTGCGGACGCCGTCATCCTTGCGGACGCAGGGTTGCTTGACTACGCCGCGCGCGACCATCCAAATCTGCGCCGCCACCTCTCGGTGCAGGCCGCCGCCGCCAATGCTGACATGGTCAACTTCTATGCAGAGACCTTTGGCGTGAAGCGCGTGGTTTTGCCACGTGTGCTTTCAGTGCCGGAAATTGCCGCCATCAACGCGGAAACCGAAGTTGAAACCGAAGTCTTTGTCTTTGGCGGATTGTGTGTCATGGCCGAAGGTCGCTGTTCGCTCTCCTCTTACGCCACCGGGCGCTCGCCAAATATGAACGGCGTCTGTTCCCCCGCCAGCCACGTGGAGTACCACGATCACAATGGGGTTCTGGATGCCCAACTGGGTGGCTACACCATCCATCGCGCACAAAAAGGCGATGCGGCACCCTATCCAACGCTCTGCAAAGGCTGCTTCACCGCGGGCGAGAAAACCGACCATTTGTTTGAAGACCCGGTCAGCCTGAATGCCGAGCAGCTGATCCCACAGTTGCAGAAAGCCGGCGTGACTGCGCTTAAAATCGAAGGCCGCCAGCGGTCACGCTCTTATGTGACGCAAGTGGTGCGCAACTTCCGCGAGGCGGTCGACGCCTTGGAGGATGGCCGCCCGCTGCCGCAGGGCATGCTGGCGCGACTGTCCGAAGGTCAGGCCATGACCACCGGCGCTTACAAAAAGACCTGGAGATAACCCATGCAGCTCACTGTGGCCCCCATCCCGTTTTTCTGGTCCAAAGACACTTGGTCCACGTTTTATGAAGAAATCGCCGAGACGTCTGTTGACCGTGTGGTGCTGGGAGAATTGGTCTGTTCAAAGCGCCTGCCGTTTTTTCAGGATCAGATTCCAGGCGCAATCGAACGTTTGATCGCCGCTGGCAAAGACGTCGCCCTCACCAGCCTTGCGCTGATTACGCTCAAACGCGAACGCAAGTTGACCGCAGATCTGGTGGAGATGGGCCTTGAGGTGGAGGTCAATGACCTCTCCGTGCTGCCCTACCTGCCCAAAAGCACCAAGTTTTCCGTTGGCCCGCTGGTCAATGTCTACAATGAAGGCACCCTGCGTTGGTTGGCCTCGCTTGGGGCAACACGTATCTGCCTGCCGCCGGAGCTACCGCTGGCTTCGGTAGAAATTCTTGCCAAAGAGGCCGCATCGTTGGACGTGACCATTGAGGTTTGGGGCCACGGCCGCCTGCCACTGGCCATCTCAGGCCGTTGCTATCACGCGCGTCTACACGGCCGCACCAAAGACAACTGTCAGTTTGCGTGCGAAGACGACCCTGATGGGTTGGATGTCGCCACGTTGGATGGTCAGCCCTTTCTGACAATGAACGGTGTGCAGACCTTGTCCGACAGCTACGCCACCACGGTGCATCAGATCGGCCAATTGCGCGATGCTGGCGTGACGGCCCTGCGCTTGTCTCCGCAATCACACGGGTTTGCCAACCTCTGTCACCAGTATCGCGCCCTGGTGGAGGGCCAATGCAGTGGCGAGGCCGTGCTTGAAGCCATCACCGGGCAAACCCCTGAGGTCCGATTCTCAGACGGGTTTTTGACCGGCGACCGGGGGGTGGCCATGTCCACGCCGGCAATAGCCGCAAGGACGTGACGCACAGCGCATTCTGGCAGGCACCTTATCGTCCGCTGTTTACTGCAGCGGGTGTTTGGGCGGTGCTCTGCATTGCATGGTGGCCTCTTGGCCCGTCCTTTGGGGCGCCATCACCTGCTATGTCCCCGCCTGTGCTCTGGCACATTCACGAACTGTTCTTTGGCTTCGCACCGGCGGCAGTTGGCGGCTACCTGCTGACCGCCATGCCCAACTGGATTGGGAAAGATCCTGAGCAGGGTAGGGCGCTCAAATTCCTGTTGGGTACGTGGATCGCCGCGCGGCTGGGGATGGCCATGTTTGACAATGTGCCGCTGCCCATCCTGCTCCCTCTAAACGTCGCTTATTTGCTCTTGTTGACAGGGCTCATGTCCCGCCGGCTGTTGGCTGCAAAAGCTTATGCCAAACTTGGCTTTGTTGTCGGCTTGCTGGCCTTGGCAGGTTTCCAAAGCCGGTTTTTCCTCCTCGCAAAATCCGGTGACGTCGCGGGCTGCATCGCCCTGACGCGGACCCTGCTGCTGGGCTTTGCGGTCCTGCTCACATTTGTCGGAGCGCGTATGATCCCCGCGTTCACGCAAAGCTGGCACCACGTCATCGCTTGGAAAGGCCCAGCCGTTCAACTCCGACCACACACCCGTCAATGCGCTCTGCTCGCTTTGGTCGTCGGTCTGGTTGCGACAAGTCTTAATCAAACCTGGCTGACCTCCGCTGCGCTTCTGGTGGCGTCTTTCTGTACGCTATTCGCGGCTCTCGGATGGCGCAGCATTTCAACCCGGCGCAACCCGCTGCTCGCAGGGCTTCATGTCGCCTACCTCTGGTTGCCGCTTGGCCTCGCCGCCCTTGCGCTCACAGGCCTTTTTCCCGCTCTCTATCCCGCAGGAGCCGCCAAACACACGCTGACCATTGGGGCCATTTCCGGCCTCATCCTCACAGTGGCTGGCCGCGCAGGTTGCCACACGCCATCGGGCCAGCTCAAAGCGCCAAAAACTCTGATCTTCGCAATGATCTGCCTCTGGTTCGCCACCGCCCTGCGCTTGATCGCGCCGGTAACACCAAATGAAGCCGTATGGCTCAACGGTGCCGCCTTACTCTGGAGCGTGGCCTGGATCGCTTTCCTGATCACCCTAAGGCCCAGCCTGATCGGCCCACCGGTGCGCCCCCTGCTTAGTGGCAAGAAGGCGCCAAAATCTAGCGGGCCGCCGGGTCCGGATGAGACAAAGTCTTGTAAGGCCCCCAATCCTCAATCTCGGGATAAAACTGCCGCCGCCAGGCCCGCACACGCGGATTGAACATGCGCCGCCACAACGGTGGCACCATCGCCAGGGCTGTCATCGGCGGATAGCCGGTGGGCAACATCGGCACTTCACTTTCATCATAGACTTGCAACAGAGGGAACCGCCGCATCGGGTGCACATGGTGATCGGCATGGCGCTGCAAATTGATCAGCAACGCCCCGGACACTTGATGCGCTGAGTCCCAGCTGTGATGTGGCTTAACAGGCTCATACTTGCCGTCTCCCAGGTATTTCCGCGTCAGCCCGTAGTGCTCCACATAGTTGGTCAGCTCCAACTGCCATACGGCCACCAACGCCTGGAACGCAAACAGGCCTAGGCCAACCCATCCCCCGATGCCAACGGCCAGCGCTAGGAACCCCGCCTGCAAGCCGAGGTATTTCCAGATCGGGTTGGACAGATGTGTCGGCGGCAATCCTTTGCGCGCCAGCATTGCCTTCTCCGCGCGCCAGGCGGAGCCAAATCCAGTCATCAGCACCCGCGCAAACGCCCGGTGAAACCCTTCATTGTAGCGCGCTGTGACCGTATCGCGGGCTGTGCCCACATAAGGGTGATGCACCAACAGATGTTCGGTGCGAAAATGCCCATAGAGCACCAGAGCCATCAGAAAATCACCCAGATTGCGCTCCAACTTGTTGGGTTTGTGAAACAGCTCATGCGCATAGACGATCCCCACGGTGCCAGTGGTCACGCCAATGCCAAACATAATCGCCAAGGCCTCCCAGGCGCCATAGTCTGCGACCCGTGTCACGTAATACAGCGCACCAAACACCAGACAGAACTGGATTGGAAACCAGATGATCGTTAGCAGGCGAAACCAGAAGAGTTCGCTCACCGGCGTATCTGGGTCCGGATTACGCAAGTCTTGTCCCAGCACCACGTCCAGCAACGGCATCAGGACCCAGCCATAAGCAGGGATCAGCAAAACCGTCCAACCGCCTTTGACCACGGCCAAGATCACCAGCGGTACAAAGGTTACTGTCAGCCAATACGGCCACGCGCGCAGCCGCGCCTTGTCCGGCGTTGTTGTCATCTCAGTCATGTGTCTTGTCCTTTGCCGCATCGCGTGGTGTGAGTTTGAGCCATACTCCGTCTTTGGATCGCACGGTTAAATGTGCTACCGGAACGGCCGGTTTTTCCGTCACAATTTCAAAGCGGTATGCCCGCACCAGCATGGCGAGCAGTAGCGGTCCTTCCGCCATGGCAAAGGCTGACCCCGGGCAGACCCGCTGTCCGGCGGAAAACGGAATATAGGCTTTGCGCAGACATTCTTTGCCGTTTGGGGTTTCAAACCGGTCTGGATCAAACTCATCCGGCCGCTCCCAAAGCCGTTCGTGCCGGTGCAGGTGCCATGGACTCAGAATAACCTGCGAGCCGCGCTTCACGTCGCGCTTGCGGAAATGCTCGGGACAGGCCGCTTCGCGAACATACATCGGCACCGGCGGGTATAACCGCATGGCTTCGCGAAACACCGCACGTGCCGCCCGCAGTTTTGACAGGGCTGAGAAGTAGATCTTCTCCGGCGCAATCGCCGCCTGTGCCTCAGCGGCAACCTTGTCCTGCCACTCGGGGTAAAGCGCCAGTAGGTAAAGCGACCAGGACAGGGCCGCCGCTGAGGTCTCATGTCCCGCCAGAAAGAAGATTGCGACCTGATCGATCATTTCGTCGGTCTCAAACGTCTTGCCCGTTTCCGGGTCCGGCGTGGTCATGATCTTTTTCGCCAGATCGTCCGGCGCGGTGCCCGCCGCAATCTGCGCGGCCCGCGCTGTGATCAACTGACCAATCAAGCTGCGAATGGTGCGGGCGCTCTTTTTGGTTTTGCGGGAATGAAAGCGTGGCAGCCATTTGGGCATTGGCAAGACCGCGGCCACATTGGCCAAGGGCTGGGCCGCCTGATGGGTTTTGAAGGTCTCAAAGGCCGCCGCCGCAATCTCATGCTCAATCGGCACGGAAAACAGCGTGCGGAAAATCACATCCATCGCCACATGGCTGCAATGGCCTTCCATCTCAAGGGGCGTGCCATCTGCCAGGGGCTGCAATCGGTCCACCGCCGCCACCCCACTGTCCCACATCGCCGGGAACACGCTGCGCAGCCGCCCGCCCTCAAAGGCAGGATCAATGATCCGCCGCTGACGCGCCCAGAGCGCGCCATTTGAGATAAAGATCGACTCCCCCAAAAGCGGCTTGAGCCCCACCCGCATGCGCTCTGACTTTGGAAAATCCATGGGGCGCTGTTTCAGCACCAGATCGACCAACTCCGGATCATTGCACAGGTAAGACCGGAAAAACGGCGTGCGCATCTCCGCCATCCACGCGCGATACAAATGCGCAGGCTGTGCCGACAGAATATCCTGCCGAAACAGTTTCAGATATGACCAGAACGACACCTTTCCTGTGCGCGGCTTTGGTTTGGGAGGGGCCTGCGGCACCGTGTTCGAGGTGTCCAACACTGTTTCGTCCCTCAAATGTCCTGCGCAAACAGCACGCAATTCCATCAGATGTAGAAGGGAAAATTCTGCGGTCATTGATTGTTGTCAAAAAAACCACCGTCAATTTGTGACACAGCGGTCTTACTCGGCCCCACCATCCCGCAGCCCAGCTTATGAGGTCTTTATGCGTTCGCCATCTTCCTCGGACCATCCGTGCAGCCAATGCGCTTTTTATGAGCAAAGTGTGTGGCAGCCCGTTGGCAGCGGCGCCATGTCTTTTTTGACCGGCGGATTTTCCCGCAGCGCGTTTGCCGAAGGTCAGGCACTCTACATGCAGGGGGATGAAAACCGCGGCGTATTCTGTGTCTCGCGAGGCCTCTTTGCCATTCGCGCGCACAGTGAAGCCGGCAACACCACCTTGCTCAAGCTCGCATATCCCGGCGACGTGATTGGCTTCCGCTCCTATCTCGCAAATGACCGACACAAAACTGAGGCCCGTGCGCTTATGCCGTCTCGGGTGTGTATGGTGGCCCATCGCAACGCCAACCGGCTGGTGCAAACCGATGCAAAAGTTCTGGCCCGTCTGACCGCGCGCAGTATCGCAGAGATTGACGCGGCCCGGGATCGGATCATTGATGCAGCAACAGAAAGCAGCCAGACCCGACTGGCCCGTATCTTAGGCAAATTAATGCAGGCGCATGGCACCCGCGATGGTGGCTTCCTGCGCATGCATTTGCCTTTGTCACGCACCGATTTGGCCGATCTTTTGGGCGTTAAGCCGGAAACCATCTCACGTGTTCTCAATCGATTAAAAACGGACGGGCAGTTTGTCGTATCAGGGCGCGACATCCGCATGCCAATTGCGCGACCACAAACATCTGCGGTTCATGGATCATGATCTGGACCTGTCGCGCCGTCACATTCCGCGTTGGGGGCATTCACCATGCTGACCAGTGAGCCTAGCTCAGTCGCAGAGCTCGCGCTGTGACCAAAGTGTCTCTTGGCCTGCGGTCACGTCATAGACAACTCCTTGCGGGCGATCCAATGCTTCGATCTCACTGCGGTTGAGATCGCGCAGCAATCCCCGGATCATACAGAGGGTGACCGAATGCGAAATAACGATTGTTGGGCGGTCGAGCTTGGACAGGAAATCGGCACAGCGTGCGTGGAGCGTGTCAAATCCCTCCCCACCTGGTGCTGTTAGGAAAAGTCGCATCATGTCTTGGTCGGTCCATGTTGAGTCTGCCCCCATGATCTCCTCATAGGTTTTGCCTTCCCAATCTCCTGCGTTGATCTCCGCCACTTCTGGCTCCAGGCGCGGCAGTTTGCCAACCGCGCCCAAAGCAAGGAGCGCGGTTTCTTGCGCGCGCCCAAGCGGGCTACACACCGCATCAAAGCGCGCGATACCTTTGATTTGTTTCAGGATTTTTCCCTGTTGGCGGGCTTGCGCCCGCCCCAGGTCCGTGAGTGGTGAGTTTTTGCGCCCCTGAAGCCGTCCCTGTAGGTTCCACTCTGTTTCGCCATGTCGCAGCAGAAGCAGGCGGGGGCCAGTGTAGCTAAAGCTCATGAGGCGACAATCACCGCTTCATTGGTGTTGACCTTCAGGTGCACGTCACTGCCGGTGTCACGCCAGTCGTGGCCAATGTGGTGGAACTGATCGACAATCATTTCCGTGCCTGACGTGCGCACAATATAGCGCACCTGACTGCCCATAAACTCCCGGTGCAGGATGGTGCCGGGCAGGGTGTCTGCTCCTGCTTGATCCACGATCTGCATGTTCTGCGGCCGCAGCACAATGGAGCCCGCGCCTTCGTGGCCGTCACTGAGCGGCAGCACATCGCCGGCGCTGGTGCGGAAACGTTTGGCCCCCCCGTCACTTTCGACCTGCCCACCTAGGATATTGGCGGTGCCAAGGAACTCCGCCACAAACAGATTTTCCGGCGTGTCATACAGTACCTGAGGGGTGCCAATTTGTTGGATCACCCCTTTGTCCAAAACCGCCATGCGATCTGCAGTTGTGTTGGCCTCTTCCTGATCGTGGGTCACAAAGATGGTGGTCAGGCCCAGTTTACGTTGCAGCGCCAGCAATTCCCGGCGCATTTGCACCCGCAGGCTGGCGTCCAGGTTGGACAGTGGTTCGTCCAACAGTAGCACCTCAGGTTCCACAACCACTGTACGGGCCAAAGCGATCCGCTGTTGTTGCCCGCCAGAGAGCTGGTTTGGCATGCGGTCTGCCAAATGGGTCAGCCCAACCAATTCAAGGGCGGCGTCTACCCTTGGCGCAATCTCCGATGCAGGCATTTTGCGTTCTCTGAGACCAAAGCCGACGTTGTCGCGCACCGACATATGCGGCCACAGCGCGTAAGACTGGAACACCATACCCACATTGCGTTTCCACGGCGGCAGGTTGACCACATCACGCCCACCAATGCGGATGCTGCCACGTGGCGTGGGGCCAAAGCCCGCAATGGAGCGCAACAGCGTCGATTTGCCAGAGCCGGAGGGGCCGAGGAAGGCGAAGAACTCGCCCGGTTGAATGTCGAGGTTCACCCCGGTCAACACCTCGGTTTCGCCAAAGGAGAGGTGCAGATCGTTGATTTCAATTCCGACCATTTGATTTGTCATAGTTCTATACTCCCGCACGATTAGTGCGACTGATCCGTGGATTTGAATTTCTTGTCGCGCTCAATCATCAGCTGCGACAGGAAGGTGCCGAGGCCGACGATGATGACAGCAACCACACCAAGGGCTGCACCAGCGCCACGTCCGGACGGCGTTTGCATGAAGAGGTAGATGCCATAGGCCAGCGGGGCGTCACTTTCTGAACTCACCAACATGATGGTGGCTGAGAGTTCCACCGCCGCGGTGGCAAAGGAGGTCACAAAGCCAGCCAGAATGCCGCCCGACATCAGCGGGATCACGATCCTGCGGATGGTGGACCCTTTGGTCGCGCCAAGGCTTTCCGCAGCTTCTTCCAGCGCAAGCGACACCTGTTGCAAGGCGGCAGTACAAGCACGCAACGCATAAGGTAGGCGGCGGATCATCAGGGCCAACGCAATGATCACCCACCAGCTGGCCATCGGTTTGTCCGTGAATGGGATGTCGATGGAGTGGAACACCCGCAGGTAGCCAATGCCTAGCACCACACCTGGCACAGCCAAAGCGGCGGTGGCCAAGTAATCCAGCGACTTACGGCCCCAGATGCCGGTCCGGATCACGATATAGGCAATGGCGGTGCCAATGATCACGTCGAGAACAGCCGCGATGCCCGCATAGATCACCGTATTGGTGATGAACTGCTTCGAGTTCTCCCACATCACGACGTAATTCTGCAGCGTGAACCCATCAGGGAGCGGTGCAAAGCTCCAGATGGTGGCAAAGCTGAGCAGGGTCAGGCCGATGTGTGGGCTGAGCACCAGAATGAGGATGAAGGCCACAACAACGTAGGCAGCAATCTTTTCCCCGGTGCGCAGGTCACGCCGAGACAGACCGCCGCCGCCTTTTTGCACCGTGGAGTAGTCTTTGCCGCGCATCACAAGGAAGGAGGCCCAAAGCGAGAAGATGGAGAAGGCCACCAGAATAAAGCTGATCACATAGCCCATAGGATCGCTGATCCCAATCGAGCTGATCCGCAAGAAAGCCTGTGGCGCCAGCATGTTGTTCACGTTGAGCAGCAGCGGCGTGCCGAGGTCGTCAAACACTTTGATGAACACCAACGCGGCACCCGCCACATAGCCGGGCATGGCCAGCGGGAACACAATCCGGCGAAACAAGCGCATGCCCTGCGAGCCGAGGTTCTGTGCCGCTTCTTCCATGGAACGGTCAATGTTGCGAAGGCTGGTCGACAGGTTGATCAGGATAAACGGGAAGTAGTGGATCGACTGAACCAGGATCACCCCGTTAAGCCCCTCCATAAAGGGGATGTTGACGCCAAACTTCTCTTCGATCAGCAGGTTGAGCGTACCGTTGCGGCCAAAGATCAGCTGCATCGCCACCGCGCCAACAAAGGGCGGCATGATCAGCGGGATGAAACCAAGGCTTTGGATCACCACGGAGCCCGCAAAGTTGAAGCGGGTGGTAATATAGGCCAGTGGGAGGGCGATGACGGTGGCAAACACCACGGACATGGCGGAGACATAAAACGAGTTCCAGAAGCTTTCGCGGAACAGCGAGGTGCGGAAGAAATCCACAAAGTTTTGCAGCGTCAAAGCGCCGGTGTTGGGATCGAGAAAGGCGACGTAGATCACCTGAAAGACGGGGATGATCAGCAGACCGATCAGAAGGATGGCAATGATCAGCGCGGAGGCATGAAGTCCGGTGACGCGCGGAAAGATCGACGCCGGGAGACGGTCAAGCAGAGACGGACCGCCGGTGTTGTGCGGCGAGGCATTCGACATGGGAAAGTACCCGAGAATTTAGAGGAAGAGTGGCTTTGGTGCTGGGGAGTGACCTGCACCAAAGCGGGGGGGCGAGGCGGCAAAGGCCGCCTCGGGAGGTGCCGTTACAGAGCGGCGGCTTTGTCAGCCAGCTCTTTGGCTTTGCGGTAGTTTTCAACCACCATTGCATCCCAGCGCTGTTCAACTTCGGCCTGACGCTCGCCAACCGTGTCGGAGGCTTTCTTACGCTTTTTAGTGAAGATGCCGGCAAACTCCGGGTCCATCGACCTGGCCTCATCAATTGGGTTGGCGTCGATCAAGGCACGGGCCTCTGCGATCAGCGCCTTGGCCTCAGCATTGTCGCCACTGGCGTGCTTGGCTTCGGCGGCCTGTACGGCACCAACGGCGGCGCGCAGATCATCCAGACGATAGGTGATCATCACGTCAAACATCGAGTTCACGAGGTTGTACCGTGCGCCAGATTTGGCCACGTCAAACTTCACAGCTGCGCCAATGGAGCCATCCTCAAATGGGTTTGGGAAGCCTTCTGGCGCATTTGCATAAGTCGCTGGGTTGATCGGCAAACGCATGATTGCTGGATCCAGCAGCACTTCCTGACCAGCCGGTGTCAGCAGGTATTCGACAAATGTTTTGGCCGCTGTTTCGTTTGGTGCGTTGTTCACCACAGCGATGTTGGCTGGTACCAGGGCGGTCACCTCAGGATACGCGAAGTCTACCGGAAAGCCGGAGGCTTTGGAGCTGAAGCCAAAGAAGTCGATCACAATGCCCAGGCCAAAGTTGCCGGTGTTCACGCCATCCGGCACACCAAAGGAGCGTTCGGTCACGGTGGAGAAGTTACCGCCAATCCATTTCCATTCGGCCCAGCCTTTGTCCCAGCCTTCACCTTGCAGAACGGTTTCCACAGTCAGGTGGGTGGTGCCGGAGCGCGATGGCGCGGACATGCCAACGTGGCCATGATACGCGGCGTCTTTCAGCTCTGCCCAGTTTTTGGCGGGCTCTAGTTTCTTGGCTTTCAGATAACGCTCGTTCCACATGATGCCATAACCGGCGGCGGCAAAGCCGTAATATTTACCGTCTGGATCGTTCATCGGATAAGCGCCGATTTTTTCCGGAATGCCGTCGGAGTTGATCTCAACAGAGGCCAGCAGGCCGTCCCCTTTGAGCACTTCAAACGCGTCCGGCGCGGAGGCCCAGAAGATGTCCGCCGTGTTGGCGTCCGAAATCTCTTGAATGTATTTCACACCTGCGGAGGTCTTCTTGTTCAGAATCTCCAGATCAATGCCCGGGTTGGCCGCTTCAAAAGCCGCCTCAATTGGACCGGTCATTGAGTTGGGGAATGAGGTGACCACAACCACCGTGTCCGCCGCAAAGGCTGCGGATGCGGAGCTCAGGGCCAGAGCGGCCACAGATGCGCGAAAAGTTCGTTTCATTTTTTCCTCCCATTGATGGGCAACACAACTATAGCCCAACGATGGCCAAACCCTAGCGATCCAACAATAAATGGCTCAATGGTCGATTTGGAAACCGGTTTGATTGTGTGTTTGGGTCACTTTTGACACGTCAATTTGTGTCGAATTTGACCGATCATCCCTCAATGCCGCAGTGCTTTAATCGCAGGTACAGCCGCTTGCGCGGAATCCCAAGCAACTCGGCAGCCAATGATTTGCGGCCTGCGCTTTGAATCAGCGCGTTACTCAGGAGTTCGCGCTCATGTCGCAACATCGCGTCATCATAGGTTTCGGTGATTGGTGCGGAAGCCCGGTCGTCGAGGCGCACGGTCAAGCCAACAACCAGCTTCTCTGCCACATTGCGCAGTTCACGGACGTTTCCAGGCCAGCTGTATTTGCCCAAAGCCTCTAGATCGGGCACCGGAAGCGTTTTTTGCGACTTTCCATGACGGGCCGCTGCGCGTTGGATGAAATGATCCAACAGCACAAACACATCTCTCCCCCGGTCCTTGAGTGGTGGCAATTCGATCTGCGCCACATTGATCCGATACAGCAAATCGCTACGTAGTTTACCGTCCGCCAGAAGCTCCTCAGGCTTTTGGCTGACAGAAGCCACAACCCGTGGCGCGTCGCTGCGGTCGAAGATGCGCAACAATTGCGCCTGAAGCTGATCGGAAAGCGCCTCAATGTCCTGAAGGTGCAGGGTGCCACCAGCCGCGCGCGCCACCGCGCCCCCGTCTTCGAAAAGCGTGCGCTCAATTGTGTCGCGGGACACAGCGGAGCAATTGACAGCGACAAATTCTCCACCGGCATTTGAAGATAGATCATGAATGGCGCGCGCGGCGGCGGTTTTGCCGGTGCCGTCTTGTCCCCAAATCAACACATCCACTTGCAAGGGGGCGACGGCTTGAATGTCGCGCCGTACAAATCGCATGTCTTTGGAGCGGCCCACGAGACGTTCTTCCAAAGGCAGCGTCGCACGTGCCTTGTGTTGCAGATTGGTCAGCTCCACCTGCAAGCTGCGCATCTTTAAGGCGCGCAGCACCACCTGATGCAGGTGATCGGGATGCACAGGTTTCTCGAGAAACTCAAACGCACCGTTGCGCATGGCCTGTACCGCGACCGGCACATCCCCATGTCCTGTAAACAGGATAACGGGCACGTCCGGTGCAAGGCGTTTGACCTCTTTCTGAAAGGCGAGCCCATCCATTCCGGGCATGCGGATGTCACTTAGCACAACGCCTGGCCATTCCGGATCTAAGGCTGCCAATGCATCCGCTGCGCGCGCGAAGCCACGGGCAGTGATCTTGTGTTTGTGAAAGGTGTCCAGAACGGCCTCACGCAGGTCGTCATCGTCATCCACCAGCACTATCTGCGCGTCCATTATGTGCCCCCCGCACGTAGAACAAGCGTTGCCGTGGCCCCTGGAGCATCCTTGTTCGGGGTCAGCTGCAAGTCGCCGTTCAAGTCTTTCATAATGTTGTAGGAGATCGAGAGTCCCAGTCCCAGCCCCTTTCCAACCTCTTTGGTGGTCACAAACGGGTCCAGTGCCCCGGCGGGGGAGACAAGATCAAACCCCGCACCATTGTCACAGACCGAGAGATGCACCGTAGGGCCGAGTTTATGGGCTGAAATACTTATGTGCCCGGGCCGCTCGGCTTGCTGGATTGCGTCCATTGCATTGGACAGAATGTTGACCAGAACCTGCTCAATCAGAATTTTGTCTCCAATCGCGCTAAGCTCTTTGAGGCTATCGCTCAGCTGCAGGTCTATTGCGTCTTGAGTGACACGAGCCTTCAGCAACGCAAGGGAGTCGGCAACCAGCTCGTCGAGCCGCAGGTGATCTTCGTTAAATTCAGACCGTCGTGCAAAGTTGCGTAAATAGGAAATTGTGCGGGTCATGCGATTGGCGAGGCCATCAAGGCGGGTGATTTGGCGGCGCGCCATGTCTGCGTCACCCTCGGCGATATACTCCTCCAGTAGATGCAAGCGATGCTGCATGGCCGCTAGAGGTTGGTTGAGCTCATGAGCGATGCCCGCAGACATTTGCCCAAGCGCAGCCATTTTTCCCGCTTGGATCAGCTCCATTTGTGTTTGCTTCAAGGTTTCGACAGCCCTGCGGCGTTCCTGAACTTCGCTTTCAAGTGACGTGAGAGCTGCATCGCGGGTTTCGATCGAACGTTCAAACTCAGAAATGGCCACCGAGAGTTGCGCAATCTCGTCGTCTTCATGGTTGGGCGGGAGTTTCAGGTTTTGCCCTTGGGCGATGTCGCTGAGCCGCTTGGTCATGCGCCGCAGCGGGCGCACGATGCCGGTGCGAATATAGCCAAATAGCACGCCAAATCCGATCATCGCCGCCAGTGTTGTCAGGCCAATCAGCCAGCGAATGGCAAGTGTCGTGTCTCGTCGGGAGCGTTCCGTTTGCGCCAATATCCGGGCCCGCTGATCTGCGCCTGCGGTGGAAAGCACATCCTGAAGTTGGCGCAAATCAGATTGAAGCATCGTTAAACTGGAGAGCATTTCTGCCTGCCCGTTTAACCAGGCGAGCCGCAGGCGAAAGATGCCGGTTTCACTTGTGGCGACTGGCACCAACGCCTCAACTGATTGGCGCAATGTTGTCTGCTCCGGTTTGTCCAGCAATTGGGCTTGTAGTGCTGCGATGCGCACCAATGCGTCGTCGGTCAGTCCCTGCAGCTGTTCCAAGCGTTGCGTATTTTCGGCCACGGCCGCTTGGAAAATAAGTGTAACTGTGTTTGCGGTGCTGTCCCCAAGCCGCCGCACCGTGTCTCTCTGCCGGCCTTCTTCTTCGATGAGCTTGGCCTGCCGCGCACGGAAATTTGCGTCCCCACTGCTCACGATACTGCTCATCGCTATGGAGATGTTAAATGCAAAATCACTGAGCAGCGGGTCCACCTCATCCTGCACATCCGCGTTTAACCAACGCAACGCACTGAGTTGTGTGCCCATGTCCCGCTCAGACTGAGAAATGACTGATTGCAGGGCTTGGATGTGATTGAGATCGGCGCTGACACGGTCGATGATATTTGGGGCATCCCCGGCACCGCCTGCTTGGGAGATTGGCGTCAAGCTACTGGTCAATCCGGCAACAATGTCCGTCAACTCAAGCGTTGCGCTGGGTTCTGGTGTGACGCTTTGACCAACGATCTGCGTGGCCACGGTGGAGAGCTGTGCAGAATACTCGGCCAACGCACTGACGGCAGCCAATGCCGGAATTTGTTCAGACGCAATCGCTGCGTAGTCACGTTGGGCCTTCAGGAAAAACAGGATCGAGACCGCCAAGACAAGCCAAACCGTTAGAATGATCCCCGAAATGGTCAGTAAGAGCCGGTTCCAAACCGATGCGCGTTTCAGCACGTTTGAGATATTCATTTGCCCCGGACCAAATCTTGCGCCATTTGCATTTCGAGGGGCCGCATCAGCGCGTCCGCCTGCGTCAAAACCGCTTGGGATGCCTCGCGCCATTGCTGCAAGATGTTCTCTTGCCGATCCGAAAGCGTGGCAAAAGCACTGGCGTTGGTCATTTGCCCCTCATTGCCAACACCAGCCTCTGCGACGGGCAGCGTTGTCAGAAGGTGTCGAATCTCCTTCATTTTTACCGTTGGTGCTTCTTGCTGTTGTTCCAGAACGCGCAGCCTGCGCCAGGCCTCGCGCCGCGTGTCCAAGACGTCAAAAATGAATGCGTCAAACAGCGCATTTACGGCCCAATACCGTTCACTGGCCAAAGCCGCGTCATATTCCAACCAGTTGAGGGTCAGCGCATTTTCCAGAACCTGATGGTAAGGTGCCGTTGCTTCTGATCGGATGCTGGCCGAATGTGGCGTCCGGGCAATGTCTGGCGACATCAACAGCCGTTGCCCCGCCTCCGAAATCACAAAGTCCACAAAGTTGCGGGCGGGGCCGGGGGCATTGCCTCCTGACAGAATGCCAATACGCGCGGGGGTGACCATAACCGGTGTGCCATAGACAAACGCCAAATCCTCGTCCGCCCGGGAATGTGCCAGAAAATCGATGGTCAGCCCCAGTTCAAACCGGCCATTGGCAACCCCGTCCAAAACCGTAAAACTGCGCGCAGTAATGGTACTCAAATTGCCAGACAGCTCCAGCAAGTAGCCCCAACCCTCCTGCCATCCGCGCATCTGAAGCGCACGTTCGAGCATCATATGCGCTGAGCCAGATCGGGAGGGGCGGGCCATCGCAATCGCGCCAGTATACTGCGGCGACAAAAGCGCATCCCAGCCCGCTGTTGTTGTGGCTGCGGTCTGTTGCTTTTGTGTCCAACCCAATGCGGAATACGCAAAGGAAAAAACCAGAGGCTCTCCCGTTTGTTCTGAGGGTGCTATGCGCCCGTCTTGCTTGAGCAATTCGAAGGCTTCTGGGGATGAGGACCAGAACACGTCGAACAGTCGTTCATTGCCCCGCAGCAACTCGTCAACCGACGCATTGGTGTTTTTGTTGAGCGTGATCACTTCAAAATCGGGATGTTGCTCAATAAATGCCGTGACAAACGGCTGGTAAAAACTTGGGGGCATCGAAGTGAGAACGCGTAGTTGCTCGGCGTGAAGGTGAGTGCTTAGCATGCTTAATGTCAGCGCGGCCAAGGCTTTAAGGTTTAGAAGGCTTCTCTTTGCCGCGGACGCCGTATTTGTCACCTCTCATCCCCCCAACCAAAGGTGCCCAACCACCTCTGTGCCAACTTTTGCGCGTGATTTGGCAGCATAGCGTCGCTGTGAAGGCTGGCAACCGGTGGATTGTAGTAACAGATTTGCTGACAAAGTAGTGGGTAGATGCGGTGTTTGCATGAGACGTTTCTGCGGTTTACACTGAGAAGACACGGGTAAAATACTGATAACATAGGTGCATATTATGGAAAAAAGACGGATTGTTTCTTCGCGGCACCTCGCAGAAGGCGAAGGTTGGGAAGCCTCCGAAGTCGAATACGGCATGATCATTGCCTACAATGCGTTCTCCCGTTGGATGACGCGCTGTATGGCTGCCGCTGGCAATGGTGATATGACGCCGCTTGAGATCCTTGTGTTACACAATTTAAACCACCGTGATCGGGATAAGCGGCTGACAGATATTGGGTTTTTACTCAATATTGAAGATAGCCATACCGTCAACTATGCGCTCAAAAAGCTTCTAAAAATGGGGCTGATCGAATCCGAGAAGCGCGGCAAAGAGGTGTTTTATCGCCCGTCTGAAGCTGGCATTTCGCTGTGCGAAGATTATCGCACCGTGCGGGATCGTTGTTTTGTCGAAGGCCTCTCGCGCCTTGATATGACCGGAGACGACATGCGTGACATCGCCTCCAGTCTGCGTTTGTTGTCCGGCCAATATGATCAGGCCAGCCGGGCCGCTGCCTCGCTTTAGCGGCTCATCAATTCGGGCAGGTAGGTCACGATCTGCGGGAACACCGCGATCAGGCCCACGCCCACCAGCAACAACAGGAAGAAGGGGAAGGCCGCCTTGGCCACCTCCAGGATGTTGATGCCGGTCATGCCTTGGATGACAAACAGGTTGAAGCCGACAGGCGGGGTGATCTGGCTCATCTCCACCACGATCACAAGGTAGATGCCAAACCACAGTGGGTCGATGCCCACGGCGGCAATCATCGGCATGATGATCGAGGTGGTCAGTACGACCACAGAAATGCCGTCTAGGAAGCAGCCTAGGATGATGAAGAAGATGGTCAATGCAAACAGCAACATGGGAGCGGAGAGATTCATCTCAGCAATCCAGGTCGCGAGGTTGCGTGGCAATCCGGTGAAACCCATCGCCACCGACAGGTAAGCCGCGCCCAGCAGGATAAAGGCAATCATGCAGGAGGTGCGCGTGGCCGACAGCAGCGCATCCATAAACAGCTTCCAGCTAAAGCCGCCGGACAACCAGGCCAGCAAAGTTGCCAGCACCACACCCAATGCCGCAGCGTCGGTTGGGGAGGCCAACCCGGTGTAGATCGAGCCAATCACCCCAATGATCAGCAGGGCGACAGGGATCAGATTGCGCGAGGCCTTGATGCGCTCTGCAAAACTGAACTGTTTGGCCTCTTGTGGGATCAATTCCGGGTTCATCCAGGCGCGCACCGCCACGTAACCTGCAAATAGGGTGATCAGCATAATACCGGGCAACACACCTGCGATAAACAAGCGGGCGATGGATTGCTCAGTCGCCACGCCGTAAACAATCAGGATGATTGATGGTGGGATCAGCAGGCCCAGCGTGGCAGAGCCTGCCAATGTGCCAAGGATCAGGCTTTGTGGATAGCCGCGTTTGGTCAGCTCCGGCACCGACATCCGGCCAATTGTGGCGGCTGTGGCGGCGGAGGAACCAGAGACGGCGGCAAAGATCGCGCAGCCAAAGACGTTCACATGCAAAAGCCGTCCGGGCGCGCGGCCCAACCACGGTGCAAGACCAGAGAACATGTCGTTGCTCAAGCGCGAGCGTAACAGGATTTCACCCATCAGGATAAACAGGGGCAGGGCGGTGAGCGCCCAGCTGTGGGAATGGCCCCAGAATGTGGTGGCCAATACCAGTCCAGCTGGCGCGTTCGAGAAGGCCAGCAGCGCCACAAGTGCCACAACACCAAGGGACAAAGCCACCCAAAGACCTGCGGCCAAACACAGAAGAAGCAGCCCCAACAGGACCAGAGCAATAAGAGGATCAGCCATGTCTTAGACCTCGTCTGGGGTGTTGAGAACGGGGGAGCCTGTTGTCACCAACTCCACAAGCGTGTGCAGCAGGGCGACAAGCAGCAATCCGATGCCAAAAGTCATGGCGGATTGCGGCAGCCACAGCGGCACGGGGACAATACCGTTGGAGACATCGCCATAATGCAGGCTTTCCAGCACCAATGCGCCACTGAAGAACAGCGCGTAGCCGACAAAGACGCTGGCAACGGTGAGGGCGAGGAATTCAGCGATAAGCACAACACGGGGAGACAGGCGCTGCACCACGAGGTTCACGCGGATGTGCCCGCCAGAGCGCAACGTGTAAGCCATGGCCAGGAAGGTGGCTCCCGCCAGCATGAAACCTGCGAAATCTGCGTATGATGGGATGGTCGAGGGCAACACGCCGGGCATCAAACGGCCCACGCCATTGAGCACGATCTGCGCGCTGATCAACAGGCAAATTGCCAGGATCAGAAAGGCGCTGAACATCCCTGCGGCCTTATAAGTTGCGTTTAGAAAACGGTGCATACAAACCTCTCCCCATCGGTTTGGTGATACAAAAAGACCGGCGGCACGGGGTGTCGCCGGTCTTTCGTGAGTGGTGGTTATTGCTGGTAAGTGGTCAGGATCGACAGTGCAGCGTCAGACGCATTGCCTTTCCAGTTGTCCAGCATTTTGGTGCCGATGCCCTGCAGACCTTCGACCAGTTCCGCGCTTGGCGCGTAAACGGTGATGCCGTTGGCTGCCAGTTCTGCGGTTTTGGCGTCTGCTTCTGCTGCGGACATTTCCCAGCCGCGGGTTTCCGCGGTGGCGGCTGCTGCCAGAACGGCGGCTTTGGTGTCATCGCTCAGCTTGTCGAACACACGCTGGTTCACAACAACAATGTTCTTTGGAACCCAGGCGTTGATTGGGCTGTAGTGGGTCACAAAATCCCAAGCGGTGGAGTTCACGCCGGTGGACGGCGAGGTGATCATCGCTTGAACCTGACCGGTGGAGAACGCTTGTGGAATGTTGGAGGCTTCAACCTGCACCGGCGCGGCACCTGCCAGCGTGGCAAATTCTTCCAATGCAGCGTTGTACGCACGGAAACGCAGACCGTTCAGATCATCCACAGTGGCAATTTCGCCGTTGGTATACAGACCTTGGGCTGGCCATGGCACGGAGAACAGCGGCACCAGGCCTTGTTCGGCCAGCAGCGCGGTCACAACCGGCTTCTGTGCATCCCAAAGCTTTTTGGCTTCGTCATAAGAGGTCGCAACCAGCGGCTGGCTGTCGATGCCATAGGCCAGATCTTCGTTGGACAGGCGGGACAGGAAGAACTCACCAGCAGGCACCTGACGCGAACGCACGGCGTTTTTGATCTCTGCATGTGGGATCAAAGAGCCCGCTGTGTGCAGAGTGATGTCCAGATCGCCGTTGGTGGCTTCACGTACGTCATCAGCAAATTGCGCGATGTTCTGAGTGTGGAATGTGCTGTCACCATATGGCGTTGGCATGTCCCAAGCGTCTGCATATGCGGGGGCGGCGCAGGTCAGCGCCGCCGTGAAGGCGATTACATGTTTCATAGGTTGCTCCCTGTTCGTTTTTACGATTCTTACAATTACATTACGTTGACAAATTGTCAGCGTTATAAACATAAAGCAACTATAAAGTTGATTCGAGGAGAACGGCATGTCCACGCAACCAGCAGAGAAGTGGCAGTTTTGGGTCGACCGTGGCGGCACGTTCACGGACATTGTGGCCAAGGCCCCGGACGGCGCTCTGCACAGCCATAAGCTCTTGTCGGAAAACCCGGAAATCTACCGGGACGCGGCGGTGCATGGCATCCGCACCCTGTTAAAACTGGACACAGATACCGCCATTCCTGCGGGCAAAATTGCTGCCGTAAAAATGGGCACCACAGTGGCCACCAACGCGCTTTTGGAACGCAAAGGTGAGCCGGTTGTGCTGCTGATCACCAAAGGTCTGCGGGATTTGCTGCGGATCGGCTATCAGAATCGCCCGAAACTTTTTGACCTCGACATCCAACTGCCGGAACTCCTCTATGATGAGGTTATCGAGATCGACGAGCGTCTCGACGCCGACGGCAACATCATCACAGAGTTGGATGAAGATGCCGCCCGTACCGCGCTGGCGGAGGCACATGCCAAAGGTTTCCGCTCCGTTGCCATCGCTCTCATGCACGCCTACCGCTTCCCTGACCATGAGCAGCGCCTTGGTAATTTGGCTAAAGACATTGGCTTCTCGCAAATCTCTCTTAGTCATGAGGCCAGTCCGCTGATCAAACTGGTGGGGCGCGGCGACACCGCTGTGGTGGACGCTTATCTCTCGCCGATTCTGCGTCGCTATGTGGATCAGGTCGCTGACGCGCTGGGCACCGATCAAGGCGGCTGTGATCGGCTGATGTTCATGCAATCCAACGGTGGCCTGACCGATGCGAGCCTGTTCCAAGGTCGCGACGCCATTTTGTCCGGCCCCGCTGGCGGCGTTGTTGGCATGGTGCGCTCTGCGGCTGAACTGGGATTTGACAAACTCATTGGCTTTGACATGGGCGGTACCTCCACCGACGTCTGCCACTACGCAGGCGAATATGAGCGTTCTTTTGAAACCGAGGTGGCCGGAGTGCGCATGCGCGCGCCGATGATGTCGATTCACACAGTTGCGGCGGGTGGCGGCTCGATCCTGTCTTATCGGGATGGCCGCATGCAAGTTGGCCCGGAAAGCGCTGGTGCTAATCCCGGCCCTTGCGCCTACCGCCGGGGCGGGCCACTTACGGTCACCGATTGCAACGTCCTGTTGGGCAAACTGCATTCCGATCACTTCCCGCATGTCTTTGGCCCCAATGGCGATCTGCCGCTGGATCCCGACGCCGTGCGCGCCAAATTTGAAGCGCTGAAGGCCGAGATCGGCACCGACAAATCTGTCGAAGACTTGGCCGAAGGTTTCCTGCGCATCGCGGTGGAAAACATGGCCAACGCGATCAAGAAAATCTCGGTTCAGCGCGGCTATGACGTGACCAAATACACCATGAACTGCTTTGGCGGTGCGGGTGGACAACACGCCTGTCTGGTGGCTGATGCGCTGGGCATGGAAAGCATCTTTATCCACCCGTTTGCCGGTGTGCTCTCTGCCTTTGGCATGGGGCTGGCCGACATCCGCGCCATGCGTGAAGCCCAATTGGGCTGCGCATTGGAAGACAGCGACGCCGCAACGCAGTTGGCGGAGATTGCCGCCGCCGCCCGTGCCGAAGTGGCCAGCCAAGGCGTGGCCGAAGCCGATATCATCGTGGAGCAACGTGCCCACATCCGCCCCCAAGGCGCACAGCAAAGCTTGCCGGTGGAATTTGGCAACGCCGACAAAATGCGCCTGGACTTTGTCACCGCCCACAAACAACGCTTTGGATTTGCGCCTGACACCGATGATCTGATCATCGACGTGTTGGAAGCAGAGGCCATTGGCCAAACCGGTGAGCCGGTGTCCATGCCGGACCCATCTGGCGCCACGCGTACCGACGTAACCGTGCCGTTCCACCTCAATGGTGCGTGGCAGGACATCCCACTGGTTGATCGGACCACCTTGCTCATTGGCGACAGCGTGACCGGCCCGGCCATTCTGACCGAACCCACCGGCACCAATATGATCGAAGACGGCTGGCAGGCCACCTGTGCTGCGGGCGGCAACCTCGTGCTCAAACGCATTGTGCCACTGGCCCGCAAGGAGGCGATTGGCACCTCTGTCGATCCCGTCATGCTGGAGGTGTTCAACAACCTCTTCATGTCGATTGCCGAACAGATGGGCGCCACATTGGCCAACACCGCTTATTCGGTGAACATCAAAGAACGCTATGATTTCTCCTGTGCGATGTTTGACCAAAATGGCGATCTGGTGGCCAACGCACCGCACGTGCCGGTGCACCTCGGCTCCATGTCCGAAAGCGTGCGCACGGTCCTGCGCGCCAATGCGGGAAAAATTCGCCCCGGCGACGTGTTCATGATGAACAACCCGTTCAACGGCGGCACACACCTGCCGGACGTGACCGTCATCACACCTGTGTTTGACGCGGCGGGGGAAAACATCCTTTACACCGTGGCCTCACGTGGTCACCATGCTGATATCGGCGGCAAAACCCCGGGCTCGGCGCCGCCCGACAGCCGCACCATCGACGAAGAAGGCATCGTGATCGACAATTTCCTGTTGGTGGATCGCGGCACCCTGCGTGAAGAGGCCGCACGTGAGCTGCTTGCTTCTGGCCCATATCCGTGTCGCAACGTCGATCAGAACATGGCCGACCTCGCAGCACAGATTGCCGCCAACGAGACCGGCGCAACTGAGCTGCGCAAAATCACGTCGCAGTTTGGTCATGGCACGGTGCAGGCCTACATGGGCCACGTCCAAGACAACGCCGAAGAAAGCGTGCGCCGCGTGCTCGACGTGCTGCACGATTGCAGCTTCTCTTATCCGCTGGATGACGGTGCCAAAATTGAGGTGGCCATTTCCGTCGACAAAGCCGCGCGCAGCGCCACCATCGACTTCACCGGCACCTCGGATCAAAGCCCGTTGAACTACAACGCGCCTATGGCGATCTGTCGGGCGGTGGTGCTCTACGTTTTCCGAACCATGGTGGGCAGCGACATTCCGATGAACGAAGGTTGTCTGAAGCCGCTGAGCCTGATTGTGCCCGAAGGCAGCATGATCAACCCGCACTATCCGGCGGCGGTGATCTCCGGCAACACCGAAGTCAGTCAGGCGATTTGCGATACGCTTTATGGCGCGCTGGGCGTGATTGCCGGAAGCCAAGGCACCATGAACAACTTTGTCTATGGCAACGACACCCATCAGAACTACGAAACCATCTGCGGTGGCACCGGCGCCGGGGACGGTTTTGACGGAACCAGCGCGGTGCACAGCCACATGACCAACACCCGCATGACCGACCCCGAGGTTCTGGAAACCCGTTTCCCGGTTCGTGTCGATGAGTTCTCCATCCGCAATGGATCAGGCGGCCAGGGCCAGACGTCCGGCGGCAACGGCATCGTGCGCCGATTGCGGTTTAATGAACCCATGACCGTCACCGTGTTGTCATCGCACCGGGTTGTGCAGCCACATGGCGCGCAGGGCGGTGGTGCTGGGGCGGTTGGTGAAAACAGCGTCGAGCGCGCAGACGGTGCGGAGTTGGAGTTGAAAGGCAACGATCAGGCCGCGCTTGAAGTGGGGGATGTGTTTGTGATGAAAACGCCGGGGGGTGGCGGTTTTGGCGCGCTTTGAGCGCCAAAATTTGCACCTCCGTGATACAGTCGCAAAACAGACGTAATACCGACGTCCCAAATCGAGCGCTTTGGGACCTCCATTGAGGGTCAGCATGACACAAAAACCAACCATCCTGGTGTCCGGCTACGGCTCATGGGCCAAAGCCAAAAACAACCCCGCTGCTCAAGTCGCCGCGCGTCTTGGGCAAGAGGAATTTGACGGTTGCAAGGTTGTGACTGTTGAGTTGTCCGTTGATACCTATTCTCTGCAGGATCAGGTCAACGAATTGCTCGACAGGCATCAACCAGATGGCTGGATTGGCCTTGGCGTTTCAAGTGCGGCGCTGGTTGAACCGGAAATGGTGGGGATCAATTGGCGCCATTTTAACGTGCCCGACGTCGCGGACGTAAAACTGCAAGCAACCCCGATTATTGCAGGTGGTCCCGCCGCCTATAACGCCACGCTGCCATGCGAAGACATGGTTGCAGCAATGCGCGCGCGAGGTATCCCTGCGGCCCGCTCTTTTTCCGCTGGAACCCACCTTTGCAATCAGTTGATCTATACTTTGGCGCACACGGCTAAACTCCGAGATATAGACCTGCGAAGCGGCTTTGTGCATGTTCCGCAATCTCCTGAAAATATTGCGAAAAAATGTGACTTTGGCGTTGCAGAGCCCTCAATGGATTTGGCCGTGACGACAAAAGCAATTCGTGTGTGTGTGGAGGTTTTGGCCGCTCAATTACGGGCCAGAAACGACATCCAATGATGGCGTCAGATTAATCTGCAAACAGGTGATCGGTTCGCGAAATCTCTCGCGCTTTTTCTTCGGATACATGCAAGAATTCCGCGACTGCAGCAACGTGTTCTTCCTCACTGGCGGACTGAACCATACGGCTGACACTTTCAAATTCCGCGTCGCGGATACGGTCGCTTTCGCTCAAGATGTCGCGGCGAATAGTTGGCAGCAGGCGTTCAAGCGTTTCAGGCGACGTTTGCTCCCCGGCCAAGCCAATACGAATGGCATGGCCGGTAAGGAAGTCATCGGTGAAATCACACTGAATTTCCAGCATGCGGGTGGTGGAACGATCGCCAAAGAAATCCTGCATCAGGTCCATGGCGCTTGGATCGAGGCACACCACAAGCCGATTGGTGTCATAATAGTCAAACAGCATCCGCATCAACGCACGCCGATGCCGTGTGCGTTTCCCAAGCGTTGATTGAATGCCGCCCAAATCCGGCAGCGCCGTACCCTCTTCGTTGAACAAGTACGCGATGGTTGGAAAGTCGGTCACATGGTCGATTTTGTCCAGTAACCGTTTGGCAACATGCCACTTTTTGCAAACAAGCAGCATCAACTCTCTGTCGCGTCCAAGCGTGCTTTCGGTCTCCCAGAACCGGCTGGCAAACCGCTTCCCCTGTCGACCGCGTCCGGTCAGGAACTTAAATAGGCTGGGACCTTCTGCTGAAATTTGAAAGTTAACCCCCTTCTCGGCATAGAGCTGTCCAAGCCGTTCTTTGAGGTCCAAAGCATCGGGACTGATTTTACGGGCAAAGAGGTAGTCTTGGCTGATCAACAGATCGTAGTGATCATTATAGAAGGTCAACGGCATCCCGTAGTCCGTGAACATCAAAAACGTCAGGGTGCGCGTTCGGATTTCGTCGGACGGAACCAAGTGGCGCACAATTGTTTGGAAAAATGTTTCATCCGGAATCCAAGTCGTTCGGAAAAACCGCATGACATCACGTCGAGATTTGATGAAATGCAAAACCGATTCAATGGTTTGACGGCGCAAGCACCACCACTGGCTGCCGATCATGACCTGGATATCTGCCGGGATGTCCCGGGTCAGACCCAGTTTCTTTTGGATGTTAAATGTCGCGTAAAAGCGCCGCTTTTGAGTGCGTTCATTAAACCAATGACGGTAGATCAACCGTTCAGACTTCATGCCTGTTTTGATCCAGTCGCTCTCAAAAAAGTCAAAACTTTCGATGAAGTCTACGTCATTGTCGTCCAAAAACTCGTGGATGTATTCAGACGACTTGATGACCATGCAGTCGCCGGAGAGCATGTAAAAATGGGAGGCACGCGGAAACTTTTTTACAGCCGTCTGCACGGCATTGAGGGTGGCCTCGACCAGACTCCACTCGCCCCACCCACATTTGATACGTTTCTCAGAAAACGCGACGTTTGGGTTTGGACCAAGCACCTCTTGCAGTGTTGCAAAATGCTCTGGCTTTGCCCGCGCATCGAAGTGAATGGAAATGTAATCCCCGGTCGCAGTAAGCCGTTCTGCCTGCTTGATGATCGCTTCAGGATCTTTGTGGCACAGAAGAATGTAAGCAATTCTCGCCATCTAGCTTCTTCTACCCTCACTTTGACGTCCTGAGTTTATCCATTTAAAGATGAAAGTGCGTTGAATAAACAGGCTTTGTTTGGAATTTTTTGATACGCGTTGAGATCGTGGCCCAATATGGCAACCACGGCGGCAATGGAGGCATAAGAATGGGATTTCCCGGCACTTGGATGACGGAGAGCGAGAGTGTGGTGTATCGGGTTGTGCCGAAATGCGCCTGTTCCACCATCGGTCAGATTATGTTCTATTCAGATCATGGAGAGTTTTTTGATGGCGACATTCATGACGCGAAAGGCGGCATGCACAAGTGGGCCCTTGAAGAGAGCCACCAACCGATCATCAACAACGTAAGAGAACACCGCTCCTACGCCTTCACATGTGTGCGCAACCCTTACACACGTATCCTGTCTTCCTTTTTTGACAAAATTTGCGGGATACAACGCAACGGAAAGAGGTATCGCGGCAATTTGGTGCCGATGCTGATCCAGAAGTATGGCATTGAAGTTGGCGGAGATGACGGAAAGCAGGAGTTTGACCAGATTCAGAGCTTTCGCCGCTTCCTCCTGTTCGCCCGTGACACCATTCGATGGCGTCGCCCGATGGACCCCGACATCCATTGGTCCGCGATGTCAGGTCATGTATCCACGTTCATTGTAAATGGCGGAACTTACGACAAAATTTTCTGGACCGAACAGTTCAATGATGGAATGCAAGACGTCTTGGATCATATCCAAACGCCACACGCCGTCGATTTGACACAGATCCCGCGCTTCAATGAATCAGAAGGGCACGGTCCCAAAAGGATTCATCCGGTTGAAGAGTATTTTGACGATCTCTCGATGCACCTTGTTTACGAGATTTTCAAACGCGACTTTCAGCTGTTCAAATACGATTTTGAGAATCCCGGCAACAAGATGCCAATCGGCGAAATTGACTTGGATGAAGTTCACGCCAAGCTGGGCGATTAACACTTCGAAGTCTCTTTTGAGAGCGAGGAAAGCCGCGCCACTCCACGGGCGCGGCTCTATGATGCTTGTGTGACGTTTTACGCAACACTTGCGCTGCTGCTTGCCCATTTGCACCCCATTCGCTAAAGGCACTGACGTATTTATCTCACAAGGACCATAGCAATGGCCAAGCAGAAGAAAGCACCCCGTCCCAAGGCGATCACGCCAAAGGGCTTCCGCGACTATTTTGGTGTTGAGGTGACTGAGCGCACCGAGATGTTGCATCAGATCGCTGGGGTGTATCATCGCTATGGCTTTGAAGCGCTGGAAAGCAGTGCAGTGGAAACCGTGGAAGCGTTGGGCAAGTTCCTGCCAGATGTGGACCGCCCCAACGAAGGTGTGTTTGCTTGGCAGGAATTTGACGAAAAGGACCGCGGTGATTGGATGGCTTTGCGCTATGATCTGACCGCACCATTGGCGCGGGTTTATGCGCAGCACCGTAATGATTTGCCCAACCCTTACCGTCGTTTCGCAATGGGTCCGGTTTGGCGCAATGAAAAGCCAGGCCCAGGGCGGTATCGTCAGTTTTATCAATGTGACGCGGACACAGTGGGCACTGCTAGCATGGCGGCAGATGCAGAAATCTGTGCGATGTTGTCTGATACTTTGGAGACCGTTGGCATTCCGCGCGGGGACTACCTTGTGCGGGTCAATAACCGAAAAGTCATGAATGGCGTGCTCGAAGTGATGGGGCTTGGTGAAGATCAGGCTGCGAAAGACAATGTCCTGCGCACCATTGATAAGTTTGACAAAGTGGGCGAGCGCGGTGTGCGTGAACTGCTCGGCAAGGGCCGTTTGGACGCCTCTGGCGCCTATATCGACGGTGTTGGTCTCTCGGACGACCAGATCGAGCCGGTGATCGCGTTTTTGACCTCTAAAGCGGGTGACGTGGCCAAGACCTTCGAAAACCTGCGCGGTGCGGTTGGTGCGTCTGGCGTTGGTGCCGAGGGGATTGCTGAGCTGGAGCAGATTGGGGATTTGCTCACTGCGAGTGGTTATGGCAGTGATCGGATCGAGATCGATCCAAGCATTGTGCGTGGATTGGGCTACTACACCGGGCCAGTGTTTGAAGCCGAGCTGACCTTTGAAATTTTTGATGACAAGGGCCGCAAACGGCAATTTGGCTCCGTGTCCGGCGGTGGGCGTTATGACGACCTGGTGAAACGTTTCACCGGTCAGGCCGTGCCTGCGACGGGCCTATCGATTGGTGTGGATCGCCTGCTGGCTGCACTGCGCGAAAAAGGCCGTATGGGTGGCGTTTCGCAAGGGCCTGTCGTGGTGACCGTCATGGATCGCGATCGTATGGCGGATTATCAGGGGATGGTGGCAGAGTTGCGCAACGCTGGCATCCGTGCCGAGGTTTACCTTGGCAATCCAAAAAATTTTGGCAATCAGCTGAAGTATGCAGATAAGCGCAACAGCCCCGTGGCAATCATCGAAGGTGGTGATGAAAAGGCCAATGGTGTGGTGCAGATCAAAGACTTGATTCTCGGTGCCAAGATTGCACAGACCGCGACCCATGAAGAATGGAAAGAGCGCCCGAGCCAGTTTGAAGTGCCTCGTGGCGAGCTGGTCGCGAAAGTCCGCGAAATCTTGGCCAGTCAGAGTGGAGGGCAGGCGGGCTAATGACCGAGAAGTTTAAGATCAGAGCGCGCGCGGCCGCGCTGGCTTCCGATTTTGAGGCTGCTGGAGCTGTACGGGTGGAAACGCCAGTACTGTTGCCTGCCGAAGCGCTGTTGGATCTGTATGGCGAGGACATTCGCGGGCGGGCTTATGTAACCTCTGACGCGTTGCGGGGCGAGCAGATGTTACGTCCGGATTTCACCGTGCCAGTGGTTCAAATGCATATGGCACATGGGGCGGAACCGGCGCGCTATACCTACGCAGGCGAGGTGTTTCGGCGGCAAGAAGATGACCCCGCGCGGGCCAACGAGTATATGCAGGTCGGCTATGAGGTTTTTGACCGCGAGAACCCCGCAGCGAGCGATGCAGAGGTCTTTGCAGTCATGCAATCTGCGCTAAAGGGCGTGGAGTTGCGGGCGGCAACTGGCGATATTGGCATCCTAGCCGCTGCGGTGGCCGGGCTTGAGACAACCGAACGGCGCAAGCGGGCCCTGGCGCGCCACATTTGGCGGCCGCGCAAGTTTAAGGCGCTGCTCGACCGGTATTCCGGCAAAGTTGACGCGCCTGCCAGCCGTGTGGTGCTTTTGGCGTCGGAGGATCCAATGGCGCATGAGTTCCCCGACATTGGCCTGCGATCGCAAGCCGAGGTTGCCGAGCGCATTGCAGGTTTGCGAGATGAGGCGTCAGCAGCCCCTATTTCACCGTTGCAGGTGGAGTTGATCGAGGCGCTTTTGAATGTGCGCGAAACCTTGCCCAATGCCCTTGAGCATATTCGTGACTTGGCGGTGGATATGCCAGCAATCACGGAGGCGACGTACCGGTTGCGGGATCGGATGCATGCGCTTGAGGCACGTGGTGTGGATGTAGAAAGCCTTGAGTTCGAAGCGAGCTACGGCCGTACGTCGATGGAATACTATGATGGATTTGTGTTTGGCTTCTATGTGCCGGGGCGTGCTGATCTGCCGCCAGTGGCCACCGGTGGGCGATATGATGCACTGACGCAAGTACTTGGCCAAGGACGTGAAATTCCCGCGGTTGGGGGCGTGATCCGCCCGGGACTCCTGGTTGATCTGGAGGATGCAGAATGACCATAAAGCTGGGTGTGCCGTCCAAAGGGCGGTTGATGGAAAAGACCTTCGACTGGTTTGGCTCGCGCGGTGTGGCCCTGAGCCGGACAGGTTCTGATCGGGAATATGCGGGCGCGGTTGATGGGATTGACGGTGTTGAGTTGGTGCTTTTGTCGGCGGGGGAAATTCCACGGGAACTGGCGGCGGGGCGCATTCATCTGGGCGTGACCGGCACCGATTTGGTCCGTGAGAAATTGGGCCAGTGGGAGCAGCAGGTGCAGGAGAAAGCCGAGCTTGGTTTTGGTCATGCGGACTTGATCATCGCCGTGCCAGCTTGTTGGGTGGACGTGGATACGCTCGAAGATTTGGACGCGGCGGCGGCGGGGTTTCGACGAACCCACGGATTCCGGATGCGGATTGCAACCAAGTATCATCGGTTGGTGCGGGAATACCTGCAGATCAACGGAGTGGCCGATTATCAGCTTGTGGACAGCCAGGGCGCAACCGAAGGCACGGTCAAGAACCTGACTGCAGAAGGTGTGGCGGATATCACGTCGACGGGCGACACACTGCGTGCCAATCACCTGAAAATTCTGAGCGACGCGTTGGTGCTGAAGTCACAGGCGACGTTGTTCAAAAGCCGGAAGGCGGAGATGGATGATGCTGAGCGTGTTGTGATGGCTGCGCTGTTGAAGACGCTTGGGCTAGACGGGTAGGCTGGTTCTGGGAAGGGTGTGAGCCTTCTTTCGGGCCGCGACCAAACCCTGTTTTCTAGAGAGGCGGGCCCACGAAGGTCTGGCCGTGAGACGTGGCGATGTCATGCATGTTTGCTTCGCTGATTTCGCCGCCTTCTGCCGCCTTGTGAAGGGCGCGAAACATGGCCTCCATTTTAAGAGCAGGCGAGAACACGTAACGGAGGCGACCCTCGGTGGTTCCGACGTTTTTGAAGGCGTGGACAGTACCACGGGGGATGAAGGCAGCATCTCCAGGTGACATTTCATGTACCTTGCTGTCGATTTCCACAATGAACTCACCTTCGAGGAAGAAGAAGGTTTCATCCTGATCGTGGTGAATGTGGCGGCCGGGGCCGACACCAGGTTGCACGATGTCTTCAAAGACTTCTTGAGCCCCGTCGGTTTCTTCTCTGGTGAGCAGGATGCGTAAGGTGATGGCGCCGGGGAAGTCGAGTGTTTCGACCTCGGTGTAGCTGCTATGTGTGATCGGCATGTGGATGTCTCCTTGGTGCTGGAGGTAGTGTGCCCGAAGTGAAAATTTGCGGAAACAGCGATGTCGATACATGGGTCTGTGCGTTATCGCGCAGAATGCAATCTGCGCCAGAGGGTTTTCTCCAGTGTATACAATCGGCTCTTGGCGTAGCGGATGGCAATGCTAAGAAGGGTATCCCAAAGCCGATCAGGAGAGCTCCCTTGGACACAAATACGCGCATTTCCCGGACCATTGCAGGTGAAATTTCGGCCCAATCTGAACAAGTGCAGGCGGCAGTTAAGCTGTTGGACGATGGCGCTACGGTGCCGTTTGTGGCGCGTTACCGGAAAGAGGTCACCGGCGGGTTGGATGACACGCAGTTGAGGACATTGGCGGATCGGTTGGCGTATTTGCGGGAATTGGAAGCGCGCCGGGAGACCGTGGCGGCCTCGATCACTGAACAAGGCAAGATGACAGACACGTTGGCCAAAGCCATTGTAGGGGCAGAAACCAAGGCGGCGCTTGAAGATATTTACCTGCCCTACAAGCGAAAGCGTCGGACCAAGGCGATGATTGCTCGAGAAAATGGATTGGAGCCGCTTGTGAAAGCAATTTTGGCGGACCGGTCTGCGTCCCCAGAAGTGTTGGCTGCGGCCTATGTCACTGAAAACGTGGCGGATGTGAAATCGGCTTTGGATGGCGCGCGTGATATTGTGGCCGAAGGGTTGACGGAAAATGCCTCGCTGTTGGGGGAACTACGCAGTTTCCTGCAGAAAGGCGCTATTGTGACGGCCAAGGTGATTTCCGGGCAAGAGCAGGCGGGGGCAAAATTCTCGGACTACTTTGAGCATTCCGAGTTGTGGTCCAAGGTGCCAAGCCACCGAGCATTGGCGATGATGCGCGCCTCCAAAGAGGGCGTGATCGCGCTGGACATCGGTCCGGATCCGGAAGGCGGCAAGGAGCGGGTCGAGACCATGGTGGCCAGCTACCTGAATACACGCACGGATGCGGCGGGAGACAATTGGTTACGTAAAGTGGCTGGTTGGACATGGCGAGTGAAACTGAGCCTGACAATGACGGTTGATCTGATGGGCGAGCTGCGTGCGCGGGCGCAGGAGGAAGCCATTCACGTGTTTGCTCGAAACTTGAAAGACTTGTTGTTGGCGGCCCCTGCTGGGGCAAAGGCGACACTGGGCCTTGATCCAGGCATTCGGACCGGGGTTAAAGCGGCAGTTGTGGACGCTACGGGTAAAGTTTTGGACACGGCAACCGTGTATCCGTTTCAACCAAAGATGAATGTACGCGGTGCAGAAGCGACAATTCTGGCATTGATTGCCAAGCACAACATTGAGCTTGTCGCGATTGGCAATGGCACGGCAAGCCGGGAGACCGAAAAGCTGGTTGGTGAGACGCTGAAGCTGTTGCCAAAAGGGGTGAAAGAACCGACCAAAGTTGTGGTGAGCGAGGCGGGGGCGTCGGTTTACTCCGCAAGCGAGTTGGCGGCTCGCGAGTTCCCGGATTTGGATGTGTCGTTGCGGGGAGCGGTGTCAATTGCGCGGCGTTTGCAAGATCCACTGGCGGAACTGGTGAAAATCGAACCTAAATCGATTGGAGTTGGGCAATATCAGCATGACGTGGATCAGCATCGGCTTGGAAAATCGCTCGAAGCGGTGGTCGAGGATGCTGTGAATGCGGTGGGGGTGGATTTGAATATGGCATCAGCGCCATTGCTTGCGCATGTGTCAGGCCTTGGGCCGGGGTTGGCAGAAGCAGTGGTAGCGCATCGAGACGCCAATGGGGCGTTTGGCACACGCAAGGATTTGTTGAAGGTCGCGCGCCTGGGGCCTGTGGCCTTTGAGCAATGCGCGGGCTTTTTGCGGATTGCGAATGGGGAAGAGCCATTGGACGCGAGTTCGGTGCACCCGGAAGCCTATGATGTGGCGCGCAAGATTGTTTCGGCCTGTGGGCGAGACGTACGTACGTTGATGGGCGACGGCGCGGCGCTGAAGCGGATGCAAGCGGAGGACTTTGTTTCCGAAAAATTTGGTTTGCCAACGGTCCGAGACATTTTGAACGAGCTGGAAAAGCCGGGGCGTGACCCTCGACCAACGTTCAAGACGGCAACTTTTACCGATGGTGTTGAGGCGATTTCAGACCTCAAACCTGGCATGGGGCTGGAAGGTACTGTGACCAATGTGGCAGCATTTGGCGCATTTGTGGATGTGGGCGTGCATCAGGATGGTCTGGTGCATGTGAGCCAGTTGGCTGATCGGTTTGTGAAAGACCCACATGAAGTGGTCAAAGCTGGCGATGTGGTGAAAGTGACCGTTGTCGAAGTGGATGTGCCGCGCAAGCGGATTGGCCTGACAATGCGTAAAGACGGCGGAGCCTCTGCCAAGGAAGATCGCAATGCGCGGTCTGGTTTTGGTGATAAAGGGCGTGGCGGTCCGGTACACAAAGGCAAAGGCCCACGCGGCGGCGGAAACCACAGTGCCAAATCGAAATCGGGCGGAACACCGAACGCGGGCAATGGCGCGCTAGGTGCCGCATTGTTGGATGCGATGCGCAAGAAATGAGGCCTTTGGTTTAGACATCTGACCATTATGCGCCAGCCTGTCCTCACGGGGTGGCGCAGTGCTGTCTAGCTCAACAGCGCGCCAACATGGCGCATGGCCAGCGCATATCCTTCGATGCCGCAACCCGCGATTACACCATCGGCGCGGCTGGAGACATAACTGTGGTGGCGGAAGGTTTCGCGTTTGTGGATGTTTGAGATGTGTACTTCCAAGACGGGCCCCTCAAATGTGTTGAGAGCGTCCAAAATAGCCACAGACGTATGTGAATACGCAGCGGGATTGATTATGATCCCAGCGGCATTCTCACGGGCTTCGTGGATCCAGTCGATCAGTTGGCCCTCGTGGTTGGACTGCAAAAGGTGCACTGCGAGGTCGAACTCTTCGCCAACTTTTGCACAGCTGCTTGAGACGTCCGCCAAAGTGCTGGTGCCGTAAATCTCTGGCTGTCGTTTGCCCAAAAGATTCAGGTTTGGTCCGTTCAAAATGTAAATTGTTCCGCTCATCTCGGTGCCACCTTTGCTGTTGCCTTTGAGGTAGCCGGAAAAGGCGGCAGCGGGCAAGGACTAGGATTTCAGGTCGCGCAGGATGACATTGGTCTGTGCCGAACTTACCGCAGGCAAGGTGAAGAGAAACTCTTCCAAAAAACGGTTGTAAGCTTCGATGTCCGTACAGCGTACGCGCATGTGATAATCAGCTGTACCTGTTGTGGCGAAGCACATGCGGATTTCTTCTCGGGCGGTGACCGCTTCAATGAAACGTTTCAGATTGGCAGGATCGTGACGCGTGAGTTGCACATGCACAATCGCATGAAAAGCGAGGCCGAGCTTCTCAGGTCGCAAGCGAGCTCCGTAGCCCGCGATGAGCCCTCCTTCCTCAAAGGCCCGGATTCGGCGCCAACAGGCGGAGGTTGACATACCAACTTCGGAAGCCAATTCGGCATTGGACAAGCGGCAGTCCTTTTCTAGCAAGGCAAGCAACTTTCGATCTTTTGAATCCAGGTTCATGGCATGGTGTTCCAGTTTGTTGGGGTATTTGGGATTTCTGAACCAATACTAGCAGTGAGTAACGGTGATTTGGAACGCTTAACCAGCATTTCCGTGAGATCATTTCTGGATCTAGGAGGAGCGCGCAAGAAATGACCAAAGCCAGCCACAATTTTGAAAGTTATGCCCTATCGGATCGCTATGATCGTACGGAAGGGAGAGTGTTCTTGACGGGCACGCAGGCGCTGGTTCGGATCATGTTTGATCAAGCGCGGCGCGACCGAGATGCCGGGTTGAACACGGGCGGTTTTGTATCTGGCTACCGAGGGTCTCCTCTTGGGGCGTTGGACTTGGAATTCTGGCGCGAGCGGGATCGGGTGAAAGATCAAAACATCACGTTTATGCCCGCGGTGAACGAAGACCTTGGCGCCACAGCCGTATTAGGGGCGCAGCAAGCTACGCTGGACCCCGATTGCGACGTCGAGGGACTGTTTTCCATGTGGTATGGCAAAGGGCCGGGCGTGGATCGATCCGGCGACGCCCTAAAACACGGCAACGCCTATGGTTCCTCCCCCAAAGGTGGTGTGCTGGTAGTGGCAGGCGATGATCATGGATGTGTCAGCTCGTCGATGCCGCATCAGTCAGATGTGGCGTTTATGTCTTGGTTCATGCCAACACTGAACCCTGCGAGCGTGGATGAGTATCAAGCATTTGGGGAATACGGCATAGCACTGTCGCGATTTTCCGGGACTTGGGTTGGGTTTAAGGCGATCTCAGAAACGGTTGAATCAGGACGTTCTGTTGAGCTGTCACCGGATCGAGAGTTCGTGACACCAGAGTTTGAGATGCCCGCTGGGGGTGTTCATGTGCGGCCCAGCGACTTGCCGAGCCCGGAGATTGAGGCACGTATAGGTCATAAATTGCGTGCGGTGGAGGCCTTTGTGGAGGCCAATCCCGTTGATCAGCGGGTTTATGACATACCGGAAGCGACTTTTGGCTTTGTGACCACAGGCAAAGGGCATCTGGACCTGATGGAAGCGCTGCGACTGTTAGGTTTGGACGAGGCAGCTTGTCGGCGACTTGGGGTCGATATCTACAAAGTAGGCATGGTCTGGCCTTTGGCGCGGCGCGATGCGTTGGCATTTGTGCGTGGCAAAACGGAAGTGCTGGTGGTTGAAGAGAAGCGCGGTATTATTGAGAGCCAATTCAAAGAGTACTTCTATGATTGGCCCGGCGATAAACCCGAAAAAATGGTGGGCAAGCATCGTGCGGCTGGTGATCCGCTGTTACCTTGGACTGGGGAGCTTTCGCCAAAGATGTTGGTGCCAGTCGTGGCGGAGCGTCTTGCACGTCTGTTCCCAGAAGAGGGCCTGCTTGAGAAGGCTGCGGCACTGACCAAAACAAAGCCGCCTGTGCTGAATGTTGAAGGCGCAAATCGGACGCCGTATTTCTGTTCTGGTTGTCCGCACAATACGTCGACGAAACTGCCGGATGGCTCCAAGGCGATGAGCGGGATCGGCTGTCATGTGATGGCAAGTTGGATGAACCGCGAGACCGGCGGTTATGCGCAGATGGGCGGCGAGGGTGTGCCTGTGGCTGTGGCTCAAAAATTCAATGGCAACAAACACATCTTCCAGAACTTGGGCGAAGGCACTTGGTATCACTCGGGTTCCTTGGCAATCCGGCAGGCGGTCGCGGCCAGTGCAAATATCACGTACAAAGTGTTGTTCAATGACGCGGTGGCGATGACCGGTGGGCAGCCAGTCGATGGGCCGGTTTCGGTACATGGGATTGCATGGAATGCGCGGGCGGAAGGTGTAGCGCGAATTGCGTTGGTTAGTGATGACATTGGCAAATTTGCCAAAGGCGATTTCCCACCCGACACCTCGTTTCATGATCGTTCAGACATGGACACGGTGCAGCGCGAGCTGCGCGAAATCGAAGGCGTGACGCTGCTGATTTATGAGCAGACATGTGCCACAGAAAAACGCCGACGCCGTAAGCGTGGGACTATGGACGATCCGGATACGTTTGCTTTCATCAATGAATTGGTTTGCGAAGGCTGCGGTGATTGTTCCAAAGCGTCCAATTGTTTGAGTGTAGAGCCGGTCGAAACGGAGTTTGGCCGTAAGCGCAAAATCAACCTCAGCACCTGCAATAAGGATTTTTCTTGTGTGGATGGGTTCTGCCCGAGCTTTGTGACCGTGGAAGGTGCCAAACGGCGTAAGAAAGACGGAGCAGATGTGGATGTGCAGCACCTATTGAAAGATGTGCCCGCGCCGACAGTCCCGTCATTGGATAAACCGTTTGATTTGCTTGTCACCGGGGTTGGTGGGACCGGTGTTGTAACCGTGGGCGCGCTGATCACCATGGCCGCGCATCTGGAAGGTCTTGGCAGTTCCGTGCTTGATTTCACCGGGTTTGCGCAGAAGTTTGGCACGGTGTTGAGCTACATTCGGTTGGGCACAAGCCCGGCAGCAGTAAATCAGGTGCGCACCGAAAGCGGTGCGGCGGATGCTGTCATTGGCTGTGACGTGGTGGTTAGCTCTGCGCCAAAAGCCAGTGTGCATTATCGCGAAGGTGCGCAGGTGGTGCTTAACACCGCGGAAATGCCCACCGGCGATCTGGTGCTCGATCGGGATGCGGATTTGAGAGTTGGCCTGCGAGAAGAGGCCATACGCACAGCCGTGGGGGCAGAGAATGTGCGGGCGCTCAATGCGAATAAGATGGCGGAAGCACTCATGGGCGACAGTGTCTTTGCCAATGTGATGATGTTGGGCTTTGCATACCAAAGGGGGCTGGTACCTGTGAGTGAAGTGGCTCTGAAGCAGGCCATTCTACTCAATGGCGTTGCGGTGGATAAAAACGCCAGGGCATTCGATATTGGACGTATTCTGGCTCATGATCCGCAGAAAATTGCGCTGGATAAACCGCAGGTAGAGGAGACTGCGGAGACCGTCATTGCCAAACGCGTCGAGTTTTTGGTGAACTATCAGAATGCGGCCTATGCGGAGCGCTTTGAGACTCGCATCAGAAAGCTGGCAAAAACCCTGCCCGAAGCGCTTTTGATCGAGGCTGCCAAATCTCTGTTCAAGTTGATGTCCTATAAAGATGAGTACGAAGTTGCGCGCTTGCAGTGCGATGAGCGTTTTGCGACCCGTCTTCGGGAGGAGTTTGAGGGTGATTTCAGGGTGAACTACCATATGGCGCCGCCGGTACTACCACTCGGGCGCGACGCACAAGGTCGCCCAAAGAAAGTGAAATTTGGACCGTGGTTGCGACCAGTTCTTGGTGTTTTGGCCAAGGCCAGGGGGCTGCGTGGTTCTCTTATGGACCCTTTCCGTTTTAGCGAAGATCGCAAGCTGGACCGGGACTTGCTGGACTGGTTTGAACAGGTGTTGGACACGGTAGAAGCGGGGTACAGTGAACGGGATCGCGACACGTGTTGGGCTCTTTTGACCGCTCCTAAAGAGATCAGGGGTTATGGCATTGTCCGGGAGCACGCCGCTGACAAAATGCGGAAGAGTGCTGTGATGCTGGAAACGCTGCTCTCTGCGAAGGTGTGACGCTTCTTCCGAATAGGTAGGTATGGGCAAATGAATGCGGCGGTGGGAAAACAGGCCCGCCGCCGTATTGGTGTTGAACCGGAGCCCCCCCCTCAAAAAATTGGTGGCGTGCAACGGTAGGATTTTTCCGGCTAGATATTTGAGAGGGTCATGAGGGAAGAAAAGACGACTTAGTGACGCGCAGATTAAGGGCGTTTTGAAGCTGGTAAAGGGCAGAGTACCTGTGTCTAATCTTTGCCGCCAGAATGGTATGAGCAACGCGAGTTTTTGTAAAATCAAGCTTGGTTCGGGGGCGTGGACGCGTTGGAACTGTCGCGGTTTGATGCCGCTCCTTTGATAGCTTGTATGGCAACAAAGGAGAGGGTCTATGGAGCAGAAACGGACGGATAAATTCCGGTGAGAGGCTGTGCGGATAGCGCTGACCAGCGGGTTGAGGTGCAAACAGGTTGCGGATGATCTGGCGGTGGCATGTTGTCCTTTACCAAATGGACCACAGAGCCCAGAGAAAGGGATGTGGTTTCGAAAGAGGATTTAAGCCTCGCCCAAGAGAACGAGCGGCTTCGGTGCGAGAACCGCATTCTCAAGGAGGAACGGGACACCTTAAGAACGGCGTTCTTCGCGCTTTAAAAACGTGAAGTCTAGGTGCATGCACGAGAGGGGAAGAACACCAATCCTCATTCTCCATTAAAAGTCAGTGAAGGGTCATGGCCATCACATACCCCGCCCAGTTTAGGGGAACACCCACCGTAGCGACGTGGGCAGCCAATATTGTTCTCACCATTATCACAAGATCCCGAAGCGGGATGGGTTCCATGTGTCCATAGGCGGCAAAGGCAACGGCTTGGATCTTGCGTCTGTCGAAATTTACTTCAAAATCATCGGGGCCATACGGAACCAGCGGCGGTACTGGGAAACATGCAGGCAAGCTGAGATGGCAATCTTCGACTACATCAATGGCTTCCACTATTCGCGCCGCCGCCACCAGTACCGGGCTGGAAAAGCCTTGTTGCGTGCGAATGGAAAGCGGCTCAAATGAGCACTTGGGGCGGCACAATCGCGTGGCAGGTCCCAATAGGCTTTAGATGGGTTCGATGAGTTGCTTTTTGTCGGAGATTGGGTAGGCTTGGGTTTATCTCATCCCAATGAACTAGGACTGCCCGGATGCAAAAATTGTACATCGCGGACGACAATGTAGAGTTTGCGGAGTATTTGGCACATGTTGCAACCCGAGATGGGTGGGATGCCGACATCTGCAGCAATGGCCTCAAGCTTTTGGAAAAACTGCAAGAAGGCGATGGGCCAGCATTGTTGCTTGTTGACATTAATATGCCACAGATGGACGGGATCGAAGTTATCTCGGGAATAGCCGCGCTCAACCGACCAATGCGTTTGCGCTTTATGACAGGCGGTGGGGCGCCATCCATGGAAGCGGCAAAATTGATTGCTCAAGCACGTGATATTGATGTCGGCGACAACATTCACAAACCGCTGTCTCGTGACTTTCTGAGAGACGTGCTGAAAACGGAAGCTGGCACTTTGGCTCAGATGCAAGCGCAATCTTTGTGAAGCCTCAATCGGTGTTAGAAGCGTCTGCTAGCTACATGGCCGTGGTTCGCGCCGGGCCTTTGAATGGACCGACTCAAGTTCTTGTGTTTTCCAAAACTTGGTGCACTTTTTCCAACAATGTCGCTCGTTGAAATGGCTTGTTGATCAACAAACCACTGCTGACCAATTTACGAACCTCAACAGATGAATTTTCCGCAAACCCCGTGGTATAAAGCACCTTGATGTCGGGGTGGCATTTTTGAGCCAGCGTAGCAATTTCAACACCGTTGAGGCCACCCGGCAACACCATATCCGTGAACAAGAGGTCGAAATTCTGACCTTCCCGCAAGTGTTGGGCCGCCTCGTGGCCATTTTCTGCCTCTCGTACGGTGTACCCTTGAGTGCGCAATATGGAAACGGAGATACTTCGCACGGCAGCGTCGTCTTCGACCACCAAGATGTCCCCGGTACCTCGCGCGAGCTCTTGCACACTTTGAACCGTCTCTACCTCAGCCACCACTTCTCTAGAGCGAGGCAAATAGAGTTTCACAGACGTACCGTGACCTTCTTCGCTGTAGATCGAGACATGCCCATTTGATTGTTTGGCAAACCCAAAAACCATGCTGAGCCCCAGACCACTGCCTTTGCCGACATCCTTTGTTGTGAAAAAAGGTTCAAACACCTTGCGTTGAACATCCTCTGACATGCCCTCCCCAGTGTCACTCACCGTCACCTGCACATAATCTCCCGGGGTGACCTCTGTAGATTGTGCCGCATATGACTCGTCCAAAGTGGCATTCTGAGTTTCTATGGTCAGTTGTCCCCCCCGTGGCATGGCGTCCCGCGCATTCAGCACTAGGTTTAGCAGCGCATTTTCAAATTCATGGGTGTCGATCAACGCGGGCCAGAGGTCGTCGGGGCACGCCACAGCCAGTTCAATGGTGGCCCCCAACGTCCTGTGCAGCATGTCATCGATACCGCCAATCAAGTCACATACATTTGCTGGAACAGGAGCCAACGTAGATTGCCGAGAGAATGCCAGCAACCGACCGGTTAGCGAGGACGCTCGGTCCACAGCCGATTTGATGGTATTGATGAATCTCTTTGTTTCTGGAGTCTTTTCTGCCAAATCCTCAAGCAGTTCGGTATTGCCAAGCATCACCGCCAGCAGGTTGTTGAAGTCGTGGGCCACCCCGCCTGTCAATTGGCCGACCGCTTCCATACGTTGCGATTGTCTGAGTTGGTCTTCAAGCAATTTGCGATCCGATATGTCGGATTGAACCGCAATAGCCAAGGCACCATGCACAGAGTGCTCAAAACCGGTCACTGAAACCTCACTCCAAAACAGGGACCCGTCCTTGCGAACATTGCACACTTCGCTTTCCCATCGGTCGCCCTTCTGAATTTTGTCGGCAATGGCCAACGACACCTCTTCAGGTGTGGTGTCCGTTTTTGCATTAAGCAAGCTGACAGTACGGCCTGTAAGCTCTCCGCGGTCGTAGCCAAACGTGGTATCAAGAGACGCGTTTGTGTAGATGATCACCCCATCAGACACCCGCGAAACAAGCACGCCTTCGCCAACCACTTCTATGATTTCACCTCGGAACGTGAGTTCTGTCTCCGCATTCTTGAATTCAGTAATATCCAGAATACTGACGGGTATACTGCTGAAACCTGCGTCTGTTTCAGGCAGCGGGAGCGAGATCACGCCAACAATTTCCTCTCCGGACAAGGAGTGAAAAATGGTTTCTGCCCGGAACAAACTTTGTTTGTCCCAAATCGCGCAAAGCTGATCCTCAAACATGTCAATTGTTTCGGGACCGAAGGTTTTTTCGGACTGCTGCATCAACTCGTCTTCGGACACCGCCCCGAACAGTTTCAAAGTTGCGTCGTTGGCACTCAATATTTCAATTGATGTGAACAGCTGCCAGGCCGCCTCCTTGTTCACGTCAAGGTAGTGCCGGAGATCATTCACCCCTTTGTTGCGAAGTCGATTGAGCGATTTAATGACCTCTGAATAGTCGGCGTTGGATAGCGAAACCTGGCTGTTTGCGATCAGCCGCCTGTATCTCTGCTCCTCCTCTTGGAGGCGCATGACGGCCTGTGCGCGGTCGGAAGAAAGTTTGTTGTACTCAAGTGCAATTTCACCCAGTTCATCATTTTTGTGCGCTTTGGAAACAGGAAGCTCCGTTGCTCCCCGATGGATGTGATCAGCAATCTCCCGAAGCGGTTTGGTCAACATTTTGTGATAAAGAAAGGCAAGGACGGTCGCCAACAAGACGTTTCTTAAGACACCAAAACCCACGACGAGCCCAGAGCGTTTGAAAAAGTCTCTGGCAAGAACATTTGTATCGACGCGGATTGTTAACTCACCGGCGTAGAAGTTGGTTCCCTTCTCCACCAGCGGCGTAGAATACGACTTGACCTCTCCAAAAATCCCTTCTGCCAACCAAGATAAGGAGGTCTTCAAATGTGGGCGGGTCCTTGAATACATCGTGTCGCCATAGCTATCGATAATCGTAGCTTCAGAAATCGCCAGTTGGTGGAACACCCCATTCACAACGGTCTGAGCCAACACCTTGTCGAGCCCAAATGCCGCTTGAAACGCCGGCTCTTCCAGAATTTTTAAAGACTGCTCAAAGGTCGCGTCAATTTGTCGGACCTCCCGTTGCAGATCGGAGAAAATTTGAATGGCGCTAAAGCCAATACCCAATACAAACCCAACAATCACCGCGACACGTGCTTGTCGAAACGAAAGGCTATTCGTAAACTTTGTGGGCGACGTGCTGTCCGGATCCGACACTATTTGAACTCTGGTGGAATGTACCGCTGCAACAAAGCCTCGATCGTGCCTTCTTCTCTCAGCGCAGTGGCCGCCTGATCCATTTTTGCCAATAGTTCGTCCGAAACTTTTCCTTTCGCACATTGCAGCCACAGGGAATTGCTCTCAACCGTGAGAACAACACCAATGTCACGTCGTGTCACGTTCTCAGTCGCAAAAATGTGGTAAATATTAGCCGCAGTTCCGGCAATTGCATCGACCCGACCAGCCATCAACATGTTAATACTTTGCTGGTAGCCATTTGTTAAAACGCGCTCAATACCCGGTTCGTTTGCAACAGGGGAGCTTCTGAAGGAACCTCGTGGAATTGCCAATCTTCGGCCGCGCAGATCGCTGATGTTAGTGATTTTAAGTTCTGGCCGTGTCGCAATAACACTTTCCATTCGATCGTGGATTTCGGAAACTTGATCCAAATTCTCTATTGACCAAGGTGTTTTCAGGGCAACCACACAATCGGTAAGCCCGCGCTCTAGATTTTTAACCACCCGCGCGATGGGTAGAACGCTGTTATTAATCGGAACATCCGCCTGCTCGGCAATGGCTGTTGTGATATCCACAAAGAGGCCGAGACGGCCTTCCGGATCATCGTGAAGCACATAGGGCGCAAAGTCGAATGTCCCGAACTCTACAGTTTCGGCAAAACTCGAATTTGCTGCGAACAATACGATTGTCAAAGACAACACATAGTTCAAAGAGTGTTTCATAGCAAAAGGCCCCAAATCCATGTCCGTTTCGACAAAGGCTCGCCTCAGGTCTGTGAGAAGTTTATGTATGTTGTTACCTTTTGGCGCCTTGATCAAGCCCCCGAACTAGAACCTTTGAACTGGCGCATGATTACCGCCACCTTGGCGACAACTACCGCGAACGC
Organism: Rhodobacteraceae bacterium Alg238-R152; assembly: GCA_900537125.1. GTDB lineage: Bacteria > Pseudomonadota > Alphaproteobacteria > Rhodobacterales > Rhodobacteraceae > Shimia. Next base: position 75,149 of record UNRJ01000006.1, on the reverse strand, counting down.
ATCAAGCGCAAGAAGAGCCGCTGGGCGGCGACATTTCCGGCCATGAACCGGTTGGAACGCCTCGCAGTCATGGAAGTATTAACTTTCAAGAATGGGAGTCGACAAAATGCCGTCAGACGTCGGTCACACCGCTGAATTTATTCTGTGCCTAGTTTGAGCCTTCCGTCCGGGGGGGGTGGTTGGTTTCTTGACCGGAACTCTGCTGAACGTCGATGGCATCATGTAACTCTTCTTGCTGGAACAATTCGTCAGTTTGCCAGCGGTCCCAAGATCATCAGCGGCAACAGTAAATGACGCTAGCCCAGCCAGAAATACTGCGATCTCCGCCAACTTCTTGAACGCAGAGCGCGGTTCAATTTCCGACTGCGCGATTTTGGCGGCTTCTTCAGGTTTCTGGTTGATCTGCCCGCTTTGTTCCACGAGCCAAGAAAGGTCACTAGTTTTTTCTACCAATCGCGAAAATTGCCGCGCTTGCTGACGGGAAATCTTTGCGTCATGGAGGAGGTTTATCGCCACTCTTTGGAACCGATGACCTGCTCCCCTTAGAGTTCGCTTGTTTGGGTTAGCTATGTTCAGGTTTTGGTCTTCTTTTGACCAGTTAGCATATTTCGCTGGTGTCGGGCCTGCGAGGCTTGTGTGGGGTCTGTGATCGTTGAAGTCGGTGCGCCCCCGCCGCGATCAGAATGCGCGCATGACGTAGGTTGTCGAACAGGTGCTCATTCAAACATTCATCTCTCATGCGCTCCTTGAAGCTTTCGACAAACCTGTTCTGCATCGGCTTGCCAAGTGCGATGTGATGCCAATCAACCTTGCGGTCTTCTTGCCACTTCAAGATCACATTGGAGGTCTGTTCGGTTCCGTTGTCACTCACCACCATGCAGGGGTATCCATGCATCTTAGTAATTCGATCAAGTTCACGGGCACCCCTCCCCCCTGACAAAGACGTGTCAACGACGGCGGCCAAACACTCCCGGCTGAAATCGTCGATTACGTTCAGGATGCGGACCTTGCGACCGCATGACAGGCTGTCTGATACGAAGTCCAGCGACCAGCGCTGGGTCGGCCCCTGCGGGATCGCCATTGGTGTTCTGGTGCCCAGTGCACGCTTGCGCCTGCCAGCGCTTACGGACTGTTATTCTTTCTTCGCGGTAGATCCGATGCAGCTTCTTCCAATTGACCTGCCAGCCTTCTCGCTCCAGCAAGATATGCAGCCGCCTATAGCCAAAGCGCCGTCGCTCAGAAGACAGCTCCTTTAGCCGGTCTCGCAACCCAGTATCTACGGGGCGTTTCGATGTCCGCCGATATACACGCGGATCAATTCCCGCCAATGCACAGGCCCGCTTCTGATGGTATCGATTTTCTGTCATGGCCCAATCCCCAGCACGTCGTCTCGAACCGGGCCTCAACGGTTTTCCCCAACATCTCTTTCAGTGTCGACACATCCATCATCTGCTCGGCCAACAGCTTCTTCGCGTCTGAAACGTCCATCCCGCCATACTTGGATCGCCACTTGCAAAAGGTCGCATCTCTTATGCCATGCTTGTGGCACAGCTCTTTCGCTCCAAGCCCAGCCTGATACTCCTTCCATATCCCGATAGTCTGTTCTGCGCTGAAACGGCGTCTCTTCATCGTCTAGTCTCCTCAGTTGGAGAACAGGCGAACCACAAACGCCGGACTCTAAGGGGAGCAAGTCATGCTGAAGTAAGAAATCAGCCCGTCACCTTCGCGATACAAGATCTTGCGACCGTCTGCATATGACCGAGCATTGCCGTTCTTGGCTATATTGAAAGAATCAAACTTGAGCGCGAACGCTTCAAAGCTGCGATCTTTGATAGGTGCCAGCGACGGATCAATGTTTTTGCGGTACGAATCGGCGAACTCAATCGCTGCTTCGACGGCCTCGATGCGACTGGTCTCTTTTGTCGACCGACGCACGTACTTCTTGGCAATCGTGTCCCACAGGCGCACACGCCAATACGGGCTGCGGCCAGTTTGATAGATCGCGAGGCCTTGTTTGATCTGCTTGAGCTTGGAAACTTGATTCTTCGACACGCGTCTTCGCCTTTTCGGTGCGTAACGGTGTGTAACTTATCTGGCGAGAATCAGGCTGGCAAATCGCCACACTAACTCTTTGAATTGTAAGGGGTAATGGTGGCGGTACAGGGACTTGAACCCCGGACACGCGGATTATGATTCCGCTGCTCTAACCAACTGAGCTATACCGCCGTAAGTGGAGTGCGATTTAGGCTCTTCCGGAGGCCGGGTCAAGAGAGAAATCACTCTGTTTGCGCCGCTTTTATTGAATCTCTGGATTTTCTGCGATCAGGGTTTCCCCAGGCCGTTGGGGAGCGGATTTCCAAGGGGAGGTCTCCAGCAACATAGGGTAGCGACTGCACACGGCTAGAAGGTGTCTGGTGGGACATTCCGGGTGTTATCACCGCGCGCATTTATGCGCTTCTGTACCGGATGGTCACGTTTCTTGGTGGGTGTGCGAAGTGAAATCCAAAGCACGCAGCCCACCAAAAGTGAGCCAAAAAAAATCGAGGCTAGGGTCACAAAAGTGTCGTGGTTCATCTCAATCCCTTTGTTCTCAGATTGTAAACATTGGATGGTATTTCCCAGTTTGGCCAGTACTTACCGATCCGCATCGTATGCCAGTCACCCCCTAAGCATTCTACTAGACACTGCGTCGCGCTCTAGAACCAGCAAAGAAAAGCCCGTCAACCCGTGAGGGCCTGACGGTGGACTTCATGGAACATGCCGTTTTCATCTTCACCGACTAGCGTGAGGGTATCGATCACGAATGGCCGATCAAGCAGTGGCATTAGGTGCGGTGCGAGTGCACTTATCGTTGGCATGGCGTCGGCGCCAAGTTGACCGGAAAGCGTGAGGTGGAAGCGAAATTCGTCCAACACGTAGGGGTAGCCCCATTGCGTAAGCGGTGCCTCTTGCCTTGGTGAGAGTGTGGCTTTGCGTCGGCGAGACAGTTCGGCTTGACTCGGGGCCGCGCGGAACACGTCCAGCTCTCTCAGAAAGGTCCCCGCCACTTCGGCCAGCGGTGTTTGGTCGCCGTCGACGGTCAATGCGATGAAACTTCCGAGGCGTGTGAGTTGCAACCCATCAAGCGAAACCGGTGCTTGTGTGGTGCAGAGCGCGTCGAACGTGCGCCGCAGTGCGTCGGCATTGGTACCCTTGGCCAAAGCAAAAGGCGGCTTGATGGTTCCATGCAGCCCATATTTACGCGGTGTAGCGGTGATTTCGGAGAGAGGTTGCGTCAGGCCTTCAATCTTGGGATGCTCAACTGGCAAGCCAGTAACAGGGCTCCACCCCAGCCAAGCCGCGCCAAATTCTGCCAGTGCGCCGGGGCGCGGCGTAAAGAATATGCCGTACCTTTGGACCTTCATGATGCCTCTTTCAACCTTTTGACAGCGAATGCCAACAATGCGTGACACCCACATGACACACGAGATGATCCTTGCAAATGCCACCCTCGTTATGCCTGATGAGACCATCACGGGCACTATCGCGGTGCGTGACGGCAAGATCGTGGATATAGCGCAAGGTAATGCGGTGCCAGCGGGTGCGGAAAATTGTGGTGGTGACTATTTGGCGCCTGGCTTGATTGAAACGCATACGGACAATCTAGAGCGGCACATGCGCCCGCGTCCAAACGTAGACTGGCCACATCAAGCCGCGATTGTGGCACATGATGCGGAACTGGCAAGCGTTGGTATCACCACGGTGTTTGATGCGCTTCGGGGTGGGGACAATCCCGTCAGACAACCGTCGAAATTACGGTAAATACGCGCGGTCGGTGGCAAATGAGATATTGGAGATGCGCGACAGCGGCGCCTTGCGGATCAGCCACCATATCCATTTGCGGGCCGAGACCTGCTCTGAAACCTTAGTGGAGGAATTGGCTGAGTTTGGTTCACAGGACCGGGTCGGCATTGTCAGTTTGATGAATCACACGCCTGGCCAGCGGCAATTCACGGATGTGTCAAAATTTGAGGCCTATGTCCGTGGTAAATACGCGATGGATGCGGATGGGTTTGATGACTATGTCACCTTTCTTTATGGCCTGCACGAAAAGCTTGGTAAATTGCATGAAGAGGCCACTGTCGCAGCCGCCCAGCGATTGGGAGCGGTGCTTGCCAGCCATGATGACACCACCGCGTTGCAAGTGGCCACTTCGGCGGGCTACGGCATTCATCTTGCTGAATTTCCGACAACAATAGAAGCCGCTCAGGCCAACCACGCCCACGGGATTGCCAATATTATGGGTGGCCCGAACCTCGTGCGAGGGGGTAGTCATTCTGGCAATGTGGCGGCCATTGAATTGGCGCAAATGGGGCTTTTGGACATTATCTCCTCCGATTATGTACCGTCGTCGTTGCTGTTGGGCGCGGTGATGTTGGGTAACGAATGGGGCAATATGGCCAAAGGCTTACACGCGGTAACGGCTGCACCAGCCAAATACACCAACTTTGATGATCGGGGACGACTGGAGATCGGTCTGCAGGCCGATTTGATCCGGTTCCGGGTGACGGATGGGATCCCGGCACTGCGCGCAGCCTGGCACAAAGGGCGGCGCTGCGCGTGACTAACGACCTACCTGAAAAAGAAAAAGCCCCGGCATTTGCCGGAGCTTCGTGCATTTTTCCACTTGTGGAAGATTAGCCGATCGCCGCGGCTTTTACATCCGCATCGATGTAAGGCAGGTATTGCTCAAAGTTGTCAGCAAACATGCCAACAAGTTTGGCAGCCTGTGCATCATAGGCATCTTTGTCAGCCCATGTGCCGCGTGGATCAAGCAGTGCATCGTCAACGCCAGGCACGGACACCGGAACTTCGAAGCCAAAGTTTGGATCTTTGCGGAACTCGACATGGTTGAGCGAACCATCAAGGGCAGCAGTGAGCAAAGCGCGGGTGGCTTTGATCGGCATGCGAGAGCCAGTTCCGTAGGCGCCGCCGGTCCAGCCAGTGTTCACCAGCCAGCAGGTGGTGCCAAATTCGGCGATCTTTTTGCGCAGCAGGGCCCCATAAACTTCCGGGCGACGCGGCATGAAAGGAGCGCCAAAGCATGTTGAGAAAGCAGGGGTTGGCTCGGTCAAGCCGCGCTCCGTACCTGCCATTTTTGCGGTAAAACCGGATAAGAAGTGGTATTCGGCCTGCGCAGGCGTCAGACGTGCGACCGGAGGCAGCACACCAAAGGCGTCACAGGTCAGCATGATCACATTTTTGGGGTGGCCACCTAGGCCGTTGTCTGAGGCGTTCGGGATCGAGTCCAACGGATAAGCACAGCGCATGTTTTCAGTGAGGCTCTTGTCCTCAAAATCAAGCTCCTTGGTCTCTTCGTCAAAGACCATGTTCTCGATCACCGTGCCAAACATTTGTGTTGTGGCGTAGATTTCCGGCTCTGCCTCAGGGTTCAGACCGATGGTCTTGGCATAGCAGCCGCCTTCAAAATTGAAGGTGCCACGATCAGACCAGCCATGTTCATCGTCGCCGATCAGCGTGCGGTTTGGATCCGCGGACAGGGTGGTTTTCCCAGTGCCGGAGAGGCCGAAGAATACCGCAGCGTCCACCGGATTTCCGTTGGCATGGTTTGCCGAGCAATGCATTGGCATGATGCCTTTTTCAGGCAGCAGATAGTTCAACAGGCCAAACACAGACTTCTTGTTTTCGCCAGCGTACTCAGTGTTGCCGATCAAGATCATCTTCTTCTCGATGTTCACAGCGATCACGGTCTCGGTGCGACAGCCGTGTTTGGCAGGGTCAGCCTTAAAGCTTGGGCAGTTGATGATGGTATAATCCGCGACAAATTGGTCCAATGCGTCATGGTCCGGGCGGCGCAAAAGATGGCGGATGAAGAGGTTGTGCCAGGCGAGCTCGTTGACCACACGCACGTTGATTGCGTGAGTTGCATCGGCACCAGCGGTGAGGTCCTGAACGAAATAATCGCGACCTTTCATGTGCTCCAGCATGTCGGCATGCAGTCGGTCAAACGCGTCGGATTCCATGGGGGCGTTATTTTCCCACCAGATGGTATCTTCTGTCATTGGCGAGCGGACAGTGAACTTGTCTTTCGGCGAGCGGCCTGTGAATTCACCAGTGCTTACGAGGAAAGTGCCGCCATTACCCAATGTGCCTTCGCCACGTTTTAGAGCGGACTCAATGAGGGCGGGCTCCATAAAGTTGTAATAGACATTTCCCAGACCTTCGATCCCTTGATCTTGCAGGCGGAATTGCGGGTTGACCCGTCCAAATGTCATTATCTTACTCCTGTAGCCGCATGTCCTGTTGCGGCGGTCCTTGAAAGTCTTCGGGGCGAAATATTCTTGCGCGTTAAGGTGCCCTGAAGTGCGACAGGGGCCTCATAACACGCCGTATATTAATAAGAACAGGACGCTTTGGCGCAGTTAGCGCAACCAAATGCAGGTTAGCGCAATCAAGCGTTCCGATCGGAACGCTTGTGCCTTGATTGTCATCGAAAGTGAGACAATTTAGCCATTGCTCAAGGAATTCATGGTCAAATAGCTCTGGTTTGTCACCCGAATCGCACTTTTACGTTGATTGCCCCAGCCTAGAATGCGCATAATGTTGCAAAAAACAGGCATAATAAGAGCAGTAATAAGGACCGATCCCATGTCGAAAATTGCCCTTGTGGATGACGACAGGAATATCCTGACGTCGGTTTCTATAACCCTTGAGGCAGAGGGGTTTGAAGTCGAGACCTACAATGATGGCCAGCAGGCGCTGGATGCATTCAACAAAAAACTTCCGGACATGGCTGTCTTGGACATCAAGATGCCGCGTATGGATGGCATGGATCTGCTGCAGCGTTTGCGGCTGAAGACCAGCATGCCCGTCATTTTTCTGACTTCCAAAGACGACGAGATTGATGAAGTGCTCGGTTTGCGCATGGGCGCCGATGATTATGTCAAAAAACCGTTCAGCCAAAGACTGTTAGTTGAGCGCATTCGGGCATTGCTACGTCGCCAAGAAGCCGTCGACGGTGACATTGTCGGCGATACCGAAGAAACCAAAATCATAGAGCGCGGAGATCTGACTATGGATCCGTTGCGGCATTCGGTTAGCTGGAGGGGACAAGACGTGACCCTGACGGTGACCGAGTTTCTATTGCTGCAAGCCCTCGCACAACGCCCGGGATTTGTGAAAAGCCGTGATCAGTTGATGGACGTGGCCTACGATGATCAGGTGTATGTTGACGACCGTACCATCGACAGTCATATCAAACGCCTTCGTAAAAAGATGCGTACGGTCGATCGGGATTTCTCTGCAATTGAGACGCTCTACGGCATCGGTTATAGGTACAACGAAGAGTAACGACGCAAGGCCGGAAGGACCGACGTGCAAGACATGGCCCAAGGGCGGGACGGGGATGTTGTTCTGGGTGATGATTGGGTCGCCCCAGAAGCCAATGTTCAACAAGAGTTGCAGGGTCGACGCGAACGTCGCCGGCTTTTGCCTCTGGGAAAATCGCCGCTGACCCGCAAAATCATTACCTTTAATATGATCGCACTTCTGGTGTTGGTCGCAGGTATCCTGTTTCTCAACAGCGCGCGGGACAGCTTTGCCGTGCAGCGCGCAACAGGGCTTGTTACTGAGGCGCGCTTGATCGCGGGTGCGTTTGAGGCACAGCTGCCGTCTGGGGCACCTGTGAACCTTGCCACAGGCGATGGTGTCGATGTTGCCGCCACGCTTGAAAAGCTCCCGCTTCAAGTTGGGACCAGCGTTACTGTTTTTGACACATCAGCTAACCGCGTAGGCACTAAAGAGGGCACAGCGTCTGCTGAGGCTGCTGCTATCCTAGCAGAGCGCCCCGACGGCACGCCTCTCACGTCTGCGCTTAACATGATTTGGAATGCAATTTCAGGTGGGGTTGAAGAAAGCGCAACGGCTCAAGTGGAATTTGACGCCCAGTTGGACCGGTTGGCTCAATCCGCCGCGGATGGAGCAGAAACTTTGGAGACCCTTATCGGGTCTGGCGGCGGCCACATTTTTGCTATGGCGGTGCCGATTGAGCAAAATGGGCGTGCCGTTGGTGCAGTTGTCCTGACAAGTGCCTCCGGTGAGTTGGACCGCATGGTCAGCTCAGAACGCGAACGAGTGTTGCAAATGTTTCTGATCGCGACTGTTGTGTCAGTGGGGCTGTCGATGGTGCTTGCCTCGACAATCTCCAATCCACTTTCGGACTTGGCTGCGGCCGCGGAACTTGGGCGTGATAGCGACAGTCGAAAGGTTAACCCAGGACGGGTTCGCATTCCAGATCTGACAGCGCGGCCGGATGAAATTGGGCGATTGTCTGGCGCGCTGCGTGGCATGGTTTCGGCTCTGTATGAGCGGATCGATAGCAACGAGCAGTTTGCTGCCGATGTGGCGCATGAGATCAAGAACCCGTTGGCGTCCCTTCGATCTGCGGTGGGCTCTTTGCGCGTCGTCAAAAAAGACGAACACCGCGAAAAACTACTGAGTGTGATTGAGCACGACGTACGGCGGCTGGATCGACTGGTGAGCGATATTTCGAACGCTTCACGGCTTGATAGCGAGTTGGTCAAGGAAGAAGAGGTCGCTTTCGATCTGCTTGGGATGGTTGGCAATCTGACCCAGTACTTGGGTGAGGATGCCAAAGCCAAAGGTATCGACTTCATTACTGACCTTCCAGATGCCCCAATCGAGATCACAGGTTTGGAAGCACGTCTTGCCCAAGTGTTTGTGAATCTTATTACAAATGCAAACAGCTTTTGTGAGGATGGTGATGCCATCCGAGTCTGGGCGCGCAAACGCGAAAATCGCGTATTGGTTGTTGTGGAAGACACTGGCCCAGGAATTCCAGAACAAGCCCTCAACAAGATCTTCAACCGCTTCTATTCACATCGTCCGGAAGCCCAGTTTGGCAACAACTCTGGTTTGGGACTGGCGATATCAAAGCAGATCGTCGAAGCACATGGCGGTGTGATCTGGGCAGAGAATATTCGACCAACAGATGCGGATGTTACGTCAGAGCCTCTGGGTGCTCGGTTTGTTGTTGGGTTGCCGGTGTAAGCCATGGCGGGCGCGACTGACTCGTTTTCTGCCGCGTCGGGACCTCCGGACGAAGAAAGTCTGCTACATGCCACATGCGTGTCCGCTAATGGGCGGGCGGTGCTAATTCGTGGGGCCTCTGGCAGTGGGAAGTCGAGCCTTGCGCTGCAAATGATGGCGTATGGAGCCCAATTGGTCGCAGATGATCAGACTATTGTTCGTCGTCAGCAGGACCAGGTATATGTTTCCGCTCCAGACACAACCGGAGGGTTAATCGAGGCGCGCGGCGTCGGGATATTGCGCGCTGACTCCGTGCAAAATGTACCTTTGCACTTGGTTGTGGACTTGGACGAAACTGAAGAACTTAGACTTCCACATCCGAGGGAGGTTCAAGTTTTGGGTAAGACATTGCCACTAATATTTGTTGTCGAAGCGCCTTACTTTGCGGCCGCGGTCTTGCAATTCTTGCGCTATGGAAGGAACGCATAGATGACCGAAGAAGATGCTGTGCCTGGGAAAGTTCCACTGGTGTTGCTCACCGGGCCTTCAGGTGCGGGCCGGTCAACAGCAATCAAAGCCTTGGAAGACGCAGGTTTCGAAACCATCGACAATCTACCGCTGGGATTGCTGCCGCGTCTTTTATCGGGCCAGCCGCTTATGAGGCCGATGGCACTTAGTTTGGACGTGCGAAATCGCGACTTTTCTCCTGTTGCTATAATTGAGGCACTGAGGCTGGTGGATGAGCTTCCCAATGTCGCGCCGGAGCTCTTGTACCTTGATTGTCGGGCTGAGGTACTGCGTCGACGGTATAATGAAACCAGGCGCAATCACCCACTTGACCGTCAGGAAGACCCCAAGACGGGGATCAAAAGAGAACTTTCTCTTCTGCAAGACATTCGAGAGCGGGCCACAGTTTTAGTGGATACATCGGAGTTGACGCCCCACGAATTGCGCCACGCAGTACAGAGCCGCTTTGGTCCACAAGATGGGCAGGCGATTGGGATCACGGTGCAATCGTTCAGCTATAAACGCGGAACCCCTCAGGGGGCTGATATCGTGTTTGATTGTCGATTTTTGCACAATCCACACTGGAAAAAAGAACTACGGAGTATGGACGGCGGCGACACGCCCGTAGGGGAGTATGTCGCAACGGATCCTGGTTTTCATCCGTTTGTGAGTTCCTTCATGGATATGTTGGACCGAACCTTGCCAGGCTATGTCCGGGAAGGGCGCAATCACCTCCAGATCGCGTTCGGTTGTACGGGGGGGAAACACAGGTCGGTTTTCATGACGGAGGCAATCTCCGAATCCCTTGCAAATAGGGGCTGGCGGGTGTCTATAAGACATCGCGAACTCAATCGGTACGCGGTGCTTGGCGCACGTGCGCAGATCGCAGAAGATGGGGAATAGACAGCTTGATCGGTATTGTGATCGTGGCACATGGTGGTTTGGCCAACGAGTATTTGTTGGCCATGGAACATGTCGTTGGCGCACAAAGTGGCGTCAGCGCGATAACTATTGAGGCCGATCATGACCGTGGGCAGAAGCAGGGTGAAATTTGCACAGCTGCAGATGCGGTTGATACAGGCGATGGGGTTGTCATTGTTACGGACATGTTTGGAGGTTCGCCTTCAAACTTAAGCCTGCGTGCTTGCGCTCCTGCCAACCGCCGCATTCTTTATGGTGCAAATTTGCCAATGCTGATCAAGTTGGCCAAAAGCCGCCATCTTGATGTCGCAGATGCGGTTCGAGCGGCGTTAGAGGCCGGTCGCAAATATATAGACAGCCAAAATATTCAAACAGGGTAGGCAGATGAGCGATGTCATTCAGCGCACGATGCGAATCGTGAATGAAAAAGGCCTGCATGCGCGGGCATCTGCGAAGTTGGTAGAAGTTGTCGAGGGGTTTGACGCATCGGCAGAAGTGTCAAAGGATGGCTTGAGTGCAGGTGGCGACAGTATTATGGGGTTGCTGATGTTGGCAGCCTCAAAGGGCACCAGTATTGAAGTAGAAACCAGCGGGCCAGATGCAGAGGCCTTGGCCGAAGCCATTGAGGCACTTGTCGGTGACAAGTTTGGTGAAGGTTTTTGAATACAGTTGTGGCATAGGAAGACAGACTTGGTAGACACGGTGCCAGAGGCGCAGGTTGGGAAGCCTGCAACCGAAACGGAAGGTCAAACCTACGACCGCCGCACGTTGACCTATGCAAATTCGTTCGATGATCGGTGGACCTCATTTGCCATCCGGGCCATCGAGTGGATGACTGGCAAGCTTAAGATCCTCCGTATGGTCAACAAGTTTGAACACGACAATGAAAAGTACCGTGGTCAGAAATTCTGGCGCGGGGCGCTGAACGTTATGGGCATTGAGCTGCAAACCCCCATGGAGCAGCTTCAGAATATTCCAAAAGATGGACCAGTGGTTGTGGTCGCAAACCACCCACATGGTATGGTCGACGGCATGATTTTTGCCGATCTTATTGGCCGTGTACGAGAAGACTATCGCATCCTGACCCGTTCGGTACTCACCGGCCTGGATGAGGCTGCGTCTAGCTTTATGATCCCGGTGCCTTTCCCGCATGACCCTGAGGCGCAACGCAAGATGGTTGAAATGCGTGCAAAGGCTATGGCGCATCTCAAGGACGGTGGCGTTGTCGCGCTGTTTCCATCAGGTGTGGTGATGAGTTCAGAGACCTGGTTTGGCCCGGCGATTGAGCAGGAATGGAACGTCTTTACGGCGCAGCTTATTCGGCGTTCTGGCGCAACGGTTGTGCCGATTTACTACCCCGGCCGCAACAGCCGCGCTTATCAGATCGCCAACAAACTCTCTTCAATCTTGCGCCAAGGATTGCTGCTGCATGAAATTGTGCGCTCTTGCAACAAGCCTCAGGCACCGATCATTGGTACACCGTTGACCGAAGAACAAATGGAAGCCCTTCACAGTGACCCTCGTGGATTTATGGCTTGGTTGCGCCAACACACACTTGATCTCGGCAAAAACGACTAAACACAACTTTCGAGTTTGATTGGCAGCATAAGCGAGGCAGGCGCCTCGCTTTTCTCGTTGTGGTTCAGCGCGTCGGGACCGGCGTCTCACCGCGGTAGTCATAAAAACCGCGTTTCGTTTTGCGTCCCAGCCAGCCCGCTTCCACATATTTTGTCAGAAGTGGGCACGGGCGATACTTTGTGTCCGCCAAGCCCTCATGCAGCACGTTCATGATCGCCAAACATGTGTCCAGGCCAATAAAGTCCGCCAGTTCCAGCGGGCCCATAGGGTGATTGGCGCCAAGCTTTAGGGCGTTATCAATAGAGGCCACATTTCCCACCCCTTCATAGAGCGTATAACAAGCCTCGTTGATCATCGGAATCAGGATGCGGTTCACGATGAACGCGGGGAAATCTTCGGCGCTTGCCGCAGTTTTTCCAAGGCGCTCTACGATGTTGTGGCAAGCTTTGAACGTCGCCTCATCGGTGGCAATACCTCGGATCAATTCAACCAGCTGCATCATTGGCACCGGATTCATGAAATGGAATCCCATAAAACGTTCCGGGCGATCTGTGCGCGATGCCAAGCGGGTGATGGAAATCGAGGAGGTGTTAGAGGTGAGCAGTGTGTCCACCCCGAGATGGGGTATCAAAGTGTCAAAAATTTGATTCTTGATCTCCTCTCTCTCGGTAGCTGCCTCGATGATGAGGTCGGTTCCACCAAGTTCAGGGAGTTTTTGAGTGGTTTGAATGCGCTCCATCGCGGCGGCTTTCTCCGCAGCAGAAATTGTCTCTCTTCCAACCTGACGTTCGAGGTTTCTATCGATACGCGCAACGGCCGCTTCTAGCGCGTTCTGATTGATATCATTCAAAAGAACATCATATCCAGCTAGCGCCATCACATGCGCAATACCGTTGCCCATCTGGCCTGCGCCAACGATGCCAATCGACTTGATGTCCATGTTTGATGCCCTCACAAAATGTTTGGCTGACCATAGGCCTGCGTGTGTGGGCGCTGCAAGAGGGCATGGCCGCTAAAACTTGCCTCAAAGTCGCTCATTAGCTTTTTCGCAAGGGCTTTCGGCGATTCTCGTTATTGGGTGAGAAAAGTAGTGGTGAGAAAATGTCTTACGAGAAGATGTCGGGCACTGAGCTCAATTACGAGCCGTGCCAATATGGGGAATCGCGTTTATTGTTTCGTGGTCCCAAAAAGGAGCTGGATGCTCCCTTTGTCGCGTTTCTTGGTGGAACGGAGACATACGGCAAATTTGTTCCGCAGCCTTTTGTGAGTCTCCTTGATGAAGCTCTGCCGATAAGCTGTGTGAACTTTGGCTATGTAAACGCGGGTATCGATGCGTTTCTGGCAGAGCCTTCTGTGATGAATAATGCGCAGCGATCGGAAGTTACCGTCATACAGGTCATGGGCGCGCAGAATATGTCCAACAGGTACTATAAGGTGCATCCACGTCGCAACGACCGCTTCATCGGCGCGTCCAACATGATGCAGATGGTGTTCAACGAAATTGACTTCAGTGAGTTTCACTTTACGCGGCACATGCTTGGAACTCTGTGCGCGCGTGCTCCTGACCGGTACGCGATGGTACGGGATGAACTTCGCATGGCGTGGAGTGCGCGTATGAAGCTGTTGCTGAATACCATTGGGGGCAAAATTGTTCTGGTGTGGGTTGCAGACCATGCACCAGATACGGCCATGGGAACAAGCGGCTTGGGACCAGATCCGTTGTTTGTTGATCGTCTGATGATTGAAGAATTGCGGCCGATGGTCGATGACGTTGTCGAAGTTGTGGTCAGCAATGAGGCCCAGGCACAAGGGGTTGATGGCATGCGGTGTACGGACATGGAACGTGTTGCCGCCCAACGTATGCTGGGTGTTGCCGCTCATCAAGAAGCGGCAGAGGCCCTTGAAAGGTCGCTGTCCGGCTTGCTCTGAGCTCGCCACATTCAATGAAAAAGGCCCGCCAAAGCGGCGGGCCTTCTAAGTTCTAATTGCGTAGATTGTCTCAGCCGAGTTTTTCGGTCAGCGCAGGCACAGCGTCAAACAGATCTGCGACAAGACCAAAATCTGCCACTTGGAAAATCGGCGCTTCTTCATCTTTGTTGATCGCAACAATGATCTTGGAGTCTTTCATACCTGCAAGGTGCTGAATGGCGCCGGAGATGCCTGCGGCGATGTACAGTTCAGGTGCAACCACCTTGCCGGTCTGACCAACCTGCCAGTCGTTTGGCGCGTAGCCGGAATCAACCGCCGCACGCGACGCACCAACGGCGGCACCCAGTTTGTCGGCCAGAGCTTCGATGATTTTGAAGTCTTCTTCCGAGCCAACACCACGGCCACCAGACACAACCACACCGGCAGAGGTCAGCTCTGGGCGATCGCTCGCAGCTACTTTATCCTCAACCCACTCGGACAGGCCAGGGTTGTCAGCAGCGCCAACGGTTTCCACAGACGCAGAACCGCCTTCGCTAGCGGCATCAAAGGTGGATGTCCGGAAGGTGATGACTTTGGTTGCATCGTTGGATTTTATTGTTTGAATCGCGTTGCCAGCGTAAATCGGGCGCTCAAAGGTATCAGCGTCGACGACGGCAGTGACATCCGACAATACCATGACATCCAGAAGCGCAGCCACGCGTGGCATGACATTTTTGGCGTCGGTGGTGGCTGGCGCCACGATGTGGCTGTAGTCACCTGCGAGGGACACAATCAAGGCCGCTGTTGGCTCTGCTAAGCGGTGGCCCAAAGAGGGGTCCTCAGCAACCAGAACTTTGGCCACGCCGTCGATTTTGGCAGCTGCTTCGCCTGCTGCTGCTGCGGATGCGCCAGCGGCTAGGACGGTTACGTCACCCAGTGCTTTGGAGGCCGACACTGCTTTGGCAGTGGCATCCAACGCCAAAGCGCCATTGGTAACTTCTGCGAGAAGAAGAACAGCCATTATACAGCCCCCGCTTCTTTAAGTTTCTCGACCAGCTCGTCTACGGAGCCGACAATAATGCCTGCGGCACGCTCAGACGGTTCGGAGGTGTTGACAAC
Source organism: Rhodobacteraceae bacterium Alg238-R152 (assembly GCA_900537125.1). Classification (GTDB taxonomy): domain Bacteria; phylum Pseudomonadota; class Alphaproteobacteria; order Rhodobacterales; family Rhodobacteraceae; genus Shimia. Next base: position 60,068 of record UNRJ01000006.1, on the reverse strand, counting down.
CTCAAGGCGCGGAGTGACGTCCACACCGTAGTCGTCTGCGGTCTTCTCATCCAGCGGCTTTCGCTTCGCCTTCATGATGTTTGGCAGAGACGCATAGCGCGGCTCGTTCAAGCGCAGATCTACGGAGATGATGGTTGGAGTGGAAACTTTGATGGTCTGCAGGCCGCCATCCACTTCACGTGTTACAACAGCTTTGTCGCCATCGATGTCTACTTCGGAAGCGAAGGTCGCTTGGGACCAGCCCAGCAGCGCAGACAACATCTGGCCGGTTGCGTTCATGTCGTTGTCGATCGCCTGTTTACCACAGAGAACTAGGCCCGGCTGTTCTTCCTCGACAATTTTGGCGAGGATTTTGGCAACGGCCAACGGCTCAATATCTTGATCAACGCTGTCAGCTGCCACAACCAGGATCGCGCGGTCGGCGCCCATGGCCAGGGCGGTGCGCAGGGTTTCCTGAGCTTGCTTGACGCCGATGGAAACTGCGACGATTTCGTCCGCTTTGCCCGCTTCCTTCAGGCGGATAGCCTCTTCAACGGCAATCTCATCAAACGGGTTCATGGACATTTTCACGTTGGCGAGATCGACACCTGTGCCGTCCGCTTTCACGCGGACCTTCACATTGTAGTCAATCACGCGCTTGACAGGTACTAGTACCTTCATGGGCGTAGGACTCCTCAAAGTTTGTCAAAGCCGCCTAAAGGCAGCTCATCGGAATGCTCTCACCGCGTTGATATAGTGTGCAACGCTGGCGAAACAGAGCAAAATCGTCACGTTTTAGGGCAACGACGTCGCGTATCAGCGTTTTCACGCCACGTTTTTTGCAAGAATGTTTCCGCGGCGCAGAAAAGTTACGTAAGGGGAATTTACGTCAACTGAATTGTTGGCGCTAACGGCAGCAATCAACCAATTAGCGATTCGCCCCTGGCACCCACAGGACATCAGACCGACCGTCATCGTTGGCGATGCGGGCGGCAACAAAGAACCAGTCACTCAGACGATTAAGGTAAGTCACAACATCCGCGTTGATGTCTTCGGCTTGGGCCAATTCCACGGACAAGCGTTCTGCACGCCGCGCAACGGTGCGGCAAACGTGAAGCTGCGCAGCGAGCGCGGTGCCACCAGGCAGAATGAAGCTGCGCAGAGGTTCCAGATGCACATTCATCGCGTCAATTTCGTCCTCAAGGCGCTGTACTTGTGACGACACAATCCGCAGGGGGGGATATTCGGCGTCGGCATCCTTGGCCATGTCTGGGCGGCAAAGATCAGCGCCAAGATCAAAGAGATCATTTTGAATGCGGGCAAGAGCCGCGTCGACCTCCCCGTCCGCATGTATGCGGGTCACGCCAAGAAAGGCGTTGAGTTCGTCGGTTGTACCGTAGGCGGCGACACGCGCGTCGTGTTTGGCGACTCGATCGCCATTCCCTAAAGCGGTGGTGCCTTTGTCGCCGGTACGGGTGTAAATCTTATTGAGGACAACCATGTGCTCAACCTCCGCTGCGCAACCAAACAAAGCCAACGATCAAAATGACAGCGACAAACTGTGCAAGAAGACGAAGGCGCATGATTTTGTTGGCATATTTCTTGTTGAATTCACCTCCTTTGGCAAACCCACCAATCCCAACAAGCAGAATAAATAGAACGATAAGGCACGCGACGGCGGCGAACCAGAAAAGGGGATCATTGGCCATAGGGGTCTCCATCTTCAGCGGTGGCATTGGTGTAACTTGTCATGGCCTGAAACTGAACCACCTTTGACACAACGTCTCATTACCCCTTGGCGATCACCCAGTCGAGCAAAGGCGTGGGTAACACCCGACGCAGTGTATTCATTATGTGGGCAGGCGTTGTCACACGGTACCGTGCACGAGGGTGTCGCGCTTCAAGTGCGTGAAGTAGCTTTTTACACACTGCTTCAGCTGGGAGCTCAAATGGGTCCAACCCCGCTTTCTTTTCAGAGAATCGTTTGACCAATCCCGTTCGGTAGTCTTCCGCAAAAGCAGAGTTTTCCCAGTCGATCCATTCAAAAAATTGCGCCGCGTTATTTTTGCGCATGTCTGAGGTGATGGGGCCGGGTTCAATCAGGCTGACGTGAATTGGGGTGTTGCGCATCTCTATGCGCAGACTGTCGGTGAGACCCTCAAGCGCGTGTTTGCTGGCGACATAGGCGCCGCGGTAGCGCATCGACACATAGCCCAGCACGGACGAATTTTGCACAATGCGCCCATGGCCTTGTGCGCGCATAACCGGAATCACTTGCCGGGTGAGATCGTGCCATCCAACCACATTGCTTTCCATGAGATCACGAAAGGCGCTCGTTGGCAGGTCCTCCACCGCTCCGGGCATGCCACGTGCGCCGTTGTTGAATAGCGCATCTAAGGTTCCGCCGGTTAGGTCAAGCACCTCTTGCAAGCCTTCGCGAATGCTGTCGGTGTCGCGCAGCTCTATCCGGGGGCTGTAGAAGCCTTCCCTGTTCAGTCGTTGGCAGTCTTCAATTTTGCGGCAAGAGGCAAAAACCTGCCAACCACGCGCTTTGAGATAATGGGCTGAGCAGAGACCGATACCGGACGAACATCCTGTAATCAAAATGGATTTTTTTGGCATTTGGGTCCCTTGTGTCCGGCATTTTGGTGCTAGACTAGGGGGCTTATTCGGTAGGCGCCACAAGCATTTTCGCAGCCATCCAGCCAATACGACCACTGTCATTGTCACGCAATTTCACCCAGCCGGAGCCATTATCACGCAGCACTTCTACTTGGCTGTCTCGTGGCAGTACCATTAGCACGCTGTAAGACGTGCCGGGACCACCGCGCATGTTCACGCGGGAGCCGCGTACCCGACGAAAGTCTTTCGTCTGTTGGGGCTCCAACGCAAGGGCAACCGTATTTTCAATGGTCGCATCTGTTGCCGTTGGGGGTGTCAAAGCCGGTACGCCGGGAGTCGCAAAAACTTCCAGGCCAGTGGCCAGTGAGGCAACGACGACCGGCACCCCCAGGGGCTGATCTTCGACAGCAGAGATCGCGGTGGATGTTGCTGGCAGAAGCTCAGAAGTGGCAGCGGTTTGAGCGGAGACTGTTGTTGCCGAAGCCTGAATGATCGGCACAGACAGAGCTGCCCGAGAGACGACCTGTGTGTCTTCGGCGTGTTGAGGTGTTTTTTCCTTGGCCATTTGGATTTGCGATTTGGGTTTAAAATCAGAGCCACCGCTCAATTCCCAAAATACCCAACCCAACAATGCAAGACTTAGAAATACAAACTTGTTCACAATTCAACCCCCAGGAGAATCACCTGTTTACACACCAGTGTCGGCTAACAGGTTCTACGAAAGGTTTACACTGCAGACATCTTAGCATGTCGGGGAAAAAATCGCGAGTGTTCCCTCGCATCTCCTTTACCGGCGGGACGGCAAAAGCTATCAGCAGGTATGACTGACTTGATCGAAGACGACGACCTTCCAGCACAGACTGTGACCGAGCCGCTGCGGCGCGCCATTGGCGACCGCTATCTGACCTATGCGCTTAGCACTATTATGCACCGTGCTTTGCCTGATGCGCGGGACGGGCTGAAACCAGTCCACCGCCGCATCCTCTACGCCATGCGCGAATTGAAACTTTCCGCCAGCGGGGGCTTCCGGAAGTCGGCGAAGATTTCCGGCGACGTGATGGGCAACTATCACCCTCATGGCGATGCGGCAATTTACGACGCAATGGCGCGTTTGGCGCAGGACTTTAACGTCCGCTATCCGCTGGTTGATGGTCAAGGTAACTTTGGCAATATTGACGGGGATAACCCGGCTGCGAGCCGATATACAGAAGCGCGGATGACCTCCGTGGCTGAGGCCCTTTTGGAAGGTCTCAACGAGGATGCCGTTGATTTCAGAGAGAATTACGACGGAACCCTACGTGAACCTGTGGTGCTGCCCGCAACATTCCCAAACCTTTTGGCAAACGGGTCGAGCGGCATTGCTGTGGGTATGGCGACCAATATTCCACCGCACAATATCAGTGAGCTGTGCGACGCCTGTTTGCATATGATCAAAACGCCGGATGTGCGCGAAGACACGTTGCTTAACTACGTGCCGGGACCGGACTTCCCAACCGGGGGCGTAATTGTTGAGCCGCCGGAAAGCATCGCGCAATCTTATCGCACGGGCCGTGGGTCTTTCCGCTTGCGCTGTAAGTGGGAGAAAGAAGACCTAGGGCGTGGACAGTGGCAGATTGTGGTCACCGAAATTCCGTATCAGGTTCAGAAATCTAAACTGATTGAAAAGTTGGCGGAGGTAATCCAGACCAAGAAGGTTCCAATTCTTGCTGACGTGCGCGATGAATCGGCAGATGACATTCGCGTGATCTTGGAGCCCAAAAGCAAGAACGTTGAGCCGGATGTGCTGATGAACATGCTGTATCGCAGCAGTGATTTGGAGATTCGGTTCTCGCTCAATATGAACGTTCTGATTGATGGGGTGACGCCAAAAGTCTGCTCTATGAAGGAAGTTCTTCGGGCGTTCTTGGATTTCCGGCGTGAGGTATTGATCCGGCGGTCCACACACCGGATGGAGAAAATCGATCACCGGTTGGAAGTGTTGGAAGGCTTCATCATTGCCTTCCTCAATCTGGATCGTGTGATTGATATCATCCGCTACGATGACGCGCCCAAACAAGCGCTGATGGCGGAAAACTGGGATCTGGATCATCCACGTGCGCAGGATGAGAAGGACTACAAATCGCCGCTACCCGGCTCCGGCGAGACGCAGCTCACCGAGGTGCAGGCCGAAGCCATTCTCAACATGCGCCTGCGCAGTTTGCGGCGTTTGGAAGAGTTGGAGTTGGTTCGTGAACGCGATGCGCTTCTGGAGGAACGCGCTGGAATCGTTGCGCTTTTGGGAAGTGATGATCTGCAATGGCAGCGCATTTCCGAGCAGCTGAAAGAGGCTAAGAAAACCTTCGGAAAAGACTATGAAGGTGGCGCGCGGCGCACGGTGTTCTCTGAGGCGGCTGAGGTTGAAGAGGTGCCCATTGAGGCGATGATTGATCGGGAACCGATCACCATTGTCTGCTCTGAAATGGGGTGGATCCGGGCAATGTCTGGCCACATTGATCTGAAACGTGAGTTGAAGTTCAAAGACGGTGATGGGCCGCGTTTTATCTTCCATGCGGAGACCACGGACCGGCTTTTGATGTTTGGTTCTAATGGTCGCTTCTACACGTTGAGCGCGGCAAACTTGCCGGGCGGACGTGGCATGGGGGAACCTGTGCGCTTGATTGTTGATCTGCCAAATGACATTGAAATCGTTGATATTTTCGTCCACAAGCCCGATCGTAAACTGCTGGTTGCCAGTAGCGCAGGCGATGGTTTTGTGGTGCCTGAGAAAGACGTGATTGCGCAAACCCGGACCGGCAAACAGGTGTTGAACGTCAAAGACGATAACCGCGCGATGATCTGTCATCCAGTGGCGGGCGATCACGTGGCGGTGGTGTCCAAAAACGGACGTTTCCTGGTGTTCCCTATTGATGAAATGCCGGAGCTTGGGCGCGGAAAAGGTGTGCGAATTCAGAAGTATAACATGGCACGTGGGCGTCAGGGTACGCTGGAGCTAGACGGCGGATTGTCAGACATAACCACGTTTGAGTGGAAAAATGGTCTGACTTGGTCCATGGGCGGCAGCGGTAAAACGCGGCATGAGCCGGACCTGTCTGATTGGCTTGGAAAACGGGCCGGGGTCGGCAAGAAAGCCCCCTACGGGTTCCCCAAAGATTACAAGTTCGACACATAAATTTCGGGGGCCGTTGCGCCCCCGTTTTTGTGTCAAAACCCACGTCGGTATTATGTCGGTATCACGACTGTTTTGCGGTGGTGCGCGTTTTGGGCAAAAAGCAACGGTCGGTGCGGTCACGAACGGATGCGATTCTGCGCGTTTGGGTTGGGTGCTTGGTGCGGTATGTAAAGATCGATCATAATCTATTTGTCGCGTATTCCGAAATGATTGACGCATTGCCTCAAGGCAAAACCACCGCCCCATCGCAATCTCGGTAAGAGAGGGGCTGACGCTCCTGTGGACCTTACTGAGGGAGTGGCACAATGTCAGACTGGATCGCACACGGAGCGGAACGCGCCTATTGGGACGCCTGCCGAAGTGAGGCCGAAGGTATCTATTTTGTGGAAGGGTGTTGGGCCTGGAAGGATGACGAGGAGCCGTCTGAAAGCGTCTCCTTTGAGGTGACCTCCTCTGAAGGCCAGAAAGAGGTTGATGTTATTTTGGCGCTGAACACGAAATACATCGACTGGTGCGCTTCGAGCGGATTTAGGCCGCGCGCGACTTATGCATTTGAAGGCCTCACTGATACGCTGGAAGGGCGCGCGATTGATTTGCGTGCTTGATCCCTCGAATGCTGCGACGCCCTATTGCGCCAGCCTGGTGGCGCCGCCTGCCAAAATAGATGCCACGAGGTGTGGCCCAAAATCGCGAGTTGAAGATCAGCCCCTCATCCAGCGAGACCATCTCAGCAAGGCTGCAGTCTCTCGATCAATTGCAACCGCTCTTGCAGGGGCAGGGTGTCCAAAAAGTCGGTTGGACGGGTGAGTTGGGCAAATCCGCTGTCCGGAGACGTTTGTATCCAAGTCGCGACGGGCAGGTCGTCCAAGGTGCCGGTTAAGCAGCCACCAGTGATCGCAACGCTCAGCGTGCCAGTTCCCATAACTCCCTGCTCTTTTAGTGCCTTCATTCGATCTTGAACTGCTGACAGTTGCGCGGCCTCTGATGTGGCAAACCCAAAAACGTAGATCGCTTGGCCCGCGATGGGCGTAAGGGGGCCGGTCTCAGTCGAAACCGTGAGTGGCACCGTTGTTCCTACCGGGGATGGCGTGTTTGTCCCGTCGGGTGCAAAGCCGAAAAACAACTGCGCATCCCCGTTCGCTAAGTGCAGCACCTCAGGCACGCCAACAGCAATCGATATATCATTTGGGTTTGTTTCTAAGGGATCAAGTCGAGCGGCGGCGACGAGGCCGCTGGGAGAAATGGCGCTGCATCCAGCCAAGATAAGGGAGGCGAGACCGTAAAGGCATAGGGGTTTGAACATTTCAATTGACCTTGCTGAGAGTGTATGTAAAAGCTTCATAAATTCATGTTTAACATTAATTATTGGGTGGTAAAGGATGAAAGTCGAAGAAAACTCTGTTGTGCGGTCTGCAACTCTGTTGGGGCACGTGTTGTTGCTAATTTTGGTTGCTCTGGTGGCGGCTGCGGCTGCGGTGGTCATTTGGCTGTTTGTTGACGCGCAGCAGATCGGCCAGATCCTCGCCGCTGCGGCGGGCTACGCAAGCGATGTCTTGAAGCCATGGCAAGCGGTTGCTCTGACGCTGATATTGTTGGTCCAAGTTGGCATTTGGATCGCGGTTGTTTTCCGGGGGAGGCAAATTTTCACGGCCCTCACGCAAGCCGCTCTCAGTGAGGCAAGCACGTCAGCTGGCAAAGCCGCACGTCTGTTGTGGGCCATGTTGATTTGGGGAATCGTCGGGCATACCATCGCGACAGTTGTCGCAACGTGGCATTTCCCCGAAGGGATGAAGGCGCTCGAGGTCTCCTTAGGATCAACTGAAATATCGATCGCTATCGCGGCTTTGCTTGCCACGTTTATGTCGCGTGCTTTTGTGTTGGGTGCTGCCTTGTGGCAAGACCATCAGGAGGTGATTTGAGATGCCCATTGTCGTGCGCCTAGACGTCGCTTTGGCACAGCGCAAAATGACTTCCAAAGAGCTTGCAGCGAAGATTGGAATCTCAGAGCAAAATCTGTCTGTGCTTCGGTCTGGCCGGGCGCGAGGTGTTCGCTTTAATACGCTTGATGCGATTTGTCAGGAATTGGATTGTCAGCCCGGTGATCTGTTGGAGTACGTCAGCCAGTGAGCGCAAGGCGCGTTTGGGGCAGCGCTCATCAGGTCACTTAATGGGGGCTGCCTGCAGCCACACTCCACCTTCCGGCCGTAATGTCAGGATCATCACCGGCTTGGGGGGCTTGCCGTCTACCAAGTCAAACCGAAACCGACGCAAAAGCGTGGCCAGTACAATCACCGCTTCCTGAATGGCAAAGCTTGCGCCAATGCAGATGCGGGGGCCATCGCCAAAAGGCAGGTATGCGTAGCGGTCGATGGCTTTGCGATCTGCAAAGCGCTCCGGATTAAAGGCGTCGGGGTCCTCCCACAGCAGGCGATTGCGTTGCAAAGCGTAGATCGGAATCATCACGGTGTCGCCGGGGCGGATTTCGCGGGCGCACAGCATGTCATGGGCTTGCGCCGTGCGAGAGATGATGCCGGCAGGCGGGTAAAGCCGCAGGGTTTCATCGATGATCTGGCGCACATAGGTCAGCTCTAGTGCTTGGTCTCCTGTGATGGGGCCTTCGTCACAAACCTGTGCGATTTCAGCGCGGGCTTTGTCTTGAACCTCTTGGTCAAAGGCACAGAGGTACAGGGCCCACGCCAATGTGAGCGCCGTAGTCTCGTGTCCGGCGACAATGAAAGTCAGCAGGTTGTCGCGTAGCTCCGCTGTGTTCATGGTTTTTTTTGTTTCAGGATCCGCACCAGCGAGGAGCAAGTCCAAGAGGTCTGGCGTGACTTTAGCGCCACGGGCCTTGCGGGCTTCTATGGCGCGGTCGGCCACCTGTTTCATTTCATCCAAAGCGTGACCCGACATAAAACGACCTGGACGGGGCACCCAATCCGGCACGCCCAACATGTCCAGGAGCGAGATTTTGCCCGCCTCGGCGATATAGGCATCGATGGCGTTATGGACCTTGCCACTGTCAAAACTGCCGTCGCCAGAGAAGGTGACCTCGCTGATCACGTCAAAGGTGGTCATCACCATTTCATTCATCATATCAACTTCAACGCCTTGAGAGGTCGCGATCCGATCAGCGGCGCGTTCTGCCGCCTGCGCCATCACGGGGGCAAGGTTGGTAATGTTGCGATGGGTGAACACAGGAGCAGCGGCGCGGCGTTGCCAGCGCCAGTGGGCGCCTTCGGCCACAAACAGGCTGTCGCCAATTGCGGGGCGCAGTATGTTTTTTGTGGCCTTGGATTTTGGGTAATCGTCCACACGCTCAAGCAAGATACGTCGGATCGCGCCAGGGTCCATCACCATGTGCCAGCGCAGGCCCGTGCGCCCGGACACCATGGGCTGGCGCACGGCAAGTTCCGGCAGGATTGTCAAAAGGTTGCTGCGCGCGGCTTTGAGGGAACCCAGCAGCCCAAGAGGCTCAGTTGCCAGCGGCGCGTGCACAGGCAGCGGCTTGGTGGGATCGGTTGCGGCGGGCGCGGGCTGAGACATCGTGGTTCTCCTTACACACCAAGATAGAGGAGAGACCTCAACTGACAAAGCCTTTGATTGCACGTGCAAATGCAATCCGATATGTCAGCGTTTAATTTAAGACGAAGATCGACGGGGAAAATGCCTATGTTCAGACTGGTTGCATGCATCGCGGCATTGGCCGCGCTGGTGTCTTGTACGGTGCCCACCAAAGACGTCACCGACGAGATACTGGATCTGGGTGATTTTGTGCTGGGGCACAATATTGTGGTGGCGCCAGACATTAAGAAAGGCCCTTTGTCGCGTGAAGCCGATACGGAAGCGTTTATTGCCTCGATGAAAAACGCAATCGACGCCCGCATGGGCGTGGCGCGCTACGACGGCACCCGGCTGGTGCACTTTGGCGTGAACATCAACGGGTATGCGCTGGCGCAAAAAGGGGTGCCGCTAATCCTGCAGCCCAAGTCGGCGATTATAATCTCCGTAACAGCTTGGGATGACCGGGCCGGGGGCAAGTTTAATGAGGAGGCCAAAGAAATTTTTGTGCTGGAATCCTTCACCGGCTCTTCCCTGGTTGCGTCCAGTGGATTCTCGATGACCGCTGAAGAACAGATGGCCAACGTGACTTACAACGCGGCACGTGAGATTGAGGAATGGATGCACAAAAACCGCGCGTGTCTTGTGGATGACGTGTCCGCAGCAGACCTCGCCAAGTGTTGGAAAGATAACGAGAACGAGGAAATGCGGCAACGTATGCAGGAGCATAAAGAGCGTCAGGGTTAAAGCAGGCTTGATTTTTTTCGCGCAAGGTCATATGTCGCGCGCGGTAGAGGAAAACGGGTCAATGTGACCCAACCACAATGAGAAGGCGCCCGAGATGGCTAAGGAAAAGTTTGAGCGCAGTAAACCGCACTGCAACATCGGCACCATTGGTCACGTTGACCACGGCAAAACCACGCTGACTGCAGCGATCACCAAGCAATACGGTGAGTTCCAAGCGTACGACGAAATCGACGGCGCGCCAGAAGAAAAAGCCCGTGGTATCACCATCTCCACCGCGCACGTGGAATATGAAACCGACGCGCGTCACTACGCCCACGTCGACTGCCCAGGCCACGCTGACTATGTGAAAAACATGATCACCGGTGCGGCGCAGATGGACGGCGCGATCCTGGTTGTGAACGCGGCTGATGGCCCTATGCCACAGACCCGTGAGCACATCCTGCTGGGCCGCCAGGTTGGTATTCCTGCCATGGTTGTTTTCATGAACAAAGTGGACCAGGTTGACGACGAAGAGCTGCTCGAGCTGGTGGAAATGGAAATCCGTGAACTGCTGAACGAATACGACTACCCAGGTGATGATATTCCTATCGTTGCAGGCTCCGCTCTGGCAGCTCTGGAAGGCCGTGACGACAACATCGGTTCCGAGAAAATCGCTGAGCTGATGGCCGCAGTTGACAGCTACATCCCACAGCCACCACGCGCTGTAGATGAGCCGTTCCTGATGCCAATCGAAGACGTGTTCTCGATCTCTGGTCGTGGTACCGTTGTAACTGGCCGTGTTGAGCGTGGCGTGATCAATGTTGGCGACAGCATCGAAATCGTTGGCATCAAAGACACCCAGACCACCACCTGTACCGGTGTTGAAATGTTCCGCAAGCTGCTGGACCGCGGTGAAGCTGGTGACAACGTTGGCGCCCTGCTGCGCGGTATCGACCGTGAAGCTGTTGAGCGTGGTCAGGTTCTCTGTGCCCCAGGTTCCGTGAACCCACACACCAAGTTCGAAGCCGAAGCCTACATCCTGACCAAGGATGAAGGTGGCCGTCACACGCCATTCTTCGCGAACTACCGTCCACAGTTCTACTTCCGGACCACCGACGTGACCGGCACCGTTGAGCTGCCAGCGGGCACCGAAATGGTGATGCCTGGTGACAACCTGAAGTTCAACGTTGAGCTGATTGCACCAATCGCCATGGAAGCAGGCCTGCGCTTCGCGATCCGCGAAGGCGGCCGCACCGTGGGTTCCGGTGTTGTATCTAAAATCGTTGAGTAATTGCGCCTAGCGTAATTCTTACGACAGACTACGGAAAGGCCGCCCAATGGGCGGCCTTTTTGCTTAGAGAATGCGGGGGAATTATGCGCCCGTCTGAACCCAGGCCACGGCCCTGTCAAAGTCATCCGCACCAAAATGCTGTGCATTCACCCCAAAGGCGTGTTTGCCCACTTTGGACGCCATATTTTGCCAACCGGCATCACCCACGATGGCGGCGCGGGTCAATTGCTTCACATGCGCGCTCGCAAGGGCAAAGTGATCCCTCAAAGCACCCAGTCCTTGCCAGCCGTCAAACTCCCGCAGGTCAATAACCAAACCAAATTGGCTTTTTCCTGCCAGAAGGTTGTCCAGATCTTCGGATTTACCCTCGTAGATCTCGCTGTCGAGTTTACCCATCAGACGCACGCAGACGGTGCTGTCATCCAGCGCATCGATCTGAATAGAGCCAAGACTTTCACGCAGCCACCGACGGGCATCTTCGGCTTCAGATAGGTCAAACATTGCAACCGGGCAGGGCATCAGAACGCCAAACACTGATATCAGGCGCTTCATTGTGGCGTCATCGGTCGCAATGGCACAGCGGTCAAATCCACGCCAATGTTTGAATCCCATGCGACTGTCCTGCCACATGGCGCCTGCTGTAAAATCTCCGGGGCCGCCGTCCAATATCACCAAGAGACGTATATTCTCAGACTGCTCAATGGCGTGGTCAATTGCCGGGGTGAGCACGTCAGTATAATCGTTTTCAGTAATTGGGGCTGTCATACGGACCTCGAGAAATCCCTGTCCGCCTGCGTCGGTCACTTCAATCATGTCATCACCTAAATTAATAAACTGCATTGTGAAGGTGGCACAGGCTGCCCAGTCTGCCCAATGAAACCTTCCTCGGAATGTCTGATTTATTCACCAGTCAGGAAAACCCTTAGAAAGAAACGGCTTAACATGTTCACAAAAATGTGTGCTGACCTTGCTTTTGGGCCCCGCATGGAGTGACACTGTTTCATGCACCCGCGCAATCGTCGCGGATCGAAGAACAGGGGAATTGTCATGAGACATATGTTGAGCGCGGCCGTCTTGGCCGCCGTTTGTGCTGCACCTGTCGCAGCCGAAGATTTCAAATGGGCCGGCACCACCGACCCGCAAACCATGGACCCACATGCGGTGAACTCTGCACCGGTTCTGGGCTTTTTGAACAACGTCTACGAAGGCTTGGTGCGTCGTGGGCAGGATATGTCGATTGAGCCTGCACTGGCGACCAGCTGGGAACCAATTGGCGACGGCGAAGGCTGGCGCTTTCATCTGCGCGACGGTGTAACCTTCCACGATGGCAGCAGCTTTGACGCAGAGGACGTGCTGTTCTCCTATGAGCGTGCGTCCAATGAAGTGTCTGACACTCGCAGCTGGTTTGCACCGGTCTCTGAAGTCAAAGTGGTGGACAGCAAGACAGTCGACATTTTGACCAAAGCGCCCAACCCAATTTTCCCGGATAGCATTGCCAACTGGATGATCGTGGACAAAGGCTGGGCCGAAGCCAACAATGCGGCGCTGCCGGACAAGGAAAACGGCAACTACGCCACGTTAAACGCCAACGGCACTGGCGCGTTTATGGTCACTGAGCGTGAGCCAGGCCTGCGCACACAGCTTAAGCCTTTTGGCGGCTGGTGGGACGAAGCCACGCACAATATCACCGTGGCAGAATTTACCCCGATCCAGAACCCGGCCACAGCCGTGGCGGCGCTGCTATCTGGTGAAGTGGACATGATCAACCCGGTGCCGATTCAGGATGCTGCGCGTCTGCAAGGTCAGGATGGCGTGCAAGTCATTCAGGGTATCGAAGCGCGCGTGATCATGTTGGGCTTTGCTCAAGAGTCTGACGTGCTGAAATACGGCGCGGATGCGGGCAAACCAAACCCGTTCAAGGACGCCCGCGTGCGGGAAGCCGTGTCCAAAGCGGTGAACGTTGACGCAATCCTGAAGACCATCATGCGTGGCAATGCCGAACCGGCCAGTCAGCTGGTCAGCCCGGCAATGCGCGGCTACTCCTCGGCCAATATGGACCGCCCAGCTTATGATGTGGACGGTGCCAAGGCTTTGCTCGCTGAAGCGGGTTATGCTGACGGCTTCTCCTTTGGTCTGAAATGCCCAAACAATCGCTACCTGAATGACGAGGCAGTCTGTCAGGCAGTGACCGCGATGCTTGCAAAAGTTGGCATTGATGCCCAGCTGGACGCGATGCCGGTGTCGAACTACTGGCCAGAGCTGCGTGCGGATAACTTCGACATGTATCTGCTGGGCTGGTCCCCAGGCACGTTTGATGCGGAGCACCCAATCCGCTTCTTGGCACACACACCAAACTCCGAGAAGAAACTCGGCAGCTGGAACTTTGGTGGCTACTCCAACGCCAAGATCGACGAGATGTTGCCGATGATCCAATCGGAGATTGATGACGGCAAACGCCAGATGATGCTCGACGAATCCGCGGCGATTCTGCAGGCGGAAACAGCCTATGTGCCGATGTACGTACAACCTCTGGTTTGGGGCACACGGGACAATGTCTCCCTGACACAACGCCCGGATAATTTCTTTATCCTGCGGTGGGTGAATGTGCAATAATACTGCCTAAAAATGAGGCAGCGGGCAATGTTCGCTGCCTCGTGCGCTGCACTTGACCTGCGCCCTTTGAGAGCGCAAGGCTCGCGCCAATAAAAAATAAAGGGACGCAGTGATGCTGACGTATGTCTTAAAAAGAGTACTACAGTCCGCGTTGGTTCTTCTGGTCGTAGGCCTTGTGGCCTTCAGCATGTTTCGGTTTGTCGGGGATCCAATCGACAACATGCTTGGTCAGGAACGCACCGATGCTGACATCGCCCGCCTACGGGCGGATCTGGGGCTGGATCAGCCCTTTCCTGTACAATACTACAAGTTTCTTGAAAAAGCCGTGCAGGGCGATTTTGGCGTAAGCTTTCGCCAAGGTCGGCCAGTGGCGGAAATTTTGGTGGAACGCGCGCCGGCGACGCTGGAATTGGCCGCAGTCAGCGGCTTCTTGGCGATCAGTATTGGCATCGGGCTTGGGGTGTTTACCGCCATTCGCAAAGATGGCTTCCTCGCCAATATGATCATGTCAGTCTCGCTCATAGGGGTGTCCCTGCCCACCTTCCTCATAGGTATCTTATTGATCTACCTGTTCTCTGTGGAGCTGGGATGGCTCCCCTCATTTGGGCGCGGGGAGGTCACCCATATTGGGTGGTGGAGCACGGGGTTGTTGACCTCGTCGGGGCTTAAAGCCTTGATCCTGCCGTCGATCACGTTGGGGCTCTATCAAATGACCCTTATCATGCGGCTTGTGCGTTCTGAGATGCTAGAAGTGCTGCGGCAGGACTATGTCCGCTTCGCCCGCGCCCGTGGTCTAAAAGAGCGCACAGTGAACTTCCGCCATGCGTTGAAAAACACGCTGGTGCCGGTGATCACAGTAACTGGCCTGCAGCTTGGGTCGATCATCGCCTTTGCGATCATCACCGAAACCGTGTTCCAGTGGCCCGGTGTCGGCCTGCTATTCATCAACGCCATCCAGTTTGTCGACATCCCGGTGATGGCCGCGTACCTGATGCTGATCTCCGTGATGTTTGTCGGCATCAACCTGATTGTTGACTTGCTGTATTTCGCAATTGATCCGCGCCTGCGCACGGATGGGAAGGGGGCGCACTGATGTCTGACCAAACTTCAACCGCTCCGCAGTCCCGCCTTGCGAAGGCTATGGACAGCGATTTTGTCTACAACTTCCGCCGCTCGCCGGTGGCAATTGTGTCGTTCTTTGTGGTGATGCTTCTGGTGTTGAGCTCCGCCTTTGCGCCGCTGATCGCCCCTCACAATCCATTTGATCCAAGCTCTTTGGATCTGATGAACGGCTTCACCGCGCCGATGGCACCCAATGACTTCACTGGCGATGTCTTCTGGCTGGGTACAGACGACCAAGGTCGCGACGTGTTCTCCACCATTCTCTACGGCATGCGCGTGTCACTGTTTGTTGGCTTTGCCGCTGTGAGCTTTGCCATGGTGCTCGGCATCACATTGGGCCTTGTGGCCGGTTACGTTGGTGGCTGGGTGGAAACCATCATTATGCGGGCCGCGGATGTACAGCTGACCTTCCCGGCCATTCTGGTGGCAATGTTGATCTTCGGGATTGCCAAGGGTGTAATCCCAATTCAGCACCATGATCAGATGGCCATCTGGGTGCTGATTGTGGCGATTGGCCTGTCTGACTGGGTGCAGTTTGCCCGTGTGGTACGCGGCGCAACCTTGGTGGAGAAAGACAAAGAATACGTGCAGGCCGCGCGTATGATTGGCCGTGGCCGTGGCATCATCATGCTGCGTCACATCCTGCCAAACGTACTCTCGCCTGTGTTGGTCATTGCGACCATTTCGCTGGCGTTGGCAATCATCGCTGAGGCAACACTGTCGTTCCTCGGTGTGGGCGCACCACCCACGCAACCCTCACTGGGCACCTTGATCCGCATTGGACAAGGCTACCTGTTCTCTGGCGAGTGGTGGATCATCTTGTTCCCATCCGTCACGCTTTTGGCCCTGGCGCTGTCTGTGAACCTGTTGGGTGACTGGCTGCGTGATGCATTGAACCCGAGGTTGCAGTGATGAGCGATACAGTCCTAGATATCGAGGGCCTTTCGGTCCATTTCCCAACCCGCCGAAAATTGTTTGTGGCGGTGAACAAAGCCAATCTTGCGGTTGAGCCGGGGGAAATCCACGGTCTTGTGGGGGAATCCGGCGCGGGTAAATCCACCATCGGCGCCGCCGTAATGGGGTTGCTGGAGCGCCCCGGTCACATCGCCGAAGGCACCGTCAGTTTCAAAGGTGAGCACATCAACGGGCGCGATGCGGATGGCATGCGGGCGCTGCGGGGCGCGAAGATCTCTATGATCTTTCAAGACCCGCTGACCTCGCTCAACCCGCTTCTGACCGTTGGCCAGCAATTGGTGGAAACCATCCAATTCCACCTCAAGCTGTCTGATGCGGACAGCAAAAAGCGCGCGATTGAACTTCTCGATCGGGTTGGCATTCCCAGCCCTTCTGAGCGGATCGATCAATACCCACACCAGTTCTCCGGCGGCATGCGTCAGCGGGTGGTGATTGCGCTTGCGCTGTGCTCAGAGCCCGATGTGATCATTGCGGACGAGCCGACCACGGCGCTCGACGTGTCGATCCAGGCGCAGATCCTTGAGTTGATCAAAGAGCTGGCGCGGGAGCGTCAGACCGGCGTGATCCTGATCACCCACGACATGGGGGTTATCGCGGACACCACCGATAAGGTGACCGTGATGTATCAGGGGCAGGTTGTGGAAAGTGGCACAACAGAACAGGTGCTTGGCGCGCCGGCGCATGAGTACACCAAATCGCTCATTGCCGCTGTGCCGCGTCCAACGCTGAAAGTGCACCGCTTCCCGCAGCTGTCTTACGGCGGTCGCCAAATTGCGTTCCACATCGACGATTTGGCCCGTAATTGGGAGCGTCCAGAGCCGACGAAATCCGGTACGCTGCTAAAAGTTGAAGGGCTGACCAAGACTTTCTTGGCCCGCAATGCGATTATCCCGTCGCGGCGCAAATACTTCACCGCAGCGGATAAGGTCAGCTTTGACATCCGCGAAGGTGAGGTCTTTGGCATCGTCGGGGAAAGTGGCTCTGGTAAGTCCACCGTCGCGCGCATGATTGCGACGCTGTATCAGACCAACGGTGGTAAGATCTTCTTTGATGATGAAGAGATCACAGAGCTCAAAACCGCCAAGGATTTGGAAAGCTACCGCCGTCAGATCCAGATGATCTTCCAGGACCCGTTCTCCAGCCTCAACCCGCGTATGCGTGTGGATGAGATCATTGCGGAGCCGGTGAAGCACCACAAGCTTCTGGAAGGGGACGCCATTCAGCACCGTGTGGATGAGCTTCTGGAACGTGTGGGCTTGGGCTCTGATGCAGGGCGCAAATACCCGCATGAGTTCTCCGGCGGCCAGCGTCAGCGGATCTCGATTGCACGCGCTTTGGCAACACAGCCGCGCTTCCTGATCTGTGACGAGCCAACCTCGGCGCTCGACGTGTCGATTCAGGCGCAGATTTTGAACATCCTCAAAGATCTTCAGGAACATCTCGGTCTGACCATGCTGTTCATCAGCCACGACCTGCCGGTGGTGCGCCAGATGTGTGACCGCGTCGGCGTGATGCGTCAGGGGCAGATGGTGGAGGTGGCCGACACCGAAACCTTGTTTGCTTCACCCAAAGAGGCCTACACGCGGGAGCTTTTGAGTTTGATGCCCAAGCTAGAAGGGCTTTCCACAGAAGGTCTCGAAGACGAGATTGTATAATCAGAAAACGCCGCTCTCAGGAGCGGCGTTTTCATTTCAGGGTGCGACCAAGCAGATGCTGGTATCAATTTGGGTCTGCTGGCAGAGTGCGTGCGACATCCAAGGAACCCCACCATGACAGAGCCCTCAACAACTGCTTTCCCAGAACAACGCGAGGGTGAAGACTGCCTGTCTTTTGATCCTATGGAGCGCGTAGATGCGCAGCTGCGCTTTATTGGCAGGATCGAAACCCCGTGGCAGCGTGGTGATTGCCCCAAGAACGTGACCCGAGCGCGGGAAACTGACCAAGGCGCACGGGTTATTTTGGAGCCGGGCTTTGTCAAAGGGCTAACTGGATTGGAAGTGGGGCAGGGGATTTTGCTGTTTTATTGGATGCATCAGGCGCGGCGCGATTTGATCACCCAACGTCCCCGGCATCATAATACAGCCCGGGGAACGTTTGCCTTACGCTCACCCAATCGGGTGAACCCAATTTCCCTGGCGGCCGTGCGGATCACATCGTTGGATTTGGCAAAGGGCGTCATTGGCATCGATGCGATCGATTGTTTTGATGGCACACCATTGGTGGACATCAAGCCAAGCGCACCAGCCGTGGATGTCCCGCCAGAGCTGTAGTGCTTAACGCGCTAGGCGACGTGGCCGGGTTGGCGCTGTGTGTGGCCAGATGCGGCGATTTTTGTTGCTGGAAGCCTTGGGAGTCACCGCAAAATCCTCATCCCCGCAGGCGGCGACAATAAACGCCCCCGTGCGGTTTGCCCGACGCGCTGGAGGGCGCGCGTCTTGCGATGGACTGCGTGGTAGTACCCAGACTGACAAATGTGTTTTTGTCATAGATCCCATTCCCTTACGAACCGCGCCATGAAGAGAGAATCGGTTTGGCTGGCGCGGTGATAACGACACGGAAAAACCGTAGTTCGAATTGGTTAATGAAGAGTCAGTGGTTAAGCGCAGGTTTGCGATCGTTAGATTTATGGGATTTTTGCCCACAGTGTTGGCGCATGACATGATTGGGCTTGCCGATGGCAATTGGGGCCTGATAACGCTGTCTGGCTATGATTTTGACCACGCGACCATATGACCTGGACCTGCGCCCGGATGTGTTCTCCACCTTGCATGAGGCTGGGGCACGGCCATGAAGCTGGACGATCGCGATATTCAAATCCTGTCCGTGCTGACGCGCGAAGGCCGCATTACCAAAGCGGCTTTGGCAGACAAAATTGGCCTGTCGCCAACTCCCTGCTGGGACCGGCTGAAAAAGCTGGAAAAAGCTGGCCTGATCGAAGGCTACGGGGCGCGCATCAATCTTAAGAAGCTTGCCCCCAGCGTCACCGTGTTTGTCTCCGCTGAAATCGCCGATCACACCGCGGCAAGTTTTCGTGCCTTTGAGGCGGCGATGCAGCGCTACGATGAGGTTGCGGCGTGCTGGGCGCTTGGCGGGGGCTTTGATTACCTTCTGCAAATTGTGACCAGCGATATTGACGCCTATCAACGCTTGATTGACGAAATGCTCGACGCCCGCATCGGGCTGTCGCGCTATTTTACCTACATCGTGACTAAGCCGGTGAAGGAGCACGGCGCCCCTCCGTTTGATATTCTACTGGGCGCCTCTGAGCACAGCTAAATCCTCTGTGAACCGCGTAAACTTCGGACAAATCTTCTGTCCGCTTCCGGCATTTTCTCCTAAATTAGAGGAGACACCCAGCATGACACAAACCGCACTTTCCGCTCGGGCTGACATCACCGACAAGGCCCTTGTACGGTCCTTTTCCTATATCAATGGCAAATGGCAGGCGGCCAAAGACGGCGACAGTTTTGCGGTTGCCAACCCGGCAGACGGCACGCACCTAGGTGGCGTGGCCGCGATGTCAGCCGAAGAATCCACTGCTGCTGTAGATGCGGCACAAGCAGCGTTTCCGGCTTGGGCTGCGTTATTGCCACAAGAGCGTGCAGCCATTTTGCGCCGTTGGTTTGAGCTGCAACTGGAACACAAAGAAGACCTCGCGCGCATCATGGTGCTGGAACAGGGCAAGCCGATCTCTGAAGCGCGCGGTGAAATCGAGTATGGCGCAGCTTTTGTGGAATTCTATTCTGAGGAAGCCAAACGCCCTAATATTGAGGGCGTTACCAGTCATCTGCCAGACGCGGAGGTGGAGCTGTGGCGGGAACCAGTGGGGGTTGCCGCGCTGATCACACCATGGAACTTCCCCTCCGCGATGTTGACACGCAAAGCGGCCGCCGCGCTTGCGGCAGGGTGCACCGTGGTGGCGCACCCCTCTGGTGAAACCCCCTATAGCGCGCTGGCGTTGGCAGAACTGGCGGAGCGTGCCGGCATTCCTGTCGGGGTGTTTAACGTCGTGACAGGCGTTGCGCCCACCGTGGTAGAGCCATGGACACGTGATGCGCGTGTACGGGCTCTGTCTTTCACTGGGTCTACCAATGTGGGTAAGTTGCTCTATCGCCAATCAGCGGAAACCGTGAAACGTCTGGTTTTGGAACTGGGCGGGCACGCGCCGGTGATCGTGTTTGAAGATGCAGATCTTGATGTGGCGGTGGATGAAGCCATCAAAGCCAAATTTGCCACGTCAGGTCAGGATTGCCTTGGGGCAAATCGCATTTTTGTGGCGCGTGCGATCTACGATGAGTTCTGCACTAAGTTTGTCGCCGCCACCAAAGCGCTTAGCGTTGGGGTTGGCATGGACGATCCCGATATTGGCCCACTGATGAACGAGAATGCGGTCAAAAAGCAAGAACAGCATGTGGCTGACGCGCTGGCCAAAGGGGCGACGTTGGCGTGTGGAGGCAAGCGACACGCGTTGGGCACGCTGTTCTTTGAACCTACCGTGTTGACGGACGTTGCTGCAGAGGCGCTGATCATGTCAGAGGAAACATTTGGTCCGGTAGCGCCAATCGCGCTGTTTGACAGCGAGGAGGAGGTGGTCGCCTGGGCCAATGACAGCGAGTACGGTTTGGTGGCCTATGTACACAGCCATGACCCGCGCCGTATTTACCGGCTCAGCCGTGCCTTGCAATATGGCATGGTGGCGGTCAATCGCACCAAGGTGACCGGCGCGCCGATTCCCTTTGGTGGCACCAAACAATCCGGTCTTGGCCGCGAAGGCGCGCGGCTGGGAATGGAAGAGTTCACCGAGATCAAATACGTCTGCCGCGATTGGGGCTGATCTGACGTGGCCATTGCTCAAAGGCGTGTCCATCATCTGGGTGGGCGCGCTTTTGGGTGCGCGTGCGCCATACAATACGCCCAGCAGAATCGATCTGAACGATGTAAATGTGTATGTGAGTTAGAGAAACGTGGCAGCCCGTACGAGAATCGAACTCGTCTTTCCAGGTTGAAAACCTGGCGTCCTAACCGATAGACGAACGGGCCACACTGTGTCTGGTTCCTTAGACTTGGTCCTTGGAACCCGCTTCGACTGGCAGCCCGTACGAGAATCGAACTCGTCTTTCCAGGTTGAAAACCTGGCGTCCTAACCGATAGACGAACGGGCCATGCCGAAGCGTGAGGCGTATTTAGTGAAACCACGACGCGGGCGCAAGTGGAAATTTGCCCAGCATATGGAAATTTTTGCGGGCCGGGTCAGGGCCAGAGTTCCGTTCCCAATAGTGTCCAGTTTTCACTGGAAATATGGGGTCAACGGCGGCGTTGATCAGGCACGCGCGGCGTCCTCAAGGCGCAGCTGCACCGATTGCCGACCGCCCCATGTGTTGATTTCAAGCCGCCCCGCCAGATGGAAGCGCGCGCCGCCATGCGATTCGAGTGCCGGGCCCAATGCGGTGTCATACGCGCCAAAGGAAATGGCATCGATGCGTGCGCCAAAGCCATCGCCAAAAGTGAGTTTCAGGTGGCTGTCGCCCACCCGTTTGGTGAAGCGTATTTCCACATCCGGAAAGGCAAACCGCGGGGCCGGGGCCCCCGCACCAAACGGTCCGGCTTTGTCGACGTCGTTGATCAGGTCCACGGTAGCGCCGGTGGGCATCAGTAGGCTGTCGAGTTTCAGATCCGCCGGTCCCGCGTCTCCCGCCCCCTGTTTGGCCAGCATTTCGCTGAGCCGTGCCATTGCCGGTTCCAATTGATCTCGGGCCACGGTGAGGCCGGCGGCCATCTTGTGTCCGCCACCTTTGACCAACAGGCCTTCAGCGGCAAGTTTCTGAATAGAAGCGCCAAGGTCGACGCCGGAAATCGAGCGGCCGGAGCCTTTGCCTTCGTCACCATCAAGGCCGATCACAATTGCGGGCCGGTTGGTGGCCTCCTTTAAGCGGGAGGCAACAATGCCAACCACACCTGGATGCCAACCTTCGCCAGCCGCCCAGACCAATGGCGCGTCCAGCCCCCGTTCCTCGGCTTGTGCCGTCGCGGCGGCGCGAACAGCTGTCTCAATGTCGCGCCGCTCGGTGTTGAGTTCGTCCAACCGTTCCGCCATTGCCTTTGCTTCATGCGGATTGTCCGTGGCTAACAAACGTGCGCCCAGATCTGCTTGTCCAATACGGCCCCCTGCGTTCACCCGTGGCCCCAATAAGAACCCAAGGTGGTAACTGTTGGGGGCGCTGTCCATGCGGCTGACGTCAGATAAGGCAACCACACCGGGGCGATCCCTCCGTGCCATGACCTTCAAGCCTTGCCGCACCAAAGCACGATTCACGCCGATCAACGGTGCCACGTCTGCGACCGTTCCAAGCGCCACAAGATCGAGCATGGACATCAAGTCTGGCCCGCGCGTGCCGTCAGCCTCGCGCATTTGACGGTTGGCCTCCACCAACATCAAAAAGACCACTGAGGCGGCACAAAGATGTGCAAGGTCGCCGCTTTCATCCTGTCGGTTTGGGTTCACCACGGCCACGCAGTCTGGCAGGGTTTCCCCGCCCAGGTGGTGATCCAACACCACCACATCCGCGCCTTTGGCGGCGGCAATTGGCGCGTGGCTGAGTGTGCCACAATCAACACAGACAATCAGATCATGTGCTTTGGCAAGATCTGCCATGGCGGCTTCGTTGGGGCCATAGCCCTCGTCAATTCGGTCCGGCACGTAGAGCGTGGCGGGGAGTCCCAAGGCCCGCAGCCATGTTATCAGCAAGGCAGCCGAGGTGCCGCCGTCAACATCATAATCGGCAAAAACAGCGATACGTTGCCGTGCTTTGACGGCCTGTAAAAACCGCGTCGCGGCCACGTCCATATCTTTGATGCTGCGCGGGTCCGGCAGCAAATCGACCAATTTGGGCTCCAGAAAGCTCGCGGCCTCTCCAGCCGTCACCCCACGGCGTGCCAACACGGCGCACAGGGCGGGCGGCAAGGAGGTGTCTTGGGCCAGCTGTTCTGCTGCACGGGTGGTTTCGACATCCGGTCCCACCCAGCGCCGTCCGGTCAAGCTTTCGGAAACACCAAGGAAATCAGTCATGTCAGGGCCTTTTATCTATAAAAAGGCCCGCCAAAGAGGCGGGCCATCAGGGCGCGTGGCCCAATCATGCAGCTGTGTGATCTGCGATCAAGAAGTCTGATCCACCGGTGCGCGGTAGGTCATGCGCCGCACCGATCCGGACTTGGAGCGCATCAACAGCGTCTCGGTTTCCACCCAGCCTGGGGTGCGTTTGATGGCGGGCAACAGCGAGCCACCGGTCACACCGGTTGCAGCAAAAATCACGTCTTCGGTGACCATCTCGTCGCGGGAATACACACGATCCAGATCGGTAATGCCGGTTTTTGCAGCACGCGCGCGCTCGTCATCGTTGCGGAACACCAGACGGCCCCACATCTGACCACCCATGCATTTCAAAGCCGCTGCCGCAAGAACACCTTCAGGTGCGCCGCCACGGCCCATATACATGTCGATGCCGGTTTCTTCAGCTTCGGCACAGTGCATGACGCCTGCGACGTCGCCATCGGTGATCAGACGGATCGAAGCGCCGGTGGCGCGCACTTCGGCAATCATGTCTTCATGACGTGGGCGCTCAAGGATACACAATGTGATGTCGGCGGTGTCGCAGCCTTTGGCTTTGGCCAGAGCTTCGACACGCTCTTTCGGGCTCATCTCCAACGAGACAACGTTTTCCGGGTAACCCGGACCAATCGCCAGCTTGTCCATATAGGTGTCTGGTGCGTGCAACATGGAGCCGCGTGGGCCCATGGCAATGACGGTCAGCGCATTGGGCATGTCTTTGGCGGTCAGCGTGGTGCCTTCCAGCGGGTCCAACGCAATATCCACACCAGGGCCGTTTCCGGTGCCCACTTCTTCGCCAATGAACAGCATCGGCGCTTCGTCGCGCTCGCCTTCCCCAATGACCACAACGCCTGCAATGTCCAGCAGGTTGAGCTGTTCGCGCATGGCGTTCACAGCGGCTTGGTCGGCGGCTTTCTCGTCACCGTTGCCGATCAGCGCGGCAGAGGCAATCGCAGCTTGTTCCGCGACGCGGGCCAAACCAAGGGACAACAAGCGATCGTGAAATTCCGGCTTCTGGGACATGAATAAATCCTTTTGAACACGTGTAACACCGCAATAGCGCAGGCCTATCCCCGGCGCAACCTGAGGCCGCCGGGGTTTTGGTTCAAAACAGGAATCAGACCAATATGGTCACGTCGTCCATGACAAATTGACCGCCAGTCAGTGGGATCGGCAGGGGCGTGCCACCGCTGGTGGTCAAGACCACCCGATCCACAGCATCAAATATGGCATCGTCAAACTCCACAAGCGAAGGCCCGGCCGTCGATAGTGTGAAGGTCTCTGAACCAAGACTTGTGAAGACCTCGACGTATTCCCAGACGCCGGGGCTTGTTTCAGTATATTGAAGGGACTGATCAAAAGCGGTGGCCGTAAGCTGCATACCCTCGTTAAACGCCGAGGTGATTTGCGCGCTTTCAAAATCAAACGTGTCGACAAAATCGCCTTCAAGCATCACCCCGCTGTCTCCAACAACCACCATGGTGCCGCTGGTGGCGCCGTTGGCAATGCCGGTGTCGAGCTGTCCGCCGCCGCGGCCGCCGCCGCCTTGTTGCCCAAACAAAGTAGAATCAAACGTGGCCCAGCCAGAGGACCACTGCACACCACCTGCAGCGCCTTCAAAAGAAGCGCCGTTTGGCTGACCTTCAAAGGTGATGGTCGAGGAGGCCGGAGGGGGCGGGTCACCTGCTCCCCCATCGCCACCACCGCCATCTGGATTGACGTCGTCAGCGCCGTAGATGGTGACGGATATGGTTGTGGTGTCGAAGGCGTTGCTGGGGTCAATCACTGCAACATTGAAGGTATCGGTGCGGGTGTCGCTGGCATTCAACCCTTGCACCAATTCGCTGTCGTTGTTGAGCGCATAGCTCCAGGTGCCGTCGGGGTTGACGGTTAAAGTGCCAAAACCACTGGTGTCACTGCCCAGCACAACATAGCGCAGGGTATCGCTGGCATCGATCTCGGTAACATCGATGAAACCCCGCGCCGTGAGACCGCCGTCCTCCGTTACCTCTGCAACATTATACAGCGTGCCATTGATCACAGGCGCATCATTGGCGCCACTCACATCGATTGAGATGGTTTGTGTGTCAAATCCGCTGTTGCCGTCACTGACCAGAACGTCAAAGGTTTCGGTTTCGGTTTGGCCTGCAGCCAGGGCCTGCACTGCTGCGGCAGCGTTGTTCAGGACATAGCTCCATGCGCCTGTTGTTGGGTTGAGCGTCAGAGTGCCGTAAGTTCCGGTTCCGCTGCCAACGATGCTATAGCTGAGCGTGT
This sequence comes from Rhodobacteraceae bacterium Alg238-R152, assembly GCA_900537125.1. Lineage (GTDB taxonomy): Bacteria > Pseudomonadota > Alphaproteobacteria > Rhodobacterales > Rhodobacteraceae > Shimia. The sequence continues at coordinate 34,634 of UNRJ01000006.1, read as the reverse complement.
CATTTTTATCGACATCGCTCGCGACCACGTCTCCCGTTGCTGTTTGCACCGGGCCATCTTCGGTCACCGTGTCAGCATCATAGGTGATCTCGCTGATCACCGGATCGTCGTTTGTGCCGTAGATTGTAAGTGAGATGTCCACTGTGTCTGTGCCGCCGTTGCCGTCGGCAACGTCAACTGAGATTGTGTCCACCAAGCTTTCACCAACACCCAATTCCTGAACAGATGTGGAGGCGTTGTTCAGAGCGTAGGTCCAAGCGCCTATGACAGGATCAATTGAAAATGTGCCATACGTGCCAGCGCCACTGGTAAAGGTCAGATCGTCGCTGGTGTCCGGATCAGATGCGGAGACAACACCGTTGGCAGCGGTTACCGTGTCCTCAAACAGGTCACCAACCACGTTTGTCACACCTGTGATGGTTGGTGCGTCGTTCACGCCTGCCACAGTCACGTCGAGGGTTTCTGTGGTTTGATTTCCTTGCCCGTCGTCGATCACAATTGTGATGGTTGCGGTGCCATATTCCCCTACTGCAAGGTAGTTGAAGGCAGCTGTGGGATCAAAGCTGTAGCTGAAGCTTGCGCCAACCCCCATACCTTGGGACAGAGGGCTGCTGCCAATAAGTGTCAATGCACCTGACGATGCTCCAACCGAAGACACCGTGACGATGCCGCCGTCAAAATCATAGGCCTCAAAGGAGATGACAACCGGCGAGTCCTCATCTGTGCTGGCGTCGTCACCTAATATAAGCGCGCCGTTATCGCCCCGTACCTCAAAGGCGTAATCGTCAAATTGCAAGATTTCGATGCTGTGCAGAGTGTCAGTTGCCGTATTGCCGTCGCTTACGTCAATATCTTTTACATAGAGCTTGCGGAACCAACCGCTTTCCCATTTGTAGCCAAAAACGGACCCTTCAAAAACTGCCGTGTCTGTGCCAAAGCCGCCATGGATTTTGTCGTAGCCCTCGCCGCCAGAAATGGTGTCGTTTCCGCGACCGGCAAAGACCCAATCATTGCCACCTCCGCCAAACACCAAATCATTGCCAAACCCGGCAAAAAGCCAATCATCGCGATTGCCACCAATCAGCGTATCGTTGCCAGAACCGGCAAAAATTCTACCGGGCAGATTTCCCCCCTCCAGCGAGAGGAAATCATCCCCGTTAGTGCCAAACAAAACAGGTTTCTTAAACCAATTCCCCCATCTAACAGCCCTCGGCATAACGTTCTCCCCCAATGGATTTTTTTGACAAAGGGTCAGCCAGCCGAAAACGGGTGGCAACCAGTACGTAAAATTCAATGTGGCAGAACCTATTGGCGCAAAAAAGCTGTGCACCAAAAGCGCGTTAAAAGTAGAATCGTTAACCCACTACCACACCAGGAAGTGTACATTGGATCGACGTTTATTCAAAATTTACTATATTTGGGCGTGTGGCTCCGGCGGCGGTCTCACACCGCTTCGATACGCAGGGCAACGGGATCCGCCGCCATCACACCCGTGTCGTGCATCGCCACAACAGCGGCGTCCAAGGCGCTGCGTTGGGTTTTGTGGGTCACGATCAACACAGGTGCATGCGCGTCGTTATGGCGGGTTTGGCGCATTCGATCGATGCTGATGCCATTGTCACCCAAAGCTGTGGCGATCTTGGCCATGGCGCCTGGACGATCCTCAAGCGCAAGGCGCAGGTAGTAAGGCGCTGGCGAATTGGACTGTGCCGATTTGGCGGTGGTTAGCATCTCTGCCGGAACCCCGAAGGTTGGCAGACGGATGCCGCGGGCGATGTCACACACGTCACCCATCACCGCGCTGGCAGTTGGGCCTTCACCGGCCCCTGGGCCGCGCAGCACAACCTGTTCGACGGCGTCGCCCTCAATCACCACCATATTGGTGCCACCTTGCAGCTGACCCAAGGGGCTGTCTGCGGGCACAAGGCACGGTGACATGCGTTGCTCCAAGCCACGGCCGGTCATCTGGGTCACGCCCAACAGTTTAATTTTGAAGCCCAGCTCTGCGGCTTGATTGATGTCTTCGATGGAAATGCGCTGAATGCCTTCCAGCTCGACGCCGTCAAAATCAACTTTGGTGCCAAAGGCAATGGAGGACAGCAGGGACAGCTTGTGACCGGCATCAATCCCCCCCACATCGAGCGTAGGATCAGCTTCCAGATAACCAAGCGCGTCTGCTTCGGCAAAAACCTCATCATAAGGCAGGCCCGCGTCCTGCATCCGGGTCAGGATGTAGTTGCACGTGCCATTCATCACCCCCATCACGCGGGTGATGTCATTGCCCGCCAGACCTTCGGTCAGCGCCTTGATCACCGGAATGCCCCCCGCCACGGCGGCCTCAAACCGGATCACCGCACCTTTGGCTTCGGCGGTTTCCGCCAGTGCTTGACCATGATGCGCCAGCAGCGCCTTGTTGGCGGTCACAACGTCTTTGCCCAGCGCCAGCGCCGCCTCAATAGCGTCTTTGGCAGGCCCTTCGTCGCCGCCCATCAACTCGACAAACACGTCCACATCGTCGCGTTTTGCCAGCGCCACCGGGTCGTCTTCCCAGGCATAGCCCGCCAGCGATACGCCGCGGTCCTTGTCTTTGGAGCGGGCGCTCACGGCAGTGATCACAACGGGACGTCCGGTGCGCGCGGCCAATACGTTAGCTTTCTGGCGGATGATTTTCACAACGCCCACGCCCACGGTGCCCAAACCGGCAATCCCAAGGCGAAGCGGAGTAGGCTGGGAAGTGGTCATGATGGGCTACCTCTATGCAGGAGAGTTGTCATTGAATATGTCGCTTTGCCGTTTAGCGGCTCTTGAGGCGCTGTGCAACGCGCGGCTTGTGGTGCAAGCTCTAAAGATTTTTTGCGCGGTTTTGGAGCCGCGCACCACGCGCGTCCAATTCGGCTTCACTGGTCTCGGTCAACCGCCCGCTGGGCACCTGCGGCAAGGCGTGTTGCGGCAATATCTCCGGATACGGGGCCGCTTCCAAAGCGGCATCGTTGGATACCTCCATACCCGGCACCTCTCCGCAGGCGCTCAGTGTGCAAAGCGACAGAATGACAAAACTGAGGGTGCGAGCTGGCAGCATTTTGAGGTCCGTGTTTGGGTCACCGCTTTATGACCTATGGCAGCGGGGCCACACAAGTCGCGATCGCTGTGGGCGCATACCTCACAGCGGGGTTTTAAACGAACGTATGTTCAGATAATTGTGAGGCATGGCAAGAACCACTGGCTCACATTCCGACATCACCGGCCCGCGCGTACGCGACGCGGCGCTCAAGCTTTTTGCCCAACATGGCTATGCGGCGGTCTCGATGCGCCAAATTGCCCGTGAGGTTGGGGTACAGGCTGGGGCGCTCTACAACTACACGCCCGACAAACAGAGCCTTCTGTTTGATCTGATGCAGGCCCATATGACTGAACTGCTTGCGGCGTGGAATGATAGGCCGGACGGCGCCACACCAATTGATGCGCTGGAAAGCTTCACGCGCTTGCACCTAAGGTTTCACTCCGAGCGGCCCGAAGAGGTGTTTATTGCCTATATGGAGCTGCGCAATCTGACCCCTGAGAACTTCACCATCATCGAAGCTTTGCGGCGGTCTTATGAAGATGGGTTGGAAGCCATTCTACGCGCAGGTGTGGACAATGGCGACTTTGAGGTCAGTGATCCCAAAATTGCGACGATGGCAGTGATTGCCATGTTGACCGGTGTGAACACCTGGTTCCGCGAAGGCGGACGGCTGTCGCTGGAAGAGGTGGAGCAGATCTACTGGGGCATGGTGCGCAAGGCGGTTGGGGCCTAGGGGGCTTGGGAGCGCTTTGACCTGCTCCTAAGAAATGGCCAGAGAGACAAGTTCCCTCTGGCCAAGTGATTTAATGCGCTGGTTTGATAAACGTGCCGTTGCGCAGCTCGGCAAAGGCCTGTTGCAGCTCTTGCTGCGTGTTCATCACAATTGGTCCGTGCCAAGCCACCGGCTCTTGGATCGGTTGACCGGAGATCAGCAGGAAACGCACCCCTTGTTCGCCCGCCTGAACCGTGACTTCATCGCCGTTGCCAAAGCGAATGAGGGTCCGATCCCCGCTCATGTCGCGAATGTTGAGCTCTTCACCCGCCACCTCCTTTTCCAACAGGATACCGGTAGGTTGGCTGGCATCCGCAAAAGCTGCATCACCCTCAAAAACATACGCGAAGGCGCGCCGCCGAGTGTCAATTGGGAAGGTCTTCTTCACCCCCGCAGGCACCGTCACATCCAGAAACATTGGATCGGCGGATATGCCATCCACCGGTCCGGTTTTGCCCCAGAAATTACCAATGATAATCCGCACCTTGGTGCCGTCATCGTCGATGATTTCCGGGATCTCCGTACTTCCGACATCCTGATACCGCGGATCGGTCATTTTCAAATCACGCGGCAGATTGGCCCAAAGCTGGAACCCGTGGTTCATACCATTGGCATCCGGTGTCGGCATTTCCTGATGCATAATCCCCCGGCCAGCAGTCATCCACTGCACATCACCAGATTTCAGATTGCCGGTGTTGCCCAGGCTGTCCTGATGCTCCACCGCGCCCTCAATCACATAGGTGATGGTTTCAATTCCGCGATGGGGATGCCAGGGAAAACCTTTCTCATACTGGCGCGGATCATCATTGCGGAAATGATCCATCATCAAAAACGGGTCAAGCTCTTTTGGGTCCTGAAACCCAAACACACGGTTGATATGCACGCCTGCGCCTTCCATTGCGGGAACGGCTTTGCGAGTCTCCAAGACGGGTCTGATAGACATGACGTGTCTCCTTTCGCTGACCAAGATAGGGCAGCAAGGTCGCCACAAACACTCGCGGTCCCGCAACAAGATTGTGCGCATTTGCACAGCCATGGAATGGCGCGGAGCGTGGGTGCGCCGCTCCGCGACGTGACGACACTTTTCAAGCAGCCTTTTGAAATCGCAGAACTTGCGCGTAACGTGATTTACAAACAGACACTCATTGGCAGGGGAGGGCCATATGCAAGGGTCCATGATGATGCGTCCGCTGAAGATTGCGGACATTCTAAGCTACGCGGCGGAAATCCACTCGGATGGCGAGGTGGTGTCGGTCCGCACCGAAGGTGATATTCACCGTCAAAGCTATGCGCAGACGGCCAAACGCGTGGCGCAGTTGGCGCATGGTTTGACTGCGCAAGGCATGACGTTGGGCGACCGGGTCGCCACATTGGCCTGGAACGGCTATCGCCACCTAGAGCTCTATTACGCCATCTCTGGTGCGGGCGGGGTGTGTCACACCATCAACCCGCGCCTGTCGGCAGAGCAAATGACCTACATCATCACCCACGCAAATGACACGATGCTGTTTGTTGACACCACCTTTGTGCCCATTGTTGCTGCCTTGCGTGCCCAATGGCCGGAGGGTCTCAAGGTGGTGGTGATGACCGACCGGGCCCATATGCCCGAGGGGGATTACCTGTGTTACGAAGAGCTGCTTGAGGGGCAGTCTGAGCACTTTGATTGGCCAGATTTCCCCGAGGAGACCGCCGCAGGGCTTTGCTACACCTCCGGCACCACCGGCAATCCCAAAGGCACGCTTTACACACACCGCTCCACCGTGCTGCATGCGATGATGGTGGGTCTCTCGCTGCCCGCCGCGCTGCAACCGGGCAAACGCATCCTGCCTGTGGTGCCGCTCTTCCACGTCAATGCTTGGGGCCTGCCGTATGCCGCGCCGCTCACCGGCGCGTCGCTGATCTTCCCCGGCGGCGCTTTGGACGGCCCAAGCCTGTTCAAATTGATGGATACAGAAAAGGTCTACTCCGCTTGGGGCGTGCCCACAGTCTGGCTTGGTCTGCAAGGTGAGATCGCCAATCAGGGGCGTATGCCGGACGGTTTGGGTGACATGGTGGTCGGCGGCTCTGCGGCCCCCGCGTCGATGATCCAATACTTTGAGGAAGGCGGCGTGAATGTTTGCCATGCCTGGGGCATGACCGAAATGTCTCCGATTGGCACCCAAGGCAACTTGCCAGCGCATCTGGACAGCAAGCCGATGGAAGAGCGTATCGCTATCAAATCCAAACAAGGCCGCCGGGTCTTTGGCGTGGATCTCAAAATTGTCGATGAAGACGGCCAGCGCTTGCCCCATGACGGCGCCGCTGCTGGCGAGCTTTATGTGCGCGGCAATGCCATCACGTCTGGTTATTTTGAGAATGAAGAAGCTAACGCAACCGCCTTTGACTCTGAGGGCTGGTTTGGCACCGGTGATGTCGCCACCATCGACGCCAATGGCTACCTGACCATCACCGACCGGGCCAAAGACCTGATCAAATCTGGTGGTGAATGGATTTCTTCGCTTGATCTGGAAAATACAGTTATGGCCCACCCAAACGTGGCCAGCTGTGCAGTGATTGCCGTGGCACATCCCAAATGGGACGAACGCCCGCTATTGGTGGTGGTCCCATCGCCAGACGGCACGCCTGACCCAAGCGCGTTGATGGACCTACTGCGCGAACACTTCGCCAAATGGCAATTGCCAGACGATGTGGTCTTTGTCGATGAACTGCCGCTGACGGCCACAGGCAAAGTCTCTAAACTGACCCTGCGCAAACAATTTGCCGACTACAAATTGCCGGACATGGCCTGAGCCTTGCGCAGCGAGACCTTAAAAATCGCGGGCCACGAGTTCCACGTGGCTGTGGCCGGCGATCCCTCCAATCCGGCCATCCTGATGCTGCACGGCTTCCCGGAATATTCTGGGGCGTATGCTGATCTGATCTCCTATCTGGAAGCAGATTATTTCTGCATAGCACCGGATCAACGTGGCTATGGGCAAAGCTGGCGCCCCAAGGAGGTGGAACACTACTCTGCCGCCAAGCTGGTTGCAGACGCTGCCGCCGTTCTGGATCATTACAGTCCCAACAGCCCAATTGCTGCCGTGCTTGGGCACGACTGGGGTGCCGCTGTGTCTTATGGCCTCGCCTTTCGCCATCCCGACCGGTTCCAGACCCTGATCATCGCCAATGGCGTGCACCCCATCCCGTTCCAACGCGCCTTGGCCGCAGGTGGCGCGCAATCAGAAGCCAGCCAATATATAGACTGGCTGCGTGCACCCGGATCAGAGGTCAAACTTGCGGAAAACAACCATACCCGCATGCTGGATATCTTCTCCAAACACATGGACATGTCGTGGATGACGGAGAAAAAACTGGCCGCCTACCGCGCTGCATGGGGCGGTGCCGACCAAATCCGTGGCATGGTCAACTGGTACCGCGCGTCTTTCCTCAGGGTGGCTATACCCGGGGAAACTCTGCCTGAGTCTGAGCTTCCCAAACTTCCTGCTGCCGCATTGCACGTTCCGATGCCGCACCTGCTTTTGTGGGGGCAAAACGACACTGCACTGCTGCCGGAATGTTACGCAGCCTTGGAAGACCACTGCGCCAATCTCACCATTCGAACCCTCGCGGATGCAGACCATTGGCTCCTGCACCAAAAACCCGCCGAGGTCGCCCATCAAATTCGCCGGTTCCTGCCCCCCTAAGCCCATTCACAGTCCCCAAATATCCCCGCCGGAGGCATCCAACCTCCGCAAGCCACGCCAACCCGCTGCCAAAAGTGACGTCATGTCACGTCGCCCATCTCTTGCTTGAGCGGCGCACAACCGGCCTTATCCTGACACCAACAACAGGAGTTCCACATGTCTGGTGACAGCCACCTTCCAAAGGCCCTGCAAGGTCTGCGCATCCCCGCAGTTGCCTCGCCATTGTTCATCATTTCCGTCCCTGCGCTGGTGATCGCCCAGTGTAAGGCAGGCATCATAGGCAGTTTCCCCGCGTTAAACGCCCGTGAAGGCGATGGCGAACACCCCCTTCTGGATACCTGGCTCACGCACATTCGCGAAGAACTCGATCGTCACAATCAAGAAAACCCAGACCGTCCAGCTGCGCCGTTTGCGGTTAATCAGATTGTGCACCGGTCCAACACACGCTTGGAACGTGACATCGAGCTCTGTCACAAACACAAAGTGCCGATCTGGATCACCTCGCTTGGCGCACGGGTGGAGGTCAATCAAGCTGCCCATGATTGTGGCGGCATTGCCCTGCACGACATCATCAACAACAAGTTTGCCAAAAAGGCGATTGAGAAAGGCGCAGATGGCCTCATTGCCGTGGCCGCAGGCGCCGGTGGCCACGCAGGCCCACAAAACCCGCTGGCTCTCATTAGCGAAATCCGTGAATGGTTTGATGGCCCGCTGCTGCTGTCAGGCTCCATTGGCACCGGTGCGTCGCTCTTGGCCGCGCAAGCTATGGGGGCAGATCTTGGCTACATCGGCTCGCCCTTTATCGCGACCGAAGAAGCCAACGCGCAGCAAGGTTACAAGGACATGATTGTCGACAGTGGCGCGGAAGACATTGTCTATTCTTCGCTCTTCACCGGCGTGTCGGGCAATTATCTGAAAGGCTCCGTGTCCAATGCCGGTATGGACCCAGATAACTTGCCCGAAGGCGACGTGTCCACAATGGACTTTGGCGATGATCGCGACAAACCCAAAGCATGGAAAACCATCTGGGGCTCCGGTCAGGGCATTGGCGCGGTGAAAGATGTGCTGCCCACTGCTGAATTGGTGACCCGCTTTGAGCGTGAATACATTGCCGCGTGGGAGCGCCTACAGGCCCGCATGTCATGAGCCAGATGTTCCACCTCATTCGCCACGCGCAAGCCAGTTTTGGCGCGGCAGACTATGACAATCTGTCGGAGCGCGGCCATCAACAAAGCCAAGCGCTGGGCGCAGCGCTCAAGCGCCAAGGTGTCACACCGGACGTGGTGTTCATCGGCGCGCAAAAGCGCCATCGCCAGACGTGGGAGGGCATCGAAAGTGCCTTGCAAACTGGATTGACGCCCATCGTAGTCCCGGGGTGGAACGAATTTGATTTTGGCGGGCTCCTCGAAGCCCGCTACGCCAACCGCGACGACAAGCCAGCGGGTTTGCATGATGACCGCAAAACCCATTTTCGGATTTTGCGCGACACAGTGATGGAATGGCAGCGTGGTGAGATTGACAATCCACCGGAAAGCTTTGCCGCCTTTACAGATCGTGTCCGTGAGGCCCGCGCCATTGTCGCGGCTTCCAACGCCAAAACGCCTTTGGCCGTCAGCTCTGGTGGTGCCATCGGGCGCACCATTGCCGACGTATTGGATGCACCCGCAGAACAGATGATCCTGTTGCAATTGCAGGTCAAAAACTGCGCGGTGGCCCGGCTGGTGATGGCCAAAGGGAACACCTGGCTCAACGGGTTCAACGACACCCCGCATATTGACGGCAGCAATCAAGACGAGATGCTGACCTACAGCTAAGTGGGCCTCGGGAGGAGACTAAAATGGACGCAACTTCATTGGACACAGACGTCGTAGCGCGCTGGCTAGCCGACAATCTCGACGGCTTTGAAGGCCCCGTCGAGGCGACGAAATTTGATGTTGGCCAATCCAATCCGACCTTCCAGTTAGACAGCCCCTCTGGTCAGTACGTCTTACGCCGCAAACCGCCCGGAGTGCTCTTGAAATCCGCCCACGCCGTAGACCGCGAATTCCGCGTGCAAAAGGCGCTGGCTGACACAGACGTCCCTGTCGCGAACATGCACCTCTTGTGCGAAGACGACGACGTCATCGGTTCCGCTTTCTACGTCATGGACTTTGTGGAAGGCCGAAATTTTGATGACCCGCGCCTGCCAGAACTCACCAACGACCAACGCGCCCAAGTCATCGACGAGATGGGCCGCGTGCTCGCCGCCATCCACTCCGTTGACATCGACGCCGTCGGCCTTGGCGACTACGGCCCCGAGGGCAACTATTTTGAGCGTCAGGTCGGCCGCTGGACCAAGCAGTACCGCGCCAGCGAAACAGAAACGATCCCGCAGATGGATCATCTGATCGACTGGCTCGCGGCCAATATCCCGGACGATGATGGCAAGCGCACTCTGGTGCATGGTGACTACCGCATCGACAATATGCTCTTTGCCAAAGACCGCCCCGAAGTGGTGGCGGTGCTGGATTGGGAACTCTCCACCATCGGCCACCCCTATGCCGATCTCGCCGCCGTGATCATGCAGTGGCAAATGCCACCGGGCAACGAGGGCAGGGGGCTTGCTGGCGTGGACCGAGCTGCGCTGGGCTTGCCAACCGACGAAGACTTCATCGCCGCCTACTGTAAACGCATGGGCCTGCCGGGCATCGAGAAATTTGGCTTCTACCTCGCCTTCTGCTTCTTCCGCATGGGCGCGATCATTCAGGGTGTGAAAAAGCGCGCGCTGGACGGCAATGCGTCCGATCCCGAACGCGCCGCTAAGCTCGGCAGTTTTGTGCCAATGTTTGCCATGGCAGGGTTGGAGGTCACCAAACGTGGATAAGATGTTTCAGGATAAAGTGGTGATGATCACTGGCGCCGCCAGCGGGTTTGGGGCCATGGCGGCGGAGCGTTTTGCGGAGCAGGGCGCCAAGCTGGGATTGTCGGACATCAACGCAGACCAACTTGCCACCGTCGCAGACGGCCTGCGCGCCAAAGGCGTCGCGGTGGTCGCGGACGTGGTCGATGTCGCCGACGAAACTCAGGTCGCGGCCCATGTCGCCAACATCGCAAAGACCTTCGGGGCGCTGGACATCGGCATCAACAATGCCGGTATCGGTCACGACGTGCGGCCACTGCAGTTCCTCACCACCGAGGACTTTGACCTGATGATGAACGTGAACGCCAAAGGCGTGTTCCTCTGCATGAAGTATCAGATCCCGCTAATGCAAAAGGCGGGCGCAGGCGCGATCCTCAATGTGGCCTCCGCCGCAGGGCTGGTTGGTTCCGGCCATCTGTCGCTTTACTCGGCGGCCAAACACGCCGTGGTGGGCCTGACCAAAGCCGCCGCCGACGAAAACGCCACGCGCGGCATCCGGGTGAATGCGATTTGCCCGTCGTTCTCCGCCACGCCTATGGTCGATGAAATGGCAGACATTGTTGGTGAGCGCTCTGGTCTTACTCGAGAGGATGCGATGACGCACATCGCCAGCCGTGTGCCCATGCGCCGCGTGTCAAAGCCGGAAGAGGTTGTGCAAGCGATGTTGTGGATCAATGCGCCAGACAATAGCTTCATGACCGGACAGGCGATTGCCATTGATGGTGGTTTGACCGCCGTGTGACAGTACACGATCTGCGACGCAATATTGAAAGCCTTTGACATGCCCCACGCACCACTTGATCCGGCCTTGGACGAAGCCCCCTACGATCTGCAGAAGCACCTTGGCTTTGAGCTCACTCATTGGGATGTGGACTATGCCCGGCTTGCACTGCCCATCGCGCCACACCTGATGAACCGCGCAGGCATTCCCCACGGCGGCATCTACGCCACGCTTCTGGACACTGTGATGGGGTTTGCGGGCTGCTACACCGGCACACCCGAGCTTAAGAAATTGGCGCTCACGTTGTCGCTGACCACCAACTTCTTGTCGCGCCCCAAAGGCAAAGGTCTGATTGCAGAAGGCTGGCGCACCGGCGGCGGCGCCAAAACCTTCTTTGCCGAAGGCACCATCACGGACGAAACCGGCGAGGTCATTGCCCGTGGTTCCGGCGCCTTCAAATATCGCGCAACAACGCTTTAGCTTGCCAGCGCCTCTTGTGCGTCAAGGTCCCAGCTGCGGGCGAGTTCGGCCACCGACGACAGGATGAAATTGACGGTCTCGTCTGTCATCAACACGCTCAGATTCAGACGTACAAAGCCGGGTTTGGCTTTCCCTGGACCTTGCAAGATGTCATCTCGAATGGCCGAAGACTGGTGGTCGCCAATTTTTAACAGCTCATGCACATAGGGCCCCGCGCAGGAACAGCCTCCGCGCGCTTGAATGCCAAATTGCTCTGACAGTGCCCGCGTGAAGTCGTTGTGGTCAATCCGCTCACCGTAAGCGTTCAGCGGCACAAACGACAGGATCGGTAGACGTTCCTGACGCTCAGGTGCCAAAACCTTCAGCCGAGGCTCGTTTCCCCAAGCCGCAAAGGCCCGCGCGGTCAGCACCGCGTTGCGCGCGGTCATCATCTCTTGGCCAATGGCCTCTTTTACCTTCAGCGCCAGCGCCACGCGAATGTCCCCCACCACGTTGGGGGTGCCACCTTCTTCACGCTGTTCCAGTTTGGCCACGTAGTCATGTTGATGTGCGTTCACAAACGCCACCGTGCCACCACCCGGACGGTAGGGCACACGGGCACAGGCCAGATCCTGACGCATCACCAGAACGCCGCTGGCACCGGGGCCGCCAATGCATTTGTGCGGCGAAAACACCAGAGCGTCGATTTCTACGCCTTCCGCTGGCGTCATTTCCATCGCTAAGTAAGGCCCGCCCCCGGCGTAGTCCCACACCATGATCCCCCCATGGTGTTTGACCAGCCGGGTCAGCGCCGCCACATCCGTGCATACCCCTGTCACATTGGCCGCGGCGCTGAGCGCCACGATCACACGGCCTGTGGCCCCCCGCTCCGTGAGCAGCTGGGTCAGAATTTTGCGGTCCGGTCCGGGCAAATCGCCTTCGGGCACTTCAATCACATCCGCACCGCTTTCACGCCACGGCAGCAGGTTGGAGTGGTGCTCATAGGGCCCTACCAAAACGGTGTCACCCGCGCCGACGCCCATCAGGTGCATCAGCTGGTTCAAGCCGGTTGTTGCGCCAGAGCCAGAGAAGATCACCGCATGCTCACCGGCCCGCGCGCCACAATGGGTCCGCACGACCTCCCGCGCGCCTTCACGCAGCGCCCCCATGCGCGCCCCGCAGAAAGACGCGTCGGTGTGGGTGTTGGCATAAAACGGCAGCACCTCTTCCATCACGAACATTTCGACCTGTCGCAGCGCCCGCCCGGAGGCCACATAATCTGCATAGACCAGTTTCTTTGGCCCGGATGGCGTGTCGATATAGGCTTCCCCGCCAATCAGCCCATCCCGCAAGAGTTCCTGCGGGGCTGCCGCTGTTTTCAGAGTGTTTGCAAATCTATCAAAGGGGGCGGTCAGATCAGTCATGGTGGTCCTCATGTTCGCGTTGCATAGGAGACTACCCCTGAATATTCGAAAAATTGACCTCTTTATCATCGCCAAATGCTAGAATTTGTGGTCATATGATCGGTATGGATAAGGGATTTGACCAAATTGATCGCAGGATTATGGATGTCTTGCAACGAGACGCCTCTTTGTCGCAGCGGGAGATCGCTGACCGTGTTGGCCTGTCTCAAAACGCACTTTGGCGACGGCTGAAACGGCTCGAAGAAGATGGGATCCTGCTGGGGTCTCGCATGCGCATCGATCCCGTTGCATTGGGGCTCGACCTGACCGTGTTTGTCATGGTGCGCACCCGCAATCATTCCATGGACTGGGCGGAGGGCTTCAAAACCCATGTCGCGCGCATTCCGCAAGTCGCAGAAATGCACCGGATTGGTGGTGACTGGGATTATATGCTCAAAATCATCACGTCGGGCATGTCGGGGTATGATGCCGTCTACCGCCGTTTGACCACAGGCTACGAGCTCGACACCGTTACGGGGTTCTTCTCCATGGAGACCATGCTCGAAGATCGTCCCGTCGACGTTTTTGACTGACCCGCCGCACCTGTCACAAAAGGTTCACGCTGTGCGGGCAGAAAACCTCAATGTTTTGCTTGCGACTCAGACGTCATATCCATAATTCATGATTTATGGATATGACGTCAGCCCTCACCGCCTTTTCGGCCCTCTCTCAGCAAACCCGCTTGGAAGCTTTCCGTCTTCTTGTGACGGCAGGGGACACTGGCATGAGCGCCGGAGATATCGCGGGCGCATTGGATGTGCGCCAAAACACACTGTCGGCCAATCTCTCGGTGCTTTTACAGGCGGGGCTTGTGCGCAATCAGCGTGAAGGCCGCGTCATCCGCTACTTTGCCGACACCGACGGCATGCGCGGCATGTTGGGGTTCCTTCTGGAAGACTGCTGCGGCGGCCAACCGGAACTGTGTCAGCCTTTGATCGAAGATCTCACCTGTCGCGAAGGGGAATGCGCATGAGTGACCATAGCGAAAAACTTGACGCCGGTCTTGGCACATTTGAACGCTTGCTGTCGCTCTGGGTAGCCTTGGCCATTGCCGCGGGGCTGGCGCTGGGCAGCCTGTTCCCAAGCCTTTTTAGCTGGCTCGCCAGCTTGGAGATCGCGTCCGTAAACCTGCCAGTCGCGGTGCTGATCTGGGCGATGGTCTACCCGATGATGGTGGGCATCGACTTTGGCGCGTTGGCTGATGTAGGCCGCAAACCCAAAGGCTTGGTCATCACGGTTGTTGTGAACTGGTTGATCAAACCTTTCACCATGGCTGCGCTGGGCGTTTTGTTCTTTGAACACATCTTTGCCCCTTGGATCGATCCGCAAACCGCAAGTGAGTATCTCGCTGGCGTGATTCTTCTGGGCGCTGCGCCCTGTACCGCCATGGTGTTTGTATGGTCCAATCTGGTGCGCGGAGACGCCAATTACACATTGGTGCAGGTCAGCGTGAATGATGTGATCATGGTCTTTGCCTTTGCCCCGATTGTGGCCTTCTTGCTGGGGGTGACCAACATCACCGTGCCGTGGAACACGTTGCTGTTGTCGGTGGTGCTCTACATCCTGTTGCCGCTGGTGGCTGGCGTGATCACCCGCAAACGCCTGATGGGGCAGGGTGGTGACATTGCCGTCGACGCCTTCCGCGATAAACTCCGCCCGACATCTGTAAGTGGTCTGTTGCTCACTGTGGTCCTGCTCTTTGGCTTTCAGGCGCAGGTGATCCTGAGCCAACCGCTCAACATCCTGCTGATCGCGATCCCGTTGATGATCCAGACCTATGGCATCTTCTTCATTGCTTATGGGGCGGCGCGCCTGTGGAAGGTGCCATTTGAAGTGGCCGCCCCTTGTGCCCTGATTGGCACCTCTAACTTCTTTGAGCTGGCGGTCGCCGTTGCCATCTCGCTCTTTGGTCTGGGCTCAGGTGCTGCCTTGGCCACCGTTGTCGGCGTGCTGGTCGAAGTGCCGGTCATGCTGTCTCTTGTTGCTTTTGCCAATCGCACTCGTGGTTGGTTTCCGTAACCCCTAGCGCGGGCCGTCAGGTCCGGGCAGCGCCCGACCTTCCCCACGGGAGGGCGCTTTGCTTCCCCCCGAGGTCGGCCGCCGCCCTCTGGGTATGTCTCACCGGGGATAGAAATTGAGGAATTTCTGATGACAAAAATCGCAATCAATGGCCTTGGTCGCATGGGCAAGCTGGTGATCCGCAGCTTCTTTGACCTTGGTCTGGACGCCGAAATTGTTTTGCTCAATGACCCAGTCGGCGGTGCGGACCTGCATGCCCATCTATTGGAGTTCGACACGGTGCATGGCCGCTGGCGTGCGGACTTTGATTTTGGCGAAGACAGCATCACCATCGATGGTCACAAAATGCGCAAAACCGCCGCATGGAAGATTGAGGATCTGCCACTCAAAGAGCTTGGCGTTGATCTGGTGGTGGATTGTTCTGGCGTCTTCAAGACCAACGAAAAGCTGCAGCCGTACTTTGACGCGGGCGTTAAAAAGGTCGTGGTCTCTGCTCCTGTGAAAGAGGACGACGCAGCCAACATCGTCTACGGCGTGAATGACGATACCTACGACGCAGAGGTGCACAAGGTCATCACGGCGGCCTCCTGCACCACCAACTGCATTGCGCCGGTTGTCAAAGTGATGCGGGAAAAACTGGGCATCGAACAGGCCAGCTTCACCACCATTCACGATGTGACCAACACACAGGTGATTGTAGACAAGGCCCACAAAGATCCACGCCGTGCGCGTTCCGCGCTCAACAGTCTGATCCCAACCACCACGGGGTCCGCAAAGGCGATCATTCAAATCTTCCCCGACATGGCTGGCAAAATCGACGGGCACGCCGTGCGCGTACCGCTGCTCAACGCGTCGCTCACCGATATGGTTTTTGATGTTGGCCGAAACACCACGGCAGAAGAGGTCAACGGATTCTTTGCCGAAGCCGCCGCTGGCGAGTTAGAGGGTATTTTGGGCTACGAAACCCGCCCGCTGGTGTCTTGCGACTTCACCAACGATGACCGTTCCACCATTGTTGATGCGCTCTCCACACGCGTGGTGAATGGCAAACACGTGAAAATCTACGCGTGGTATGACAACGAATGGGGCTACGCCTTCCGTTTGGCTGACGTGACCCGCATGGTTCTCGCCAGCTTGTAAAATCCTTGGCTCGTGCCATCAGGCACGGGCCGCACCCGACCCTCCCCCCAGGAGGGCGCATAAGCAGCGTCGCATCAGCCACTATCGTTGATTTTGGTGGGGCCGGGTGGCAATCCAATTGTTCTTTGCGCCCACCTAGGCTCGGGCGCGACCCTCAGAGACCGCTATGACCAACGCCCAGACCAAGAAGCCAGACGGCCTCGCCGCCTACATTACCGTTACCGCCGCCTATTGGGCTTTCATGCTCACCGATGGGGCCTTGCGGATGTTGGTTCTCTTGCATTTCAACGGCTTGGGCTTCTCCCCGATCCAATTGGCCTACCTCTTTCTGCTTTATGAGGTCATGGGGATTGTCACCAACCTGTCGGCAGGCTGGGTGGCTGCCCGCTTTGGCCTGACCTCCACGCTCTATGCTGGTCTCACCATCCAAATCGCCGCCTTGATTGCGCTCGCGCAACTCGATCCCGCTTGGGGCGTGACCGCTTCTGTGATCTTCGTAATGTGCGTACAAGGTGCTTCTGGCGTGGCCAAAGACCTCTCCAAAATGTCGTCCAAATCCGCCGTGAAATTGCTCGCCCCCAAAGACGGCGGGGGACTGTTCCGCTGGGTGGCCCTTCTGACTGGCTCCAAAAACGCTGTGAAAGGCTGCGGCTTCTTTCTTGGTGCCGCCTTGCTGGCGATCTGGGGTTTCCAAGCCTCGGTCTGGGGCATGGCGATTATCTTGGCCGTGATCCTCACCGGTGTCGTGATCTTCATGCCATCTGGCCTGCCGCAAGGCTCCAGGAAGGCGAAGTTCTCTCAGGTGTTCTCGAAAGACAAAAACGTCAATCGCCTGAGCCTCGCCCGCATGTTCCTCTTCGGCGCGCGTGACGTCTGGTTTGTCGTCGGCATTCCAGTCTACTTCAACGCTGTCCTGTCGGATGGCACTGCGGAGGGCCGTCGCGAGGCCTTCTTCACCATCGGTATCTTCATGGCAGTCTGGATCATTCTCTACGGCGCTGTGCAAGGCAACGCTCCGCGCATTCTGCGAGCCGCCGACTCCACCACGGACGAGGTGGTGCAGAAAGCCATAACCTGGGTTGGCTACTTAACCCTGGTCCCGCTGGTCCTCACCGCCGCTGTGTTGCTGCTCGACACCTCCAACGCGCTCACCGCCATCCTGATCCTGGGGTTGCTGATCTTCGGCTTTGTCTTCGCCGTGAACTCTTCGGTACACAGCTACCTGATCCTCGCCTTCACATCCGATGAGCGCGTCACCATGGATGTTGGCTTTTACTACATGTCCAACGCCGCAGGGCGCCTCTTAGGCACACTCCTGTCTGGCGTCAGTTATCAGATCGGTGGCCTTTGGCTCTGTCTCTTCACCGCCGCAGTGATGTCCGCACTCAGCTGGCTGGCCGCCAGACGGTTGCGGCAAGGCTAACCCTGCCTCACACCGGCTCCGCCTCAGGATGCAGCGCGTCGTTCAACCATTGCAGCTCATCTGGCAACACCAGCCGATTGACAGTCACCGAAGGCGCTTTTTCCAGAGTGCGCGCCGCAGCTCGCGCCGCCTCAAGCCCCGCTTCGTCACCAACCTTCTCACAGGTCAGCGCCTTGAGCAGTTGCAGTCCACGATCCATCGGGCTCAAATCCGCCGCTTCAAGCGCCGCCACATGTGCCGCCTCAGCCTCACCCGCGCCCAACAAAATCCGCGCATTGAAACACAGCCGGTTCACCCGGAACGGGTCACCGCTGCCCATTTCCTCATAAGCGGTCAAGGCTTCCAAGGCGCCATCATAGTCCCCTTCCAAAAACGCTTTCTGCGCAATCAGATCCACCACTCCAATGAAGTTTGGATTGATCTCGCGGGAGCGGGCTATATCGGACGCTGCTCCGGTCAAATCGCGTTTCACCTTCAGGCGATACGCGCCCCGCGCCCAGAACACGAAGTCACTGGTAGAGCACTCCGCCACCGCCACATCCAGATCGCGGCCGAGCTGGTCCAGCACCTCAGGGGGTTCGTTGGTGAACATCACCCCGCCAAGGTTCAACCGGCTCTGTGCCCGCATCGCCAAAGACATGCCATCTCCTGGACTGAGCAACACAGCCCTGTCCAAAGCGGCAAGACCCACTTCCCAGTCCGCGATGGTTTGTTTGAAGAAATGTGAGGCCGCCCGGGCGCGCAATTCAGACACGCTCAACTGATTAAGGCTCAGATGTGCAAGCCGGTCCCCGTCGCGCTGTATGGTTTGTATGCGCACATCGCCTTCAAGCCGGGGCATGATATCATCGACAAAGGCAAACGGGTCACTTGGATCGCCCTCATAGGTGCCGGTCCACAGTGTCTGCATCTCTTCCCGCAGGATAAGGCTCATTGTAAATCGTGCGCGCTTGCCAGCCACCCGCAGCCGCCCACGGATCAGGTAATCCGGCGGAGTGTTTTCCAGATTGTCCGCATCGACCGTGGTCACACCCGTGCGTTTCAGCGACAGCTGCACCAACCCGTCATGCAGATCATCGGCAATCGCGGCACTTTCCGGTGTCTCCGGTGCGGCGACAAACTTCTCGAACCCTACCGACGGCAAGGTGCCTTTGTCCGGTGCCGTCGTCAGGTTAGCTGGCCGCCATTGGTACAGCCGGATGGGCTTGGCAATGTTTTTGAGATTGAACATGCCGACATCTTTCAGCTCGTCCTGACGCTCTTCGGACAGGGCGCGAAACAGATCTTCGGAGAACATCGCCCCACCGGGAGGCGCTTCGGTTTCAATCCGCTGGGCGATGTTCACGCCATTGCCGTAAAAATCCGCCTCATCTTCGACAATCTCACCAATGTGACAGCCAATGCGCAGCTTGATCACCTCATGCTCGACAAGGCTGCTCTGCACCTCTTCGGCGCAATCCAGCGCTTCCTCAACACTTGGAAAAGACAGAATCCAGCCGTCACCCATGCGTTTGAGCACCTCGCCGCCATGGTCCGCCGCAACCGGTTCCAGATGTTTCTTGCGCAGCTCCTGCACAGAGGCCACAGCCAATGCCTCATCCTCGCCCATCAGGGCCGAGTACCCTACCAAATCCGCACACATCAAAGTGGTCAATCGCCGGCGCATAAATGTCTTCCCTGACAATAAGGGGGCGCGTTTTAAGGATCCCGCGCGTGCCCCAATCCTGACCCAGAATTTCGGGTCAGGGAAGCGCGTTATCAAGGGTTGTGCTCAGAAAAACCGTGCAGCCGTGCACAACAGAAGTGCGCGGGACGGCGTCTTTAGCTGTGGTGAAAGGCAAAGGCCAGCGGTTTTATGGTCACATGATTGTGGGGCAGGGGAGGCAGATAGGTGGACGATCACGGGTTTGGCAATGATTTGGATCGCCAACAACAGAAGTCATATTGCTCGGCAAAGCCGAGCCGCGCCCGACCCTCCCCACGGGAGGGCGCTTTCAGCCCCCACCCAGGGTCAGGCGCGGCTCTTAGTGTTGCGTCCAAGTTAGAAAAGCCCTTACCGGATCGCCTATGATCCGGATCGCACCCGACCCCGCCCCCCAGGGCGGGGGCGATTTTGCGAGGTGTCAACAGACCGCACGTTTTGAGTTTGCGGATAGGCGGGAGATAGACTGAGATCCGCCCTCGGCGTCGGGTGCGATCCTTTGTTGCCGCTAGCCAATGATGGCCATCTTACGGCGCAGCTCTCTGGATTTTCTCTCAAACGTCGATACTGGATGGCAGCTGCGGCTGATCGGCGGGGGCAGTTTCCACGTTAACGCGCAACAACTCTTCCACATAGTTGCGGAAATTTTCCAAAGTCATATCGCTCGGAGCCACGCCAAAGAAATAGCCGACACTCACAGCAGCGCCGCTCCAGAATAATGGGCTGCCAATCGTTTTGCCAAAGGACTTCGCCGCCTCTTGGGAAATGGCCCCTTTCAATTCCTTGCTTTTGGCAACGGCCAATTCCTTTTCCAACGCGGCCACACGTGCATGCAGCTTGGAAATCTCATCGGTGAGTTGGTTTTCCTTCTGGTTTTTGCTGGTTCGGCTTCCGATCATACGCGCAATAGCTTTGAAGTGCTGCGGCAACGCTTCAAGGTGTTTCAAATCCTCCGGCAGGCAATTCGCGGGAGCCTCCTTTAAGAAATCTGAAATCGTCCGCTCAATCGTTTCAGCACTATTGAGGGCGGTAGCCTCCGAGAGCACCGGATTTTTTAGAAGGTGCTCAACGTGCTTTCGCAAGACGTTCTCTTCTAGTGGGGCTGGGCCAGAGAGTTCCTGTTCGATTTCTCGAATGGCTCGCGCCACTGCTTCCGGGCCTTCCTTCCAGAACTTATCGTCAATCAGCGCCGCTTGCAATTGCAGGTCCCAATCCATGGGGGCTCCCTCAAACATGCTGCGGTACCACTTCTCCCAAAACACCCAAACACCTTGTGGATCGTTCCTCGTCTGAAAACGTTCCCAGCCTGCCAAAAGAGCGGACTCCGGTGTGTGATCCAGCCAAAGTGGTGCGCTAAAAGTCTCAAACAATTCACCTGCCCGGAGGGTCTCGCCATCGGAGAGGGCTGCGGAGAAGGACTGATCGGAGACTGACCGAGTAGAGATGGCGGCGGAGCAGGCGGCGTGGGCGGCGGTAGTATTGGCAGTGTCGGAGCGAATGGAAACCGCGGCGGAGCGGGCCGAGTGGGCGGCAGAGTTGCAGGCTGAGGCGGTGGCTTTCGAAAGGGCGGAGTGGGAGTTGGCGAGGGAAGCGGAGTGGGAGGCTGAGAGTGCTGCCACTCTTACATTGTTCACATTTACGGGTGAGCAAGTGCTTGTTACCCCAGATGTGAGAGTCGCACGTAGGCAAGCCAAAAGGAACTGGCCCCCGGCTTTACCCCTGAAGGTTTGATCCACAAGCGCCATCGCCGCCGGCAAAGACCGTAAAGCTGAACGCGCGGCAAAGGCCTGGCTCACTCGCACATCCTGAGTCTTCAGCCACTCTTCCAGATGGTCCCAGCTCTCAAACTTCACGTCTTCCACCACCCAAAACCCCGCATTTACCCAAATAACCCGCCCCGCACCCTACAGCGCTGCTTGACCAATACAAGATTCCCCCTCATATCCCGCTGCATGAGCACAGATCTGTCCAAAATCCGCAATTTCTCCATTGTCGCCCACATCGACCATGGCAAATCCACCCTTGCTGACCGCCTCATCCAGGAGACGGGCACGGTGCAGGACCGCGACATGAAGGAACAGCTGCTCGACAGCATGGACATCGAGCGTGAGCGTGGTATCACCATCAAAGCCAACACCGTGCGCATCGACTACAAGGCCGATGACGGCGAGACCTATGTGCTCAACCTCATCGACACTCCCGGCCACGTCGATTTTGCCTACGAAGTCTCCCGCTCCATGCGTGCGGTCGAAGGCTCGCTTCTGGTGGTCGACAGCTCGCAAGGTGTTGAAGCGCAGACTCTGGCCAATGTCTATCACGCCATGGAAGCCGATCATGAGATCGTGCCGGTGCTCAACAAAATTGACCTGCCCGCCTCTGATTGTGACCGCGTGGCGGAACAAATCGAAGACGTGATTGGCATCGAAGCCACCGGCGCCATCCAGGTCTCTGCCAAAACCGGCCAGGGCATCCACGAAACGCTGGAGTCCATTGTCAAAGACCTGCCCGCCCCCACAGGCACGCTCGACGCGCCTCTGAAAGCCATGCTGGTGGACAGTTGGTATGATGCCTATCTCGGCGTGATCGTGCTTGTCCGGATCATGGACGGCACCCTGAAAAAGGGTCAGCGCGTCAAGTTCATGTCCAATGACACCCTGCACTCCGTGGACCGCGTTGGCGTGTTCCGCCCCGAAATGGAGATGGTCGACAGCCTCGGCCCGGGTGAGATTGGCTTCCTGACCGCCTCGATCAAACAGGTGCGTGACACCCGCGTGGGTGACACCATCACCAATGACCGCAACGGCACTGAGGTGGCTCTAGACGGCTTTAAGCCTGCCCAGCCGGTGGTGTTCTGTGGCCTGTTCCCGGTCGACAGCGCCGAATTTGAAGACCTGCGCGATGCCATCGACAAGCTGGCCCTGAACGACGCATCCTTCAGCTTCGAAATGGAAACCTCCGCCGCGCTGGGCTTTGGCTTCCGCTGTGGCTTCCTTGGCCTCTTGCACCTCGAAGTCATCCGCGACCGGATCGAGCGTGAGTACAACATCGAGCTCATCACCACCGCGCCCTCGGTGATCTATCACGTCTATATGAAGGGCAAGGACAACACCGTTGGCGAGATGATCGAGCTGCACAACCCAGCTGACATGCCCGACATGTCCAAGGTCGACCACCTGCAAGAACCGCGCATCAAGGCCACCATCCTTGTGCCGGACGACTACCTCGGCGACGTGCTCAAACTCTGCCAAGACCGCCGCGGCATTCAGCTTGATCTGACCTACGCCGGCTCTCGTGCGATGGCGGTCTATGATCTGCCGCTCAACGAGGTGGTGTTTGACTTCTACGACCGTCTGAAATCCGTGACCAAAGGCTATGCCTCCTTTGACTATCAGATGGAGGGCTACCGCGAGGACAACCTTGTGAAGATGTCGGTGCTGGTCAACGACGAGCCGGTCGACGCGCTCTCCATGATGGTGCACCGCGACCGCGCAGAACAGCGTGGCCGGGCGATGTGTGAAAAGCTCAAAACCCTGATCCCGCGCCACATGTTCAAAATTCCGATCCAGGCGGCCATCGGCGGCAAAGTCATCGCGCGTGAGACACTCTCTGCCCTGCGCAAAGACGTGACCGCCAAATGTTACGGCGGCGACGCGTCGCGCAAACGTAAGCTGCTGGATAAGCAAAAAGCCGGTAAGAAAAAGATGCGCCAATTTGGCCGGGTGGATATTCCACAAGAGGCATTTATTTCCGCGCTCAAAATGGACGACTAAAAGTCGCCCAGTTTCGAGCGCGAGTGCGCGGAAGCGAAGGCCACGCCTTCGCGGGCGCACCCCGTTCCTTATGGCTCACCACGCCAACCCCAATCCCCCAAGGCCGCTCCAATGAGCGGCCTTTCCTTCATCCTCAGCCCCAAAACCCAAACCGCCAAGGTTTGATCCGCAATTAGGTCGGCAAGGCCGACCAGCCCCCGACCCTCCCCACGGGAGGGGGCTTCACCCCCACCCAGGGTCGCGGGCCGGTCTTGGAGCCAAATGGTGTGCGTTTCCGATGGTGCTGATGGCTATTGGGAAACGCAGTTCGCCACCTCCCGCTAGGATCGCGCCCGACCCCGAGGGCGGCTCTCCACTAGGCGCATCCCTATCCGCAGATCCCCCACGACCTGTCTGGCGCAGTCGTTGCAAAATCGCACCCGCCCTGGGGGGCGGGGTCGGGCGCGATCCGGATCAGAGATCCGGGTTTGCAATGAAACAGTTTTTCTAGCATCGGAGCGGGGTTACCTATAGGATAACCGGGGGAAAGAAATGCAATTTAATATTGAAAGTTATTGAGAGTGTTTAAGCCAAACGTCGGAGTTTACCTTTATCAGGTTTCCTTTAACTCGCCTCGTAAGCCCACGCATTGCGTGTCAGAACTAAAAAAACCCACTTTGCGTGATTGTGCAAAGGCATTCGCTATCGCGAATGAAAAGTCGAAGGTTGCTGGAGCTATCGGGCGTCGATGGTACTTTGACAGTTTCAAGGAACTGCCTGATGGGTTTCAGTTTAAGATTGAGTATGGAAGAACGGGCTTTGGTAGTCGCATCGTCGATGGCAAGACAAGAAGCACGAACTATGATCGAAAAGCTTCAGACATTGAAATCGTCCCGCTTCTAAGCCGCCTTTGGGTTCCCACAAAAGGGAACTATGCGATTTGGGCAGTTCAGTCATTTGGCCAGCATTCTTGCAATGGTCTAATGCTAAGTGAATTCACAAAGTACGGCAAAAGTGTGTGGCAAAACAAAGTCATAAAAGTACTACCGATTGTTCCAACTCATTTACAAGAGTACCAGTCGGCTCCAGTTACCGCTGTGACACTCAAAAAACAGTCGAACGGAGATGTAGCTAGCAGGCAACTCTCAACAGATAACTCTAATGTGGTTAACATTGATGTTCGAATTTCGTCCCAGAGGGGGGAGAAATTTGGTTTGCTCGGCGATTTGATGGGGCGCTTTAAGGGGGAAAAGGCGTCAGGTAGAGAGTTCGGTGGACAGAGTTACGACCACGCATATGCAACCGTGGCTGTTGGTGAGAAGGGACGCAGCCGTACTGTGGCCCTTAGCGGCCCCGCAAGAGGAACGGGCTTAATCGACTTGGATGACGAAGTAAAAAAGATTGGCGGGCATCCAAAGGAAGAAGATTTTTTTGAAATCACAGACGACTTGATTGAGGGAGTTGTGAAGGAGATAGGTCTTGGGAAAAATTAATATTTTTGCAATTGTACATTCTCATTTTCGAAGCATTTTCGATGATGGCTGGATTGTTAATCTAATAAATTTCGTAGTGTTTTTCCTCGTTCCCGCCGCTGCCAGTGTCCCCTTTTTTCGAAGCTCCGCTTCGATCTCCGTTGAGTTGCGAGACTTGTTGGTAACTGTGTTTGCAATCTTCTCGGCATTGTTGTTCAGTGCACAGATAGGGCTGTTTACGCTAAGACGATCCGATAGCTACCGCGAGCTGCCAAAAATTGAAGCCAGTGTCAGGCAAAAAAAGGATGACGTGTTCAATGAGTTCTTGCGCGGCTTCAGCGCAAACACGTCATATCTTATCTTAATAAGCGCCTTGGCTCTGTTTCTCTTTGCATTCGAGTGTCTTATGGACCCGACGGGAAAGGACCCGAACCAAGTAAGTGTATTGGACGGTGCCTTGATTTTTTTGTCGTTCCATTTTTTCTTGTCTCTATTGATGGTTCTGAAGCGTTTTTTTGTAGCATATGAAGCTTCATATTGATGGCCAAACGTAGTTTCGACACTTCAGTGCAATCGGTCTTAACTCAAATCAGCCCATAGCCTTCGCCCGTTCAGGCCTGAATTGATCCACTGGTTCAATTCCGAGACGCCCGACCCTCCCCACGGGAGGGCGTTTTCAGCACCCACTCAGGGTCAGGCGCTCCCCTCTATTGCGAGCCACAACCATCAAAACACCCGCCAAACACGTCCGCCACACCGCCCGCAACCTGTCCCACCCCAATTCAGCCCATGCGGCACGCATAAATATCCATCCTCCCCCAAATCCCCCACAAATCTCACCTTTCCCAACCCATCCCCAGCTTATCCACAGGAAATCCCCAAGCTTCCCCAGCGCCTTACCCCCAGTGGCCTACAAAAATCTCTTGCCCGACTCGGCCTCTCTGACCCAGTCTTAATCCAACGCAAGGGATCGCAAGGTCCGGCGCGGGACGCTGAGGTTTTCCGGAGATATGCTTTAAGCACTCCAGTTATCGGGGCGGGGCAGGGCCGGTCATCCGGCCCAACTCGCAAGGCTTGTCAAAGCCACCCCCGCTGGAACACGCGACGGATAGCTGGCCGAAATATGCACGCTGACCTGCCACTCGCATCCTACGGTGGCGTGTCAACGCAGCACAGGACGGTGGCACATATGCCTGAGCGGTGGCCGATGGGAAGAAGGGACAACACCACGTAGAGGGTAGGCACGTGCAGTGCGCCTCACCTACACGGTGCTTTGAGCGTCGGTTTGGGGGGAGTGCGTGCGCTGATCGTTTTGGACCGGGACGTCCAAGGGGGCAGCGCAAGTAAATCCCGCTGCACTGGCCCGGATGGGATGGGCCCCGTTTGGGGCCACATCACGGCTTCTTCGGAAGCCGGAAAATCGGGACAGCGCGCAATGAATGTGTCTGCTACTTGGCCCAACCGGGCGGTGTGCACATTCAAAACGAAGGCGTCAGGTCGTGGGCATGGGTCGTGTTTGGATCCGCTGCCGCTCATCACCTGGCGCCTTCTTTTTTGTCATAGCTTTGCGATGCCCTCTTAACAGGCGCCCGCCCCATGCTTACCCTTTGGCACACACACCAGAGGAGTCTCCCGATGCCAACCACCGCCGCTGATCTTGTGCAAGCCGCGCATGCCGTTGTTCCCAAAATCACCATCCCTGAGGCGCAGGCCAAAGTCGCCGCCGGTGCGCTGCTGCTGGATGTGCGTGACGCGCCGGAGCTCGCCGCCAATGGCCGCGCGGAAGGCAGTCACCACATTCCACGCGGCATGTTGGAGTTCCGCGCCGATCCCGCCACGCCGTTCCATGACCCGGAGCTGCAATTTGACCGGCCGGTGATCCTGCACTGCGCCTCTGGTGGCCGCGCCGCGCTGGCGGGCAAGCTGCTCAAGGACATGGGCTACGCCGAGGTCCATAATCTGGGTGGCTTCAAAGACTGGGTAGAGGGCGGTGGCACGGTGATTGAGCCGGTTGATCCCGGCATGTAGCCTGACGTGCATGTCAATTTTTGCACCTCCGCGATACAGACGCGATACCGATGCAATACCGACGTGCAAAATGCGCCCAAAGTTCCGTCTGGAAACTTTCCGAATTGCCTTCTAAACTCAACACACTTGCCACTTTTTTGGTGGGTGATTGCATAAAGACTTTGACGACTGGAAGGACGCCGATGAGCACCGATCGCGACACGCTGACCCGAGAATTGCTGCAGATGGTTGCGCAGGAAGGCATGGTGGAACCTTCTGAAATCACACCACAAAAGAAACTTGAGGAGCTGGACATCCAGTCGGCCGATTTTGTGATGATCCTCATGGCGATTGAGGAAAAATACGGCGCGTATGTCTCGGTGGACAACGAGTTGACCGACGTGGTGACGGTGCAAGATCTGCTGGATCTCGCGATCTCCAAAATCGAAGAACACCAGGCCTCTGAGGCGTGAGGCGCGTCGTTGTCACCGGCCAAGGCGCCGTCTCCGCCTGCGGCATCGGAGCCGACGTTCTAACCGACGCAACACAGACTGGCATGTCAGGTGTCAAATCCATCCATTTTGACGATCTAGATGCGCAGCGTGTGAAAACCGCAGCCCGCCTGTCCAAAGCCGACTTGGCGCAAGTGTTGGGCGACAAACCCCATCGCATGCGCGAACCGGTGGCTGAATACGCCCTGACTGCCGCCCGCGAAGCTGTGGCTCAGGCCGGTCTGTCAGAGGAACACTTTGGCGAAGCCTGCGGGGTGTCGATTGGGTCCGGTTTTGGGGGAGGGCAAACCCTCAACATCAACTATCTCAAACTTGGCCGCGAAGGCTCCATGCGGCTTGATCCAATGTCGGTGCCAAAAATTATGAACAACGCCGCTGCAAGC
This sequence comes from Rhodobacteraceae bacterium Alg238-R152, assembly GCA_900537125.1. GTDB lineage: Bacteria > Pseudomonadota > Alphaproteobacteria > Rhodobacterales > Rhodobacteraceae > Shimia. Next base: position 7,169 of record UNRJ01000006.1, on the reverse strand, counting down.
TGGGTCTCGATGGAGTTTGGGGCCACTGGCCCCGCGCTCTGCCTCGCCACAGCCTGCTCTTCTGGCAGCCAATCCATTGGCATGGGCTACCAAATGGTCGCGGCTGGCCAAGTCGACCGCTGTATTGCGGGCGGTTCCGAAGGTTGTCTGGAAAGTGGCGTGTTTCGGGTCTGGGAACTCCTTCGCGTGATGACCGCCGATGTGAACCGTCCGTTCAGCAAAGACCGCAATGGTATGATTTTAGGAGAGGGTGCCGGCATCCTTGTTCTTGAAAGCCTAGAAAGCGCACAAGAGCGTGGCGCCCCTATTCTCTGTGAGTTGGTTGGCTTTGGCACAAATTCGGACGCCGGAGATCTTCTACGGCCCAATCCCGCCCGCGCAGCAACCTGTATGCGCATGGCCCTCAAGACAGCCAATCTTGCCCCTGAGGATATTGGCTATGTAAACGCTCATGGAACTGGAACAGTTGCCAACGACGTTAATGAGGCGGTTGCCCTGCGAGAGGTGTTTGGCGACGATCTCGCTGGTGTGCAGATTTCCGCCACCAAGCCGGTGCACGGACATGCCCTGGGCGCAGCAGGCGCGTTGGAAATGATCGTTGCCATCGGCGCTTTGCGACGCCAATCGGTGCCGCCGACCATCAACTTCACTGAGGTGGACCCCAAAATTGGCCTGGAACCGGTGCCCAACGTGGCCAAATCCACGCCGCTCAAAGCTGTGATGTCCAATTCGCTGGCCTTTGGCGGCATCAACGCCACTTTGATAGCCAAAGCGTATGAGCAAGCCTGACGTTTCCAAGGCTGTCCTCACGTTGCAGAAGGGCGTCACCGCCGCGGATTGCAAGGTGCTGCGCGAACTTCTCTCCGACCTTTTAAGCCCGCGCGTTTTAGACATCCAACCACTCACCCGCGCTGTCTTGCTGTTGGGCGACCCTGCGCTTAAGGCTGTCCAGCATAGTTTTTCTGCGCCTGACGGTACTTACGCCATACAAGAATCTCAGCGCTTCACCGCGCCCTTTGACCATCCACTGATCGCAGGTACACAAGTAGTCCTGCTCAATGAAAGTGACAGCTTAGCTGCGCGATACACTTTTCAGCTGATCGGTGCCGACGCTGAGATGGAAACCCGCGTGCGTTTCCTTACACCAATCACCATCCGCGCCATGAGTGCGCCCAAACTGCAGCCACGGATGATCGGGCAGGAGGCGATCACTTTGAGCTCCTTGCCGCTCAGTGCTGCGTGCATCGCGACCTATGTTAAGCTCGCCAACGACCCCAATCCGTTGCACGTTGATGCTGGTGCCGCACGAACGGCTGGCTTTGGTGATGTGATTGCCCCAGGCATGTTGCTTTGTGCTTTGGCGGAAGCGGCCTTTGTGCACGTGCATCCAAACAAGAAAATCCAAGAACTGCGCGCACGTTTCCTGTCTCCAGCTTTGGTGGAAACATCAGTACAAGTGATCGTGACAGCTCCGTCGGGACAAAAAATACGGGTATTTGTGGTGAGTGAAACGCATGATATCCACGCCATCGTGGATATTTTTACAGCCTAGTCAGCCTTCACTGACAGGCAAACAGCGCCCAGATCATCACAAGATAGGTCAACTGGTGCAGCGCTTGGTCGGTGCCCATGGCATACCAGTAGAGCGGCTGATCGGGACGCAGTTCGCGATCCACAGAATAGCGCGCCTTGGCCCAGTCGATGTGAAAGTGCACGATGAACTCTATGAGCACCATCCAGAAAATCAGCATTGGGTTGGCACCAAACAGCGCCAAAACCACAACAGAAAACGCCGCATGGATGCCCGCATGCTGTGTGCGTCCCATGTGCCAGTATTTCTCGCGGCCCATGATCATCTTGGCGTTCTGTAGGAAAAAATCCGCCACCAAGTGTTTGATCTGAAATGCCGCGACCAGCAACAAGACTGTCGTGATCTGGTCCATAGACCTCTGCCCCATCCTAAGTTCTGAAAAGAGACTAGCGGGAGAATCAGGGAACAGCAAACCTCTGTTTTCACTCTGCCAAACTTCCAGTAAGAATCCGTTTGAACAGGCCCCACCTCCATTGGTAGCCTTTGCCAAATGGGACGGCGCGAAGCCCGTGCTGCAAACCGGGAGTAGACGGTATAGAACGCTCATTATTTGCCTTCATCTGGAAGTATTCGAAACGTGACCAGATGGCCCTTTTGGCGCTCACGGTGTGCCTTTTCCCGCTGCAGTTCCTGACGTTGGAGCTGCCCAAACGTATCATCAACGACGCGATTGATGCAGATACCTCTTATATTGACGTGTACAATTGGGAGATGACGCAGGAAAACTACCTGATCATGCTCAGCTTCCTGTTTTTGCTGGCGGTGCTGGTGCACGGGCTGATGAAAATGCGCATCAACACAATGAAAGGTGTGCTGTCTGAGCGCATGTTGCGCCGCTATCGCTTCACTCTGATTTCGCGCATCACTCGATTCCCTCAGCCGTATCTGCGCCGCACCTCACAAGGCGAGATGGTCAGTATGGTGACAGCGGAAGCCGAGCCGCTGGGGGGCATGATGGGCGATGCGATCAGCCTGCCGGTGATGCAGGCCGGACAGATGTTGACCATTCTGGCCTTTTTGTTTCTGCAAAACGTCTGGTTTGGTCTTGCGGCCATCGCGCTGATCCCCTTGCAAGCCTGGATCATTCCCAAGTTGCAGCGGCAGATCAACCTGTTGAACAAAGACCGCATTGTACAGGTTCGCCACCTCGCAGCAGAGATTGGCGAAACCGCCACCGGCACGCCAGAGCTGCGTGGCAACGGCGGCTGGCGCTATCGCCTGTCGCAGGTCACCAGACGTCTGGGAACGCTCTTCCTGATCCGCTTGTCGATCTACAAGAAGAAGTTTTTCATGAAGTTCCTCAACAACTTCATCACGCAACTGACACCTTTCTTCTTTTATCTCGTTGGCGGCCTTCTGGTGATCCGTGGCCAGGTGACGCTTGGCGCGCTGGTTGCGGCGCTTGCCGCCTACAAAGATCTCTCCTCTCCGTGGAAAGAGCTTTTGAACTATTACAACCGTGTGGCGGACTTGTCCCTGCGCTGGCATTTGATTGGCGACCGCTTTGGTCCGTCGGGCATGGTGGATGAAGAGCTGATTGAAAACGAGCCCGAGGACATCCCACGTCTGACCGGCGATATTGTTCTCAAAGACGTCTATGTGCGCGACCATGATGGGGACAGCGTACTGGAAAACATCTCTACCACTGTGCGCCAAGGTGCGGTGATCGGCATCCGCTCACAAGACGCCGAAGAACGCCGCGCGGTGGCTGAACTGTTCACCCGAGAAATCACACCGCTGAGTGGCGCGTTGGAAATTGGCGGGGTGAAACTCAATGATCTGCACCAGCGGGTGATTGCCACTCGCATTGGCTACGCTGATCCGTCGCCCTATGTGTTTGAAGGCACTTTTGGCGACAACGTGCTGATGCCGTTGAAGCAGAGACCAATCACAGACCGCCCGGATCCAATGGGCGAGGCAGAAGAGAAAAAACGGGCCTATGAGTCCAAGCGCACAGGCAACAGTCTCGATCGGCTCTATTCCGACTGGGTGAACCCGACGCTGGGGGATTTGGCCAACGAAGATGATGTGCACGCATGGTGGGTTGCCGTGATGGATGCCACCGGTGCGGGCAACGCGCTGTTCCGCAAGGGGCTTGATCAGCCATTTGTCGAAAGTGACCACGCCGAACTGGCGCAAACCCTTGTGGATCTGCGGCCGCAAATTCGTGAGGCGTTGGATAAGGCGGGCCTGACCAAATCTTACTTCCGCTTTGATCGGGAGCAATACAACCCGGCGCTGCCGGTGGCCGCCAACCTGTTCTTTGCTACCCCGCGTCAGGTCATCACCGACGGTCGAGAGCAACGTATCAGCGAATTCCTGAAACTGCTGCAAGAGCTTGGCATCGAAGAGAGCATCCTGCGTATGAGCCGCGAAGTTGTGGAGATGCTGAACCAGACCTTTGGCGTGGATGGCACCGACCACCCGCTATTCCAACAGCTTGGCTTTGATCCGGACGACTTCACCCGCAACGTGGAACTTTTTGCCAAAAGCCGCGACGTCCGGCTGGCCAATATGACCCAGGAAGAGCTGGAGCAAATGATTTCGCTGCCGCTGCTGGTGTCCGCAGAACGCATTGGCGCGGGTTTTGGCGAAGACCTCAAACAAACTATTCTGGAATTGCGCCACGTTGAGGCGCAAAAGCTGTCGGAATGGACAGCGGTGTACTTTGCGCCGCTGCGCGAAGACCGCTACGCCCCCGGCCTCACGGTTTTGGAAAACGCGATCTTTGGCAAGTTGGCCGCCTCTGCTGGTCCTCGTGCAGAGCAAATTCGCGATATTGTTGCGCAAACTTTGGCTGAGGCCGGCATGAAACAAGAGGTGGCCGAGCTGTTGTTTGCTGTGCCGACGGGCATTGGCGGAGCGGGTCTTCCGGCCGCGTTCTCTGAACCCCTCGCCATCAGTCGCGCAGCAATCAAAAAACCGGATGTGATGATCCTCAACCGATGCTTGGCAAATCATGACGAAGGTCAGGCAGCACATACCATCGCCAACCTGCGCGAGTTGCTGCCCAACACCACTTTCCTCTATCTCGAAGAGGAATTTGAGGATGCGGACAGCTTTGATCTTGTGTTGGAGCTGGAACATGGTCGCCTGAAAGACAGCGGTGTGGCTGCGGTGGATGACACCGATAATGCGGCCAGTGCCGACTTGCGCCGCAAAATGCGCGCCTTGACCTCTGCGGATATGTTTGCCGGGCTGTCCCGTCGGCAAATGCGTCTGCTGGCTTTTGGGGCACAGTGGCACAGTGCGCCCGCCGGGGAGTATGTCTTCCATATGGGGGATGATCCGTCTGATGGCGCATATCTGATCCTCGAGGGGGAAGCGGGGTTGGGCTACAGCACCCCGGATGGAGAATCCCATGTGGTGGCCGAAGCTGGGGCAGGGACTTTGGTTGGCGAACTGGCGTTGCTGCGCAAAGAGAAGCGGGCGCTCGACATGTATGCCAAGACCGACCTGGAGATGCTGCGTTTGGGCGAAAGTGAGTTCATGGCCGTGGTCGAAAACGACGCCTCAACAGCTTTCCGCATCCTGCAAGCGGTGTCGGGCTACGTGGGCGCGCCCAAACAGAGCAATGACACCAAAGAAGACGCCTGATCGATGAGATCAGGCGCACCGGCTTATGTGACGCGACGTTCCAGATACACCAGATAGGGACCAAGACCAGGCGGGTTGGCGTTTTCGGGATAGCGGGGGATATAGTCAAACCCAAGTCGCTCATACATCGACAACATGGCGCGATTGCCTTTGACAGTGTCCGCATAGAGAGTGCTGCAGCCCATCTCCCGGGCCGCGTCGATCCGCATCTCAAACAATTTGCGTCCCAGCCCAAGACCCTGTGCCTCGGGACGCACAAACATGCGCTTCAGTTCCGCCGCATCTGGCCGCACTTTGCGCAAGACGCCGCAGCCAATCAATCTGCCAGCCTCGTCATGCGCCAGTAAGGTGCGCCCATCGGGCGGCAGCAGCTCCGGCATATGGGTAAGTGTGTCCCGCGCGAGTGCGTCGGCAGACAGCTTCGGTCCCCCGGCATCCGATAGCTTGGACGCCATGATGGTGTAGTATTCCAGCATGAGTGTCTCAAAAGCATCTGGGTCGGGCAGGGCGGAGACAAATTCCAGTGTCACAGTCATGACGGTTCCGATGTGTAAGATATGGGGCTGCGCCAGCGTAGCGCTTTTAGGCTCAAGCGCCTAACGATTGAGCTCCCCATCGGCCTTTGTCTTCACCGTTTCGAAAGGCCAGTCTTCCTGCCTCATCTCTGCACCGTTGGGATACAGCTGCGATACTGCCGTATTACCGACGTTGTTTTTTGCGGGGTCTGTCTGGTTAAGGCGGGTTTATGTTTGGTGTTGCGAGGTGAGTCTGGCCTGAGTCTCTGTGTGAGTCTGTGGATAAGTGGCTCTGCGGGTGATTTGTTCACTGTGTTTGTTGTGTTTCTTGTATTTGTTTGCGGAGGCGGTCTGCTTAGGGTGTTGATATTGTTGGATTTTGTGGAAAGTTGGTTGTTTTTTGCGGAAAGGTGAAAAAAGCGCTTGCGGCTTTGTTGGTATAACCTTAGAACCCCCTTCACCGGCGGCGCTGAGGCGCACAACGGCGGGACGGACTGGATCGGAGCGAGGCTCTGGATTGGGAAGTTTCAAAAAAGATTGAGGATTGTCAGCGGGTTGCGCTAGTAAGTTAGTAGCGCGGTCGGTTGATTTTGTCTCTGGGGCTTCGGTTCCGACGTTGTTTGAAAATAGAATACACTGAAGAGATATGAGGGCGGTTTGGTTCATTTCGATGAACAAACACCTGCATATCGGCTCTTAGGCCTTTCGAGGTCGATGATAGAGTTTCAACAGCTTCACTGTTTGGACGGCTTTTGTTTCTTTGGAAACTGAAGCACAACCAAACGGTATGAGTGCATTCAGGATTAGCCTCCTGGATGCGATGTGCAGAGGTTCGAACGTCAAGGATAAGCAAGCAATTGCTTTTCAACTTGAGAGTTTGATCCTGGCTCAGAACGAACGCTGGCGGCAGGCTTAACACATGCAAGTCGAGCGCACTCTTCGGAGTGAGCGGCGGACGGGTTAGTAACGCGTGGGAACATACCCTTCTCTAAGGAATAGCCTCGGGAAACTGAGAGTAATACCTTATACGCCCTTCGGGGGAAAGATTTATCGGAGAGGGATTGGCCCGCGTTAGATTAGATAGTTGGTGGGGTAACGGCCTACCAAGTCTACGATCTATAGCTGGTTTTAGAGGATGATCAGCAACACTGGGACTGAGACACGGCCCAGACTCCTACGGGAGGCAGCAGTGGGGAATCTTGGACAATGGGCGCAAGCCTGATCCAGCCATGCCGCGTGAGTGATGAAGGCCTTAGGGTCGTAAAGCTCTTTCGCCAGGGATGATAATGACAGTACCTGGTAAAGAAACCCCGGCTAACTCCGTGCCAGCAGCCGCGGTAATACGGAGGGGGTTAGCGTTGTTCGGAATTACTGGGCGTAGAGCGTACGTAGGCGGATTATTAAGTTAGGGGTGAAATCCCGGGGCTCAACCCCGGAACTGCCTCTAATACTGGTAATCTAGAGTT
>UNRJ01000005.1 GCA_900537125.1 Rhodobacteraceae bacterium Alg238-R152 | reverse complement strand
CCCACACACCAAGTTCGAAGCCGAAGCCTACATCCTGACCAAGGATGAAGGTGGCCGTCACACGCCATTCTTCGCGAACTACCGTCCACAGTTCTACTTCCGGACCACCGACGTGACCGGCACCGTTGAGCTGCCAGCGGGCACCGAAATGGTGATGCCTGGTGACAACCTGAAGTTCAACGTTGAGCTGATTGCACCAATCGCCATGGAAGCAGGCCTGCGCTTCGCGATCCGCGAAGGCGGCCGCACCGTGGGTTCCGGTGTTGTATCTAAAATCGTTGAGTAATTGCGCTTAGCGTAATTCCTACGACAGACTACGGAAAGGCCGCCCAATGGGCGGCCTTTTTGCTTGGGACGTGAGGAAAGGCCATTGTGTCACAACATACTTGTGGCGAAAGTCCGGTTTGAGCCCATTATGCCGATTGCTGCATAGTGCAACTTGGAAATTAAGGGGCAGAAAGCGCGAGTACACTGTTTTCGCGAGCTGTGGCGTAGCTGGCCATACCGTCGCGGCATAAGCAATGCGAAAGCGATCGTCTGGAGGGAAGCTTACTGTAACAGGTCTGTGCGGTTTACGGCGACGGCCAGTTCAACAAACGACTTCCATATGTCTTTGCCCGACAGTCGATAAGTCGTCCAATCGTCTCCTATGAAAAACCCTGCGCCGATGTCATTGCCATCGTGTAGACGCAGGGCGCGAATGTCTTCTGGCACCAGTTTTGTGACAACAAATTGTGGTTGCGTTGGGTCGTGATCGGGCTGTGCCACGGTGCGCCCCTTAAACACATAGTCGCTCTCGTAGCGTCCGCCCCCAGACACCTCACGGGTACGAATGAATATCTCAGCTCTTTGGGCGTGTTTCTGGCTGAAGCTTTGAGTTCCGTTGTAGGTGAACCAGAGGGAAAATGCATCATCTACAGGAAAGTAGACCAGGCTCATGATGTCATCATCCACGCTGGCCGATGCCTCATAGGCTTCCGCCACGGTCCCCGCGTTTCTCTGGCCCCTGTAGGTCCAGTGTTGGACCCCGCCCAGCGGAACGGCCCTTGCTTGGCGGGCTTTGGCCTGAGCGGCATCTGACTCAGCTTGAGCGATGGCGTGCTGTTCATCGTCCGCAACCGCAGCGTCATGCGCGACGCGGTTCAGAGCAGTTGAAATCGCTACGCGAGAACCTGTCAGGGGGCTAACATACTGATCCTCTCCGAGTGTCAGAGAGAGAGAAGAATGTGATTGTAACACTTCAAGGATGTCGTGGTTGATCGGGAAAGCTAAGATATTGATCCCTGCTTCGGGCCGTGGCGTCACTTGAATGAGATCAGTGTTCACGTTGAAAAGCTTAGACGATCCGTTAGATGCGGTCACTTTCACCCTGGGGCTGCTTACATCTGCATTCGCACGAATGCCAAAGGCAATGTACCACTGCTCGGCATTGGGATTGTATTCGACAACCACCACATCTTTGTAGATGGCCATATGCTGGCTACCTCGGCTCACAGTTCTCCAGCTTTCGGCGGTAACAGAACTGCCGAAGACCACAGGGAGAAGTAGCATTGAGGCAAGAAGAAGGACGCGTATGTTCATGATGTTTCCCCAATATTCATCGAAAACCTACATGAACGGCCCGCAGTTTCAAGTTTCCAAGCCCGTTGCGCCCCGTCTGCTACCCATGTGCTCCAAAAGGCCATCGCTTGGCGGTGTGTGTCAGTCAGTGTTCAGACACCACAAAAGGACTCAGTTGTTGCGTTTCCGATGGTAAAGGAGCTTGCCAGACTCGCAGCGACAGTCGTTTTGCCCACAATATCGCTGTTTATTGCTGTTCTGATTTGTGGTTGCAGCGAGTGTCCGAGATGGCGGGCGGGCCTGCAGCAATGCAAAGCCCTAATCGTGCTCAGTTCTGGGCTGGAAGCTTTAATGGGGTTGCTTGCAATGGACGTCCGGAATGTCCCGCAGAGTAGACATTGAAGGCAGCTTTGGGGCCATCATTTAGAAACGCAGACACTGCCTTTATGTTGGGATTAGGCAGGTGTTTTTGGATTCTCAGATGGTTTCCCAAGTGCTGCATCCGCAGCGTCGGTGATTTCGTCCAACGCACGCTCTAGGCTCAGGCGCAGGGCTTCGGTTTGGTCATCGGTGGGTTTGCGCGGCACATCATCAGTCCATTCCTGACAGGTGATCACACCCCGGCTAAAGGGCAGGGGCAGCATCTGTTTGTCCCAGGTTGGCAGGCGCAAAACGCGTTTTTGGGCAAAGGCCAGTGTGAACACCCGGGCGCCAGTAGACCGTGCCCAGATCAGGGGCACAGTGGAGGCAACGCGGGCGGGGCCGCGCGGCCCGTCGGGCACGACGCCCAGAGAGCAGCCTTCGCGGGTGCGTTTGAGCACTTCGCGCGACAGGGTCACGTGACGCTGACGGCTCGACATTGGGATGGTTTCCCAGCCAAGGCACACGAGGATTTGCCCGGCAAGACGGCCAGCGCGTGAGGCGGAGGTTAACGAGCAGACACGGGTGCCTTGCGGCGCATTCACCATGTAGGGGCCAAGGATCAGACGTTGATGCCAGACTGTGGTGATCACAACCTCGCCGCGCGCCAGACAGGCGTCCAATTGCTCACATCCGGAGCGCTCAAAGTGAGAGGTCCGAAAGGCGAATCGCACGTAGCCAGCCAAGAGACTTTCGACCGCATGGTTGAGACGCGGGCTGTTGGCGATTTTTTTGCGCAGGTGGCGGAGCGATTTTTTGAGCGACATTGGGCAACAACCTCTTGAGTGCGCACCTCTCTTACAGGGCCAAATCAAAGCTGGCCAGTCTTGCCATTTTTGCGCGTTTTCCCTCTTGCCACCGGCGCGGCGGTGCCTTACGAAACACCCCACGTTAGGGGTATAGCTCAGTTGGTAGAGCGACGGTCTCCAAAACCGTAGGTCCCGGGTTCGAACCCTGGTGCCCCTGCCATTTCCCAAGAATTTGGATGCGTCTCAAAGCCCCCTCGGGGGCTTTTTGTGTTGTGGTTCGGTTCTGTGGAGATCTAGGCGTCTTTGCCCCAATCGGCGTCTTGCATTTCACGCAGGCGCGAGGCGGTGCGTTCAAATTCAAAGATGCCTTCGCCCTCGAGGTAGAGCATTTCCGGCTCCGCGGCAGCGGAACAGATTAGGCGGACCTTGGCCTCATAAAGCGCGTCGATCAGGGTCACGAAGCGCTTGGCCTCGTTGAAGTTGTTGCGGCTGAGGGTGGGGATGTCTTCGAGGATCAGCACCTTCACTGCATTGGCCACAGCGAGATAGTCACCGGGTCCAAGCATCTTACCGCAGAGGTCAAAGAAACTCGCACGGCCAATGCCGTTTCGGTAGGCGGGCAGGGTGACTTCGCGGCCTTTCACGGTGAGCACAAGCGGTTCGGCTGCGCCGCCGGTGAGGTCCTCCCAGATGGTTCGGATTTGCGCGCGCGCCTCAGACCCGGCTTGCACGAAATAGACCTGATTTCCCGCAAGGCGATTCTGACGGTAATCCGTTGGGCTGACCAACTCCCAGCTGCGCATTTGCTCTTTGATCAGGGCGATAAAGGGCAAGAAAAGCTGGCGGTTGAGACCGTTTTTGTAGAGGTCATCGGGGGGGCGGTTGGAGGTGGTGACAATCACCACACCGGCCTCGAATAGCTGTTCAAACAGGCGCCCCACAATCATCGCATCGGTGATGTCGGTGATCTGCATTTCATCAAACGCCAGCACGCGCACGCTGTCGGCCACAGCCCTGGCCACCGGCTTGACTGTGTCTTCAACGCCTTGGACGCGGGCCTTGTGCATGGCCTCGTGGATTTCCTGCATAAAGGCGTGGAAGTGTACGCGACGTACCGGCACGGTGAGGCTGTCGACAAACAGGTCCATCAACATGGATTTGCCCCGCCCTACGCCACCCCAGAGGTAGAGTCCACGCACCGGCTCTGGTGTGGATTTACGGAACCATTTTTTGGGGACGGGTTTGGACACTTCCGCGCGGATACGTTCCAGTTCCGGCAGCACCGCGACTTGGGCGTCGTCGGCATGCAGGGTTCCGTCAGCCACGCGGGCGGCGTAAATCTCGGGCAAGCTATCCATACATGTCCCTTAGCCAATTGAGAGCGTGAGGAAAAGGGCCGCGCCGGACCCTATGACAGACTGTTATGAGGGAGTGAACAAATGCTGAATTGACCTAGGGTCGTTCATTTGTTCAGAGTTTGCGACGCGCGAACAGGAGTGAGATGATGAATGAGAAGACCCCGTTGATGACCCCGGTTTTGATGGTGGGTTGTATCATCATCCTTGTGAGCTTTGCCATTCGGGCCAGTTTTGGGGTGTTTCAAATCCCGATTGCTGAAGAGTTTGGCTGGTTGCGCAGTGAGTTCTCTCTAGCGATTGCGATTCAGAACCTGGCCTGGGGTTTTGGGCAGCCAATTTTTGGCGCAATTGCTGAAAAGATTGGGGATCGCAAAGCCATCATTATTGGTGCGTTGGTCTATGCGGTGGGGCTGGTTTTGTCGTCGTTTGCGGTGACGCCGGAAGCGCATCAGATGCTTGAAATCCTTGTGGGATTTGGCATTGCGGGCACGGGATTTGGTGTGATCCTTGCGGTGGTCGGCCGGGCCAGTTCGGATGAGAACCGCTCCATGTCGTTGGCGATTGCCACCGCAGCTGGATCCGCCGGTCAGGTGTTTGGCGCGCCGATGGCGGAGTGGATGCTGTCGTTCATGACTTGGCAGCAGACTTTTGCGGTGTTTGCGGCGGCGATTTTGTCGGTTTTGCTGCTTTTGCCTGCGATGCGAGCGCCAGCTGCGGCGAGCAAAGAAGAGCTGCAGGAGAGCATGGGCACGATCCTGAAGCGGGCCTTTAAGGATCCGTCTTACACGTTGATCTTCCTGGGCTTCTTCAGCTGTGGCTATCAGCTCGCCTTTGTCACCGCACATTTCCCGGCGATGATTGCGGAGATGTGTGGGCCAATTGCGGCGGGATCAACGCTGGCAAATATGGGCATCACCTCGACGTCTACGCTGGGCGCGGTGGCGATTTCGCTGATTGGTCTGGCCAATATTGGCGGGACGTTGCTGGCCGGTTGGGCGGGTAAACATTTTCCGAAAAAGTACTTGCTGGCAGGGATTTACACCGGGCGCACGCTGGCTGCGGCGATCTTTATTCTGATGCCAATCACACCGATGAGTGTGGTGGTGTTCTCGGTGGTGATGGGCTCACTGTGGCTCGCAACTGTGCCGCTGACCTCTGGTCTTGTGGCCCATCTTTATGGTCTGCGCTACATGGGCACGCTGTATGGGATTGTGTTCTTCTCCCACCAGCTGGGCAGTTTCCTTGGCGTGTGGCTGGGTGGTCGGATGTATGACCTCTACGGCGACTACACGATGGTTTGGTGGGTTGGTGTGGGTGTGGGGGCGTTTAGTGCAATTGTGCATCTGCCGATCCGCGAGAACCGGTCGCCGAGTGCGCCAGCTGGGGCGACTGCGTAGGCTGCGTTAACCCGCAAAAATCAAGTAGGTATGACGTCGGTATCGCGACTGTTTTGCGGAGGTGGGGTGTTTTTGAGGCCGTTGCGGGTTACCGCAGCGGCCTTTGCTTTAGGATCGGCTTAAGATTGTGCCGCTTGCCATTGGTCCAGGATATAGCGGCTGGTCATCAGATCGAGATGTGCCCCGCCGCCGTTTTTGAACAGGGTGATTTCCTCGTCCGAGCTGCGTGTGAACCTGTCGAGGCTGTAGTAGTCGGCCAGCACGTCTTCGCGAGTTATCACGCCGTCGGCGAGTGGGATTTTCAACTCGCCAATGTGATCCAGCGTGGTGCCGTAGCTGTCGACAAACAGGCTGGCGCAGGTGAGGGCGGTGTTGTCGATTTCGCGCATGTCGGGGCGGTAGGCGCCAATCAGGTCGATGTGCTGGCCCGGTTGCAGCCAGTCGCCACGCAGGGTTGGTTCGGTGGACATGGTGGCGGAGGTCACGATGTCCGCCTCGCCCACGGCCTGTTCGAGATTGGTGGCGACGTTCAGGCCGTCAATTTCGGAGGCCATTTTTTCGGCATTGGCCTGTGTGCGGTTCCAGACGCTAAATTCTGCGTTGGGGAAGACGGCGGAGTAGGCGGCGTGCAGGTTGCGGCCCACGGTGCCTGCGCCAACGATCAGGATTTTGGAGCTGTTCGGGCGGGCAAGGCGGCGGGCGGCCAAGAGGCTGTCTCCGGCGGTTTTCCATTTGGTGACGAGGTGGAAGTCGATCAGTGCCGACAGGATGCCATGGGCGTCGTCAAACAGCGTCATCGCGCCGTGGATCATTGGCACGTCCTGAGACGGGTTGTCCGGGAAGATGGTCGCGGATTTCACGGCGATGCCCAGCCCGTCGATCCAGGCTTGGCGTTGCAACAAAGTATCCTTGCCGCGATAGAGGAAGCTGTCGGAGATTTCCGCCTTGGGCAGGGCATGGCCCGCAGCAAGCGCGTCGGTCAGCCCAAGCCAGTTGATGTTCTTTTCGCCCTCGTCAAAGGAGATGATGGTGGTCATTGGGCGTCTTCCTTTGTGAGCAGGCCTTCGGAGACCAGACGGTCGGCCCAGCCTTGTGGATGTTCAAACAGATGGGTTTGCCAACCACGTGCCGCGGCGGCGGCGATGTTGTCAGCCCGATCATCGGCGAACAGCAGGCGCTCTGGGGCGATGCCGCAGTCGGCCTCGACATGGGCGTAGATTGCCGGGTCGGGTTTGATGAGCTTCAGGCGGCCAGAGACATATTCGCGACTGAAACGGTTGAGGAAGGGGTAGACCGCTTGCGAGAGCGGGAAGTTGTCGTGGCCGAAGTTGGTCAGGGTGAAGACGGTCACGCCTTTGTCGACCAGCGCGTCCAGAAGGCGCACGGAATGCGGGATGGCCGGAGCGGCGAGGTCGTTCCAGTTGTCGTTCCACATGCGCAGTTCAGCCTCATATTCGGGATACCGCGGCACGAGGCTTTCGATCATGCCAGGCAGAGAGGCCCCGGCGTCGATCTGTTCATGGTGGTGATGGATGTTGGTGTCGGCAAAGAAAGCGCGGCGGCGGGTTTCGCCGACAGTGCGGTCATAGAAGTTTTCCGGCTGCCATTGGATCAGCACATTGCCAATGTCAAAAATCACGGCGTCAATTTGCGACATAGTTTGCCCCTGAAGTGAAATGCTTGCGCCGACCTTAGTCAGTGCAAACACGGAAGCAAACTGGGATTCGTGGGTTTTGTCCTAGCGGCGGACTCGCGGTCGATCGGGAATGGGAGCGCTACTGACTTTGGTTTCGCGCCAGAAGACAAATAGGCCCGCGCCGGTGATCAGTGCCATGCCAATCCATGTGGTGGGAGCAGGCCACTCCTTGAAGATCACAATGCCAAAAAGCACACCCACGGGCAGGGCGGCATATTCCAGTGGCGCAATCAGGCTGGCCTCGGACACCCGGTAAGCTTGGGAGATAAAAAAGCCGCCAAAGGCGATGGAGCATCCCAGCAAAAGCAGGATGGGCCAGTCGCCCAATGCGGGCCAATGCCAGGCGCGCAGCAGGAAGCTGATCATCTCGCCGCCAGCGTTTTCATACGCCCCATGGCCCAGAAGCAGGCCCACAATGCTTGCCACAACAATGAACACCACTTGGATGAACACGGCCATCGTGGCGGCGCTGTCGGTGGTGCCAATTTTACGGGTTAGCACGTGCAGCAGCGCGTAGGCGACGGCAGAGACCAAAGGTAGTAGCAGCGCGATGTTGAAGTCGGAGGCCCCGGGACGGATCATGATCAACACGCCAATCATGCCGGCCACCACGGCGGCTTTGCGCCGCGGGCCGATGACCTCACCGAGCAGAAGCGCGCCAAACAGGGTGATCAACAGGGGCGAGATGAAAAACACCGCCATGGCGTCGGCCAGTGGCAGCACGGACAGGCCCAGAAAGAAGGTGGTGTTGGCAAAGACCACGCAGAGACCGCGCAGCATGTGCATGCCAAGGCGTCGGGTGCGCAAGGCGGAGAGACCCCCTTGGAACGGCACAATCACAATCAGCAAAATGGTCAGGCCGATCAGCGAGCGGATCAGCACAATTTGATGCAGGGCGTAGTCGCCAGACAGGAACTTGATGGCGGCATCATTGATCGCAAAGAAAAACGTCGCGATCAGGGCGGAGAGCGGGCCAATTGGCAAGGTGGAACGGGACTGGGACATGGGGGCAGATGGCGCGGATTCGGGGGGCGGGTCTAGGTCAAAAACGACCTTGGCGGGAAAACATGTGTTTTGAGGTCTGGCGAAGGGTGTTGACTCAATTTGACTTTATGCATAACCATTGAGTTATGAAACTACCTGGTTATGAAAGCCCCGAGCTGAACGCTGTGTTTGCCGCGTTGGCAGACCCCACCCGCCGTGCGATTTTGGCGCGGTTGAGTGAGGGTGAAGCCAATGTGCGGGATTTGGCAGAGCCGTTTGAGATGAGCCAACCGGCGGTATCCAAACATCTGAAGGTGTTGGAGGCTTCTGGGTTAATTGAGCGCGGACAGGTGGGGCAAAGCCGCCCGGCCTACTTAAAGGCGGCACCGATGAAAGAAGCGGTGGAGTGGATGGAGCAGTTCAGCCGGTTCTGGTCTGGCAGTTTTGATCAGCTGGATGCGCTTCTCGAGACGATGAAATCTAGTGAAAAGGATAATTTGAAAGATGACTGATTTACCAATCTATTTGTTCAACCGCACGTTTGAAGCGCCCGCCGAAATGGTGTGGAAGACGTTCAGCGATCCGAAGTTGTTGTCGGTTTGGTACGGGCCAGGGGTGGAAACGGTGATCCACGAGTTTGATTTGCGTCCTGGCGGGCGCTGGCTCAATGAGATGAAATGGGGCGAGAAATCGGATTACAGCCGCATGGAATTTCAAGAGGTGGCCAATGGCGAGAAGATTGTCTGGATGCACCACAGCACCGATGCAGAGTGGCTGCAAATCCCCAATCCCATGATGCCAAACTGGCCGCAAAAGCTGTTGACCACGGTGACATTTGCCGAAGATGGCGGGCAGACCAAAGTGAAGTTGGAGCAGGTTCCAGTGGATGCCAGCGCGGAAGAAGCGGCCTGTTTTGCCGAGATGATGGGCAACATGGACAGCGGTTGGGGCAAAGGCTTCGATATCTTGGAAACACTGCTCTAAGACGCCAAAACGTTATTTTCTTTGCCAAAAACGCCTGCCTCGGCTTACGCTGGGGCAGGTGTTGCGGTGTTTGGGGCCGTGGTGCGCAAAGGGGATGATATGAAATATGCGGTTTTTTCGGCCTGTCTTGCTGGCGTGATTGGCAGCTCTGATGTGGCGATGGCGGAAGATGCGGGGGCGTTTTGGCAGCCTGCGCGAGAGAAATTCAACAAGATGTCTGATGACGCCTGTGACGGAAACAGCAGTGCGTTTCGGGAGCTGATGCAAGCCGCGATCATGGAAGAACACCCCGTGGCGCAAAACGATCTGGCCTGGGTGTTTGGCACGGAGCGGTGCCAGTATTACGCCGATGATATTGAGGCGGTGGCGGAGTTGCAGAAAGACTCAGCGGATGCGGGCTATCCCGTGGCGCAGAGCAATATCGGTGTGAAGTATATGGAAGGCAACGGGGTGGATCCGAATGCCGATCTGGCCATCGACTATTTTGAGGCGGCGATGCGGGCAGGGTATGGCGAGGGCGCGGCCCAACTTGGCATCTATTTTGCAGAGGGTATTTTCCTGTCACGCAACATTGCGCGGGCAGATCTGTTGCTGGAAGACGCATATGCTCTGGGAGCGGATCAGGACATGATTGACCGGCTGGCCGCCGCCCTTGAGGACGCGGCGCCAACACCGCAACCGGCAACCTCGTCTGGTCGGTGGGCCTACAATGACGGTGAGGCGGGATATGATCTGGTGCAGAACGGCGGCTTGTTGGCACGGGTGTTCTTAGGACGCGATCAGGAGACCGGAGGGTACTATTACGGCATGTACCGCGTTTCGAATGATCCGATGATCCACTTCATGGGGGTGTCGGTGAAACATGCCAACGGGCGCGACACTGAGTTGGATATGAATGGCTGCGGCGGCCAAAACTGTTTGATTGACTATGGTGACAGCGCGCAGGTTCGGATCCCCATTTCGGGACGCAATCAGGCGGCCATGTTGGAGGCGTTTAAGTCTGGTGACACGGTGAAGTTTCGTTATCAAACCGAAGCCAGCTATGCAGAAAACGAGTTCAAGACGATGACTTTGGGTCTCAAAGGCTCTCGTAAGGCGATTGAGGCGGTGCAGAGGTACGCACCTGCGCCGGCTGTGACCACCAACACCACTCGGACAACACAGCCCGTGTCCCCACCAAGTTCAAACGTCAGCGACACTGGTTCCCAGCCAGAACCGAACTACACCGGCGGGCCGTCGTATTATCAGGAGAACACCAAGGATGGGGACGAGTTTTGCCAAGCGGTGGAAACGGCAGAGTACCCTCAGCATTTTTACAGCGAGATTGCACCTAGGTCTCAACAGTCGTGGCTTGAGAGCCCGGATGGCACTCTCAAACCTGCGGACTTGGACTATCTCGGCAGTGCCACCACGGTATGGAAGTGGGGCGCGCCGGTGCGGCGTTCAGGGAAGCCTTGGGTGCTGTATAAAAACGGCGCGGCTAAGCGGCTGAATTACACGGCCCGTGATGGTGTATTTGATGTGTATGAGGATTTCTCCGGCAGTTGGCAGCGTGATGGCGGGCGCGGCGTAGTTTTGCGCATGAAATCAAAATGGAAGCATAGCACAAGCGGCTATGATTATATTGAATGCACCGGGGGAACCTTGACGACACGCAAAGACTCAGGCTGGCGCGATGGTGCAAACGCCACTTGGCAGACCTGCGGTATGATGTGGGCGTGCTCGGAGTGGAGCGACAAATATCCGGAGAAACGGACAACAACCGAGCTGCATGGGTTGGTCGAATGGGCGCCGGGAGATATTGCAAGCAAAGAGCTGGAGTGGAGCCAGCCGCGCCCCTGATTGGGTACGGCCGCCCCGAGGGGCGGCCTCGGTCAATTGAACGCAATAACCGCAAAGGTGGCTACCGCCGCCATTGCTGCGATCACTTCGCTGACTTGAGCTAGCACCGTCAAACTGAGCATTCTTAGTCTCCTGTACTCTATAGAATTGGCCCCCGCATCATTGCTGAGACCAGCCTCAAATGGCTTGCCGAGTGACCTGCCTTCGACGTATGCTCAAGGTGCGTAAGAGAGCTGTGCCGAAGGCAGGTCTGCCGGAGCCAGCGATAGGGGGAGGCCACTAGATTTAGCGGTTTCCCCTTTTCGCACCCACAAGCTACCACCTCCATTTTAGACTGAGTAACTTGTATGTTTTTGTGGATCGCCTGTGGATAACTTTCAGCGCCCATATATTGTGTCCTGTGCGATCGGCGATTCAATATACTGTGCGAATTGGGCGTAATAAACGTGAATTCGCTGGCGTTTTCTTGCCAGCTGAATGGTTGGTTTTCAGGCTTGCAGGCTACTTAGAAGCTGCCGATTTTTGGTCGAACTCCTTAAGTGTCAGCGGTTTAGGTGCGGCGAAAAAGTTTACCGCCGGAGGCTCCTAAAGTTGCCATCAGCGCAAAACCTAGCGTGCGGCAGCGCGGAGTTCCCGCTCCAAAGCTTCCAGAAACCGGGAGCGGTCGGCTTTGGTAAAGCCTTTGCCGCCGCCTTGGCGGAAAGGATCGGCGGCGCGTAAATCCGTCATCAGGTCACGGGTGGCCAGCACATTGCCGATGTTGGCAGATGTCAAAGCCTCGCCGTTGTGCTTGAGCACGCGGGCGCCACTTTCCACACATTTGGCGGCCAGAGGGATGTCGCCGGTGATGACCACGTCGCCTGTTTTGGCACGGTCGGCGATCCACATGTCGGCCACATCGGGGCCCTCGGGAACAATCACATTTTCCACCAGAGGGTTTTGCGACGGGCGCAGCCCGCCGTTGGACACCACGTAGATGGTCACTTTGTGGCGGGTGCCAACACGTTCGACTTCGGCTTTCACCGGGCAAGCGTCGGCATCCACATAAATGGCAGTCATAGGTATTGGTCTTTCTTAGTCCGCATAAAGCGCTTCGGCGTGGAAGGCGATGTGCTCTTCCATGAAGGTGGAAACAAAGAAGTAGCTGTGATCATAGCCTTTTTGCAGGCGCAGCGTGGCTTCTTGGCGGCGGGCATTAGCGGCTGCGGCGAGGGCTTCGGGTTGTAGCAGATCAATGAACTGATCACTGGTGCCGGTGTCGACCAACACAGGGCCTTCAAAGCCTTTGTCTTTCATCAGCAGGGTGGCGTCATGGGCGGCCCAAGTGGACTCATCATCACCCAGATAAGCGGTGAGCTGCTTGCGGCCCCATTCAGAGGCGGTGGGGTTTGAGATGGGCGCAAAGGCAGAGACAGACCGGAACCGGCCGGGCAGGGACATGGCCATGGTCAGCGCGCCGTGTCCCCCCATGGAGTGGCCCATGATGGATTGACGTGACAGGTCGAGGGGGAAGTCCTCTTGTAGGAACGACGGCAGGTCTTCGGTGATGTAATCCCACATGTTGTAATGTGGTGTCCACGGCGCTTGGGTGGCGTTTACGTAGAAGCCTGCGCCTTTGCCAAGGTCATACGCCGGATCATCAGCCACAGACTCGCCGCGTGGGGAGGTGTCGGGGAAGACCAGGGCGATGCCTTGTTCTGCGGCCCATTGTTGTGCGCCGGCTTTGACCATGGCGTTTTCATGGGTGCAGGTTAGACCGGACAGGTACCAGATCACGGGCACGGAGCCGCCTTTGGCTTCTTCTGGCAGGAACAGGCCAAAGGTCATATCACAGCGGGTGCTGTGCGAGCTGTGGCTGTACACGCCTTGGGTGCCGCCAAAAGCGCGATTTTCTGAGATGATTTCCATGGGAAGGCCTCCTGCCAAAAGGGTCGAGGTCCACGATGTCAGAGTTGGGAGACCCATGCAATCACAACGCTGACGGTGGCGATGGAGATCACGGTGGAGAACAGGATCGCGGCGGAGGCACGATGGGGGGCAACACCGTAGTGCTGCGCCAGCATGTAAACGTTTCCGGCCACGGGGAGCGCGGCGGCGGCGATCACGACGGATGCAGAATAGGTGTCGATGGGCAGCAGCCACAGCACAGCAATGGCGACACACAGCGGGTGCAGGATCAGCTTGGCAAAGGTGAGCCAGAGCGCCACTTCGGCACGTTCGGCGGATTTGCCTGCGAGCGAAGCGCCAATGGCAAACAGGGCGCCGGGGGTGGCCGCGCCGCCTAAAATGGCGAGGAATTCGTTCATTGGGTCGGGGATGGGAATTTCCAGTGCCGACCAGACAAAGCCAAGCGAGATGGCGACAATCATCGGATTGCGCAACAAGCCCATGGTGACGGTTTTCAGAACGCCGAGGTGCATACGGCCGTCACGCGATCCGGTGATCAGGATCACAATCAGGCTGGAGAAGACAATCAGGTCCACCGCCAGCACCATCATCACAGGGCCAATGGCCTCGGCCCCCATCAAGAGCGTCAGCATGGGCACGCCGAGGAAGCCAACGTTGCCGATGGTGGCGCATTGGGCCTCGACAGCAGCCGTGGCGATGTCCTGTTTGCGCAGCATGGCCACAAGGGTTGCGAGGCCGTAGACGGCGAGGCATCCCATGAGATAGCCGCCAATCAGACGCCAGTTGAGCACTTCGGCGAGGCTGAGATTGGCGGAGAACCGAAACAGCATCGCCGAGAGGGCGAAGTAGAAAACAAACTTGGTGAGATAGGCCGTGGCCTCTGATGAGAAAAACCGCGTGCGCCCGGCCCAGTAACCCAGGCCGATGATCGCAAAAAACGGCAGTGTTTTCAGAAAGATTGCCAACATGCGCCAGCCTTAGCAGGTTTGGGAATGTTGGCAAATGGTGGGAGCTTACGCGAGCGCGATGACTGCGGTGCCCAAAACAGTGAGAAGCGCCCCCAGTGTTGCGTAGCTGTGTGGCCGCTGGCGGTCTTTCCACCAGAGGATGGGCAAAATGAGCACGGGGGAGAGCGATCCAAACACCGCCGCGATCCCGGCATTAAGTTGAGTAAACGCATAGAGCAGGAGTGACGACGACACGACGTATCCGATAAAGCCAGGCAAAATGGTGCGTCCAACGAGGGAAAAAGTTAGAGGGCTTTGCGCGCGCATGGCATCAACGGGCCAGATGGCCAAAAGGGAGATCAAGACAGCGGCGCCAATGAGGCGGATGGCGGTGGCTGCAAGCGGTTCGAGACCGGCCTGCAAAGCTGGCTTCATCGCCAAGAAACCGTACCCTTGAAGGGTGGTGGCCAACAGCCCCAAAAGGATTGTGATCGACAGCTTGCCGGTTTGTGTGTCGCTCTTTGACGGGGAGCTGTTGCCAAAGAATATGGCAAGGCAGACACCGCACAGCGCAACGCTTGCCCCTATGAGATCTGCTGTGGTTGGTATTTCGTTGAGCCACATGTAAGCCATGCCGCCTACCATGGGCGCCTTCATCGACAGCAATAACTCGGTGCGGCGCGGCCCTCCGCGGCGCAGGCAGGCGATCATGGCCAAGTTGCCAAGGACAATGCCAAATAGGCTGCTCGAGACAAATGCGGGCCAGAAGCTCCAATCAACGGTTGGCCAATATCCAAGGGTGGAAACGAGGAGCGCCACAATGAGCGCGCAAGTAATCAGCTGGATGCGGGTGAAGGCAAATGCACCCAGTTGCTTGGCGGGTGCCTCTGCCAACACAATGCCACTGGCCCAGCCAAAAGAAGCGCCGATGGCGGCGAGAAGAGGGAGAAAGGTCATGACAGGGGTGCTCAGATTCGCTACGCTTTGGGTAGCAAATATACCGCTATCAAAAATGTATCAAGGGGGCGAGATGCCAGCACAAGTTCCAATCCCAGGTCAGCCGGTGCGTGGGTCCAAATCGGGCAAGCCGATCATGGCGTTGTTTGATTTGCTTGGGCGCAGTTGGGCGCTGGGCGTATTGTGGCAACTCTCTGAAGGGGGGCTTACCTTTCGGGCCTTGCAAGATCGGTGTGAAATGGTGTCGCCGACGGTGTTGAACCGCCGGCTCAAGGAATTGAGCGCAAGCGGTTTAGTGGCGCGTGGCGAAGACGGCTATGCGTTGACGGAGGCCGGGCAGGAGTTGTACGCGCTTCTGCGCCCGTTTGGGCCGTGGGCGCAGAGCTGGGCGGCGATGTTGAATGGCATGGACCGCGACTAGCCTCCGCCAATCAGGGCGCCTGCGGCAAAGACCAAAGCGCCGCCCAGCACGACCTGAAAAGTGGCGCGGCCAAAAGGCGTTTTCATAAAGCGGTTTTGAATCCAGACAATGGCCCAGAGCTCGATGAAGACCACGATGATCGCGATGATGGTGGCGGTCCAGAAGTCGGTGATCAGATAGGGCAGCGCATGGCCCAAGCCGCCGAGCGTGGTCATGATGCCAGAGGCAAAGCCACGTTTCACGGGAGAGCCGCGACCGGAGAGTTCGCCGTCGTCGCTGGCAGCTTCGGTGAAGCCCATGGAGATTCCCGCGCCGACAGAGGCGGCGAGGCCTACGAGAAAGGTGGTGTGGGTGTCTTGGGTGGCAAAGGCGGTGGCAAAAATCGGCGCGAGGGTGGAGACGGAGCCATCCATCAGGCCCGCGAGGCCGGGTTGTACCCAGGTTAGGAGAAACTGTCGGTTGGCTTTGTCGTTTTCTTCAGCGCGCGCGGCGGGGTCTAGGTGTTTCTCAGCCATCTCAACGGCGGTGTTCTGGTGGCCAGCTTCGGCGGCGGCCAGATCTCCCAGCAGTTTTCGGGTGTCGGCATTACTCACTTGTTTCATGGCGTTGAGGTAGAAATTTTCAGCGTCCTGCTCCATGCCTGCGGCCTGTGCGCGGATCGCCTCCAGTGACAGGTTTGCGGTCAGCCAAAGCGGCGCACGGCTGTGAAATCCAGCGACATGTTCGCGGCGGATCAGAGGGATTGTGTCGCCAAAACGGGTGCGGTGTTGGTCGATCAGGGACTGGCGGTGGCTGTCCTCTTCCGCCGCCATGTCGTCAAACACCGCCGCAGACGCTGGATAGTCGGCGCGCAGATGTTGGGCAAAATTGCGATAAATGCGAGCGTCGTCCTCTTCTGAGGCAATCGCCAGGGCCAGGATGTCTTGTTCGCTGAGGTCTTTGAGGCGTTTGCGGGCAGGCAGAAAGCGCATGAAGGGCTCCAATTTAGAACAATTCTAAATAAGCATACTGTTTTGTGAGGCGCAAGCGCTTGCCGCCAAGGAAGTCGGCGGTGTATTGTGACCCTACACTCTCACCGGGAGGCCGGATAACGCCTATGACTGATCTATGACGGGCACTGTGGCGATCCTGAAAAAGGGGCGCAAATTTGCGCAGGTGGTGGACAGCGCGCGGGCTTTGTTCATGTCGCATGGCTTTGAAAGCGTAAGCATGGATGTGATTGCGCAGAAAGCCGGGGTCTCCAAGGCGACGTTATACAATTACTTTCCAGACAAGCGGATGTTGTTTGCAGAAGTGGCGCGGCGGGAGTGCACGCTGCAAGCTGAAGGCTTGGAAGCTTCGGTGGATTTGGAACGGCCCGTGCCGGAGGTGTTGGGTATAGTCGGGCGGGGATTGATGGAAATCATTCTGTCGGAGTTTGGGCGCAATATGTTTCGGGTCTGTGTGTCCGAAGGGGAGCGGTTTCCTGACATTGGGCAGCAGTTTTATGAGACCGGACCCGGGATTCTGAAAACCCGGTTGATTGAGTTTTTTGTCATGGCCGAGGAGCGTGGCGAGCTGAAAGTCGACGATTTTGCCCTTGCAGCGGACCAATTTGCGGAGTTGTGCAAAGCGGGTCTGTTTTTGCGACAGGTGACTGGTGTGCAAACCAACTTTACCCGGGAAGAAATCGACTATGTTGTCGATGGTGCTGTGGAGATGTTCATGGCGCGCTATGGGGCGCGGCGGTAGCACTCAGAGCTGGCGGCACCGGTCTTTTAAGGCTGTTTCAAGTATAAGTTGATGGATTGGCGGGCAGTTGTGTTAGGCTGCCGTCAATTGACTTGCGCGTTTGGCGTGAATTTATGGCCCGGCGCGTACCAGAATACCTTTGCTTAGATTGTTGCTTGGAGGATGCCATGCCTAAGGCTCTTTGGAACTCACGTAATGCACACTATTTTTTAGCCGTCCTTTCTGTGACGGGTTTGACGCTCACAACCAGTGTCGTTGCCCAAGAATACAGCACCGAAAAAGAAGACACTGAGGTGGTGCTCGCGCCGGATGGGTATTCGCCCTACGCAGGGCGGAACTTCCCGCAGGTGCCGCTTTGGGGTGACAGCCATTTGCACACGATGGTGTCTGTGGATGCAGGCACTATGACGCGGTTGTCACAAGAGGATGCCTTCCGCTTTGCGCGCGGCGAGGAGGTGACCACCACACATGGTTTACGCGCCAAACTGTCGCGGCCCTTGGATTGGTTGGTGGTGTCGGACCACGCAGAGATGTATGGGCTGATGCCGCAGCTATTGGGGGGGAATGCTGAGATACTGGCCACGCCCAAAGGCAAAGAATGGTACGAAAAGCTCACGGCGGGTGACCCGCAGGTGGCGTTTGATACTGCGATGGAGATTGTTGCGTCCCTTTCCGGAGATGTGGCACCGATCGACAACCCCAAGGCAATAAAGCACGCGTGGGAGACTTACACGGCGTTGGCGGATCGCTTCAACGACCCCGGGGTGTTTTCCGCCATTATTGGTTATGAATATACCACTGAAGGGGGCAACAATTTGCACCGTAATGTGCTGTTTCGGGATGACAGCGTGCGGGCCAATCAGACGCGACCCTTCTCGCAGTTTGACAGTAAAAACCCCGAGGATCTGTGGGATTCGCTTGCGGAATACGAAGCCCGCACAGGGGGCGAGGTGCTGGCAATTGCGCACAATGGCAACCTGTCCAATGGGCGCATGTTTTCGATGAATGCCTGGGATGGGTCGGAGCTGACAAAAGAGATTGCCGAGATGCGGGCGCGGTTTGAGCCGATTTATGAGCCGACGCAGATCAAAGGGGATGGAGAGGCACATCCGTTCCTGAGTCCGGATGATGAGTTTGCGGATTTTGACACTTGGGATGCGTCCAATTTGAACGGCACCGAGTTAAAAGTGCCGGAGATGTTGGCCGCGGAATACGCACGCGAGGCACTCAAACGTGGCTTGAAGATCGAGCAAGATCTGGGCGTTAACCCGTTCAAGTTTGGCATGGTAGGGGCGACGGATTCCCATACCGGCATGGCCACTGCGCAAGAGGATAATTTCTTTGGCAAACACTCCGGCGTGGAGCCGGAGCCGCAGCGGTGGAAGCACGTCGTGATTGAAGCGCCGGACCCAGAGTTGTCGATTTACGGTTGGAAACAGGCGGCTGGCGGACTTGGCGCGGTTTGGGCGCGGGAGAACACGCGGGCGGCCATTTTTGACGCGATGATGCGCAAAGAGACTTATGCCACCACCGGATCGCGTATGATGGTGCGGTTCTTTGGTGGGTACAATTTCACGGATGAAGATGCGTTGAGCCGCCTGCCTGCGGATGCGGGCTACGCCAAAGGCGTGCCGATGGGCGGAAATTTGGCGGTAACAGAAGATGGCAAGGCGCCAACGTTTTTGTTTGCCGCACTCAAAGACCCTCTGTCGGGCAATCTGGACCGGATACAAATTGTGAAAGGTTGGCTGGACTCTGCCGGAGAAACCCAGGAGCAGATTTATGATGTGGCCTGGTCCGGAGAGCGGCAGATTGGTGCGGACGGGAAACTGCCGGACGTGGGCAACACGGTGGATGTGGCCAATGCGACCTGGACCAACAGTATTGGTGCGGCTGAGCTGATTGGGACCTGGCAAGACCCGGATTTTGAGGCCAGTCAGTCAGCGTTTTACTACGTGCGGGTGATTGAAATCCCAACGCCGCGCTGGACCGCCTATGAGGCCAAGCGCTTTGGGGTGGAGATGGATGCGACGGTGCCGATGACCACCACCGAGCGGGCGTATACGTCGCCGATTTGGTACACGCCGGGGTAAGGCGCTATTCGCCCCGCAGAGCCTGGGCCAGGTCGGCGTTTTCCAGCACGTAGTTGCCAAAACTGGGGCGCCAGACCAGCCCGCGATCACGCAGCACATCCAGCGCCTTTTGCACGCCGCCTTTGGAGTAGGGCTTGCGGTCCGGTCCGGCGAGGGCTTGGCGGGTGGCGTCGGTGTAGGGTGAGAACTGGATGCCTTCGACGGCCATTTTGTGCAATACGGCCTGTTGCAATTTGGTGAGCGTGCCGATTTCTGCCAGCAGGGCTTCGCGCATCTGGAGTTTTTTGCGCAAAGCGATGGTTCGTAGTGCGGCGTCGCCTGCGGTGGGTTCCAGGATCAGATCACGCAGACAATCGTTGAGGATTTCCGGGCGGCGACCGAGGTCGTCAAACACCGCCTCAACAGTGGCGGCGGTGAGTTGGGCGTCAGGCGCAAGGCGGGCGTTGATGCGATGCGTGAGTGCGGTGCTGTAGCTGCTGCTTAGGGTCGGGAAATCGCGCACGCGGGCGCCAAAGAAGGGGGCTTGCTGGTCGTGGATCAGCGCGGCGAGCTTGTCGCGGTGGGAGCCGGTCATCACCAGATAGAGATGATTGGGCAAGCCGGATTGGTTCACAGCGTCGCGCGCAGCTTTGAGGGCAAACATGGCGTTTTTGCCCGCCTCGGTGGCGAGGCTTTGCTGCGCCTCGTCGATGATCAACACCACGTCTTTTTGGGTGGCCTGACACAGGAGTAGAAGCGCGTCGGGGATGGTGCCTTCCCATTGGCCGGCGGATTTCAGGTTCACACTAAAGCCCAGCGCGCCAACGGAGGTGAAGGGCACATTGCGGTGCAGCTTTGCGATCAGGCTGTCGTTGTCTTTGAGTGCCGTGGTGAGGCAGGCGGTGATCAGTTTGGCAGGATCAGAGCTGCGGTCGGCCCAGAGGTCCACGTAGAGCACGCATTTGCCCTGCTGCTCCAAAAGCGGCGCGAGGTCGCGGCGTAGGAAGGTGCTTTTGCCGGTGCGGCGCGGGGCAGCAAGGAATAGCCCAGCGCTTTCGCCGACCAGAGGATCGGGATTGAGCAGACTGGCAACCTGGTTCGCTTCAAACGGGCGCGGGATGTGGTGGTTGGTGGCCATGGGTATCCCCAAGTACGGGAGGCGGGATGAAGTGCTCTTTCTGGGAGTATCTTGGGGTACTTGGGAGATACGTCAAGGAAAATGCGCGCGCGGTCCCATTTGAGAGACCGCGTGCAGGCTGATTAGAATTCCACCACCGCACGGATGGACTTGCCTGCGTGCATCAGGTCAAAGCCGTGATTGATCTCATCAAGGCTGAGCTTATGGGTGATCATGGAATCGATTTCGATTTTGCCGTCCATGTACCAGTCGACAAATTTTGGCACGTCGGTGCGGCCTTTGGCGCCGCCAAAGGCGGTGCCTTTCCAGACGCGACCGGTGACCAGTTGGAACGGGCGAGTGGAGATTTCGGCTCCTGCGGGCGCGACGCCGATGATCACAGAGACACCCCAGCCACGGTGGGAGCATTCCAGCGCGTCGCGCATGACTTGCACGTTCCCCGTGGCGTCAAAGGAATAGTCGACGCCGCCAAACTGGTCTTTCTCAGTCTTGGTGATTTCGACAATCGCATCCACGACGGATTGGTCGCCCAGCTTGGAGGGATTCACAAAGTGGGTCATGCCAAACTTCTTGGCCATCTCGGCTTTGTCGTCATTCAGGTCGACACCGATGATGGTGTCCGCGCCAGCCATGCGCAGGCCTTGGATCACGTTGAGGCCAATGCCGCCGAGGCCAAAGACCGCGGCAGAGGAGCCGATCTCCACACCAGCGGTATTTATCACCGCGCCGATGCCGGTGGTGACGCCGCAGCCAATGTAGCAGATTTTGTCAAACGGCGCGTCGTCGCGCACTTTGGCGAGCGCGATTTCTGGCATTACAGTGTGGTTCGCAAAGGTCGAGCAGCCCATGTAGTGGTAGATTGGCGTGCCATCGAGCATGGTAAAGCGGGTGGTGCCATCTGGCATCAGGCCCTGACCTTGGGTGCCACGGATGGCGGTGCAGAGATTGGTTTTACCGGACAGACAAGAATGGCATTCGCGACATTCCGGGGTGTAGAGCGGGATGACGTGATCGCCGGGCTTCAGCGTGGTGACGCCTTCACCACATTCCACCACCACACCTGCGCCTTCGTGGCCCAAAATGGACGGGAACAGCCCTTCGGGGTCAGCCCCGGAGCGGGTGAACTCATCGGTGTGACAGAGGCCTGTGGCCTTGATTTCAATCAGAACCTCGCCCGCCTTGGGGCCTTCGAGGTTCACGTCCATGATTTCGAGTGGTTTGCCGGCTTCCAAAGCGACGGCGGCACGGGTGCGCATCATTTTGCCTATCCTCCCTGTTTGCAGTGAAGCGTGGTTGAAAGATCTGGTCTTTGCAACCTTATTGGAGGTGTAGCAAGGCCTCACGTGATTGGCACGGCGAGGACGAAGCAAATTAGAGTGTTTGCGACAAGGAGTGGCATTATGCGGTTTGTGGTTTTGGTAGCAGCTGGATTTGTGGGCTTGGCGGCGTTGACCGCTTGCAAAGGCGAGGAAGAGGCAGTGGTGAAAGGCAGCACAACCTGTGATCCGGCGACGTTTGAGTTCCTCGTGGGGCAGGACAAAAGCGCGCTTGAGGGTGTGACCGTACCGGAGATGGTGCGGGTGATGGCAGAGAATTCGCCAGCCACCATGGATTTCCACGAGAATCGGCTGAACGTGGTGCATGATGCCGACGGCAAGATTTTGAAAGTTACCTGCGGGTGATGAAGTGACGGGGTGGCCCTCTCTTAAAGAGGGCCATCAACGTCTTTAATCTTTCTTTAGGCGGTAGTCTTTGTGGCAGGCTTTACAGGCCAAGCCCACACTGCCCAGCGTGCTGGCCAGCGCGGCGCGATCTGTGAAATCCAACGCAAGGCCTGCTTTGGTCAGATCGTCAGACTTTGCGCTGAAGTGGGCCCAGTCTTCCCAAATTGTGGGCAGCGCCTCAGATTTTGGATCGGTGGCCGGGTTTTCGAACAGTGCGTTGATTTTGCCGGATTGCATCACAATAGTGTCGCGTGCCATGCGGGCTTTGGCTTGATGCAAGGGGATTTCCTGTTTCGCCATGCTGACCAGGGTTTTGAAGGCTGCGCCAATTTTCTCCATCGCCATCATACGCGCCATGACCTCGGGGTCTTTTACGCCGTTGTGGGCGTGGGCTGAGGTGGTGATCAGTAAGGCGGCGATCAGAATGGGACGGCGCATTTTGGCTCCTTGAATTGGCTGCCCCTATGCAGCCTATGCAGGGGGGCGGACGCAAGTGGAAATATAGCGGCAGAAGCGGAAGACACGGACAGTTGATTTGGGGGCTGCATTGGGGCGCTGCGCGCCAGATCCGTATCGCGCGGGATGGCCTTGCGAAAAATGGAAACAGTGCTGCGCGCAAAAATAAAACCGCCCCGAAGGGCGGCTTTATTGGGTCTTAAGAAAAGTGCCCTCCGGCGGCGCAGACTGGGTGGGGGCAATAGTGCCGCGCCGCCGGAGGTAGCGTTTCGTTTCGCTATGAAGTTAAGATGCCGGTCAGTTGCGGCAACAAAAGGAAGGCACCACGACCTTTTGTGGAAGAATTTGTGGCTAAATTGGGGCACGGTTAATGGCAGATTCCGACCCATGGGCTTGATTCTGACGCCAATTGGCGCGAGGCTGGGCCTATGAATGCTCGTCCCCCCACCGCACTTCACCCGTCCCCTAAGCCCCCCGAACAGGTTGCGTTTCACCGCACCGAGCTGTCGGTCATCATGAACCTTTACGGACGTATGGTGGCAGCGGGAGAGTGGCGCGACTATGGCATGTCGTCGTTGCGCGAAGTGGCGGTGTTCTCGGTGTTTCGCCGGGCGGCGGAAAACCCGCTCTACCGCATTGAGAAACGCCCAAAGCTGCGCAACAAACAGGGGCTTTATGCGCTGATAGCCATGGACGGTCAGGTGCTCAAACGGGGGCATGACCTGAAAACCGTGCTGCGGGTGTTGGAGCGCAAGCTTATTCGCGCGGTTGAGTGAGCCAGCAGGCAGGTCTTCCATGGTAGTTTTTCGCAACGCGACACAAGACGAGTTGGCCGCCATTCTGGAGTGGGCCGCACGGGAGGGCTGGAACCCCGGGCTTCAGGATGCAGCGGCCTTTTGGCAGGCAGACCCGGGCGGTTTTTTTGTCGCCACCGTGGAGGATCAGCTTGCGGCGGCGATCTCGGTGGTGAACCACACAGAGGTCTTTGCGTTTCTTGGATTGTACATCGCGCTCCCTACGTTTCGGGGGCAAGGCATCGGCTATAGGCTATGGCAACATGCGCTGAAACATGCGGGGGCACGTGTGGTGGGCTTGGATGGCGTGCCGGACCAGCAGGCCAATTATGCGGCGTCGGGGTTTGAGTTGGTCACCGCCACGACGCGGTTCACGGGGCAGGTCGCGGCTGCGGACCATGCTGTGATACGCAGGGCAGGGCCTGCGGATGTGGCGGCGTTAATTGACAGGGAGGCGGCGGCATCGGGGGTGCGTAAGCCCAGGTATTTGCAGGCCTGGTTTACATCTGCGGACAGTCGGCAGACATGGGTGATGCAGGGTACGGGTGGCATTGACGGATTTTGCACCTCACGGCGGTGTCGTGAGGGCGTGAAAATTGGCCCGCTTTACGCGGAAACCGCAGAGGCCGCACAGGCATTGATTGCGCATGTGGCGGCCAAGATGGACGGGCCGGTGACGTTAGATGTGCCGGACACATCGGCGCCGTTGAAGGCGATGTGTCAGGAGATGGGGCTGATGTCGGGGTTTGCCACTGCGCGCATGTATCGCGGCACACCGGTGCCCGTTGGGCAGGCCCAGAGTGGGTATTTTGCCGTGAGCACGCTGGAGCTGGGCTGACGCCGTACTGAGGAAGGGGCCAGCCCCTTCTTGGCCGTGCCAATTCATCCCCGGGATATTTGGGGACAATGAATGTGCGGGATCAGCGTGGGTTGAGGTGGGTGGCCATCACACAGAGAAGTTCAAACATGATGGACACGCCGAGGAAGGCGGTGCCGCCGGAGCTGTCAAATGGGGGCGAGACTTCGACCATGTCCGCGCCGATGATGTTGAGACCGTCCAGCTTGCGCAAAACCTCCAAAGCCTGGAAACTGTTGGGGCCGCCAACTTCGGGCGTGCCGGTGCCCGGCGCAAAGGTGGGATCGACAAAGTCGATGTCGTAGCTGACGTAGGTCGGCTGATCTCCAACAATCTCACGCGCTTCGACCATGACGTCTTCGAGGCCACGCCTGAAGAACTCTTCGATGCGGATCACGCGGATGCCGACGGATTTGGCAAAATCGGTGTCTTCATTATCGTAGGTGGAGCCACGGATGCCAATTTGCACCACACGTTTGGGATCCAGCAGGCCTTCCTCTACTGCGCGGCGAAAAGGCGTGCCATGGGTGAACATCGTGCCGCCAAAATAGCTGTGGTAGAGGTCTGTGTGGCTGTCAAAATGCACCATGCCAAGGGGGCTGTCTTTGGCCAGGGAGCGCAGGATCGGCAGGGAGGTCAGGTGGTCACCGCCAGCGGTCAGGGGCGTTATGCCTTGGGCGCGCACGTCGTCATAAAAGGCGGTGATGCGGTCCATGCTGTCGTGGATGTCAGCTGGGTTGGGGCCAACATCACCCAGATCAGCACAGTTGATGAGATCAAAAGGGCGCACGCCAGTGGCGCCGTTTTGGGCGCGGATCATGGTGGAGGCGTCGCGCAACTGGCGTGGGCCATGGCGGGGGCCGGGGCGGTTGGTGGTGCCGCTGTCCCAAGGCACGCCGATCAGGCCAACGTTGACCTCTTTGATGCGGTCATGGCCCAGCCCCATGACCGGCAGGCGCATGAAAGTCGGTACACCGGCAAACCGCGGCAGGTCCATGCCGGAGACAGGTTGGAAGAACCCGCGGCTCATGTTTGAGCTCCGTAGTTGGGGCGTTTGTGGGAGGTGACGGGCCCGTCGCCTTGGACCTGAATGCGGGTGATGGCCTCGGCGATGGGCTCATAAGCCACGGCCATGTGATGCGCGTTGGCGTGGATCATTGAGTCGGTGTCCGTGACCAAAGCAACGTGGCCTTTCCAAAACAGCAGGTCGCCGCGTTGGTAAAGGCCAGTGGCGTCAGGGAAGGTGGCCTCCTGTAGGTCACTGTCGCCGGGGCAGGGGGTGCCGCAGGCGAGGAGGGCGGCTTGCACAAGGCCGGAACAGTCGATGCCAAAGGAGGAGTTGCCCCCCCAGAGATAGGGGGAGCCGATTAGGCGTTCGGCAACAGTAGCAGCTTCCGTTTCGAGGTAATCGATTGGGGCGAGATGTTGGCTCGGCACGTAGAGATCGCGGGTGATTTTGCCGCCGTCCCAGGCGATTCGGGCCCAACCGTCATCTTCGGAGAGGACCACAAGGCGGGTGCCAAAAGACAGAGGGGTCACGTGGCCCATGGATTTGAGACCCGGCGTGGTTTTGGCGTAACTGCGCGCGGCGGCGATGCTGTGGGTTGGGGTTTGTTTGGGATGGCTGAGCAGATCGCCAATATCAACCCAGCCGACGTAGCCGTCTTTCTCCGTATAGCCAAAAGCCATGCCGTTTTCGGTGTGCACCACATTGACGACCTCACCGCGCAGGAGTTGGCGTTCGCGGCTGCCGTGCGGGTGCGAGAGCAAGTCGGTGACCACCATGGCGACGCGGTATGGCGTGGGCTCGACAAAGCGGTCAGCGCTGACCAAACCACGCAGATGTGCGGCGGCAACTTTGCCAGTGCTGGGGGTCAGACGTTTATCCATCAGAGGGACAGAACCTCCGGCAAGGCGGCGAGGATCGCGCGGGCGCCCATGCCAACGCCACCTTTGGGGCGGGCGGGGGATGGGGTTGGGTTCCAGCCGTAAATGTCAAAATGTGCATAGCGTTGGTCTTTGGCAAAGCGGCGCAGGAAAAGCGCGGCGGTGATAGAGCCGGCAAAGCCGCCCGCGGGCGCGTTGTCGAGGTCTGCAATGCCCGGTTCGATCATTTTCTCATAAGGCTCCCAGAACGGCATGCGCCAGACAGGGTCCGCGACAGCGGTGGCGGCGGTTTCCAGCACGGACACGAAATCTGGGTCATCCGTGTAATACGGCGAGAGGTCAGGGCCCACGGCCACGCGGGCGGCGCCGGTGAGGGTGGCCATGGAAAGCATCATGTCGGGATTTTCTTCAGAGCCCAAGGCCAGCGCGTCGGCCAGCACAAGGCGGCCTTCGGCGTCGGTGTTGTTGATCTCCACCGTGAGGCCATTGCGGGCGGTCAAGATGTCGCCGGGGCGGAAGCTGTCGCCGGAGACAGAGTTTTCCACGGCGGGGATCAGGACGCGCAACTGCAACGGTAGATTCAGCGCCATGATCATTTGCGCAAGGCCAAGCACGGTGGCGGAGCCGCCCATATCTTTTTTCATCAGTGCCATGGAACCACCGGGTTTGAGGTTCAACCCACCGGTATCAAAACACACGCCTTTGCCAACCAAGGTGAGTGTTGGCCCGTCGCTGCCCCAGCGCATATCGATCAGGCGCGGCGCGCGGTGCTCGGCGGCGGCGCGGCCCACGGCGTGGATCATCGGGAAGTTCTGTTCCAGCAGGGCGGCACCTTTGGTCACGGTGCAAATGGCGCCATAGTTTAAAGCGAGGGCGCGGGTGGCGTCTTCTAGCTCTTGCGGGCCCATGTCAGAAGCAGGTGTGTTGATCAGATCGCGCGTCAGGGCTTCGCCAGCGGCCTTGGCTTCAACTTTGGCTTTATCCACGCCGTGGGGGCAGATTAGTTGGGCGCTCGTGCCGGAGGCTTTGGCGTAGCGATCAAAGGCGTATTGGGACAAGAGCCAGCCGAGGGCTTCGGTTTCCAGATCGCCTGCGGGCAGACCACCGACAAGAGAGTATGTGCCCGCGGGCAGGGATGCGGCAGCGGCGGCCAACGCAAATCGACCCCGCGCGCGGGTCTGCGCAGTGCCAAATCCAACCACCGCCATCAGTGGTGCGCCTTGCGCATCAGGAATCAGGAGGGATTTGCCAATGGCGGGCTTGAAACCTGTTGTGATCAGATAAGTGCGTGCGGCCTGAGGCTGTGTATCGCGCCAGGCGTCAAAGCTGTTGTTGTCCACCACATGCAAAGGAATGGCGGAGCTGCTTTCCGCGGAAGCAAATGTGAGGGACATGGCGCACCTTTCTGACCGGTCGTAAGCTGTTCGACCTACAGCCTAACGGTTGGTGCGCCCCCTGCAAGCAGGATTGGCGCGCCATTCAGATGTAGGTGCGCTTCAGATCCCAAATTTCGCGCAACGCACCTTCGCCAACCCGGATCAGGCGGGCTTGGGTGGCTGCCAGAGCCACGTGATCGCCGCGATCACAGCAGAGCACCACGTCGCCCGCGACCTGCGAAAGCGCGGTCATGCAAAGACGTCCGGCTATCAGCTCGACCAAAGACATGGTGTCCGCCAATTCCGACAGATTGTCGGCATTCAGATGATGCTCGGCCATCGCGAGGTGATCTGTCAGTGACTTGATCAGCCCCATGAAGGTCTCTTCGGCCTCATCTGGATTCATGCGTATAAAGACACGGGCCAGTTCGTCTTGATCGACGACGGCCTGCTCGCTTAATATTAGTTTTGCCACCTGTGACATATCTCACCCTATAGTTATCCGTTTCACCCCTGACGGTTAGGAACATCATTGGCGGGGAAACCTTCTCAAATGGTTTCTAGGGGGCGTGATTATCCCTCGAATTACTGATAAATATGCACTATTCCCCCTGAAACCGCGTGAGGAGAATCCATGGATCATGTAAAACCCCTGCCAACGTATTTGGTGCAACGATACCAAGGGTGGAAGGCCACAACCTATGAAGAGAACCAGAGCTGGTATCGTCATTTGGGCACCGAAGGACAGCATCCCCGTGCGATGATTATCAGCTGTTGTGACAGCCGCGTGCACGTAACGTCGATCTTTGGCGCTGACCAAGGTGAATTCTTTATTCACCGCAATATTGCCAATTTGGTGCCGCCGTTTAAGCCGGATGGCAATCAGCACGGCACCAGTGCGGCTGTGGAATATGCGGTCACCGCGCTTAAGGTCGCGCATGTTATTGTGCTGGGCCATAGCCAGTGTGGCGGGGTTCAGGGCTGCATTGATATGTGTAAAGGCAACGCCCCGGCGTTGGAAGCCAAAGACAGCTTTGTTGGTCGCTGGATGGATGTTTTGCGTCCAGGTTATGAGGATGTGGCGGACATTGAAGACAGCGCAGAACAGGCACGAGCGTTGGAGAAACGGTCGGTGCTGGTGTCGCTGGACAACCTGATGACATTCCCATTTGTGAAAGAACGAGTGGATGCCGGTGCGCTGACGTTGCACGGGTTGTGGCACAACATCGCTGAGGGCGGGCTTGAGGCCTATGACAGCGGCAAAGACGGATTTTCGCAGGTTTAAACCATTCCGGTTTGCATTCGAACTTAGTACTTAAAAAGCCCGCGAATTACGCGGGCTTTTTTTCACGTGGAGGCGCCGGTTAGCGCAGAATCATTTCTGACGGCCACTGAATTTTGTGGGCCAATTCGACTTCAAAACTCTCGCCTGCATCAAGCGTCCGCTCCCACAGCAGAATGCCACGCTGGTCTTCGTAGTTGGTTTGCGTCGGCGTTGGCGCGGCTTGATGCGTGATCTCAAGGTCTTCCTGCTCGCTATATGGCACGCGACCCAGCAGGCGCAGATCCCAGTCGCGGGTGGTGAGGTTTTCCACCGTGAGCACGCGGGTTTCGCTTTGCTCGTTGCGGGTGGTGAGCACACCTTTGTCACCGGTGACTTTGTGGGTGACTTTGTCCGACAGGCGCAGACCATTGATCGGACCAAAGGAGAAGTCGACGACGTCACCCTCCGCGATAAGCGGCATGTTCTGTTGGCCGATATAGGTGCCGTTGATGAAGAAGTTGGCCTCATAGCTTGGCAGGATCAATTCGCCTGCATCGTTTGTGACCTCCGCCATCAGGAAGGCGGTTTCGTCGCGCATGGGATTGGCGAAGGCATAGGTGTCTGGGGTCAGCTCCAAGGTGCCAAGTGCAAGGTGCAGCGCGTCGGAGGCGGAGGATACGGACACGGGGGTCGGATAGACGTAGGTGGCGTTGATGCCGTCGCCAAATGAATGGCTGGCGGCATAGCCCGCCGAATCTTCTACCATGGCCGGTTCCGCCATAGGCTGCTCTGACATGCTGAGCTCCGCGAGACGGCCTGCGGTTTTGGGTCGTGCAGGTTGCTTTTCCTCAATCTGGCGTCGCCAGGGGTAAAGGGTGCTAGGGTCCGATTGCGCGTCCGGACGGCTGGTGGAGAGGGTGATGGCGACGTCGGTCCAATCCTCGTCGGTGAATTGGCTGACAAAGGCACCTCTGTCGATGTTTAATTGCGGCGTCTCGACGTTGTTGAGGTGCACATCATAGGCCGGCACCCAGCGGGCAAATTGTGTGAGATGGGTCAGGGTAAGTGTGCCTTCGGTGGCGGCGTCTGCAGAGATCGAGATCGCCAGCATGGCGTTGTCGCTTGCACTGGGGGTCAGCGCGTCGACCAATTGGCGCGCGTCTGCATAGGCCTCTTGCAACTCTTTTAAGGGCTTGATGGAGGCGCGAGCTTCGCGTTCAGCCGTTGCGATGTCCTGACGGGCGGAAAGGGTTTCTTGCCCGATCAAGGCCAGCGTGGCGGTGATGGTGTCAGGCGTTGCCGCTGTGTCCGTGGGGCCTTGTAACGTTGACAGATAGGCAAGGCGGGCTTTGGCGGCTTCGGCGGTCATGAGCACATCAGCGCGGGCGTCTTCGGCGGCGCGCAGATCTGTTTCTGCTTGTTCCAGTGCGGCTTTGGCAGCGGTTAGCTCAGGGCTGTCCTCTTGTGCGTTGGGTAGAGTGCGTTCGTGACGCACGGTGACGGCGCCAAGTTTGGCCCCGTCCAAAGCCACGCGTACCGACATCGGGTCGAGGCTTTCTGGTAGGTTGGCGATCAAGATGTCATGGGTGCCTGCTGGCGCGGAAAATGGGACTTCGCGGGTCAGGGTTGCGCCTTCGGAATAAAGCGTGGCTGCTGTGACTGGGGCATTGAGGCGGATGTCGTCTGCCCAAAGCGGGGTGGCCAGTGGAAAAAGAGCTGTGGCAAAAATCACGTGTTTCATCAATCACCTGTGTGTTGTTTGACGTGAGACCAACACGGACAGCGGAGAGTGGCAAGTCAGCTTTGTGTGTTGGGAAGGCTTGGGCGGGGAGTTGCCGGACATGCGCCAGACATCGCGCAAGCAAAAGGGCGCCCGCGAGGACGCCCTTAGCAATTGGTTGTGTAAAGGGCTTAGCCTTTTTTGAGCACTTCTCGGCCCAGGGTCTCGGCAATCTGCACGGCGTTCAACGCCGCGCCCTTGCGCAGGTTGTCAGACACGCACCAGAGGTTCAGGCCATTGTCGAGCGTGCTGTCCTGACGGATGCGCGAGATGAAGGTGGCAAAATCGCCAACGCACTCTTTGGGGGTGACGTAGCCGCCGTCTTCGCGCTTGTCGATCACCATGATACCCGGGCTTTCGCGCAGGATGTCACGGGCTTCGTCCTCGTCCAGAAACTCTTCGAATTCGATGTTGATGGATTCGGAGTGGCCTACAAAGACCGGCACGCGCACGCAGGTGGCGGTGACTTTGATTTTGGTGTCGATGATTTTTTTGGTCTCGGCCACCATTTTCCACTCTTCTTTGGTGGAGCCGTCTTCCATGAACACATCGATGTGCGGGATCACGTTAAACGCGATCTCTTTGGTGTAGACTTTGGCGGGCACGTCAGAGGTTGGGTTGTAGACCGCTTTGGTCTGATCCCAGAGCTCGTCCATGGCCTCTTTGCCGGAGCCGGACACGGATTGATAGGTGGAGACCACCACGCGTTTGATTTTGGCGCGATCATGCAATGGCTTCAGCGCGACAACCATCTGCGCGGTGGAGCAGTTTGGGTTGGCGATGATGTTTTTCTTGGAATAGCCGTGGATCGCGTCGGCGTTGCACTCTGGCACGATCAGCGGCACGTCCGGATCGTAGCGGTAGAGAGAGCTGTTGTCGATCACGACACAGTTGGCCGCTGCTGCGATGGGGGCATATTTCTTTGTCGCGTCAGAGCCGATGGCAAACAGCGCCATGTCCCAACCCGCAAAGTCAAACTGATCAATGTCCTGAATTTTCAGGGTTTTGTCGGCGAAGGTGACCTCGGTGCCCTGGCTGCGGCGGCTTGCCAATACAGCGATCTCATCCACGGGGAACTGACGTTCCTCCAGAATGTTCAGCATTTCGCGGCCCACGTTGCCCGTGGCGCCAGCGACGACGATGCGATAACCCATCTGAGGTCTCCATTTCTAACGACGCGCTCTCTTAGCCCTGTTTGGCCCAAGAAAAAAGGGGGCGGGCAAGGGAAATTGCTTATGGGGCCTATTCCGTTTTGCGATCTATGCGTTTGAGGTGCGGGTTTTGATCAATCCATTCGGTCTTGTGAGAAGCAGTAAATCAAAGCTCCGAGAAACACACAGGCCGCCATCACGCCAAATAGAGTTTGGTAGGCCAACAGTGGGCTGGTGGGGGCAATGGCGTTGTGCAACTTGCCGGAGCCAAACTGCATCACACCCACGCCGCCGATGCCAAACAGGTTCATCAGCGTCACTCCGCGCCCGGTGAGATGCTCCGGAAAAAAGCTGCGGGCGTGGGCGATGAGGACCGGGAAGGCGGCGCCGCAGAAGCCAACCACCGACATAAAGAGGACCGAGCGTAGGGCGCTCACGTCGGTGAAGACGGCGAGGGCGGTGAGGGCTGTCGCTCCGGTGACGCTGCCCGCGATGATGACCCATTTGCGGGTGCCAAAGATGCGATCGGCAGGGCCGTAACAAAATGTGCCACAGATCATGGCGAGGCCCATGACCAGCGTGGCTTGGCCAATTTCGCTGGTGGTCAGGGTAAAGACGTCTGATAGGTACGGGCCAATCCACAGCCCGCGGATGCCTGCGGCGGGCATGTAGTTCACAAACATCAGCGGGAACAACAGCCACAGGGCTGGGATTTTCAGGAGGTCCAGCACGGAGCCTTTTTCGGTGCCATTGGCTTTGGGTGGGTCTTGCACCAAGGCCCAGAGGCCGACTGCGATGCTGGAGCTGATCGCAGCCAACACCCAGAGCGTGGCGCGCCAACCGATGGTTTCGGCAGCCCAAGCGGTGGGGTAGGCGGCGATCAGGTTGCCAACAGAGCCGACGCCCAGCATGAGCGCGGCCAATGTGGCAAAGCGGGCAGGCGGATACATGCGGGCGAAGATGAAGTAGCTCGCCATCAAAACGGGCGCACAGCCGACGCCAATCAGCCCCATGGCAATGGCAACATGCAACGGTGTGGTGGCCATGGCAAAAAGTGCTGCGCCGCCTCCGCCGCCGATCAGCAACAGAAGCGCTGAGGTGCGGCGGGGGCCAATGCTGTCCAAGGCGGCCCCAACTGGGATTTGCATTGCGGCAAACACAATGAACCAGAGGCCGGAGGCAAAAGCGAGGTCTGCGGGTGTGGCACCGATGTCGGTCTCAAGCACTTGGGTGAGCACCGCAAGGAAGGCGCGGAAGAACTGGCTCAGCACATAGGCCAGGCACAACAGAATCAAATCAATGCGCATGTTAACTATCTCCCCATCGCAGCGGTGACAGGACCGCAAGCGACGGGGAAATGCAAGGGCTGACGGTTACTTCCCGCGCAGGCGACCAACAATGCCTGTGGGGAAGAAGTAGACCGACAGGATGAAGAGCACGCCAAGCCACAGAAGCCAGCGGTCTGCGTTCAGCAGGTCTGGCAGGAGCGGCAGGTTGGCGACGCTTTCGCCTGCGAGGCTGAGCACGTTTTGCAGGTAGTTTTGCGCTAGCACGAATAAGGTCGCGCCAATCACCGCCCCGTACATAGTGCCCATGCCGCCAATCACCACCATCAGCAGGATGTCGATCATGATCTCCATGGAGAGCGTGGTGTCCGGGCCAACGTAACGCAGCCAGATGGCGTAAAGCGCGCCTGCGAGGGCTGCGATGGCGGCGGACAGACAGGTGGCGGCGACGCGGTAGTGCACCACGCGGTAACCAATGGCCTCAGCCCGAAAGTCGTTTTCGCGGATGGCTTGCAACACCCGGCCAAAAGGTGAGTTCACCACGCGCAGCATGAACAGGAACAGCACAAAGCAGGAGATGAAGACGAGGTAGTATTTCAGCAGTTTGCCGTTGGCTTTCACGCCGAAGAGTTCGCCGTCCATGAATTTGAAGGCTGGACCTAAGGCGCGGGGGATTTTGAAGGACAGGCCGTCTTCACCGCCTGTGAGGCTGGAGAGTTGGCTGACCAGCACGGCCACAGCGGAGGCCACGGCGAGGGTGATCATGGCAAAGAAGATGGCGCGGACACGCAGGCTGAAGAGACCGATCACCAGAGCAAGGAGAGCGGCCAAAGCTGCGCCTGCAACTGAGCCAACCAGCAGCGCATCAAAGCCGCGGCCCATGTGGGTGGACGCCAGTGCCACGCCGTAGGCGCCAAGACCAAAGAACATGGTGTGAGCAAAGCTGACGATCCCGCCATATCCTAGCAGCAGGTCATAAGAGGCCACCAGCACGATGAAGATGCAGATGCGGGCGGCGGTGTCGACCGAGCGAACGCCGGGGAACAGGAAGGGCGCAAAAGCGAGGCAAATCAGGATCACAATCAGGATCGCAAGAAGGATGGGCGAGCGCGGGGTATCGCCGGAAACAAGGGTTTTCAGCATGTCTATTTCGCCTTTACCACGGGGATCATGCCCATAGGGCGCCACATCAGAATCGCCACCATCAGGGCGATGTTGGAAATCAGGGCGGCTTTGGGTTCCAGAAAGGCCACATAGTTTTGCAACAAGCCCACCATCAGCGCGCCGATGAAGCAGCCTTCGACCGAGCCAAGCCCACCGATGATCACCACAATAAACACAAGGATCATGGTCTGGTTGCCCATATGGGCGGTGATGACTTCCTGGTAGAGGCCCCACAAAACGCCGCCGAGACCGGCCAGCGCGGAACCTGCAACAAAGACACCAATGAAGACCATGCGCAGGTTGTAGCCCAACGCCTGCACCATCTCGCCGTTTTCCACACCGGCCCGCACGATCAGGCCGATTTTGGTGCGGCGTAGAGTGTAGCGCATGGCAAGAAACACCACGAGGCCAATGGCAACGGCCACAAGCCGGTATTTCTCAAGCGCGGCACCTGCAAAGGTGATTGCGCCTTTGAGCGCTTCGGGGCGGGTGATGTAGATCTCTTCCGGCCCCCAGAGCACGATGATCAGTTGCTCGACAACGATCAGGCCGCCCATGGTGACCAAGATTTGTTTGAGGTGGTGACCGTAGACCGGCTTCACAATCACCCGCTCAAAGGCGTAGCCCATGAGGCCGGTGGCGGCCATGGCGCCAACAATCGCAACCATCAGCGCGGTCAGGTTCCACAGCAAGTTGGGCGCGCCGGTCATGTGCTCCAGCAGGAGCAGGAAAGAGACGCCGACAAAGGCCCCAACGGAGACAAAGGCGCCGTGGCCGAAGTTGATCACGTCCATCAGGCCAAAGACCAGCGTGAGGCCTGAGGCCATGATGAAGATCATCATGCCCATGGCGAGGCCGGAAACCGTCAACGTGAGCCAGCTTGAGGTCGCGGGGATGGCGACGAAACCGGCAATCACAAGGCCGACAACCAAAAGGATCGGCGCATAGGGGGCAAGCCGTTCCGCGAGGGACATTTGCGCCATGGTGGGGGCGTGTTTGGGGGCTGCGCTCATGGGCGGACCTCCAGTTTAAGTGTGTTCATTGGCATCAGTGGGCCTCCATGCTGAGGCCCATCAGCCGCTCTTGCAGCTCGGCATCTTGGGTCAGTTCTGCCATTTGGCCGGACCAGGCCATGCGGCCGTCATCCATGACGTTGGCGCTGTCACCTAGGGCTTTGGCCACGGCAAAGTTTTGCTCCACCAAAAGAATCGAGGCCCCCTGTTGTTTCAGCTCTTTGATGGCGCGGGCCATGGTGGTGATGATCGCGGGGGCGAGGCCTTTGGTCGGCTCGTCAATTAGGTAGAGCGCACGCTCTTCGATCATGGCGCGGGCGATGGACAGCATTTGTTTTTGGCCGCCGGACAAAGTGCCTGCGTCTTTTTTCCAGAAGGTTTCCAGCGCGGGAAAGACGGTGAAGAGCCATTGCAGACGGTTGTCGTCAATTGCGCCTGACACAGCGGCGAGGATCATGTTTTCCTCGACTGTCAGGTCAGCAAAGATGCCCATGTCTTCGGGCACAAAGCCGATGCCCGCACGGGCGATCGCCGGCGTGGGCAGTTTGGTGATGTCCTGACCGTCAAACATGACGCTGCCTTGATGGGCGCGCCAATGGCCGATGATGGTGCGCAGCGTGGTGGTTTTGCCCACGCCGTTGCGGCCCAAAAGCATGGTGACTTCGCCGCGCGGTACGGTCAGCTCAACACCCTGCAGGATGTGATATTGGGCGATGTTGGTGAAGACGCCCTCAAGTTTCAGGATGGGATCAGACATTGGCGAGCGCCTCCTCAAGATCGCGGCCCATATAGGCTTCTTGCACCACATCAGAGGCCATCACTTCAGCGGGGTCGCCGTCTGCGGCCAAAGCGCCGTTGTGCAGCACAATGATGCGGTCTGCCAGCGTGCGGATCACGTCCATTTTGTGTTCCACCAGCAGGATGGCGCGGTCTTTGCGGGTTTTGAGTTCGGCAATTAGGTCGAGCACCACAGGGGCTTCGTCCACGCTCATGCCAGCGGTGGGTTCGTCAAACATATAGACCAGCGGGTCCAGCGCGATCAGCAGCGCGACTTCAAGTTTGCGCTGGTCGCCGTGGGACAGCTCGGAGACCACTTGGTCCGCCTGATCGGTCATGCGGATTCGCTCGAGAATCGCATATGCCGGGCCGGTGAGTTCGGCGTGGCTGTCTGCCATCGACAGGATGTTGAAACCGCGGCCAGCTTTGGACTGCACCACAAGGCGGATGTTTTCCAGCACCGAGAGGTTAGGGAACAGGTTGGTGAGCTGGAAGGCGCGGCCAATACCGCGGTGGGTGCGCTGGGCGACGGACATGCGGGTGATGTCGCTGCCGTTCAGTTTTACGCGGCCTTCGGAGACGGGAATCTGACCGGAGATCAGATTGAAATAGGTGGTTTTGCCTGCGCCGTTGGGGCCAACAATCGCGGTCAATTCGCCAGCATTGAAATTGCAGGTGATGTGGTCGACCGCCACGTGACCGCCAAAGCGCACGGTCAAGTCGGTGGTTTCCAGAATGGGGTGGGGCATTTTTTGCGGTCCCTGAGAGGGAAAGGAGGCTGGCCCCGGCAAGAAATCCGGAACCAGCCATGGAGGTAAATGGACGGTCTTAGTTGCGGACCGGGATGGGCAGATCTTCGAGCTTCA
Organism: Rhodobacteraceae bacterium Alg238-R152; assembly: GCA_900537125.1. Lineage (GTDB taxonomy): Bacteria > Pseudomonadota > Alphaproteobacteria > Rhodobacterales > Rhodobacteraceae > Shimia. The sequence goes on along the minus strand of UNRJ01000005.1, from coordinate 414,874 downwards.
GCTCACGCACCAGCTCTGGGATGGCCCATTCGACGTTGTCATCCACCTTGATCTTGAAGTGGTACATGGTCTGCATCGCCTGGTGATCGTCTGCGCGGAATTTCATGGTGCCTTTTGGGGTTTCCCACTCCATGCCTTCCATCGCGGTGATCAGCTCTTCGGTGTCAGTGCCGCCAGCTTTTTTGATGGCCTCAACCACGGCGATGCCTGCGGACATGCCGCCTGCGGTGAAGAAATCAGGCGGGGTGCCAAAGCGCTCCTGGTGGGTTTTCACCAGCCAGTCGTTCACGTCGTTTTTCGGGATGTCGTAGTAGTAGTAGGTCGCCCCTTCGAGGCCCGGGAAGTCTTTGTAGGCTTTCATCGCCGCCAGGATGTTGCCGCCTGTGGCGATCTCAACGCCAAAGCGCGACGGGTCCATGGCCTGAATTTTGCCCATTGGGTTGCCGCCACCGGCCCAGATGATGAAGAGCTTTTTGTCGCCTTCGAGGTCTTTCATTGCGGTGAAGATACGCTCTGCCGCAGCCGTGAAGTCGGTGGTGTCGGTGGGGACGTATTCTTCGTGGGTGATTGATTGACCTTGACCTTCGAGTGCTTCGCGGAAGGCGGAAATGCCGTCACGACCAAAGGCGTAGTCTTGGGCCAGGGTTGCAATGTGTACGTCTTCACCCGCCAGTGCGATGGCGTTGGCCACGGCGTCTTGCGAGCTGTTGCGGCCGGTGCGGAAGATGTAGCGGTTGTAGTTGGCGCCGGTGATGCTGTCAGCCACGGCAGGCTCAACGATCAGCAGCTTTTCGTATTCTTCGGCGACCGGCAGCATGGCTAGCGCGACGCCGGAGCTGACTGGACCAACGGCGAGATCCACTTCGTCATCGCCATAAGCTTCTTCGAGCAGGGCTTTGCCGTTGTCCGGCTTCAGCTGGGTGTCTTTCTCGATCACGACGATTTTTTCGCCGTTGATCTCCATGGTGCCGCCGGTGGCGTACTCCAGCCCGAGCATCAAGCCATCGTGGGACTGTTTGGCGTAGGCCTCATAGGGGCCGGTTTTACCATAAACGTGGGCGATCTTGATGTCTGCGGATGCGGCGCTGGTCAGCGCCAAAGCAGAAATCGCGCCCGAGATGAGCCATTTCTTCATGAGTGTTCCTCCCTGAACTCTACCGCGATTTGGGATCACGGCGATTGTGAACATGGTAGTTGGCAGGGAGGAAATGGGTCAATTCGGGGAAACTACGTAGGTCGGGCGGTGGGATAAAACCAGACCAATTTGTGATGGTGTAACAAAATGCAGTTTTCCGCTGATGAGTGTCGTGGGGTAAGGCTGTGTGCGGCAAACAAATTGCCTTTTGAAACATTCCAGTGCATGTATGTAACATGACAGGCAAGACCAATATTCCCGATACATCTCAATCGCTTCCCATCGCGCTTTTGCGCGCCAGAGAGAAAGTGATGAAACCTGCGCGATTATTACTTGCGAATGCAGGTGTGACCGAACAGCAGTGGCGTGTGGTGCGTGTGTTGGTGGAAGAAGGGCCAATGGACCCAACAACGATTGCCGAAAGGGCGGTGTTGTTGCTGCCAAGCCTGACGCGCATTTTACAGAAGCTTGAGGAAAAGGGCTACATCACGCGCGCGCGGGATGAACAGGATGGGCGCCGTCAGGTGATCAAAGCCACCTCCGAAGGCTGTAAGTTGATTGCGGACAACATTCCTGCGGCCAAAAGTTATGCGGAAAAGCTGCGCGACCACCTTGGGACGGATGGGTATGAGCAGCTTTTGACGCTGCTCAATGAGCTGAACGAGATTGAACTCTAAATTTCAGTCAGGACGTCCATTGTCAGGATGCGCAGCGGCGAAGGCCGGGTGTCTGGCACAGGCTGTTTCGACGGCTTGAAGACGGGCGAGATCAGAGAGGTCTACTTCCCACCGGTGGGCGTTGTAGAGCTGAGGCATCAGGCAGAGATCAGCCAGCGATGGGGTGTCACCGCAGCAAAATGGTGTTTGCTCGAACCCTTCTAGAAGCGTGTCGAAGGCGACCAGTCCCGGGCGGATGAAATGTTGCATCCAGGCGCGGGTGGCAGCGGGTTTGTCTTTGGCCTCAGCGGTGGCGTGGCGCACAACGGAGAGATTACACACCGGGTGAATGTCCACGGCGATACTGTGCGCCAGGGCACGAATTTTTGTGCGCTGGATTGGATCTTCCGGCAAAAGGCCAAGCGCGCGGGTGTCATTGAGGTATTCGAGAATGGCAAGGGATTGGGTAAACTGCGCACCGTCTATTTCTAACACCGGCACCAAGCCTTGTGGATTGCGCGCCAGATGCTCTGGCGCGCGGTGCGTTCCCGCAAGGAGATCCACAGGAACACTGTCAAACGGCTCTCCTGCGAGGTGCAATGCGATCCGCACGCGATAGCTGGCGGAGGAGCGCCAGTAGTCATAGAGCACAGTGTTCATGTGATTGTTCTCATCGATAATGGCCGCTGTTTCGCGCCGCTGTCAGGGCTTCGTCCAACACCTCGTTGTCGCCGATGTGATTGGCGAGCAGGAAAATCAGCCGGGCGTTAAACGCGTCGCTGGTGGATTTCTCAAGGCCATCGTGGGCGCGGGCGAGGGCGTCAAAGAAGCCGTCAGCGTTGTTCAGATTTGGGCTTAGGATCAGTTTGTCAGACATCGGCTCACTCCTTGCCTGTGGCGCGGCGCAATGCGGCGCGGAAATGGGGCTCATCAAAAGCTTCACGGCGGGCGGCGACGTGTTGATCCGGGCGGATCAGGTAGACGCCAGAGGGGGCATCGCCGAGGTATTGCCGCTTGAGTGTGAGCGATGGGTCGTCGCGCACTGAAAGCGCGAGGCGGCTGGCGGCGACGCCGTTTTCCTCAAAACTCTCGGGCGCGTCCGCATCGATGGTCAACAGAACGAAGTCATTGCCGAGCTTGTCCAGCAGGTGGTCGTCTCCCAAAGGCGCGTCCGGGCAGGGGCTGCCGGGGCGCGTGAGATCTGGTGCCGCAAGGGCGTCCGCAGAGTTCAGCATGCTGCCGTCGTAGGTGCAGGGCACCGAGAGGCGGCCAGAGTTCACCACCGGCTGCGCAAATTCGTGATGTGCGGAGAGGTCTAGAATGGCATCCCGGAGGATGCGGCTCATCTCTGATTTTGGCGTGATAAACTCGGTGGAGCGGGTGGAATTGAGGATGTTTTCATCCGCTCCGTGGACCCGCTCAATGTTGTAACTGTCCATCAAGGTTTCGGGCGCTTTGCCGTCCAGCACCAGCTTGAGCTTCCAGGCGATGTTGTCGGCATCTTGCAGGCCGGAGTTGGCACCGCGTGCACCAAATGGAGAAACCTGGTGGGCCGAGTCACCGGCAAACAGGGTGCGGCCGTGGCGGAACCGGTCCATGCGGCAACATTGGAAGGTGTAGATGCTGACCCATTCGAGGTTGAACTCTGCATCATCCCCCAGCATGGCCTTGAGACGGGGGACCACATTTTCAGGGCGTTTCTCACGCTCCTTGTCGATGTCGCGGCCCAGTTGCAAATCGATGCGCCAGACGTTGTCCGGTTGTTTGTGCAGCAGGGCAGATTGGCCGCGATTAAACGGCGGATCAAACCAGAACCAACGCTCTGACGGGAAATCGGCTTTCATCACCACATCGGCGATTAAGAAATTGTCCTCAAAAACCTGCCCGTCAAAATCCAACCCCAGCATACGGCGGGTGGGGGAATTGGCCCCGTCACAAGCGACCAGCCAATCGGCTTCGATGGTGTAGCTGCCTTCGGGCGTCTCCACCTCGAGTTTGACGTGATCGTCGTGTTGGCCAATGGCCTCTACCTTGTTGCGGCCACGAATTTCGATGGGGGCGCCGTCAGCCTGCATCTCGCGGATGCGTTCCACCAAGACCTGCTCAAAGGTGTATTGTTGCAGGTTGATGAAGGCCGGGTTTTTGTGGCCTTCTTCTTCGGTCAGGCTGAACTCATAAACCTGCCGGGTGTCAAAGAAGACCTTGCCGGTGTCCCATTGCACGCCGCGTTTGACCATGGCTTCACCGCAGCCAAGCCGGTCGAGAATTTCCAGTGGACGTTTGGCGAAGCAAATCGCGCGGGAGCCAAAAGACACGCGGTCATTGTCATCCAAAATAACGGTTTTGATGCCTTGCTGTGCCAGATCGATGGCGGTGGCGAGGCCGACGGGACCGGCCCCGATAATCACCACCGGATGGCGGACAGGCATGCCTTCGTCTTGATCCGGACTGCGCGTGTAGGCGTAGAGCGGGACGTCAAAAATCTTGCTCATAGGGCTCCTCCTCCCAATAACGGGCGCTTTTGTTGGCGATTATCGTGGCGTGACAAAGGGCGGCGCACCACGACATAGATCAAGGACGTGGGGTTTTGTGTTACCCCGTCGACTAATCTCGTCCCTTTGAAGGGTCGAAAGCGCTTACGGGACGTCCATCAATGGTTATCTCGCTTGCCTTCCTCATGCTGGGTGCAACGTTTTGAGATTTCATTCGAAGGCACAATCCCGCTCTCAAGCCGTTGGCAACGCTCTTCAAGTCTGAAACCAAGATGTAATGGGCTTCATGATGGCCGGCCTCTGTTGTGTCTTTTGGCACAGCTGATAACGCGTATTGCCCTTCAGAATTCGACCAAGGTTCTTGTGTCTCACCTGCAGAAGATCCGCGTGAAACATTGCTTTCAATCTTCATAGTCATTTACCCCTGCAATGCCTCCCACATCTCCAGATCGCGCTGGGCAGTCCAAATGCGGGGTGTGTCAATGCCGCGGGCTTCGTCATAGGCGCGGGCGACGTTGAAGGGCAGGCAGTGCTCGTAAATCGCGTAGTCTGCGAACTTCGGATCACATTCGGCGCGTACCGCGTCCCAGGCCTCTTTCAGGGTGCCGCCGCGGGCCGCAACCTTGGCGGCTGGGCGGTAGGTGCTTTCAACAAAGTCGCGGGTGTTTTCAATGGCGGCGTTGACCATCTGTTTGCCGATCAATGCGTCGCCACGACCGGGGGCAATGGCGTCCACGTCAAAAGAGGCGATGTTGTCGAGCGTGTCGCCCCAATCAGCAAAATGCCCGTCGCCGCAGTAGCAGGCGGAGTGGTATTCGACGATGTCGCCGGTGAACATGACGTTCTGGTCCGGCACATGGATGACGATGTCGCCAGCGGTGTGGGCGCGACCCAAATGCATGAGGTCAATGCGGCGGTTGCCGAGATACACGGTCATGTCGTCGGAAAAAGTGGTGGTGGGGTAGGTCAGGCCGGGGATGCTTTCATGGCCTTCAAACAGGCGCGGGAAGCGTTGGAATTCGCTGTCCCAGTCTTCTTGTCCACGTTCCACCACCATGGCACGGGCGGCGTCGCCCATGATGATCTGGTCCGCACCATAGGCGGACGCGCCAAGCACGCGCACGGCGTGGTAGTGGGTCAACACCACATGGGAGATCGGCTTGTCGGTGACAGAGCGCACACATTCAATGACCTTGTTGGCCAAACGGGGCGTGGCCTGCGCTTCGACGATCATCACGCTGTCATCGCCGATGATCACACCGGAGTTTGGATCACCCTCGGCGGTGAAGGCATAAAGCCCCTCCCCAACTTCGGTAAAAGAGGTTTTCTTTTCGGTCATGTCCCCTTGGGAGGCGAAGGCTTTGGCCATGGTCAGCGGTCCTTTTGCAAGAGTTGGTCAACCGCCCAGTCGAGACGGATGGGCGTGTAATTATGAGCTTCGACGCCAACATTGCAACGACGCGGGGCGCTGTGGAATGCGGTGTCGTGGGTGTGGCAGTGGAAATGCAAGGTGCCGCGCCACCAGCCGTTCCATTCCTCGATGGGATAGTGAAACAGCACAATTTCGCGGTCATTGCGTTTGAGTGTGATCAGGTCACGACCCCAGTCAGCTTCGTCACGGTTGCCGTTGAGGCAGATGATGGTGCCATTGAGCTGTGCGAGATACGGTTCACGGGGGCGGTCCCGTGGCCAGGCAAAATCACCCAAATGAAATACGGTGTCGTCTTTGCCAACCACCGCGTTCCAATTGGCGATCAGCGTGGCGTCCATTTCTTCAACGGAAGCAAACGGGCGATTGCCTTTACGCAGCACTTGGGTGTGTCCAAAATGGGTGCAGCCGGTCAGGAACTCAATCATGCGTTTTTTGGCCATGTCGTGGAGCGTCACCATGTGGGTTGCTCATGCGGCGCGATCCTTGAAAGTGTAGTCCAATTGCAGAATGCCGCCCGGCTTTTCGCTCGATTTTTCCAGGGTTAGGTTGTGCTGTGCCCCCTTGGCAAAACAGGGCAGGCCATCACCCAAGATCGTGGGCATAACAAAGATGGAAAGCGCGTCAAACATGCCCACATCCAGCGCTGCGCGTTGGGTTTCTCCGCCGCCCATGATCCAGACTTTCTGGTGGCCGTTTTCTTCAATCGCGGCACGCAGCCCATCGATCGGACCGGCAGCGGTGATGTGGTCGCCTTTGTAGTCATGGCGGTGGGTCAGCACGTAGCCTGCCCGGTCGCCATAAGGCCAGCCCCAGCCCAAAACCTGACGATAGGTGGCGCGGCCCATCAGAACCGCGTCCACCTCTTCGATGAAGGCATTGTAGCCGCCAGCATCTTCGCAGCTGCATTCGGCAAGGGCTGCGTTAAACGGATCGAGCCAGCCCACCCCGCCGTCCGGCGTGGCGATATAACCGTCCAGACTTTGTGCGATATATCCGACGTAACGAGGGCGCGCAGGCATAGGTCTTACCTTTCGAAAGGGTCCGAAAGCGCAGGCAAAAGCGTGCCGGTACAGTCTCCAAATCCGATGGTGTACCCGTCCCCTTTGGCAGCGCCATGGAGGGTGAGCGTGTCTCCATCTTCAATGAAGGTACGGGTCTCGCCACTATCAAGGGTCAGGGGTTCTTTTCCGCCCCAGCTGAGTTCCAAAAGACTGCCACGCTCTGGTTTAGTTGGGCCAGAAATAGTGCCAGAGCCCAGCAAATCGCCTGCGTTCATTGGGCAGCCAGAGGTGCTGTGATGGGCCAGTTGCTGCGCGGCGGAATAGTACATCTGATTGTAATTGGTGTAGGCAATCTCGGTGGCGTCTTTGCCTTCGGGGGCCATGCTCACCGACAGGTCGATGTCATAGAGCATCGGGCCGACATCTTTGAGGTGATCGAGCAGCTCAAATTCGCGCTTGGGCGTGTTGGTGCGGAAGGGTTCCAGCGCGGCCTTGGTCACGATCCATGGGGAGATCGATGTGGCGGTGGCTTTGGCCTGGAACGGGCCAAGCGGCTGGTATTCCCAGGCCTGAATGTCTCGCGCAGACCAGTCGTTGAGCAACACATAGCCAAAGATCATGTCGTCAGCTTCTTGCACGGTCACGGGGTGGTCGGAGTATTGGCCAACAATCGCGCCCATTTCCAGCTCGATGTCAAACCGACGGCAGGGCAAGAAGGCGGGTGTGTCGTGATCTGGGGATTTGAGCTGCCCCCAAGGGCGGCGGATATCGGTACCGGAGACCACCACGGAGGAGGCGCGGCCGTTGTAGCCAATCGGGATGTGCAGCCAGTTGGGTGGCAGGGCGTTTTCGGCGCCGCGGAACATGGTGCCCACATTGGTGGCGTGGTGACGCCCTGCATAAAAATCGGTGTATTCACTCACCGCCATGGGCATGTGCAGCGTGGCATCGGCCAAGGGGAGTGAGAAATAGGTCAGCGCCTCTTGGACGTCTTCAGGGGCATCCGCTGAGAGCATTTTCTGAAGCTTTGTGCGATAGGCCGCCCAAGCCTCTGGGCCCAGCTCCATGAAGTCGTTCCAATACGGTGCGTCGAGAACATCAGCGTCCGGGTCAGCGCGCAGGGTGCTGATTTCCTCCAGACCAGTGAGGTCGATGATGCGGTCGCCAATGGCGGTGCCACAGCGCAGTTCACCATCGCCGACGGAGAACACGCCATACGGCAGGTTGTTGAGTGGGAAGGGGCAGGCAGCGTCGTTGGCGCTTGCGATCCAGGATTTTAACAAAGACATGCGCGTTTCCTTTTTGTGCGGTCAGTCGAGCGGGAGGGACATCCCGTCGGTGCCGATGAAGAGGGGGCCGGACCAGGTGCGGGAGGTTTCTTCCTGCCAGTGGGTCTCGGTGAAGTTGGGATCGTCACAAGGGACGAGATGGTTGAGGGCGAGCTGTTTGACGCCTGCTTCGGTGGCGATGCGGCCGGCTTCGGCGGCGGGGGTGTGGCTGCGTTCCAGGTGGATGCGCAGGCGGTCGTCACCGTTGCCCACACGGGCGCAGAGCGCGTCGATGCCTGCCGACAACATCGCCTCATGCACCAGCAGGTCGGCGCCTTTGGCAAGTTCGACCATTTCGGCAATTGGCGCGGTGTCGCCGGAGAGTACAACGCTGTACTGTGCGCCATCAAACCGCAGCGCATAGCTGTCGGTGATGGGCGGATGTGCGTTGCGCAGGGTGGTGAGTTTGAGCGGGCCAAGGTCCATCTGACCCGGCTCTAACACATGGATTTGAGCCAATGGTTCCAGTGCCGGGCGGCCTTCGTCGCGCAGGCGCAGCTCCACGTCAAAGGACATGGCGTTGAGGAACCCGGCCCAATAGTGATCCAGCCCTTCAGGACCGTAAATTGGGATGGTTTTGTTTAGCCCTGCGGTCCAGGCGGTGTGCAGGAGGGGGCCAAGTTCCAGATAGTGGTCGGAATGCAGGTGGGTGATCAGGATGGCATCCAGATCGGTCAGGGCCACACCGGCATCACACAGCCCGCGGCTCACGCCCAAGCCTGCGTCCACAAGAATGGTCATGCCATCCATCTCAACCAGAATAGAGGTGGGCATGCGGGTGCCGGGTCTGATGGCAGGGCCACCTTTGGTGCCCAGAAGAGTGACTTGGTTCGCGCTCATGTGTCTTCTCAAAAAAAGGGTGTCAAACGCCCCCAATTCATTCACTTTCCAGAAATATCCTGGGGGAGTCACAGTGTGCTGTGACGGGGGCAACGCCCCCATCCACATGAGCTTACTTCTTGCCCGGGGTGCCGTCGAACTTCTTTTCGATGTCAGTCCAGCAGTCGATGTAGTCGTCCTGCACCGGCGCTTCGTTGGCGGCAAATTTGGTGAGGTGCTGCGGGAAGCGGGTTTCGAACATAAACGACATGGTGTTGTCGAGCTTGTCCGGACCAAGGTTGGCGTTAGACGCACCCTCAAAGGCGTTTTTGTCCGGGCCGTGTGGCATCATCATATTGTGCAGGCTCATGCCGCCGGGAACAAAGCCTTCCGGTTTGGCGTCATACTGGCCGTAGATGTTGCCCATCAACTCAGACATGAGGTTTTTGTGGTACCACGGCGGGCGGAAGGTGTCCTCGGCCACCATCCAACGCTCGCGGAACAAGACAAAGTCGATGTTGGCTGTGCCTGGTTGGCCTGAGGGCGCGGTCAACACGGTGAAGATCGACGGGTCTGGGTGGTCAAACAGGATGGCGCCAACCGGACAATAGGTGCGCAGGTCGTATTTCACCGGGGCGTAGTTGCCGTGCCAAGCGACAACGTCCAAGGGCGACTGATCAATATTGGCGCGGTGGAATTGACCACACCATTTGACGGTTACGGTGGAGGGCACTTCGCGGTCTTCATAGGCCGCAACAGGGGCTTTGAAGTCACGCGGGTTGGCCATGCAGTTGGCGCCAATGGGGCCGCGACCGGGCAGTTCAAACTTTTGGCCATAGTTTTCGCAGACAAAACCACGGGCCGGACCGTCGAGCACTTCGACGCGGTACACTAGCCCACGGGGCAGGATGGCAATCTCTTTGGGTTCCACGTCGATGATGCCCAGCTCGGTTGAGAAGCGCAGCACACCTTCTTGGGGGACAACCAGTAGTTCGGAATCGGCGGAGAAGAAGTAATCATCCTCCATTGAGGTGTTCACCAGGTAGATGTGCGTGGCCATGCCAACCTGTGTGTTCACGTCCCCGGCGGATGTCATCGTGCGCAAGCCGGTGATCCAGGTCAGCGCTTCTTCGGTGTGGGGCACCGGGTTCCAGCGATATTGGCCTAAGCTGCCCAGATCCGGATCGACGTTGGGGGCGGATTGCCAATAGGGCACGTCGATTTTCTCATAGCGGTTGTTGTGCTTCACCGAAGGTCGGATGCGGTAACACCATGTGCGTTCGACATTTTCGGCGGTGAAGGCGGTGCCAGAGAGCTGCTCGCCATAGAGGCCGTAATTGCATTTCTGCGGGCTGTTCATGCCTTGTGGCAGGGCATTCGGCAGGGCCTCGGTTTCATAGTCATTGCCAAAACCGGGCATGTAGCCTTCGTGTGGGCCCGCCATCGAAGGGGCCTTCTGCATGCGGGTCGGAACAGAGTGCTTGGTCATGTGGTCGCTCCTGAGTTCGAATTTGGTTGCGGTGGTAATAGTTGTTTTTGTAACTAACAAGCAGGAGGACGCGCGCAAAATGACAAAACCTGATGACTTCGACTTGCAGGCTTTTCTGCCCTATTTGCTCAATCAAGCAGCAGAAGAGGCCAGCCTTGGCTTTCAACAGATCTACAAAGATCGCTATGGGCTGTTGCGCAGCGAGTGGCGGGTGCTGTTTCATCTTGGGATTTTTGGGCGACTGACCGCCACCGAGATTGGGGCCAAAGGTAAGGTGCATAAAACCAAAGTCAGTCGGGCGGTGCAGCGATTGGCGGACCGACGCTTGGTGAAACGTGCGCGCAGCGAAGACGACCGGCGGGTGGAGTGGCTGGAGCTCACGCCTGTGGGAGAAAAAGTGTATCGTGACCTTCGCGAGGTGGCGCAAGAATACGAGAGCAGCTTGCAGGTCAAACTTTCAGACGATGAAATGCGGGTGCTAAAGGCAATGCTGCTCAAATTGGCGGGGCGACTCTGATCGCGGGACTCGCCGATAAGGTGATTCGCGGTTTGGATCATGACAGGGTGGCGACAGTATGGTGGTGCGCGCGCCATTGTGTTGAGCATCGCAACAATGAGCGGCTGGGCTGGACTAATACAGTGCAATGGCAGCAAATTGCTTGAGTTGAGTAGGTTTCGTATGGCATTTTTAGCGCAATAAAAATGGATAGGTCCGGGAGTTTTCTTATGGGTCTGATGAACAAAGCGAATGCTGCAATTGTCGCAGCTTTGACAGTGATGCTTAACGCGCCTGCAGCTTTTGCGCAGGATTCTGGCAGCTGGTCCGGTTGGTGGTGGCGCTGGTGGGGCGGCGGCAGCGGTGGCGATAACACCGGTGGTGGTTCAAACGCTGTTCCGGAAATCGATGCAGGTGCTGGGCTTTTGGCTGTGGCAGCTGTGCTTGCCACGCTGGCGCTGGTTTGGGAACTGCGCCGTCGTCGTCAAAAACAAAATTAGGCCAGTCTCAACAGGCTGAAGAAACATAGATGGGCGCTCAGATGAGCGCCCATTTTGCTGTCAGTAGGGCCACAATTGCGATGGTGGCGTTGGCTATCACATGCGCGGCAATGGCGTCGCTGGTTTCTGAGCGGCGCAAGTAGAGAAGGCCAAAGGCCACACCTGCCAGCGTGCCTGCGAACAAACGGTCGTGCATCAGGCCAAACAGCAGGCTGGAAATGGCAACAGCAGCAACTGTCCAGAGCACATTGTCCCGGTGCAGGCGGCGCAGCACGTAGCCGCGAAAGAACAGCTCTTCGATGATTGGCACCAACAGAATTGTGCCAAGCAGGCGGGTGGCAATCCAGACAACGGTAGGTGTCTCTGTGATTGGGAGGTTTTGTGTCGGCGCGGTGATAATCCAGGCAACACCAATCACAAGGCCAACCGCAACGGATTCCAAAGAAGGTTTGCGCCAGACCAGACAGAGGGCTGGGAAGAAGAAAAGCAGCGCCAAAGCCATGAGAGCGGCGCGGATTGGGTAGCCTGCATCGGGCTCGGGCCAGAAGGCGGAGACAAACACTCCAGACATCATCATCACAATGAACGGCACTATCTTGGCTGCCAAAGAATCCTCGCGGAGGGGGGCAGTTGTATGTTTGGGCAGTGGCGCACGGTGCAGCCATTGTGCGCGATGGGCGATCAAGACAATGCCCAATGCCAAAGCCGTGAACATCAGCCAACCAGCGTAGGAGTGAAACCCGTTGAGCGCGTGTTCCGGGGACACCCGTGCGCCGATCACAATCAGGATGGCAATGCGCAGGATGTTAAAGAGCCAGCTTGCCAGTACCGCCAAAGGAAACAGGATGAGCCAGAAACGTTTTTGGCGCAGGTCCAAACGCATGAGCGTGGCGTAGAAGCCCATAAAGATGGTGATCAGCGCAATGCCCTCAACACCGGAGCACTGGCTGGCGATTTGCACCCAAAAACCTTCGACACCGATCTCGTAGGTGGGCGGGTGCACGCCGACGTCAAACCCGCTGAGAGTCAGAACCAAAAAGACCAAGAAGAAAGTCAGGCTGCTGAGTGTGCTCCATTCCCACAAGGGGCGCATCAGGTCTGCGAGGTCCGGGACCAGAAAGCCGATTAGAAGGGCCAAGGGCAGTAGGTAACTGTCATTGCGCATCCAGTTGCGCCAAGTGGATGCGGAGGTGACCCAAAAAACCGCGCCTGCAGCGGTAAGCACGCCACCTGTTGTCAGCAAAATAAGGGTTGGTGTGAAGGCGCGGGAGATTTCCGCAGCTCCAAACAGAGGAAGTGGCGAGAAAATCAGGGCCAACCCCAAGAGGTGACCCAACAACCACATACGGTGGCCAGGCTGGTCTGCGGTGCGGTCCGTGAGGGCGCGGTAAGCGTGTGGCCTCAACCAGAAATACAGCGCCATCACCGTGAGCACGGCCAGGCCACGCGCGGTCATCGACCGCAGGGCGCGACAGGCGGCTTCGATCTCGGTCTGGCGACATTCGATGGAAGCCATGACTTGATAAGCTAGAATGACCAGAAGCAATTCCGCAACGGCCAAAGCTGCCATGGTCATGAGGCGCGTTGGTCGGGCGGGAGCTTGGGTCGCTTGGCCGCGCGATGTCATGGTCTTAGAAATCTATCGAGACACCGGGCAGGTTCAGCGCCTTAATCAGGTCCCGCAATTCTTGCCGGGCAGCCACGTTGGAGATGTTGAGCTGCTTCACGCCAATGTCACGCAGATCCAGCAACGTCAGACCCCGTGGAAACAGCTCGCGAAAGACCACACGCTCGTTGAAACCAGGCGCGACACGAAAGCCGATGCGTTTGGCCAGGCGGTCGAGTGCTTTGCCCATTTTCTCTTTGTTGACCATCTGTTGCGCGCCCATCCGGTTGCGCATCACAATCCAGTCGATCGGCTTGAGACCAGCCTGCGCGCGCAGTTGGCGGGCATTCCAGACCATCTCCGAGTAGACCGAGGGGCCGATGATTTTTTCGGCGTCCGCATCCACTTTGGCGAGGAGGTCAAAATCGACAAAGCTGTCGTTTAGCGGGGTCACCAAAGTGTCGGCCAGAGAGTGTGCCACTTGGCTCAATCGGGTGTGGGAACCGGGGCAATCGATTAGGATAAAGTCGTTGTCCGGCTCCAGCATCGAGACGGCTGCTGAGAGGCGGTGGTCATAGACGTTTTCGCCCGGTTGCAGCGTGCTTTGATCAACTTCCGGCAGGTCGTGATAGTTCGGGCTGGGCAGGTCGAGACCGGCTTTCTGTAGAAACTTTCGTCGATTGGCGACGTAGCTGCCAAAACTTTTTTGGCGCAGGTCGAGGTCAATACCGCCCACCTTGTGACCCATGCGCGCAAGCGCGGTGGCGATGTGCATCGACAGGGTGGATTTGCCTGCGCCGCCCTTCTCGTTTCCGACCACAATGATATGTGCCATGCCCGTTGTCCCTGCTCGTGTTCCAATGCCGCGGCTCTTACGGCGCGGGTTTGTTGGTGTCTACTATATGTTGTGTTTATCCACAGGAAAAGCGATTGATGCACTAGGCATCGCGCCAGGCCCCGGTTTCTAGCCCATCAAGGGTCCAATTTCCGACCTGTGCCCGGATAAGGCGCAAGGTTGGATGGCCAACAGCAGCGGTCATGCGGCGGACCTGACGGTTGCGGCCCTCGCGGATTGTCAGCGATATCCAGCAATCGGGGACTGATTTTCGGAACCTGACAGGCGGGGTGCGGGGCCAAAGATTTACTGGTTCGTCAATGCGTTGCGCTTTCGCAGGTTTGGTAAGTCCGTCTTTCAACTCGACCCCTTTGCATAGCGCCGTGAGCGCCGCATCGTCGGGTTCCCCCTCAACCTGCACCCAATAGGTCTTGGCCGTTTTGTGGCGCGGGTCAGCGATGCGGGCCTGGAGCTTTCCGTCATCGGTGAGCACCATCAATCCTTCGCTGTCTCGGTCCAAACGGCCTGCGGGATAGACTTTGGGCACGTCGACAAAGTCCGACAAGGTGCGGCGTTTGCTACCATCGAGGCCTTTGTCGGTGAATTGCGACAGCACATCGAAGGGTTTGTTGAAGAGTATCACGCGGGTCATGTCATCCTCCTACACGGGCGTGCGCTGGGGTTGCAAGTTTGCATTCTCTGCGGTCTGGTGCGCGGCAAGACCGTGAGGGGAAGACCATGGAATTCAAAGACATGATGCCGGAGACGTTGTTGGCGCAGGCCGGTGGCGCAATTGATCAGCAAAGCGGTGGTGTGGTGCCACCGATTCAGCCGGCGACCACTTTCGCGCGGGATGAGAATTACAACCCTCTGAATGAAAACAATATCTATGCCCGCCCTCACAATGATGTGGCGCGTCAGGCAGAAGCTGTATTGGCGCAACTTGAAGGTGGAGATGCGGCGCTTTTGTTTCCCTCTGGTATGGCGGCGATAGCTGCTTTGTTTCGCACTGTACCCTGTGGCGGGCGGGTGATTGTGCAAAGTGGTATCTATTGGAATACAACCAAGTGGATTCGGGATTTTTGTGAGCGGCGTCAGATTGTTATCGACGAGGTGGATGCAAGTGACACAGAGGCTTTGGCAACGGTTTGTGCCCAAGGGCCCGCCAATGTGGTTTGGGTGGAGACGCCTTCGAACCCTTGGTTGAAAATCACCGATGTTGCGGCGGCGAAAAAGGCAGCGGAAGGCTGCGGGGCGCTGTTGGCAGTGGACAGCACAGCGGCCTCTCCGATCCTAACCAACCCGTTGAAATTAGGCGCAGATATGGTGATGCATTCCACCACCAAGGTGATCAATGGGCATTCCGATGTGCTGGGGGGGGTGTTGGTGACCAAAGAGGTCACGCCGGTCTGGAAAGAGATCGAAGTGGACCGGGCCAGTGCGGGCGCGGTGATGGGGCCGTTTGAGGCGTGGCTGCTGTTGCGGGGTATGCGCACGATGGCGTTGCGGGTGGAGCGTATGGTGGCTAACGCTATGAAAATAGCACGGTTTCTGGAAGACCACCCAAAAGTTGACCACGTACTGTTTCCGGGATTGGAGAGCCATCCGCAATTCGAGCTTGCCAAGGCGCAGATGCCGGGCGGAGCGGGGTTCCTGATGTCTTTCCTTGTGAGGGGAAATAAAGAGACAGCATTGCAAGTGGCTGGAAAGATGAAGCTCTTTCACCGCGCGACGTCTTTGGGCGGGGTCGAAAGCCTGGTGGAGCACCGCCATACCATTGAGCCACATACTGGCATTCCGGAAACGTTGTTGCGGATCTCTGTGGGGGCGGAAAATGCCGGAGATTTGATCGCGGATTTGGGGCAGGCCTTGGGGCAGTAGCGGGTACAATTCTCGTGTCGGTATTACGTCTGTATCGCGGCTGTTTTACGACGGTGGCGATTTGGAGAGACGTGGAATCACCGTTGTGCGGATCCGCACAGATTTGACTGCCGGAAAATTGCTCTGGCTGTGGCGTCTGGCCGCAGGCTGACAATCAATTGTTAAGGCGTTTCAGCGACTATTGGCGCAGCACTATCGGTTGCATTCCCCAACACAGCGGCGAGAACAGGACATTGAAGAAACGCATCGATACCCCCTCCTTGATCACCCCGGATTACGAAGATGGGGGGCTGTTCAAGAAGCCACCTACGGAATTGGTGGTCGATCTGATTCCGAAGTTTGGCAAAAATTCTCGGGGCGACGTCATCATCAAAGGGTTGGTGAAGCGAGACGTCCATGACGTAGAGGTCGATGTTATTTTTGCCGGGCGTCGCAAAAGTGAGTCTGGCGAGCTGGTGACACTTCTGAAACGCAAGTGGGACAACGCAAACTACCGTGTTGCGAAAACACCGGCGCGCAAAGAGGTGCGCCTGCCGACGCGGGTGCAGGGATCCTGGCGCATGCGTGTTGCTGAGGTAGACGATGAGGACGCGCAGGAATTGTACACCAAAGAATATCAGCTGCTGGTGGCGCGTTGGGCGTTTAACTCAGACACGGGGGAGTTTCGCAGCTTTGGCGAACCGCCGTTTCAAGAGCAGATGGTGAAGCGGGCCAGTGGGTCTGGCGGGGCGTGATTTGACCGTCGGCGTGGGCGCGATATTTCTCAAAAATTGAACTCGGGTGGATACAGCCGACGGTTTATGTCGCGGGGTCGTGTGATCGGATCGGTTTGCGCTTGAATTTGTGTGGCGGAGTGGTCTCAATACCGGTCGTTGCAGATCTAAACGTAGGGACCGCGCCATGAAACTCGAATTCCACCACATCAATTTTGTCTCTCGCGATGTGGATCGGCTGCATGATTTCTACACCAAGGTGTTGGGATTGGCGGATATTCCGCAGGAAGATTTTCCGCGTACCAAGGCGGATGAAAATACCGGCTATGATGGCAAAATCCGCTTTGCCACGGATGGGGATATGCAGATGCATTTAGCGGAGCGGCGGCTGGATGTGGCGTTTGTAAACGGGCAGGTGATCAACCCGGTGGATCGCGGGCATATTGCCTTTCGCACCGATGATCTGGCAGCGTTCCTGAAGGTGCTTGAGGCCAATGATGTGCCCTATTCCGATTATGGCACGGCATTTGCCAAAGAATGGCATCAGGTGTTTTTCCAAGACCCTGAAGGCAATGTGATTGAGGTGCATCAGCAGGTGGGCTGATCATAACGGGCGCGCGGACCAAGAGGTTACGCCCGCTATCTCTTCTTCATGAATGTAAGTTTTTGACGTGTGGACCTAGGCGCGGCAGCGGGCTGCTAGGCATTGACTTATCGATTGTGCAATTATACCTAACGATTGTTAGGCTAGTTAGATCAACCGAAAGATAACCTCATGACCTCGAAAAATACGATACGTGTGAAAGCCCCGGCAGCTGATGCCTGGAAGCTGATTGGTGAAGATTTTGTTGCGGTAGACCGCTGGATGGCTGCGATCCCCAGAGCGGAAGCAATTGACGGCCCGGCGTTGCCCGGTGCCCCGGCCAAGGGGCGCATTTCATACTTGTTCAAGAAGTTTGCGCCGATGTATCAAGAAGAAATCCTAACCGCATATGATGCGGCGGCGATGACCATCAGCGTGGATGTGACATTGCACCATGGCCCCAAGGCAATGCCGATGAAAGGCTACACCTCAACTGTGATTGTGCGGGCGTTCAACGACGCCAGCTGTGAGGTGACATGGATTGGGGACGCCACACCAAAGTGGTTTGCCAAGCCAATGAAGCGCATGCTGACCAAAGGGTTGGATGCGGGTTTTATTCGCAGTCTGGAAGAAATTCAGCACTTTGTAGAGACTGGCCAACCGCACCCCAGGAAGGTAGAAAAAATGCAACTTGAGGCCGCGGCGGCGGCGTAACCTGCGCTTTGGGGTGCGGAAATTCTGGAGATTCCATTTTGGACGCATCCATCAAAAGCCGATTGATTGAGGCCGGGAAAACCCTGTTTGCAGACCGTGGCTATGCGGGGGCATCCGTGCGAGAGATCTGCAAATCTGCGGATGCCAGTGCCACAATGATCCACCACTACTTTGGCAGCAAAGAGGGGTTATTTGACGCCATTCTTGAGGAGTTCAGCGGGGCGACCTTTGACGTGCCGCTTCGGCTGATTGCCAAACCTCCGCAGACGGCGGATGAGTTCCGCCTTCGGTTGGAAATGTTCATCTCCGAGACCTTTCGAGCGCTGGTGGCGCAGGCACCGGTGTTTCGCATTTTGATCCGCGAGAGCAAAGGGTTTGTTGGCATGTCGCGGTTTCACAATGGGCTGGCCGCGTATCTGACCCAAGCGCAGGACGCTGGGTTTATGGCAGAGGAAATGCGGGTTGAAATGATCACCGGGGTGGTGCTGGACCGGCTGGGCAATCAGATCATGTATGCGGCCACCACCAAGGAAGAGGGGCCCAATGTGCTCTCTGACGAGGCCTATGCTGAGCGCTGGCTGGCCGCCAATGTCACTGTGTTGATCTTTGGGTTGTCCGGACCTGCGGCCGTTTCTAATTAAGGTCTGCAAATCCAGACCCTGGCATCGGGCGCAGCACACTGGCCCTATACACCCGTGCGCGTCCCCCCTAGCGTGGCGGCATGACACATCCCATTCTCGACAGCCGTTACAGTTGGATCCGCCTCGCCATCACGCTTTTGATTGGCGTGTTTGCCAATGTCGGCATGTGGGCGGTGATTGTGGTGATGCCGGGAGTGCAGGAAGAATTTGGCATTGATCGCGCAGATGCCTCATTGCCCTATGTGCTGACCATGGTTGGCTTTGCGCTTGGCAATTTTGTTATTGGGCAAGCGGTGGACCGGTGGGGCGTGACCAAAGCGTTGATTGGCGCAGCGGTGCTCAGCGCGGTAAGCTATGGAGCTGCGGCGCTGAGCGGCTCGGTGTTGATGCTGTCGTTTGTGCATCTGTTTTTGGGCTTTGGCACGGCGGTGGGGTTTGGGCCGCTGATTGCGGATGTGTCGCTGTGGTTTCAGAAGCGACGCGGAATTGCGGTGGCGGTTGCGGCCAGCGGGAATTACTTGTCCGGGGCGATTTGGCCAGTGTTGTTGTCCGGCGTGCTAAGCGATCACGGTTGGCGCGCGGTGTTTGTTGTTTTGGCTGTGATGACGGTTGTAGCGGTGGTGCCTCTGGCGTTTCTGTTGCGCCCGAAGGTGCCGGAAGAGGCTTTGGCGGCGCAGGACACTGCAGCACAGGCACGGCAGGCGGGGGCGCCGTTTAAGCCCGCACCGTTGATGTGGATATTGGGGCTGGCCGGGATTGGCTGCTGTGTGGCGATGAGCATGCCACAGGTGCATATCGTTAGTTTCTGTGTGGATTTGGGCTATGGCGCGGCGGTGGGGGCTGAGATGCTGGCGCTGATGCTGATGGGCGGCGTGGTCAGCCGGCTGATCAGTGGGCTGGTGGCGGACCAATTGGGCGGCGTTCTGACATTGATCATCGGGTCGATCTTGCAGTTGGGTGCGCTATTCCTGTTTTTGCCGTTTGATGGGTTGGTGCCGCTGTATCTGGTCAGCCTGGCCTTTGGGTTGGCGCAGGGCGGCATTGTACCAGCGTATGCGCTGGTGGTGCGGGAGTATATGCCCTCCAAAGAGGCCGGGAGCCGGGTGGGCTTTGTGATGATGGCAACCATCCTGGGCATGGCGATTGGCGGTTGGATGTCAGGCTGGATATATGACGTGAGCGGCAGCTATGAGCTGGCGTTCATTAACGGCATTGCCTGGAACGCCCTCAACATCGCCATTATGGGACTGATTTTGATACGCACGCGGGGCGGCAACACAGTCACGGTGTGATCGCAAGCGGTGGCGCGTCTGCCAACACCGGGCGGCGGGTTGACAGGCTGCGCTGTGCCTCATCAGTTTTGCCCAGTTTCATCAATACATTGGCGTAGCTCAGTTCGAGCAGGTCACGTTGGGCGCGACTGCCACCAAGGCGCTCGGTTTGTGCCATAACCGGAACAAGGTTGTGCAACGCTCCTGTCCAATCAGATCTGGCAATTTGCCCCCAGGCAGCGGCCATGGGTTTGATTAAATCCCCGGCAAAGCCTTTGGCGGTGTCCGCGACATAAGCGAGGCGGTCGCCTTCGCCAGCCATGGCGTGGCTGAGGGCGGCATGAAGATCGGCAAAGCTTTGACCGGTTTCAGGAAAACACCGAGCTGCGTAGTCGCTGAGGGATGTCCAGCGTGTGGTGGGGACCTCAAACCCGGCCAGTTCAGCGCGATACAGAATGGCGGCTGTGTCGGTCAGCACATTGATCGGCAAGCCTTTGGCTCCACCGGGGCCAATGCGCGAGTCCACGGCCTCCCACATCGCGGCTTCGTCGCCCTGTTGCAAAGCCCAGAGAGCGACGTGCCAACTGAGGTGGCCATGAAGGACGCCGCGGTCGTCGTAGTCTTTTATCCAGTTAGAGAGATAGGCGCGCCCGTCTTCTGTGGCACCCGCCTCATACTGGGCATGGGCTTTGAAGTGGGAGGCATTGGCATTGCGATTATTGAGCGTAAGTGAGGCTTCCATCAGTGTGAGTGAAGCGTCCGTTTGGCCGGTTTCGCAAAGCGAAAGCGCGTGCATCGACATCATCCACCAATCGTCGCCGTAGTGAGGCCGTAGAGATGTGGTGTAGGCCAGCAATTCAGCTTCGCGTCCAACCTTGCCTGAAAACCCAATAAGGCCAAAGACGTTGGAGCATAGCTGTGCGGCTAGGGCGTCGCGCGGGTAGTCTCGGACATGCTCCCAGACAGCGCCGCGAGCTTCGGCGGCTTTGCCGGATAGCAACAAGGCAAACAGATTGATGTGCGCTTTTTCACGGTGTGAGGATTGGCCTGCGCAAGATTGGGCCTGTGTTAGGGTCGCTTTGGCGGCGGGCATATCGCCCGTCATCATCAGTGCGCGAGCTTTCCCCGCGTGGGCAAGAGCAAAATCGGGGTCCTCAGCGGCGGCGTCGGAGAAGGCTTCAACAGCACCGTAGTTGGCCCCCAGAAAAAGGTGAACCGCGCGATCATAGCTGGATTGCGCTTTGAAGGAGGATGTCGAAATTGGGTTTCCGTAATGATCTTTGAGCATGTGGGCCTCCGGCGGGTACGCTCTGAAAGATCACAGTCTTGCATGTGATGGCGTGAACACAAAGCAAGGATTGGCAGGTGATGCTTCGCGTGCGCTGTGTGCAGAAACATTGACAGGAAACGGCCAATTCTCTCAGAGTAGTGGCAATTGCGGGAAAGCTATTGGGGCTGCAGATCATATTGAAATTAGACATTGAGGGTGCATGTCGAGGCTGATCAAGCATCACATCGCGTTGGGCGTATTCTTTCTAAGCCTGGTAGTTGCCTGGGCAGCCTTTCCTGTTTGGCGCGGATTCTGGATGAATGAAGATCAGTGGATTGATTGGGCGTCTTTTCTATTTTTTGGAGCAGCGGCCTTTGTGCTTTTGCTGAGAGTCAGTGCGCGCACCACCAAGGATATTGCCGTTGGGGCGCTGTGTTTGTTGGCGGCTTTGGATGAGATCAGCTTTGGCGAGCGGATCTTTGGCTTTGTCGCACCGAGTGTCGGCGGGGTGAAAATCGACGGGGCGCATGACCTAATCGAGTTCCTGCGGATTGTGCCCAAAGAGGTGCTGGGCCTTGGCAAGGGGGCGCACCTGGCGCTGTTGCTGGTGCTTGTTGGGCTGGCGCTCTGGGGCATTTACCACATGGCGCGCAGGTTCTCCTGGCGCTGGGACGCAGAGGATAGCCTAGGCGTTGTTGCCTGTCTGGCGGTGGCCGTGGCGATGATGATTGATGCGCATGTGTTGGGGTTCAAACATCTGGCGGTAGAGATGGAAGAAATCCTGGAAACCAGTGCCGGGTTTGGGATGTTTCTTTATGCGCGATACCGGGCGGGGCGCGCAGTGCCGGAGACGGTGGGGGCCTAACCTCTGATGCCCACCCAACAAAAAACGCCGCCCCGAGGGAGGCGGCGTTTTCTGTTACGATGGTAACTGTGCTTAGAGCACTTTGCGTTAGACTTGGATCGCTTGTTCGCTGTCTCTCCCTGACGGTCGAACGCGAAAAGCGATCCTTTATTGTCGCATTGAACGCAAAGTTCTTTAGAAGCCCAGGCCTTCGTATTTCTTTTTAAACTTGGAGACGCGACCGCCGGCATCCATCAAGCGGGTGGATCCGCCGTTCCATGCTGGGTGCACGGAAGGGTCCACGTCGAGCGCCAGAGTGTCGCCTTCGTTGCCGTAGGTGGACCGCATCTTGACGATGGTACCATCGGTCATTTTCACGTCGATGAAGTGGTAGTCGGGATGAGTGTCTGCTTTCATAATACCGCTCCTTACGCTTTTTTGGCTTTGTAGTTGGTGTCTTCTGCGATACGCGCGGATTTACCACGACGGGAGCGCAGGAAGTACAGTTTGGCGCGACGAACACGACCGCGACGCACGACAGTGATGCTGTCGATGTTGGTCGAGAACAGTGGGAACACACGCTCCACACCTTCGCCAAAGGAAATCTTGCGAACAGTGAACGAGCCAGCGATGCCGTGGCCGTTTTTACGGCTGATGCAAACACCTTCATAGTTCTGCACACGGGTGCGCGAACCTTCGGTCACTTTAAAGCCAACACGGATGGTGTCACCGGCTTTGAAATCGGGGATGTCTTTCCCCAGCGTAGCAATCTGCTCCGCTTCGAGCTGTGCGATCAGATCCATTGGATCATCTCCTATACTGCTTGTGGTTATATCCACAAAGGTTTGATGCACCTCAGAGCTCTCGGTCTTCTTCCGGGTCCGCATGTTGCGCCCGCCAGAGTTCAGGTCGTCTTTTCTTGTCTTTGTGTTGCTGCTTTTGCCATCACCGACGAAGAAACCGGCAACCCATGCAATGCACAGCACGTCCGAACGACTCATGAGAGACGCGGACAGGCGGTGTTTAGGGCAGATGTGCCAAGCGTGCAAGGGATTTGACAGTATGACATGGTTCAAGTAGTTAGGTTGGCGAACTAAATGGGAATCATATGTCTGATCTCGCCAAGAAACTGCAGAAAGTGCATCAGTCTTGCCATCGGGCCTGGGCCAAAGCGGCGCGGGATTTGGAACTGAGTTTCAGTGAGTTTGAATACCTCAGTGCCGTGCAGGAGCAAGCGGATTTGCAACGGTATGAGGACAAACACGGCCAGCATTTGCAGGATATTGTGGAGGTACTTGGGGTGACCAAGGCCAGCGCGAGCACGATGATTGCCAAGTTGGAGACGCGGGAACTTGTCTCTCGGTTTCAATGTATGATGGACGCGCGTGCGCAGCATATCGTTTTGACACCGCAGGGGCAGATGAAGCTGGCGCGTGGTGCACGGGTGTATGAGCAGATCGCGGCCCGTTTTGAAAAGGACCTCAGTGACGTGCCAGGCCTGTAGCGGGGTAGAGTGGTGGCTGGCCGACTACTCTGGTCCTTCAAGTAAGTTAGGCTAACTAAATAAAGAAAGGAAATGACCATGGCGATTGAAAATCTTTTGTTGGGAATAGCGATCCATCAGTTGTTTTGGGAGCATCTGCCCCATTGGGGCACGTGGTTCATGCGGGGGATGAAGTTTCTGCCGCAACCGTTGCAGTCCCTCTATGAGCAGTGGCGCTGTCCGTATTGCGCTGGGTTTTGGATTGGGTTGGCCGTGCATGCGGCCACTGGGACCTATCTGTTTGCGGGTTTTGCCGAGTTGCCCGCATTCTGGGGCGGTTTGGGTGCGCCGCTGGCGTGGTTCATGGATGCGCTGGTGTTTGCGGCGCTGAACAAGCTGGGTGTGTTGACCGTACATGCGATTGGCTTGCCAGCCTTGAAGGGCCATCAGGCGAAAGAAGCGTTTTTGGCGGCGAAGAAAGCCGCTTAGGCGAGGCTTTGCCATTCAAAAAAGCTTTGCTTGCAAAGAGATGCGCTCTCTCGGTTTACTGAGGGAGCGCAACAGTTTGGTTTGGGTGTGATATGCGAGTTTTTAAGACAGGTTTGTTGGCTCTAATGGTTTTGGCAAGCTGTGGCCGGTCGGTGCCAGATGATCCGGCGGCACAGGCGGCTGCGCAGGCGGCGGCGGTTGAGGCGGCGCGGGTGCAGAGCTTGGCATCGCAAATTGTGACTTATCCCAAATATGGCGATGCCGATCCGCATGAGTGGGATCGCCGACCACCGGAGAGTTATCCGGTACATGGCATCGATGTGTCGCGCTGGCAGACTGACATCAATTGGCAGGAAGCGCGGCGGTCTGGCGTCAGCTTTGCGTTTTTGAAAGCCACTGAGGGCGGTGATCTGGCGGATCCGATGTTTGACACACACCGGGCTGGTGCGGCGCAGGCGGGCGTGCCCTGGAGTGGCTATCACTACTACTATTTCTGTCGGCCAGCCGAAGAACAGGCGGCGTGGTTTATCAAGAATGTGCCACGCGGTGCGCCTTTGCCACATGTGTTGGACATGGAGTGGACTCCGCAGTCGCGGACCTGCCGGTTGCGGCCCAGTGGCAGCAAAGTGCGCAGCGAGGCCCGCAAGTTTCTGTCGATATTGGAAGCCCACTACGGGCGGCGGCCCATAGTTTATACCACAGTGGATTTCTTTCACGACACCGGGATTGGCAGCTTAGGCGGCACCGAGTTTTGGTTGCGCTCAGTGGCGGGCCATCCACAGAAAGTTTACCCCGGTGCACGCTGGACATTTTGGCAATACACCGGAACAGGGCTGGTGCCCGGGATCACAGGTAAGGTGGACATCAATGTATTTCGCGGCAGCCCGGAAGCTTGGGTGCGCTGGCGGGAAGGTCGGTAGGTCCCTGTTTAGTTCAGAATGATGGAGCGCTGGTGTGGGTCATCGGGAAACACGCGTCCAACCGTCAGGCACTGGAAGATGTGGTCAAACACCAGACCAGATTGCCCCTTGGTTTTGCCGGAGCGGAAATAGTTGTGTCCCTTGGGGAAATCGTAGCTGGTATTGATGTCATCACAATCCACTTGAAAGACATTGCGTGGGGTGCGGGAGAGGTTCTCGGGTCCTGTGTGGCCAAGACGACGGGAGGCCACTTTGTTCTTCAGATTTGCGGCTTTGCTGGCGCGCAGCGCCAGGTCGTCGGAGGCATAGTAGGTCACAACGTTGCGTGACGCGTGGGAGATCAACTCGCCTGGTTCGCCCTCTTGCAGTGTTTCATTCACCACGTCGGCGGCCACCATAAACGTGTTGCGAAACATCATCGGGACCCCCGATGCCAAATCATATTGGTTCCAGGCCACAAGAGTTTGGCGCAGCACGCGGTTGCCCATGGAGTGCGCCAACAGATTGATGCGTTTCAAGCAAGGCGCAATGTCTGGCTCGTTTTCTGAGGAATTGCGCCAGTCGATGAATTTTTGCAGAACACGCGCAAAGGAGAACCCGCTTTGGTCGGCGGATTTTTGATCGTCCCAATAATCCTCAACGATGCCAAAATCATTGTCGGACGGCCAAATCAACGGCACGACCAACGCTTCTTTGCTTTTGGCTTTGTCGCACAGCGCCTGAAGTTCCTGTGCCATGTCAAACACCTGATCTGGCAAGTTGTTGAACCCGTGAACGTAAAGGAGGATCTGGCGGTACTCGTTGTCTTTGAGAGCTTTTAGAAAATTCTGGGACCCGACTTCGGTGTGGTCCCCGTCTTGACCTTTCTCACAGAAGAACACGGAGTTGCTTGGCGCGTTGTTTTTCAGGTCGAAACTGAAGTTGCGACCGACACGCGTGCGAATGCTCTGGGTGGGAAAACGATTGGTGATAAACAACATGGAAGCACCTTAACTAAACTAGAACTCAAAAAATTGGTGTTCAAAAATATGACCACAGCATAGCGGAAATGGCGTGTGCTGTCACTTGGGGGCTTTTCTGGCACAAAAAAAGCCGACCTCCATAAGGAGATCGGCGGCGTTTGTCTTAGACCTTCCGATGCGTGGAAAGGGTTGGCTTAGCTGTCGAGTTCGACCACAGAGGCTTCAGGTGCGTTGCGCATAACGCTTTCGATGCCGTTGTCGCGGCCGGAGGCGCTGCTGTAGCTTTGAGATGTGCCCACGACCTGACCGTTGGTGGCTTTCAGGTTGAACATGAATTTGCCGGAGGCGGTTTCTTTGCGCTCATAACGCGCGTCATCACCGGCGTTTTTCTTCACCGACTCGATGCCGTTTTCACAGCTGGCTTTCTGCTTGTAGCCTTCGGAGGCGAGGATGTTTTCGCCGTTGCCTGCTTTCAGGCGGAAACGGAATTCACCAGCTTTGTCAGTGTAGAGCTCGAATTTGGCGGCCATGTCTGTGGTCCCTGTGCAAAATTACTATGCGCGAACAAAAACATGGACAGGGGCGGTCGTGCAAGGACTTGGTTAACTGTCTTGGTCGGCGTGCAAAGCGGCCCACATATCCGGGCGGCGCTCTTTGGTGATGGACTCTGCCATTTCACGGCGCCATTTTTCGATTTTGCCGTGATGACCGGACATCAGCACTTCGGGGATATCGCGTCCCGCCCATTGAGCTGGCTTGGTGTATTGCGGATGTTCCAGCAGGCCGTTGGAATGGCTTTCTTCCTCGATGCTGTCCGCATTGCCCAGCACAGAAGGCAGCAGGCGCACGGAAGCGTCGATCATAGCCTGTGCAGCGATTTCGCCACCGGTCAGGACAAAATCGCCAAGGCTGACTTCCTGAATGTTGTAGTGATCCAGCACACGTTGATCGACACCTTCAAAGCGGCCACAAAGCATGGTGATACCGTCTGCTTGGGACCAAGCACGGGCCATTTTCTGGTCAAATCGACGTCCGCGTGGGGACAGGTAGACCAAAGGCCAGTTGCCACGCGCGCCGCGCATGGTGTGTTCAATCGCCGGGCCAAGCACATCGGGGCGCAACACCATACCAGCGCCGCCGCCAGCGGGTGTGTCGTCCACGTTGCGGTGCTTGGTCAGGCCAAAGTCGCGCAAGTTTGTGGTTTCGAGTTGCCATTTGCCGTCTTTGAGGGCTTTGCCGGTGAGGCTTTCGCCCAAGACACCGGGGAAGGCATCAGGGAACAGTGTGATGATGCGGGCGGTCCAGACCCCGGCCAGGCGGGGATTGTGTGACATCAACTCGCGCGGTTTTAGGGATGCAGAGATTGACAGGCGTCCATGGGATTTGGGTTTGTCGGACATGGGGCAGCCTTTTGATGATCACGGGTGTTGGGGCTGGTCTGTGGCCGAAAACAGCCGTGAGGTCCAGAAAAATCAGGGCGATGGGTCAGTTGCGTGTTTGCAGCCAGATATTGCGTGCTGCAACTTTGGCGTCGCGGACCTTTTTGTTTGACAGGTCAGATCGGTTGGCTTCCAGGTATAGCTCTCGCAATTCGCTTGGCTCTTTGGGGTTGGCCTGTGACGGAGGCTTGATTGCGGAAAGCACATCTGGCGGCAGGTCCAATGCGTCCAAAAGGGGGGACATGGGACCGTGTGGCCGGTCTTTGCTGTCTTCGAGCGATGCGCGGATGAGCGGGATATCCCCGATTTGTGCTTGGATGCGATCGGCGATGGTGGTGAGATCTGCGGACTCGATATAGGCCTGTTGATAGGCCTCCCACGAGTCGGTCATGCGGATCACGCGCAGGTGCTGCGCATAGCAGCTTTGGAGCCAGCTTCCCGGTGCGCGAAGAGAAAGCATGAGTGTGAGGTCTGTCTCTGGCCCCAAGGTTTCAAGCGTGGTCATTGTCAGCGCGCGCATCAGAATGGGTGCGGCTGTGTAGCTGGTGAGGCCTTCCCGCCCGGGCATATGGCCACAGAGATCTTCGGCGCTGATCACAAGGGGGCGCGGATCGGTTGTGTCCAGACCAACAAGGTAGCGGTGTAGCCGCATGCAAAAGCACCGCAGATTGTCTGCGGTGCGGTCAGCAGAGAAATCACGCGCCGCGTTCACAACAGGGCTGATGTCCTTGTAAAGAACGATGCGCATGTGTGGCTCAAGCAGAGCGTGGTTGTCTTGCAGGCCATGTTGCAGGCTGGTCGTGCCGGTTTTGTGAAAGCCGGTGTGGATCAGGAGCCGCATGTCAGATCAGTCAAACAGGCCCTCAGGCGGATCAGCAATGATGCGGCCTGCGCCGATGTCCACGGTGGGAATGGCGGCCAGTGTAAACGGCAGGAGTACGGTTTCCGGACTGTTTGCGGGCTTCACTTCCAAAAGGTCCGTGGCGCCGTGGTTCTGTACAGATTTCACAGACCCCAGCACGTTGCCACCGGTGTCGCGCACCTCGAGACCAACCAGATCGGTGTAGTAGTATTCATCGTCATCAGCCTCTGGCAAACGATCACGCGGCACAAAGAGTTTCACACCTTTGAGGGCGTCAGCTTGCTCTTTGGTGGCGATGCCGGACAGGCGCACCGCCAGGCCATTTTTGATGGTGCGGATGATGTCGATGGTGAATTCAAAGGCGCCGTCTTCTGTCAGAAGCGGGGCGTAATCTTCCAATGCGTCAACCTCGGTGGTGAAGCTTTTGAGACGGACATCGCCGTGTACGCCATATGCACCACCAATAGCGGCGACGCAGATGAGATCAGAAGGGGTATCGCTCATGGGGCGGCCTTTGCTTTGCTTGCGCCCCGTTTTCTATGATTGCGAAGTGAGGCGCAAGGGTGGGCTTTGCTTGGCACAACTCAGCGGGACTGGATTGGCAGCGTTTTGTCGCGGTCTTCCCAACCAACTTTGGCCAGTTCCGGCGTGTCAGATTGGGATTCGGGGTAGCCGATGCAGAGATAGGCGACCAAAGACCAATCGGCGGGCACGTCGAGGTCGCGATTGAGCTGGTCCGGATCCAAAATCGACACCCAGCCGACCCCAAGCCCAAAACTGCGGGCGGTGAGCCAGAACTGGGTGATCGCCCCCACCACGGAGTAACGGCGCATTTCGGGCATGGTCGCTGCGCCAAGGCCTGCACCTTTTGGTGTGGCGTCGTCGCAATAAATCGCCAGCTGCACAGGCGATTCCTGCATGCCGGACAGCTTGAGGTTGGCATACATGGCCGCGCGATCACCGCTGTAGCCTGTGAGGGCTTGTGCGTTGGCGGCTTGATAATTTCGAAGGGCGGCGACGCGGGCTTGATCACTTTCAACGCGGATCACGCGCCAGGGTTCTGACAGACCCACCGAGGGGGCCAATAGAAACGTGTCGAGGCACTCCCGAAGAAGTGCCTCGTCCACCGGATCGGTGCGGAAGCGGCGCACATCGCGCCGCCACTGCATGAGCCGTTGCAGATCATCCCGGAAAGCAGAAGTAAATTCGGTCATCCGGGACAGTCCGTCTTACTCTTCAGCTGTGGCTTCAGCAGCCTTGGCAGCTTTCTCTTCAGCGCGTTCCTGAGCTTTTTTGCCAGGCTCGGCTTTCTTAGGGTTGGAACGCTCGGTTTTTGCCAGCGTGCCTGCGGCTTCCAGGAAGCGAGCCACACGGTCGGTTGGCTGTGCGCCCTGGTCCAGCCAGTACTGAACACGCTCCATGTCCAGCTTTACGCGCTCTTCGCTGTCTTTTGGCAGCAGTGGGTTGTAGGTGCCGAGCTTCTCGATAAAGCGGCCGTCACGTGGCATGCGGGAGTCCGCTGCGACTACACGGTAGAAAGGGCGCTTTTTGGAACCGCCGCGGGCGAGACGAATTTTCATAGCCATGGGTGTATCTCCTATAATGGCATGTGCACCGGGGTGCATGAGTGTGCACCAGTGCGGTGCGGGTTGGTGTCGAAGAACAGAGGTAGCTCTGTCCAACGGTTTGTTATTCCTGATGTTTCTTGTGGTGCTGGATGACCTCAGCAATGATGAAATTCAGGAAATTCTTGGCAAACTCGGGGTCCAGATTGGCCCGTTTTGCAAGATCTTCAAGGCGTGCGATCTGTTTCGCTTCGCGATCGGGATCGGACGGGGGAAGGTCGTGGGTGGCTTTCAGTTTCCCAACAGCCTGGGTGTGCTTAAACCGCTCGCCCAACGTGTAGACGAGGATCGCATCGAGACGGTCAATGCTTTCACGGTGCTCTTTGAGCACCTCTGCGGCGCGGGTTGCTGCATCAGTCAAGGGCATACCCTTTCGGTTTGAACATCGGGTCGGCGTAGTGGCTGATTTCCATCTCGATGGCGTCGCCAATCTGAGTGGAGGCCAGCGTTTCGGGCGAGGGGTGGCGATAGACCACATCATGCCCGTCCACCGAGGGGGCGGACTTGTCCTTCACGGCGCCGAGGCGCTCTGCCAGGCGGATCGAGTCGAGGTTTTTCGGGTCGATGTAGGACACGGCCCCGTCCCAGCCAAGGTCGTTATAGAAATGGCGGCGCACCGCGTGGGTGGATTCCAGTGCGTAGCCGTGGCCAGCTTTTTCGGGCCAGATGATCCAGGCAATTTCGCGTTCTGGCCATTTGGCGGGGAACCAGCCGCCAGCCATACCCAGTGTTTCGTCGGTCTCTTTGTCGTGGATCATCCACATGCCGTAGCCGCGAATATTCCAGTGACCAATCTCTGCTGCGTAGAGCATCCATGTTTCATAGGCATTCAGCGGCCCGCCCATAAAGCGGGAGCGGTATGAGGCAAAGGTGGCCTTGAAATTTGGGTAATCCTCGGGCTCCGGGCCGCGCAGGATCAGACGTTTGGTTTCAAGGATTGGGATGGACTTGCTAGGCATCAGGCGGCCTCCGCTTTTGGGTGGCGGTAGATGTGGCACGCGTTTCCAAGGACTTCGCCGTCCCGCTCAAATGTGGCACCAAGGCGTGTGGCCAAGGCGATCGAGCGGGAGTTCGCAGGGGCGATATAACTGATCGGGGCGGGAATTCCGAAGTTGGCTGCGCCATAGGATTTGGCTGCGGCGGCAGCCTCATAAGCATAACCTTTGCCTTCGTGGCCGTTGAACACATGCCAGCCCAGTTCCGCCTCGTCCCAACCTTCGGGGTTGAGAAAGCCAACGCCGCCGATGGGGGCATCTGTGATCTTGTCGGCCACCAGCCACATGCCATACCCACGCAGAACCCAATGCCCCAGGGCACCGGAAATCACCCGCCAGCTTTCGGCGCGGTTTTTTGGCCCGCCGACAAAGGCGCTGCGGTCATCCGCAAAGAAGGTGGCGATCACATCGAGATCGCTCTCGCGGTGGCCGCGCAGGCGCAGGCGGTCGGTTTCGATTACGGGGATGGTCAGGGCGAGGCTCATGCGTAGGCCTCCATACCGCCGTTTTCGAGATCATCGGGACCCGGATGGCGCCAGATTTGCGCGGTGCCGTATTTGCTTTCAAACGTGCGTTCCAGCGTGGCACCGAGACGTTTGGCCACCGCTTGGGAGGCGGTGTTCTCGGGCAGGGTCAGCGAGATCGCGGTGTTCCAGCCAAGCACATCGTAGGCGTAGGTGCGCGCCGACAGTGCGGCTTCGGTGGCGTAGCCCTTGCCGGTGGCGTGGTTCATCAGGGTCCAGCCAATTTCCGGCTCGTCATAGCCCAGCGGCATCCACGGACCAGCGCGGCCCACATACGTGCCGGTGGCTTTCTCTTCCAACGCCCAGAGGCCATAGCCGCGTAGCGCCCAGTGGCCCATCATCATCGAGATATAGCGCCAGACGTCATTTGCCTCTTTTGGTCCGCCGACCATTTTGGACGGCTCGGACTGATAGAATTCAATCTCGGACGCAATGTCGCTTTCGCGGTGTGCCCGCAGGATCAGACGTTCGGTTTCAAGCTGGGGCACGTCGTAGCGCATCATGCGTAGGCCTCCAACTGGTGGCGCCAGACTTGTACCGGCTCCGGGAACATCGCTTCGGCTTGCGCATCGCGTTTGGCGCCGAGGCGTTCAGCGACTGCTGCAGACTGCGTGTTGGGCAGATCTACATAGCTGACCAGAGAGGGCAGCTCCAGCTGGCCCAGTCCAAAGTCACGCACGGCCTCAGCGGCCTCAGTAGCATAGCCTTTGCCCTCGGCTTCAGGGGTGAGGAAGTAGCCCAGCTCATGTTCCTGATCGCCAAACTCCATGCCCAGACCAACAAAGCCCAGAATGGTACCGGTGTCGCGTTTGAGGATGGTGAAGAAGCCAACGCCGCGCAGCATCCAGCCGCTCACACATTGGGTGAACTCAGACCAGGCTTCCTCACGCTCAAATGGACCGTCCATGTAGACCGCGCGCTCGCTAGATAGGATCGCAGAGAAGCTGTCAAAATCCGTTAGGCGCATAGGGCGCAGGGACAGGCGCGGTGTTTCCAGCATGGGCACACACATTTCCAGCTGCGTCGCCAAAGTGGCGGCAGGTCCGGTGGCAGGCGCCTCCCAGGGATATGTGGTGTGCAACGTCATCAGAACGCGTCCAGAGCCGCGATGGGGGCGGCGTCAAGCACCGGGCGGGTGAAGGTTCGGTTATAACGGCGGATGCAGCCGGTTTTTTGTGCGAAAGCAAAGGCTTTCTGACACTCTTCGTCTTCCATTGACGCGGTGCGGTAAGCTTCATACGCCGCCAGCGATGGGTAAGAGAACATCGCGTAGGCCACGTCATTGGCCCCCTCAGATGGCAGCCAATAGCCGTGATGGGTGCCGCCCATCCGGTTGACCAGACCAATCCAAACTTTGGCGTAGGCCTCAAAGGCCGTGACCTGATTTGGGTCGATCTCATATGTGAGGGTGCAGGTGATCATTACTTTTTCTTCCCAAAGCCGGACAGGCCGGGGGGCAGGCCCATGCCGCCGCCCAAGCCACCAAGACCGCCGGGAATGCCACCTTTGCCGCCAAGCGCTTTGGCGGCGGCTTCAAGCTGTTTCGGGTCCATTTGGGTGGGGTCCATGCCGGCCATGTCAGCGCCACCTTTGCCGCCAACCATGCCTTTCATGGCTTGCTTCAGCATGCCGCCTTTGCCCATTTTGCCCATCTTCTTCATCATGTCGCCCATCTGGCGCTGCATCTTCAGAAGCTTGTTGAGGTCGGAGACCTCCATACCGGAGCCTTTGGCAATCCGTTTTTTGCGCGAGGCTTGCAGCAGCTGTGGGTTGGCGCGTTCTTTTTTGGTCATGGATTGGATCATGGCGACCTGACGCACAATCATGCGGTCGTCAAAGCCCGCGTCCTGCACCTGTTTGGCCATTTTGCCCATGCCAGGCAGCATGCCCATCATGCCTTCCATGCCGCCCATTTTCTGCATCTGCTCAAGCTGCATCTTCATGTCGTTCATGTTGAAGCGGCCTTTTTGGAAGCGCTTCATCATTTTCTCGGCTTGCTCAGCCTCGATGGTTTCTTGCGCTTTCTCAACCAGCGCAACGATGTCGCCCATGCCCAAGATGCGACCTGCAACCCGGTCTGCCTCGAAGGTTTCGAGGGCGTCCATTTTTTCGCCCAGCCCGACAAATTTGATCGGCTTGCCAGTCACCGCGCGCATCGAGAGCGCCGCACCGCCACGGCCATCACCGTCCATTCGGGTCAGGACCACGCCGGAGATGCCGATTTTGCCGTCAAATTCTTCGGCGACTTCCACAGCAACCTGACCGGTGAGGCCATCAACCACGAGGAGTGTTTCGCGTGGGTTGACCACGTCGCGCACGTCCTCGACTTCTTTCATCAGGACTTCGTCGATCTGCAAACGCCCAGCGGTGTCGAGCATGTAGACGTCATAGCCGCCCAAAGTGGCCTGTTGCTTGGCGCGCTTGGCAATCTGAACGGCGGACTCACCAGCCACAATCGGGAGCGTGTCGACGCCGATCTGGGTGCCAAGCACCGCCAACTGTTGCATCGCAGCAGGGCGGTAGATGTCGAGCGAGGCCATCAGTACGCGTTTGCCGTCTTTCTCGGTCAGGCGTTTTGCGAGCTTACCGGTGGTGGTGGTCTTACCGGAACCCTGCAGACCCACCATCAGGATGGGTGCGGGCGGGCTATCGATTTTGAGCGTGCCGGGTTCGGCGTTTTCATCCCCCGCGAGCACGTCTTTCAGCGCGTCGTGCACAATTTTCACAACTTGCTGACCTGGTGTCACCGATTTGGTGACGGACTGACCGGTGGCTTTCTCCTGCACGGCTTTGACAAAGTCGCGGGCGACGGGCAGCGAAACGTCAGCTTCCAGAAGGGCAACGCGCACCTCGCGCAGCGCGGTTTTGACGTCGTCCTCAGACAGGGCCCCTTGCTTGGTGAGACGATCAAAGACCCCGGAGAGGCGTTCGCTTAGATTTTCAAACATCGCTACCGGTTCCTTTTCACCGTTTCAAACATGGTCCGAACATAGGTACGAACCGCCCATACGCCAATGTCCCCCATGGGCGCGACGCGCTGATGGGGGGCGATCCCGGCATGATGCCTAGGACCGGAAGTTTGACGGACTCCCGGAAGTGCTGCGCGTTTACGCCTGTGGAGGTGCAGAGTCAACAGGGGCGTGGTTTGCGAGCCAGGTGTTGATGGTTGCGGTGATCTCTTCGTGCAGCTTTTCTTCTGCGCCACTGAGCGCAAGGCGAAGGTGGGCTGGTGCGTGGTTGTGAAAATACAGATGAAGAAGATAGCGGCTGCCGTCCTCAGTTTCCTTTCTTGAAAACTTCGCAGCTTTAAGGTCCGGTAAAGGGTATTCTTCCTTTCGTACGCCGAGCAATGTCTTCCTGTGTAGAGCAATTTTGCCGGAACTGGGGGCCAGCGAGAGAGTCTTGTATTGTAGGGCGCTATAGACACCGTGCACACCCACAGCGGAAAACGCGAAAGCAAAGCAGTAGAAGGCAAGAGACCGTTCGTCGACGAGGCTTTTGTCAATAAGCCAGACCATCGCGAACCAAACGCCGCAAATTGGAAGGGCGCTCCAGGACGGGCCAGCTTCAAAGCTCAAACCTTCAGAGGAATGTTGGGTTATTCTCATAGGTGTAGTGTTCGCATCGAGGCTGCGAAAAATTCAAGGGGTGAGTGCGCACCGGGTTGCAAAAAAATGGAATGCGTGATCGATCAAGTCTGGCAAGTGTAACAAGGGCAGTAAAATCAATGGATGCATCATCTGAATTTCAGGACACCTTGCCGGTGAGTTCCGATGCGCTTTTGGCGCAGTTGGAGGCTTGGGGGCTGGGCTATGTGCTGCACGAGCATGTGCCGCTGCGCACGGTTGAGGATGCCAAGTCAGTGGAAGCGGCGATGGCTGTGCCTGGTGAAGCGGCGTTTCGGGTGAAAAACCTGTATCTGCGGGACAAAAAGAAGCGCAATTATCTGGTCACGTTGGAGCAGGATCGGGAGATTGACCTGAAGGCGCTTGGCAAGCAGCTGGGCGTCGGTGGTCTGTCGTTTGGCTCCGCTGATCGGCTCATGCAAAACTTGGGCGTGCGGCCTGGAGCGGTGACGCCTTTGGCGATGATCAACGGGGCCGAACATGGCGTGCGGTTCTTTGTAGATGGCGCGGTGAAAGAGGCGGAGAAAATCTACATGCATCCACTGGTGAATGACCGCACGGTGGCCATGCCGGTGGCTGATCTTTGGGTGTTTTTTGAGAAGCTGGGCGTGGTGCCAGAGAAGTTGGAGCTGGGGTAGGAGGCTTTTGCCCCCGTCACATACAAGATGTGACTCCCCCAGGATATTTTTGGCAAGAAGAAGCCTAGGCGGCTTTGGCCGCCACTTCGGCACCGTCTTTGTTCAGGATGGTCACATCTGTGAGGCCCAAAAAGCCCAGCACAAAGCGCAGGTAGGTGGAGGCAAAGTCGATGTCGGAGCCAATTTCGGTGCCGCCGGAGGCGAAGGTGACGATGACCTTTTTGCCCTCAAGCAGACCTTTGGGGCCGTTTTCTGTGTAAGCAAAGGTCACACCGGCGCGGGCTACCTGATCAATCCAAGCCTTGAGCGATGCCGGGACGGAGAAGTTGTAGATGGCGACACCAATCACGATGGTGTCGGCGGCCTGAAGCTCTGCGACCAGCGTGTCAGATGTTTCCAGCGCGGCTTTCTGTGCGTCAGTGCGGGCTTCTGGAGGAGTAAAAGTGGCTTGGGCGAAGGTTTCATCCAAGAATGGCAACGTGGTTGCGGACAGGTCGCGGGTGATGATGTGGGTGGCATTTTGCTGCTCCACCAAAGCAGCGGAGGCCGCGCGGGAGGCAGAGTCGGTGAAGCGTGCGGAGCTGTCGATGTGTAGGACTGTATGGGTCATTGTGGTTCTCCGTGAGTGTGTGTCTGTGATTGAGGAGAAGATGGGCTATTGCAATTTCACACACAATCGCAGTTACTGCGCATGAGTTGTTTGAATTTGCACAGTCAGTATTGGAGCGGAGTAAAATGAAGAACTGGGATGAGGTGCGCACGGCGTTTCAAGTGGCACGGCAAGGGACGGTCAGTGGAGCGGCGGAGGTGTTGGGTGTGCACCATGCAACCGTGATCCGACACATTGATGCGCTTGAAGGGCAGCTTGGTGTGAAGCTGTTTCAGCGGCATGCCCGCGGGTACACGCCAACGGAAGCCGGTGAAGACCTGATGCGGGTGGCGCAGACCACAGATGATCAACTTGGTCAGCTTGAAGGTCGCATCAAAGGCCGTGGTGCGGATGTGTCTGGCGAATTGGTGGTCACTGCGCTGGGCGGATTTGCACCTTTGGTGGCGCCGATCCTGGCGGAGTTTCAAGCAGCGCACCCGGATCTGATGGTGCGATTTTTGACCGGAGACCGAGTGTTCCGACTGGAATATGGCGAAGCGCATGTGGCGATCCGGGCCGGGGACGGCGAGGTGCAACCCGATAATGTGGTACAGCAATTGGCACAACTGCCAGCGGGGCTCTACGCCGCAGACCGATATATTGAGAAGTATGGTGTGCCTAAAGATGAGGCCGACCTGGTGAACCACCGTTTTGTTGGGCACGACAATCCTGACAGTCGCGCGCCGTTTTACCGTTGGCTGAAGACTCAGGTGCCGCGTGAAAATGTGGTGTTTCGGTCTACATCGGATCGGGCCGTCGCCGCGGCCATTCGGGAGGGGGCGGGAGTGGGATTCCTGCCGGTTTGGGAAGTGGCAGATAATGCGGCTTTGACTCAGGTCTTGGCCCCCAAACAAGACTGGGACATCAATGTGCGGCTGATCACCCATGTGGATTTGCACAGGACCACCAAGGTCCAAACGTTTTTGGCGTTTCTGAAAGAGCGTGCGCAGGATTGGACCACCTCACGATGACGCTGCATTTGCGCGGCCATTTGGCCATGTTGCTGTTCTCCGCACTGGTGGCCGGCTCATTTTCTCTTGGCTCGATGAGCGCAAATGCGGTGGAGCCAGCCGCGCTCAACGCGGTGCGGTTTTTGATTGCTGCGGGTGTGATTGGTGTGGCGGCACTGGCCACAAAAGGCTTGCCGCGCACAGCCTGGCAGGCCCCTTGGAGGTATGTGATCCTCGGGGGGCTATTTGCGGGGTACTTTGTGTTGATGTTTGAGGGGTTAAAGACCGCACATCCAGTGAGTACGGCGGCGGTGTTTACGCTCACGCCTTTGATGTCGGCCGGTTTTGGCTGGATGTTGCTGCGTCAGATTACAACCAAACGCATGTTTGTTGCGCTGGGCGTTGGTGCCATCGGGGCGCTTTGGGTGATTTTCCAAGCCGACTGGCAGGCATTTCGCCGCTTTGAGGTCGGGCAGGGGGAGATCTACTACTTCTGGGGCTGTATGTTGCATGCGATCTATACGCCGATGGTGCGCAAGCTAAACCGAGGGGAGGCCCCGGTGGTGTTCACCTTTGGCACGCTGATTGCTGGGTTGGTGATTTTGACCGGTGTTGGATGGCGCGATTTGTGGACAACCGAGTGGCTGACTCTGGAGCCGCTGGTGTGGGGCACTATTGTCTATTTGGCGATGTTTGCTTCTGCGACGACGTTTGTGTTGTTGCAGTTTGCGACGCTGCATCTGCCCAGTGCCAAAGTCATGGCGTATACGTATTTGGTTCCTAGCTGGGTGATCCTGTGGGAAATAGGTTTGGGGCACGGGGCGCCAAGCGGGTTTGTGTTGATTGGGATAGCGTTGACCTGTGTGGCGTTGTGGATGTTGCTTGAAAACGAAGGGTAGCCTCAATTTTGTCATGCCATGACTCCAGTCAAAGATGAGTGGGGTGGATTGGGGTATCCTTGGGCGGGAGGTGCGACATGCCCGCAGCTAAAACCAAAATGGATTTGTTGGCCGTATCCGACAAGGAATTTGCCAAGCTTCAGAAGGTGATTGCGATGGTGCCACCGGACGTGGCGCTTTGCCAATTTGAGGACAACTGGAGCATTCGAGATGTGTTGGTGCATCGCGCGCATTGGATTGATCTGTTTTTGGGTTGGTATGCCGATGGCCAGGGGGGAAAAGAGGTGGCCTTCCCGGCACCGGGATACAAATGGAACCAGCTCAAAGCTTACAACGCGGATCTGCTTGCCCGGCATCAGGATGTGGGGTGGGGCGCGGCCAAAGCTGAGTTTGCTGCGGCGCATAAACGCTGGCACGGGCTTGTGGATCGGCTTGATCAAGAGGCGCTTTATGGCAAGCCGATGCAGGGTGGCAACAACAACTGGACCACCGGGCGCTGGGCGGAGGCGGCCGCGTCGTCACACTATCGGTCAGCAGCGAAGTTTATTCGGATGTGTCTGCGGCAGGCGGCGGGGTAAGCTCACTTTCCAAGAACCGCTCAAAGGCATCCAGATTGACCGGCTCAAATTGGCCAAAGCCTTGCATCCAGACGGACGTGGCGCGCAGCGCGTCTGGTTGCAGCTTGCACCATTTTACCCGACCGCGTTTCTCCTGCGAGATCAGACCAGCTTTGGTGAGGATCATCAGGTGCTTGCTGATAGCGGCAAGAGAGATTTCAAACGGCTCCGCCACGTCGGTCACAGCCATATCATCCTCAAGCAGCATGTTGAGGATGGCGCGCCGGGTTGGATCGGCGAGGGCGGAAAAGACAGTGTCGAGGGCGTCGGTCATGCACCTCTCCTAGCGGTTTGAGGCCGCAGGGGGAAGAGATCACAGATAGGGATGCCTTTGTTGTCGGATGTCGTGTGCAGTGGTTGGAGCTGACCAGTGGGTTATGCCAGCATCGCGCGCGAGACGCGCATTCGGAACGCTTGTGGGCCGTGGCTGTTGCTGCGTTGGGGAAGGCTTTGTCCGTACCAGAGATGATCTAACCCGATCCCAAAACCGGAGTGATGGAACGTGTGATGTGCTAAAGAATGTCATGGGTGTGCTTCCGGATTTGTTAGACTTTCACGTTAATGCCCTCCCAAATTTGAAAAAATTGCCAAGAGTGCACATGATACGTGCAAAAAAGGCACGTATGACGGGGGAAGTTCTGCGTATGCTGTGCTTGGCCAGTCGTTGGCCCGTCCAGTGGGCGAACAAATTGGGAGATGGACCATGGCGGCACGTTTGCCACCACTAAATGCGCTGAAGGCGTTTGAAGTCGCTGGACGTCACGAAAGCTTCAGTCAGGCTGCCAAGGAGCTGGGGGTCAGCCACTCTGCGATCAGTCGACATGTGCGCGGATTGGAACATCAATTGGGAGTGGCGTTGTTTCGTGACCTGCCGCGTGGTGTCGAACTAACCGCGGCAGGGCGGGTGTATCTGGCCAAGGCAAGTGCAGGTCTTGAATTGATTGCGCAAGCGACAGAAGAGCTAGCAGGGCCGGTGCGCGGGCGCATTGTGGTGAATTGTGAGCCGAGATTTGCGCGCTCGGTGCTGGTGCCGCTGATGTCAGAGTTTCATGCGCGTCATCCCGAGGTGGATGTACGGCTGGAATCCTCTCGTACGCTTGTGGACGTGGAGCACTATGAGGCGGACATTGCCTTGCGGTTTGCAAATCGGGGACAGTTAGACGTGCCATCTGATTTGGTGAGCAATCTGCCGATGTATGTCTATGCCGCACCATCCTTACGTCCCGAAGGATGGGGGGAGGTCTCTCAGTTGTTGGAGTATCGCCGTTTTCGGGATCGGAATGCAGACGTTTGGCGGCTTTGGGCCGAGGGGCAAGGGTTGGATGGGGCGTTGTGGAGCCTGACGGGATGGCGGATGCAAGCGGAACTTGCCTATGAAGCGGCGTTGTGCGGGCAGGGTGTGTACCTTGGTGGGTCGGATTGTGCCCAGCGGGATGTTGCGGCGGGCCGGTTGGTGCGTTGCTTTGACCATGCCCTTTATGATGGTGCCATTTGTCTCATCATGGGGTCACAGGCAGAACGGAAAAAGGCGGCGCGTTTGTTCCGGGCTTGGCTTCTGAAAGCAACCCAGGAATTGCGCGTGGACGTCGCTTAGAGTGAACATTAATTTATGGGTGTGTGTCGGGGTGCCGCGGGTTGCTCCCGTTTTTTGTGCAGCCATAGTCGGACGTGGCGGTGCCGTTGGCACAGATTAGGTCACTTTGCAGGCGCGAAAATCATTGCCGCTTTTGAAGCTTAGGCCTGCTTTTGTGATGGCTTCTTTCAGACGGTTCGAGAAGAAGACAACGCTTCGCGCACGACTATCGCGCCAAAGGTCCAAGTCGGCTGCCGCTGTGGGGGCAACACTCAGTTGATATTTGGCTTCTGAGTTCACGCGCCAACGGTCAGCACTACGAGAAGCCTCCACGCCGGTTGATTGTTCGGCGATCAGGCAGTTTCGATTTTCGCGGATATGCAGAAAGTACCAACGCCCCTCGACTGGGGTCGTTTGATCATGCTGTCTCAAAGGCACCTCGTGTAATCGAGTGGCACCGAGATTAAAGTCCTGCAGTAGGTCAAACATCGCGCCGGAAACAACAATCAGTCCGCCTCCTCCAATGAACACATCTTTCCACTTGAAAGGCGGTTCCACAGAGTCGTTGTACGTATGGTACATGTAGTCTGGGTATTCATCGGCATCGATATCTTGGGCAGACCCAGGTATGCTGCCAGGCAAGACATAGCCGTAGCGGTTTGATAACTCGACCGATTGCGTAAGCGGATCCGGATGCTCATCTGAACCAGGAAGGTGAAAACTCACATACGTCACGTTCGCTGTTTCCATGAGAAAACAGGAGTCCCAGACTTTTTGGTGGGTCATGAGCGAAATCCTTGTTTGGCGCGCGGCGGATGTATGACAGGGGTTGCCTGTTCGGGTTGAGCGAAGCTTTCTACGTAGGTCACCGTTTATACAAGTCTTGATACTCTGAAGGCTTGTCGGCCCGCGTGAAAGCGCACCTTCGCGAGAAACATCAACCAAGTGGTTGAATATCGCCTAGCTGAGATTTGGGGGTGTGGTTGATCGACCAGGGCGCGCCGTCTCCGCGAAAATTTTGGAAATATCGTTGTTATTCGGTAGCTTACGTGATTTGACGCTGCGCCGATTCACGCATTGACTCAGGCGGTGCTGCGCCGTAGCAATGCGCCAACGTTAGCAAGGGGTAAATTGCGCGTGACCGAGACGAACCAAAAAGACCAAATGCAGCGTCTGGAGGAGAGGATCGAGGCGGCCCGTCGGGCCCAGGACCCAAAGCCCCGCGCTGATGAGCACTATTCGGGGGCCAATCTGGCCTGGCGGATGGTCATAGAAATGGTGGCCGGTCTTGGGATCGGTTTTGGCATCGGATATGGGCTGGATAGCCTGTTTGGGACACTCCCAATCTTCATGGTGCTGTTTACGATGCTTGGTCTGGCCGCTGGTATCAAAACGATGCTCAGCAGCGCCAAAGAGATCGAAGAGAAACAAGCGGCTGAGGCCGCTGAGAGAGATGAGAGGGATTGAACGTGGCAAGCGAAGCACACGGCGCAGAAGAAGGCGGTCTGGTATTCCACCCAATGGACCAGTTCAACATCAAACCTTTGTTTGGTGGTGACCACGTCGGCCTGTTCACCATCACCAACGCCACCTTGTGGATGGCTCTGGCGGTTGTCGCCGTTGTCGCAATGATGGTGATTGGCACCCGACGCCGCGCCATCGTTCCAAGCCGCAGCCAATCCATTGGCGAGCTGGCCTACGGTTTTGTCTATAAGATGGTTGAAGACGTTGCAGGCAAAGATGCCGTGAAGTTCTTCCCATATATCATGACACTGTTCATGTTCATTGTATCTGCTAACTTCCTTGGCCTGCTGCCAATGAGCTTTGCCACCACGTCGCACTTTGCTGTGACGGTTGTGCTGGCGATGGCAGTGTTCCTGACCGTGACGGTCGTGGGCTTTGTGAAAAACGGCGTAGGTTTCTTGGGTCTGTTCTGGGTATCCAGCGCGCCTTTGGCACTGCGCCCTATCCTGGCACTGATCGAAGTCATCAGCTACTTCGTGCGCCCCGTTAGCCACAGCATTCGTCTGGCAGGCAACGTGATGGCTGGCCACGCGGTTTTGAAAGTTTTTGCAGGCTTCGCTGCTATCGCAGTTGTCAGCCCGCTGTCCGTGGTGGCGATCACCGCAATGTACGGTCTTGAGGTCCTGGTGGCCTTCATCCAGGCCTACGTCTTTACCATTCTGACCTGTGTGTATCTGAAAGATGCGCTGCATCCTTCGCACTAAGGTTCTCAGAAACTCAACTCTATCTATTAACTTCCAATCGTAAGGAGATACCCACATGGAAGGTCAACTCGCACACATCGGCGCAGGTCTCGCAGCAATCGGTTCCGGCGCAGCCGCAATTGGTGTTGGTAACGTGGCAGGCAACTTCCTGGCCGGCGCTCTGCGCAACCCTTCTGCAGCTGCTAGCCAGACTGCAACTCTCTTCATCGGCATCGCGTTTGCGGAAGCACTGGGCATCTTCT
The DNA here is from genome assembly GCA_900537125.1 of Rhodobacteraceae bacterium Alg238-R152. Lineage (GTDB taxonomy): Bacteria > Pseudomonadota > Alphaproteobacteria > Rhodobacterales > Rhodobacteraceae > Shimia. Next base: position 372,447 of record UNRJ01000005.1, on the reverse strand, counting down.
CGTTCCTGGTTGCTCTGCTGCTGATGTTCGCCGTTTAAGCCTACGGAACCATCCTTACGTGCGGGTGCGGGCATGTTTCATGCCCCACCCGTAACCCAACGGAAGTTCCCAGGAGGACGACATGGCGAGCACATCTACCGACGCCACAAGCCACGCCGCAGAGGCCGCCTCTGCCCCGGGCATGCCACAGCTCGATTTCTCGAACTGGGGTAACCAGATTTTCTGGCTTCTGATCACGCTGGTTGTGATCTATTTCGTCCTGTCGCGCATCGCGCTGCCGCGCATTGCCGCGGTTCTGGCTGAACGCCAGGGGACCATTACTAATGACATCGCCGCAGCTGAAGAGCTGAAGGCGAAAGCCGTGGAAGCGGAAGAGGCTTACAACAAAGCCCTCGCCGACGCCAAAGTCGAAGCAGCGCGTATCGTTGCCGAAGCCAAAGCGGAAATCCAGGCTGAATTGAACGTCGCGACCCAAAAGGCCGACGCAGAAATCGCAGCGAAAGCCGCCGAGTCGGAGAAGGCAATTGCCACAATCCGTTCTGGTGCGCTGGCAAGCATCAAAGACGTGGCCAACGCCACCACAGCCGAACTGGTTTCTGCCCTGAGTGGCAAAGCTGACGACGCGGACGTGGCGAAAGCTGTTGATGCACAGATGAAGGGTTAAGACCATGCGGAAACTGACCACAGTTGCAGCCCTTGCTGCTTTGAGCGCGACACCGGCCTTTGCGGCCAGCGGCCCGTTCTTCTCACTGGGCAACACAGATTTCATCGTGACGCTTGGCTTCATCCTGTTTGTGGGCGTGCTGGTTTACTTCAAAGTGCCTTCCATTCTGGCTGGCCTTTTGGACAAGCGCGCAGACGACATCAAATCCGAGTTGGACGAAGCACGCAGCCTGCGTGAAGAAGCCCAAACGGTTCTGGCGTCTTACGAACGCAAACAGCGTGAAGTGCAAGACCAAGCGGCACGCATTGTTGAGCATGCCAAGACTGAAGCACAAGCTGCTGCGGAACAGGCGAAAGTTGATCTGGAAGCTTCTATTGCGCGCCGTCTGGCCGCCGCAGAAGATCAGATTGCTTCAGCAGAAGCAGCGGCTGTCAAAGAAGTGCGGGATCAGGCGGTTGTTGTCGCCATCGGTGCTGCCCGTGAGGTGATTGCCAAGCAGATGACAGCGGCGGAAGCCAACAAGCTGATCGATGCTGGCATCTCTGAGGTTGACACCAAGCTGCACTAAGCTCTTTGGTTTCGCGAAAAATTTAAGAAAACCCGGTCCTGAATGGGCCGGGTTTTCTGCATTTCTGCCCCGTTTCAGCCGTATTGCTGTGGTGTTTATGGCCGCAAGTTTTCTTAGGTTTGGAGAATAGAGCATGCACAAATTGGCAATTCTTGCGCTGGCCGCCGTTGTGGCAGGCTGTTCCGGTGGCACCACCAAAGTGTCGACCAAATCGGCCCCGTTGGAGCCAGGTGAGGTGTTTTGGGCGAAAAACCAATTGGCGTTGCAGACAGAAATGCCGGGCGAGGCGCGGTTTCAAAATTTTGAAATCATGGCGCTGAGCAATGGCGATCGGGTCTATTGCGGGGAAATGAATGCGCTGTCCCGGTCCGGCATCGCAGAGGGCTTTGTGCCGTTCTATATGCGCCGCAGCGGTGGCGCCGTGAAGGCGGTTAACACCGAGTTCAACAGCGCGGCGTTTTCCACCAAAAAATGCGCAGAGGCCCGTGGCGGCGCTCTACGCATCAATAAGGTGTAATGGGACTTCGCCCGGGGGCAGTCTTCTATGTGTCGCCCTCAGGGTAGGCACCGCCATCCTTTTGCGACGTGGCTGCTGAGGAGGCATGGCGATGTACCCATTTCCAGCTGTCCCCAATCTTAACCAGAGACACCGTCCAACGGACTGGCACAACAAGGGATTGATCTCCTACGGTCAAATGGATGCGAAGGCTGCATGCCACGGTCGCGGTTTCTCCATGAATGGAGACAACCGTCCAGCCCCATTCAAATCGGGATGCGGTTGCCTCTGCGAAATTCCGATCAAACACGTTTCGAATTTGTGAGCGTCCAGAGCAGAGTTCGTCTGCGCCGGTGCCGATGAGAGAAATATCATCTCCATCCACGAACAAGGCCATAAGCGCATCGGTGTCTTTGGCGCAATAGGTGCGCGCATACTCCTCGAGCGTGTCTAACACTGCTTGTTGGGCGTCCATGCGTCTTCCTCTCATCTGGGGTGTCCTGCGCACGATTCAGACTACATAGAATTTGGCCGGGTGTGAGACTTTTTCGTATTCGGTAGCATCTGTGCAATAAGGGGCCGAAGTGGCTCCTTGAAATCGAAGTTGATGCTGTGGTGGCCGCCAGTTAAGGCGGCCACGCCAAAGGCAATCGGAATGTCGGTTTCTGAACTGCCGCGGGGGTCAGCGTACCGGATCAAACCGTGCGTTTGAGAGCGTGCAATCTTTGATGACGTCTCTGCCGCAGGGCACAGGCTGCAAGTCTTTGGACAGGCACACGCGGGCTTCCTGAATGAAGCTGTCGCGGCAGGTGATTGTGAGCATGTCCGGCTCTAATGTTGGATTGGCCTTCAAGAAGGCCTCTTCCACGACGGAGGCGGGCAGGTTTACGGTTTTGTCCAATTTGCGGAACACAGGCGGGCGGGTGACGCTCTCATAAGCTTTGCGCGCAGTCGCGAAGTAGTCTTCTCCGGAAAGCCCCGAACAGGTGCCATGTTTCTTCCACTGGTACCAGGCGAGGCCAGACGTGCCCATGATGTCCGCCATCGTGTTGGTCACATGGCGCGGTGGGTTGCGTTCTGGCGTAACGCAATTGGATGGCCAGCCGCGATGAAACTGTGGCCAGAGGCCGTGCATAACCCAGCCGTGATCTTCGCTATCGTCACATTGCGGGCTGCCCTTGGCGTCACCTTCGATGGCGCACCAGTTCGGGGACCAACTTAGCGCCAACACGTAATAATCAAACTCACCGGCTTTGTCGCCGTCGGCAATTGCCTGCCCAGAAACCAACAGGGCAAGGGCCATACCCAGCAATGAACGCATTCACTCTTTCCTTTTTTGTTCAGCCGCACTATATCGGGCACAAGTTCCCCTACAACGGAAACCCGCACCAGACCATCGGTGCCGTCTGGCAAAAGTCAGACGACGGGAAATCTGTATCTTTTTTCGGGGGAAAAACGTCGTAAGGAGTAGAGATATGGCCAAGCTGCTGCACCCCAAAGCCACCGCCGTCTGGCTGGTAGATAACACCACGATCAGCTTCAAGCAGATTGCTGATTTTGTTGGCATGCATGAGCTGGAAATTCAGGGCATCGCCGATGGTGATGTGGCCACAGGCGTGAAGGGTTTTGACCCGGTTGCCAATAACCAGCTGGTACAAGCCGACATCGATACAGCAGAGAACAATCCGCTGTTCAAGATGAAGATCAAGTTCAATGCTGCAGCCTCTGGTGAAGAGAAGCGCCGTGGGCCACGGTACACGCCGCTGTCCAAGCGTCAGGATCGCCCGGCGTCGATTTATTGGCTTGTGAAATTCCATCCGGAGCTGTCGGACGGCCAAGTTAGCAAACTGGTGGGCACCACCAAGCCGACCATTCAGGCGATCCGTGAGCGGACCCACTGGAACATTGCCAACATCCAGCCCATCGATCCGGTGGCCTTGGGCCTGTGTAAACAGTCTGAGCTTGACGCAGCAGTTCAGAAGGCTGCGGCTAAGCGCGCGGCTGAAGGCGTTGTGATGTCGGATGATGAACGCCGTAAGCTGGTCTCCACAGAACAGTCCTTGGGTATGGAGGCTGAGCCGAAGATGCCGTCCTCGATTGAAGGGTTGGAAACATTCTCTCTGTCAGATGACAATGAAGACGACAGCGATAAACGCTCGGATGCCGATTTCTCGGATGCAGACAGCTTCTTCAATCTGCCTGATGGCGATGGGGAAGAGCAGCCGCGCTAAGAACCGCTGCAGTCGTTCAAGATTGAAGGCCGCGCTTACCCAGCGCGGCCTTTCTCGTTTTGGGGATGGTCAGAGTGTTTTCCGGGCGGCCAAGGCGGCACTGATTGTGCCTTCGTCTAAGTAGTCCAATTCGCCGCCCACTGGTACACCTTGAGCGAGGGATGTCAGGCGCACCTGTTCTTCCAATTGATCAGCAATGTAGTGGGCGGTGGTTTGGCCATCCACTGTGGCATTGAGCGCCAAGATGACTTCGGAGATACCTTCGCCGACCACACGGTCCATCAGGCGGGGGATGGAGAGCTCTTCCGGGCCGACGCCCTCCAGAGCGGAAAGCGTGCCACCCAGCACATGGTAGCGGCCGTCAAACACCTGAGCGCGCTCCATGGCCCAGAGGTCGGCCACATCCTCAACAACGCAGAGCACGCCGGTGGCGCGCTTTTCAGACGCGCAGATATCGCAGATGTCAGAGGTACTTACGTTGCCGCAGTTCAGGCATTCTCGCGCCGTGGCGGCGACCTGCAACATGGCATCAGAAAGCGGTGTCAGCAAAAGCGCGCGTTTGCGGATCAGGTGCAACACCGCGCGCCGAGCGGAGCGCGGGCCAAGCCCGGGGAGCTTGGCCATCAAGTCAATTAAGGTATCAATTTCGGAACTGCTCATGTCCGGGTCTTTTCTGGCAACCATTTTGATTGCTTATAGCAAGAACCAACCCGGAACACACGTTTCTTAGAGCTGTTTGCGTTTAATCAGAACCGCTTGTTCGCGGCCTCTCCCATTCGGTCGAACGCGAAAAGCGATCCGATTGCCTTACTCAAAACGCAAATTGCTTTAGAACGGGAGTTTCATATCCGCAGGTAGGCCAAGCTCGGAGGTGATTTTACCCAGTTCTTCTTGGGAGCGGTCACTGGCTTTGGTCTGTGCATCTTTGATCGCGGCGAGGATCAGGTCTTCGACCACTTCTTTGTCGTCGCCGTTAAAGATCGAGGGATCGATGTCCAGCGCCTTCAGCTCGCCTTTGGCAGAGGCCGTGGCTTTCACCAGACCAGCGCCGCTTTCACCCACAACCATGATGGTGTGCAGCTCTTCTTGCATGTCGGTCATGCGGGTCTGCATTTCCTGGGCTTTTTTCATCATGCCGGCCATGTCGCCGAGATTGCCGAGTCCTTTGAGCATTGGGTACTCTCCTAGTATGATTGTTTGCCGCTTAGATACGGATCACAAGGCCTACAAACAAGGGTAAGTCGCAGATTTGAGACATCTGCGGGCAGGAGCGTTTATTCTTCAAACGGATCCCATTCGTCTTCGACCTCGGGCAACGCTTCAGCAAGAGCCTCGTTGGCCAGCTCGCGGCGGGATTTGATCTCTGTGATCTTGGCCTTAGGGAAGGCATCCATCACAGCTTGTACCAGCGGGTGGGCCTCAGCCTCTGCTTTAAGCGCATTGGCCGCTGCGTCGCGGAGGTCGGCAATGGTGGGCGCGCCACCCTCGTTGACGATGGACACAGCCCACCGGGTGCCGGTGAAACGTTGCAAGCGCGCGCCGAGGCGTTGCGCCAGATCACGTGGGGCATTGGGAGAGGGCTCAAATTCGATCCGACCCGGCGAGTAAGAGACCAAACGCACGCCGGTTTCCACTTCGACCAGCAGTTTCACGTCCCGCTGTTGGCGAATGAGTTCTACCACATGTTCGAAGGTTGGGTATTTGGCCAGCGCCGCATCGTTTTGTACTGCGAGGGCGGTAACGGTCCCACCACCGGAATGAGCCGTTGGCGCGCCATGCACAGGAGCGCCGCCGCCCCCCATAGGGCCACCTTGTGCATTGGTGCTGCCTGCGCCTGAACCGCCACCATAGCCACCACCGTTGGGCGGTGTTGGTGGGGGCGGCGTGTTTTGCAATTTGCGTACCAGCTCTTCGGGGCTGGGCAGATCGGCCACATGCGTGAGGCGGATGATGGCCATCTCCGCTGCCATCATAGCGTTGGGTGCTGCCGCCACTTCTTCGAGCGCCTTAAGCAGCATTTGCCACATGCGGGTCAGTACACGCATCGGCAGATCAGTCGCCATGGCCTGACCACGGGCGCGCTCATCGGGGCTCACAGTGGGGTCTTCGGCAGCTTCCGGTGTGATTTTCACCACAGAAACCCAGTGAGTGATTTCGGCCAGATCACGTAACACAGCCATTGGGTCTGCGCCGTCGGCGTATTGCGACGAAAGTTCGCTCAGCGCGCCACCGGCGTCACCGCGCAAGATCATGTCAAACAGGTCAAGCACCCGGCCCCGATCGGCCAGGCCCAGCATGGCGCGCACTTGATCCGCGGTGGTTTCCCCAGCGCCGTGGGAAATGGCCTGATCCAGCAGAGAGGTTGCGTCACGGGCCGATCCTTCGGCAGCGCGGGTGATCAGTGCAAGCGCGTCGCCGGTGATCTCAGCGCCTTCGGACGTGGCGATGCGGTTGAGCAGGCCAATCATGTCTTCGGGCTCAATCCGACGTAAATCAAAGCGCTGACAGCGTGAGAGCACGGTCACCGGGACTTTGCGGATCTCGGTGGTCGCAAAGATGAATTTTACATGTGCGGGCGGTTCCTCAAGTGTCTTCAGCAACGCGTTAAATGCGCTGGTCGACAACATGTGCACCTCATCGATGATGTAGATTTTGTAGCGCGCAGACGCAGCGCGGTAGTGCACGGAATCGATGATTTCGCGGATGTCGTTCACACCGGTGCGGGAGGCGGCGTCCATCTCCATCACGTCGACGTGGCGGCCTTCCATGATGGCGGTGCAGTGTTCGCACACGCCGCATGGTTCCGTTGTGGGGCCAGAGCCGCCATCCGGGCCAATACAGTTCATGCCTTTGGCAATGATGCGCGCGGTTGTGGTTTTGCCGGTGCCGCGGATGCCTGTCATCACAAAGGCTTGCGCGATGCGATCTGCTTCAAACGCGTTTTTCAGGGTGCGGACCATGGCGTCCTGTCCAACAAGATCCACAAAGGTTTCGGGCCGGTATTTGCGCGCGAGAACCTGATAGACGGTGTCGGAAGTGTCGGTCATGAGCATCCTGAAAGTTGCGGGCCAAAGATTCGGCTGGCCCCTGTGCCGGGTCTGGCGCAGGTTAAGCGCGCGGCGGCGGCACGTCCACCGGATATGCGGAAAAGGCAGGAGCTGCAGTCGCTGCGTGGAGCCCATCGGTGCTAGCAAAGTGGAGGATCACATGGGGTATGAAATTTTTGCGATGGAGTTGGGGCAGGGGGCGCTGGCTTTGTCCGCTGTACCCGCGCACAGCGGGGACTTGGCGGCGGATGTCGATGCGGTTGTGGCGTGGGGCGCAACGCTTGTGGTCAGCGCAACCGAGCGGGATGAGATGGCGGCTTTGGGGGCCGAAGACTTGCCCACATTACTTAGAGACACCGGGATTGCATGGGCACATTTTCCGATTCGAGACTTTGGCGTGCCAGAGGGTGACGTCGCTCACCACTGGGCGCGATTGTCTACGCTTGCGCGTTCCCATTTGCAAAAAGGCGCGCGCGTGTTGGTGCATTGCCGCGGGGGGTGTGGCCGCTCCGGAATGCTTGTGTTGCGCTTGATGGTGGAAAGCGGAGAGGCTGCGGAGGAAGCCTTGCAGCGATTGAGAGCTGTGCGTCCCTGTGCCGTGGAAACCGACGCGCAAATGGCGTGGGCGACAGGCGGCGTAATTGTTCACGCCTAAGGGGGCGCAATAAAAAAGACCGCAGGCGAGGCTGCGGTCTTTTGAAATGTTAGTGTTGGTTGGGCTTAGCCGCCGATGGTTTGCAGATACGCAATCAAGTTGGCGCGGTCCTTGGCTTTCTTCAGGCCGGAGAACGACATCTTGGTGCCGGGCGCAAAGCCTTTTGGATTGGCCAGGAAGTGATCCAGGTTTTCTGTGGACCATGTGTCGGCCACTGCGACCAGCTTGCCAGAGTAGGCGAAGCCGTCCACCGAACCAACCGCGCGGTCAACCACACCGTAGAGATGAGGGCCGGTGCCGTTCGCACCATCGTCAAGTTTGTGGCAGGCTTTACACTTGCTGAAAACTTTGGCGCCTTTGTCGACGTCTGCGGCGGCCAGAAGTTCTTCAAGCGAAGGACCTTCTTCGACAGCAGCGCCGGCATCGTCGCCGCCTTCTACTTCAATCACATAGGCTTGTTGGGCGTGATCGTCACCGTGGCCTTTAGGGCCGGTGTGATACAGAGTTTCGGCGGCCCAGCTGGCCAGCAAGAATACAAGCAGCGCACCGCAGAGGGCGCCTACTACCTTGGTCATTGTCATCGTGTCGAACATGCTACGTTTCCGTCTCGTGGCGTTTGTCGGCTATCTATCCGCTTCCCCTGAGTGAACGCAAGGTATAGTTACCGCGACGAAACGCCCTCGGTACAAAAATTGCGCAGAAACCGGGGAGAAGAGGGGCAAAATGGACCAGAAGACCAATCGTATCGCCTTTCAGGGGGAAGCAGGGGCTTACTCTCACGAAGCGTGCCGCAAGGCGCGACCGGATATGGAGGCGATGCCGTGCCGCACTTTTGAGGAAGTGATCGATGCGGTGATGAGTGGTCAGGCTGATCTGGCGATGCTGCCAATAGAGAATTCTACCTATGGTCGTGTGGCGGATATTCATCGTTTGCTTCCAGAGAGTGGATTGCACATCATCGATGAGGCTTTTGTCCGGGTGCGGATCAGCCTGATGGGATTGCCGGGCGTGCCGATGGATGAGATCGACACCGTGCGGGCGCATCTTGTGTTGTTGCCGCAGTCAGCCAATTTCCTCAAGGCACATGGCATGAAGGGCTATTCAGCGGCTGATAGCGCAGGCGCGGCGCGCGAGCTTGCTGAGAGCACAAACCGCAACGTAGGCGTGTTGGCGTCTGAGTTGGCGGCAGAGATCTATGGGCTAGATGTGTTGGCGCGGGATGTGGAAGATCACGGTCACAATACAACCCGTTTTCTGATCATGTCACGGGAGCCGGATTACAGTCGTCGTACCGACCATAAGATGATGACCACCTTTGTGTTTGAGGTACGCAATATTCCAGCTGCGCTTTACAAAGCGATGGGCGGGTTTGCCACCAACGGCATCAACATGACCAAGCTGGAAAGCTACATGGTCAACGGTAGTTTCACAGCCACCCAATTTTATTCAGACATCGAAGGTCATCCGGACGATACCTCGGTACAGTTGGCCATGGACGAATTGCGGTATTTCACCAACAACGTGTCTATTTTGGGGGTGTACCCTGCGGAGCGTGACGCAGTTCGGTAGTTTTGCGTCTGAGCCGCGCTGCAAGTGTTCTGTGTGTGGCAAACAAAAGTATCATGGGAAGCGACATTTTCAGCAGGCGGTTGCTGTCAAAAGACAGGGCCCAAACGGTCGCAGCTGTACTGACCCCTATCAGAATCAGATTGTCTTGTCTGGCCGATAGGTCGTTTCGGCGGGGATATTGAGGAAGCCAGTTTTGGAAGCTGCCGCGAGGACGCATCCAGTAACCAATATCGAAAAGAACAGCAGAGGCTGTGCGTTCATATTTAAGGCATCACCAGCCGCGTCCAGATCTAAGGCATAAAGGGCCTCGATCGTGGCTGTGATGTAAAGCAGGTAAATGTTGATGCCCAAAAATAGGCTGTGAGGCGACAGTTTACCCCATGCATAGGCACAACAGGCAAATGCGGCGAAGCCCGTGCCCGTCCAGCCGGCTATGCGCATATTCTCAGATATCAGATAGACGACGAGGAATGCCAAAGAGGGCGCGTACTCAATCGCTGTATGCCAGATCGGCTTGCTAATTGGCTGTGGCATATGACCCTTTGCCCACACTGGTACGACTCCACTGTGGCAATGGAACGGCGTTGGTGCAACAGCCTAATCGTGGATGGAAATTGTGCTACGCCATGCGCGAGTAGCGGTCTTCCAAATCGTCGCGCAGCGTTGCCATGCGCTTGGCCATGCGTTTGTTCAAAGAGCTGCGCGCCAGTTTCAAAGATTGCAGCAACAGGCGAGCGGGCAGGTTGTTGGCGCGCATGCCGGACCAGAATTGGATGCGGGTGCGCGTGCGTGACAAGGCAACCAATTCAATTTTGATGTCCGTCTCCAGACCCTGCAGGATGGCTTTCATCTCAACTTCATTGGGGGTATCAAATCCGACGATCTCCAGGGTCACTTCACGTGGTTTTCCGCGGTACTGAAAAGCGATTTCCCATTTTGTGCCCACGCCGGGACGGGCCAACGCGTCAATGCGTGTCACTTCTGCACCGCGACGTAAGGCGGAACGTTCGTACACTTCGACATCGGTCAGCATATCAAAAGCTTGTGCAATTGGGACGTCGACGTCTTCTCTGCCTGTGAGTTCCATGGTGCCTCTAAGTATGACTGCTGTTTTGCGGCTATAGTCGCGTCAATCGAGACGGTCCGCAAGCCAGTTCCGCAGCAGGAAGTGAGCAATGGCCCCCTTTCGGGCCGGTTTCAGTTTGGGGTGTTGACCGGAGAACACGGTCAGCATGTCTTCGCGGGTGACCCAGAGGGCGTCTTCGATCTCTTGTGGGTCCACGGTGATGGCATCGTCCAAAGCTTCGCCTTCACAACCAAACATCAAAGATGACGGAAACGGCCACGGCTGGCTGGCCAAATAGGAGACCGCCCCAACGCGTATCCCAGCCTCTTCAAACACCTCGCGGCGGACGGCCGCTTCGAGAGGTTCACCCGGCTCAACAAATCCAGCCAGCAGGGAGTACATGCCTTCCGGCCAGCCGGGTGAACGACCCATCAAGACTTTGTTGCCTTTGGTGATCAACATGATCACCACGGGATCGGTGCGGGGGAAATGCGGAGTATCGCAAGCCGGACAATTGCGTTGCCATCCAGACTGCGCCATGCGGCTTTCCGCGCCGCAATTGGAGCAGAACCGATGGGACCGATGCCAGCCAAAAATTGACCGTGCTGTGGCGGCAAGTTCTGCATCGCGGGCGCTGAGCTGTGCCATGACGCCACGTAACTCAACAAACCGGTGATCGTTGGGCACTGCCGGATGGTGTTGGTGCGTCGGGTCGAAGAACTGCTGAAGTGATGCCGTATCCAATTCGGGGGGATCCCAGGCAGAAATATCGTGCGCAAAGAGTGCGCCACCGTCTTCTGAGAGTCCAAGAAAAATGGGTGGCACCGAGGGCTTTTGTGCTTCAGAAAACAAACGATGGCTGGTGGGTAAGTGGACCAGTTGATCGAGGTTTTCACCCGAAACCAAAGGCTTGCCACGCCAGAGGGCAATGCTACGACTGTTCGAATTCTCTACGCGGGCGTCCGCCGTTTCACCGCGAAGTTCGGCGGCGCGGTTGAGGGCTGAGCCTCCAAAGGTAACAGTTTCGGCGTGTCGCATGTGGGTCTCCTGTTGGCACAGAGGTGGCATGTTGTGGCTCAGGCTGCAATCACATCTGTTGGAGCTGTGACAGGCGATGTCATCATGTGAACTCAGCGTTGGTGGCGGATTGGGATTTGCAATCATTCTAAATATGCGCACACTGGTGAGGACTAGGATGTGTCAGGTGACATTGGCAGCTTGAGTTGAGAGCTGCCCTCGGCGCTGGAACGAACTTAAGGAACTGTTGTGTCAAACACACGCCTGAAGGGGTCTGAAGGAGCGCGTGTTGCTCTGCGCATCATGGCGACCAGCGATGTGCATGCGACACTTTTGGATTACGATTACAGCAAAGACTGCGCGACGGAGTTTGGATCTTTGGCGCGGGCGGCAACAGTGATTGAGGCCGCACGTCAAGATGGCGTGGCCACGTTGGTGTTTGACAACGGCGACTTTCTGGAAGGGGCCGCCATTGCTGATCCTTATGAGGGTGGCGCCGGGGCCGGGGCGGCGAACCCGGTTGTCACAGCGTTGAATGCCTTGCGGTACGATGCAATTGGGTTGGGCAATCATGAGTTCAATATGCCTGCGGAAGATGTGCGGGCGGCGCTTTTGGCGTTGGATGCACCGGTTTTATGCGCAAATCTGCACCCAAGCCGGGATCACAATACCTCGGTCTATGCGGGGTTGTGGCAGCCCAATTTACTCCTGAATGTGGCAACACAGGACGAAAGGGGGCGTGCACAGATGGTGCATGTTGGGGTGTTTTCGGTGTTGCCCCCTCAAGTTGTGGCGTGGGATGCGCTGCGAATCGCGGGGCGGTTGATTGCTGAGGGGATGTTGGCGGCCGCAAGGCGGCAGGTTGCGGACCTGAAACGGCAAGGCGCGGATGTGATTGTGGCGCTGGCGCACAGTGGTATCCAAGAGGTTACCTCTGGCGAAGAGGCGGAGAATGTTTCGGTGCCATTGGCAGAGCTAGACGGCGTGGATGCGATTGTCGCGGGACATGTGCATCGGGTGTTTCCGTCGCCGAGTTTTGGATCAAGCGGCGCGATTGATCCCGTGGCCGGCACGCTGCATGGCAAACCGGCTGTCATGCCGGGCGTCTATGCCACCCACGTTGGACAAATTGACCTCGAATTGGTGTGTTCTGATGCAAAATGGCAGGTTGAGGGACATCGGGTGCAGGTGCATGACTTGCGATCGGAAAATGATACCGCGCCTGTGGAGGCGCCTTTTCTTATCTCAGCGGTGGGGCAAGCCCATAAGCAAACGCTGACACATATGCGTCGCACAATCGGACAGGTGGTTGGGCCGGTGACCAGCTATTTTTCAATGGTAAAAGATGATTGTGCGTCGCGGTTGGTGGCGGAAGCCAAACTTGCGTATGTGCGTGGCGAGCTGGCTGGGCGCGCGCTGGAGTTCATGCCCCTAATAGCGTCAGTGGCACCGCTTAAATGTGGCGGTCGTGCCGGGCCGTTTCATTATGTAGATGTGCCGTCTGGGGCGGTTTCGGCAAGGGTTATTGCGGATATGCAGCCATATTCCAACCATATCAGCGTGGTGCAAACCTGTGGGCGAGATGTTGTGGAATGGCTGGAAAAGGGCTGTGCTGTTTACAACCAGCTGCTCCCTTTGGGGGAGGCGCAGTTCTTATATGACAGAGATACGCCAACCTACAATCGTGAGGCAATTTACGGGTTGTCCTATGCCGTGGATCTGTCCCAGCCAGCGCGCTACGCAATGGATGGCAGCTTGATCAATCCGCAAGCACGCCGGGTGAACAATATCTGTTGGCGTGGTGTGCAAATTGCGCCGGAGCAGGAGTTTTTGCTGGTCACGAACGACTATCGCGGCGGCGGCGGCGGCAATTTCCCCGCCATCGGTCAAGGGCGCGCTGTCGAAATGGCACCGGCGCGGGTGCGGGATGTGTTGGCGTGGCACATTGCGGAGACGTCCGGGCAACGAGACATGAAACTTGAGACATGGCACCTTCATCGTTTGGAGGGTGTTCGAGCGGTGTTTGACACAGGGCCAGGAGCTGCGGCTTTTCAGGAAATGTCCAGCCTGCCGATGAGATCACTTGGCGAAGTGCCCGGGGGATTTGACCGGTATGAATTGGATATGGCGCGGCTCTAAAAAGGTAAGTGGCTTTTGCTTTGCCCGCCTTGCATCTTCGATCGGTTCGGCCTATATCGCCTCTTGAGAGGTTGGCGCGGGCGAGCGCCTCGCCAACCCGGTCAGATCCGGAAGGAAGCAGCCGTAACGAGACCCGCTTGGGTCGTTGTCCAGCCTCTCACCCACCCTCCCTTCAGTCCAAAACGGGTTCCTGCGCTGATTGTTCGGCGCTATATACGTTGGTCCGTGTCTTTTGAGATTGGACGCAAGGCTCAAAAAGTGTGAATGAAAGCAATAATTTGCCAATGTCGCGCGGAATCACAGCCTGTTGATACAATCCGAACTTGAATGTTGTTGCCCACCCCCTTTAGCTTGAAAGGTAAGAATTCCGCTGACACGCGCGCAGGCGCAGGAGGGGCCAAATGACAGAAAAGACATTCAAAATTGCCGGGCCAATGTTTGATCGCCGTGGAGCGCTGCGATTGATGGGCGGGAGCGCATTGTCGATTGGTGCCGGACTTGGCGGCGGGATGGCCTGGGCCACTGAGGATGAAATCATCCGCTCACATGGCTATTCGTTTTTTGGCGATCTGCAGTATCCTACTGACTTTCCGCATTTTGACTATGTAAACCCCAACGCGCCCAAAGGTGGCACAATCACGCTGAGTACGCGCGGTACCTTTGATGGGTTCAATCGGTATTCATGGAAAGGCGGCAACCCGGAAAGCTACGCTGGCGTTGTTGCCGAAAGCATGTTTGCCGAAATGCCCTGGGGTGGTGGCGCCCCAGCAGACTCCATTACGGACAGCTATTGCTTGATCGCTAAAGAGGTGGAGTATCCCAAGAGCAAAGAGTGGTGTGTGTTCCACATGCGTGACGATGTGGTGTTCAGCGATGGCTCCCCCCTCCGGGCGCAGGATGCGGCGTTCACCCACAACCTTTTCTTAGAGCAAGCCATCCGCTCCTATGCGCGATCTGTGAAAGAACGGATTACCGGTGTGGAGGTGATTGACGACCACACGCTCAAATACACATTCGCCGATGGGATTTCGCGCCGTTCCTTGGTGGGCCAAGTGGGTGGAACGCCGATCTTTTCAGAAGCTTGGTACAAGGAGACCGGTGAGCGGTTGGATGAACCCTCCATCTTGGCGCCGTTGGCCTCAGGACCCTATCAAGTTGGCGACTATGAGTTTAACCGCTACGTCGAGTATGTCCGTAATCCAAATTATTGGGGCTGGGATCACCCGGCTAATGTTGGGCGCTTCAACTTTGACAAAGTTCGGATTGAGTACTTCACCGACGCGACAGCGGAGTTTGAGGCGTTTAAGGCGGGCGAGTTCACGTTCCGCTCAGAAGGCTCCACCAAGCGCTGGGCGACAGGTTATGACTTCCCTGGCATTACAAACGGCACGGTGAAGAAAGAGGCGCTGCCAAGCGGGTCTGCGCCGACAAATTTTGGCATGCTGTATAACACGTTGCGCGCACCGCTTGATAACCGTGATGTGCGCCATGCGCTGTCTTTGGCGTTTAACTTTGAGTGGGTGCGTGAATCGCTCCAGTATGAGCTGACCACCCAGAGGAGTTCGTTTGCAGAAGGTCAGGAGTGGGAAGCCAAAGGTGTGCCGGAAGGTGCTGAACTTGAGCTTCTGAAATCTCTGGGCGATGCGGTTCCTGCAGAAATGCTGACGGAACCGGCGGTAGTGCCGCACACCTCAAACCCATCCAATCCAATTGACCGCCGCAATAAACGTGCGGCGCTGAAATTGTTTGAGAAAGCCGGATGGACCGTGAATGACGCGGGTCAAATGGTGGACGGAGATGGCAAGCAGATGTCGCTGGATTGCCTTGTGATTGCGACCTGGGATGAAACCCGTCTCGCGCTGATTGAAACTTATGTGAAAACACTGGCCAACTGGGGCATTGAAGTGAAAGCGGATAAGGTTGACAGCGCACAGGCGCAGCAGCGGTGGATCGATAAAGACTACGATATGATCTACAACCGCTACCGATCGTTTGCAGCCGCAGGCACCGGGTTGCGTCAGATGTTTGGCTCCAAAACTGCGGAGGTGTCTACCTACAACCCAGCAGCACTGCGCAGCCCGGCGGTGGATGCGATCATTGATGCGGCTCTGGCGACCACAACACGCGAAGACGAAGTGGTTGCGTTGACAGCCCTCGACCGTGCCTTGCGCTATGAGCGTATCATTGCGCATGCCGGATATGTCGGTGAAAGCTGGGTGTCGTATTTTGATATGTATGAACGGCCAGAAGAGCTGCCGCCTTATGCGGTCGGTGTGTTGGATTTCTGGTGGTACAACAAAGACAAACATGAGGCGTTGATCACCTCTGGCGCGTTGAGGAAGTAATCCGGTGGGCGCTTATATCCTCCGACGACTGTTGCTTGTGATCCCAACATTGCTTGGGGTCATGATCATCAACTTTACACTGGTGCAATTTGTGCCGGGCGGGCCTGTGGAGCAGGTCCTTGCCAAGATGCAGGGCGAGGGCGATGTGTTCGCGGGCTTTGCCGGTGGTGGCGAAGACGTGGCCACGGAGGAGACCTTTGGCTCGGACAGTGAATACTTAGGGGCACGGGGATTGCCCAAAGAGTTCATTGAGGAGCTGGAGAAAGAGTTTGGCTTTGACAAGCCGCCGTTGGAGCGCTTCCTGACCATGATGGGCAACTACATGCGCCTGGACTTTGGGGAGAGCTATTTCCGCAAAATCAGCGTGACCGATCTGGTGCTGGAAAAAATGCCGGTGTCGATCACCTTAGGGCTTTGGGCGACGCTGATTGCCTATGCGGTGTCCATACCGCTGGGAATTCGCAAAGCGGTGAAAGATGGCACGCCGTTTGATACCTGGACCTCTGGGGCGATCATTATCGGTTACGCCATTCCAGGATTCTTGTTTGCGATCATGCTTTTGGTGCTCTTTGCGGGCGGGTCCTATTGGAAAATATTCCCACTGCGAGGACTGACGTCAGACAATTTTGAAGACCTGACAATGATTGGCAAGGTGTTGGATTACTTCTGGCACATCACCTTGCCTGTGCTGGCCTCGACCATTGCGGCCTTTGCAACGCTCACACTTTTGACAAAGAACAGCTTTCTCGACGAGATCAAAAAGCACTACGTGATGACGGCACGGGCCAAAGGTCTGACTGAAAAGCGCGTGCTCTATGGCCATGTGTTCCGCAATGCGATGTTGATTGTGATCGCGGGTTTTCCGGCTGTGTTTATCGGGGTGTTTTTTGGCGGCTCGGTGTTGATTGAGACGATCTTCTCTCTCGACGGATTAGGGCGGCTGGGTTTTGAAGCCGCAGTGGCGCGGGATTATCCGGTGATTTTTGGCACTTTGTTTGTCTTTGGTCTTATTGGGCTCGTGGTCGGGATTTTGTCGGACATGATGTATGTGTTTGTTGATCCGCGGATTGATTTTGAGAAGAGGGAAGGCTGATGGCATTGTCTCCTCTGAACCAGCGGCGCTGGAGCAACTTTAAGCGCAACCGGCGCGCGCTTTGGTCTTTGATCATTTTCTCGGTGGTGTTTGTGCTGTCGCTGTTTGCCGAGTTTATCGCAAATGACCGGCCCATTCTGATCAAATACCGTGGTGAGTTTTACACGCCGATCTTCAACTTTTACCCCGAAACCACCTTTGGCGGGGATTTCAAAACCGAAGCGGTTTACAATGATCCGGTGGTGGAATGTCTGATCACCAGTGGAGGAATGGAAGACTGTTTCGATACTCCTGAAGACATCCTTTCGGGGATTTATGAAGGTGCTTACGCCGACGGTTCAGAGGGGTTTCAGCAAGGTTGGACGCTGTGGCCACCAATTCCCTACAGTTACGACACGCCAGTAGATCGCGCTGGTGCGGCACCATTGCCGCCGGACAGCCAGAACTGGCTAGGCACGGATGACCGCAAGCGCGATGTGTTGGCGCGGGTGATCTATGGCTTCCGACTGTCGATTATCTTCACCTTGGTGGTGACCACAGCGGCGAGCTTGATCGGTATCTTCGCAGGCGCTGTTCAAGGCTATTTTGGCGGTTGGGTGGATCTGATTTTTCAGCGGGTGATCGAGATTTGGGGGGCAACGCCAAGCTTGTATATCATCATCATTATGTTTGCGATTTTGGGACGTAGTTTCTGGCTGCTTGTCCTGCTGACGGTGTTGTTCAGTTGGACAGCGTTGGTGGGTGTTGTGCGGGCAGAGTTCCTTCGCGCACGTAACCTGGAATATGTGCGCGCTGCCAAGGCGCTGGGCGTGTCCAACCGGGTGATCATGTTCCGCCATATGTTGCCGAACGCCATGGTGGCGACCGTGACCATGTTGCCGTTTATCGTGACTGGCACGATCAGCACGCTGGCTGGGCTAGATTTCTTGGGCTTTGGTCTGCCGTCTTCAGCGCCAAGTCTTGGCGAGCTGACTCTTCAGGCAAAACAAAACCTTCAGGCGCCGTGGTTGGCTTTCACCGCGTTTTTCACCTTTGCCATCATGCTCTCGCTTCTGGTCTTCATCTTTGAAGGCGTGCGCGATGCGTTTGACCCAAGGAAGACTTTTTCATGAGCGTTTTGGAGGTCAAAGGCCTACGCGTGGCATTCCGGCAGGATGGGCAATTGATTGAAGCCGTAAAAGGGGTGTCCTTCACAGTGGATCGCGGGGAGACCGTGGCTCTAGTTGGGGAATCCGGGTCCGGCAAGTCGGTCACGGCTTTGTCTACCGTGTCTTTGTTGCCGGAGAGCGCGGAGGTTGCGGGCTCGGTGACCTATGACGGTCAGGAGATGGTTGGCGCGTCGGGGCAGTTGCTGCGGAAGGTGCGCGGCAATGACATTAGTTTCATCTTTCAGGAACCGATGACCTCGTTAAACCCGCTGCACACCATCGATAAGCAGTTGGCGGAAAGCTTGGCGCTGCACCAAGGGGTGACAGGCGACAAAGCCCGAGCACGGGTTCTGGAGTTGCTCGAGAAAGTTGGGTTACGTGATGCGGAACAACGGCTGAGCTCTTATCCGCACCAGCTGTCCGGCGGGCAGCGGCAGCGTGTGATGATTGCCATGGCGCTGGCCAACAAGCCCGACATCCTGATTGCGGATGAACCCACCACAGCGTTGGATGTGACCATTCAGGCGCAGATATTGGAACTACTTGCGGAGCTGAAAGCCAGTGAAGGCATGGGCTTGTTGTTTATCACCCATGACCTTGGCGTGGTGCGGCGGATTGCCGACAAGGTGTGCGTCATGAAAGATGGCGAGATTGTTGAGGCCGGCCCGGTCAGTGAGATTTTTGACAACCCGCAACACCCGTACACGCAGCTTCTGTTGAGTGCGCAAGCGACGGGCATTCCGGAGCCGGTGGCGCGTGGTGCTGAAGAGATTGTGTCCACTGAAAACTTGCGGGTGTGGTTCCCGATTCAACAGGGCTTCCTCAAACGCACCGTAGGCCATGTTAAAGCGGTGAATGATTCCAGCCTGTCTGTGCGGGCCGGGGAAACTCTGGGTATTGTGGGGGAAAGTGGCTCTGGCAAGACCACGCTGGCCTTGGCGATCATGCGATTGATCAGCAGCGACGGGAAAATCACCTTTGACGGCGCTGATGTGCGGCAATGGAGCACCAAACAGCTGCGGGCGCTGCGCAAAGACATGCAGATTGTGTTTCAGGACCCGTTTGGCAGCCTTAGCCCGCGCATGACTTGTGAGCAGATTATCTCCGAAGGTCTTGGGGTGCATGGCAACCCGGATGGGCGCGACACGCGCACTTTGGTTGGTGAGGTCATGGTGGAGGTTGGGCTGGACCCTGCGTTTATGGATCGCTATCCACATGAGTTTTCCGGTGGGCAGCGTCAGCGGATTGCGATCGCGCGAGCGATGATCTTACGACCCAAGCTGGTGGTGTTGGATGAGCCGACGTCCGCCTTGGACATGACGGTCCAGGTGCAGATTGTGGAACTGCTGCGGAATTTGCAGAAGAAGTATGGGCTCGCCTATCTGTTTATCAGTCACGACCTGCATGTGGTGCGGGCAATGAGCCATAAGATCATGGTGATGAAGGCAGGCGATGTGGTGGAGCATGGCGACTCAGAAGCGTTGTTTGACAATCCACAGACCGATTACACCCGTGAACTGCTGGCGGCGGCTCCAGGGTGACCAGTCTTCGTTTTGATGCTGCCAAGCCAACCGATGCAAAGCGTTTGGCCAACCTTCGTGTGAAGGCGATGCAGCCAAGTCTGGAAGCCGTGGGACGGTTCAATCAGGAGCGGGCGCGGCGGCGGTTTTTGGACACCTTTGTGCCTGAAGACACCACGATGGTATTTTCCGGCAAACATTTGTTGGGCTTTTTTGAGCTGCGTGACCGCGAGGACCACCTTTACCTTGATCACTTCTACATCGCGCCTGAGGAGCAAGGGCGTGGGATCGGGAGTATGATCCTGCAATGGATTTTGCGCGATGCGGCCGAGCGAGACCTGCCTGTGCGGTTGATGGCGCTCAACGGTAGCGCTGCCAACAAGTTCTACCGCCTGCACGGATTTGAGGTGACGACACAAGAAGAATTCGACACGCATTACCAGTGGGTGCCAGAACCCAAATAGGCCAGCCCAGAGGGCGGCCTATTTGTCTTCATTCATCTGGGAGATCAAATCGCTGCGCTGTGTTGTGCTTTGCTCATGTCATAGGCGTCAAACGCGCGCGCAATGATGCGGGTAAGCGGGCGTGTTGCCTCAGGGATGACCAAAGCACCGCTTTCTAGCGCCAGCACATCCGGGAATTCTGCCATGACTTTGGAGAACATCTCATTGAGCTCGGCGCGGGAAATGTCAAAACGATCAACAATCTCATCCGCATCGATGCGGAAGTCGCACATCAGAGCTTCGATCAGCCGGCCACGCAGGCGGTCATCGTTGGTGAAGGTGTGGCCACGAGAGGTTGAGAACCGACCGTCGCGAATGGCACCGGTGTGCGCCGAGGTGGCAGGTGCGTTTTGCGCGAAGCCCTGGGGGAAGCGCGCAATTGAAGACGCGCCCACGGCCAGCAACACATCAGCGGTGTCGTCGGTGTAGCCCTGGAAGTTTCGGCGCAGCGTGCCGTTGCGTTGGGCCACAGACAATCCGTCGGTCTTGGTGGCGAAGTGGTCGATGCCAATTTCGTCGTAATCGTCCCAGAGGAAGAGCTTACGGGCTGTTTCATAGAGCGCGAGCCGTTCTTGTGGGGTTGGCAGAGCGTCTGATGGAATCATTTGTTGCCGTTTTGCCATCCATGGCACGTGGGCATAGCCATAAAGCGCCACGCGATCCGGGGAGAGCGACAGCAGTTTTTGGACGCTTTCAGTGATGCGGGCCTGGGTCTGATGTGGCAGGCCAAACAGAATATCGGCGTTCACGCTTTTAACACCATGCGCGCGGATCATCTCGACTGCATCACGGGTGATGTCGTAGCCTTGAATACGGCCAATGGTTTTTTGGATTTCGTCGTCAAAATCCTGCACGCCAATGGAGGCGCGGTTCATGCCTGCTTTGGCAAGCACGGCTAATCGGGCGTCGTCGATTTCATTAGGATCAATCTCAACCGAGAACTCGCCGTCCACTGCCATGGGCGCCACGTCGAAGATGGCGCCGGCGAGGTCTTCCATCATGCCGGGGTCCAGCAGGGTTGGCGTGCCCCCGCCCCAATGCAGACGTGAGAGCGTGACGTCTTGCGGCAGGGAAGCCTTTAGAATTTTGAGCTCGTCCTTCAATGTCTCCACATACGCTGCAACCGGGGAGAGAGTGGACGTGCCTTGGGTGCGGCAGGCGCAGAACCAGCAGAGGCGGCGACAAAACGGCACATGCACGTAAAGTGAGACTTGCGATCCGGTCGGAATCGCTTCAATCCACGCCTTGTAAGTGTCTGGCGTCACGTCGTTGCTAAAGTGCGGGGCTGTCGGATAGCTTGTGTAACGCGGAACCTTCGCGTCAAACAGTCCGAGTTTGGCCAATTGTTTTTCCTGTTCCATGAGCGTACTCATAGAGAAATGGGAAATGCGAACCCTTGACCCAGATCAAGTCTAGGTATGAACAGGTAATGAACGAGACATTGGACCTTACAATTGGCTGCGAAAGCTGCCCGATCAAACATCGGGCCGTATGTGCGCGCTGTGACGCCGACGAACTCGAGACGTTGGATGGAATCAAATACTACCGCAGCTTTGAAGCTGGCCAGACGGTGATCTGGTCCGGCGACCGCATGGAGTTTGTGGGCTCTGTGGTGTCTGGCATCGCCTCGCTCACGCAGACAATGGAAGATGGTCGGACACAGATGGTTGGCTTGTTATTGCCCAGCGACTTTGTTGGGCGTCCAGGACGTGAGTTCGCGAGCTACGATGTTGTCGCGACCACCGACCTTGTGATGTGCTGCTTCCGTCGTAAGCCGTTTGAGAACATGATGGTGGAGACACCACATGTGGCGCAGCGCTTGCTGGAAATGACTTTGGATGAGCTGGACGCCGCGCGTGAATGGATGTTGGTGCTTGGCCGAAAGACAGCGCGGGAGAAGATTGCCAGCCTGTTGTCGATCATCGGGCGCCGGGATGCCTCGCTGAAGCTGGAAGGCACAATTGGCAAGATTGTGTTTGATCTGCCTCTGACCCGCGAAGCGATGGCCGACTACCTTGGCCTGACACTGGAAACCGTGAGCCGCCAGATGTCTGCGCTCAAGCGGGATGGGGTGATCGAGCTGCAAGGCAAACGCCACGTGACGGTGCCCAGCTTTGAACGTTTGATGGATGAAGCTGGCGATGATGCCGACGGTGGGATGATGGCCTAACGCCACCTCACATTCAGACATAGAAAAAGGCGGGGTATACCCCGCCTTTTGTTTCGCCAAACGATGCGTGTCCCACGACACAGCGTTTGGCAAAAACCGGATTGATTAGTGCGACAGGAACACCGGAATATTGGCCTGTTCCAGCATGTTACGGGTGGCGCCGCCCAAGATGGCCTCGCGGAAACGCGAATGACCGTAAGCCCCCATCACGATCATGTGGGTCTCGGTGTCGGTGGCGTGACGTAGCAGCACATCAGAAACGCGCGGCTGAGTTTTGGACAAGACATCGACCTCTACGCGAACGCCATGACGCGACAAAAATTGCGACAGAAGACCGCCGGGATCTGAGCGATTTGGTCCGCGTGTTGGTGGGTCGATTACAACCACATGCACCAGATCAGCGGCCTTCAGGAAAGGCAGGGCGGCCCGAGTTGCAACCAGCGCCTCGGCGCTTTCGTTCCAACCGATGGAAATGGTTTTGGGCGCCGAGATTGGCTCGGCGGTTTCGGGGACCATCAGGACGGGCGCCTGACCCTCAAAAAGGGCCGCCTCCAAGGTGGGCTCCAACTCGGTGCCCTGATTCTTGCCGTAAGGCTTTGGAAGGATCACTAAGTCCGAGAAGCGAGACCGTGCGGCCACATGTCGCCCCAAGTCGGCAATCTGTGTGACGCCGGTATCACAGGCCCAGCGGATGTCGGTGTTGGACAGCGCAGCCTCTGCCACGGCCTTGATGGCGTCGGCTTCTTCATGGGCGCGTTTGAGCATTTCTTGCATCAAAAGCGCGTCTGCACCCGCGTAGAAGTAACCTGTTTGCGAACGATCAACGCCAAGTGCCAACACATCGAGGTGCGCGTCTTGCGCTTCTGCGAGGGCAATTGCTTGCGCCAAAGGGGCGGCTGTGAAGTCAGAGTCCGTCAGAACGCACAGCAAAGATTTGTAGTTCATTGTCACTCACCCGTGTTATGGAAAGGTGTAAATTACATACGACTTTTCTTTGTAGGTGTAGATAAAGCCGTTTCTCTTGAAGTAGATACAGACAGAGATCCCCGTCAGTTTCCTTGACCCAGATCAAAGCGAAAGTTTCGCTGCACCTGCAAAAGACAATTGGTCAAATCCGCCCAAAGCCCGAAGAAGAATCGGGCAGGGCAAGACGAAGGGACGCGAAATGGTAAATTACTTCAAGCTGATCGCGCTAGGCCTCATCACGTTTTTTGCGTTGATTGCGGCCAACTATGCGCGTGATTTAGCTTATCTGGTACACGCTCTGATTATATCGGGCGTGTCTTTTGGGCTATTTATTTGGGTTCTGCGCGGTATGGGCACCGTGAAGGTGCATGCACAGGACGAATACATGGATGACGTGATCCGCTTTGGCGTGATCGCAACCGCATTCTGGGGGGTTGTCGGGTTTCTGGCGGGGGTGTTTATCGCGTTCCAGCTGGCCTTTCCGGTGCTTAACTTTGAATGGGCACAGGGCTACGCCAACTTTGGCCGTTTGCGCCCGCTGCACACCTCGGCGGTTATTTTTGCTTTCGGCGGTAACGCACTGATCGCAACATCTTTCTACGTGGTGCAGCGCACCAGCGCGGCGCGGCTATGGGGTGGGAACCTCGGCTGGTTTGTCTTCTGGGGCTACCAGCTGTTTATCGTTCTGGCGGCCACAGGCTACCTGTTGGGCGGTACGCAATCCAAAGAATACGCAGAGCCTGAATGGTATGTGGACTTGTGGCTGACCGTTGTGTGGGTTGCCTATCTAGCCGTGTTCCTCGGGACTGTGATCAAGCGTAAAGAGCCGCACATCTACGTCGCAAACTGGTTCTTCCTCGCGTTTATCGTCACCGTTGCGATGTTGCACTTGGTCAACAACCTGACCGTCCCAGTATCCATCTTTGGCTCCAAATCCGTTATCGTTTGGTCCGGTGTACAAGATGCGATGGTGCAGTGGTGGTATGGTCACAACGCTGTGGGCTTCTTCCTGACTGCGGGCTTCCTTGGCATGATGTACTACTTCATTCCAAAGCAAGCTGAGCGTCCGGTGTTCTCCTATAAACTGTCAATCATTCACTTCTGGGCGATTATCTTCCTGTACATCTGGGCTGGTCCACACCACCTGCACTACACCGCACTGCCAGATTGGGCTTCGACCCTTGGCATGGTGTTCTCCATTGTGCTGTGGATGCCGTCTTGGGGTGGCATGATCAACGGACTGATGACGTTGTCTGGCGCATGGGACAAGCTGCGCACCGATCCGGTGATCCGTATGATGGTGATCTCGGTGGGTTTCTACGGCATGTCGACTTTCGAAGGTCCAATGATGTCGATCCGCGCGGTCAACTCACTATCACACTATACTGACTGGACCATTGGTCACGTGCACTCCGGTGCGTTGGGTTGGAACGGCATGATTACCTTTGGTGCGCTGTACTATCTCGTGCCTGTGCTGTGGAAACGTGAGCGCCTGTACTCGCTGCAACTGGTCAGCTGGCACTTCTGGCTCGCCACCATCGGCATCGTTCTCTATGCGGCGTCCATGTGGGTGACCGGTATCATGGAAGGCCTGATGTGGCGTGAAGTGGATGCCAATGGCTTCCTGGTGAATTCCTTTGCCGACACTGTCGCAGCGAAGAAACCGATGAACATCGTGCGCGGTCTGGGTGGGGTCATGTTCCTCACAGGTGCCGTCATCATGTGCTACAACCTGTGGATGACTGTGCGTAAGGCACCGGCCAAAGCGGCCAGCCTGTCCGTCGCAGTCCCGGCTGAATAAGGAGGGCCGGCAGCTATGGCTATTCTCGACAAACATAAGATCCTCGAGACCAACGCGACCCTCCTGCTAGTTTGCAGTTTTCTGGTCGTAACCATCGGTGGCATTGTGCAAATCGCGCCTTTGTTCTGGCTCGAAAACACCATTGAGGATGTAGAGGGCATGCGCCCCTACACCCCTCTCGAACTCGCGGGGCGCGACATCTATCTGCGTGAAGGCTGCTATGTCTGTCACAGCCAGATGATCCGCCCAATGCGTGACGAGGTGGAACGCTACGGTCACTATTCATTGGCGGCGGAATCCAAGTACGATCACCCGTTCCAGTGGGGCTCCAAGCGAACCGGCCCTGATCTGGCCCGTGTGGGCGGTCGTTACTCAGATGACTGGCATTTGGACCACATGCGTGACCCGCAAAGCGTGGTGCCTGAGTCAGTGATGCCAAAGTATGGCTTCCTTGAGAAGAAAATGCTCGACGGCAAGTACATTGGCGACCTCTTGAAGGCGAACGCGATTGTGGGTGTGCCCTACACAGAAGACATGCTGGAAAATGCCCAGTCTGACTTCTTGGCACAGGCAGATCCCGACAGCGATTACGATGGTCTTTTGGAGCGGTACGGCGAAGACAGCGTCAACGTGCGTAACTTCGACGGTCATGCGGGTGTATCCGAAATGGATGCGATGATTGCGTATCTTCAGATGCTGGGCACGTTGGTCGATTTCTCGACCTTCACGCCGGTTGCGTCGCGGTAAGGAGGGAGCAACATGGAAACCTATTCATTACTGCGCGAATTTGCAGACAGCTGGATGCTCCTATTCTTGTTCGTATTTTTCCTTGCCATTGTTCTTTGGGTGTTTCGCCCCGGTGCAAGCAAGGAATATCGCGACACGGCCAGCATTCCCTTTCGTCATGACGAAAAACCGGCCACGAACGAGGAGGCGCGGACATGAGCAAGCCATCAAAGAAGTTGGACAATGATCCAAACACCACCGGTCACGTGTGGGACGGGATTGAAGAGTTTGACAATCCAATGCCGCGCTGGTGGCTGTGGACGTTCTATGTGACGATCATCTGGGCCATTGGCTATGTCATTGCTTACCCAGCATGGCCAGGCATCAATAATGCCACCAAAGGTGTTTTGGGCTGGTCCTCTCGGGCCAACGTGGCCGCAGACATCCAATCTGCAGAAGACAAACTGGCGCCGATCAATGCCAAGCTGGAAGCGGCAGAGCTTACGCAAATCACAACTGATCCTGAATTGGGTCCGTATGCGGTTTCCGCTGGCAATGCTGTCTTCAAGACATGGTGCGCACAGTGTCATGGCTCCGGTGCTGCTGGTGCGGTTGGCTATCCCAACTTGCTGGACAACGACTGGCTGTGGGGTGGCGACATTGAGAACATCTACGCGACGGTCAAGCATGGTATCCGCAACGAAGAAGACGACGATGCGCGTTATTCTGAGATGCCAGCTTTTGGCGATGACTATCTCGAAGACGAACAGATCGACTCTGTGGTCAACTACGTGATGTCTTTGTCGGGCGAGGCAAAAGACGCCTCGATTGTGGCGGCAGGTGCAGAAGTCTTTGCGGATGAATGCTCCTCTTGTCACATGGAAGACGGCACAGGCGATCAAGCGCAGGGTGCACCAAACTTGGCAGATGCGATCTGGCTCTATGGTGGTGACTACGATTCCATCAAGGAGACAGTCACCTACAGCCGATTTGGTGTGATGCCAGCTTGGGGCACACGTTTGACTGAAGCGCAGGTGCGTGCGGTCTCCGCTTACGTACACGGGTTGGGCGGCGGCGAGTAATCACACGCCATCGTCGAAAATTTGGACCGCTCTGAGAAATCAGTGCGGTCCTTTTTTGTGGTGTTTGGATGGATTTTTTACCTGATTTGACAAAGATCAAGTTTTTGCACGACTCGGTTTGTTAAAACTGTTTCAAGGGCAGCACGCCGTAATCGGTTCTGCTCACTGGGTGTCGATCTTTCCGTCCTGTTCGCGCGTTTCCTGGAAAGATTGGCACCCGCTATCCTCCCCTTCGGTTTTTGCAGATCGCGCCATTTGGTTGGCGAACCGCGCCATGTGACCTATGTTGGTCTCACGTGAAGGAGGCGCAAATGCACAAGCAGGTTCGATATCCGGTCCACAAATCGACAGGTGGTCTGTTGCGGTCTTCCGGGATTTCTCCTGAACGTGTGCTGCGGCGCGCCCAGATGCCGGTTGATCTCTTTGATACGGAGAACCGAGGGGTCACCGCGCAGCAGTTCTTCACGCTTTGGGACGCGATTTCAGAAGAAATCGACGATCCCAAAGTGGTGGTGGAGATGGCCAAGGCGATGGCGCGGGGACCATTTATTCCCGCAGCTTTTGCCTTTTCGTGCAGCCCAAACATCGCCACGGGTTTGCGGCGCAAAGCGGTGTTTAAGCCCTTGGTTGCACCCATCAAGCTGTTGGTTTCCGAAACCGAGTCGCATCTTGTTCTGGATATTGATGTGGCCGAACCCAATTTGGATGTTCCCAAATGTATGGCTGCGTTTGAGATGGTGTATTTCCTCGAGATGTGCCGCACGTTTACCGGAGTGGATTTTCTGCCGGTGGAGGTAGGGGTGCCGGAATTTATGGACGATCAGGCGATTTTTGATCGTCACTATGGCCGCAAAGCAGTGATTTCACCGCGCCCCAGGCTGACTTTGACGCGGGAAGATGCATATCGACCTTTGATCTCGGAAAACCCGCAGCTTTGGGCCGGATTTGAGCGCGAGCTGACGCGGCAACTGGCGGAGCATCGTCGCAATCTTCCAATGGCAGTGCGGGTGCGCAATGCGCTTTTGGAGCTCCTGCCTGCCGGCCAAGCGTCTGTGGATGCGGTAAGTGACCGACTTGTGACAAGCCGCCGCAGCTTGCAGCGTCATCTGAGCAACGAAGGGCAGACCTTCCAATCGGTTCTGGATGACACGCGTTCCGATTTATCCTTACATTACTTGCGTCAAGCGGACATGAGCGTGGAAGAAATCTCCTATTTGCTGGCCTATCGCGACCCCAATTCCTTCTATCGTGCCTTCCAAAATTGGACCGGTCGCACCCCTGCGCAAATGCGCGCAGAGCTACTCTGACGCAGGGAGGTTCCAACCCCGAGAGTGTAAAAGGTGAGTCAGAAATGTGAGATTTGACACAGGTCAATGTTCTGGCGTCCAATCGTTGGAACAAGATCGAGAAAATCTCCTCTCCAAACATGTGAGTGATTCCGTGAGCAAAAGTCCTGCACCGTCCCTGTACGAGGCGCGCGAGCCAATCTTTCCGAAGCGGGTTTATGGCCCGTTTCGCAATCTAAAATGGATTATCATGGCGGTGACGTTGGGGATCTATTACCTCACTCCGTTGCTGCGCTGGGATCGGGGATCCAGCTTGCCTGATCAGGCCGTGCTGATCGACATTGCGAACCGCCGTTTCTTCTTTTTCATGATCGAAATCTGGCCGCACGAGTTCTATTTTGTCGCGGGTCTTTTGATTATGGCTGGTCTCGGCCTGTTTTTGTTCACCTCTGCCCTGGGACGTGTTTGGTGTGGCTACGCCTGTCCACAAACCGTTTGGACAGACCTGTTCATTTTGGTGGAACGCTGGATCGAAGGGGATCGCAACGCGCGGCTGCGCCTGCATCGACAGAAAAAACTCGACTTTCGGAAGGTGCGCCTCCGCATCACCAAGTGGATCACCTGGCTTTTGATCGCGATGGCAACCGGCGGTGCTTGGGTTTTTTATTTCGCTGACGCGCCAACACTTGCATTGGATCTTGTCACCGGAAACGCGCATCCGGCTGCCTATACAACAATCGCGATTTTGACCTTCACCACTTTCTTTTTTGGAGGCTTCGCGCGGGAGCAGATTTGTATTTATGCCTGTCCCTGGCCGCGTATCCAAGCCGCGATGATGGATGAAGACACGCTGACAGTGGGCTATCGCGAGTGGCGGGGCGAACCGCGGGGTAAAGGTAAGCGCACGGAAGACACGGATCTTGGGGACTGTATTGATTGCATGGCGTGTGTAAATGTTTGCCCTGTTGGTATCGACATTCGCGATGGCCAACAGATGGAGTGCATCACATGTGCGCTTTGTATTGATGCCTGTGATGACGTGATGGAAAAGATCGGAAAACCTCGCGGTTTGATCGATTACCTCGCTTTGTCAGATGAAGAGAATGAGCGGGGGGGCAAGCCACCCAAAAGTATCTGGAAACACGTCTTCCGTCCGCGCACCATTATGTACACGTCACTGTGGTCTCTTGTTGGCATTGGTTTGGTGGTGGCGTTGTTTATGCGGTCGGACATCGAAGCAACCGTTGCGCCAGTCCGTAACCCAACTTTTGTAACACTGTCTGACGGGTCCATTCGCAACACCTATGAGGTGCGGCTTCGCAACAAACATGGCGAAGACCGAATGTTCAGGATCTCGATCAAAGGGGACTCTACTTTGCGGGTTCAGCTTGAGGGGACACCTTACGAAACGGTACAAGTACAAGCGGATCAGATGCGCATTCAGCGGGTCTATGTCATAGCACCGGCGGGATCTGTGCCCGCAGATGGCAGCCTGACACCATTCCGCTTCTGGTTTGAAGACGCCGGCAATGGCGACCGTGTACACAAAGACACTGTATTTAATGGAAAGGGTCAGTGATGGCTGAGAGAGAATTCACCGGCAAACATTTCCTAATGGTTTTTGTCGGGGCCTTTGGCATCATCATTGCGGTCAATCTTGCATTGGCTTGGAATGCGGTGGCGACATTTCCTGGGCTGGAGGTGAAGAACTCCTACGTTGCAAGCCAAAGCTTTGATGAGCGCCGCAACGCACAGGAAGCGCTGGGGTGGGATGTGAGCGCCCACGCCAAAGGTGGTTTGTTGGTCCTGTCAATTACGGATGACTCTGGGACTCCTGTTCAGGTTTCGAATTTGGATGCGGTGCTGGGACGGGCAACACATGTTCAAGACGATCGTACGCCGGATTTTCAGTTTGACGGCAAGGCCTATGTGGCACGCGAAGAATTGGCGCCCGGAAACTGGAATATTCGCATGACGGCAACTGCGCTTGATGGCACATCCTTTGAGCAACGCGTGGTCCTGCGCGTGGACAAGAGCTGACCCATGACAGCGGCGATGCGCCCAAATATCTCAGCGTGCCCGGCCTGTGATGCAGCTCCAGCAGCAGAAGCGCTGGCGGAGCAAGCCATTCAGGAGAACGCGCGTATCGCTTTGTCCGTGCCAAGTGTGCATTGCGGGGCCTGTATCTCGACGGTTGAGGAGGCACTGGCGGCTTATCCTGGGGTGCATTCCGCACGGGTGAACTTGACGTTGAAGCGCGCCTCGGTGGACGCTGATCCTGATGTGACCGCCGAAGCTTTGGCTACCGTGCTCGAAAAGGTGGGATATGAGGCGCATGAACTTGACGCAGGAACGTTAAGCGCGACGCAGACCGACAAGGCGGGACGCGATTTGCTGATGCGCCTGGCAGTGGCCGGTTTTGCGTCGATGAATGTCATGTTGCTGTCTGTGTCGGTTTGGTCAGGTGCAGAGGCCGCGACCCGTGACATGTTTCACTGGATTTCAGCTGCGATTGCGCTGCCTACTATCGCGTTTTCAGGCAAACCGTTTTTTGTGCATGCCTGGAGCGCGTTGAAACACAAACGGCTGAACATGGACGTGCCAATTGTCCTGGCGATTGTATTGGCCATTGCGACATCGCTGTGGGAAACAAGCCTGTCTGGCGAGCACGCCTATTTTGATGCGGCTTTGACATTGGTGTTTTTCCTCTTGGCGGGACGGTATCTGGACCACCGAACGCGCGCGGTTGCGCGGTCTGCTGCGGAAGAATTGGCCGCGCTCGAAGTGCCACGTGCGGTGCGAGTTGTGGATGGGAAAGATAAAACCGTTGCCGTGAAAGAATTGACCGTTGGTGATCTGGTCCGTGTAAAGCCTGGTGGGCGCATGCCGGTGGATGGTGAGATTGTAGAAGGTCGGTCGGAATTGGATCGGTCACTGCTGACTGGAGAGACATTGCCGGTCTTTGCGGAGCCAGGGCAGGTGGTGAGCGCAGGTGAAGTAAATCTCACGGGGCCATTGTTGATCCGAGCAAGCGCCGTTGGTGAGCAGACCAGCCTGCACCGCATGGCTGATTTGGTCGCCGTGGCGGAGTCCGGGCGATCGAATTACACGTCGTTGGCGGATAAGGCCGCGAAGCTTTATGCGCCTGGGGTGCACATTCTGTCTGCGCTGAGTTTTCTGGGCTGGTACCTTTATACATTTGACATGCGGACGGCGCTTAACATCGCGGCGGCGGTTCTGATAATTACCTGTCCCTGTGCGCTGGGATTAGCGGTTCCAGCGGTGACAACTGCGGCCTCAGGACGATTGTTCCGCAAAGGGATGCTGATCAAACACAGCACCGCATTGGAACGGTTGGCGCAGGTTGATACCGTTGTTTTTGACAAGACCGGAACACTGACGGCTGGTGCCCCAGAACTGACCAATATGGCAGAAATTTCGGGCGCTGATATGGCGGTTGCTTTGGCACTGTCGACGGCTTCGGCTCACCCGCTGAGTGTGGCCATCACCAAGGCCGCGCAAACCGCCGGCGTGCGTCCTGCACGCGTGAGCGAAATTGAGGAAGTGCCAGGCTATGGCACTCAAGGACTGATTGACGGTGTGCGTGTGCGCCTTGGACGCGCCAGCTGGGTTGGGGGCCGGGCTGGCGACCAGACCTCGGCGTTCCTTCGTATCGGGGACCGTGGGCCTGACGCCTTCTTGTTTGCAGATTCCCTGCGGGATGGTGCGGAAGAATGCGTGAGGACATTGCAGGCGTCTGGTAAAGAGGTGATCCTGATATCGGGTGACACAACTGGTGCAGTTGAAAGCCTTGCTTGCCGGTTGGGTATTGGAAAATGGGTTGCAGAAGCCTTGCCCGAGGATAAGGCGAAACGGGTTCGATCTTTGACCGAAGCAGGGCAGTATGTGCTCATGGTTGGCGATGGCCTAAACGACACCGCCGCTTTGGCCTCAGCCCACGTATCCATGTCTCCAGCCTCTGCATTGGATGCCGCGCGGGTGGCGTCAGACATTGTGCTATTGGGCGGGGACCTGTCGCCGATCCCGGAGGCGACGGACACGGCCAAGCAAGCTATCAAGCGCATACGCGAAAATTTTCGTATTGCGACAGTGTATAATATCATCGCGGTGCCGTTGGCGGTGGCCGGTCTGGCAACGCCGTTGATTGCAGCGTTGGCGATGTCCACATCTTCGATTACTGTGTCGCTAAACGCACTGCGCCTGAGGGGGTGACATGCAAGTTCTGTCGTATCTGATACCAATATCTCTCATCTTGGGTGGGATAGGCCTGATTGGGTTCATCTATACGGTGCGGTCAGACCAGTACGATGATCCGGAAGGGGATGCGCAACGCATCCTATCCGGTCAGTATGATGACAAACCCAAAGTCTAATCATCAGCTCAAGCAAAAATAAATTGACCGTCGCGATGTCCCGCGACGGTCATTTTTGTTGGATTGTTATGGACGGCGTTATCCTGGGCCCAGCGTGTAGCAGGTGACTTGCCGTGCTTGGAGGCGGCGGCACGCCAAATCGGCGGTTTCTTTGGTCATACCCGTGAAATTGGCCTCAAACCCTCTGGAGTTCTTCACCACCTTACGCAGGCTACCATCTAACGTCGACATCTCCGCAAGCGCAGTCTTGAGAAGCATTTTCTCCGCTGCAAAGCGGCTGTTGTAGCGGCCAACGTTGATACCCCAATGTCGCCCACCAGCGGTGGAAATGCGGGTCACGACCTTTGGTTGTGGCGGCGGTGTCGGCTCTTCTTTCAGACTGACCAGCGTCACGCCGGTGTT
The DNA here is from genome assembly GCA_900537125.1 of Rhodobacteraceae bacterium Alg238-R152. GTDB lineage: Bacteria > Pseudomonadota > Alphaproteobacteria > Rhodobacterales > Rhodobacteraceae > Shimia. Next base: position 339,560 of record UNRJ01000005.1, on the reverse strand, counting down.
GTCTTGCGCTTTTAACAATGCGGATTGGATGTCGTGCTCAATGACTGTTGCAGCGGCGACAACAGTGTCTTCTGACATCGCTGCGGCGGCAACAACGGAAGGTTGCGCTTCTCCAGCGGTTGTTGGGCGCAGGACCGGGCGCAGAGATTTTTTGACAGCGGTGGCCACACGGATTGTCTTGCCAACAGGTTGTGTTTTGCCTTGATAGGCAGGGCGCCCCGGCGCGCGCAAAGCGACACGGCTTGCGGACCTGTTAAAGCCAAGGTCCAGAAGTTCTGCCACTTTGGCGTTGCGTGTTGCTGTGGACCGTCCGCCAAAAACAGTAGCGATGATACGTTTGTTGCCGCGCTCAGCAGATGCCACGAGATTGAAACCTGCGGCGCGGGTGTAGCCGGTTTTGATGCCATCAGCGCCCTTATAGGCGGCCAGCAGACGACGGTTGGTGTTGTTGACCGTCTTGATGCCTGCGCTGGTGGAGCGCCGGGAGAAGAGATTGTAATAATCCGGGTAGTCGTAAAGCACATGGCGGCCCAACGTGGTCATGTCACGTGCTGTGGACATGTGGCCGGTTTCTGTCAAACCATGCATGTTTTTGAACGTGGTGTTGGACATGCCTAGAGCTTTGGCGGTGCGGTTCATACGGCGGGCAAAGGCCGCCTCGGAGCCCTCGATGGCCTCCCCAATGGCGGTGGCGGCGTCGTTTGCAGATTTAACCGCCGCAGCACGAATGAGATAGCGCAGTGCGATCCGCTGCCCCGCTTGCAAGCCCAGCTTCGAAGGGGGCTCGGCGGCTGCGTTTTTGGAGATTTTCACCTTGGTGTCCAAGCTGATTTCGCCATTCTCCACCGCCTCCATGGCGATGTAGAGCGTCATCATCTTGGTCAGGGAGGCGGGATGCAATCGCGTGTCGGCGTTACGGCTATGCAAGACTTTACCATCCCGCGCGTCAATCACCATTGCTGCATAAGGTGCCGCCAGAGACACCACTGGGGTCAACACAGCACAAAATGCCAATGTTGCCATAAATAGCCCGAAACGGGCCGGCTGAATGCGCCGCGCCATCATGTGACCTGCTCTTTTTTACTGCCTCAGGCCGCCGGTTTTCCGGTCTGACCAATTATTATTGGGATGAGCGTAGCACAGGGTTCGAAGCGAAGAAAGCTTGTGTTTCTGGCAAGTTGCGCTGGTTTTGTAAGTTGAGGCGCAGATATTGTGGCTTGGAGGAGGTGAGCCGCAAGACTTGCCCAATTCCCTTGTTAGCTGATCTCTTCGACCAGTGGCAAAACTTCTGACAGTGACGAAAGCGCCACAAATCGAGCGTTGTCGTTAGGCGTCTCGGCTTGTTCTAAGGCCCAAGCGGGTCCGTTTGGGACATGTGCCGCCCAGCTGCCAACCGATAAGGACGGCACAATGTCTGAACGCATTGAGTCGCCGACCATAAGCGCCCGTTTCGGTCCATCCGCATGGCGATTAAATGTCTTTGAATAGGTGTTTGGTGTTTTGTGGCTCACGATCTCAACCCACTCAAAAAAGTCACCCAATCCGGATTGGGCAACTTTGCGCTCTTGATCCAGTAAATCGCCTTTGGTGATCAAAACCAACCGATGGGTTTTGGAAAGGGTTTCAACCACTTCCCTGGCATGTGGCAGCAATTCGATGGGGTGCTTAAGCATCTCTCGACCACAGGCCATCAGCTCTACAATCACCGATGCAGGCACCCGCTCTTCGGTGACTTCGATCGCGGTTTCAATCATCGAGAGGACAAAGCCTTTGGTGCCAAAACCATAGTGCCCGACGTTGCGCCGCTCTGCTGCGATCAGGCGCTCTTCGAGGAGCATCGGATCCGCGAAGTCAGCCAAAAGCGCGGCAAATTTCTCCTGTGTCAGCCGGAAAAAGCGATCTGTGTGCCACAAAGTGTCATCTGCATCAAAAGCGACGGTTGTGAGGGTTTGAGGCATGAAAAAGATCCGATTGTTGCAGACCTCTTTTCTAAAGCCAACTTCAGGCTATATAAACACCAAACCACGAACCGGATTCTTGTGAATATGCCATTGCAGACAATTAACATGAGCATGAGTGACGATGATGGCGGTGACCTTGGGGTCGCGCTGGAAACACGTGTGCGCACCAAAAAGCCGCCGCTGTATAAGGTGATGATCCTGAATGATGACTATACTCCGATGGAGTTTGTGGTGCATGTGTTGGAGCGATTTTTTTCCATGACACATGCGCAAGCGTTTGAAATCATGCTGACCGTGCACAAGAAAGGCGTCGCCGTTGTTGGCGTGTTCAGTCATGAAATTGCAGAAACCAAGGTCACGCAGGTGATGGATTTGGCGCAACGTAACCAGCATCCCTTGCAGTGCACGATGGAAAAGGAGTGATCGGGCCCGCCCGGTTCACCGCTTAATATGTCCCATTCCCGATTGTCTTTGGCCGTAGATGACTACGGCCTGTCGTTGCCGTCCGAAGGACGGATTGCCGTATTTGGGCCGCGCGTTGGCTATGATCTAAGCGGCTTACCGCGTGCGCAGGTGCACGTGGTTCAGCACCTGAAGCCCGATTATGATGCCTTCTCGGACGCTGGGTATGATGCAGATGTCATAGAAAAAGGCGCATATGCAGCCGCTGTCGTGGTGCTTCCGAGGGCCAAGGCGCTGGCGCGAGATCTCATTGCGCGGGCCGCCAAATGCGCCGACTTGGTGATTGTGGACGGTCAAAAGACCGATGGGGTTGACGGCCTCTACAAAGAAAGTCGCAAGCGCGCCGACGTTTTGGGCAGTTTCGCAAAGGCCCATGGCCGCCTGTTTTGGTTCGAGGGCGGGGCATTTGATGATTGGCTGGCTGGCGCGTCAAGTAACGTCGAAGACCGCTTTGTGACGCGACCAGGTGTGTTTAGTGCGGATGGCGTTGATCCAGCGTCAAAAATGCTGGCTGAGGCGCTGCCACCAAAGCTTGGGCGGGTTGTGGCTGATCTTGGGGCTGGGTGGGGTTACCTGTCTTGCGAAATAGCCAAACGTCAGGCGTTTGATGTGCTTCACCTTGTTGAAGCTGATCACGTCGCACTGGAATGCGCCAAAGAAAATCTCTCGGATGAGCGGGCACAGTTTCATTGGGCGGACGCGACCAACTTTAAGCCCGGTCATCGCGTAGACACGGTGGTGATGAATCCACCGTTCCACACCGGGCGCAGAGCAGAACCTGCGTTGGGCGAATCCTTTATCCGCGCTGCGGCAAAGATGCTGGCGCCCTCAGGGCATCTCTGGTTGGTGGCCAATCGGCACTTGCCCTATGAAGCCACCCTTCAGGATGCGTTCCAAACAGTCGAGGCCGTTGCCGGGGATACCCGTTTTAAGGTATTGCATGCACAGCGACCAACTCGGGCCCGTGGGTAAGGCTGGCCTAGATTCGTCTTAATGACAGCGTGATGGGGATCGTAGATGTCTTTTAATATTGCGGGTAAGACCGCCATTATCACCGGTTCGGCCAACGGCATTGGTCTCGCGGTGGGGCGGCATTTTGCAGATCATGGTGCCAACGTTATGTTTGCGGACGTGGACGAAAAAGGCCTGTGTGCGGAATTTGGCGAACGCCCTGAAGAAGGCAATGTGCGCTATTTTGCCGGTGATTTGCGGGAGAAGTTGACGATCAACAATCTGATCTCCGCGACCATTGATGCCTTTGATCAGATTGATATTTTGATCAACGGGTGTCGCCAGGTCACCACCAGTGATCCGTTGAACCCGGACGACACCTCTGTGGACTTGATGATCCAGCAGAACCTGATGACTTCGTTGCGGTTGAGCCAGATTGTGGCCAAGCGCATGATTAAGCAGGCGGAGGGGCGTGAAGAAGGCCCGGCCGGGGCGATTGTGAACCTTAGCTCAATTGCGGCGCAGCGCTCGCAGCCAGATTTGCTGGGCTACTCGATTGCAACGGCGGCCTTGGATCAGATGACCCGTGCGATGGCGGTGGCATTGGCGCCGGAGCGCATTCGGGTGAATGCGGTGGCGATTGGCTCGGTGATGTCGGCAAGTTTGCAGACCGCGCTGAAAGACAACCGGGATTGCCGCAACGAAATTGAGCAACACACACCACTTGGCCGGATTGCGGCGCCAGGTGAGTTGGCGGATGCGGTTCAGTTTTTGGCCTCCGAGGCCTCCGGGTTTATGACCGGTCAGATTGTGACCGTGGATGGCGGCCGCTCGCTTCTGGATACGGTGAGCACGCCAGCGCACTAAGCCGCGCTGTTCTGCCGCTGGCGTCTGTTCTGTGCCGATGATAGGCAGTGCGGAACATAACGGAGGGGCAGGCATGTCTGATCAGATGGACACCGAAAAGCAACACGCCAGCGCATGGTTTCGTGAATTGCGGGATCAGATTGTGGCCGCGTTTGAAGGGTTGGAAGACAGCCATTCCGAAGGGCCGTTTGCAGATCAGGAAGCGGGCCGTTTTGAGGTGACCGAGACCAAGCGCAGCAGCGCGGATGGATCGGATGCCGGTGGCGGCTTGATGTCGGTGTTGCGCGGCGGGCGTGTGTTCGAGAAAGTCGGTGTGAATGTCTCCACCGTTTATGGCGAGTTGGGAGAGCGGGCGCAGAACGCCATGGCTGCGCGCAAAGGCCTGCTGGGCATGAAAGAAGATCCACGGTTTTGGGCCAGCGGCATCAGTCTTGTGGCGCATATGCAGAACCCGCATTGTCCGGCGGTGCACATGAATACGCGCATGTTCTGGACCCCGCATGGTTGGTGGTTCGGCGGCGGGTCTGATCTGAACCCGTGTCTCGAATATGATGAAGACACAGCGCATTTTCACGGGGTGCAAAAGGCGCATTGTGACGCGCACGGTGAGGAGCACTACCCCCGGCTAAAGGCCTGGGCGGATGAGTATTTCTACATTCCGCATCGCAACCGCGCGCGTGGGGTTGGCGGCATCTTTCTGGATGATCACAACACCGGGGATTGGGCGGCGGACTTTGCCTTCATTCAAGATATTGGCAAAGCCTTCCTGCCAGCCTTTGTGCCGTTGGTAGAGAAACGCCGAGTGGATGATTTTGGCGCGGCTGAGAAAGATGCACAGTTGGTGCACCGCGGGCTCTATGCGGAATACAACCTTGTGTACGACCGTGGCACCAAGTTTGGCCTGGAAACTGGCCATGACGCCAACGCGGTTTTGATGAGCCTGCCACCCATGGCAAAGTGGGCGTGATCTCCGAGCGTTAGCCCATCTGAGCTTTGCGGATCTTACTGCACAGTTGTCCGTGGACAGCTTCGACTTCGCTCAGGTCACCGCGCAATGCGGTCAGCTCTGCGCCACCGGATTTCAGGCGGATGCGCAGGGCGGCTTTGCCAGCAGCCATTTCGGTGCGCCGCACGTAGATACTGGTGATTTCACGGAGCGGCAGTTTGCGGGCGCCCTTTTGTTGATCCCGGCGGTTCAGGGCACAGAGCACTAGGGTGCGTGATTTGGGCTCAAACCGGATTTCGGCGCGATGGCCTTTCATAGCAAAGCGGTATGCGGCCATGCCGATCAGCGCAAAGGCGATGGATAGCAAAGATTTGGACATCATCGGGTTGCCAACAAAATTGGCGTCCGGGAAGCTCCATTGCACCAATGAGCTGAGTACAAACACCACGCCAATGAAGCGTAACAGTGTCTCTTTAATTGAAGAGTGGTGAAATTCACCATCGGTTTCACGAACGCAATAACCGGCGTTTGAAGGCCGGGGCTGCAAAGTGTCCCAATGGTATTCGTCGATAGTGCCCAGTTGTCCCAATGCGTGCATGGCCTGGTCCTCTGATCCCTGTTGATGGGATCAGAGAGCTTTAAAAACATGGCCGAAACATGCCGGAAATGGCACGGTTAGGGGGAAATTAACCGTAAATGGGCATCAGTTTCGCCAGTCGAAGAAGCCCACGCCGCCGCGCTCCAGCAGGTATTTGGCCATGCTTTCGCCAAGCGCTGCGCCGTCTTCAATTAGAGCGGTTTGATCGTCGCGCAGGCTTTCAGAGCCGTCCGGGCGCAGAACTTCGCCGCGCAAGCGAAGGGTGTTGCCGTCAAGCTCAGCGAGGCCGGCGATTGGGGTTTCGCAAGAGCCGTCCAGGGCGGCGAGGAAGGCGCGCTCGGCATTCAAGCGTTGGCCGGTGGGGCCGTCGTGAATGGCCTCCAGTAGGGCAGCGGTGCTCATGTCATCTGCGCGACGCTCGATGCCAATGGCGCCTTGCGCGACGGCGGGCAGCATCTCTTCGGGTTGAATTGCCGAGGACGCCACGTGGCTCATGTCGAGACGGTTGAGGCCCGCCATGGCGAGGAAGGTGCAATCTGCGACCTTGTCCTCAAGCTTTTTCAGGCGGGTTTGCACGTTGCCGCGAAATTCTACGACGTTGAGATCTTTGCGGTAATTCAATAATTGCGCACGGCGGCGCAGGCTGGAGGTGCCAACAGTGGCACCTTCTGGCAGATCAGCCAAGGTTGCATGCTGCGGAGAGACAAAGGCGTCGCGCGTGTCTTCGCGTGGCAGGTATGTGTCCAGCAGCAGGCCGTCCGGTTGCAGGACCGGCATGTCTTTCATCGAGTGCACGGCAATGTCGATACCGCCGACCAGCATGGCTTCTTCAATTTCCTTTGTGAACAGGCCTTTACCGCCCACTTCTTTGAGAGGTTTGTCTTTGGCAATCAACTGTGCATTGTCGCCAGACGTGGTGATCACCACAATTTCAAAGGCTTCCTCCGGCAGGTCAAACGCGGCCATCAGGCGACGGCGGGTTTCATAAGCTTGCGCAAGCGCCAGCGGAGAGCCACGGGTGCCGATTTTCAGCGGGGAGGCGGGGGTTGGCAAAGTCACTGTCATGGCGACGGTCTAATCCTGAGTGGCGGGTCTGGCAAGCGTCCTAAGGGTTGACAACCGGAGGTGCGCGCGAGACCTAGCGTAGAGAAGCCTCGCCAAATTGGCAGGGCGGGTGAGTTGGGTTGAAAAGGCACGGAAAGTCACATGGCTTCCTTGACTCAAATCAACGAGCGGCGAATTGGGCAGGACTAAGAGGGACGCATGACACAGACCAAGAAAATTCTGCGGGCTTTGGCCGGCGAGACACTCGACACCCCTCCCATCTGGATGATGCGCCAGGCTGGCCGCTATCTGCCGGAATATCGCGCGACACGTGGCGAGGCAGGTGACTTCCTGTCCCTGTGCTACAACAGCGCGTTGGCGGCAGAGGTGACCCTGCAACCGATCCGGCGTTATGGCTTTGATGCGGCTATCTTGTTTGCTGATATTCTGCTTTTGCCACAGGCGCTTGGCGCGGATTTGTGGTTTGTCACTGGCGAAGGGCCACGGCTTTCCACGATTGAAAATCAGGCGGACTTTGACAAGCTGAAGCCAGTCTCTGAAATCCATGAAACGCTCAATCCGGTGTATGAAACCGTGCGGATTTTGAGCCGCGAACTACCTGAAGAAACAACATTGATTGGCTTTGCAGGTATGCCGTGGACCGTGGCGACCTATATGGTTGCCGGACGCGGGACGCCGGATCAGGGGCCAGCGCATAAGCTGAAGGATGAGAATCCGGAAGTTTTTGACCAGATCATTGATATTCTGACCGAAGGCACAGTGGAATATCTGTCCAAACAGATCGAGGCTGGCGCCGAGGTTGTGAAACTGTTTGACAGCTGGGCGGGCTCGCTAAAAGGCGAAGATTTTGAGCGGTATGCTGTTGAACCAGCAAAGAAAATCATTGCTGCATTGAAAGAACGTCACCCGAATACACCAATCATCGCCTTCCCGCGTGGGGCGGGTGAACGCTATGTTGGCTTTGCTGAAGCCACTGGCGCTGACTGTGTGGCGCTGGATGACGGTGTGACGCCGGACTGGGCGGCAGCGAATGTACAGACAACTGGCTGTGTGCAGGGCAACCTGAAGTCTTCGCATATGGTGACCGGTGGTCAGGATCTGGTGGATGAGACCCGTAAGATTGTCGCGGCACTTGGCAAAGGGCCACATATCTTCAATCTGGGGCACGGAATCACACCGGATGCGGATCCGGAAAATGTGCAGCTGATGATTGATACGGTGCGCGGCAATTAACCAGCGATTCTGACGTCGGTATCACGTCTGTATCACATCTGTTTTGCGGAGGTGCGCCATTGGCGCGCCTCTGTTGCGTTAAGGGACCGGGCGTTGCGGGTTATTTGAGTTCAGACAGAATTTCAGCCGTGTGTTCGCCACGTTTGGGCGCCGGTCTGATGTCTTCCACGTTGCCGTCAAAGCGCGGGGCGGCGGCAGCTTGTAAGTTGCCGTCTGCGCGGTGCCAGACGTGACGGGCAGACATATGGGCAGAGTTGGCGCTTTCTTCCGGGGAGAGCACGACGGCGACACAGGCGTCGGACCCGGCAAATAGGTCGTCCCAATGCAGGCGCGGTTCACGTAAGAAGATGTCGGTCAAGCGGGCGGTGAGTTTGGGCCAGAGGGTTCGGTCGTGCTGTTTGGCAAATTCGGGATCGTCGGAGAGGTCGAGCTTTTTGAGGAAGGCTGCGTAGAATTGTGGCTCCAGCGCTTGTACGGAGACATAGCCACCATCGGCGCAGACGTAGCTGCGGGACCAATGTGGTCCGTCGAGTAGACTGTGGCCGCGCTCCATCGAGAGGCCACCCGCTTGGCGGAGGGCCATCAAGAGCGTCATCATATGGGCGGAGCCGTCGACAATGGCGGCGTCCACAACCGTGCCTTTGCCGGTGCGTTGGGCGTTGAGGATGCCGGATAAGATACCGATCACCAGATACAGCGCGCCGCCGCCGATGTCGCCAACCAAAGTGGCGGGGGTGATTGGCGGCGAGCCGGGCTCTGATGCGTACCAAAGCGCACCGGATTGGGCGATGTAGTTCAGATCGTGGCCGGCGGTTTCGGCGCGGGGGCCGGTCTGGCCCCAGCCGGTCATGCGGCCATAGACAAGACGTGGGTTTTCCGCGTGGCACTCAGTGGGGCCAAGGCCAAGCCGTTCCATAACGCCCGGGCGGAAGCCTTCGATGAGGGCGTCGGCGGTTGTGATGAGCTTTTTGGCTGTTGCGAGATCATCCGGATCTTTGAGATCCAACGCGATGGAGCGTTTGCCGCGATCAAGCACGGATTGGTCTGCGGTGATGCCGCTATCGCCGCCTTTGCGGTGGATGGTGATCACATCGGCGCCGAGGTCGGCCAGATGCATGGCAGCAAACGGGCCGGGGCCGAGGCCTTCGATTTCGATGATGCGGATGCCTTTTAGCATAATGGTGCCTTCCTCGTCCCCACTGTTTGTCGCTTAGGGCCGCGCCCGACCCTGGGAGGAAGCGAATGCGCCCTCCCGTGGGGAGGGTCGGGCGCGGCCCGGGCTTGCGCCCGAGCCATAGGATTAGAGGCCGTTCAAACCGCCGCCAACGGTGAGCACTTGGGCCGAGACATAATTGCTTTCGGGGCAGCACATCAGATAGACGCCGTCCGCCGCTTCTTCCGGCGTGCCGGGGCGGCCAAGGGGCACCATGGCGGCAAAGCCTCCGGCCACTTTGGTTGGGATGCCGATGCCAACAGTGTTGCCGTCCACGGTGATGGATTTCTTGTCGTCGGTGGCTTGGGTCAGGCGGGTTTCGATATAGCCGAAGGCAACGCAGTTCACATTGACCTTGTAGCGACCCCATTCTTTGGCCAGGGATTTGGTCAGGCCCAGTACCGCGGATTTTGCGGAAGAATAGTTGGCTTGGCCCACGTTGCCGCCTGTGCCCGCGATAGACGAGATGTTGACCACCTTGCGGAAGACTTCACGTCCGTCTTCAGCTTCCTGCTTGGCGTGGCCTTTGATGAAACCGGACGCCGCGCGCAGGATTTGGAACGGTGCTTTCACGTGCACATCCATCATGGCGTCAAATTGGTCGTCGGTCATGTGGCCGATGAGGCTGTCCCAAGTGTAGCCGGCGTTGTTGACGATGATGTCGATGGCGTTCCATTTCTGGACACCCGCGCCGATGAAGCGCTCCGCAAAGCCCTTTTCGGTGACGGAGCCAACCACGGCGATGGCGGCGCCACCTGCGGCGGTGATTTCCTCGACCACGGCTTGTGCTGGAGCCTCTTCGAGGTCGTTGAGCACGATGTTGGCGCCCTCAGCGGCGAGTTTCAAGGCGACGGCGCGGCCGATGCCATTGCCTGCGCCGGTGATGTAGGCGGTTTTTCCGGTGAGTTTCATGGGGGTGTCCTCAGTCGATGTCCAGCGAGCGGGCGATCACTTCTTTCATGATCTCGTTGGTGCCGCCGTAGATCTTTTGCACGCGGGCGTCGGTGTAGAGTTCAGAAATCGGATACTCGGACATGTAGCCGTAGCCGCCGTGTAATTGCAGGCATTCATCCACGATCTCACATTGGGTTTGAGTGCCCCACCATTTCACCATAGCGGCTTTTTCAGCGGTGAGTTGCCCGGCTTCGAGCTCGGTCAGGCAGGTGTCACAGAAGGACGCGAGCAGTTCGATTTTGGTGGCGCATTCGGCGAGTTTGAAGCGGGTGTTCTGGAAGTCCATCACGCGTTTGCCAAAGGCTTTGCGTTCTTTCACGTAAGCCAGCGTGTGATCCAGCGCACATTGCGAGGCGCCAAGGGCCATATAGCCGAGGATCAAGCGTTCCCACGGCAGCTGTTTCATCAGTTGGATGAAGCCTTGGCCTTCCTCGGTGCCGATTAGGTTGGTCAGCGGGACGCGCACATCGGTGAAAGACATTTCTGCGGTGTCGTTGCGCTTCATGCCCATTTTCTTGAGGCAACGACCTACGGCAAAGCCTTCGAGGTCTTCGGTTTCCACCACAATGAGGCTCACGCCCCGGCCTTTGGCGGTGGGGTCGGTTTTGGCAACCAGCACAATCAGGTCGGCGGAACCGCCGTTGGTGATGAAGGTTTTGGAGCCGTTTATCAGATATTCGTTGCCGTCGCGGATGGCGGTGGTTTTCACCGCTTGCAGATCAGAACCGGTGCCCGGTTCCGTCATGGCGATGGCGGCAACTTTGTCACCCGAAGCCAGACCCGGCAGCCAGCGGGCTTTCTGTTCGTCGGTGCCAAAGGCGGTGATGTAATGCGCGGCGATGTTGTGCACAGAAACACCCCAGCCGCTGTCCCCAGCTTTGGTTTGCTCAAGGAAAGTCACGGCATCGAAGTGACGCGACAGGCCAAGGCCGCCGTGCTCTTCAGGGAAGGTGGCGCCAAGAATGCCAAGCTCGCCCGCTTTCTTCCACAGCGATTTTGGGACAGCGCCCGCTTCGGTCCAGATATCTTTGTTGGGGGTGACCTCTTCGTCAAAGAAACGTTTGACGGTGTCGGCGAAGGCTACGTGATCTTCGCTCATCCACATGTGATTGGGCATGGGGGTGTTCCTATTGTGAGTGTCAGGGCGTGCCGCAGATTTTGGCTTCGCCGCGCAGGGTTTGGGTGCCGTCGTCAATATGGGCGGCAAGTTTTATGGTGAGCAGAACGCGGCCGTGTTCTTCGTGGCGGTCGACCACGGTGCCGGTGCAGGTGAGGGTGGCCCCAACCGGTGTGATTGCGGTGAAGCGGGTTGAGAGCGCACGCATGCGGTCTTGTCCGGCCCAATTGGTGGCGAGGCGACCCAGTTGCGCCATGGACAACATGCCGTGGGCAAAGACGTCTTCCATGCCGGCGTCTTTGGCAAAGTCGAGGTCGATGTGGATCGGGTTATGATCGCCAGAGGCGCCCGCATAAAGCGCCAATGTGGTTCGGGAGATTGGGCCGAAGGTCAGCTCCGGAAGTGTGTCGCCGATCTGGGCGGTGGTTGGTGTGACGGACATGATGTCTCTCCCTCAGCCCAGACGGTGAATGATGCCGCGGGTGGCCTCAACCAAGAGGCCGCGCGTGGGGTGGGTGATGCGGGTGGTGATGTGGGCGATTTCCAGTTTGCCACTTTTGGCGTCGGTGAAATCCGTCACCTCATTTTCCACTGTGACCACATCACTAGCAAACATCGGGCCGTGGTATGTGTAGGTCTCTGTGCCGTGCAGCAGCACGCGCAGGTCCCCGTTGATCAGCTCCAGAATGTCGGGTTGGCCTTTGCGGCGGGCGATCTGGTCGGCAAAGGTGCCCACCACCACAGCGTAGGTGGCGGGGGCGAGGATGTCGGGATGTCCTGCCGTCTGTGCCGCTTCGGGGTCGAGATACACAGGATCGGTTTCGCCGATGGTTTCGGAGAAAAACGCCAGCGCGCCGCGCTCCAATGTGACCTCAATGGGTGGGGTCACATGGCCTTTGGTGGATCGGTTGAAAATGCCCATGTGGATTATGCCGCCTGATAGAGGGTCACGACGCAGGCACCGCCGAGGCCTAGGTTGTGTTGGAGGGCTGTTCTTGCCCCCTCAACCTGACGGGCGTCAGCTGTGCCGCGCAGCTGGTGGGTCAACTCATAACATTGGGCCAAGCCAGTCGCGCCCAGTGGGTGGCCCTTGCTTAAGAGACCGCCGGAGGGGTTGGTGACAAACTTGCCGCCGTAAGTGTTGTCGCCGTCTGCGATGAATTTTTGCGCGGTGCCTTCAGGTGTGAGACCGAGGCCTTCGTAGGTGATGAGTTCGTTGTGGGCGAAACAGTCGTGCAGTTCAATTACGTCGACGTCTTCAATGGAAATGCCGGAGGTTTCCTGCACCTGTTTCGCGGCGGCGGCGGTCATGTCGTAGCCCACAACCTGCATCATGTCTTGTGCCTCAAAGGTGGAGGCGTAGTCGGTGGTCATGGCTTGGGCTTTGATTTTCACTGTGGTGTCGATGCCGTGTTTGGCGGCAAAAGCCGGGGAGCAGAGAATGGCGGCGGCGCCCCCGCAGGTGGGCGGGCAGGCCATCAGGCGGGTCATCACACCGTCCCACATGACCGGCGCGGCCAGGACTTCATCTGGTGAGACTTCTGTCGCAAACAGGGCAAGGGGGTTCTTGGTGGCATGGCGGGAGGCCTTGGCGCGGATCTTGGCAAAGTCGGCCAGCTCGGTGCCATGTTTCTCCATATGCGATTTGCCCGCGCCCCCAAAATAACGCAGTGCCAGCGGCACTTCGGCGTGGCCAACAACGGTGTCACAGGCGGTGTCAAAGTCATCAAAGGGAGTGGGGCGGTCGGTCCAATGGCTGGTCAGTGCGCCGCGTTGCATTTGTTCAAATCCAACCGCAAGCACGCAGTCGACCATGCCACTTTCGATGGCCTGGCGCGCCATGTAGAGCGCGGTTGAGCCGGTGGAGCAGTTGTTGTTCACATTGATAATTGGGAGACCGGTCATGCCGACGTGATAGAGGGCTTTCTGGCCACAGGTACTATCGCCATAGACATAGCCTGCGTAGGCCTGTTGCACATCCTTGTAGCTCAAACCGGCGTCTTTCAGCGCTGCCTGCACGGCGGCGGCGCCCATTTGGTCATAGCTGTCTGATGCGCCCGGTTTGGCAAATTTGATCATGCCGACGCCGGCAACAATGGTCTCTGTGCTCATGTGAAAATCTCCTCGCTTGGGCAGAAGTATCGGATTGACGAGGGTATCTGGCAAATTCAATATTCTCCCAAGCTATTCCTTGGAGGAATGAATGAACCTAACCAAATTGCGCTATGTGGTGGCCGTAGATCGGCAAGGGGCGATCTCAGCGGCGGCGCGGGCGTTGAACGTGACACAATCTGCGGTGACTAAAGCTGTGGCTGATGTCGAGCAGGAGGTTGGTGCGGCACTGTTTGAGCGACATGCCCGTGGGGTAACAGCGACGGCAGAAGGGCGGGCCTTTATCGATCGGGCGGCGCGTATCCTGACTGATGTGGATCAACTGGTGGCAGACGTGGATACAGGGCGGCAAGCGCGAGAGCAGGTGCTTAGGATTGGGGTGTCGCCGAGTTCTATGGAAGGCTTGATGAGCCGGGCGATTTGGGCGCTGGTTGGGGCGCACCCGGAGGTGCGCATTCATCTGCGTGGGGCACCGTTTGAAACCGCTCTGCAATTGTTTCGACAAGGGGATTTGGACGCGTTGATTGGGCCGTCACGGCCCTTGATGGCGGAAGCGGGGGTGCGGTGTGATCCTTTGCCGCCACTAAATGCACTGTTTTTTGTGCGTCGTGGGCATCCCTTGGTGGGCAAGCCGGTGACAAGTGAGGACATGGCGGGATTGCCATTGATTGTGCCGGAGCCCAGCGGACCTTATGCGGAACCGATCCAGCATTTGGTGCAGGCGGGCGAAGTGGATCCAATGCGGCGGCTGCACATCATGCCGAGTTTCACGATGGCTGCCGGGATGATTGAACGCAGTGAGGCAGTGGGGGTGGTGGTGGACAGCTATGCCCAGAGCCGTCATTTCCGCAGCCGGTTTGAAGTTCTGGATTTCCCACAGCAGACGTCCTTGTCGATGGCGGTGGCCTATCGCAGTGGTGGCCAGAGGGGGCGGGCGCTGGGCTGGTTTTTGAATGCGGTGCAGGAGTTTCCGCCCACTTTGGGGGCAGAGATGCCTTAGCGGCTACTCCGCGGCGTCTGGCGCATCCGGTTGAGAGGGGAACACCGCGTTCACGTCGCGCCGTGTGGCACGCCACAGCGACGGAATTTGAGCTACCTGGTCCTCAAACAAGCGGGTGTTACCCTGTTTGGCAGCGGTGTCGGCCTGCGCCAAAACGTCATGTAGCGCCTGGGCGCCAAAGATGGCTGCTGCACCGGAGAGGTCATGGCAGCGCTTTGCCACATCCGCCACATCGCGATAGGGGGCGGTAACGGCCGCGACCAGCGTGTCACCTTCCTCCAAGAAACGGTTTTGAAGTCGCTGATAAGTGGCCACGGACAAGCCGGCACGTGTGGTGGCATCCGGTGCGCCCTTTGTCGAAGACCCAAATGTTTCGTGCAGCAACAGCTGCAAAGCCGGGCGGCTAATTGGTTTGGCCAGAAACGCGCTCATGCCCTCGGCCAAAAACCGATTGCGGTCTTCGGGTAATATGTTGGCAGACACGGCAACAATGGGCGTGTCAGTATTGGGGCCACCGCCTTTGCGAATGGTTTGAGTGGCTTCCAGGCCGTCCATAGTGGGCATCGCAATGTCCATCAGAATCATGTCGAATTTTTTCTCAAGCGCTTGGGCCACGCCATCTTCACCGTCCAGTGCAAGCGTGACCCAGTGGCCTTCACGTTGAAGAAGTTCCTGCGCCAGCTCACGGTTGATGCCGTTGTCTTCGACCACAAGCATGTGCAGGTGCTTGATCTTTGGCGCGGGTTGGGCCGCTTCAGCTTCTGCAGGGCGGCGGCCGGTTTCCATTGGCAGGCGCACCCAAAAGGTGCTGCCTTCACCGGGAGTGCTTTCCACACCGATCTCCCCCCCCATCGCGGTTGCGATGCGGCGTGCGATGCCCAATCCAAGGCCGGTGCCACCCGGTTGACGGCTCAGGGTTGTGTCATTGGTGACAAAGTCCTCAAACACTGTGTTCAGACGTTCCTCTGTGATGCCGACGCCGGTGTCGCTGACCCGCAGCTCTACAATTGGCACATTGTCGAGGGTCTCAGGGAGGGCCTCCGCCTCGATGGTGATCATGCCGTTGTCGGTAAATTTGATGGCATTGCCAACCAGGTTCAGCAGCACCTGTTCCAGTGCGGCGCGGTCGGTGCGCACCCAGTTGCGCGCGGGGCCTTCCCAACGCCAGCTGAGCGTGGTGCCATGTCGGTTGGCGGCAGAGAGTTGGCTGTCGACCAATTCCTGAAGCAAGATGGACAGGTCGGCGCTAGCGATGTTGATGTCGAGTTTGCCTGCCTCAAAACGTGCGATGTCCAAGACCGTGTCAACATGGCGCATGAGAACCCGGCCGGAGATTTCCATATTGCGCACATAGCGGGTCTGGATTGAGCTGAGTGCAGTGTCGTTCAGCAGACTGAGGTTGCCGAGGATGCCATTGAGCGGCGTGCGGATTTCGTGGCTCATAACCGTCAAGAACTCGGCTTTGGCGCGTTCGCCAGCAAGGGCGCGGTCACGGGTTTCCACAAGCTCCTTTTCTGCGGCGACGCGATCAGAAATGTCATGCAGGAAACCGATGAGGATTTTTTCGTCGTTGTCCTCTGCCATTTCGATGGCAATTTCGATGGGGAAAATTGTGCCATCTGCGCGTTTGGCATCCATACGGACACGGCCTTGACCCGCGGCATGATTGCCTTGGGCGGTCAGGATGCGATTCATCGCTTGGACATGTGTGTCCCGCAGATCAGGCGGCGCGATAAGGTCCTGAATGTTTTTGCCGCGAATGTCCTCGTAGCGATAGCCAAAGATGGCTTCAGACGCTTTGTTAAACTCAAGCACGGCGCCGGTGTCGTCGACCACAAGCACGCCGTCCATTGACGTGGTCAGAATGGTGCTCATGCGCCGATTGGCTTGGGACAAGGCGTGGCCACTTGTCCGCGCCGCGCGGTTGGCAAAAAGCAGATTGATCAACAAGCACACGACAGAGGCGATCAGGAGGAGCGCAATTGTGGCCAGGCGGTAAAGCGTGTTGGTGATGCGTTCGCGTGCGATGTCATTCTCGGCGGCGTAAAATGCGATGCCAGCAAGAGAAAGCGTCCGTGCATCTGAGCGTAGGTTGGCGGATTGTACAGAGAGGAGCGGGATCGCGTCCAGCAGAGCGGCGTCTGGGCTGTCGATGAGGGGGACAACTTCGGTGGTGAAGCTGGTCGCCCGCTTCAGTGCCGCATCAAATTCCGGGACCACGGTAAGGCGTAGATAAGCAGGAGCAGAGGCCATGGTGTTGACACGGCTGTAAAGAATATCAAACCGCAAGCGCAAACGATCCAAGTCGGGGTCCGGTGAAAGTCGCGCCGCTTCCAAGGCGCCCGCAAAGTCGCGCGTTTCCAATTCAATTTGCGCCAGAGACCATTCCAAATCGTTAGAGGCCAATAACTTAATGCTGCGCAGGTTGGTAAAGACCTGTGAGGCAGTTAAAAACGCAAAGACAAGTAGGATCGCAATGAAGGTGGTCAGAATGACGCCGAGCATCCGTAAGGGGCGGCTTTTGCGTGGGGGACTGGCCGCACCGACCGAAAAAGCGGATGTGGGCAGGCGGCTCACAAGTGGAAGCCATTAGGCACACACAGCGACATCTCTCGAAAAGAGGCCGCAAGCCGCAAAGAGGTCAGCTGAGTGCACACACATTTCATGCGCTCAGCTTATTCGACGATTTCGATCCTGTCGAGTTGCCAAACAGCACGGGAATGGACCTGAGATGTGCGGTATTTTGGGTCGGAATCAAAGGGGTAGATCACCCAAAGCGGCCCCTTGTCACGACGGTGCATCGGCGTGCCGTTCATTTCATAGGCCAGAATTGGTGCACCGGATTCCAGAGAGTGGATCGGTATTTCGATGGTGTAGTCGTTGATGGCGGAAGCCCGCAGCGTGCTGCCGGAACTCCCCAGAGTTTCCAGCAGCGACGCTAGCGGTACACCCGTGAACATAAGAACCCCATCGGTCCATATGGTCGTGGTTGAAATGGAGACTGCGGGTAATGCGCGCAGCATCTCCAAATCGTACTGAGCCGTGTCGTCGACGTTTGTGGCGTCGATCGTGCCCGACACGGTCAGGATGACATCGCCGGACGGAGTGTCCATTGCGTCAGTGGCCCAAACAGGGCCCGTGAGTGGTAGCAAAAGGCAAGCGGCCAGGGCGAAAACGGATCTTCTGGTTTTTCGCATGTTTTGCCGCCTCATTATGCTTAACTCATGAATAGACAAATCGCTTGCAAAGCACATCTGGTCAAGGGGATAAGCGCCCTATACAAAGGGGTAGGTTTGCCGTCACGGAAGGCAGTATTTTATTTAAAATTTTCTGTATCCGGTCTAGGTGGCCGGGTGACAGTGGACAATTTGGGTGCATCATTAAGTTGTGACGACTTGACTTGATACTTTCTGTCCATGGCGCGTGCCGACATAACCATTAGACCCGGCCCTTTGGAGGACCGTTGTGAAAATTCTGATCGCTGACGACCATGACCTTCTTCTGGATACGGTAAGTGCCTTTGTGCAAGCCACCGGGACCATGGAGGCCGTTGGGGTTTCCAATCTTGAGCAAGCGGTGCGAGCCCTAGATGAGAAAGGTCCATTTGATTTGGTGCTTTTGGATTACAACATGCCAGGCATGCAGGGCATAGAAGGCATAAAGCGGGTGTTGGCGCATGTTTCCGCACCGCGGGTTGCGCTGATTTCGGGTGAGGCCAGTCGCGAGGTGGTGCAAAAAGCCATGGCGGCTGGGGCCTCGGGCTTTGTGCCCAAAACGCTGCCGGCGTCGTCTTTGGTCAATGCTATCAAGTTTATGGCGGCGGGGGAGCAATTCATCCCGGCCGAATTGATGCAGGCAGCGGAAGTTGCAGAGCCCCATCCCATTGCGCAAATGCTGACGCGGCGGGAGATGCAGGTTCTGGAAGGTCTGTCCGTGGGCAAATCCAACAAGGAGATTGCACGGGACTTGGAGTTGTCTGAGCCTACGGTCAAGCTGCATGTCAAAAACCTCTATCGTAAGATTGGCGCGGGCAATCGCACGCAGGCGGCCTTAATTTCCAAAGAAGCCGGTTTGTTCTGAGCCCCGATAGAATTTACTTGCGGCGTAGGCTGGTATGCCAAGCGGAGCCTTTTGGTGTGCTCTTGCCATAACATTAATGAATTAAGGACAATTTTTACGGCATTTACCATTTTGTCAGTCTTTCACTGACGGGCAGGTGTTTCGCAGGCTATCAGATCAGTGCCGGGGGGCGTTATCGGGGACTGACTATGCTGCGTATTATGGCTGCTTTGTTTTTGGGTTGTGTGCTGTCTGTTCAGGCCAGCGCGTCAGAGGGCGAGATCACTGACACCGCCCAGACGTCGTCTATTGGTGGACGCAGCTACCTTGGTTTTGGCAGTACCTTTGTGAATGATTTTCTTGGTGACGGCTATGATCGATGGCGCACAGGGTCGTATGGCACCAGCCGGTTTTGGGGGTATGGCTGGAATGGCGAATTGCCACAGTCCGCAGGGGACCTTCTAGAGTTGCGTGTGGGAGGTGAAATCCTCGCTCCGGCGTG
Organism: Rhodobacteraceae bacterium Alg238-R152; assembly: GCA_900537125.1. Lineage (GTDB taxonomy): Bacteria > Pseudomonadota > Alphaproteobacteria > Rhodobacterales > Rhodobacteraceae > Shimia. The sequence goes on along the minus strand of UNRJ01000005.1, from coordinate 320,520 downwards.
TCTGACCACCCATGTGCCGCTGGATCGCCCCTGGGCTGGCATGCTCAGCGCGGGGCTGCATACACAGTTTCGCCGGCACGCTACGGAATTTTCCATGGGGGGCGACATTCTCGCGCTTGGTCCGCAAACCGGATTGAACAGTCTGCAAAAAGCCATTCATAACGTGATTGGTATTCCAGGCCCCACCGATGAAGTGCTGGACCACCAGATTCCGAATAAATGGCTTGTGCGTTTTGTGGGCGAGACAGGTCGTACATTTGACCTCGGTGGCCAAACCAGCATGCGTCCGTTTTTGGAGACACGTTTGGGCGACGAAAACTTGGTGCGCGCCGGTGTGGATTTTACAATCGGTCGGTTTGGGCGGGGGGAATTGGTGTCGCGGGACTGGGTCACGGGTCATCGTTATCGCTCTGGTGCCAATCAAGAAAAAGGTGTGAGTTTTGTGGTGGGGGCCGATGTCGCCAAGGTATTTAGCAGCGTGTATTTGCCCGAAGACCGCGGCTACCGATTGACCAACACACGCAACAGACTGCGGGCGGGCATCCACTGGCAAGGCAAGAAGCACCACCTGTTTTACGGGCTGACATATCTAAGTGAAGAATTCGACATGCAGTATGAAGGACAATTTGTTGGGGCCGTCCGTTTGGACTTTCGCTTTTGAGGTTACTTGAGGGGCTTTTTGCAACACCTTGTCCAGCTTCAGTTTTTCTGAAACTTCTGTCTAGGCAGTTGGAGACACCTTTGTTAATCTGTCGGTAATAAAAAAACTACTAGGCAGGTAATCAGGTAATGAAAACGGGCTTTCGTGGCACGTTTGTCGTCTCCTGGTCACAGACAGAAATAGATGGTCGGAAGGCTGCACCGTTGCAGGCGCTGGAAACAGGCGTGGTGTGGTCCTGGTCAAGGGATGCCGTCCGTGTGGACGGGCCCAATGGGCTATTACGTCTGGATCTTGGGGAAGAAGGGGCAAACATCCGCAAGCGTGCGGCGCATATGGTGCGCAAACTTGTTGGGGCAGCCATCAACCATCAAGCGGGCGTTAAGACATTGGACGCTATAGATGTGGATCTTCCTTTGATGGAAGGCGGCTTTGTCGTAACCGATGGGGCGGAGAGCTATACCGCTACAGTGATCGAAGTGGATGGCAGTGCGCCACTGCTGATGTTTCTGGATGAGCTTCCGCCAAAGAATAAAGAGCTTTGGGTGGTGCATTCTTCGATGAGTATGTTGCAGCGCCGGAAGCCTTCAGCAAAGGGTAATGGTGTGATTTGTTTTACTCCGGGCACGCGGATTGCGACGCCACAGGGGCCGCGATTGATTGAAGAGCTGCGTGAAGGTGAGCAGGTTCAGACGCGCGACAATGGGGCCCAGCAGATCCAGTGGATTGGCAGTCGGCGGATGACGGGCGCGCGCCTATTTGCCATGCCAAAGCTGCGGCCAATCCGTATTCGTGCGGGGGCGTTGGGCATCGAGCGTCCAGATCAGGAATTGCTGGTCAGCCCAGAGCATCGCATGTTGGTGCGGGGGGCGACGGCGCGGGCGTTGTTTAATGAGGACGAAGTTCTGGTGGCCGCACGCGACATGGTGAATGGCGGCAGTATCAGCGTGGATGCGGCGCTGCGTGAGGTGACATACGTGCATTTGTTGTTGCCGTGCCATGAGGTGATTTGGGCCAATGGCGTGGAGACAGAGAGCTTTCATCCGGCCAATGCGGCGTTGGATGCGCTCTCAGCCGGTGATCGGGCGCGATTGTTTGAGTTGCAGCCGGAGTTGGAGGTCAACCCACATGGGTATGGGCACCACGCGCGGCGCAATTTGACCGCAAGTGAAGCGGCCATTTTGATGCACGACGCAGCCTAAGCGACCTTAAAGTGACCCCCGCCGGACCGGCGGGGTCTTTTTCTTAGCTGGAGAGGTCTTGCGCCAACATGAAGGCGTTGTCATCGGGGTCATAGAAGGTTGCCAGTTTGACCATTTCTGGAATCACCTGCGTGGGACCGTCAAACTTTACGTCTGCTGCCTCAAGTGCTGCGCGCGCGGTGTCGATGTCGTCTACACCAAACACAGGCACGCAGTTGCCGGGTTTGGGCTCGGATTGCTCGCCCAAGCCAAGGATCACGCCCTCGGTTTTGGTCTCAAGCTCGCTCCAGCCAGCCTCGTCGATGTGGTAGCGCAGCTCAAAGCCGAGTTTCTCTTTGAACCAGGCAGCGCTGGCGTGGCGATCACTCACAGAAATTGAGAGCGTTATGATGTTGGTCAATGCGGCAAGAGCCATGATGCGGTCCTTAGTGGTTGCTGATTTCACAAAATGTAGTTACTATACTTTATGGACATTAAGTTGCTTGTCAAGATCACCTCTCGGGCCTGGGCGCTCGACATTCTGGGGCAGATGCATCGCGGTGTGCCGGGGCGGCAGGCGACGTTGATCGCCGCCACGGGGGCAGGGCGCACGGCCTTTGGTGCCAGCCTGACACATCTGATGGAACTGGGGGTGGTGATGCGAAACCCTGGACACGGGCATCCGCTGCGGCCGGAGTTTGTTTTGACGGAGATGGGCGAAGTTGCGGCGGCAAAGGCTGATGAGATTTTGCGGGCGGCGGAGGAGAGCGACACCAAGCTGTTGCGCAAAAGCTGGACCGTGCCGGTGTTGGCGTTGGCGGCGCGACCGCAGCGGTTTTCTGGGTTTAGGGCTGGGTTGGGCGCGATCACGGATCGGGCGCTCTCGACCTCATTGCAGAAGCTGGAGGCTCAGGAGTGGGTGGCTCGAGCGATTGATCTGTCCGAAAGGGTGCCCTTTCCGACCTATCAGGCGGTGAACGCCGGGGCGCGGATCAGTCAGGTGATTGGGGTGGTGGGGTAGGCTTCCCGGTAGAAGCGGTTTTTTGGTAGAAAATGTCGCCTGTCGACTGAGAGGCAGTGACGTCGCCTATGGCAGCAATGCGGGACAAAGCACCAATTCTCTGCAACTGCGCCAATGGCAGCTATTGGATTCCACCGAAAAACGGTACGCACTACCCACATTGAAGTGTCACGTTAAAAGAAACTTGGATTAGAGGGCAGCGCCACAACGCCCATCTGCAATCGCGTAAGCTTCCAAAACATATCGGCCAACCGCTTCTCCTGATACTATGCGTACTGCGATGAAGTCTGGTTGTTCGATATCTGTCTGCTGCAGCACAAATGGAATGACGGAAGGCGCATAGTGATTGCAAAGCGCCAGCAAAAGATCATCCAAGTTGTCACCGCCAAACAAACCTTCTGGGATCGGATCAGGTTGTATGCGCATCTCAATGCCCTTGCCATAAGACGAGTGGTTCAAGACACCTGTATCAACTAACTTCCACTGAACATCCTGTGCTGAGGCATTCGAGGCAGCTAAAACCAATATGCTTGCTAAAACTCTGACGAGTTTCACGGGAAATCCTTCTGGTGCAAGTTAGTGAGGCTTCCCCGTATAAATCGCACATCGGCCATTTGCGCAATGCGCAGCATCCGTTCGTTTGGGCTCAAAGCAGACTAGCCCACTCCCCGCTTGACTCCCCCAGAATCCCCCGTATAAGCGCGGCTTCATTGGTGTTGGTGGCCCTCGCAAGAGGATGCCTGTCATGTCGGCAACATCCGGCAAGAGGACAACGCCCTTCGAAACCTAAACGAAGGAGATCAGCCGTGACTAAACGTACGTCTGCCAAGTATAAAATTGACCGCCGCATGGGCGAAAACATCTGGGGCCGTCCTAAATCCCCAGTGAACCGTCGCGATTATGGCCCAGGCCAGCACGGTCAGCGCCGCAAGGGCAAAATTTCTGATTTCGGTACACAGCTGCGCGCCAAGCAGAAGCTGAAAGGCTACTACGGCGACCTGACCGAGAAACAGTTCCGTCGCATCTACGGCGAAGCTGAGCGTATCAAAGGCGACACCGGTGAAAACCTGATCGGCCTGCTGGAGCGCCGTCTGGACGCGGTTGTATACCGTGCCAAATTTGTGGCCACCGTGTTTGCGGCTCGTCAGTTTGTGAACCACGGCCACGTCACCGTGAACGGTCAGCGCGTGAACATCGCGTCTTACCGTGTCAAAGAAGGCGACGTGATCGAAGTGCGTGAGAAGTCCAAGCAGCTCGCAGTTCTGCTGGAAGCCGTTCAGCTGAACGAGCGTGACGTGCCAGATTACATCGACGCCGATCACAACAAAATGAAAGCAACTTTTGTACGCGCACCGGGCCTGTCCGACGTGCCATACCCAGTTGTGATGGAACCAAACCTGGTCGTGGAATTCTACGCGAAGAACTAATCTTCGCCGCCACGAACAAGATATACGGAAAGGGCCGCGAGATTTTCGCGGCCCTTTTTGTTTGTTTGGGTTGGAAGTGGCTGAGGCGCTGGGCGTGTTCAGCCTTTCGCCAGCGTATCGCCGAGCTTTTCCAAAAGCTTGAGGCAATCGGCCAGTTGATCCTGCGCGATGAACTCGTCGGCCTTGTGCGCTTGCTCGATTGAGCCGGGGCCGCAGACCACCACATCCATGCCCATGGACTGAAACAGACCTGCCTCGGTGCCAAAAGGCACAAGGTCCGCGCCGTTGGCGCCTGTGAGGTCCATCAGCAGTTTGCGTGCGGCGTTGTCGTCCTCGGGGATCAGTCCGGCCACTTCGCCCACCACTTCGGTGTCGATCTGCGCGTCGGGGTAGATCTTGCGCATGGCGGGCAACAGCTCGTCTTCGCAGTAGGCTTTCAGGGCCTCTTTCACAAAGCTGGCGTCGCTGGCCTGTACCGGGCGCATTTCCCAATCCACCTGTGCCTTGGGGGCGATGACGTTGTGCACGCTGCCACCATGCAGCGCGCCGACGTTCACGGTGGTCCAAGGTGGCTCAAAGCGGCTGCTCGCGGGGGCCATGGTGGTGAGCTTAGCCTTGAGCTCCAACAGGCGGGAAACGTAACGCGCGGCGTATTCCACCGCATTCACGCCCAGATCAGGTGCTGAGCCATGGCCTTCCAGCCCTTGAAAGCGGGTGCTGTACTCATGGCAGCCTTTGTGGCCTTCGATGATGCGCATGGAAGTCGGCTCGCCAATGATGGCCAGCCGGGGATTGATGTTGCGCTCTTTCAGGGCCTCAACCAGATGGCCTGCGCCGATGCAGCCGGTTTCTTCGTCATAGGTGAAGGCAAAATGCACCGGCGTGTCAGTGACGCGCTGTGCAAAATACGGTGCCATGGCGACAGTGGCGGCGATGAAGCCTTTCATGTCGCAGGTACCGCGCCCGTAGAGACGGCCGTCGCGCTCCTCCATGACAAAGGGATCGGTGGTCCAGTCCTGATCGGTGACTGGCACCACGTCGCTGTGACCGGAGAGCACAATGCCGCCGTCGACCTCAGGGCCGAGGGTGGCAAAGAGGTTGGCCTTCTTGCCACTTTCGTCGTGGAAGATCTCCACCTTGGCGCCGCAGTCCATTAGAGCTGTGGCGAGGTAGGTGATCATCTCCATATTGCTGTCTGCGGAAACCGTCGGAAAAGCGATCAGGTCAGACAGGATCTGTTTGGTTGTCTCTAACATGGCTCACCCTTTTACGATGAGCTTGCGCTCCAGATTGCAAACGGGTTCGGCGGCGCCGTCTTCGCGGATCAGGATGGTTTCGGTGGTCTCAAGTCCCCAGTCATCCATCCAAAGCGCGGGCATGAAGTGGAACACCATGCCGGGTTCGAGCACGGTTTCATCCTCAGTGCGGATCGAGGCGGAGCGTTCGCCCCAGTCCGGCGGGTAGCTGAGACCAATTGGATAGCCCATGCGACCGGAGCGTTCGATGCCGTGTTTGGCCAGCACAGCCATAAAGGCATTGGCGATGTCACAGGTGCGGTTGCCTGCTCGGGCGGCTTCTAGCCCTGCGGTGATGCCTTCGAGTTGGGCTTCTTCGACGCGCAACATGTCATCAGACGGTGTGCCAAGGAAAAGCGTACGGCTGATGGGGGCGTGGTAGCGACGGTAGCAGCCGGAGAGCTCAAAAAAGGTGGCTTCACCTTGCTGCATAGGCGCGCCGTCCCAGGTCAGATGGGCGGCCGTGGTGTCCCCGCCCGAGGGGGTCAGGGGCACAATGGCGGGGTAGTCACCCCAGTCGTCCCCAATCCCATCGATGCCAGCTTTCATAATGTCCGCCACCAGTTCATTTTTGCGCACGCCGGGGCCGGATCGCTCAATCGCGATGTTCATGACTTTTTCGGTGATGCGGGCCGCCTTGCGGATGAAGTCCACTTCCACGTCAGATTTCACCAGTCGCTGCCAGTTCACCAGTGCGGTGGCGTCCACCAGAGTGGCGTCCGGAAGTTCTTCGGTGAGTACGGCGTGGGCTTTGGCGGAGTAGTAGTAGTTTTCCATCTCCACGCCGATACGCGCGGCGGTGAAGCCGCGCGCTTTGAGGTTTTCTGCCAGGTCTTGCATCGGATGCACGACCGTGGATTGCACGAAATGATCGGCGTAGCCGAGGATATTGTCATGATCCATCCAGCAGGTTCGCCTGCCGCCCATCATGTCCATGTAGCGACCCCACCAGATAGGCTCGCCTTCCATGGTCACAATCACACCTTGGTGGACATAAAATGACCAGCCGTCATACCCGGTCAACCAAGCTTGGTTTGAGGGGTCTGTGACAAAGAGAACCTCCAGTCCCGCTTTTGCCATGGCGGCACGGGTTTTGGAGAGACGGCGTTGATATTCAGCACTGCTGAACGGGGCTTTGGACAGTGTCATCTCGTGCTCCTTGGAATTATGGCAAAACGGTTGCGATTGCGCGCACGGTGGCGGCAACAACATGGTCAACTTCGTCGCGGCTCAGGCAGAACGGTGGGGCAAAGCCCAAAATGTCACCCTGTGGCATGGCGCGGGCGATCACATTGTCCTGTTCCAGCAGTTTGGCGGAAATCTGAGGGCCAATTTTGTCCGCAGAATCAAAGAAGGTGCGGCTGTCTTTGTCAGCGACAAACTCCACGGCACACATCATGCCTTCGCCACGGATGTCGCCCACATTTGGGTGTGCAGACAGGGCTTCAGACATGGTTTTATTGAGATATGCGCCAACGGTGCCTGCGTTTTCCACGAGGTTGAGCTCGTCGATCAGCTTGAGGTTGGCAACACCTGCAGCGGCGCCAATTGGGTGGGCGGAGTAGGTCCAGCCGTGACCGATTGGGCCGTTCTCATCCGTGCCTTTTTCCAGCACAGACCACATTTTGTCAGACACAATTGAGCCGGACAGCGGGGCGTAAGCTGAGGTCAGGCCTTTGGCGATGGTGATCAGGTCCGGCTTCAGGCCGTAGTGGTCAGAACCAAACATCGAGCCAAGACGGCCAAAGCCGGTGACAACTTCGTCGGCCACCAGCAGGATGTCGTGTTTGTCCAGAACCGCCTGGATCGCAGGCCAATAGCCAGCAGGGGGCGGTACAATGCCGCCAGTGCCAAGAACCGGCTCACCAATGAAGGCGGCGATGGTGTCAGCGCCTTCGCGGGCGATGGTCTCTTCCAGAGCGGCCACACAATGCGCGACAAACTGCTCTTCAGACTGGCTCTGATCTTCGCGACGGAAGTAGTAGGGCGCTTCGGTGTGCACCACTTGGGCCAGCGGCAGGTCAAATTTGTTGTGGAACAGTTCCAGGCCGGTCAAGGAGCCGGTCATCAGGCCGGAGCCATGGTAGCCGCGCCAGCGAGAGATGATTTTCTTTTTCTCAGGGCGGCCCAGGATGTTGTTGTAGTACCAGATCAGCTTGATGTTGGTTTCATTGGCGTCTGAGCCAGACAGGCCAAAGTAGACTTTGGACATGTTGTCTGGCGCGCGGTCGAGCACCATTTTGGCGAGAGTGATGGAGGCTTCGGTGCCGTGACCCACGTAGGAGTGGTAGTAGGCCAATTCTTTGGCTTGGTCCGAAATTGCATCAGCAATGTCGCTGCGGCCATAGCCAACGTTTACGCAGTAAAGGCCGGCGAAGGCGTCCAACAGGCGGTTGCCGTCGCGGTCTTCGATGTGGCAGCCGGTGCCGCCGGTGATCACGCGATGGGGAACATTACCACGAGAAAATTCAGCCAAGTGTGTGGAAGGATGGAAAAAGTTTTCGCGATCCCATTGTTCAAGTTTGTCGTTATGCAGCATGGCAAAACCCTTGTGCTTTTGGCGGCGCGCCGCCGGAAAAAAGATACATGAAGGGAGCCAAGTGCACGCGCGAGACCGGCTTAGGTCTCTTTTTGAGCAGAGTGGCTCCGCTCACCCAGGCAGCAGCGCGCAATGCCTTTATTGCCAGGGTTCGTGACTCGGTTTGAGCATATTTGATCAAACAAAAGCAATATGGATAATTTGAGTGGCGGCAAAAAAATGCAACATCACCCATATTCGGAAGCTGGTGGAGCGCAGAATGTCCAGCGGTATTGGGTTAAGAAATTCAGAATTTTATGAGCAATTTTAGCGGTTTGGTTGTTTTGACGTTAAAAATATGGCAATGTTTTTGAACCTTGCGCACGGCTGCAATTGGGGGCGGCACCGTTTATGCGGGTAAGTGCAAGAAGGAGACATTGCTATGGTTGAAGCTGTAGGCATTTTAGGTGAGACCACTGGGTGGTCTGGATTGAGCGCAACGCAGAACGCGATGTTGCACGCCGCGCTGGCAAAATACGCCACGCAGGCCGTGCCGGAGCCAAAAGAAGCTCCAAAATCTGAAAAGGTAGAACCGGTGCGGGAAGCCTCGCGCAGTCAGTTGCAGGGGCATGAGCCACAGCGGCAGAAAACCATGGATGGTGCGGTGATGAGCGCAATCCGCTCAGCTGTGGCCAGCCATCAGACCTCTGGCAGCGGTGACTTTGCGCAGGTCTTGCGCAGCAAGTTGGATGCGGCGGGCATTGATAGCTCCAAGTCCGTGGTGGATTACTACGCCTGATTGGGGATGAGTCGCTCGTTTGAAGGCGCGCTTAGGCGGCCCTGAGACACCTGTGCGCCTTGGTGTGCAGGATTTTCGCAATCAATCGGGAGGCTTGGTCAAGACTTGGCCTCGCGCATTGGGATGTTTGTGTACAAACAGGGAGTCGGTAGGGCCAATTGCGCCTAGTCGCCTTCTTTGGCGTGCCGGTATTTCCGTTGCAAAGATGACGCGTGTTTGCAACGCCGCCGAGATATTGTTGGGGCAATTCCACGCGGCATGGCCTTCCCACCTTTCCAAGCTGGAGGGGGCTCGCTAAACAGCGGGCAACGAGGGAGAAACGTGATGTCACGAATTGAGCCGCAGCCCGGTGTCATGGATATTGAGTTGTATGTTGGCGGCAGCGCGACAGTAGACGGCGTCAAAGACGTTGTGAAACTGTCGTCCAATGAGAACCCATTGGGATGCAGTGAGGCTGTTACCGACAAACATGCCAAGACTGGATTGAACCTGCATCGCTATCCCAGCACGGATCACGCCGATCTACGTGCCGCGATTGCCGAGGTGCATGGGTTGGATGCCAGCCGGATCATTTGTGGTGTTGGCAGTGATGAGGTGTTGCAGTTCATCACACAGGCCTACGCCGGTGTGGGAGACGAGATTGTCTATCCCGAATATGGGTTCTCCATGTATCCTATCCTTGCCAAGATGGTTGGGGCGACGCCAGTTATCGCGAAAGAGCGCGAGCGGGTTGTTGATGTGGATGCGATGCTTGCGGCCTGTACTGACAAAACCAAGATTGTGTTTCTGGCCAACCCAGCCAACCCGACTGGCACTATGATTGGTGGCAATGACCTAGCGCGCCTTGCGGATGGTCTGCCAGAGGGCTGTATTCTGGTGCATGATGGCGCCTACACCGAGTATGTTCAGGGATTTGACGGCGGCGCGAGCCTGGTGGAAGCGCGTGACAATGTGGTGATGACACGGACTTTCTCCAAGGTATATGGCCTTGGCGGATTACGGGTGGGCTGGGGTTACGCGCCTCAGGCAATCATTGACGTTCTAAACCGCGTGCGTCAGCCGTTTAACCTCTCCGAATTGCAGATGACATTGGCCATTGCAGCAGTGCGCGATCAAGAGTGGGTGGCCAAATGTCGTGCGGAAAACACCCGTTTGCGCGCCTGGTTGGCCGAAGCGTTGATGGAGCATGGCGTGCCGTCTGATACCTCCTGCACCAACTTCATTCTGGCGCGGTTTGCGGATCAGGCAGAGGCGGAAGCCTGTGATGACTATCTGAAATCTCAAGGGTTGATTGTGCGGCGTGTGGCCGGATATGGCCTGCCAAACTGTCTGCGTATCACGGTGGGGGATGAGCCAAGCAGCCGCCGGGTGGCCCATGCCATTGGTCAGTTTAAGGGCGGCGCGAGATGAGCACACCGGTCTACAACCGCGTGGCGCTGATTGGTTTGGGGTTGATCGCCTCATCCATGTTCTGGGCGATGAAGCGCGGTGGATTGGCCGGTGACGTCACTGGGTTTGCCAAGTCCGAGGCTTCGCGGGACACCGCGCGACGGATTGGGTTGTGTGATCGCGTGTGTGACAGCGCGGCTGAAGCTGTAGCGGATGCCGACTTGGTAGTGCTCTGTGTGCCTGTTGGCGCAATGGGCGCTGTGGCCAAGGAGATTGCGCCACATCTGAAAGCCGGAGCAACGGTGACCGATGTGGGCTCCGTGAAGCGCGATGTGATTGATGCGGTAGGGCCCTATTTACCTGAGAGCGTGCATTTTGTGCCTGCGCACCCTTTGGCGGGGACGGAACATTCTGGGCCGGAAAGCGGGTTTGCCGAGCTGTTTGACAATCGGTGGTGTCTATTGGTGCCAGTGGAGGGCAGCGATCCTGAGGCGGTGGCGCAGCTGCGTGCGCTTTGGGAAGGCATGGGCGCCAACGTGGATGAGATGGATGCGGACCACCATGATCTGGTGCTGGCCGTGACCAGCCACACACCGCACCTGATTGCCTACACCATGGTGGGTGTTGCGGATGATCTGCGTCGGGTGACGGACAGCGAAGTCATCAAATATTCGGCTGCGGGTTTTCGGGACTTTACCCGGATTGCGGCGTCAGACCCCACCATGTGGCGGGACGTGTTTTTGACCAACAAAGACGCGACGCTGGAGATTTTAGGACGGTTCACCGAAGAGTTGTTTGCACTGCAACGGGCCATCCGCACCGGTGATGGGGACCATTTGCACGAGTACTTTACTCGTACACGTGAAATACGCCGTGGGATTATCGAAGCTGGACAGGATACGGCTGCTCCTAACTTTGGCCGTGAGGTGCCAAAATCGTGAAGCGGATGACGACATCACTGGCAGTGGCGGTGACATTCGGCATCGGGGTGTTGAGTGTTGCGCAGGCCAATGCACCGGAGCGTAGTTTGCGCCCGGTTTTGCGCGTGGTGTATCCGGTGGCGCTGCCAAGTTTTGCTCCGGATCAGTCGTTGCGCCCGATTTTGCGCCCCGGAGGCAGCGATACGGTTACACGTGTTGCCGCAGCTGTGCCTGCGGCGGCGGCAACGATCAAGATGACAGAACCCGAACCAGCGCGTGTGACGCGGGCGGAGCGAAAAGCCCGTAAAGCCGCAGGTATTGGCAAGGTGTGTCGCAACAAGCGATTGATTGGCAAAGAGGTGCCGCCAGTGCCGGGTAAACTGCGCGGCTGCGGCATCAAAAAAAATGCCATCAAGCTCTATGAGGTGGACGGTGTGAAACTGTCCACACCGGCGGTGATGACCTGTGACACAGCTAAAGCGCTAGAAAAATGGGTCGAAAAAGGACTTAAAAAATCCGTGCGCAGCTTTGGCGGCGGAGCAAAAGAGATCAAGGTTGCCGCAGGCTATTCCTGTCGCACGCGCAACAATCGGCCCGGTGCCAAGATCAGTGAGCATGGCAAAGGCAATGCCATTGATATTTCGGCAGTGACGCTCAAAAATGGTGAGAGCATTTCTGTCTTGAAGGATTGGAACAACGGCAAAAAAGGCCGTATTCTCAAAAAGATGCACAAACAGGCCTGTGGCCCATTTGGCACCGTGTTGGGCCCCAACGCGGATCGGTATCACCGGGATCATTTCCACTTCGACGTGGCCAAACATCGCGGCGGGTCTTACTGCCGCTGATCTCTCGATTATCGCAGGAAGATGCGCGGGGCTGGACCAATGGGCAGTGGGCCAAGTTTGGTTGCGCCACCTGAGAAAGTCAGCGGAATGTCGAGCTCGTTGGCGTTGCCAGACAGCTGCGCAACAAAGCCAAGCGCCTGTTCCACGGTATCAATCATCGACACCGAGATTTTGCCGGAATGGCGGGCCAAGTCCAGAATATCACGCCAGTTCACCGCACGAATTGTGACTTCACCGGTTGGGTCGCCGGTGTTGTCGATGGTGACTTGGCCTGCCGCATGTAACTTCAAATCACCCCAGACAATTTCTGCCAGCGCGAGATCAAGCGTCACCGGTTGGGGGCGGGCGTGTTCGATTGCGGACCGGTCCCACGGCTGGTCGAAGGTGGCAGTGAGGTTTGCGCGGAAACTTGAGAAGCTACGCGGCAGATCAATGCCGTCGGGAAGAGCGAAGCCGGCTGGGGGGCTGAGATCGTCTGCTTTGAACGCAACGCGGTAGGTGGCGGGGGCCTCGGTATCGCGGTGCATGGCGAGGTTTACGGCGCTGGCGGCCATTTGCCAGTTGGCGGTGGAGGCCACCCCAAGGTTTTCGATGGCGATGTTGGTGCGGTTGAGTGTGAGATCAATGCCCGGATCAAACACCAGAGACGCCCGCATATCGCCGGTGGTCAGGGTCAGTTTCTCGCCCGGGATCGCGATGGTTTGTTCATTGGGCCAGACGGCAATCACGTGATGTGGTTTGTAGGTGAGCGCGTGCATGTTGAAAAATGGGGCATCCCAGGCCACCCCGGTTTGCGGGTCGGCAAGGGTGAGGTTGTTGAGGGTGCTGTCCAATCGGCTTGGAAAACCGGATACTGACAAGGCCTCATACTCGGCAACCCAGCCGTCCGCGCGGCGGTATTCAAACCACATGGGCACAGCGGAGGTCAGGGCCCAAGAACCCACAAACCAGAAGCTGGACCAGCCCAGGGCGGCCAAAAGCACAAACAGGGTCAGCAATCTCATCATGGTGGGGCCTTTCTCATGCGGTCGGTTTGGTGTTTAACGGCGCAAAGCCAGCAGGACCAGAGGCAGACTATGTGGGTATTTGGATACGGATCACTTTTGTGGAACCCGGGATTTGAGGTGAGCGAGCAAGCTGTTGCCCAGCTTGATGGATGGCATCGAAGTTTTTGCATGCGCTCGATTCATCACCGGGGCACCGTGGAGGATCCGGGTCTTGTCTTAGCGCTGGACGCTGAAGTGGGTGCGCATTGTCAGGGATTGGCGCTCAAAGTGGCTGAGGGACATGAAGCCCGCACACTGGACTACCTGCGCGAACGGGAATTGGTCAGTTCGGCCTATTTGGAAGAAACTTTGCCTGTGACGCTGCGCGACGGGCGTGCGGTGGAGGCGGTGACCTACGTGATTGATCCGGATCACGTGCAATATTGCCACCTGTCGTTGGACGAGCAGGCGCGTATCATTTCAACAGCTGTGGGGGGGCGTGGTCCGAACACGGAGTACCTGCACAACACTGCAAGTCATCTTTTTGAGCTGGGCATTGAAGACGCTGATTTGAAGTGGTTGTCCCAAGAAGTGCACAGATTGGTGACCGCTTAAGACCCATTGAGGTATATGCAGCGAAATTCCTTGGCAGGGCAGGGACATGGCAGTAGGGTGAGCGCAGAAAAACAAAGCGTCAGGACCCATCTAAATGGATCAGCCGGACCGTACAGTCGAGCCGCATTTCTCTAAACCTACCTTCCAGATTCTACAGATGCTGGTCGTCTTGGGGCTTGTGGCCGCCGTGGGCTATGTGGCGTTGCCTCAGGTATTGCCGGTTTTCACCGCCAACCCCGAGCTAAATGGCTTTATCTTCTTTGTGTTTTTGATTGGTGTGGCAGCGACGTTTGCCCAGCTGCTGTCCCTATTCCGCTCAGTTCGGTGGATCGAAGGGTTCGCGGGATTGCGCGCTGGACATGATGCCAACAGCCCTCCGACATTGTTGGCGCCTTTGGCAAGCCTGTTGCGTGAGCGCGGAACTCACGGGCAAATTTCATCCACCTCGACCAGTTCCATTTTGGAGTCGGTTGCAACCCGGATTGACGAAGGGCGTGAGATCACGCGCTATATCGTCAACTTGCTGATCTTCCTTGGCCTTTTGGGCACATTTTACGGGTTAGCAACCACGGTTCCTGCGGTGGTGGACACCATCAAGAGCCTTGATTTGGGTGGCGGCGAATCAAGCATCGATGTGGTGAGCCGTTTGATGGATGGTCTGGAAAGCCAGTTGGGCGGCATGGGCGTGGCATTTGCCTCCTCGCTGCTTGGTCTGGCTGGCTCGTTGGTGGTAGGCCTGTTGGAGCTGTTTGCAAGCCACGGGCAAAACCGGTTTTACCGAGAGTTGGAAGAATGGCTGAGCTCGATCACACGGGTTGGATTTTCCTCCGGTGACGGCGAATCCGGGGACATTTCGGTTTTGGGCGCGGCGTTTGAACATATGTCCGGGCAGCTGGACCAGCTGCGCGAAACCATGGTGCAGACATCTCAGGTGCGCAACGATAGCAGCGGCGAGATAAACGCTTTGGTGGAGGCCATTCACCGCATGACCGATCGCGTGGAAGCACAGGCGCCGTCAACACAGGCATTGCTGCGCGTGGCGGATGGGCAGGAACGGTTGCTGGCGCAGCTGGAAGAAAGCGGCGGCGTTGAGGGTGGTATGGATGCGGAGAGCCGGATGCGCCTGCGCTCTATTGACGTTCAGATGTTGCGCATTTTGGAAGAGATTTCCGCTGGCCGTCAGGAAAGTATGACGGAGTTGCGCACGGAACTGAATGGGATCGCCCGGGTTCTGCGCCGAGTTGGCAAAGCGATGGGCAGCGAGGCGAGCGGCCCGGTGACCAAAGTGCAGTTGAAGCGCCCGCCAGCCCCCAAGGGCGGCAGGGAGGGCTAAGCCATGGCGCTGTCTCGACGCACTGGACAACGGTTTCAAGCTTCGATCTGGCCCGGTTTTGTAGACGCAATGACCGGTCTTTTGCTGGTCCTGATGTTTGTTTTGACGATCTTTATGATTGTGCAGTTTGTGCTGTCGGAGACCATTACAGAGAAAGACTCAGAGCTGAACACGTTGCAGTCCGAAGTGGCGGCGCTGGCAGATGCATTGGGGCTTGAGCGGACGCGTACACAGGAGCTGGAAACAGAGCTTGGCGGATTGAATGCAACACTTGGGGATCGCAACACGCAGTTGCGTGAACAGGATGCGTTGATTTCTGCGTTGACGGCGACGCGGGATGCGCAGGCTGCGGCCTTGAATGCGGCGCGCACGCAAATCACCAGTTTTGAGGCTCAAGTGGCAACCCTGTTGTCGCAACGCGATGAGGCACGCAACAGCGTAGCCGCGCTGGAAGGCGCGCGCGATACGCTGATTGATGAGCGCGAAGCGCTGACACTGGCATTGGCGCAAGCCCGCAGTGAGATTGATGTCGGGACTGAGGCGGCGCGGTTGGCGGCAGCCGAAGCCGAAGCCATGCAGGCGTTGATTGACAGTTTACGCACAGAGGTTGCGGCCGGGGAGCAGCAGATTGATGAGCTGGCGGCTGAGGCGGACAAGCTTGATAAGGCGCTGACCGAAGAAGAGCAGCGGCGTGTGCTGGAGGCAGCCGCCGCGGAGGCGTTGCGCAAACGGCTTGAGAACGCGGATGCGGAGTTGACGGCGATGACGCTGGCGCTTGAGGCGCAGCGCAAAGAGGCTGAAGACACGCTGACCATGTTGGCAGCAGCAGAGGCAGTGCGGGAAGATCTGGACCTGAAACTGGCAGCGGCGCTGGTGGCTGGGCAAAGCGTTGATGCGAATCTGGAAGAAACCGTTTTGAAGTTGGCCACTGCGGAAGCAGAGCGCGATGCGCGTGAAGGCGAAATTGCCTCAGTGAAAGCGGAGTTGGCGGCGGCGCTGTTGGGGCTGGAAGAAAACCGGCGTACCGTGAGCGCGTTGCAGAGCCAATTGGTGGCCGAGGTGGCGGCGCGGGCCACAGCAGAAGCACAAGTTGGCGAACGCACGACCGATTTGCAGGAACTTGAGGCACAGTTGGCTGCGGCTTTGGCTGCGAAGTTGGCAGCGGAAACACAGGGCGCAGAGGCCTCCGCGACCGCGGAGGGTTTGACCAAGCAAATGGCTGATCTTGAAGAGCAGTTGGCGGCGGCCGTGGCGGCGCAGGCAAAGGCGCAGGATGGCGGGTCTTCGCTGCGCGAGCGATTGGCATCTGCGTTGGCTGCAAAACTGGCAGCGGAGCAGAAACTGCGCGACGTGCTGAACGTCGAAGAGGAACTGGCCAAGGCCTTGGCGGCACAGAAGGCGGCGGAAGCGCTTCAAGTCCAAGCACTCACGGAGGCAGAGCGACGGGATGCTTTGCTTTCTGAGGCCAATAAGGCGCTGTCAGAAGAAGAGGCCAAGTCCGCAGAGAGCCTGCGCCAGATTGCGGCGCTCAATCAGCAGATTGGTGCGTTGCGCACACAGCTGGGGCAGTTGCAGACCATTTTGGATGAATATGCGGAGCGTGATGTCGCAGCAAATGTGCAGCTTGAGGCACTGGGTTCTGATCTAAACGCGGCGCTGGCCCGGGCGGCGGCGGAAGAACGCAAGCGGCGGCTTTTGGAAGAGGCGGAGCGTATCAGGCTTGAGCAGGAGAAGATCGCGCTGCAAAATCAGACCAAGGATTTGGAACAGTATCGTTCCGAGTTCTTTGGGCAGCTGCGGAGTCTGCTTGGTGCACAGGAAGGTGTCCGCATAGTTGGTGACCGCTTTGTGTTCTCCTCCGAAGTGCTGTTCCCTCCCGGTGGGGCGGAGCTGTCGTTTGAGGGGCAAGCAGAAGTGGCCAAGGTTGCCAGTATCCTTCAGAGCGTGATTGATGACATCCCAAGCAACATTGACTGGATCCTGCGTGTTGACGGGCATACTGACGATGTGCCGATCTTTGGCGGCGCATTTTCGGATAACTGGGAACTCAGCCAGGCACGGGCGTTGTCAGTGGTGCGCTATATGATTGATGTGCTGGGATTGCCGCCACAGCGGCTGTCGGCGAATGGGTTTGGGCAATATCAGCCGGTGGATAGTGCCGACACGGCTGAAGCGCGGGCGCGCAATCGTCGGATCGAGCTGAAGTTCACGGAGAAGTAGGCGAAGTTATTCGACTGTCAGTGTGATGGTTTGCTGATCTAAAGGCGCGCCATCTCGGGTGAATATGACTTCGCCGTGATAAGTGCCTTCGGGCCAACCGCCCATAGGTGTGCGCCTACCGCCAGCGCGGAAAAATTGCGCTTGCGCCTTCTCAAGTGCAACAGTTTGGTCAAAGACCACTCCATTCGGGCCAGTGATGGTCAGTGTCATCTCATCTTTTGGTAGACTGCCAAAGGCATAGCCAAAAAGCACCAATGCTTTGGCCTGAGATGGGATGCGATCGCGCCCTGCCATGCCAGACTTTATCATACCGAACTTCGGCACACCTACGTCGAACCCAATGCGGATCAAGCCGCCCGCCACGTAAGGCACATCATCTGCCCAGAGCGTGTCATAGGTTCCACCACAGACGCCGAGATGGTTAGGAGCAAAGGGATCCACAACGCGATCGCCGTCGCGGATGGAGATGTGCAGATGTGGAAATTGGGTGCGACCGGAAAGACCAATTTGGCCCAGAACCTGCCCACGGGCAATTTTGTCCCCTTGAGACACCGCCACGGAGCCTTGTTTCATGTGACAATATTGGCTGACCCAGCCGTCGCCGTGGTCAATTGAGATGCCGTTGCCACAGTCTTTGCCGTTGAGTTTGGGGATGTCTTTGGTGGCAATCTCTTTGTCGATCATGCCGTCACGGGTGCCAAGCACAACGCCACCGGCAGCCGCCAACACGTTGACTCCCATATCCATGGCGTCGGTGGAGGGT
Source organism: Rhodobacteraceae bacterium Alg238-R152 (assembly GCA_900537125.1). GTDB lineage: Bacteria > Pseudomonadota > Alphaproteobacteria > Rhodobacterales > Rhodobacteraceae > Shimia. The sequence goes on along the minus strand of UNRJ01000005.1, from coordinate 302,550 downwards.
AGGGCAAAATCAGTGCCTTTGTGATCGTCATAGGTCAGCGGGCCGCAGGTGTGATCAAAGTGGCCATCACTTTCATCGTGGTCGACGTAGTTTTGAATGAAACAGGTCTCACCCAGGTCACAATCCACCGGTAGTGAAAACGTTGGCGCGCTCGCAGCCGGGAAAGCTGCGAGCGCGCCGATCAGTGCAAGACTGTTTCTGAGCATCAGTCCGCCGTCAGCAGCGGCGGCTTATCGCCAGTGATGCGTGGGCTGTCAGGGCCAGCCAGATCAAGCAGCAAGTCGCCGTTTTTGACCTTCACCTTGACCACGCCACCTTTGGCCAATTTGCCAAACAGCAGCTCCTCGGCCAGTGGCTTTTTGATGTGCTCCTGAATGACACGGCCAAGTGGACGGGCGCCCATGCGATCATCATAACCTTTGTCCGCCAGCCATTGCGCGGCTTTTGGGGTCAATTCAATGGTCACGTTGCGATCCATCAGCTGCGCCTCAAGCTGCAACACAAACTTTTCGACCACCTGCAAGATGACCTCTTTGGGCAGTGGTGCAAAGGAGATCACCGCGTCCAGACGGTTGCGGAACTCCGGTGTGAACGTGCGCTCGATGGCAGCAGTGTCTTCACCTTCGCGGCGGTCGCGGCCAAAGCCGATGGCCGCTTTTGCCTGTTCCGATGCACCGGCGTTAGACGTCATGATCACAACCACATTGCGGAAGCTCACGGTGCGGCCGTTGTGATCGGTCAGCTCACCATTGTCCATCACCTGCAAGAGGATGTTGTAGACGTCCGGGTGGGCTTTCTCCATTTCGTCCAGCAAAAGCACACAGTGCGGATGTTGATCCACGCCGTCGGTGAGCAGGCCACCTTGGTCAAAGCCAACATAACCGGGAGGGGCACCGATCAAACGGGAGACCGCGTGTTTTTCCATGTATTCGGACATGTCAAAGCGGAGTAGCTCCACACCCAGCGTATCCGCCAGCTGTTTTGCGACCTCGGTTTTACCCACACCTGTTGGGCCAGCAAACAGGTAGTTGCCGATGGGCTTTTCAGGCTCGCGCAGACCGGCACGGGCCAGTTTGATCGCAGAGCTGAGCGACTCGATCGCTTTGTCCTGACCAAACACCACCCGCTTGAGGGATTTTTCCAGATCCTTGAGCACTTCGGCGTCGTCTTTGGAGACGCTTTTTGGCGGGATGCGCGCGATCTTGGCCACAACAGCCTCGATCTCTTTCACACCGATGGTTTTGCGACGCTTGGAGGCGGCCACCAGGTGCTGTGCGGCACCGGCTTCGTCGATCACGTCGATGGCTTTGTCCGGTAGTTTGCGGTCATTGATATAACGTGCGGAGAGTTCCACGGCGGTTTTAATCGCATCGGCGGTGTATTTCACGCTGTGATGTTCCTCAAAGTACTCTTTGAGACCGCGGAGAATTTTGATGCTGTCCGGCACATTGGGTTCATTCACGTCGATCTTTTGGAAGCGACGGGCCAATGCGCGGTCTTTCTCAAAGTGCTGACGGAACTCTTTGTAGGTGGTGGAACCCATGGTGCGCAGCTTGCCGCCCTGCAGGGCAGGCTTGAGCAGGTTAGAGGCATCCATCGCACCGCCGGATGTGGCGCCAGCGCCAATCACGGTGTGGATTTCGTCGATAAACAGCACGGCGTCGGGATGATCTTCCAACTCGGTGACCACAGCTTTCAGGCGTTCCTCAAAGTCACCGCGATAGCGGGTGCCCGCCAGCAGCGCGCCCATGTCGAGCGAGTAGATTGTGGTTTCAGACAGGACCTCTGGGATATCACCCTGCACAATTTTGCGGGCGAGGCCTTCGGCAATCGCAGTTTTGCCAACACCAGGATCGCCCACCAACAGCGGGTTGTTTTTGCGACGGCGGCACAGCACCTGAATGCAGCGCTCAACCTCTTGGTCGCGGCCAATCAACGGGTCGACGTCACCTTTGTTGGCTTTCACATTTAAATCGACGCAGTATTTGGCCAGCGCGCTCTCTTTGGCATCGCCACCCTCTGCGGTGCCTTCGATGCGCTGTTCATGTTCCTCTTCGGCGCCGCTCACCGGGCGGGCTTCGCCAAAGGCGGGATCTTTGGCCACGCCGTGGGCAATGAAGTTGACCGCGTCATAACGGGTCATGTCCTGCTCTTGCAGGAAGTAAGCGGCGTTGGATTCCCGCTCCGCAAAGATCGCGACCAGCACGTTGGCGCCGGTCACTTCGGTACGGCCAGAGCTTTGCACATGAATGGCTGCGCGTTGGATCACGCGTTGGAATGCGGCCGTTGGCACAGCTTCAGAGCCTTCAATGTCGGTGACCAGATTGGACAGGTCATCGTCAATGAAGTCCTCAAGGTCCTTGCGCAGCTCGTCGATGTTCACGCCGCAAGCTTGCAACACGCGCAGCGCATCGGGCTCATCCAGCAGCGACAGGAGCAGATGCTCCAGCGTGGCAAATTCATGTTTGCGCTGGTTGGCCTGCGCGAGCGCGGCGTGGATGGCTTGTTCTAGTGAGTTCGAAAATGACGGCACGGTGTGACTGCTCCCTCCGGGGTTCGATGAAGGCGGGTGGCCCTAGCTTCATCATAGGGTCGTTGTATTAAAGTTTGGTCGATTGTTGGCGGTCTTCAAGGACTTTCTGCAAAATTTGATACAGATTTCTGTCTATTCAGCCTCTGGTTGGGTCACTTGACCGTGAGCCGCCATTAGCGTGGTCAGAAATTGTCTTTGCGTTTGCGGACCTCGGTAAAGACATCGACCGGCGTTGCGCCCTGTAGTCCCAACGCTTGCTGCAAGGCTGGATCGGTGCTGCGCAGGAAGGGGTTGGTTAGCTTTTCCAAGCCAAGTTGCGAAGGAACCGTGGGCTTACCCTTGCGGCGCATGTCGGTGGTGTCAGATATACGTTTTACCACATTTGCATCGTTGTCGCCAAGGGACGCGGCAAAGGCGCAGTTGGATGCGGTGTACTCATGGCCGGAGCACACGGTGGTCTCGTCCGGCAGAGCTGCCAGTTTGGACAGGCTGTCAAACATCTGCGCCGGTGTGCCTTCAAACAAGCGCCCACAGCCCATGGCCATCAGGCTGTCGCCGGTAAACACGGCTTTGGTGTCAGGGAAGTGAAAGGCGATGTGACCAACGGTGTGGCCTGATACATCTAAGACGGAGACCGTTTCCCCTGCAAACTCGAACGTTTTACCTTCGACCAGTGCGGTGTCGAGGGTGGGCAGGCGGTGTGCGTCTGCCGTGGCGCCAATGACTCTGGCAGGGTGCGCGGCGAGGATATCGCCAAGCCCGTCGATGTGATCCCAATGGTGATGGGTGAGCAGCACGTGCGACAAAGTCCAATCCCGCTGTTTTAGTTCAGCAAGAATGGGTCCTGGTTCTGGGGCGTCTACAAGCGCAGTGGCGCCGGATACGGGATCATGGACCAGAAAGGCGTAGTTGTCGGACAGGCACGGTATCGTGACAATCTCATGGGGCATGGAAATCCGCCTCTGTGTTGTTATGTTAGGTCTAGATTTGCCTATCGGGGAGCCAGGTGCAATGCATCTTGACGTACAGGATCTTCGAAATTTTTATTACCGCAGCACCTTAGGGCGGGCGGCGCAGAAAGCTGTGCGTGACGAAGTTTTGGAGCTTTGGCCGCAAGCGGAGGTCAAAGGGCAGACCGTGGCCGGGTTCGGTTTTGCGGTGCCGTTGCTGCGGCCCTATTTGCCAGATGCACGGCGCGTGATTGGATTGATGCCGGGCCCACAAGGGGTGATGCCGTGGCCAGCGGGCATGGCGAATGTGTCTGTGCTTTGTGAAGAAACGCTTTGGCCGCTGGACACCGGGCGGGTGGATCGGTTGGTGCTGATGCACGGGCTGGAAACCAGTGAGCGGCCCGGGGATGTGTTGACCGAGGCGCATCGCGTGTTGGGGCCGGGTGGTCGTGCGCTGTTTGTGGTGCCGCACCGTACCGGCATGTGGTCCAGCAGTGACAAAACGCCGTTTGGTTTTGGGCGACCCTATTCGGCGGGGCAGTTGGAGACGCAGCTGCGTCAGCATGGGTTTATGCCAGAACGCCACCGCGCAACTTTGTATCAACCTCCAAGTCACAAGCGTTTCTGGCGTAAAACCGGCGCGCTGTGGGAGGGAATTGGCAAAACAGTCTCGCCCGTCATGGCCGGCGGCGTGTTGATTGTCGAAGCCAGCAAGCGTGTACATGCGCCTGCGGGACCGGGCGTTTCGGCGCGTGTCAGAAAACCGTTGAGCGTGTTGAACCCTAAGCCAGAAGTCGCCCCGGCCTAGGGGACGATTAAGCCGCGCGCAGGATGGACAGGCGGGGATCTAGTTCAGCAATGCCAACACCTGTGGCAAAGTCCTCTTCCAGAACCTTGAGTACACAGACATCCCCAACAAGGACCTCGGAATAGGCCACTTCAAATCCGTTGCTATAGGTGTGGTTCACCACGTCAACTTCCCCCTCCATATCGGCAGGGATGTTTATGGTGAGATGATTTCCTGTGAGTTGTTTGAGGACGGCTGGCCCCTGATCCACTGCGTTTTCATGGATGTTTAGAACCAGTGTGTCATCGCCGTCACCCCCTTCTACATAATGGCCCATGCCAAAAGTAATGATGTCGTCGCCTTCTCCACCAATCAGCGCTGTGTCATTGTTGAGGAGCAGGTCAGCCGTCAGAACATCGTCGCCTTCGCCGCCAAACAGCTGTGCCGCGCCATCGCCCTCTTGGGTGACTTCGATGCTATCAGCGCCTTCCCCTCCATAGATCAGATGGGTGCCGTCTGTGATGTCCACGGTGTCGTTGCCGTCTTTCAATACTGTAGCGGAGTCCTCACTCAAAGTGAGATCGTCATGGTCGTCCGTGCCCTCCGTCGGCGTCAATGCGAAGAGGCGATGGGCAGCGGCATTGCCGGTGTCGCTTTCGTTATGCTGGCTGTCGGGGTCAAAAATGCTGGTCAGTTGCACATCACTGCTGTCGAAGTTCTCAACACCCTCAAGGCGGACGGTGCGGATTTCCACGTTGTCGGGGTTCAGTGGGTTGGTCCATTGGAAATGCACATCCACAAAAGCGCCATCCGGATCTTCGGTGGTGGAGACCTCCGGGACAGGCAGCTCGTCGACGTCGTCAAAGCTTGGCTTGGCACCAAGGTCAAGCAGCAGCATGTCCTCATCGGAATCAAAGTCGGTGATCGTTGCAATGATCTGATTGTCGGCGTCATCGCCGGGCCGAATGGCCGTGGCCCCATCAATATCGAAGGCGTAGACGTCAGCACCCTCGCCTCCAGTGAGCACATGGGAGACGGTTTCCTCAGGCAGGCCAGACAACGGACGCATTACGAATGTGTCGTCGCCATCTCCACCGTTTGCGGTGGCGGCCCCATCATCCGCTGAGTTGTTTTGTTTGAGGAAGAAGGTGTCATCCCCGTCACCGCCAAAACCAGAAGCCGCGTCGGAAATGTGCATATAGTCTTCACCCGCACCGCCATGACCTTGGGCTGTGCCACCTAGGTCAAAGACGTCGGCACCAAAGCCGCCAAGAATCATGCCGTCGCCAAAGGACTTCAGTGTGTCGTCTCCCGCGCCAGCGTCGATGTTCTCCTCGCCCCGTGCGTGGATCGTATCGTTCTCGTCACTGCCGTATTTGGTTGGCCCCTTTAAGGCCTCTTCTTGCTCTGGAAGGTCTTCTTGCAGGAGGTCGCCGACCTCGCCCGTTTCCGGCGCGCCGATCATGTCATCTAGGGAGGTGGTCGATTGCGCTTCGATCCCCGCCTCCTCGGGTGGGGCGTCTGACCCATCCTGGCCGGTGCCATCGGATGTTTCCTCTTCGCCAATGTCCACAAATGCCGTGGCCGCACCGAGGCCAAGCAATGACAATAGAATTAATGGTCCCATAGTATCCCCACACTTAGAATCAGGCACAAACCCCCAACTGCCATTAGGGAGGGGGTTGATTGAGATTTCGTTGATATCGCTGGTGCGTTTTGGTGGTTTTGGGAGTGGCAAGTGACTTGATGTGATCGAAGTTGCCCAAACGTCAGAGATTGAATTGCCATCAGTTTGGTGCCGGGAATCGTCAAAAATGGATGTTTGGGAAACATTTTTTCTGGCAGAGTTAACAGGCAAAGGGTCGCACCTGGTGCAAAGCCTTAGAAAATAGGCGTTTCCCCCATAGCGCGATTACATCAAACAATGTTGCTAGCTGCGCAAGCCTCTGCTACACCCGCGACGGATTTTAACGCCTCGTTAGTCCCGAGGTTATGAAACGTCCTTGCGTGATGCATACAATTGTATGCCGAACGCGAGGCAAGCAAGCGGAAGGGTGGACGTGTCCGAACCAGCTTCGATCTCCTCCGGCATCGCGGAACGCTATGCCGCTGCGGTCTTTGAGATCGCACAAGAGAACAACGCGCTGAGCGAATTGGAAAGCAGCCTTGACGGCTTGGGTGCGGCTTTGGCCGAGAGCGCCGAGTTGCGGGACCTGATTCATTCGCCACTGATCAGCCGCGATGAGCAAGGTGCAGCAATCGTAGCAGTTGCCAAAAAAATGGGTGTGCAGGACGTTCTGGTGAATGTGCTGGGTCTGATGGCTCAAAAGCGCCGCCTGTTTGTTTTGCCACAGCTGATTGAACATCTGCAGGCAATGATTGCCGAGAACAAAGGCGAAGTGACCGCAGAGGTCACCACTGCCAAAGCATTGACCAAGACCCAGAGCGATAAGCTGGCCAAAACGCTGGCAGCCCGTGTGGGTAAAGACGTCAAAATCAACGCGACCGTCGACGAAAGCCTCGTAGGCGGTCTTGTAGTTAAAGTGGGCTCGAAGATGATCGACACGTCGATCCGCTCCAAGCTTGCTTCCCTCCAGAATGCAATGAAAGAGGTCGGATAATGGGTATCCAAGCAGCCGAAATCTCTGCGATCCTTAAGGACCAGATTAAAAACTTTGGCCAAGAGGCCGAAGTGGCCGAAGTCGGCCGTGTGCTTTCCGTCGGTGACGGTATTGCGCGCGTCTACGGTCTGGACAACGTTCAAGCCGGTGAGATGGTTGAATTCCCTGGTGGTATTCAAGGCATGGCGCTGAACCTTGAGAATGACAACGTTGGTGTTGTTATCTTTGGGTCTGACCGTGACATCAAAGAAGGTGACACAGTTAAGCGTACCAACTCCATCGTGGACGTACCAACAGGCGAAGGCCTGCTGGGTCGCGTTGTTGACGGTCTGGGCAACCCGCTGGACGGCAAGGGCCCGATCAAATCGGACACCCGCGGCGTTGCAGACGTGAAAGCACCGGGCATTATCCCACGTAAATCCGTACACGAGCCAATGGCCACTGGCCTGAAGTCCGTTGACGCGATGATCCCAATTGGCCGTGGCCAGCGTGAGCTGATCATTGGTGACCGTCAGACTGGTAAGTCGGCTGTGGCTCTGGATGCGATCCTGAACCAGAAGTCTTACAACGAAGCTGCTGGCGACGACGAAAGCAAAAAACTGTACTGTGTGTACGTTGCGATCGGCCAGAAGCGCTCGACCGTTGCGCAGTTGGTGAAGAAGCTGGAAGAGTCCGGCGCAATGGAATACTCCATTGTTGTTGCGGCAACCGCTTCTGAGCCTGCACCTCTGCAGTTCCTCGCGCCTTACGCCGCGACTGCGATGGCTGAATACTTCCGTGACAACGGCAAGCACGCTCTGATCATCTATGATGATCTCTCCAAGCAAGCTGTGGCCTATCGCCAAATGTCCCTGCTGCTGCGCCGTCCACCCGGACGTGAAGCTTATCCTGGTGACGTTTTCTATCTCCACTCACGTCTGCTTGAGCGTTCCGCGAAGCTGAACGAAGACTTCGGTTCTGGCTCGCTCACCGCGCTGCCAATCATCGAAACCCAAGGTGGCGACGTTTCCGCGTTTATTCCAACCAACGTGATTTCGATCACCGACGGTCAGATCTTCCTGGAAACCGAACTGTTCTACCAAGGTATCCGTCCTGCTGTGAACACCGGCCTGTCGGTTTCCCGTGTTGGTTCGTCTGCTCAAACCAAAGCGATGTCTTCGGTTGCTGGTCCGGTTAAGCTGTCTCTGGCTCAGTACCGCGAAATGGCTGCGTTTGCGCAGTTTGGTTCCGACCTTGACGCCGCAACTCAGCAGCTGCTGAACCGTGGTGCGCGTCTGACCGAGCTGATGAAACAGCCACAGTATTCGCCACTGACCAACGCAGAAATCGTTTGCGTGATTTTTGCTGGTGTGAACGGCTACCTCGACAAGATCGACGTGTCCGAAGTGGGTCGTTTCGAAGAAGCGATGCTGACACATCTGCGCACCAAAAACGCGGATCTGCTTCAGTGGATCACCGACGAAGATCCTAAGATCAAGGGTGATGCCGCAGATAAAGTCAAAGCAGCGCTGGACGCATTCGCCGCTGACTTCGCGTAAGAAAGGTCTCACAGATGCCAAATCTCAAGGACCTAAAAAACCGGATCACAAGCGTGAAAAACACGCGAAAGATCACCAAAGCCATGCAAATGGTTGCCGCGGCGAAGCTTCGCCGCGCGCAGGAAGCTGCTGAGCAATCGCGGCCATACACAGAACGGTTTAACGCCGTTCTGGGTGGGCTCGCGGCCTCGGTTGGCGGTTCTGATTCAGCACCGAAGCTGCTTTCAGGCACCGGTAGCGATCAAACCCACCTTTTGGTGGTGATGACCGCGGAACGGGGCCTGTGCGGTGGCTTCAACGCAAACATTGCCAAGTTGGCACGTGCGAAAGCAGCAGAGCTGAAGGCTGCGGGCAAAACCGTTAAGGTTTTGACTGTTGGCAAAAAAGGCCGTGATGCAATCAAGCGTGACTTGGGTGAAGATTTTGTAGGCCACGTTGACCTGACTGAGGTCAAACGCGTGGGTTATGACGACGCTCAGGGCATTGCCCGTGACATTCTTGTGCGTTTCGACGCAGCGGAATTCGATGTTGCGACTATCTTCTTTGCGAAGTTCGTAAACGTTGTGAGCCAGATCCCAACCGAGCAGCAGATCATTCCGGCCGCGTTTGACGCGGATGCGGAAGGTGCAAGCACTCTGTATGACTACGAGCCCAGCGAAGAAGCCCTTTTGGCTGACCTGCTGCCGCGCGGAGTTGCGACACAGATTTTTGCAGCCCTGCTGGAAAATGGTGCCTCTGAACAGGGGGCCCGGATGAGCGCGATGGATAACGCCACTCGCAATGCGGGTGAGATGATCGACAAGCTGACAATCGAGTACAACCGCTCGCGTCAGGCTGTGATCACCAACGAGCTGATTGAAATTATTTCGGGCGCTGAGGCGCTCTAAGAGACAACCGGAGACGAAACATGGCTAATGCAAAAGGCAAAGTGACCCAGGTCATCGGCGCCGTTGTAGACGTGCAATTCGAGGATGACCTGCCGGAAATCCTGAACGCGCTGAACACGGACAACAATGGCAAGAACCTGGTTCTGGAAGTGGCTCAGCACCTGGGCGAAAACACTGTACGTACCATTGCGATGGATGCGACCGAAGGTCTGGTCCGTGGTGCGGACGTAACTGACACCGGCGCCCCAATCTCGGTACCAGTTGGCACCGCGACCCTGGGTCGGATCATGAACGTGATCGGCGAGCCAGTGGACGAAAAAGGCCCAGTCAAATCAACTGAAACACGTGCGATTCACGGCGACGCTCCTGCGTTCTCCGAGCAGTCGACCGAAACAGAAATCCTGACCACCGGCATTAAGGTTATCGACCTGCTGGCGCCTTACACCAAAGGTGGTAAAATTGGTCTGTTCGGTGGTGCCGGTGTTGGCAAAACCGTTTTGATCATGGAACTGATCAACAACATTGCGAAGGTGCACTCCGGTGTGTCCGTGTTCGCGGGTGTTGGTGAGCGTACGCGTGAAGGTAACGACCTTTACCACGAGATGATTGAATCCGAAGTTATCGTGCCTGACGATCTGGAGAAATCCAAGATTGCACTGGTTTACGGTCAGATGAACGAGCCTCCCGGTGCGCGTATGCGTGTTGCGCTGTCTGGTTTGACCCTGGCGGAACAGTTCCGTGACGAATCCGGTTCCGACGTTCTGTTCTTCGTGGACAACATCTTCCGCTTTACGCAGGCGGGTTCCGAGGTCTCGGCTCTGCTGGGTCGTATTCCTTCCGCTGTGGGCTACCAGCCAACACTGGCAACCGACATGGGCGCGATGCAGGAACGTATTTCCTCCACCAAATCCGGTTCGATTACCTCTGTTCAGGCCGTATACGTTCCTGCGGATGACTTGACCGACCCTGCGCCAGCGACATCGTTTGCGCACTTGGATGCGACAACCGTTCTGGATCGTTCGATCTCTGAAAAAGGTATCTATCCTGCTGTGGATCCACTGGGCTCGACTTCGCGTCTGCTCGATCCACTGGTGATTGGTGAAGAGCACTACACCGTTGCGACCGACGTGCAGCAAATTCTGCAGCGCTACAAATCGCTTCAGGACATCATCGCGATTCTCGGCATGGACGAGCTTTCGGAAGAAGACAAACTGGCCGTGGCCCGTGCGCGTAAGATCGAGCGTTTCTTGTCTCAGCCGTTTGACGTTGCGAAAGTGTTCACCGGTTCTGACGGTGTTCAGGTTCCACTGGAAGACACCATCTCGTCGTTCAAAGCCGTTGTGGCTGGCGAATACGACCACTTGCCTGAGGCAGCCTTCTACATGGTTGGTGGCATCAACGAAGTGATCGCAAAAGCCGAAAAGATGGCTGCTGAAGCGGCCTAAGGAGGCCCATAATGGCAAACGTGATGCAATTTGATCTGGTTAGTCCTGAGCGGAGCCTTGCTTCGCTTGAGGCAACCTCCGTGCAGATCCCTGGTGCTGATGGCGACTTGACCGCCATGCCGGGCCATGCGCCTCTGCTGACCTCGCTGCGCCCTGGCGTTGTACGGGTTCAGACGGCGGATGGTGAGAAAGACTTTGTTGTGACTCGCGGTTTCGCGGAAGTCTCAGCAGAATCGATCTCGGTGATCGCAGAGCATGCGCATAAAGGCGAAGACGTGACCAAAGCTGATCTGGAGGACGTCATCGCTGACGCCCGCAAAGCTGCTGCGGACGCAGGCGAAGAGCACAAGGATGGGGCCGAGAAATTCGTGTCTGACCTTGAGCACTTGATGCACGACATGGTCTGATCCCCACACGGATCTCAAGATAAAGAGGCCCCGCCGACACAGGCGGGGCCTTTTGCAATTCTAGGACAAAAAGGCCTTGAAAGAGGCACATTTGCCTTACAGATTGGCCGTGATGAAACGCATACGAAATAACTACGTTGGAATTGATCAGGGTGATGAGGCCCTGTTTTCTGACTTTGAAGTAGATGGCGAGATGTGGACCGGCAACGGGACACGTGAGCGGCGCAAACTCATCAAGTTTTCCAGCAAGTATCGGGTGCCACCGTCGGTGCAAGTGAGCCTGTCCCTCTGGGACATGGACGCGCAAGCCAACATTCGCGCCGAAGTGGTGGCCGAAGAGGTGACCAACCTTGGCTTTCATTTGGTGTTTCGCACCTGGGGCGATAGCCGTGTGGCGCGGGTGAGGATGTCCTGGTTGGCGATTGGCGAACTGGCCTTTGCCGATGACTGGGTGATTGAGGACTAACGTCATCGACGGTTTGGCTGCAAACAAAAACGCCCAACGGATCTCCCGTTGGGCGTTTTGTGTTTGGCCCTTCGTGAGTGGTGGATGGATCAGCGCAAACGCAGTCCGGTGTCAGGATCAAACAGGTAGAGGCGTTCTGTTGCGATAGAGAGGCCCACGGATTCGCCTTCTGCACTGCGAGTGTCACCACGTTCCTCGACAATGAGGCGGGTGCCGTCTGGTGCGGCGAGGTAGCAGTAAGACACGCCACCAAGTGCCTCAGTGAGGTCGATGGATAGTTGGTCGCCGTCTTGGTCAAGTTCGATGTGTTCGGGGCGGGCACCAACAGTGACCCTGGCCAGATCAGAGGGCAGGGCAATCGGGCAGTCTTGAGGAGCAGAAAAGATCGGGTGCACCAGTTTGCCGTCGACCACGTCACATTCGAGGAAGTTCATTGCGGGCGAGCCGATGAATCCGGCCACAAATCGGTTGTCCGGATTGCGATACAGCTCCAGCGGCGCGCCAACCTGTTCAATCCGACCATCGCGCAGCACCACAATCTTGTCAGCCATGGTCATGGCTTCCACCTGATCGTGGGTCACGTAGATCATTGTGGCGCCAATTTCCTGGTGCAGGCGGGCAATTTCGACCCGCATGTCAACGCGCAGCTCGGCATCGAGGTTGGACAGGGGTTCGTCAAACAGGAACACTTCCGGCCCACGCACAATCGCACGGCCAATCGCGACGCGCTGGCGTTGGCCACCAGATAGCGCTTTGGGTTTGCGTTTGAGGTACGGGTCCAGCTTCAGGATCGACGAGGCTTTTTGCACCTTTTCCGCGATCTCTGCTTTGGGATGGCCATTCATGCGCAGGCCAAAACCCATGTTTTCTGCCACGGTCATGTGTGGATAAAGCGCGTAGGTCTGGAACACCATCGCCACGCCGCGTTTGGCGGGGTCCATGTGAGTCACATCGCGTTGGCCGATATTGATGTGACCGTCGGTGGTCTCTTCAAGGCCAGCAATCATGCGCAAAAGGGTGGATTTACCGCAGCCTGAGGGGCCGACAAACACACAGAACTCGCCGTCCTCAATCTCCAGATCAATGCCATGAATGACCTGTGTTTCGCCGTATTTCTTGATGGCACCTTGAAGGGTTACACCCGTCATGTCGTTTCTACCTTTTGTTGTCGCGTTTCCGGGAAGCGCCAGGCTTCCGCCTCCTCGCCAATGCGTTTTGCGGTTTCCAAAATGCGAGGGGCAAGGGTTTCGAGTTGGTCTAGGGATGTGCGGCTGGTTGGGCCGGTCACGGAGAGAGCGCCGAGCATACGATTCCCATTGGTCAGGATTGGCACCGCAATACAGACAATGCCCGGCTCGTGCTCTTCGCGGTCAAGCCCGTATCCACGTGCCCGAATCGCTGACAGTTCTGCGCGCAGGCTTTCAGGGTCAGCCAAAGTTGTGGGGGTGAATCGATGAAAACTCTGCTGGGCAATGGCCCGCTCGAGAGCCTCGCCTTCAACAAAAGCGAGCATGGCTTTGCCAACGCCTGTGCAATAGGCGGGGCCAACTTTGCCAGCCTGAGAGTACATTTCGACCGGCTTGGCGGCGTTGCGCTTATCCACATAGAGAACCTGTGACGCGTCGAGTTGTGCAAGGTGCACTGTCTCGCCGGTTTCAGCAGACAGCTGATCCAAGTAAGGGCGTGCAATAGGCGCCAGAGAGCTTGTGGTCCAGGCCGCATGGGCCAAGCGAACCAGTCGCATTCCCATGGCATAGGTCTGACGCTCGGGTTCGTAAGACAACATGCCTTGGTTGGTCAGGGTTTGTAGGAATCGGTACAGTGTCGCCTTGGGGTAGGGACTTTTTTCCTGCAATTCGCCAAAGCGCACCGGCCGCTCAAAAGCAGCAACTTGTTCAAGCACATCAAGGGCTTTGCCAACTGTTCCGTCACCAGACATGTGGTTTTTGTCTCCTCCATAGATCCCATTAGCCGTTAGGAATCTGTTGACAACCTAATCGACTCTGTGTGTAGATTTCAATATGTAAAACATGGTTTCAAATAATGAAACACGAAATTGCATAATTTTGGAGACAGGGAGGAACAAATGCTTTCCAAAATGAAAACCACCGCCGCCGCCGTTGCGGTTGCCTCTGCTTTTGCTGTGCCAGCATCTGCGGAGCTGACTGGCGACCTCAATATTTTCCTGGACACATCCAACCCAGCGCCACGCGCAACGATGGAAGCGATGATCGACCGCTTTAAAGCGGAGCATCCTGGTTTGAATGTTGAGACCACGGTGATCGACCGTGAAGCTTATAAAACCCAGATCCGCAACTTCCTGACCGCAAATGCGCCGGACGTGGCGACCTGGTACGCCGCAAACCGCATGCGTCCTTATGTGGAAGCCGGCCTGTTTGAGGATGTGTCTGACCTCTATGCCGAGCCAGAGATTGCCGAAGGCCTGGCCTCGACCAAAGGCGCGCTGACCATCGACGACAAGCAGTGGGGCGTGGCCTACACCTACTACCAGTGGGGCGTGTACTACCGCAAAGATATCTTCGCCGAGCTGGGACTGTCGGAGCCAACCAACTGGGCAGAAGAGAAAGCCAACTGTGGCAAGATCGTTGCCTCTGGCCGTGCGTGCTACACCATTGGCACCAAGTACCTGTGGACCGCTGGCGGCTGGTTTGACTACCTGAATATGCGCACCAACGGGTTTGACTTCCACATGGATCTGGCCGCAGGCAACGTGTCTTGGGAAGACGACCGCGTGAAGCAGACGTTCATGAACTGGAAAGAGCTGATCGACATGGGCGGCTTTATTGCTGACCACCAGACCTACAGCTGGCAGGAGGCGCTGCCGTTTATGGTGAACGGTGAAGCGGCGTCCTACTTGATGGGTAACTTCGCGGTGGCACCGCTGCGCGAAGCTGGTCTGACCGACGATCAGTTGGACTTCTACCAGTTCCCGGTCATCAACCCCGAAGTTGCGCTGTCTGAAGATGCGCCAACCGACACCTTCCACATCCCTGCCAATGCGAAAAACAAGGAAGCCGCACGTGAATTCCTGCGTTTCGCCACGTCGCCCGCAGAGCAGACCATCATCAACAACGGCAAAAACCTGGGCCAGCTGCCTGTAAACGCTGCGTCCTCCGTGGATGATGATAAGTTCCTGCAGATGGGCTTTGAGATGCTGTCCAATAACTCCACCGGTGGCGTGGCCCAGTTCTGGGATCGCGATGCACCGGCAGAAATGGCAAAAGTGTCCATGGAAGGTTTCCAGGAGTTCATGGTCAAGCCAGACCAGATGGACAAGATCCTTGCGAAGCTGGAGCGAGCCCGCGGCCGCATCTACAAGTGATGAGCCTGTGTTGGGGCGCCTTTGTGTCCTGACATTTCATCTTTCGGGGAAGGCGGGGGGATCCTCCGCCTTTCCACCCTCAATTATCAGGTTCAATTATGACCGTTTCCTCAGACATCCCTGACACCGAAAGCTGGTTCCATCGTAACCAACAGCGCATTGCGCCTTGGCTGTTTCTGGCGCCTGGCATCCTGTTCTTTGCGGTCTACGTGATCGCGCCGGTGTTTCAGTCTTTCAATCTCTCACTTTACGAATGGGATGGGTTGGGCGAAAAGACCTATGTGGGGATGCGCAACTACGAAGATCTTTACTGGGAGTATGTGGATCGAGACGCCTTTTTCACCTCGTTGAAAAACAACGTCATGTGGCTGTTTCTTTACCTGCTAGCCATTCCCGCCGGATTGTTTATCGCGTTGTTCTTGAACCAGACCGTGCGTGGCATTCGCCTCTACAAGTCGCTGTTTTTCTTTCCGTTTGTGATCTCCCAAGTGGTAGTTGGTCTGGTGTTTACCTGGTTCTATGACCCAAACTTTGGGTTGCTGAACACGATGCTGGGGTGGGTTGGCATGGGGCCGATCAACGTCTTGGGCAATGAACATCTGGTCACCTATGGCATCGTGGCGGCGGGGCTTTGGCCGCAGACCGCCTATTGCATGATCCTCTATCTCACCGGTCTCAATGCGGTGGACCCAGAGCAGATCGAAGCGGGTCGGTTGGACGGGGCCAAAGGCTGGTCGATGTTGTGGAACATCATCCTGCCACAGCTGCGCCCGGCGACGTTTATTGCCTTTGTGGTCACGATCATCGGCGCATTGCGGTCGTTTGACCTGATTTCCATCATGACGCAGGGCGGCCCGTTTGGCAGCTCGCGGGTGCTGGCCTATTACATGTTCGAAGTGGCTTTGTCGGAATATGGCTTCCGCATGGGCTATGGCGCGGCCATCGCTGTGGTGCTGTTCCTGATTATGTTGTGCTTCATCACCTACTTCCTGTGGTCGATGTATCGCGAAGAGAAGGGGCACTGAGATGTTTCCGAAACCGATCGAAAAACAATCCCAAGCCGCACAGGTCGCTTACAAATCCTTGCTTCCGGTGGCCTTGGCTTTCTGGCTGGCGCCTTTGCTGGCGGTGGCGCTGTTCTCCGTAAAGCCGGATGCGGATTTCACCTCGGGTAATTACTGGGGTTTGCCGTCGAGCTTTGAAGGCGCGGCCAACTATGGTCAGGTGTTTTTCAACTCCGATATGCCACGCTACTTGCTCAACTCGTTCATGATCACGGTGCCTACAGTGATCGGGGCGGTGGCGTTGAGCGCAATGACAGGCTTTGCGCTGGGGATTTACAAATTCCGCGCTAACCTCTGGATCTTCTTCATGTTTGTGGCGGGCAACTTTGTACCGTTTCAGATCCTGATGGTGCCGGTGCGAGATCTGACGCTTGAGTTGGGGCTGTACAATACCAAGACCGGCTTGGTGCTGTTCCATGTGGCGTTCCAAACCGGCTTCTGCACATTGTTCATGCGCAACTTCATCCGGGCGCTGCCGTTTGAATTGATCGAAGCGGCGCGGGTGGAAGGTGTGAGCGAATGGCGCATTTTTTGGTATGTGGTGCTGCCGTTGATGAAACCTGCACTGGCGGCGTTGTCTGTGTTGATCTTCACCTTCATCTGGAACGACTATTTCTGGGCGGTGGTGCTGACACAAGGGATTGAGAGCCAGCCGGTGACCGCAGGGATCACCTCGTTTAACGCGCAGTTCCGCGCCGCCTATCACTTGATGAGTGCAGGCTCGATTGTGGCTGCCTTGCCGCCGGTGGCGATGTTCTTCTTGATGCAGAAACATTTCATTGCCGGTCTGACACTTGGAGCCGTGAAGTGACGCAAGAGATGCAAACCTGGCGCATTGATGCGCCGGGTCAGACCTTGGTTCTGGCCTCTGACGGCGGCGTGCCCGGCGCGCTCTACTGGGGGGGAGCTTTGCCAACGGGGCAGGACCTGGCGGAAATTGGCGTGATCACCGCGCGGGATGTGACTGGCGGGATGATTGATCGGCTGCCGGATGTGTCGCTGTGCCCGGAAGCGGGGCAGAGTTTTCTGGGGCAGGCGGGGTTGGTGGCTTATCGTGACGGCGAGGCACTGTATCCGCGGTTCACGCTGATTGAGGCGGATGGCACGCGGTTTGTGTGTCGTGATGAGACGCTTGGCCTGACAATTACCTTTGCATTTGTCGTAGAAGGCGACGTGATAGCTGCTCAGACAACGTTGGACTCTGAAACGGAGATCACAGTGCATCATCTGGCCGCGCCGGTGATGCCTGGTCCGCAGTTTGGTGAGGAAATTCTGGATTTCTCCGGTCGCTGGATTGGCGAGTTTCAAATTGAACGCGCCCCTTGGCGTGCAGGGATCCATATGCGGGAAGCGCGCGGCGGGCGCTCGGGGCATGAGCATCCGCCCATTGCCTACTTTCCGGAACGCGGGGCGCAAAACACCGCTGGTACCGTATTCGCCATGCACTATGGCTGGTCTGGTGGGCATGTGATGTACGTCGAGGAATTGCCGGACGGGCGGCGACAGCTTCAGTTTGGCCATGCGACCGGTACTCGTAAAAGTGGGCAAGTCTTTGAAACGGCCAAACTGTATTTGTCTGTTTCGGAGTGCGGGTTGAATGGCTGTGCAACCGCGTTTCAGCGGCACTTGCGAGATCACGTGGTGACCTGGCCGCATCCGGAGCGGCCGCGGCCGGTGCATTACAACTGTTGGGAAGCGGTGTATTTTGACCATGATGTCGCGGTTCTGAAAGACATTGCTAAGCGGGCCGCAAAGCTGGGCGCGGAGCGGTTTGTTCTGGATGACGGCTGGTTTGGGAAGCGAGACGATGACACCCGTTCGCTGGGCGATTGGGACATTGATCCGCGCAAATGGCCCGAAGGTCTGACGCCGATCATTGAGCACGTGAAATCGCTGGGCATGGTGTTTGGTCTCTGGTTTGAACCGGAGATGGTCAATATGGACAGCGATTTGGCTCGGGCGCATCCGGAATGGATTTTGGGGCCGGTGGATCAGATCGAAGGGCGGCAACAGCGGGTGCTGGATGTCGGCAATTCGGAGGTGCGAGACTTTCTCTACGGCAAGATCGCCGCCGTGTTATCCGCGTATGACATTGACTACATCAAATGGGATCACAACCGACTGCTGCCCGTCGCAGATGCGACGCAGGCGGACGGTGTCTACACGCTTATGGGGCGGTTGCGGGCTGAGTTCCCAGAGGTGGAAATCGAGAGCTGTGCCTCCGGTGGGGGACGCATTGACGCCGGAATTTTGGAACACACGCAGCGGGTTTGGCTGAGCGACAGCAATGACGCGCTGGAGCGGTTGCGCATTCAGCATGATGCGGCGTTGATGTTACCGTTGGCAATCACCGGCAGCCATGTGGGGCCGCGCCACTGCCATACCTCGGGGCGGGTGCATGACATCCACTTCCGGGCCTGGGTGGCGGCGCAGCGGCACATGGGGTTTGAAATGGACCCGCGCGAGCTCACAGAAGACGAGGCGGCGGTGTTATCGCAGGTTACGGCCTGGTGGAAAAGCAATCGCGACTGGCGGCAGATGGCGGAAATCTTGCGGCTGGATTCTGCGGATCCTAGCGTGATTGCTGAACAGCAGCTATCCCAAGACAAACAGCGGTTTGTGGTGTTTGCTGGTAAGGCGTCGACCGGCACGCAAATTATGCCGCGCCCGTTGCGGCTGACCGGCTTGGACCCGGATGCCTTATATGAAATTGAGCTGATCAACAGGGACGAGGCGCGCGCTTTGTCGCGCCGCGAGATGCCGTTGAAAGACGGTCCGGTGCACCTGCGTGGTCAGCTATTGATGCAACACGGTCTCATATTGCCATGGTCCTTTCCGGACCGGATGTGGGTGATCGAAGGAAAGAAAACATGAGCAAGAAGCGTCGTTCCCAGCATTGGTATGGCAAGCTAGACAAGGACGGGTTTATCCATCGCAGTTGGATGAAAAATCAGGGGTTTCCGGATCACGCGTTTGATGGGCGGCCGATTATAGGGATTTGTAATACCTGGTCTGAGCTGACGCCTTGTAACTCCGGTTTGCGGACCTTGGCCGAAGGTGTGAAACGTGGTGTTTGGGAGGCTGGTGGCTTCCCCGTGGAGTTCCCGGTGATGTCGCTGGGCGAGACCCAGATGAAACCCACTGCAATGCTGTTCCGCAACTTGTTGGCCATGGACGTTGAAGAAAGCATCCGTGCCTATGGCATTGATGGAGTTGTGCTGCTGGGCGGATGTGACAAGACCACGCCGGGGCAATTGATGGGCGCAGCCTCGGTTGACCTGCCAACCATTGTGGTGAGCTCTGGCCCAATGCTGAACGGCAAGTTCAAAGGCAAGGATATTGGTTCCGGCACTGACGTTTGGAAGTTTTCGGAGGAGGTGCGTGCAGGCGAGATGACCTTGCAGGACTTCATGAATGCGGAAAGTGGCATGAGCCGCAGCGCAGGCGTGTGCATGACTATGGGCACGGCCTCAACAATGGCGTCGCTGGTCGAAGCGATGGGCATGAGTTTGCCAACCAACGCGGCACTACCTGCTGTCGATGCGCGCCGGATGGCGCTGGCGCATCTGACCGGTAAACGGATTGTGGAGATGGTGGATGAGGACCTGAAACCGTCTGACATCCTGACCAAAGAAGCGTTTGAGAATGCCATTTTGGCCAATGCGGCTGTGGGCGGGTCCACCAATGCGGTGGTGCATTTGTTGGCTATGGCTGGGCGTGTAGGTGTGGATCTGACACTCAAAGACTTTGAGATTGGATCAGACATTCCGCTGCTGGTGAACTGCATGCCGTCAGGCAAGTATCTGATGGAAGATTTCTGTTATGCCGGTGGCGTGCCTGCTGTGTTGAGCCAGCTCAAGGACCTTGTGCGCCCGGCGAATACGGTTTTGGGCAAGGACATTGCGGCCTATCACGAGGGCGCAGAAATCTACAATGACGACGTCATTCGCCCGCTCGACAATCCGGTGAAGCCAGCGGCCGGGCTGCGGGTGCTGCGTGGCAATCTTGCGCCCAATGGGGCGATTGTGAAGCCGTCTGCGGCCACGGATCACTTACTGGAGCATGAAGGCGAGGCTTATGTTTTTGAGAACATCGAGGACCTGAAGGCCAACATCGACAAACCAGACCTGCCGGTGACCGCAGATACCATCTTGGTGCTCAAAGGCTGCGGGCCGAAAGGCTATCCCGGCATGCCAGAGGTCGGCAACATGCCAATCCCGGGCAAGCTGGTGAAAGAAGGCGTGCGCGACATGATCCGTGTGTCGGATGCGCGGATGTCTGGCACGGCTTATGGCACAGTGATTTTGCATGTGAGCCCGGAGGCTCAGGCCGGAGGCACTTTGGCGCTGGTGAAAACCGGGGACCGGATCAAAGTGTCTGCATCTGGCGGCGTGCTGGAATTGCTGGTGAATGAGGCGGAGCTGGAAGCGCGTCGCGCGGCTTGGGAACCTGATCCGGAACATTATACCCGCGGTTACGCGAAACTTTACTACGACCACGTGTTGCAGGCCGACAAGGGGGCTGATCTGGACTTCCTTGTGGGCAAAGACACACGGCTTGTCACACGGGAGAGCCACTGATGACCGGCACGATTTTTCCTGATTTGAAAGGCAAATCCGTTTACATCACCGGCGGAGCCAGCGGCATTGGCGCGGCCTTGACCGATGGGTTCATGGCGCAGGGTGCCAAGGTGGCGATCATCGGGCGCTCGGCGGCAGATGACTTCATCGCAGAGATGGAGAGCAAGCACGGCGCAACGCCTCTGTTCATGCAGGGGGACATCTCTGACATTCCGCGCCTGCGGGAGACCATTCAGCAAGCGGTGGGGGAGCATGGCGGTTTGGACGTGGTGGTGAACAACGCGGCCAACGACCAACGCCACGCACTCGATGAGGTAGACGAAGAGTTCTACGACTGGATGCAGGCGGTGAACCAGAAAGCCTATTTCTTTGCCTGTCAGGAAGCGGCGCGGCAGATGGATGGCAGTGGCTCGATTATCAATTTTAGTTCGATCAGCTACATCATGGGCAATGCGGGGTATCCGATTTACACCTCTGCCAACGCGGCGATCACCGGTATGACGCGCTCTCTGGCGCGGGAACTAGGGCCAAAGGGCATCCGTGTGAATGCGCTGGCCCCCGGCTGGGTGCTGACGCAGAAGCAGCTGGACATGTGGGCCGACCCGGAAGCGTTGGCGGCCCATATGGAGCGGCAGTGTTTGAAAGAGCATCTGACGCCGGAAGATATGATTGACCCCACGCTTTATTTGGCGTCAAACGCCAGCCGAATGATGACGGGGCAATGCATGGCGGTTGACGGCGGCGTTGTGGTTTCGGGGTAAGGTATGTCTGTGCAAACACAATGGATTGGAGTGGATTGGGGCACGTCGAAGCTGCGCGCCTTTGCCATGGAAGGTGACACACTTTTAGGGACGGCGCAGTCAGACAAAGGCATGGCGCGACTCGAGGCTGGCGGGTTTGAAGCGGCTTTGTTGGAGTTGGTTGAAAGCTGGCTTGGCGACGGTTCCATGGATGTGATCGCCTGTGGCATGGTGGGCGCCCGCCAAGGCTGGGTTGAGGCGCCTTATACGGCGGTGCCTGCGCCCGCGTTGGCGCCGCAGCCGGTGCTTGTGCCCAATACGGATGCGCGGCTTCGAGTGCATGTGGTGCCCGGGTTGAAACAAACCAAGCCAGCGGATGTGATGCGCGGGGAAGAGACGCAGATTGCGGGTTTCCTGTCGCGCAACCCGAACTGGGACGGCGTTTTGTGTTTGCCAGGCACACACACCAAATGGGCGCATGTGAGCGCCGATGAGGTTGTGAGTTTCCGCACCTTCATGACCGGTGAGTTGTTCTCGTTGTTGAGTAAACAATCGGTTTTGCAGCATTCGGTTGGTGAGGGCTGGGATGCAGAGGCCTTTGCGGCGGGCATGGATATGACCCTGTCGCGGCCGGAAAATCTGGCCTCAGAACTGTTTGGTATTCGCGCCAGTGATCTGTTGAATGCCACGCCCAATGCGGCGGCACGGTCTCGGTTGTCTGGCTTGCTTTTGGGCGCTGAACTGGCGGCGTCCCGACCTTATTGGTTGGGGCAACAGATTGCCGTGATCGGAGAGCAGCAACTTTCCGATGTCTATGCTGAGGCGCTGAAGGCCCAGGGCGGTTGGGTAACCGTTGTGGACTGTCAGGACATGACACTTGCGGGGCTGTCTGCCGCGCGCAACCTTTTGGGATAACAACATGAACCGGTCGATTATTGCCATCTTGCGCGGGGTGACCCCGCGTGAGATCGAAGCCATGGCGGACGCCATCATTGCAGCGGGTATCGATAAGATCGAGGTGCCGCTGAACTCGCCTGATCCATTGGAGAGCATTGAACTCTTGGCGAAGGGTTTTGGGGATCGCGCGCTTGTGGGCGCAGGGACCGTGCTCGAGGTTGCACAGGTGGATGCGGTGGCAAGCGTGGGCGGCAAGCTGATTGTTTCTCCCAACTGCGATACCGAGGTAATTGCGCATACCGCCAAACTTGGCTTGGAGAGCTGGCCAGGGGTGTTTACGCCGACGGAAGCTTTTGCGGCATTGAAAGCGGGTGCAACTGGGCTGAAGCTGTTCCCCGGCAATATGGCCGGGCCGGGTGGCCTCAATGCCGTGCGAGCGGTACTGCCCAAAGACAGCAAAGTATACGCCGTGGGTGGCGCTGGGCCTGAGAATTTTGGCGAGTGGATTGCCGCTGGTGCAGATGGATTTGGCATTGGCTCTGCGATTTACAAATCGGGCATGAGCGTGGAGGATGTGCGCCAGCGGGCAGAGGCCATCGTGGCCGCCTATGACGAGGCATTTGCATGAGCACTATTTTTGACAACAGGCCGTGTGCGTTGGGCGAGGGCCCACTGTGGCACCCGGAGCGCAAGCAGCTCTTTTGGTTTGATATTGTTGGCAAACGGATGCTGAGCCAGAAGGATGGTGAGGCGCTTGAGTGGCAGTTTGATGAACATGTGTCCGCAGCCGGATGGGTGGACTACGACACGCTGATCCTTGCGTCTGAAACGGCGCTTTGGCTGTTTTATCTCGACACGGAAGAGCAGGAATACCTGTGTTCATTGGAGGCGGACAATCCGGTGACACGCTCCAATGACGGACGCGCAGACCCGTGGGGCGGTTTTTGGATCGGCACCATGGGAAAAAATGCGGAACGCAAAGCCGGTGCGATCTATCGTTACTTTGACGGTGCGTTGCGCAAGCTGGTCTCAAACGTGACAATTTCCAATGCGATTTGTTTCGATAAGTCGCGTGACTGTGCCTACTACACCGACACGGTCACCAAATTGGTGATGCGTCAAACTGTAGATGCGGAGACAGGTTGGCCGATTGGCAAAGCAGAGGTTTTTCTCGATCTCAATGAGGATGGGTTGAACCCCGACGGCGCGGTTGTGGATGCGGAAGGCAATATCTGGATTGCGCAATGGGGGGCGGCGCGTGTGGCCGCCTATGACCCTGAGGGTAATTTCCTGAAATCCGTAGCCGTGGGCGGGCAGCACAGCAGCTGTCCGGCCTTTGGTGGCGATGGTTTGACCACGCTGTTTGTGACCTCCGCCCGCGAGGGCATCGACGAAAAGGCATTGGCAGAGACGCCGGAGAACGGCATGGTCTTTGCAATAGACAACGCGGCCCAAGGGGTGGCGGAACCACGGGTAATCTTATGAAACAAGAATTGGGCGTTTGTTATTATCCTGAGCATTGGCCGGAAGAGAACTGGGCCAAGGATGCGGCGGATATGGCTGCGACTGGCATCCGTTGGGTGCGGATTGGTGAATTTGCCTGGAGCCGGATGGAAGCTGTGCCGGGGCAGATGACCCTGGAGTGGCTGGACCGGGCAATTGAGGTTCTGGGCGCTGCGGGACTGAAAGTGGTGCTGGGCACGCCAACGGCAACGCCACCTCGTTGGATGGTCGATAAACACCCCGACATGCTGGCGGTGGACGAGAACGGCGCACCCCGCAAATTTGGCTCACGCCGGCACTATTGTTTCAGCCATCAAGGTTATCGTCAGGAATGCGCCCGCATCACGCAGATTGTGGCAGAGCGTTATGGTAAGAACCCGCATGTGGCTGCCTGGCAGACCGACAATGAATATGGCTGTCACGACACCACAATCAGCTACTCAGAGTCCGCCAAAGGGGCGTTTCAGGGCTGGTGTGAGGCGCGTTATGGCACAGTGGAGGCGCTCAATGAGGCCTGGGGTAATGTGTTCTGGTCGATGGAGTATGCGGCGTTTGATCAGATCGATTTGCCAAACTTGACCGTGACAGACCCAAACCCGGCTCATGTGCTGGCGTTCCGCCGCTTTTCAAGTGATCAGGTTGTGGCGTTCAACAAGGTGCAGGCTGACATTTTGAAGGCGCATACGGATGCCCCGCTGATCCACAACTACATGGGGCGCATTCTGGAATTTGACCATTTTGATGTGGGCGAAGATCTCGATATTGCGAGCTGGGACAGCTACCCAATTGGGTTCTTGTCGGACCGGCTGGAAGCCACGGATGAGCACAAGGCGCGGTTCCTGCGGCAGGGCGATCCCGATTTTCAAGCCTTCCATCATGATCTTTATCGCGCGGTTGGCAAAGGCCGCTGGTGGGTTATGGAACAGCAGCCTGGGCCTGTGAATTGGGCACCGTATAACCCTGCACCTTTGCCGGGCATGGTGGCGCTTTGGGCGTTGGAAGCCTTTGCTCATGGGGCCGAAGTGGTGAGTTACTTCCGGTGGCGGCAGGCGCCGTTTGCCCAAGAGCAGATGCACGCCGGGTTGCAGGCGCCGGATGGTGTGGACGCACCTGGCATGGACGAGGCGCGGGCGGTGGCCGGTGTGCTCGACATGCTGAAAGAGCAGGACACCCAACAGGCAGATGTGGCGCTGGTGTTTGACTATGCCTCTGATTGGGCATGGAAAACCCAGCCGCAAGGCGCCGGGTTTGATTACTTCCGATTGGTGTTTTCTGCCTATCGCGGGTTGCGCCGGGCCGGGCTGTCAGTGGATATCGTGAGCGCGTCGTGTCGGGACTTCACGGGTTACAAGGCGGTGTTTGCGCCGGGCCTCGCCACATTGGATCCCGCGTTGGTTCTGGCGATTTCCGAAGCGAATGCGCTGGCCGTGATGGGACCGCGGACCGGAGCCATCACCGAAGAGTTCTCGATCCCGGCCAAGGGCCGTCCGGGCGTGCCCAACTTGGATGTTCGGGTTGACTTGATTGAGAGCCTTCCGCCACAGGCCGGCATGGATGTGTCCGGCGGTGGCCGGGTGGAGCATTGGCATGAACGGCTGTCAGGTTCAGCAAAGGTCCTTCTGAAGGTCTCAGGAGGAGATCCAGTTCTGATGGGGCAAGGCAAGCGTTGGTATCTGGGCAGTTTCCCGGATGAGGCGCTTTGGGATCAGGTTGTGTCCATGGCCTGTGAACAGGCTGGCGTTGCCATGTCGCCGATGCAGGACGGTGTGCGTCGGCGGCGGTTTGGAACCTATGAGTTTGTGGTGAACTACAACAGCTTCTCCGCGAGCGTTGGTGGGCATCGCGTGCCCGCCTGCGGGGTGCTTGTTTTTGAAGAGGGCGCACCAGTGGTGGCTTGTGATCTTAGTTCTGGCTAAGCGTCTGAAATCAAGGTGAGATAGTGCGGGCGTTGCAGGTGCAGCGCCCGCTGTTGTGTGTGAGGGTCTCGCAACGTCACGCAGAAAGCAGGTTTTTTTGCTCAAAAAGTTCGCATACGAATTAATGAGAGTAATTCGGATGCGACCTAAAAATGGCAAGACCTCCCAAGATTTTCTTTCTGATGAACAAGGCGCAGGCAGCGATTTCGCGGGCTTCGGAGCGCAAGACCCAGGCCTTGGCCGATTTGTCGATGCCGCAACACGGCGTCTTGGTGCTTTTGTCGCGGCGTGATGGGCAGACTGTCACCGATTTGGCCAAGGCGTTGTCGATGCGCAAATCCAGTCTCAGCGGGTTGATTGACCGCATGGTGGATCGTGGTTTTGTGCGCCGTGCGCGGCAAGACGCAGACGGGCGCGTGGTGAGAATTTATCTGGAACCGGCTGCGGAAAGCTTAGTGCAACGTACGGTGCCCTTTGTGCAGCACGTCAACGGACTTTTGTTGGAGCCATTTGATGCGGCGGAGCAAGAGGTCATTGGCCGGTTTCTAACCCATTTGGCGGAGAACGCCGAGGACGTGATTGATCAGGCGGAATGGCGTGAGGAACAAGAGTGATGTTGGATCAAGGTGACGTGACTGTCGAGGATATCAGATTTCGCGCGGAGGACGGCTGGGAGTTGGCGGGCACGATCTATCGCGGAGCAGCACCGCGTCTAGCTGTTATGATTTCCGCAGGCACGGGGTTTCCGCGCCGATTTTACCGTCATGTTGCGGCCTTTTTGGCGGCGCAAGGCGCGGTGGTGTTGACCTATGATTTTCGCGGCATTGGAGAGTCTGGTGCCGAGAACCTTGCCCAAAGCGGGATTGATTATCCCGATTGGGGACAGCTGGATATGGTTGCGGCTTTGGACCATCTGGAGAGCCTTGCACCCGCGATGCCGTTGACCACCTTGGGACACAGCATTGGCGGACAGTTTGTTGGGTTTATGCAGAACCATAAGAAGGTGACGCGTCATGCGTTTGTGGCCGTGGGAAATGGGCACTGGGGGGTACATAAGCCGCGCAATGTCCCGTTGGAGCTGTTTTGGTGGTGGGGTTACGGGAGCTACTGTCTTGCGCGGCATGGGTATATTCCGTCAGGTGGTCTTTGGGGGGGCGAGGCGCTGCCGCCGCATGTGTTCAAGACTTGGCGGCGATGGAGTGCACGGCGCAGCTATCTGTTGCCGGATCTCGCGGCAGGACGATATTCCCATCAGTTTGACGGCGTGGACAGCCCAATATGCGCCTGGGTGATGTCTGACGATCCTATTGCGACAAACACAGCCTGTGGCGACACGTTGGGCCATTATTCAAAGGCAAAAGCAAATATGGTGGTACGCACACCCAAGCAGCTTGGCGCAAAGAAAATTGGGCATGAAGGGGCGTTTCGCAAAGGGCGGGAAGCGCTTTGGGCTGAGCTGTGGGATTGGCTTGCAGAGGCAGGACTTCCGGTGGTGTCTGCGAAACGCGGTAGATTGTATTGCGGGACTGAGAGCTGACGGCGCAAAACAACCGAAAGTTGAAATGTCGCAATTTGGCCCAAGAAAGATCCATCCAATCGTTACATTGGTGCCATCAGTGATGTGTTGGTCGCTGATGGCGTAGTGATTTTGGTTTGAGGATTTTGAGATGCAGGACGACTTTAAAAAGCGACTGGAAAAAATCGAACACAAGCGCATTTCGGAAGGTGGAGAGCCAAACTCCAGCAAGAAGCAGCCTTGGGAACAAGATGTGTCGCGCGACGGGTATGCAGCGCCCCATCGAAAGAAATCCGGCCTATCCTTTTTGGTTGGAGCCGTCGTGTGTGTTGGTGGCGGGGTATTTGCTTTTATGAACTTGGAGCGCATTGAGGCGCAGTTGGCAATGTTGCCGGCCAAGCTTGGCGGTCCACAGGTGGCTTATGCGGAGCCCCCAGAACTTGCGAAAGATACGTTCTCTGTTGGTGGGCAGTTCAACCGGCACCAGTTGGGTGCATTGTCTCGCGGTGTCGCAAGCGGGAAGGTGTCAAAAGGTGAGGCCAAGCAATGGCTTGAAGACAATCAAGATCACGCGGTGAACCGCGCCAATTTACAGATGATCCAGATGATGGATATGCAGAACGCCTTTAAGACAGACTAAAGTAAAAAGGCCGGCTCTGATGAGAACCGGCCTTTCGTATTCACTCAGATCAGGATCAAACTTTCAGGTTTGGAATGATCTGTTTTTTGCGGCTCACGACACCTGGCAGCACAACAGTGTCGCCAGAGGCTTCAACGTCAAAGGACTTGGCGGCCACGGTTTTCACCAGATCGTTTGGCACCAGCAGGGTGGATTGTTCGTTCAGAATGTCGACCACAAACAGCAAAACCTGTTCCACGCCGTCCTCAGATGCCACGGTGGTCATGGTTTCCATCAAAGATGCCTTGCGGTCCAGCACGGTGGAGGGGCTGGTGGTTTCCAGAACCGATACGCGGAATTTGGTGCCGTCTACGGCGTATTCTTTGGAGTCCATACGCAGAAGTTCGGCGTCTGAGAAAGACGACACGTCGGATTTTGCAGCAAACATTTCAGCGGCATAAGATGGGATGTCGATGCCCAAATCTGCAGCCAGCTTAACACAAACCGCTTTGTCGTGATCGGTGGTGGTTGGGGAGCGGAATTCCAGCGTGTCAGACAGGATGCAGGTCAGCATGGTGCCTTTGATCCAGTCCGGCATCTCGATGTCGCCCATCAGGTCAAACATGATGGTGGCGGTACAGGCCACAGGGCGAATGGTGATGTCGATTGGACCTTTGGTTTCAAGGCCGCCCACCAGTTTGTGGTGGTCGATGATCGCCTGAACGTCCGCGCCGTTGATGTTGGCTGGCAGCTCAGCTGGGTTGTTGGTGTCTACAATTACAACAGCGGCCTCATCAGCCACGTCTGCGATGATCGCCGGCTTTGGCAGATCCCAGCGGTTCAACAGCCATGCTGCTTCGGTGTTGGGCTCACCCAGCAGCTTTGCTTCGGCTGGTGTGCCTTTGATTTCAGACAGATACCACGCCCAGATAATTGGAGAGCCGGTGGAATCGGTGTCGGGGGATTTGTGGCCAAAAACCTGAATTGTCATGTCGCGACGTCCTTAAAAACAAAGAAAAACGGTGGAGTTGCGCGCCTTATAGAAGGGCGCGGGACGTTTGTCACGACTGGGGTTGCGCCTGCGACTCCGCGGCGCGGTGATCAGTTGTTTTCAGCGGATTTGAGAGGCACGCGGGTGAGGGTGAAGCCAGCGTTTTGCAATTGTGCAAGCACGCCTGTTTCGCCGGGCAGGTGTAGGGCGCCCACAGCCACGAGTGCCGGGGTTTGGGCCAACTCTTTGGTCAGCACCTCGGTCCAGGCTGTATTGCGGGCGACGATCAGGTCGTCCTCAGCTTGTTTCAGAAGGGCGGCCAGGCGGGCTTTGTCTTCGTCTTCTCCGGCGGTCTTGAAGGTTTCGGCGGAGCTAAACTCCCAAATAAGCTGAATGGTCTCATCGAGATACATAGCCACCATCGCGCCCATCAGGTCGGGCGCGGCGAGGTCCGTGTTGAGCGACAGGCTCCAGCGCAGGTCTTCCATCTGCTCTTCAAGTGGGTCGGAGGCCAGCATGGTCAGCAGACCGTCGATGCTATCGAGAGATTGTGTGGGCAGGTTGTTGGTTTTGGCCATGGCCGCGATTTGTTGGTCGAGGCCTTTTTTTCCTGACTTAACAATCTCATAGGCGCAGGGCGGCAGCATTAAGGTCATGCCGAGGAACCAAGGTTGGTAACGGGCGGCGAGAAAGGCGGGCATGCCGCGTTCCTGCAATTGCACAGCAACGCGCTCCCAGAGCTCTGGGCCAAGGCGGTCAATCAGAGAAGGACCGGATTGGATCAGGTAGCTGTCGGGATTTAGCGTGAGGTGACGTTGAAAGCCGAGTTGATCTTCGTCGGTGAGTTCGAGAAAAACCTTTTCAGGCTGCGGGGTTAGCTCTTCCAATCGGGTGACCATGGCGGCGTGTTCTGGCAAGTGCACATGGAAGGTGCCGATTAGGTGGCTGACCACGCCGTTTTTCTCAGCTCGCCAGAGCAGGCCTTCGGAGAAGGGGGCTTCTGCGGCTTTGGTCTCGAGGGCTTGGCGTTCGCTTTCTGCCAAGGACGAATAGACGTTTGGTCCGGAGCAATTAGCCGATGCGATACTTGAAAAGGACAGCAAAAACAAAAATGTAGTCAGAAACCGCATCGGAACCTCGCAACAAGAATTTGGACCAAGGTAACAGGGCATTGGGCAGGCTCAAGAGCGGAACGTCTGGCCGTGGCAATTGCGGTAGGCATCGAGGTTTTTTGGCGTTACCAAAGGGCATGGGCAAGATGGCAGAAACCGAACTTTATGCGCCGGTCAAAACATGGCTGGAGGCGCGCGGCTTTGAGGTGAAAGCCGAAGTGGGCGCTGCGGATGTGGTGGCGGTGAAGGATGGAGAAGAGCCTGTTATCATTGAGTTAAAAACGGGGTTCTCGTTGACGTTACTGCAGCAAGCCGTGGCGCGACAGGCGGTGACGGATGCTGTTTATGTGGCGGTGCCGCGTTGGAAAGGTCGCACAGGTTGGAAGGCGTTTTCCGGCAACATCGGCCTGTGCAAACGGCTTGGTCTTGGGGTGTTGTCGGTGCGGCTCAAAGACAGCGCTGTGGAGGTGCATTGTGATCCTGTGCCGTTTCAGCCACGCAAGTCGAAGCTGCGTAAGGCGCGGCTTTTGAAGGCTTTTTCTCGCCTTGAGGGTGATCCCAATACTGGCGGTATGCGGGGTGAGAAAGTCACTGTGTATCGGCAGGATGCGGAAAAATGTGCGAAGTTTCTCAATGAAAACGGGGCGTCGCGTGGTCGGGATGTTGTCAAAGGCACGGGCGTTGAGAAAGCCACGACGATGATGCGGGACAACCACTATGGCTGGTTTGAGAAGGTCGACAAAGGCATCTATATGCTGAGCGACGCCGGGATGTCTGCGCTGTCGCAAGGTTGCGGTTAATCAAAGCTTTTGCGGGCAGAATCCACGTCGGTAATACGTCTGTATCGCGACTGTTTTGCGGAGGTGCATATTTCCGGGAGAACGCAGGCCTTTGAGGGTTTTCCCACCGCCCGGTGTTGCGCAAATTGGGGCAACGGGTGTAGGCGGTTTGGGACATTTTGAAGGACAGCCCATGACCACCACGCTCATTGTTTTGGCGCACCCCAGCCGACAGTCTTTTACCGGCGCTTGGGCGGAGGCTTCGGCGGCTGCTTGCGCAGCGGCGGGGCATGAGGTGTTGTGGAGTGATCTGTCGGCGCATCAGTTCGATGCCACCGAGGGCGCGCGGCATTTTGGGCAGGATGAGGCCGGGCCGTTTGATCCGTTAAAGGCGCATGAGGCGGCGGTCGCGGCGGGTACGGTGCCTATGGATATGGCAGCAGAGGCGGAGAAGATCCGGCAGGCGGATCAGATCATCTTTCACTTCCCGTTGTGGTGGTTTGCGCCACCTGCCGTCTTAAAAGGCTGGTTTGATCGCGCGCTGGTACATGGCGATTTGCACACGGTGGAGGAGCGGTTTGACACGGGGCGCTGTCGGGGCAAACGGGCGCTGTTTTGTGTGACCACCGGGGCGGGGCCTGCTGAATGTGGGCCGGGCGGCAAAGAAGGCGACGTCAATATGCTGCTGTGGCCCTCTGCCTATACGCTGCGGTATCTGGGGTTTGACGTGTATGTGCCTGAGGTCGTGCATGGGGTGCACGGGTATTTTGAGGGCGCTGAGAAAACGGCATTGCAGGCGCGACTGGCGGGCGTGCTTGACGGGCAGGCGGGGCTTGTGGATGGCTTCGATCAGCGCCCGTTGATGCGGTTTAATGCGGACAGCGATTTTGATGAGAGTGGGCGGTTGAAGGCCGGGGCGGAGCGGCATAACGGGTTTATCAAGTAGTGTCTCGGAGTGCCCGACGTGGACACTCCGGACAGATTTAGCTGCGCGATGGAAAGATGCCCTGATCGGCTACACAATACAGTATGCCCTCCGGTGCAAACCTCGTCAGATCAGGGACACCAAAGGTGGTGCGGCCATCGCCGCCGTAGTTGGTGCCATACAGGCTAAAAAGGGCTTGGTTCGTTGCGATGGGAAGTATTTGGCCATCTGCCTTGATGTAGCCGCGGGGACAGAACGTGCCACCAAACATCAGAATTTCTCCGATGAAGTCTCCGTCTCCTGCGGACGCGGGCACGGTGGACCCGATTGTTGCTGCTGTGATGACGGCGAGAGCGAGGTGTTTGAACATGATGGGCCTTTGAACTGGTTTGCATGCGCAGAGCTTAGCGTGAGGGAACGGTGTTGTGGAAATTGTTTGATGTGAACGTGGGCGTTTCCCCAATTGGAGAAACGCACTTAACGTACTAGATCGTCGCAAGCGCTTTCGAACTACTGTTGGACACTATCTTTAGTTTCGGGGATTCGAATGTACCGATCTAAATCGCCCAATCCAGTGATACCCAAGTTTTTGAAATGAAGCATAATTTCATCAGAAATGAAAAAGAAATTCATGCCTAGGGCGACGAATGGATCGACCCACAGGTGATGACCACCAATTTTCTTGCTATTCAGGGTCAGCTCTCCTTCGCCATAGACAAGGGCTGAACATATTCCAATTTTATTGTAAGGGCCGCTCAATTGACGCTCAAGGGTCTCTATTCTGTTGCCGAGGAACAAAATATAGTAAACTCCGTATTCTTCATCACTTTTGCCTACTGTCACTTGGACAGGAAAGAACTGGTGGGCTGAGGGGTCGAAACTCTCAATTGCATCTTTGACCTTCTGAGAGACAAGCGCTAGGCCGTTTAGGCGATGGAAATCGAGCTTCGGGTAGATAGACAGCCCCGCGCCTTCGCGTCTCGCAAGAGTTGGCATGTTTTCGGGTAACACATGTCGACCTACATTCGAAAAACCAATGCCGGTGAAACGGGTGCCTTCATCTTGCGTTGGATCAATAAGCCGGATTTTTTTTGTGTCCCCGTCTAATGGCCGAATATTCGGCTTCGGTTCGTAAGTATCTACTTTTCCGTACAGCCCAAATCCAACAGAGTACGCCATTCTAATCTACCTCTCGATCACTTGAGGCTGAGGTCAGCTTCTTCACCGTCCCATCAGCCGCAAATTTTTCAATCAATGGATGTGGAATAGCCGCCTCTACGGTCCATATCCACGCGCAAAGTACGTCTAAATTGTTCTTTAGAGGTCGTTTTATTCACAGTGAAGTGGCTCTATTGAACTATTACCTCACTCTACCTGTGACTTCGGCTTTTCTGAGAGGTCTCCCAATTAGTTGGAATTTGGGCTTAAGCGCCAAGCACATGGTCACCCACAATCGGGCATGCAAGGTCTGGCGCAGCGCTCAAAGGCCGTTCCTGAAAGATGCAGCGATATCCACTTTGGACTTTCAATCAGTCTCTCATACATCCTCTGCAAAAAGAAAAGGGCCGCCCGGAGGCGACCCTTTAAACTTTTCTGGCGAGAGCTCTCGGCAGATCGGCCCTAGCGGGCCAATCGCCTGACGCTTAGACAGAACTTTCTTGCGAAAGTTCGTCTTACATCATGCCGCCCATGCCGCCCATGCCGCCCATGTCAGGCATGCCGCCGCCGGCTGCGCCGCCGTCTTTGGCTGGCTTGTCAGCAACCATAGCTTCGGTGGTGATCAGCAGGCCCGCGATGGAGGCTGCGTCTTCCAGAGCTGTGCGCGCCACTTTGGCCGGGTCGATCACACCAAATGCGAACATGTCGCCATATTCTTCGGTCTGAGCGTTGAAGCCAAATGTGTTGTCGGAAGATTCACGGATCTTGCCCGCAACAACCGCACCGTCAACACCAGCGTTTTCAGCGATCTGACGCAGAGGCGCTTCGATGGCTTTGCGCACGATCACGATACCGGCGTTCTGGTCAGCGTTTGCACCTTCCAGAGTTTCCAGTGTTTTACCGGCCTGAACCAGAGCAACACCACCACCAACGATCACGCCTTCTTGTACAGCAGCGCGGGTTGCGTTCAGAGCATCGTCAACACGATCTTTGCGCTCTTTCACTTCAACTTCGGTCATGCCGCCAACACGGATCACAGCAACACCGCCTGCCAGTTTGGCAACGCGCTCTTGCAGCTTCTCACGGTCGTAGTCGGAAGAGGTTTCTTCGATCTGCGTGCGGATCTGAGCCACACGTGCTTCGATCTCAGCTTTCTCGCCAGCACCGTCAACGATGGTTGTTTCGTCTTTGGTGATTTCGATTTTCTTGGCTGTGCCCAGCATGTCCATAGTCACGGACTCAAGCTTCATGCCCAGATCTTCGGAGATCACCTGACCACCGGTCAAGATAGCGATGTCCTGCAGCATGGCTTTGCGGCGATCGCCGAAACCAGGAGCTTTGACAGCAGCAATTTTCAGGCCGCCGCGCAGTTTGTTCACAACCAGAGTTGCCAGGGCTTCGCCTTCAACATCTTCAGCAATAATCAGCAGAGGCTTCTGAGACTGGATCACCTGCTCAAGCAGTGGCACCATGGACTGCAAGGAAGACAGTTTCTTCTCGTGCAGCAGAACCATGCAGTCTTCGAGATCTGCAATCATCTTGTCAGCGTTGGTCACGAAGTAAGGGGAGAGGTAGCCGCGGTCGAACTGCATGCCCTCAACAACATCGGTTTCTGTTTCCAGACCTTTGTTTTCCTCAACAGTGATAACGCCTTCGTTGCCAACTTTCTGCATCGCGTCTGCGATCTGCTGGCCGATTTCAGCTTCGCCGTTGGCGGAGATGGTGCCAACCTGCGCAACTTCGTCGGAGTCTTTCACTTCGCGTGCGGAGGCAACGATGTTTTCAACAACTTTGGCAGTTGCCAGATCGATGCCGCGCTTCAGATCCATTGGGTTCAGGCCAGCTGCAACCTGCTTCAGGCCTTCTTTGACGATCGCTTGAGCCAGAACAGTCGCGGTTGTTGTGCCGTCGCCTGCTTCGTCGTTGGTGCGGGAAGCAACTTCCTTGACCATCTGTGCGCCCATGTTCTCGAACTTGTCTTCCAGTTCGATCTCTTTGGCAACAGAAACACCATCTTTGGTGATGCGTGGTGCGCCGAAGGATTTCTCCAGAACAACGTTACGGCCTTTTGGGCCGAGGGTCACTTTAACGGCGTCTGCCAGTACGTTCACGCCGCGCAGCATTGCGTTGCGCGCTTCGGTGTCAAATTTGACGTCTTTTGCCATGATATTGGCTCCTAAATTCGTAAATGTCGGTCAGACGATCAGGCAATGATGCCCATGATGTCGGATTCTTTCATGATCAGCAGCTCTTCACCGTCAACGGTGACTTCGGTGCCGGACCATTTGCCGAACAGGACGGTGTCGCCTGCTTTGACGTCGAGCTCAACGCGCGCGCCTTTGTCGTCACGCAGGCCAGCGCCTACGGATACAACTTCGCCTTCGGCTGGTTTTTCTTTGGCGCTTTCTGGAATGATCAGACCGCCGGCGGTTTTTTCGTCGCTTTCAACGCGGCGTACAAGCACGCGGTCATGCAGAGGTGTAAAAGCCATGACTAGGTTTCCCTATCTAGAGTATCTCCCTGACTCCTCAGCGGAGTCGTTATCACTCCCCGTAGGCGAGTGCTAACGGCGAAAGAGGTAGGGGTGCTAACGGGGGGAGTCAACGGCGTTGCGTGAGATTTTTTGAGGCAAATGGGTTGGCACTGCCTTATGCCCCTGTGTCGCCGAGGTGTTTTTTGGAGCACATTGATGTTGGTAAGCGATTTTAGGGGTAGTTCTTACACGGTTTTGGGAACGCGATTCAGGCGGCAACTGTATTTCTGCTGCAAGATTGCGGCAGATCGGGCACTGGGATTGTTCGCTGACAGATTGGTCCAAGAGAAACGTCATCGTGAAACGATGGCAAATCCCAACAAGACTTTGTGGATTTCCTCAAGGTCAAAGAACAACTGCGCTTTCACCCAGACCATGGGTTTGGATGTAACGCACCTGAGGCCGCCATCTGCCGTCATTTCATTTTTGTCAGATACCGGACAAATGCTTCCGGTCATTTCGGTAGACGTTCCCCCCAAAGATCTGATGGAGACTTCCGTTGTGTACGTTTTCCCAGCTTTGACCGTGAACCTTTTGTGCTCCAACTTTGGTTTTCCGCTGCCGATGTTCACCACAAAATCCAGCGAAAAATCGAGATCAATTGCGCAGGTATTTTGCACGTCAGCCCCATAGTAATTGTTCCGGAACCGATCGTTGATTTTGGCGCATTTTTTGCCCGCTGCCACTCCGTCATTGTAGGCCTGAATTGGTGCGAGCCGCCTGCGGGCGTTCAGAAGAGTTTGATCGATGTTGGCGGTTTTGGTGCGCAGAGATTGGAGACCTGTCGCGATGTCCTGCTCTGTGTGTTTCTTGTGTTTGAGCGGATGCTTGGCATCGCGCTCACCCATGGCATTGTGCAAGTCATGAAGAAGGTCTGCGCGCAGGTTGATTGCGTTTTCTAATTCCATTTTCTTGAAGCCCGGAATGTCCGCCGGATCCACTTCAAATGTGTCCACGGAGAATTTGACAACATCGTAATAAAACCGCGCAGTCTCGGTGACGCATATGTCATAGGCCTCTTTGAAAACCGGTGCGGTGTCCTTGAGATAATCGAGCATTTGCAATCGTTCGGTTCTGAACAAGTCGGAGTAGTGGTACGTCAGGCCAGATGAGTTTTTTTCGATGTCTTTGAAATACATCCGGGCCAAGTAGAACTTGGCTGTCCGGGCGTCTGCACCGGCAAGCTCAATGGACGTTTCGTAGTGAAACTTGGCAAACATGGTGTCTTTGCGCACACCTTGACCGGTCTCATACATGTAACCCAAATGCGCATAGGCGTCGGCGCGGCCAAGTTTGCCGGCTTTTTCCAGCAGCGGTTCTGCCTTTGATTTCAGGCTCGGGTCCTTGGCATGAAAGGCGTAGTATTGCCCCAAAAACAGCAGTGAGTGGCCGTGATCTTTCTGGGTTGGACGTGCGAGGAGTGCGCCTGCTTTGTCCCAGTCCTGAGGGGTGTCAAAATCGCCATAGATGTAGCCAATCGCCAACCAATAGGTGGCAAGCACGTGACCTTTGTCGGCTGCAATGCGGAAGTATTTCTCGTTGTTGGCCGGATCTGAGGCGACATAGTAGGCACGGCCAAGCGCAAAGTCGTATTTGGCGTCGCCCAGTTCGGTGGCCTGCAAACAAGCGTCAATGGCGGCATTAAGATGGGATGCGATGGCGGAAGATGCCACGCCAGGGAAGCTGCTGGTTGTGTCCTCGGGGTGGGCGGCCAGCTCTTCGCAGCGATCGCCCATTGCCAGTAAGTCCGCGGACGGGGATTGGGAGGGCGTTTCCGTGGTGGGGACGACGGCGGTTTTCTCCGCAGGCGGCGGTGTGGTGTCGCCGCCGAGGTCGGTAATCATGATCTGCGCCAAGGCCGCAAAACTGCCCTCTGGATAGGCGTCCAAATAGGCTTGCAACAGTTTTGCATTGCCAGAGGTGCCCACAGACTTCCAGAAGGCCAGCTCTGTGGCATCGGCGGTTTGTGCGGTTGCGGAAAAGGTTAGGGGGGCCATGCATAACAGCGAGACTGCCAGCGCGCGGGCGGCGGTTTTTAGATACGTCATCGGTTAGATAGTCCTGCCTGACTCAATTTGCTCAGCAACGTAGCAGGCGTGGACCGTAAAGGAAGGCGTTATCGCGGTGTGGCGCGACATCCAGATTGGTCGCGACAAGTGGAGTAGGTCTCGCCGTTGCTCCGCGTCGATAATACAGCCCGCAGCGGATCGGCTCTTTAGGGCGAAATCCGGTGTGCGATTTCCGTGATGTGGGCCATGTCGGTGCCACAGCAGCCCCCAAGCACGCGAAGCTGTGGATGCTGTCGCTGCAAATCTGCCAGCTGTCGGCCAAGTTCTGCGGGGGTGCCTGCGTCCAGCTCAGTGGCGTTGTCCAGTTCCGCATGGCTGCAGCGGGAGGCGTTGGCCACGATGCCGCCGATGCGGCGGGCCCATGGGGCGTTGGTCAGGACATCCGCAAAATGGTCCGGGTGGGCGCAGTTGATCATGTAGTAGGCGGCATAGTTGTCGGTGGCAGCATCTACCTGCGTGATGGCGGCTTCAAGTGTATTGCCGGTTGGCAGGTTGCCATCGGTTTCCACTGTGAAGGCAATCACGCAGGGCATGTCATGCGTACGGCATGCCTGCAGAATGCCAATCGCCTCGGTTGGGTCCGCCATGGTGTAGGCGGTGATCAGGTCGGCGTCGGTTTGTGCCAATGTGGCGATTTGAGGCGTGTGATATGCGGCGGCTTCGGCGGCGGTCATTTGGGTGTCGGCGGCATAAGCATCCCCCCGTGGGCCAATGTTCGCGCTGATCAGGTTGGGCATGTTGCCAAACGTGGCGCGGAGGTCTGATAGAAGGTTGATGGCGTCGCGGTTGGCAGCGGTCAAGGCGGGCGCGTCATAGCCCAAAGGTGCTGCCCGGTCGGCACTGGCAACCCATGTGGCGCTTTCCATAATCACGCCACAGTTGGTCTGGGATGCGATGGCGGCAAGGTTGGTGGCGTAGCGGGTGAGATGTGCACGACCTTCTGGTGTTTGCAGTAGCGGGAAGCTGGCAAAACCGGGCAAGTCGATGCCTTGGGTGAAGATTAGGTCGGTTTCCATGCCCGTATAGGTGAGGAAGGTTTGAGGGCCTTGGTGGGGAAGGGGGCGTGGCATGGGGGTGGCTCTGCAATAAGATCAGGCTGTTCTATCATCTAACTGCCGACTTGTCTTGGTGTCACACCTGCGCCCAAATGTGCGACGCAGGTGTGGTTGAAATTGGCAGGTGCTCTGAGGTTGGGAGGTTGCCCGAGGCCAGTGTTTAGCTCGCTGCTGACCTTTTGATGGAGCGATGCCCAAATTTGCCATTTGCCAGACGCCGCCTTGCGCCATCTGGCTCGTGGTGCCTGTATTTGCCTCCGGAGAAATGCGGCAGGTCAAGCGCGTGGCCTTGTTTGACGATTTCCGCACCAATGTCAGTTCCGTCGGCAAGATAGCAGGTCGCCACCAGTCGATCATATGATCGTTCGCCGTCCAATTTGGCTGTAACTACATGGCCTTTGCAAATTTTCACCATTGCCCATTTTGACTTTTGCCCCCAAGGCATGTCCACTTCGGGAGCATCAATGCCAGCAATTCGTATCTTTGTTTTGCTTATGCGGATGGTATCGCCGTCAATCACATAAGCTTTGCCGACAATTGTGAGGCTTTGTGGAATAGGGGGCAATTCAAGCCCTTCAAGGTCCGGGCGCCTTGAGGTGCCTTGCGTTGTGGGGCGTGCCGTGGGTTTGGGCCTTGCAAAGCTGCGGTGCGACGGATTGGGGCGGAATGTTGAGGATGGCTGAGATATGTGGGGATCTCTGCGTCTAGGCAAGTTTTTGTGGTCTTTGCGGCCTGAAAAGTGGGCATCAAAACCACCGCGCAGATCAAAGCAATCAGTATGATAATGGCTTCCAAATGTAGGTCTCCTCTCTTTAACCCGTTAAACATGTGGGAGTCTTTGGCAGAGGTGTTTTGGGGATTTAGGCCGGTTTTATGAGAACTACAGACAAGTTGCGTGCGATTTTGGGAAATGCGGTTTTGTGTTGAGGCACTTACGCAGCGAGAGGACAGAAGAGAGCGATTTACTTCATGGACGGCTCAGATATCCTGCGTTCAACAAAAGGAGCCCGCACAATGCAGATCACCGCAAATGGCATTCAGATTGAGGTGGAGACCTATGGTCCGCAAGATGGCGTGCCACTGGTGCTCATTCGCGGGTTGGGGTCGCAGCTGATCCATTGGCCTACGGAATTTTATGAGGGTCTCGCGGCGGCTGGCTATCGCGTGGTGCTGTTTGACAACCGCGATGTTGGGCTGTCGCAGCGGTGTCCCAAGGACGGTGTGGCCAGCGGCGCGGATGAGATTACGGCAGCGGCACTGGCCGGGGCGCCTGTGCCTGCGGCCTATACGCTGAACGATATGGCGAAAGA
This sequence comes from Rhodobacteraceae bacterium Alg238-R152, assembly GCA_900537125.1. GTDB lineage: Bacteria > Pseudomonadota > Alphaproteobacteria > Rhodobacterales > Rhodobacteraceae > Shimia. Next base: position 262,806 of record UNRJ01000005.1, on the reverse strand, counting down.
CGTGGTTGGTGTGATGGATGCGCTAGGGCTTGCGAAGGCGCATGTGTTTGGCATGTCGATGGGCGGTGCCATTGTGCAGCTGTTGTGTATGGATCGTGCAGACCGCCTGTTGAGTGCGACCATTGTGATGGCCACCGCGCGGCCGTTTGCGGCGCGGGGCGGAAATGCGGAATGGTTGGCGACGCTGTTGGCGCGGGATGTGGATCGGGAGACCTATATTGCCAATGGCGTTGCGGAGTATGCTCACTGGGGCAGTCCGGCCTATCCGATGACGGAGGAAGAGGTCGGCGCACAGGCGGCGCAGGCCTACGATCGGGCGTTTGATCCGGAGGGTATCAACCGACAGGTGCTTGCGGTGATTGCCTCCACCGATCGGCGGCAGGATCTGACCAAAGTGGCACTACCGTGTCAGGTGATCCATGGTACTGAGGACACGCTGATCCCGCCGGAGGCGGGCGCGGAGATTGCTGGTTTGGTCCCGCATTGCGACAACCATCTGATCGAGGGCATGGGGCATGTGATCACGCCCAAACAGGCGCCGATGTTGGTGGAGATGATGCAGGATTTCATCACCCGCCGCACCTCCTAGGCAGGCGGGTTGTTGAGGCTGTTGTACAAGCCTATAGCTGTCCCAGCTTTGATGGAGGTTTTATGGCCCAGAAACTGGATGCCTGATTTTGGCGGGTGGCAGAGCGCCCACCCGATGCACATTCAAGACAGCACAACCAGCGCAGTTGCGCGGGGCTGTTGGTTTGTGCCTCTCCTTTTTTCTGATACGTTACGGCCAAGCCAAACCAGGCGCGGCCAATCCATGAGAGTACCTCAACAATGACACGGGACTTTTCCCAATTTTTGCCGACATCTGGCGGGTCTGAAGCCAAAACTCCTAAGCGCTCCCCGTTGGATATCCTTGGCTGGCAATCGTTTTTTGCCCAGCAAACCGATCTGGATATTTTGGACGCCACGCCGCCTGTGCGGGTGGTGGAAGTGCATCGCAACGGGCTGCGGGTGCGCGGCGACGGCATTGACGCTTTGGTGCCCCCAGGGCCAGATGCGACAGTGGGTGACTGGCTGCTGTATGATGCGGAGTTGCCGATGCGCAGCGCCGTGTTGGAGCGCAAGAGCCTGTTTAAGCGACGGGCCGCCGGACATGATCGCAGCATTCAAATGATTGCCGCCAATGTGGACACAGCTTTTGTGGTCACCAGCTGCAACAATGATTTTAACGTGGCGCGGTTGGAGCGCTATTTGGCACTGGCCTTTGAGGCGGATGTGACACCGGTGATTTTGCTGACCAAAGCAGATTTATGTGACGACACGGCGACCTATGTGGCAGAAGCACAGTCGATTTCGGATCGGGTGCCCGTGGTGCTTTTGAATGCCAAAAGCGAGGAACCGGCGGCGAAGCTGGCCGACTGGTGTGCGCCGGGGCAGACCATTGCGTTTCTGGGCACGTCCGGTGTGGGCAAATCCACCTTGGTGAATGCGCTGTTTGGTTCTGAGCAGGCGGAAACCGGTGGCATCCGCGAAGATGACAGCCGTGGGCGACACACCACCACCAGCCGACAGCTGCACTTTACGGACACTGGCCTGGCCATTCTGGACACGCCGGGCATGCGCGAATTGCAGTTGGCGGATGCGGGCGACGGTCTGGCGGATCTGTTTTCTGACGTGGTTGAATTGGCCACACAGTGCAAGTTTCGTGACTGCGCGCACGAGAGTGAGCCGGGCTGCGCGATACGGGGTGCCATCGAAGCGGGCACCTTAGATGCCGCGCGGTTGGAACGGTGGCGTAAGCTGGAAGCGGAAGAGCGGCACAACACTGCCTCGCTGGCGGAAAAGCGGGCTTACGACAAGAACTTTGGCAAGATGATCAAGACGGTGACCAAGGCGCACAAAGGCCGCAAGGGACGGCGCTAGGCGTCGACTACACTGATGAGATCAAGCGATTGCGGCGTGCGGAGTGATCCGCGCGCCGTTTTGCTGCGTACCTTATGCAATTCATCCTGACAAGCGACGGGAGGCGCGGGCCAGATGCATATGAGATTGCCAATACGCGAACGGGTTCTGATGGTGCTGTTGAGTGGCGCCGTGATGTTGGGCTGGGCAGCAAGTGCCTCGGCCAATCCTGCAACTCCAGCGCCAGAAGTACGGAACTTGCTAGGCCAGCCACAGGAGCTCGGCGCGGGGCAGTTCCGATGGCTGGGTTTCAAGGTTTATGATGCGCAGATGTTTGCACCTCAGGGGCAGGGGTTTGACCGAAATGGGTCCTTTGCGCTGGAGATCGAATACGCTCGCAAGATCAAACGCAAGATCCTGCTCAAAGCCAGCATGGACGAGATGGAACGGATTGAAGGCAAAAGATCCGACCACGGGCAAATTCAGCAGAAGTTGACTGCCTGCTATCGCGATATTCAGTCAGGCGACCGGATTGTGGCTTCGCCCAAGGGCGGCAATGCGTTGAAGTTCTGGGTGAATGGAAAGAGCACCTGCACGCTGCAGCACAAAGGTATTCGGGATCGCTATATGGCGATCTGGTTGAGCGACAAGGCGCGGGATCGCGGCTTTGCGCAACAAGTTTTGGCCAGTCAAAAATAGCGCAGCTTTCCGGCTCCCCCTAACCCCGCACTGTGGTTCGCTTTCCATGGTGCCCGGAAAATGGGTGCTGTTTCCCTGATTGGCCTTTCGCCCCGCCTTAGAGTTTGGTCCTTCTCTGGCAGGGCAAGCGTGTGACCCGGCTTGCTTGCTCCGCCGGGTCACACGTGTCACCTAGGGCCTCATGAAATTGTTTCTCCTGACCGCTGTCACCATGACGGCATTTGCCGCGAACTCTGTCCTCAACCGCGCTGCTGTGAGTGGCGTCGGCATGGAGGCGGTGGATTTTGGCGTGGTGCGCCTTGTGAGCGGGGCAGTGGCTTTGGCTGTGCTGGTTGCCTGGCAAAAGCGTGGTTTTGCGCTGGGCGGGGTCAGGCGCAGCGTCGCTGTGGCGGGTTTGCTGGCTTATATCTTTGGTTTTTCTCTGGCCTATCGCGGCCTGGATGCCGGTTTGGGCGCTTTGGTGCTGTTTGGCGTGGTGCAGATCACCATGTTTGGCGGCGCGGTGGTCGCGCGCGAAGCGGTGCCGATGACGCGCTGGCTGGGCGCTGGTTTAGCGCTGGGCGGGTTGGTCTGGCTTTTGGCGCCGACAGGTGGCCCCGCGATTTCGGTGGCGCATGTGGCGATGATGGCGGGCGCGGGGCTTGGATGGGGCATCTATTCACTGCAAGGGCGCAAAGAGGCGGACGCGACGCAGGCTACGGCGATGAATTTCATGTTGGCGGCACCGGTGGCTTTGGCGCTGGGCGCTGCTTTGGGTATGGATTTGGAGGTGCCTGCGGCAGGCGTGGCGTTGGCCGTGGTGTCTGGTGTCATAACCTCGGGGTTGGGCTATGCGTTGTGGTACGCGATTTTGCCAGGATTGGGCGCGAGCCGCGCGGCGGTGGCGCAGTTGTCGGTGCCGGTGATAGCCATGGCGGGCGGCATGGTGGTGTTGAGCGAGCCGCTGACCCTGCGCTTTGTTGGCGCTGCAGTGTTGGTGATTGGCGGCGTGCTGGTGTCGATGCGTAAAGCCTAGGTCAGAACTTCAACAACGGTTCCAGTGCGTCATAGTGCACGCCCTCGCCCCAGGCCACGTCTGGCAGGCTGAGCGGGCGGTAGGAAATCTGTTCCATCGCTTCGCGGGAAAAGAAGCGGCGTTTGGAGACGATGTTTTCCGGGTCCTGCCAACTTTCATCGAGCGCGCCGCCGGTGATGGTGCAGCGGAAGAACAGATCGACCTGATGGAAATCGCTCTCTGTGTCATGGAACTCGTTGATCAGGCAAGGCGCGCCGACCGAAACCGTTAGCCCACATTCCTCGTGCACTTCGCGGATCAGGTTGTCGGCCAGACTGCAGTGTTTTTCGACTCCACCGCCGGGGGCGCACCAGAGCGCGCCTTTGTGATCGGGGTAGGCGTTGACCAGCAAAAGGTGGTCTTCGTGCAGGATCACCGCACGGGCGGCGAGGCGCAGGGGGCGTGACTTTGGTGGGCGAAGGGTTGCCATCAGAGTGGGTTCCGGAAGGTTTTTACTTTTGTAGAGGGCGCTTAGGGCCTATCTCAAGTCTATGGTACGTTTTTTGGCAATGATAGCGGCGTTGGCCTTGGGGCTGAACACGCAGAATGTGGTGGCGCAGGAGGCAACGGTTTCTGAGCCGCAGGACTGTGTGATCCTGCTGCATGGGTTGGCGCGCTCTGAAAGCTCGTTTGTGCTGATGGAGCTTGCGTTGGAGCGTTACGGCTACAAAGTGGTGCGCCTTGGATATCCGTCAACAAAGAAACAGATAGAGAGCCTTGCGGACATGACACTGCCCAAGGCGGTGGCGCAATGTGGTTGGACCAAGGTGCATTTTGTGACCCACTCGATGGGCGGTATTTTGACCCGCGTGTGGCTTGAGGCGCATCGGCCACCGGAGCTGGGTCGTGTGGTGATGTTGGGGCCGCCTAACCAAGGCTCTGAACTGGTTGATGAGTTCAGCTATCTGGAGCCGTTTGTATGGCTCAACGGGCCAGCGGGTATGCAGCTTGGCACCGATGGTTTGCCCGCACATCTGCCGCCGGTGGATTTTGAGTTGGGGGTGATCGCTGGGGACAAATCGCTTAACCCCTATTACAGCAGCCTGATTGCCGGGCCGGATGACGGCAAAGTTTCCGTGGAAAGCACCAAAGTGGACGGCATGGCGGACCACATTGTGCTGCCGGTCACCCATACGTTTATGATGAACAATCCATTGGTGATTGTGCAGGTGCGTGAGTTTTTGGAGCAGGGCAGTTTTGACCATGAATTGGAATGGGGGGACGCCACCGCCACACTGCAGGAGCTGCAGAGATTGGTGGATGTGGACGAACGGCCGGACGACGGCAAAGAAGACGATGTCTGGGACCGAATTTGGCGTGAAATCATGGGGCCAGACAGCGCCGAGGCGCGCGACGTGGGGGGAGAATGAATGCGCTGACCGTGATCGGCTTACAGGTGGTGCTGCCTGATGGGGTTGCGCGGAGGGCGCGCGTGGTGAAGCTCGGGGCAGGGGGCTTTGCCCCCATCACAGCGGCGCTGTGACTCCCCCAGGATACTTAGAGAAAGTGAATGTTGGGCGTGGCGCAGAAATTTGAGTTTGGCGATTTGCAAGCGGTGCCGCACGGGCTGCTATTGGCTCAGATGAATGATGCGCGGGTGGCGCAGCATTTGCCGCTGTTGGATGGCTTATTTGATCTGGAGGCATTTTTGCAGGCCAAGGCGCAGCGCTGGGCACAGGACGGGCTGGGCCATTGGGCAATTTGGCAAGGCGAAGAATTCCTTGGCTGGGGTGGCTTTGAGAAAGAAAGTGACGTCTGGGACTTTGGGCTGGTGCTGACGCCGGAGGCTTTTGGTCAGGGCTTGGCGATCACGCGGCAGGCGCTTGAGTTTGCCCAGCAAGAGCCACAAATTGAAGCGGTGCAATTCCTGCTGGCACCGACACGTCGATCGGTGCGCGCACTTGCCCGCATGGGCGCGCGCGAGACAGGGGAGGTCCGCTATGGGGGGCAGACCTTCCGCCGGTTTTTGTTAGACGTGACCGGTTAAAGCGTCATGCGAAAAAACTGAATCACTTAACGCTGCCTAAAATCGAAGATTTCAACGCGCTAAGTGATGCTTGGTGTCGCTAGTTTTTCGTCAGACTCTCTAGTCGCCGCGTTTGATGCGGTTTACGTGGCCCATTTTGCGGCCCGGCTTGGTGTCCGATTTGCCGTAGAGATGTACGGCTGTGTCACGCTCTTGCAGAAGCTCTGGCAAGCGATCCATGTCGTGGCCAATCAGGTTTTCCATTACCACATCGCTGTGCCGTTGGCCGTCGCCTAGCGGCAGACCGGTGATGGCGCGGATGTGTTGCTCAAACTGATCCACGGCGCAGCCGTTTTGGGTCCAGTGACCGGAGTTGTGCACCCGGGGCGCCACTTCGTTCACGATCAGGCCTTGAGTGGTGACAAACAGTTCCACGCCCATGACGCCAACATAATCCAGTTTATTCAGGATGTTGGCAGCCAGCAGTACGGCGTCCATGCGCTGACCCGCAGACAGGCGGGCGGGCACGGTGGTGGTGGCCAAAATGCCGTCCTTGTGCACGTTTTCGCCGGGATCAAAACAGGCGACTTGGCCGTCGATGCCACGGGCCGCGATCACAGAGACCTCGTGGGAGAAGTCGACAAAGCCTTCCAGCAGGGCTGGCGCGCCTGCCATATCGGCCAGAGCGGTATCTGCATCGGTAGCGGATTTCAGGCGGGCCTGACCTTTTCCGTCATAGCCAAAGCGGCGGGTTTTCAGGATCGACGGCGCGCCGATCTCGGCAACGGCTTTGGCCATGCTTTCGGCGTCGGCGACATCTGCGAATGGCGCGGTTTTCAGGCCGAGCTCTTGCAGGAAAGTCTTTTCTGTCAGGCGGTCTTGAGACACCCGCAGCGCTTCGCGGTTGGGATGGATCGGACGCAGGCTTTCCAGAATGTCCAGCGCGGCTGTGGGAATGTTCTCGAACTCGTAGGTGATGACATCCACAGCTTTCGCAAAAGCGCGCAGGGCGTCGGCGTCCTCATAAGAGGCGGTGGTGACGGCATTGGCCACTTCGCCCGCGGGTGGGTTGGCACCGGGCTCAAAGATATGGGTCTTGTAGCCCAAACGGGAGGCTGCAACAGACAACATGCGGCCAAGCTGGCCACCGCCGAGGATGCCAAGGGTGGCGCCGGGTTTGAGCGCGTCAGTCATCTTGCGGCTCATCCGGAATGGAGGCGGACAGGGCGTCGCGCCAGGCGTCGAGACGTTCGGCCAGGTCATCATCTTGCAGCGCCAGAATGCCGGCGGCCATCAGGCCCGCGTTGGCGGCACCGGCGGCACCGATGGCCATGGTGGCCACCGGGAAGCCTTTGGGCATTTGCACAATGGAATAGAGGCTGTCGACACCAGAAAGCGCGCGGGTTTGCACCGGCACACCCACAACTGGCACGCGGGTTTTGGAGGCCATCATGCCAGGCAGGTGGGCTGCGCCGCCAGCACCGGCAATGATCACCTGCAGGCCGCGACCGGCGGCCTCTTTGCCATATGCCCAGAGGCGGTCTGGGGTGCGGTGGGCGGAGACAATCTTTTTCTCGTAAGAAATGCCCAGCTCTTCAAGGATGGTGGCTGCTTCTTTCATCGTGGGCCAGTCAGACTGGCTGCCCATGATGATTCCAACTTGAGGTGTGTCCGTCATATGCGCCTCTGAGATGAGAATTTGGATCGCGTTATAGACGGTTCAAGGATTTAAGCAATGCGGCGGGTTGGATCTGCAAAAATGCCAAGCGAGTAACTTGAGGTGCGTTGGGTTGCGGTATTTGTGCGGATGCATGTGGCCTAGAAAACGCAAAAGCACCCTGCCAAAATGCAAGATGCTTTGCGGAAATACGAGGTGAGGCGGGTGCTACAAGTGCTTAAGCGGCTTGCTTGAGTGTCACGCCTTTGCGCTTTGCGATGAAAGCGGCGCGGCGTGTGCCACGGGCCCACGGCATTTGTGGGGCGTCAGCTTTGGATGCGGCAACGACGGATTTGATAAAGCGGCTCTGGGTTTTCATGTCTGCTCTCCTTGGCATGTCTTGGTCTCTTGTGGACCATTGTTTCCAACTTGAGATCAGTCTCGTGTCGAAATGGGGCAGAGATGCGGCAGGATTGGTCAGATTTGTGGAAAATAGCGCGACAAATTTGAGGTAACTGTAAAATCTGTTTATTTACAGCCGTATAGATGTAATCAGGCGGCCGTAGTCGGCCTCCTTGGCATGGGTTGTGCGACGGAAAGAGTAAAATTTGTCAGCGTCAGAATAGGTGCATTGGCGCGTCCACTCTGCATTGCCAACGTTCGCAGATCGTAAACGATGCAGGCCGTAGCCGGGCAGGTCGAAAAATTTGCGGTCGCCGCCGCCATCCGCGAAGAATCGGTTGTTGGCGATGTCCTCGGCGAGGAAGGCGTCGAGAAATTCTGGACCCACTTCGTAGGCTGGCTGGCTGATGCAGGGGCCAATCACCGCGCTGATAGTGGAGCGATGCGCGCCGAGGGCTTCCATGGCGTCCACTGTGGCCTCAAGCACGCCGTCCAGCGCGCCACGCCATCCGGCGTGCGCTGCGCCAATCACACCGGCCTTGACGTCGCAAAACAACACCGGCTGGCAATCTGCGGTGAGAATCGACAGGGCGAGGCCAGGTGTGGCGGTGACAAGGGCGTCAGCGCGGGGGCGCTCACCGTCGTCGATAGGCGCGGTGAGTGTGGCCACATCAGCGGAGTGAATTTGGTGCACGCCAGCGAGGTGCGAAAGCTCTACGTCCATGGCATTGGCCACGCGTTGGCGGTTGATGGTGACAATCTCGGTTTGATCAGAGCTGCCAATGCCACAGTTGAGACCGTGGAATACGCCAGACGACGCACCACCGCGACGGGTGAAGAACCCGTGGCGCACGGGGGCAAGCAGGTCTGAGGTCAGAATCTCAAGCGTCATAAGGTGCATCCTGGTGGAGGGGTGCCGTTTTCCGGAAAGAGCGCGAGCACTTTGAACAGGTTTCCCATTTCCTCGGGGTGCGTCAAGCGGCGATGTGCGGCGATGTGGGATTGTAAGGCGTCGTCAGACAGGTGATTGGCCAAGGCTTGGGCGCGCGGGGTGATGCCGAGTTGCTCGAGGAAGACACCTTGGGGGGTCAGTTTTGTGTGGCCGCAGGGGGCGGCTTGGGCGAGGGCCTCGAAATCAACATGGGCGGTGATGTCGGCTTCTCCCGGGGCGGCGAGCGGATTGGCAAACGTGTGGTCTTTGAGCGCTTGTAGGGTGTCGCCCTTTGAGCGCCAGTCGCCGTAGTCGATCAACAGCGCAGCGCCGCCGTGGTTGTGGATACGGGTGCCGATCTCGGAGGCAACGGAAAACGCGGGCGCGCAGGTTTCGACAATCATGTCCTGTGTGGTGTCGGTAAGGCGATGTTCGAGCTGTGGCTGCGGCAGTTCGGGGCCAAAGGCAAAGGTCAGTGCGCTGTCGCGCATGGCAATCAGGCGTTCATGCCAGCCGATCGGGCCGCGTTGGAATTGGCGGATTGGCAGCGCGTCGAAGAATTCGTTAGCGATCAAAAACAGCGGCTGCTCTGGCAGCGTGTCCACGGTGTCGTGGTGGGTGATCTCAGCGGCGATGGTCTCGCGTTGTTTGGCGCGCAGCGTTGGGGAGGCTTCTACAAGGTGGATCTGTGCAGCGGCGTGAAAGCCGGGCACGACGCGGGTGGCGCGCAGGATGTCGGCCATAAGCGTGCCGCGACCAGGGCCAAGTTCGGCCAGCGTAAAGGGCGTAGGGGCGCCTTGGTCGAGCCAGCTTTGCGCCAGCGCGAGGCCGATCAGCTCGCCAAACATCTGGCTGATCTCTGGCGCGGTGGTGAAATCCCCCTCGGCACCTAGCGGATCGCGTGTGGTGTAGTAGCCCAACGTGGGGTGCAGCAGGGCTTCGCTCATGAAGTCGGCCACGGTCATGGGGCCGTGGGCTTCGATGCGGGCCAGCAGATGTTGGGTCAGCTCGCTCATGAGTGGCGTTTGGCGCGCAGGATCAGATAGGCGCCAAGAGCGATCATTGGCAGCGACAGAAGTTGGCCCATGGTGAAGCCATAACCGCCAAATTGCAGCGCGAGGCCCAATGGGTTGCCCTCAGAGATGAACTGCGCGTCAGGCTGGCGGAAGAATTCGACGATAAAACGTGCAAGGCCGTAGCCGACAAAGAATGTGCCGGTGATGGTGCCGGGAGCTTTGAGCGCGCCGCGGCGGTAGGCGAGGTAAAGCAGGGCGACGCCAAGGATCAGACCTTCCATCAGAGCTTCATAAAGCTGAGACGGATGGCGGGCGCAGAGCGCGGCAAGCTGGCCGCAGTCCTGAGCGGCGTGGCCGGGGAAGATCACGCCCCACGGCAGATCGGTAGGGCGGCCCCAGAGTTCGGCGTTGATGAAGTTTGCGATGCGCCCCAAGAACAGGCCGATCGGCACGCCTATCGCCATGGCGTCGCCAACTTGTATTTTGATCAGGCCGTGTTTCTGGCAGTAGAGCCATCCTGCCACAATCACACCCAACATGCCGCCGTGAAAGGACATGCCGCCGTCCCAGATGCGGATGATGTCACCGGGATTAGCGAGATAGAAAGCGGGTTTGTAAAACAGCACATAGCCAAGCCGGCCACCAGCGATCACGCCAAGAATGACCCAAGTCAGCAGGTCTTCGATTTGACGGGCGGTGATGGGGGCGGTGTCTTTGGGCCAAAGCGCTGCCCGGTTCACGGCGGCAACCACAATGCGCCAGCCGATCAGGATACCAACGATATAGGCCAGCGCGTACCAGCGCAGGGCAAATTCCATGCCAAAGGCGGAGATAGTGAAGATTTCCGGCGAGATATTTGGGAACTGAATGGGACTGCTCCATTGCGCGTGTGTTTGCGCCACAAGTGGCCTTTCCCTTGCGACAAAGTCAACCTTGTGTCTGGGCGGGTTGGTGCCCATATAGGCAGTCAGGATCACAATGCGGAGAGAACGATGCAAACCCGGAACAAGTTCATGGATGACATGTCTCAGTTGATGACCAACGCCATGGGTGTGGCTCAGGGCGCCAAAGACGAGGCCGACAACGCGATGAAGTCGATGCTGGATCGTTGGCTGGCGGATCGGGACTTTGTCACTCGCGAGGAATTTGATGCGGTGCGCGGCATGGCGCAAAAAGCCCGCGAAGAAAACGAAGCTTTGAAAGCGCGGATTGAGGCGTTGGAAGGCAAAGCGGGCTAAGCTACTTAGACTATTGGATTTGAGAAAGGCTGGCCGGGTGGCTGGCCTTTTTTGTTGTCTTGGGTTTCAGAGTTTCAGGCTGCCGGTGATGCCGTCTTGCACGGCACCGCCCACCCAGATGTCGGCTCCGTCTTGCTGCACATGTACCCGGCCTTTGCGCCCCAAAAGCGTGCCTTGCGCGGCGACGTAGTCTCCCGTGGCAATGCGGTCCCCCAGCAGCCATTGGGCGATACCAGCATTGAGGCTTCCTGTGACAGGATCTTCAAAGCCGCCTGCCGAGAAGGCGCGGACTTCGAAGTCAAACCCATGGCCAGCTTCGCTGACCGGGGCCACCAAGCCGACGCGCATGCCTTTGAGGGCCGCGTAGTCCGGTTTGGCTTGCAGCAGCGATTGCCGGTCTTTGAGTAGGAGTGCGGCCCAGCCGGGGCCGTTGTCGACCCAAGCGGCGGCTTCAACGTCTGAAGGCGATACATCAAGCGCAGCCGCGACACGTGCGCTTAGGTCGTTCTCAAGCGGCCCGCTGCGCCGCAAAGGCGGAGCGCAGAAAAACAGACGCCCGTTGTCGCGGCGGATGCGGATCAGACCTGCGCCGCATTGTTGCACCACGTCGTCGGCTTGTGGCTGCCCGCCATGGGCCAGCCAGACGTGACAGGCACCAAGGGTTGGATGACCGGCAAACGGCAGTTCTTGCAAAGGTGTGAAAATGCGCACGCGGTAGTCGGCAGCGTCTTCTGTGGGATGCAGTAGAAAACACGTCTCGCTGAGATTGGTCCAATGGCTCAATTGCGCCATTTGGGTTTGGTCTAGTCGCTCTGCATCTGCCACAACGGCCAAGGGGTTGCCAAAACTGGTGTGATCAGAAAACACATCAACCTGGGAAAACGGAAATACAGCGGTCATGACACCATCACTTGTTTTGGGGCGAACTTGAGAAATTCTCTCCGTGGGCTTCCGACCAAGGGCCGGAAACTTGTGTGTAGTTTAGTTTAATCCACAACTTATTGCGTTATCCACAGATATTTTGCTTTACAGCGGAGTCGCAGCCCACCACCATATGTTGTAATGAAAGTGGACTTATCCACAGGTCTTAGAGCAGACACCAAGCGCTAGGGAGCTGCCACTCCTACCGCGCGATAAAACCAACGAGGTGGCGCCATGGCATTTTCCGAGCAGTTTCTCGAGGAAGACCTGCACCCGATCGACATTGTCGAGCATATTGCCGGTGTGCGGGATTGGACGTTTGAACGCATTGCAGACGATCAGATTGCCATGGAAGTGGAAGGGCAGTGGAAGACCTATTCCATCACATTGGCCTGGTCCGCGTATGACGAGACGTTGAAGCTTGTGTGTTCTTATGAAGCAGAGCCGCCCAAAGAGAGGCTGCCAGCGCTGTATGAGACGTTGAATGCGGTGAACGATGAGTGCTGGGCAGGCGCGTTTACCTATTGGGACAAGCAGCAGCTGATGATTTATCGCTATGGGTTGGTGCTGACCGGGGGGCAGGTTGCCAGCCCCGAGCAGATCGACACCTTGATCCGCGGCGCCATTCAAAATTCCGAGCGGTTTTACCCGGCGTTTCAGCTTGTGGTTTGGGGCGAGAGAACTGTGAAAGATGCGATGCAAGTTGCCATTGCAGAGGCCTACGGGCGGGCGTAACACTTGCCCCTGAGGAACAGAGGGGGCTTTCATGAACATTACGGATGTGGCCAAACGCGGACTGGTACTTTTGGGGTGTGGCAAGATGGGATCTGCCATGCTGCAAGGCTGGTTGGCGGATGGATTGCCTGCCAGCAGCGTGTGGGTGCAAGACCCCTTTCCAAGTGACTGGGTGCAAGGCAGCGGCGTACATGTGAACGCCGATTTGCCCACCGCTCCGGCGATTGTGTTGATTGCTGTGAAGCCGCAGATGATGGCGGACGCGTTGCCTATTTTGGCGGCGATGGGCAATGGCGAGACGTTGTTTGTGTCCGTTGCGGCGGGCGTGTCGATTGCCACCTACGAAGGCATTCTTGGCGGTCAAACTCCAATTGTGCGGGCCATGCCCAACACGCCAGCAGCGGTGGGCAAAGGCATCACGGCAATTGTTGGCAATGGTCCGGCAGGTGCGGCTGGATTGGATGCGTCAGAAGGGCTGCTCACAGCCGTCGGGCAGGTTGTGCGGCTCGAGAATGAAGGACAGATGGACGCGGTCACTGGCTTGAGTGGCTCTGGGCCTGCCTATGTGTTCCATATGATCGAATGCATGGCTGCGGCTGGCGAGGCGCAAGGCCTGTCGCCAGAGTTGTCGATGGCATTGGCCAAAGCCACGGTGGCCGGAGCCGGAGCGCTGGCGGAAACAGCAGAGGAGTCACCTGAGCAGTTGCGCGTGAACGTGACCAGCCCAAATGGCACCACGCAGGCCGGGCTTAATGTGTTGATGGACACGTCGGATGGCTTGCCGCCCCTGATGATCAAAACCGTGGGCGCGGCGGCAGAGCGCAGCCGGGAGTTGGGCAATGACTGACACCATCGATTTTGATGATTTTCTGAAGGTTGATGTGCGCGTCGGCACGGTTGTACAGGCGGAGCCTTATCCGGAGGCACGTAAGCCAGCGATCAAGCTTTGGGTGGATTTTGGTGAGGAATTTGGCACGCGCAAGACGTCTGCACAGATCACCGCCAACTACGACCCCGCCAGTTTGGTGGGAAAACAAGTGCTGGCGGTGGTGAATTTCCCACCGCGTCAGATCGGAAAATTTATGTCCGAGGTGCTGGTTTTAGGACTGCCGGATCAAACCGGAGAAATTACATTGATAGGCCCGGATGGGCCGGTCCCAAATGGAGGACGTATACATTGAAAAGCCTTTTGATCACCCGCCCATTGCCTGATGCGGTTCTGGAGAAAGCCCGTGCGACGTTTCAGACCACCGTGCGCTTGAACAATATGCCGATGCAGGGCGACGAGCTGCGCGACGCGTTGCGCAATTTCGATATGGTGCTGCCTTCGCTGGGGGATGCGTTTGACGCGGAGGTTTTTGCCGATGTGTCGGCCCCGCGTTGTAAATTGCTGGCGAATTTTGGCGTTGGTTACAATCACATTGATGTGGAGGCAGCGGCCAAAGCCAATGTGCTGGTGAGCAACACGCCGGGGGCTGTGACCGATGCCACGGCGGATGTGGCGATGACGCTGATGCTGATGAGCGCGCGCCGGGCTGGGGAAGGTGAACGGCTGGTGCGTGCGGGGCAGTGGAAAGGTTGGCACCCAACCCAGATGTTGGGCATGCATGTGAGTGGCAAAACCGTCGGCATCGCGGGCATGGGACGCATTGGGCAGGCGATTGCACAGCGGTGCCACTATGGCTTTGGCATGGCTGTGAAATATTGGAGCCGCTCGGAGAAAGACCTGCCCTACGCGGCGGAGCAGGTCGAGGATCTGGCGTCTTTGGCGGCGCAGGTGGATGTGCTGGTTGCGGCGGTGCCGGGTGGGGCAGAGACGCAGCATTTGTTTGACGCGAAGGTCTTTGGTGTCATGCAAAGCCACGCGCATTTCATCAACATCTCGCGTGGCGAAGTGGTCAAAGAAAGTGCCTTGGTCGCGGCGTTGCAAAACAATGAGATTGGCGGGGCGGGTCTGGATGTTTATGAATTTGAACCCCGTGTGCCGGACGCGCTGCGCAAGCTCGACAATGTCACGTTGTTGCCTCATCTCGGCACGGCGGCCTTGGAAATTCGAACTGAAATGGGATTGATGGCGGTGGCCAACCTGTTGGCTTATGAGCAGGGGGAAACGCCCCCCAATCTGGTCTGAACACTATTCACTTTCAAAAAATATCCCGGGGTGGCCCCCGCCCCGGGGGCAGGGGCAGCGCCCCTCCTTTCGGACAGGCCTACCCTTCGGCGGTGTCGCCCATGGCTTTGCGCCAGTGGCGTCGGCACAGTGACACGTAACTCTCATTGCCGCCGATCTGCACCTGTGCGCCTTCTTGCAAGACGTTACCGTGCTCGTCCTGTCGCACAACCATGGTGGCTTTCTTACCGCAATGACAGATGGTGCGCACTTCGCGCATCTCATCCGCCAAGGCCAAAAGCGCGGCGGAACCGGGGAACAGTTTGCCTTGGAAATCCACACGCAGCCCGTAACACATGACAGGCACCTTCAGGTCGTCCACGGCGCGGGCCAATTGCCAGACTTGGTCTTCGTTTAGAAACTGTGCTTCATCAATGAACACGCACGCCAGCGGACCTTTGGCAAGTCTGGCCTTGATGGTGTCCAGCAGGTTGGTGTTGGTATCAAAGGTATCCGCTTTGTCGGAAATGCCGATGCGGGAGGCAATGTGACCTTCGCCGGCGCGGTGATCCAACAGGGCGGTTAGCAGGTACGTGTCCATGCCGCGCTCGCGGTAATTGTAAGATGCTTGCAACAGCAAAGTCGATTTGCCGGCGTTCATGGTGGAGTAGTTGTAGTATAGTTTGGCCATGGCCGCGTGATAGGCCGCAACATGCGCAAGGTTCAAGACTGCAATGGTGCCTTTGGGACGGAAAAATTCTGATCGTTACAGCTCTGCGTCGGTGGGCAAAATTTAACAAAAGTGAAACGCGACCCGTCGCATCTTGGCATTGCCATGGGGATGATGAGGCCGGGTCGCGTGGCCAAATGGCCAGCGGGATGTGAGTGACAGATCACACACCGCTTTCCTGGGTCCGGCCCCACCCGCCGGAAACTAATACGTTCGGATAAGTATCCGAGTCACTCACAGTCGGATGTAATGCATCCGGTCTTTCTCAAATGCCAAATTCGGGTTAAGCGATGTATGGGAAAAGAAAGACCGCTTTCCCCCTCGGGCGTCAGACCGCGCATTTTGGGGGGGGAGGTCACTTAATGTACGGTTTGGGAATAGAGCATATGAGCGTGGTGGACAGCTATCTAAAGAAGCACTCCGAGGCTTTGGTAAAAGACGTGGGAATTGAGGCGGCGTGTGAGCTGACCGGGAAATCCAAGGCCACCCTGGGGCGTTATTATTCCACCCATGACGAACACGCGGATCGGTTTATGCCCATTGACGCGGTGGCCGCTTTGGAAGAAGCCGCCTCCTATCCGCATGTGACGTCGGCTTTGGCGGAATTAAAGGGTAATTCTCTCAGTCACGAAAACCGCCGTCGCAATTCAGATGACAAAGGCGGCGTGAATTCTGATGTGATCGCGCTGAGCCAACGGTTTGCCTTGCTGATGGGGGAATATAACCAGTCAATAGAGGACGGGATTATCACCATGACAGAAGCCAAGCGGCTGTTGCGGGAAACGGTGGCGTTGCAGCAGGTTCTTGTGGATATGAAGTTGCATTTGGAAGAGGAATCCGTTTAAGCCATGCACGACCCTGCCGGGCGCAGGCCGCTGCTACAAGCGGAGCGCCACATTCCCGATCTGTTGCAAGGGTTTCTGGTGGATCTGGAAACCACGAAAAGCTCGGCGGAGGTTTGGGCACTGATTGTTGAAGTGGGGCGGACATTGAACCTGCCCTTCATCGATTTTATCTGTGCCAGCAATTTTGCGGACTGGAAAAAGACGCTGTTTATTCGCACGTCTTATGACAGCACGTGGCTCAATTCGTTTAATGAAGATCCGGATGTCTCCAAGTGGAGCTATTTTCGGACACATGCGTTGCACCATCTCACGCCAATCGCCGTGGGCATTGAGTTTGTGGATGAGTATCACCATCTGCCCGAAACACGGCATGCGGTTCTGGAGGAGGCGGCGCGGCGGGGTATGCGGGCCGGGTTTTCCATTCCTTTGCGCTCTCATGCACCACCACAGGCGGCTTTGATCACCTTCTGCGGGGATCATGGCAAACGTGAGATGAAGCACATAATTCAGACCCATGGGTGGGTTCTACAGGCTGTGGCCATGATGGGGCATCAGGTCTATCAGTCTCATTTTGCGTCGGAATTCACAGAGCGAAACCGGATTTCTGACAAGCAGAGAGAGCTTTTGGAAATGATAGGCGCGGGACTGCAAGACAAGGTGATTGCGGAGCAGTTGTCCATTTCTGTGTCAGCGGTACGCCAGCGTATGAACAATATTCTCAATAAAACCGGACTGTCCAATCGGGCAGATTTGGCGGCGTTGGCGATGAGTGCTGGTTTGGTTGAAGACCCCTTACATCGTATGGGCGGGGAGGACGGCGGTATCCAAGTTGAAATGGGTGTTCCCACCTCGGTTATAACCCGCTACCGTCATCGTTCGTGACACTGAGCACAGGTCCAAACACAAAAAAATTGGGGTGGCCCAGCGAACTGGCCCACCCCTACGTCATAAAAAGACCTATAGGTAAAAATGTGCACGGGTGTGCATACAATCCTCTGCACGGGACAGCACAGAGCAGAAGGGGATTAGTAAACAATCACTTCTCGAACCCGTTGCCTCAGAATGCCTGGGGAAGCATCACGGCGAGACAACGGCTCCCTCCGTCTTTCATGCTAGCGCAAAGGCGGTTCCAAGTCTCTTGGGGGCAGGCCGTCAACCAATGTTACGAGAGCTGTAAATTATGACAGTTTTTCGTGTGCAAACTATCATTATTGTCAGTCTGTACGCGACGGTATACCGAAACAGTGCGAATCGTTCGCGTCCTAGTGACGTTTTACGAGTACGGACCCCACCGAGTAGCCGGCCCCAAAGGAACAGATCACACCGTAGTCGCCAGCGGCCAAATCACCGGAATATTTGGAGAAAGCAATGATGGAGCCAGCTGAGGAGGTGTTGGCATAGTCTTGCAGAATGTTGGGTTGCTCATCTGCCTCGGGCGTGCGGCCAAGCACCTTTTTGCCAATGAAGTCATTCATCGACTTATTGGCTTGATGCAGCCAGAGGCGGCGCAGGTTGCCGGGCGCGATGCCTTCGGCCTCAATATGCGCGAGCATATGGGCGGAAACCATGGGCACCACCTCTTTGAAAACTTTGCGGCCGTTTTGCATGAACTGCATGTCGCGGCGATCGACAACGCCAGCGGGGCGCGAGCGGCGCAAGAAGCCGTTGTTGTTGCGGATGTTGTTGGAGAATTGCGTGGCGCATCGGGTTGAGATAATCTCGAAATAGGCGCCTCTGGCATCTTCGTCGCGCTCAATCACCGTGGCGGTGCAGACGTCGCCAAAGATGAAGTGGCAGTCGCGGTCGCGCCATTCCAGGTGGCCTGAGCAGATTTCAGGGTTCACCACGATGGCTTTGCGCACGGAGCCGGAGCGGATCATGTCAGCGGCGGCTTGCAGGCCAAAGGTGGCGGAAGAACAGGCGACGTTCATGTCAAAGGCAAAGCCGCCCGCGCCCAATTCTTTTTGAATTTCAATGGCCACAGCCGGATAGGCGCGTTCCATGTTGGATGCGGCGCAGATCACCAGATCAATCTCGGAGGCGTCCACACCCGCCTGTGCCAGTGCTTTGGTGCAGGCATCAACCGCCATTTCGGTCATCACGCCGGGCTCGTCATCGCTGCGTTGGCGCAGTTGTGGGTGCATGATGTCCGGGTTGAGCACGCCCTTTTTGTCCAGAACATGCCGTTGTTCGATGCCAGAGGCCTTAAAGATGAACTCGCTGGAGGAGTGAGGCAGCGGTTGCATGTCGCCAGCGGCAATTGCTTCGGCATTCTGTGCATTCACCTTGTCGGCGTAAGCGTTGAAGGCTTCCACAAGCTCGTCGTTGGTGATGATTTGCTCGGGGGTGAAAACACCGGTGCCGGTGATGGCAGGCTTATACATACTGGGCCTCACTAAGGTCTGGTGGGGCGCAGCTAGGCGTTATTTACCTGCAAAGGTCAAGAGTTTCCCCTAGGTCAGATCAGGAGTCGGCCTGGTTTTGCTGATCTGGTTGGGAGAGCGGTGCGATTGCAGGCGCGTTAGCAGGTGCAAACGTTCTCAGAACCGTTGCTAAAAAGGTGCATCGGGATAGGTGACATCAGCCAAATATAGACCCTGTGGGGGGCTAACCGGGCCGCAAGCTGCGCGGTTTTTGGCTTCCAGTGCGGCGGTTACGTCATCGGGCGTCCATCTGCCCGCGCCAACGCGCTCCAAAGTGCCCACAAAGCTGCGCACCTGGTTGTGCAGGAAGGAACGCGCGCGGACGTGGAAGTGAATTTCGGGGCCGCCGATGGTATCCACCCGTTCAATGCGCAGCGCGTCGAGGGTTTTTTGCGGGCTGGCGGCTTGGCAGATCGTGCTGCGGAACGTGGTGAAGTCGTGATTGCCAATCAGGCGGTTGGCGCCTTCCTGCATAGCGGCGGCGTCCAGCTCATGTTTGACCTGCCAGACGAGACCGGCTTGATGGGTCGCGGGGGCACGGCGCATGAGGATGCGGAAGAGATATCGGCGTTCAGTTGCGGAGAATCGGGCGTGCCAGTTGTTTGTGACGCGGGCGCAGGCCGTGATCGCAATTGGGGCAGGCTTGAGTTGATAGTTCAGCGCTTCAGAGAGGCGGAACGGATCCCAATCTTTGTGCATGTCGCAATGTGCCACCTGAGCCAGGCTGTGTACGCCTGCATCGGTGCGACCTGCCGCGGCGATGGTGTGTTCACGTGGCTCAAGCTTGGCTAGAGCGGCTTCAATATCGCCCTGGACGGACCGCTGGTCCGCTTGCCTTTGCCAACCAGCAAAAGGGGCTCCGTTGTATTCGACTTGCAGGGCATATCTGTGCATGGCGGGTGCGATAGCTCATTGCTCGGGGAAATTGAAGCCTTTCTGCCCACTGGAAATGACATCTGGCCGCGCATAGGTTGAGGGCGAAACAGGCAAAGGGGCCAAAAGCTTGGTCATTTCCACACTTGCGGACGGGGTGGCCCGTCAAATTGAAGCGGTCACCGACAGCGTCACGGGCGCGTTTGAGCCGGTGGTGCGGCTGGGCGTGACCGGTTTGGCACGCTCGGGCAAGACGGTGTTTATTACCTCGCTGGTGGCAAACCTGCTGGACCGTGGGCGCATGCCACAGCTTGTGGCGAATGCGGAAGGGCGCATTGAGGCGGCGTTTTTGCAGCCGCAGCCAGATGATTTGGTGCCGCGCTTTGATTTTGAGACTCATTTGGCGGCGATGACCGGCCAAACGCCGCATTGGCCGGACAGCACACGGGCGATCAGCGAATTGCGAGTGTCGTTGCGGGTGCGGCCCAATGGGCTGTTGTCCGGCTTTCAGGGCGCGCGCACGGTGCATCTGGATATTGTCGATTACCCGGGCGAGTGGCTGCTGGACCTTGGCCTGATGGACAAGAGTTTTGCGCAATGGAGCGCGGAGGTTTTGGACCGTATTTCTGGGCGCGATGAGGCGGCTGAGTATCTCGGGCTGGTGTCAGCCATGGATGGGGTTGCAGAGCTGGATGAGCCAAAAGCGCAGGCGCTGGCGGCCGCTTTTACAGAGTATTTGCACGCGGCGCGGGGCGCTGGGTTTTCCGATTGCACACCTGGGCGGTTTTTGCTGCCCGGGGATTTGGCTGGATCTCCTGTGTTGACCTTTGCGCCGCTGTCAAAGGTGGAGAAACCGGGGCGGCGCTCGATGTGGCGGACCTTTGAAAAGCGGTTTGAGGCCTATAAGGCGCAGGTCGTAAAGCCGTTTTTCCGCGATCATTTTGCACGCATCGACCGGCAAGTTGTGTTGGTGG
The DNA here is from genome assembly GCA_900537125.1 of Rhodobacteraceae bacterium Alg238-R152. Lineage (GTDB taxonomy): Bacteria > Pseudomonadota > Alphaproteobacteria > Rhodobacterales > Rhodobacteraceae > Shimia. The sequence continues at coordinate 242,333 of UNRJ01000005.1, read as the reverse complement.
ATGTCTTGGGCGCAATCCATGCAGGGCCACGCGCTGTTGAGGATATGCGCGGCGGGCTGGCGGATACCTTGGCGGCGTTCCGACCTGGACGGAACGCGTTTCTGAAACGGTTGTTGATGGGCAAACGGGTGGAGAAAATCCTGTTTGCCGCCACCAAGGCGGACCATTTGCATCACAGCCAGCATCCGCAGTTGACCAACATCATGCAGGCGTTGACGCGTGAGGCGGCGGATCGGGCGCAGTTTGCCGGGGCCAGTACGGAGGCGCTTTCCTTAGCGTCGTTGCGGGCTACGGTGGAAGAGACCGTGACACATGAAGGGCAAAAGCTGGACTGTGTGCGTGGCAGGCTGTTGGAAGATGGGCGGCAGGCGGCGTTTTACCCGGGCGCTTTGCCAATGGATGCCAACGCGTTGCTGAATCCGGCCAAAGACGGCGCGGAAAAGTGGCTTGAGCAGGACTATCAGGTGATGAAATTTGCACCCGTCGCCAACACGTTGCGGCCCGGCGACGGCCCGCCGCATATTCGTATGGATCGCGCGGCGCAGTTTTTGATTGGGGATATGTTGTGAGCGGTGTGGTGCGCAAAGCTGAACAGGGGGATGCCAAAGCCATGGCCGCGATTCTGCAAGGTTGGTTTGAGGACACGCCCTGGATACCTGTGCTGCATACACTGGCTGACACCGAAGCGTTCTGTAAGCACCTCACCAAGACAGCGGAGTGTTGGGTGGCTGAAGAGGCGGGGTGCGTGTCCGGTTTTCTGGCGCGGGACAATGATTGGGTCACGGCGTTGTATTTGGCGCCGGAGGCACGGGGTCGTGGGATGGGCGCTGCATTGTTGGCGGAGGTCAAGGCAGGGCGCGATGCGCTTCAGCTTTGGTGTTTTCAGAGCAACGAAGGGGCTCGCCGGTTTTATGAGCGCCACGGGTTTGTGGCGGAAGAGTTTACTGATGGCGCAGGCAATGATGAGAAATTGCCGGACATAAGATTTGTGTGGCGTCGTGGGCAGGAGATCAGCCAATGACCAACGGACCGGTTTTGATTGAGCTTGAAGATCAGGCGGCACCTGAGGTGGCAGAGGCCGCGCCGGTGCCTGAGGTGCAGTCTCCAGCGCCAAGCGGGCAGGCGATGCAGGTGGCGGCGCAGCTGGCTGCACGTAAGTCCTCCCGATTGACGCGGTGGTTCTGGGCGCTGGTGGGCATGTTCTTGAGCGCAGGTTTGTCTATGGCGGCCTGGGACTTTGCCACGGGCATGGTGGCGCGCAATCAATACCTCGGCTGGGCCGTGACCGCGATTGGCGGCGCGGCGCTTTTGCTGGCGGTGCTGATTATTCTGAAAGAACTGGCCGGCCTGGCGCGGCTTAAACGTGTAGACGGCCTGAAAGCCCGCGCAGATGCGGCGGCGCAGAGCCACGAGATGGGGCAAGCGCGCAGTATCGTCGACGAGCTGCTGCGGTTTTACCGTGGGCGCGAAGATCTCGCCTGGGGGCGGGACAGCTTGGCCAAACAGCGCAATGACGTGCTGGATGCGGATGCGTTGATGGATTTGGCGGAGCGTGTACTGATGACACCGCTGGATCAGGCGGCGCAGCGCGAGGTTGAGGCAGCCGCCCGTCAGGTGGCGGCGGTGACAGCCTTGGTGCCGTTGGCATTGGCGGATGTTGTGGCGGCGCTCACCTCCAACATCCGTATGATCCGGCGGATTGCAGAGATTTATGGCGGGCGCTCGGGCACATTGGGCAGCTGGCGGCTGTTCCGGGCGGTGATGACCCATCTGGTGGCCACCGGCGCGGTTGCGGCAGGGGATGATCTGATCGGAACCATCGCAGGGGGAGGGGCCTTGGCAAAGGTGAGCCGTCGCTTTGGCGAGGGGCTGGTCAATGGCGCATTGACGGCGCGGGTTGGTGTTGCCGCGACGGAAGTCTGTCGGCCTCTGCCGTTTGGCGCAGGGCGTCGGCCCTCTGTGGCGGGCTTGGTGAAACGGGCGCTGACAGGGCTGTTTTCCAAGAGCGAAGGCGGGGTGTAGACCAGCCGCCATTTGATTGGGCGCAAATACATGGTTGTTGTCGTCTGATAGGCTTGCGGTATGAGCCAGTCCCATGGACATAGCCAGAAAGAGATCGAACACAGGATCGCCAACCCGCCGGGGCGGGGGCTTTTGCGTGACATCGTTTATGGCGGCATTGATGGGTCTGTCACGACATTTGCGATTGTGGCGGGGGTGGCCGGGGCTGGATTGTCGCCGTTTGTGATTGTGGCGCTTGGGATTGCCAATGTGCTGGCGGATGGGTTTTCCATGGCTGCCGGGAACTTCTTGGGCACCAAAGCGGAGCTGGACGACGCGCGGCGTCTGCGTGCCGTGGAGAAGCGGCATTTGGCGGAGCATCCCCAAGGCGAGCGACGGGAAATTCGCGAAATTTTGCGGCTGAAGGGGTTGGAAGGCGAGGTGCTGGACGCGGCGGCTGATGCGATTGTTGCCAATGAAGAAGCTGCGGTTCAGTTGATGCTGGAAGGCGAATATGGGCTGGCCGGTGTTGATCCGCACCCGCATCGGGCGGCAATTGCAACGTTTCTGGCATTCCTGATTGCAGGGCTGATCCCGCTTTTGCCGTTTTTGTTCGGTGTGCCCGAGGCGTTTCGGGTGTCAGCTGTACTGACCTGCGCCACCTTCTTTTGCATCGGTGCGATGAAAGCCAAGTGGTCGCTAGATCCGTGGTGGCGCTCCGGGTTGGAGACGCTGGCGATTGGTGGCGTGGCGGCGGTGATTGCCTTTGGGGTAGGCAGTTTGTTTAGCGCTGGGTGACCCTTTGTCCCCTGCTTGCAGTACGCGACAAAGGGTCACCGCAAAATCGGCACGCCGCCTGGGCCCTTCATCTGTTCCACAACACCGGCGCGCAGGCTGCGTCCAATGCGATGCGCCAGCGCGGACCATGCGGCGGCTTGATCTTCGCGCAGCTCAGTCCGCAAGGTCAGGTCAAACAATCCAAGCCAAGCATCAAACATGCCGGGGCGCACATTGCCTGCGTCGCGGTGCACCTTCAGCGGATTGCCGTCATAAGAGCGCTCATACAGGATTGCGTTGGCCCAGAAATTCACAATTTTGGCCTCATGTTTGGGCCAATTCTCGATATGCGCGGCAAAGACCGGACCCAAGCCGGGATGCTGGCGCACCATTTCGTAAAACGCGGCTACCACGCGGGCGATGTCGTCTCGTGTCACATCAAATTTCGGAGGCAGTGTCGCCATGGGTCTCTCCCTGTTGCGGGAGAGATAGGGGATCGGCGCGCGGGCCACAAGCATCGCCGCTTTACCATGGCCTCGGAGCGCCCTATAAGGCGCTTATGACGCAGATATTCGCAATCATTATTCGAATTATCAGCCCGGCGCTCTGAACCTACGAGCTGCCGGGACAAGGCGCATGGACTGCCGCGCCGCCCCTCGATTTTCCGCTAAGACCGCCCGAGAAGGACCGGACAGATGTGTGCCGATACACCCGAATACAAACAAACGTTGAACCTGCCCAAGACTGACTTCCCAATGCGCGCTGGCCTGCCCAAGCGCGAGCCTGCGTGGCTGGAGCGTTGGGAGAAAATGGGCGTGTATGACCGCCTGCGCGAGAAAGAAGGCCGTGAGCCGTTTATCCTGCATGACGGCCCGCCCTACGCCAACGGCCACCTGCACATTGGTCACGCGCTGAACAAAACCATCAAAGACATGATTGTACGCTCCCATCAGATGATGGGCCGCGATGCGCGTTATGTGCCGGGCTGGGACTGTCACGGGCTTCCCATCGAGTGGAAGATCGAAGAGCAGTACCGCAAAAAAGGCAAAGACAAAGACGCGGTTGACATCGTGGAGTTCCGTCAGGAATGCCGCAAGTTTGCGGAAGGCTGGATCGACATCCAGCGTGAGGAATTCAAACGTCTGGGCATCACCGGCAACTGGCCTGATCCTTACATCACCATGGATTATCACGCCGAGGCTGTGATCGCGGATGAGTTCATGAAGTTCCTAATGAACGGCACGCTGTATCAGGGCAGTAAGCCTGTGATGTGGTCGCCGGTGGAGAAAACCGCGCTGGCCGAGGCCGAGGTAGAATACCACGACAAAGAGAGCTTCACGATCTGGGTGAAGTTTAAGGTCGTTGGTAAAGAAATTCGTCATGACGATGGCACTTTTCTTGGGAAAATGAAAGTTGCTGAGGACCTTGCCGGTGCCAATGTCGTAATCTGGACCACCACGCCATGGACCATCCCGTCCAACAAGGCTGTCGTGTTTGGTGAAGATATTGCATACGGCCTTTATGAGGTCACTGGCACGCCGGAGGAAAGCTGGGCAAACGTTGGTGACAAATTTGTGCTGGCGGACAATCTGGCAGCCGACGTGATGCAACGCGCACGCCTAGATACCGATCAGTGGCAACGTGTGCGCGATGTGAGCTCTACAGACTTGGCGACTATGGGCCTTCTGCACCCGTTGGCTGGGGCCGCAGGCGGTAACGGCGAATGGGATTCTGTTCGTGACTTCCGCGCCGCGCCATTTGTGACTGACACCGAAGGCACCGGCTTTGTACACTGTGCGCCATCCCACGGTATGGAAGAATTTGAACTCTACCGTGACCTCGGCATGCTGGAGCAGATGATCACCTACAACGTGATGGACGACGGTGGCTTCCGCGCTGACCTGCCGTTCTTTGGCGGCACCTACATCCTGAACCGCAAGGGCAAGGAAGGCGACGCCAACAAGAAGATCATCGAAAAGCTGGTCGAAGTTGGCGGTCTGTTGGCGCGTGGCAAGATCAAGCACAGCTATCCACATAGCTGGCGCTCCAAAGCGCCGATCATCTATCGCAACACGCCACAGTGGTTTGCCTCTGTGGATCGCAAGCTGGATGACGGCAAAAGCGAGATGGGCGACAGCATCCGCGAACGCGCGCTGCGCTCGATTGATGAGCTGGTGAAGTGGACCCCGCAGAAGGGCCGCAACCGCCTGTTCTCGATGATCGAAGACCGTCCGGATTGGGTGCTGTCCCGTCAACGCGCCTGGGGTGTGCCGCTGACCTGTTTTGTCAAAAAGGGCCTGCTGCCGACCGACGAAGGCTTCCTGCTGCGTGATCCTGAGGTGAACGCCCGTGTGAAAGCTGCCTTTGAAGAAGAAGGCGCGGATTGTTGGTACATGGATGGCGCAAAAGAGCGCTTCCTTGGTGATGGCTACAACGCGGATGAGTGGGAGCAGGTGTTTGACGTGCTCGACGTGTGGTTTGACTCCGGCTCCACCCACGCCTTTGTGCTGCGCGACCGTGAGGACGGCGTGGCCGATGGCATTGCCGACGTCTACATGGAAGGCACCGACCAGCACCGTGGCTGGTTCCACAGCTCGCTTCTGCAAGCCTGTGGCACCAAAGGCCATGCGCCCTATCGCAATGTTGTGACGCACGGCTTTACGCTGGATGCCAAAGGCAACAAAATGTCCAAGTCTTTGGGCAACACCATTGTGCCTGAGAAAATTGTGCAGCAGTACGGTGCCGATATTCTGCGTCTGTGGGTGGCACAGACCGACTACACCGCGGATCAGCGGATTGGTCCGGAGATCCTGAAAGGGGTGGCGGACAGCTATCGCCGTCTGCGCAACACCATGCGCTTTATGCTGGGCTCCCTGTCTGAGTTCACCGAGGCGGATCGTGTGGATGTGGCGGACATGCCGGAGCTGGAGCGTTGGGTGTTGCACCGTTTGGCGGAGCTGGATCACCAGGTGCGCAAAGGCTATGCGGAGTTCAATTTCCAGGGCGTTGTGTCCGCGGTGTTCAACTTTGCCACTGTGGAGTTGTCTGCGTTCTACTTCGATGTGCGCAAAGACGCGCTTTATTGTGATGGTGACACGCTGAACCGTCGTGCGGCGCGCACCGTGCTCGACATCCTGTTCCATCGCCTGACCACATGGTTGGCACCGGTGATGGTGTTCACCATGGAAGAGGTCTGGCTGGAGCGTTTCCCTGGTGATGACAGCTCTGTGCACTTGATCGACTTCCCAGAGACACCTGCGGATTGGCTCAACGAGCCATTGGCGGCAAAATGGGCTGGTGTACGGGATGTGCGCCGCGTGGTGACCGCCGCGTTGGAAATCCAGCGGACCGACAAGGTGATTGGTGCGTCGCTTGAGGCGGCACCAGTTGTGCATGTGCGCGACGCGGATGTGGTCGCGGCGCTGAAATCGGTGAACTTCGCCGACATCTGCATCACCTCCACCATCGACGTGAGCAACGACCCAATGCCAGCCGAAGCGTTCCGCCTGCCGGAAATCGAAGGTGTGGGTGTGGTGTTTGAAAAGGCTGATGGTGAGAAATGCCAGCGGTGCTGGAAAATCCTGCCAGACGTTGGCCAGCACAGCCACGCCGGTGTTTGTGGTCGGTGTAACGACGCCCTGAGCTAATTTGCGCTCCAAATAATGCGCATTCTGAGGCGTCCCGCTTGCGGGGCGCCTTTTGCTTGGGCAGAGTGGCTGCATGTTGCAAATGACCGTAGACACGCCGACCGGCCCAATGACCCTGACCGAGAAAGACGGCACGATTGTGCGTGCTGAATGGGAGAGTGGTGGCGCAGATGACACGCCGCTGTTGCGTGAAGCCGCTGCGCAATTGGTGGCGTATTTTGAGGATCCTTCGCGCGGCTTTGATCTGCCGTTGAAGGTAGAGGCGTCAGAGTTTCAACAACGTGTCTGTGATGCCATGTTGGCGATCCCGCTGGGCGAGACGCGCACTTATGGCGAGTTGTCCAAGGATCTGGGGGTGCCGGCGCAGGCAATTGGACAGGGCTGTGGAGGAAATCCGATCCCAGTGATCATTCCTTGTCACCGTGTGTTAGGAGCAAACGGGCTGGGTGGGTTTTCCGGGCTCGGCGGTGTGGAGACCAAGGTTTGGCTGCTCAAACATGAGCGGGCTGGTGGCCTGCTGATATAGTCAGAGAGTTTCGCGGTAGATAAGCTGCTGCGCGGCACCGGCGACGGTCAAATAGACCGAGGTTGCAACCAGCCCCCAATGCGCCCAGCTTTCCGGATGGAAATCGACCCAGGCGGCCCAACCGGCAAAGAAGGTCCAGCCCAATGCCATTGGGAAGGTCACCAAACGCCAGCGTTCGGTGCGGGTGGGATGCACAAATTTGATCGGTAGGAACATGGCGATAGCCAGCACGGTCACCAGCGCGAGGCTGACCCAGAAGTTGGGCTCCACCGCAAAGATCACAATCACCAGCATGTTCCAGCACCCGGGGAAGCCAGAGAAAGAATTGTCTTTGGTTTTCATGCGCGTATCCGCAAAATACAGCGCGGAGGCAAAGGTGATGACGATGATTGCAAACCAGCCGGTCCAGCCATCCATCAACCCGGATTTGAACAGCGCATAGGCCGGAATAAAGACATAGGTCAGATAGTCGATGATCAGGTCAAGCAACACACCGTCAAACTCGGGCGCGTTTTTCTTCACGTGGTAGTGGCGCGCCAAGGGCCCGTCGATGCCATCCACGACAAAAGCCACAACCAGCCAGAGAAACATCAGGCTCCACTTGCCATCCACAGCGGCCAGCATGGCCAACATGGCAAAGACTGCACCGGTGGCGGTGAAGAAGTGGACGGCGAGGGCGCGGGCTCGAATGTTCATGGGGGTGTCATGCCGGAAATAGCAAATGGTTGCAACGGTTGTGCGTTGGAAGAGACGCTGAAGCACTGAGAGATTGCGGAGGCCTCCGGCGGGGATATTTGGAGAATATGAATGCGCTTTGCTTAAGGCCGGGGTTTGAGCGCAAAGATCGCGTTGCGCACAGTCTCCGGCAGGGTGGTGTCGGCCTCGTCCGGAGCAGCGTCCAGCGCGGAGGCCACGTCTTTGGTCAGGATGCCAATGGTGTTGTCCTCTTCCCAACCGTCGCGTGCAAATTCGATGTCGCTGAATCCTGTGGCCAGCCAGTTTTGGCCTGAGGAGGTGTGGATCAGATTGAGCAGTGCGGTTTCGTCTAAGTCAGCCTGATCAGCCCAGTCGAGCACCAGGCGTGTCATGGCGGTGTTGGACGCTGCCAGGAGGTTGTTGAGCACTTTGGCTTGCATGCCCGCCCCGAACCCTCCCATGGGGTGGAAATGCGCGCCCATGGCGTCAAACAAAGGTTGGTGTTGTTTGAGGGCGTTGGTGTCGCCGCCCAGCATAAACGACAGACGGGCTTCCTCTGCCGCAATCGCTGCACCGGACATGGGGGCGTCGATCAGGGTGATGTGGCTCGGCACCCGCTCGCGTAAGGCACGGACGTATTTGGGCGACAGGGTGGAGGAGATGATCACGGTTTGCAGATTGGGCGCGGTGTTGATCAGGTTTTGGGCGCCAAACAGCACGTCATCGGTTTGCGCGATGTCGCGCACCACGGTGAGGAGAATGCGCAGGTCTTTTCGGAAGACATCGAGCGGGCGCATCTGTGGTGTGAGGTCGCCAAAGTCTGCGGGGGGACGGACGTCAAATCCTGTGGCGTCAAACCCTGCGGTTTGCAGTGCTGCCAACATTGGCGCGCCCATACGACCGCAGCCTGCGATGCCAATGCCTGAAAGCTCCATGTTTACTCCAAAAGTGCCCCGCCCACCGTCGCGGACGGGGCGAGAGAGTTAGGACAAAGCGCGTTTCAGCGCAGGGATGTTGCCCACCACTAACACGTCGAACGCCAGTACAGCCAGCAGGGTCACGCCGACCAAAGGGAAGGCCACGGAAACCAATGCCGCAATCAAGAGCACGCCTTTGAACAGGGGCATGTCTGTGGGTGCTGGTGGCGCGGCCAAACGCAGGGCCTTGGCGGGGCGGCGTTTGAGCCACATAACCACGCCGGAGATACATACAAAGATCACCAAGAGGCAAAACACGGTGTTCAAGAGCAGGTTCCACAGCCCCATGAGGCCCATATGCAGCGGAATGCCCACCGCCATGGATTTGCCCGCAACCGAGTAATCGGCAAAGCGGACTTCGGCGAGGATTTTTCCGGTGTATTGATCGACGTGAATGGTTGCATCAACCGTTGGGGTCGCGCTGTCGCCACTCATGCTGTCCTGGTTGATGGTCCAGACGCCGGTTTCGTCGCGCGGATAAGCGACCCGGAAGCGGCCTTCGAGACCAAGATCCCGGCCAAGCGCCACAAGACTGGTGAGATCCACCGGCGCGCCTTCAGCGGTACCGGTCACGCCCACTTCCGAGCCGGAGGCCGGCATGGGAGTTTGTTCCAGCGCCCAAGGTACATCGTTTTGGTTGCCGTGGTTCATGCTGGCGTGGGTGCTGTCTGAGAGCGGCACATCGTTCCACTTCTCCGCCGGGAAGGTGGACCAGGCTTGCACATATTTGCCGCCCCAGATGCCAGCCCAGGCGAGGCCAGAAACCAGGAAAACCACCAGCAAGGCAGAGATCCAGAAGCCGGTGACAGCGTGCAGGCTTTTCCACAAGGCGCGGCCTCGGGCTTTCAAGTTGGGAATAAACACCGAGGTGTCGCCGCCACGCGGCCACCAGAGGTAAAGGCCGGTCAGGACCAGCACGAGGCCGAGGCCAGCTGCGATCTCGATGAGGCGATCACCGGTATCGCCCAGCAAAAGCGAGCCGTGCACATTATCAGCGAAGTCGTACCAGCCGGTGCGGCGGTCCCAATTGCCCAGCACATCGCCGGTGTAGGGATCCACAGCAACCATCTGGTGATTGTCGGCGGTGTTGACGCGGAACACGGTGGCGAGCGCATCGGATTTGGGGCCGATGTATTCGACCACGTTACCGGGCACCGCGGATGTGGCGGCGGCAGCTTGGTCCGTGACGCTCAAAGCGGTGCCCTGTGGGGTGACGGCGATCTTTTCGCCATCGCGGCCGTCAAACTGGGTGATGAACATCATCATCATGCCGGTCACTGCCAGCATGATCATGAAAGGCACCACGTAGAGCGCGGCGTAAAAGTGCCAGCGCCAGGCGGCGAAGTAGAGTTTTTGAGAAAGAGACGTTGCGCTGGGTTGCTCTGCGCGCACGTCGGCAAATTGGCTGTCCTTGGCCATGAATGAACATCTCCTGATGCACCGCGCTTGGATCATCAAGGCGGCTTATGTTGTGTTTGATTGTATTGGAAACTCAGGAGAGCGTTGGGGGACCACGGGCGTCATAGCGGCGGTGAAAGCCCGCGCTATTGTGGGTGAAATCCTGGTGCTGCCAGCGATTGGTCAGGGACGCAGAAAGCACCATAGGAAAGGGGCCATTCAGAACTTGAACAGCTTCGGCAAGGACGGAGAAGGCACAGGGACTGCGCTCTTCTCCGGTTTGTTCGTGGAAAGGCACCGGCACTCCGGTTTCGTCCACGATCAATTCGGCAAAGTTATCACCGGTACAGATCACCAGCACCATGTGGCCATCCGCCAACGTCTTTGGCATCCATCCCATAGGAATGGAGGCTGATAGCAGCACAGCCACCAACAAAACCAAAGACGTCACAAAGCGCATGGATTATTCGAGGCCTGCAATAATAGAGCGCAGCGTGGCAATGCCGTCGCCCTTTTCGGAGCTGGTCAGCACAATCTCAGGAAAGGCCGCCGGGTGTTTGGAGAGCTTTTCGCGGACCTGCTTGAAGATTTTCTCGCGGTCTTTCTCCTTGACCTTATCGGCCTTGGTCATCACCACCTGAAAGGTGAGGGCGGAGCTGTCCATCAGCGACATGATTTCTTCGTCGACATCTTTGATGCCGTGGCGGGTGTCGATAAGCACAAAGGCACGGCGCAGGTTGGCGCGCCCGGAGAGGTATTGCTTCAACAAGCGCTGCCATTTTTCCACCACCGCCAAAGGCGCATTGGCGTAACCATAGCCAGGCAAATCCACAAGATAGTGGCTCTCGGTCAAGGTGAAGAAGTTGATCTCCTGGGTGCGCCCAGGTGTGTTGGAGGCCCGTGCCAGTCGGCTGCGGTTGGTCAGCGCGTTGATCAGCGTGGATTTGCCCACGTTGGAGCGGCCCGCAAAGCAGACTTCAATACGATCACCCGAGGGCAGGCCATCCATGGCCACCACCCCTTTGAGAAACTCGGAGTTGGAGCCATCAAACAGCTTGCGGCCACGCTCAAACGCGATGGGTTCGGGATCTTCGACAAAGGGGAAGGGAAGCTGCATCAGAGCACCTCTGCTGTGTTGCCGACAGAAATGTCGCCGGATTTTTTCACCACACCGTAGACGCCAAAGTCCTGATGGCCAAAGGCTTCGTTCAGAACCCCTAGTGTATCCGCGTCGCGTTTGCCGGTGTCGGTGTTGACGGTTGTGGCCAGACAGCGGGTGATGCGCTCGAGCACCTCGATTTCCGTCTCGCCAATGCGAAGGGTCTTGCCAATCCAGTCAAACTCTTCCCATGGGGCAAACCCATCCAGCCAGATGTTGCCACGCCAGCGTTCTGTCGCGAGCTTACGCCCCAAGCGGCCTTCGATGGCACGATGGCTGGCGGTGGTGTGGATCGCGATAGAAGGGAAGGGGCTGTCGGTCATGCCAAATTCACCCGCTGGCACCAGTTTGGCGCTGGCAGCACGGTCTTTCGGCATAATTGGGCGCACCCAATCAATCAGCTTGTCACCTTGGGTCTCCGGATCAAATGTCAGTTCCCAAAGGTCAGGATGCTGCAAAGTGATCTTGCCAGTCGCCTCATCCACCTTGGCGGTGATGGCCTGCAACTCTGGCGCCTTGGCGGCGCGAGAGAAGTTCACGCAGCGGGCCCATTCGCCGCCGTCGGTTTTGGCGTTTTCATGGGCCACGGCGTAGCGACGATCCCAGGGGAAGGTTTGCCCCTCCACCAAAGAGATATGACCCACGGACTCGCGTCCGTGGGCCTTTATCGGGTGTCGCCAAAGTGCGGAGACGGTTCCCATTACTTGGCGTCCTCTTCAGGCGGCTTCTTCTTGAAGCTGGATGTGATGTTGCCAAACACATCCGGCTTATAGCCATGCTGACGCATGATGCCATACTGCTGGATGAAGGTGATCACGTTGTTGGTGATCCAGTACACCACCAGACCAGAGGCGAAGCTGCCAAGCATGAACATGAAGACCCATGGCATCCACGCAAAGATCATCTTTTGCGTTGGATCGGTGGGGGCCGGGTTCAGCTTCTGCTGCAGCCACATGGAAATACCCAGCAGGATTGGCAGGATGCCCAAGGAGAAGATTTCAAAGAAGCCCAGTTCGGGAATGCCAAACGGCAGGATGCCAAACAGGTTGAAGATCGAGCTTGGGTCTGGCGCGGAGAGATCGGTGATCCAGCCAAACCACGGGGCGTGACGCAGTTCTTTGGTCACAAAGATCACTTTGTAGAGCGAGAAGAAGATTGGGATCTGAATCAGGATTGGCAAACAGCCAGCCGCTGGATTGACCTTTTCCTTCTTATACAGCTCCATCATCGCCTGCTGCATCTTCTGACGGTCGTCGCCGGCGTTTTCCTTAAGCTTCTCCATTTGTGGTTGAAGCTCTTTCATCTTCGCCATCGAAGCATAAGATTTATAGGCCAGCGGGAAGACGATGATTTTCAGAACCACTGTCAGGGCGATGATGGCCCAGCCCATGTTGCCGATGAAGCCATAGAGCCACATCAACAGCCACATGATCGGCTTGGTCAGGAAGGAAAACCATCCCCAGTCGATGGACTCAAGCAGGCCTTCGACACCTTCTTCGTTCTGGTAATCGCGGATGATGCCCCAGTCTTTTGACCCGGCAAACAGCTGAGAGTTGGCTGTTGCGGTTTCACCTGCGTTTACAGTCATCGTCGGCATAACGGCTTCCGACTGATAGATGTCGCGAGAGGCGTCGTATTTTGCCACGGATTTGAACGGCTTGCCCTGCTCGGGGATCAGAGTGGCCATCCAATAGTGGTCAGTGAAGCCGATCCAGCCGTTGGCCTCGACTTGTGTAACCTCTGCTGGTGCACCTTCGCGTTGATCGAAGGTGAAGTCGGTCATGCCATCATAATCGGTTTCGGTCAATTCGCCGTCAGCCATGGAGATCAGGCCTTCGTGCAGGATGAAGAAGTTCTTCAGATCCTCTGGCTCACCGTAGCGCGCCAGAATACCGTAAGGCGCCAGAGACACCGTGCCCGCACCGGTATTTTCAACGGTTTGGTTCACAGAGAACATATAGTCTTTGTCCACCGAGATGGTACGGCGGAAGGTCAGGCCCGCGCCATTGTCCCATTTCAGGGTAATTGGCGTCTCGACAGTGAGTGTATCACCGCTCTCAACACTCCAGAGGGTGTTGGAGCCCGGCACCTGGTCCAGAGACAGGCCAGCTCCCGGAGCCCAGCCATAAAGCGCGTAATAGGCGTTTGGTTCGCCATTGGGCGAGAGGAAGGTCACGATGGGTGAGCCTTCTTCTTGGGTTTCGCGGTAGTCGTTCAGCTTCAGATCATCCAGACGGCCACCCAACAAAGAGACCGAGCCAGACAGACGGTCCGTGTCGATGTCCACACGTGGCGCGTTGGCAACTTCAGTGGCCTCCACAGACGTGGCGGCGCCAGAGTTTGCTGCATCGGTTGTGGCGGTTGCCGGAGCGGTGGAGGGTGTGACGGCGTCGGTGCTTTCGACAGCGGTCAGCGCGTTGGGGTCTTGAGTTGCCTCAGGAGGGGGAAACAAGACGAACCAAATCAGGATGACGCCAAAGCTGAGCGCCGTCGCGAGGATGAGGTTCTTGTTCTGATCGTCCATTGCCGCAAGCCATCTGTCGTGAAAGGTTGGGGAGGTTCAACAGAGGTGGCGACCAAAGGTCAAGGGGATTCGACCCGATTGGCACGAAACGCGACGGTTCGTTGTGGTCGGAATGGCGTTAATACGAAGGCGCCGCTGCGATTAATGTGGCTTGTTGCCTATCTGAAGCGCCGGTCCAATTTTTTCTTGGTGCTCGGTCATCCATTTGATGGTCTCATAAAACGGCATTGGTCGGGCGATGCCATACCCCTGCACATGAGAGCATCCAAGCTGCGCCAGCATTGCGTGTTCTGCTGGATTTTCAACACCTTCAGCCAAGGTTTCCAATCCAAGGCGCTCTGCCATGGTGACAATCGCCGCAATCATGCGTTGCTGATCGGGGTCTTTGTCAATGTTGGTCACAAAAGAGCGGTCGATCTTGATGCGTTTCACAGGCAGTCGTCGGATGGAGGATATTGAGGCATGTCCGGTGCCAAAATCGTCGAGGTCAACGGCGCAGCCCAATGCGCTGATCGCTTCGACGTTGCGCACCACCATGTCGTCCGGTGTGCCGGCGACCACGCTTTCGAGCACTTCGATGCCCAGGCGTTTGGCGTCCAGCTCGGTGCGGTCGAGCTCCCATTGGATGCGTTCAACCAATGTGGGGCTGCGCAGCTCTTCACCTGCGAAGTTCACGCCGACCATCGGCACAGTAAAGCCAGCGTCATCCCATGCGCGCACTGCATCCAAAGATTGGCGCAGCATCAGGTCGGCCAATTGACCCATCTGGCCGGTTTGGTGCAGCACATCGAGAAACTGAATTGGGGCCAGAATGCCGCGTTCTGGGTGTTCCCAACGGGCAAGCGCCTCAAAACCGGTCACAAGGCCGGTGTCTGTGGACACCTGGGGTTGGAACCAGGCGCGAATTTGGTCACGTTGCAACGTACGCGCCGCTTCACTTTGGGTTTTGCGGCGCGAAATCACCTTGCGGCCCATATCCGTAGAATAGGCGCGGATATTGCTGTCACCGGTCATTTGCGCTTCAGACATGGCCATATCGGCGGCTTGGATCATGGCCGTCGCGGACGGGCGGTTCAGGCGTGAAGACAGGCAAAACCCAATGGAACAACTGACGTAAATCGAGGCCATTTGCAGCGGCATAGGTTCTTCGATGGCGGTCTGAAAACGAGATGCCATTTGCACACCGCTTTCCACGTCAAAGTAGGCAATGGGTTCCAGTGCAACGGTAAAGGAGGCGTCACCCGAGCGGGAGACAAGATCGCCGGACCGCAGGGCATTTTTGAGACGCTCTGCCACGGAGCGCAGCACCTCTTCGGCAGCCTGATCTCCGTGGTTTTCACGCAGGCGGGCAAAATTGTCGAGCTTAATGGAGAAGCAGGCCGTGGTGCGGCCGTCCTCTTCGAGAGTTTCCATTTTCTCCTGCATTTGGCGCTCAAAACCAGCCGGTGTCAGCAGGCCGGTCAGACCATCAACTTCCCCTTTCTTGCGCCGTTTGGCGGCGGTGTAAGGAGAGAACATCAAGAAGGGCAGCGGCAAAAGGAACGCGCAGACCAGAAGGCCAAATTCTCCGAACACAAGCCAAGCAGCCAAGGTCACCAGCGGAAACAACAGAGGCACAATGCGCCGCACCGATGACTCGCGAGCCCAATAAGCCCGAATCGAAGCCAGAAATGTTTCCAGTCGCGACTGCATATGTGGTGTCCTATGACGCATAAATCTCAGTCTAGTGTCATCGATTCTCTTAAGTGTTCAGTTAACGTAGCTTAGGGATGGTATCCGAATTTTGTTCAAATTTTACTGATTTTCGAATTAAACCAGCAAAATCGAACAGTTTTGGATCCATCATATGGCTCGGGCGGATGTTGGTCAGCGCTTTGAACATCACCTGACGTCGCCCTGGACTGTTGGCCTCCCACTGGTCCAAGATCTGCTTAACTTGTTGACGTTGTAGGCCATCTTGGGACCCGCAGAGGTCACATGGGATGATCGGATAGTTCATCGCCTGGGCAAATTTCTCACAATCCTCTTCGGCGACATGGGCCAGCGGGCGATACACAAAAAGATCGCCTTCTTCGTTAACAAGTTTGGGCGGCATGGTGGCCAAACGCCCGCCATGGAACAGGTTCATAAAGAAGGTTTCAAGAATATCATCGCGGTGATGGCCCAACACAACCGCGCTACACCCTTCTTCTCGGGCGACGCGGTATAGATTGCCCCGGCGCAGGCGCGAACAAAGCGCACAGAACGTCCGGCCCTCTGGAACCTTGTCTTTCACAATCGAGTAGGTGTCCTGGTACTCAACCCGGTGCGGAACCTGCATTCGTTCTAAGAACGCCGGCAGCACAGTCGCGGGAAAGTTAGGTTGTCCCTGGTCCAGATTGCAGGCCAAAAGTTCCACGGGCAACAAGCCACGCCACTTGAGCTCATGCAAAACCGCCAGCAGGGTGTAGGAATCCTTCCCTCCGGACAGGCACACTAGCCACTTGGCGCCGCGCTCGATCATGCCGTATTGCTCGATCGCCTCGCGGGTTTGGCGTACGAGTCGTTTGCGTAACTTCTTGAAATTGGCGGAAGAAGGCGCGTCGTGGAACAGCGGGTGGATATCATTCAGATCATCTAACATGCTGTGCCTTACGTGAAGTGGTCTTTCAGGGTCAATCTATCCCCAAGGATATCCACAGGTTGGGCTGGGTTCGCAAGAGCTCGTAAGGAAAACCAGACCCCTGTGGTTTAGGACACACGGTATCAGGACTTTTTGGGGGAGGAGTTCCAAAATGAGACAGAGTCTTGCGAAAGCCTGTCATTCATTGAGAGATCTCAGTTCTGGGGGGGGGGGCAGTGAGGCCTGGATCAGGGGACAAACGGGCTTGCGTTAAGCATACGCGGAATTCCGGGCCAATTTGGGGTCCCGGTGAAAGAGGAGGCGACTGGACGGCTCAAGTGAAGCGCCCAGTCACGTGTGGCTGATTACTGCATCTGCTCTTCGTTGCATTTCTTGGCAAGATCCAACGCTTTGGCAGTGCCGCTGAGATTAACGATGAATGAGTACTCTTTTTCTGGAAACACGGTCATCGTGTGTGCGCGGCGGACAGCCTCGTAGACTTCGGGATCGTCGGTCAAGACATACCCACCACTGTAGCCTTTGGTGATGTTGCCACGCATGCCGGTTGCTTCGCCAACATAAAGGTTTTCACCAATCAGCAGAGCAACGCTTTGCTTGCTATCCTTTGTAATGTCGGTTTTTTCCTTTGTGAAAATGCCGATGTAGCCAATGGCGCGATCTTTGGTCAGTCCCATTTGGATCACATTGTCAAAATCGTCTTTGGTTTCGACCAGGCAAGAACCTTTCTCCGTGTCGATGTGGACGTTCCAGCCCTCAACGGCGCCGTAGCCGACAAACTTGTCAGCCATTGCGGCTGTGCTTCCAAGGGTCAATGCGGCCGCTGTGGCCAAGATGTGAGAAAGGCGCATGGGAAATCTCCTGAAAGGACAATGAATGGCATCAAGCTAACACTCTGATTGCGGGTGTCCAGACGGGCTTTGCTCGTTTGAGCGGAGAGTCAGGGGTGGTCGTGGTCGCAGGGGGGGACCGGGTCATAGCCGCTACTGCCAAAAGGATGACACCGGCAGAGGCGGCGCAGCGTGAGCCAACTGCCTTTGACCGCACCATGTTTTTCCAAGGCTTCTAACGCATATGCCGAGCAGGTCGGTTGATAGCGGCAGTTGAAGCCAACCCAAGGGCTGAACACCAAGCGGTAAGCCCGGACAGGCAGAGCGGCGATATGGGCAAGCGGTGACATGAAGTCTATGTAAGGTATGTTTGGCGAACAAAAAAGGCCGCGCGATGCGGCCTTTTGGTTCACTTGACGATGTGTTCGTCTTTCACAAACATATTGGCCCATGCGCGGTCGATGAGATCGGGGCGCATTTGGTAGGGAATGCCCTCAAACTCACAAATTGAGATAATCTGATCAATTAAGAACACCGGCTGATAGTTGGCGTAAGTGTTGTCGATGGTTGGGTATTTGGTTTTGAGCAGGTGAATGAGAGATGTCTCATCCAGCGGAAGGCCCTTTTTCTTGGCCACCAACGCGAAGATTTTTAGGAAGTTTTCCTGGCTCGGCCCGTCGATTTTGATTTTGTAAAAAATCCGGCGCAAGGCCGCTTGGTCAAAGATTTCATTTGGATGGAAGTTGGTGGAGAAGATCACCAATGTGTCAAACGGAACCTCAAACTTTTCACCAGATTGCAGCGCCAAAATGTCTTTGCTTTCTTCCAGCGGTACAATCCAACGGTTCACCAATGCTTGTGGAGGCTCTGCTTGGCGCCCCAAGTCGTCCACAATAAAGATTCCGCCGGTGGATTTGAGCTGCAAAGGGGCCTGATAGGTGCGGGCGGTTGGGTTGTAGACCAGATCAAGCATATTCAGAGAGAGCTCACCACCGGTGATCACGGTGGGGCGGTCACATTTGATATAGCGGCTGTCAAATCGGGCCACGCGGCGCAGGCTGTTTGCGTCCTGCTCATCGCCTTCGGCAGCAGAATGCACAATTGGGTCGTAAACAGTAATCACCTGACCAGCATACTCGATGGCATGAGGCACATAGACTTTGTCGCCCATGGCGTCACGAATACCGTTGGAAATTGAAGACTTACCGTTGCCGGGCGGGCCATACATCAGGATCGATCGGCCAGAGCCAACTGCAGGGCCAAGTTGGTCCAGCAAGTCAGGCGGTAAGATCAAATGCCCCATAGC
The DNA here is from genome assembly GCA_900537125.1 of Rhodobacteraceae bacterium Alg238-R152. GTDB lineage: Bacteria > Pseudomonadota > Alphaproteobacteria > Rhodobacterales > Rhodobacteraceae > Shimia. Next base: position 223,872 of record UNRJ01000005.1, on the reverse strand, counting down.
GCCGGTGAGCTGATCTCGGGTGATTTGAATGTTGCGGATAGACTGACGTTTGATTTGTTCGCGGTACACTTCCAGCGGCACAGGCATGGCACCAAAGTATTCAGACTGTGCCAACGCATCCTGCGCGCGGCCCCGGCCTGCGTCGGTCAATTGGTAGCCCATTTCATTGCCGGAGTTGGCGTTGAGCGTGCCAGTGGCCTCAAGCAGCTTTTGGTCGCGCGCCATGTCGACCAACTCTTGTGTGACGGCCGTTGGCAGGCAGATGGCTTTGGAAATGTCGGTGACCATGTCCAGGTTTTTGCGGAACATGGTTTTCAGAAGGATGTCCCGCATCATGACGATCGGGAGTTTCATCTCCTCAATCCGCTTGGGCGGCGGCGGGGCCATGACGTTGGTGGTCTGCATATTCATCGACGCAACACTCCTGAGTGAGGGCACATTGCCCCCGGTCTGTTTCCATTCCATAGACAATCAAAAGGTGGCGTTTTTGGGGCCGCATCAGGCCGGCATCATGGAGGATGTGATTTATTGACCGTGCAATACGCCCAACAAAAGATAAGTACAGAGTGCCAAGCCAATGCCGGTGCCCATCGGAATGGTCATCTGATCGCCTTTGCCAACATTGATGTCGTTCTCAGAGGCTTTTAACTTCCAAGCTGCCCAATCAGGCGCCAATTTGCGTAATGGTGTGGCGCGGATGATCAGGGTGGCGAAGATGGCCACAAGAATGGCACCAAAGGTAATGAGCAACATGTGGCTTGCATCACCTTTGTTCACGTATAGCGCGGCAACAGCCGCCATTTTCACGTCGCCAGCCCCAACTTGCCGGGCCATCCACATCAGCAGAAGCACAGCAAACACAATCGCATAATTGGCGAAACGCCAAGCAAAATCCATGATTGGCAAAGTGGCAAGTCCCACCACCACAAAGATCGCAAACAAAGCCCAGACGGACAAGTTGCTGATCTTCTTGTGCTTCATATCCACCCAGAAGATGTAGACACAAAGCGGCAGCGCCGGGATCAAAGCCCAGAGCGCAAATGTGCTGGAGACCTGCATCATGAAACCTTAGCTGTTTTCGAGCGCATCCAAGGCACGTACCGCAGCCTCAAAGTGTTGCGGGTGGGTTTCCACCGCCTCACGCAGGAGCACTTTGCCAGTTTGGGTGTCGCCCTGCTTGATCGCGGACAAGGCCAATGTGTGCAGAAGCTGTGCGCGCTCGGTTTGCACCATCGGGATCACAGGCAGCGTGTATTGCCGTTGTGCGCCGCGGGCGAGAACCATGTTGTTTTTGGCGGTAAACAGCGTGCTGTCCTGACGTATGGCTTCGCCAAACAGGCGCTCCGCTTCGGTATAGTCGCCGCGAGTCAGCTTGGAGTAGCCCCAGTTGTTCATCACACCAGCAGGTCGCGTGGTTAGGCCAGCCGCAATTTCATAAAAACTGTCAGCGCGGTTCCACTCTTTGTTGCTGTCAGCAATCATGGCTTCGAGACGATAACGCTTGAAGGTTTCGTGGGTTGGCGGAATACCATCCAAGGTTTTTTCCGCGTCATCCCAAAGGCCAGCACGGATCTGTGAATCCGCTAGGTCTACTTGATCGTTGGCCGTGCTTTCTTTGTGCTTTGTCACCTGTTTCCAGGCAGGCACAGCCTCCGTGTAGCGTTTGGCGCGCACATAGGACACTGCCAGGCCACGCTGGATATCAATCCGGCCTGGATTGTCTTTCAAGGTGCGCTGGAAATAGGAAATCCCTTCATTGGGATCAGCAACCGTCAGCATCACATCTGACAGATTGGTCTCATCCACAGCGTTTACGTCCTGAATGGCCCGTTCAACGCTTTCATCATCTTTGTCGGCGCAGGCTGCCAATGTGACAAGCCCGACCAAACAGATCGTCCCCAAAACAGGATGGCGCATGTTTGCGTCCTTTGCTGCTCTTTGCTCTCAATTTATGGCGTCGGGCGGATCACGTAGTCACTGCTTCCCCGTCGAACCAATTTATATTCTTGTTCTTTTTTATCACCATAGACCGGTTGATTCGAATTTGCGAGTGCCAAGCGTAAATTATCGCGGATTGCGTCACTTTCGCCATTGTCCAATGCGTAAGCCCGTCGCAGGATCTGTTCTGCTTCGGCATATTTTCCGCGCTCCATCAAGACAATCCCAAGGTTGTTCCACGTTTCGGGCAGTGAATTGTCCGCCTCAATGGCCTCGCGAAGAATTTCCTCTGCCTGTCCCAAACGTCCCATGACCAAGTTTACGGTTCCCACCGCAGCAAGCACGTCAGGTGTGCGCCCTTGCTCCACACCTGCGCGGACAAATGAGTCCATGGCCAAGTCGTATTCGCCAGCTTCCATTAAGCGCCAGCCCACCAACAAGCCGTCCACTGCGGGCTCGCTATGATCGACGTCCGGGGCAAAGGGGCTGTCATTTGATGTGCCAAAGCCGCCTGGGTCGCAGGCGGCTAAAGCAAAGCTTAATATCATCAGGGTGAAAACCCGTAGGTGGTTCATTTTGGGGCGCTTTTTTGCTCGTTATGCCTCACTGGCCGAGCGCGGTGATCCCAATCACAGAAGGGCTGACCAGGATGATCAACAGCGGCGGCACAGTGAGCATCATAGTGGCCAATGTCATCTTGGTTGGCAACTTGTTTGCCGCTTCTTCAGCCCGCATCACGCGTTTGTCCCGCATCTCTCCGGCATAAACCCGGAGCGCTTCGGCAATTGAGGTACCAAAGGAGGCCGATTGAATCAGAACCGTCACAAAAGAAGACACGTCCTGTACACCGCAGCGCTCACTCATGTCTGCGAGAACCTGAGATTTCTCCTTACCGGCCTTCATCTCGTGGGCAACAATTTCAAATTCTTGTGCCAGGGCAGGGTAGGAGGCCCGCAGTTCTCCAGCCACGCGGACAATGGATTGATCAAGAGATTGGCCCGCTTCGACACATACAAGCATCATGTCCAAACAATCTGGAAAGCCGGCGGTGATTTCTTCTTTGCGTTCCGCCACACGGCGGGTGACCCAATATTTGGGCATGAAATAGCCCACGCCGCCAGGGCCAAGTGTCCAGAACAGCATATCAGACGTGGTGGATTGATCGGTCTGTTTTACAAATATGAAGTAGCTCACACCCAGGATCAGACCGCCAATGCCCAATACCATCTGGGCCAAGTGATACGCGCGCACCGCGTCGCGGGACGGATAGCCAGCCTGCATCAACTTGAGACGTACAGAGCTGAGTTCCTCCTCGCTTTGTGGTTCAAGAAACGTTTTATATTTATCGAGCTTGGCGTTGGCTCCTTTGCGGCGCAAGCGTTCATCTTTGCTGGACCGGTTGGATTTTTGCGTTTGCGCCTTTTTGAACTTTGCAATTGGATCGTCTTTGCGTGCCATGATGCCGGTGGCCACCAAGAGAGCAAAGAAGAGGCTAAGCACAATGACCGCGACCATCGGGCCACGTGGGCCAAACATGTCGGTCAACATCATGTTCAGGGCTTCCAAAATAGACATAGCAGGATCTCCTTAAACTTTGATGTTGGTCAGGATTTTCATGACGATGAGGTTCAGTCCCAAGAACACGCCTACCGCGATACAGCCGGGGATATAGAATGCGTGATCTTTGACTTCATCGTAGTAGTGGGGGTCCATCACGTTGATTGCGATCAGCGCAAGCACCGGGAAAGCTGACAGAAATTTGCCAGACCATTTGGCTTCTGCGGTGATGGCTTTCACCCGACGGAACAGGCGGAACCGGGCGCGGATCACTTTGGACAGACCTGCGAGGATTTCGGCAAGGTTACCCCCGGATTGCTGTTGGATGGTCACTGCAACCGAAAGGAAGCGCAAATCCTGCATGTCCAATCGCTCCGCCATGTCTTTGAGGGCTTCACCGAGGTCACGCCCATAGGCCGCCTCGTCTGAGATTACACCAAATTCGGTGGCCAGCGGGTCGTCGACCTCTTTTGCAACAATCTGAATGGCCGCGTTAAACGGGTGGCCCACACGCAAGGATCGCACCATCAATTCAATCGCGTCAGGCAGCTGCTCTTCGATCATTGAAATGCGCTTGCCTGCTTTCATCGAAACCCAAGTATAGACCCCACCTACACCCATCATCACCGCAATTGCTGCGCGGGTAAGGACGCCGGACTGGGTGCCAATCGTGAGGCCCATAAAGGCAAATACGGAAACGGCTATCATCATGAAGATCAGCTGGATTGGTGAGAAGGCAATCGCGGCCTTTTGTGCTTTCTCCGCCAGCACCGAATAGAGTGGAATGCCACGATTTTCGCCGTGCTGCTTCATCTCCTTGCGGAGCTGGTCCAGAACTTCTTCCCGCTTGGCGCCCTTATCCAGCATCTGCAAGCGGCGGTTCACACGATTGTTGAGACTGATGGATTTGCCAAAAACGGTTAGGTAGACGCCTTCGACCAGGACAAAGACACCAACAAAAATAAGACCATAGACAATGAGTTCGGGAGAAAATGGCATGTCTGATTACCCCGCAGACGGTTCGTAAACTTCAGAAGGTAGGTCGTATCCCCAGAGGCGGAAGCGCTCGGAATAGTGCGAACGCACACCTGTGGCGGTGTAATGGCCGACAATCTTGTTTTCCGGCGTCAGTCCGGTGCGTTGGAAGCGGAACAGTTCCTGCATGGAAATAACGTCGCCTTCCATACCGGTGACCTCTGTGATCGAGGTCATGCGGCGCGAGCCGTCCTGCAGGCGTGATGCCTGAACAATCAGGTTCACAGCCGAAGAAATTTGGGACCGCACGGCCTTGAGCGGCATTTCGATACCGGCCATGGCAATCATGTTTTCCAAGCGGGAAATGCCGTCACGCGCGTTGTTGGCGTGGATTGTGGTCATCGAGCCGTCGTGGCCTGTGTTCATCGCCTGAAGCATGTCGATGACTTCTTCGCCACGGGTCTCCCCCACGATGATGCGATCTGGGCGCATACGCAGCGCGTTTTTCAAACAGTCACGCGGAGAGACCTCACCTTTGCCTTCCACGTTGGGCGGGCGGCTTTCCATCCGGCCCACGTGTGTCTGTTGCAGTTGAAGTTCCGCCGTATCCTCGATGGTCAGGATGCGTTCGGCATTGTCGATAAACGAGCTGAGCGCGTTCAAGGTGGTCGTTTTACCGGACCCCGTACCACCCGAAACAATCACGTTTAGGCGGGTGGAAACAGCAGCCTGAAGATACGCGGCCATCTCCTCGGAAAACGCGCCAAACTTCACCAGGTCGTCGATGCCAAGCTTGTCTTTTTTGAACTTACGAATGGACACCAATGAGCCATCAACCGCGATCGGGGACACCATGGCGTTGAAACGCGAGCCATCAGCCAAACGGGCGTCAACATATGGGTTGGATTCATCGACACGGCGGCCAACCGCAGAAACAATTTTGTCGATGATGCGCAGCAAGTGACGCTCGTCTTTGAACACAATATCGGTGAGCTCAAGCTTACCGGCGCGTTCCACAAAAATCTGCTGAGGGCCGTTCACCAGAATATCGTTGACTGTTTCATCTTTCAGAAGCGCTTCAAGCGGGCCGAGGCCCGTCACTTCATCATACAGCTCTTGATACACGGTGGTGCGTTCTTCGCGATTGAGAACAATCGCCTTTTCCTGAAGCACTTCCGTTGCAATGGCGGTGATTTCAGCGCGCAGCTCTCGCTCCGATGCCTTGTCCAGAGCCGCAAGGTTCAGGTTGTCCAGAAGCTCACGGTGCAGCTCCAACTTGATTTCGCCAAGACGTTCTTTGCGGCGGCGCTCTTTGTCTCCAGCGACAACTTCACCGGCCTTTTTCTCGACGATTGGACGCCGCATTACCTTTTTGGCCTCAGGGGCCGCGCTGGGTGTCGCGGCAGGAGCTGCTTTGAGCTCAGCCTTTGGTTGCTGTGCTTTGGCGGCCTTTTCGGCAACTGCGGGGGCTGGCTTTGCATCGGATTTTTTGTAACGGGAGAACATAATGGTGGTCCCTTTTATGCGGCTTTGTCGCTGGACTGATCCAACGCGTGTAAGCTGGCTGCCAGTTTGGCGATTTCTTTGCGCAATGGGTTTTTGCCCGCGCTGAGCGCCAATGGTTGGCCATGATCAGAAGATTGGGTGACCTGTTTCCCACCGTCCGGCAGGTTCAGATCAATGGAAATGCCAAGGCTTTCTGCAAGACGTTTGACGCGGCTTTTGCCGGCCAGATCCGTAAACTTGGGCGCGCGGTTCATCACGTAGCGCAGTTTTTCAAACGGCAGATCTTCGGCCTGCAATGCGCGCTTGATACGCATGGCGTTTTGTGCGGACCGCATGTCAATTTCCATAGTGGCGAAATAAACGTGGGCGGCTTGTAGAACCACTTCGGACCACTGAACCAATGTCGACGGCATATCGACAATCACATAGTCATAGTGTCTGCGCGCCATTTCCAACATGCGCTGGATGTCCTCGGGGCTCACAAGGTCCAGTGGAATGATTTCTGCGGGTGCCGTGAGCACGTGCAGCTTTTCCTCATAGGTTTGCAAAGCCAGGCCAAAGCTTTCGCTGTCCATGCTTTCCGTGTCTGTCAGCAATTCAAACACAGCATCCGGGCGGGGCAAATCCAGATAGGTGGACATGGTGCCAAACTGCAGATCCAGATCAAGCAAGCACACGCTGGGTGGGTTTTTGCCTGCTGTGGCCAGTTCCCAACCCAGGTTGGTTGCCAAAGTTGTCGCCCCGGTCCCACCTGCAAGGCCATGCACAGCAATCAACACACCTTCGTGTGAGTCGTCAGAGGAGGCCAGTTTTACCTGCGACGCCGCAGGGGTGTCAGCAGCCTTTGCCGCAGCGCGGATTTTTTCGATGGCGGCCTGCAATTCACCAGGTGGCAGCGGGTAGGGGATAAATTCGTCAGCACCATGGCGCAGCAATGTGTGCAGGGACGCCGGGGTGACATCCTCCGCGATCAGCAGTGTGCGGATGTTGCGATTGCGCGCTTCTGTGATGATCTCAGTCAGACTGTCCAGCGAGTCTTCATCCATGTCGTCCATGGCAATGGCGATGAATTCCAGCTGCTCGGCCTCCGGCTGCGCCATGAAAGGGATCGCGTCCTCAAACCCTAGGTCCCCCCACTGTTCGCCAAGAGCCTCTTCCATATCCACGATCAGAAGCTCAAAATTCTGCACGTCCCGGCAAATCGTACATGCCAGGATGGGATTTTGATCAGTTTGCAGCGCGTCGCTACTCATGTTCAGCCTCAAGTTCCTCTGGCGCAAACCGCGCCGGTTGTTGTGCAGAGGTGCCCACCTCTCTTTGACAGTTGGCCCTTGTCCCTTGGGACTGCGGGCGGTTTGACACGCGCCAAACACACTTTGCCTTGGAGATGAACATCACCCCCAACTTGGGCAACATTGGGGCCAAAAAGCCGAAATTGTGCGGTATTGTGCGACGATCCCCAGAAAAACAGCAGATCGTTTCGAGAAACAAAAAAGCCGGCCCAGAGGCCGGCTTTGAGGGATCTTCTTGAAAAGGCTTGTTTTATTCGCCGCCGCCTGCCAGCGCCAGGCCGGTGATGCCTGCGGCCGGAACGGCACTTGCGATATACTCGCGATATACCACTGAGGCATACCGCCCATCCAAAATGTTCGGATGGCCTGAAACGAAGCCCGTGACTTCGGTCACTGTGCGGCGATTCCGGCGTTCGCGGTTTTGAGTCGCGACCAACGGTTGGGTTTTGCCCAAAGACACAACTGCTTCAAGCCGATCTCGTCCGATGCCCTGGCTGGACAGATAAGACACAACGGCACGCGCCCGGCGCATACCGAGCGATTTGTTGTAGGTGTTGCTGCCAACAGCATCGGTGTGACCGTAGACTTTGAAGCGCACTTCCGGGAATTGGCGGATCCACTCGGCCTGCTGACGCAGGACGGTGCGAGCGTTTTGGTCCAAAACCGAACTGTCGAAATTGAAGTTCACCATGGTTGGGACTTCTTCAGCAAACCGGGTGGCCAGGCTCAGAACGTAAGAGCGATCCCCGTTCTGAATGCCAATGTTGTTTGCGGTGGCGGTCCCGAAGGTGCCGCTGTCAACCACGGAGCCGGATTCGCGCACCCAAGACGGGGCGACACTGCCGTCTCCGTCAGAGCAGGCGGAGGCTAGTAGCAGGGCAAGTGCAGCGAGTTTTTTCAACATGTCTGTGGCTCTCCTCAGTCCATCACGTAGCCGTAGGAACCGGTGAAGTCTTGCTTGGCAACCTCACCCGCCGCGCCTTTTTGTCGTTTGACGTTGCCGGAGACATGGCCAAACAGAAACAACTCTTGCTCGGTAGGTGGCTTGATCCGATCTGTCGGCAGGGCAAGCGCTTCGCCTCGGGTCGGTGTCACCAAATGTGCGGTCACGATGATAACCAATTCTGATTGGGATCGGGAATAATCCGCGCTGCGGAACAAGGCGCCAAGAACTGGCACATCCCCAAGCCATGGAAGCTGTTGGTTGTTGTCCAGGAAATTGTCCTGAAGCAGGCCGGCAATGGCAAAGCTTTCACCGTCACGCATTTCAACCGTGGTGGAAGCTTCGCGGCGGCTAAACGCTGCAATGGACAATGTTCCGTCGGTATAGCCGTTGGCTTCATCCAGTGCGGACACCGCTGTGGCCATTTCCAGATTGATCAAGTCGCCATCCACGACGCGCGGCACAAAGTTAAGCTCCACGCCAAAGGGCTTAAATTCAACGGTGATTTCACCACCGTCTTGCGCCACCGGGATTGGGTACTCGCCACCCGCCAGGAATTTGGCTTCCTGACCGGACAAGGCAGAGAGGTTTGGCTCGGCCAACGTGCGGACCATGCCTTTCTTTTCCAAGGCCTCTAGCATAATGCCAATTTCAAAGGCCCCCGCGTCAAAGCGGAATACACCACCGCCTTCGACGTTGGGTTTGAACGCGGTCACGGGGTTGGTCAGGCTGTTGTCGCCCAAAAGCCAAGTGCCGGTTTCAATCAGCCCATTGCTTCCTGAGATTGCAACAGAGGAACTGAGCGATTTGGCCACAGTACGTTGCATTTCTGCAAAGCGCACTTTGAGCATCACCTGCTGAACGCCGCCCACCACCATCAGGTTGGACACACGCTCCGGTGCATAGCGTTCCGCGAGATCAAGCGCGCGTTCCAAGCGTTGAATGGACGATACGGTGCCCGACATCACGATGCCGTCGTTGGCCGTGCGCACGTCAATTGTTTCGTTGGGCAGGATCTGCTTCAGACGTTCTTTGAACTCTGACAGGTCCGGAGCCACGCGCACTTCGACGTTGGTGATCAGCTTGCCGGTTGCATCCAACAAGGTCAGCGTTGTCAAACCTGGCGATTTGCCCAGCACATAGATTGTGCGGTCCGACAGTGACGAAATGTCTGCGATGGCCGGGTTGGCGATCGACAGTTCCGCAAAGGGAACGTCGCTTTCCACCACCACGGCGCGGTTCATTGGCACACTCAGTGTTGAAGATGTGCCACTTCGCACCACTCGCAGGGAATCTGCAAATGACGGGGGCGCCACAATTGGCAAAACCCCAACGGCGACTCCCAATAGGGCCGCCCCAAATAATCTTTTCAGTGTCATGTGACCTGCCTCTCGATCACGCCTCGGTTCGCGGGTCTTTTGCCCACATTTTCAAGCACTCTGCGCCAAGTGACAAAATATTGCAAGAATCAATGGTTTCGAGCGGGTTGTTGAGGTGCTTGCCTGTGGGACAAGTGTCACAGGAAGGAAATGGTCGTGGCGGCAATTGCCAAATAAACAAAGGCGCCCGAGGTGGTGGGCGCCTTTGCGAAGTCTGAGTTGAACCAATAGTAAAAATTTGACTTAGTTGGTGCAGGGGATCGGGATTTCGATCACCTGAGCACCTTTGCGGTTCTTGATTGTACAGACTTTTTGCTGCTGCACTTGTACAATGACCTGTTCGACCGGGGCTTCAACTTCATCCTCAATCCCAAGAAGGGATTTTTGATCAACTTCGAACACTTCCGCGACCGTGTCGTCATTTGCGCCAACCAAGGATAACGACAGTCGCCCCGAGCTTTGCGCCTGTGTCAGGGCAGGGACCTGGCCAGATGCGGCGGCAACAGTCACTGTTCGGGCGATCTTGGCCTCGGCCTGTTCTTCATCCACGGACTGGTCCACCGCGACAAGTTGCACATTGGCCTGGATCAGTTTTGTAAATTCACCGCGGTTGGATTCGTCCCGCTCAACGCGGCCGGTCCAATAGATGTCTACGCGGTCACCGGGGCGCAGGTGTCCAGACACGCCGCTGGTGACGTCCACTTTGATGGTGAAGGCACGTTCGCCGTTCTTGAGGCGGGATGTGATCCCGGCCTCTTGCGCTGGTTCGGTCAGCTTGGCTGCCAGAAGGATTTCACCTTCTTCCATCGAGCGCAAAATCACACGTTGCTTGTTGTTGCCATCCGGAAACAAAACGTTTGCGTCGGTGAACATGCCCTCAGGCGCGGCCTTTACAGGCCATTGTACCCGGCGCACATCTTTCAGGGCGAGCTTTTCGCCAAATTTCATGGCGCGATTTACGACAAATCCATCTACTAGCTCAATATTTGGGTTTTCGGAGCGCTGTCTTTCAAGCGCGTTCTCGTAGCCCTGGATGTAGTTCTGCGCCATGTAGACGGCGAATCCTGCGATCCCCAATCCAAATAGCAAAACGACTGCAAAAATAGCACGCATTGGTACCACCTCTTCTGTTTATCCCGGCGCAGGTCGCGCATCGGGAATGGTTCAAAGACCAGTCTGCGCGGCAAATGTGGCGAATTGTGGGAAGCAAACGTCAGCTTTCGTGACATCTGCCGACATGTAGCGGTTTGGAAGGATGGTCTTGAAACCGAAACACTCCCAAAAACGAACAGGCGCTCCGAAACGGGCGCCTGTGCATAGAAAATCAGTAGGGGATTTGCCCTTAGTACGTAATCGAAGTTGACGTTGCATCGGCTGTGTCAAGCACAACAGCTGCGGCTGCAACGGGGGCGGTGGTCGCTGATTCGATTGCGGCAAAGGCAGCCACGGCCAGACCAACAACTGCGGCTGTCAAAACCACCCAGTCAACGGTGACCGCACCGGCTTCGTCTTTGCGGAAATTTTTGATGAATTTGATCATAGTTACTCTCCTCTCGGAGCTGAGCTTGGCAGCGCTCCGTTAATTTGAGGCGGGCGCTTGTGCTGCGCCCGCTCAGATATCTACGTCGAAATCGACCTATTAGTAGGTGATCGCGGTGGTTGTCGCGTTTGCAGTGTCCAGAACAACAGCTGCTTCGGATGTCAGTGTGGAGGTTGTGCTTTCGATTGCGGTGAAAGCTGCAACGGCCAGGCCAACAACGGCTGCGGTCAGAACAACCCAGTCAACGGTTACTGCGCCAGCTTCGTCTTTGCGGAAGTTTTTGATGAATTTGATCATGGTCTTATCCTTTTCGGAAATCAGGTTGTGAGCGGGGCAGCGCTATGTAAAGCGCCGCCGCCAGCAGAAATTAGTAAGTGATCGCGGTGGTTGTCGCGTTTGCAGTGTCCAGAACAACAGCTGCTTCGGATGTCAGTGTGGAGGTTGTGCTTTCGATTGCGGTGAAAGCTGCAACGGCCAGGCCAACAACGGCTGCGGTCAGAACAACCCAGTCAACAGTCACTGCGCCAGCTTCGTCTTTACGGAAGTTTTTGATAAACTTGATCATGATGTGTCCCTCCAAAGGATCAGATAATGTGTGTCACCGTGTCGGGCGTTACTGGCGTGTCTCTCTCATGCCTGCTCGACTTGGTATGACAGCAATATCCCCCCCGAATGGGGCGGGAATTGGGCGCAAGTGGTTCGATTTTGGATCAAATACGGATTGTTGACTTCTGTCGCTTAACTTGCTGAATTTTATGAATTTATTTCTTCATGAGTTGTTAACGGCTTCTTTCAATGAGGAACGAATGAGGCCGAATCGCGAGACTTGGGCAGCAATGAGGCAGGAAAACTGGCCTGAAGGCCCAAAATCTGCGAAACTGATGAAAAATGACCCGAGCAGGCGATCATCATGTTGGTACAGAAGTGTTTGTTGGCAACTTTGCTGTCAACGTTTCTTGGTTTTGGGGCACCCGAGTCGGCTTTTGCTGAGGGGCCCAAACCCTTTCCCGAGTTTTCCGCAAAGCGGGTGAAGCCGCCACAGCCCGGTCAGGGCAAGCGCATCAACGTGCAGATCACCCCAACGGTCGTGGTGCCGGATACAAACGCGGGCTCCTCTGTCGATCCAGAGCAAGAGAAAGCTGCGCCTGGTGCGCTCGCTTGGTTCTGGGAAGAGGTGTCACCCGATCTAGAGGCATCAGGTCCTGGTCGTCTGGAGACTGCTTTAAACAAAGTCTCCGCGCCGCCAGAAGGGCAGGCCGTGCCAACCCCACGCCTCACCACCCTTCAAGCCATTGTGCAAAGCCATGGCATCGACATTCTGCGCAGTACAATTGGTAAGCAGGTTTCGCCGGCTTTGGTTCTGGCTGTGATTTCGGTGGAATCTAGCGGCAAAGCAGATGCGGTGAGTGGCGCTGGCGCAGAGGGTTTGATGCAGTTGATGCCCGCCACCGCCGCGCGATTTGGTGTGGAGGACAGTTTTTCCAGCCTCGACAATATAGCCGGGGGCGCGCGGTTTCTTGATTTCTTGATGGAGAAGTTTGACGGCGATCCAATCTTGGTGCTCGCGGGGTACAATGCAGGAGAGAACAGTATCGCGGAACATGCTGGCGTGCCGCCTTATGCCGAAACCCGCGCCTATGTGCCCAAAGTGCTAGCTGCGTTCCAAGTGGCGCGGGCATTATGCATGACACCGCCGCAGTTGATCTCGGACGGCTGCGTGTTTGCGCAGCCGTAGTCTTTAGCAGTTGGGCACGTTGACGGCGAGACCGCCAAGTGAGGTCTCTTTGTATTTCTCATGCATATCGGCACCTGTCTGGCGCATGGTTTCGATCACCGAGTCCAGCGGCACAAAATGCTGCCCGTCGCCGCGTAAGGCCAGCGACGCAGCAGACACGGCCTTAATGGCGCCAAGTCCGTTGCGCTCAATACAGGGTACCTGAACCAGCCCTTTGACCGGATCACAGGTCATACCAAGGTGATGCTCCAGAGCAATCTCAGCGGCATTCTCCACTTGCTCCGGTGTGCCACCCATCACGGCGCACAGCCCTGCGGCGGCCATCGCACTTGCGGAGCCTACTTCCGCCTGACACCCAGCTTCGGCACCTGAAATGGACGCGTTGAACTTCACCAAACCACCAATCGCAGCGGCGGTGAGCAGGAATTCATCAACCCGTGAGGCGGTTGCTCCGGGCACATGATCCAGCCAATAGCGGATCACCGCGGGCATCACCCCCGCTGCGCCGTTGGTTGGTGCGGTCACCACTTGGCCACCTGCAGCGTTCTCCTCGTTCACCGCCATGGCGTAGGCGCTCATCCAATCATTGATGGTGTGTGGCGCATTCAGGTTCATACCGCGCTCAGCCTGCAATGAGTCATGGATCGCCTTGGCGCGGCGGCGCACGTTTAGGCCTCCGGGTAAGGTGCCGTCGGTAACCAACCCGCGATCAATACAGTCATTCATCACCTGCCAAATACGGGCACAGCCTTTGGATAGGCTGTCATGACATCCACGCGCCACCTCGTTGGCTTTCTTCATCTCGGCAATAGTCTTGCCGGAATGCTCTGCCATCTCCAACATCTCGACCGCAGATTTAAACGGGTAGGGCACTGGCGCCCCTTCATCGGTGGCTTTGCCTTCTGCCAGCTCGGCTTCGGTCAGAATAAAGCCACCGCCAATAGAGTAATAGGTCTCCTGCAAGATCACGTCGCCTTGCGCGTCGGTCGCCATGAGAACCATACCGTTGGCGTGACCGGGTAGGTTGGGGCCAAAATCAAACTTCAGATCCTCGCGCGGATTGAACTTCAGGATCGGCAAGCCTTCTGGCTGCACCGTTTCGGTTTCGCGGATGTGGTCCAGCGCGGTTTCCGCTTTGTCATGGTCGTAGCTGTCAGGCAGGAAACCTGCGAGCCCGAGAATGGTGGCGCGGTCTGTGGCATGACCGACCCCGGTAAATGCCAAAGAACCGTGCAGCGACCCGCGCAGCCCATGAAACTCAAAAGGTGAGGCACGCATTGTGTCGAGAAACCGTGCTGCCGCCACCATTGGGCCCATAGTGTGTGAGGACGACGGGCCAACGCCCACTTTGAACATGTCAAAGACAGAGAGAAACATGAGGGGTTGGTCCTTGGTCCTGAGCGCGCGGTATTTGTGATCGGTTCTAAAGTGTACTGCCTTTCCGAGGCAGTGCAAAAACGACGTTTCCGATAGGAAACACGCGCCGGCACGGGGGTCAACCATCGACCTTATGGCGCGCGTGCAACATTGTTGGCCTTATCGGGTGACTTCTCAGTGTATTTTCCGACATTCCCCTCTCGCCCCTGACGCCCTTCTTTCCTATAAAGCTTCAAAGCATGCAGGGAGTTGCCACAATGACCGGAGAACTGTCGCCCATCGACAAGGCCAAATTTGTCGCCGCAAAACGCGCCACCGACTATGTCGAAGATGGCATGCGTGTTGGATTGGGCACAGGCTCCACCGCCGCATGGCTGGTGCGGTGTCTTGGTGAGATGGTGCGAGACCAAGGTCTGCGCATCAAGGGTGTGCCAACCTCCACTCGTACGGCTCAACTGGCCCAGGATGTTGGGATTGAGGTGATTAGCCTCGACGAAGCCAAATGGCTGGACGTGACGATTGATGGCGCGGACGAATTCGATGCCGACTTGAACCTGATCAAAGGTGGCGGCGGTGCGCTTCTGCAAGAGAAGATTGTGGCAACAGCCTCGGATCAAATGGTTGTGATTGCCGATGTCGGTAAAGAGGTCGAAACCTTGGGGGCTTTCCCACTGCCAGTGGAAGTGGTTCCCTATGGTTGGCAAACCACACAGGCGTTGATCGAGGAAACCCTTGTCAGCATGGATGTATTGGGTCGTAACAGCACGTTGCGCATGAACGGTGCCGCGCCCTTTGTGACCGACGAAGGCAACCACATCCTTGATCTGCATCTCAACCGCATTGGTGACGCCCGCCAACTCGCACTTGTGATCAACCAGATGCCGGGTGTGGTTGAAAACGGGCTGTTCATCGATATTTGTGATGCGGTGGTTGTGGGCTATGGCGATGGCCGCGTGGAAGTGCGCGACATCAACGCTGGCACAATCGAAGAGGCGATGCTCGACTTCGCAGAAACAGACAATCTGTTCACCGATCTGGTGGACTAACAATAAGGCACATCATGTCCTTTGATTATGATCTCTTTGTCATCGGCGGTGGCTCCGGTGGTGTACGGGCTGCGCGCGTTGCGGCAGCCGAAGGTGTAAAGGTCGCGCTGGCGGAAGAAGACCGCTATGGCGGCACCTGTGTGATCCGGGGCTGTGTGCCCAAGAAGCTGATGGTGTTTGCGTCCGAGTACGCGGGCATGGTTGAGGATGCGCAGGCCTATGGCTGGGATATCACGCCGGGCGCGTTTGATTGGGCTGCATTCAAAGGCAAACTGCACGCCGAATTGGACCGCCTTGAAGGCATCTATCGCAATCTGCTGAAAAACAGCGGTGTGGAGAGCTTTGATCTGCGCGCCAAGATGGTGGATGCGCATACCGTTGAGCTATCTGATGGCACGCAGAAGACCGCAAAGCATATTCTGTTGGCGATGGGCGGGCGTCCGGTCTGGCCGGATATGCCGGGCGCGGAATTGGGCATTAGTTCCAACGAAATTTTCCACCTCGAAAAACTGCCAGAGAGCATGTTGATTGTGGGTGGTGGTTATATCGCGTCTGAGTTTGCCGGGATTATGAATGGCCTTGGTGTGAAAACCACGCAGTTCTATCGCGGTGCACAAATTCTGCGGGGCTTTGATGATGAAGCGCGCGGGTTGGTGGCCGAAGAGATGAAACAGCGCGGCGTCGACATCCACTGTGGCACCAACGTGCTTGAGATGCGCAAAGAGGGCGACAAGATCTGGGTGAAAGCCACCAACGGCGAAGAGCGTCTGTTTGATCAGGTGATGTTTGCCACTGGTCGTGCGCCAAATACAGATGACATGGGTCTCGAAGAGATTGGCGTGAAGCTGGGCCGTAAAGGTGAAGTGGTTGTGGATAAGTACAGCCAGACCGGTGTGCCGTCTATCTATGCGGTGGGTGACGTGACCGACCGCGTTAACCTCACCCCTGTGGCGATCCGCGAAGGCATGGCCTTTGTGGAAACTGTCTTCAAAGGCAACCCAACGAAAGTGGATCATGAATTGATTCCAACCGCAATCTTCACACAGCCGGAAATGGGCACTGTGGGGCTGTCGGAAGAAGAAGCTGCAGAGCAGGAACCGATTGAGGTTTATTCCACCAGCTTCAAGCCAATGCAGCAGGCTTTTGCCGGACGCGCAGAACGGGTATTGATGAAACTGATAGTCAGCAAAGCGACACGTAAGGTGCTGGGTTGTCACATCGTTGCACCGGGCGCCGGTGAGATGATCCAGTTGGCCGGCATTGCCGTAAAGATGGGTGCAACCAAAGAAGACTTCGATCGGACAGTGGCGGTTCATCCCACAATGTCTGAAGAACTGGTAACCATGAAAGCCCCTGTACGCAGCCTTTAGGCCGTATATGGGTTGATTTTTCTGGCGCAAACCTCAGATTTAGGGGAACGCCAAACACGATACAGGAAGGGAATATCCCGAATGGCAGGAAACAGCGGCGGTCCCTGGGGAGGGGGCGGCAACAACCAAGGCGGAGGCAACCAAGGTGGTGGCAATCGCGACAATGAAAACGGTGGCGGCCGACGTCCCCCTGAGGGCGATGGCCCGCAAATTCCCGACATTGATGACCTGATGAAAAAGGGGCAAGACCAGTTGCGTGTCCTGATGGGCGGTCGCGGTGGTCAAGGTGGTGGCGGTCAAAACGGCAGCGGCCAAGGCGGGGCCGGTGGCCCGGGGCTGAACAAGGGTACGGTGCTGATCGCGGTGGCTGTGGCTGCTGTGGCTTGGGGCGCGGCCAGCTTCTATTCGGTCAAACCGGAAGAGAAGTCTGTTGAGCTGTTCCTCGGCGAATACTACGCCACAGGTGAGCCAGGTCTGAACTTTGCGCCATGGCCTTTGGTCACAGCTGAAGTGCTGCCTGTTACCAACGAACAAACCGAAGAGATCCCTGGCCGTGGCACAGATGGTTTGATGCTGACCGGTGATGAGAACATCGTCGACATCGACTATCAGGTGGTCTGGAACATCTCTGACCCCGCGCAGTTCCTCTTTAACCTGCGTGACCCACGCGAGACCATTCGCGCTGTGTCTGAATCCGCGATGCGTGAAATCATTGCACAGTCTGAGCTTGCACCAATCCTCAACCGGGACCGTGGTGTGATCACTGACCGTCTGCAAGAGTCCATCCAGGTGACCTTGGACACGTATAACTCTGGCGTGAACATCGTCCGAGTGAACTTCGACGGTGCCGATCCCCCCGAGGAAGTAAAAGACGCCTTCCGCGAAGTGCAATCGGCCTCTCAGCAACGGGACCGTTTGGAGAAACTTGCAGATGCGTATTCCAACCAAGTTACTGCGGGTGCACGTGGTGAAGCGGCACAAATTCTGGAAGAAGCGGAAGCTTATCGTGCGCGGGTTGTGAACGAAGCCGAAGGTGAAGCCAGTCGTTTCTCGGCGGTTTTGA
Source organism: Rhodobacteraceae bacterium Alg238-R152 (assembly GCA_900537125.1). Classification (GTDB taxonomy): domain Bacteria; phylum Pseudomonadota; class Alphaproteobacteria; order Rhodobacterales; family Rhodobacteraceae; genus Shimia. The sequence goes on along the minus strand of UNRJ01000005.1, from coordinate 206,151 downwards.
CCGAATATCAAAAGGCTCCGGAAGTGACACGCAAACGTCTGTACCTTGAGACAATGGAAGAGGTTCTTGGAGACATCGACAAGGTGATCATCGACGAACAGTCCGGGGGCTCCGGTGTGGTGCCGTATCTGCCGCTGAACGAGCTGCGCAAGGGGAGCAACTGATATGAAAAAGACAACGTATCTTTTGCCAATCTTGGTGATCGCGATCGCTGGCCTTCTGTCCTCAATCTTCATCGTGGACGAGCGTGAAAAAGCACTGGTTTTGCAGTTTGGCCGTGTGGTCACTGTGAAAGAAGACCCCGGTTTGGCGTTTAAGATCCCGCTTATTCAGGAAGTGGTCACCTATGACGACCGTATTCTGAGCCGCGAAGTGGGTCCGCTTGAGGTTACGCCTTTGGATGACCGTCGTCTGGTTGTGGACGCCTTTGCACGCTATCGCATTGCTGACGTGAATCAGTTCCGTCAAGCGGTTGGTGCCGGTGGTGTTGAGTTGGCGGAACGTCGACTGGACAACATCCTGCGGGCGCAAACCCGTGAGGTGCTGGGCTCGGTACGGTCTGATCAGGTGCTCTCCACAGAGCGTGAAAGCCTGATGAACCGTATCCGCGATAACGCCATCACCGAAGCGCGGGCGCTGGGTCTTGAGGTGATCGACGTGCGTTTGAAACGCACCGATCTGCCACAAGCCAACTTGGAAGCCACCTTCTCTCGTATGCGTGCTGAGCGTGAACGGGAAGCGGCTGACGAGATTGCCCGTGGTGAAGAAGCCGCGCAGCGTAAACGTGCGCAAGCCGATCGTACCGTGGTGGAACTTGTGTCTGACGCCAAACGTCAGTCTGAGATCTCTCGCGGTGAAGCGGACGCCGAACGCAACGCAATCTTTGCGCAAGCTTTTGGTGCGGACCCGGAGTTCTTTGAATTCTATCGCTCGCTCAATGCCTACCGTGCATCGCTGACCGGTGGCACCTCTTCGATGGTGCTGTCCCCGAACAGCGAGTTCTTCAACTACTTCGGCGACTCGCAGGGGCGTTGATGGTTGAAACCGCACTTCTGGCCTTTGGGCTGGTCTTGGTTTTGGAGGGGCTGGTGTACGCACTGGCCCCTTCTATTGTTGAGGAACTGCTGGAAATGCTGCGCAGCTTTAGCGAAGGCCAACGCCGCACCATGGGGTTGATGGCCGTGGCACTGGGCGTGTTGGTTGTCTGGATTGCCAAAGCTCTGGGCGCTTAGCCGCGCAAAACAAAAACGCCGGGAGAGGGTCTCGCGGCGTTTTGCATTCTTGTATGGGGTGGCTCTTACGTCAGCTCAATTGCGATCGCAGTGCCTTCACCGCCGCCAATGCAAATCGCTGCAATGCCGCGCTTCAAGCCGCGTTTTTCCAGCGCATTCAGCAAAGTCACCATGATACGAGCGCCAGAGGCGCCAATAGGGTGACCTAATGCACAGGCACCACCGTTCACATTTACAATGTCACGGCTCAGGCCCATTTCATGCATGAAGGCCATGGGCACCACGGCAAAGGCCTCGTTGACCTCCCACAGATCGACGTCTTCTTTTTTCCAGCCAATCTTCTCCAACAGCTTCTGCGCGGCAGGCACCGGTGCTGTTGTGAACAGGCCCGGTGCCTGTGCGTGGCTGGCGTGGCCAACAATTTCTGCACGGACGTTCAGCCCTTGTGCTTCGGCAGCTTCTGCAGAGGCGACCACTAGCGCGGCTGCGCCATCTGAGATGGACGAGCTGTTGGCCGCGGTCACTGTGCCGTCTTTGCGGAAGGCTGGTTTCAGCTGCGGGATCTTCTCCGGACGCGCATTGCCGGGCTGTTCGTCCGTGGCAATCTCGACATCCCCTTTGCGGGTCTTCAGGGTCACGGTTGCTATTTCGCCTTCAAAAGCACCCGATTTCTGTGCTTCCAAAGCGTTGGACAAAGACTTCAGCGCGTATTCATCTTGTGCCTCACGGGTGAATTGGAAGCTCTCGGCGCAATCTTCAGCAAAGGTGCCCATCAGGCGGCCTTTGTCATAGGCGTCTTCCAGACCATCAAGGAACATGTGGTCAACCACCTGCTGATGACCAATCCGTGCGCCGCCGCGCATTTTGGGCAAAACGTACGGCGCGTTGGTCATGCTCTCCATACCGCCCGCGATCATCACATCCCGGTCGCCAAGTGCGACGCTGTCAAACGCCATCATCGCGGCCTTCATGCCTGAGCCGCACATTTTATTAAGCGTTGTGGCGGGCACCTCTTCGCCAAGGCCACCTTTAAATCCTGCTTGCCGCGCAGGCGCTTGGCCCTGACCAGCTGGCAAAACACAGCCCATTAGGACTTCATCTGCGGACGTCGCGCCTGCATTTTCCAGTGCGCCTCGAATCGCGGCACCGCCTAGCTCAGCAGCTTCCACACCGTCAAATGCGCCCTGAAATCCACCCATGGGTGTTCTGGACGCCCCTGCAATCACTACTTTTTTCATGGTTTTGCTCCTCCGCAGCCACGTCATCACCAATTGCTCTTGGCCTTGCCTGAAAATCTTTGCAAGGATGTTACAAAGTTCTTTGCGCTATCTGAGGCAACTGCGCAATTCCGTAGATCCACGGGATATGCTCATACATTGGTAACCATTGCGGCCTAGGTTGAGCAAAGGACGAAAGGTGAAGGAGACGTCATATGAATCTGTCGAGTAAGGCAGAGGGTGATGCCCTGGTGGTATCTGTTCACGAGTCGCGCATTGATGCGTCCGTTGCTATTCAATTCAAAGATCGCATGCGCGAAGAAACGGACACAGCCGCGGGCCGTGTGGTTCTGAATCTGTCGGAAGTAGACTTCATCGACTCCAGTGGTTTGGGGGCGATTGTTGCCGCGATGAAACAATTGGGTGGCAAGAACCCGTTGGAATTGGCGGGCCTTAACGAAAATGTGGATAAAGTTTTCCGGTTGACGCGTATGGACACCGTGTTCCGAATTCATAATTCTTTAGACGACGCATTTGTCGTCTGACGTTTTGATCTGATGTTAGGGACACCCCCCAGATTGATTAAGCCAAAGGCTGATATCCACATCGAGCTGACGGGCACCCCAACGGAGGTGCGCAATGCGCTTGAGACCCTGCGTCATAAATTGACGGCGCAGGAGTTTGCAGCCTGCAATGCCGGTGTGCTTGAAATTGTGCTGGCCGAAGTGCTGAACAACGTGGTGGAACATGCCCTTGCTGGCCGGATCGACGGCCAGATAGTGATCGCGTGTAACTACGTGAACCAATGCTGGTTTGTGGAAGTGCGCGACAATGGCGCCGAAATGCCAGACAATCAATTGCCGGACGGCGTCATGCCAGACTTAGATCGTGACCTTCTGGACATGCCTGAAGGTGGGTTTGGCTGGGGGCTTGTACGGTCTTTGGCCCATGATATTGACTACCAACGACACGCCACCGGGCACAACGAATTGAGTTTCCGCGTTCCTGACTGACCAACCATTTGTGCCCTGATCGGTCCAAGTGGTTGCATCACACGTATCTCCCGATAAACTTCACATGTGAATTAGGGAGACGTCATGCGAGATTTCCATTTTCCGGGCCGGTCACCAGTGATGGCGACCAATGGCATGTGCGCCACCTCCACACCGTTGGCGGCGCAGGTTGCTGTGGACATTCTGCGTCAGGGTGGCAATGCCATGGATGCTGCCATCGCCGGGTCCGTATTGCTTGGCATTTGTGAGCCCGCCTCCACAGGCATTGGTGGTGATTGTTTTACCTTGGTGTCTCCCGCTGGCAGCAATGAAGTGCATGCCTTTAACGGCTCCGGCCGTGCGCCCGCTGCGGCAAATGCTGCGGATTTACGCGCGCGTGGCTTGGATGCAGTCCCTCTCTTTGGCGTCGAAGCGGTGACACTTCCAGGCGCCATTGACGGCTTTTGCAGGCTTTCTGAAAAATACGGCAAGCTGGGTATCGCAGACAGTCTTGCGCCGGTCATCCACTATGCAGAAGACGGCATTCCAGTTGGCCCTCGAGCAGCGTTTGATTGGCAGCAAACCGAACGCAATCTTCAGGGGCACGGTCGCCGTCACTATTTGAAAAATGGAAAGCCGCTGAAAAAAGGTGACATTTTCTGCGCGCCTGGGCAGGCAGAGGTGTTGCGCCGGGTTGCCGCACAGGGGCGGGATGCCTTTTATACCGGCGAAATTGCTGAAGACATGGTGACCACCCTGCGTTCTATGGGGGGCGTGCACACGTTGGAAGATTTTGCTGCCACAGAGGGCAATGACGCGACCCCTGTTGGTGGGACCTACAAAGGTGCAGAGCTGTTGGAGCATCCGCCGAACGGGCAGGGTGCAACGGCGATCCTGCTGCTGAATATCCTCAAGCACTTTGATCTCGCCTCGATGGATCCGTTTGGTGCCGAGCGCACGCATATCGAAGCAGAGGCAGCAAAGCTGGCCTATGATGCTCGCGACCGCCTGATTGCGGACCCTGACCACATGTCCCGCACCGCACATATGTTGTCCCAAGATACAGCGGATCAACTTGCGGCACTGATCGATCCAAAACGCGCCATGGCTGCTGCTGCGCCCCTGACCGAAGCAGTGCACAAAGACACAGTCTACCTGTCCGTGGTGGACAAAGACGGCATGGCGGTGTCGATGATCTATTCCGTTTTTCACGCGTTTGGCTCCGGTATCGCATCTGACAAATTTGGCATCCTGATGCAGAACCGGGGTGGAGGTTTCACGCTCACCGAGGGTCACCCCAATGAAATGGCGGGTGGCAAACGCCCCATGCACACCATCATTCCCGGCATGATCCGCCGCGAGGGGCGCGTGGAAATGCCATTTGGCGTCATGGGAGGGCACTATCAGCCCAATGGTCACGCGCGCGTCATTACAAACATGGAAGACTTTGGCATGGACCCGCAAACGGCGTTGGATGCGCCGCGTTCGTTTATTGAGGACGGTGAGTTGAAGATGGAGCGTGGATACAGTGATGGGGTGAAGCAGAAGCTGGCTGGCATGGGGCACAAAATTGTCGTGCCCGACATGCCAATTGGCGGCGCACAAGCGATCCGAATTCACAAAAACGGTGTGCTTGAAGGCGCGTCTGATCCACGCAAAGACGGCGCAGCGATAGGATACTGACACAATGCCCATAACCCCAATCAAAGAGTTGGTCGATGCGGCCAAAGCGGACATCCGAAGTCTTAGTCAAGAGGAAGCTGAAACCATGGTGGCCGCAGGTGAGGCGATGTTTGTTGATATTCGCGACCCGCGAGAGTTGGCCCGCGAAGGCCGCATCGAAGGAGCCTTTCATGCGCCGCGTGGCATGTTGGAGTTTTGGATTGCGCCGGACAGCCCTTATCACAAAGAGGCTCTGGCCACGGACAAGACCTTGATTCTGTTCTGCGCCAGCGCTTGGCGCTCTGCTCTTTCTGTCAAAGCGCTTCAGGATATGGGCGTGGACAACATTGCGGAAATGGAAGGCGGCTTTTCAAACTGGAAGAAACGCGGCGCGCCGATCGTGACCGATTAAACATCAAAAAACGCCGGACCCTTGCCGCCCGGCGTTTTCCATCCGTTCTGGATGTGCGCTTAGTTCAGCGCGTAATGCAGTGGATAGGCGCCGTCTTCAAACGGACCAAACATATCGTCCAGATCCGGATGGCTCACCGGTTCGCCGGAATAATCGGCGATCAAGTTTTGCTCAGACACATACGCCACATAGTAACTTTGGTCATTCTCAGCCAACAGGTGATAAAACGGCTGATCCTTGATCGGACGGCTGTCTTCCGGGATGGCCTCGTACCATTCATCTGTATTGGAGAACTCAGGGTCCACGTCAAAGACCACACCACGAAAGGGGTGCTTTCTGTGACGGACAACTTGACCGAGGTAATATTTCGCGCGTGTTTTTAGCATGTATTGCAGCCCCTACATCCCAAGGGTAGACGCTGCAAGGGGGCTTTGTCCAACTTTAGGCGAAATTTAACAGGAAACAGTCTGTGAACTTAATCTTAACAGTCCTGGAAATTGTTGCGCCGGTGTTCCTTGTGGCCGGGGTAGGCTTTGCCTGGGTGAAAGCCGGATTTGAGTATCGCATTCAGTTTGTCACCCGCCTCGCGATGACCCTCGCGGTACCGTGTTTGATCTTCACCGCATTGATGAAAACCGAGGCCAATTTGGGAGACCTTGCCAAGCTGACTTTGGCAGGCACAATGGCCTATATAGTTGTTGGGGGGCTTGGCTGGGCACTTCTAAAAGCCGCGAGACTCAGCTTGCGGACCTACTTAGCCCCCATGATCTTTGGCAATACCGGCAACCTTGGTATTCCCTTGGCGCTGTTTGCCTTTGGTCAACCAGGGCTTGAGGCCGCTGTGGTTATGTTGGCGGTTTCCGCGATCCTGTCCTTCACCTGGGGTATTTGGATTGTCGCGGGCGAGGGCGCTTTTGGCAAAATGATCAAGGAGCCCATGATTTGGGCCACCCTTCTGGGGGCAGTGTTCCTGGTGATGGATTGGGAAACGCCAAAATTCTTGACCAACACGCTTGATCTGATTGGCCAGATGGCCATTCCGATGATGCTGATCACACTTGGCGTGGCTGTCGCACGCCTGACGCCAGGGCGAGTTGTGACCGCCATTTGGCTTTCTGTTGTGAAGCTGGTGATATGCGTAGCTATTGCGTGGGGCATCGGATTGGCGTTTGGCCTGACGGGCACTCTCTTTGGTGTCTTGGTGTTGCAAGTGGCTATGCCAGTCGCGGTTACAGCTTACCTCTTGGCAGAAAAATACGATGCCGACAGCGATGCGGTCGCTGGCTACGTTGTTGTGTCAACATTGGTTTCCGTAATCGGCTTGCCCATTTTGCTGACAATGCTGCTCTGACAGCTGCTTTGTGATTTACCCTTTGCGGGAAACTCCGCTAAAGTAAGAAAAAACAAAAGAACGAGCGAGAGGCAAATGAGCAGAGTTCTCTTCGCGCTATTGGCTGTGGTTCTGGTCGCGTCTTGCGGCCAGAAAGATACCAGTGCGCCCCGTAATTTAGACAACGCCTGTGCGATTCTGAAAGAGAAGCCGCACTTCAAGCGGGCTTTCAATTCCACCAAACGCAAGTGGGGCGTGCCTGTGCACGTGCAGATGGCTGTGCTCTATCAGGAGAGCAAGTTCATCGGCAACGCCCGTACGCCACACAAATATGCCCTAGGCATTCTGCCAATGGGACGTCAGAGCAGCGCCTACGGCTATGCACAGGCGCTGGATGGCACTTGGGATCAATATCGCCGCGAAACTCGCAATCGGGGTGCAAAGCGCGACGATATCAAAGACGCGTCTGATTTCATGGGGTGGTACTTCCACGAATCCCGTGATCGCAACGGCGTGTCTTTGAGCGACGCACGGGCACAATACCTGAACTATCATGAGGGTCACACCGGCTACGCCCGTGGTACATACCGCAACAAGACGTGGTTGGTGAACGTGGCTGATGATGTGGCGAATCGCTCTGCTCGCTATAAAGCGCAGCTGAAGAGCTGTTCACGGATTTGGTAAATTGAACACCAACCCGTGATTGCTTTGTGAGGCGCTCCAACTTGGGGCGCCTTTCTTGTTTGGGTGGGCACGCTCGTCTTGGGGGGTGCTGACGGCAGGTCGGAAATTAAATGGAATTTGTGCGTAATACAGATGGAAAATCTGGGTTGACAATTCCGACTAAAACAATCAGAAATACCTACAGCAGCCACCCAGCAGGGAAGCCAACACATTGAGACGGACCAACGGAGAGTCCCATGACCCTGCAAATGCAAGCTCCCGAAATGGCAAACGCGCTTCCCCTCCATGACGCCAATCAATTGACTGGTGAAAATGGATTGGCACATATCCAATTGAATGATCAGCTCTACACGCTGCGCATCACCCGCGCTGGCAAACTGATCCTGACAAAATGAGCAGCGCTTTGCATAGAGGCGGGCAGCGCGTTGGTCTGCTCGAGGACCTCGGGGATGTGGAGCGGCTGGCTGTGCGGTGGTTACGGTCCTGGGGCCGCGATCCGGTTGGCATTGCACATTTGGAGGCCTCTCTTACCGTTGGCCTCGGACCTGAACACGCACATAATGTTAAAAGCGTTTTTGAGGATCTGATGGAGGTGGGGCGCCAATTTGGCCGCCGCACACTTTGCCGTCATGGCTGTCATTGTCGCTGCTTGGGAGCAGATGAGGCGGTGTTTGCCCATTTGATCGAGGCCGGCGCAAGCGGAGACCAAGAAGATGCGGCGCTTTTGGCCTCCTTGGTGGTGCGCCCGGATATGGCGTTGTGTTTTGCCGGTCTTGCTGCTGAGTTTGGCATGGCCCTGAACAAAGTCGCACGCGCTGCCCCCGCGCGCCCAGAGATATCGACACCGGTAGCGGCCACAGTGCATTAATCACTGTGGCCAGACCATGGCTGTTGCTTCACTTTTCTCACAGATCGATCACAGGCATGTTAGGCGGCGCGACGCGCATGTGGTTGCTATCGCCGCGCGAAATGCCCACACTTCTCCTTATGAGCCGGGAATATCTCGGCAGGTTTCAAATACACCAAAGGAGAACCCAAAGTGTTTTCTGACACCCTTACGCAAACCCATCCCCAGCACCAAAGCTGGCGTATCGCGGGGCTGGCGTTTCTGACCACGCTAATGCTGTTGGTCCAAACCGCCATTGCGCAGGCCCGCCCGGACAGCTTTGCCGATCTGGCTGATAAAATCAGCCCATCTGTAGTCAATATTACCACGTCAACCGTGGTTGCCGGTCGCACCGATGGCCCGCAGGGCATTGTGCCCGAAGGCTCCCCATTCGAAGATTTCTTCCGCGAATTCCAGGACCGCCAAGAGGAAGGGGATCGCCCACGGCGCACCTCCGCGCTTGGCTCAGGATTTGTCATCTCCGCAGATGGTTATGTGGTGACGAACAACCACGTGATCGAAGGCGCGGATGAGATATTGATCGAGTTCTTTGAAGGTGGTGAATTGCCAGCCAAGGTGATTGGCACGGATAAGAATACCGACATCGCGCTTTTGAAGGTCGAATCTGATGAACCGCTGGACTTTGTAGAGTTTGGCAACAGTGACACCGCCCGTGTCGGTGATTGGGTCATGGCCATGGGCAACCCGCTGGGCCAAGGCTTCTCGGTCTCCGCGGGCATTGTTTCGCAGCGCGGCCGCGCGCTGTCTGGTGCGTATGACGACTACATCCAGACCGACGCAGCGATCAATCGGGGCAACTCCGGCGGCCCGCTGTTTAACATGGATGGTGAGGTGATTGGTGTGAACACCGCGATCCTGTCCCCCAATGGCGGTTCCATTGGCATCGGCTTTTCCATGGCGTCCAATGTTGTCACCAAAGTCGTTGATCAGTTGACAGAGTTTGGCGAAACCCGTCGCGGTTGGCTTGGGGTGCGCATTCAGGATGTGACCGAAGACATGGTGGATGCGGTTGACGGTTTGAAAACCGCAGCTGGCGCCATGGTCACTGATGTGCCCGAAGGCCCGGCAATGGAAGGCGGTGTGTTGTCTGGTGATGTCATCCTGACGTTTGATGGCCACAAGGTGGATGATGTGCGTGGGCTGGTGCGAACCGTAGGCAACACCAATGTTGGCAAGACTGTCGACATGGTGGTGCTGCGTGAAGGCGGTGAGGTCACACTTAAAATCACACTTGGTCGCCGCGAAGAAGCTGAAGGCGCGGTGCCAGCGAGCCAGCAAGCGCCGTCTGGGGAGCCCGTGGAAAAAGAGATCCTGGGTTTGACAGTAACGGAACTCACGGATGAATTGCGCGCTGAGTTGGGGGTGTCAGACAGCACCGATGGTCTGGTTGTCGGCAATGTCGACGAGACGTCAAAAGCCTACGAAAAAGGCCTGCGGGCTGGTGACGTTCTGACCGAAGCAGGACAGCAGAAACTGACCTCCATCGCCGATCTGGAAAGCCGGATTGAAGAAGCCACAGAAGCAGGGCGCAAATCTTTGTTGCTTCTGGTGCGACGCGCTGGTGAGCCTCGGTTTGTGGCGCTCAATATCGACGAGTGATCGGCGCCACATCCTGAAATGAGAAGGGCGCCCACTGAGGCGCCCTTTTTGTGGATTTAGTCTTCGCGTGGCACGGCGACGAGTCCAAGTCGCCGCGCGCTTTCCAACGACAGGATCGCGCTGTCCAGTCCTTCGGCACTTTGAAAACGGCGAATGGCGGCGCGGGTGCGGGCATCACGCTCTGCGGTGATGCTGCCGTAAAACAGTCCACGCACCTTCAAAGCCCTCTGCAGAGAGGCTGTGAAGTCCTCGGTCCAGACCTCGGCACAGGGGGTTTCGAACCACAATTCGCGGCGCTCCCGCACGATCCGCTGCTGTGTCTCAGTGCGGAAAATACCTGGCGCAATTACGGTTCCATCCGCAAGCACCTCGGGTGGCTGCACCATGATCTGTTCGCTGACCGTTTCCACCACCGCTGGGGTGACATGGCGTCCCCAGCAACTTCCCGGTCGCGCATTGGGGGGGGCGCCGGCATCTTCGGCGCGGACAATTTCCGGCTCATTGAAGGCCGCGATGTAAGGCGCATTGGCAACTTGATCGTCGCAAGCCATCAGGCTCCCCAACGCCAGAAGCGCCGTGACAGCAAGTACCGATCGTGCGGCAAAATCTGCGGGCATGCTCGCGCCTCTTGTGTTTTGATCTTCATACCGCTTTTTGCGGCGCAGCGAAACTCGTCATGTTTCTGACGATGCCAAAGGTGTGACCAATCTGTTCAGCTGGAGCGAAAGCCCCCAATCCGCACGGTCGTCCCATTGGGCGACATTTGCCGTATCGCCCGTGCATTGGCAGAATCACCAAGCCCACCACGACGATGCAGGTGCCATGGCGCAGTACCCTCAATCGGTTGATTGCAAAAAACCGCGAGTGGAAGCGGCAATTGGCCCGTTGTTGTGCGCCGCAGTCGCTTGTTTGTCATAGTCTGCTTGGGGACAAATGTAGAACATATGAGTTTTGTCGCATTGGGATGCCCCCTGCGTCGTAAAAGGGGCTGGAAGCGGCGCAAGCCCTGACCTAACTAGGAATGCGAACAGTTTCTCAGAGGAGCCAGACATGGCCAAAATCACCTATGTCGAGCACAATGGTACCGAGCATGTTGTTGAGGTAGCCAACGGCTTGACCGTTATGGAAGGCGCACGCGACAACAACGTCCCCGGCATCGAAGCCGATTGTGGTGGCGCCTGCGCCTGCTCGACCTGTCACGTCTATGTGGACCCGGCTTGGGTGGAAAAAATCCCGGGCAAAGACGACATGGAAGAAGACATGTTGGATTTTGCCTATGAGCCAAACCCAGAGACCTCGCGCCTGACTTGCCAGATCAAGGTCACCGATGCGCTGGACGGTCTGGTTGTGAAACTGCCAGAAAAGCAAATCTGATGACTTCGGCGCGGCGTCTTCTGTCACACAGGCTGCGCCGCACCGCACGCTGCGCGACCCTCGCGGTGAGCTTGGGGCTGATGGCAGCCCCGGTGGTGGCGGAGATCACCTCCGCCCGCTACACAGACGAAACCTCGCGATATGCCCATGGGGTGCTTGGCGATGCCATTGAATACGGCACGCTTGAACTGACCCTGAAGGATGGCAAACGTCTCGCACTCACGCTTCCCCAAGACCGTGTCTTTGAAGACATCGCCCCCCGCCTGATGGATATGGACGGCGACGGTGCGCCTGAAGTGGTTGTGGTCGAAAGCAGCCAAACCGGCGGCGCTCGCTTGGCCATCTACGACGAGAATGGCCTGCGCGCCGCCACACCCCACATCGGCCAACGCAACCGCTGGCTCGCGCCGATCGGGGCCGCTGACCTTGACGGCGACGGCTTTATCGAAGTGGCCTATATCGACCGGCCACATCTGGCCAAAACCCTGCGGGTCTGGCGTTTCCAGAGAGGCGGGTTGACAGAAGTTGCCGCCCAAAAAGGCCTGACCAATCACCGCATAGGCGAAGATTTCATTTCTGGCGGCCTCCGAGATTGCGGCACAGGCCCGGAGATAATCACGGTCAACGCCAACTGGTCTCAGGTCATGGCCACGCGCTTTGATGGCAAGACCCTGTCGCCGCGCGCGCTTGGCCCCTTCAAGAACCAGGCCTCCCTCAAGCGGGCATTGGACTGCAAAGCGCCTTAGCATTCATTGTCCTAAAATATCCCGGGGTGAATTGAGCGCAGCGCGATCAAGAGGGGCTGGCCCCTTTCGCTCTAGCGCACGGTCCCGTCACTGGCCGAATAGATATGCCGCGTGCCAATCGCGCCCAGCGACTGGAACAGGCTCGCGGTGTTGGACACACCAAACTTCTTCAGGAGCTTTCCACGATGCACCTCGACGGTCCGGTTGCTCATCCCCAGCTTGATGGCAATTTCCTTGCTGGTCAGCCCTTCGGCCAGAAGCGAAAACACCTCTCGTTCACGCCGTGTCAGCGGATGGTAAGGGCGCGAGTCAGAAATATCCGCAAAGCTCCACACAGCCCGTTGTAGCGGGTCTTCCGGGGTAAATGTATGCCCGCGCACGCGGCACCAGAACATCTCGCCTCCGCGCCGCATCATCACCCGTTCGTCCCAGTAGAAGTTGCCCTCGCGCAGCTCCTGCACACCGCGATTGCGGATGTTGGTGAACTCTTCCTGTGTTGGGTAGAGGATCGCAAAGGTGCTGTCTTTGAGCGCCGCACGTTCATAGCGGAACATCTCAGCAAAGGTGGCGTTGCAATCGCGGATCACGCGGTTCTCAGTCACCACAATGCCCACCGGCGCAAGGCTGAACGCCAGTTCCACAAAATCGCCCGTGGCAAAGGCGTCTTCCACCGAAATGGTCATATGATCTCCCCCAATTCAGGCGGAGAATAGGGCGCTGCTCCCCTTGGTGCAACGCCCGCAAAACTACGTGTCAGGTTTGGCTTAGAGCGCGCGCCAGCCGATGTCGCGACGATAAAACCCACCAGGCCAGTCAATGGCATCCACCATGGCATAGGCCCGATCCCGCGCTTCCTGCAGGCTTGCCCCGCGTGCTGTCACGTTTAACACACGACCTCCGGACGCCGTAATCTGCCCGTCTTTCGCCGTGGTGCCTGCGTGGAACACCATGTTCTTGCTGTCGGAAGTAATCGCATCCAGCCCGCCAATCACCGAGCCTTTCTCGTAAGAGCCCGGATAGCCATTGGCCGCCATCACTACGGTGATCGCATGGTCATCCGCCCAGTTCACCTGCGCCTCATGCAGCCGCTCTTCGGCCGCCGCGTGCATCAGGTCCATCGCCTGCGCGCCCAGGCGCATCATCAGCACCTGACATTCCGGATCGCCAAACCGCACGTTGTATTCCACAAGGCGCGGCTGCCCGTCTTTGATCATCAGACCAACGTAGAGCACGCCCTGATATGGCGTGCCGCGCTTTGCCATCTCGTCGATGGTTGGCTGCACAATTTCATCCAGCGCCCTTTGGGCAATCTCATCGGACAACACTGGCGCGGGGGAGTAGGCGCCCATGCCACCGGTGTTCAGCCCCGTGTCACCTTCGCCCACACGTTTGTGGTCCTGGGCCGTGCCCACGGGCAGGGCGGTTTTGCCGTCACAGAGGATAAAGAAGGACGCTTCTTCGCCTTCCATGAACTCTTCGACAACCACTTCAGCGCCCGCGCCACCAAAGGCACCGCCAAACATGTCGTCCACCGCGTCCAACGCGGTTTGCAAGTCCATCGCCACAATCACGCCTTTGCCAGCTGCCAGACCGTCTGCTTTCACCACAATCGGCGCGCCTTGGTCGCGGATATAGGCTTTGGCGGCTTGCGCATCGGTGAAATGGCCATAGCCTGCCGTTGGCGCGTTGGCTGCGTCACAAATCTCTTTGGTGAAGCTTTTGGAGGCTTCCAGCCGTGCGGCTGCCTTGGACGGTCCAAACACCAGCACACCCGCCTCACGCAGCCGATCCGCCACACCGTTGGCCAGCGGCGCTTCTGGGCCAACAATCACAAAATCAATCGCATTGGCCGCCACAAAGGTCACAACCTCGCCGCCATCCTCAATGTCAAAGCTGGCGCATTCGGCGATCTGTGCGATGCCTGCGTTGCCCGGAGCTACAATCAGCTTGTCGCATTTTGGGTTCTGCATCACTGCCCACGCCAATGCGTGCTCACGTCCACCGCTGCCGAGAATAAGAATGTTCATGTTGCCGCCTTCCGCTTGGCCTCCGCTTAGCGGCGTTCTAAGGTGGCTTGGCACAGGAAACAAGGGAACTGAGCAGCGCACCCATGTCTGATCTGATTGACGACCCACGCGAGGGCGAAAACGCCCCGGAATTCAGCGTCACCGAACTCTCCGGTGCCATCAAACGCATGATTGAGGGCGAGTTCTCCCATGTGCGCATCAAAGGCGAGATTGGCCGTGTGTCCTTCCCGCGCTCGGGCCATATCTATCTCGATTTGAAAGACGACCGCTCGGTGATTGCCGGCGTGATGTGGAAAGGCGTGGCCGCGCGTGTGTCCACCCGTCCCGAAGAGGGCATGGAAGTGGTCGCCACCGGGCGGCTCACCACCTTCCCGGGCCAATCCAAATACCAACTGGTGATCGAAGATTTGAAACCGGCAGGCGTCGGCGCGTTGATGGCGATGCTGGAAAAGCGCAAAGCCATGTTGCAGGCCGAAGGGTTGTTTGCGCAGGAGCTTAAGAAGCCGCTGCCGTATCTGCCCGAAATCATCGGCGTGGTGACCTCGCCCAGCGGGGCGGTCATTCGCGACATTCTGCACCGCCTGCGCGATCGTTTCCCACGTAAAGTCTTGCTGTGGCCAGTGGCAGTACAGGGCGAGCAATGTGCCAAACAGGTGGCCAACGCGATTGACGGCTTTAATCAAATGACGCCGGGTGGCTCTATGCCACGTCCCGACCTGATCATTGTGGCGCGTGGTGGTGGCAGTATCGAAGATCTATGGGGCTTCAACGAAGAAGTTGTCGCGCGGGCGGCTGCCAAGTCTGACATTCCCCTGATCTCTGCCGTGGGCCACGAAACCGACACCACTCTGATTGATTTTGTCTCCGACAAACGCGCTCCTACGCCCACGGCGGCGGCTGAAATCGCGGTGCCGGTGCGGCTTGAACTTCTGGCCTGGATTGAGGAACAAGGCGCGCGCCTCACCCGCGGCCTTGAGCAAGGGCTACGCCAGCGAGATCAGCGTTTGCGTGATGTGGCCCGCGCCCTGCCGCGCGCCGAGAACCTACTGCAAACCCCACGTCAACGGCTTGATGCCGCATCAGATGCGTTGCCGCGGGCCTTACAAGCTGGTGTGCAAACCCGTCGAGTTGTTCTGTTTGAAAAATCTGGCAGCCTACGCGCGTCCAGTTTGACTCGCTTGATCGAAACCCGCCGCCAGGCGCTGGGCCGCCGTTCAGACCGGCTCACGCCAGTAGGCTTGCAGCGGGATATCACACGCCGCCGCGAGAAAGTTGCTGATCTGAGCCGCCGTTTGGCAGATGCAGGCACCCGTCAGGTGCAAACGCTCAAAGACCGTCTTACCGGGCTTGACCGCATGCGGGAAACGCTCAGCTATACCGCAACGTTGGACCGTGGCTATGCTGTGGTGCGCGGCGATGGGGCTGTTGTGAAATCCACCGAGGCGGCGCGCCAAGCAAATGCACTTGAAATTCAGTTTGCCGATGGCCGCCTCACGGTGGGGCAGGATGGCACCCCCACGCCGCCACCGCCAGTCGCGCCGAAGTCCACACCCAAACCAGCGGCCAAACCAAAACCCAAGAAACCTGCATCACCGGAGCAGGGCAGTTTGTTCTAGCACTTAGTGTTTTAAACCTTTGGGAGCATAGCTTTTTGCGTTCGACCGAAGGGAGTGGCAGTGAGCAAGTGGTTCGCTCATAACGGCAAGTGTTAAACCCCAACGTCCGGCCCAAGGCACAGCATCTCATCGTTGGTGTCCTCAATCTCATAGAGCAGTCGCCCGTCAGGTTCGTTCTCGAACTTGGCGCTCAACCCACGTGAGTCTTCGTAAAAGCTCCAGCATTGCGGAGCAGGGCTGTCCTCATAGATGAAGCAAATTTGCTCAGCTTCCTCGTACCAATAGCCCTCTTTGCACTGGCCACTGCCATCCAGAAACGCCCACCGCACGCGTCGATCGGATAGGTATTCCTCCACACCGTAGCGCCGCCCGTCCGTCTCGTAGAAAAGCGTTTTTCCAGCCACATAAGCTTCAAATTCTGCCGCCGACATGGCGTCTTGCGCCGCCGCTGCGCTGCCCAGCAGCGCCAATACTATGCTCAAATGTTTCATGCGCCATATGCTGCCCTAGCAGATGCCGTCAATCCAGTCTCATTGCCGTGATGCGTGCAGTTTTGCCACCTTTGGGTCCATCACCCGCCGCCACATACGCGGCCACAGCGCTAGGATCGCCATCAGTGGCAGGGATTGCGGCAGGGTGGGCATGGTGGCCCTGTCCAGTTGTAAGGCGGGATAATCCCGTGTCGGGACCATATGGTGGTCCGAATGACGTGGTGCGTTGAGCATAAGGGCGGAGGTGTAAAGCTGCGGCGCGTTCCAGCTGTGTTGCGGCCCCACAGGCTCTGGCTTGCCGTTTTGACGTATCTGCCGGTGCAGCCCGTAATGTTGTACATAATCAGACAGCAAAAGCTGCATGCTGCCGTAGCTTGCCAGCGCCACATAGGCCACCACACACCCCAATCCCGCGAGGCTCGCGGCCACCGCGATGCACAACGCCGCCCCGCCGAGATAGATCACGTAAGGGTGCAGTAGAGGCTTACGCTCTCCGGCCCGGGCGCGCATCGTAGTCTCCGCCTGCCATCCGGCAACAAAGGATCCAATCCAGGCCCGCGGCCAGAACTGATAAAAATTCTCGCCTTCTTTGGGGCTGTTGGGGTCTTTGTCCGTGGCCACCCAGATGTGGTGAACTTTGGGATGGGCAGATGTGTGATGCCCAAACAGAAGCGAGATATAGACCCACATGCCCAGCCTGCGCGGAAACCGGGACGGCTTGTGGATCAGCTCATGGGCATTGGCATTGCTGACCTGTCCAAAGAACAGCCCAGACGCCAGGAAACAGCAAATCTTGGCGCCAAGGCTGATCCCCGTCAGCCCAGCCACCGCTGCTACTCCAATCGCCATCACGGGAAAATGCGCCAGCCCAAGCACCAGTGACAAGGTCAGCCCACTTGGAAATTCCCCGTCCTGACCGGTTTTGGCTGCGGTGCCCTGCACCAATTGATCCATCACATGGATGAGGCAGGTCATATAGATCAGCGCCGCCACGGCCCAAAGCCCTCCCAACAGCCCGGCAAGCACCAAAAGCGCGACGGGAATCGTTGTAGCGATCCAGAACCAAACCATGCGTTTTCCCTTTCAAAGAGCGGCTGCCCCTTGTAGCTGGGCAAAATTACCGCTTCGTTTCCGACCTGCAAAGACGTGATGGTCGGTTATTTTGACCGGAACGCACTTTTCTGAGGGATTCCCGTGCGAACCCCATTGACTCGGCCCCAGCCATCATTAAAAGGCAGGCCTCAAGAGATTTTCACGGGGCATCTGTGCCCCGGCGCAGGAGAAATACAATGGCGAAGCCGACGACAATCAAGATCCGTCTGAACTCGACCGCGGGCACGGGCCATTTCTACGTGACCAAGAAAAACGCACGCACCATGACCGAAAAGATGGTCGTCCGCAAATACGACCCGGTGGTGCGCAAGCATGTCGAGTACAAAGAAGGCAAGATCAAGTAAGATCGCTTTCTGAGACACATGCAAAAGCCGCGCCGCACCAAGGCGCGGCTTTTTGCTTTTAAAGAAACCCGCGCCTGAAAAACAAAAAACGTTTCTTCAGGAGGGTTTCAAATGCCCCATCCCTTTTTTATCCGCCCCGCTTCGCTTGATGACCGTCAGGCCGTTTCTGACCTGTTTGCTCAATCCTATCCGGATTTACTGCCGCAGGACTACGAAGAAGCCGTGCTTACGGATGCACTGCCGCTGATCACCAAGGCACGTAGTTCGCTTTTGGCCTGTGGGACCTATTTTGTTGCGGAATGTGCAGAAACCGATGCCATCGTCGGAGCAGGGGGCTGGACAGATCTTAGCCCATCTCGCGGTGTAAGTGGCACCGACCTCGGCCATGTGCGCCATGTGGCGACACGCCCTGACTGGCTGCGTCGCGGGGTTGCACGGTCTTTGATTGATGTGTCGCTGGCTTCCGCTGAGGCACATGGGATGCGCCAGATGAGTTGCATGAGCACATACACCGCACGGCCCTTTTATGAGGCCATGGGCTTTGAGGAAACCTCAGAGGTGGAGCTGACATTGGCCCCTGGCGTGCACTTCCCCGCGATTCAAATGCGCCGCAGTCTTTGCGCCCCTGAGTACGCCTGACACAAAAAAGGCCGGTCATATTGACCGGCCTTTTCCAATGCTATCCTGCGGTTATCACTCGCGGTTGCCGAGGAATTGCAGCAGGAACATGAACAGGTTGATGAAGTCCAGATACAGGGTCAGCGCGCCCATGATGGCGGCTTTGCCCAACCATTCGCTGTCGCCGTGCTGGGCGTGTGCGATATAGTCGTTTTTGATCTTCTGGGTGTCATATGCGGTCAGCGCAGCAAAGATCAGAACACCAATGGCAGAAATCGCAAACGCCATCGCAGAAGACTGCAAGAAGATGTTCACAATTGACGCCACGATCAGGCCGATCAGACCCATCATCAGGAACGTGCCCAGACCGGACAGGTTCTTCTTGGTGGTGTAGCCGTAGAGCGACAGACCCGCAAAGGCGATCGCGGTGATCAGGAAGGTGTGGATGATCGACTCACCGGTGAACACCAGGAAGATCGAGCTGATCGATGCGCCCATGAGTGCGGCAAAGACAAAGAAGAACAGCTGTGCACCAGCGGCGGACAGGCGGTTGATTGCGGCGCCAAAGCCAAACACCATTGCCAACGGAGCAAACATAAGCACCCACTTCAGTGGGGATGCGTAAAGTGCGTGGCCAAGGGACGTGAGGTATTTGTCCGCACCAATCTGAGCGGCCGCACCGGATGGATCAGATGTCACAGCCAAGCCAGACAGCGCCCAAGCAGCGGCAAAGGTGATCAGCATGCCGACGGACATGTTGCCGTAGACTTTGTTCATGTGGGCGCGCAGACCCACGTCGATATGAGCCGCGCTGGCTGTTGCCGTGCCGCGGATCGTGTCAAATTCAGCCATCAAAGCCTCCGAGTTAACTTTATTGCCCCCAGAACCTGACGTTCAGAGGGTTTCATCAGTGAATATCGGTGAGGAGGGGCGTGAATTCAAGGATTTCCGCCGTCAAAACCGGCGAAAATCCGCATCATTGTTAACGTTTGTCTCAGCCGCGCCAATGTGCTGGCACATCCCAGGCGGAGCGGCTCAATTCGCAGTCCA
Source organism: Rhodobacteraceae bacterium Alg238-R152 (assembly GCA_900537125.1). GTDB lineage: Bacteria > Pseudomonadota > Alphaproteobacteria > Rhodobacterales > Rhodobacteraceae > Shimia. The sequence continues at coordinate 186,737 of UNRJ01000005.1, read as the reverse complement.
CATCGGTTTGGGTCAAACCCATGTCGCGCAGGGCAGCCGCGTCCAGCTGTGCCAACTGGCGGCGCTGGCGCTGGACAGCAAAGGCCTGCACGAGGCGGGAGAGGGAAAATTTGGAACCACGGGAGCTCGCGGAAGAAGTGGTGATGAAGGCCATGGGTCGTTCCTTTCCTGATTTGCGATTGGTCTTGGTGTCTGCATCAAATTACTTGATGTATATGGCTGTCCGTGTGTATTTAGAAAGCGAATGTTTGTGACGGCCTTCATCACAGAACATGATGATTGTTCAAATGCCGTGATATTAAAGGAGACAGCCATGCGCAATCTTGATGTAACGACACTCAGAAGCTTCGTTGCTGTTGCTGATATGGGCGGGGTGACCAAAGCCGCTGGCTTCCTTCACCTCACGCAGTCGGCGGTTTCTATGCAGCTCAAACGTCTGGAGGAGTTGATTGGTGTGGCTTTGCTGGATCGCTCCGGGCGTGGTATCGCGCTGACCCCTGCTGGGGAGCAGATGCTCGGCTACGCCCGTCGCATGGTCACGCTTAATGATGAAATCATGCGCCGACTGAGCCATGATGAGTTTGAAGGCTCGGTCACGCTGGGTGTGCCGCATGACATTGTCTATCCAACGGTTCCGCGCGTCATGCAGCAGTTCGCCGCCGCATTCCCGCGTGTGAAAGTGAACCTGTGCTCGTCGTATACGTTGGAGCTCAAGCAGCTGTTTGGCAAAGGGGAAGTCGACCTCATCCTGACGACGGAGACCAACACGCCAGATGGGGCCGAAGGTCTGTGTACTTTGCCGCTTGTGTGGATTGGTGCCCCTGGTGGAGCCAGCTGGCGCCGACGCCCGTTTCCGTTTGCCTCCGCGCGCCAATGTCTGTTCCGGCAACGTGCCATTGCGGCGCTGGATCGCGCAGGCATTGAATGGGATTCGGCGCTGGAGACCGAATCTGATCGCACAGTTGAGGCCACGATTGCCGCGGATCTTGGGGTGGGCGAGATGTTACTTGGCACCGAGCCCCGCCATCTGGAAGTCATTGACCACGGCGGTGCGCTACCCGATTTGGGAGAGCAGCACATCAACATGTATGGAGCAGAGCAGGCCAAAGGTGACGTTATCGCCCATCTGGCTGAACTGATCCGCAAAAGCTTTCAGCCGATGCATGCACCGGTGGAAAGCCCGCCGCGCCTTGGCGTGGTTGTCTGATCCGTCAGTCGATAGTGACAACCACTTTGCCGGTGGATTTGCGGCTGCGCAGAAGCTCATAGGCTTCTGCCGACCGTTCCAGCGGCACAACATTGCTGACATGCGGCTTCAATTTTCCTTCGCCATACCAGTCAAACAGGATGCCCATACTGCTCTTAATCACTTCTGGTTTGAACGCCAGGTATCCCCCCCAATAGAGCCCCATCACAGTGAGGTTTTTCACCAGTAAATGATTGGCGGGGATTTGGGGCACATCGCCACTGGCAAACCCAATCGGCAAAAGTCGCGCTTCGGGATTGCAGGCGCGGAACGCCGCTTTGAATTGATCGCCGCCCACCGGATCATACACCACATCTGCCCCACCAAGCGCCTTCACCTCTGCGCGAATATCCGCGTCCGTCGCGTCAATCAGATGATCCGCCCCTGCGGCTTTGGCCACCTTCAGCTTGTCCGCACCACGTGCGCAGGCGATGACATTGGCCCCCATCAGCTTGCCCAGCTCAACAGCCGTCAGGCCAACGCCGCCTGCCGCGCCCAGAACCAAGAGGTTTTCACCGGGTTTCAGTCGCGCACGGTGGTCCAGCGCCACATGGCTGGTGCCATAAGCCACAGGGAAGGCGGCCGCATCTTCATAACTCATACTGTTGGGCAGCGGCACCGCACTCTTGGCCGGGTAGACGCCGTATTCGGCGAGCCCACCACTGCCGCCAAACACCAACACATCTGTCCCCACGGCGGGGCCTACCGCATCCGGTCCCAACGCATCCACGACGCCGGCCACCTCCATACCCAGGGTAAACGGCACCGGTGGTGTGGCTTGATAGGTGCCCTTGATCATCAATAGATCGCCAAAGTTCAGCGCGCAGGCTTTGATCTTCACCCGAATCTCGCCGGGACCGGGTTCCGGCTTGGTGATCTCCACCAACGATGGGGCGGAATCGTGGGATGTAACTTGAAAAGCGCGCATTCTGAATCTCCTGTCTGAGATTCGAATACACAGCCAATCGCAAACAAGTCAAAGCTGATCCCTTGAAAACAGAGGATTGCGACACGACGTCACCCTCTGGCAGAGCTTTGGTTTGTGCGTCATGAAGGCGAAACAACAATCCCCGATTGTATGAACCACTCTATCCAGAAGGGGTAAGACATATTCTTGCCCTTGATTATAAGGCGAAAACTGCTAAGGTGAGTTATCGCGAAAGGGATGCGCGATAACTTCACTAAACGAGTTGGTGACGCTGCTGAGCGACTGCATAGTCTTTGGCTGCGCCCCGATATTACATTCGGAGGAGACGTGGGATGACACATCCAGTGGACGTGCATGTTGGCAAAAGAATCCGCCAACGCCGGTGGCTGACGGGGATGACTCAGCAGCAACTCGCAGAGCAGGTTGGCATTAAGTTTCAACAAATTCAAAAGTATGAAACTGGGGCAAACCGTGTCAGTGCTTCCCGCCTTTGGGATATCTCGGATGCGTTGGACGTGCCCGTGAGCTTCTTTTTTGAAGGTCTGGAAAGCGACAGCGATGGTGCAAGCTCTGGCAGCGTGCCGGCTGACATCATGGCAGATAAAGAAGCTCTGGATCTGATCCGCAGCTACTATGCCATTCCAGAAAACCAACGTCGGCGCCTGTTTGAGCTCGCCCGCGTGTTGTCCGACGTCGCTTGAGTCCACTCCCGCTCTGGTCTAGCCATGGCGCGAACGCCAGAGCGGAGACTGTGACCGATGACACCAGAACAGAATGACCTGATCGCCGTGGCGGACGCCATGGCAGACGCGGCCCGCGCGGCCATTCTTCCCCATTTTCGCAGCGCCTCTCTGACCGCAGACAACAAACTGTCTGAGGGGTTTGATCCTGTGACCGTGGCGGATCGCGCCGCAGAACAGGCGATGCGCGCGGTGTTGGCAGAGCGTCGCCCAGAGGACGCCATTTTTGGCGAAGAATTTGGCAAAACTGAGGGCAGCAGCGGGCTGACCTGGGTATTGGACCCAATTGACGGCACGCGCGCCTTTATCTCCGGCACCCCAACCTGGGGGGTGTTGATTGCTTTGTCTGATGAAAACGGGCCGATCTACGGCGTGGTGGATCAACCTTACATTGGGGAGCGCTTCAAAGGTGGCTTTGGTGTGGCTGAAGCCGATGGCCCGCATGGTGTAATGCCGCTGAAAACGCGTGGAACTGCCACTTTGGCGGGATCAGTCATTTTCACAACATTCCCCGAAGTGGGCAGCGAAGCGGAGCGCGCTGGCTTTGAGCGTGTCGCTGCACAAACCAAGCTCACCCGCTATGGCATGGATTGTTACGCTTATGCACTTTTGGCGGCGGGGCAAATTGATCTGGTGGTTGAGGCAGGTCTCAATGCCTATGACATTCAGGCACCGATCGCGGTGATCGAGGCTGCAGGCGGTGTGGTCACCAATTGGCAAGGTGGCCCTGTGCATGACGGTGGACAAGTGCTCGCCGCCGCCAACAAGGCGCTGCACGCACAGGCGCTGGCGCTTCTACAGCAGAGGTAACTTGCGCCGCCCTTGATTGCAGCCCCTTCATTTCGCTATGATTGCCGGGCACCGCGAGTCCTTTGCCCGCATTCTGTCGCTGTGCCTCATATCGCAACCGAATCGGGCCCTCTTTTGGCCCAAGGAATGCGCATATGGCACAAGCCTCTGAAACTCTGATCAAATCCGCTCAGACTGTTCTGACCATGGATGATGACCGCCGCGAACTGGCGACCCATGACATCCGCATCAAAGATGGTGTGATCGCCGAGATTGGTGAAAACCTCACCACGGGCGGCGAGACCGTCTTTGCCAATGGTTGTGTGGTCACACCCGGCTTGGTGAACACCCACCACCATCTTTATCAAACCCTGACCCGTGCTGTGCCGGGAGGGCAAGACGCGCTGTTGTTTGGCTGGCTGCAACGGCTGTATCCGATCTGGTCGCGCTTTGGCCCGGAGGAGATGAACATCTCCGCGCAAATTGGCTTGGCAGAGCTGGCGCTCTCCGGCTGCACGCTGACCTCTGACCACCTCTATCTCTACCCAAACGGCTCGCGTCTGGATGACACCATCGAGGCTGCCAAAGAAGTGGGCATGCGTTTCCATCCCACCCGTGGCGCGATGAGCATTGGCGAAAGCGGCGGTGGCCTGCCGCCGGATTCGCTGGTTGAAAAGGAAGACGCCATTCTGAAAGACGCCATTCGCCTGATCGACACGCACCACGACGCCCGCGATGGCAGCATGGTGCGCGTTGGCGTTGCTCCGTGCTCGCCATTTTCCGTGACCCGTGACCTGATGCGTGATGCTGCCATTTTAGCGCGTGACAAAGGCGTGATGCTGCACACCCATTTGGCAGAGAATGACGAAGACATTGCTTATTCTCTAGAAAACTTCGGCTGCCGCCCCGGCCAATACGCCGAAGAACTGGGCTGGGTGGGCGAAGATGTCTGGCACGCGCATTGTGTGAAACTTGATCAAAGCGAAATTGATCTCTTTGCCCGCACCAAGACCGGTGTCGCTCATTGTCCCTGCTCCAATTGTCGCCTTGGCAGCGGCATCGCCCCCGTGCGCGCCATGCGCGACGCCAACGTGCCAGTGGGCCTTGGGGTGGATGGCTCCGCCTCCAACGACGCGGGCAATTTGGTGGCGGAGGCGCGCCAAGCCATGTTGTTGCAGCGAGTCGCTTTGGGCGCGGATGCTATGTCCCCGCGCGAAGCGCTTGAAATTGCCACGCGGGGCGGGGCAGAGGTGCTGGGGCGCCATGACTGTGGCCAAATCGCTGTGGGAAAGCGGGCCGACATCGCCATTTGGGATGTGACTGGCGTGCACAGCGCGGGCAGCTGGGATCAGGCGGCGATTCTTCTCGCCGGGCCAACCACCGTTCGCGACCTCTTTGTCGAAGGGCGTCAGATCGTGCGTGACGGTCATATGGCCAGCATCAATCTCGGCGCGGTGATTCAACGACAGAATACGCTGGCCACTCAATTGGCTGAGGCGCTCTAAGGCAAATATCCGGCGGGCGCGCTTTTAGCGCCCGTCACCGCAAGCCACTCAGAACATGTGTAAAAACAAAAGGCGCCGGGAAGCCCTGGCGCCTTTTTGCGTTTGATCCAAATGGAGCGGGCGAGGCGATTCGAACGCCCGACCCTAACCTTGGCAAGGTTATGCTCTACCCCTGAGCTACGCCCGCACCGTTTGGATGGCCGTGATTTAGCGCTCCCCATGACGGTGCGCAACCCCCAAATCGCAGGAAATCCACACAATCGCGCAGAAACTTTTAAGAGAGATGTACGACCCAGAAACGCGAAAAGGCGCGGATAAATCCGCGCCTTGTTCACTCTCTCCACGAGGGAGATATTGGAGCGGGCGAGGCGATTCGAACGCCCGACCCTAACCTTGGCAAGGTTATGCTCTACCCCTGAGCTACGCCCGCTTCCTTGGGTGAGGCGTGGAATATAAAGAGTTACGGTGGGCTGCAAGCGGAAAATGTCGCCTCGCAGAAAAAAATGTGGTTTTTGATTTTTCACCGACGGAACCCACAACAAGGCGCGTACAACCTCCCATGACAGACACCAAACTGACATTCACCCGTCGCGGTTTTCTGACCGCTTTGATGCTGGCCCCCGCAGGGGCGCTGGCCCACGCGGGCCATGGCATGAGCCATCTGACGGTGACCTCAACAATCACACGTCGCCGCAAACGCCGTCTGGATTTGGTGCTGACATTCTACAACGCTGGCACACAGCCCATGACCCTAGCGGCGATCTCGACAGACGTCGCCAATATGACGGGGCAGTCCTTACCGTTCAATGTGCCCGCAGGCGGGCTTGTTGAGCAAAAGCTGACCCTGCGTTTTGAGGAAGCGGTGCCCGGAATTTTCACCTTGTTGTTGGACTTTGGCGAAGACGGGCAGGGGCCCGTGACCGTCATGCCGTAGGGGCTTTATGGAGGGAAGACATGATTTTGCTGGAGAACGTGAAGCTCGGCATCTTGGCCGTGGCCATTGTTGTGGGCACCGCGGCCGTTGGTGACGCGCAGGGACGGCCGCCGATGCGCCAACATACCGCCACAGAAACGGAACATTTACGGCTTGTGAAGGCCAACAAAAATGCAGGTCGCAGTAAGGTCAGTATATATAAGAAAGGCACTAAGCGGGTGATCACCTCCAACGGCATCCCCGCTCATAAGGTTGGTCGCTTTCCCAACAGCGGAAATCCCAACCGCATTAAGGCGCGGAACTACACGTTCACGGTGACGCTTAGTCCGCGGAAAACCGCACGCAGTACCCAGGGCCGTCTTGGCACCTTTGGCGTTGGGGTAAATGGCGTGCCTTTTGATCCCGGTGCGGCGGAATTCTGGCGGGGCAATCCGCGGTCCGGTTGGCAATATGAAGCCTTGGGCGGCGCGGTGCCTTTGGGGCTGGATGCCAACTATGCCCATGTGCAGCCCACCGGTGCGTATCACTATCATGGCCTGCCAGTGGGTTTGATGCAGCAACTTGGTTGGTCACGCCAGGTCGAGTCGCCATTGATCGGCTACGCGGCAGACGGCTTTCCTATCTATGCCATTACGGCAAAAGTGAACGGAGCCGTTACCCAAATGACCAGCTCTTACCGACTCAAGCCGGGGAACCGCACCGGCAACGGGCCGTCGGGTCGTCACGATGGCACCTTTGTACAGGACTATAGGTATATCGCCGGAGCCGGGAGTTTGGATGACTGCAACGGTGCCTTTGTGAAAACCGCTGCCTATCCTCAGGGCACCTACGCCTATTTCCTCACCGACGCCTTCCCGGTGATCCCGCGCTGCCACAAAGGCACACCGGACAACAGCTTTCAAAAGCGCCGTCCGCGCTAGGTCGCGCTGCACGCGGTATTTCGTGGGGTGACACCCCAGTGCATATGTCCCTGCGCTGCACCCTACGGAACCTGAAACGCCCGCACCCCAATGCGGGCGTTTCTTCGTTACACCCGAGAGGTAGGCGCCGCGCGCATCAGTCCCATGAGCTCTGCTCCCGGCATGGCTTTGTCCGCATAGGCAAATTCGCCGTCTTGCAGAACCGCCCGCATCGCCTGCTGCACAGCGCCATAAGCCAATCGCGCCAAAGAGCCGCCCACACTCACCCGCTTTACGCCAGCTTCGGACAACTCCTGAACCGTGAAAAACGGCGGTCGCAGCCCCATCACCACATTCACCGGTTTGCCAACTTCGGAACACACAGCGCGGATTGCGTCCAGATCCGGCAATCCCGGCGCATAGAGCACATCGGCCCCCGCTGTTTCAAACGCCTGCAACCGCGCAATTGTGTCCTTTAGGTCTGGCCGCCCATGCAGGTAATTCTCTGATCGCGCGGTCAGCACAAATTGATGTGTCTTGGCCGCTTCCGCCGCTGCTGCAATTCGCTCCACTGCCAGCCCCATGTCCATAATGCCGGCGTCTTCCTCGCTGGTGGCATCTTCGATCGAGCCGCCCACCAGACCAACCTCAGCCGCCATCACAATTGTTTTGGCACAGGTCTCCGGTGCCAACCCGAATCCGTCTTCCAAATCCGCTGAAACCGGCAGGTCAGTGGCCGCGACAATCTCCGCCGCATTGGAGAGAATCGCTGCGCGGGTCATGCTGGCCGCCCCGTCCCGAAGCCCCTGCGTCACCGCAGCGCCTGCGCTGGTGGTTGCCAAAGCGCCGAATCCCTCCGCCGCCAATACCCGCGCACTGCCTGCATCCCACGGATTGGGCATCACAAAGGCGCTTTTGCCCTTATGTAACTCCAAAAATGTGGTGTATTTCTGATCTCTACGCATGGTCCGCTTCCCTCTGTGAGCCGCCACTCTAGCGTGAAATGGGAACAAATAACGAACGAAAAACACGTCATTTGCCGCTTTCCGCGCCCCCCTGCGACAATTTTTTTTGATCTAGGTCAATTACGGAGATTGCGACCGCGCGCGCGGCACCCTAAAACGACCGGGAACCAGGCGTAAGCGGGAATCCGCGCGCCCAGATACAAATCAACAGGAGGCAACGCATGGCAGACGCAGCCATTCAAGGCCACGACCATCATGACGAGCGCGGCTTTTTCACCCGCTGGTTCATGTCGACAAACCATAAGGACATTGGCATCCTTTATCTGGTCATTTCGGCTCTGGCCGGTTTGATCTCCGTTTTCTTCACGGTGCTGATGCGCATGGAGCTGATGGATCCAGGTGTGCAGTACATGTGTCTGGAAGGCGCGCGCTTCTTTGGCGGTGGTGACGGCCCCTGTACGCCAAACGGCCACCTGTGGAACGTGCTGATCACCTACCACGGTGTTCTGATGATGTTCTTCGTGGTTATCCCAGCGCTGTTTGGCGGTTTTGGCAACTACTTCATGCCGCTGCAGATTGGCGCGCCGGATATGGCGTTCCCACGCATGAACAACCTGTCTTTCTGGCTCTATGTGGCGGGTACCCTGCTGGGTGTCGCTTCCATGTTGTCACCGGGCGGCAATGATCAGCTTGGCTCCGGTGTGGGGTGGGTGCTCTACCCGCCGCTCTCGACCAGTGAAGGCGGCATGTCGATGGATCTTGCGATCTTTGCGGTGCACGTCTCCGGCGCGTCATCCATTCTCGGCGCGATCAACATGATCACCACCTTCCTGAACATGCGTGCCCCTGGCATGACCCTGTTCAAAGTGCCTCTGTTTTCTTGGTCCATCTTTGTAACCGCATGGTTGATCCTTCTCGCACTGCCAGTTCTCGCAGGCGCCATCACCATGTTGCTGACCGATCGTAACTTCGGCACCACGTTCTTTGATCCAGCTGGTGGCGGCGACCCGATCCTGTATCAGCACATCCTGTGGTTCTTCGGACACCCGGAAGTGTACATCGTGATCCTGCCGGGCTTTGGCATCATCTCCCACGTGATTGCGACGTTCTCGCGCAAACCGGTGTTTGGCTACTTGCCAATGGTCTGGGCGATCATCGCAATTGGCGCACTGGGCTTTGTTGTGTGGGCACACCACATGTACACGGTGGGTATGTCGCTGACGCAGCAGTCTTACTTCATGCTGGCAACCATGGTCATCGCGGTTCCGACTGGCGTTAAGATCTTTAGCTGGATCGCCACAATGTGGGGCGGCTCCATCGAGTTCAAAACACCAATGCTCTGGGCCTTTGGCTTCTTGTTCCTGTTCACCGCAGGTGGTGTGACCGGCATCGTGCTGTCCCAAGCTGCTGTGGACCGCTACTACCACGACACCTACTACGTGGTTGCGCACTTCCACTACGTGATGAGCCTCGGTGCCGTGTTTGCCATCTTTGCCGGTATCTACTTCTACTTCGGCAAGATGACCGGTCGCCACTACCCAGAATGGGCGGGCAAGCTGCACTTCTGGATGTTCTTCATCGGCGCAAACCTGACCTTCTTCCCACAGCACTTCTTGGGCCGTCAGGGCATGCCACGCCGCTACATCGACTATCCGGAAGCCTTCGCATACTGGAACAAGATCAGCTCCTACGGCGCGTTCCTGTCCTTTGCCTCCTTCCTGTTCTTCTTCGGCGTGGTGATCTACTCGCTGTTCCGTGGCGCGAAAGTGACCGAGAACAACTACTGGAACGAGTACGCGGATACTCTGGAATGGACTCTTCCATGCCCACCACCAGAGCACACCTTCGAAATCCTGCCTAAGCAGGAAGACTGGGACAAAGGCCACTCTCACTAAGGTGAGGCCTCTCAGGTAACAGATCAAAGAGGCCCCGGCGCAGCACAGCGTCGGGGCCTTTTCTTATTATTCGAGGCCTTCTCAATGACGTCTTCTTCGGACTTCACCACCATCAAACAAGGAATGGCGGGCGTGTATGATCGCAATGCCACGGCATGGGATAAGGCGCGCGACCGCTCGTTGCGGGAAAAGGACTGGCTCACCCGTTGGCTCTGCGGTCTACCAACGCCCTCAGCGCTGTTGGATTTGGGCTGTGGGTCAGGCCAGCCGCTGGGTGGGTATCTGTCGGACCTGGGCCATGAGGTCACTGGCGTGGATTCCAGTGCAGCGATGATCCAGCGGGCGCAATCCAATGTCCCCAACGCGCGTTTTCAGGTCACAGATATGCGCCACCTCGCACTGAGCCACAGTTTTGACGCCATCCTAAGCTGGGACGCATTTTTTCACCTCAGCCCAGAGGAGCAACGCGCGACCCTACCAGTGATCCTGAAACACCTCAAACCCGGTGGACACCTTCTGCTGACCGTGGGCGATGACGAGGGTGAGGTTACCGGCACGGTGGCGGGTGAACCGGTGTATCACGGCAGCCTGTCCCCAACCGAATACCTCGACACCCTTCAAGCCGCGGGCTTTGCCGAGATCATCTACACCGCCAACGACCCCACTGTCCTGGGCCGCTATGTTCTTTTGGCCCGCGGCAAGGGCGCGACATGACCCACACAAGCCAAAACGTCCCATTCACATTCTCCAAATATCTCGGGGTGAATTGCGCGCCCGCGCGCAAGAGGGGCTGGTCCCTTCCTGACGCAAGGCTTGACTGATGCCCTACCGCTGGACTTCGCCCCCATCCCCGGATCACCCCGTCCTGACCCTCTGGCCACACCGCTCATTGCCGCGCCGGGGCTTTGCGGCGATGATTCTGTTTGCCTTCACCATGGGGACCATCCCGCTCTACGGTTTGCTGGGCTCGGTAGCCCTCTGGGGCATCTTGCCGTTTGTCCTTGTGATGGTCGGCGGGCTCTGGTGGGGGCTGGAGCGCTCTTACAAAGACGGTGAGATTCTCGAAGAACTGACTTTGGCCGACGATATCCTGCATCTGCGCCACACACCCGCGCGCGGCGCTGCCAAAGGTTGGGCGTGTAACATCTACTGGACCCGCGCCGAGCTGCATGCACACGGCGGCCCAGTGCCCAACTACGTGACCCTCACCGGCAATGGCCGCACCGTGGAGATCGGCAGTTTCCTCAGCGAAGATGAGCGCAAGCAGCTCTATGTCGAGCTGGATGATTTTCTGAGGACACAGGCCACGCCGCAACCCTGAGTGTGTTGCGGGGCGGACCGTTGCGCGGCCGCTGCTTTCATATTTGGGGCGAATCGCCAGGTGACGTGAACGTCAAAATACGCACCGGTGGAAAACAGTCAGGATACCGACGCAATACCGACGCGATTTTTGGCTGTGTCCCGCAGCGGTGCACAGGTTAACAGCCCCATTTTGCGTCATGTGCTTTTGCCTGTTAGGCTGCTTTCCACACCGCCAGAGTTGGGGAGAACATCATGGCTGTAACCTTACAAGTGCTGTATCCGGTGGGCGACGGCACCACTTTTGACCACGCCTATTACGCGACCACCCACATGGGATTGGTCGGCGAGTATATGGGCGCACATATCACCAGTGCACAGGCCTCCAAGGGGCTGGCCGGTGGTCCAGACACCCCGGCACCGTTCCACGCGATCGCGACAATTACTTTTGCGGATCAAGAGGCTATGGGCGCTGCCATGAAAGCCGCAGGGCCAGTCATGGCAGACATTCCCAACTTCACAAATGTGCAGCCGCAGATCCTGATTGGAGAAATCTACGACTGAAACCATAGGGGAGGGGGCTTACGCCATCCCGCCCCGCACCAACCCACTGGCAATTTGCGCATAGGCCTGCGCCATATCACTGTCTCCGGCGGCAATGGGTGTGCCGCCGTCTCCTGCCAGCCGTGTATCCAGATCAATTGGCAATGCTCCCAGCAGCGGCACACCCAGCTTTTCAGCCTCCGCCGCCACCCCGCCATGGCCGAAGATATGGCTCTCGTGTCCACACTTTGGACAGTGGAAAAGGCTCATGTTTTCAATGAGTCCCAGCACTGGGGTTTTGAGCTGGTCAAACATGCCAAGGGCTTTTCGCGCGTCGAGCAGCGCCACATCCTGCGGTGTGCTCACAACAATCGCGCCGGTCAGGTCGGTTTTCTGACACAGGGTCAGCTGCACGTCGCCCGTGCCTGGTGGTAAGTCCACGATCAGCACGTCCAGATCGCCCCACTGCACTTGTGTCAACATCTGTTGCAGCGCGCCCATCAACATTGGCCCGCGCCATATGACGGGCTTGTCGTCGTCCAACATGAAACCCAGCGACATAATCGTAACCCCGTGCGCTTGCAGGGGAATAATGGTTTTCCCATCGGGGCTTGCTGGGCGTTTGTTCACGCCCATCATTCGAGGCTGGCTGGGACCATGGATATCCGCATCCAGCAGACCGACCTTGCGACCTTGTTTCGCAAGCGCCACAGCAAGGTTGGAAGACACCGTCGATTTGCCTACGCCGCCTTTCCCGGATCCAACGGCCAGGATGCGATCCACTCCGGCCACTTTCATCGGTCCCGCTTGAGGCTTCGGGTGGCCGCCAATCTTCAGGCTAGGGGGAGCTGATTTGGGCGCAGGGGCGCTCTCATGCGCCGTCAATGCAACCTGTACCGAGTCGACACCGTCCATCTTCGCAACGGCCGCTTCGGCCATTTTGCGCAATGGCTCCATGAGACGTGCTATATCAGGGCTGGGTGCCTCGATGACAAATTGCACTGTGTTTTCGCGAATGTTCAATGCGCGCACAAAGTCGCGTGAGATTAAATCGCCTCCGTCGGGCAGGGCTATTTTTTGCAATACTTCCTGTACGTCTTCTTTGCTGACGGACATGCACAACTCCTATGCTGCAAGTGCACAATGTGCGCACAATTAAAGATTCCACGTAAGAATCTGTTTACATTTATTCAACCAATTCCGCACCTTGGTTAATTTTTGGGCAGTTTACCTTTACGTAACGTCTGGTATTCGCCCGACGCATAACTGCTTTGCGAAGCCAGCTATTGTGCAGATGCAGCATTACCCTATATCACCAACACAACAGCGAATAGACACTCTACCAGACTGAGAGAAACGACAATGGCATATGTAGCAAACCATACCAATGTGGCAGCACCTAAAGCCCCCGGCCTTTCGGTTTTTTTCGCAAGCGCAGCAGAACGCTTCCGTCAGTACCGCGTCTACCGCGCGACGTACAATGAGCTGAACCAGCTTTCTGACCGCGAACTGGCCGACTTGGGTCTGAGCCGCTCCATGATCCGCCGTTTGGCGATCGAAGCAAGCCGCGAGGCATAAGAATTCGGAAGGCCGCTCCTCCCTCAGGCCTTCCACTACTGCGACGATACCTCTCCTCCTCCCTGGTGTCGTCGTAGCGAACACAGGACCAGAACGGTCCAACGAGCTCAAGTTGCTCCTCTCCTCCTCCCTGGGGTGACTTGAAATAGCGACGGCACCTCTCCTCCTCCCTGGTGTCGTCGCACATAATTCGGGCCAAACGGCCCAACGGTATCAAGCGCCCTCGCTCCTCCCTGAGGGCACTTGAAACTAGAGCGACGGTGCCTCTCCTCCTCCCTGGCACCGTCGCACTTGAAATTCGATCCCGTCGCGGGGTCACCGGTATCAAGGCACTCGCTCCTCCCTGAGTGCTTTGTGTGAAGCGCGGCGACATCTCTCCTCCTCCCTGATGTCGCCGCTGCCTTCTCTCTCCAAAACACTGATGCACAACAAAAAAGACGCTCCAAAGAGCGCCTTTTGAGTGGGTTTATGGTGGCCTTACGCTTGCGCGCTGGGGCGGGCCGCGATTCTGGCGAGCCAGGCCTGCGTCGCGGTGTTTTTTTCTGGTGGGATCATCTTCACGATTCGCGCAAAGTCGCAAAACACGTAGCCAGTGATGTCTGCCATGGTGAAACTGTCGCCTGCGAGCCAAGGGCTTTCTTGTAAGCGTTTTTCCAATGTGGCGAAGAACAATTGCAGGCGTTTGGCGCCCCGGGTGGCCAGCTCAGGGATTTGGTCATAGTTGACAGCTCCAGGCAGCGCGCGGCCCTTGAGGGCAGGGGAGGCATTGCGCAGCGCTTCGGCAATCGACATGCCGCCATGAAACTCACAGATCGCATTCCACATGAGCACCGCGCCCTTTTCGTCCGGTGTTGTGCCCATCAAAGGTGGTTCCGGATGCATCGCCTCGAGATAGCCTGCAATCGCGATGTTCTCGGTCAGGTACAGCCCTTCGTCTGTCGTCAGCACAGGCACCGTACCGTGTTGATTCAGAGCCAGAAATTCAGGCGCGCGGTGGCCATCATTGCGCAGGTCCACTTGCCGCGTTTCGATCTCCAGTCCCTTTTCGGCAATAAACATCCGTGCCCGTCGCGGGCTGGGCGCTGTCGCGCAATCATAGAAAATCATGAGGTCCTCCTGTCTGGAGCTCCAGTCAACGAAGCTGGCGGAAGACTGTCAACCACGCGCTCAGGCATCGACGCAAGGTCAGAACGGAATGTCATCAGATGCGCTGATGAAACGCGCGACAACCTTCTTTTCTCCCGCTTTTTCAAAGTCGATGGTCAGTTTGTCACCTTCAATGCCAGTCACCGCACCATAGCCAAACTTCTGGTGGAACACGCGGTCCCCAACTGTGAAGCTGCTCATCGCGGTCAGATCAATCGCGGCAGCTTTGCTCTCTTTGGGTTGGCTGGTGCCATATTGCCCGGCACGCGATTGCAAGCGTTTCCAGCCCGGTGAGTTGTACCCGTCTGCTTTCATAGCAGAGCTTTCCAACCCTGACTGGCCAAAGCCACCGCCAGAATCACGCGCCCCTCCGCTGTGGCCATAGAGGCCGGGCGGGGTGAGGACTTCGACATTTTCGTCAGAGAGTTCATCAATAAACCGACTTGGCATTTGATTCTGCCATTGGCCAAACACACGTCGATTTCCAGCAAAGGAAATTGTGCAAATCTCTTCGGCTCGCGTGATGCCCACGTAAGCCAACCGTCGTTCCTCCTCGAGGCCCTTGATGCCGGTCTCATCCATAGAGCGCTGAGAGGGAAATAGCCCATCCTCCCACCCGGGCAGGAACACCGCCGGGAACTCCAACCCTTTGGCAGCGTGCAGCGTCATGATTGAAATCTTCTGCTCCGCATCCTCGCTTTCATTGTCCATGATCAGGCTGACGTGCTCGAGGAAGCCTTGCAGATTGTCAAATCCTTCCAGTGCTTTGACCAGTTCCTTGAGGTTTTCCAACCGTCCGGGGGCTTCGGGAGTTTTGTCGTTCTGCCACATCGCTGTGTAGCCGGCCTCATCCAGAATCACCTGTGCCAATTCAACATGGTTCAACTCGGCATGGCCTTCCTGAAGCCGCATGGAGGTTTGCGTGACGCCATCATCAATGACGTCGTCGTCATCCAGCGGCACCTCGATAACAGGCGCGGTGCCCTGTTTGCGCCAACGGTCTATTCCGTCAATCAAAATGCCAAGCTCTTTGGCGCCTTTGCCGCCAATGCCCTTTTCGTCCAACAGAATACGGGCGCCTTCCACAAGGCTCACCCCATTGGCCCGCGCACAGGTCTGGATTTTCTGCTGGGCCACATTGCCAAGGCCACGTTTGGGCGTGTTCACGATGCGCTCAAACGCCAAGTCATCGTCCGGGCTGACCACCACGCGGAAGTAGGCCATCGCGTCACGGATTTCCAAACGCTCATAAAAACGCGGTCCGCCAATCACACGGTAGGGTAGGCCAATGGTGAGGAACCGGTCCTCAAACGCGCGCATCTGGTGGGAGGCCCGCACCAGAATCGCCATGTCTTCCAGCGACTTGGGGTTGCTGCCACGCGTGCCTCGCTGCAAGGCCTCAACTTCTTCACCTACCCAGCGGGCTTCTTCGTCGCCGTCCCAATGACCAATCAGGCGTACCTTCTCGCCCATGTCAGCTTCGGTCCAAAGCTCTTTGCCAAGACGGTTTTCATTGCCGCGAATAACGTTGGAGGCGGCAGCGAGGATGTTGCCGGTAGAGCGATAGTTCTGTTCCAGCCGCACCACATGCGCACCGGGAAAATCCTTTTCAAACCGCAGGATGTTGCCGACTTCGGCGCCGCGCCAGCCATAGATTGACTGGTCATCATCGCCCACACAGCAGATGTTTTTATGTGCCGAAGCCAGCAATCGCAGCCACAGGTACTGCGCCACGTTGGTATCTTGATACTCGTCCACAAGGATGTATCGGAACCAACGTTGATAGTTGGACAAAATATCGGGGTGGTCCTGAAAAATGGTGACCATATGCAAAAGCAGGTCGCCAAAATCCACTGCATTGAGTTCTTTTAGGCGGGTCTGATACTGCGCGTACAGCTGTCCCCCCATGTGATTATACGCTCCCGCATCCGCAGCAGGCAGTTTCCCCGGTGTCAGTGCACGGTTCTTCCAGCCATCGATCAGGGATGCCAATTGCCGCGCAGGCCAGCGTTTGTCATCGATGTTGGCTGCGGAAACCAACTGCTTAAGCAGCCGTAATTGGTCATCCGTGTCCAGAATTGTGAAATTGGATTTCAGACCAACCAGCTCCGCATGGCGGCGCAGTAGTTTGACACAGATCGCATGGAAGGTGCCCAGCCACGGCACGCCTTCGATTTGATGCCCCAACATGTTGCCAACACGGTTTTTCATTTCCCGCGCGGCCTTGTTGGTGAAGGTCACGGCCAAAATTTCGTTTGGGCGTGCTCGGTTGGTATTGAGCAAATGCACAATCCGGGCCGTCAAAGCCTTGGTTTTTCCAGTGCCTGCGCCTGCCAACATCAAAACCGGACCATCCGGTGTTTCAACCGCCTCGCGTTGCGCCGGGTTGAGTTCGTCAAGATAAGGCATCGGGCGTGGGGCCATGGCCCGCGCCGACAGGGAGGCACCATCAAAGGCGTCAAATTCGTCAAAACTGCTCATGGGTGCTAACTTAACGCAAAGCGCTGGCAGGCAAAAGCCTGTTCTTCTTATGTTCCATCACTGGTTGTGGGCATGTCAATCACGTCGCGCTGGACATTTTTGGCCGGCCATATGACGGTCAATCCATGGATTTGCATGCCCAATATCCCGCTCTGAGTGATTTGCGTTCGCGCGCACAGAAACGCATTCCAAAATTTGTTTGGGAGTATCTCAATAGCGCCACTGGCGAAGAGCGTACCAAGGCCCGTAACCGTAAAAAACTCGATGAGATCTTGTTTTTACCTTCCATTCTTCATGGCGAAATCGCGCCAGATGTGTCGGTTCCGTTGCTGGGGCAAACCTATGACATCCCGGTGGGAATTGCGCCTGTAGGCATGTCAGGCCTGATTTGGCCGGGGGCGGAGAAACAACTGGCCAGCGCTGCGACCGCATCCAATATTCCATACACACTAAGTACGGTTGCGACGCAGACACCTGAGGATCTCACGTCGTATGTGGGTGGGAACGGCTGGTTCCAACTCTACCCTCCTCGTGATGAAGAGATTAGGTTGGATCTTCTTAGGCGTGCCAAAGCAGCCGGATTTTCTACGTTGGTGCTAACGGTTGATGTCCCGACTGCGAGTCGCCGCGAGCGGCAATTGCGTTCGGGCCTCACGACGCCTCCCAAATTGACGCCACGCTTGTTGGCCCAGGTTGCATTGCGTCCGGCATGGGCTTTGGCAAGCGCAAGGGCCGGTATGCCACGTATGAAATTGATTGATGATTACGCCGGCAATGTTTCCGGGCTAAGTTCGACGGCCCACGCTGGATACTTGCTGCGCACGTCACCGAATTGGGACTACGTACAGTGGCTGCGAGATCATTGGGAGGGGCCCTTTGTGGTAAAAGGTGTTTTGCGTAGTGAAGATGCGGCGCGACTAGAGGCCATTGGGGTGGATGCACTTTGGCTGTCCAATCATGCGGGCCGCCAGTTTGATGCCGCTCCGGCGCCAACAGAAGTCTTGCCCAAAATTCGTGCAGCTGCAAACGTACCGCTTATTGTGGATAGCGGGTTCGAAACCGGGTTGGATATTCTGCGGGCGCTGTCGCTTGGTGCGGATTTTGTGATGATGGGGCGCGGGTTCCATTATGCGCTTGCCGCGCTTGGGCAAAACGGTCCGGCACATTTGGTCGATGTGCTTAAAAAAGATTTGATCGCCAATATGGGACAGCTTGGTTTGCGGGATCTGAAAGATGTACCCGCCAAGCTGCCTCCAATGACGGGTGTCAGTTAGCTGTCAGGTCTTTTGGCATTGAGCCATAAGCCTCAGCCGCTGAGACAATTGGCAGGCCGGAGGAAATCCATCCCTTGCCGTGCGGTCCGCCTAACATGCCCTCGGAAACATCTAGGACCCCTTCGATGCCGTTTTGCGCAAACATCTGCATAAGCCGCCCGCTGCGGTTTCCTGAGCGACAGATAATTGCGATCTGATGATCAGGGTTGCGCTCAAGTGCTGCGGCTATCCAGATGCCAAAACCTTCCTCGCGCAAATCGAGTGGCCATGCCCCGTCAGCCACACCAGAGTCTTGCCACTCCTGCGGTGTACGGACGTCAATTAATATGAGTTCGCCCGCCTGCATGCGGGCATAGGCGTCTTTTGCGGTTAGCGTGGTTGCGCTTGCGAAAGACAGATTGGGCACCAAAGGGGCCGCGCAAATGGCGGTGACGAGGCAACGACGGGTCAGCATTTTCCACATTCCATTTTTTGACTGTCAGGACCTTGGTGGGAGATTTTGCGCAATTCAACTGTGCAAAAGCGCCAATCACAGTAGTTTTATTCCGTTCGGAAACAACTCGGGTACAAAATGTAACAGAAATATTTCAAAATCAGGGTCAGTGGGTATTGCGCTGCGATGCGGCATGCCTGTAGCAATTGTCGCAAACACCGACAGTGCCAAAGAGGGGACCCTGCCGATGCCTGAATTTTCCAAAATCCTAATTGCCAACCGTGGCGAGATCGCGATCCGTGTGATGCGTGCTGCCAATGAGATGGGTAAGAAGACCGTGGCGGTCTTTGCAGAGGAAGACAAATTGGGTTTACACCGCTTCAAAGCGGATGAAGCATACCGTATCGGCGAAGGCATGGGCCCTGTTGCTGCCTACCTGAGTATCGATGAAATCATTCGTGTTGCAAAAGAGTGCGGCGCGGATGCGATTCATCCAGGATATGGTCTGCTCTCTGAGAACCCGGATTTTGTCGACGCCTGTGCCACAAATGGGATCACCTTCATTGGCCCCAAAGCTGCAACTATGCGCGCGTTGGGCGACAAAGCTTCTGCACGCAAGGTGGCGGTTGAGGCGGGTGTGCCCGTCATTCCGGCCACCAATGTGCTCGGCGATGACATGACGGCCATCAAAGCGGAGGCCGCTGAAGTTGGGTATCCGCTAATGCTCAAGGCCTCTTGGGGCGGCGGAGGGCGCGGCATGCGCCCGATCTTTGGCGAAGATGAGTTAGAGGAGAAGGTGCTCGAAGGCCGTCGCGAGGCCGAAGCGGCGTTTGGCAACGGTGAAGGTTATCTCGAAAAGATGATCACCCGTGCGCGTCACGTCGAAGTGCAAATCCTTGGCGACACCAAAGGCAACATCTACCACTTGTATGAGCGGGATTGTTCGGTACAGCGCCGCAACCAGAAAGTCGTCGAACGTGCTCCTGCGCCGTATTTGTCGGAGGCGCAGCGGGAAGAGATTTGCGAACTTGGTCGCAAGATTTGTGCCCATGTGAACTATGAATGCGCCGGTACCGTCGAATTTCTGATGGATATGGAAAGCGGCAAATTCTATTTCATCGAAGTGAACCCACGCGTGCAGGTGGAGCATACGGTAACCGAAGAGGTCACTGGTATCGATATTGTGCAGGCGCAAATCCTGATTGCAGAAGGCAAATCTCTGTCTGAGGCGACCGGGAAGTCCAGTCAGTACGACATCCGGTTGAACGGACACGCGTTGCAAACACGCGTGACAACGGAAGACCCGCAAAACAACTTCATTCCTGACTATGGTCGCATCACGGCCTACCGCTCGGCCACTGGTATGGGCATTCGTCTGGATGGCGGGACAGCCTATGCGGGTGGCGTGATCACCCGGTACTATGACAGTCTTTTGACCAAAGTGACCGCTTGGGCGCCAACGCCGGAGAAGGCCATTGCACGTATGGACCGCGCACTGCGTGAATTCCGAGTGCGGGGTGTGTCCACCAATATTGCGTTTGTGGAAAACCTGCTGAAACATCCGACATTCCTCAACAATCAATACACCACAAAGTTTATTGATGAGACTGAGGGATTGTTTGACTTTGCGAAACGGCGTGATCGGGGCACAAAGGTGCTGACCTATATTGCCGATATTTCTGTGAACGGACATCCGGAAACCACCGACCGTCCACTGCCTCATGCCGATTTGAAGGCGCCGGTAGCACCTGCAAAACATGGCGCAATCAAGCCGGGCACTCGTAATCTGTTGGAAGAGCAGGGCGCACAGGCCGTGGCTGATTGGATGAAAGCGCAAAAGAAGCTGCTTTTGACCGACACAACAATGCGGGATGGGCACCAGTCTTTGCTTGCGACCCGTATGCGTTCCATCGACATGATTAAAGTTGCGCCGTCTTATGCGGCCAATTTGTCCGATTTGTTCTCAGTGGAGTGCTGGGGCGGGGCGACCTTTGACGTAGCCTATCGCTTTTTGCAGGAATGCCCGTGGCAGCGCCTGCGTGACTTACGCGCCGCCATGCCAAACGTTATGACACAGATGCTGCTACGCGCTTCCAATGGCGTTGGTTACACCAACTACCCTGACAATGTTGTTCAGGAATTTGTCCGGCAAGCCGCCGAAACCGGTGTGGATGTGTTCCGCGTGTTTGACAGCCTTAACTGGGTTGAAAACATGCGTGTTGCGATGGATGCCGTGGTTGAGAGTGGCAAGGTTTGTGAGGGCACAATCTGTTACACCGGCGATCTTTTGGACCCCAACCGCGCCAAATATGACATCAATTACTATGTCTCCATGGCAAAAGAACTGGAAGCCGCTGGCGCTCATGTTCTTGGCCTCAAGGACATGGCAGGTCTGTTGAAGCCCGCCTCGGCGCGTGCGCTGATCAAAGCCCTGAAAGAAGAGGTTGGTCTGCCGATCCACTTCCACACCCATGACACCTCCGGGATTGCTGGCGCGACCATTTTGGCGGCGGCGGATGCGGGTGTGGATGCGGTGGATGCCGCGATGGATGCTTTCTCCGGTGGCACCAGCCAGCCGTGCCTGGGCTCGATTGTCGAGGCCACACGCAACACCGACCGCGACACTGGTTTGGAAATCAAGGCGGTGCGTGAGGTCAGCGACTACTGGGAAGGTGTGCGCGCGCAATATACAGCGTTTGAAAGCGGCCTGGCGGCGCCTGCATCAGAGGTGTATCTGCACGAAATGCCTGGTGGCCAGTTCACCAACCTCAAAGCCCAGGCGCGTAGCCTTGGCCTGGAGGAGCGTTGGCATGAAGTGGCGCAGACCTATGCGGATGTAAATCAGATGTTCGGCGATATCGTGAAAGTAACGCCGTCTTCTAAAGTCGTCGGTGACATGGCCCTGATGATGGTGTCGCAAGGACTGACCCGCGAAGAGGTCGAAGATCCACAAACAGATTTGGCCTTCCCGGAGTCTGTGGTTGATATGATGCGCGGCAACCTTGGCCAACCGCATGGAGGTTTCCCGTCTGCAATCATCGGCAAGGTTCTCAAAGGGGAGAAGCCCAATACAGAACGTCCGGGCAAACATCTTGATCCGGTGGATCTGGAGGAGGCCCGTGCCGAAGTTTCCGCGTTGCTAGAAGGCTTTGAGGTCGATGATGAAGACCTGAATGGCTATCTGATGTATCCGAAGGTTTTCTTGGACTACATGGGTCGTCACCGCCAGTATGGCCCCGTGCGGGCCCTGCCGACGAAAACCTTCTTCTACGGCATGGAGCCCGGTGAAGAAATCACCGCAGAAATCGATCCGGGTAAGACCCTGGAAATTCGTTTGCAGGCACTAGGTGAAACCGATGAAAACGGCGAAGTAAAAGTCTTTTTTGAACTCAATGGTCAGCCACGGGTGATCCGAGTACCCAACCGCTTGGTGAAATCCAGCACCGCAGTGCGGCCAAAAGCCGAGGTGGGGAACCCTAATCACATTGGGGCGCCAATGCCGGGTGTTGTTGCCTCTGTGGCGGTGACGGCTGGTGCGCAGGTCAAGGAAGGCGACCTCCTGCTGACAATTGAAGCCATGAAGATGGAGACCGGTATCCATGCGGAGCGCGACGCAACGGTCAAAGCTCTGCACACTGCTGCCGGTGGTCAAATTGATGCCAAAGATCTGTTGATCGAATTCGAATAGCAAAACCGCGCCCAGACAATGGGCGCGCACTTTCGAAGGCACAAAAAAGCCCCATGCAGAGCAAATGCATGGGGCTTTCCTTTTCGAAAGGTCTAAGCCTTACTCGGATTTTTCCTCTGCTTCTGCAGCAGGTGCCAAAGATGCCAAGTATGCAAACACATCCTCGCCGCCTTTTTTCAGCTTAAAGGACATCTTGGATTTTGTGGCGTAGCCGTTGTCGCTAAGCCATGCTTTGGGATCAACAACATAGGCTGCCAACATCTCTTCGGTCCAAACCACGCCGGCGTCCTTGGCTTCCAAAAGGCCTGCGCCATATTTGAAGTCCTCAGAGCCAACAACACGGCCAACAATACCATATAGGTTCGGACCGGTTTTGCCGCCTTTGTAGAGAACTTCGCCATCCGGGTTCACAACAGAGTGGCACGCTTTGCACCTTTTGAAAGCCTTTTCGCCGGCTTCGACGTCGCCTTCCGCAGTGGCGGGCGAAGCGACGAGTAGGGCCGCCGTGGCTGCTGCAACAACAAACTTCATGAGAGATTCCTCGTTAGGTGTTCAAAAATCTTCGCGCGTATATCCTCGCGGGGATTTTCGGGCAAAGGTGCGCAATGTGCAAATCAATTTCTGGCAGAATTGTACGAATGGACCGTTGGCGCGACGATCGGGCGCGCCCCTTTGAGCATGCCGATTGCGTAGAAGCAGAAGTTAAAACCGAAAGTGCAGCTTGAGGGCGGCTTTGGTGTGGTCTTCTGGGGCACCGGAGCGCTTTGCCTTGGAAATATGTTGAAACACCTCAAAATTTAAGGCGAGACCTCTATTGAGCGGGGTTTCTATTCCCACTCCAACAACACCGTCGTTTGTTGCGCGCTCTGAAGAGGGAGCGCTGTTTCCGGAAAACACGCCATAGACTGCGGAGGTCTGGAGCTCGATTCGCATTCGATCGCGGAAGGTCTTTTTGGTGCTGCTGGCTGCTGGCTGGAGCGCCAACTGATCTCCCGAGGCCGCTGTGTTTTCGTCGATGGAATAGGAGGGACTGATAGCGCTGGTGGTAACGCGAGCTCCGAGGCCTGCTTCCAAAGAGCCGAACCCGTTTAGGAACGTGCTACTCAGTCTGGTGACGGTCTCCTCCGCTGAAGCGGTCCCTGAGAGTGTGGCAAGCGCCATCACGGAAAAGGCGAGAACTGGTCGCGACATCAGCATAGATAGACCACCTTTGGATCGGTAGGCACCTTGCTTGGCACGAGGGTCATGCCATAGTTGGGCAGCAAAAGCAGGCACCTTACTTTCCCGATTTTGGAGGCATTTGGTTAACAATTTCTTGCCGAAGGATGCCTATCTTCGCTGAAGGGGAAATCAGAACCTTCCCTGTTGGCTAATGGTCGCCGAATACGCTGATGAATTGGTTGCGTAGCGCCACATCTACGTCGTCCAGTGTGACCGGTAGCCCCAAATCGACCAGAGACGTCACGCCGTGCTCCGTGATCCCGCAGGGAACGATGCCGTTGAAGTGGTTCAAGTCGGGTTCCACATTGATGGATATCCCGTGAAAACTCACCCAACGCCTAAGCCGAATACCAATGGCAGCGATTTTGTCCTCCGCCAGTTCTCCATTGGTTTGCCTAGGTTTGTCATCGCGCGCGATCCAAACGCCTACGCGACCGTCACGGATTGCGCCGGTGACGTTGAAGTCTTGGAGCGTTGCAATCACCCATGCTTCAAGCTGCTTCACAAAGGCGCGAATGTCCTTTCCGCGCTTGTTGAGGTCTAACATGACATACACAACGCGCTGTCCGGGCCCATGATACGTGTATTGACCACCTCGTTTGGCTTCATAAACCGTAAACCTGTCAGGGTCGGTTAGGTCTTCGCGTTTGGCGGATGTGCCTGCGGTGTAAAGCGGCGGATGCTCTAGGAGCCAAACGCATTCTTCCGCCTCTCCGCGCGCGATGGCTTCAACGCGATTTTCCATAAAGGATAGGGCTTCGTCATAATCGACCAGAGTGTCGGATTGAATCCATTCCACCATATTGGGCCTCGTATCGCTGCATGTCTCTTCGTGACCTAAGCCTCTCTTGAAGTGGGTGCAATCTCTGTGCGCTCTGAAGGGGCAAATTATTGTCGAAATGGCCTAAAGGCAGGAAGCGAGAAAAAAGTCTGAACGGTTTTCACTTTTCGCTTCACATCCCCAATCAGCGGCGGTATTAGCCCCACACTTACCAGGACAAGTGCGGTCGTGGCGGAATTGGTAGACGCGCAGCGTTGAGGTCGCTGTGGGGTAACACCCGTGGAAGTTCGAGTCTTCTCGACCGCACCAAATCTCTCAAATGATTTGAGTATCAAGGGCCGATTGACCAGCCCCTGAAGATTGTTACTTGAGCAACTAGGCCCGACCTTGCACTAGCCAACGATCAACTGTTTGAGCTGCAATGCTTCGTGTTCAAGCTCGGTGAGTCGATAGTTCACCAAATCTCCAATTGTGACCATGCCCATGAGCCCGGTGTCATTTGTGACCGGCATGTGTCGGAACCGACCTTCATTCATGCGACGCAATACCGAAACCATGGGCTCATCCTGCGTGCAGGTTTGTACTGACGTTGTCATAACTTCCGAAACCTGCTTCGGTAGGGTTTGGCCTGGTGTTTCCGCAAGTTTGCGAACGATGTCACGCTCCGACAGAATGCCCTGTAGCGTGCCGTTTGCATCTGTCACCAACAGCGCGCCAATACGACGTTCTTTGAGTACTTTGACCGCATCTCTAAGTGTGTCTTGAGGGCGAATTGAAAAGACGTCACTGCCTTTTTGATCCAGTACCTTTTGGACAGTTGCCGTGTCGGAGGAGGTGTTGGTGTCCATGGACTGGCTCATGGTTTTGGATTTCTCCTCTGATTTGCGGTTGGGGGCTTGATAGGAACTGGGCATCTGAGGCTCCTTGCGTACAAAATTTTCTGTCAGTATGTGTCCAGCCTAGCCGCAGAATCTGGTTTTGGGGATTTTTCTTTTGCCTGACGTTATGCTTTCGCCGTTGCTTGCCACTGTGCTGTTTGTGTTGGCGTGTTTGGCTGGTCACAGATACCGACGAGTGTGGAAAGAGGAGGGGCCACGTTGGCAACTCTGGTTGTTTGGTCTGACCGCTGCACTTTGCCTTTTAGTTGTAGGTTTGGTGCCACTTTCCACAAACGGATAAGGCGCCCCATAGAGACGCCTTTTGAATTTAGTAGATTGTGGGAGTTTAGGCGCGGTCTTCTTCCTGCATCTGTTCCATCATCTTTTTGGCACGTGGGCATTGTAGCCGTTCGCGCAAAGGGCTGTCCGGGTCGATATCCTTGCTGCACACCACACATTTGTCTGCACCGCTAATTGCGTTAAGGCCACCGCACGAGCCTTTTATTGTGCGACCGCGAAACATCACCCCGACGGCCATGCCAAGCGTCACCAAAAGCAACAATACAAAAGTGAGCATAAAGGTTTCCATCGCTTGGTGTCCTTTGAAGAGGTTAGCTGTGTTGAATGCTGGTGAATTGATCGGTGGCGTAAGTTTCGAAATGTATCTTACCAGATGTGACCTCACGGTCGATAAACAAGGCCGCGAGATTTTGTCGCTTGGCGATCTCCATACCATGTTCTCGGCCAAGCACCAGCAGGGCCG
Source organism: Rhodobacteraceae bacterium Alg238-R152 (assembly GCA_900537125.1). Taxonomy (GTDB): domain Bacteria; phylum Pseudomonadota; class Alphaproteobacteria; order Rhodobacterales; family Rhodobacteraceae; genus Shimia. The sequence goes on along the minus strand of UNRJ01000005.1, from coordinate 160,751 downwards.
TCGCCCAGGCGTCCGCCAGCATGGCACTGCGGGTCAGAACTGTAACAGAGGCGGTCGCGTGCGTGACGGGGCGTCCGGTTTTTGCATCGAGAATGTGACTATAGCGGATGCCATCTTGTTCAAAGTAATTCCGGTAATCGCCGGATGTGGCCATACCAAGGTCGGAAACGCTGAGTACTTTGAGGAAGCTGCGCTGTCGCGCGTCGGGTGTTTCAATGGCGATTTGCCACGGCACCGCTTCTGCATTTTGGCCTGAGGTGATGATGTCACCACCAATTTCCACCATGAAGTCGGTGACGCCAAACGCGCGCAACGTTTCCCCCAGACGGTCCACACCAAAGCCTTTTCCAATGGCGGACAAATACATCTGGGTGCTGTCATGTGACTTTGTCAGCGTGTTCGCTTCCAGTGAAATGGCGGCGGTTTGCCCCACAGATTGCATGGCTGTGGCCACGTCTCTGTCGCTGGGTACGCGGCCGGTTGGTTTCTGAGTGCCAAACCCCCAGAGATCTATCAGTGGCCCCAAAGTCAGGTCAAATTGACCATCACTGGCTTTGTGCACCTCATTGGCGGCCTTCATGAGCGTCAGCATGTCTGCGCTCAATGTGTGGGGTGCGTTGGACGAGAGGGCGTTAATTTTCGAAATCTCAGAGGTGGTGTTCCAGTTGGACATCTTATGATCAACGTCCGTCAATGCTATATCAATTGCTGCTTTCAAGGCTTGCTCATCAAGGCCTGTGCGCGGCTCAACGGCAACAATGGTGTAAGTTGTGCCCATTGTCTGACCGCTCAGCAACAGGTCTGCTGCGCCGCGTTTGCATGCCGCAAGCGCCAACGTCATGAAGATAAAGCTGCGTCGAGAGAGAACGGTCATTTCAAGAAATTCTCTGTGAGTTGGGGCAACAAATCCGGGCCGCGGCCCAGATCACTTGGGCAGCGGAGCATCCGCGCTGTTGGTGACAATCTTTATTGCTCTCAAGGGGGAGAAACAATAGAAAAGTGGCAGTTTAAGGGCTGGTTGCGCACGCGTGGAACGCGTATAGGCATGCGCGACAGATCAAAAAATCGAAGACGAACCAGAAACGACGGGATGTGATTGACGTGCAGCATTTTGCGCTCAAAAAAGGCCTGAATCTTCCGATCACCGGCGCGCCGGCCTCGGAAGAGATACACGACGCCGCCCCGGTGAAAACCGTGGCCGTGTTGGGAGGCGACTATATAGGACTGAAGCCGCGTATCTCCGTATCAGAAGGAGATGTGGTGGCCGCAGGGGATCCACTCCTTGCACATAAGGACACAATGGACGTGAAAGTCGTCTCTCCTGTGTCTGGCCGTGTGAAGGCGATCAACCGCGGCCCACGGCGGGTTTTGCTCAGTGTGGAAATCGAAGTTGATTCTTCAGCGGTCGAGCCAAAAGACTTTGCAGCTGTGGGCGATGTGTCTACCCGGGCAGGTCTGGCGGAGCGGCTTTGTGCCGCAGGCCTATGGACCTCGTTCCGCACGCGGCCTTATTCCAAGGTTCCGACACCGGATGCTGCGCCTGCTGCGATCTATGTAAACGCAATGGATACCGAGCCTTTGGCGGGGGATCCTGCGGTTGTGATTGCCGATGCTGGAGATGCCTTCGCTCAAGGCTTGGCTGCAATCACCAAGCTGACCGACGGCGCGACGTATCTTTGCCACGCACAGGGTGCCAAGGTTCCAAGTGCCGATGGTGTGACCGTGGCGACCTTCTCTGGTCCGCATCCTGCGGGCCTGGCTGGTACACATATGCATTTCTTGGAGCCACCGTCAGCGTCCAAAACCGTGTGGACCGTTGGTTACCAAGACGTGATCGCTATTGGCCGCTTGCTGGAGACCGGCAAGATTAACGCCAGTCGGGTAATAGCTCTGAGCGGCCCGCTCTGCGACAAGCCACGTTTGGTGCGTACTGTGGAAGGAGCTTCGCTGCTCGAACTGACCAAAGGGGAGATATCCTCTGACCTTCCGGTACGTTTGGTGTCCGGTTCAGTTTTGAGCGGTAAGGCTGGCGAAGAGGTTGTGACGTTCCTAGGGCGGTATGCGCGCCAAGTGACCATCATGGAAGAGGATCACAAGCAGATCCCAATGGGGTGGATACGGCCGATGCCGTCGAAATATAGCCTTTTGCCAGTTCTCGGCTCGGCCTTTTCCAAGAAGCTTTACCCCCTAAGCACCAATTTGAACGGTGGCCGCCGCGCGATGGTGCCGTTGGGTACCTTCGAAGAGCTGATGCCGCAGGATTTCCTGCCGACACAACTGTTGCGGGCCTTGTTGGTGATGGACACCGACGAAGCACAAAAGCTGGGAGCGCTCGAACTGGACGAGGAAGACCTTGGTCTTGTTGGTTTCTCCTGTCCTGCAAAATATGAATATGGCGAAGCACTCCGCGATAGCCTGACCAAGATTGAGAGGGAGGGTTAACCATGGGGTTGCGCAACTTCTTTGATCGTATTGAACCGCACTTTGTTAAAGGCGGCAAATACGAAAAACTGTTCCCGATCTATGAAATGGTCGAGAGCTTCATCTATACGCCAAAAACGGTGACCAAAGCCGCGCCACATGCGCGGTCTTATGTCGATATGAAACGTATCATGACCTACGTCGTGATCGCGACCATCCCCTGTATCATCATGGGGCTGTATAACGTCGGTCTTCAGGTCAACTCGGCATATGAGACAATTGACCCAACCGGGTGGCGTGCATGGATCATCTCCGCGCTGAGAATCGGTTTTGACGCGTCCAATCCGCTGGCAAACTTTGCCCATGGATTGCTGTATTTCTTACCCATCTACATCACCACACTAGTGGTGGGTGGTATTTGGGAAGTGCTGTTTGCAACGGTGCGTGGCCACGAAGTCAACGAAGGTTTCCTTGTAACCTCGATGCTTTTCGCGCTGATCATGCCGCCAGCTGCCCCATTGTGGCAGGTGGCGCTCGGCATCAGCTTTGGTGTTGTGATTGGCAAAGAAGTCTTTGGCGGCACTGGCAAAAACTTCCTCAATCCTGCTTTGACAGGGCGGGCCTTCCTCTATTTTGCGTATCCCGCGAATATGTCTGGCGACACCATCTGGACACCGGTGGACGGCTTCTCTGGCGCGACTGCGCTTTCGGTTGGCGCATCGCAAGGCTATCAGGAACTGGCCGCAAACGGCATGAATTGGATGAACTCCTTTGTCGGGACTGTCCAAGGGTCTATCGGTGAAGTGTCCGCATTGGCTTGTCTGATCGGTTTGGCATTCCTTCTGATCACCAAGATTGCCAATTGGCGCCTTGTGGTCGGATGTATGGCTGGCATGATCGGCTTCTCATTGCTGCTTAACGTGATTGGTTCTGACACCAACCCAATGTTTGCAATGCCTTGGTATTGGCACTTTGTTGTCGGCGGATTTGCCTTCGGCATGGTGTTTATGGTCACCGAACCGGTGTCCGCATCCCACACCAATATGGGCCGCTACATCTACGGGGCACTGATTGGGTTCATGGTTGTCATGATCCGCGTGATCAACCCAGCCTTCCCGGAAGGCATGATGCTCGCAATCCTCTTCGGCAACGTTTTTGCACCGCTGATCGACTACTTTGTTGTGCAAGCAAATATCAAACGGAGGGCCCGTCGTAATGTCTGACGCTCCCAACCAAAACAAAGGGCCCATTGCCCGCTTTCTGGCGGCTCCGCCAGACAGTGTTGGTAAGACGGTCTTCATCGCCGTCAGCCTGTGCCTTGTGGCTTCGATGATTGTGTCTGCTGTGTCTGTGGCGCTACGTCCACTGCAGGAGCAGAACAAACTCAAAGACAAACAGGCCAACGTTCTTCAGGTGGCGGGTCTTTTTGAGCCGGGCATGGACGTGCTGGAAGGGTTCAGCGTGTTTGAACCTCAGGTGGTTGAGCTGGAAACTGGCACATTCACCGATGCGTTTGACGCGGCAACCTTTGATGACCGCGCTGCGGCAACTGACCCTGAGCTGTCCGTGCGCCTAAGTAACGACCCGGCAGGCATTGGCCGTCAGACAAAATTCGCAACGGTCTACTTGCTGCGCAATGACGACGGCTCTCTCGATAAAGTGATCCTGCCGATCCATGGCTATGGCCTTTGGTCTACGCTTTATGGTTTCATCGCGCTTGAAGAAAACGGCAACGACATCTTTGGTCTACAGTTCTACGACCACGGTGAGACACCTGGCCTCGGTGCCGAAGTGGACAACCCGCGTTGGAAAACGCTGTGGGGTGGTAAAAAACTGGCTGATGAAGACGGCAGCTTACAGATCACGGTTGCCAAGTCTGTGCCGCCTGCCGGTGCTGATTATCATGTTGATGCGCTTGCTGGGGCAACGTTGACGTCTGTTGGTGTCGACAACCTTGTGCGGTTCTGGATGGGCGAAGCTGGCTTTGGCCCGTTCCTTGAAAACCTCAAAGCAGGAGAGATCTGATGGCTCAGACAAAAAGAGACCTTCTGGTCGACCCGCTTGTCGACAACAACCCGATCACGCTGCAGGTGCTGGGCATCTGTTCTGCGCTGGCGGTGACCTCCTCGCTTCAAGTTGCCTTTGTTATGGCGCTCGCGGTGACAGCGGTTACAGGCTTCAGCTCGATGTTCATTTCGGTGCTGCGCAACCAGATTCCGGGTTCGATCCGAATTATCGTGCAGATGGTGATCATCGCGTCTTTGGTGATCATCGTGGATCAGGTTTTGAAAGCTTATGCTTATGACGTCTCCAAGACGCTGTCGGTGTTTGTGGGCCTGATCATCACCAACTGTATCGTGATGGGCCGCGCGGAAGCGTTTGCGATGAAAAACCCACCAATCGACAGCTTCATTGACGGGGTTGGCAACGGCCTCGGTTATGGTGCGCTGTTGCTCGTTGTGGGATTCATTCGTGAGTTGTTTGGCGCGGGCAGTCTGTTTGGCGTCACCATCCTGCCAACCGTGAACAACGGTGGTTGGTATGTGCCAAACGGTATGTTGCTGCTGCCACCTTCGGCGTTCTTCATCATCGGTTTGCTGATCTGGGCGGTGCGTGCCTGGAAACCTGAACAGGTGGAAGAGCGTGAATATAAAATTCAAGTTGTGGAGGGCCACTAATGGAAGGGCTTCTCTCTCTGGCCGTAAAGGCCGTCTTTGTTGAGAACCTTGCGCTCTCCTTCTTCCTCGGCATGTGTACTTTCATTGCCGTTTCGAAGAAGATTTCGACCGCGCTTGGTCTGGGCATCTCCGTGATGCTGGTACAGGCCATTACGGTTCCCACCAACAACCTGCTTCTCACCTATCTGCTGGCGCCAGGCGCGCTGGCATGGGCAGGCTTCCCGAACGTTGACCTGACCTTCCTTGGTCTGATCTGCTACATCGGCGTGATCGCGGCGATGGTTCAGATCCTCGAGATGGTGCTCGATAAGTTCTTCCCGCCGCTTTACAACGCGCTTGGTGTGTTCTTGCCGCTGATCACCGTGAACTGCGCCATCTTGGGTGGGTCGCTGTTTATGGTGGAACGTGACTACAACATCGCCGAAAGCGTGACTTATGGTCTGAGCTCCGGCTTTGGTTGGGCGCTTGCGATCACCGCAATGGCCGGTGTGCGCGAGAAGCTGAAGTATTCCGACATTCCCGATGGTCTACAGGGCCTGGGCATCACCTTTATCACCGCAGGTCTGATGGCATTGGCCTTCATGTCCTTCTCCGGCGTGAAACTGTAAGGGGGCAGGCGAGATGGAAACATTTACACTAGGTGTCGTTCTCTTCACCCTAATAGTTCTGGCACTGGTGACCATCATTCTGGTGGCGCGGTCCCGACTGGTGAGCACCGGCAACGTCGAAATCACCATCAACGGCGAAAAGACCATTTCGGTGCCGGCTGGTGGCAAGCTTTTGCAAACCTTGGCAGAACAGAAATTGTTTGTGCCGTCTGCCTGTGGCGGTGGTGGTACCTGTGCCCAGTGTAAGGTGCGTGTGCATGCTGGTGGCGGCTCGATCTTGCCCACCGAAGAAAGCCACATCACCAAGCGTGAGGCTGCATGTGGCGACCGGTTGTCTTGTCAGGTGGCTGTGAAGCAGGACATGGACATCGAAGTGCCTGAAGAAGTGTTTGGCGTGAAGAAGTGGGAGTGCACGGTGCGCTCCAACGAAAACGTCGCGACCTTCATCAAGAACTTGGTTCTAGAACTGCCCGAAGGCGAGGATGTGAACTTCCGCGCTGGTGGCTACATTCAGATCGAAGCGCCTGCGCACAAGTTGTCCTATAAGGACTTCGCGATTGAGGAAGAGTATAAGGAAGACTGGGACAAGTTTAACCTGTGGCAGTATGAGTCTGCGGTCGCTGAACCGGTTGAACGTGCCTACTCGATGGCAAACTACCCAGACGAAAAAGGTCTTATCATGCTGAACGTGCGTGTGGCATCGCCACCTCCCGGCAGCCAGGGTATTCCTCCGGGCCAAATGTCGTCTTACATCTTTAACCTGAAGCCAGGTGACAAGGTGACGATCTCCGGTCCGTTTGGTGAATTCTTTGCACGTGATACCAACAAAGAGATGGTCTTCATCGGTGGTGGTGCTGGTATGGCGCCAATGCGTAGTCATATCTTTGATCAGCTCAAGCGGTTGCAGAACCGCGATCGAAAGATCTCCTTCTGGTATGGTGCGCGTTCCAAACGCGAGATGTTCTTTGTCGAAGATTTTGATGGTTTGGCCGCGGAGTTTGACAACTTCGACTGGCACGTGGCGCTGTCTGATGCGCTCCCTGAAGACGATTGGGGCGGCTACACCGGCTTTATCCACAACGTTCTGTTTGAGGAATACCTCAAGAATCACCCCGCACCTGAAGACTGCGAGTACTACATGTGTGGTCCGCCCATCATGAACCAGTCCGTGATCAACATGTTGCTTGATCTGGGCGTGGATCGCGAAGACATCATGCTCGATGACTTTGGCGGTTGACCACAGAAACTCAAACAGAAGACGCCGCTCATTTTGAGCGGCGTTTTCTTTTGTAGCGCATAAAATCTGGTTGGCCTCATAGCGCCGTGGTGGCAGGGTGCGCGCCTCTGGAAACCAAAAAGCGAACAGGTAACCTGATGGCTAAAGCAGTGTTCTTGCAAGGTGCGTTGATGCGCCATGTTGCCGTGATGTCGCTGACATCTTCGGTGGGATTGATGGCGATTTTCGCGGTTGATTTTGTCGACATGATTTTCATTTCCATGCTTGGAAATAAGGCGCTTGCTGCGGCAGTGGGCTATGCGGGGACTCTGCTGTTCTTCACCAATGCAATCAACATTGGCCTGTCGATTTCGGCGGGATCGTTGGCCGCGCGTTCCATTGGGGCAGAAAACCCGCAAAAGGCCCGCGAGACTGCAACGTCCGTTGCTATTTTGGGATTGCTCACTGGTGTGGCCATTCCAATTGCCGTTCTGGTGTTTCTTGATACGATCTTGTCTTGGTTGGGCGCTGAAGGCGACACGTTGGCGCTTGCGAAACGGTACGTATGGATTGTGATCCCAACTATGCCCTTTATGTCTCTTGCGATGGTGAGTATGGCGGTTCTGCGGGCGCATGGAGATGCGCGCAGATCCATGATGGGTACGGTTCTGGGCGGAGCCGTCAATGCGGCGTTAGACCCGGTGTTGATCTTTGGATTGGATTTGGGCTTGGACGGAGCCGCCTATGCATCTGTCACAGCGCGGGTAATCATGTGTGCCTACGCGGTCCTGTGTGTTGTACGGATTCACAAAGGATATGCACGCCCTGCAATAGGCCAGCTCAAACGGGATGCCAAAGCGATCAGTGGCATTGCCGGACCTGCGATCCTTACAAATGTGGCCTCGCCAGTTGGCGCGGCAATCATCACACGAGAGATGGCGCGATACGGCACTGATGCCGTGGCTGCGATGGCCGTGATTGGCCGATTGATGCCGGTCGCTTTTGCCGTGGTATTTGCGCTGTCTGGCGCGATTGGCCCAATCGTGGGCCAGAACTTCGGGGCAGGGATGTTTGATCGCGTACGTGGTACCCTCAAAGCTGGGTTGCAGTTCCTGTTTGCCTATACACTGCTGTCCGCAGTGATTTTGTATCTGGCACGAGGCCTGATTGCGGATACCTTCGATGCTGAAGGCGAAATGCGGACCTTGATCTATCTGTTTTGCGGGCCAATCGCGCTTTTGCAGTTCTTCAATGGCGTGATTTTTGTGTGCAACGCCTGTTTCAACAATCTTGGGCACCCGATTTACTCAACTTACGTGAATTGGGGGCGGCACACGGTTGGCACCTTACCTCTCGCGCTGTTGGGCGGCGTTTATTGGGGCGCGTCTGGTGTGTTGCTGGGGCAAGCGGTAGGCGGGGCGTTGTTTGCGGCGATTGGCGTAGTGATGGCCGTAAAAACAATCAACCGGCTCAGTCGCCCTGAACCGGTTGATCCGTTTGCTGAAGAGAGCACGCTGCATCACATCAGCGGGCGCCGCAACTGGTAGTTTAGCGGGGAAGCAAGGAAGCCTCTTTGGCCAGTGCCTCAATCTGATCCCATGCGCCTTCTTTGACCAATTTGGAAGGTGCAACCCAGCTGCCACCAGCGCAGACCACATTTGGCAGAGACAGGTAATCAGTGGCGTTTTGTGGGTTCACGCCGCCAGTAGGGCAGAAGCTGATTTGGGGCAGGGGGCTTGCCAAAGATCCAAGGAATTTGGCGCCGCCCGCGGCCTCGGCCGGGAAGAATTTGAGCATGTTGTAACCACGCTCTAGCAGCGCCATCGCTTCGCTTGCGGAAGCCGCACCAGGCAAGAGGGGGAGGCCTTCTTCTTCACATGCTGCCAGAAGCGTATCCGTTGCGCCTGGTGAGACGCCAAAAGTTGCTCCGGCGTCCTTAGCCGCTTTCACGTCTGCGGGGGTCAGCAACGTGCCTGCACCAACCATGCCGCCGGGCACAGCCGCCATCGCACGTATCACGTCCAGAGCTGCGGGCGTGCGCAGGGTCACCTCAAGCGCTGGTAAGCCTCCTGCGACCAAGGCTTCAGCCAGAGGCTTTGCATGCGCTACATTATCAACAACCAGGACCGGCACGATTGGCGCTGCATTACAGATTTCTCGCGCCTGTGCGCTGGCTTCTTGCGGAGTGATGGACATCATAGATTACCCTTCAAAAATGGAGGCGCCGGTTGTGGCGGGACCGACCGCGTTACGGAAGGTCGCAAAAAGATCGCGACCTGTGCCGTGTTGATATGAGCTGAGATCAGCGGAGGCCAGTGGACGGTTGTCAAAGTCTACGACCAGCACTTCTAAAGTGCCAGCCTCGGCGTCAACGCGCACCATATCGCCATCACGCAGTTTGGCGATTGGACCGCCGTCCAGCGCTTCTGGAGAGACATGGATCGCCGCTGGGATCTTACCTGAGGCTCCGGACATACGACCATCGGTGACAAAGGCGACTTTGAGCCCCTTGCCTTGCATGATTGACATCAGTGGAGTGAGACTATGAAGCTCAGGCATACCGTTGGCTTTAGGGCCTTGGAACCGCACGACGATTACCGCATCTTCGGTCAATTCACCGGCTTTGAAAGCGGCCTTGACCTCGTCCTGATCATGGAACACGCGTGCAGGCGCTTCAACGAGGCGGTGTTCCTGAGCCACTGCGGAAATTTTCATGACCGAAGTGCCAAGGTTTCCGGACAAGCGGGCAAGGCCACCTGTGGGCGCAAACGGGTCGGTTGCAGGGCGGACAATCTTGTCATTGAGCGATGTCTTGGTGCCTGGTTGCCAAGTCAGCGCACCATCCAGAAGCTTTGGCTCGTGGGTGTAGTTGTTGAGACCCTCACCGGCGACCGTTTTGGTGTCTGGATGCAACAGGTCCGCAGAGAGCAATTCACCAATCATGTAACCCAGGCCACCAGCGGCATGGAAGTGGTTCACATCGGCCAGGCCGTTGGGATACACCCGCGCCAAAAGCGGGGTTATATCCGATAGCTCCGCAAAATCTTCCCACGTCAACACGATGCCACCAGCGCGTGCCATGGCGATTAGGTGGATCAGTAAGTTTGTGGAACCGCCAGTGGCATTGAGGCCGATGATGCCGTTTACAAAGGCTTTCTCGTCCAAAATGTCACAAGTCGGCGTGTAGTTGTTGCCAAGGGCCGAGAGCGAAAGCGCACGGCGCGCGCCTTCTTCGGTCAGGGCGTCACGTAAATCGGTGTTCGGAGACACAAAGCTGGAACCAGGCAGGTGCAGACCCATAAACTCCATCAGCATCTGATTGGTATTGGCTGTGCCATAGAACGTGCAGGTGCCTGGACCGTGGTAGGCGGACATTTCAGACGCCATCAATTCGGCACGATCCGCTTCGCCAGCGGCAAAGCGCTGACGAACCTTGGCTTTGTCATCGTTGGAGATACCGGTGCTCATTGGGCCAGCAGGGAGGAAAACCGCGGGCAGGTGGCCAAAGCTTTGCGCTGCGATCACGAGGCCGGGTACAATTTTATCACAGACGCCGAGGTAGACGGAGGCATCAAACGTGTTGTGGCTGAGCGCGACCGCGGCTGCGAGGGCGATTACGTCTCGTGAAAAAAGGGAAAGCTCCATACCGGCTTCACCTTGGGTGACACCGTCACACATCGCTGGTACGCCGCCCGCGACTTGAGCGGTGCCGCCCGCCGCGCGTGCGGCGTCGCGCAGCAAAGTCGGGTAGCGCTCAAACGGCTGGTGCGCCGAAAGCATGTCATTGTAAGCGGTTACAATACCGAGGTTGCCAGCCGAACCTGTGGCTAGGGTAGACTGGTCATCGCCTGCGCCCGCATAAGCGTGGGCTTGGCCAGAACAGCTCAGATGAGCCCTCGCCGGGCCCTGGCTAGCGGCCTTTGCCATGCGCTCTAGATAACCGTCTCGGTGCGGTTTGGACCGTTTGATGATACGTTCCGTGACTTTTTCGACGGCTGGGTGGAGTGGCATCAGAACCATCCTTCCTAGTTGGGGCGTGATTGAAAGGCTTAGTCGCCGATGGGGCGCCAGCGGCGCCCGCCTTGATGCATCAGCATGAGAGCTTCTTCGGGGCCAGAGCTGCCGGGATCATAGGGCACTGGACGTTGTCCAGCCTCTTCCCAAGCGGCTATCAGCGGATCTGCCCAGGCCCAAGCGGCCTCAACTTCGTCGCCGCGCATGAACAGCGTCTGGTCGCCACGGATGACGTCCATGATGAGCCGTTCATAAGCATCTTGTGACATTAGGTCGTCGCCAAGCGCATCAGCAAAGGACATATCCATATCGACTTCGGTTAGGCGCATGCCGCCGGGGCCAGGTTCCTTGATTGTGGTGCGCAGGGTAATTCCCTCGTCAGGCTGCAGACGAATGATCAAGGCGTTGCCTTTGCGGCCTTCCATTTTATTGGGGAAGATGTTGTGGGGGGGATCTTTGAAAATCACGGCAATTTCAGACGCCCGATCGCGCAGTTGTTTGCCTGTACGCAGATAGAAGGGCGTACCTGCCCAACGCCAATTTCCCACTGCCAGTTTCATCGCGATGTAGCTTTCGGTGCGGCTGCTTGGGTTCTCGACGTCATCAAAATAACTTTGGTTGTCGCGCCCTGTTCGGTATTGGCCTCGTACAATGTCAGCCAAGGCGACCGGTTCCAAAGCCTCAATTACTTTGACTTTTTCATCTCGAACCGAATTTGAAGTGAATTTGCTTGGGGGCTCCATTGCTATCAAACAAAGCAACTGCATCAGGTGATTTTGCACCATGTCTCGCATGGCCCCTGATTGATCATAATAGCCCCCGCGACCAGCCACACCGATGCTTTCTGCGACAGTGATTTGCACATGGTCGATGTGTGTGGAGTTCCACAGAGGCTCAAACAACGAATTGGCAAAGCGCAGCGCCATGAGGTTCTGCACGGTTTCTTTGCCAAGGTAATGGTCGATGCGGTAAATCTGTTGCTCGTCGAAATGTTTCAACAGGTCTTTGTTAAGGGCCTGCGCACTTTCCAGATCGTGGCCGAAGGGCTTTTCCACCACAATCCGGCTTTCGTCTGTGGCGATGTCGTTGAGGCTCAACCGTTCCGCAATGGCACCAAACAGAGAGGGAGATACAGAGAGATAAAACGTTCGAATTGTATCTGGCCGCAAGGCTTGCTTGAGCTCGGGCCAACCGGTGTCACCCATGGCATCTATATGGACGTAGCTCAGGCGGTCGAGAAATTCAGCGACCAATTCGGCAGGCCGCTGCGCCTCTTCAATGAACTCGGAGAGCGCTGCAGCTATTAGGTTTCGAAACTCGGCGCTGTCGATGTCAGAACGCGCCGAGCCAATGATACTTGCTTCAGTTGGCATTTGGCCTGCGCGAAACCGCTGAAACAGACCCGGTAGGATTTTGCGACGGGCGAGATCACCTGTGGCGCCAAAAATCACCAGGTCAAATGGTTTTACCGGAATTACGCGAGCAACCATAACTGCTTAGCCTTTCAGTAGGGCGCCCATACGGCAGCCGGTGTCGAGCATACGGTTTGAGAACCCCCACTCATTGTCATACCAGCTTATCACACGCACGAGCCCTTCCTCGGTGACACTTGTTTGGGCAGGAGCAAACACCGAAGAGTGCGGATCGTGGTTGAAATCTGCAGAGACCAAAGGTGCTTCTTCATAGCCAAGCACACCTTTGAGCGCGCCCTCTGAGGCCGCCTTCATTGCTTCGTTGATAGCCTCAACTGTTGCCGGCTTTTCAGTGGCAATCACTAAGTCTACCATGGAGACATTGGCGGTAGGTACACGCACTGCAGAGCCTTCCAACTTGCCTTTAAGGTATGGCAAAACAAGAGAAATTGCGCGGGCTGCACCAGTGGATGTCGGGATCATAGACAGGGCAGCGGCGCGGGCGCGGTAGAGGTCTTTGTGGTTGGTATCATGGGTTGGCTGATCACCGGTATAAGCGTGGATCGTGGTCATGTAGCCCGTTTTGAGACCAAAGGTGTCGTCCAGCACTTTGGCGATAGGCGCGAGACAGTTTGTGGTGCAAGAGGCGTTGGATACAATGATGTCATCCGTTGTCAGCTCCGCATCGTTCACACCGTAAACCACTGTTTTGTCTGCGTCTTTACCGGGGGCTGAAATCAAAACGCGCTTGGCGCCCGACTTCAGCAGCAGTTCTGCTTTGTCCTTAGCTGTGAAGATCCCTGTGCATTCATAAGCGACATCAACGTCGGACCAAGGCAAGTCCTGTGGGTCGCGGATAGCGGTCAGTCGGATCTCCTGATCCGCGACTTTCATGATGTCGCCTTCAAGGGTGACATCGGCGTTTAGCCGTCCGTGAACGCTGTCGTATTTCAGCAGGTGAACAAGGTGATCATTCGGAGAAAGGTCATTGATTGCAACAACTTGAATGTCCTTCATGCCACTTTCGATCAATGCGCGAAGCACGCCTCGGCCGATACGCCCAAACCCGTTGATGGCTATCTTAATAGTCATGTCTTTCTCCCAACACGCAAATTGGCGCTTTCGGTAGCGCCACCGTTAGCGCTATCGCTACAGCCAATTGCAACGAGAATCAAGGGTTGGAATTAACTTCCTACACAACCGCTTTCGGGGTTGCTTTGGCTTTGGTTGTGGCAGACGATCTGCGCATGGGAAAAAAGCTTCTTCTCAAGGACATCGCCAAATTGGCCGGTGTTAGTGAAATGACCGCGTCGCGTGCGATGCGTGGGGCGCAGGATGTGTCCGAGTCCACCCGCCAAAAGGTCGAACAGATCGCGCGCGACGTTGGGTACGTTCCGAATCGCATCGCGGGTGCGCTTGCGTCTAAGAATGTGAACCTTGTTGGAGTGGTCGTTCCGAGCTTGAACTCTTCAGTTTTTCCAGAGGTGCTTTCGGGAATTAGTTCCACGCTGAAAGCCACACCACTGAAGCCGGTGATTGGTGTCACTGGATATGATTTGCGGGAAGAAGAAGAGGTTATCCGCGAAATGTTGAGCTGGCGCCCCACTGGCGTTGTGATTGCCGGGTTGGAACACAACGAGGCCGCGCGCAGAATGTTGGCCAATGCCGATTGCCCGATTGTGGAAGTCATGGATGTAGATGGCGATCCGGTCAAACACTGCGTTGGAATTTCCCACCTAGAGGCGGGGCGCAAGATGGCGCGAACGATATTGAAGGCTGGGTATCAGAAAGTGGGCTTTGTAGGCACCAAGATGCCACAAGATTTCCGTGCCGAGAAACGCCTGAATGGATTTGAGTTGGAGCTCCAGGAAGCAGGCGTGTCGCTGTTTGATCAAGAACTCTATTCGGGGGTGTCCTCGATCGAAACTGGGAACAAGTTGACAGAGATGTTGACGCAACGATCGCCTGAGCTTGAGTGCATCTATTTCTCCAGCGATGTGCTCTCAATTGGGGCCTATATGTATTGTCTTTCCAAAGGGCTTTCAGTGCCCAAAGATCTGGCGATCGCGGGCTTTAACAACCTGAATTTGCTTAAGGGATTGCCGTTGTCTCTGGCGACAACGGATGCGCATCGCTTTGAGATTGGGCAAAAAGCAGCGGAAATTATCCTCGCATCACAAGTACCTGAGTGCCCCGCGCAAGTGATGAAGTTGGAGCCGGTGGTGACAATGGGGCAGTCGCTTTAGCGGCTTTGCGAAATGGCTTCGGCTGTCAACTTTGCAATCTCTGGCCAAGTGCCCAGCGGGGGGAGGATATCCCCGGAAAACCGAGCCTTTTCAAGAGCCTCAGGAATATCAAGTCGGCAGTGATCGCCTCTCAAAGCGAAGAAAGGCAGGCATATGCTTTGTTTCGGAAGGGTTCTGGCGGCCTCTGCCAGAAAGGGTGTTTCTTCTACAAAACCAACTGAGATTTTTAGGCCGTCGAACCGTTTTGAAAGCGCGTTTCGGAAAGCATAGGCCGATTCGGCCGCCTTTTGGCCTTTTGCGGAGCCGTGCGCTGCCAAAAAAAGGTGACCTTCGCGCTCTGTCCAGCCGCGTTTTCTGAGGGCCGTTTTCACCCCAACGGCAGCCAGGTCTGGCAATGTGCTACAAAATCCAAGTGGTGGCAAAATGGAAAGCGTCGCCGGGCCCAACCGTGCTGGTAGGAGCTTTGAAACAAAGAAACCGTCCGCCATGAACATTGGAAACACCGGAGAACCCGGAGCAATTTCAGAGGCTTGACGCTCCAGTGACCCCGGCATTGCAAGGGTGGCTGCGCGAATATTCCAGTCGGGTAGGTGATGGTTCACCGCAGCGGCGAAGCCTTGTAGCCACAACTCCGGCGGCTTGGGAGCCGAAGGTTGACCGTGGGCCACAATCAAGGCTTCGCGCGGTGCGCGGGTCATGCAGAGGGGGCTTCAAATGCTGCTGCGAGGTCTTCGGGCAGATCAAATTCAGCCAGCGCGCGGGTGCGGGCACTTTGCGACATCTTGCGCGCGGTTTTTTCGACTATGCGGAGAATTTTTTCCGGAGAGTGCTTCGCTGCAAAAGGCGCAAAATACCATTTTACAAAAACAAAACAGATAATGTCTTCAAGGGCTTGCACTTGGTCATTCCGCTTAATGCCCTCTTTGCGCAACATGGCGCCCGCAGCGAGAACGTCCTCTTCATCATACCCGGCATCCGTCATGATTTCACACACACGGCTGGCATGATGTAATCCGAGATCACGGCGCCACTTCAGATAGCCCGCACGCCCCTCCGGATAGTCGACACGTTTGAGCACCCAGCGTTCGATGTGCTGGCCCCGTGCCGCAATCTGTAAGGCTTCGGAAGCATTGGGAAAAAGGCGATTACACTCTGCAGTCATGCGATGACCATAGAGCAGCGCTTCTGGCTGTCCATCTTCACGATTTGGGTGGTTGGTGTTGGCGGCGTCGATGGCATCCAAGGCGATCTGAAGACGGGTCATAGGTGGGCTCCGAGCTAGGTGTATGGCGTGTTTTTAGGTGCTGTATCGGTTCACGAAAAGGGGCAAAAATCGCGTCGGTATTACGTCTGTATCACGGCTGTTTTGCGGAGGTGCATATTTGGTGTGTGACAACAGGAGATTACGACCCGGCAAGGACTGTGCGCAGCCGATCCAGATCTAGAGGTTTGTGCAGAAGCGTGGCGTTTTGGGTTTTGCACAATGCGGTGAGTGCAGGATCCCGGTTGGCACTTATGATACATGCTGGCAGAGGGCCGTATGTCTCACGCAGTTGGATGACAAGGTCCGTCCCTGTGGCGTCGTTGTCCAATTGATAATCCGCCAACACCATGTCCGGTGCGATATCGATCTCGCGTAACAGCTCAACGGCTTCGATGTCGCTACCACACGCCAACACGTCTGCTCCCCAATTTTCAAGCGTCATTGAGATGGCGTTTCTCAGTTCGGTATCGTTTTCAACTAGGAGCACGATGCGGTGCGCCAATGGCGCAGATGCTTTGCGCATGGGGTGGGTTATGTCATTCGGCGCGGTCTGTTCGGTGTGTATGGGCAACGTGATGCAAAAGCGGGTGCCGCGTCCGGGTGTGGACTGCATCTGCATGGGGTGGGCGAGCAGGCGGCAGGCGCGCTCTACGATGGCCAATCCGAGGCCAAGACCTTCTGCGGGGCTGGCGGCCGCGTTGACCCGATGGAATTCGTCAAAAACTTTGGCTTGTTGTTCTATGGGAATTCCCGGACCGGTGTCCCAAATTTCAACAACGATTGTGTCTGCCCGCCGGCGAGCAGCAACAAGCACTCTTCCGCGCTCCGTATAGCGCAGCGCATTTGCGATCAGATTTTGCAATATGCGGCGCAAATAGGTTGCGTCGGAGTCGACAACGACGTTGCAAGGGCGCAGATCAAAGCGCAAACCTTTGTCTCGCGCGATAGGGGCAAACTCATCATGAAGCTGTGCAAGAAGCGCCCCCAGTGGAATTTGAGTGTCATGAACCGTGGCGCGACCGCTGTCGAGTCGGGAGATGTCCAGGAGGGCGCCCAAAATATGTTCCACACTTTGTAGGGCAGAGGTTGCCTTGGTCAGGCGTTCACGTTGGTCCGGGTGCTCCAAGTCGGTTTCCAACGAGGCCATGTAGAGCTTGGCTGCCGATAAGGGTTGCAGGAGGTCGTGACTAGCTGCGGCCACAAACCGGGATTTGGAGGCATTGGCGCGCTCCGCCTCGGCCAGAGCGTCCTGCAGCTCCAACGTGCGTTCTTGGACGTGACGCTCGAGCGTTTCATTGACCTGTGAAATGGCACGCAGGGCGCCGCGTTCTGTTGTGATGTCTGTGAAGGAAATCACAAATCCGCCATCGGGCATGTGTTGGGCAAAAACAGCAAGAATGCGGTCTTCGCCAAGTTCAACTTCGAAGGAAAGAGGCGCACGCCGCCCGTCGTGGGCGGCCCAGTTGGCCAGTGCTTCGGCATCAGCGGTGTGCAGGAAGGCCAGCTTGCGGGAGAGTTGCTCAAATATCGTGGCAAAGGGCAGGCCAAGGTGAAAGCGGCGCAGCGGGATAGAGAGCAGTTCGCCCAGGCGGCGGTTCCAACCAACCAAGCGCGCCTCGCGGTCAAAGATGCCGACACCTTGATCGAGATGTTCCAGAGTGGCTTTGATCAGCCGAGCCTGATCATCGAGCAATCGTTCGCGTTCCTGCCGTTCAATCAGCATCATGTCGGTGACATCGGTTTGTAAGACCACGGTGCCACCGTCACGGGTGCGATGTTCGGAGACCTGTATCCACTTGTCTCCGGCTAGGCGGGCATTGAACACCACATGCTGCTCCTTGTGGCGCAGTAAACGCTGAGTGGCCCATTGGGTGGCGTTCATGCCGTCTGGCAGTTCCAAAAAGGCGCTTTGGGAAACAATGTCGACGTAGTTTGCAAACGGCAGGCCCGGTTTGAACAAAGGGTAGATGTCGCGCATGTGTTTGCCAAAGCGCGCATTGCAAAGCACCAATTTTTCGTCAGCGTCAAACAGCGCGAAGCCTTCTTGTACGGTCTCTATGGCGTTGGCGAGGTTGGCGCGGGCGGCTTCTGCTTCTGCGTTGGCTTGGGCGAGTGACGCGTTGGAGGTGTTGAGCAGGTCAAGCGCGTGTTCCAGCTCACGGGTGCGGGTTTGAACCTCTGCTTCAAGCATCACCGCGCGCTCAAACTGGGCGTAGGCCACACCGGTGGTATCAGGGCTGGCTTCTGCCCGGCGCATGAGGGTGTCGACAATCTTGAGAAGTTTCTGGTTCTGGCGTTCCAGTGAGTCCTTGGGGTTGATCAACGTGGCGTTTGTCATCGGGGCGTTAGTCCGTTTGCGGCGGGTAGATGGCGACGCCGGTGAAGGTTTGGTTGACATGCATCGAATTGACCTGTTCTCCGTAAGTGGAGAAACCCACAACCTTGTGTTTGGCCAGAACGCGGGAGATGTCACCTGTGATTTGTTTCTGTGTGGCCTCGACCCGGCGCAATACGCAATCACAGCCTAAAATCATTTCAGGGGTTTGGTGGTCACCCAGTGCGCTGAGCTCGCGATCCAAGTGGGCAACCATGTCGTCAGGTTCCGCGAGGGTGAGCACGACCCCTTCGTCGATGGCAGAGAAGAATTGGAGGTCGCCGTTCTGTGCAACGCGCTGAATGGCGCGCACATGTGTTTGCTCTCCAATGCGCACAACCACTGGATGGGCTGCAAACGTGAAGGTTGAGAGCTGCTCGGGGTCTTTGCCCAAAATGCGCGCATACTCCCGTGCCGCGGGCTCTGCATTGATTTCATAGACACGGCGCGTGGCCGGGTTGGCGCCGGTCACGACCATGCGCTGTTCTGTTGGCTGTAAGTGGTCGGTTTTAAAAACATGAACCGGGCAGTTTGAGCGAAGCTGTACCAGCACAGCAGCGTTGCTGTGAAAGGTCGATTGATACAGCACATGGGTTTGTTCGAAGTCATCTCCGTCCCCGGCTGATCCGCCAAACAAAGGCACCGGGCCAAGCCCCAAAGAGAGGTCCGCCGCCAGAGCATCTTCACGTGTAGACAGGCCGTCGACCATCAGGAAAGCAAACTCCGACGACCAATGCGGATGGCCGGTTGCCAGGGCATTCCGGTTGTGGATCATTTCCGCAATGCGGGCGTCGGCGTTGATGTTTGATAGGTCGTCGACAAAAAGTGTGCGTGCGGAAAAATGGGCTTCGGGTAGGCCGATGGCCACGATCTCGCCTTCGGTGTATCCGCTTGAGGCGAGTTCGCCGGCGGTTGTGCACCCAACAACCTGTGCTGCGCCAAACTTGCCATTAAGCTGCGATACAAAATGTCCCAAATCCGTGTGCGAGGACACGAACAGGATGACCAATGCAAATGGGTCCGGCCCCAAAGCCGCGACCAATTGGTCAACGGCATCCGGAGCATCACACACGGCAAAACCCGTGCGCACGATATGTGACCCGATCTGGGGTGTGCTGGCATCCATGCTGGCGGTCCTCCTGCAGTTCTCCTCGAACTGCCCGTAGTAGACTAGGCTGCCTATCCGCCGCTGCGCAAGTGCCCCTCAAAACTGGTTTCTTTGGCTACGAGAACGGCTTGCGTACGGGAGTGCACCCCAAGTTTGCGCATAATGGCTGTGACGTGGGCCTTCACGGTGGTCTCGGCAATGGACAGTTCATAGGCGATTTGCTTGTTAAGTTTACCTTCGCAGATCAGGTCGAGGATGCGGGCTTGCTGGGTGGTCAGGCTGGCCAGGCGGGCGACGGCATCGTGACCTGTTTTGTCTTCGTCGCAAGCGGGCACGTGGTCTTCGGGGACAAAGCTGCGATCTTCTGCAAGGGCTTCCAGAGCGCGACGAAACATGTCGCGCTGGCTATGCTTTGGGACAAAACCTGAGGCCCCGGCATTCAGGGCGGCGTTGATGATACGCGTGTCGGCCATCGAGGAGACCACAAGCACTTTGGCAGTGGTGACTTTGCGTAGGCCCAGGAGCCCCTCAAACCCGTCTACGTCCGGCAAATTTAGATCCAAAACCACCAAATCGGGTTGCGGGCCTTTCTCGAGGCATACCAGCGCGTCGGCCAAACAAGGCGCTGTTGCCACATTGGTCAGGGGCGCAATTGCCTGCAAGGTCATAACCAGAGCATCACAGAACAGCGGGTGGTCATCTACCACAAGCGCGTGGGAAAACCGTTTCAATATTGGGGATATAGTATCGCTAGACATAAAGGCAGACTAGCAGAGCAGGCATGTAGGCCAAGGGGGCCAAAGGTCTTAATCTTCTGGGAGACCTTCTTTTGGGATCTGCGTTTTGGCGGGGAGTTGCCGAAGCGATGTTTCCCCCTTGGTGAGACTAGGCTGCCCGCTTAGGTAGAAGTATGCAGCATGGGCTGCAAATTCGAGAACAGAAACATGGTGAGTACAATGAAGAGATCCAAGAGTTTGAGCGCTGGCATTGTGTTGGCGGTGTGCCTCGGTGCCGGAAGCGCAATGGCCGATTTTCAAGAGCTGCATGGGTCTGTTCTCTATCGGGAAAAGATTGCGTTGCCACCGGAGGCGATGGTGGAAGTCACCTTGGAAGACGTCAGCAAAATGGACGTGAAGTCCACCGTGTTGGCCAGTCAGACGCTGAAGCCCACCGGGCAGGTGCCAGTGGCGTTTCAACTCAGCTATGACGATGCAATGGTCGAAGATCGTGGCCAGTATTCGGTGCGGGCGGTGATCCGGGTTGGCGAGGATGTATTGTGGCGCAGCACGCAAAGTTTTCCAGCTTTGACCGGTGATGCGCCGGACACCGTAGACGTTTTGGTGGAGCGCATGGTTGAGAGATCTGAAGTTACCTTGAGTGACAGCCATTGGTTGGTTGTCCGGATGAACGGGGCAGAGGTGCAGAGCGCAAAAGTTCCGGAGCTGGATTTTGATCGAGATGGTCGGGTTAGCGGCACCAGCGGGTGTAACCGCTTTACAGGCAGCTATACCGAACGAGGCAGCAGGCTAGAGTTTGGTCCACTGGCCACAACGCGAATGGCTTGTCCAGATGCGCTTGGGCAGCAGGAAATCGACTTCTTCAAAGCCGTGTCGAACGTGACCGCGTTTGGCGTGCGCGACGGATACACGGTGTTGCTTGATGCGGACGGCGCTGTGGTGATGCAATTGATGGCTCAATGACGCGGCACATGTGACCGAGGGCTGATCCAAATCAAAGCTGATGGTGCGAATCTTTGTCAAAGCTGTGCTCAGAAACTGAAGGAGACGACCCATGCTGCGCTTGGCATCAATTTTACACCTGTTTATCGGGTCCACTTTGGCCGGGGTTGGCGTGATCGCGGCGCTGGTGACTGGCGTGAACACCGGAATGGGGTTGTTTCTTATTGCGCTGGCCGGCTTTTTGATTGGTTTCCCGGTGAGCTGGAAAGTGGCGCAGGCGCTTTACGCGCGCTGATCCAAATCGAGCCAGGCCTGCACGGATGCGATGAACTCGCGTGGTTTTTCCGCGTGTAGCCAATGGCCTGCGCCAGTTATCTTCGCAAAGCGGGCCTTGGGGAACTTCGCGCGGATTGTCGGGCGGTGCTCATGGGTGACGTAATCTGAGGTGGCGCCGGACAAGAACAGTGTGGGACCACCGTAGAGACCACCAACATCCGGGAAGTCCAGGATTTTGGGCATCTCGCGATCGAGCACATCGAGGTTGAGACGCCAACGTTGTTCTTTCACGTCCAGAGATTGGGTGAAGAAGGTTTGCAGCGTGGTGTCGTCCAAATGTTGCGCTAGCTGAGCGGTTGCGTCGGAGCGTTTGGTGACTTTGGTGAGATCCACGGCGCGCATGGCTTGGATGTTTTGGTTTTGATCGTGGCCATACGCCACAGGGGCGATGTCAGCCACAATCAGGCGATTGACCAACTCCGGACGGATGAGAGCGAGCAGCATAGCAGCCTTGCCCCCCATGGAGTGGCCGAGCACGTCCATTGGTTTGCCTTGCGCCTGAATGACTTCGGCAAGGTCAGCCGCCATGTCCTCGTAAGAATGACTATCAAACCAGGGGCTGAGGCCGTGGTTGCGCTGGTCTACACAAAGAATGCGGCGGGTGGCGGACAGCCGTTTGGCAATGGCGCCCCAATTGCGGCCGGAGCCAAACAGTCCGTGCACAATGAGAAGGTCGGGTTCAGCGGAGGCGGTGCCATGTTCGATCAGGTTCAACATGGCGGTGTGATAGCGCGCTGGGCAGGCGGGTTCCAGAGTTGAGTGTTGTGCGGGCGCAGTCTATGGTGCGCGCATGATGATGATGCAGGACATTCAGGCCCAAGAGGCGCGACTTTTGGAACTGGCCAAAGAAAAATTTGGCGTGCGGGCCAAAACGTTGGGCCGGGCGATGAAGAAGATTGGGCGACGTGTACCAGCGCGGCTGCATCGCCAGGCCGAGGTGTTGGTTGCTGCGCAGCGGTTGGGCGGGCATCCAAAGCTGATGATGCAAGTGGATGCTGTCGCCGTAAAGAAAGCCTTTGACGAGATCGTCGCACATTTGGAAGCAATTGATGTCACAGATCGGCGCAAAGGGGCGATGCTCAACCTAGGGGCAGCGCTCAGCTTCAACCTGTTGGTGGTTGTGGTGCTGGTGATCCTTGTGTTGCGCTGGCGGGGGCTGGTTTAGTCGTCGGTTTCCAAGCGCAGCGCATGAGCACGTCGCGAAACACCACAGTCACTGTGGTGAAGCTCACAAAGAGCAGCAAATACCAAGACCCCATTTTGGAAAGGCTGACCCAATCGGAGGCAGATTGTCCGTGATACAACCAAATCTTTGTGGCGGTGCCGACATTTTCGGCAAGCCAGAGGAACCCGCTGGATAAAAAGGCGGCGAGGGTCAGTGGCATCCAGTACCACGTGTCGCCGATGTGAAACCAGACACGAGTACGTAAGAACAACACAACTGTCATGGCGAAGAGCGCCATCCTGATATCCGGCAGAAAGTGGTGGGCAAAGAAGTTCACATAAATCGCAATCGCCAGAAGCATCGTGCTCCAGAACGGCGGATAGGGAGCAAACCGCATGTCAAAGAGCCGGATGGCGCGGGCCATAAAGGAACCGACAGCGGCATACATGAAGCCGGAAAATAAAGGCACGCCTGCAAGCTTGATCAGCCCGTCGCCAGGGTATGCCCAGCTGCCCGCGTTCACCTTAAAGATCTCCATCACGGTGCCAGTGATGTGAAATAGTAAGATCACCCGCGCCTCGCGCCAGCTTTCCATGCGCAGGATGAGGAAGAGCGCTTGCAGTGCCAGCGCATAAGCCAGCAAGGCGTCATAGCGTGCTATTGGCCAGTTGTCCTGCCAGATTTGATTGGTGACAATCATAGCCACCAACAGCAAAGCGCCAAACAGCGACGCCCAACCCATTTTCAAAAGGAACATGACAAGCTCGGCCACCGCAAAGGGCAGGCGCGCGCGCATCCAGTCGCCGAGATGGCGCTCAAGTTTGCGGGTTGGGGACTGTGGGCGATTGGAAACTGTTGTCATTCAAGGTGAATATCCATCAAGCAATGCGCGCACAAGGTTGCTCTGGTTAACTGGATTTTGGCGTTTGTGAGCAGTCCCATTGGATGCTTGGCGCGCCAATGAAGCGGCCCATACGGGTGAGTTCGGCGTCCAGTTTGGTGGCGCGCGCGTCGGTCCAGCGCACACCGGGCTCAGACCAAAGTTGCGTGACGGTGATTTCACCCTTTTTGCGGTTGGCCTTGGCTTCCAGGCGGCCAACAAAGCGATCCCCTTCCAAAAGTGGGTAGACATAGTAACCCCACTGGCGTTTGGCAGCGGGTACAAAGATTTCGATGCGGTAGTCAAAACCAAACAGGCGCGAAAGCCGGTCGCGGTCGCGGATTACCGGGTCAAACGGGTTGAGGATGCGCAGGCGTGATGTGGGAACTGTGAGCTGTTCCAAGCGCTGGGCGATGTCTGAAGGGGCTTGCATGGGCAGCCATTGGCGGTTGGCAGTTTGCACCTCGATGTCGATCAGATTGGTCTTTGCCATCCAGTCTTTGACATCTGCGGTATCCACGGCCTCCCAGAAGCGTTTGATGTCGCCAGAGGTGGCAAAGCCAAGTCGATCGACCGCTTGGGTGCAAAGCCAGTTGATCTGATCAGCGTGGTCAAACTGTGCCTCGCGCAATGCGTCGGGAATGACGCGCTCTGGCAGGTTGTAGAACTTCTTGAAGTTGTGGCGGTAGCACGTTGCCAGCTCTCCGGCGTACCACAGGTAATCCAAGGCCTGTTTGTGGGGTGGGCGGGACCACATTTCTTTGGGGCCTTCGATTTTGGTGTCAAAGGCTTCAGTGGACAGCGCGCCTTCGTCTGCGATGCGGGACTTGATGTCCTCGGTGCTGACTTTGGCGAGGGCGGTTTTGAACCAGCCTTTCTGATCCATACGGGATTTGCGCCGGTTAAACTGCGCCTGCCAATAGGGGTAGGTCTCGATTGGCAAGACGCTGGCGTCATGGGTGAAATGCTCAAACACCGTGCGGTCTTCGGCCAGAAGTTTGTTCAACATCGGCTCGCGATAGTTTTGGTTGCGCGACCAAAGGATGTGGTGGTGCGCGCGCGATAAGACCTGAATGCTGTCCAGTTGCACAAAGCCAAGCTGTTGAATAATCGCGCGTGGGTCGGCGGGACCGGTGGGGGTGCTAGATAGGCCTTGCAGAGAGAGCCAAAGGCGGCGGGCGTCACGGTTTGAAATGCGGAAACTCATGGGCGCACGCTAGGCGAAGAGGTCGAACAAAGAAAGAACATTTTGCGGCGTGGAGGTGAGGACTTGGCATTTCCTGTCATCGCGGATAGGCATGAACGCGGTTCATAAGGTGGGTGATATGGCAGGCAAGGTGGCAGAGCGGCGCGCGGCGTTACGTCTAAAGTTGATAGAGCTGGCAGAGGAGCAGATTTCAGCGGGTGGCATGTCGTCGCTTAAGGCGCGGGAGTTGGCGAAAGGCGCGGGGTGTGCCGTTGGGGCGATATACAACGTGTTTGACGATCTGCATGATCTGGTGCTTGAGGTGAACGGCCGCACGTTCAAGAAACTCGGCGCGGCTGTGTCGGCGTCCTATGATGGCGGTGAAAGCCCACGCCAACGGCTCATTCTTATGTCCAATGCTTATCTAGAGTTTGCCGCGGAACATCCGAAACTGTGGCGGGCGTTGTTTGACGTGGAGATGACAGAGGGTGGCGAGGTGCCGGAGTGGTACCTGTCGTCGTTGGGGGCGTTGTTTGCCAATATTCGCACACCACTGTCGGAGCTTTATGCGGAAATGGGCGAAGAGGAGTTGGGGCTGATGACCCGTGCGATGTTCTCCTCGGTGCATGGAATCGTGCTTCTGGGGTTGGAGAATCGCATCTCAGGTGTGCCGCCGGAGCATATTCGCATGATGATTGCACAGGTTCTGTCCCGAATTGGTCCGGAAGTCGCGGTGTAAATCTAAGTAAAATCAGTCTCTTGTAAAACATATGAACGGCGTTCAATAATTTACTTGAACACCGTTCAGGAAAGCTCTATCACTCTACTTGTGAACGATGTTCAAGAAATGGAGCGACAGATGTTCGGAACTTTAAAAACATTGATTGTAGGGGCAAACGCCCGGGCCGAAGAACAGGTGCGTGACGTCTATGCCATTGAGCTGATTGATCAAAAAATTCGCGAGGCGAGCGCGAACCTAAAGGCAGCAAAGGTGGCCCTGGCTGGTTTGATCCAGCGAGAACGGGGCGAGCAGCGGCAGATTGAGACGCTGGAAGGCCGCATTGTGGATCTGCTGGCACGTGCCAAACAGGCTCTTGCGGAGGGCCGGGAAGATCTGGCGCAGCAAGCAGCGCAAGCGATTGCGGATCTGGAGAATGAATTGGCGGGGCGCCAACAAACTCAAGCACGATTGGAAGCGCGCATCATGCAGCTGCGCCAATCCGTCGAAGCGGCCCATCGCCGCATCATTGATTTGAAGCAGGGCGCGGTGACCGCCCGCGCCATACGCAAAGAGCAGGGCATTCAGCGGTCCATGAACCGCCATCTGGCAGGAGACAGCCCGTTTGAAGAAGCTGAGGCGTTGATTTCACGGGTGATGGGCGGAGACGATCCCTTTGAACAGGGGGAAATCCTACGCGAAATTGATAGCGGCCTGAACCACGGTGATATTGCTGGCCGGATGGCGGACGCGGGGTTTGGCGCGCCGAGCAAAGCCACAGCAAATTCCGTGCTTGATCGCCTTAAAGGCGAAAATTGATCGCAAAATCGCCTTAAACTTCCTTCAACTTACACCTCATAGATTAAAGAGAGAGACCCAAAATGACCGATCGTAATGACAATTCCACCATCGTAATGCTCAACATGGCCGGTGTGGCCCTGGCGTATATTTTGCTTGGCATTTCCCTTTGGATGTCCACAGACGTGCCGCTGTCCACAAAAGGCTACTGGGGCATGGGTATTGTGCTTCTCACCATCAGCCTGATCAATGTTGTGAAGTACCGTTTTGACAACCAGCAGCGTGATGATCGTATTCGCCGCATCGAAGAAGTGCGTGACGAAAAAATGCTGGAAGAGGCGCTTTTGGACAGCAAGCCTAACGCGTAACACATCGCACGATATTTTTGGAGGCACCCGAGTATTTGCTCGGGTGTCGGTGTTTGAGACTAGGCTTTGGCCTCTGCCATAAGCCACTTGCGAAAGGCACGTTCCTTGGCGCTGAGCGGGCGCGGGAGCGTAACCAAATGATAGCCAAGGTCGGTTCGGGGCAGACTGGAAATCTGCACAAGCGTACCAAAGGCTACTTCCCGCTCAACCAATGATTTTGGATGCACAGAAACGCCGAGGCCGGCCACTGTGGCGGAGAGCACCAATTCATTGGTTTCAAGTGATGTCATGTTGACCGTGTTCAGATCCAGGCCTGCGTCTTCGACAACCTGTCGCCACTCCAACATGTGCAGATCCATTAACCAAGGGTAGTCACCAGCATCGGACAGGCTGATATTCTCCGGATTTTTGAGCAGCTTGGGGGCGCCAACCACCCAAAATTCGCCAGAGGTGAGCAATTCGGCGGACACTCCCGGCCATTGCCCATTGCCAAAGCGGATCGCCATGTCAAAACCATCGCGACGCAGGTCGATCAAATGCACGCTGGGATTGATGCTGAGAGAGACTTCAGGGTGAGCCTGCCAGAAACCACCAATGCGCGGCATCAGCCAGTTGGCAGCAAACGATGGTGTGACGCTGACGCTGAGCGGGCGGTCTTCTTTGGTGCGCTGGAGAGCAGAGACGCCCTCAGAGATTGTTTCAAATCCTTCGGTGAGATGATGTGCAAGGTGACGCCCGTCTTCCGTGAGGGCAACGCCGCGGCCAGAGCGAAACAGCAGAGGGGTGGAAAGATCCGCTTCCAATGTGCGCACGTGTTGGGCAATCGCGGCATGGGTCACGTTCAACTCCCGCGCGGCAGCGCTTAGGTTCTGGTGACGGGCTGCGGCTTCAAAAGCTCGAAGGGCCGCAAGCGAGGGGAGGGTGGACCAATCCATACTGTAACCTCAACTTACATATCAAAATCCGTATTGAATCGCTTTTGGTGTCAGAGTCCACCATGTTTGGAACAGATCAACACAAGGAGTGTCAGATATGTTGGGAATTCTTTCAAATAGCTTTCAGGTCGCCACCCGTCAGGGACATTGGAGCGACAAAGATGCCGCTCCACAGGCTGAGGGGAAACTGCAAACCCATTGGCGTGAGGACCGGCGCGAGCGCTTTGCCCCCCAAAGTGCGCTGGAGCAGGCCGCTGAAAGCGCGCGTCCAAAACTGTTTGGATGGTGAATGGCGCTGGAGGCTACGGTCTCTGCCATTCCATGATGTGCAGATAAGGCGCGCGGTTGTAACTCTCCGCCCGCGCGCCACCTGTGGCTTTGGGCTCGTCAAAATGCGTGAGCTGAAACCCCGCTGTGAGCAAAGTTTGCATGTAGAAAGACAGCGGGCGGTGCCAGTTTTGAATGCGAATGTCGCTCCATTCGGCCCAGCTTGCGAAGCAATTCAAATAGCGGTCCATGATCAGGGTTGTGGTGCCGTCAGGCTTCACCTCCGGATACCCGTGCGCCTGGCTCGCTGTGGTCCATGGATTTAGATTGGCGATCAGCAGGCGTCCGCCCGGTCGCAGCACACGATGGCAGTCTTGCAATGCGCGGGGCACGTCAGGAATATCGATCATGGACAGGTAGCTGACAATCATATCAAAGCTGTGATCGGCAAAAGGTATGTTTTCAGCACCGGCGATCACATAGTCAGCGCCGCCCAAGGCCTGCGCGTGTGAGATCAGTGGCTCGGTGGGATCGATACCCACAACACGCTCCACCAACGGGGCCAGCCTGCGACAGAAACGTCCCTCGCCACAGCCCAGATCCAGGATGGCCTTTGGCATGGCTGCCTGAATGCGGTCCAGCATCGGAGCGTCCAACACGTGTTGGCGGCTGAAGTCGCCGTCTGCACCTTGGGAGGTGATCCACGCCTCTGCAGATGCGTCCCATCCGTCACTCATGCACTTCCTCCTCACGCCAGTTTCGCTGCCAAAATAGAAAAGGCCGCCGCTGAAATGTCCAGCGACGGCCTTCGTTTTTTTAGGGCAACCTTACAGGTTTGGGTAGAGCGGGAAGCGCGCGCAGAGCGCGGCCACTTTGGCGCGCACAGAGGCTTCCACCTCGGCATTGCCCTCTTCGCCGTTGGCGGCGAGGCCATCGACCACTTCGACAATCATGTCAGCAATTGCGCGGAACTCATCTTCGCCAAAGCCACGCGTGGTGCCCGCAGGGGTGCCAAGGCGCAAACCAGAGGTCACCATTGGCTTTTCCGGGTCAAACGGGATGCCGTTTTTGTTGGTGGTGATGTGGGCGCGGCCCAGGGCCTTGTCAGCGATGTTGCCGGTCACAGCTTTGGGGCGCAGATCCACCAGCATCACATGGGTGTCGGTGCCACCGGTGACGATGTCCAGGCCACCTTTGATCAGCTGATCCGCCAGAGCCACCGCGTTGGCGCGCACCTGTTTTTGGTAGTCTTTGAACTCTGGACGCAGCGCTTCACCAAAGGCCACAGCTTTGGCGGCGATGACGTGCATCAGCGGGCCGCCCTGGATGCCTGGGAAGATGGCCGAGTTCAGTTTCTTGGCGATGTCCGCGTCGTTGGTCAGGATCATGCCGCCGCGGGGGCCGCGCAGAGTTTTGTGCGTGGTGGTTGTGGCAACATGGGCGTGTGGGAACGGCGAGGGGTGTTCACCAGCGGCAACCAGACCAGCGATGTGTGCCATGTCGACCAGCAGGTAGGCGCCAACCATGTCCGCAATCTCACGGAAGCGGGCAAAGTCGATTTGACGTGGAATGGCGGAACCTCCGGCGATGATCATCTTGGGTTGATGCTCTTTGGCCTGGGCTTCGACCTGATCATAGTCGATCAGGTTGTCGTCGCGGCGCACACCGTAAGAGACGGCGTTGAACCATTTGCCGGATTGGTTTGGGCGGGCACCGTGGGTCAGGTGACCGCCGGACGCCAGGTCCATACCAAGGATGGTGTCGCCGGGTTGGATCAACGCCTGAAACACACCTTGGTTGGCTTGGGAGCCGGAGTTTGGCTGCACGTTGGCAAACTCACAGCCAAACAGCTCTTTGGCGCGGTCGATGGCGAGGTTTTCAGCCACGTCCACATATTGGCAGCCACCATAGTAGCGACGACCTGGGTAGCCCTCGGCGTATTTGTTTGTCAGCACGGTGCCCTGCGCTTCCATCACGGCAGCGGACACGATGTTCTCAGAGGCGATCAGTTCGATCTCGTCGCGCTGGCGGCCCAGCTCATCAGTGATCGATCCAAACAGCTCTGGGTCGCGGGAAGCAAGAGATTCAGTGAAAAAGCCAGCATCACGGGTGGTGGACATGGGCATGTGCTCCAGATCAGGGGTTCGCGTTGCTGCGGTTCCTAAAGGAAAGGGTGATGTGTTGAAAGGTCTCAAAGCGACGCAAAACCTTGCCTGACCGCCGAAGATGGTGCAGGGGATAAACATATGACGCCATAGGAAACCTTTGGCGGGGCGGGGAAACCTGCTGTTGAGCAGAACGGAGTTTGGGCGGCATGTCCGAAAGAATCGCCTTTATGGCCAGCAACGCGCCAGTGGCGCAGACCGCACGCGCGGCGTTGATCGGGCGCTATGGCAATGTTGTACCGGAAGACGCGGATGTGATTGTTGCGCTGGGTGGTGACGGTTTTATGCTGCAAATTTTGCATGACACACAGGCAGTGCCCGCGCCGGTGTATGGCATGAACCGGGGTACGGTTGGCTTCTTGATGAATACCTACTCCGAAAGCGATTTGCCAGAGCGGCTGGCGGCGGCCGAAGAAGAAAAGCTCAATCCGCTGGCGATGCGGGCGACCTGTGTGGATGACTCCGTGCATGAGGCGCTGGCGATCAATGAAGTGTCGATGTTGCGGGCGGGGCCGCAGGCGGCCAAGTTACGCATTAAGATTGATGGTCGGTTGCGCATGGAAGAACTTGTCTGTGATGGCGCACTGATCAGTACACCTGCGGGCTCCACCGCCTATAACTATTCAGCACATGGCCCAATTTTGCCAATTGGCTCAGATGTCTTGGCGCTCACGGCCATTGCACCATTCCGCCCGCGTCGTTGGCGGGGGGCGTTGGTGCCAAAGTTGGCAACGGTAACGTTTGAGGTGTTGGAAAGTCACAAGCGTCCGGTGATGGCGCATGCGGACAGCCGGTCAATTGAGAATGTTGCTGCGGTTGAAATCCGATCGGACGAGAGTATCGCGCACCGCATTCTGTTTGATCCCGGTCATGGTCTCGAAGAGCGGCTTATTCGCGAACAGTTTGTCTAAAACGAAAGCGCGCCACATGTGCGGCGCGCGCCTCTCATTCATTGTCCGGAAATATCCCGGGGGTGCGGGGGGCTGGCCCCCGCTCTGACGTTTAGGCTGTGGCGTAGCCGAGGCTTTGTAGGGCTTCGGTGATTTCATCCAGAATAATCGGATCATCAATCGTGGCAGGCATTTTCCACTCTGTGCCATCCGCGATGCTCACCATGGTGCCGCGCAGGATTTTACCAGAGCGGGTTTTGGGCAGACGATCCACCACAACAGCCAGTTTGAAGGCGGCCACCGGGCCGATTTTCTCTCGCACCAGTTTCACAACTTCTTTCACCACCTCAGCGTTGTCGCGATCCGCACCCGCGTTGAGGCAGAGGAAGCCCACCGGCGTTTGGCCTTTGAGTTGATCCGCGACGCCGATCACCGCGCATTCGGCCACATCCGGGTGACCCGCGAGCACCTCTTCCATGCCGCCAGTAGACAGGCGGTGGCCTGCGACGTTGATCACGTCATCTGTGCGCGCCATGATGTAGACGTAGCCGTCCTCATCAATCATGCCCGCGTCGCCGGTTTCATAGTAGCCGGGGAAGTTGGTCAGATAGGACTTCTTGAAGCGGTCTTCGGCGTTCCACAATGTGGGCAGCGTACCCGGAGGCAGGGGCAGTTTGCTCACAATTGCGCCAAGCTCGCCCGGAGGCAGTTCGTTGCCGCCTTCGTCCAGTACCTTCATGTCATAGCCCGGCATTGGCAGCGACGGGCTGCCTAGTTTCACCGGCAAGAGTTCAATGCCAACCGGGTTGCAGATCGCCGGGTACCCCAGCTCTGTCTGCCACCAGTGGTCGATGATTGGCTTTTGCAGTTGATCCTGCGCCCACATAATGGTGTCGGGATCAGCGCGCTCACCTGCCAAGAACACTTGGTCCATGCAAGAGAGGTCGTATTTCTTCACAAATTCGCCTTTTGGGTCTTCGCGTTTCACGGCACGGAAGGCTGTGGGGGCGGTGAAGAAGGTTTTGACCTTGTGTTCGGAAATCACCCGCCAGAACGTGCCAGCATCCGGTGTGCCCACGGGTTTGCCTTCAAACACAATGGTGGTGTTGCCGTGGATTAGCGGCGCGTAGGTGATGTAACTGTGGCCCACAACCCAGCCCACATCAGACGCGGCCCAGAAGACGTCGCCGGGGTCGACGTTGAAGACGTTTTTCATAGTCCAGTTTAAGGCAACCAAGTGGCCAGCGGTGTGGCGCACCACACCTTTGGGTTGGCCAGTGGTGCCGGACGTGTAGAGGATGTAGGCCGGATGGTTGCCTTCGACAGGTACACATTCCGCAGGTTCCACGCCATATTGGAAGCCGTGCCAGTTGAAATCGCGGCCTTCAACCAGCTGCGCCACTTCTTGTTCACGCTGGAAGATCACGCAGAAATCGGGCTTGTGGGTGGCGACGTCAATGGCGCCGTCCAGCAGTGGCTTGTAGTGCACCACGCGGCCGGGTTCCAAACCGCAAGAAGCAGCAATGATGGCTTTGGGTTTGGCGTCGTCAATGCGCACAGCCAATTCGTTGGCAGCAAAGCCACCAAACACCACCGAGTGGATGGCGCCGAGACGGGCGCAGGCCAGCATGGCTTCCAGCGCCTCGGGGATCATCGGCATGTAGATGATGACGCGATCGCCTTTTTCCACTCCTTTGGCGCGCAGGGCACCTGCGAGGGAGGCGACGCGATTGCGCAGTTCTACATAGGAGATTTCGCGCTTGGAGTGGGTGATTGGGCTGTCGTGGATGATGGCAGTCTGTTCGCCGCGGCCTGCTTCGACGTGGCGGTCCACAGCGTTCCAGCAGGTGTTGACCTTGGCGTCGGCAAACCACTCATACATATGGTCTCCCTTGTCAGTGAGAGCCTTGCTGGGCGGGGTGTCCCAGTCGATTGCGTCTGCTGCCTGCATCCAGAAAGCTTCGGGATCATTTTTCCAACGGTTGTAGACGTCCTGATATGACATGGGGTCCTCCTCATTCTTACCCAACTGGATAGAGGAGGCGCTGCCTATGCGGCAAGTCTCGGCGTGTTGGGCGTGGCAGATTAACGCGGAAAATTTGCAAGTCTGAGCGCCTCAGGTCTGCAAATTTTTGCAAAGAAGCGAGTTTGCCTAAGAGTTGCTGAAGAATGCGGGTGGGTTTGCAAACTTGCTAAGTCTCAATGTGCAAAACACGGCGAGAATCACACGCCGCGTTTTTGGTTTCGAAAATGGGCAAACAGACAGTTAGCCGTATTGGGTCACTGGGGTGCCCGCGATGGCCGCCATGTTGAGCAGGCCTCGAGCTGTGATGGATTGGCTGACAATATGGGCGCGGTTGCCCATGCCCATGAGGATTGGCCCCACTTCCAACGCATCCGCACGCATTTTCAGGATGTTGCGCACGCCAGACGCGGCGTCGGCGTTGGCAAAGATCAACACATTAGCGGCGCCTTCCAATCGGGTGCGTGGGAAGACGCGGGCGCGCAGGTCAGGGTCCAGAGCTGTGTCGACGTTCATTTCGCCCTCGTAGGCAAAGTCACGTGGGCGGCTGTCTAGAATTTCGATGGCTTCCCGCAAGCGTTTGCCAGAGCCTTGACGGTGGTTGCCAAACTGGCTTTGCGAACAGAGCGCAATATTGGGCTCCAGGCCGAAGCGGCGCACATGGCGCGCGGCCCCAATCGTGATGCGCGCGATGTCTTCGGGGCTGGGCAACTCATGCACTTGCGTGTCCGCAATGAACAGGGGGCCGTCTTCGAGGATCATCAGCGAAAGCGCGCCGTGGGGCGACAGGGACTTGTTGCCCAAAACCTGTGTGATGTAGTTCAGGTGCCAGCGGTATTCGCCAAACGTGCCGCAGATCAGGCTGTCGGCTTCTTCGCGGTGTACCATAATTGCGCCAATCGCAGTGGAGTTAGTGCGCATGATGGCCTTGGCGAGATCAGGCGTCACCCCTTCGCGCTCCATCAACTCGTGGTAGCTGTTCCAATAATCGTAATAGCGTGGGTCGTTTTCCGGGTTCACGATCTGGAAGTCCTGACCTGGGCGAATAGACAGTCCGGCGCGCTCACAGCGGGCCTCGATGACTTCGGGGCGACCAATCAGGATAGGTGTTTCTGTGGTTTCTTCGAGGATAGCCTGCGCTGCACGCAACACACGTTCGTCTTCGCCCTCGGAAAAGACAATGCGTCGCGCGGCCTTGCGTGCGGTTTCAAACACCGGGCGCATAAGTAGCGCGGATTTGAAGACTGATTGGTTGAGGGTGTGGACATAGGCGTCGATGTCCTTAATTGGGCGAGTGGCAACGCCGCTGTCCATGGCGGCTTTGGCCACGGCGGCGGAGACAACGCCCACCAGGCGTGGGTCAAACGGTTTTGGGATCAGGTATTCCGCGCCGAAGGTGAGCTGTTCCCCTTTGTAAGCGGCAGCAGCTTCTGCAGAGGTGGTCGCGCGGGCCAGTTCGGCAATGCCGTTCACGCAGGCCACGCACATTTCGTCGTTGATTTCTGTGGCGCCCACATCCAGCGCGCCGCGGAAGATGAACGGGAAACACAGGACGTTGTTGACTTGGTTTGGGAAGTCGGAGCGGCCCGTGGCGATGATCGCATCTGGCGCAACTTTGCGTGCGGCGTCGGGCATGATTTCTGGTGTTGGGTTGGCAAGCGCAAAGATGATCGGCTGCGCTGTCATTTTTTCCACCAGCTCGGGCTTAAGGACACCAGGGCCGGAGAGGCCAAGGAACATGTCAGCGCCGTCGATCACGTCTTCGAGGGTGCGCAGGTCGGTCTTCTGGGCAAATTCCGCTTTCTGCGGGTTCATGTCCTCTTCGCGGCCTTCATAGACCAAGCCGTGAATGTCGCAGAGCCAAACGTTTTCACGCTTCACGCCCAGTTTGAGCAGCATGTTGAGGCAGGCGATGCCTGCCGCACCGCCGCCAGTGGAGACAATTTTGATGTCTTCGAAGTTTTTACCAGCCACCTGAAGCGCGTTGGTGGCAGCTGCGCCCACAACAATGGCGGTGCCGTGCTGGTCATCGTGAAACACAGGGATGTTCATGCGCTCGCGGCACAGTTTCTCAACGATAAAGCACTCCGGTGCTTTGATGTCTTCGAGGTTGATCGCGCCAAAGGTTGGCCCCATGGCACAGACGATGTCCGCAAGTTTTTCTGGGTCCGCCTCGTCCAGCTCGATGTCAAAACAGTCAATGTTGGCAAATTTTTTGAAGAGCACGGCCTTGCCCTCCATCACCGGCTTGGAAGCCAGTGCGCCGATATTGCCAAGGCCGAGAACCGCAGATCCGTTGGAGACCACCGCCACAAGGTTTTGGCGGGCTGTATAAAGCGCTGCGTTGGCAGGGTCGTCTTTGATTTCCAAACAAGCCTCTGCCACACCGGGTGAATAGGCGCGGGAGAGGTCGCGGCCGTTGGCCAGTGGCTTGGTCGCGCGGATCTCCAGTTTCCCCGGCTTAGGGTTGGCGTGATAAAACAGGGCGGCGTCGCGCAGAGATTGGTTGCGGTTGTCGGACATGGCGGACCTCATAGTGCGCGGGGCGCAGCGGCGGTTTGTGGGGTGTTCGAAATTTGGTTCAGCATTAAACTAGTTTTTCTCCCGTGGGAATGGGCAAATGTACCTTGGTGGAAAGCGTGTGAATTTCGCCGTTGAGTTTTTGACCATTTGGTTACATTCTCGGAAAATTCTGCATTTGAAGCGCAGTGAGGAGAGGGAATGGAAAAGATTAGAGCAGAAGTGCGGTTGCCGACGCAGGAACTGCGCGATGACATCCCCTTTTACACCAAAGTGCTCAAAATGCGCATGGACATGATTTATCCGGCGGATGACCCGACGGTTGCGGTGTTCTCTGGCCATGGACTGCGGGTGCGCATTGAGAAAAGCGCAGGCGAGGCACCGGGCAGCATTCGCATCCTGACAGATGATCCGGAGGGTTTTGCCGATGGTGAGCGACGTCTGACCGCGCCTAATGGAACCAAAGTTGAAATAGAGGAATTGAACCCGCCGTTGGTGTTGCCAGAGGTGCAGCATTCCTTTGTGGTGCGTCGGTTGGCGGATCAGGCGCCCTGGGTGATCGGCCGCGCAGGCATGCATTATCGCGACCTTGTGCCTGATCGACTTGGCGGGGCCATGATAGCGAGCCATATCCGTATCCCCGACGGTGGGCCGGTGCCGGATATGGTGCACTACCATAAGGTGGGGTTTCAGTTGATTTTTTGCGTCAACGGTTGGGTTGATGTGCTCTATGAAGATCAAGGTGAGATGCGGCGGCTCAATGCAGGTGATTGCTTTATTCAGCCACCAGAAATTCGCCATCGTGTTTGTGAGGCAAGTGATGATCTGCAAGTGATCGAGATTGGTGTGCCTGCGGATCACGTGACAGAGATTGATCATGAGATGGCTTTGCCAACACAACAGGAGCGACCAGAGCGCGAATGGGATGGTCAGCGGTTTGTGCACAATTTGTCCGAAGGGGCAGCTTGGGGTAATTTTCGGCTGCCTGGGTTTGTTTGCCGAGACACGACCATTGCCGCCAACACCAAGGACGTGGCGGGCGTGCAGGTGATCCGACGGGGCGAAGGCACGCCGCAATGGGCGTATCACGATGCAGATATCCACTTTACCTTTGTGATGAAGGGCACGATGGTTTTGGAAGGTGACGGTCGCGATCCGTTTGCTTTGGAAGCTGGCGACGCCTTTGTCATCCCACCTGGAATGAAAACCCGCTACTCCAATCCCAGTGCGGACATCGAATTGCTCGAGGTCACGTTGCCAGGGGCGTTTACTACGAAAGTGACAGAGACATGAGTTTGGAAAAATCCGCCTTTGCGGTGCGCGAAAACGCTTATGCACCGTATTCGAACTTCAAAGTTGGCGCTGCGATCCGCTCGGAAGATGGCACTATCTATGCGGGCTGCAACGTTGAGAATATCGCTTATCCAGAAGGCACATGTGCGGAGGCGGGCGCGATCGCTGCGATGGTGGCGGCGGGGGAGACCCGTCTGACGGAAGTGTTTGTGGTGGCTGATAGCAAACAACCGGTGAGCCCATGTGGAGGGTGCCGCCAAAAGCTGGCGGAGTTTGGGTCTTCGGACACGAAAGTGACGCTGGCGAACTTGGACGGTGTGCGCGTGAGCATGACAATGGCTGAGCTTTTGCCAGGAGCCTTTGGTGCAGATCACATGGATGCCGATCACCAAGACCGCGACTGATACATAAGGAGACACCCATGGACGCACGGGCCATCATCGCGCAGCTGCGCAAAGGAGAAGATCCCAGTCGTGAGGAACTGGCCTGGTTTGCCAGAGGCTTAGCGGACGGCACGGTGAGTGATGCGCAGGCCGGGGCCTTTGCCATGGGCGTGTGTGTGCGAGGCTTGTCTGAAGAGGGGCGCGTGGCGTTGACGCTGGCGATGCGAGACAGTGGGGACGCTATGTCTTGGGATTTGCCGGGGCCTGCGCTCGACAAGCACTCGACCGGGGGCGTTGGCGATTGTGTGAGCTTGGTGCTTGCACCTGCCCTGGCAGCCTGTGGGGCCTATGTGCCAATGGTATCCGGGCGTGGACTTGGTCACACGGGTGGGACGCTCGACAAGCTGGAGGCCATTCCCGGTTATCAAACCGGGCTGGATGAGGACCAGTTTGAGAGAGTTGTGCGTGAGGTTGGGACGTCGATCGTCAGCGCGACAGCGGAATTGGCCCCTGCGGACAAGCGGCTCTACGCGGTGCGCGATGTGACCGGGACCGTTGAAAGCCTTGAGCTGATCACAGCGTCAATACTGTCCAAGAAACTCGCCGCGGGGCTGCATGGCTTGGTGCTTGACGTGAAGGTTGGCAGTGGTGCGTTTATGAAAACGCTGCAAGACGCTGAGGCGCTCGCGGATTCCTTGGTGAGCACGGCCAACTTGGCAGGATGTCCAACCAGCGCCGTGATTTCGGATATGAACCAACCGCTTGCGCCATCCTTGGGCAACGCACTGGAAGTGGCGGAGTGCATGGAGGTGCTTTGTGGCACCAAAAGCGGTCCTCTGGCGGAGTTGAGTGTGTCGCTGGGGGGCGTCTTGTTGGCAAACGCAGGTCTGGCTTCGGACGTTGAAGCAGGCGTTGCCAAGATGGCAGAAGTGCTGGCCAACGGACAAGCGGCAGAACGGTTTGGCAAGATGGTCGCCGCACATGGTGGACCGATGCGGTTTGTCGAGGAGTGGCGGCGGTTCTTACCAGAGGCTTCGGTGATCCGGGAAGTGAAAGCGCCCTGTGACGGGTTTGTCACCGCGATTGACGGGGAGGCGTTGGGCCTGGCGGTTGTTGGGCTTGGCGGAGGGCGCATGGTGGAAAGTGACGTGTTGGATATGGCCGTTGGTTTTTCTGAGGTGGTGCGCCTTGGGGCAGCGGTGAAAGCTGGTGATCCGTTGTTGCGCGTACATGCCAGCCGTGAGGATAAGGCAGAGGCCGCCGCCTCCGCAGTGTTAGCGGCCATGGACATTGGTGGAGAAGTGCCGGATATGCCACCGCTTATCCATGAAAGGAGCCGCTGATGGCACGGGCATTTTTGGTTGTAATGGACTCGGTTGGCATCGGTGGTGCGCCGGATGCTGCACAATTTTTCAATGAAGACCGCCCCGACACTGGCGCAAATACCTTGGCGCATATTGCGCAGGCATGCGCGGAGGGACGCGCAGAAGGCGGGCGCAGTGGGGCGCTAAAGGTGCCCCATTTGGATGCTTTGGGGCTGGGTGCGGCCTGTCGATTGGCTTCAGGCGACGCCACGCCGGGACTGGATGCCGAG
The DNA here is from genome assembly GCA_900537125.1 of Rhodobacteraceae bacterium Alg238-R152. Classification (GTDB taxonomy): domain Bacteria; phylum Pseudomonadota; class Alphaproteobacteria; order Rhodobacterales; family Rhodobacteraceae; genus Shimia. Next base: position 122,210 of record UNRJ01000005.1, on the reverse strand, counting down.
CCTCAAGGGGCTTGGGGCGCTGCGACGGAAGTCAGTCCGGGCAAAGACACGCCATCCGGGCATTGGGAATTGGCCGGCTTGCCGGTGCCTTGGGATTGGGGGTACTTCCCCAAGGAGGAACCGTGTTTTCCAGCTGATTTGACCAAGATGGTGTGTGAGCTGGCCGGCGTGGATGGCATTCTTGGGGATTGTCATGCTTCGGGCACCGTGGTCATCAACGATCTTGGTGCGGAGCATGTCAAAAGCGGTAAGCCAATTTGTTACACCTCTGCTGACAGCGTTTATCAGATTGCCGCACATGAAGAGATATTTGATCTCGAACGCTTGTTGAAGCTGTGTCAGGATCTTGCGCCGACATTGCACGCGATGAAGATTGGCCGGGTGATCGCGCGACCGTTTGTGGGGGACGCTGAGAATGGGTTCACCCGCACCACCAACCGTCGGGACTATGCGATTGCTCCGCCGGAGCCGCTGTTGACCAATTGGGTGCAGGATGCCGGTGGCAAGGTGCATGGGGTTGGCAAGATTGGCGACATCTTCACCATGGCGGGCATTGATGATTGCACCAAAGGGGCGGACGCCAAGCTGATGGGAGACCTGCAGGCCTTGGTGCAGACCGCCGAAGATGGCAGCCTGACATTTGCCAATTTTGTGGAGTTTGATAGTTTGTACGGACATCGCCGCGATATTTCCGGCTATGCACGTGCGCTGGAGTGGTTTGACTTGGAAATCGGAAAAGTCCTTCAAAAATTGAAGGCAGATGATCTCTTGATCCTGACCGCAGATCACGGCAATGACCCGAGCTGGACCGGAACCGACCACACCCGTGAACGTGTGCCTGTATTGGCGGCTGGTGTGGGCGTGAAAGAGGCCGGAATTGTAGATTTTGTCGATGTGGCCGCAACGGTGGCCACTCATCTGGGGATCACACCACCCCGTGGAAGGAGTTTCTTGTGAGCGTTGCTGACCTGCCAAAAATTGAACTGCATTTGCACCACGAGGGCGCAGCCCCGCCAGCGTTTATCAAGCAGTTGGCGCATGAAAAGAACGTCGATCTGAGCAAGATCTTTGCGGAAGACGGTGGGTATGCGTTTCGGGATTTTGTGCACTTCCTGAGCACCTATGAGGCCGCGACCTCTGTGTTGACCGGGCCGGAAGAGTTTGCCCGTCTGACCACGGCAATCTTGGAAGAAAGCGCGAAGAATGGCGTGGTGTATACCGAAAGCTTCATCAGCCCTGACTTCTGTGGTGGTGGCGATGTGGGTGCATGGCGCGAGTATCTGTCGGCCATTCGAGAAGCGGCAGACGCGGCAGAGGCCAAACATGGCATCACCTTACGCGGTGTTGTAACGGCGGTGCGTCACTTTGGGTCGGACAAGTCCAAGGCCTCTTCGCTTTGTGCCGCAGAGACTGCAGGTGATTTCGTCACCGGCTTTGGCATGGGCGGGGATGAAGGCCAGTTCACACAGGGTACGTTCTCTTATGCATTTGAACAAGCCAAGGAAGCAGGGTTGCAGCTGACCACCCATGCGGGTGAGTTTGGCGGGCCAGAGAGCATTCGGGACGCGATCAATGACTTGAATGTGGAGCGCATTGGTCACGGTGTGCGTAGTATCGAAGATCCTGAATTGGTCAAAGAGTTGGTCGCACGTCAGATCACTTTGGAGGTCTGCCCGGGGTCGAATGTGGTGCTCGGTTTGTTCCCGGATTTCGCCAGCCACCCAATCCAGAAATTGCGGGACGCAGGGGTGAAGGTGACTGTGAGTACGGATGACCCGCCATTCTTCCACACCACCATGCGGCGTGAATATAAAGAACTGTCCAAGGCCTTTGGGTGGGATGCGAGCGATTTTGCTGCGCTCAATCAGACCGCGCTTGACGCAGCCTTCTGTGACGCGGATACCAAGGCAAAAGTAGCCAAACGTTTGGAGCAAGTCTGATGGATCATTTGACAGTAGTGGATCACCCGCTGGTACAGCACAAGCTGACCATTATGCGCGATCAGGCGACCTCGACCGGTGAGTTTCGCCGCTTGCTGCGCGAGATCAGCCAACTTTTGGCGTATGAGGTCACCCGTGAGCTGCCGATGACCACCAAGAAAATTCAGACGCCGATGGTGGAGATGGATGCGCCAACTTTGGCGGGGCGCAAGTTGGCGCTGGTATCCATTCTACGGGCGGGAAACGGTCTGTTGGACGGGATGTTGGAGCTGGTGCCATCAGCCCGCGTTGGTTTTGTTGGGTTGTATCGGGATGAAGAAACGCTTGAGCCGGTACAATACTACTATAAGGCCCCAAGCGAGCTGGACGAGCGACTGGTCATTGCCGTTGATCCAATGCTGGCAACCGGCAACAGCTCGGCTGCGGCGATAGATCTGCTCAAGAAAGAAGGCGCGACCAACATTCGCTTCCTGTGTCTTCTGGCGGCTCCTGAGGGTGTGGCGCGTATGAAAGAAGCTCACCCGGATGTGCCAATTGTAACCGCTTCGCTGGACGAGCGGCTCAACGAGAAGGGCTATATCTTGCCTGGTTTGGGCGATGCGGGTGACCGTATGTTTGGTACTCAATAGGTCAAATTTCGTGTTTTCAACGGTTTACTCGTTGGAAACAAACCGGCTAAGGTGCCCCTACATCTTGTGGGGGCAATATGAAACTGACCAGAGTTATTGCGATCGGCGTGATCGTGAGTTCCTTGGGCATAGGCGCGGTCACTGCGCAGTCCATTAGTTCAAACGAAATCCCGGCGGAGTTCCCGCCGAATGATTTCAAGGGTAAACAATTTGTCGACAGCCGTGGGTGTGTTTACATCCGCGCGGGTGTTGATGGGGCGACAACTTGGGTGCCGCGTGTAACGCGGGACCGCAAGGTGATCTGTGGGTTCAAGCCGACCTTCTCTAAGGCGCAGACCACCACAAGTGCAGCACCAAAACTCGACAAAAATGTGGTGCAAATTCAGCCTGCCGCACCGGAAGCGGGTACACCTTCGGTGGCCGCAGCACCTAAGGCAGTAACCAAAGCCCCAGCTACAACCACAACCAAGACAACGACGCGTACCACCACTGCGCCAAAGCAAGCCAAAGGTGCGCCGCTTTACACAACGCCGACAGCTGCGCGTCCAGCAACCACGACAAAAAAGACCACAACCAGAACCGCGGCTCCGGCAGCCACCGTAGCTGCGCCCAAGGTTATTCAACCCGCGCCGACAACAACCACTGCGCCGTCCACCGTGCGCCGTACGACGAAGCAAGCGCCTCGTGCCGCTGGTGTGGTGTCACCTTGTCGTGAAGGTGTGACAACTTGGAAAGGATCGCCGGTCCGCTGTGGTCCTCAGGCGCTGTCGCCGGTCACGCCGGGAACGGGCCGCTCAACTGCACAACCGCCAAAAATGCGATTTGACCAAAACAGCTCTCTGCGTCGGCCACCGGTTGGCACCGTTGTGAAAGTTGGTGAAGTTGATCCCGATGTGCGGGTTGTGCCGCGCCATGTTTATGAGGCCAACACACACACACAGGTTGTGTCGGTTGTGCCGGAAGGATATCGCCGCGCATTTGATGATGGGCGCCTAAATGAACGCCGGGCGGAAATGACCCTCGCGGGGCAGGCGCAAATGGCGCAAATTTGGACAACGTCGGTGCCAGGCAAACTTGTCGAGACATCTGAGAATGGCGACGTGGTTGCGCGTGCGGCCAGCACTTCAGTTGCACCCGCCACGGTGTCCACAAAATCTGAACCGACCACAAAATCCCTGCGGTTGGCAGGCACACCCTATGTCCAGGTTGGCACCTACAGCGATGCCGCCGGTGCACAAGCTGCGGCCAAGCAGGTCAAACGCCTTGGGCTTCCGGTTCGGATTGGTAAATATGAGCGCAATGGGGTGACGCAGCGGATGGTACTCGCGGGGCCGTTTTCAGGTGCAGATGGTGCCAACGCGGCGCTTGCAAAAACACAGAACGCCGGATTTGGCGGCGCGTTTGTGCGTCAATAAGTGGTTAAGGTCTGCGGCGGACCTAACTGCCGCAGACACCTTGAAGAGCCACCCAATAGCGATCAATTAAGATGGGTTCAGGTGGTGCTTCCGTGAACGGAGCAGCCTCGATCAGCGGGAGTGTGCTTTCGCCTGATGGATCGCGTGCCAGCGCATAGGGTTGCAGGGGCACCCGCTTTTCTTCAAATGCTTTGATCAAGTCATCATCGGTTGCGGCTTCTGGTGGGGCGCTGATCAACAATTCGATATGGCGCATCAAAAGGTCTTCGGACAAGGCGCCAGTGGTGAGAAGCCGAAGACTTGCCCTGATGCCTCCGGTCTCCAAAACGCTCCGAAGCGGATCAGGAGAGGCAACTTGTGCGGCGACAATATAGCCCGCCGCCACATCAGGGTCCTCAAAATCTTCGATTGTATCGCGGCCCAGCAAAATGATATTTCCCGGCAAGGCGATAGCTTCGCGGAGTGCGCTGGGCAGCACGGAAATGGCCCGCACCTGCAGACGCTTTTGTAGGGCGTCGGTTGCGGGAACGGCAAGCGGCGCGCTGCAGGGTTGACCGGTCAGACGAGTGGCGAGTTGCTGCATATCTTGGCCGATGGTCTGTCGGGCCACATTGGGCACCACGCGCATGGCATGGTTGGCAAGCGCATCTGGCAACCAAAATACAGCGAGACCAATCACCGACGCGGTTGTGAAGGTCAGAACGGCTTTTCGCAACTTTCCAGTGACAGCGGAGGGTTGGGCCACAGCCTTACGCAGCTTTTCGATGGCCTCCACAAGATCCGCATGTGTTTCGTCGACTTCTAGTGTTTCGTCAGAATCCCCGTCTGGAAAGAACACTGCAGGCCGTTGGCCGGGATTGAGACGGCGCACCGCTGGTAGCGACCAATGGGTTAAGGCGCGGTCTTGTGAATCTTTGATGACCAGAGTTGCATCGCCGACGGAGACAATCACTTCGCGCCGTTGCACATCTGGTGTTTCACGCCACAGCGCGATGCCTTCCAAACGTTGGAATTTGTCTAGTGCAGTGCTCATAAACGGGTGCTCGGCCTCTTATTGTCCCAAACCGTAGCACGGTGGCCTTCAGGGGGGCAATCACATGGCATTTACAAAAAGGCCCGGAGCAATGCCCGGGCCTAGAAAATGACTTAAACGCTGATCGTTACAGAATCTTGATGCCTGCGTCTTTGATGTCCGCCAAGAAGGTCGCCAAACCTTTGTCGGTTAGCGGGTGGTTGATCATGGACTTGATCACACCGGGAGGGGCGGTCATCACGTCAGCACCAACCAGTGCACATTGGGTGGCGTGGTTGACGGTGCGAATGGAGGCTGCGAGGATTTCGGTGTCAAAACCGTAGTTGTCATAGACCTGACGGATGTCCTCGATCAAATCCATGCCATCCATATTGATGTCATCCAGACGGCCAATGAAAGGTGAGATGAACGTTGCGCCCGCTTTGGCAGCGAGCAGCGCTTGATTGGCAGAAAAACACAGAGTCACGTTCACTTTGTGGCCATCGTCGGTCAACGTTTTACACGCTTTCAGGCCATCCCAAGTCAGCGGTACTTTCACTGCAATATTGTCTGCAATCTCTACGAGTTTGCGACCTTCTGCGATCATTTTGGCCGCGTCCGTGGCGGTCACTTCGGCGGAAACAGGACCGTCGACGAGATCACAGATTTCTTTGGTGACTTCGAGAATGTCACGACCGGATTTTTTGATCAGGGACGGGTTGGTGGTTACGCCATCGACCATGCCGGTGGCGTTCAGCTCGGCAATGGCATCGATGTCGGCGGTGTCTACGAAGAATTTCATGTCATCTCCTCTCCTGCGTGTGCAGGTCTGAAAGGGCGGCGAATGCAACTGCGGGATTGCGCTGCGGCTGTCTTGGCTTTACCCGATAGAGAGCTTTGCCGAAAGTGGGAATGCGCTTCGCGGGCGGATTTTGCGTTAGCGGTAACATTTTGTGCGGATAAGCGCGACGTGAGGGACAATTGAGCGAGATAGAGTTCTTTCCTGAAGGTACGTTGATTGCGGTGCTGACCACGCAACCGTTGGATCGGATGCTGGACTACAAAGCACCGAAAGGCGGAGTGTTGTTGGGGGCGTTTGTTGAGGTGCCGCTTGGGCCACGCAAGGTGCTGGGCGTCGTTTGGGGACCGGGCAAAGGCGACTACGACATTGCAAAAATTCGCCCCGCGCACCGAGCCTTGGATGTGGCACCCATGGGCGCGGACATGCGTGGTTTTTTGCAGCGCGCGGCCGAGTACACTCTAACCCCCATGAACGCGATGTTGCGACTGGCGACACGGGCACCTGGGCTGTCGGACCCACCTTCGATGCGGAAGATCTACCGACGTGGCGAAGGTGAACCGGATCGGCAAACCGATGCGCGGCGGCGGGTGTTGGCAACCTTGGCCGACTACGGCGATTTGGCATTCACAATGGGTGAGTTGTCTGAAATGGCCGGGGTGACCAACTCGGTCATCAAGGGCTTGGTGAAACAAGGCGTGGTGCGCGAAGAAGCGGCGCCACGAGACACGCCGTTCCCGCGTCTTGATCCAGACTTCGGCGGCAAAGAGCTGTCGGCGGATCAGGAGGCCGGTTCCAGGGAACTCCGCGCAGGGGTGCAAAGCAGGACTTACGGCACCACGTTGCTGCGTGGGGTGACCGGGTCCGGTAAGACCGAAGTGTATTTGGAGGCTGTTGCGGAGTGTCTGCGGATGGGGCGGCAAGCGCTTGTGTTGCTGCCTGAGATTGCGCTGACCGCTGAGTTTTTGACCCGCGTCGAGGCGCGGTTTGGCGCAAAGCCTGCGGAATGGCACTCGGGCGTGACCATGACCGAACGACGGCGCACGTGGAAGATGATTGGCGAAGGGAGTGCGCAGATGGTGGTTGGTGCCCGCTCGGCGCTGTTTTTGCCGTATCGCGACCTTGGGCTGATCATTGTCGACGAAGAACATGACACCTCATACAAACAAGAAGACGGCGTTCTTTATAATGCCCGGGACATGGCTGTGCTGCGGGCGGCATTGTGTAACGCGCAGGTGGTTCTCGCGTCAGCCACACCAAGCTTGGAAAGCTGGGCAAATGCAGAAGCCGGAAAATACAAAAAGCTGGAGTTGACCAGCCGATATGGCGCATCGGTGCTGCCCGAAATGCGCGCAATTGACATGCGGGCTGAAGACCTGCCGGGCAGCCGGTGGATTTCCCCCAGTTTGAAGGCCGCTGTTGATGCGCGGATTGCCAAAGGCGAGCAAGCGCTGTTGTTCATCAACCGCCGTGGCTATGCGCCGGTCACAATTTGCCGTGCCTGTGGTCATCAAATTGGCTGTGACCACTGTGACGCGCGTATGGTCGAACATAGGTTCCTGAAGCGCTTGCTATGTCATCAATGTGGAGAGACCAAACCGATGCCGGATGCCTGCCCATCCTGTGAGGTGGAAGGTAAGCTGGCACCTGTTGGGCCGGGCGTGGAACGTCTTGCGGAGGAGGCCCAAGAGCTGTGGCCGGATGCACGGCAAGCGGTGTTGAGTTCAGACTTGTTTGGCTCTGCTCGGGCGTTGAAGGAAAGCATCCAAGCGATCGCAGATGGAGGTGCCGACATCATCATTGGAACACAGTTGGTGGCGAAGGGGCACAACTTTCCGCTGCTGACATTGGTTGGCGTGATTGATGCGGACCTTGGCTTGCAAGGCTCCGATTTGCGCGCGGCGGAGCGGACGTTTCAGTTGATGAGACAGGTGGCGGGGCGGGCGGGGCGCTCTGAACGTGCTGGGTTGGCGTTATTGCAGACCTTTCAGCCGGAGCACCCTGTGATCCGCTCCATTTTGACCGGAGACGAAATCGGGTTTTGGCGGACGCAATCAGATGAGCGACGGCAGGCGGTGGTGCCGCCGTTTGGACGCATGGCCGGGATCATCCTGTCCGGCAGCGACGTGTCACAAGTGTTTGATCTCGGCAACGCGTTGGCCCGTAACGCGAGTGCGCTACAGGCCATTGGTGCAGAGGTTTACGGACCGGCGCCTGCACCAATTGCGCGTGTGCGCGGGCGTCATCGGGTGCGGTTGCTTGTAAAAGCAGACAAAGCGGCTCCCTTGCAAAAGGCGCTGGCACAATGGACCGGTCAGTTCCGTCTAAAAGGCGATCTACGCCTGGCTGTTGATATCGATCCTCAGAGTTTTTACTGACCGTCAGGCCTAGATTAGTAGAGAGGACATTGAGCGTGAGGCCGTGCCTCGCATCCAGTGTTAGGCCCTAATGTAGATGTGCGAGAATGCACGCGGGGCTGTGCGGTCATTTGATCTCGCCTTTTGGAGGCAATAGGCGTATTTGCTGCACATGTTCAGAAAAATCCCCATCGATGACGCGCATACCCTGCCTTGGTGGCGCCGCCCTATCACGCTTTTGTTCCTTATGGCGTTGGCCATGCCAATTGCCTTCAACACATGGAGTGCCTTGCTCAATAACTTTGTTATTGAGGTTGCGAATTTTGACGGGTCGGACATTGGGCTGCTGCACACGGTTCGCGAAATTCCAGGGTTTCTGGCAATTGGTGTGATTTTCCTGCTGCTGTTCATTCGTGAGCAAATTTTGGGTCTGGTATCGTTGATGCTATTAGGGGTGGCCACGGCGATGACGGCCTATTTCCCGACGATGGGCGGGATTCTGATGATCACGTTGCTGAGCTCAATTGGGTTTCACTACTATGAAACGGTGAACCAGTCGCTGCAGCTTCAATGGCTCGATAAGAAGCGAGCCCCCAAGATTTTGGGGTGGCTTGTGGCCGCTGGATCCGCAGCAACTCTATTGGCTTATGGTCTTATCGTGTTGGGCTGGAAGCGGTTCGCGTGGGACTATGACGTTGTCTATTTGGCGGGTGGCGGTGTGACCGCATTGATTGCCCTTTATTGCTTTGTTGCTTTTCCTCAGTTTGAAGGGCGCACTCCGCAGGCGCGAAAGATGGTGTTGAAAAAACGCTATTGGCTCTATTATGCGATGCAATTCATGGCGGGCGCGCGGCGGCAGATATTTGTGGTCTTTGCCGGCTTCATGATGGTGGAGCGGTTTGGCTTTGACGTACATGAAATCACCGCGCTTTACCTGATCAACCTGGTGGCCAACATGATCATTGCTCCGATGATTGGCGAGGCGGTGTCGCGCTTTGGTGAGCGGCGTACATTGATCTTTGAATATGCGGGGTTGGTGCTCGTGTTTTTGGCCTATGGCGGCATCTACTTCTTTGGCTGGGGTATTGTCCTTGCGGCGACGCTTTATGTGGTCGACCACCTGTTGTTCTCTTTGGCGCTGGCGTTGAAGACCTATTTTCAGAAGATCGCGGACCCGGAAGACATGGCCCCTACGGCGGCTGTGGCCTTTACGATTAACCATATTGCGGCGGTGTTCCTGCCGGTCCTGTTGGGATTGTTGTGGTTGGCGTCACCGGGGGCTGTGTTTGTTCTCGCAGCAGCGATGGCAGGGGTGTCGCTTGGTCTGGCACTTTTGATCCCGCGTCACCCCGAAAAAGGTTATGAGACCCGTCTATCACGCCCTTTGGCAGCGGCGGCAGAGTAATTCCGGGCCGTAGGCTTGACGGGGGCGAGGGGAGACCCTAGGCCCTGCGCAACCCTATAGGAGACCGGATATGCCCACATTCACCGCACTGACCACATTGATGGGCAAAGAGCAGGCCGAAGCGCTTGGCGAGGCGATGGAACGGCTTGTGCCGGAACCCACCGGAGTTGGTGTGTTTGAGGTTGAGGACGGGTCAGGTCTCTGGGAAATTGGCGGGTATTTTGTTGAGGCGCCGGATGAGGCAGGATTGGCTGTGCTGGCGGTTGCCTTTGGTGCAAAACCATTTGCTGTGTCCGAGTTGCCGGAAACCGATTGGGTGGCTCATGTGAAGCGTGAGTTGGCGCCGGTCGCGGCGGGACGGTTTTTTGTGTATGGCAGTCATGATGTAGACAAGATCCCCGAAGGGGCGGAGCCATTGTTGATTGAAGCAGCCATGGCGTTTGGAACAGGCCATCACGGCACGACGTTGGGCTGTCTAAAGGCGCTCGACCGTGTGGCCAACGAGGGCTTTGTTGGGCAAAATGTGGCCGACATCGGCTGTGGCACGGCTGTATTAGGCATGGGTGCTGCGCGGATTTGGCCAAACCCGGTGCTTGCCAGCGACATAGACGAAGTGGCTGTGGATGTGGCGCAGGCCAACGTCACCGCCAACGGACTGGATGGTAGGGTCCTTTGTTTGGAGGCCGCGGGATTTGGCCACCCTGATTTGGCGGCAAAGGCGCCATATGATCTTGTGTTTGCCAACATCTTGAAAGCGCCGCTGATTGATCTGGCTCCGGACATGGGAGCCAATATCGCCGCTGCGGGATATGCCATCCTATCCGGTATCCTGAACGAGCAAGCAGACGATGTGGTTGCTGCTTATGATGCAGCAGGTTTTGATGTGCATACCCGAGAAGAGATTGGCGAGTGGTCCACCCTGACGTTGACCCGGAGGGGGGAAACCGTTCCAAACCACCCATAGAATCAATTGACGGGTGCCTGGGTTCAGGCGCCCGTTTTTTTGTGCCCAATCTTGACTTTGTTGCGGGGTTAGGGACAGTGATGCGCGGTCTTTAGGTGTTGTTTCCATAAAGCCTGCTGATGTTCATAATTGAGGTCAGATTTGTCGATAATTTGCCTCATTTTGGGCTTTGCGCCTTACTTTTGCCACATTTCGAGACCAGTTTTAGCCTTGTTTGGTGGGGGCCAAACCTGAGTTGTTGCCATGAGTGAATCATACGCAGAATTTCATGATCGCCTTGCACGGATCTACCGTACGCAAGAAAAAACGGGTCGTGTTGGACGTGAGTCTGTTGTTGTCGATCGCAACGGATACATGATTGTAAAAGGCGCTGGCCGTCGCCGAGGATTTCCTTGGGCAGGCTTATTCACCGTTGTCGTGTCATTCATTATGATTAAAGGCATTCTGATGTCTCAGTATGGCCCCGACTTCTATTCTCAGAATGTTGTGCGGTTGAGCGGTGGTACCGTTGTGGAGAAGGCTGCGGCCTGGACCATGGCCCCCGATCCCGCGTCGCGTTGGGTGGCGACACAGATTAGGACCAAGCTCTGATCATCTAAAGTTTACGTGGATCCCTCCAAGATCCTGAACGGCCCCGGGTCTCTCTCCCCGGGGCCGTTTCTATTTGTGATAGGTATGGTTGGCATAACAAAACCGCCGCCTCAGGAGAGGCGGCGGTTTGCGGTGCCAAGACACGTGATCATCGTGAGTGGTGGTTCTTGTGTCTAGCGGATGGCGTAAACGTCGGAACGGGAGAGGCCAATATCATCCAGTTCACGATCGGTGAGCATCTCAAGAGAGTTGCGGGTACGACGCTTGTCATTCCAGTCTACAAAGCGCGCGACAAGTGCGGAGACGGTGTGACCGATACGGCCAGTAAAACCAGAGGTCGACGTATGTTCAAATGCGGCCATATCAGAGATCCTTTCTTGCAGTTGCTATGATCTGCGTTTCGATTGGCCGCAAATAAGAACCCAAGAGCCCTCCAGCAAGTGTGAAAACGGCATAGGTGGCATGCGGGTTTTGCATAGGTCGAAAATCGACGAAATGCCTTATTAATAAGGTCGCTTTCGATATGGTGAAGAGTCGTTTTTAGGGCATTTTGAAGCTAGGGATGCGAGGTCGGCAAAAGGTCGCACCAACAAAAACACCATGCAGGTTTTGCTTCAGGCTTGGCGTTTGTTCTCGTTTCGTGCTATTTCACGAGATATAACAAGAACACAAAGTATAATGGGGCATGACATGCGGGTATTGGGAATCGATCCTGGGCTGAGGAATATGGGCTGGGGCGTGATTGATGCCAATGGCAGTAAGATGAGCCATGTGGCCAACGGGGTGTGTCATTCCGTTGGGCAAGACTTGGCGACGCGGCTGTTGTCCTTACATGAGCAGCTCACCGATGTGGTGGCGCGGTTTTTACCCGATCATGCGGCCATTGAGCAAACCTTTGTGAACAAAGATGGTGCAGGCACGCTGAAGCTTGGTCAAGCGCGTGGCGTTGCGCTTTTGGTGCCCGCCCAGGCTGGTCTGCATATCGGAGAGTACGCTCCCAACAAGGTCAAGAAGACCATTGTGGGAGTTGGGCATGCCGAAAAACATCAGGTGGAACATATGGTTAAGTTGCAACTGCCGGGCGTTAAGATTGCCGGGGCGGATGCGGCGGATGCCTTGGCTATTGCGATGTGTCATGCGCATTATGCGCGTGCCGGAGCGGGCTATGCTGAAGCATTGAAGAGGGCGCAGGCGTGATTGGCAAAATATCCGGACGGTTGGAATACCGCAGCACAGACCATGTGTTGATTGACGTGCGTGGTGTTGGCTACGTGGTGTATTGCTCGGATCGGACTTTGGCGGCCTTGCCCGGGATTGGTGAACCGGTTGCTCTGTACACGGACCTATTGGTGCGTGAAGACCTTTTGCAGCTATTTGGATTCCTCAGCCTGTTTGAGAAAGAGTGGCATCGTCTGCTTATGAGCGTGCAGGGGATTGGCGCCAAAGCAAGTATGGCAATCCTTGGAGCGTTGGGGGCGGAGGGTGTGAGCCGTGCCGTAATGCTGGGTGATGTCCCTGCGATCAAGGCGGCCAAAGGCGTGGGGCCAAAGACGGCGCAACGGGTTGTTATTGAATTAAAAGATAAGGCGCCGGACGTGATGGCGCTGGGCGGAAGCCTGGGCGAGGCGTTGGCAACTGCGTCGGGAGCGGAAGAGTCGCCTGGGACCGATGACGTGTTGGAGGATGTGGCACGGACTCCGGTGAAGTCTGGCGGTGCGTCGGCCGCGAGCGGGGCTGCGGCGGCAGCGTCGATGAGTGTGCAGGCGGATGCGTTGTCGGCATTGGGCAATCTTGGATACGGACCAGCAGATGCGGCTGGCGCCGTGGCTCAGGCTGCTGGTGACAATCCCAAAGCTGATACCTCCGAATTGATCCGGGCTGCGCTTAAGATTTTGGCCCCAAAGGGATAAAAGATGGAACAACCAGACCCTACCTTGCGCCCTGATGCGCGGCCAGAAGATGCTGACCGGGCTCTGCGGCCGCAGGAGCTAGACGCCTTTATCGGGCAAGCCGAAGCACGGGCAAACCTACGGGTGTTTATCGAAAGTGCCCGCCGACGTGGGGAGGCTATGGACCACACACTGTTCCATGGCCCTCCCGGCTTGGGGAAGACCACACTTGCGCAAATTATGGCGCGAGAGCTTGGTGTGAACTTCCGATTGACCTCGGGTCCGGTGTTGGCAAAGGCAGGTGACCTGGCCGCGATCTTGACAAACCTTGAGTCGCGAGATGTTCTGTTTATTGATGAAATTCATAGGCTTAATCCGGCAGTTGAGGAAGTTCTCTATCCGGCGATGGAGGATTTTGAACTGGATCTGGTGATTGGGGAAGGGCCGGCGGCGCGGACGGTTCGGATTGAATTGCAGCCGTTCACGTTGGTGGGAGCGACGACGCGGTTGGGGTTACTGACCACGCCGCTCAGGGACAGGTTTGGTATTCCAACCCGATTGCAGTTCTACACCGAAGATGAGCTCAACGAGATTGTCACCCGCAATGCAAGCAAATTGGGTGTACCAACGCATGATGGCGGTGCACGTGAGATTGCGCGACGCTCGCGCGGGACGCCGCGGATTGCCGGGCGTCTGCTGCGCCGGGTGGTGGATTTTGCCCTTGTCGAAGGCGATGGGATCATCACAAAAACTCTTGCAGATGGAGCACTTACGCGGCTTGGCGTAGACAATTTGGGGTTGGATGGTGCAGACCGTAGATACCTGACCTTCATCGCTGAAAACTATGCTGGTGGCCCGGTTGGCATCGACACAATCAGTGCCGCCCTGAGTGAAAGTCGCGACGCGCTTGAGGAGGTGATTGAGCCGTTTTTGTTGCAACAAGGACTGATACAACGAACACCGCGCGGGCGGATGTTGGCACAGAAAGCTTGGCAACATCTGGGCTTGGCTGCGCCCCGGAGACCGGATCAGCCTGACATGTTTACCCCATCAAATACCGGCAAATAACACGTCGGTATTGCGTCTGTATCGCGACTGTTTTGCGGAGGTGCTAATTTGGAAAGTGTTGAGATTCATCGGTCGACAAATGAGGCTCCAAAGCAGGGACAGGCACCGGACGTCTCGACGTTGGCGGCGCAAGCCGAGGCCGTCTCTGATATCTATGCGGAACGTTTTGATATTCATCGCGACGCCACTTGGTATCTGGCGAAGCTGACGGAAGAGATGGGGGAGCTGCAAGCGGCCTATCTCGCGGCGCAAGGTGGGCAGCGGGGGCAGGTCTCCTCCGAAGACGCGCGCCAGAATCTTGAGGATGAGGCTGCGGACCTGTTTGGGTTTTTACTGGTCTTTGCGCAGTGGCAGGGCATCGACCTTGCGGACGCGTTTTCCAAAAAATGGGGCCACCACTTGCAGGAATAGGTTGAATAGGCCTGATAGGCAGCCTCCGCTGAAGCTGTATATGGCCTACAACTGCTCCCAGGAGGGGCGGTGATTCTGTGTCTTTCAAGCAAAAACCGCGGTGTTTCATAGGCAGGAAACACGTCCAAATTGGGCCGTTTACGCGCAATTTGAAGAAGTGGTGTTTTCTTAAAAATGACGCTAACGGACAATTGTTAGCAAGACCTAAAGTTTGCCCGCCTTACGCGCGTTTTTGAACTATTTAAATCGCCTGTTCTTCGCTCAAAAGAAAGTCTTGTTTTTGGGGCGGTTGTGCCTGCGGCGGCGTCTTTCTTCATCTTAGCTTTACTGAATTATCTGTGCTGTGATGTGCGCATTTTTTCTGCATTTTTGCGGCATGCCCCTCAAATTTTAGAGACCTAAGGTCGCTTAATGCCCCGTAAATATTGCCGAAACCGCACGTTAAGGAAAACCGTTTTGGTTGGATTGCAAGAGTGAGCCGGTGGGGAACCAACTTAGATCAGCGCTCTTCTCTGACCAAGGAAATGGACTTCATACGGGTACAAGAAAATGCTGAATACTTCTATCAAAACCATGGTGACAATCGGGGCATTGCTGTCAATCGCGGGCTGCAAAAGCACAATTGAATCCTTTGTCGAAGATGAGATCGGAAAGCGGGTCAACGAGACCGCAGGGGATCGTTTGTTCCTCGTGCACGGCGAGACCACATTGGATGGCAGCACGCGCGGTGCAAGCGTCTCTACCGATGGCGACGGCCGGGTCTCCGTTGGCACGCTTGGAGCGACGGCCGATGGAACTGTGCGGCTCAGTTCCAACCTGGGTGTCAACGAGGGAATGCGGTTTGTCGACGAAAACGGCACCACGCATATCCGGGAATCCGAGGGCGGCGACATTGAATACGACAACGGTCGCCGGTTGACGATTGTTGGCACCTCCAGGGATCGCCGCACAAGAGCTTTCTTGGGCAATGAAATTGCTTTGGACTTCGACCACCAGTCGTATGGCATGTGGGTCACAGGTATCGGCACGACTGACGGCCGCGTGGGTGTTGGCAGCTTTGGTAACAGGACCGCCGCAGCGGATGTTCCTGACAGCGGCGCGGCAACGTATCGTGGGAACTCGGTTGGATTGCTTGTCACATCCGATCAACGGGACCTTGTCGTTGAATCTGACATCCAGATCCAAACATCAGACTTCTCCAATGTCACGATCGCAAGTGGCAACACCACAGCGCGCAATCTTGAAGGGGGCAATCAGTGGTTGGCCAATCACTTCAATTTTGCCGGCACCGGCACAATCAGTGGCAATGGCTTTTCTGCGAACCTGGCTGGTACCGGGGCAGCCACCGCTGGTGCAACCGGCGTGGCCGAGGGCAACTTTTATGGCGATGATGCAAGTGAAGTGGGTGGCACCTTCGAGTTGAACGGGGCTATGACCTACATCGGTGCCTTCGGCGCTGAGAAAAAAGACTAACGCAGAGATCTGGCGGGGCCTGGGACCGGTATTTCGGTTAGGGCCCTGTCACATTCCAGAAATCAGGAAATGCTAAAATGGCTTCGCTGCTTCAATCCGGTCTAAAACTTGGCGCCTTGGCGCTGGTCTGTGTGGCTCTCACTTTTGGCGGGGCACGAAAGGCTGAAGCTACTTCGGTGCCTCAACAGGTGGTCGAAATTGAGGTCGCGTTTGACTATGCGATGGCAGCGTTGCAAGCAGGGCAGCCTGAAGTGGCCATTCCAGTGCTGCAATCCATTCTGGCAGAAGATCCAAAACTGACACGCGTGCGTCTGGAATTGGCGCGCGCGTATTTCATGGCTGAGCAATGGGCGCGGTCACGTGAAGAGTTTTTCCGGGTGCTGTCTGGCGATTTGCCCGAACCGGTACGCGCGACGGTGTTGGCTTTCATTCGTCAGATTGATGCGCGACGCGGGTTTGATTGGGATTTATCCATCGGGTTCACCACTGCTGGCAACACGCGGGCCTATGACAGTGAAACCGTAGATCTGGATGTGGGTGGGCTGGTTTTGCCGTTTAGCTATGACCGTCCGGTGGAACGCGTGCCTGCGATCAAAGCCAATGGGCGCATGAATTTTCGTCGTGGGTTTGGGGCCATGAGCGGTCCAAATTCCAATACAGTTGGGTTTGCCAGTTTTGGCTTTGATCTTCTGGAAGCGGAAGGGCGTCGGTATGATGATTTGCAATTGAGCAGCAAGTTTGGCTTGCGACGTCTATCGCAAAAAGCCACTACGTCTTTTGCAGCCTTTGCCACTGCGCGGCGGTATGCCGGGCGGCATTATGAAGATCAGTTTGGTCTCGAAGTGGTTGGTGAACGTCGTAGCTTGTTGGGGGGATCGGCCTACGGACGTTTGTCTTATGCGCAGGTGGACAATCATCTCAACAGTGGGCTGGACGGCGACAATCTGCGCGCCATGGCAGGCTTTCGGCGCTCCGTAGGTGGACGCGCGGTGGTGGGTACAGAACTGGCATATGAGCGTCGGGACACCGATGAGGAGACCCAAGCGTATCAGACCTATGAGTGGAGTGTGTATTCCACGGTGGATGTGCGCAATGGATGGACACTTCGACCAAGACTGTTCCTGCGGCACAAGGATTTTATGAACCCAAGTGCGGCATTCCAAGCGGATCGTGACGAGATGATTTATGGTGGCAGCCTGCGGGTGGAACGGTCTGACCTATTCATTGCGGGGGCCTATACGCCGTACTTCCAAATCGATCTTGAACGTGGAAACAGTGATATTGATGCCTTTAGCTATGATTCCGTTGGGGTGCAGGTTGGTGTGGAGCGCCGGTTCTGATTTTTGACAGCAGGGCGGACGTGAGGCCTGCGGTTATGATGAGGCTGAGGCCAAGCCAGGTGTAGACGTCTGGCAGGTCGTTGAAGACAAGCCAGCCAAGCGCCACGGCACTGGCAAGTTGCAGGTAAACAAAAGGCGCAAGCACGGCGGCTTCGGCGCGGGCGTAGGCAAACAGCAACAGGAAGTTCCCGCCCATCGATAAAATCGCGCTGGTGATGGTTAGGCCAGCGAGGGTTGGTGTCATCGGTGGGACTTGGTCCAGGCAGAACGGCGTCATCATCACCGCTGCAAGAAACAGCTGGGTGAAGAGCAGGCTCCCGGGGCGCGCGATTGGCGCAAGCCATCGTGAGGCTGTGAGGAAGGCACCGTAGAACAGGCCAGCGGCGAGGGCCCAGAGCAGGCCGGGCGACATCTCAAAGCCGGGGCGAACCACCAGCATCACGCCGAGGAAGCCAACCCCCATGAGAGCGCTGCGGGTGCGGGTGACGCGCTCCCCAAGCAAGAGCACAGAGAGCAGGTAAGAAAACAGAGGGCCAATGAAAAAAGCGGCAAAGACGTCTGCGAGGGGAGTGGATTGCAGGGCAATTTGAATGCAGGTGATGCCCCCGGTGAGCAGGCCAGCGCGCAACCAGATACGCCAATTCGAGAGCAGGCGCAGGGTGTCGGGACGCACAAGTGGCAGGGCAATCAGGCTTCCGAGCAGGAAGCGGGACCACGCGACAAATAAGGGGCTGCTGCCGTGGCTCTGGGTCATGAGTTTGCCCGCGGTGTCCCCGGCGGGGATCATCGACATGGCGACAAACATCAGGACAAAGACTTTCCACATGAACGCGGCGTAACATGTTTGTTCCGGAACAAAAAGTCAGACCATTGATGCGCAAATGCAAACAGAGAATTGCGGCTTGGCGGGTTGAACCGAGGTGCGGCGAAAGGCTAAAGTTTTAAATATGACGAAGGTATTTTCCCGCCGGGCATTTTTGAGTTTGAGTGTTGCGTCTCTTGGCACGTCTGTTTTGGCAGAGGCGCCGAGCCGGTCTTTGCGGCCCGTGCTGCGGCCTGCTGGGGTTAAAACCAAATCTGTGCCCGCCTCAGCACCGGCATTGGATGTGTTGATCCGCGACAGCGGATTGAGCGGGAAGGTCAGCTGTGCTGTGGCACGCATGGGGGATGGTGCGGTGTTAGAAGCGCATCAGGCCACCACCGGATTGCCACCCGCAAGTGCAACCAAGGCGCTGACCGCGCTTTATGCGTTGCACTACCTCGGACCGTCACATCGGTTTTTGACCAGTTTGGTTGCGGTCGGCAAAATATCCAATGGCGTGTTGCGCGGGGACCTGGTGCTGCGGGGCGGTGGTGATCCCACATTGAATACAAACGGCTTGGCGGATCTTGCGCGCACATTGAAGGCCGCAGGGGTTCGGGAGGTCACCGGGCAATTTCTGGTTTGGGGGGGCGCCTTGCCGTCGACCAAACGGATCGACAAGAAACAGCCGGACCATGCGGGATACAATCCAGCGGTGTCAGGCGTCGCGCTGAATTACAATCGTGTGCATTTTGAGTGGAAACGCGGCGCCAATGGCTATGCCGTTTCCATGGATGGGCGCAGCGACAAGTACCGCCCCGAGGTGGATGTGGCGCGTATGAAAATCGCAAAGCGCAGCGTGCCGGTGTATACCTACAAATCACAAAACGGCCGCGACCACTGGACTGTGGCCAGCGGGGCCTTGGGCAAAGGCGGCGCACGGTGGCTGCCGATGCGCCAACCAGAAATTTATGCCGGGGAAGTGTTTCGCACATTGGCTCGGGCACATGGCATCGTTCTGAAAGCGCCTAAGCAAACGCAAAACGCCCCCCGAGGTGCGGTTTTGGCCAGACGGCAAAGCCCGGCTTTGCGCGAAATTCTCAAGGGTATGTTGAAGTACTCCACCAATCTCACCGCCGAGATGGTGGGTATGGCGGCCAGCCAAGCACGGGGTGCGCAGCCAAATTCCGTCAAGGCCTCCGCTGCGGCGATGAATGCCTGGGCGGCAGAAGCCTTGGGGATGCCACACGCGGCATTGGTGGATCATTCCGGACTGGGAGAAGCGTCAAAACTGAGAGCGGATGAGATGGCTCTGATGCTGGCGCAAGCCGGACAGCATGCGGTGTTGCGTCCAATTCTCAAAGACATTTCGTTGCGTGACGCAAATGGCAAAGTGAACAAAGGGCACCCGCTGAAGGTCAATGCCAAAACTGGAACGTTGCATTTTGTCAGCGCCTTGGCTGGTTATGTGGCCACGCCAGACGGGCGCGAGCTGGCGTTTGCCATTTTTGCTGCGGATCAAAAATCACGTGACCGTTTGATTGGTCCGGACCGTGAGCGCCCTCAAGGGGCACGGACTTATAACGGTCGGGCCAAAAAGTTGCAGCAGAAACTTATTGAACGGTGGGGCACGGTATACGGCGCCTAAGAGGTGGAATTGCGCGCTGTGCGTGTAATCGTTAACGGCAAGCTGTTCTGCCATCTCAAATTTCTTGACGCAGCTTTGATACGTCGTTGATAGTTTTATCAATGGGTTCGTGTGTCCCAACGTGCCGCAGAAAGCGGGGCCTCCGCTGAGATTGGGCTTCGGGCAGCGGACTAAAGATTTCGGTAACCAGTTCGAAATAATTTGAGGAAGAGTTTAACCGCCTGTTGCCATCGGGCTTAAATGTAACGGGAAAAGACGTGCGTAAAAGCGATAAGCTTGATGAATTTGCGTTCTTGGAAGACGTGCAGATGGGTATCTTTGTGCTTGAAGTGGCTGAAGATGGGCTTCCGAGATACGTGATGATGAACCGGATTGCCCGGACAACGGCGCAGGTGGACCAGGCGTTTGTTGAAGGTAAAACCGCTGCGGAAATCTTTCGAGGACCCGCGGGGGAGTGGGCCTTGGCGAAACATCTTTCCGTCATCGAAAGCGGTAAGGAGGCAACGTACGAAATCACGTTCCCCTTTGCCGCCAACACGCTTGATATTCGCACCACACTGACCCCGATTTTTGACAAAGATGGTACGCTTTCTCATATGTTGGGAAGCTCTGCGGATGTCACATCGGAGCGCCAGCGGGATGCGGCGCTTGCCTTGACACGCGTTGCCAAGACCAAAGCAGAACAGGCAAACAAAGCCAAAGAGCAGTTCTTGGCCAATATGAGCCACGAAATTCGCACGCCGATGAATGGCATTATTGGCATGTGCGAGCTGCTCAGAGAGACAGTTTTGAATCAACGGCAGAAGCTGTATTCGGACACAATTTCCAGCTCTGCCAATGCGCTTTTGGACATTATCAATGACGTTCTGGATTTCTCAAAAATTCAGGCGGGCAAGCTGTCCATTCATGATGCGCCGTTTTCACTGCGCAGATTGGTCACAGAAATTGCGACGTTGTTGAGCATCCACGCGGAAGCCAAAGGGGTGAAAATTCACATTGACTACGCCGAAACTGTGCCCCCCAATTTTGTTGGAGATGCCAGCCGCATTCGGCAGGTTCTGTTGAATCTTATTGGAAATGCGATCAAATTCACGGACGTGGGCCAAATTGACGTGCGGGTATCGTTTGATCCAGCGGCAGAACAATGGCCGTTGCAAATTGCCATACAGGACACTGGACATGGGATCGCAGAGTCGGAAATCGACGGTGTATTTTCGGCGTTTGAGCAAATTGACAAGCTTGCCACACGACGGGAAGACGGCACCGGGTTGGGACTAACCATCTCTCAAGCACTTGTGGAACGCATGCACGGCAAGATTGCGTTGGACAGCACGTTGGGAGAAGGGACAACGTTCACAGTTCACCTTGGTCTTCCGGTTGCCAAAGAGATTGCTGAGGTTCCTGACATGGAGGAGCTAATGATTGCGTCTTATCCTCCGATGGAGGTCGTAGCGGGGCAATCTACATCAAAGGAACACGCTGGAAGTGTGCTTGACGGTATGAAAATATTGGTGGCTGAAGACAACCGAGTTAACCAATTGGTGATCAGCAAGATGCTGGGGCCAACCGGCGCGGACTTGCAGTTTGTGCCAGACGGGCAACAGGCGGTAGACGCCTATAAGGCCGGGGAATGTGATTTAATCCTGATGGATCTGTCGATGCCGGTGCTTGGAGGGCTTGAAGCCACCCGGCAAATTCGCGCCTATGAGAAGGATATTGACCGACCTGCTTGCAAAATCATTGCTGTGACTGCCAATGCGCAACCCAGCGACGCGGAAGCCTGTATGGCGGCGGGCATGGATGACTTCTTGAGCAAGCCGTTTCGCAAAAGGGAACTGATCTCGATGATTGAGTGGTGAGGGGCGCGATGTCTTTGCGTTTTGGGGATTGCGTATTAGGGCAAGACGTTTGTTACGCGACTACACCAAAAGTCGTATATGCGTGCGCCTAAGCGCCGCTTGCACCTATTCGGATTTTAGAATTTATTAACCAAACGCTGTGAGTTTGTGACGGAACGGCAAAGATCTGTCAGCAGATGTCTGGTCGGGTATGGTGGGGTGTCTTGAGGCGACATTGTTGGCGTGGCGTTCTTCAATAACACCAGAAGTGACTTCCGGTGCCTCCCAAATGTGTGGGGCGACAATAATAAGCTTCCTTTAACGGCGACGGTCAAAGGGAGTGGCGTATCAAGGGGACTACTGTGCAGGAAAACAAGCAGATCAATCCGTTTGCGCTGTTGGATTCGATCGCCTTTTCTGTGTTTGTGCTTGAAGTGTGCGACGACGGTATGCCGCGATATGTGGCTGCGAACCAACCTGCGTTGGAATATGCGGAGGTCACTCTGGATCAAGTGGTTGGCAAAACCGCCCTTGAAGTATTTGGCGGCGTGGTTGGCCAACGCGGGTTGGCGCACCATTTGAACGTCGTGGCCCAGGCGGAGGAGGTGACCTATGAGGTGCCAATCCCCAAAGGCGCCAATGTTGCCCTTATGCGCACCACGCTCAGCCCTTTGTTTAACGAAGATGGCTCGCTGGCCTATTTGGTTGGCTCCTCTATGGATGTCTCCGCCATGAGAGAGCGCGATGATGCCTTGGAGTTGACCAGAGTTGCCAAGGAGCGCGCAGAGCAAGCTGTGCAGGCGAAAGATCGGTTTTTAGCCAATGTGAGCCACGAGATCCGCACACCGATGAATGGCATTATGGGGATGTGTGAATTGTTGCGGGAAACCGCATTGAATGACCAGCAACGGCTTTTTTCTGAAACGATTTTTAACTCGGCCAACGCGCTTTTGGAGATTGTGAACGACGTGCTGGATTTCTCCAAAATTCAATCTGAGACAATCTCACTGCATGTTGCGCCGTTCTCGTTGCGCAGTTTGATTTCGGAAACCATCACTTTGTTGAGCGCGCGGGCTGAGGCCAAAGGGTTGGATCTGCTGGAAGATTACCTGCCGAACGTGCCTGACGCCTTTGTTGGGGACGGTACGCGGGTGCGGCAGGTGGTTCTTAATCTTGTCGGCAACGCCATCAAATTCACCTCAGAGGGGCATGTCCGTATTCACGTGGCCTATGAACCGGGAGCGACTTTGCCTCTGCGAATAGCTGTCTCTGACACGGGTGTTGGTATCGCGCCGAACGATCAGGAGATGGTTTTCTCGGCTTTTGAGCAGGTGGATCGGCCGGAGATGCAGCGCGAGGAAGGCACAGGGCTGGGACTGGCAATCACGCGGGCGGTGGTTGAGCGCATGGGCGGGAAGATTTCGGTGCAGAGCACGCGGGGGAATGGAGCCACCTTCAAAGTGTGTTTGGATCTCCCGGTTGCGGAGGATCAAGACGTACAGGCACCGCCGTGTTGTGCTCCCTCACCAAACAACGAGGACCGCCCGCCACAATTGGATTTTGAACTTGTTGTGTCACCCAAACACGCCGCACTGGACGGCGAGGCGCTGCCTTCGTTACAGGGCCTCAAAGTGCTGGTGGCGGAAGACAATAAGACCAATCAATTGGTGGTGAAAAAAATGCTGACCCCTGCTGGCGCGGATTTGGTGTTTGTCGAGGATGGGCAGCAGGCCGTTCAGACATATGAGGGGGGCGAATGGGATGTTGTCTTAATGGACCTGCTGATGCCGGTGATGGGCGGTTTGGACGCTACCCGGCAAATTCGTGCTTTTGAAAGAGGTGCTGACCGGACAGCGTGTAAGATCATCGCGCTGACTGCCAACACGCAGCCGAGTGACATTGATGCAAGCTTGGACGCCGGGATGGATGATTTTTTGAGCAAGCCCTTCCGAAAGCGGGAGCTTATATCAATAATCGCCAAAGAGGGGCGGTCATCAGAACAGGCCTGATAACCGCAATGCTGTCTCAGACCATGTGACGGGCGCGGGCGCCGCGTTCAATGCCGGCGGCGTGCAGCCGGTCAATGCTTAGCTCATAGCGGATCTCTTCGAGAATGCGCAGCTCGGATTCCGCCAAAGTGCCATCCGCTGCCGCCACATCACATGCCAGCGCATAGGCGGTTTCAAACAAGTGCTCGGGGAGGTCGTGACGCACGAGGCCAAACAGCGCCGCCAGCCCGTCTTCTTGCTCAAACAATTCAAACACCAGCTGACTGACGTGTTGCATGCGATCGATGTCATATTCGGCAAAGACCGGCAGATTGTTCACGGCGACCTGAATCTTCACCAGCTCGGCAGTGCGGATGTTTTCGTCAGAGGCCGATACGGCGATCATCACAGCGACAAGGCAGTCTTGTGGCGTGAGCGTGGTTGGGGTCTTATCCGGCACTGGGAATTCCTTTGAAATAACCTTGTTGCGGTGCAGAATATTGACTGACCCCGCAAGGAGCAATAGGAAGCGGCAGATTGTCTGGTGTAACGAAGCACTAGGCATGATTTTGCTGAAACCAATCCCGACATCGGAGATGGACAATGTCTGACCTGCGCGACGCAGCCCTCGTATCCAAAGCCTGGCCTTTTGAAGAAGCGCGCAAGCTTCTCAAACGCTACGCAAAGGGTGCGCCGGAGAAGGGATATGTGCTGTTTGAGACAGGCTACGGTCCTTCCGGCCTGCCACATATCGGCACCTTTGGCGAAGTGGCCCGCACCACAATGATCAAGACCGCCTTTGAGGCGATCAGCGACATCCCAACCAAGTTGATCTGTTTCTCAGACGATCTGGATGGCATGCGCAAAGTGCCGTCCAATGTGCCAAACCCGGAGAAGCTGGAACCGTATTTGCAGGTTCCATTGACGTCGGTACCAGATCCATTTGGCACCCATGAGAGCTTTGGCGATCACAACAACGCCATGCTGCGCCGGTTCCTCGACACATTTAACTTTGAGTATGAGTTCTACTCCGCCAAGGAATTTTATCGCAGCGGTCAGTTTGACGAAATCCTGAAGCGCGCTGTCGAGCGCTATGACGAGGTCATGGCGATTATGCTGAAGTCCCTGCGGGAAGAGCGGGCGGCAACCTATTCAATTTTCCTGCCTCTGCACCCTGAAACGGGCCGTGTGCTTTATGTGCCGATGAAGAAGGTCTGTGCCGAGACTTACACCGTCACCTTTGACGATGAGGACGGCAAAGAGTGGACCGTGCCGGTGACTGGCGGCAATGTGAAGTTGCAGTGGAAGCCGGACTTTGGCGCGCGCTGGGCGGCGTTGGGTGTGGACTTTGAAATGTATGGTAAAGAACACGCCACCAACGAGAAGATCTATGATGCGATCTGTCGTGCGTTGGGCGGGCGTCAGCCAAACCACTTCTCTTATGAGCTGTTCCTGGATGAAAGTGGTCAGAAGATTTCCAAGTCGTCTGGCAACGGTGTGTCGATTGACCAGTGGCTGACCTATGCCTCCACGGAGAGCCTCGCGTACTTCATGTACCAGAAGCCTAAAACGGCGAAGCGCATGCACTTTGATGTGATCCCAAAGGCGGTTGATGAGTATCACCAGCAGTTGCGGGCGTATCACACGCAGGACATCAAGGCGCAGCTCAACAACCCAGTGTGGCACATCCACGGCGGCGACGTGCCGCAATCTGATATGATGGTGCCGTTCTCGATGTTGCTGAACCTCGCCTCCGCGTCTTCAGCGGAAGACAAAGCCACCATGTGGGGCTTCATCAACAAATATGCGCCAGATGCCACCGCAGAAACCCATCCGGGTATGGATGCGGCGGCGGGTCATGCCGTGAGCTACTTCAAAGATTTTGTGAAACCCGCAAAAGAATATCGCGCGCCCACCGATCAAGAACGCGCTGCGTTGGAAGATCTGGCGGGGGCCTTGGGCTCTGCGGAAACCGCGCTGGCGGTGATTGCGGCGAAGAATGCGCTTGTTGGCAACGAGGATGCTTTGCCAGAGCCGGATTTTGCAGATGAAGAGTTCCTGCAATCGATTGTGTTTGCGATTGGCAAAACCCACGGGTTTGAGCCGCTGCGCGATTGGTTCAAGGCGATTTACGAAGTTCTGTTGGGCGCGTCCCAAGGTCCACGTTTTGGCGGCTTTATTGCGCTTTATGGCGTGGAAGAGACCGTTGCGCTGATCCACAAGGCGTTGGCCGGAGAGCTGGTCGCGGCTGAGTAAGATCCGCTGACAGAACAGGTTTTGAAAGGCTCCGCTTTGGCGGGGCCTTTTGCGTTTTGGACTTAACGGTTGCGGGCTTCGCGCCAGACCAGCACAGCGGCGGCGCAGAGGATGATACCTGCGCCAAGCCAGCTGATGGCGTCAGGCAGGACCGAGAATACCAGCGCATCATAAAGCGCGGCGAAGGCCAGAGATGTGTAGAAAAACGGGCTGACAAAACTGGCGTCTGCCAGGCGCATGGCATTGATGAAGCAGGTTTGGGCGGAAGCCATCAGCAGGCCGATTCCAGCCAGTGCGGCCCACTGCTGTAAAGTTGGCGTTTGCCAGACAAAGGCGGCGGCGACAGAGGCTATGATGAGGCCGATGGCGTTGTTGATCAGCAGGATTTGAAACGGCCGTTCGCGGCCGGTCAACTTTTTGATGAAGATCAGCTCGCCCCCCATGGCGAAAGCTGCACCCAAGGCCAAAAAGGCGCCAAACTCCAGCGCGCCAGCGCCGGGTCGGGTGAGCACCATGGCGCCGGTGAACGCGAGGGCGGCGGAGCCCCAGCGCCAAGGGCCAATCTTTTCGCCCAGAAACGGGATCGCCAGCAACATGCCAACCACCGGGTTGAGGAAGCTGATCGCGGTGGCATCTGAGAGCGGAATGAAGGTGGCAGCGGCAAACATCAGCGTCACGCCGCCCCAGCCTAAAGTGGACCGCCCCACGTGCAGGCCCCAGTCAGGGCGTGTGATTTGCGGTCGGATGATCATTGCTGCTGTGGCAAACCCAAGAAATGCGAACAGAAAGCGGCCGTGGCTGATCTGAAGCGGGTGCAGCTCTGGGCCCAGAACACCGGTTCCCAGTGCTTTGGCCAGTAGCGTGGTGCCTGCCGCAAAGGCGGAGGCGGCAAGGGTCAGAGCAGCGGCTAAGGCTGGGTTGGTGCGGGGCAAGGTCTGTTCGCTCATAAGGTGGTTATGAGCCTGCATTTTCCGAACGGCAAGTCGGGGCTCTATGACGTCTCGCCTAGGCCTTCGAGTGTGCCGATTTGCACAGATGTCATAAATTTTGCGCGAATCGAAAGATCGGGGTTCCCATTTGGCGCCAATGCCTCTAGGCAGTGCAAATGATCAAACGCACAGATATCCCTTTTGTACGACGCCGACGCGCCACTGCGTGACCGGTACCTGATCCATTGCGCTGCAAAGTGGCGCATAAGCTCTCAAAAACATTGACGTAAATGCCTCAAGTGATGCAGTCACAAAGGCTCATGATCTGAAAAGGAAGATCGACATGATCCCGTCCGTTTTGCCGACATACAACCGCGCCGCCCTCACGTTTGAGAAGGGCGAAGGAAGCTGGATGATCGAGGCGGATGGCCGACGTTTTCTCGATCTTGGCGCGGGCATTGCTGTGAACGTGTTGGGCCACGCCAATCCGGTGTTGGTGGAGGCCCTGACCGAACAGGCCGGCAAGCTGTGGCATGTGTCCAATCTCTACAACATCACGCAACAACAGGCCCTGGCGGATAAGCTGGTGGCACATACCTTTGCCGATACGGTGTTTTTCACCAATTCGGGCACCGAGTGCTGTGAGCTGGCAGTGAAGATGACGCGTAAGTACTGGCACGACAACGGCCAGCCCGAGCGGGTGGAGATTATCGCCTTTGAAGGCGCGTTCCATGGCCGGAGTTCCGCCGGGATTGCGGCGGCTGGTTCTAAGAAACTGGTAGCGGGCTTTGGGCCGTTGTTGCCAGGGTTCCATCAGGTGGCCTGGGGTGATCTGGACGCGGCCAAAGCACTGATCCGCGATCAGACGGCAGCTATTATTGTTGAACCGGTGCAGGGCGAAGGTGGTATTCGCCCGATGGCGGATGCGGACCTCAAGGCGTTGCGGGAAATCTGCGATCAAGCGGGCATTCTGCTGATCATGGATGAGGTGCAATGTGGCGTGGGCCGGACTGGCAAGCTGTTTGCGCATGAGTGGGCCGGAGTGACGCCAGACATCATGATGGTCGCTAAAGGCATTGGCGGTGGTTTCCCGCTGGGTGCCGTGCTGGCCACAGAAGAGGCCGCGAGCGGCATGGTTGCGGGCACACATGGCTCGACTTATGGCGGCAACCCGTTGGCTTGCGCCGTGGGTGGCGCGGTTATGGATGTGGTCGCGGATGACACGTTCTTGGCGGAGGTGAACCGCAAAGCGGGTCTGTTGCGTCAGAAGCTGGAAGGGCTGGTGGCGGAGCACCCCGAGGTGTTTGAGGAGGTGCGTGGCACAGGGCTGATGCTGGGGTTGAAGTGCTCCAAGGCGGCCTGTGGCGACGTTGTGGCAGCAGGCTACGACAACGAGGTTGTGACCGTGCCTGCGGCAGACAATGTGGTGCGGTTGCTGCCGCCCCTGAACATTACTGATGAAGAAATCGCCGAGGCCGTTGTGCGGCTTGATAAGGCAGCGGCGCAAGTGGGCGCACAAGGGTAAGGACAAAGTAGATGAAGCATTTTCTGGATATCAATAAGACAGCCGTGGATGATCTGCGGGGCATGATCGACAGCGCAAAATCCATCAAAGACGCGCGCAATGGCCGCCCCAAAGGCGCGCTGGACGATGATTTGCCTCTGAAGGATCACATGGTGGCGTTGATCTTTGAAAAGCCCTCCACCCGGACCCGCGTCAGCTTTGACGTGGGCGTGCGCCAGATGGGTGGGCAGACCATGGTACTGTCCGGCTCTGAGATGCAGCTGGGCCATGGCGAGACCGTGGCGGATACGGCCAAGGTGCTGAGTCGCTATGTCGACCTGATCATGATCCGGACCTTTGAGGAGGCGACGCTGCTGGAGATGGCGGAGAACGCCACTGTGCCGGTGATCAACGGGCTGACCAACCGCACGCATCCGTGCCAGATCATGGCGGACATCCTGACGTTTGAAGAAAAGATGGGGCCAATTGCGGGCAAGAAAGTTGTGTGGTCTGGCGACGGCAACAACGTGTTTGCCAGCTTTGCCCACGCGGCAGGGCAGTTTGGTTTTGATTTGACCTTCACCGGCCCGCAAACGTTGGATCCGGAGCAGGGGTTCATTGATGAAGCCCGCGCCAAAGGCGTGAACGTCGAGATTGAGCGTGATCCTGTGAAAGCGGTACAAGGCGCGGACCTGGTTGTGACGGACACCTGGGTGAGCATGCATGATGCGCCGTCTGCGCGGGAGCGTCGGCACAATCAACTGCGTGGGTTCCAGGTCAACGAAGAGTTGATGAGCCACGCCAAGGATGACGCATTGTTCATGCACTGCCTGCCGGCGCACCGTAACGAAGAGGCCACCAACGCCGTGATGGATGGGCCAAATTCGGCGGTGTTTGATGAGGCGGAAAACCGGCTTCACGCACAAAAGGCGATCATGAAGTGGTGCCTACAGAGCTAAGGCTTGCCGCATTGTGTAACGTAAGGGCGTCAGCGGTGCTGGCGCCCTTTTTGTTGTCTGGGTGTCCGATGTGCGCCTAAGCTGGCTTTGCGAGAGGACAAAGGGAGCGCGGGATGGGTGAGGCGCAAGGGCGTAAGAACGCGCCCCGGATTGTGGTGGCCGGAGCCGGCAGCATTGGTTGTTTTGTCGGTGGGCTGTTGGCGCGGAGCGGGCGGGATGTGACGCTGTTGTTGCGCCCACAGACAGCTGACGAGATCACGCAGAATGGTCTGACCCTAACAGATTTTGGCGATTTGGACGTGGCTTTGGCGCCAGATCAATTTGCGATGAGCGCGGACCCGGCCTGTTTGGCGGACGCTGATATTGTTTTGGTGACTGTGAAAAGCAGAGCGACCGAAGAGATCGCAGCGCAGATCGCAGAACATGCGCCGGAGGATGCGGTGGTGGTCAGCCTGCAGAACGGGGTGGAGAACGCGGCGCAGCTGCGCGACATGCTGCCGGGCTGGGACGTGCGGGCCGGTATGGTGCCGTTCAATGTGGTCTGGGTCGGCGGTGGCCGCTTTCATCGGGGCACCAGTGGCGACATCCTCATTGAGCGCGGTCAGGGGCCTGTAGGACGGCAATTGAGCGTGCCGGATTTGGCCGTTCATGAGCACGCAGCTATTGCGGCGGTGCAGTGGGGCAAGCTGTTGATCAACCTTAACAACGCGTTGAATGCACTATCGGGATTGCCGCTGCGGACGCAGATCGGTGAGCGAGGTTGGCGGCGGTTGATGGCTGCGCAGATGGTTGAAGCAATGGCGGTTTTTCGGGCGGCGGAGCTGGCCTGTCAGAACCCGGTCGCCAAGGTGCCGATGTGGCTGGTGCCGCGGATTTTGACGCTGCCAACCTGGGCGTTCCGGCTGGTGGCGAAGACCATGCTGTCGATCGACCCCAATGCCCGCAGTTCTATGTGGGAAGACCTTGAGAAAGGGCGTGCTACCGAAATTGACGTGTTGCAGGGCAAGATTGTGCAGCTGGCGCGAGAAGTCGAAGGGGATGCCCCAATCAATGAGGTGATTGCAGAATTGATCCGAGAAGCGGAAACGCAACGCGCAGGGTCACCCAAACTGTCGGCCCTGGAGGTGTGGGACCGTCTGCGGGGATGGGAGGCACCCGCAGACAACTGAGGCTTAACTGCTGAGTGAATTCAGCAGGTAGAAGATCACAGCCGACATCAACGCGGCGGCAGGGACCGTGATGACCCAGGCGGCGATGATGGTCATGAAGTGGCTGCGGCGCACCAGTTTGCGGCGGCGGCGTTCTTCGGGCGCGATGCGCTTTTCGGTCGCGCGTTGCACGGCGGTTTTGCGCAGGCGTCGTTCTGCGTGCCATTCGCGATAAAAACCGACGCCAAAGATGCCGCCCACTGCGATGTGGGTTGAGCTCACTGGCAGGCCGAGCCAAGAGGCGACAATCACGGTGATTGCGGCAGACAGAGCCACACAGTAGGCGCGCATCGGGTTCAACTTGGTGATCTTCTCGCCCACCATACGGATCAGCTTGGGGCCAAATAGGAACAGGCCAAAGGAGATCCCGAAGGCGCCGATGATCATCACCCAGCTTGGGATCGAAACCTTAGCGGCAAACTCGCCAAACTCAGCAGCGTGTACAATGGCAGCGAGCGGGCCGACCGCGTTGGCCACATCGTTGGCGCCATGGGCAAACGAGAGGAGCGCGGCGGAGAACACCAGTGGGATGCCAAACAGCACTTTGAGAGATTTGTTGCGGTTTTCCAGTCCTTCGGATTGGCGGCGAATGAGCGGGGCGGAGACCACGTAAAACAAACCGCCTGTGGCTGCACCAATCAGCAGGGCCGTTTGTAGGTCAATTTTGATGATCCGCTTGAGGCCTTTGAGAGCCAGATAAGACGCAAAGGCAGCCGCCATGATACCGATCAGAACGGGCACCCAGCGGCGGGCCGCGGCAATTTTGTCGTCTTGGTAGATGATTTTGGTTTTGATGAAGGCCAGGCAGGCGGCGGCAATCACCCCGCCAAGCACCGGGGAAATCACCCAGGAGGCCGCAATTTTGGCCATGGTGGGCCAGTTCACGGCGGCAAAGCCTGCAGCCGCGATTCCTGCGCCCATAACGCCGCCTACAACCGAGTGTGTGGTGGACACCGGTGCGCCGACCCAGGTGGCCAGGTTCACCCACAGCGCTGACGAGATCAGCGCGGCCATCATCGCCCAAATAAAGATGGTGGTGTTGGCCATGCCGGTGGGATCAATGATGCCTTTGGAAATGGTGGAGACCACATCCCCCCCTGCGAGCAGGGCGCCCGCGCTTTCAAAAAACGCGGCGATGACAATGGCGCCACCCATGGTGAGCGCATTTGCACCCACCGCCGGGCCCATGTTGTTGGCCACATCGTTGGCGCCGATGTTGATCGCCATATAAGCGCCAATACCAGCAGCCGCGATGATGATTGCTGTGTTGGATTCACCCCCCGACAGCAGGCCTGCTGCCACACCGGCGATCACAATAAAAGCGATCGCAATGCCAAAACCCACCATGGGGCGGGAGACATAGAGTGTGGCAGATTCCAGATGGGAGATGCGGTTGAGGTCGCGGTCCAACGTGGACCATTTCTTGCCTGAGTTTGGCGAGGTCATGACAAAGAATCCCGGCTTTGAGTCGTACCGGGGCGTACCCCCGTCACCGGGTCAATGCAACGATTTCGTTACAAATGGATTACGAAAGGGTTACAATTCTCTCAGAATGGCCTGAAGCTGTGGTTCGTTCACCATACCGGCGGCTTCTTGAGCAGGTACCCATTTGCGGGTGCGCTCTTCGGCTTCTGGGAAGTCGTCGACCAGTTCCGTGACCTCGGTTTCAAACACGGTCACGTCAACAGGCACCTCAAGCCCACCATCCAGACGTTTGTCGTAGCCATAAACGCCCACCGGCTGGCTGTTGATATTGGCTTCTTTCACGCCAGCTTCTTCCCAGGCTTCGCGCAGGGCGGCACCCGGGGCGTCCAATCCGGTGATCGGCCAGCCCTTGGGCAGAACCCAACGGCCTGTGTCACGCGACGTGATCAGCAGAACCTCGGTTGCGCCTTTCTTCTCACGGGTGCAGAGCGCCGCCACCTGAATGCGGCGCGGGCGGCGCCACAAAGGTGCAATCACGCTGTCAAAAGCGGTTTTTAAGGCGTTGGTCATGGAGGTCTGCTCGGATCTGTTCGGTTTTGTTATCTGGTCAACGTTTTTGTCGTGTCATTGTATATACGTTTGCCTGTGGATAACGTCAAGGTGCGGGGAAGATATACCTAATATTTACGCCGTTTTGCGCGCAATGTTGGATCTGCCTGAGTGGGGTCTTCAGGCCAAGGATGTCGCGGGTATCGGCCCCGCATGTCTTTGCGCACGTCAGCGTAGGAGCTGGCCCAGAAGCCGGGGATATCCATGGTGGTTTGCACCGGTTTTTGCCCCGGAGACAGCAGAGTGACCCGCAGCGGAGTGTTGCCGACCATAGGGTGCGAGGTCTGGCCAAAAAGTTCTTGAAGGCGCAGGGTGATTTCGGGGTTCTCGCCAGAGTAATCGATGGGGATTTTCCGATCCAACGGCGTGGTGAAATGCGCCGGGGCGTGCCTGTCCACCAGTTGCATTTGGGTCCAATCGAGCCGCGCGCGTAGGGGCTCGAGCAGATCGAATTTTTTCCAGTGCTCCGCGGTTTTGATGCCGGAGAGGTGCGGCAAAAGCCAAGTATTGATTTCCGCCATCAGAGCATCAGCTGTCATGTCTGGCAGATCATGCCCCGCTGCGCGGATCAATTCCACGCGGGCCACAAAACGCTGAGCGGCGGCCGAAAGCGTGATGCCAAGATCGCGCACGCCGTCCAGCATGGCTTGCGCGATGGCGTCATCGGGCGCGTCTTTCCAGATGCGGTCATCTAGGGCGATGGCGCCAAACATTTCTTGCCGTCGGGCGATGACCCGGCGCTCACGTTTGGACCAGTGGCAGTTGTTCTGCCAAGAGATTTGATGGGCAAAGAGGTCGCGGATTTGGCTTTCAGTGATTTGGATGGCCTGACGAATGCGGGCTTCGCGTGGGTTGCCGTCAGTGTCGGTCACCACAATCAGGCGGGCGGCGGCAAGCGGGTCTGCCTCGTCCAACACGGTGCCCTTGCCACCGGACAGGACAAAGCGCGGATCGTCGCCTTTGCGGTGCAGACCGATGCGGTCTGGATACGCCAGCGCGGCCAGTTCCTCGGCGTCGCGGGGTGTTGCGTCGCGGGCCTTTGAAGATCGGGCGAGGCGTTTGGCTTCGTCACGTATGGTGTGCAGCGCGGCGCGGTTGACGCCATAGGGGCGGCGGTTGGAGAAGGTTTTGAGGTCAGCCAGGGCTTCGATGCGCAGCGTTAGGTCAACGGGTGCACCCCGTGCCAGTGGATCACGTGAGGCAAGCAGCGCGGCCATGGTGGCGGCTTGGGGGCCTGACGTCGCCAATATATGCGCCAATCGCGGGTGCAAGGGGAGAGCTGAGAGCGCTTTGCCGTGGGGGGTAATGCGGTTGTTGTTGTCCAGTGCGCCCAGCATTTGAAGGACTGATTGCGCCTCACCAAAACTGCCGGGGTTGGGCTGGGTCAGCAAAGCAAGGTCTGTGGGCGCCGCGCCCCAAAGGGCCAGTTCCAAAGCCAAATCGGTGAGGTCTGCGGCTTCGATTTCGGCGGGCGGGAAAGAGAGAAGCGCGCCTTCTTCGCCTTTGGTCCATAGGCGGAAGCAGATGCCTTCGGCGACACGGCCGGCGCGGCCTTGGCGCTGGGTGGCTTCGGCGCGGGTCACTCGCTCGGTCACCAAACGCGACATGCCGGAGCCTGGATCAAAGCGGGCGCGACGAGCGCGACCTGCATCCACAACCACGCGCACGTCCTGAATGGTGAGCGAAGTCTCGGCAATAGAAGTCGCCAGCACCACTTTGCGGCCCTCTTTGGCGGGGCGGATGGCGGCCTGCTGATCCTTGAAAGGCATGGCGCCAAACAGAGGGTGGACCGTACAATTGCGTGGTAAGTTGAGCAGGGATTGGGTGCGGCGGATTTCACCTTCACCGGGTAGAAACACCAGGACCCCGCCTTCCGTTTCGCTGATCGCTTGGGTGATCAGGCGGGCGGTGGCCTCTTCGAGACGGGTCTTCTTTGGCAAGGGTTTGTCGAGCCAGCGGGTTTCTACTGGGTAGGCGCGGCCCTCTGACGTGATCATTGGGGCGTTGCCCATAAGTGCGGCCACAGGTTCGGCATCCAATGTGGCGGACATGGCCAGCAGGAGCAGGTCATCGCGCAATGCGTCGCAAATTTCCAAACACAAGGCGAGGCCAAGGTCTGCGTTCAGGCTGCGCTCGTGGAACTCGTCAAAGATCACCGCGCCAACGCCGGGCAACTCCGGGTCGGACTGGATCATACGTGTGAGAATGCCCTCGGTGACAACTTCAATGCGGGTGGCTTTGGACATCTTGCTTTCACCACGCACCCGGTAGCCAACAGTTTGGCCCGTGGGTTCACCCAGAGTTTGGGCCATACGTTCAGCAGCGGCGCGTGCGGCGAGGCGGCGAGGCTCCAACATAAGGATGCGGCCATTGGTGAGGCCTGCCTCCAGCATTGCCAGCGGGACAACGGTGGTTTTGCCGGCACCCGGAGGCGCTTGCAGCACCGCACGACCTGTGGTGCGCAGGGCGGTGATCAGGGGGGCAAGGGCATCATGAATGGGCAGTTGCGTCATAGGGCAACTTATCGGCCAGCGGGCGCGGGGCGTCCAGTGAGATCATGCGCTAGTCGCGGCGGAAGAGTTTGGCCTTGCCGTGGCGGGAGGTGAGCTGCACTTCGCTGGCGCGCCATGTGTCGCCCACAGGGGTGTAGGTGATCGAGAGGGGAGAGGTTTTGAGTTCGGCAAGTTCTTCTTTGGAATAGCCGCCAATCCGATCATAGGTTCCGGAACAGGTGACTTTGCCGTCGCTGTTATGGCGCGTTTTGAGTGTGATGCGGACAAGCCGGGTGCCATCATATTGGGTTTGGTCCAACGTGCAGAGCTTGTCCGTGTTTTGGTCGCGAAGCGTGAGCCACATCATGGTCATCGGGTCTACTGCACCGCGTAAGGCTTGGTTGGAAATCGGGGTGGCGGGGGTTTGTGCGCCAGCGGTTTTGCGGGGCTGGTTGCCGGAGAACGCTAAGGTTGTTTCGCTCACTCGTTTGCCGGTGTCGATAGACCCCGCGTAGCGTGTCGGGGCGATCTTAGTGCCGTTCACGGTGCCTTGGCTTTGTGCTGTGAAGTGGATGCGGCGCAGGGCGCCAGCTAAGCCCGTTGTTTGAAAACTCCCACTGCCAGAAAAAGAGTTTCTGGTTTGATCGCCCGTCACATTCAACTCGCCAACTTTGAAGCCCAACGCGTGCACCGACCATTTTTGCGTTTCCGCGTCGGCGGTTTGGGGCATCAAAGCTGCGGCACAGAGCAGCAGAGACGCAAGACGGTGATGGGGGTGGGGTGGACAAAATGGGGTCATGCGCGGCATGAAGACTCACAATCAAAAAGACACAGGCTTGTCCATGGATATCGCAGATCTGCGTGACAGAATACTGAAACAAGATCGCCGGGCTTTGGCGCGAGCGATTACCTTGGTGGAGAGCGCGCGTCCTGATCATCGCGAACAGGCCACAGCTTTGCTCGACACGTTGTCAAAAGCTGGAAAACAAGCCCTGCGTATTGGCCTGTCGGGCACGCCTGGAGTGGGGAAATCCACCTTCATCGAGAGCTTTGGCATGATGTTGACAGCGCAGGGGCTGCGTGTGGCTGTGCTGGCGGTGGACCCGTCTTCGGCGCGGTCGGGCGGGTCTATTTTGGGCGACAAGACACGCATGGAGCGGTTAAGCCGGGACCCAAATGCGTTTATCCGCCCCTCGCCGAGCCAAACACATTTGGGGGGCGTGGCGCGGCGCTCGCGGGAGGCTGTGGCGCTGTGTGAGGCCGCTGGGTTTGATGTGGTGCTGATTGAGACCGTGGGGGTTGGGCAGTCCGAAACCGTGGTGGCGGAGATGGCTGATCTGTTTCTGTTGTTGCTGGCACCGGCAGGCGGCGATGAGCTGCAAGGGGTGAAGCGCGGCATCATGGAAATGGCCGATGTGATCCTTGTGAACAAGGCGGATGGCGACTTAAAAAGCGCGGCTATGCGCACCTGCGCGGATTATGCGGGCGCATTGCGCCTATTGCGCAAACGGCCGCAAGATCCGCAAGGGTTTCCCAAAGCCATGACGGTCTCTGCGTTGGAAGAAAGCGGGCTTGTGACAGCTTGGGACGAGATCACGTCTTTGATCAAGTGGCGTAGGGCGGAGGGGCATTGGGCCGCCCGGCGGGCAGCGCAGGCGCAATTCTGGTTTCACGAAGAGGTGCGACAGGGGCTGTTGGCACGATTGCAGCAAAGCGACGCTCAAAAACATCTGGCCGATCTGGACACTAAGGTAGCCGCTGGTGAGGTAACACCAGGGCAAGCCGCCAAAGAGGTGCTTGATCATCTCTCTTAGTCTGCGCAATCATGCCCCTATGGACATGGATTATTCTTATGGCGTCTGCATTGGTCAGGATGGCTCATTTTGAGCAGGCCGTTGCAGCACTTGCCTCCTCCCCGAGACTTTGGCTGGGCATTGCGAGGGCTTGAAGAGGCTGAAACGGTGTTTACGCAGACCCAGGATGGGCGCATCGTCATGGAACTGCATCATCCGATTGTGCCGGGTGTCACTGCAGAAATGGTGGCTTGGTGGTTTGGCGTTTATGCGCATCAAAAGCTCACCGTTGACGGGCAGACCTATCTGGCGTTTCAGGTTTGGCATCCACGTGACCACGCGCATATCGAACGTGCGGGCCAGAAACCTCACGCGCCACTGAAGGCGGGAGATAGCGTCACCCTGGCAGAGGCCTATGGGCGGGACATGCGGTACACAACAAATGAAACATTGCGCGTATTGCGGCGCAGCGCGGAAAACTATGCCATCCGGTCAGTGCGTTGGGGATTGACTGTCGCTGAGCTTGAATATTCGTATCAAGATACGGCTGACGGTCTCAAAATTTCGACGCAACTGTGTATTGGGGTTCCCGATGGGTGGGCAAAGACCTTGATCAATCAAGTGTTTATTCCCGTGCTCTTTGACGAGAAAAAGACAGAAGCTTGGATGCAGCACAATGTCGAAGAAATAAGCGCCTGGGTGCATTTTTTACCCGACATCTATGCCCTTCGGGATCAAGGTGAAGTGATTGTGTGGGATCGGACAAACACACCGTGATGCGGTGAAAGCTATATTTGAAATGTCGCAAATGTTTCTTGCCTGACGAAGGCAATCCGCGCACTCTATTCCTGTTGTGGCACCAAAGAGTGCTGGGACGTCAGGCGGTTTTGATGTCGCGAGCAATGAGACGGGAGGAATTGAGTGCAACTACCGGAGCCACGTGAGTTTGGCTGGGAACTCAAGGGCTTTGAAAATGCCCACTCAACCGTGACGCATCTTCCGGATGGGCGCACCTTGTTTGAGGTGGACCATCCCCCAGTGCGGGATGTCACAGCTGAGATGTTAACCTGGTGGTATGGGGTCTATGCTGACCTGGACTTGGTGATCGATGGGGATGCGCAGCCTGCTTTTCTGGTGAGCCATCCGCAGGATCATATCTCTCTAGACAGCGAAAAGGCCGTACCGGATGGGCCGCTGAAACCTGGGGATTTTGTGCTCATTCAAGAAGTCTATCAGCGCAATCCCAAATACGCGCTGGATGAGCGGCTTGAAGTGGTGGCATTGGATGCCTCTCGGTTTGCTCTTAAGGCCACGCGACGAGGCGTAACTGTGGCGGATTTGGAATTCCGATTTGAAGATGGGCCAGAGGGGGCAAAGTTCACCAATCATCTGACCGTGGGCGTCGAGACTGGCTGGCTTAAGCCGTTGGTCAACCGGGTGATGATCCCCTGGCTATACTATGAGGATAAGAATTACGCTTGGGTGCTGCACACGGTCGAAGAGATTGGCAACTTTGAAAACTTCCTACCGGAAATTTTTGCGCGCCGCGATCAAGGTATGACCATTTGTTGGGACCGGAACCGGGTTTCGGATAACCAGGATCGCCCACCACAAAGTTAGGGCGCAAAATGCAGTCAAAGTCTGGCTGAATCACTTGACGGCCCCATCAAATCGGCCTAATGACGCCAAACAAATTCCGGGCGCAGCCTATGCGGCGCCCAAATGCTTTGACGGGGTCCATGTCCCCGTGGACTGTAAAACGAGGATGAACCCATGTCGCGCCGTTGCGAATTGACCGGAAAAGGCCCGATGACGGGCAACAACGTAAGCCACGCCAAAAACCGCACCCGTCGCCGGTTTCTGCCAAACCTGAACGATGTGACCCTGCAGTCTGAGGCTCTGGGCCGCGGCTTCAAGTTCCGCATCTCTGCAGCGGCTCTGCGCACTGTAGACCACCGCGGTGGCCTGGACGCGTTTATGGCAAAAGCCAAAGACGTTGAGCTGTCTGACAACGCGCTGAAGATCAAAAAAGAGATCTCCAAAGCGCAGGCCGCAAACGCCTGATCGCACTGATCTTTTAGAGATTTGAGCAGCCTCGCAGTTTTGCGGGGCTGTTTCTTTTTGTCACGCTTCACAATTCTGAGTGGGCGTGTCTATATGCGGCCATGATGCTTCGTTTGCGCAGATATATTGCCGTTGTTTTGGCGCTGGTGTTGGTTTTGACCGGGCACAGCATGGCCATTGCGCGCGGTATGCCAGTGGCATCGGGCTATGCGGAGTACTGTATTGGCGAAAGCGCTGTCATGGTGCCTGTTGACGCCGAGGGCAATCCAACTGGACCTGCGCATCTGTGTCCCGAGGTGAGTTTCTCGCTCTTGAATTGGGTGGCTTCTGATCAGCCAAAAACAGGTGTGGTCCTTGGTCGAAGTGAAGCGCTTCGCATTCGACACCTTGATGCCGAAGACGTGATTCTCTGGATTGCCGAAAGCGCGCGCGCACCGCCGTTAGACCTTCTCTGAAATCAAACAAACCCCACAGAGAAAATCTATCGGTCAGGAGACCACTATGTCCTTCAAAACACTTTCCCTCGCAGCTGTTGCTGCCGTTGCCTTTGCTTTGCCTGCATTTGCAGAAGGCACCATTGCCGTGAATGACGCCTATGCGCGTGTGGCCACCAAAATGTCCAAAGCGGGCGCAGCATTCATGGTAATTAAGAATTCTGGCGCAGAAGATGACCAGCTGATCAGCGTGTCGTCCGATGTTGCCAAGCGCACCGAACTGCACACCCACAAAGATGACGGCAATGGCAACATGCAGATGCTGCACGTGAAAGAGGGCTTTACCGTACCTGCGGGTGGTATGCACATGTTGCAGCGTGGCGGTGACCACGTGATGTTCATGGGGCTGAACCGTGGCCTTGAGCACGGCGACGTTGTGACCGTGACCCTTACATTTGAAAAAGCCGGCGACGTGACCCTTGAAGTGCCGGTGGATCTGGAGCGCAAGCCAGAGCACGGCGGTATGAAGCACGGTGACCACTCTGGCCACGACATGAAGAAGTCTGACGGCTAAGTAGCTGACTTAACTTGCAATACTCGAAAGGTCGCTCCACATCGAGCGGCCTTTTTTGTTAGATAGTTCGAGCGAGTTCTTCTGCCACCCAAGTGGGTACGACCTGAGTGGCTGACCCAAAGTGCGTTTCGGCAAAACGAGATGCACCAGAGGAGGGCTCAAGATTGAGCTCCACTGTGTGAGCGCCAAACATGTCTGCTTCGGAGACAAAATTGGCTGCCGGGTAGACCTCACCGGAGGTGCCAATGGACACAAATACATCGGCTTGTGACAATGCCTCAGTGATGCGCTCCATGCCGTAGGGCAATTCACCAAACCATACCACATCTGGACGGGTGGCTTGTTTCTTACAGCTAGGGCAGGGGTCTTCTGTCATCATTGTCACTGGAGCGGTCCACCGGGTGCCACAGGCGTCACACAGCGCCCCATGAAGTGTTCCATGCATGTGCAATACGTTGTTGCTACCCGCCTTTTCATGCAAATCATCGACGTTTTGTGTGACGATCAGCACGGTTCCTGGAAATTTTGCTTCCAGTTCTGCAAGTGCATGATGGGCCGCGTTGGGGTGAGCCTTTGTCGCTTGAGCGCGGCGCGCGTTGTAAAAATCGTGCACCAACTTGGGGTTGCGCGCAAAGCCTTCGGGTGTAGCAACATCTTCGATACGGTGTTGTGCCCACAATCCACCTTCATCGCGAAACGTGCCAAGGCCACTTTCTGCGCTGATGCCTGCGCCGGTCAGGATGACAATCGAGTTTGACATGGGGCCTCCAAAGTTGGGTTGGTGGCACTCTGGCAAGGGAGGCATGGCGTGGCAACTCCACTTGACCTGAAAGTGGGTAGCAGCGATCCCTAAGGCAACAAAGAGGGAGAGAATATGAAAGTTGTGTTTGTGTGTCTGGGGAACATCTGTCGGTCACCGTCAGCAGAAGCGGTGTTTCGTGACATGGCGCCGGAGGTTGAAACAGATAGTGCAGGCACGGCAGGATGGCATGTTGGCAAACCGCCGTATGGCCCGACGCAAGACGCCGCGCATGCGCGTGGGTATGATCTGTCGAATTTGCGGGCGCGTCAGTTTACGGCGCGTGATTTTGAGCGGTTTGACCTGATCATTGGGATGGACGCGGATAACATCGCCGATATTGAACAGCTGCGCCCCAGTGGCAACCAGACGGAAGTACGGCTGTTCACGGAATATGCGTCTGGCAGCGGGATGAGAGAAGTGCCCGACCCGTATTACACCCGCGATTTTGACGGTGCGCTCGACCTGATTGAGGGGTGTGCGCGTGGTCTTAAGGTCGCGTTGACAGAGGCGTGAAGTTTTTGGAAATCGAAAACAGCGTTAGGTGTTGTCTTCCAAAATTTTGAAATCGCGTTCCAGCCACGGGAAGCGTTCAACAGCCGGGGAGACCATATGGGCCTGGATCAATCCCCGCATGGTTTGTGCCACATCACGGGGTACCGTGTCCGCCCAATCGCCACTGGCGAGAAGGGAAATTCTGCGGCTGAAGGGCGCAAAGGGCAGCGGGTGCGCGTCGACCTGATCGTGGAAACGCGCTGCGCGCAGGTAGCCAAGCGGCGTGGTGATGGCCCAGCCGATGCCACGTGAAACCATGGCCATCAACGAGGGGTTGGAACCAATCTCGAAGCGTTGGGGAACGTCAAACTTTGCACGGGTCAGTTCGGCCTCAATTTGGCGGCCGATCAATTGTTCCTGCCCGTAGCGCAGCATTGGAAGGTCTTGAAGAGACTGGGTGATCTCGCCTGATGTGGGTCCATATCCGGAGGGGGTTACAAGAATAAATGGGTCTTGTGCGAGGGGATATTCTGTTATGCCATCAATGGCTTCGGGCGACATGGCTGTGATTGCGAGGTGCAGGTCACCACTGAGAATGGCATCGGTGATCTCATGGCTGGGTGCGGTCACTAGTCTAAACCGACACCGCGTCATGGACTCTGCAAGCTTGGTGACCAGGCGTGGCGTTAAATCATTGTCAAAATCGTCAATGATGCCCATCGACAACTGGGTTAGGTGGGTGAGGTCCATCACCGTCAGTTCGGATTGCGCCAACCGCAATTGGGACAAAACTTCTCGGGCACGACTAAGGTAAGCCCGCCCGGCTGCGGTGAGTTGCATCGGTCGTTTGCTGTGGTCGATCAGGTCAGTACCTAGAGCGGTCTGCAGGTTGCGGATCTGCTGTGACACAGCGGGTTGGGATAGGCCGGTGATCTCTGATGCTCGTGCCACAGAGCCGTGTTCAGCCAAAGCCTCAAACACCTCGAGGCCGCGTAAGGTGACACCTTTGTTCAGCATTGATCTCTCCACCCTCTTTGGCTTTTGTGAATAGAGCAGAGCGCCGGGTCAAGTGGCTTGTGCGTGGTGTTGGACGCCGAAGTCAGCGCAGGTGCTTGCAGCTCGACACAACGCTGGTTTCGAACTTTTTGTAGCGCTTCCAGAAAATCTCATGGCTGCGCTGGTCCGACTGGCGAATTTCTTGGGCGCGATGTGGGTCTTTGATGAAGCTGGCCGCCAAACGTTGATCCGCACGTG
This sequence comes from Rhodobacteraceae bacterium Alg238-R152, assembly GCA_900537125.1. Classification (GTDB taxonomy): domain Bacteria; phylum Pseudomonadota; class Alphaproteobacteria; order Rhodobacterales; family Rhodobacteraceae; genus Shimia. Next base: position 79,846 of record UNRJ01000005.1, on the reverse strand, counting down.
ACAGGCTTTTGTTCGCGGTTTTTTGAATGCACCGGCACAGTTGACGCGTGACGCCATCGCGATCGGAGCGCAGGCACGCGCGGTTTAAGGTGTTAGCATCACCAATATGGGGGAGCGCGGGAACAAGCATCAGCGCCAAAAGCGGCGCTGCTAGAAATCTGGTCATGGTTGCCTCATATGTCGGTGCCGAGCCGCGTGGCCCGTGGGGGAGCCATCTGGTTCGCTCAGCAGAAAACCAACGCCAATATGAGCTAAAATGTAGTTTGGTGCAATCACATGACCGTGTCCTGCATTTTGGGAGTGGGAGTGAGGAAGCGCTTTGGCGGAAATTCTGTGGTCAAGTCGACCATTGGTGGACTAAGCTGAGGAAAAGGAAGGAGGAACCATTGCCGAAGATTTCCAAGGAGACGGACCTTCAAACCGTTATCACCACGTTTGAAATGACACCGGGCACCTGTCAGGATTTGATGGACGCATTGACGGATGCCTACGATCAATTCATATCCAAACAGCCTGGGTTCATTGCAGCAGGGTTGCACGTGAATGACGCACAAACCCGGATCGCAAACTATTCCCAATGGCAGCGACGGGAAGACTTTCAGGCGATGTTGCGCACTGAAGAGATGCGAGAACGCAATCGGAAGATCACGCAATTGTGCCGCAGTTTTGAGCCTGTGATGTATGATGTTATGGCCGCATTTGATTGACGTTGAACACTGAGATGTTTGCCAGCCGGTGCCACTAGGAGTTTGAAATGTATAAGCATATTTTGGTGCCAGTGGCGTTTGATGAAGCCCATGACCCCGGGGAGGCCATTGCAATTGCGCATCGGTTGATAGCTGAGGATGGTCAGGTCAGCTTGCTGCATGTCATGGCCAATGTTCCAAGCTATGTGATCAACTATGTGCCGGAGGGGTTTCAAGCCGAGGCGCAGACCGCAATTGTGGCCAGTTTGGAGGCTATGGGAGCTGACTTGCCAAACGTAAAAGGCGTTGTAGAAGAAGGGCATGCGGGCAAAACCATTGTGAAATGGGGGGCTGCAAACGCGGTGGATTGCATTGTGATTGCGTCACATAAGCCGGGTGTTCAGGACATTGTGTTGGGCAGCACCGCAGCACAGGTTGTGCGTCATGCCAAATGCGCGGTACATGTGACTCGGTAGAGCAAAAGGAAGACAGTTCATGCGCTTAGTCAAAGTGTTGCACGCAGCGGCCGTGGCCGTGGTTGGGATGATGGCGCAGCCCGCAATGGCGGAAGATGACATTGGCTTCTCTGATCAGCAGACCAAGCGGACTGTGGATGTTTTTACCTATGGTGTTGGGGAATGCGCCAAAGTGGCAAAGGTCTATCGCATCGATTGCCTGCGCCAAACATACAGTCAAACTGTGCGTGTGATTTCAAAGGCTTCGGTCTATTGGGAGGCCGAGGTGGCGCTGACACGTGTGAACCGGGGGCTGTATTCCTTTGTGCGGGCCAACACAGATTCCAACCTTGGGCGGGAGCGGGTGAATGGCGGGCGGATCAAAGCCATTACGGAGGCGTCTTTGCCGCAAGCCACCCAGCTTTACTTGGCGGGTGCGGATAAGGCGGCAGAAGTGATGCGCAGCGGATCGTCGATTGAAGTGCGTTATTTTGCACCCATTGCTGACGCGATTGAAGCGTCCAAGGCGCTGCTGCAATAAAGGTTAAAGGGCGACAATATCGGCGGAGTTTTCACGTCGGTATCGCGTCGGTCTAGCGACTGTTTTGCGGAGGTGCGTTTTTTGACGCGCCTCCGTTTATGTTTAGGTGTTTTGGGTCGCGGCGCGCAGCTCTTCGGGCAGCTCGTCGATGTGGAAGTCCACATGTAGGTGGTTGCCGTCCGGGTCATGGATGTTGACCTGCACAATTGGGAAACCGGGCGGGAAACCGAGGTGGTGGTCCAGGCCGTGGGCCTTAAGCACATCTAAGAAGGCGGGCATGTCGGTGGCGGCAAAAGCGGCGTGTTCCAGCGCGATGTCCTTGCCACCCGCGATCAGCGGTTTGGTCGCGCCCACCAGATGCACCACGGCCTTGTCGCCGAGGTACATCCAAGCACCGGGAAATGGGAATTCCGGGCGCGGGCCGTTGGTCATGCCCAGCACCTCTTCATAGAAGCGGATCATGACGTCGAGATTTTGGGTGCCAATGTTGGCGTGATCGAGGCTGTGTAAAGGCATGGCGCGACGGTAGGGGACGCTAATGCCTGGCGTCAAGAGAAAGATGTTGGCGCTAACAGGTCGTTTGATGTCAGGTGGAAGGCTTTGCCAAATCCACCGTTCAGCAGGCCGCCGGAGATTTCAAAGCGGACAAAGGAGAAGTCGGGGAAATCGACGTAGAGTTTGGCTTTGGGGCGCAGCGAAAGGTAGTGGTCACGGGTTTGAATGTGCGCGTCGCTGTCTTTGGTGAGGTAGACTGCCTTGGCGTGCAGCGTCATGCGTGAATGGGTGAGTGGATCCCCTTTGTCACCGGGTTCGCCCACCAGCAGAGCGCAGTTCGGATCGCGACGCAGGGCAGCGGTGTGGCTGGCGAGGTCGGAGATCAGCGTGACCGAGACGCCATCCGGGGCGGTGGCCAGAGCGATGCGCGACACGGAGGGGGTGCCGGTGTTCGGATCGGTGACCGCAAGCGCGGCGTAGGTGGCCGCGGTCAATAGGTTGCGTGCCAACGCGCGGGCGTCAGCATCGGTTGGGCGAATGGGGTCGGATTTGGTCATAGGGGGAGCTTGCCAGTTTTTCAGGGAAGCCAAAAGGGACGGCAAACAAAAACGGCGCCTGGGATGAAACCTGGGCGCCGTTCTTTTGTCGCTGGCTGGACCGTGGCTGCTTGCGTGCGTGGCTTGCTGTCTGGCTGGACCTGGCGAAAGCTGGGCCGTGCTGGAGTGCGTGCTGCGTACGTGAGTGGCCGGTCTGGCTTGCTCTGTTGATTGATACGTAGAATGAGTCGCCAGGGGTTTCAAGAAAAAAGTGTTTAAAAACAAATAGTTGATAAGTTTTATCGGGTATTGGGCGCGATTGGGTGTCTGCTACGGGCAGTTTTAGGCGTCTTACGGAGCAAACATGTGCGGGGCTGATGAAAAGTCACGTCTGCCTCCCTATCTACAGCAGGTATCAAATGAGGAGAGTGCTTGATGAAATGTCCAGTGGATGGCGAAACCTTGGTTATTGCGGATCGCAACGGGGTGGAGATTGACTATTGCCCAACCTGTCGTGGCGTTTGGCTGGATCGCGGGGAACTGGATAAGATCATCGAGCGGGCCGGGGCCTATGCTGCGCCGCCGCCACCTCCACCCTCGGAGAGCGTGCAGCCTGCGCCGCAGCGGAGCTATGATGGGCGTGGCTATGACGAAGGCCATGTGCGCCGGTATGAAGAGAAGCCACGCAAGAAGAAAAAGATGAGTAGCTTCCTCGACGATATTTTTGATTTCTAAGAGAGCGGGCTAAGGCGCGTCCCTGTCATCCACTTGGCGGGTGAAGGGCTGTGCAGTGCTGCGCATGTGCGCGGGCGCGGTCTTCGGCGGCGGGCAGGTCCCGCCGTAGGGACTTAAGGCGTTGGCGTTGTTGCACCACATCGATTTCGACCGGGGTTTCGACAGTGCGATAGCGGGTTTCCGGGCAGCTGTATGGGCGGTCTTTCTTATCATAGCAGGTGTCATAAAAGGTGTAGCTTTCGGAGCTGCGATGAATGGCGTAGCCGCGGGTGATATTGCCCTCGGCGGTGGTGATGGCGCGGCGCAGAGTGGCGACCTCGGATTGGGCGGTGGAGATACAGCGTTCCAATGGTGTGGCGCAGGCGGTCAAAAGGGTGAGGCCGAGCAGGGCAGCAGGCGTGGCGAATTGCATAAGGGGCTCCTTTGTTGGGAGCAGCCTGCGGCAGGTGCCGCGCGTCAGGCAAAATCAGTGGGTTGTTATTAGATAACCGGCGCACAGCGCGGGCACGATGTGCAGTCATGCTAAAATTCATTTTAGTATACATATCTTTTTCCGCTGATATGGTGTGGCCGCAGTTTTCCCGGATCAACCATTGGAGAGAGTGATGGCGGCTTCCCCGACAACCAAGAAGAAAAAACAAAAGGGGCAGCCGGAAAAGCTGGGGCAGGCGATCCGTCTGCGGCGCAAGGCGTTGGGCAAGACGCTGAATGCGGTTGCGGAGGAGGCGGATCTGACCACCGGATTCATTTCGCAGGTGGAGCGCGGGATCAGCTCGCCGTCTCTGTCTTCGCTGATGTCAATTGCAGCGGCGTTGCAGACCAGCGTGGAGCAGTTGTTGAGCGTGCCGGAGACCTACTCCGAGTTTATTCAGAAAGACCGTCGGCAATCCTATGCGCTTGGCACAGCAGGCCGTTTTTATGAGAAATTGGGGCCAGGCTTCCCCGGGGCCTTGATGCATTCGCAGATCATTCACCGTCCGCCGGGGCATGAATCTGAAAAGATGTGCCATGACGGGGAGGTGTTTTGTTACCTGTTGTCAGGTGAGGTCGAGTATCATCTCGAGGGTGCTGTGTTTGTCATGGGGCCGGGGGATGTGATTCACCACAACACCGCAAAACCGCATTTTTCGCGTGTCGTGAGTGATGTGGAATCCGTGGAGATGTGGGTTAGCACCACGCCAATGAGCACCGCGGCAGAAAATTAGGTTTGCGGATGTCAGAAAGAAGGGTAGTGTTTTCAGTATATTGTATCCAATTTTCGGATAAGCGCTAAAATCCCCGGCTCAAAATTTTAGTTTTGCTAAAAAAAGTTTTAGCAAAATGTCAAAAACTGCCTATTCTCCCGGTCACCGAAGAGATTCGACCAGGGAGGAAAATAGACATGACACGCACCCTTATGGCGGCGGTTTTGGCGGCAACGACCGCACTAGTGACACCTGCAATGGCGCAGGAACGCGGCGGCACAATGAACTTTGCCCGCTACGACGGCTCGCGGCTGATTGATCCAATTTACGCGGACCGCAACCCAGATATCTGGATGGTGGGCAGCCTGTTTGACACGCTGTTGCGGTCATCTGACGACGGGAAGTCGATTGTGGGCGGCTTGGCCGAGAGCTTTGAAGTGTCTGAAGACGGCAAGACCGTTACGCTGACGCTGCAGTCGGGCCTGAAGTTTGCCGATGGGTCGGCGTTGGAGGCGGACGACGTTCTGTTCTCCTTGGACCGCGCACGCAATGGCGACTTGGGGCCATGGTCCGGTATGTTGGGCAGCGTGTCCGACGTGACGGCTGACGGCAATGCCATCACCGTGAGCCTGAGCCAGCCGGACCCAACGATCCTGTCGATGCTGGCGACGTTCAACACGGCGATTGTGAACAAAGAGGTGTTTGAGGCGGCAGAGGGCGCAACGGATCAAGAGAAATCCGCCGCCATCTTTGCCACCGCAAGCGCTGGAGTGGGCTCCGGGGCTTTCTATATGTGTGGCTTTGAGCAGGGCGCGTCGATGGACTTCTGTGCCAACGAGCACCACTGGGAAATGGGCGCAGATGGCAAGCCACTGCCGTATCTGGACAAGGTGCATTTTGAAATCATTCCAGATGACGCCACCCGCATTCTGAAGCTTCAGGCCGGCGAAGTTGATGCGGTGGAGTTTGTGCCGTTCAGCCGTGTGGCGGAACTGGACGCCGATCCGGCGATCAATATGAACCTCTACCCGTCCACGCGGATCATCTATTCGCCAATCAACACGCGTGAGACTCGCGCGGATGGCTCGGCCAACCCACTGAACGATGTGCGGGTGCGTCAGGCGGTCAACTACGCCACCAACAAAGACGCGTTGATTGGTCTGGTGCTGCAGGGTGCTGGTCAGCCGATGACCGCGCCGCTGATGTCCTCCTCCACGCGTTTGGCGTCCAAGCTGGATCTCTATTCCTACGACATGGACAAAGCCATGGCGCTGGTGAAAGAGGCCGGGATCGAAGCAGGCACCAAGGTGACATTGACCACTCTGGCAGGCTCGTCTGATGACGCGACCATCTTTGCTGCGCTTCAGCAGATGTGGGCACCGCTGGGCATTGAGCTGGTGGTGGAGCAAGTGGACGGGGCAACCCGTGGGGCCAAGAACCGTTCTGGTGAGTTTGACATCCACACCTATGGTTGGGTGGACGATGTGAACGACCCAAGTCAGGTGACTGGCTGGTTGGGCTATTCGCCCGTGCGCAATGCGGTTGGCACCGGTTGGGAGAGCGACAAGTTCAACGCGCTCTTTGAAGCTTCCGGTACTGAGATGGACCAAGCGGCTCGGGCTCAGCAATACGCGGATATGCAGAAGATCTACGCCGATGCTGCGCCGTTGCTGTTCATGTACGAGACGCCCTTTGCGGTGGCGGTGTCCACAGCGGTTGACGGCTATGTTCAGACCCCGCTGGGCGCCAACATCTTCTCTCGTGCAACTGTGAGCAAGTAAGCGACCAACGCGCCGCGGGCGAGGGCCTGCGGCGCGTAACTTAACTGGAAAATACCCATGGCCGGACTGCAATACGTTCTGAAGCGCCTCGCGCTGATGATCCCCACATTTGTGCTTGTGATGATCATCATCTTTCTTTTGGTTCGGCTGCTGCCGGGCGACCCAGCCATCGCAATTGCGGGCGACAAAGCCTCGGATGCCGATTTGGCCGCAATCCGGGAAAAGCTTGGCCTGAATGACCCGCTGTTGGTGCAGTTCTGGCTGTTCTTCACAAATACTTTGCAAGGTGACCTTGGACGGTCAATCATGATGCGCACGTCTGTGTCCGACGTGATCATTGATCGGCTGCCAACAACAGGGTTCCTTGCACTTTTTGCGGTGTCTCTGTCGCTGATGATTGCCGGGCCGCTGGCCTTTGTCGCCGCGCTCAATCGCGGTAAATGGCCCGACACGGTGATCCGAACAGTGTTTCAAGTCGGCTTGTCGATGCCGGTGTTTTACATCGGATTGATCCTGCTGACGTTTCTCGCCGCGAAGCTGCGTTGGTTCCCTGTCGGGGGCAGTGGCGATGGCTTTTGGGGGCAAATCCACTACCTGTTCCTGCCAGCGATGACGGTTGCGCTGTATACCTCAGCGATCATCATGCGGAATTTACGCGCCGCCATTATAGAAGTGCTGGATGCGGACTATGTGCAGTTTGCGCGGGCCAAAGGGCTGCCCAACCGGTTGATCCTGGGCCGCCATGTGCTGCGCAATGCGCTGATTTCCACCATCACCCTGCTGGGCCTGTCGATTGGCAATCTGATGAGCGGCACATTAGTGACCGAAACCGTGTTTGCGGTGCCGGGTTTGGGGCGGTTGATGTTGGAGGCGATTTTTGCCCGCGACTACCCGCTTATTCAGGGGCTGACGCTGACCTTTGCTGTTCTGGTGTCGATTGTCTTCCTGCTGACCGACCTGTTCCAAAGCCTGCTTGATCCAAGGATGCGTCTGACATGAGTGATGCTGCTGTGACCTCCGCAAAAACATCCAATGCGCCGCTGTCGCGGGTACAGATTGCCTTGCGCAAACCGGGATTCTTGATTGGGGCGGTGATCATTGGGTGCTCGGCGCTGCTGGCGCTGTTTCCAGGACTTTTTTCACCGTATGACCCCAACTTCATTGACTATCTGGCGGTGAGGCAACCGCCAAGCTGGGCCCATCCATTTGGCACCGACATGCTGGGACGGGACGCGCTGTCGCGTGTGATCCACGCCTATACGGTGAACATGCAGATGGCCATTTTGGCGACGGTGTTTGCGCTGACCATTGGTGTCACCGTTGGGGCCTTGGTGGGCTATTATCGCGGTGTGGCGGATATGATTTTTGGCCGGGTGGTCGATGCAGTCATCACCTTCCCGTTCTTGGTGCTGGTTATCGCGGTGGTGGCTGTGTTGGGGCCGGGGCTGATCAATATGTATATCGCAATCACGCTGGTTGGTTGGGTCTACTATGCGCGGCTGATGCGGGCTGAGGTCATTGCGCAGATGGGCAATGACTACGCCAGTGCCGGGATCGTCATGGGCTATTCTGATCGGCGCATCATCTTCCGCCATCTGCTGCCCAATGCGATCACGCCGGTGATTGTCTACTGGATGACGGATATGGCGCTGGCGATCCTGCTCGGGTCTTCGCTGGGTTATCTTGGCCTTGGTGCGCAGCCACCGCAGGCTGAGTGGGGCGTGCTGATTGCCGAAGGGCGCAACTTTATCACCACCGCGTGGTGGCTGAGCCTGATGCCGGGGATTGCGATTGTAATCACAGGGTTGGGATTCTCGCTGATTGGCGATGGCTTGGCTGACCTTTTGCGGCCACGTGGGTGAGGGGAAAGACAATGACAGATCACCCAATTTTGGAAGTAGAGAACCTCTGCACCACCTTTAGCCGGGGCGGCACCGCCCTCCCTGCGGTGCGCGATGTGAGCTTTGCGCTGGGCAAAGGTCATGTGCAGGGGCTTGTGGGCGAAAGTGGCTCCGGCAAAAGTGTGACTTTGCGCTCGATCCTGGGATTGGCGCGGCACTATGGTGAGGTGAGCGGATCCGTGCGCTGGCAGGGGCAAGAGCTGACATCGATGTCAGAGCGGCAGCTGCGCAAGATCCGCGGGCGCGAGATTGCGATGATTTTTCAGGAGCCGATGACCTCGCTCAATCCGCTGCTGACGGTTGGCACGCAGTTGACGGAGACGTTGAAGGCGCACACCGATCTGGGACGACGGGCGCGGCGGGACCGGGCAATTGAGATGCTCGATCATGTGGGTATTCCGGCAGCGGCCTCGCGGCTTGGCGAGTATCCGCACCAGTTTTCCGGCGGGATGCGGCAGCGGGTGATGATTGCAATTGCCCTGGCCGCGAGCCCAAAGCTGTTGCTGGCGGATGAGCCAACCACGGCGCTGGATGTGACCATTCAGGCGCAGATCCTGGATCTGATCCTGAAGCTGGCGGATGAGATGTCGATGGGTGTGGTGCTGGTGACACATGACCTTGGGGTTGTCGCGCAGACCTGTGACACGGTGTCGGTGATGTATGCCGGACGGGTGGTGGAGCAGGGTGACGTACGGCAAGTGCTGCAAACTCCACGCCATCCCTACACCGAAGGTTTGATGCGTTCGGTGCCGCAGGATGTGCCGCCGCGCACGCAGTTGTATTCGGTGCCGGGCACGCCGCCCAGCCTGTTTTCGCTGCCAGAAGGCTGTGCCTTTGCGCCACGCTGTCAGTCGGCCGGACCGGCCTGTCAGACCGCGCGGCCCACGTTGCAGGACATTGCATCGGGGCGGCAGACCGCCTGTTTCAACCCACTGCCCGCGACACAGGAAGACGCCGCATGACCCAGACTGTGATGAAAATCGACGACCTGCATTTGTCGTTTCCGGTGTCGCGCAGCCTGCTGGATGTGGTGCAGCGCAAGCCGGGGAAATCTGTCAATGCGCTCAATGGGGTGAGCCTTGAGTTGAAACAGGGGGAGACCCTTGGTGTGGTGGGCGAGTCCGGCTGTGGCAAGTCGACTTTGGCGCGCTGTATTGTGCGGCTGTATGCGCCCACAAGTGGCCAGATCCACTTTGAGGATGAGAACATTTTTGGCGCGGCGGCGCGCAAAGATCGCAGCTACAATCGCCGGGTTCAGATGATGTTTCAGGACCCGTATTCGTCGTTGAATCCACGCATGTCCACAGGGGACATTCTGGCGGAAGCGCTGCGGGTGCATCAGATGCGACCTGAGAACGAGATTGCCGGTCGGGTTGAGGAGTTGCTGGAACTGGTGCGGTTGCCGCAGGATGCGGCGGAGAAACTTCCACATGAGTTTTCCGGCGGGCAGCGCCAGCGGATTGCAATTGCGCGGGCGCTGGCGGTGGAGCCGGAGGTGCTGATCGCGGATGAACTGGTCTCGGCTTTGGATGTGTCGGTGCAGGCGCAGGTGGTGAACCTGTTGTTAGAGCTGCAGGAGCGATTGAAACTGACCATCCTGTTTGTGGCGCATGATTTGCGATTGGTGCGGCATGTTTCTAACCGCGTGGCGGTGATTTACCTGGGGCGGATTGTCGAGATTGGGGACAGTGAGACGTTGTTTTCGGCGCCGTCCCATCCCTATTCGCGGGCTTTGTTGAGCGCGGCGCCGTCGTTAGATCCGGATGACAAAGGTGTTGCAATCCAGCTGGAGGGAGAATTGCCCTCGCCACTAAATGTGCCGTCTGGCTGTCCGTTCCATGTGCGGTGTCGCCATGTGACGGCGCAATGCCGGACGGTTGTGCCTGCGCTGCGGGCCTTGGAAGGGCGGGGCGAAGTGGCCTGTCACCATGCTGAGGAGATCAACCAACATGCCTGATTGTGGGATGGGGACTGTGCCGCCGCAGGTGTCGGCGTTGCGCGCGGAGATGCGTGTGCGTGGGTTGGATGCGCTAATCCTGCCGAGATATGACGCGCATCAGGGCGAGTATGTCGCGCCGCATGATGAGCGGCTGCAATACGTGACCGGGTTTTCGGGCTCGGCTGGCATGGCGATTGTGACCATGGATGAGGTCGCGATGTTTGTGGACGGGCGGTACAGCGTGCAGGTGCGGGAAGAGTGCTTGGGCGAGGGGTTCTCGTTCCACCATCTGTTTGAGGAGCCACCGGAGGTGTGGTTGGCAGACCGGGCTGGGGATTGGTGGTGCGTGGGGTTTGATCCGATGCATTTGCCGCCAAGCTGGTATGATCGGTTTGCCCGGGCCGTTGCGGAGACAGGCGTGCAGCTGGCGGCGCAGAATGACAATCCGGTGGATTTCATTTGGGACACGCAGCCACCGTCACCGATGGGGCAGGTGAGTGCGATGCCGCTGCAATTTGCCGGGAAGACAGCGAGTGAGAAGGTGGCGGAGCTGACCGCGCATATGGCGCAGCAGGGGGCGCAGTTTCATGTGGAGACGCAGCCGGACAACATTGCTTGGTGTTTGAATGTGCGGGGCGACGATGTGCCGTTTTTGCCAATCCCGCAGTCCTTTATGCTGGTGGCGGAGAGTGGCGCGGTCACGTGGTTTGTTGAACCAGACAAGTTACCGAATGATCTGGTGGCCAGCCTGCCGGAGAGCATTTGTGTGGTGCCGCCGCATGGGTTTTTGCCGTCGATCCGCGCGTCGGTGAAAACTGGACAGCGGGTCTTGGTGGACGCCGAGTTCTCACCGATGGCGGTGTGTCTGGCGCTGGAGAAGGTTGGCGCCAAAGTTGAACAGCGGACCAGTTATCTAACCCAACTCAAAGCGTTAAAAAATGCTGTGGAGCTGGAAGGCATGCGCGCCTGTCACATTCAGGATGGCGTGGCGGTGACGGAGTTTTCGGCCTGGTTGGCGGAAACGGTGCCTGCGCGGGCGGCCAGTGGTGATCCGGTGCGGGAAAGCGAAGCGGAGGCGCAGGTGAACCTCTTTCGGCAAGCGAGTGGCAGTTACCTGAGCGAAAGTTTCAACACAATCTCGGCGGCGGGGGGCAATGCCGCGATGTGTCACTATGCGACCACTGAAGTGCGCGATGCGGCGATATTGCCGGAAGCGCCGTATTTGCTGGACAGTGGCGGGCAGTATGAGACCGGGACAACCGACATCACCCGCAGCTTTGCATTTGGGCAGCGGCCCGAGGGCTATGACAAAGCTTATACGGCGGTGTTCAAGGCGTTTTTTGCACTGGCCACGTTGAAGTTTCCACGCGGCACGCAGGGGCATCATATCGATGCAATTTGCCGTCGCCCATTGTGGGACCTGGGGTTGGATTATGACCACGGCACGGGCCACGGGATTGGCCACCGGCTGTCGGTGCATGAACACCCGCAACGCATCGGCAAGCCGGTCAGCGAAGTGGATCTGATGCCGGGCATGGTGATGTCGATTGAGCCGGGACACTATGTGGCGGGGCTGTATGGCATCCGGATCGAGAACCTGTTTGAGATTGTCGAAGAGGACAATGGCTTCTTTGGGTTTCGCAATCTGACCTGGGCACCGATCATGACCGAGATGCTGGATTTTGACGGGCTGACAGCAGAGGAAAGCGCCTGGTTGGAAAGCTACCTCCAAGAGGTGGAGATCAAGCTGGGGCCGTTTTTGAGCACCCGCGCTTTGGCGTGGTGTCAGGCAAATGCGGCGCGAGGGCAGGGCGCAGATATAGGTTGAGTAATGTCCGGACGTGCTGGCTCTTCAGACCGGCACGTCTGGTGTGTTCTTGATCTCGTTGAGCGCGAGGCTGGTGCGGATGGATCCAATATGCGGCAGCTTGAGCAGGCGCTGTTTGATGGTTTCCTCATAGTCCCGCACGCTGAGCGCCAGCACCTTGAGGATGTAATCCTGATCTCCGGTGGCCGAATAACACTCCACCACCTCTGGCAGAAACTCGACAGCAGTCTCAAACTCTACCAAGGACTCCTGTGTGTGCAGTTGTAGTTTCACCAAACAGAAGGCGACGATGTCAAAGCCAAGCTTCTGCGCGTCCAAAACATACCGTTTTTCAGTGATATAGCCGTCTTCGCGCAGCCGTTTTAGGCGGCGCCAGCAGGGGGTGTGGCTCAATCCGGTGACTTCACCAAGCTCGCGCATTGTAAGCTCTGGTTGTTCCTGAATGGCGCGCAAGATGCGTTTGTCGGCGTCGTCCAATGCTGATCCCTTCCGTCGTTGTAACTGTATACAGTGAAAGCAAATTTCCTTGCAGCCCCAAAATTGACCATTTGGTCCTATTTCTTGACCGGAAAGCGAAACACTGTTGCGCGGCTGTTTCGGACGGTGTCTAAAAACGTGACCCGGTTTCCCACGCGTCACCTAGGGTTGAATTGTATTATTGAGATTTTTGGGAGGAAATCATGAAACATTGGATAGCCGCGGCTGCGACGGCTGCGCTTGTGAGCGTTGCCCCAGTTGCCAGCTTTGCAGAGACCATCCGTGTCACGCTGCAATTGCCGGAAACCCACTCTTTGGGCAAAAACTGGCAGGATTTTGCAAACATCGTTGAGGAGAAATCCGGCGGCGCGTTGGAAATTCAACTGTTCCCGTCTGCGCAGCTTTTCAAAGACAAAGAAGTGCCGGGTGCCGTGGGCAGCGGTGCGGTTGAGGCGGGCTCCGCGTTTATTGGTCGTTTTGCGGGGTCCGTGCCTGCGGTGGACGTGGTGTCGATCCCGTTTATCTTCAGCGACGAAGCGCACATCCGCGCTGCCGTTGCACCGGGCTCCGACATGCGATCTACATTGGACGCCGCGATCCTGAAAGAGACCAACAACCGCATTCTGTGGTGGCAGGCCTTTGGCCGGAATGTGTATCTGACCAACGGTGACGCGATTGTGGAACCGGCTGACATCGCAGACAAAAAGGTCCGCACCTACGGTAAGGTGCATGGTTGGACCGTTCAGGAATTGGGTGGTGCACCAACACTGATGTCCGGCTCCAAACAGTTCCTCGCGTACCAGCAGGGCGCTGTGGATGTGGGCATGACTGGCGCGTCGGCGGTGAAATCTCGCAAGTTGTTTGAAGTGATGGATCAGATGACCCTGACCTTTGACAGCGCGATCGAGTTTGTCGCGGTGATCAACAATGATGTCTACGAAGGCCTGTCGGATGAGCACAAAGCGATCATTGATGCGGCGGCTGCTGAAGTTGAGCAGAAGCTGCGGGACCAGATCTACGCGGAAGAAGCCACAACAGTTGATGAGATGAAGGCCAACATGACTGTGACCGAGCTGACCGCTGAGCAGCGTGCGGCATGGGTGAGCGCGACAGCCAGCGTTGTGGACCGCTTTGTTGAAGAAACCGGTGACACCGGCGCGGCTGCTGTGTCCGCTGTGAAAGCCGCGATGACCAACTAAGACTTTTGGGAAAGCTGCCAGTAACGGTGGCTTTCCCTTTTTTGTTTCCCCGGGAAAATTCAAAGCAAGGAGTGGCCAATGATCATCCGGATCATTGATGGCATCACTGAATTTACAGGCAAGCTCTGTGCCTGGACTCTGTTTGCCGTCGGCTTTTTCATCACGTTTGAAGTGCTGATGCGCTACGTGTTTAACGCGCCCACCATTTGGGTGGATGAGATCAGCCGCGTGTTGCAGGTCTGGGTGGTGTATCTTGGCGCGGCTTATGTGCTGAAACACCGTGAGATGGTCACCATTGATGTGCTGTTGAGCAATCCGAATACAGTCTGGCGACGCTTGGCCGAGACTTTGGCCATCATAATTCTGTTCATTTTTGCGGGCACGGCTTGCTACTTCGGGTTTCAGCTGTGGTTGAAGGCGACAATGGCCGGGCACACAACAGATACTTACCTCGCGCCGCCCAAGATGATCACCCACGCACCGGTGTGGGTTGGCAGTGCCCTATTGATGTTGCAAGGCGCGGCACAGCTCTATCGCGTTTGGGCGGAGCCTTTGCCCAATGATGACGTGATGGGGGGCGCACACTGATGGAAGCGGTCTTTATTCTTGTGGCGCTGATGGCGCTGTTGTTGTTGCGCACGCCGGTGGCCTTTGCGCTGGGCGGGCTGGGGGTGATCCTGTTGGGCCTGAAGGGCCTACCGCTGGTGGCGGTGCCGCAGCGGTTGCATGGCTCGATGGACAGTTTTGAGCTGCTCGCTGTGCCGATGTTTTTGTTGATGTCCAATGTGTTGCTCAAAGGCGGTGTGGGGCGTGATCTTTATGCGGCGGTGCAAAGTTGGGTCGGGCATTGGCCCGGCGGGCTGGGTGTGGCGACAATCCTGTCGTGCACGTTGTTCTCCGCAATTTCCGGCTCTTCGGTGGCGACGGCGGCAACGATTGGCACCGTGGCGATCCCGGAGATGTCCAAACGCGGCTACGACAAACCGTTTGTCTACGGCATGTTGGCGGCGGGCGGCACCTTGGGGATTTTGATCCCGCCGTCGATCCCGCTGATCATCTATGGCGTGGTCACGGAAAGCTCGATCCCGACGCTGTTCCTCGCTGGTATTGGGCCGGGGTTGTTTTTGGCTGCGGCGTTCATTGTCTACGGCATGTTGTTTTCGCGCTTTTCTGGCGCCTATCAACCGATTGCCAAAGCCGATTGGGGCACGCGCGGGCGGGCCTCGCTGATGGCGCTGCCAACCGTGGCGCTGGCGGTGGCGATTGTTGGCTCGATTTACACAGGTATTGCGACGCCGTCAGAAAGCGCGGGGTTGGGCTTTGTGATTGCTTTGATCATGACATTTGCCATGGGGCGTATGGATTGGGCCAAGCTGCGTGAGGCGGTGGAAGGCTCGTTACGGACGTCGGTGATGGTGCTGATCATTGTGGCGGGGGCGAAGGTGTTTTCCTACGCGATCACGCTGTATCTGATCCCACAATCCATTAGCGCGTTTTTGACCGAGAACATCTCCAACCCAAGCCTGTTTATTCTGGCAGTTGGTTTGGTGTTGCTGTTCATGGGGTTCTTCCTGGAGAGCCTGTCGATGCTGTTGATCATGGTGCCGGTGCTGTTGCCAGCTGTGCTCAACATCGGGATTGATCCGATCTGGTTTGGCATCTTCTTTGTTGTGCTGATTGAGACCGCGCTGATCACGCCGCCGGTGGGGATGAACCTGTTTGTCATCCAAGCCGTGGCCAATGCGCGGTTGCAAGAGGTGGCCAAGGGGGCCTTGCCGTTTGCGGTGATCATGTTGGCGGTGGCGGTGCTGTTGTGGTTCTGGCCTGCGCTGGCGCTGTATATCCCGTATGAATTGGCCCGCTGAGCAGAAGGACACTGACAATGACAAATACAGTTCGCATTGCGCCCAACGAGGGGCGCAACCTGCGCGCGGCACGGCTGCGCTCGCTTTTGGAACAGAAAGAGCTGGTGGTGGCGCCGTGTTGTTATGATGCGCTGTCCGCCAAGCTGATCGAGCAGGCGGGGTTTGACATGACGTTTATGTCGGGCTTTGCCGCCTCGGCCTCGCGCATTGGCATGCCGGATTTGGGGCTGATGAGTTATGGCGAAGTGGTTGACCATGCGCGCAACATTGCGGAGGCCACCAGCCTGCCGTTTGTGGCCGATGGCGACACCGGCTACGGCAATGCGATGAACGTGATCCGCACCGTGAAGGGTCTGGCGCGGGCTGGGGCGGCGGCGGTGATGATTGAGGATCAGGTGGCGCCCAAACGCTGTGGCCACACGCCGGGCAAGGCGGTGGTGGAGCGCGAGGTGGCGTTTGATCGCATCAAGGCGGCGGTGGATGCGCGGGAGGAAGAGGACGTGCTGATCCTTGCTCGCACGGATGCGCGTAAGGCACATGGCATGAGCGAGGCGATTGAGCGGGCGCAGCGGTTCTTTGAGCTGGGCGCGGACATTATCTTTGTTGAGGCACCACAGAGTGTGGATGAGATGCGCCAGATTTGTGAGGAAACGCCGGGGCTGTTGATGGCCAATATGCTGGAAGGCGGCGACACGCCGATCCTGCCGCAGGCCGAGCTGCGCGACATGGGGTTCAACATCGCGGCCTATCCGCTGACCCTGTTGTCTGCGGTGATGCAGCAGGTGGTGGAGACCTTGGCCGAGCTGAAGGCGGATAAGGTGCAGGACAGCGCGCTGATGTCGTTTGCTGAGGTGCGGGATCGGATTGGGTTTGAGGCGTATTATGAGGCCTCAGAGGGGTATAAGGCTTAGGGGGGCAGGCGCAACGACCCGCCCCAAGCGGTTTACCTTTTGAAGGCCAGACGCAAATCATCAATTGCGTTGATTTGTCCCTGTGAAAGCTCGTTCTGAATCAGAGGCTGAAGGACATCCTGAAGTGTGTCCCATGCGCTGCCGCCATCCAGCTTATAAAGCCGTTTTCCGAGGCGCGGGATGGCGTAGGTTGGTCCGTCACATTGGGTCATCAACCAGCGCCCCAGCACCTCCATCTCATGGGCTTCCTCCTCGGAACAGCGCAGTTTTTTGCGTAGCAGGACATGCAGTTGGTCGCGGGTTTCCTGTGTCGGCAGGCCGTCGAGTTCCAGAAAGGACTGCGCGATGGCGCAGATGGCGATGCGGGGGTCATCGATGCCTTCGACGGGATGTTGACCGGTCTTGCGACGGAAGGCGAGACGACGCGGCGCATTGATTGCTGTCGTGGCCAGGTCAGACGCTGTGTCAATCGCTTCGCGCGGGTTCATTCGAGCCCACCACCAGATTGCGCCCCCGACGGCGGTTAGAATAGCAATGAGAATAGGCATTCATCTTGTCCACTAAGGAAATTCTTGGCCCCCCAATAGTAAACAACTTTTTGTAGAGGTAAAGTGAGGTCCTGCTCTTTTGGGGGGAGTTTTTCGGCCCGGAACAAGGCGCTTGTGCCGCCGGACCGGCCCCATGGGCCGGCGCTTTTGCGAGTGTCGAAACCGCTAGATAGGGCGGGAGACATGTGGCGGATATAAAGTGCCAACTTGGGACGTGTGTGCGCCAGCCCCCGGTCCGGCGCTGGCCCTTCTGTTGTGAATGAGGTGGTGCGCAGTGAATGCGCACCCTACGGTGATTGCTGCGCGAAGTTCCGGTTCAAGTGTGGGGTAGGGGCTACCGTCCCCTCCGTTTCACATTGCCACCGCGCTGCCCAGCCCGACCAGCCATAGAGCGGCCACGGCTTTTGGTGGCTTTCTCCTCGGCAGCCTTGATGGCGTATTGCCGGGCCATGGGGTCGTCGGCCACGGCCAAATCCACGGCCTCCAGACGTTTGACCTCATCACGCAGGCGGGCGGCTTCTTCGAACTCGAGGTTCTCGGCAGCTTTGCGCATGTCGTCGCGCAACCCATCGAGCACAGCCTCCAGATTGGCGCCGTGCAGCGGGTTGTCGATGGTGGCGGTGACGCGGGATTGGTCGGTGTCGCCTTTGTAGAGGCCGGACAACACATCCTCGACGTTCTTTTTGACCGTCTGAGGCGTGATGCCGTGCTCTTCGTTATAGGCGATCTGTTTGGCGCGGCGGCGCTCGGTCTCGCCCATGGCGCGTTCCATGGAGCCGGTGATGCGGTCGGCGTACATGATCACCCGGCCTTCGGCGTTCCGCGCAGCGCGGCCAATGGTTTGCACCAGTGAGGTTTCAGAGCGCAAAAAGCCCTCTTTGTCGGCGTCCAGAATGGCGACCAGACCACATTCGGGGATGTCGAGACCCTCACGCAGCAGGTTGATGCCGATCAGCACGTCAAACGCGCCGAGACGTAAATCTCGCAGGATTTCGATTCGCTCCAGCGTGTCGATGTCGCTGTGCATGTAGCGCACCTTGATGCCCTGTTCGTGCAGGTATTCGGTGAGGTCTTCGGCCATGCGTTTGGTCAGCGTGGTGACCAATGTGCGGAAGCCCTCAGCGGTGACTTTGCGCACCTCATCCAGCAGATCGTCGACCTGCATCTCCACCGGGCGGATTTCGAGTTGCGGTTCCAGCAGGCCGGTGGGGCGGATGACCTGTTCGGCAAACACACCGCCGGATTGCTCCAGCTCCCAGGCCGATGGGGTGGCGGAGACAAAGATCGATTGGGGGCGCATGGCGTCCCATTCCTCAAACTTCAGCGGGCGGTTGTCCATACACGAGGGCAGGCGGAAGCCATGTTCTGCAAGCGTAAATTTGCGGCGGTAGTCACCCCGGTACATGCCGCCAATTTGCGGCACGGAGACGTGGCTTTCATCCGCAAAAACAAGCGCATTGTCAGGGATAAATTCAAACAGGGTGGGGGGCGGCTCGCCCGGGGCGCGGCCGGTGAGGTAGCGCGAATAGTTTTCGATGCCGTTGCAGAAGCCCTGCGCCTCCATCATTTCCAGATCAAAGGTGCAGCGCTGCTCCAGCCGTTGAGCTTCGAGCAGTTTGCCTTCGTCCACCAGTTGATCGAGCCGTGTGCGCAGCTCTTGTTTGATGTTGATGATGGCTTGGGTCAGCGTGGGTTTGGGCGTGACGTAGTGCGAGTTCGCATAGACACGGACCTGTTCAAACGAGCCGGTTTTCTCGCCGGTCAGCGGGTCAAACTCGGTGATGCTCTCGAGCTCCTCGCCAAAGAAGGAGAGTTTCCAGGCGCGGTCTTCGAGGTGGGCCGGGAAGATTTCCAGACTGTCGCCACGCACCCTGAAAGAGCCACGTTGGAAGGCAGCATCGTTGCGGCGGTATTGCTGGGCGACGAGATCATTGATGACCTGACGCTGATCGTATTCGCCGCCGGCTTTCAGATCGAGGGTCATGGCGGAGTAGGTTTCCACCGAGCCGATGCCGTAGATGCAGGAGACAGAGGCGACGATGATGACGTCGTCCCGTTCCAAAAGCGCGCGGGTGGCGGAGTGGCGCATGCGGTCGATCTGTTCGTTGATCTGGCTTTCCTTCTCGATGAAGGTGTCAGAACGCGCCACATAAGCTTCGGGCTGGTAGTAGTCATAGAAACTGACGAAGTATTCGACCGAGTTCTCCGGGAAGAAGCCTTTCATCTCGCCATAAAGCTGCGCGGCGAGGGTTTTGTTGGGGGCAAGAATGATGGCGGGGCGTTGGGTTTGTTCAATCACCTTGGCCATGGTGAAGGTTTTCCCGGTGCCGGTGGCGCCGAGCAGCACTTGGTTGCGTTCCCCTTCGTCAATGGCAGCCGCGAGTTCGGCAATGGCGGTGGGCTGGTCGCCTGCCGGTTCAAACTCGGTGTGCATGACAATGCGCTTGCCCCCCTCCAGCTTGGGGCGGCGTTGGGCGGCGCGATCGGCCATCTGGGGCAGGTTGCTTGCATCACTCATCTTGGCGTCCCGTGTAAGAAAGAGTCGTTGGCGTGATTTTGGTCTCTTTTTGTTCTTATGCAAGGGCGAAAAGCGCGAAAGGTGGGGCAGATGACAGGTGGGTGATGCTGTTGCGCAGCATGGGGCTCCTCGCGGGCGCAGAAAAACTGACGGATCATTCAGTTTGCCGTGCTGGGCAAGGGGGTAAACTTACCTAGGGGTAATGGTCTGCGCGTGGCTTTTGGTAAGAAATTGCGGGTCGATCGGTAATTTTAGAACAAAATTCTACCAATTCTTGAAATTAAATATATGTTGCGCTTGCCAAATGATTGGCTTCCTCGCTATGGTCATCTCAGCAAGCAGCCCACTAAGGTCGCCCGCCCAAACTGCACTTACACCCCTCGCTCCCCGCGGAATGGTTAGGCATCTGGGCTGCTTGCAAGCGCTTCCCCCCAAGAAAACAAGAATTGCGCTGCCTTTGCGGCGGTTTGTCTGCGTTTGGCCTCTTGCCCGAGCGTGTAGAATCCCCGATAAAGCGACAAGCCAAGGAGAGCATCATGATTGCGCGTATCTATCAGCCAGCCCGCACGGCAATGTCCTCGGGCGCCGCAAAGACCCACCAGTGGGTATTGGAATACGGCCCGTCGGAAGCCAAAGACATCGACCCGCTGATGGGGTGGACCGGCTCTGGTGACACGCAAAGCCAAGTACGTCTGAAGTTTGACAGCAAAGAAGCGGCTGTGACTTACGCGCGTGAAAACAACATCGAGGTGCAGGTGACCGAGCCGCACAAGCGCAAAGCCAACATCCGTCAGGGTGGGTATGGTGAGAACTTTGCCACCAACCGTCGGGGCGTTTGGACACACTGAGCCTGTAAATCGGGGTAAAGTTGTCGCGAAATCGGGGCAAGGATTTCGCGAAACTTGGTGGCTGTCCATATATTGCGGTAAAGGCTGGCTTTCCCGCAAAACCTTGATTTTTTGATGCTAGGCGCCTGAGGGCGCCTTTTGCGTGTCCGAGGAAGTATGATGGCTGAGATTGATTTCCTGATAAACGGTGGTGAGGCGGCGGATGCGCCGACTTTTCTATTTGCCCATGGCGCCGGCGCGACAATGGATGCGCCCTTCATGGTGATGGTTGCACAAGGTCTGGCCGCGCGGGGTATTCGGGTGGCACGGTTTGAGTTTGACTATATGGCGGCGCGACGGCGCGGTGGGCCGAGGCGGCCCCCACCTAAAATGGACATCCTACAGCAGGAATACCGCATGGCGGTCGCGGCGCTTGCTTGCGGTGGGCCATTGGTGATCGGCGGCAAGTCGATGGGGGGACGGATGTCGTCGCAGCGTCGAGTTGGGTAAGAAGCTTTTGCATGATGCAGTGGTGCGCCGCCGTGATGCGCTGACGCTCGAGCGGGCCGAAGCTATCTTCCGCAGGAGCAATGGTACGATTGAAATGACTCCGTTTCACGCTGCAGGCTGGCGCAGTGTGCAGAAGGAATTGGAAGCGATTGGGTGGGGACAATGACACTTCTTCAGCCCGCACTTGCATTTGATCCTGAAGAGACCCTTCTGTCCTACTCGGGCTGCTTGTCGGTGCTGCATACTGGCTGTGGCATGAGGAGACTGCTGAAAGATCGCTACTTCAACGTCGAGCATTTTGTTTCAGGCCGTCCTGATGCTGTCGAAGCGCTTTCAGCCGCAACTGGACAAACACAGGATGCATTGATGCGCACAGCTGTGCGCGTGAAACAGCGTGGCGGTGAGTTCCGTGGTGAAGACACTTCTAAGCAATTTCTCTCACCTCGGGCTGCGCGGTATTGCCCGTCATGCCTGATTGAGGACGGTGAGCAGGCCGATTGGCGCTTTCGGTTGATTTGGGGTTTCCGTCATGTACAGCGTTGCGACAAACACGGGTGATGGCTTTCCCCAGCACCAACCAAGAAGGCCACTTGCCTGAGCTTCGCGATGAACCCTGCGGAACTGTGCGATCCTATTTGTGCATTGGGCGAGACCCCGAGATTTCATGCATCCAGACAGATCCGGGGTGGGGGCAGTCTATGTTGATGTCGCCTCTTTACTGAAGGTGCATGAACCTAGCTAATCGTCTTCACAAAACATCGCTTAACAAGCCCGCTTCGGCGGGCTTTTTTATTGGGATATCAAAAGTTTCGCGGGATTCTTAGGCCGATCTCGCGGGATCTTTACTCCGATCTGAAAATGGACAGAAATAACCCATTGAATCTAAGGGATTTTCCAAAGTGTTTCGAGGCAACTTTATCCTGATTTTCAGAGCCGGTGTGAAACCTTGTAAAGTTCTCACGAGATCCGAGTGCGGATTTCGCGAAGCTTTGGGGTTGCCCAGATTTGTGCCCGTGTTCTGGTGGGTTTCTGCATGTCCTGTTAAGGCGCCAGGGGCGCCTTTTTTTGTTTTTGGAGCGACGATGTCCGAGATTGAATTTCTGATAGACGAAGCTGGTCCGTCTACGCCGACGTTTCTGTTTGCCCATGGGGCCGGGGCCACAATGGAGGCCACCTTCATGTCATCGGTTGCCGCTGAGCTGGCAAAGCGTGGCGTCCGGGTGGCGCGCTTTGAATTTGCCTATATGGCAGCGCGGCGGCGTGGCGGGCCCAAACGCCCGCCGCCCAAAGTTGACCTGTTACAGGATGAATTCCGCGAGGCAGTTGAGGCGCTGTCCTGTGACGGTCCGTTGGTGATTGGTGGCAAGTCCATGGGCGGCCGGGTGGCCAGTCTCGTCGCTGATGAGCTGTATGCCACAGGTGGAATTGCAGCTCTCTTGTGTCTCGGCTATCCGTTTCACCCGCGGGGCAAACCAGAGAAACTGCGCACCGCGCATCTCAAAGGACTACAGACGCCGACGCTGGTCTGTCAGGGCACGCGGGACCCGTTTGGAACCCGCACGGAGGTGCCCGGCTATCAACTATCGCAGCACATTGAGCTGGCTTGGCTGGAAGATGGGGATCATGACCTAAAGCCGCGCAAGCGGATGACTGGTCTGAGCCATGACGAACAGCTGTCGCGGGTTTGTGATGTCGCGGCCGCGTGGATCAAGGCACAAGGCTGAGCGCTCCGCGTAGTTGTTTGGGGGCGGCTTTCGGCCCAAAGCGGTCCTTTGGACAGATCAGCGCGAGGTCGGGTGAACGACAACATTGCAAATGTTATTGCCCAGTTTTGCAGATGTTCAATGTTGTTTTACCTGCGGATGCGCCGCACTTCTTTCGAAGTCGCCCATCTTTACTCAATTTGTCTCTTCATTGAATGAGATCCTGAACATCGTGCCTTTCTCGGTTGGCAACAGTGTAAGAGTTCCCTCCAGCGCCTCCAATGTTGATGTGACGATGTTTAACCCCATTCCGGTGCCACCTTGGGCGCGTCGGGTTGTGAAAAATGGTGTCAGCACCTTGTCTCGGTTCCCGTCACTGATGCCATTTCCATTGTCTGAGATGGTAAGGCTCGCGCCAACTGCGTCACTGCTCGCTGTGAGTGTGACCTCTGTCGCCCCATGTTGCAGTGCATTTTCCAGCAAGTGCGTTAGAATGATCCGTAACGTGTCCGTATGGATTGGAAGTGCGCTGTCAGCGCCGCTTGCGGAGATGACCATTGGAACGAAGCGGCTACGGAGGTTCTGAAGGATGTCCCTGAGACGTGCTTCTCCAGTCAATGCATTTTGGTCTGCCAGACTGAAAGCGCGCATGCTTGCCAGCAGCTCTTCCATCCGCTTCGTATTCCGGGCGATGTTTTCGATGAACTTTGCCCTTTGAGACGTTGTCATGTCCTCTTCCGCAAGCAACTCAGCAGAGCCTTTCACCGCTGTTAAGGGGGATTTCAACTCATGGGTTACGTGGGCGGTATAGGTTTTTAACGCGTCCTGTTGGCTCTGAAGGCGTTCGGTAAGGGATTGAAAGCTGAGGCTGAGTGTTTCGATCTCACGCGTTCCGTAGTGCTCCAAAGGTTGCCAACGCTGACCGTTGCTGCCCGTTGTTCGGGTCCGCGCGATCAAGGCATGGATTGGACGGGTTATGAAGCGCCAGAATACAAAGCCGATGAGGCTGGTGGAAATCACAACAAACAGGCTGGCTTTTAAGAGGTTAAATCGCTCACCATAGAGAAAGCGAAAGATGTGGTTTGGCGTGCGGCTGATGTAAACAGCGCCGATAATGTCATCTCCGGATCGCACCGGTGCCGCCACAAACACTCTGACACGGGCGCCGCGACTGAATGAATAGAGCGCCGGTTCGGGCGTGTCTCTTATGCGCAAACGGGCGACGGACATGTTTTCACCGTCAAGAGCGCGTTGCACCTCCTTGACGTGCGCCAGAGACAGACCGATCTCTGCGCTCCCTCCTATGACATTTCCGTGGGTATCCAAGAAACGATACCCGGCCAACGTGTTGGTTTGCGCGGTGGAGGCCACGTGGGACAATTCCGGTCCAATGTCCTGGTAGATGGGCAAGGGATCGTCCACCATGGGTGACGCATCTGGGCGCTGTGGCAGGATTCCTGAACTCATTGATAAGGAAGGAAAAGTTGGGGCAAAACCTTGCTCGACGTCTGAACTCACGGCCTCGTTTTCGACCGCGGCCTCATAGGACTGTGCATAGACAGCGGCCATAATGGCGGCTTGAGCCAGCAGACTTTCCTCGGTTTGTTGCACGAGCTGGTTGGCGTAGAGCTTGAATAGGAACAATCCCGCAAAAGGCAACGACAGCACCACGCCCAAGACCATTGCAACCACTGTCCACAAGCGCGGTCGCCATTTTTGTCTCACGTTTTCCGGCACGCGCCCATCCTCAACCCAACGCCATGAACAGTCACGATGCTTTCGGTGCATCCCGCGCGGTACAGTTTGGCCCGGATGTTGCGGATATGGCTGTCAATTGTCCGATTTGAAACATGTACGTTGTGACCGTACACAGCGTCCACGATCGACTGCCGAGACATCACCCGCTCTGGCCGCGCCGCCAACGCTTTGAGCAAGGTGAATTCGGATGCGGTTAAGCCAATGGGTTGCCCGGCGAATGTGCAGTTGTGCTGATCAGCGTCCATCATCAGATCGCCATGTGACAGCATGTCGGTGTCGACCTTTGCAACAACGCGGGTGCGTTTAAGGATCGCTTTGATCCTGGCCACCAGCTCCCGCGGCGAAAAGGGCTTTGTCACATAGTCGTCGCCACCGAGTTCCAAACCCACAATCCGGTCGATTTCATCATCGCGTGCGGTCAGGAAAAGGATCGGCACGTCTGAGGATTTTCGCACCTCGCGACACACTTCCAGCCCGTCCAGTTCCGGCAACCCGATATCCAAGACGATCAAATCCGGTTTGCGGGCCTTTGCGGCCGCAAGTGCGGCAATGCCGTCTTCCGCAAACTCTGTGGCAAGCCCGGATTTTTCGACAGCAAAGCCAATCACCTCGCGAATATTCGGGTCGTCATCGACAATGAGAATGTGACCTGACATCAAATACATACCTGGTTGATTATTCCGCAAGATAGACCTGAAGTCGCCATTTGCGAAAGCCCCAATCACGCCAGTTCATAATCGGCGTGTGCCAGGGCATTTGAACATCATACCCTGCGCAAAGAGTCGTTTTGGTTTCTGCCTCAAACGCGCGAATGGCTGGCAAGGCAAATTCCCCCAAATCGCAGATGTAATGTGCATCAAGTTGGTAATGAGCATCAGGTTGGAGCGGAGCATCTCCGCTATTCAAATTGAAGTCGGCAATCACCCAAGCGAAATTGACAAAGCAGCAGAGATAGAGCGTCGCTGACAACACAATGAGGTTAGAGCGCACAAGCCAACCAATGCTCTTGGCGTGAGAAATCTGAAAGAGGATCAGAGACCCCCCAAAAAAAACCAGCCCCATCCAGATTAAGGCGGCAAGTCGCAGATAGGTGAGGCTGTAAACTTCAATATAGAGGCTCAATCTAAATGCCGCTGTCACCACCAGGAATAGGTTTTGGCCCAACCAGAGGTACATCAGCTTCCTCAACACGCTGTCGCCCTGAACCATGGAGCGCGTGGTGATGGCAAACACACCGGCCAGGATAGCGGTAGCCATAAGCGGATAGGCCCCACGGTGGGCGTATCCCGCATAGGTCATGCCGTCTGGCAGCGCCACACCGCCGGAGAGCACACCCACATCCATAATTGTCTGGACCAAAAACAGACCATTGAACAGAAACAGCGAGTTGCGCACGGAGTCACCATTTACCAATGCGGATACCCACGGCGCCTGAACAGCTATTGCTTTTTTGCGTATTGGCATCCCTCCAATCCAGGCGTGGTTCAGGTGCAGATACGGCCAGATCAGGCAAGCGCAGACCACCCAAAAGGCCATCCGGAGCACGTCAAGGTCTGACACGAATTCAAAATGGGTGAGCTGTTCAAAAAACCGTTCAAGAACGGGATTGGCGGTGGTCAAGAGCATCAAAAACACCCCGCCAATGACCAATGGCAAGGCCAACGCGTTCAAGAGCTGTTTAAAACCAACCTTGATCTGTGCCGACTGCACATCCTCAACCACTCTTTTGGGCAGCAGGGCTGCTCCGATGGTTGAGACCCGCATCATAAACCAGATCATTTGCCATCCTTCAACAATGCGCCCGAAGTAAGCCCAAACAATCGCTCCGATGAGACCCGTGGCAGAAAACAAAATGGACAACGGTTGCAGTGACTCGATGACAGGCAAGTTGCAGACAAGTTGGAAGACCAGCGCACCAAACCATTCTCTCCGCGTGGTCCGCTTCTGTCGCATCGCCAGAATGGCCACCGACAAAACCATGGCGAATAATGCAACTGAAATCCCCGGAGCCTTGCGCCAAAACAGCCAATCGGCCAACAACACCAGGAACGCCACGACACCGAGGGCTCTCGGATCGCGCAGGCTCGGTGCGCGTGTTTTTGGCTCCTGTTGTGTCTTGGCCTCTTTAGCCGTGTCCTCAGCGCTGCTCGCCAGCCACCAGCCATCCAAACGAATGCAATCCGGGACGCCCCCAATCTCTAGTTGTCTGCTCATATTTCTGACCTCGGAAATTGATTTCATGGCACAGAAAATGGACGGCTAAAGTGCAGTTCGACCTCTCTGGTCATGCAGAGGATGAGGTTCTTTTGTGCAGATTTCGTGCAGGAAGCATTGTGTGTTGACCGCCATAGCTTCACTTCATGCAGCGGCGGCCTTTAGCGCGAAGCAGGCACTTGGCCAGAACACTTTCTATTTGACGTCGGAAGAGGTGAAAGGCGACTAGCCATATCCGCAGAACGCCTCGCAAATTTACAAAGAATGGGTGCTTTGAGCCGTCGAAACCGACCTGTCACCTGCATTGGGGGCTGGCGAATTCAAATCCGCTTTTACGACAGTCGGCGGCAACGTGGCTACCCGACCGGTATTGGAAGCCTTCAAGCTTTTTGACCAGTGTCGTGCTGTCATCCTGAGAGTTGTTGTCCACCACCAAGACAAAAACTTCGCCTTGGTAATGTGTCGCCGCCTTGTCGATGGCGCCTAACGTATTGGCAAGAACGTACTCTTGATTGTGCGCGGAATAACAATTGTGATGTCGGGGCAAAATTCCGGCATTTCTGTACGTCGGAATTGATCCCATTGTGCCAAAAGATACAGCATTAAAAGAATGACGACAAAAACAAAAACGCGCCGGGCCCGAGACCACCCGGCAGGGGCAGGCTTCGCAATTTCGCGATCACCTTCAGATCCCGATGGGCCACATGCCAAGATGTGAGCCCGGCCAAAACACCACGATCCCAAAACGCAGAAACGACTTGGACGCGGCACGCGGTGTGATGCTCATGACAACAGGAAGGGGCATCTTTCCCCATAAGAACAGTCGGGCGGAGCAAAGTGCAAAACCAATCAGGCCGGTGGCAATTTGAATGTTGCGCAATTGATTTTGGCACGCCAAACCAGAGCCAGAGTGCGTAAGCAAACAGGTCAATTAACAGACAGCCAACGATGAAGGACACCAGCAGGTCCCTGGAAAACCCAAGTCAATGGCGCAGAGAGACATTGGCAAACAGGCCGAAACTCACAAAAACGACATCAGGACATGTCGGATTGCGAGGAGGTGTAGCGTCACAGAGCCAAACAGCACAAAGAATAGTAGCACGGCCGAGGCTCGGGCTAAAAACAGGCAGTGTTGTCAAGCGTCTGTCGGCTGGGTGACCGTGACTGGGCTCACCACACCAGGTTTCTGGTTCATGGCCCAGAGCGCGGTAGCGGCCAGGGTCTTGCGGTCAAACCGGTCGGTAAAGCGTTGAACGATCTCCACGGTTTCTTCCATCCGTTGCTGAGCGGAATGTTGTGTGGGCTGGACGTCCTCCGCTTTTGCCGAAGTCGGTACAAGTGTGGGGACCAGAAAGCACAATGTGACCGACACCCAAAACACTGCTTTGTTCAAACCTTTGTTTTGATGCGAATAGGCTTCCATGGATGGCCAAAATGAAAGGAGATTTACAAAAAAATTAGCATCGAATACGGCACTCTGGTCGTTTCAGGGCCCAGAGTGCAGTGGTTGGATGTTTGAAACCACGCTTGGCAGGTCTGCTTTCAGATCATCCGCGAGAAACGTCGCTCCCGATCCCGTTGATGATGAGACCATTCGCAGTGCGTTCGGTATTGGACTCCAGAGTGGGACACGGCCAGTGTTGAAGAAGCTATGTTCATTCCGTACCCCCCAGTTGTGCACGGATCACTCTGTGACGAAACAAACCAGCTTGGGGCTGTAAGCGATGGAGCGCGCGGACCTACATGGTGCCTGGGCTGTGTCGTCTTCGCGATGATGTTGGGCGCCCGGGCAAGGAAAGCGTAGCGTCGGCGCGCGGGCTCTCACTAATGACCCGGCCGTTTGCGATGACACAAAGTCGGGCAGCGCGGAGGCGCAGTGCTTCGATCGGGTTGCTGGCATCAAGCACAACCAAGGAGGCCTTCGCCCCAACGTGTAAGCCATAGTCCGTCAGGCCCATTGTTTTGGCATTGTTCACGGTGACCATATCAAAGCAGGTCCGCATTTCATCCGGGCTGGTCATTTGCGCGACGTGCAATCCCATAAACGCGACATCAAGCATGTCAGCTGTGCCAAGCGAATACCACGGGTCGAGCACGCAGTCCTGCCCCCAACCCACATTGATGCCCATGGCCAACATTTCTTTCACACGTGTCAGGCCACGGCGTTTGGGAAAGGTGTCATGGCGTCCCTGCAGGACAATGTTGATCAACGGGTTTGGGATCACGTTGATATCAGCTTCTGCCATGAGCGGCAGCAGTTTGGAAACATAGTAATTGTCCATCGAATGCATCGAGGTCAAATGTGATCCAGCAACTCTGCCATTGAGGCCCAGCTTTTGGGTTTCATAGGCAAGTGTTTCGATATGGCGTGAGTGTGGATCATCGGATTCATCACAATGCATATCAACCATTAAGCCACGCGAAGCAGCGATTTCGCACAGCTCTTTTACGGAGGCTGCTCCGTCTGCCATGGTGCGTTCAAAATGCGGGATACCGCCAACAACGTCGACCCCCATGTCGAGGGCGCGGATGGTGTTTTCGCGCGCGGTTGGGTCGCGATAAAAACCATCTTGCGGAAAGGCGACAAGCTGCAGATCAATGTAGTCTTTGACCTGCTCACGCACCTCAAGCAAAGCTTCGACCCCCAATAGCCGATCGTCACATGTGTCCACATGACTGCGGATCGCCAAAAGGCCCATGCTCGCTGCCCAGTCGCAATAGCTGAGCGCGCGTGTGATGATATCGTCTTGCGTCATGACCTGCTTGAGTTCACCCCACAGGCCAATCCCTTCAAGCAAGGTGCCGGAGGCGTTGATCCGTGGCAGCCCATAGGACAGTGTTGCGTCCATGTGAAAATGCGGGTCGACAAAGGGCGGGCTAACCAAGTCGCCCGAGGCATCAATAACTTTGCCAGCTTCTGCGGATCCCAGCTGTCCAATCGCGGTGATTTTGTCCCCGACCATTCCAATGTCGGAAACCTGCCCATCGGGAAGTGTGCCGCCTTTGACAATCAGATCAAACATCAGCGTTCTCCTTTGTTGAATGGCACCATGAGCGCTGCAGGTACCTCTGCACGTCGTGACATCAAGATGAGGGCGAAAATGGATAGGATGTAGGGCATCATCAGAAATATTTGGTACGGAATGAGCGTCCCCAAACTGGTCTGTTGCACGCGGATTTGTAGCGCATCAAACGCCGCAAAAAGCACCGCACCTAGCAAGGCCTTACCGGGGCGCCATGATCCAAAAACAACCAATGCGATGCAAATCCAACCACGGCCATTGACCATCTCAAAGAAGAAACTGTCAAACGCTGACATCGTTAAGAATGCCCCGCCAACCGCCATCAGGCCACTGCCCACCATGACGGCCCCCATGCGGATGGCCGTGACGGACAGGCCTTGCGCTGCCACGGCTGCCGGATTTTCACCAGCGGCACGCACCGCGAGGCCAAGCGGTGTCCGATAAAGCACCATGCTAACGACCCCAACCAGAACGAAGGCGAGATAGGTTAGCGGCGTTTGTGAAAACAACGCCGGCCCAAGCAAGGGAATATCTGACAAGATTGGGATTTCAAACGGCTGGAAAGCTTCGATTTTTGGCGGGCTTGTAACCTCTGGCAACGCCAGCCGATAGGCATAGTAGGTGGAAGAGGTGGCCAGCAAGGTCACGCCAAGGCCAACAACATGCTGAGACAGGCCAAACGGCACCGTGAGCGTGCTGTGCAGTAGGCCAAACAACATGCCCACCACCATGGCAACGCAGACGCCTGTCCAAAGCCCGGTTCCGGAATAGACTGCCATCCACCCCGCAAAGGCACCCGCGACCATAATACCTTCGATGCCAAGGTTCAGCACGCCCGCACGTTCGCAGATGAGCTCTCCCAATGTGGCAAAGATCAGCGGGCTTGCGATACGGATTGCGGCCGCCCAAAAGCTGGCTGTGAAGAGGATTTCAATAATCTCCATGATCAGTCCCTCACCACACGAAACCGCGTCAACATGATCGCCAACACCATAAGAAGCAATGCGGTTGCGAGCATGATATCTGCGAGATAGGTCGGGACGTCCGCGGCGCGGCTCATACTATCAGCCCCAACAAAAATACCGGCCACAAAAAGCGCGGCAACCACCACGGCAAGCGGGTTTAGCAGGGCCAACATTGCGACGATGATCCCAGTGTAGCCAAACCCCGGGGACAGATCGAGCGTGAGGCTTCCCTTCAATCCAGCCACCTCAGAAAACCCAGCCAATGCGGCCAGGCCGCCCGACAACAGGGCTGTTTTTACAATCACCACGTTCACTGGAATGCCCGCAAAGGCTGCTGCCTCTTTGTTTAACCCGACGGCGCGCATTTCATAGCCCAGGGTGCTGCGGGTCTGGATGATCCAGATCCCGACGGCTGACAAAATCGCCAGCCCAAATCCCCAATGCAGGCGTAGCCCCTCCACAATGCGTGGCAATCTCGCCTCTGGGATGAGGCGGGCCGATTTTGGCCATCCCATGCCCATCGGGTCTTTCAGAACGCCCTCAAGGAGCATCGAGATAAACAGCAGGAAAATGAAATTGAACAGCAGAGTAGTGACCACTTCATCGACGCCAAAACGCGTCTTGAGAAGCGCGGGAACCAGAAGGACAACGGCCCCAACTATGATGGACGCGACAATGATCAATGGGAGGATCGCAAAGCTGGACCATGGCAAGAAACCGGTTCCAAGCAAGACCGTCACAAGTGCGCCTGCGTAGAGCTGTGCCTCTGCACCGATGTTCCAAAACTTCGCTCGAAAGGCGACCGCAACCGCGAGGCCGGTGAAGATGAGTGGCGTCGCGCGGTTGAGGGTTTCAAGGATCGCAAATTTTGATCCAAACGCGCCCTTAAGGATCAATCCAATAACCGAAAACGGATTTGCCCCTGCGACCATCGCCAAAAGTGAGGCGATCACCACGGTGGAGGCGAGCGCGAGTGCTGGTGGCACCAGTTTGCGGGCCAGTGTCGGGTTGTTGATTGGTTCAAGACGCATGCGCGGTGTCCGATTCAAATCCTTGACCAGCCATCCAAAGACCGAGTTGTGCCGGTGTCATTTCACCGCGCTTAAATTCCGGCGAAAGTCGCCCGTCTGCTATGACATGTATCACGTCAGACAGGGCCATAACTTCATCCAGATCCTCAGAAATCAAGAGCACCGCGGCGCCCCGGTCCCGCGCAGCAAGCAACTGGCTGTGCACATAGTGGACCGCGCCAATATCAAGTCCACGAACCGGTTGATTTGCCAAAATGATTTGCGGACCCGCCTCAAGCACACGTCCAAGGATCAGCTTTTGCATGTTCCCGCCGGACAACAGCCGGATCGGCGTGCTTGAGCCGGGGCAGCGCACATCATATTTTTCGATTATTCCGTCTGCAAACGCTCTTGATTTGCGCCAGTTCAGCCAGCCGCCTTTGCTAAAATCTGGGGACTTGTATCGTTCCAATATAGCATTTTCGACAAGGTCAAAATCCGCAATGGTGCCGGTCTTGTGCCGATCTTCGGGGATGCGGGCGATACCGCTTTCCACTGCGATGCGTGGTGACCATTTTTTCACAGTTTCGTGGCCCATTTCCACGTCGCCGTCGGTTGGGTTTAGCAAACCTGCAACCACATCGGCCATCGCGGTCTGCCCATTTCCGGACACGCCGGCAAGCCCGACAATTTGCCCCGCTTTCAGCGCCAACGACACAGATTTCAATCCCGGGACGCTGCCCACATCGGGGGTCGTGACGTCGCGGAGCGCAAGCAAAGGCGGCCCCGGTTTTGCCGGCGAGACTTCAGGTGGGGATGCTTCGCTCCCCATCATCATCGCAGCAAGCGCGTTTTGATCGGTGTCTTTTGTGTTCGCGGCGCCTGCCATCTTCCCATGGCGGAGCACAACCACCCGGTCGGCAATCGCCATAACTTCGTGCAATTTGTGCGAAATGAAGATGATGGATAACCCTTCGGCGATGGCAAGCCGTAGGGTTGCAAATAGATTGTCCGTTTCCTGCGGCGTTAATACCGCTGTGGGTTCATCAAGGATCAGAATGCGCACATCCCGGTAAAGGGCTTTGAGTATCTCTACCCTCTGACGCTCCCCCACAGACAGGGTTCCAACACGCGCATCTGGGGCAACCGCAAGATGAAACTTTTCTGAAAGTGCCGCAATGCGCGCCTTGGCTGCAGCGTGACCCAAGCTGGGATTCAGGAGGGATTGCACGCCCAAGGTGATGTTTTCTTGAACGGTCAGGTTATCAGCAAGCGTGAAATGCTGGTGCACCATGCCAACACCAGCGTCCAATGCCGCCCGTGAGTTTCCCGGTGGCAACGTGTCCCCAAACACACGCACAGTTCCGCTATCCGCCGTGTACTGGCCAAACAGAATATTCATGAGCGTGGTTTTTCCCGCGCCGTTCTCACCCAGAAGGGCAACAACTTCACCAACGTTGACAGAAAGACTGACCGCATCGTTTGCGGTCAGCTCTCCAAATCGTTTGGTAATGGCGTTAAGGGACAGCGCCTCAACTGCAGTATCGGACATAATTGATTAGGACGACGTTGGTTCGGTGTCGTTAATCTCGACCGAGAAAGCCCCTGACTTAATCTCAGCCTCGCGCTGCGCAACTAACGCAAGCGCGGCTTCGGGAACTTTGCCGTCAAACGTGCCCAACGGCGCAAGGCTTGTGCCACCCTGGTTCATGAAGGAATAGACACCATAGTCTGCAGCGGCAAAGCTTCCTGCCTGCACTTCTGCGATCGCTTTGTCCAAGGTTGGTTCAAAATGCCAAATCGCAGAGGCAACAACGGTCTCTGGGTAATCAGACTGCGTATCAATGACGTTGCCAATGGCAAGGACACCCTTTTCCCGCGCAGCATCAGACACACCAAACCGCTCTGCATAAAGAACGTCTGCGCCGTTTTCGATCATCGCAAAGGCGGTTTCTTTGGCCTTGGGAGGATCAAACCAACTGCCGATAAAGCTCACTTGGAATTTGATGTCCGGGTTCATTTCACGCGCACCGGCCATGAAGGCATGCATCAGCCGGTTGACCTCGGGGATTGGGAAGCCACCAACCATGCCGATGTTGCCGGACTTGGTCATGGCGCCAGCAATAATGCCAGATAAGTACGACGCGTCTTGGATATAGTTATCAAAGACCGAGAAATTTGGCAGGGCGGCGTCTTCCTTAAAGCTAGAGCCCATCAAGAAAGACACGTTTGGA
Organism: Rhodobacteraceae bacterium Alg238-R152; assembly: GCA_900537125.1. GTDB lineage: Bacteria > Pseudomonadota > Alphaproteobacteria > Rhodobacterales > Rhodobacteraceae > Shimia. The sequence goes on along the minus strand of UNRJ01000005.1, from coordinate 46,003 downwards.
TACTCGGCGGCAACTTCACGGGCCTCTTGCTCCGCACCAAACACTTCACCGATGATCAGCGTGTTCCCGGCTTCGGCATATTCCCGCATCACACGCGTATAATCGGTGTTGCTGACATTTTCAGAGTAGGAGTAGGTAATGTCGCCGCGATCCTGTGCCGCAAGCGCCGCTTTATGGATACGGCTGACCCACTGCTGTTCGACAGGCACCGTGTAGATACCGGCCGTTTTGATCGGTTCCGCAGCCATGGCACGTCCAGCGCCAAGTGTCAGCGCGGTTGCTGCAGTCGTTGCCATGAAGTGGCGGCGGTTAAGATGTGTTGGTTTCATCATCGTATCGTCCCTCTCTTGGTCCACCAGAGTAACGCCCCCTTTAACCAATTGGTCAAGAATTATGTTGATCAGGCGGGAATTCGAATCCACCAATACCCGTTCTGTGAGCAAAATTTGCCCACTGGATGAGGTGATGGGCAATTGAGGGGCATGAAGAAAACTTGTTGCAATCGCATCAGAGTCATCACACCGCGATAGGGTAAATGAGGAAGTTGTAAGATCCCTCTTATCCCGAGCTGTACCAGAACGACAGCTGTTTGCTTTTACCGTTGGGCGGTATTGGGAAGGGGGCCGCGCTTTGAATTTGGACGCGTGCCGCGCGATCAACATCTGAGCTGCCTGAGCTGTCGATGATCTCGACCCAATTGAGAGAGCCATCCGGATTGATCTCAAAGTACACGCGCGCAAAACCCGGCGTTTTGACGTGGACAGTGCGGGATCGGTTAAGATGCACCAGCACCCGCCCGGCATAATTTGTTGTGTCAGAGTTGCCTGGACCACGCGAGTTGGCAGCAGAGCCGGATCGGATGCCAAACCCTCCAACGGCAACAGAGCCTTCACGCCGAAAGGTTTCCAGCGGAGATTCAATGGTTTTTGAGGGGTTGCGCAGGTCTGCAAACCCATCACGCAACCCCGGAAACAACGGCTGAGGTTTGTCTTCGGGGCTTTCCTCAGGGGGCTCTGCGGTCACGGTTTCGGTGGGGTCGACGGGCACAGCAGGCAATGATGCATCCGGCAATGACGCTATCACCTCTTCTACGGGGGAGATGGGCACTTGGGGCGCGGATGTTTGTGGAACCACTGGGGTGAGTGCTTCAACCGTGTCGGTCTGTGATCCCAATGTTGCTGCGGTGTCCGCTTGTTCGGGAACCGGTTCGCTTTCGTTTAATGCGGTGTTTGGCTCCAGTATGTCCGGCTTGGGCGCAAACTCTCCTTGGGTGCCTTGGAGAGGAACCGGATTTACAATTTGGGCCGTGCCGGTGTCAGGAGCATAGGTGTCTTGCGGGTTCTCAGAAGCCACAAGGACTTCGGTGTCCGGCACTTCTGCTTCGCTTGGGGGCGGTGCCGGTTGGATAGGTTGTTCTGGTTCCGGTTCCGGCGCGAGGTCCGGTTCTGGTTCCACAGGGTCTTCAAGCGCTTCGGCGATATCTTCAAACGCGTTGCTTACGGAGATTGGGGCGCCTGTTGTTTTTGGTGGTGGCGCACGCTCGATGCGCCCGGCAACCCCAAGCCCCAGTAGGTGCAAGCAGAGCGAAAACACCGTAGCAAAAAGAGCGATTATGAGCGAGCGCGGGATCACTGAAGCGCCCGCTCGGTTACCAGAATCACCGAGGTGGCGCCTGCGCGGCGCAACGCTCCGGTAACCTCCATCAGCCGTTGCGCCGGCACATCCCGATCCGGCACAATGCGGGTGGGACCGGTGCCACTGGCCGCGATATGTGCGTCGGGCGCAGTGGATTGGCCACGAAAACTAAGACTGCCGTCGGCGTGCAGAACCAAGGCATCGGGCGGCTCTCGCCCTTCCAAATCACTGGTTTGTACGAGATGCAGAGTCGGATCGAGAGGTGGCGCGACGGTGCCTGCGATCAGGAAAAAGACCAACATCAAGAACACGACGTTGATCAAAGGAATGGTCGAATCTCGTTTTTTCCGAGGCGGCGGTTGCTGGATCATGGTCTCACTCCAGCACCAGCACGTTGAGCCCATCGCGTGCGCGCAGACGATGCAGAAGGTCTACGAGGCGCTGCGCGCTGGCGTCCGCATCAAGGCTGACAAGAAGCTGTCCAGTTTCGATGCGTGAAGCGATGTCCTCCAATGTCGTAGCCTGCCCGTTTAGGGTCAGCCGCTCTGCGCCCAGCTGCACAAAGAACCGTTCGACAGAGGCATCGGCTGTGCCGGTGCCTTCGCTTGCATTGCTCAGTTCGATTTCGCCAAACGTTGAAAACGTCGACGTCAGCATGAAGAACAGGAGCAGAAGGAAAATCACGTCGATCAACGGCGTGAGAGTCAACGGGCGGCGTACAAAGGGGGCAAGATTACGCATGATCCCCCATGGCGTTGGCGGACGGCGGGTGTTTGACATCTTGTGGCATCAACACCGTGCGCAGTGCTTTGTCTGCAAAAACCCGTTCCCGCGCGGTGCGGCTTTCCAACCAAGAAAGCACCATGGAAGTTGGCATTGCCACAGCGAGCCCCACAGCGGTCGTGACCAGGGCGACCCAGATGCCACCTGCAAGCAGGGAGGGGTCAACGGAGGCGCCGGCGGTTTGTAAACTTTGGAAGGCTTCAATCATCCCTAAAACGGTTCCGAACAGACCGAGCAAAGGCGCCAGTTGTGCGATGGTGTCCAGGAGGCGAAAGCCACGCTCCAACCCGGCCAGCGCCAACCCGGCTTCTGCATCCAATCGGTCGCTCAGCGCTTGGGAATTTGGCTTATGCATTGCGGTTTCGATAAATGGTGCCAGATAGCTCTGACTGCTGGTGAGGCGCACCCGTGCACCTTCCGTATCGCCTGTGTCCCAGGCTGCAAGCGCGTCTGACAGCACCTTGTGCCGCCCAACCCCACAGGCCGCGAATTGCCAGAGTTTGTAGATGGTGACGGCAACGGTTAAAACCGACATCACCAGCAAAATCGCCACCACCGGCCCGCCCAGGGCCACCACATCGCGCAAACCATTCATAGTCTTTATCCCAGTAACTTAACGGTGATACGGCTGCTGAGCGTCAGTCTGTCGCCGCACAGGTCACTTTCTGCACCATTCACAATGCAAGTGCTTGTTCCATTGATGAGCGTTTGCGCAATGCTGCCACAGGCCATTGCGGGCACATCAAACTGGCGCACACGTGGACGCCCCTCTGGCAACTCGCGAAAATCAAACAGGGACAAGCGCACCACGCCGCCGGAGGTGTCAAAAATCACGGTTTCAAATATTGCTTTGTCGATGGCAACACCTGTGTCGTTCTTGGCCACAAAGGTGAACCGACAAGCGCCGTCGACATCCTGAACAGCATTCAGTTCGAGCGACAACCCAAGCGGCGCAGTTTCTGAGGATTGCGCCTGTGTGACTCCGGGAGTGGCCAGCAAAGCGATTGCAAAAAGACGGTGGATCAAAGGCATAGCAGCTCCAATGTGACGGACAAAGGCGGCTTTAACGGGCAGCACGTATCCAATGTTTGTTGGTTTGATACTGTAGACGAAGGCGGAGCGGAAGATAGGCCACACCTTCGTGAGGGCCTTGGCAAACCGCTTTGAAGACACCACTGCGGTTGTGGGCGGGATTCTGAAGGAAGCGAAGATTGGCTGCATCCAAGTGAGGGGCCGCAAAGGCTTATTAAGTCATTGTCGATATACAAAACTGAAGCCTTAGCAAGTTCGGTCGGCAGGTTCGCGCGTATAAGCCTTGCCCCAACCTCTTCCGAGGTTCACGTTCACGAACGTGTTTTGGATTTTGAGCTCAGTTGCTTAACAGGTTGCGTGAAATCCAGCCCAATTCCATAGCCGTTCGTTGAAACTGGAGCGGATCGTCAGCATGGTTCGTGTTAGGCGTGTCTAGTAACAATCCTTGACCTGAAAAATGAATTGTTCAACTAACACCTTCGGATAGGAGGCACACTTTCGCGGAGCATTGCTCCAAAGTCAGCAATGCGTAGTTTGCGACCTTTGCAAAGTTCAGCGAACGGCCCATACCCGACGTTGGCCGAATGACCAAACGCTGCATTGCAGCTTTCCTATAGCTGCCGTTGGCGAACGGGTTTAGCATTTTGGCGATTTGGGGTCAGCAGTGCAGGCAAAGCAGCATTTCCCTGTGGATGCGCCGCTGTCAGCTAAACTCTGAAATCCAAATCTTTCTACGTGCTTCGTCTCGGCTTTCGTAGGCCGAGACCGCATCCTCCAAATCATCAGGAGAAAGCACGGCTTCTCTTTTGGCGTGCCGAGTGATCTGCATTGTATACCACGCTGTCACGCCGCCTTCAGGCGGGTTCTTGAACCTTGGAAATTGTGGCTGGCCGTGCTGACCGGACAACCAAAAAGATGGTAGCTCGGGGTCAACGACCAGTGCACGGGCCAACCCGACAACATCGACGATGCCCCCAGACACAGCGCCTTCTGCTTGAGCAAGCGTTTTGAACCCGCCTGTGACCATCAAAGGTATGCGCGTCTTTGTGCGGGCGCGTCTTGCAAAATCCAAAAAGTAAGGGCCAGTGCCTGCACGATCAGACGATGATGCGGCACCGGGAAAGTATGTGCCGCCGCTGATGTCGATCAGGTCAATTTCGGTCCTATTCAACGCCGTGACGACCTCAAGGGCTTCATCTTCAGCTAAACCACCTTCAAGTTGATCTGTGGCGTTCAATTTGATGCCAACAGGAAATGTCGGGCCAACCGCATTGCGCACCGCAACAATTATTTCCAACAACAACCGCATCCGGTTGTGCAGAGAACCTCCGTAAGCGTCCGCCCGCTTGTTGAACAATGGTGACAGAAATTGGTTGAGCAGGAACCCATGTGCCGCGTGTAGTTCGACTCCTCCGAACCCAAGCTGTTTCGCAAGACTAGCTGTGCGGGCAAACTCGGCGGGTAACCTGTGTATTTCACCCAATGACAACGCACCGCAGGTCAAACCCGACAGATCAAGAGCGCTCGGCCCCTTTGGCTTACTGATTGGGGCATCGGCCATTGCACCTGCGTGTCCAAGTTGAAGCCATAGCTGTGCACCGTCCGTTGCGCCTGCTCTCGCAAGGCGTTCAAGTTGTTCCTCATCCGAGTGATTGTTCAGAACGAGGTTGCCAGGCTTCTCTGCAAAATGAGGAGTGCCTTGAACTTCACCAATGATTGACAGAGCCAGACCGCCTTGGGCCCACCGTTCATAAAGCCTGATTTGATCATTGGTTGGATTACCAGCACCGTCACCTAGAGAGTCAGACATTGCGGACTTGGCAATTCGATTCTTTAGCGTTGCGCCACATGGCAGCGAGAGCGGCTGGCTCAATGGAGAAACGGATGCAGTGGACATATGGCTAGCTTAATTCCTGCAGCCATAATTGACAGAAGTTATTCAAACAACGCGCAGTATTGGGCATTTTTTTAGGTTCTCAGCCGCCACGCGACGGCTCGGCACCTTGATCAACTGTCGGCGCACTGATCGATGAGGGCGCGGGTGACTGCTGACCGAGCAAAAGCTGAAGTCGCCCAGGGCGTATAGGCCCCAGTTCGTCCAAAACTTGGGTGAAGAGCCGACTTTCTGGTTGTCGTGTTTGGAAAGCTAACTCACGTACACCTAGCACCATTCATGTCGTTAGATTTGAAGGGTGACCTGGAATTGAACCGTGATTGGGCCAATAGGCTTTAAACCTCTAACGTTCTCGAATTGCCCCTTTGGGGCGGGAAGCTAGGCAACGCGATTACCTTTGTGCCATACAGCACGCAGTGTGGGCACTCGGTCTGTCAATCGAAAGCGGATCAAATCCGCCTGGAAACCAACCGATAATCTCCCACGGTCATGTAAGTTTGTGTAGTGGGCCGGCGCTGCTGTCACGGTATGCAACCCTTTGGCCATGTTGCCCCATACAGTGCCCAACATCACCGCTCCCAGCAAAAGAGACGACGGTACGTAATCCGAACTGAGAATGTCCAACAAGCCCTGTTGCGCCAGATCGATTGCGGCGACGTTGCCTGAATGGCTTCCGCCCCGAACCAAGTTGGGGCCTCCCATGATATTGGCAATGCCATGCGCACGGTTAGCCTGTGCCGCTTCCAACGTGGTCGGAAACTCAGCCAAATGGATGCCATACTCCGCCGAAGTTGCCACTTGCTCCGCCGTGGTGTCATCATGGCTGGCCAAAACCGCGCCAAATCTGGCGGCCGCAGCCACAGTTGCTTCTTCATGGGTCTTGCCAAGCTTGTCATGCAGCCCGTGCAGAAACTGGACGTAGTCTCCAAAACTGCCTTCATCCATCGCATATTTTCCGCGTACATAGGCTTCAAATTTGGACACATCGGTGAATTGCCGCTGGCCAGGCGTATGATCCATCAAGCTGACAATACCAACCCGATCCTCAGGTCCAAACTCGGCCAATTCTTCCACCAATGTCTCAGAGCAAGTTTCAGCTCGCAAATGAATATGATGGCTGATGCGCAATGCGCCGCTATTGCGCATCGACAAGATCTCGTCTGCCACAGAGCGCGCGTATTTTCCGTAATTGCGCCGCTCATCTGAGAGGATCGACCCAACCCGCAGCGCATCAAATACGGTTGTAATGCCAACGCTTGCCAGTTCTGCATCATGGGCCACAATCGCGGCCTGATGAGGCCAATCCACCTTGGGGCGCGGCTTCATATGTCGCTCCAGATTGTCTGTGTGTAATTCCACCAGCCCTGGCGCCACAAAATCGCCGTCGCAATCCTCAGCTCCAGTAGGAACCGATGCGCCCGGCGCCATGTCGACGATGTGCCCGTCACGCACCACAATTGAGCCAGTGATGGTTTCCTCGGGCAAAACGAGGGTGGCATTTGCAAGGATCATCTCATGTGTCATGTGGGTGTCACGCATTGTTGGCATTCGCTATAAAAAAGTTGGAAGAGGCACCATGCAGTTTCAAAGATACGGCGTTTACTACACTCCGCACCCTGGCGCACTGGCGGATTTCGGGAAGTCTTGGTTGGGTTGGGACCCTGTTGCGGGCCAAACAGTCGCCCACCTGGCCGTAGAAAGTTTGCCTCAAAAAATCTCTGAAATTACAGCGACCCCACGCAAATACGGGCTGCACGGCACGATAAAACCACCGTTCTTCTTGGCTGACGACACGGACGCCGACGGGCTCGCAATGTGTTTTGAGGCGCTGTGCACCACATTGGCTCCGGTCACTTTGGACGGTCTGTTTTTGACACAACTGGGAAACTTCATTGCGCTCAAGATCGACGGCGATCAGACTCCACTTGCTGAATTGGCGGACACGGTGGTCCTCGAATTGGACCCATTTCGTGCCACGCCGAATGAGGTCGAATTGGCGCGACGCCGAAAGGCCAATTTGTCGACCACTCAGGAGGCGCTTTTGGCGAAATGGGGATATCCCTATGTGATGGAAGAGTTCCGATTCCACATCACGCTGACTGGTGACCTTGGCCGCGACGTAGAGGCCACTATGGAAGCGCTTGATCCCCATATCGCGCCGCTGCTGCCGCGGCCCTTTAAGGTCGAGAGCCTGACGTTGGTCGGCGAGACGCACGACGGGATGTTCCACGAAATCCACCGTCATGCCCTCACCGGTTGCAGCGCAGCCAAGGCGCGCTGAACCGTCTCGCCTAACGGCCCGTCGTTGGAGATTTCGATCACATCATCACCTTGCGGGCGCATGCTACCCGCACGCTCTAGACGCGCGACGATCTCCGCTGAGGTTTCCCGGCCGCGTGCCGTCAAACGGTCGCCCAACGTTTCGGTTCTTGCCTTGAGTGACAAGACCGCAAAGTCGTCAAAGGCCGCTCGCGCCTGATCCAAAATACCGCGTGACAAGTTTACCAGAACTATGGAAGCTCCCGGGGCATCGACCGCGGCACGCGGCACGCCGTAACGCAGGCCATGCGCGGCCCACCATAGTTGAAAATGGTCCTGCGCAACCTGATCATCAAACTCAGCTTCTGTGGCGCCGATCGATTTTTCACCTCCTGCTCCGGCCGGCCGGGTGATCACCCGTCGAACCAGTTGGATATCTTTGCGCAGCGCTGCCATGGCTTCCATCACGGAATCTTTGCCAACGCCGGAAGGACCGACAACACCAACAACCTTGGTTGTCATCATGCCGCTCCCTTCGTGACGTTGGGGGTGTAGACAGAGACATCGATTTCCCGATCACACACCCGATCGCGCGCCGCTTCGTCGTGGAAGATCCCGATAATTGCTGCTCCGCCTGCCTTGGCTTCCTCAATGAGGCTCAGCACGGTTTCGCGATTGACGGCATCCAGGCTCGCCGTAGGTTCATCCAACAGCATTGCCGGATAGGTATGCGCAAAGCCACGCGCAATATTCACGCGCTGCTGCTCGCCGCCAGAAAAAGAGGTCGGCGACAGGGACCACAACCGTTCTGGGATATTGAGCCGTGCCAACAGATCACGAGCCCGATCGCGTGCGGTATCGGAGTCAACCCCAACGGCCAACAGCGGGTCGGCCACCACATCCAAAGTGGGCACCCGTGGCACCACACGCAGGAACTGGCTCACATAGCCTAGAACTTCCCGGCGCAGCGCCATTATCTCACGCGGTTCCGCAGTGACCACATCCACACCGCCTACCAAAATCGATCCGCCTGCAGAAAGGTAATTTCCGTATATCATCCGCATTAGCGTCGATTTTCCCGCGCCAGAGGCACCGGTTAGAGCGACACATTTGCCAGGTGCCACTGTGAGCTCTGCCCCCTGCATCACCGGAATGATCACACCGCCCTGATTGTGCAACGTGAAGGTCTTGCTAAGATTTTTGATCTCAATCATCTGTATGTCTTTCTCAAAACCTTGGGGTCACACTTGCAAAACCGAGCTGACAAGCAGCTGGGTATAGGCATGTTGCGGATCATCCAGCACTTGATCGGTCAGGCCCGTTTCGACCACATGGCCGTCTTTCATCACCATCAAGCGGTCCGCCAAGAGCCGCACTACGGCAAGGTCGTGCGTCACAATGATGGCACTCAGCCCCATTTCGCGCACAAGCCCGCGCAAGAGATCCAAAAGGCGGGCTTGCACCGAGACATCCAAGCCACCGGTGGGCTCATCCATGAAGACCAACCTTGGGCCCGTCACCAGATTTCGCGCAATTTGCAAGCGCTGTTGCATGCCGCCGGAAAACTGCGATGGGCGATCATCCACACGTGTGTCGCTAATCTCCACACGACCAAGCCAGTCAATCGCGTTCTCGCGAATGTTGCCGTAATGCCGTGCGCCAACAGCCATCAACCGCTCACCCACATTGCCCCCGGCGCTCACATTCATGCGCAACCCGTCTCGCGCATGTTGGTGCACAAAGGCCCAGTCGGTGCGGCTGAGCATCCGCCGTTCCGGTTCACTCATTGTGACCGTATCGCGCATGGCACCGTCGCGCATTTCGAACAAAACCTCGCCGGTTTCTGGATTGAGATGCCCAGCGAGGCAGTTGAGCAGAGTTGACTTGCCTGACCCACTCTCCCCAACAATTCCCATGACCTCTCCCGGATAGAGGTCAAAATTCACGTCTTTGCAGCCAATTCTGTGGCCGTAAAACTTGCTGATGTTCTCTACTTTCAGAAGCGGCGTCATACGGCTGTCTCCTCCAGAGCTGCGCTTGCAGCGGCAGCTTGCGCGCCCATGTGCCCCGCTTGGCGGCGACCCGTGCAATAATCGGTGTCCGAGCAGACAAACATCCGCCCACCGGAATCATCCATGATGACCTCATCCAGATAGCTGTCGGTTGCCCCACACATGTCACAAGCGTGGTCCGCTTTGCTGGCCTCAAACGGAAAGTCTTCAAAATCAAGGCTCACGACCTTGCAATACGGCGGCAACGCATAGATCCGCTGTTCGCGCCCTGCACCAAACAATTGGATAGCCGCCATTTCCATCTTTGGATTATCAAATTTCGGAATCGGTGACGGGTCCATCACGTAGCGCCCTTCCACTTTCACCGGATAGGCATAGGAGGTCGCAATCGCACCGTGTTTGGCGATGTCCTCATAAAGCTTTACATGCATGAGGCCATATTCCTCCAGACTGTGCATCTTGCGGGTCTCAATCTCCGAAGGCTCCAAAAACCTCAGCGGTTCTGGAATTGGCACCTGATAGACCAGTATTTGATCCTCACGCAGGTCTTCTTCGGGGATGCGGTGGCGAGTTTGAATGATGCTGGCTGCACCGGTTTCTTCCGTCGTTGCCACCCCAGCGGTTTTCTCAAAGAATTTGCGGATCGACACAGCGTTGGTGGTGTCATCCGCACCCTGGTCGATAACCTTGAGGGTGTCAGCTGGCGTCAATGTGGCCGCGGAGACCTGCACACCCCCTGTGCCCCAGCCATAAGGCATCGGCATTTCGCGGCTTGCAAAAGGCACTTGGTACCCCGGAATGGCGAGTCCTTTGAGGATTGCGCGCCGGATCATGCGCTTGGTCTGTTCATCCAGATAGGCAAAGTTGTAGTCGCTCATTCTGCGGCCTCCTGAATGGGGTTTGCGTTCTCCAAAGCTTCGCGGCGCAGCTTGCGGATTAATTCCAGTTCAGACTGGAAATCCACGTAGTGCGGCAGTTTGATGTGCTCCAAGAAGCCCGTCGCCTGAATGTTGTCAGAGTGATAGAGTACAAACTCCTCATCCTGCGCCGGGGCGCCAAGGTTGTCCTCACCTAGTTCTTCCCAACGCAAGGCCCGATCCACCAGCGCCATGGAAATTGACTTACGCTCTGACTGACCAAACACCAGGCCATAGCCACGGGTGAACTGTGGGGGTTCTGTTTTGGAGCCCTGAAACTGGTTCACAGTCTCACATTCTGTCAGTTCGACCTCTCCGATTTCAATGGCAAAGCCCAGCTCCGGGATTTCCATCTCTACTGACACTTTGCCGATACGCAACTCACCCACAAAGGCATGATTGCGCGCGTAGCCACGCTGAGTGGAGTAAGCCATCGACAGAACGAAACCCTCATCCCCCCGGGTCAGCGCTTGCAGGCGCAGTGGACGGTTGGCCGGCAATTCCAGGGGGGCCCGCGTTAAATCACCTGGCACGTCCTCTGAGGTCGCTTCGGTCTGGATCAGCCCCTCTTTGTTGAGAAAGTCGGTGATGTGCGGCGTTGGCTCTGTCCGCGCCTCGCCTTTTGCGATGTTAGGAACCTCGCCATCGGCGGCCAGTGCAAAATCCAACAGACGATGAGTATAGTCAAACGTCGGCCCCAGAACTTGCCCACCTGGTGCATCTTTGAAGGTTGCCGAAATCCGGCGATCACAAGCCATTGCCTCGGTTTCCACCGGTGCTGAAGCCCCAAAACGCGGCAGGGTGGTGCGATAAGCACGAATGAGGAAGATCGCTTCGATCATATCGCCGCGCGCTTGTTTTATCGCCAACGCTGCTAGGTCAGGATCATAAAGTGACCCCTCGGCCATCACACGGTTAACGGCGAGGCTCAGTTGCTCACGGATCTGTGACACGGACAATTCTGCTACATTCAGATCCCCGCGCCGTTCTTCTGCCAACCACGCGTGGGCGTTATCAATCGCGCGCTCGCCGCCTTTAACTGCTACATACATCAAGCCACCTCCACTTTGGTCGTTCGAGGAAGCGCTGAAACCTGATCGCCACTGGTGAAAAAGAAATCGAGTCCCAATGGGAAAAGCATGGCGTTCATCTGAAACGCCCCTGTCTCCGGTAAAGCCATAGTTACACTGTCCTTGATGCCAGGGCCGCGCAGGGCCATGCCATCCTGCGCCAGCACCTCCTGTTCAACAATCAATGTGGCGGAGCGGTCTGGATACTCCGGTGTGCCAATGGCAAAGCGGCTCAATGGCGCCAGCGCCTCCCATGAGCCGAGGGCAAACATGGACACCTCCGCCGCCACAACGGGGGCACCGATGTGGAAGGAAACCCACGCGCGTACATCTTCGCAATCGAAGTCACCCGCCAGATGTAGAGGCGTGTCCGGATCACATAACGTCAATAGAAGTGTGCCCGCAGCCACGCTGACCGGCGCAGGCGGCTGCGCACCTTGCAAGACTTCCACTGTACCGGGACAGGCCATAGCTTTCATAGCAGCACGGAAGGCGTAGGCCGCATCCACCGGAGCATTCCCAAAGCCGCCTTTCAAGACCTCTGTATTCATGAGTCTTCTCCCCGCACCATGGTGAAGAAATCCACCCTTGTGGCAGCGGCTTTTTCCGCCCTATCGGTTTTGGCCTCTGCCATTTCGAGCTCCAGCGGCGTCAGGATGCCGGCCGCGACCGCTTCCGCTTCCGGTCCCTGCATCAAGGCATCCACCAACGCCGCGATCCGTGCTTTGGCTTTATCGCGACCCTGCACATAGCCATGCCCCAATTCGCCGCTCTCCAGTTGCAAGGCGCAGCGGGTCAGGGTCATTTCGCCAAGATTGAAGGGCGCGCCAGTTCCACCAAGCCGCCCGCGCACCATCGAGGCACCAATTTCGGGTGCACGCAGCCAGTGAAAGGCCGGGGTGGCGCCGTGCGCTTGCCAAAGCGCGTTCAGCCGGTTTGCAGGCGCCTTGGCAAGCAGCGACATCCAGGCACGTCTGTTAATTTCTGCGGTCATCTAGACACCTTGTGAATTTGTCTACATTACTATACAACTAGACAAATACTAGCGTTGCGACGCGAGTCGCGCAATCCTGAGACCCATGAAGTTTTCATGACACAGAGCAGTGACTGACCAAACTATGACCGCCAAACGCACCCCGATCTGGCAATCCATTGCCACCGCCCTCACGGAAGACATCACCGAAGGCCGCTATAGCCCCGGAGACAAGCTGCCCACAGAAGCCGAGATGTCTGCGCGGTTTGGTGTCAATCGTCACACTGTCAGACACGCGATAAAATCCATGTCCGAGAATGGCTTGGTGCATGCCCGACGCGGCGCAGGCGTGTTTGTCGCCCAGGTGCCCACGGACTATGCCATTGGTCGGAGGGTGCGCTTCCATCGCAATCTGGAACAGGCGGGCCGACTGCCCGGCAAGGAAGTTCTGCATCTGGAAACTCGCGCGGCCGATGCCAAGGAAATAGAAGCTCTGCAGCTACCCGCAGGCACCTGCGTGCACGTTTATGACGGGCTGTCGCTTGCCGATGATCAACCAATCGCGGTTTTTCGCAGTGTCTTTCCCGAAACACGCTTTCCAGACATGACGACACAGTTGGCCGAATTGAGATCGGTCACAGCCGCGCTCAAAGCCAACAATGTGCAGGATTACACCCGCGCTTGGACACGCCTCACGGCGAAACGCGCGACAGCTACGCAAGCGTTGCACCTGCGCCTGACCGAGGGTGACCCAATCCTGCGCTCGGTCGGCGTGAACGTGGATGCGGACCAGGAACCAGTGGAATTTGGCACAACATGGTTTGCGGGAGACCGCGTCACTCTCACATTGTCAGAATAGTGTCGTCTCGCGCAAACTCCGGAGATCCGGACCGGGGGCGTCACGCAGGCGACACATAAACCTCCTATAGATCGGGCAAAATCATATTGAGCACCCCCATGTCCAGACCGACCCTCTCCCTGCGCCTGACCGGCGCCCAAATTCTGCGCAACGGCCGTCTTGAGGAGGGCACCCTTACGCTTGAGCACGGGGTGATCACCTCTGGCCCTTTGCCTGAAGTGGACCTCTCCGGTTATTTGGTATTGCCCGGCATAATCGACATGCACGGAGACGCCTTTGAACGCCACATTGCACCACGCCCATCGGCGCCGTTTCCATTGGAAATGGGGCTGCGGGCAACCGATCGCGACGCAGCGGCCAATGGCGTGACAACCGCATGGTTGGCGCAAAGTTGGAGCTGGGAAGGTGGACACCGTGGGCCAGATGCGGCTGAAACCCTGATGTCGGCCATGGATCACTACCGCGATCACTCGGTGACGGATCTGCGCATACAGGTCCGCTGTGAAACACATACCGTGGACACCGGCGACCGGCTTCTCAACGCCATCAAAAAGCACGGCATCGACTATGTGGTGTTCAACAACCACCTCGAAGAGGCGCTGTTTCTGGCACGCGAACAACCGGATGAAATTAAGCTCTGGGCCAAAAAAGCTGGTCGCTCACCGGAAGAGCACATGCGTCTCGTACGCGCCGCCTTTGACCAAAGCCCACGCGTACCGCGCTATCTCTGCTCCTTGGCAGAAAGCTTCGACACGCTCGGTGTACGTTATGGGAGCCATGACGACCCCGATGGCGACACCCGCGAGCGCTATTCCGTTCTCGGCGCGCGCGTCTGTGAATTCCCAACCGCTCGCGGGCCCGCAGCGGTTGCTAAGGCCGTCGGAGATCATGTCGTCATGGGCGCCCCCAACATTGTGCGAGGCGGCAGCCAGGCCGGCAACATCCACGCGTCACGTTTGGTTGGGGATGACCTTTGCGACGTGCTGGTCTCAGATTACCACTATCCGGCTCTGTCCAAAGCCGCCTTTCGCATGGTCGACGAAGGTCTGCGCGACCTTCCCAAGGCCTGGGCCATGATTTCAAGCAATGCGGCAGAGATCATGGGATTGAATGACCGCGGGGGGCTTGCGCTAGGTCAACGCGCCGACATAACAATAGTGAATGAGCAGACACATGCGGTAGAAGGCACCATTTCTGGCGGGCGCATCTCGCATTTGACTGGCGAAGCCGCGCATCGCTTCTTCGCCAACCAACCGACGTCACATTTGGCAGCCGAATAGACCGTCAGGGATCAGCGCTCGTATTTTTCCAGAAACGCTTCAGCTTTCAGTGCGCGAAAATCTGCGAGCGCGTCGCGCAAGCGCACATGACTCCAATCCCACCAGGCCAAGTCCATCAAGCGATCTGACACAGTCTCGCTGAACCGTCTGCGCAGGGGAGTCGCCGGCATGCCCGCTACAATCATGTAAGGTGGCACGTCCTTGGTTACTACAGCACCGCTGGCCACGATGCTGCCGTGGCCCAAGGTGATCTCTGGCTTGATCATCGCCCCATGGCCGATCCAAGTGTCATGACCAATGGTGGCCACGCGGCTTTGACGATGCGCAAAGAACTCCGCATGAGGTTCGGCATCGTCAAAATAATCGCCGGAACGATACAGAAAATGATGCAGCGACGCGTTTTCCATCGGATGGTCGGTCGCCCCGATCCGGCTAAAGGCCGCAATATTGGCAAACTTGCCAATTTTGGCATTGGCCACTTCAGCCAAGCGGTCACAGTAGGAATAGTCATCAAAATGCGCCGAGATGATCCGGCTGCCTTGCCCAATCTCCACATACCGCCCAAAAGTGGCGTCGTGCAGTATGCAATTGTCGTGGATCAGCGGCGTGTCTGCTGAAAGCTTGGGCATTGTTCCCTCCGGTTTGATTTTTTGAACAGACATCCTAATCGAAGGAGAAATCGATCAATGGCCGCTTTCGTCTCCGGTGATGAGCTTGCGGCGCAGCCAGCCGGAGAACCAATCCATGATCATAACCATCAAAATGATGAGCACGATGTAGTAGGTCACTTCTTCCCAATCTTTCTGGGTGATCATGGCTTGCGTGAGCAAGAGACCAATGCCGCCGCCGGTAATGGCGCCAATGATAGTTGCGCTGCGGGTGTTGCTCTCCAGATAGTAGAGAATTTGACTCAGCAGGATTGGGGTGATCTGTGGGATCACACCAAAGCGATAGCGTTGCACCGGTTTGGCGCCCGTGGACTGGATGCCTTCAATCTGCTTTTTGTCCACATTCTCCAGCGCTTCAGAGAACATTTTGCCAAAGCTGCCGGTGTCCGTGATCAGGATTGCCAGAGCACCAGTTAGAGGCCCCGGCCCAAAGGCGCGCGACAGAATGATTGTCCAGATCAACGCATCCACACCACGGAAGAAGTCAAAGAAACGGCGGGTGGCCTGTCGGATCAGCACCAACGGGGTGAAATTCTTGGCCGCCAGAAAGGCTAGAGGCAGCGCCACAATGGCAGCCCCCATGGTGCCAAGGAAGGCCATTAGTATGGTTTCAAAGATTGCCCAGGCCACATCGGCGTGACGCCACATCTTGTTTGTCCAAAAGTTTTGCCAGATTTCGGCGTGCTCACCACCCAAAGCGCGTGACATCACTTCACCAACGCCCAGGCCGGAATACGGACTGTCGAGTGTGAAGAAAAACAACTCCCAGCCAGTGAAATACCGAAACACCTCGGTGCGGTTGCGAGTAATCGTCAGACGCCCCGCATCAGTGGTGATTGTCATACGGTTTTTGGAGGCACTGATCCACTCTGGCACGGTAGCGGTCGGCAAGACCGCTTGCACACCTTTGCTGCGGCTAGGCTGCGCTGTAATCAAGCCGTAGCCTGGCACGTCGTAGCTGACAAAATTGTCTGCGCCGTAGGTCACAACATGACTATCACCCAGATCAATCACCGTCTCGGTCCCGCCCAAAGTGACCCACTCTGGCGCTGTGCCATCTGGATAGGTACCCTTGCGCTCGCCTTCGATGGCGGCGGTGATCTCGCCGGACCGGTTGTCGCGCGCGATGTGAGTCTTGTAGCTGTAACTGTCTGCCACAAGCGCGCGGGCATTATCGACCTCAAATCTTTGGGTCAGTCCCGGAACGTCAAAGGCAACGGCAATATAGGTCAGATAAGCAATCACAATGGCGGGCAGGCCAAAGCTCATGAGTTTTTTGCGGCCAAACAAACGGTTGGCTTCGACCTTCAACAGTACGGTTTCATTGGCTGTGAGAGTCATGACGCCACCTTTTGAGTTTTGCCGTGGGTCAGGCGCTCGCGAACCACGGAAGAGAGTTGATCAACGGCAACAATGGTCAGGAACAACAGCAGGAAAATCGCCATGGCGTCGTCATATTGGCCTTTGCCCCAACTCATCGCGTTGCGCAGCTCGTACCCAATGCCGCCTGCGCCGACGAAACCGAGGATGGCAGACGCTCGGATGTTGATTTCAAAGCGCAACAGCGCGTAGCTGAGATAGTTGGGTGCCACCTGTGGGATCACGCCCAGCCACATCCGCTGAGCCCAGCTGGCGCCCACTGATTGCAATCCTTCGACCGGCTTGAGTGAAGCGTTTTCGTTTACCTCAGAGAACAACTTTCCCAGCGCACCGGAAGTGTGAAACGCTATCGCAATCATTGCAGGCACCGGCCCGCCACCCATGATGAAGATAAGCACCAAGGCGATCACGATCTCCGGCACAGCGCGCATTACGTCCATGATACGGCGGAATAGTGGGATCAAGCGCGGCCATTTCGCCATGCCACGGGTCGATAAAAGCGACAGCAACATACCCAACATCGCGCCCAGAAGTGTAGAGGCAGCGGCAATATTGATTGTTTCAATCAGCGATGGAAGGTATTTCCAAAGGTTAGCTGGCAGCTCTGCAATCTTCTCGATTGCTTCGCTCAGCACCTCTTTGGGAAAATCAAAAATCCGATGTAGGCCCTCCCAGAAGCCCCCCGCATTGCGGTCATCCGCAATCATAAACCCCGTCACCATCAATGCGATGAACACAACAAGGATGATGCCATCCATCATCCGTTTGCGTCGCACCTGCGCCATATAGTCGGCGCGGATGTCCACGACGCTCGAAGCCTGATCTGTCATGACCGCCCTTTCATTCAAAAACAGGCCCCGCAGGAATGGCGGGGCCTGTTTTATCCGGCATCGCGTTGCTTAGTTGGACTTCAGCTTGCGCGCTTCAACAATTACTTCGTAAGCATCATGGCCGATTGGCATCACACCTTTCGCCTCACCGGACAGGACGCCATAGGCGCAATCGGGATCGATGGAGGGCATGGACGCCATCAAGGCGGTGAACTTGACTTTAACGTCTTCCGGCAAAGCTTTGCGCAGAACGATCGGACCTTCTGGGATCGGCTTAGACTGCCAGATTTTAACCAATTCGTTCATATCTACGAGACCTGCATCAACCGCACGACGCAGCGCTCCGGAGTTGTAACCGTCTTCCCATTCACCCAGACCGTCGGCCCAAGTCACGCCACCGTCAAAGTCGCCGTTGTTCACGCCAACAATGGTCTGCTCGTGACCGCCGGAGAATTTCACTTCACCGAAATAGTCGCCGGATGTCATGGTTGCGCCAGTTGCTTCCGGGATCTCGATGGACGGGATCAGGAAGCCGGAGGTGGAGTTCGGATCACCAAAGCCGAAGGTCTTGCCCTTCATGTCTTCCAGCGAAGTGATGCCGCTATCTTTGCGGGCAAATCCGATCGAGTAGTAGCCGTAGCCGCCGTCCACGTTCACCTTGACCAAAATTGGCTCAACCGCTTCTGGGTCAGACAAATAGGTTTTTGCGTAACCAGACGCGCCTAACCAAGCCATGTCGATGGTGCCGCCCAGAAGACCCTGGATCACGCCATTGTAGTCAGCAGGAGCAAACAATTTGGTTGGCACACCCAAAACTTCTTCGGTTTTGGCGCGCAGGCATTCGTTGTTGTTCAGACGGTCCTGAGCGTTTTCCCCGCCCAAAAGGCCAATGCGGAATTCGGTGATTTCGTCAGCCATAACCGGTGTGGTCAAAGCCGTTGTTGCCAATGCGGCAGCTAGCAGTTTTTTCATTGTGGTCGCTCCAGTTGGTAAAACCCCACGCTGTTCGTGGCGTGGGGGATAGGGGTCAGGCAAGTTCGAGTGCGGCGGCCTCCTTGGCCGTTCGGTCCAGTGTCTCGATCTCTGTCGAGGTGGCCGCTTCGCTAAAGGAGGCGTCGGCGCCGTAGATGTCGCGCGCCACGCCCGTGGTTAGTTGCGCCGGGGTGCCGTCAAAGACAATTCGCCCGTCGCGCATGCCAATCACGCGATCACAATAGCGGCGCGCGGTGTCTAGCGTGTGAAGGTTGGCAATAACCATGCGGCCATCTTCTTCGTGGATCTGGCGCAGTGATTGCATCACCACCTGTGCGTTCATCGGGTCCAGTGAGGCGATGGGTTCATCCGCAAGGATGATCTTTGGATCCTGCATCAATGCCCGCGCAATCGCGACACGCTGCTGCTGGCCACCGGACAGCGCTTCGGCGCGTTTGGCTGCATGTTCG
This sequence comes from Rhodobacteraceae bacterium Alg238-R152, assembly GCA_900537125.1. GTDB lineage: Bacteria > Pseudomonadota > Alphaproteobacteria > Rhodobacterales > Rhodobacteraceae > Shimia. Next base: position 26,969 of record UNRJ01000005.1, on the reverse strand, counting down.
GCAATGCCAAGGCGGTCCAAAATGTCGATGGCGCGGTGAATGTCTTCATTTGGGAACAAATTGAACATCGTCGCCAGCGTGCTGCGGCGATTGAGCGTGCCATACATAACGTTGCTCACCACATCCAATCTTGGAACAAGATTGAACTGCTGAAAAATCATTGCGCATTCGCTTTGCCAACGCCGCTTGTCGTTGCCTTTAAGCGCACCAATGTCTGTGCCCTCAAATACAATCCGACCGCTGGTTTCTTGCGTCAGACGGTTGAGCATTCGCAAAAGAGTGGATTTCCCGGCACCCGACCGACCAATGATGCCAATCATGGTTGGCGTTTCCACTGAGATGGAGGCCGCATCCACAGCCACGTTCGGCCCAAAGGCTTTTGTCAGGTTTTCTACTTTCAGCACAGCGCGTCCTCAGCTTTGATAGGCACGCAATACAGAGGCTCTTCAAAAGAAACGTGTCAGATCCTTGAACGTTTTGTGACTGCGCAAGGCGCGAACACTCTTTGTGCAAGCGTCTTCAACGTTCTCATGTCCCATCGATGCAACCTGTGTAAGGGGCAAAATAGAGAACGGCGCATCGGATCAAATGGCCGTACTCGTAACAGCAGAAAAGGGCCGAGAAATGGAGAACAGCTCGGCCATCCCGTTGCGACACCAAGCACCACAGAAAATCGCGAAAGGCAACTCTGCCAACATGGAACAATGTCACTCTAAGCCCCGCTTTAGAAGATCATGAAATTTTAGGAACAGAAATTCCCACCAAGCGACTGACGACCTAGTTCGATTATCCAATGCAGGCTGTTCAGGGCTCGTCCAGGGACGGAGAACCAGATTTTGCAGAGCCCGCAATCGGCGCATTGCCAGCGTCGGAACGCGCAGCATGAGGGTTTGCTTCCGATTGGGCTTGAATGGCCGCTAAACCCACTCAGCGCAAAGCTTTCGCAAGCGCAGCGAGAGTCCGCTTGCCGCCCGACGTGCCGAACAACCAGGCTCGCTTTGGGCTGCGATCGGCCCAATGCTAGTGCAGCATCCAACCCTAGTGGCAAAGGCAACAATGGGCTCACAACCGCCTTGCGGCAATACAGAGAACACCTCGATTTCAAGCGAATGTGGATGTCGGCTTTCATCTTTGTGGCTTGATCGGATCGCGCTTGCAGCGAAGGTCCGGAGTCCGCCCCGCCTGCAGATGGTGCCAACGTATGCACTTGCAGAAAGAATGTCCAAGTTGGGCTGAGAGCCGACCTCCAGGCACAAATGCTTGTCCAACGAGCGCTTGGCCGGCTTCGACGAGAGGTGCTAATGGCGGTAATGCGCAGGAAGTGAGCTTTGCAAAGTCGAGCGAATGGCCCTTTGCAGTCGTTATGAAGCTCGCAAATTGATGTCCGCTCAACACTTGAGCAGGTAGCAGGTCTAGAGGCCCAGAGAGGGGCGCTAATGCTCAACAAAGGCATGTCTTTAGAGGAGGTGTCTCATTTGCTTTGCCATGTAACCGTTACGCAGACTCAGAAGTACGCAAAGTTTTCTAAGCGTGTAGTCGCTCAGAAGGCTCGCGACGTGCTGAACGACCAATAAAATAAACACTAGCCACGATTTTGGGTTCAGTATGGACCTACTGTACACTTAGGGTTTGCAAAATCGTGGCTATCTTTTTGAAATTTTAGGAAAAAGTGGCGACCCCTGAAGGACTCGAACCCTCAACCTGCTGATTAGAAGTCAGCTGCTCTATCCAGTTGAGCTAAGGGGCCATTGCCAAATGGCCGGCAGGTTATCCTGCGCTGCCACCTTTCTTATAGCCGTCGCGACTTGTCAACGGCGCGGGGCGGAAAAAGCACGGCCTACGCCTCGAGACATCTACCCTAGCACCACCTGAGTGCCTTTGTCGGCGCACAGCTGCATCAGCTCATCGGGGACTTCATCGGTGTACATCCGGCTCACATCAGAAAAATCAACAATCCGCGCTGGGGCGTTGCGCTGAAATTTGGAGTGGTCCGCCAACAACCAAGTTTCCCGTGCGCTGGCCAATGCGGCATGGGAAACGGCAATCTCATCAATGTCAAAATCATACGCGACACCCGTATCTGACACCGCCGAACAGCCCAAAATTGCGTAGTCAAAGGCAAAGTCACGCACCATGCGTGCCGCCACGGGCCCCACCAATCCGCCGTCTTCGGCACGCGGCCGTCCTCCTGTCACCAACACGTTGCAGCGCGCGTTACCAGACAAGATGCGCGCCACGTTGAGGTTGTTGGTCACAACCAGCAACCCGTCATGCCCCAAAAGCGCGCTGGCCAAGGCTTCTGTGGTGGTGCCAATGTTGATGAATAGGGCGGAGCCGTTGGGGATATCTGCTGCACAGCGCGCGGCCATAGCCGACTTGGCATCAGCATTCACCCGGCCGCGCTCTTCATAAGCGATGTTGCGCACACCTGACGGCAATACCGCGCCGCCATGCACGCGCTCCAAACGTCCGGCGTTGGCCATTTCGTTCAAGTCGCGCCGAATGGTTTGCACTGTCACATCAAAACGTGCGGCTAATCCTTCCACGGTGACCTTGCCCTCATTTCGGGCAATCTCGAGGATTTCCCGTTCGCGAAAACTGCTCAGCATGTTCGTTACTTTTCGTTTGGTTTTCACTTTAAGTGGCAGGGAAGATGTCAGTTAGCAATAATTTTCCGCATGATCACGCAGATTTTCCTTGACCACATGCGCGCTTTGGGTTCGTAAGGGTGCGAAAATGTTCGAAGGTGTTCTTATGGAAACGCAAACCGAAAATGCGGTGGATCTTTTTGTCATTGGCGGCGGCATCAACGGCTGTGGCATCGCCCGCGATGCCGCAGGGCGGGGGCTCTCGGTGGAGCTAGCGGAAATGAATGATCTGGCCTCTGCCACCTCGTCAGCCTCAACCAAGCTGTTTCATGGTGGTCTGCGCTATCTCGAATACTTCGAAGTGCGTCTGGTACGCGAAGCACTGATTGAGCGCGAAACCCTGCTGCGCGCCATGCCCCACATCAGCTGGCCGATGCGCTTTGTGTTGCCCATGCACAAGGACATGCGCTTTGAAAACGACACGCCGACTTCCAAACTGTTGAGTGTGGTCATGCCATGGATGAAAGGCCGCCGTCCCAGCTGGCTGATCCGAATGGGGCTCTTTATGTATGACAACCTCGGAGGGCGGAAAATCCTACCTGGAACCCGTTCCGTGGATTTGACAATCGATGAGGCAGGCGCGCCAATTCAGGAGAAATTTGTCAAAGCTTTTGAATACTCCGATTGCTGGGTCGAAGACAGCCGCCTCGTCGTGCTCAATGCGCGGGATGCCGAAGCACGCGGCGCAACCATTCGCACCCGCACCAAGGTGATCTCCGCCCAGCGGGGAGACAACCAGTGGCACGTCGAGATGGAAGACATCGACACCGGCGTGCGTCGCATCACCCGCGCCAAAGCGCTGGTCAACGCGGGCGGCCCTTGGGTGGCAGACGTCATTCGCGGCGTGATCCAACAGAACTCTTCCGCCGGCGTGCGCCTTGTGCGCGGCAGCCACATCGTGACCAAACGTCTGTTTGACCACGACCGCTGTTACTTCTTCCAGGGCACTGACGGCCGCATCATATTTGCCATTCCGTATCAGGAAGACTTCACTCTCATTGGCACCACAGATCAGGAGCACACCCACGCCGACGTGGCCCCAACCTGTACTGATGAAGAGGCGCAATACCTCTGTGATTTCGCCTCCAACTACTTCAAGAAACCGGTCACCATGCAGGACATCGTCTGGCGCTACTCAGGTGTGCGTCCGCTCTATGACGACGGAGCGTCCTCGGCGCAGGCCGCGACCCGAGACTATGTGCTGAAGCTGGACGATGGCGGCGCGCCAGTTCTGAACATCTTTGGCGGCAAGATCACCACCTACCGCAAGTTGGCCGAGGCGGCGATGGAGAAGCTCACCCCCTTCTTCCCACAGGCCGCAGCACCCTGGACCGCGGGAGTGGCCATGCCCGGTGGCGATTTTGAAGTGCATCAGGTGGGGGACAAGATTGCCGAGTTGCAACGCGATTACCCGTTCCTGACCGATGCCTGGGCCAAGCGCCTGATCCGCGCCTACGGCACCGAAGCACCGGCAATGTTGGGTTCAGCCAAGTCCGTCGCCGATCTGGGCGCAGACTTTGGCGCCACGCTGACCGCCGCAGAGGTGGATTGGCTTATGGCCAAGGAATACGCCAGCGCCGCCACCGACGTGGTTTGGCGCCGCTCCAAGCTTGGCCTGCGTCTGAGTGAACCGCAAATTGCTGCCATCGACAGCTATATGGCTGCAGCGCGGCAAAAAGCCTCTGCCTGAGCGGCAACCGAGAATTGATCTTTGCGCCTCATCGGCCTATATGAAGCCCGCACGCTGCTGTTGTGCGGGCTTTTGAGTCTGCGCAATGGAGGAGAACCACACGGATTTCTTCAGGTCATTCCGACCTGATCCCGCAAGTCACAGAACACCCCTGACGCAAAAAAGGTAGTGAGAAACATGGCTGATAACAAATCGCCCGACCTATTGTATACCATTGTAGACGAAGCGCCTGAGCTGGCCTCTGCGTCCTTCCTGCCGATCATTCGCAAGTTTGTCTCTGCCGCTGGCATCACCGTTGGCACGCCGGACATTTCCCTTGCCGGTCGCATCATTGCCACCTTCCCGGAAAACCTGTCCGCAGATCAGCGTCAGTCCGATGAATTGGCCGCGCTGGGCGAACTAGTAAAGACCCCAGACGCTAACGTCATCAAGCTGCCAAACATCTCCGCCTCCGTGCCTCAGTTGGTTGCGGCCATCGAAGAGCTGCAGGGCCAAGGCTACAACATCCCATCTTACCCTGAAGACCCGCAGTCTGATGAAGACAAAGCCATCCGCGCGCGTTTTGACGGCATCAAAGGCTCCGCTGTGAACCCGGTTCTGCGCGAAGGCAACTCTGACCGCCGCGCCGCCCGTGCGGTGAAAAACTTTGCCCAAAACAACCCACACTCCATGGGCACATGGGAAAGCTCCAGCAAAACCAAAGTCAGCTCCATGCCGGGCAACGACTTCTACGCCAACGAAAAATCCGCCACCATCTCTGAGGCGCAAGCAGGTGATGCGAAGATCGAATTTGTTGGCAAAGACGGGTCCGTAACCGTGCTTAAAGACAGCTACCCGCTGGCCGCTGGCACCATCGCAGACGCCACCTTCATGTCGGCATCGGCGCTGGGCAGCTTCCTTGCAGACGCGATCGAAGACACCAAAGCCGACGGCACCATGTTCTCCCTGCACATGAAAGCCACCATGATGAAGGTCTCCGACCCGATCATCTTTGGCCACGCCGTGAAAGCATGGCTGGGTCCGGTTTGGGACGCACATGGCGACGCCATCGCGGCCGCTGGTGGTTCCCCGAACTCCGGTCTCGGTGCTGTTCTGGCTGCCATCGACACGCTGGACAACGCCGACGCGATCAAAGCAGAGATCGCCGCGCTGGAACGTCCATCCATGTACATGGTCGACTCCGACAAAGGCATCACCAACCTGCACGTGCCGTCCGATGTGATCATCGACGCCTCCATGCCCGCTGTGATCCGCGCAGGCGGCAAAGGCTGGGACGAAGCTGGCAACAAGGGTGACACCAACTGTGTGATCCCGGATCGCTGCTACGCGACTGTCTATGACGAAACCGTCAACTTCTTCAAAGCCAACGGCGCGCTCGACGTGACCACCGCAGGTTCTGTGGCCAACGTCGGTCTGATGGCGCAGAAAGCCGAAGAGTACGGCTCCCACCCAACCACGTTTGAAGCTCCAGCCGCTGGTTCCATCCGCATCGTTCTGGAAAACGGAGACGTGCTGCACTCCCACGATGTGGAAACAGGCGACATCTGGCGCTCCTGTACCGTGAAACAGGCGCCGATTGAGAACTGGATTGAGTTGGCGCTGGACCGTCAGCGCCTGACCGGGTCCGAGGCGATCTTCTGGCTGGACGCAAACCGCGCCCACGATGCCGAGCTGATCAAATACGTGGCCCCGGCGCTGGAAGCGGCTGGCAAAGCGGATCTGTTCCAGATCATGGCCCCACGCGAAGCCACCGCGCAGTCGCTTGCGACCATCACCGCTGGCAACGACAGCATCGCCATCACCGGCAACGTGCTGCGTGACTACCTGACCGATCTCTTCCCGATCCTCGAGCTGGGCACCTCCGCCAAAATGCTCTCTATCGTGAAGCTGATGAAGGGTGGCGGGCTGTTTGAAACCGGTGCCGGTGGCTCCGCTCCAAAGCACGTTCAGCAGCTGGTTGAAGAAAACCACCTGCGCTGGGACTCCATGGGTGAGTTCTGTGCCCTTGGTGAAAGCCTGAACTTCCTTGCGGACGTCAAAGGCAACGCCAAAGCCGGTGTTCTGGGTGTGGCCGCCGAAGCCGCCACCCAAGGCATTCTGGACGACAACCGCAGCCCAAGCCGCAAAGTTGGTCAGCCAGACAACCGCGACAGCCACTACTGGTTTGCTCGCTACTGGGCCGACGCGCTGGCAGCGCAGTCTGACGACGCCGCACTGGCCGCCGAGTTTGCCCCGGTTGCCAAAGCGCTGGCAGACGGCGAAGAAGCTATCCTGGCAGAGCTGGCAGCCGCTCAAGGCCCGGCAGCTGACATCGGCGGCTACTTCCGCCCGTCTGTGGAACTGAAGGCCAAAGTGATGCGCCCAAGCGCCACGCTGAACGCGATCATCGGCTAAGCTTCAACTGAGCTGAGAAACAAGAAAGCCGCCCTGAAAGGGGCGGCTTTTTTGTATTTTCATTGCTTCAATTCGAGTTGTGCTGCGAAGGATTACTTTCTGAGGAGAGCCTCAAGCTGCGACGTCCTAAGGGGAATGGCAAAATTTAACCCCATTCGGGTGCCGGAACTCCAAACAATTTTTGCTTTTCGAGATATAGGCCCAGGGAGAATTACACGAATTTCGCTCTGAGAGACCACTTTGTGAACATTGAGGCTGGCTTCGATGCATGCACCATGAGCGCCTATGTCCACAGTCTGGGCGCCCAAGGAATGGTTCTCAAGCTGAATTTCGCACGCCAATTGTTTTTCATGTCGTTTTCCCGATTTGCGATTGTCTAGATGCCGCCGATTTCCAATCAACTCCAAGTTAGGCGTTCCCCTGTAAGACAGTGCTCCAACGCATTTGGGGGGAGTTGTCCCAGTTGTGAAAACAGGGAAAAGTAGTCAAATGCAGTGTGATGTTCTGTCATTACGCCATCTTCGAACTTGGCCAACAGCATGACGTCGATTTCTACATTGCTTGACTGTAAAGGAGGGCGTGCGGTTAAGAGGAACTTCGCGGCAAACCAGGGGGGATCCTCAATCAAGTTGGTTAGATTGATCCGCCCTGGCCCGGTAATCTTTCTAAACAGATCTACGAGTTCTGAAAAATCTGATTTGGGAAAATTTTCGGCGTTCGAGAAGCCTGAGACGGAAAAATTTGCTGGCAGTATTCTTTCTATGGTGGCCTGGTTACCCATGAGCCAACCATCTTCAATCCATTCTATTAATAGTTCTTTGGACATTTGCACCTCGTCCTTGGCAAGTATCGGCTGAAACACACAAGTAAATGAGATAACATTACAAAAGGCGCGAAAATTGTTGCGTTTGCCTTGGTCCAGCGCAAACTGCGGAGCGCCGACGCTCTCCTTTCTGTATGAAATTTGTTAAACTTTGACTTTCCGGGTGCGGCTTGCCACTCATCCCAGCCAGTTGTTACGAGATCGCTTTACGTTTGCAATGGCCGGCATGCGCACTGTGGAAAAGAAGTTTGGTCAGACTGTTAGATAGTGCATAAAAACCATCCGTTTTCGACAACGTATGATTGAATTTTCTTAATCATGACATACCCCGTTCACTTAGAGAGTAATTAAAGATGCATTTCTTTTATATGATTTACGAGTCAAACTATATCCTTAAGGTTGCCAAAACGTCAACGGTTTCTGCAAGAGAAGAGTTGTAAATGTGTTGCAGGCCGGAAGCCGCGGCAGCGGACAGCGAAACCTGGCTACTAGTACTTAGGACTATTTGGATACGCAGACCGTTGGAGGCGTTTGTTGGTCGATTTTTTGTCCTACTGAATTGCGACATGCGCGAAGGGATTCTGCTACCCGCAACCTCCGGTTTTGGGGATCACCTCCCCCCCATTCCCATGTCGCTTTCCAACTAAAACCGGCACGGTGCCCGCGTAACTTGTCTGGTTTGTGCGTTTTGCGCCCTGGGGAGGGTTTGACGGCAAACAGGACCTTGGCACTAGGAACGATCATGGGGCATTTTCAAAAATTCTGCGAGAAACACGATTTCTGTCGCAACATTATGCTGGCCGCCATGTTTCTTGGCATTGCTTACGGCGTGGCCTCTTTAGTGATCTACACGGTGCCAAATACCATTGAGGCCGGGCCCTGAGGCACTTGTATACAAAAAACGGCGAACCTAGCTTGTGGCGCCGCATCCCAAATCACTGTCGCGATTTCTGAATGAACTCTCTGTTGGCGCCACCATCTCTTGTCTGTAGTCACAACGCGAGAACAGACATGAAGAGGATGAAAAACTACATGCAAAGACAATCTTGGTGGGGCGATCTGAAGGTCGCCCTTGTGTTTTTAACAATTGCGGCAGGCGGCGCTTTATTGGTGCTCAAGTCATTTCCCAATACTTTGGCCATCGCTCCATAACGCCTGCGAACTCCGGCACGTCGCCTCACACCGGCACCTGTAACCCCGCCTTCACCCGATCAATCACCACATTGCTGTGAAACCGACGAATGTTGGGGTTGTCGTTGAACACGTGGCGGCTGAACTCCTCATAGGCGGTCATGTCCGGGGCGGTCACCACCAGAATAAAATCCGCCTGACCAGTGACGTAGTAACACTGCTGCACATCATCGAGTTTGAGCATCGAGCGACGGAACTCATCCAGCAGGTCGGTGCGCTCGCGCTCCATCTCGACCTCCACCACAAAGGTCATCGGCCGCCCCACAGCTTTGGCAGAGACCACAGAGATATCCGCCTCCACAATCCCTTCATCACGAAACCGCTTCAGCCGCCGCTGCACAGCGGAGCGCGAGATGCCCGCAATCTCGCCCAACTCATCCGCGGTCAGCCGGTTGTTCTTCTGAACGGCGGTGAGCAGGCGGCGGTCGATGTCGTCCAAGTTGGCGGTCATGCTGGGGCTCCAGTCGAGAAATTGAGGGCAATTCGCTCAGCCTGTGGAGGTTTCAGAGCATTTTACCCAAATCTTTGCACTAGCCTTTGGCCCTGAACCCTCTCCTGTCAACCCTGCACAGCCCATTGCCTTTCCCCGCAACCCCGCCCACTCTGGCCGTCACAGAAATCTCAGTCGGACCCATGCCATGCCTTTTAGTTTCGAAAACCACCACAACGTTGTTTTTGGCGACTGTGATCCGGCGGGCATTGTTTACTACCCCAACATCTACCGCTGGATGGACGGCACGTTTCAGCGCTTTTTGCAGCAGTACGGCGGCCATGCCGCTGTCTGTGAACGCCTCGACGCTGTGGGACTGGGCCTGATGGAAACCCACGCCAAATACCGCCGCCCACTGACCGATGGCGATGCGCTCACCATCCGCATGGAGATCACCGAGTGGTCAGCCAAATCCTACCGCCTGATCCATCGCGGTTATGTCGGTGGTGAACTGGCGTTTGAAGGCACCGAGGTGCGCGCGCTGTTTGAACATCGTGACGGCCGTATGCGGGCAGGGGAGGTGTCTCGTCTCAAAACCTTACTCGAAAGCCAATCCGAGCCATGACTGATATCCTGCAAAACCCTCACCGCGGCACCGGCTTGCCGAACCGCCAATCCGAAACCCTCCCAAGCCGTGATACCACCGCCGTCGCCAAACTGCTCGCGCTGTGCCCGGCCCACGCCGAAACCCCTTTGCGCGACATGGCCGATCTCGCCGCCACACTGGGCGTCGCCAGCTTCCACGTTAAAGACGAACGCTCCCGCATGGGGCTTGGCTCTTTCAAAGCCCTCGGTGCCGCCTACGCCATCGCTTACGACGCGGCCCGCATAGAACCCGCCGACTGGGCCACCGCTTTGACCGGCCGCACTTATGTCACCGCGTCGGCGGGCAACCACGGCATGTCCGTCGCCGCTGGCGCGCGCATCTTCGGGGCTAAGGCGGTGATCTACCTGTCCCACACCGTACCGCAAGCCTTTGGCAAGCGTCTCGAAGCCCAAGGCGCCACCGTTGCATGGGCCGGTGACGACTACGAGGCCAGCATGGAGGCCGCCGCGCAAGCCGCCAAGGACAACGGCTGGACCTTGCTGTCTGACAGCACATGGCACGGTTATGAGGACAGCGGCTACCGCGTCATGGAAGGCTATTTGCAAATGGCCTCTGAAGCTGCTTCGCAAATCTCGGCACCTCCCACGCACATCTTCTTGCAAGCTGGCGTAGGAGGGCTCGCCGCCGCTGTCGCCGCCAATGCCCGTGCAACGTGGGGCGACGCGCCACATATCACTGTGGTAGAGCCCGAGGCTGCCCCCGCGCTGATCGAATCCATCCGCGCTGGTCAATTGATCGACACCACCGGCCCCGTGTCTGACATGGGACGGCTCGATTGCAAAACCGCCTCCATGGTGGCGCTCAATGGTCTTGCGATGGACGCGGATTGTTTCGTCACCATCTCCGAGCAAGAGGCGCAGGACACGGTCGAAACGCTCAAGTCCCACACCATCGCCTGCACACCTTCGGGTGTTGCCGGTGTCGCCGCTGCGCTCCTGAAACGCCCGGATCTACCCGCCAACGCCCGCGTGTTGTGCTTTGTCTCCGAAGGCCCCGAAGATGCCTAAGCGCGGCTTCCCACCGGAAGAGTTTCGCGCGCGCATTAGCCGCCTGCAAACTGCTATGGCAAAAGCAGGCGAAGCGGCACTCCTGCTGACCTCGCAGGCAGATATCTTCTACACCACCGGATTTCTCACACGCTTCTGGGAAAGCCCCGCCCGTCCGTGGTTTGTGATTGTCCCGGCGCAAGGCGACCCCATCGCCGTGATCCCCTCGATTGGTGCAGACCTGATGTCCAAAACCTGGCTAACGGATATCCGCACCTGGGACGCGCCATTCCCGGGTGATGACGGCGTCAGTCTGCTCACAGAAACCCTCGCTGATCTCGTGCCAGACACCGGCACCGTTGGCCTGCCCATGGGCTTAGAAACCCACCTGCGCATGCCACTTGCGGACTACCACCAGCTGACCCAAGCCCTCGCTCCGCGTCGCTTTGTTGACGCCACCAACACCGTGCACCGCACCCGCGAAATCAAATCCGAGGGTGAAGTTGCCAAAATTCGCGATGCGTGCCGCATTGCCGACCGCACCTTCTCTCGCATTTCCGAATACGCTTCCGAAAACACCACTCACGGACAGGTCTTCCGAGACTTTCAGCGTATTTTGCTTGAGGAAGGCGCCGATTGGGTCAGCTACACAGCAGGCGGCGCAGGGCAGGGCGGTTACGGCGATGTGATCTCCCCGGCGACAGATCAACGCCTCATGGCTGGCGACATCCTTATGCTCGACACCGGCGCGGTGTTGGATGGTTATTTCTGTGACTTTGATCGCAACGTCGCAATCACTCGCGCCGATGACGCCGCCAAGCGCGCTTATGATCAGCTCTATCAAGTCACTGACCATGTGCTCACCACGCTGCGCCCCGGCCACAAGGCCAGCGACGTGTATGCCATGTTTGTCGATAACCTGACCAAGCAGGGCGCGACACCCGGCGGCGGTCGCCTCGGCCATGGTCTGGGCATCACGCTCACCGAATGGCCCAGCTTCACGCCGCATGACCACACCGAGCTGCGCGCAGGCATGGTGCTCACCCTGGAGCCAGGCGTCGAAATCGCCCCCGGCGTGTTCCAAGTACACGAAGAAAACATCGTCCTGCGCGACACCGGCCCGGAACTCCTGTCCACCCGCGCCGCCGCATCCCTTCCCATTCTGAGGTAACGCCTATGAAGACCGTCCCCTTCACCCTAGGCACCCCGGCCGCTGGACAAACCACCCTGGGCCTGATTGTGCTCAAATTCGACGAAACGCTGGAACAAGACTTCCGCCGCCTGTTCCCGTCCCGCGATCTCTCCCTCTACACCAGCCGCGTGCCCTCTGAGCCGGAAGTCACCCAAGACACGTTGCTTCAGATGTCCAAAACCCTGCCCGCCAGCGCGTCCCTCTTCCCGCCCGCCGCAAACTTCGACGTGGTCGGCTACGGCTGCACCTCCGGCACCACCATGATTGGTGCCACAAAAGTTGCAAATCTCGTCAAACAAGGCGTGCAAACACCCGCCGTAACCGATCCGCTCACCGCGTCAATCGCCGCCTGCAAAGCGCTGGGCATCACCCGCCTTAGCATGGTCACGCCCTACGTCGAAAGCGTCTCCATGCCGGTGAAGCACGCCTTTGAAGCCGCAGGCATCGCCGTGCCGCATTTAGTGTCTTTTGGCGAGGCAGGTGAGGAAAACGTCGCCCGCATCGATGCCGCCTCCGTGAAAGCTGCCGCCCTGCAGGTGGGTCATCAAGACGTTGACGCGGTCTTCCTGAGCTGCACAAACCTGCAAACGCTGGATGTTATCGACGGCTTGGAAGCAGACCTCGACAAGCCAGTGTTTGGCAGCAACCTCGCGCTTGCCTGGCATATGGCCAAGCTCTCCGGCGCCAAACTGGCTCCCACCGCACCGGGCCGTTTGCTCAAAAGCTAAAAAACGTCTCCTCTCTGTCGGTATCAGGCCTGCCAGTTTGCATCGCCCTGCGCAGGCTGAAACCAACAACAGGGAGTACAGTCATGAAAATCGGCTTCATCGGATTGGGCAATGTCGGCGGCAAACTTTCCGGCAGCCTGCTGCGCAACGGCAAAGACCTCTATGTGCATGACCTTAACCCCGATCTGGTGGCGGAAAAAACTGCCGCAGGGGCCAAACCGGTCTCTGGCCCGGCCGAAATGATGCGCCTCTGTGATGCGGTCATCACTTGCCTGCCATCCCCCGCCGCCTCCGATGCGGTGATACAAGAGATGCTGCCCGAGGTCACAAAGGGCAAAATCTGGATGGAGATGTCCACCACGGACGAAGCTGAGGCCAAACGCCTCGGTGCTCTGGTGATCGAACGCGGCGGCACAGCGGTGGATTGCCCTGTCTCCGGTGGCTGCCATCGTGCCGACACCGGAAATATTGCGATCTTCGCAGGCTGCGACCGCGAAACCTTTGAGCGCATCCTGCCACTTCTAACCACCATGGGCCGCCGCATCTTGCACACCGGCCCGCTTGGCTCTGCATCTGTGCTGAAGGTGGTGACCAACTACCTCGCCACGGCCCATCTTGTGGCCTCCGCCGAAGCCCTCACCACATGCAAAGCGGCGGGCATGGACCTTAACACCGCTTATGAGGCGATCCGCATCAGCTCCGGCAATTCCTTCAGCCACGAGACCGAAAGCCAGGTCATCCTGAACGGCTCGCGAGACATCTCCTTCACCATGGATTTGGTCAAAAAGGACATCGGCCTGTTTCAGGAGGTCGCCGACAGGGCAGGGGTGCCGCTCGAACTCAACCCGCTGATGATCTCGATGTTTGACGACGCCATCGCCCGTTATGGCGAACGAGAGCTCAGCCCCAACATCATCAAGCGACTGGAAGACGCCACCGGCCTCTCAGTGCGTGCGCCCGGTTTCCCACCGGAGATGTTGGATGACGAACCGGAAGAGCCCGGATACGAGGTGATCCCCACGGGCACGCAACGCTCGCAGGTTTAACAAGTTCGCGCAACAAAACGCACCTCCGCAAAACAGTCGTAATACCGACAGAATACCGACATGATTTTTGGTCCAAAATCAAAAGGTTAACTCACGCCTTTGGGTGGGTCTTGTTATAGACTTCCATCAACCGCGCCGCATCGACCTGCGTATAGGCTTGTGTGGTTGAGAGCGAGGCATGGCCCAAGAGCTCCTGAATGGCGCGTAAGTCCCCACCAACGCTCAACAAATGTGTGGCAAAGCTGTGCCGCATTGCATGTGGTGTGGCGGTTGCGGGCAGACCCAATTGTTGGCGCGTCTGCTGCATGACCTTCTGCACCTGACGCGGATTGAGCGCCCCGCCACGCACGCCACGAAACAGCGGGAGGTCTTCGCTAAGTGTATGAGGGCAAAGGAGAATATACTGATCCACGGCCTCTCGCGCAGCGTCGATCACCGGCACCACACGTTCCTTGCCCCCTTTGCCGACAATGCGCAGGGCATTGGGCAAAGGCACATCCGCACCGGTCAATCCCAGCGCTTCGGAAATCCGCAACCCACAGCCATACAGCATTGTAATCACAGCAATATCGCGCGCACCGACCCAGTCTTCCTGCGACTGAAACTCCACCGTATCAATCACATCTTTGGCCGCATCTTCGCTCAACGGGCGCGGCAGCTTAGCCTGAAACTTCGGTGCCCGTGTGGCCAAAACCGCGGTCGGATCACAGCCCTCTTTCTCCGCCAGCCAGCGGTAAAAACTCTTTACAGACGAGAGCTTACGCGCCAGTGAACGGGGTGCGATGCCGCTGGAGCGCGCGCTTGCCATCCAGCTGCGCATGTCACTGATGCCAAGCTTCATCAAAGGCGCCAGCCCCTGCGGACCACCTTGGTGCATGGTCATAAAGGTCAGAAAGTCGGTGAGATCTCTTTGATAGGCTGATACCGTGTTTTCTGAGGCTCCGTGCAACGCTGCTTTGTGGGCCAGAAAACGCGCAACCGCGTCACTGGCCGCAGCGCTTATCACGCCAGCCAGCGGCGCATGGCACGTTCAAACACACCGGCAAAAAACGTCAGTAGATCAGTGCCTTGTTGCGGTGTGAACTGATGTGGGTCTTCCGCGCCCATCACCAACAGACCAGGCAAGCGACCGCTGCCAAAGTCTAATTTCAAGCAGGCTTCAGAGCGGATCCAATCTGCGTCATCACCGTAGACCACCGAACCCCCACCTTGCACCTGGCGCAACGTCACCTGCCGTTGTGGTATATTGCGTCCTCCGGTCAGATAGTCTTCCACAAATCCAGGAGTTGCCGTCGACAAAACATCCCCAAGACGTGCGATATTGGCGTCGCCATCGGTTTCCGCCTCGGTTTCCAGCACCAAACGCACCGCGTCCACGCGCAAAATATCGGCCACTTCGCCACCCAGATCGTGTAAAAAGCCTTCAAATTCCACCGGGTCCAACATCCGCAGAATGGCCCGATGTACCTGATTGGTGCCCGCAAGGTTGTCATAGGCGGCTGCGATTACGCTGCGATGGGTGTCTTCCAGCCGATCCAGTCGGGATTCAAGCCGTTCCATGGCAATGCCGCGCAGATCAACAATGTTGCCGCCCATGGCCTTTTCATTGGCGGCTATTAACGCGCGCATCAAGTCTCGGTCTTCCAGAATTACATCGGGTTGCGAGATGATTTTCTCGCGCATGTCATCTTCGATTTTTGGAGTGCTGCTCATGTCGTCGCCATTTTAGGTCGTTGCGGCAACCTTATCAGAGCGTTTCAATAAATGCCGCAACTTTTTTCGAGATCAGCACACCATTTCGGCGCTTTTCCGGGTGTGTTCTATTCGCAAAAAAAACAAATCTGCTTTGCGGCTGCGGATAGATTGTGACCATGCTTAGAACAGCCACAAGACACTTCAAGCCAAAAATCATGAGTGAGGATCAACTGGCTGAGATCACAGAGATTTCGATGTTGACCTTTCAGACCGCTCTGATCCTGTTTAGCGACACGCCGAGAAGGCGGGTCGCTGTGCGGCGGCGTTTAGCTTTCTGCGGGTTTCTTCAAAGACAGCGCAGGCGGCATCGATCAGTCGTTGTTCTTGAACGCTTCGATAGGTTGCACGCTTTGGCGCGGCTTTGGGCGCGGATGCCTGTTGTTGAGACTTCTCGCGCGTGGCGCTCTCGTTGTTTTGCGGACGGCGATCATTCGAATTGCGCGGGCGGTGTGTCTTGGGGTTCTTGCTCGATGTCCGCTTGGTTGTGCGTGCGCCGTGAGCTTGAGAGGCACGGCGCTTTCTTGGAGCTTGTACCTTGTCCGTCTTCAAGCGGTGGTGCGCTACAGCGTCATATGCGGCGTTTATCTCGCCCATGCGGCGAGAGGCTTCTTCGGGATCGGTTTTTGCAAGATCAGGATGGTAGGTCCGCACCAGTTTGCGCCAAGCGGAGCGCATCTCTTTGTCGGTGGCATCGGGTGTTACGCCCAGCATGTCGTATGCCTGTGCAATCTCGTCTTTCATCCCGATGCCCTCGTTCCCTAAAACGTATCTGTTAATCATTTGGTAATAATTTGATCTACCTTTTCCTCGAGATGTTCTGAAGCGTGGAAGTGGTCGTTGGTTAACACTTCAGAAGCTTAACCTAGATCTGCAATTCCGAAGGGGGATAGCGCCTTGGGGTTGCGACCTGCACGAAAAAGGCCCCGGCGCATCGCGCCGAGGCCTGTTGGGATTTTCGCCTGATGGAGATCAGTTGGTTTTGATCAGGTGTTGGGAGACCATGTCATGGTCAAGCCACAGCACCGGTCCGTCAGGATTGCCAGCAGAGCCAAAGATCAGAGCGCCAGTGGCGTTGACCACATGCTGGCTCAATACGTCGCTGATCAGCTCTTTGCGGTTGCTGTGTAGCGCAACGATGTCTTGCGAAGTGCCCACGGTCATGTCGACTTGATCAGCGCTATTGGCCATAGGCCAGGCTGTGAAGTTGTAAAACGGCTGCATCGCGGCGCTTTGCTGATAGTCCTGTACCGTTGTCAGTACGCTTTCGAGCGTTACGTCGCCCTTGAGCAGGGCTTGGCATTCCTGCCAAAGCGCGTCGACCCAGGCACCGCCACCTTCCTGACGCAGCGCTTCCAGCAGAGGCAGCAACGACAGTTCAATGCCAGCAAACACGTCAGAGGAGTTGGTGCGGATTTCAGGGCAGTTGAAGACGGTGGCTTTCACACCATTGTCCCATGCTTTTTGCGCAAACTGCTCCAGGTGCATTTTGGCATAGCCTTGGGTGTAGCTGGTGTAGGTCTGCCAGGTGTACTCGCCGCCAATCAGCACCCGGGTGCCGTGATAGCCATAGGCCGAGTAGCGCACTTGGCCACCGTCCGCTTCGATTTTGGCGCGCAATTCTGCGCTGTGCTCAAGCAAGTGGCCAAAGCTGTTGGCGGTGACTTCGTCAAAGTTTTGCAAGATCAGCTTGCCCAGATCGGCGTCCAGCAGCGCTTCGGAAGACATGTGGCGTGCACCACGGCCTTTGTAGATGCGGTTGGCAATTGCCAGGAAGGCTTTGGCGCGCGGGATGCCGCCAGCCATGGTGTGGGCGAAATGCACGTTGCGACCCGCAGGGATCAGGCCAGCGAGTTCACCCATGACCTTTTTCAGAGCGTCGGTGAAGCGGGCTGTCCCAATCTCACGGCAGGTCTCAACTTTGTCCCAGTCGAGTTTGAACTCCTGCCAGTTGTCTAACGTCATCGCTTTGAGCATGTCGGTTGGTGTCTCACCACCCTCTGGTGCGTCCATGTCAAAACCGGCCATCAGCGGGATGTTGATGATCTTGCCGCCGAGGTTGTCTTCGGCTTGGGTCAGTTCATCGTTGGTCAGCGCGCGCAGGGAGCCGTCATCTTCGCGGCGGCCTACAGTGATGCCAACAACGGTCATCCCTGCAGCTTTGGCTGCGTCGATCAAACCAGTGGCGTAGCCGCGACCAAACAGTTCACCAAAGAGAACAAAGACGTCTCCCTCACCGTAAAGCGTGTTGATGGGAAGGTGCGTCAGAGGGATAGACTGTTCCATTGTGTCTTTCTGTCTTTGTAAGATGTGCAGGGACCACGTGGCCCACACGGGAATGTATTTCTGTTTAATTGCCTGAGTGGCGGCTAATGGTCAAATCCAGAAACGATTTGGACATCAAATGCAACCGGATCGGCATTGTGTTTGCGGCCTTGGGGTCACAATAAGAGCGATGTGGCAGGTAATTTCAATAGGCTGACAAAATCATCAAGCGGCCTATATTGCTTTCAATTCATATATTTGCCCCCGTAACCGGGGAAGTGGTGAACGCTGTTGAGCGGCGTCGAGAGGTGTGGTGTGAAAAATTTGGGACGTAGGGCGTTTTTGGCAGGACTTGGTGGTGTGGCCGGTTGGATGGCGTCAGACACGTTACGAGCGAAATTGCCGGTCTATGACGGCACAATGTGGATTGGGCCACGTGGTGGTAAAAAGGTCCTCAATGACGCGAGTTTGCTGTCGGAAACACCCATCCATAAACACATCGTCCTTAAGCAAAACCCGGAGGCGGGGTTGATTGCGGCAATCCGCAAAGAATTGGTCGAGGCCCGCAGTGAGGGCCGTCCAATAAATGTAGGGGCGGCGCGCCATTCCATGGGCGGGCAAGCCATTCCACGGGACGGCACTGCGATCACCTTCGACAACGGGACGGTGCAGGTTGATAAGCAGGCTCAAAGCTATCGCGCGCATGCGGGGGCACGGTGGTCGCAAGTGATTGCGACGCTGGACCCGGTAGGATTGTCGCCGATGGTGATGCAGTCCAACAATGATTTTGGCGTCGCAGCTACGTTTTGTGTGAACGCCCACGGCTGGCCTGTGCCCAAAGGGCCGATGGGCGCGACAGTGAAATCGCTGCGCATGGTGTTGCCGGATGGTGACCTGGTGACCTGTTCTCCTTCACAAAATGTGGAGTTGTTCAATCTGGCGATGGGCGGATACGGGCTGATTGGCGTGATTGTGGACATGGAGGTAGAGGCAGCAAAAAACACAAGGCTGGTGCCACAGTTCGAGGTCTTCCCAGCAGAGCAATTCGCGGGAGCGTTTCGGGCTGCGGTGCAAGACCCCGCAGTGAGCATGGCCTATGGTCGGCTGAATGTAGCGCGCAAGACGTTTTTTACCGAAGCGTTGTTGGTGACCTATCGAGAGACGGCAGATCAAACAGACCTGCCTGCTGCTGCTGGATCTGGTTGGATGGCGCATGCCGCGAGTCGGATTTATCGGGGGCAGCTCGGCAATGAAGAGATGAAGCGGTTTCGATGGTGGAACGAAACCGCCGTCGGGCCGACGCTCGGCGGGGGGGAGACCACACGCAATTCCCTCATCAATGAACCTGTGGTGACACTTGATGATCGCAATCCGTCTCGGGTGGATATTCTGCATGAGTATTTTGTGGGATTTGATCAGTTTGACGGTTTTTTGGCCGCGTGCCGTGAGGTTATCCCGGCGTCTTACCAAGAGTTTTTAAACGTCACGTTGCGGTATGTGGCGCAGGATGATCAGAGCGTGTTGTCCTATGCCAAGGTGCCGCGGATTGCGGCGGTGATGTCGTTCAGTCAGGAAATGAGTGCGCGGGCAGAGGCGGATATGGCGCGCATGACGCAGGCTTTGATTGATCGGATCGTGGCCATTGGCGGAGCGTATTATTTACCCTATCGCCCACATGCGCGGTTGGACCAATTGGCGCAAACATATGAAAACGCATCGACCTTTTCCAAAATGAAGCGGGAGCTGGACCCGCAGTTGGTTCTGCGCAACAACCTTTGGGACAACTATCTGGAGCGGCTATGACACAACTGCAAAAACTTGCGCTGAGCTATTTTGTGGCACTGATGATCGCGGCGTCGATCAACTACATTCCCGGATTGACCAATGATCAGGGGTTGGCCTTTGGTATCTTTGCGCTTGATCCTTATGACGACGCGCTGCATGTGGCGTCAGCTGTTTGGGCGTTGGCTGCGGGGTTCACGTCTTACCGGGCGTCGCGGGTTTTTATGATCCTGTTTGGCTTTGCCTATCTGTGTGATGGTATTTTGGGGATGTTTACCGGGTATGGGTTCCTCGATTTGGGGATTTTCACCAATGAATCCCTAGGCGCGAATTTCTCAGTTGGGCGCTTCCTGGCCAACCTACCACATCTGGGGCTGGGCGGCATTGCGGTGATTGCTGGAATACGGGCGCGCACCACATGAGGTGGCTCGGGCGATGGATCGGACGGTTGCTGATAATGCTCTGCGTGCTTGGCGTCGCCTTGGCTTCACCGGTGATTTACGTGGAAACCATGTGCCGTGGACAGGGGATACCTTCGGAGTATGCTGCCACGCTGCCTGAGGAGAATTGGCGAGCGGAAACGCGCACACTTTTGACCTATCCAGAATGGCACATCGTGCACGCCTATGATGACTACGCACAGGTGATTTCGGAAGGTGACCCGCATGACTATCACTATTGGGCGGCTATCTCCGGGTTCTGGTCGTCGCTGTGTGATCTGACACAAGAAGCCGTTACGCTTGGGGAGATTGATGGCGATACCAAGCAGATGGTCTATGTGATCGGCGTCAGTTTCAGCGCTGAGTTGGCGCTTAAGGCGCTTTATGAAGAGACTTTCGGGCGGGCCGCAATCTGGGTGCGTGGAACGGAGCACACAGCGCTCGATACGCTGACGGCGCAACAAGCGTCAGAGTATGCTGCGTTTTTACAGCAGGTGCCTTGGTACAGGTGGCCCTTCAAAGAGAATGCACAGGCTTTGGAAGCGCGGAGCACAGGTGTGTTTCGAGATGCGGAACGCGAGTTTGCGATTGGCTTGGAGTATCGCGCAAAGGCGGCTTATGCAGAAGTGATTGCGCAGGCGGTTGAGAGCGTCGGTGCGGACGCCATGACACTACGGATGGTTATAAAGCCCAAGGAGCGGGATCTATCGGATTATAAAGACGTGTCGATTGTGGGGGGAAGCAAAGAAGGTTTGATCATTGAGACGCCGCGCTATCGCGTGCTCACTCATTTGTTGCTTGAGATGGCCCGTGATGACGTGCAATTTGTCGAGATTGCGGGCAATGATGATATCATGTTCACAACTCTGTCTGAGGTGGCCGAGGTCACAGGGGCAATCTCGTCGATGCGTCGGCAGGGCTACGGCGACTATCGCCATATCCGATTGGTTAAAGTGCAGCATTTGGCAGATGCCTTGTTGGGGTTGCAGGGAGACAGCCAGCGTTTGGAGCACATCCATGATTATTAGGGATCTCTTGCTTGCAATACCTGTTGTGATCGTCGGCTGGCTTGCGGTGCTTGTGGGCGTGGGGTTCTTGACAGATGTGGCACCGGCACGGGTGGTAGTTTTTCCGCGCGCTGAGTTGCTTGGAGATATGCCGCCTGAGGTGGCGGTGACAGGTGCCAGCTCCGTTTCTCTGACGCTGACCTCAGAGGCGCCAGATTTTGCGCGCATGTTGCTGCGCAACGGCGCGTGGCTTGCGCTTCCGGCTGGGTTGCCGGGCTGCGCCGGTCCGCTTGAAGATGGTGAGCGCGAGCACGACTAATGTCGCACCGAGGATGTCTGGTTAAAAGAGGGCTTAGTCACTCTTTGATGTGTTGAAGGCTCCGCTTGTATTGGCGGGGGGACATGCCGGTTTGAGATCGAAAGAACCGGGCGAAATGAGATTGATCAGAATACCCCAATGTCTGAGCCACAGCGGCAACGGTTCGACATGGACCGACAAATTCCTCTTTGGCGACATCGACGCGCAGACGTTTTAGCTCGCGGGCCAAGGTTGTGTTCTGCAAACGCAGCGAGGCCTCGAGACGAGCAGGGGCCATGCCAAGTGCTTGAGCATAGTCTTGTGGCCTAAGGTTGCGGTTGCTCAGTAACGGGCGGGCTGCTGTGCGCAGGGCGCTGATGATGGAGAGGTCTTGGTCGCGCGATTTGGGGATATCGCCGGAACGGTTGTCTTGCGTACGGACCGGGAAAGTAAGCCATGTGCTGGGAAAGGAGAGCGCAAGTCCAGAAAGAGCGGCGCGTTTGATCAAGACACCGGTAGGGGCCATGGGGAGCGCCGCTGGAAACGCAGTTTCCATCATCACCGATTCTGGTTTCCAGTGGGATTGCGCCAATTGGCGGAGAGTCCGAATGTGCAATCCCATGCCAAAACCCTCAACCTGCAATGGGTTTTGATGGGTTTGCACCGTCCGAATTACCGCGTATTTTGCGCGCTGAGCGGTGACAGTCAACGTGTGGCGAACGGAGCTTGCCTGCTCAGGTACGCTGAGAAGAAATCGAGTATAGTAGTCCCCAATGGTGCGTGCGTTTTCAAAAGCGTCTTGGATGGGCAGCCACGTTTTCATGTCGATGGTCTCGGCGACATGGTAGCCGAGATGCGGATCGTTGGCTCGGTCAGCAAGGGTGTTTGTCAGGCCGTAGATGATCTCGGCGTGCACGGCTTTGTGGGGATCCCGCAGATCTGCATCTGACAGTCCAAAGCTCTTTAGAGTCGCATCAACATTGTTACCACGGGCCTTGGCAAGGTTCACAAAGGGGCGCAGAAGTTGAGCTTTGATAAAGCCGTCATGTTTGGTTGGCATTGGCCGACGTCCAAGTTGTTACACCATCACTTTTAGGCCATTTTAGATGGTGTTGTCGGCCACTTTTTTTGACCGTTTGGCTAAAAGCGATTGAAAGTGGCCTGTTTTTTGCGACACGCAGAAGTAGAATTGGGGAAATTTCTTTAGGGAGCGCGATTATGTCTAGCCGGTTTTTATCAGGTCTTATGTCAGCCGTCGTCGGAGTGTTTGGCACCCCTCTTGCAGCACAAGATGCTGTTCCACAAACACTTTTCAAAAATGTGCATGTGTTTGATGGAGTGAATGAAGCGCGGATTGAGAACGCGTCGGTGCTAATAGAGGGCAATCTGATCAAAGCTGTGAGTACAGAGGCGATTGATGCGCCGGATGCCACAGTGATTGACGGCGGTGGACGCACATTGACGCCGGGGTTCGTGGAAGCCCACGCGCATTTGATGCTGATGGGGCCAAGCATTCCTGCGATGGAAGCAAATTCGACCTGGGAAGACTTTGCTATTCACGGGAGCAAAATGGCTGAGATGTACCTCATGCAGGGTTTTACGACTGTGCGTGATGCAGGTGGCGGCAATGGAGGACTGCGCCGTGCCATTGATAGCGGACAAATCCTTGGCCCCCGATATTTTCCGTCAGCCGCTTTTATTGGCACGCGCGGCGGTCATGCTGATTTTGCAAATTTCACCTCGCCTCCCGGTGCATCCACCAACTTTGGTCGTCTAAACATGGCACAGGAGGCGGACAATGTGGGGGATGTACAAAAGTTTGGCCGCAACAACTTTCGCATGGGGGCAACCCAGTTAAAGTACATGCAATCCGGAGGCGTGGTGTCTGCGTTTGATCCTTGGCAATTGTTGGCTGGCTCAACCGAAGAGATCGAAGCGGCCGTTCAGGTGGCTGAAGAATATGGCAGCTATGTCATGGCGCACTCCTATCGCAAGGAGGCGATCCTGAGCGCCTTGGAGGCCGGTGTGATGTCAATTGAGCACGGGTTTTCATTTGATTGCGAAATTGCCGAAGTGATGAATGCAAAGGGTGCGTTTATTACAACCAATCTGACGGCCTTTGACCCTGGCCTGTTAGAGATTCCAGCTGTTGCTAGCGTGCCGAGCAGTCTGGCCAAAGCAAAATCGGCTTCTGCAACCTTTGCAAACTACATTCCCAACATGCAGGAATGCCCGGTCAAACGCGCGTTCCAAACTGATTGTGTGGGGTCTGTTACCGCCTGCAATATTCAAGTGGCTTATGAGAAAAAGCTGAACAATGACTTTTTTGGGCCCTATGCGTCACTGGTAACGCTGACTTCGGTTGGTGGCGAATTGGTTGGACTGTCTGGTGATTTCACCAACCCTTACACTGCCGGCAAGCTGGGCGTGATCGAGGAGGGCGCCTATGCAGATATCCTGCTGATTGACGGTAATCCTTTGGAAGACTTCTCTGTGGTTGGGACCGGCGACAAGTGGTTTGGCGCGGACCCGCGACCAGACAGCCCAGAAACATTGCGCATTATTATGAAAGACGGCGTGATCTATAAAAACACGCTGAATTAAACCTGTTAGGGCGGTGTCTGTTGGCTCCGTCCTAACTGTTTGTCCTCGCAACCCTCTGGACGTGGAGCACAGCACATGCGGTTTCCAATTCCGGTTTTGATCGGGTGTTTTGCAGGCGCGCCTCTCTTGGCGCAGGTCGGGCCAAATATCGACGATCTGGCCAAGGAGCTTTCCAATCCCGGAGCCGCAAATGCGACTTTGAATTTCAAACTGGAGTATCGCAGTTTTGACGGATCTTTGGCAGGCGCGGGTGATCAGAACAGCACAACCCTGACGTTTCAGCCCGTGCTGCCTTTTATCCTTTCAAATGGCAATAACCTGATTTTCCGCCCGGCTTTCAGCTATGCATGGGATCAGCCAAGCGTGAGTGGTGGCGGCATATCGCAACGGAATTCTTGGGGCGATATACCTTATGATCTGCTTTATTCTTGGAGTGGTGATGGATGGACATTTGGTGCCGGGGTCGTCGGGTCGATGCCGACAGGAAGCGTAGCTTCATCTGAGAATTGGTTACTGGGGCCGAGTGCCTTGGCTGTGCGAACTGCCGATTGGGGGGTTTGGGGTCTGTTTCCATTTCACAATGAGAAAGTAGGCGGCAGCGGCCCCGATACCTCCATCACGTCGCTGCAGTATTTCCTGTTCTACAGCCTTGGTGAAGGCTGGTTGATCGGCACAGGACCAACCATGAGCTACGATTGGAATGCCCCAGATGGCGATGCCTGGACCGTGCCGGTGCAGCTGTCCCTTTCAAAAACAACTGCGATTGGTGAGCAACTGGTGAAGTTAAATTTTTCGGCTGAGTACAATGCGGTACGACCAGACGTTTTTGCCGAAGAATGGACTTACACCTTTACATTTAGTCCAGTTGTCAAAAATCCATTTCAGAGAACGCCGCCCGTGCCGGTAGATGCGGCAACGCGTGCCGCTGTCCTTGCACCTATACGCTAAGCCTAATCGGAGGCCAGAATGACGATCTATAAATACATATTGATGGGGTTGGTGAGTGCGGCGGCGTTTGGCGGTTTCGCCAAGGCTCAATCAGGTGGTCTGTCCGGACCTTCTTCCGTGGCGGCAGATTTGCAGCTGGGTGACGGGCTGACCGATCCACAGCTGCGGTCAGACTTTCCTCGTAATGTGGCGCCTGGGTGGTTTGCCTGGAAAGATGGGCTTGCGGAGAACGGCTTCAAGTTTAACTTCGACTATCTCGCGCTGGGCCAGTGGAGCAACATGGACGTAGCGGAGGACAGCGCCGCCGGTGGCATGTTCCGGTTTTACGGCAATTGGGCGGCGACCGAGAATGGCAGCCTGACGTTTAAGCTGGAGCATCGGCATGCCTATACTGATGTGGCGCCGCAAAACCTCGGCTTTGCGGCCGGGGCGACGTTTATGCCAGGTACGGCGTTCAACGACAATGGCACGCTTTTGACCAACCTGTTCTGGACGCAGCGCGCACCGGAGGGTGGCTGGAGTTTTCAAGCTGGGCAGATTGATGTGACAGATTTCTTGGACATCTACGGCGCTGTGAGCCCGTATTCGGCCTTTCAAAATCTGTCGTTTAATACCAATCCCACCATCAATGCGCCAAACCCAGGCTTGGGATTGGCAGGCGGCGTGTGGCTTGGCGACACTGTGTATGCGGTGGGCAGTGTGGCGGATGCGAACGCAGATCCGTCTGATCCGGGATTTGAGGTGTTTGACCATGGCAAGCTGTTCAAGAGCTTGGAGGTTGGCTTCACCAGTGCACGCGATCGTATCTACTTGGACAACGTGCACATGACGCTTTGGCATATTGATGCAGATGCAAGCCGCGGTCGTGCAAATGACGACTATGGCGCCAGCTTTTCTGCGGCTTGGTTTATCGACAATAAGTGGCTGCCATTTTTGCGTGCTGGTGTATCAGATCAAGGCACCGGGCTTTACAAGCGGTCTCTGTCAACGGGCTTGGCCTATTATGGGCGTAACACTGATGCGGCGGGGCTGGGTTTGAATTGGGCAGAGAGCGCAACCTCAACACAGACCCAGTTTACCGCTGAGTTGTTCTACCGGTTCTCAATATCTCCGGGCCTGCAGATTACCCCGTCCGTTCAGGTGATCACCAACCCGCTGGACAATCCAGGGCTGGGCACCGCTACGGTTCTGGGGTTGCGCACCCGATTGGTGTTTTGACAGCTATTTCGGGCGCTCAGCACTTGCGACGACTCGGGGGTGTGAGCGCCTTGCAGTTTTGAGTGTTCGCCCGACGCAACGAATTGTCACACCATTGAAATCGTCACTCTTGGCGCTAACAGGCGGCGGGTGCTGTCGGTTTTCGCCACTGCAGAATGTTAACAAGCTCTTACCAACCCCTTAGAAACAGGGCCTTTCTTGCGAAGGCCACAAAAATATTTACAAAATCCACCGGGATGTCGGAAATAATTTTACAGATTTTTTGTTTTATTTCCGTGCTTTGTTCCTTTGTTTTCACAATTCCCTATTCTGACCTCGGGGTCTTGAGCCATTTGGCTTGAGTGAGGAGTTTTTTGAGTTATTGACCGAGGGAGGAGCCTTCATGTCGCTGGACACCAATGCATCCACCAGCTCACTGCCGTCTGCAGAGCTGACGAAAGACGCACATATTGATACCGCCACCTACAACGAGATGTACGCCGCATCGATGTCTGATCCTGAGGCGTTTTGGCGCGAGCATGGTCAGCGTGTGGACTGGATCAAACCTTACACCAAGGTGAAAAACACCTCCTTTGCGCCTGGTGCAGTGGACATCAAATGGTTTGAAGACGGCACGCTCAACGTCGCTGCCAACTGTATCGACCGCCATCTGGAAACCCGGGGCAATCAGGCTGCGATCATCTTTGAACCGGATGATCCCAACGAGCCCGCCCAGTCGATCACCTATGCCGATCTGCACCGCCGTGTCTGCCGCTTTGCCAATGTGCTCGAAGAGATGGGCGTGCGCAAAGGCGACCGCGTGGTGATCTACCTGCCGATGATCCCGGAAGCCGCTTATGCGATGCTGGCCTGTGCCCGCA
>UNRJ01000004.1 GCA_900537125.1 Rhodobacteraceae bacterium Alg238-R152 | reverse complement strand
AGTTAGATCCGATACTGCCCGGCGCAGGCGCTCATTCTCCTTTTGGAGCCGCTTCAGTTCCTTGAGCTGTTCTGTGCCCATTCCGCCGTACTTCTTCTTCCAGCGATAATAGGTTTGTTCAGTCACACCGATCTGTCGGATCGCATCTATCCGGGGCATGCCTTGCCCCATCAGGACTTCAACCTGCCGCAGCTTCACGACAATCTCTTCAGGCTTGGGTCTCTTAATGGCCATCTCAGGTCCTCCGCTTTCCTAATCATAGGGGCGGACCACTTCATTGGGGGACGCTCAGCTTGAAACGTCGCCAGATACAGAGATCGTGATCCACGTAAACAAACTCAAAGAAGGCTGGGACGTCACAAATCTCTATACCATAGTTCCTCTCCGAGCTTCCGCATCCGACATATTGACCGAACAAACACTCGGTCGTGGTCTTCGTCTGCCTTACGGTAAACGCACAGGCGTAGAAGTCGTCGATACTTTGACAGTGATTGCGCATGACCGCTTCGATGCGGTGATTCAAAAAGCCCAAGAAGAGGACTCAATCGTCCAGATAAAAGAAATCCGCCTTGGCGGTGGAGGAGACGTTCCCGAAGAAAAGCGCAAAGTGATATCAGTCGCACCGACCTATCAAACGGCTTTGACTGGCCCAGAACTTGGAAACCAGATCGATGAAGCTCCAACAGAGTTCATCTATCAGAGGCCCGAAGAACGACAGATCGCAAGGCAAACAATTGAGTTAGTAGAAAACCACTATGCGCCGCGCGTCAGACACACAGCTCAGGAGCTCCAAGCTCCCGACATTGTCGATTCAATTGTAAAAGACATCCAGACGGCAACAAGCGACGCTCAAGGTACCTTGGATGTTATCGCCGATGCGCTTGACATCAAGGCCATCGTGGAGCGGACGACACAGGCCATCGTAGCAAATACGATTGAAATTCCCGAGATTGTTGTGATTCCGGATCGTCAGGTGCATTTCTGGTTTGAAGATTTCGATCTTATCCGGCTGGATCAAATCACCTTCCAGCCCGTTGATGACGATATTCTTCTGAGAGAACTGGGTTCCGACGAAAAACGAATTATCGAACGTGGACAGGATGGGGCTCAGGAGGGGCGGATGGAAAACTACATCGTTCGTCACCTGATTGCCAAACCGGAAATCGACTATGAAACGCACGCTGAGCTTCTCTACAAGCTTTCATCGCAGGTGATTGATAGATTGACTACATATTTGCCTGACGATCGTGCGGTTGAGAATGTTGCACTTGCCCATGGGGAACGCCTTGCAACATTCATCTTTGAACAGATGAAAGAGCACCTAAAGCAAACCCAAACGTCCTTTCAGGTTCACAAGCGCCGAGCATTCACTCCGCTTAGACCACAGCAATTCGCCGTTTCTGAAGAAAAGGTGCTCCCTCTTTCACAAGCGGCATCGCCTCTGATGACGACAAAATCTCACGTTTTCAGAGGAGGGAAGAAGACACCATATCCCCTCCACAAATTCGATTCCGATCCAGAACGCAGGTTTGCCTGCCTCATTGACTCTGATCTTGAGAATACGGTTTTGCGCTGGATGAAACCCGGTCCTAATCAATTCCAGATTGAATATGCGCCTGGGCGTCCATATCTTCCTGACTTCGTACTGGAGACGTCCGATCAATTCATCATTGCTGAGATCAAGGCAGATAACGAACTGACTGACGATGACGTTAAAATTAAGGCAGCCGCCGCACGACAATGGGCAGATCATGCCAATTCTCTCAAGGCAGAGGGTGAGCGGAAAGACTGGCTCTATTTGTTGCTACCCGCCTCTCGTATCACAGATAGTGCAACGTTTGCAGGCCTCACTGCCCTTTCACTTTAGACGATCAAGAGAAATTAGAACCCCAACCTTTCAGTTCTGCCGATCCCGGCTATATGACTCTCATGAATGAATTGACCACGAAGATTAGATCCTGCCGACTTTGCGCGGATGATTTCGCAGATACTGCGACTGCGCACTGCCCGCGTCCAGTTGTCTGGCTGTCCCCTCAGTCGCGCATTCTTGTGGCCGGGCAAGCGCCGGGGGCTCGTGTACACGCCTCAGGCAAGCCCTTCACTGACCCGTCTGGTGATCGGTTACGCCAATGGATGGGTGTCTCTGAGGAGGAGTTCTATGATCTCGATCACGTCTCCATTTTACCCACATCGTTCTGCTTCCCCGGGTATGACGCCAAGGGCAGTGACTTGCCGCCACCGTCAGTTTGCGCCAAAACTTGGCATTTGAGTGTCATGGAGATGATGCCTAACCTTCGCCTGAAATTGCTGGTTGGAGGTTATGCACAGAAATGGCACCTCGGTAGGCGCCGCGCAGTGACTGAAGTTGTGCGCGACTGGCGCGCTGCTCCGGTGGGAGTAATCCCCCTGCCGCATCCCTCGTGGCGTAACACCGCGTGGCTGAAGAAGAACCCGTGGTTCGAAGCCGAGCTCGTGCCCGAACTTCGCCAGGCCGTGCGAGCACTAATAAATGAGTGATCAAGCTCGTATCAGAACCTAACGCTTGTGATCGGATATCACTTTTTTCGAACCAGTTTATCTGGCGAACTCGGATGATTATTTTGGATGGGAAAACTCAACATAAACATCTTTTAAGTAGATGGTCGGTTAAGTGGCTGGTCTCGATTGTTTTATTCATTCATGCATAAAAAGGCGTTAACATAACGTCAGCTTTCCCGGCTACAATACAGCGGGAAGCGACCTGCCACCGCCGCCGATCTGTGCCAAAACCTGGCGGGAGCGGGTAATGATCTCACTGGGAGATGTGCCGTTGACTCTCGTGGTGGGCGGCTATGCGCAGAAATGGCATTTGGGCACAAAGGCGGGGGTGACGGACACTGTGCGGGCCTGTCGCGACTTTGCGCCCGCTGTCTTCCCCTTGCCACATCCGTCTTGGCGCAATACGGCATGGATCAAGAAGAATCCCTGGTTTGAGGCCGAACTTCTGCCCGCGCTGCAAACCCGCATCAAGGAGGTGCTGACATGAGCGACCTGACCCCATTGGACCAAGCCCATGCGGCAATGGACGCAGCCCCCGAAGACGATGCAGCCCGTCTGCAGTTTTATGAGCGGCTGGCGGATGCGGAGCTGTTCTTGCTGCTGGAAAAAGAGCCAGAAGACGATCGCATCGCGCCGGAGATTTTTGAAACCTCCGATGCCAGCTTTGTGCTGGTGTTTGATACCGAAGATCGGTTGGCACAGTTTGTCGGCCGGGTTGCCCCATATGCCGCGCTGTCGGGGCGGGTTATTGCCAGCGTGCTGGCGGGGCAGGGCATAGGCTTGGCGGTCAATCCGGAGGTGGCGCCATCCTCAATCCTGATCCCCAACGAAGCGCTTGGCTGGCTTGCGGAAACCTTGACCCATACGCCTGACGAGGTGGAAGCCAAAGTGGAGCGCTTTGCCCCGCCGGCAGGATTGCCGGAAGCTTTGATCACGGCATTGGATGCCAAGTTGAGCACCGCAGGTGGTTTGGCAAAGATGGCATATCTGGTGGGCACAACTTATGAGAGCGGCAGCCGCTCGCATATGTTGGGTTTTGTGGATGTTGTGCCGGGTGCGGAGGGGGCATTGGCCAAAGCCGTGAACGAGGCGCTGACGTTTTCCGGAATCGAAGCGGGCGCATTGGACGTGGGTTTCTTTACCGCCAGCGATCCAGTGGCAGCCCAATTGGCGCGGGTTGGCTTGCGGTTTGACCTTCCTGAGCCCCCCAAAGCCAAAGAGCATGTGCCGGTCACCCCGGGCAGCGATCCGGACAAGCCGCCGATTTTACGCTAAGCCAAAGCCATTCATAGTCCCCAAATATCCCGGGGTGAATGGCACAGCGTGCTGTGACAGAGGGGCTGGCCCCTCTGCCTGTTCCTAATACCCCGCGCCGCGGTCCACAACATGCAGGAACGGCTCCCCAGCTTCGCCTCGCCGCACGTTTTCGGCGACCACAGCGCTGGAGGTTTCCACGCGGGTTTCCGACGCGATGTGCGGCGTGACTGTGACACTGGAATGCGCCCAAAAGGGGTGCTCCTTTGGCAGAGGCTCCACGCGGAAGACATCAAGGGTGGCGTGGGCGATGTGGCCTCTATCAAGCGCGGCAAGCAAGGCGTCATCGTCGATCAAAGGGCCGCGTCCGGGGTTCACAATCATTGCACCTTTGGGCATGCATGCCAGCCGCTCCGCATTGAGTAGGTTTTCGGTAGCGGTGGTTTTGGGAAGCAGCAGCACAAGAATATCGGCGCGGGCAAGCGCCTGGTTGAGGCCATCCTCGCCGTGCAACGAGACCACTCCGGTGATGTCTTTGGCGCGTCGGCTCCAACCCGCAACGTCAAAGCCGAGATCACGCAGGGCTTCTGCACAGGCGCTGCCCAACGCGCCCAGCCCCATCACGGTGACACGGCGGTCTTGTGCCAAGGGGGGCACATGTGGGGTCCAGTCGCCGTTTTGACCAAGGATATTGCGGTCCATGCCAAGGTGGTGGCGCATGACATGGCCCACCACCCATTCCATCATGCCTTGGGTCATGCCGGGATCGACCATGCGGCAGAGAGGGATTGTCAAAGTGGCATTGCCCACGACGTTTTCGACACCGGCCCAAAGGTTCAGCACGGCTTTGCAGCGGGTGTAGGGCGTGAAGTCTTGCACGGCGCTGTTGGGGGCATAGACGATGTAGTCGACATCTTCAGGCGCAAATTCTGTTTGTATGTTGGCCACCACACCAGCGGCTTTAAATGCGGCTTTGAGCGGCGCTTCATAGGCCGCCCAGCTGTCTGGTTTGGCAGCAAAAAGGACGTTGATCATGTGGCAAACACTCCAGACATGTCGGCAAAGCCTTTGATTTCTATGGGGTTCCCGAAAGGGTCGTTGAAGAACATGGTGCTTTGTTCGCCCGGTTCACCGGCAAAGCGTGTGAAGGGGGCGAGAACAAATTCAACACCTGCATCTGTCAGGCGCTGGGCTAGGGCATCCCACTGCGCTTTGGGAAGGATCACGCCGAGGTGCGGCATCGGCACCATATGTGCGCCAACCTTGCCAGTGGCAGCTGTGGCGAAAGGCTCGCCAATATGCAGGGAGAGCTGGTGACCAAAGAAATTGTAGTCAACCCAGGTGTCAGTGCTGCGGCCTTCGGTGCAGCCCAGCAAGGTGCCATAAAACGCGCGGGTCACGTCGAGGTCGCGGACATTGTAGGCCAGATGAAAGATGCTCATGTGCTGCTCCTTGTCTTTGGTGACAAGGGGCCACAGTTGCGGGGCGGATGCAAGGTCGCAGACTGGTTGAGTTTACCGAGGCCGGTGTACATGCGCAGACTGCACAAGGCCAAAGCCAACCATCAAAACCAACATGGCGGAGCCACCGTAGCTGACCAGTGGCAGAGGCACACCAACCACCGGGGCAAGGCCCATAACCATGGACATGTTCACCGCGAAAAACAGGAAAAACGCACCCGCGATGCCAAGAGTGAGCAGCGAGGAGTACCGGTCTTTGTTGGCAAGTGCAGAGGCGATGCAGAACATGACAATGAGTGCATAGAGCGACAGAAGAGAGATCGCGCCGATGTAGCCGAACTCTTCGGCCAGCGTGGTGAAGATGAAGTCGGTGTGTTTCTCCGGTAAGAAGTTCAGCCGGCTTTGGGTGCCTTGCATAAAGCCACGCCCAGTCCAGCCGCCAGACCCAAGCGCAATTTTGGATTGGGTGATGTGGTAGCCCGCGCCCAATGGATCAGATGACGGGTCCAAAAAGGTGTCGATGCGGCGGTATTGGTAGTTTTTCAAGAGCTGCCAGTCGGTGCCGCGCGATTGGAAAACAGCCACCACTAGGCCAACAACCATGCTGATCACGGCGGCAAAATAGCCCCAGTGCACCCCCGCGAGGAACATCACAATGGCGCCGCCGGTGAGCAGCAGGATTGAGGTGCCAAGGTCGGGTTGGCGCAGTACCAGCGCAGTGGGGATCAGCACGAGCAGGACGGGCAGAAGCACCCATTGTGGTTTGGAGGTTTTGTGTGGGGGGAGCCAGTCGTAGTAGGCGGCGAGGCACATCACGAGGGTGATTTTCATCAGCTCGGAGGGTTGCAGGCGCATAAAACCGAGGTCAATCCAGCGCTGGGCGCCCATGCCAACACTGCCCATGACCTCGACCAGAACCAATAAGATCAGGCTGACCAAATAGGCAAACCCAGACACTGAGCGCCAAAACCAGATTGGCACCATGGCCACTACAAACATCGCGACAACACCCAATGCGTAGCGTTTCATTTGAGGTTCTGCCCAGGGCGAAAACGAGCCGCCAGCCACAGAGTAGAGCATCAGGAAGCCAACTCCGGCGACAGCCGTGATCAGCAGGAGTAAGGCCCAGTTTACATGCAGCACCTTGCGCAGTCCTGCGGGCACATGTTTGACGTTATATTCAAGATAGCTCATCTGCGCCTCACGCCCGGTTGCGGCGGGTGATTTCACGCCCCGGCACCAATTTCTCCAGCTCTTCTTGCTGGGTTTCGATACGTTTGCGGTCTTTGGTTGGATAGGCTGACAGCGGCGGGGTGCCGCCATAGAGCGCCTGAAGCGTAATGTCGCGCCCGATTGGGGTTGCGGCTTTTGAGCCGCTGCCATGCTCAACCACTACGGCCACAGCAATTTTTGGGTTTTCGAAGGGGGCGTAATTTACAAACAGCCCGTGGTCGCGTCGGTTCCAGGGCAAATCCTCGTTGCGAGTCACGCCGCGTGCACGTTCGGCGGCAGTGATGTTGCGCACCTGAGAGGTGCCGGTTTTTCCGGCCATGCGGAATTCATCTTCGATGATGCGCTTGCTATAGGCGGTGCCACGCCTGTGGTTGGAGACCGCATACATGCCGCGTTGCACCTCTGCGAGATGTGTTGGACTGATGTCTAATCTGGGGGGCTCAGGCACCGGCTGGTCTACCCCATTTATGGATTTCACCAAACGCGGTGGGACCGCTTTGCCAGTGGCAAGGCGGGCGGTCATCACCGCAAGCTGGAGCGGGGAGGCCAAGACAAACCCTTGGCCAATGGAGGCATTGGCGGTGTCGCCGATCACCCAGTCTTCGCCGCGCACGGAAGACTTCCAGTCGCGCGACGGGTTGAGACCACGGGCCACGCCAGACAGCGGGAGGTCAAATTTCTCACCCAGACCAAATTTTGCGGCCACTTCGGACATTTTGTCGATGCCGACCTGTAGCGCCAAATCGTAGAAATAGACGTCACAGCTTTCACGGATTGCCTGCACCAAATTCATATTGCCATGACCGCCACGCTTCCAGCAGTGGAAACGGCGGTTTGAGATTTCCATATGTCCGGGGCAATAGACGGTGTCGTCATAGCCAACCACACCTGCTTCCAGCGCGGCAAGGGCGGTGATCATTTTGAAGGTGGAACCGGGGGGGTAAGTGCCTTGCACGGATTTCGCGGCCAGAGGGCGGTGATCGTTGCCGGTCAATTCCCCATAATCAGCAACAGAGATACCTTGCACAAACAGATTTGGGTCAAACGTTGGGGCAGAGGCCACTGCGAGAAGGTCGCCGGTTTGACAATCCATTACCACAGCGGCGGCGCTTTCATTGCCAAGCCGGGCTTGCGCATAAGATTGCAGCCCTTGGTCGATGGTCAGCTGGATGTCGTCGCCTTGTTCCCCTTCGCGACGATCCAGCTCGCGCATAATACGGCCAACGGCATTCACTTCGACCCGTTTGGTGCCTGCCGCGCCGCGCAGATCGTTTTCCATGCGGCCTTCAAGCCCAACCTTGCCAATCTGAAAGCGGGGAATGCGCAGGAGTTGATCCGGGTTGTCAATTTTGGACAGGTCATAGTCAGAGACCGGACCGACATAGCCGATTACATGGGCCATGTCGCCGCGCAGCGGATAGTAGCGGGAGAGGCCGACCTCGGGGGTGACGCCGGGCAAGGACGGGGTGTTCACCGCAACGCGCGAAAGTTCATCCCAACTCACGCGGTCGGCAATTGTGACCGGCAAGAATGGAGGGGAGCGGCGCATTTCAGTGACAGCGCGGTCCAGTTCAGTGGGATCAAGCTCCACAAGGGTTGCCAGCTTGTCGATCACCGCATCTACGTCACCAGCGTCCTCGGGCACAAGCGTGATGCGATAAGACGGTTCGTTGCGGGCCAGAACAATGCCATTGCGGTCAAAGATTTCGCCACGTGCAGGCGGGATTAGGCGAATGTTGATGCGGTTTTCTTCGGCCAACAGACGGTATTGGTCTGCCTGATCCAGCTGCAAATGGCGCATCCGGAAGCCAAGACCGGTCATAAACGTCAGCATCGTGCCACCCAGCA
This sequence comes from Rhodobacteraceae bacterium Alg238-R152, assembly GCA_900537125.1. GTDB lineage: Bacteria > Pseudomonadota > Alphaproteobacteria > Rhodobacterales > Rhodobacteraceae > Shimia. The sequence continues at coordinate 481,641 of UNRJ01000004.1, read as the reverse complement.
ACAATGCGCGGCGCGACATGCGGCCATGGGTTTCGGTAACTTCGGTAGGGGATTTGCGCATCAGCTGGTCCCCATGGCGTCATGGGCCGTGGCGCGGCGGACACCAAATAGAATGTGTGAGAGGAAGACCACGCCCGGGTAGATGGCGATGTTCATGATGGTTTGCATCAGCATGAGACCAAGGGAGGGCAAAGGCAGCAGGAAGATGGTGCCAAGAAGGCGATAGCCCAGTGTGATGAACACCATAAGCACCGCTGCAGTGAGCCATTCCGTGGCAAAAGTGGCATCACGAAGACGCGATGATCGGTTTCTTTGCACTTCACAGGCAACAACCATAATGGCGGTGGCCAATCCCGGTGGGCGTAGGAGCAGGAAGTCTGCGAGCAGGAACATTCCGGCAATGAGCAAAGATGGGGTGTAGCCTGGTTGGCGCACGGCCCATGCCAGCGCCAGGACCACCATAAATTCAGGCCCAACCCAGCGGCGAGGGGTGGTTTCTAGTGGCAGGAGCTGCACAAAGATCAGGATCAGGCACAGGAGTGCAAAAACAAACCGCATCAACCACTTATTGGAAAGCGCTTCGTCAGCCATCGGACGTCTCCGAGAAGGCTTCCGGGGTGTCGGGGGCGATGACCGTGCCGGGGCTGTCGAGCCGCTCTTGTCCGTGGTGGCGCAGGACGCGCAAGAATTCCAGACGTTCGTAGTCAGCTGCCAGGCGGACGCGCAGTCGGCCAGAAGGATCGGTGGCAACCTGACCAATCAAGAGCCCACCGGGAAAGACACCACCGTCGCCAGAGGTCACAACCCGGTCGCCGGGGCGCACAAGGTCGGGTGTTTCCAAAAAGTCGACATGTGGTGCCACGCTGTTGTCCCCCACAATCAGTGCGGTTTGGCCGGAGGGCTGGATACGTGCCGGGATGCGGCTGGAACTGTCGGTCAGTAACATGACGCGGGCGCTGGACTGACCAACGCCGGAAATGCGGCCCACAAGGCCGATGCCGTCCATGGCGGCCCAGCCATCGACAATGCCGTCGCGGGCGCCGATGTTGAGTAGCACAGATTGACGGAAAGGCGAGCCGCTGTCGGCCAATACCACACCCGTCACATAGGTCAGTTGTGGGTCCAGGCGCACGTTGTTGAGATCCAGAAGACGGGCATTTTCCTGGCGCAGCTGAATAGCGGCCTCTTTCCAGGCTTTCATTTGCTGCAATTCGCGGCGCAATTCGCGGTTTTGTTCTACAATGCGGGTGTAGCTTTGAAAGTTGCGCAGCATGTTCACCGCGCCAGTGACGGGAGCCATGGCCCAGTCAAAGTTGGGTACCACCGCATCGGTGATCTGCGCGCGGAACCGTTCCACGCGCGGGCTGTCGATGCGCCAAACCAAGAAGACTGCAAGCAAAATCAGAATGAGCACACCCAAAAGCAGCCGCCGAAGCGGTGCGGAGAAGTCCTCGCTCTGGGTGCGATCTTTGGCCAAGGTGCCTCCGGATCAAAGGGTGGTGTTATGCTACACCGCCGAAAGGCTGACGCCAAACCGGCGCTGAAAGGCCGGGTTAGCTGTCGTAGTCGATGGCGTGGCGCAGTTGCTTTTCATACTCCAAAGCTTTGCCAGTGCCCATGGCCACACAGTTCAAACATTCGTCAGCAATGGAAACAGCCAGGCCGGTTTGTTCGCGCAGGGCAAGATCCAGATCGCCCAACAGCGCACCGCCGCCGGTCAGCATCACACCACGGTCTACAATGTCGGCGGCCAGATCCGGTGGTGTGGCTTCCAATGCGGTCATCACAGCTTCGCAGATTTGCTGCACCGGTTCGGCCAGCGCTTCGGCAACCTGTGCCTGAGAAATTTCGGTTTCTTTTGGTACACCGTTCAGCAGGTCGCGGCCACGGATCATCATAGAAGTCCCACGGCCATCGTCCGGCATGCGCGCGGTGCCGATGGAAGTTTTGATGCGTTCTGCGGTGGCTTCGCCCACCAAGAGGTTCTGCTGACGGCGCAGGTAGTTGATGACCGCTTCGTCCATACGGTCACCGCCAACGCGCACAGAGCGTGCATAAACGATGTCACCAAGGGACAGAACCGCCACTTCGGTGGTGCCGCCGCCGATGTCGACAACCATGTTGCCGGTGGGGTCGGTGATCGGCATGCCCGCACCAATGGCGGCTGCAATTGGCTCTGCGACCAGACCGGCGCGACGTGCGCCAGCAGACAGCACGGATTGGCGAATGGCGCGTTTTTCAACGGGGGTGGCGCCGTGGGGCACACACACAATGATCTTGGGCTTGGAGAAAGTGGAGCGTTTGTGCACTTTGCGGATGAAGTGTTTGATCATCTCTTCGGCAGTGTCAAAATCGGCGATCACACCGTCACGCATGGGGCGAATGGCTTCGATGCTGCCCGGTGTCCGGCCCAGCATCAGCTTGGCGTCTTCGCCCACGGCGAGGACTTTTTTCACGCCGTCTTTGACATGATAGGCCACAACGGATGGTTCGCTGAGAATAACACCTTTACCCTTTACATAGACCAGCGTGTTTGCGGTCCCCAGGTCAATGGCCATGTCGGATGTAAACAGGCCGCGCAACTTTCCCAGCATAAGATTCCATTCCCCAGAAATTCCCAAAGCCCGCGACTCTCTCAAGTCCGGGCGTCTTCTTATAGGAAGACATCAGCCGTTGTTAAAGACCCGTGATAAATCAAAGGCGACATTCCGCTGCGAAGGGTGGCCAATGCCTGGCCACCCGCAGTGAATTGTGTGTTTAAAACGCAAATTTGAGCATGCCAACAACACCTTCGTCGTCGCCGTCACGCCCATGATATCGCATGTCAAAAGAGATGGTGTCGGAGAAGGCGTATTCGGCGCCGACATCCCAGTAATAGTCGCTTGTGGCCCCATCATCGACACCGTAGCGCGCGGAGGTCCGCCAGCGGTCGCCAATGTCATAGCCAACTTGCGCATAGCGATTGTAGTTTTTGTTGGTCCAATCGTAAGCCCCGTAGCCTTTGACATACATGGCATTGTCGAAGGTGTAGGTCAGGCCGACGGCGGCTTCGCTGTTGCTGTATCCGGTATTGTCATAGGCTTTGCGCACAAGACCCAGATCATAGGCAAAGTTGCTACCCACATTGGCCCGGTAGCCGGTGTAGAGGTTGTACTCCCATTTGTCGGCGGTACCGAGATCAACGTTGGAACCCCAGGCACCGAAGTAGAACCCGTTGTTTTCAACCTCGACCCAGGGCTGGATGGCAAAGCCGTCAGATTGTGACACACCGGAATCGATGTAATCAGAGGTCATGTCCGCCCCGTAAGACCAGTTCCAGCCTTGGGCGGAGGCGCCGGTGGCAAAGGCAATAGGGGCACAAAGCGCTGCGGCGCAGATGGGTGTGCGATAGTTCATGGGTCGTTCCTCTCATGCGTGAGTGGTATTTTTGTTGTTGTGAGACTTGCCTGTCTCGAGACGCATGTGGCAGCGGGTGCCAAGGCATTGAAGAGGGGCGCAAAAAGCCGCTTAGACTTGGGCAGAAAGTTGCAATTTTGGTTGATTTTGTCGGCCGGAAACTGCCGTCTGGGCTTTGGCGCGCAGGCAGGTTATTGAAAGCCTATGCTGAGCTACCAACACATTTATCACGCGGGCAATTTGGCCGATGTTCAGAAACACGCGCTTTTGGCGGTGATGCTGGACTATTTGGGGCAAAAGCCCAAGCCAATGAGTTATCTGGAATCCCATGCGGCACGGGGAGTGTATCAGCTCGACGATGCTGCAGCGTTAAAAACCGGTGAGGCTGATGCAGGTATTGGCAGAGTCGAAGACTGGTTTGACGACACCCATCCGTACATGCGTGCTTTGGTTGCTGTGCGGGAGAAGCATGGCGAGAAGGCTTATCCGGGATCGCCGGCAATTGCGCAGGCGCTTTTGCGGGGTGAGGACAGCATGCAGCTTTGTGAACTTCACCCACAGGAAGCGGCTGCCTTGCGCAAAGCGATGCGGGGCAGTGGTGCGAAAGTGCATCAGAAAGACGGGTTTGAAACTGTCATGGGAATTTGTCCCCCAACACCTCGGCGTGGGGTGCTGTTGATTGATCCAAGTTATGAGATCAAAAGTGACTATAAAACTCTGCCAGGATGGATCGCAAACGTGCACCGCAAGTGGAATGTGGGTGTGATTGCGCTTTGGTATCCGATTTTGCGCGATGGCGCTCATAAGCCGATGTTGGATGTTCTTGAGGCAAAAGAGTTTCCCAAGGTCTTGCGGCATGAGGTGGAGTTTCCCCCTGCACGAGAAGGCCATCGTATGATAGGGTCAGGCATGTTCATCATCAATGCGCCTTACGGACTGGAAGCGGAGGCGCAGGATCTGACCGAGAGGTTTGTGAACCTCTGACGTCGTCAAAGCGTGACGCTTGACGGCATGATTTCACTTTCGCAATGGTTGCGTTCCATATTGTGAAATCTGCAATTTCATAAATGAATTCAATTGACACACCCTCACCGGTTGCGCACATTTTTGCGCGTGGTGCCTGAGGGCTATGGCTCGCCAATTATTAGCTAAGATTGTTTTCAGGTGTATATTTTTTAGGGAGTTTTGTTATGGGTCTGAACCCAATGAGAGCTGTCCGTCAGATATCAGCGGTGTCCGTTGTGCTGGCGACAGTTGCGACCGCTGTGGCGGCGCAGGATAAACCCAATATTCTTGTGATTTGGGGGGATGATGTCGGACAATCCAACATCTCCGCCTACACCATGGGTTTGATGGGGTATCAAACACCAAACATCGACCGTGTGGCCGAAGAGGGCATGATTTTCACCGACTATTATGGTGAGCAATCCTGTACCGCGGGCCGATCGTCTTACATCATGGGCCAGTCTGTGTTCCGCACAGGTCTGTCCAAAGTGGGGATGCCCGGTGCCAAAGAAGGCATGCAAGTCGAAGACCCAACCATCGCTGGCCTACTCAAAGCAGAAGGCTATGTGACGGGGCAGTTTGGCAAAAACCACTTGGGTGATCTCGATGAGATGCTGCCAACCAACCACGGGTTTGATGAGTTCTTTGGCAACCTGTATCACTTGAACGCGGAAGAAGAGCCGGAGAATGAGGATTATCCTCAGAATCCTGAGTTCCGCGAGCGGTTTGGGCCACGTGGTGTGATCAAATCGTCGGCTGACGGCACAATTGAAGACACCGGCCCGCTGACCAAAAAGCGGATGGAAACGGTTGACGAAGAAACCGTTGCTGCGACGATTGATTTTATCAAACGTGCGAATGACCAAGGTCAGCCGTTTTACGTGTGGTGGAGCGGTACGCGGATGCACTTCCGCACGCATGTCAAAGACGAGATGCGCGCCAAGGCAGATGAAATTGCTGGCAAACACGTGGATGAATACACCGCTGGTATGATCGAACATGACATGCATGTTGGTCAGCTGCTGGATGTGCTCGACGAGCTTGGCATCGCCGACAACACTATTGTGCATTACTCCACCGACAACGGTCCACACATGAACAGCTGGCCGGATGCGGCGATGACACCGTTCCGGGGTGAAAAGAACACCAACTGGGAAGGTGGATGGCGTGTGCCATCCATGGTGCGTTGGCCAGGTAAGATCGAAGCAGGCTCTGTCAGCAATGACATCATGCACCACATGGATTGGCTGCCAACGTACCTTGCGGTGGCTGGCAAACCGGACATCAAGGAGCAACTCAAGGCAGGTGGTGTTCAAGCCATTGGGCGTGAGTACAAAGTGCACCTGGATGGCTACAATTTCCTGCCATATCTGACAGGGGAGTCCGATGAGGCACCGCGTCATGAAATTTTCTACTTCTCTGATGATGGTGACCTGACTGCGCTGCGCTATGACGATTGGAAAGTGATCTTCCTTGAGCATCGTTATCCACAAACCCTACGGGCATGGGCAGAACCATGGACAGAGCTGCGTATCCCGCTGTTGTTCAATCTGCGTCGGGATCCGTTTGAGCGGTCGAACATCACCTCCAACACCTATTGGGATTGGTATCTGGATCGCGTGTATCTGCTGTTGCCGGCGTCGGCTTATGTGTCTGACTTCCTGGCAACCTTTGAAGAGTTCCCGCCACGTCAAAAACCTGGCAGCTTCACCATTGGGGACGCTAAGGACAAGATTTTTAGCCAGATCGGCTCCAAGTAAGATCCTGACATAAAACGCCCCTCCCGGCCCAAAGTGGTCGGGAGGGTTATTTTTGATTTGGGGCGTGGCCCCGGCGCAATTTGGATGGTCCCATGACTTTGTTGAGTTCTTTTAAGACAACCTGTTTGTCTCTGGCTTTGATCGGTGTTGGTGGTGTTGGGTTTGCAGATCCGCTGCCGTCCTGGCAGGGGGCGTCAAAAAACCGGATCATCGATTTTGTAGAAGCCGTTTCAGATGCTGGTGGGGCGGACTATGTCACGCCTGCGGATCGGATTGCAGTGTTTGACAATGACGGCACGCTTTGGGCGGAGCAACCGATGTATTTCCAACTGTTCTTTGCGCTGGATCGTGTGGCCAAGATTGGGGGCGAAGACCCTTCCAAGCTGAGCAGTGATGTTTTGAAAGCTGCTGCGGCGGGTGACATGGATGGCGTGCTAGCCGGTGGCAAAGACGGGCTGATTGAGATTTTGGCGCTGTCCCATGCCAATCAAAGCCTAGATGACTTTTCTGCTGATGTGGCGGCGTGGGTCTCAGAGGCAAAGCACCCAACCACGGGGCTGGGCTATGACGAGATGACCTATCAGCCGATGGTGGAGCTGCTGCGTTACCTTCGGGACGAAGAGTTCAAGACCTATATTGTGTCCGGTGGGGGCATTGATTTTATGCGGGTCTTTGCCGAGGACGTTTATGGCATCCCGCCGGAGCAGACGATTGGCTCGTCGCTGACCTCGACCTATGAGGTGGTTGATGGCGTGCCTACGATTATCAAAACCGATGCCCTATTTTTCAACGATGACAAAGGTGGCAAGCCGGTTGCGATCAACCACCATATAGGCAAACGGCCAATCATGGCCGTGGGCAACTCGGACGGCGATTTTGAGATGTTGGAGTACACCACCGCAGGTGAAGGTGCGCGGCTGGGGGTGTATATTCACCACACAGATGCAGAGCGCGAATGGGCCTATGACCGGGAAGGGCACATCGGGGTGCTCAATCGCGGGTTGGATGAGGCCCAAGAGCGCGGCTGGGTGCTGGTGGATATGAAAAACGCGTGGACCCGGATTTTCACCGGCGAGGCGGAATGATGGCGGCACTGGACGAGATCAATGCGCTGCGCGACCGTATGGGCGAAAGCATCATTGGGCAGCGGGATGTGATTGACCGCCTGCTGATTGGGCTTTTGGCCAATGGCAATTTGCTTTTGGAGGGCCTGCCGGGGCTGGCCAAAACCCGCGCGGTGAAAGCCTTGGCGAAGAACTTGGAGTGTGACTATTCGCGTATTCAGTTCACGCCGGACCTGTTGCCTGCGGATGTGACAGGCACGGAGATGTATGTGCAAGGCGCGGCAGACGGGGCGCAGTTTCGGTTTCAGCCGGGGCCGATTTTTGCAAATGTTGTGCTGGCGGATGAGATCAATCGGGCACCTGCCAAGGTGCAGGCGGCGTTGCTGGAAGCAATGGAAGAGCGGCAGGTGACAGTAGCAGGGACCACGCACCAGATGGAGCCGCTGTTTATGGTGATGGCGACACAGAACCCAGTCGAGCAAGAGGGGACTTATCCGCTGCCGGAGGCGCAGATGGACCGGTTTCTGATGCATGTGAATATTCTTTATCCGCCGTTGGAAGATGAGGTTGAAGTGATCCGGTTGGTGCGTGGTGAAGAGCAGGCGCAATTGCGCGAACAGACTGGTGAAAAGGTTGCGAAAGCGCCGCGTAATCCGATTGCGCAAGATGTGGTGTTTGAGGCGCGGCGCGAGATCGCAGGTTTGCACTGCGCTGAGGCTATGGAAGTCTATATGGCCACGATTGTGCAAGCCACGCGCACGCCTGCGGAATTTGGGGAGAACCTGGCCAAGTGGATTGAGCTAGGGGGCAGCCCACGGGCGTCATTGGCGCTGGATCGCTGTTCGCGGGCGCATGCTTGGATGAAAGGCCGTGACTATGTGGACCCTGAAGACATTCAAGCGATTGCGCCGGATGTGCTACGCCATCGGTTGGCCTTGAGCTATGAAGCGCAGGGCAGCGGCGTGTCCGCAGATGATGTGGTGGCTGAGCTGTTGACGCTGGTGGCGGTGCCATAGGCGGAGGAAGCCATGCGAAATCGGGCAGCCTTATCCCGCGCAGGTGTTGCGCCAGACAGATCAATGACCGATGCGGTTGCTGATCCGCGTATCCATGTGAGTTTGCAAGGGCTGCGGTCTTTGGAAGCGGCGGCGCGGGCGATTTCATTTTTACCAAACCAACCGGCGCGGTCCGCGCTGCAAGGCCGGCACCGCTCGCGCATTCGCGGGCGGGGTTTGGATTTTGAAGAGCTTCGGGATTACCTGCCGGGGGATGATGTGCGCGCGATTGACTGGAAGGTCACGGCGCGGGTCGGGACGCCTTATGTGCGGGTCTATACAGAGGAGCGGGATCGCCCGACGTTGATTGTGGTCGATCAGCGCATGTCGATGTTTTACGGTACCGTGCATAATACCAAGGCGGTCACAGCTGCGGAATGTGCGGCGATTGTGGCGCATCGGGTGGCGAAACAGGGTGACCGGGTCGGCGGAGTTGTGTTTGGCGACAGTGTCATAGACGAGTTGCGCCCCGGACGGGGGCGGGCGGCGGTGACGCGGTTTTTTACCAGTTTGGAAACGGCCAACCATCGTCTGAAAGCGGATGCGGCGAAGGTCTCTCCGATGCCGTTTAATGATGTGCTGGCGGCGGTGGCACGGTTGGCGACACGGGATCATCTGGTGATCTTGATCAGTGATTTTGACGCTTGTGATGATGAGACCGAGCGCAGGCTTGGAGCCATTGCGCAGCACAACGATGTGGTTTTGGGGTTGGTGGGGGATCCAAGTGCCGAAAGCGTTCCGACGACGGGACAAGTGACCGGCTCTGACGGGTCCAAGCAGGCTTTGATGGATTTTGCTGACAGCGAACTGCGAGATGGTGTGGCCCGGGTGACGGCGTCGCGATTGGAACAAGTGACCGAGTGGCAAAAGCGGATGCGTTTGTCGGTATTGCCGTTGACCACATCTGAGGACACGCTGACACAGGTGGTGCGGTTGCTTGGAGGGCGGTTGCGATGAGCGACGAGGCCGCCGCAGTTGTGGACAACGACAGCCTTGTTGGGCTGCTGAACCAATTGGCCGAGGTGCCGGACCCAACGCCAGTGTCGATGGTACCGCAGACAGCGGGGTGGGCGGTTTTGGCGGTGATCCTTTTCCTATGTGTGGCATGGGCTGCGTGGAAAACTTGGCGCAAATATCAGGCCAACGCCTACCGGCGCGCGGCGTTGAAAGCTTTGAGTGAGGCCAGGGATGATCCTGCGATGATCTCTGACATCCTGAAACGCACAGCGTTGGTGGCGTATGGGCGGCGGCGGGTGGCGGCGTTGAGTGGACAAAGGTGGTTGGCGTTTTTGGAAGAGACGGGTACGGGCCAGTTTTTTGGGACCGCATTGGCCGATGCTGCGTACCGGAAAGCTCCAGTAGGGGCCGACCCCACTTTGACCAAGGCGGCGCGCAACTGGGTGAAGGACCACGAAGGCTCGGAGGGCGAGGATGTTTGAGTTCAGCCATCCCTTTGTGCTTCTTCTTCTGCCTTTGCCGCTGGTGTGGCGTTGGCTTGTCCCACCGTTTCGCCAACGCCAGGATGCGCTGCGGGTGCCGTTTTTTGATCAGATTGCCGAGGCTGCTGGATTAACCGTTCAGGAGGGCGCGGCGATTGTCGCGCATAAGCGCAGGGCTTTGATTGGTGGCGGCATCATGTGGATTTTGATGGTTCTGGCTTTGGCGGGACCTGTGCGTTTAGGACCGCCCCAGGAGATCACCAAGGCGACGCGGGATGTGATCATGGCGATTGATATATCCGGCAGCATGGACACGGTGGATTTTCCGGGCGACGACGGAAAGCCAGTGCAGCGGTTGGCCGCAGTGCAGGGCGTTGTTGAGGCGTTTTTGCAAGATCGATCTGGCGACCGCGTTGCGCTGATTGTGTTTGGCACGCGGGCTTATGTGCAGGCGCCGTTGACGGAAGATCTGGACACGGTGCGCGAGCTGTTGGCGCAAACCGAGGTTGGTATGGCAGGTCCACATACGGCGCTGGGCGATTCAATGGGGTTGGCCATCAAGACGTTTGAAGCCAGCGAGATTGAGGAGCGGCTCTTGATCTTGTTGTCAGACGGCAATGACACCGCCAGCCGCATGAGCCCGGTGAATGCCGCCGAAATTGCGCATGACAAAGGGGTGCGCATGTTTGCCATTGGCGTGGGCGACCCCGATGCCAGCGGAGAAGATCGGTTGGACATGGGTTTGTTGACCGATCTGGCCAAACGAACGGGGGGGGATGCGTATTTCGCGACAGATGCGGATACCTTAGACAGGGTCTATGCGGAGATCGATGCGCTGAACCCACGAGAGCAAGAGACGTTAAGTTGGCGGGCGCAAGAGAACTTGGCGCATTGGCCATTGATGGTGGCGCTCGGGATTGGGCTGTTGATGCTGGTGTCGCTCTGGCTGCGCGGTCTTGGGAGGGTACGGGCATGACGGCTGACCTCACGCTGTTCTTTGAGGCCTTTCACTTTCTGCGACCGTGGCTGCTTGTGTGTGCCGTGCCCGTGTTGTGGACGTGGTGGCGATTGCGCAAACGACGTGACGCCAGCGGCGGCAATGATGGATGGCTGCCTCCCCATTTGGCAGAGGCACTGACGGTGCCAGGCAACAGTGCCAAATGGGTGCAGCCTATTGATGTGATTTCTCTGGTGCTGCTGCTGTTGGCTGCAGCGGTGGCGGGGCCAAGTTGGACACGTGCACCAACGCCATTTTCGGCGCAAACAGCCCCGTTGGTGATTGTGATGCAGATCACACCGTCTATGCAAAACACCGATGTCGCACCGGAGCGGCTGGCACGGGCGCGGCAGAAGACCATGGATTTGTTGGCGTTGCGCAGTGGCGCACGCACGGCGCTGGTGGCGTTTGCAGGAAGTGCGCATGTGGTGGTGCCGATGAGCGAAGATCCCGGCGTGATGCAGCCCTATCTAGAAGGACTGACACCGGATGTGATGCCCATTGAGGGGCAGGACATTGTGGGTGGGTTTCGGGTGGCGCAGACGCTGTTAGCGCGGGAAGGCATGCCGGGTGGCGTGGTGTTCATGATCGATGAATTGCCGGCCAGTGTATCGTCGGAATTGTCTGAGGCTTGGGCCCAGAGAGGTGCCAAAGAAGAAGGCGCTGAACTGGCTCAAGCGGTGGCTTCTATGAGTTTCTTGATGATGATACCGGAGGCAGCGGCTATGCCACGGGTGCCGGAGAATGCTGCCGCGACGCGGGTGACGCCGGATGACCGGGATGTGGCCGAAGTGGAGCGTTCTTTGGCATCCGCCTATCGCCGGGCACAGCTGGAAGATGAAACGCAGCCATGGGAGGATCGCGGGGTATGGCTCGCCTGGCCCGCTTTGGTGCTTTTGCTTCTGTGGTTCCGGCGCGGCATGGCGGTGCGCTGGGCTGGTCAGGCGATGCTGATTTTGTGGTTGTTGCAGCCGGAGCAAGCGCAGGCGGAAGGTTGGAGAGACTGGTTTTTGACGCCGGACCAACAGGGCTGGCGGGCGTTTGAGCGGAAGGACTATGACGCTGCGGCGCAGGCGTTTGAGGATCCGTATTTGCGCGGCATGGCGCTCTATCGTGGGGGGCAATATGACACAGCCGCCCAAGAGATGGCCCGGCTGGACACGGCGGATGCGGCCTTTTTGCAAGGCATGGCGCATTTGAAATCTCGTGGATACCGCGACGGGGTGCGGGCGTTTGAACGGGCGTTGGAGCTTGATCCAGACCATCTGGGCGCGCAGCAAAACCTGCCGATTTCCAAAGCTATTGTGGAGTATGTCGAGACCACGCGGGAGCAATCCGACACCGGCGAAGATAGCGGGATTGGGGCGGACGATGTGGTGTTTGACAATGAAACGGGTCGGGGAGAGGACACTCAGATCGAAGTGCCAACAGAGGATATGCCCGCACATTTGTCCACGGACCAGTGGATGCGCACAGTGGACACACGCACCGAGGATTTCCTGAAACAACGATTTCGGTTGGAAGCGGCGCGGGGGGAGCAGCCATGAGGCGGGTGGTGTTGATCTTTGTGTGGATGGTGAGTGCCTCAGCGCTTTGGGCACAGGACAAGCAACCGCAGCTTGAGGTGACCTTTGAGGAAACTGAGACCGTGCCGGGACAACCGCTGACACTGCGGCTGACGGTTTTGGTGCCGACGTTTATGCCGGACCCACCGATGTGGCCAGATTTTGAGACCCCAAATTTGATGGTGCGGTTGCCGGAGAAAGCCAGCTCCCCAACCAGCAAGCGCATTGATGGGGAGACGTGGTCCGGGATTTCGCGGCGCTATCAGATCACACCGGTTGTGCCAGGCACGTTTGAGATGCCGGCGGGCGAGGTGACGGTGCGGTACCGCGCGCTTGAGGGCAGCGATGTGCTGGAGGCAACATTGCCAGTGCCTGCGCAGACGGTGACTGGCGTGGTGCCGGATGGTGCAGAGGCACTGGATCCGTTTGTCGCGGCGGAGAAGCTGACACTGACGCAGACTGTCGAAGGGGAGTCCAAGGGGCTGGAGGCTGGCGCAAGTTTTGCGCGGGTGATTGAGGTGAATATCGAAGGCGTGTCGCCGATGTTCTTGCCACCTGTGACACCGGAAGACGGGCTTGCCGGACTGCGGGCCTATCCAGAGAGCCCGGTGATAGAAGAAACCGAAAACCGTGGGTTGGTCAAAGGAGTTCGGCGGGAAAAGACTGTATATGTGGCTGAGGGTGGCGTTGACGGTGTTTTGCCAGACGTGCGCTTGGCCTGGTTCAACTTAGAGACAGGCAAAGTAGAGGAGGCGGTGGTTGAGGCCATTGAGGTGCAGGTTGATGCACCGGTACTTGCACCGCGCTCTGATCCTTTGGATGTGATGACGCTGGTGTGGTGGGCGGTTGTCGTCGTTCTGTTTATGGCTCTGATTGCGATCTTTGTGAGATGGGGCGCACCGCTGGTGCGTCAGCGATGGCGACTGACACAAGAACGGTACTTGAATGGCGCACGGAATGCCTATCGCATCCTCAGGAAAACGCTTAAAGCACGGCAGCTGGGGGCCTCCAAACAGGCCTATCTAGTCTGGGCGCAGAGAGTACCAGTGGCGGATCCAGAAACGGAAACGGCCATCAAGCAAGCCTTTCTGGACATCGGGGCTGTGCAGTTTGGCAAAAATCCCAGGGAAAACGAAACACAGGCCTGGCTGCACCTAAAGGCACTCTGTGATAGAAAACGTCAGAAAAGTCGTTATCGTCACGACACGCAGGCACCGGAATTGCCGCCACTCAATCCGGTCTCGACGCATCAAACTTGAAAGACACATTTATGACTTTAAAGACTTTTTTCGGACTGGCTTCGGTTTTGTTGATGCTTGGGACGGCCGGAAACGCTCAGTCTCCCCATGGGGAGGGCGTGCCCGCCTATGTGGGGTCACAAATCTGTGCGGACTGTCATACTGACGCTTATGATGCGTGGCAGACTTCGCATCATGGTGAAGCGTGGCGCGTGCCGGGTGAAGACAGCTTTGAGGGGGCGTTTGAGGGCGAGAGCTTTGAGCACGATGGAATGCTCGCGGCCTTTAGCAAAACGGGCGACACATATGTGGTGACGGTTCAGGAAAAGGATGGGATTGAAGCAGTCTATGAAATGCACTCGGTGGGTGGCGTGCATCCGTTGGAGCATCCCATACTATCAACAGGCAAAGGGCGGCTGCAGAGTTTTGATGTGGTTTGGGATGTGGATCAGCAACGCTGGTATCACCTGTATCCAGATCAAGATCTGCCACCGGAAGATGCGTTTCATTGGACCGGTGTTTACAAAAATTGGAACAGCCGGTGCGCAGAATGCCACGCCACGGGTTTTGAGAAGAACTATGATTTTTCGACCCGCCGGTACGCGAGCACACAGGCGGAGATTGGTGTTGGCTGTGAGGCCTGTCACGGCCCAGCGGCAGCGCATTTGCAGATTGTGGATGGTGAGAAACCGGAGAGGTTTTCTGTCGATCTGGACAAGTGGGGCTTCACCGCACAGATGTCGGAGCCAGTTGCTGCGATGGAGCAATGTGCCGGATGCCATGCGCGGCGCGAGGGGTTTGGCAACGGAAACCCGCTGCCGGGAGAAGCGTTTGCCGACAACTATAACCTCGCGATGTTGCGGCCCGGATTGTATCACGCTGATGGGCAGATTTTGGACGAGGTCTATGTTTATGGCTCGTTTTTGCAGTCCAAAATGTCTCAGAAAGGCGTGACATGCGCGAACTGTCACGATCCGCATACAGCGGAGTTGGTGGCAGAAAGCAATGCTGTTTGTACGCAGTGCCATTCGCCGGCGGGCAATCCTGATTTTGTGAGCTTGCGGCTGGCTGATTATGAGGATGTGGCGCATACCAACCATCCGGAAGGCACCGAGGCGGCGCAATGTGTGAGCTGTCATATGGTGGACAAGGTCTATATGGGCACCGATCCGCGGCGCGATCACAGTTTTCGGGTGCCACGGCCTGATCTGAGCGACAAGCTGGACAGCCCCAACGCATGCACCACCTGTCATGATGATAAGAGCAATGTCTGGGCGGCGGAGCAGGTGAAGGGTTGGTTCCCAAATGGGCGCTGGCAAGAACCGCATTACGGCGAAGTGCTGGCTTTGGGGAGGGCGAACCCGCGTTCAGCAGCAGGCGATTTGTTAGGGCTGGCACAGGATGAGGGGCAGCCCAATCTGGTAAGGGCCACGGCGTTGTGGCTGTTGGGGCCGGGAGCAACGACATTAGATTTGGAAGACTTGGCGGCGTTTATGGAAAATGACGATCCGCAAATTCGGATTGGTGCACTTAATGCCTTGCGGGCGCGGGCCGTGGTGGCGACAGCACCATACCTGCTGCAAGGTCTGAATGATGACGTGCGTGCGGTGCGATTGGCGGCGGCGCGGGCCATCATGAGCCAGCGGCCAGACCGATTACCGGACAGTTTGCGCGCCGGGTTGGGACGCGCGTATCGGGAGTTCGGCAGCGTGGTGCAAAACCAGATGGATTTTGCCGAGGCGCATTTGCAGGTGGCTGGCTATTCCATGGTCTCGGGCAATATCCCGTCCGCCATTGCTGCGTTGTCGGAAGCGGTGCGGCTCAACCCACAAAGTCCACAGGCCTGGAGCAGCTTGATCCGCATGACGGCACAGGTTGAGGGGAGATCTGCAGCCAAAAAACGGATGCGGCAGGCCTTGGCCTTTAATCCCGATGATCCCGGTTTGCAGGCGTTGGCGGAGCAGTTTTGAGTTGGCCTGCGGCATCTTCGCCCAAACCGTGAGAAACACGGGATTTTTCTACGGCCTTTTGGGTAGGCGCTGGTTGTTTTAAGACGGTGGGATGCTTATCACTCAGGGTCAACGAACGGGAGGGCGCTGATGAACGACGGCAGTATTCTGGCTTTAGTCGCCATTTTACCATTTCTTGGCGCTTTGATGCCGGGGCTAATGATCCGCGCGGGGCGCAATGCCTGCGCCAGTTTTACCGCCGTTCCGACGATTTTGGCGCTGCTGCTGTTGGGCACGCAGGTGCCTGCGGTTATGCGCGGCGAAGTGGTGAGCACCACAATTGAATGGTTGCCGCAGTTGGGCTTATCAGCAAGCTTCTTCCTGGATGGGTTGGGGCTGTTGTTTGCCGGGATGATCCTTGGGGTTGGGTTGCTGATCATTCTCTATGCGCGGTTTTACCTGTCCGGCGACGATCCTATGGGGCAGTTTTACACCTATTTGCTGCTGTTCCAAGGCGCGATGCTGGGTATTGTTCTGTCCGACAACATACTGCTGCTATTGATTTTCTGGGAGCTCACCAGCCTCTCCTCCTTCCTGCTGATCGGCTATTGGAAGCATCTGCCCGAAGGCCGACAGGGTGCACGGATGGCGCTGACTGTGACCGGCGCCGGTGGGTTGGCAATGATTGGCGGCATGCTGATCCTTGGCAATATCGTGGGCAGCTACAATCTGACCGACATTTTGGCGCAGGGTGAGTTGATCAAGGCCAGCGAATGGTACATGCCTGCGCTGATCCTGATCCTGATTGGGGCGTTCACCAAATCAGCGCAGTTCCCGTTCCACTTCTGGCTTCCCCATGCGATGGCGGCGCCAACTCCCGTGTCGGCCTACCTGCACTCGGCCACCATGGTGAAGGCGGGTATTTTCCTGATGGCCCGCATGTGGCCGGTTTTGGCAGGCACGGAGCCCTGGTTTTACATCGTGGCGACCACTGGATTGATCACCATGGTTTTGGGCGCGGTGATCGCGCTGTTCAAAGATGATCTGAAGGCGCTGTTGGCGTTTTCTACAGTGAGCCATCTTGGCCTGCTCACCATGCTGTTGGGTTTTGGCACCAAGGCGGCGGTGATTGCGGCGATGTTCCACATCATCAACCACCTGACCTTCAAAGCGGCGTTGTTTATGACCGCCGGGATTGTCGATCACGAGGCACATACGCGTGACATCAAACGGTTGGGGGGATTGGCCAAGCTGATGCCAATCACCGCGATTATTGGCGTTATTACGGCCTTGTCGATGGCGGGGACTATTCCGCTCAATGGGTTTATTTCCAAAGAGATGATGCTTGAAGAGGCGGCCCATACAGTTTGGTACAACAACCCATGGATTGTGCCGGTTCTGGCGACATTGGGAGCGTGTTTCTCGGTGGCTTATTCATTCCGGTTCATTTTCCATGTGTTTGGTGGTCCCGTGCGGGACGACTATCCAGCCAAACCACATGATCCGCCGTTTGGGCTTTACGCGGCGCCTGCATTGTTGACCGTGCTGGTGGTGCTGATTGGTGCGATGCCGTTTTTGGCAGAACCTCTTGTGACGGCCGCTGCGAATGCCGTGACTGGATTGGATACTCATCCGCACCTGAAACTTTGGCACGGTGTGACACCTGCGCTGTGGATGTCGGTGATTGCGTTTGCAGTAGGCGCGCTCCTGCTGATGACACAAGCCAAGCTGAATGCCGGGTGGCTGCGGATGCCGCGGCCAGAAGCAAAAGTGATCTTTGACGCGATTATCGAACGTTGTGTGGCGTTTTCAAAGGCCTTTGCACGGAGCACACACAACGGCGTGATGAGCCGGTATTTGGCGTTTCTTGTTGTGACCACCATTGTTGTTGGCGTGCATGCCTACTTTACCGGCAGCATAGCAGCCCCAACCCGGGAAATTTTGCCTGTACCTCCCCTCGTTTGGGTGGGCTGGCTTTCGCTTGTTGCGGCCACTTGGCTGGTTGTGAGCCAGCACCGCAATCGGTTCCGTTCTCTGGTCTTTATCTCGATTATTGGCCTGATGATCTCTGGTGGCTTCGTGTATCTCTCAGCACCGGATTTGGCGCTGACACAGATTTCAGTTGAGACCGTGACCATCATGTTGCTGCTGTTGGCCCTGTACTTTTTGCCGAAGGACACTCCGGCGGAAAGCAGCACTGGCAAGCGGCTGCGCGATGCGGTGATTGCGATTGCTGGCGGTGGCGCAGTTGCGGCGCTGGCGATGGCGTTCCTGACCCGCGATGTCGATAGTATTTCGGCCTATCACCTCGCAAATTCGTACAAAGGTGGCGGCGGCACCAACGTGGTGAACGTGATCCTTGTCGACTTCCGGGGTTATGACACCTACGGCGAGATCATTGTGCTGGGCATTGCTGGCCTGACGATCTTTGCGTTGATGGACGCGCTGTTGCGGGGGCCAGCGGCAAAACGTCTGCGGGACCGGGCGTTTTCGCCGGATCGGTCACGTGATCGTCACCCGCTGATGATGGTGGTGGCAACTCGGGCGATGTTGCCAATTGCGGTGATGGTTGGCATCTACATCTTCCTGCGTGGGCACAACCAGCCGGGTGGTGGCTTTGTTGCCGGGCTGGTGATCTCGATTGCACTTTTGATGCAATACATGGCGTCGGGCTTTGCTTGGGCTCAGCTGCGTCAACGGATCGAATATCACTCGATGATTGGTTGGGGTGTAATCATTGCCGGGCTGACCGGTGTGGGCGCATGGCTGGCGGGCAAACCGTTTTTGACCAGCGCCTACGGATATCTGCACTTCCCCCCCATCGAAGAATTTGAATGGGCTACAGCCATGGCGTTTGACCTTGGTGTGTTCCTTGCGGTGCTCGGCGCGGTGATGTTGATGCTGTACAGCCTGTCGCGGATAGCGCGGTTTGCCGGGGAAACCATCAACGTGGCCCCAATGGATCACGACCCGTCTGAAGTGCCAGAAGAAAGCGCAACAGACCAAGATCAAAAGGAGGGCCAGTGACATGGAGATGATTGTTGCCAGTGCCATTGGCGTTCTCACGGCGGGCGGGATTTATCTGATCCTGCGCCTGCGGGCCTTTCCTGTGATCCTCGGCATGGCGTTGTTGTCTTATGCCGTAAACGTATTCCTGTTTTCGACGGGGCGATTGGCGATCAATGCGCCGCCGATCCTAAACAAATATGCGGATGTGAGTTATTCCGACCCGCTGCCACAGGCGCTGGTTCTGACCGCGATTGTGATCAGCTTTGGTATGACTGCGGTGTTGGTGATGATCGCGCTGGGGGCCTATCTTGAGGCAGATAGCGACGAGATCAACTTGGCTGATCCGGAAGACGATGCCCACAATAACGAAGGGCAGGGCGCATGAACCACTGGATAATTGCCCCGGTTATTCTGCCTGCGCTGCTCGCGCCGGTCATAGCCTATGTCATGCGTCACGACATCAAGCTGGCGCGGTGGGCGTCTATGGCAGGAACACTTGCATTGGTTGCCGTCGCGGTGGGCCTGACCGTGATGGCGGAGGATGGTCAAACCCACGTCTACTATCTTGGCGACTGGCCCGCGCCGTTTGGCATTGTGCTGGTGTTGGATCGCCTGTCTGCAATGATGGTCTTGTTGACCTCGGTGTTGGCGCTTGTGGTGCTGTGGCACGCGATTGCAACCGAGTGGGACAATCGCGGGCGGCATTTTCATGCGCTGTTTCAGTTTCAGCTGATGGGTGTTTCAGGCGCTTTCCTGACAGGGGATGCGTTTAACCTGTTTGTGTTCTTTGAAGTGCTCCTGATTGCCTCTTACGGGTTGATGATCCATGGCGGTGGCAAGGTGCGGCTTAAGGCGGGCCTGCAATATGTGGTGATGAACCTGGCTGGCTCGACATTGTTCCTCTTTGCGTTGGGAGCGCTCTACGCCTCAACCGGTACGCTCAACATTGCCGATCTAGCGGATAAAGTCAGGACGTTGCCAACGGACGAAACGGCGGTTCTGCGTGTGTCCGCTGTGCTGTTGCTGATGGTGTTTGCTATCAAGGCGGCCTTGTTCCCGGTACAGTTCTGGTTGCCGGGCACTTATTCGAACGCCCCGGCACCTGTGGCAGCGATGTTTGCCATCATGACCAAAGTGGGCGCCTATGCGATCATTCGGTTCTACACCATTGTGTTTGGGCCTGATGTGTCTGCGGTTGACGGGTTGATTGGCAACTGGTTGATGCCAGCGGCAGTGATCACCATTGCGGTTGGCGCAATTGGGGTACTGGGGGCGCGGCGCCTGATGCCGATGCTCTCATTTGCGGTGGTTGGTTCTATGGGGACGTTGTTGTTGGCTGTGTCAGCGTTCACACCCGAGGCCATTGCAGCAGCTCTGTATTATCTGTTGCACTCCACGTTTGCGGCAGCGGCGCTGTTCCTGTTGGCGGATTTGATTGTATCCCGACGCGGGGGTGACGCACTCTCAGTTCAGCCTCCCATCGTGCAAAATGGTCTGTTTGCAGCCTTCTTCTTTGTTGGTGCCATCGGTGTCACCGGTATGCCGCCACTGAGCGGATTCCTTGGCAAGCTTTTGGTGATGGACGGTGTGCGCGACATGTCGTGGATGGGGGTGGCCTGGGCTGCAATCTTGATTGGGTCTTTGGTGACAATTGTGGGCTTTGCGCGGGCAGGCAGTGTGATCTTTTGGAAAGCAACGGCTTTTGAGGCCTCAGAAGCTGATGCGTCTGAAGAGGTCACAACGGTTGGCGTAAACGCGTTTGTGGGTGTTGGATTGGCGCTGGCGATGTTGGCTGCGCTTTCGATTTTTGCCGGACCCACGATGGCATTTCTGGAAGGCACAGCCTGGCAGTTGTTTGACGTCCCGGACTACGTTGATGCTGTATTGGGAGAGCACGGGGAGGACTTGAAATGATGAGGAAGCTTCTGCCGCATCCCTTGTTCAGCTTCACGCTGTTGATCATTTGGCTGATGCTGGTGAATAAAGTGTCCGTTGGCAATGTGTTGCTTGGGGCCATCTTGGGCGTGATTGTGCCGATCCTGACTGCGCCTTATTGGCCGGGGCGGCCCCATATCAAGAACCACTTTAAGGCGGTGGAATATGCTTTGGTGGTGTTGTGGGACATTGTGCTGGCCAACTTTCACGTCGCTGCGATTATCTTGTTCAAACGCAACAAGGACATTCAGTCAAAATGGGTTTGCGTGCCGTTAGATGTCACCTCGCCGGAAGCGATCACAATTCTGGCAGGCACCATTACCATGACGCCAGGCACTGTCTCGTCGATGTTGTCAGCCGACAGCAGCAGCATTTTGGTGCATTGTCTGGACTGTGAAGATCCGGATGCGGTGCGTGATGAAATCAAGAACCGCTATGAGCGCCGGTTGAAGGAGATTTTCCCATGATCGCAATGGCTCTCTATTTTGGCTTTGCCTGTTTTGGGCTGGGTATTTTTATGTGCATTTGGCGCATTGCGCGCGGTCCAACGGCAGCTGACCGGATTCTGGCGCTTGATACCATCGTGATCAACACAATTGCGCTGTTGATCCTGTACGGTGTGCACAAGGGGACGGCGATCTACTACGAAGCCTCCATGCTGGTGGCCATGGTGGGGTTTGTGTCAACTGTCGCCTACTGCCGCTTTGTGTTGCGCGGCGATATCATCGAGTAAGAGGAGAGGCAGATGTTTGTAGAATTTGTAATTTCTTTCTTCATCGTGCTGGCTGGCGTGTTTGGCTTGGTGGGCAGTTTTGGGATGCTGAAACTCAAAGACACCATGCAGCGGTTGCATGCGCCAACCAAGGCGACCACACTTGGGGTGGGTGGGGTTTTGATCGCGTCGATGCTGTACTTCTTGCTGGTGAAAGGTAGCCTGTCGTTTCATGAGTTGCTGATCACAATTTTTCTGTTTCTAACCGCGCCAGTGAGTGCCCATTTTGTGGCCAAGACGTATATTCAAGCTAAGATGAAGCCGGAACAGTTGCCTGGTTCTGAGGGCGAGTATGGGTGGGCCATCTATGATGATCCGCCAGCCTATTACGACAACGACTGAAGTTAGACTCTGCTGAGAATTGAATAAACGCGTCCTATGATGGGCGCGTTTTTGCTTTTTCTGTCTGATGCTTGGCATTTGTGGTTAACCCGCGCTTGCTGCCTGCGAAGCCGCGTGTTTCTATGGTCGCAAATAGTCATTTGATCGACCGGTGCACGATCTGCACATTGATCTCCAAGCCTTTGGGAAAAGACACCATGAAGCTTCCGTATTTTACTCCCCTTTCTGCGGCCTTGTTCTCGGTTGGTCTGATGACCACCAGTGCGATGGCGCAGGATGCACCCGCGCCTAAAGTAGCCGTTGCTGCTGCTTATACTGACGAACTCGTGGATGAGGTGATTTTCATCGGTAAAGGGGAAGCCGTCGACAAGGTGGACTTGGTGGCGCGAGTCAGTGGCTTTGTGGAGGAAATTCATGGGCTCGACGGAGAGGAAGTGGCGCAGGGCGATTTGCTGTTTGAAATTGAGCCAGAAGTTTATCAGGCAGCCGTAGACGCGCGCAAAGCGGACCTGGCGCAGGCGGAGGCCAATCTGCGGCTCACCGAAGTGGAATTGGTGCGAAAATCGGAGTTGTTTGAGCGCGATGTTGGTACCGAGGCAGACCGCGATGTTGCCGTGGCCAACAACGAAGTTGCCAAAGCGCAAGTAGAAATTGCCAAAGCCGCCATCGCGCAAGCACAGTTGGATCTGGATTATACCAAGATACACGCCCCGTTTGATGGGCGCATCGGTCGCGCCAGCGTCAGTGTTGGCGAATTGGTTGGTCCAACGGGTGTGTCACTGATCAACATTGTGCGCACAGCCCCGATTTTTGTGGAATTCTCGCTGACTGAGAAACAGTTGGTTGAAGTTATGGAGCATCACGAAGCAGAGCTGCAGGAGCTTGCTGACAAGGACAAAGCCCCTAAAGTCTATGCGATTTTGCAAACTGGCGATGAGCTGGACGAAGTGGGGCGAGTGGTCTTTGTTGACAACCGGATCAACCCAGCGACGGGCACCATTACATTGCGCGCAGAATTTGAAAACGCGCGTGGATTGCTGCTCGATGGCGCGTTCCTGAATATTCGTATTGCCAGCGCGGCGCCTAGCCAAGTGCTGATGATCCCTCAGGCCGCAGTGCAGCGCGATCAGCGTGGTGATTTTGTTCTGGTTGTTGGTCAGCAAATGACGGTGGAGCAGCGCTATGTGACGTTGGGCCGTCAGGTCGAGGCCGCTGTGGTTGTTGAAGACGGGATGCGCGAAGGCGAATCCGTGATTGTCGACGGTTTGCAACGTGTGCGCCCAGGTGTGACCGTGGACGCGGTTCTGGCCGGCCAGTCGGCAGAGGAGCAGTAACCCGTGTTTTCAGCAATCTTCATCCAACGCCCCAAAACGGCGTTTGTGATCTCACTGGTGCTCTCCATTATGGGGTTCATCGGGTATAACGCGCTCCCTGTGGAGCAATTCCCGGACATCACGCCCCCTGTGGTGACGGTGTCGACTAACTATACTGGGGCCAACTCTGAAACGGTGGAAAACACCGTGGCCGCGCCCATTGAGGCGCAGGTGAACGGGGTGGACGACATGATTTATATGTCGTCTGACAGCACCGACACTGGCTCCTACAACCTGTCTGTGACGTTTGAAGTGGGCACGGACCCGGACATTGCTTCGGTGAACGTGCAGAACCGCGTGGCACAGGCCACGGCGCAGTTGCCAACCGAGGTGACCAACAGCGGGGTGGTGACGCAGAAGTCTTCCACCAACATGCTGTTGATTGTGACCTTGGCCTCGCCCAACGGCACCTATGACGAAGTGTTCCTGTCCAACTATGCCTCGATCAACCTTCGCGACGCGCTGGCGCGTGTGAAGGGCGTTGGTAAAGCGGACGTGATGACCAACTTCGAATATTCCATGCGGATGTGGATGGATCCGGACCGCATGGCGGGGCTTGGTTTGACACCGGGCGATCTGGTGGCGGCCATTCGTGAGCAAAACCTTGAAGTGTCCGCCGGTCAGATTGGGACGCCGCCAATCCCGACAGGTCAGCAGTTTCAATACACCATCAAATCCAAAGGCCGTTTGACCACGGTAAAGGAATTTGAAGAGATTGTGCTGCGCACCGGTGAAGCTGGCAGCATTGTGCGCATGAAAGACGTGGCGCGTGTTGAGTTGGGGGCGAACTACTACAACGCCTCTGGTCGGGCTGATGGTAACCCAGCGACGGTTCTAGCGATCTATCAGGCTCCGGGCGAAAATGCTTTGGCTGTGGCAGAGGCTGTGAAAGCTGAAGTGGAACGCCTCTCAAGCGCTTTCCCGGATGATGTAGAATATGCCATTCCCTATGACAGTACGCTGTTTGTGGAGCAGTCGCTGAGCGATGTGGTGTCCACCCTGATCCTGACCTTCATTCTTGTGATCTCGGTTGTGTTTATCTTCCTGGGCAATGTGCGCGCTACGGCAATTCCGGCGGTGGCTATTCCTGTGTCGTTGATTGGCACGTTTGCGTTTCTGCTGCTGTTTGGCATGTCGCTGAACACGATCTCTCTGTTTGCCTTGGTGCTGGCCATCGGGATTGTGGTGGATGACGCCATTGTTGTGGTGGAAAACGTCGAGCGTATCATTGCAGAAGAAGGATTGTCTGCGGCTGACGCAACCCGAAAAGCCATGGAGCAGATCACCGGTCCGGTGATTGCAACCACATTGGTTTTGTTGGCGGTTTTTGTGCCGGTCACCTTTATGCCGGGCATCACCGGGCGTCTTTACACGCAGTTTGCAGTGACCATTTCCACTGCTGTGGTGATTTCCTCAATCAACGCGTTGACCTTGTCTCCGGCGCTGTGCTCCTTGATCCTAAAAGCACGCGACCCGGGTGGCCCCAAAGGGGTGATGGCGGTGTTTGAGAAAGGTGTCGACGGGGCGCGGGGTGCTTATGTTGGCGTTGTACGCCGGTTTGTACGTATTCCGATCTTGGCGATTGTTGTGCTGGTGGGGATGATGGCTGGTTCCGGCACGTTGATGAAGACTATCCCGGCCGGCTTTATTCCATTGGAAGACAACGGCACGCTGTTTGTGGATGTGCAATTGCCGGATGCGGCGTCGCTGGAGCGGACGGAAACCGTGACCGCGCGTTTGAATGAACAGCTGATGGAGATCCCTGGCGTGGCTGGGTCTGTGATGGTGAACGGGTTTAGTTTGCTGAATGGCTCCGGCTCCAACGGGTCGATGATCATTTTGAACCTGGACCCTTGGGATGATCGCCAAACGGATGAGTTGAGTGCGGATGGGATTTTGGCGAAAGTGTACGGTGTCGCCAATCAGGAAATCTCAGCCAGTGTAATTGCCTTTAACCCGCCACCTATTTCTGGTCTTGGCATGAGTGCCGGTGTGGAAATGAAGGTCCAGCAGACGGGTGGTGGCACGGCGCAAGACCTCTCTGCGGCGATTGGCTCCTTGGTTTATGCGGCCAACCAGCGCCCGGAGATGGCGCAGAGCTACTCCACCTTCCGTGCCAATGTGCCAAAAGTTTATGTGGATTTGGACCGTGAAAAGGCCAAATCACTGAATGTGTCGATCTCGGATGTGTTCACAACGTTGCAAGGCTATATGGGCTCGATCTATGTGAACGATTTCAACCTATTTGGCCGAGTGTACCGTGTGATGATCCAGGCGGATGGTGAGTTCCGTGCGCAGGTTGAGGACATCAACGCGTTGTATGTGCGCTCGCAAACCGGTGAAATGGTGCCGATGGGTACATTGGTGAACGTGCGCAATGAGCTCGGACCAGTAGCATTGAACCGCTACAATATGTTCCGCGCCGCCACTGTGACCGGTGTGCCAAAAGAGGGCCTGTCGACCGGGGATGCGATCCGGGTGCTGGAAGAAGAGGCCGCCAACGCCTTGCCACCGGGCTACAGCTTTGAATGGACCGGCACGGCGCAGCAACAGCAGTCCGGTAGTGGGCTTGTGATCATCATCCTGATCATGGCGGTGGTCTTTGCCTACCTGTTCCTTGTGGCGCAGTATGAGAGTTGGACCATGCCGGTGGGCATTCTGCTCTCGGTGTCGGTGGCGCTGTTTGGCGCCCTTGCAGCGGTGGCTGTGTCAGGCGGGGATGTGAACCTCTATACTCAGATCGGGATGATCATGTTGATTGGCCTGGCCTCCAAAAACGCCATTCTCATCGTGGAATTTGCGATGGAGCGGCGGGCGGCCGGACTGAGCATCAAGGAGGCCGCGATTGAGGCCGCCAGCCAGCGTTTCCGCGCAGTGATGATGACAGCGCTGTCGTTCCTGCTGGGCGTGGTGCCGCTGTTGGCTGCCAACGGGGCCGGGGCCGCCAGCCAGAAGGCCATTGGTGTGGCTGTGTTTGGCGGCATGCTGGCAGCGACGGTGATTGGCGTCATCATTGTTCCGATCCTCTACGTGTTGCTGCAGCAATTGCGTGAGTGGGTGAAAGGCACCAACAAGGCGGTGGAGCCATCAGAGGCGGCGTAAGCCGGCTCTGATCACCAGAGTGAAACTTAGTCTGTGGCGGCACATACCCATGACGGGGTGCCGCCACAGTGCGTTTTGGACAGGGAGTTGTTTTGGTGACCTATGAATTTTGGAACCGCTGTGGTGCCGGGGCTGTCGCGAGAAAGAAGGCCAATAGAACATGAACTCAGTGGATGATTTCATCGCAAAACTTAGCCTTGGCGCGGCGAGCAAGATCTTGATTGTGCTGCCGTCGCTGTTTCTGATCTTCCATCTGCTTATTATCGCAGGTGTGTTGCCACATAGCATTGTGTGGGGCGGGCGTTTGACCGAGCAAACCATGCTGCCGTTTGAGCTATTGGCTTTGGCGCTAAATCTGTTGCTGATGCTTGTGGGTGGTGTTGCAAGGGGAATTGTGACCAGTTCAGTTGCCCGGTCTGTGGTTGAAAAAATTCAGTGGTTCTTGTTCTATTTTGTGGTCGTCAATACGATTTTGGCGTTGTTCTCGACCACATTGTTTGAGGTGCTCCTGACGCCGGTGACAGCTTTGTATGCGGTTTGTTTGTACCGGATCTCCAAGTTTGGTGGGGTCGATGCCGGGTGAGAAACTGTGATGTTACGAGGCTTTTCAATTCTCTTTGCGTTCTTTGCGATGGCACTGTCAGCGTCTGAGAATGCGCGCCCACAGGGGTTGATGTGGAACCGGTCTGGTTTGCCTGCCACTCTGCCTTTGCTGATCAAGACAAATTCTGGCACAGATTTTTTCCTCAACCTTCGGGATGTTAATAGCGACAAAGTAGTGTTCGCCGCCTATGTGCGGGGCGGGGAGTTCTTTCAGGTTTTGGTGCCGCCGGGGCGGTTTGAACTGGTGTTTGCGTCCGGTGAGGACTGGCAAGGCGAGGCCAAACTGTTTGGGGCGAATACGCATTTGTTCGCACTGGATCAGCCGCTGCAGTTTCGGGCGACGATGAGCCAGCGGCGGGGGCATATGATTGATTTGACAGAGACCAGCGGAACGACATTGAGCGATCTTGCCAAGTGTCAGCGTTTGGCGCTGGATCCGGAGAGCTTACGCAGCCGCTCTGGGCAGTTTGATCCGCTGTTTCGCGATCCAAGTGGGGCACCTGAGGCTTGGCCGGATATGCCCGCGCCGCGTTATGAGGTGGAGACACACGTGTGTAGTTAAGAGCGTCATTTCGCTAATTCTTCTGTAGGTACTATGGACCCAAGAGAGCTGCGCAACTACGTGTTAAGGCATGGCAAACACAAATATTTCTGTTCAGTACAATCCAGGTCTTGACGATATTTTGACCGATGGCGAAAAGGTTCTTTGGTCTGGCGCACCAGATTATGGAAAGAAGCTATTTGAGTTGGCACAAACGGAGCGTGTCTGAGGCATTGGCTTTGCCGTTGGCTCGGTTGCCATGCTCAGTTCGTTGCCGTTTGTCAGTTCAAAAATGGGCGGGTGGACCACTGCGGCGTGGGTATACGGCGCAGTGATTGTTGTCTTCTTTCTTGCCCAATTGGCCATGGCCTTTGATCGTCAGTTTGTGTTGGCAAACCAAGCGTATTTCGTAACGGATCGACGTTCTATTGTCCTGCGTTTTGGGAGAAATTGGCGGTTTGCCAGAAGGGTCTATGTGGTGTCTTGCCTGCACGCAAAAGAGTTTCCCTATGTGGTGCGTCAGAACCGCCCCTACGGCTGTCTTCGGATCGGAACCCTTTTGAACAAGGATTTGGTGCAGCCTTTTGGCTTTGGCTTGTCCCAGCCCGGGCAGCCATTTTTGCAAGGGCGATCGCTTGTCCCCGTGGAATTTGAAAACATTCGGGAAGCGGACTTCGTGCGCTCACTTATTCTTTCTTACCTGGGCAAAGAACCGGTCAATTAGCGTCGTCGCCACAAAAGACGGTACCACTGAAAAAGGCCGGAGGAAGCTCCGGCCTTTTGTGATTTTCCAGGCCTTTTACAGCTGAATACGGAAACGGGCGAAGCCGTCGGGGCCTTCGCCTGCGGCCTCGATGGAGACGCCGTCCACGCTGTCGCTGTAGTCCGCAGCCTTGGGGCCGGTGTCAAATAGAACCGAGGTGCCCGGCAGGGGGGCAAAGGTCCAGTTGGCGTCGGCACGTGGGCTAATGGTGCCTTTCTCGACGATGTAGCGCACAATCACGTCGCGGTTGGTGTCTGGGCCTTCAAACACAATGGTGTCGCCCATAGCGCCGGGGAATTTGCCGCCGCCGCCTGCGCGGTAGTTGTTGGTCGCAATGATGAATTTGCGCAACGGATCAATGGACAGGCCATTATGCTGCAGATTTACGATGCGGCTTGCATCCGGATTGATCAGATTGCCTTTGGGATCGTATTTCGATGGTTGAGACAGATCGATTTGATAAGTGACACCGTCCATGACGTCAAAGTTGTAGGAGGGGAAGTCAGGGTTCAACAGCACTTGATCGGCTTTGCCAGCCTCGACTTGGTTGAAGATGCCAGCGGAGCGTTCGAGCCAGTCTTTGACCTCTGCCCCAGTCACAAGCACAGCGCGCGCTGTGTTCGGGTAAAGGTAGAGGTCGGAGACGTTTTTGATCGCCACGTCGCCTTTTGCCACGTCGGTATAGTATTCAGGACCACCACGGCCACCGGCCTTAAAGGGGGCCGCCGCAGAGAGGATTGGCAGATGTTCGTACTCGGTGCCTTTCATCATCTCAGCAATGTACCAGCTTTGGGCAATCGACACGATCTGCACCGAGGGGTCATCGGCGACCAGTGCGAAGTAGCTGTGCAGTGGGGCGTCAGTTTTACCCACAGCGCGGCGCACGTAGGCCAATGTGGCGTCGTGTTCGGCCTGAACGCTGGCCAAGACGTCTGGCTGATCTTCCACAAGCGCCGTGATCGAGCGGTCCTCATTACGTTTGGAAATGGGACGGGCCTCGGTGCTGTGGCTGACAATTTTCCACTCGTTGCCGGAGCGTTCCAACATCAGATCAATCAGGCCGAGGTGGGAGCCCCAGAAACCACCCATGGCGGCGGGTTTGCCCATCAGGGTGCCGTTGGCCACGTCCACGCCTGCCATACCGTCATAGGCGGAGGAGGGGAACACGCGGTGGTGGTGGCCGGTCAGAACTGCGTCGATGCCGTCAATTGCTGCCAGTGGCACGGAGGCGTTTTCCATGCCGTCACTGTGGTCGGCGGCACCAATGCCTGAGTGGCTGAGCGCGATGATCAGGTCGCAGCCCTGTTCTTTCATCACCGGCACATAAGCTTTGGCGGTGTCGACGATGTCACGTGCCATAACGTTGCCTTCGAGGTGACGGCGGTCCCAGTTCATGACTTGTGGTGGCACAAAGCCAATCAGGCCGACTTTGATCGGGTGGGTTTCGCCAGCACCGTCGGTGATTTCACGGTCAAGGATCACATAGGGTTTGATCAGGGTTTTGTCTTTGGTTGGGCTGCCGCCTTCTTCGAGCGCAACGTTGGCACAGATCACGGGGAAATCGGCGCCCGCGAGAGATTTCATCAGGAAATCGAGGCCGTAGTTAAACTCGTGGTTGCCCAATGTAGATGCATCAAAACCCACGGTGTTCATCGCGGTGATGACCGGGTGCATATCGCCGTCTTTCATGCCACGCTCATAAGCGATGTAGTCACCCATCGGGTTGCCCTGAAGAAAGTCACCGTTGTCGATCAACATGGAATTGGTTGCCTCAGCCCGGATGGCTTTCACGTGGGAGGCGGTGCGGGACAGACCAACGGTATCGCGGGGTTTGTCGGCGTAATAGTCATATGGGAAGACATGCACGTGCAGGTCGGTGGTTTCCATAATCCGTAGGTGTGCCTGATTGGTGGCGGCGTTGGCGGAGAAAGGGTGCAGCGCAATGAAGCCTGCCGTGGAGGCCAAGAAATGGCGCCGCGATAAGGTGAATTGAGACATGTTGGGTTCCCTAAGTTTTAAAATATCCGCCGCCTCGTGTGATCCGATGCGAATCAAACTGACGATCTTTCTTGCTATGTGATTGCTCAGTGTAACGTTGGTTTGACCGTTTGGACAAACTTTTGCGTCCTGTGTCTGAGTAACCGGGAGGCTTCCGGGGGGAGAGATGTATGATATGAACAGCCCCCATCAATCGTGAGACATGCCATATGGCTAGGAATACTGTTGTTAGGGCTGGCCATTTGCGGGGCCGTTGTTAGGCTGGTGGCGTAATGCAAGGCGTGATTCCGCGCGCTGCCAATGGGGGAAGATGGCGATGAAACATGTGCCTAAAGAGACCACCGACGAAGACCTGATCCAGCAGTATTTGGACAAGGGTGGCAAGGTTAGCAAAGGCAAAACCAAGCCGATGGCCTATGATATGGGGATCAGCAAGAACACCTGGGGCAACAAGCTGTCCAAGGAAGAAAAAGTCGCCAAAAAGATAAAGTAAGCCGCCCAATGGGCGGCTTTGTTGGTTTTAGGAAATGCGGCAGAGCAATGCCCTAGCCGTTGCCGTTTCCAGTGAACCGCGCCGCATCTGCGGCTGCCCGCCTGATGGCGTTGGATTTGTGCACGGTCTCCATGTATTCGGCCTCAGGATCGCTGTCATAGACAACGCCGCCGCCGGCCTGAATGTAGAGCTTCTGGTCTTTCACAATCGCTGTGCGGAGCGCGATACAGATGTCCATGTCGCCGCCGGAGCTGAAGTAGCCCACGCCACCGCCGTAGATGCCGCGCTTTTCTGGTTCCAGCTCGTCGATGATTTCCATCGCGCGGACTTTGGGCGCGCCGGAGACTGTGCCTGCCGGCATGCCTGCGAAGAAAGCGTCCAGCGCATCTTTGTCTTCGGCCAACTCGCCCACCACGTTGGAGACGATGTGCATCACGTGGCTGTAGCGCTCAATGATGAATTTCTCGGTTGGGCGCACGGTACCGATCTTGGAAACGCGGCCTGTATCATTCCGGCCCAGGTCCAAGAGCATGAGGTGCTCGGCAAGTTCTTTCTTGTCCGCCAACAGATCCTCTTCGAGCGCTTTGTCTTGCTCAGGCGTTTCACCGCGAGGGCGAGTGCCTGCAATAGGGCGGATGGTGACTTCGTCGCCAAAGACCCGCACGAGGATTTCCGGGCTGGCGCCGACAACCTGAAAACCACCGAAGTTGAAGTAGAACATAAACGGTGACGGGTTGGTGCGGCGTAGCGAGCGGTAAAGCGCAAACGGTGGTTGCGGGAAGTCCTGCGTCCAGCGTTGGGCGGGGACGACTTGGAAGATGTCGCCGGCTTTGATGTATTCCTTGGCCTTCTCCACGGCGGCCAGGTAGCCCTCTTTGGTGAAGTTGGAGACCGGTGGGGAGACTTCGTGCGCTTCCCCCAGATCACGCGCGGCCTGTGGCATGGCGCGTTCGAGATCGCGCACGGCGTCCATCACCCGTTCGGCGGCCTGCGCATAGGCGGCGCGGGCGGATTGGCCGTCGCTGACCCACGCAGGGCTCACCACGGTGACTTCGCCTTTCACACCGTCGAGCACGGCCACCACGGAGGGGCGCAGCATGCAGGCGTCGGGCAGGCCAAGCGGGTCCGGGTTGATGTTGGGCAGATGCTCCACCAGCCGGATCATGTCATAGCCGAGGTAGCCAAACAGACCGGCGGAGGCCTGTGGCAGGTCTTCGGGCAGGTCAATTTTGCTTTCGGCAATCAGGGCGCGCAGGTTGGTGAGCGGGTCGCCATCCTGTGGCGAGAAGCCATCAGGATCAAACCGCGCGGTGCGGTTGATGCGGCTTTCAGTGCCGTGGGTTTGCCAGATCAGATCGGGCTTCATGCCGATGATGGAATACCGTCCACGCACTTCGCCACCGGTCACAGACTCTAGCATGAAGGCGTCCTTGTGGGCGCCAGTCAGCTTGAGCATGAGCGACACCGGGGTGTCGAGATCGGCGGCGAGCCGCGTGTACACTACCTGATTTTCACCGGCCTCATAGGCTTTGGCAAAATCTTCAAACGAGGGAGTCAGGTCCACCTTGGCGGCCTTTCTTTACTGGAAGTTCACGTGCACCGCGTTCAGTGCCTGTTGATTGATCTGTGTCGGGTACATGCCTTGTAACGCTTGAGCGTAGGCCGCAAACACATCCTGAGAGATGCCGCTGGAAAGCTGTGCGGTGATCGCAGCCTTTAGGGATGTGACCTCCGGATCGTCGGTGGCCGGGGCTTCGACGGCGTTCAGACGCACAACGATCAGGCCCTCAGGGCTGTCCAATGTCCGCAGCTCGCCCACTTCCATTTCAAAAACTTCGGTCAGGAATTGTGGCGGGGTGCCGGGCACAAAGGCGGCGCGGTCCATGTCGACCTCTTCGTTGGCGGTGAAGCCAAAGGAGGTGAAGCTTGTGCCGTCGTTGAGGCGTGGCTTCAGGGTTTCAATCAGACCTTTCAGAGCTTCGGTGGTGCGCTCAGCAGTGATGGCTGCAGCGGCGTCCTCTGCCACATCTGCCAGGGGCGCTGGCTGGCTTGGAGTTTCACCTTCGAGGCGCAGGGCAAAGATGCCGCCGTCCTCAAGCACTTCGATCTGCGGGAAGTCGTCCAGGGTCACCTCAGTGGCGACAGCGCGGAAGCCCTCATAGCCGGCGAGGTCATCCTCAGATGCAGGGTGCCAGTTGAGGACGCCCAGCTCCATGTCGGTTTCTTCGGCCAGCTCTTCCAGCGTGGCACCACCGGCAAGCAGGTCGTCGATGTTGCCTATTTGAGTGTCGATCAGGCGGCGGGCACGCTCAGCAGCCAGCTCTTCACGCAGCAGGTCTTTGGCTTCGTCAAAGGAGGTGGACTGTGCGCCAAGGATGCCGTTCACGCGGAACAAGGCTGGACCAAGCGTGGAGGGGGCGGGGCCTGCGATGCCGTTAGCGGGCGCCAGGAAGACTGCTTCACCTGCTTCACCAAGCTGGGCTTTGGTCACGTCGCCAAGGTCGACGTCGGACAGGGACAGGCCACGGCCTTCGACCAGGCTGCTGAAGGTAGCGGTGCCCGCAGTGATTTGCTCCATCGCGGCTTGCGCGGCAGCGTCATCAGCAAAGGCCAGACGCTCGACCAGACGGCGCTCTGGACGGTTAAACTCGCTGTCACGCTCGTCATAGAGCTTTTGCAGGGCGGCTTCATCCACTTCGACCTGATCGATGATCATTTCAGGCGACAGCCACGCATAGGTGATCTGACGGGTGGCGGGCAGCATGAAGCGGTCTTGGTTGTCGGTGTAGAAGGCTTCAACTTCCGCTTCGGTTGGGGCGGCAACGGCGGTGGTCAGGTTGTCCGCGGTCAGCTGGGACCAGGTGAAGTCACGCTCTTCGGCAACAAATTTGATCACGGTGTCGGCGTAGACGTCGGGCATCACCAGACCGGAAACCACGGCGCCTTGTAGCAGGGACCGCACGGTGTCTTCGCGCACGCTGTCCTCAAACTCGGATTCGTTCATGCCCGCCTGATCGATGGCAAAGGCGTAAGCGTCGCGGTCAAAGGAGCCGTCCAAACCTTGGAAAGACGGAATGTTCATCAGCTCCTGACGCAGGTTTTCGTCGCCAATCGAGATGCCGAGGCGTTTGTTTTCTGCGTCCAGGGAGCGGGTTGTGGAGAGGCGGGAGAGCACCATACGGTCAATGCCAAAGGCTTGGGCCTGGGCAAAGGGCAGGGACTGGCCGGTTTGAGCCTCAAGCGCGCGCAGCTCTTCTTGCAGGGCGCGGGCGTAATCGTCGACTGAAATGTCTTCGTCGCCAACCGTCCCAACGGATCGCACGGTGCCGGTGAGGCTGGTTGCGCCAAAACCGCCTAAGCCCAGAATGAGC
Source organism: Rhodobacteraceae bacterium Alg238-R152 (assembly GCA_900537125.1). Lineage (GTDB taxonomy): Bacteria > Pseudomonadota > Alphaproteobacteria > Rhodobacterales > Rhodobacteraceae > Shimia. The sequence continues at coordinate 447,871 of UNRJ01000004.1, read as the reverse complement.
AGGCCCATAAGAATCCAGACCGCTGTTTTGGAGGTTTTGCTCTGCGCCATGTCCGATGTCCGCCCTGTAATCGTTCAAGTTTCTTCTGCGAAGGTCTACGCGGTTGGGGCAGGGGGGGCAAGCATGATTGGCCTGTCCCGCCTGTGTTGTGGTTGCGTCAAGCTTTTACCGTGGCGAGACGGGCAAAAAGGTCACCGATTCCGGCGCGGTCGACGTTGGCAAAGGCGATGCGCAGGGTGTCTTTGCCTGCCTGATCGCCCTCTGGCGTGAACATGGTGCCGGGCAGGGTCAGGATGCCGTGGCTTTGCACCAGTTGCTGCGCCAATTGGTCGGATGGCAGGTCAAACGGATGCTTCATATAGGCGAAGTAGGCGCCAGCGCCCTGCAGCTCCCAGCCTTGGTCGGTGAGTTGTGGCAGATTGTCGGTGATCGCGGCGCGACGGTCGAGGATTTCGGCGCGTTCGCCAGCAAGCCATTGGCTGAGGTTTTGCATGCCCCAGAGCGCGGCGTGCTGACCCAATTGGTTGGGGCAAATGGTGACCGTGTCGAGGAATTTCTCCGCTTCCGCCAAGAGCTCCACGCTGCCAACCATGGCGCCAACCCGGTGACCGGTGAGGCGGTAGGCTTTGGAGAAGGAATAGAGCTGCACCAATGTGTCCTGCCAGTCCGGGTCGCCAAAGAGGTCGTGCGGCGCGCCGGTGCGGCTGTCAAAGTCGCGGTAGGTTTCATCGACGATCAGGCGAATGCCGCGCGACTTGGCAAGCTCATACATGGCGCGCACAAGCTCTGCTGGGTATTCGACGCCGCCGGGGTTGTTGGGCGTGACCAGCACGATGGCGCGGGTGCGCTCTGTGATCAGGGCGGCGGCGTGCTCCGGATCGGGCAGGAGATGAGCGTCGGTGGGAAGGGGCACGGCTGTGACGCCCTGCATGTCGAGCCACATTTTGTGGTTGAAGTACCACGGCGTCGGCAGGATGACCTCGTCACCTTCCCCAGCGATGGCGGTGAGGGTGGCGCAGAAGGCTTGATTACAGCCGGAGGTGACGGCGACTTGCGCCGGTGCGATCTCGCCCGCGTAGGCGGTGGACCATTGCGTGGCCACCTCGGTGCGCAGCTCGGGCAGGCCTAGAACAGGGCCGTAGAGGTGGGCCTCTGGCTTGTTGAGCGCGGTGTCTGCGATGTGGTGCAGGAGGGGTTCCGGCGGGGCGGCAACAGGGGCGGCTTGGCTGACGTTGATCAGTGGGCGTTCAGGCGGAAAGGTCACGCCTTCGAGCCAGCGGCGGGCTTCCATCACGGGCGGGGCAAAGGTGGCGGTGGTGCGGGTGAGGGTCATTTGGTCAGTCTCTCAGGCAAAAGCGGGCAAAAGAAAACCGCAGCGAGGGGCCTCGCTGCGGTCCGAAGAATGCGGTTTGTGATGTGGGGCAAGCCCACCAACCGGTGCGATCAATCGGTGCCGCGATAAGGCTCGACGTATTGCAACGCCATGTCCCAAGGGAAGAAAATCCAAGTGTCCTGACTCACGCCGGTGATGAAGGTGTCGACCATCGGCTCGCCTGCAGGCTTGGCGTAAACGGTGGCGAAATGCGCTTTGGGGTACAGCTGGCGCACCAGTTCGAGGGTTTTCCCGGAATCGACCAGATCGTCGACAATCAGGATGCCTTCGCCGTCGCCCATCAGCTCTGCATCTGGGCTTTTGAGAACCTGAGCTTCGCGCTGTTTGTCCTGTGCACCACCACCAGAGTAGTAGGATTTTACAGAAATGGTGTCGACGGTGCGAATGTCGAGTTCGCGGCTGACAATCATCGCCGGTGCCATGCCGCCACGGGTGATGGCAACAACAGCTTTCCATGCGCCGTCATTGGGGCCTTTGCCGTCCAAGCGCCATGCCAGCGCGCGGCTGTCGCGGTGGATTTGATCCCAGCTGATGTGGAAGCCTTTTTCGTGTGGCAGACGCTCGCTCATGTGGACTCACCCCTTTGTCGCAGATTTTAGCCGTTCTAGCAGAACGCAAAGGCGGCGCAAACTGTTTGCGCACTTACCAAGCGGTGACAAGGTATTTGTCGCCATCAACAGCGATCAACGGAGGGCGGCCGGTTTTGTCAAAGGTGTGATACGCGGGGGTGAGCTGCTGCCAGAAGGCATCCCAGTTGTGGCCGGAGGCTTTTGCCATGCGTTGCGGCGTCGGGCGGAAGGGGAAAGCATGTACGGGCACGGCGGATTGACCGTCGTTGAGGGCGGCTTCGACGGCGACGTAGATTTCTTCGATCGCGGGGTCCGTCATGGCGTAGCACCCAACGGAGACGCAGTCGCCGTGCACCATCAGGAAGCTGCCGGTGCGGCCCTGCTTGCGGTCAAATTGATTGGGAAAACCTAAGTTGAAGGACAGGTGGTAGCTGCTGTTGGGGTTCAGGGCAGATTTGGAAACCCTGTAGAAACCCTCTGGCGATTGCCTGTCGCCTTCTTCGAGTTTGGGACCAAGGCCACCAGAATGATTGCAGATCGGGTAGGTTTTGAAGAGGGCGTACTTGTCGGCTGGGGTTTGTACCCAGAGTTCCAGTTCACGTTCTTCTTTGAAGATGCGGATGTAAACCGGGGCGCCGAGGTAGCTGTTGTGGGCGGCAAAGCCTGCGCTCAGCGCAGGTGTTTGACGGGCGCGCACCACCGCGATGTCATCGCGCGGCCAGATGGCCTCTTTAATTGGGGGCGGAATGTAATGCGGGCGGTAGAGTGCGAATATCCCCAAGGCGCTCGCGATGCAGAGCAAAAAGAAGAGTGCCTTAAGGAGTTTGCGCATGATCGGAGCGCGGCCTAGGTGGCCGCGATCTTGACACCCAGAGCCGCCAGCAGACCGCCAAAGACACGGTCAATCAGGTGCTTCAGGCCGATGTAGATTTTGCGGGTGCGGTCCAGCGAGAACAGCCGCGCCACGGAGGTGTTCCAGAGGAACTCACCGAGGAAGATGCAGGCCAGCAGCAGGGCCAGCGCCAGCGGTGTGGCGTCAGTGGGCACCGTACCGACAAAGACCGCGCCAAAGAAGACGGCGGGCTTTGGATTGGCCAACTGGGTCCAGATGCCAAGGCGCAGGGCGGACAAAGGCGTCATGGCGGCAACTTCGGCGCCGTTGTCTTCCAGTGGCTCATCGGCCGCGCGCCACATTTTAAACGCGGTCCAGATCAGAAACGCCGCGCCGCCGATCTTGAGAACGGTCAGCAGGAAAGGCGCGTATTCAAACAGAAGCGCAAGGCCAAAGAGGGCCGAGGCGGCCCAGAAGACCGCGCCGAGACCGATGCCCACAGACAGGGCTGCGCCGGTTTTGAGGCCCTGTTGCAAACCTACGCGGGCAGCCACGAGCACAGCAGGGCCGGGGCTGACCGCAGCCATCAGGCAGAGGGAGACCGCAGCGAGAAAGGCGGCGAGGCTCATTTGCGGCCCACCACGGCGTCGATGTCCGGCGCGTCGACAGCTTTCATGCCGACAACATGGTAGCCCGCATCAACGTGCAGGTTTTCGCCAGTCACCCCGCTGCCGAGATCAGACAGCAGGTAAAGCGCGGAGTTGCCCACGTCCTCAAGGCTGACATTGCGGCGCAGAGGGGAGTTCAGCTCGTTCCATTTCATAATGTAGCGGAAGTCACCAATGCCAGAGGCGGCGAGGGTCTTGATCGGGCCTGCGGAAATGGCGTTTACGCGGATACCGTCTTTGCCAAGGTCTTCGGCCAGGTATTTCACCGAGGCTTCCAGTGCGGCTTTGGCCACGCCCATGACATTATAGTGTGGCATGACCTGCTCGGCGCCGTAATAGGTCAGCGTCAGAGCGGAGCCGCCATCCGTCATCAGTTTCTCCGCGCGCTGCATCACCGCGGTGAACGAATAGACCGAGATATCCATGGTCATCAGGAAGTTGTCTTTGGAGGTGTCGACATAGCGGCCACGCAGCTCATTTTTGTCTGAGAAGCCAATGGCGTGCACGATGAAGTCGATTTTGCCCCATTTGGCTTCGATCTCGGCGAAGGCTGCATCAATGGAGGCCTCGTCAGAGACATCACAGTCGATCAACGTGTCGACGTTAAGCTGTTCCGCCAGCGGGACCACGCGTTTCTTAAAAGCGTCGCCCATATAAGAGAACGCCAGCTCGGCACCGGCGTCGGCGCAGGCTTTGGCGATGCCCCAGGCAATAGACTTGTCGTTGGCAAGCCCCATAATCAGACCACGTTTGCCTGCCATGAGTTGATTTGACATCCGGTGAACTCCGTCCCACTTGGTTATGCGTGACGTTTAGGCGATTGACCCTGTCGCATCAAGGTCTTCGCCAGCGTGGAATATGCCTAGCCTGAGAGGCTGGATTATACATTTGGAGGCAGTTATGAGCGAGAGATCAGGGATTTTCGCGGGCGAGGATCCGTTTGAAATTGCGAAGACGTGGTTAAAGGACGCGGAAAATAGCGAACCTAACGATGCAAACGCAATTGCGCTGTCTACGGTGGATGCCGATGGGATGCCCAATTCGCGCATGGTGCTGCTGAAAGACATCGAGGACGCGGCGTTTGTGTTCTATACAAATTACGGCAGTGCCAAGGCGCAGGAACTGGATGGCGCGGGCAAGGCGTCATTTGTGATGCATTGGAAATCTTTGCGCCGTCAGATTCGGGTCCGAGGACACGTTAAACGCGAGGATGGTCCACAGGCAGATGCATATTTTGAGTCGCGAAGCCTAAAGAGTAAGCTTGGTGCGTGGGCCTCAGAACAGTCTCAACCCCTAAATTCGCGCACAGAATTAATGGCAAAAGTGGCAAAAATAACAGCCCAGCACGGAACCCATCCGTCGCGCCCGCCGTTTTGGGGTGGGTATCGGCTGGTTCCTGCTGAAATAGAATTTTGGGCGGATGGGGCATTTCGATTACATGACAGGTTCCGGTGGCGCCGCGAAACACCTGAAAAACCGTGGAAAATTGAAAGATTGAACCCTTAATTTGTTAAAAACTTGATCGGCAAGCGCATGAAAAGCATGGAAATTTTGCGCTTGCCGAAGGCGTCTTGATGCAGCACAGTCAGGCACATCATGGGGATGATACAAACTAAGGTTGAGGCATTGAGTACTCTTGAAAAGGACGTCACACAGGTTGTTGGCGAAGTAAAATGGTTCGATCCTGTCAAAGGATTTGGCTTTATAGTTTCAGACGACGGTGGGCCGGATATCCTGTTGCATGCAAACGTGTTGCGCAACTTCGGTCAAAGCTCGGTCGCGGACGGATCCGTGATCGAAGTCTCCGTACAGGTGACGCAACGCGGCTCGCAGGCCGTGGAAGTGTTCAGAATCGAGGCGCCGGAGACGGAAGAGCCGGCGGCGCTGTCTGATTTCGAAGGTATGGACCTTGATGACATTCGGGCCACGCCGCTGGAACCCTCGCGGGTGAAGTGGTTTGACAAAGGCAAGGGATTTGGCTTTGCAAATGTGTTTGGCCGTCCGGAAGACATTTTCCTACATATCGAAGTGCTGCGCAGATCCGGCTTGTCGGATTTGCAGCCCGGTGAAGCCTTGGCGCTGCGTGTGATCGACGGTAAACGTGGTCGCATGGCAACTGAGGTATTGGCGTGGGAAAACGCGGTTTTGGAAAACGACTAATAATGATTGGTGCCGGTCGATGGATCGGCGCCGGTTTCTTTGGGTTGATGATGGTATCCTTCGGGGCCGCTTCCGCCCAAGCAGAAGACGCCTGCCGGCCGGACAGCCTGCTGATCCGTGGGGCCTTTGGGCAGGCGCGATTCTCCGTAGAAGTGGCAGACACCGAGGCAGAACGGGCGCAGGGGTTGATGAACCGGTCCCATATGTCGAGCAGTGCCGGCATGGTCTTTGTCTATGAGACAACCCGACCAGCGTCTTTTTGGATGCGGAACACACTGATTCCCCTCGATATGCTGTTTGCGGACGAGCAGGGGGTGATTCAACATATTCACAACAATGCAATTCCTTTGGATGAAACGCCAATCTTTGGCGGCGATGCGGTGCGCTATGTGTTGGAAATCAATGGCGGATTGGCTGAGGCCATGGGGATTTCCGTGGGCAGTGAAATGCGCCACCCAAGTTTTTTACAAGAAATTGCAAAGTGGTCTTGTTAGGGGGTTTTCATTCCCGAACAGTGGGGGTAAACCCTGCCTCACAAGTCGGGGCGTAGCGCAGCCTGGTAGCGCACCTGTTTTGGGTACAGGGGGTCGCAAGTTCGAATCTTGCCGTCCCGACCATTTTCCTCTCAGAGGAAAAGAAAAAAGACGTAACCGCAAGGTTGCGTCTTTTTCTGTTTGCAGCATTGAACTTGCTGCTTCGACGACTTCCTGATCTGAGCACAATCTTCTATGGGCCGTACAATTCTATGCAATTCAATTCATGGTACAAATAGGCCCAAGACGCGGCCAGCAATGGGCTTGCGCCAATGCAGGCGATCGCGAAGAAAGGTCTACTAAATCTCCAAAGGAGGCAGGCAATGATCATTCCGACAAGAATAATTATCCAGCTTTCTAAGTCAGAGTACATGGAGTGCAGGCACTCTCGATAGGTCATTTTTAGGTGATGTCCTTTTGGGGTTTATAACAAACGTTTGGGCGGTTTTTGGTCTCTCAACAATTGGCTGGATAGCCGATAGAGCAGCCCCCCGTTGATATTGCGCGCTGTCAAAGAGCAGAAAAAGGCGCCCAAGGGGCGCCTTTCAACATTCAAAACTCTATGGCTGCTTAGAGCAGGGCCAGATCAACCGCGTTTTCGCGACCGTCGCGGCCGGCTTGCAGCTCGTAGCTCACCTTCTGGTTGTCAGCCAGGCCTGTCAGACCGGAGCGCTCAACTGCAGAAATGTGTACAAATACATCGTTGCCGCCTTCGTCAGGTGCAATGAAGCCGAAGCCTTTGGTGGTGTTGAACCATTTGACGGTGCCAGTAGCCATCGCCGTTCTCCTTGTTTTGTGCTGTCCGCGTGATGCGACAACCCGGCGGGTATCTTGATCGAAAGCTGAGCCGGTTAGGAGCAGGGGGTCGAAAATAGAAACTGCGCGTTTTCCATCTCAATCAATCTGGGGCAGAAAACAAGGAAAAATTGCGAAAAGGACCTTCAAGATGTGTGATTTTACAAAAAATTCATTGTTACATGGGCAAGGGCACGCCCCTTAAACGCATTCACTAATTGTCAGAAATTCCATTCAATTTCCCAAGCCAGATGGACGATATGTGGTTCGAGCTTTTGTTCGGCGAAAGGAATTGCGGGAAACTTTTGACCATGTGGTAAATTTTTTTATTGATTGGTCAAAAAACCTGTGCAAGCCTGAGGGGGTAGCCAACAAGGTGTATGGGGAGGTCCTATGTCCAACACACCGTTTAGCAACGGCATTCAAGCAGCGCGTTTAGACTCTGTGGAACTGACCGAGAATTTTGGGGATTTGCACCCCCGTTTTGATGATCACGAAGCTCTTGTGGCCTCGGATCGCTGTTATTTTTGTCATGACGCACCGTGTATGACGGCCTGTCCAACCGACATCGATATTCCGTTGTTTATTCGTCAGATTGCAACAGGCACGCCAGAGGCGGCGGCCAAGACGATTTTTGACCAGAATATTCTGGGCGGTATGTGCGCGCGGGTCTGCCCAACGGAGACGCTGTGTGAACAGGTTTGCGTGCGTGAAACTGCAGAAGGCAATCCGGTCGAGATTGGTCGCTTGCAACGCTATGCCACCGACAAGCTGGTGGATGCGGGGCAGCATCCGTTTGAGCGTGCGGCGAGCACGGGCAAAAAGATTGCGGTGGTCGGTGCCGGTCCTGCAGGTTTGTCGGCGGCGCACCGTTTGGCAATGCATGGGCATGACGTGACCGTGTTTGATGCGCGCGCCAAGGCGGGTGGTCTGAACGAATTCGGCATCGCGGCCTATAAGTCGGTGGAAAGCTTTGCGGAGCGCGAGGTGGACTGGCTGCTGAAGATTGGCGGTATCACCGTTGAGACTGGCAAAAAGCTGGGCGACGGTCTGTCGCTGGACGGTCTGAAGGCTGATTTTGACGCGGTGTTCCTTGGCATTGGCCTGGGTGGCGTAAACGCGCTGGGCGTGGATGGCGAAGACAAAGATGGCGTGGATGACGCCGTGGACTTCATCGCAGAACTGCGTCAGGCGGACGATCTTGGCAAAATGGCAATTGGCCGTGATGTTGTGGTGATTGGCGGCGGCATGACCGCTGTGGATGCTGCGGTACAGGCGAAGCTGTTGGGCGCGTTAAATGTCAGCCTTGTGTATCGTCGTGGCAAAGACCGCATGAACGCGTCCGAGTTTGAGCAGGATCTGGCCGCGTCTAAAGGCGTGCGGATCATCACCAATGCGTCGCCAAAAGCGGTGATTGGCAATGGTGCGGTGCGCGAGATCGAGTTTGAATACACTGACAATGACTTGAAATCGACGGGTCAGACCGTGCGGTTGCAAGCGGATCAGGTGTTCAAAGCCATTGGTCAGACACTGGAAGGCGAAGGCCTGCCAGAGCTGGAGTGGGGCAAGATCAAAGTGGATGACAGCGGGCGCACGTCCGTGGATGGCATCTGGGCTGGGGGCGACTGTGCCACCGGCGGCGATGATCTGACCGTGACTGCTGTGGCAGAGGGTCGTGACGCGGCCGAAGACATTCACGCCAAGTTGTCGGCGTAAGGGGAGATAAGCACATGGCCAATCTCGAAAGTGAATTTGTAGGGATCAAATCCCCCAACCCGTTTTGGCTCGCCTCGGCGCCGCCAACGGACAAAGAATACAACGTGCGCCGCGCCTTTGAAGCGGGCTGGGGCGGTGTTGTGTGGAAAACTCTGGGGTCCGAAGGCCCACCAGTGGTGAACGTGAACGGGCCGCGCTACGGGGCCATTCACGGCGCAGACCGACGTTTGTTGGGGCTGAACAACATCGAGTTGATCACCGACCGTCCGCTGGAAGTGAACCTTGAGGAAATGGCGCGCGTGAAGCGGGATTACCCGGATCATGCGGTGATCGCCTCTGTCATGGTGCCGTGTGAGGAAGACGAGTGGAAACGCATTCTTCCGATGATCGCGGAAACCGGCTGTGACGGGTTTGAACTGAACTTCGGCTGTCCCCATGGCATGGCGGAGCGCGGCATGGGCTCTGCTGTAGGGCAGGTGCCAGAATACATCGAAATGGTCGCCCGCTGGTGTAAAGAAGCCACCGACCTGCCGGTGATTGTGAAGCTGACGCCAAACATCACCAACATCCTGCATCCTGCGGAAGCGGCGCTGCGCGGTGGGGCGGATGCGGTGAGCCTGATCAACACCATAAACTCGATCACCAATGTGAACCTCGATGCGATGAGCCCGGAGCCGATGATTGACGGCAAAGGCACACACGGCGGCTATTGCGGTCCGGCGGTGAAGCCAATTGCGCTCAACATGGTGGCCGAAATTGCCCGTAACCCTGAGACGGCGAAGCTGCCGATCTCCGGTATTGGTGGCATCACCACGTGGCGCGATGCAGCGGAGTTCATGGCGCTGGGCGCGGGCAACGTGCAGGTTTGTACGGCGGCGATGACCTATGGGTTCAAAATTGTGCAGGAGATGATCTCTGGTCTGTCCCAGTGGATGGACGAGAAAGGCTATGAAAGCACTGCAGACTTTGTTGGTATGGCAACGCCCAATGTGACCGACTGGCAGTATCTGAACCTGAACCACGTCACCAAAGCTGTGATCAATCAGGATGATTGTATCAGCTGTGGTCGGTGTTACGCGGCCTGTGAGGATACCTCTCACCAGGCGATTGAGATGTCTGAGGACCGAGTGTTCACCGTGAAAGACGATGAATGCGTGGCCTGTAACCTCTGCGTCAACGTGTGTCCGGTGGAGAACTGTATCACCATGCGCACGCTGGAACCGGGTGAAATGGATGAGCGGACCAACACACCAGTGCAGGCCGATTACGGCAATTGGACGGCGCATCCAAACAATCCGATGTCCACGGCTGCGGAGTAAGTTTCCCAAGGGGCGTTTGCCCCACATAACAGGAAATCTTCCCTTCCTGAAACTGACCGTCGCGGTGTCCCCCGCGACGGTTTTTTATTTAGCGCGGCTCACCCCAATGGAGCTGGAGCGACGATTTCGGTAACGCTGCCGGTTTTCACATCGTAGAGCATGGCCGAGGCCACAAGATAGTTGGGCACAGCGGTGGCGATACGCAGGGTTTCAAGGTCGTCTTTCAGGCTTTGATCATGGTTGTGAATGGCGAGTGGAGTGACGTCGATACCGGCCTGAGATTGGATAGCGGCCCGCAAATTGGGATCGGCGTAGCGTTCGGCGCCGCATTGGGTGTGCTGCAGCAAAACCACCTCAAGCGGCGTGTCTTTCCCGCCATTGATCTGATTGATCAGCACCGATAGGGCACTGATTTCCTCAATCACAGCAGGCGTGACGCGGCCGCCGGTGTTGCGGATCACAACCGCATCGCCAAGATCCAACCCCAACACATGCGCCGGGTCTACGCGGGCGTCGATACAGGCGATGATCATGGTGTTGAGTTTTGGAAAAACCGGCATGTCGCCGTCGGAAAAGCGGGCCGCAAAATTGGCGTTGCGGTCGAGAAGGGTATCGGTGTTGGACATAATTGCTCCTTGTTTTCAATAGGTCATCGGCTGGTCTTGGACCGATGAAAGGGATGTGGTAGTGTGCTTTAAAATTTAAAGGTGTTACTTTAAAAAATAAAGTAACGCTTTCGTGAGGTTAAAATGGCAAAGGCGCGGTCGTATAAATTGCTCTGTCCCATAGCGCGGGCTTTGGACCGGATCGGGGATCGCTGGACCTTGTTGATCCTGCGGGATTTGCACGCAGGACCGATGCGGTTTGGCGAACTACAAAGGGGCTTGCCGGGGATTGCGGCAAACCTGTTGACCGACCGGCTCAATAAGCTGGTGGCGGATGGTTTGGTGTCAAAAGAGGAGAGCTATGCGTTGACGCCTTTGGGGGCGCGGACGCTCGATGTTTTGTTTGAGCTGGCGGTGTTTGGCGCGGCGTTTGAACCTGAGGGCGAGGTGGTCAAGCCGGGCAATTTGCGCACGGTTGTGACCACGTTGTTGGCGGCAGCGCGCCGGGCTGAACTTGGCGATATGGCGCTGCGCGTTGGGCTGGTTGTGGACGGAGAGCTGATGCAGCTGGATGTGGCGGGCGGGCAGGTGAATGCCAGCTATGGGGCCCATGAGACGCCGGACGTGGTGTTGACCACGGGGTATGAGGATTTGCTGGCTGTGTCCGAAGGTGAACTGCCGATGGGGGCCTTCATTGGCACACGGGCGGAGTTACAGGTTCTTTCGCCTGGTGCTGAGGGCGCGTTTGCCCAAATGATGGGGGCCGTGTTGGTTGTTCTTCAGGGCGTGGATTAAGGCGTCAGCAGTTTGCGGAACATCTGATCGAGGAAAGTATCGGCGCCGTCGAGCACGTCGGTGTCGCTGTCGCTGAGCACCTGCACTTGCGCGTCAAAATCGGCGTAGTGTTGGGTTGTTGACCAAATCGAGAACATCAAATGGCGCGGGTCCACATCAGCCAATTTGCCTTGGGAGATCCAGGTGCGAATGAGCGCGGTCTTTTTGTCAACCAGCGGTTTCAGATCACTGACCAGATGCGGCGCCATGCGCGGTGCGCCTTGCAGGATTTCATTGGCAAAGAGCCGGCTTTCGCGCGGGAACTCGCGGCTCATTTCCAGTTTTCGGTGCACGTAGCCAAGAATTTCTTCAAGCGGTTCGCCGTCCGGATCCATATGGTCCAGCGGGTCGAGCCAGGTTTCCATCAGTTGGTTGAGCAGGGTGACATGGATGTCTTCCTTGCCGCCAAAATAATAGAGGATGTTGGGCTTGGACAGACCGGCCTCTTCGGCGATCAGATCCAGCGTGGCGCCGCGATAGCCGTGGCGGGAAAACACCTCTAGAGCGGCGTCTAGAATGCGCTTGCGGTTGCGCTGCTGAATGCGGCTGGGTTTGCGCGTCGATGCCTCGGGCATAGGTAACATTCCGTATTTCTTTGCCTTTTAGGCTACTGCAGCCAAAGGCGTGGGTCTACAGGGATTTAGGATAGGAAAGCCTTACTCGGTGGCACCAATCCCGCGCAGGATGATGGTCTTGATGTTGGATTTGGCGGCTTCCCACTGTTTGTCGTCGAGAGGGCTGCCGCCGTTGAGCGTGTCAATCTGGTGGCCAAAGTCAGCGTAGTGCTGGGTGGTGGCCCAAAGCATATAGAGCAGGTGACGCGGATCGATGGGTGCCATGCGGCCCTCGGCGATCCAGCGTTCGATCACCTCGATTCGCCCGTTGGTCCAATCGGTGAGCGTGGTCTCCAGATAATCCTGAATCACCGGCGCGCCGTGCATGACCTCGCTGGCCCAGACTTTTGAGCCATCGGCATGGCGGCGGGAGATCTCCATTTTGGCGTCAATATAGGCGCCAATGCCTTCTTCCGGGCCGTCGGCTTGATCAAAGATATCCGCCGCCTGAAGCCAGATCTGAAAGATTTTCTGCACCACCTGCCGATAGAGCAACTCCTTGGTAGGAAAGTAATAATGCAGGTTGGCTTTGGGTAGTCCAGCGACGTCGGCGATCAGCTGCATGGTGGCGCCGCCAAAGCCTGCCTCGGCAAAGACTTTTTCGGCTGCTGACAAAATAAGCGCCTCTGCTTCCTGACGGCGCATTTTCTTGCTGGTCGCTTTGGGGGATGTCGCTGGGGTCTCTGCCATCAAAAATGCCCTGATAAAAATCTTGACCGGTTGGTCAGGGTGTGGTCGTCTGAATTTGACCATACGGTCAGGAAGACCGTGAAAGCAAGAGCCCCGCCAGCGAGGGACCACCCCAAGAGAGGGGCAGGGACCCGGGCCAGACATTAGGGAGTAGATGCAATGGGTGCACCAGGTGAGAACCTCAAGGTAAACGCGGACCGGCTGTGGGACAGCCTGATGGATATGGCCAAGATTGGCCCTGGTATCGCCGGTGGTAACAACCGCCAGACTTTGACCGATGAAGACGCAGAAGGTCGCGCGCTGTTCCAATCTTGGTGTGAGGCCGCGGGCATGAGCATGGGTGTGGACACGATGGGCAATATGTTTGCCACGCGTGCAGGCGAAGACCCTGAGGCACTGCCGGTCTATATGGGCAGCCACTTGGATACGCAGCCAACCGGCGGCAAGTATGACGGTGTGTTGGGGGTGCTTGGCGGGCTGGAAGTTGTGCGCTCGATGAATGATCTGGGCATCAAGACCAAACACCCGATTGTGGTGACCAACTGGACCAACGAGGAGGGCACACGCTATGCGCCGGCGATGCTGGCATCAGGTGTGTTCACCGGGCGGCATACGCAGGATTGGGCTTATGATCGCGTCGATGCGGAAGGCAAGACATTTGGCGATGAGCTGAAGCGGATTGGCTGGGTTGGCGACGAGGAAGTTGGCGCGCGCAAGATGCATGCGATGTTTGAGTTGCACATCGAGCAGGGGCCCATTCTGGAAGCGGAAGGCAAGGACATTGGGGTTGTGACCCACGGTCAGGGCCTGCGCTGGATTGAATGTACCGTAACCGGCAAAGAGAGCCACACCGGCTCCACGCCGATGCCCATGCGCAAGAACGCCGGGCGGGGATTGGCGCGTATCACCGAGCTGGTGCATGAGATTGCGATGAAGCATCAGCCAAACGCTGTGGGCGCGATTGGCCATGTGGATGTCTATCCAAACTCGCGCAACATCATTCCGGGCAAGGTGGTGTTCACCATCGATTTCCGCAGCCACCTGCAAGAGGTGATTGACGCGATGCTGGCGGAGTTTGCTGAGAAAGCCCCGAAGCTCTGTGAAGAGATCGAAGTTGGACTGGAGTGGGAGATTGTTGGCCAGTTTAACCCACCTGCGTTTGATGAGGCTTGCGTGGGCGCGGTGCGCACTGCAGCGGAACGTTTGGGCTATAGCCACATGGATATTGTCTCCGGCGCGGGGCATGACGCCTGCTGGATCAACGATGTAGCGCCAACGGCGATGATCATGTGTCCTTGTGTGGACGGGCTGTCGCACAATGAGGCAGAAGACATCAGCAAAGAGTGGGCCAGCGCGGGCACGGATGTGATGTTGCATGCGGTGCTCGAGACAGCGGAAATCGTTGAGTAATATCTAAGGCTGGGGGCAATGCCCCCAGACCCCCGGAGTATTTTGAGCCAGAAGAAGCCATGGCCGGGGCAAACTGCGCGTGAAGTGCGCGATAAGAATTTAGGGAGTTCATCCATGACTACCAAAGTCATCAAAAACGGCACCGTTGTGACGGCAGATCTGTCTTATGAGGCGGATGTGCTGATTGAGAACGGGCAGATCATCGAAATTGGCAAAGGCCTCAAAGGCGACGAGACGCTGGACGCAACCGGCTGTTACGTTATGCCGGGCGGGATTGACCCACACGTGCATCTTGAGATGCCGTTTATGGGCACTTATTCGACCGATGACTTTGAGAGTGGCACGCGGGCAGGGCTTGCGGGCGGCACAACGATGGTGGTGGATTTCTGTCTGCCCAACCAAGGTGAGAGCCTGCTGGATGCGATCAAGCGGTGGGACAATAAATCGACCCGTGCAAACTGTGACTACTCCTTCCACATGGCAGTGACCTGGTGGGGGGAACAGGTGTTCAACGACATGAAAACCGTGATCGAGCAGCGCGGCATTAACACGTTTAAGCACTTCCTCGCCTACAAAGGCGCGCTGATGGTGAATGACGATGAGCTGTTTGCTTCGTTCAACCGTCTCAGCGAGCTGGGCGGGATTGCCATGGTGCATGCCGAGAACGGTGATGTGGTTGCGGAAATGACCGCGAAGCTGTTGGCCGAGGGCAATACCGGTCCGGAGGCGCATGCCTATTCGCGGCCCTCGCAGGTCGAAGGCGAGGCCACCAACCGTGCGATTATGATTGCCGATATGGCGGGCGTGCCGCTTTATGTGGTGCACACCTCTTGTGAAGAGGCGCATGAGGCCATTCGCCGGGCGCGGATGCAGGGCAAGCGCGTGTGGGGCGAGCCGCTGATCCAGCATCTGACGCTGGATGAGAGCGAGTATTTCAACCCGGATTGGGACCATGCCGCGCGGCGTGTGATGTCGCCGCCGTTCCGCAATAAGAAACATCAGGACAGCCTGTGGGCTGGGTTGCAGTCCGGCTCTTTGAGTGTGGTGGCCACCGATCACTGTGCCTTTACCACAGAGCAGAAACGCAATGGTTTGACAGATTTCAGCCAAATCCCAAATGGCACCGGCGGGCTTGAGGATCGGATGCCGATGCTGTGGACACAAGGTGTGGCCACGGGCCGTTTGACGCCCAATGAATTTGTCGCGGTGACCTCAACCAATATCGCAAAAATCCTGAACTGCTACCCGAAGAAGGGTGCGGTGCTGGTGGGCGCGGATGCGGACCTTGTGGTTTGGGATCCGGAGAAGTCCAAAACCATTTCGGCCAGCAGTCAGCAGTCAGCGATCGACTACAACGTGTTTGAAGGTCATGAGGTCAAAGGCCTGCCACGCTTCACCCTGACCCGTGGTCAGGTGGCGGTGCATGACGGTGAAATCCGCACCCAGGAAGGCCACGGCAAGTTTGTCGAGCGTCAAGCCAACACCACGGTGAACAAGGCGCTTTCCACCTGGAAAGAGCTGACCTCGCCGCAACCGGTGAAGCGATCCGGCATTCCGGCGACCGGCGTTTAAGACAGCTAAAAAGGTGGCACCCGGGATCAACCCGGGGCCACCCAAAAACAAACCTCCGCGCAGGGCGGTGAAACGAGAGCCAAGATGAACGACACAGTCATTTCAGCCAAGAACCTGAGCCTGACGTTTGAAACAAACGACGGGCCGGTTCATGCGCTTAAGGATATTAACCTTGATATCAACAAAGGGGATTTTGTCTCCTTCATCGGGCCGTCGGGCTGTGGCAAGACCACATTTCTGCGCTGTATGGCCGATCTGGAACAGCCCACGGCGGGAGAGATTACCGTCAATGGAGTAAGCCCGACTGAGGCGCGCAAATCCCGTGCCTATGGCTATGTGTTCCAGCACGCGGGGCTGTATCCGTGGCGCACCATTGGCGGCAACATTCGCCTTCCACTGGAGATCATGGGGATTAGCAAGGCAGAACAGGACAAATCCGTGCAAGAGGTGCTGGAGCTGGTGCATCTTGAGGGGTTTGAAAACAAATTCCCCTGGCAGTTGTCTGGCGGGATGCAGCAGCGGGCGTCGATTGCGCGGGCGTTGGCGTTTCAGGCCGATATCCTGTTGATGGATGAGCCGTTTGGCGCGCTTGATGAGATCGTGCGTGATCACCTGAATGAGCAGCTTTTGGAGCTGTGGGCGCGGACCAACAAAACCATTGGCTTTGTGACACACTCGATCCCTGAGGCAGTGTATCTGAGCACAAAGATTGTGGTGATGAGCCCACGTCCGGGGCGCATTCATGATGTGATTGAAAGCACATTGCCAACAGAACGCCCGCTGGACATTCGCGACAGCCCTGAGTTCATCGAAATTGCGCATCGGGTGCGCGATGGCCTGCGTGCGGGGCATGGTGATGACTGAGGTGGCCGTGAGACGGGCGGTGGAGGCGGATGTGCCAGCGATGGCGCAGATTGTCTGTGACTGGGAGGCCGCTACGGAGTGGATGACCTCACTTTATGGGCCGGAAGAGATTGCCACCTTTATACGGGAAGCATTGCCAGCGCGGGAAATCTGGGTCGCGGGAGAGCCAATTGAGGGCTATTTGTCGTTTGATCCCAATGTGTCGCGGGTGGGTGGGCTGTATTGCAAAACCACCGGGGCTGGTATCGGCAAAACCTTGATGGATCAGGTAAAAAAGGGGCGTGGTTTTGTCTGGCTGACCACTCATGAACCAAATGAGAAAGCGCAGAAATTCTACAAACGCGAAGGTTTTGAAGAAGTAAGCCGCCATGACGGGGACTTGCATGAAACGGTGCGCGAAGTGCGAATGGAGTGGCGGGCATGAGGAATATTGGACCGATCCTGACCGTTGTCGCCGCGATCTTTGTATTGTGGTATGCGGGCGCCGTCGCGCTCAATGCATCCTGGGCTTATGACAAAGCCAAACGTGCCAATGTGGAAATCACCTTCTCCGAGATGGTGGCGGATACTATGCAACAAAAGAAACCCAAGCTTCCGGCCCCGCATCAGGTGGGCAAGGAAATTTGGAAAACCACCGGTGAAATGGTCGCCAAAGGCCGCGCATTTTCCAAACGCAGCCTGATTTATCACAGCTGGATCACGCTCTCAGCGACACTTTTGGGCTTTGCCATGGGCACGGCGCTGGGTGTCTCGCTGTCGGTGGGGATTGTGTACAACCGCACCATGGATATGAGCGTCATGCCCTGGGTGATTGCCAGCCAGACCATCCCGATCCTGGCAATTGCGCCGATGATCATTGTGGTTCTGAACGCAATTGGTATTTCCGGTCTTCTGCCTAAGGCGGTGATTTCCATGTACCTCAGTTTCTTCCCGGTGGTTGTTGGCATGGTGAAAGGCCTGCGCAGCCCGGACCATATGATGGTGGATCAGATGAAGACTTGGAGCGCGACCAAAGGGCAGGAGTTCTGGAAACTGCGGTTGCCAAGCTCGATGCCGTTTTTGTTCCCTTCATTGAAGGTTGCGATGGCAGCCTCGCTGGTCGGGGCCATTGTGGGCGAATTGCCAACAGGCGCAGTGGCCGGATTGGGCGCGCGTCTTCTGGCTGGTAGTTACTACGGACAAACGATCCAGATCTGGAGCGCGTTGATCACTGCGGCGGCCCTTGCGGCGGCGCTGGTGGCGATCATAGGCGTGATCCAGAAAGTGGTTCTCAAACGGATGGGGATGGCGTGATGGGGTGGGTTGTTTTTGGAATAGTGACGTGGCTGCTTGGCTGGCGGATAAACTCATATTTATCGCACCAGCCTAGGACACGATTTACCGCACTGGCGGTGCCAGTGATCTTTGGCCTCACCATTGTGGTGCTTTGGGAATGCGCGGTGCGCGGGTTTGAGATCAACCCTGTGTTGCTGCCCGCCCCCACGGCGATTGCGCTCAAGTTTGCGACGTCGATCCCGACGCTGTGGCAGGACTTTGTGCAGACAGTGATCAAAGGCGCGATGTCTGGCTATATTCTGGGTTGCGGTGCCGCCTTCCTGACCGCGTTGGTGATTGACCGATTTCCGTTTTTACGACGCGGTCTGCTGCCGGTGGGCAACTTTGTCGCTGCTTTGCCGATCATTGGCATGGCGCCGATCATGGTGATGTGGTTTGGTTTTGACTGGCAATCCAAAGCAGCGGTGGTGGTGATCATGGTGTTCTTCCCGATGTTGGTGAACACAGTGGAAGGATTGCAGGCAACGGACCACATGCAGCGTGATCTGATGCGCACCTATGGCTCCAGCTATAAGCAAACGCTGTTTAAGTTGCGGTTGCCGGCGGCGATGCCGTTTGTGTTTAACGGGTTGAAAATCTCCACCACGCTGGCCTTGATTGGCGCGATCGTTGCTGAATTTTTCGGCAGTCCCATCAAAGGCATGGGGTTCCGTATCTCGACAGAGGTCGGGCGGCTTGCGCTGGATATGGTTTGGGCGGAGATTGTGGTCGCAGCCTTGGCAGGCTCGCTGTTTTACGGCGGTGTGGCCCTACTGGAGAAGTCGGTGACCTTCTGGCACCCCTCACAAAGGAAGTCGCGATGACGAAGAGGTAACTTCCTTTTCCCTCCGGGCAGGGGATGTGCAATCCTATGTCCGGACAAGTGAAGTTAGGCAAAGGCACATTTGAATGAATTCATAGCAATCCCAGAGGGTTCTGCTTTGTGATAGGCGCCACAAAGATGGTGCAGCAAAAACAAACAGCCAAATACCAACAAGGAGAAAGCCAAAATGAAAACGATGATGAAAGCACTGACAGCCGCGGCGCTGGGCGTTGCCGCAAGCGTGGCACATGCTGCGGATGATGTGACACTGCAGTTGAAGTGGGTCACGCAGGCGCAATTTGCCGGCTATTATGTGGCGCAGGACAAAGGTTTCTACGGCGAAGAAGATCTGAATGTGACCATCAAGCCCGGCGGTCCGGATATTGCCCCGGCGCAGGTGATTGCCGGCGGTGGTGCAGATGTGGTTCTGGACTGGATGCCATCCGCGCTCGCGTCCCGTGAAAAAGGTCTGGCGTTGGTAAACATTGCTCAGCCGTTCAAAACTTCCGGCATGATGCTGACCTGCCGTAAGGACGCTGGTGTGTCTTCACCAGAAGACTTCGCTGGCAAAACGCTTGGTGTTTGGTTCTTTGGCAATGAATACCCATTCCTAAGCTGGATGAGCAAACTGGGGCTCGCGACCGACGGCTCTGATGGCGGTGTGACGGTGCTAAAGCAAGGCTTTAACGTCGACCCAATCCTGCAAGGTCAGGCGGCCTGTGTGTCGACCATGACCTACAACGAGTATTGGCAGATCATTGACGCCGGTCTGAGCCCGGATGACCTGGTGGTGTTCAAGTATGAAGACCAGGGCGTGGCGACGCTGGAAGACGGCATGTACGTCATGGAAGAGAAGCTGGCCGATCCGGCGTTTGAAGACAAAATGGTGCGCTTTGTGCGCGCGTCTATGAAAGGCTGGAAGTGGGCCGAAGAGAACCCAGAAGAAGCGGCTATGATTGTGCTGGACAACGATGCCTCCGGTGCACAGACCGAAGAGCATCAGGTGCGCATGATGAGCGAGATTGCCAAGCTGACTGCGGGCAGCAATGGCGCGCTGGATGTGGCAGACTTTGATCGCACCGTGGAGAGCCTGATGTCCGGTGGTTCCGATCCTGTGATCACCAAGAAACCAGAAGGTGCGTGGACCCACGCGATCACCGACAAAGCGCTGAACTAAGGTTCGTTTCAAGCGTGGAAAAAGGCCGGGTTTTGCCCGGCCTTTTTCTTTGGTGCAGGGTTTCAATTCCGGTGTGTGCCACATATGTGGATTGCGGAATGTGATGGCGGAGAATTCTCATGAGCGGCAAGAAGCTGACTTGTTTTGACTGTGGCCAGGTGAACCGTGTGCCTTATGACAAGCTGGGGGCGGGGCCGAAGTGTGGCACCTGTGGCAAAGGCTTGATGAGCGGCAAGGTGGCGGAGGTTGATCTCGTGACCTTTGAGAAGGCCGTGCGCACGGATGATGTGCCGCTGGTGGTGGATTTTTGGGCACCCTGGTGTGGACCCTGTCGGCAGATGGCGCCGCAGTATCAGGCGGCGGCACTGGAGGTGAAAGGCGCGGTGCGCTTGGTCAAATTGAACACCGAAGCGCACAAGAATGCAGGCGCGAAATACCGCATTCGCGGCATTCCGACGATGGCAGCGTTTGCCAATGGCAAAGAGCGCGCGCGGCAGTCCGGTGCGATGCCCAAGTCTGCGATTGTGAAGTGGGTTAAGGCGTCCGTCTGAGCGCGTTGAGCAAATAACGGGGCAGGCGGGCCAGCACACGCCGCGCCAACTCCGGGTATTCCACCTCGCCTGCCAGCAGGCGCATGTACATCATGCGCACGGTGCCGGAGCGGCGAAATGTGCCGACGAAGGCTTTCTGCCAGCGTGGAGCAAAGATGATGCGGCGCAAATTGCGGGCGATGCGCAGATTTCGGTGCATGTCTTTGAGGCCGGACTTGTAGCGGTCGATGGCGGTGTGGGGTGCATTGGATTTGAGCGCGTCACAGGCGGCCTGCGCGGCGATTTGGCCGCTTTTCATCGCAAAGGCAATGCCTTCGCCGGTGATCGGATCCACCAGCCCGGCGGCGTCCCCGGCCAGCAGGATATGTGCGCGGCCTGGGGTGGGGCGGAAGTCGCCAAAAGGCAGGTGGTGGCCTTTGATCTTCACCGCTTCAGAGGGCAGGCCCAGCGTGCGCATGTAGCGCTGCATGTGGTCTTTCATGTCCGGGTTTGGCGCGCGCAGACCGCCAACGCCAACCGTGGTGGAGCCTTGCTTGGGGAAGGACCAGCCATAGCCCCATGTGGCGGCGGAAAAATCAATGCGCAGGGGCTGTGTGGCCGGGTCTTGCAGCGACAGAGGTGCTTCGATTTCCAAACCAAAGCCGATGGTCTTGGTGTCAAAGGACTTGCCAAAAAGCTGCTTGGCGACAATAGAGTTCACCCCGTCTGCACCGATGATCACGGCGGCTGTCAGGGTGCTGTTGTCGCGAAACTTCACTGCGGTTTCAGTAAGTTCTGCAATGGCCTGTCCGGTGAAGTCTTCGACCCCCGCGTCCAAGGCATGGGCAAACATGGCCGCATCCAAATCCAGCCGCATGGTCAGATGCAGGGCTGGGATGTCGGTCAGAACGGCCAGTTCGCGGCCCTCGTGCCAGAAGGCAATTTCCTCACGTGTGACAGCATGGGTGAGGTCGACGTCCTGACCAAAAATCTCGTGGTAGTAAGCCCGGCTGCGTTCGGTAAACAGCCCGCCGCAGAGCTTAGTACGCGGGAAGGTTGCCTTGTCGATCAGCGCTACGGAACACCCCTGTTTGGCGGCCCAGGTGGCCGCGGCGCTGCCCGCGGGGCCTGCGCCAATTACAATGATGTCAAACTGGGTCATGCGCGCGTCCTTCTGGGGCGGGTTTCTACCAGCTTTTCGCGGCGACGCCAGAGGGTTAGGGTGGGGAAAACCAAGAAAGGATGTGCGATGAGTGATGAGAGACAACCAGACGGGGAGGCAACGCTGCGGGTGCTGGCGATGCCTTCGGATGTGAATATCAACGGTGACATCTTTGGCGGCTGGGTGTTGAGTCAGATGGACATCGCCAGCGGCATCATTGCAGCCCAGCGTGCCAAGGGGCGAGTGACCACTGTGGCGGTGGATGCGATGCAGTTTATTCGACCGGTGCAAGTGGGGGATATTCTTTGTGTTTGGGCCTGGGTGGAGCGGGTGGGACGCAGCTCCATGGGCATCAAGATTGAGGCTTGGGCGGTGCGGCACCGACATGGGGATTCCGAGAAGGTGACTGAAGCGGTGTTCACCTATGTGGCAATTGATGAGTATGGTAAGCCGAGGGTTGTACCCCAGGTAGAGGCGGACTGGCCAAAGGGCTGATTTTGCACGTCGGTATAACGTCTGTATCGCGGCTGCTTTGCGGAGGTGCGTTTTGACGTGTCGCGCAACGGTGGCGCGCGCTGTGGTCGGTCTGTTGTAAGCTTTGCTGCGCAGGGTGAGGCACAGGAGGTGCAACATGTCAGCAGATTTCAACGAAGAGCTGCCGGTTTTTCAAAGAGCGAGCAAAGGCACCAAGACGCAGCGCATGGCGCGGGAGGCGCTGGGGCGGAACCTGCTGGCGTTGACCGCAGAGACCTGGATCACTGAGGCGTTGCGTGAGGCGGTGCCGGAGGCGTGGCACACGCTGGAGCAGGATCTGGATGTGGCGGAGCCAAAGGAGAAGGTGACGCTGTATCTCGATCGTTCGGTGGCGAAGTTTTACCGCGCCATGGGGCAGGGCTATCAGGCGCGCATCAATCGGTTGCTGGCGACTTGGGCACAGATGAAGATTGCGGAGGAAATGCAGCTTGATGCGCATTTGGCGGCGCAGCTTCGGGAGTAGGGGCTTTGCCCCCGTCCCTGCGGGGCAGGGACTCCCCCAGGATTTTTTCAGACTGTGAAGGGCTTAGGCTTTGTAGAGGCCAAACTCGTCTTGTTCCGCAAAGCGCCCGCGCAGGGCGGTGAGGCTGAGCGCGATCAGACCTGTGCAGAGCGGGAAGCCCAGCGAGAAGCTCAGATAGGTGGTGAGGGCGGTCCAGACCGAGGCGTCCTGAAACATCATCTGAATGCCACCAAGCAGGATGCCTGCGATGCTGCCAGCAAAGATGAGGATAAGGGCCATGTCTGCGTCTCCGGTTGATCTCGTTAACCATTACTAGGGTGAAATGGGGCGCAAATGTGGCACGGGCGGGGCTTTGCTGTGCGGGGTATATAAAATGTGTTGGGTCCCAAGCGTGTGGCGCTGCACCTCAAGGGGCCCAAGCGAACCCCTGTAGCCAACGAAGCAAAGGCCAAACGGCTTGCTTTGTTGGCTGGGCTGCGGTGTTAAACCATCTCAAAAACGAAGTCGTCCTGGAGTGCATCGATGGTGGTGTTTCTAACGGTAATATCCAGATGTCCGTAGCCGGTTATGACAACATCCTGTCCCCGTTGTACGGCAAATTCGAATATATTCGAGTCCACCTGACCGCTGCTTGAAACCTCAATTGTATCCACGTCGTCTTTAAAATCCTCAATGACGGCGTGGCTTGCTGTGCCGCTAGAGAAGATTTCCATATTAAAATAGAAGGTATCCGCATCTCCACCGCCTGAAAGCGAGTTGTTGCCCGTGCCACCTTCTAGCAGGTCGTTGCCCGCGCCGCCATAAAGGTGATCGTCCCCGTCGCGGCCATTCAGGATGTCATTTCCGTCGCGGCCATAAAGTGTGTCGCTGCCGCCAAACCCGTCCAAGATGTTTCTGCCAGAGGTGCCGTAAATAAGGTCGTCGCCTGAATTTGAGCCAACTGCGTCTTCGAAGTTCGCGATTTTGTCACCGTTGGCCAGGGATCCAGAAACAGTATTGGCCTCAAGATCGATTTGTACGCCAGTTTCGCTGTTGCGGTAGCTGATGATGTCATGCCCATCGCCGCCATCAAGGCTGTCTTCGCCGCCGCCTGCAATGACGAAATCATTCCCATCACCAAGGTAGACTTGGTCATTTCCACTGCCGGCGTAGACGGTGTCGTTACCAGCACCTGCGCGGATGACGTCGTTGCCGCCATAGGTCCTGATGACGTTTGCGCCGGAAGAGCCGTAAATTGTATCGTGGCCAGTATTGGAGCCGGAGACACTTTCAAACCCGCTGATACTGTCGTTTGACGCCCAGGAGCCGGATACTTCGTTGGTTCGTAGATTGACGGTCACACCGCTTTGGCTGTGGTAGTAGCTGATATAGTCATTGCCGTCGCCGCCGTGAAACTCCTCTTTGCCGCCGCCTGCGAGCACATAATCATTGCCATCACCGAGAAACACTTTGTCGCTGCCGAGACCGGCATAGACTTTGTCGTTGCCAGCGCCCGCATAGACTACATCGTCGCCGCCATAGGTCTTGATTATGTTCGCGCCGGAGGTGCCTCGAATCGTATCATGGCCGGATTTTGATCCGGAGACGCCTTCAAACCCGCTGATGACATCGTTCGACGCCCAAGATCCTGATACCTCATTGGTTTCCAGATTAACGGTTACGCCGTCTCGGCTGTGGTAGTAGCTGAGATAGTCGTAGCCATCACCACCATGGAATTCTTCTTGGCCGCCGCCGACCATCACATAGTCGTTGCCATCCCCAAGATAGACCTTATCGCTGCCCTTGCCGGAATAGACTTTGTCGTTGCCGTCCCCTGCATAGACTTTGTCATTGCCTCGGCCCGCGTGGACAATGTCGTTGCCACCAAAAGTTTTAATTTTGTTTGCGCCGGATGTGCCGTGAATCGTATCGTGGCCGGTTTTTGATCCGGAGATGCCTTCAAACCCGCTGATGATGTCATTTGACGCCCAAGAGCCGGATACTGCGTTGGTTGCCAGATTGACAGTCACGCCATCTTTGCTGTCGTAGTAGCTGATGTAGTCGTTGCCATCGCCGCCATGGAACTCTTCCTGGCCACCGCCGACGCGCACATAGTCGTTGCCATTGCCGAGATACACCTTGTCGCTGCCGACGCCGGAAAAGACTTTGTCGTTGCCGTCCCCCGCATAGACTTTGTCATCGCCTCGGCCCGCGTGGACAATGTCGTTGCCGCCAAATGTCTTGATTTTATTTGCGCCGGAGGTGCCCTGAATCGTATCGTGGCCGTTTTTTGATCCGGAGATGCCCTCGAAGCCGCTGATGATGTCATTTGACGCCCAAGACCCGGATACCGCGTTGGTATCCAGATTGACGGTCACGCCATCTTTGCTGTCGTAATAGCTGATGTAGTCGTTGCCATCGCCGCCATGGAACTCTTCCTGGCCGCCGCCGACGCGCACATAGTCGTTGCCATTGCCGAGAAATACCTTGTCGCTTCCCTCGCCAGAAAAGACTTTGTCGTCGCCGTCCCCGGCATAGATTTCGTCGCTGCTTCGGCCTGCGTGGATGGTGTCGTTGCCAGCTCCTGCGTAGACACTGTCGTTGCCGCCATAGGTTCTGATGGTGTTGGCGCCATCGGTGCCATGGATCACGTCGTGACCCGTGCGGGAGCTGTCGACGCTTTCAAAGCCGCTGATCTTGTCGTCTGCCGCCCAGGACCCGGATACGTCGTTGGTCGCCAGATTGATGTGCACGCCGTCCAAGCTGTCATAATAGCTGATGCGATCGTGTCCTGCACCACCGTGAAACACTTCCTGGCCACCACCAGCCCGCACGTAGTCATCACCGTCACCAAGGAAGACCACATCAGCGCCTTCGCTGGTACTGACGGAATCATTGCCGCCGAGGGTGCGGAACAGTTCTGCTTGGTCGGTGCCCAGGACGTTATTGTCATTATCGTCACCAAGGATAAGAAAGTCGCTATATTCGACGGAAAGGGACACGGTATAGTCGCCTTGCGGAGCGCTGGGCCAGCTCCGGTGAACGTCCAATCCGACACTCAAGAACTGAGTCATGTCCTCGGTTTGTGTCCACTCATAAATGATCTGGGTCTCAGTTCTGGTGCGCACCATCGTCGGAGAAGAGGTGTCAAATTGGCTCAATTCCACCCACAAACCGTCCAGCGTGGCGTGGTCGGTCAGGTCGATCGTCAGCAGGTATGTGGCCCCTGCAGTTCCACTGAGTTCGAAAACGTCTTTATCAAGTTCAAAGGCGATATTTCCGTCGAGCACGTCCCCGTTTGACAACTGCGTCGCCTGTGCTTCAAGCGCGCTGTGATCATCGGTGCCAACCCGTTCAACTGTGTAAGAATAATTGACGCCAGAGCTTCCTTGAAGTGAAAACTCTACAGGATCATCTGAGTTCGCGACGAAATACATTTCGTAATTATCTTCGAGAGAGAGCTTAACACTGCCAGAGCCACTGGTTTGATCCAGACCCAGCGTCAGGCGGTCAGCAGAGCTGTCTATAGAAATTCGGTACAGCCCTTTGGCTTCAGTGTTGATCCGAACCTCGTCAATGTCATCTTGGTAATCGAACATGCCATTAACAGAGTCCCCGATGTTTATTGCTCCATCGGAGGGGAGGGCGTTGGTTGGGTAGTCATCAGCTATGGCCTGCACCTGACCTGTGTAGGCCCCCAAGTATGAAAAATAGCCATCATAGTCTTCGAAGTGATCCACAGAAATGTAGTATGTGCCCGATACTTGGGCGCGAAACGTCATAGCTGTGAAGGAGGTGTCGCCAGCTTCCAGAACGCTGTTGCCATCGGCGTCCAGGAGGTAGAGGTCCAGCCAACTGAAGGCATTGTCCAGCATCTCAAATTCAAAGCGGTAGGTCTGGCCAGCCGTGAGGGCGATGGCAAACTTGTCGCTATCTCGGACATAATCGAGTGTTCCTGAAAACCCTGTATCAAGGGTGATTTCAGTTGCGCCTGCAATGGTATTGGAATGATCGTCTGGCATAATGGCGTACTCAAATCTGGTTGGTCGTGTTGTTCTGGAAAATGGCGCCCTGTCTCAATGGCAAGAGCGCTTGGTGCGCCAGGGATTCGTAGGCGGTGATTTAGAAAGGTGTTTGGCTGACAACGCTCTCTGTGCCGTCGACGCGGTCAGAGGGGCGATGTTGGCTCTTCTGTATGGTTTTGCCTGGATTGGCGGGTATGACGGCGTCCTTTTATGGTCGTTCACTACCGGCGTGGTTCTCCAGCGCCATCCGCTGTGACCTTTGGAAGGTTAAGCGGTGGTCAGAAACTTACAATTATCGTTAAAGATGAGTTAACCCGCGAGGGAATGCAAGATCACTATCCCTATGGATGTGCTCGTGAGCGAGGAGGTGTTCAATTTGCCACGGTCTCAGCCGTGACCCGCCGAGAAGCGGTGCGGGGAGATGCCATACGCCTCGCGGAAGCGTTTGGAGAAGTTCCCAGCGGACTCGTAGCCACAAGCGATGGCGACATCGACAACCGGCATGTCGGTTTCTGCAAGTAAGATCCGAGCGCGTTGCAGGCGGAGGTCTTGCAAGAAGCGTTTGGGGGTGATGCTCAAGTGGGTTTTGAACAGGCGCTCCATCTGGCGCCGAGATACGCCAAGGTTGCGGGCCACCAAGTCCAAGTCGATGGCTTCTTCGAGGTTTTCCTCAAAATGGGCAATGATTTTGACAAGCTTGTCGTTGCGGTTGCCAATCACGGCGGCGGTGGAGCTTTGCTGACGGTCCGTTTCAGAGCGTTGCACCGTGTGCAGGCACATGTTGAGCACCGCGCGGGCGAGGGGGGCGCCGTGGCGGTCGTAGATTAGCTTCAGGAACAGATCCATGGCCGCCACCCCGCCGCCGCAAGTCATGATACGGTCATCAATGGCGTAGAGTTGCTCCAGCGGATCCAGCGTTGGGTGTTGCTCGCGAAACGGCGTGATGTTTTCCCAATGCAATGTAAAATCTTTGCCCTCGAGGATGCCAGCTTTGGCCAGGGTAAAGGCCCCGGTGCACAGGCCACCAACCCGACGGCCCGTCCGCCATTGGTGGCGAATCCAGTCGGCCACTTTGGCGGTGGCGGCGTGCTCGGGTTCCACACCGGAGCAGACAAACACGCAGGCATTGGTCGGGGTGTCACCCAAGGGCGCGTCGATGCCAATTTCGATGCCATTGGAGCAGCGCACAGTTTCACCGGTCTCTGACATGGTGGTCCAGGTGTAGAGAATCTGCCCGGTAAGCTGATTTGCGATGCGCAGGGTTTCCACCGCGGAGGTGAATGCGAGCATCGAAAGATTCGGTTGCAGCGCAAAGACGATCGGATCTGGCGTTTTCACCACATCAACAGCCACATGGGCGACGCCTTTGGGCACAATTGGATCTGGCATGGGCGGTTCTTTTCCCTTTTTTTGGGCCACCTTATGAGGAAGTTTGGCCAGACGCAAAGAAAGTTCAAAAAGAGGGCTTGCATGTCCCCGCGCTAGGGGCTAAATCCCCGCCTAACGGGTCGTTAGCTCAGTTGGTAGAGCGCTTCGTTTACACCGAAGATGTCGGGAGTTCGAGCCTCTCACGACCCACCATTTACCCCCTAGACAAGTGTAGAGCAGCCAGATGGCTGCGGATGTGGTGCGCCGCTGGTAGCCCCAATGTGTGTGGTTCAAGATTCTGTCTTATCAAGGCTTTGAGTGACGCAAGAGCGCTTGCCCAAGCGCGGTGAGCATGGCCGTGAGCGTTGCAGCGGCGGTGGCACCGGTGGCGATCCAACCAAAGTACCAGAGCTTACCGGCCAGTTGATCCTCGGCATAAGAGACGGCGAATTGGGTTTGGCCGTATTTGGCGGTGGCAAAGGCCAATGCGGTGGCGATGGCAAAGGTGACAGTGAGTGGGATTGGGCGCAGTTTGAGGCCCGCGAGGGTGGCGAGGATTAGACCGAAGGGGGCGCCGATGAGCAGGGTCTTTTGGCTCCACCATGGGTGGGCGCCGAGGGGGCGGGCGATGTCGAGCGCGATGAGTGCAGCCATGACGAGCGCGGCGATGAGGGCAGGGAGCAGGGGACGCATGGTGTGGTTCCTCGTGAGGGGGGTGCAGATGAGGATGGGGGCGCGGTGTGGTGGTTTTAAGCGGTGTTACAGTGGGATGGCGGGGGTGTGATGTTTGGTGTTGGTGGGCTGGGCGTCGGCCGACCTCGGGTGGGCGAGGGGTGGTGCGTGGCTTGGGGTTTTGTGTGCCAAGATCATTGGCGGTGGTTTGTGGTGCAGCGGGTACAAGATCGCCCTCCCGTGGGGGAGGTCGTGCGATGCCCAGCGGCTTGCGCAGCAAGCCTTTTGGAGCGGCAAGATTGGATCAGAACTTCATTTTCTCATCTAATATTTGGGACATTTCGCGCTCGCCGAGCATCTGAGCATATTTGCCAATTTTTGGCTGAAGTTTCCGAAAGTCCGAAGATGGAGAACGTGCGATGAAGTTTTCATAGGAACACGATGCGAGTAGCAAATTGATTGTTTTTTCAGGGCGAGCCAACCGATTGTCCAGAAAACCGTGCAGGTAGGTTGTTTCGTCTATCGGCGCAATGATGTCGGAAATCCTGTCGCCTTTTTGCGAAATTGGTGTCGCGCCTTTTCTTTTTAGAAACGCAACGCCTGTGTCTGGCAGAATAATTGGGGTGTCGGTTTTACTTACTACGAAGTTGAACTTTGAGTGCGATGCTGTTCGCTCAATTTCAGTAAAACCATTTTGCATCGCTTTGATGTGCGAAGACTTGGCGGTTTCGGCCATATTTGAAACGATCGGATTGAAGAACGCCGGTGCGAACAAAGCCAATTCAAGAGATGCGGTATTAAGCGTCTCAGGTAGCAGATGTTCAACCGCCGCCTCAGCCAACTCACGATCAGCATCCCGCAAAGGAAACTCATCGAGTTTTTCGCTAATCATGTTCGGGTTTTCTTGTAGAGCTTTTAGAAGGAACCTCTTTGCGTTCTTTGGTGACGTCAGCATTTTAGTAAGTTGCTCAAAGAAGAAAACTCCGACGCGAGATATCTCATCTCTCAAGAAAAGGCTCCGCATTTCTAAGTGTGAGATAAAAGGGGCAACGATATCCACGGGCACTTGGGTTCCGTCACTTGCAAGTCTAGCTTCTTGTACGGTGGATTGGATTGATTGCTCGAAGTCGGTCAAGATTTGATCCGCAGAGTGGTCGTCTCCCTCGGACAAATAGTGTTTTTGAACCCCATGCTTTCTTGTGACGGTTTGTTTTGCAGGGCCGTCCCGCTCAAATACCCAGATTTGGTGGTCTTTACCCGTTTTGGTTCCGAAACCTCGTTGGATCATTTGCCAAACATGATGCTGTTTTTTGCCAGCCATCGGCGCTTCCATTCGGTTTGTAAATTCGGTTTTCTGAAATTGGGGCGGGTCTACGGAAATCTCAACGCTGGAAATCCGTACCTCGTGTCCGAAGCGAGGGCGGGGCGGACGCGTAAGCCCGCTTTGCGGGCTTTGGATGCCAGAGTTAGAGTTGGTCAAAAGAGAACAGCCGCGCCGGGGCGCGGGTGTTTTTGGTTTGTCACTCGGCGTCTGTGTGCCGTCTCACCGGGGTGCGTACGGGTTCTGGCTGCGCCAAAACCCTGCCACGCGCTGTAAGTGTTTGACGGGGTCAAACACTTACCTTGTAAACTTCTTATGCTTCAGACGTTTGGGCTCCAAGGCATCTGCGCCAAGACGGCGCTTTTTGTCTTCTTCGTAGTCCTCAAAGTTGCCTTCGAACCATTCCACATGGGCGTCGCCTTCAAAGGCCAGCATGTGGGTACAGATGCGGTCGAGGAAGAAACGGTCGTGGGAGATGACCACGGCGCAGCCGGCGAAATCAACCAAGGCGTCTTCGAGCGCGCGGAGGGTTTCCACGTCGAGGTCGTTGGTGGGTTCGTCAAGCAGCAGCACGTTGCCGCCTTCCTTGAGCAGGCGCGCCATGTGCACGCGGTTGCGTTCACCGCCGGAGAGCAGGTTCAGCGGTTTTTGCTGATCGCCGCCTTTGAAGTTAAACGAAGAACAGTAGGCGCGGGAGTTCACCTGCGCGTCACCCAGTTCGATGATTTCCGCACCGCCGGAGATGGCTTCCCAGACGGTGTCTTTGTCGTTCAGATCGTCGCGGGACTGGTCGACGTAGGAGAGCTTCACGGTGTCGCCGTATTCCACGGTGCCTTCGTCGGGCTGTTCCTGACCGGTGAGCATTTTGAAGAGCGTGGATTTACCGGCGCCGTTGGGGCCGATCACGCCGACAATGCCGCCCGGTGGCAGGGAGAATTCGAGGTTTTCGATCAACTGCTTGTCGCCAAAGTGCTTGGACAGGCCGTTGACCTCGATGACTTTGGAGCCCAGACGCGGGCCGTTTGGAATGACGATCTGCGCGCGCCCAACTTTTTCACGCTCGGACTGGTTGGCCATCTCGTTATAGGCGCTGATACGGGCTTTGGATTTGGCCTGACGGGCTTTTTGGCCCTGACGCATCCAGTCAAGTTCGCGCTGCAAGGTTTGTTGCTTGGATTTGTCCTCTCGGGCTTCCTGCTCCAGACGTTTGGCTTTCTGCTCCAGCCATGCGGAGTAGTTGCCCTCGTATGGGATGCCTTTGCCGCGGTCGAGCTCGAGGATCCAGCTGGTGATGTCGTCGAGGAAGTAACGGTCGTGGGTGACGCAGAGGATGGTGCCTTTGTAGTCGATCAGGTGCTGTTGCAGCCAGGCGATGGTTTCCGCGTCGAGGTGGTTGGTCGGCTCATCCAGCAGCAGCATTTCGGGCGCTTCGAGCAGCAGTTTGCAGAGCGCCACGCGACGGGCTTCACCGCCGGAGAGGTCTTGAATGCGGGCGTCATCCGGCGGGCAGCGCAAGGCTTCCATGGAGATGTCGACCTGGCTGTCGAGATCCCAGAGGTTCTGGGCGTCGATGTCGTCTTGCAGCTTGGCCATCTCATCAGCGGTTTCGTCGCTGTAGTTCATGGCGAGTTCGTTGTAGCGGTCCAGAATGTCCTTCTTGGCCTTCACGCCGAGCATGACGTTTTCGCGCACGGACAGGCTTTCGTCGAGCTTGGGCTCCTGTGGCAGGTAGCCCACGCGGGCGCCTTCGGCAGACCAGGCTTCACCGGTGAAGTCTTTGTCCAGACCAGCCATGATTTTCATCAGGGTGGATTTACCGGCGCCGTTAACTCCAACCACACCGATTTTCACGCCCGGAAGGAAGGACAGGTGGATGTTTTCGAAACACTTTTTGCCGCCGGGATAGGTCTTGGACACACCCTGCATGTGATAGACGTACTGATAAGCTGCCATGGGAGTCGACTCCGAAGAAAAATGCTGTTTCAGCGGGTCTAGCCAAGCGCGGGCAAAAGGGCAATGATCCGCGCGATTTTGGGGAAGGAATTTGCCATGCGATGGTTGGCGATTGTTGGTGTGTTGTGGGGCTCTCAAGTGGGGGCTCAGGTGACCAATTTTGAGGCGGATGGCAATCTGGAGAGCACCTATGATGTGGGCTGTGTGGCGATTAGTGCGCTGTCCAATGACTATTCGCCTGCCGATTTGGCGGGCGGAGTGATCCGCTGTTTTAAAGATGGTCAGGACGACCGCGCCTTTGAGTTGGTGGTGACCATGCAGCTGCGCACCGCGTTTGACACGTTGCGGGTGGAGGACACCACAGCGCATCAGGCCGGGCAGGTGATGATGTTGGAAATCCGATATGCCACCGGCGACGCGTTTGGCCCGCGCATGCGGGAGGCAGTGGCGCGGTTTGGCGACAGTGGCAGCCCCAAACATTCCGCCTTGTGTGCGCAGATGGCGGAGTTCGGGTCGCCGACGCATTCGCCGCGTTATATGGTGCAACATGGGATGACGGCGTTTACCGGACGCGAGGGCGATGGGCTTTTGCAGGATTTTGATCCCGCGGAAAGCTGGGAGATGCTGTTGGAGGAATATTTGCAGTGTGGGTGAGGCGGTCTGAGACAGCCTAGGGATCAAACACTTAGAGGCCTTGGCGGTACGCGGTTAAGTCACCCCAATGGTAGACGTACTGATATGAGGCCATTGGGACGACTCCGTTCGCCAGAATTCACGTTGGGAGGTGTGATAGCGGAGGGCGGGGGCGGGGGCAATGGAGGTTGGTGACCAGCGGGGTGTTCGGACGACGACACACCTCCTCGATCAAAATGGTCCAAGTTGTCTGGCTTTTGCCTGAACAAATCTAAGACGGCGGATCAAGGAACTTCTGAATTTGGTCATAAAACACCAAGCACAGTCCGATCATGACCAAGCCAAGAATGTCGAAGAAGCTGAAACGCCCATCGTCGTGATAGCCAATCAGCACAACAACTGCGAAAATTAGGATGCGAGTTAAGTAGATCATTTCCTGCGCCAAACTCGTCCAGCTAGCCCTTGTTTGAAAATAGAGCGGAAAGGATTTTCGCTATGAGAAAGATGGACGAGAACAGAGCAAACCAAAAAGCTGTTTTCATTGTCGCTTCACTGTATAGGTGCGTCTCATGCCGACCTTCCCAAATATGTGATGCATAAAAACCAGCTAGGCAGAGCGCACATAACGAAACGATCATCAGAGCGCCAACGCTCCGCCTTTTCTTTCGGTCCTCTTGAAGGTCGGACATTCGTTTCTCACGCATTCAATGGCATCCAGATCCCAGTTTAGATCACCGCGACTCTACGCAAAAAGTGGCTTCAGGAAAGCATAAATGTCCTGTGTGTTGTGATACGCGGCCGTCATTTTCCGTCCGAGTTGTGAAATCGCAAATAGTCCCTAACACCATAAGCAAATAGACCAGCAAGGCTGAGGAAGATAATGGCCTTCACGTGGCCTATGGAGCGCCCATAAGTGTTCCGCATGGTGTCTTCGGTTGCAAACAGCAGAGCGCAAATTCCCCCTACAAAGATTGCAAAGAAAACTGCCGCCTTTCGTTTGCCGCCCTTTTGGCGCAGTCGTTGCTTCAGGTAGTGGAGAAGCTTTGCCTTTGAGAAATGGCTTTCTAGAAACTCTGTCACATCAAGCTCTCGCATTTTTTTGTTAGGTTCTTACGGTCATGCGAGTTTGTACTTCCGATCACGCCAGAATAAACGGCAACGGCTGCTTTGCAGGCAACGACGTCCTCGCTGCCCGTCCCGTAAGGTTCAAGAAAGTGAAATGAAGCAGCTTTTGGGTCGCCACTACTGAGCTGAAACTCAATGTACTTTGAAGCAGGGCTTCCTGTCCCTTTTGGGATGGCATCGTAGACATCCTGTATAAGCTTCGGCATCGCGCTCACTTCGGCTTCATTCTGAAAGAAGAGCACCCAAACGTCGGCTTCGATCGGGTTTGATCCCTCCTTGGAGGGCACTAAGATAGTCTTTCGCTCATTCACTTGGTCTAAGTATATCGCAAAAGTGCTTGGAGAATTGTGACCTGCAACGGTGGCAGGACGGTTCAATCTCTTAAAAAGGGAGTCTTGACGATTTTCGGCCAGCGCGCTGCTCGCGGCAACAAGGCAGACGAATTTTGCAACCAGTCCGCATTTCAAAAAAATCACTTGTATCTCCTATTTTGGGCTACAGCCGTACTGGGAGTTCCCCTAGGTGTCATCTCTTTTTATAGTTTCATTGAAGGTAGACACGATAAAAAGGTGTTTTCTTCTGGTGACTTGAGCTAGGTTATGTCGCAGCGGTTGTCCTCAAGAGACAAAGCCAAAAGGTGTCCTTGAGTAGCTGAAAGACCGCAGGCGTTGAAAAGCAGAGTCTTGATAAATCTCTTCGTGTTGCTGTTTGCAGCGCTGAGTTTTGCGACGTTTTCAACCGCCCATGTCACCCGCGCGGTGGCGGAGCCGGTGTTTGACGCCACGGGGCTGTTTGGTGCTGGGGACATCTGCGGCGAGATGGGCAGCGATGCGGGGCAGGAGTGCCCAAGCTGTGTCATCGCCACAACCGCTTTGCTCGGGCAAACCCAATCCCTACCGATCCCTGCTTCCTCTTACAAGGGCCGGGTTTTCTGGCCGTCTCAGACTTGGTCTGTGCGGACAGGAGATGCCGCCTATTCTGCAAGAGCACCGCCGGTTTTTTCCTGACCAATCCAACGGGGGAGTCCCCCTACATCTCAAAGAAATCAGGAAATCAAACATGAAACTCTCTCACATTGTGTCCGCCTGCGTGTTTGCGGCGGCAACTGCAACCGTGGCCAATGCGCATGCCACGTTGGAAGTCAAAGAAGCCGAAGTGGGCAGCTACTATAAGGCGGTTGTTCGTATCGGCCATGGCTGTGATGGCTCCGCAACCAAATCCATGCGCGTGCAGATCCCTGAGGGCGTGCTGTCGGTAAAGCCAATGCCCAAACCAGGCTGGACGCTGGAAACTGTGAATGGCGCCTATGAAAACAGCTACGAGCTGCATGGTCGGACCATGACCGAAGGTGTCAAAGAGGTGGTTTGGACCGGTGAGCTGGCCGCCCCTCACTTTGACGAGTTTGTCTTTATGGCGAAGCTGGATAAGTCTCTGCCCGCAGGTGAAATGCTGTTTTTCCCAACGGTTCAGGCCTGTTTTGAAGGCGAAAACCCATGGGTGGAAATTCCGGCCAAAGGGCAAGACCCGCATGACCTGAAGAAGCCAGCCCCCGGGTTGATGTTGACCGCGCCACACGCGCATTCGCACTAATCCCAAAGCTAAAAGAAAGAGATGGGCGGTCACGATTGGCCGCCCTTTTTGCCGAAGGCGGAGCTTTGATGTTGACTTCAGCGCCGCTCAAAGCTCTTTAGCCAGCGTGCCTTACGGATTGCCATATGTCGCGCGCGGCCAAAGAATTGGGCTGCTTGGGGGATCGTTTGATCCGCCACACAAAGGCCATGTGCATATTACGCTAGAGGCACTCAAGCGCTTTGGACTGGATCAGGTCTGGTGGCTGGTGAGCCCAGGCAATCCGCTCAAAGATCGTGGGCCAGCGAAGCTTGAGCGACGCATGGCGGCAGCGGCTCAGATTATGGATCATCCGAGGGTGCACATCACCGATTTTGAGGCCCGTGTGGGCACGCGCTACACCGCCGAGACGCTTGCGGTCTTGCAGCACAAATGTCCGCACGCACAGTTTGTTTGGCTTATGGGCGCGGACAACCTGGCGCAGTTTCATCTTTGGCGCGACTGGCAAGAGATCATGGCGCGGGTGCCGGTAGGGGTGTTGGCGCGCCCCGGCGACCGGATTGAGGCGCGCACCGCCAAGGCAGCACAGGTGTTCAAAAAGGCGCGCCTGCAACCGAAGCAAAGCCGCCAGCTGAGTCGCGTAGAAGCTCCTGCCTGGGCCTTCGCAAATATTCCTATGCGGGAAATCAGTTCAACCGACCTGCGGAAAAACGGCGCGTGGCCAAAGGCTTAGGTAAAGCCTGTTTCACATGTGAAATTCTGTCGCATCCCGTAAGCCTCTATTAACTCACCAGCTCTAGTTTGACCGATGAACTTAATGCGTCGGTGCGGTTTTTTCAGGGCGGGATGGTTGCTCTGTGCGCCAAAACTCACAGAGGCATTCAGGGTTGAAGGTACTCCCAATTTGGTTGTTTGGGCCGGTTGGGGCGGAGCGTTTCGGGCTTGTTACAGAGGCAGACTCGGAACCGACAACAGATTTGAAACTGCGCCATAGAGCTGGCGCCTATTCAGGTCGCGCTGCAGGATGCGGACGCGGTCTGGCCGGAGCGAATGATGACTGGTGAAAAGAAGCGGTCTTTGGGGCTGTCGATCATGGGGCGGCTGTTGCTGCCCATCGTGGCCTGTATTTTGGTGGCCTTCATTGCCACCACGGTGTTTTGGGTAACCAAGCAGAGCAATACGTTGATCAGGGCGTTTGAGAGCGAATTGGCGTTGTCACAGACCTTTGTTGCGCCACCGGTGGCCGCCGCGGTTTGGGATTTCAATACCGATGGGGCCGCAGGCGCAATTGCCGGCGTGACCCAAATGGAAAATGCCTTGTTTGCCAAAGTGTTCGTGGACGGAGAGCTGTTTGCCAAAGTGGCCGTAGAAGGCGCGGATGAAACCGGTTGGGAAGCTGGCGTGGCCGAGATTCTGGCGATGGAAGAGGCTGAGGCGCGGTTTGAGGCCAATCATGTGGCCTATGTGAAATTTCCGATCCATCACACCGATGGCACAGTGGTCGCGGAAATGGTCATGGGGTTTTATGACGGTGTGATCGCCGCTGTGGTCAACCAGCTTTATATGCAGTCCTTGATTGCTGTGGCTGTCATTTGCCTGGTGATGTCGGCAATTGTGTATTTTTCCGCCGCCGGTGTGACACGTCCATTGGCGCGGATCGTGGCGCGCATCACGGCCTTGCGAGAAGGCGACACAGCAAGCGAGGTGCCCTCCACCGAGCGCAAGGATGAGTTGGGCCGTCTGGCGCGCGCTGTCCGGGAGTTTGTCGAGACCATTAAAGCCAACAAAACGATGGAAAGCCAAGCCCAAGATGCCGCACGTGAGCAATCCGAAGTGGTGAATGAGTTGGCCGACGGCTTGAACCATCTGGCGCAAGGGCAGTTGAGCCACCGCATCACCACCGCGTTCAACAGCGACTACGAAATGCTGCGGGCTGATTTCAACAAAACCGCTGAGGCGCTGGATGATGTGATTGGCCGTGTGTTGGGCACGATTTCCCAGATCGAAGATGAGACCGGGGAAATGGCGGAAGGCACACAGAACCTGGCCAAACGCACCGAGGCGCAGGCGGCCACGTTGGAAGAGACCGCCGCTGCAATTGGCTCCATCACCGACAGCGTGCAGACAGCCTCCGATCAGACCAAATCGGTCGAGAGCACCGTGACTGCAACCAAAGGTGAGGCGCTGCGTGGCGGTGAAATTGTCAAATCCGCGATGGATGCGATGCAAGACATCAAAGACAGTTCCGGCAAAATCAGCGAAATCAACCGTGTGATCGAAGACATTTCGTTCCAAACCAACCTTTTGGCTCTGAATGCCGGGGTGGAGGCTGCGCGGGCTGGTGACAGTGGTCGTGGATTTGCGGTGGTGGCCTCGGAGGTGCGCTCTCTGGCGCTCCGCTCCGCAACAAGTGCACATGAAATCAAGGAATTGATTGATATGTCGTCAGATCAGGTTGAGGTTGGCGTGGATCTGGTGGATCAGGCAGGCAAGGCGATTGAAGAGATCATCCACAAGATCCAGGACGTCAGTAAACTGGCGGTGCAGATTGCCGACAGCTCTCGTGATCAGGCCACTGCGATTACTGAAATCAACGCCGGAGTGATGGATTTGGACCGTGTGACCCAGCAAAATGCCAGCTTGGTGGACCGGTCCAGCGCACAAGGCCGCGCCTTGCAGGAAGCGGCAAGTGAGCTGGCTGAACTGGTGGGGAGTTTCCGCCCGTCCCCTGTTGGAAGCGCAGCAGAAGCCTTTGATGAAGACCATCGATTGTCTGCATAGGCGGCAACAAAACCAATGTCTTAACGAGGCCGGTATGCGGAAAACGTATGCCGGCCTTTTTATGTTTGTCCGTGTTAGAAACCTAGTGGTGTTCACTCTGGTTTTACCAAAACTCCCTAAAATGGACCGCATGGGGGAAGGTGGTGTCATTTGGAGGTATTGATATGCAAAAACGCGCGATGATGTTTCTGACGTTGACGGTTTTGGCGATGTCGGCGATGGCCGCGACAGGGTCCGCCGAAAAAGGGTTTACGTCCTCCTCGACATTTGGATTTCTAAGTTACGATTAAGCCAGAAAGCCTGCGCCGCGCGCGAAGTCACCGAAAAGACGGATTCGTATGTGCAAACTCCTTGCGCAGGTTGGGCTTCATTCGTTAGGCCTATGCAAACACTGAGAAGTTGTCTTGCCACATAGGTTCAATGCTGCGGTTTCATCTTTTTGCTTTCTTGATCGCCTCCAGTGTCTGGAGCGGAGTGGCTGCGTCGGCGCGCGCGGACCAAGTCAACGTCTTTGCTGCAGCCAGTTTACAAGAAGTTTTGACAGATGTTGTGACCGCTTTTGAGGTGCAGACCGGGCATCAGGTAACCCTGTCTTTTGCAGGGTCGTCGGCATTGGCCCGGCAAATCGAGTATGGCGCGCCAGCGGATGTTGTGATGTTGGCAAATGTCAATTGGATGACATATCTTAGGACCAAGGGTTTCCTCGAGAACTTCTCGATAAATTCCATGTTTGGCAATGCGTTGACCGTTGTTGTTCCGGTAAACACCCGACCCAACGCGACAGAGCCGGATATCTCTCAATTATTGAAAATATTAAAGTCTGGTCGTGTGGCGATGGCGCTTGTGGAGGCTGTACCTGCGGGTATTTATGGCAAAGAAGCGCTGACGTCGTTGGGCATGTGGGAGGATGTCCAGCCGATTGTTGTGCAGACCGACAACGTGCGCGCGGCGCTCGCACTGGTGGCATTGGGCGAAGTGGGAGCGGGCCTCGTGTATGTCACGGATGCGCTGGTCGAAGACAACGTTCAGATTTTGATGGAATTGCCCGCAGAGAGCCACAGTGAAATTGTCTATCCCGCAGCCATTGTTGCAGGCCAAGTTCGGCCCGAAGTGGTTGAGTTTATGTCCTTTCTGGAAAGTGAAGTCGCGCGTTCCGCGTTTGCAAGTCGCGGGTTCCTTGTGCGGGAGGTGGCGCAATGACCGAGTGGCTTGGCCCTCAGGAATGGGCTGCTGTGGGCCTGTCGCTCAAGGTGGCGTTTTGGGCGATGATCTGCGCGGTGGGGCCAGGGGTATTTGTGGCTTATGCTCTGGCGCGCTGGGAGTTTCATGGTAAACAATTTATTAATATATTGGTACACTTACCGCTTGTTCTTCCACCAGTTGCGACCGGATATTTGCTGCTTGTGACATTTGGCACCCAAGGTGTGATCGGTGGCGCGCTCAAAGAGATTGGGGTTGTGTTTGCCTTTCGCTGGACAGGGGCGGCGCTGGCGGCAGCGGTGATGGCGTTTCCGCTTTTGGTGCGCTCTATCCGGCTCTCGATCGAGGCTATTGACCCAAAATTGGAGCAGGCGGCGGCCACATTGGGCGCATCGCGCTTGCGTGTATTTGCAACGGTGACCTTGCCGTTGATGTTGCCTGGGTTGTTGGCCGGTATGATGCTCGCGTTTGCCAAGGCGATGGGCGAATTTGGTGCAACCATCACATTTGTCAGCAATATTCCTGGACAAACACGCACTTTGCCCAGTGCAATCTATTCATTTTTGCAAGTGCCAGGTGGCGAAATCGCGGCGATGCGGCTTGTGGTGATCAGCATCATTGTGGCTGCAGGGGCGTTAATTCTGTCTGAAGTGCTCGCGCGCCGGATCGCGGCAAAGGTGGGGCAGACATGAGTGTTGAGGTGCAGATCCAGCAGGGCTTTCGGGGATTTGATCTCGATGTAGGCTTTGAGGCGCCGAAAGGGCTGACGGTTTTGTTTGGCAGTTCCGGATCAGGAAAAACCAGTGTGATCAATGCGGTAGCCGGTCTGGCTAAACCCGCGCAGAGCCGCATTGTGGTGAACGGTGAGGTTTTGAGTGACAGTGCGGCAGGGCGCTGGCTGCCAACACATCAACGCGGCCTGGGCTACGTGTTCCAGGAAGGCCGGCTGTTTCCACATATGAATGTGCGTAAAAATCTGTTGTATGGCAACAAGTTGTCCAAAGATCGGTGCGAAGTGGCGAGTTTTGATCAGGTTGTCGACATTCTTGGCATTGGTGCGTTGCTGGAGCGGCGACCGTCGGAGTTGTCGGGCGGTGAAAAACAGCGTGTCGCGATTGGGCGGGCGTTGTTGGCGCGGCCCAAATTGATCTTGGCGGATGAGCCATTGGCGGCGCTGGATGAGCCGCGCAAAGCGGAAATTCTGCCGTATTTTGAGCGTCTGCGGGACGAATTTTCCCTGCCAATTCTGTACGTTACCCATTCGATTGCCGAAGTGGCGCGGTTGGCGACAACGGTGGTTGCGCTCAAGGATGGTAAGGTGGATCGGGTGGGGCCAGCAGCGGAGGTGTTGTCTGATCCGAGCTTTACGCCAATGGGGCCGCGCGCAGTGGGCGCGGTTTTGGAGGCCAAGGTGGTCAGGCACCATGAGGATGGATTGACCGAGTTGTCCGCCAATGGCGTGGCCTTGATGCTGCCTCAGCTGTCCCATTCTGTGGGTGATCAGGTGCGCGTACGCGTGGCGGCGCATGATGTGATCTTGTCAAGAGAGGCGCCTAAGGGGTTGTCTGCGCTCAACATTGTGGAAGGCAAGGTGCACTCGGTCCGGTCTGGCTGTGGGCCGGGCGCCATTGTGTCGGTGGACACCATAGCTGGGCGCATATTGGCGCGGATCACGCGACGGTCAGCGGCCGCGCTGGAGTTGTCAGGGGGCGTGACGTGTTATGCGGTGATGAAGTCAGTGTCGGTGGCTCCGCAGGATATTGGTGCGCGCTGAGCTTGGTTTTGTTGGCGTGTTAACCCGCCAAACCTCCGCGAAATCTATGCCGGTATCGCGTCGGTTTCACGACTGCTTCGCAGCGGTGCGTTTTTGCGCGGGGCAGGGCGCGCGCAACGGTTACCACACCGCGCGTTTCATCCCTTTAGAGCACGCCAATTTCGGCGAGTGCGCGGTTAAGCTCGTCCGGCAGGACGTCGTCATTGGCGCGGTTGGATGGCAGGTCCGCAGGCGCGTCTTCGGGCTTCAGATAACGCCACCCTTGAAAAGGCCGTTTGAGTGCGGCCTGTGTTAGATGTACCTCTGGTTCCAGAACGATGGCGCAGCGACGAATGCCGTCTTCTCCGATAACTTCGTCGAGCCGCAGAATACGCTGACGGCACTGGATGCTGCCCTTGATAACCCAATAGATTGAGCCGCCGTTGACAATTTCAGCTTCACGTTTGGGCCACATACGTGTGACATGACGCGGCAACCCATCGGGAAAGCGTGCTTTATGAGTGGCTTGCCATGCGGCAAGGGTTTCGGGGCTCTCTGAGCCCACTGACAATTTCACAAGATGCATGAATTTATCCACAGTTTTCCCACAGGATTATGCACGGGACACACAGTATATAGTGGGCTTGTTAACCTTCAACCCCAAAATAAAGTGGTCATCATGCGAAAAACACCCTATTTGCCCGTTGTCAGATGACGCAGATTTGATATAGATTAAAAAACCCTAAACACACGCGCAGCACAACCAAGGAATCCACCGATGAGCCGTTTCGCCGCCCCCATCGCAGAGCAAATCTGGGACATGAAATACCGTTTTAAAGAGGCGGACGGTACGCCGATTGATCAGTCGGTGGAAGACAGCTGGCGCCGCATCGCGCGTGACCTGGCTAAGGTGGAAAAAGACCCGGCCAAGTGGGAAGAGAAATTCTACGGTGCGCTGGAAGACTTTAAATACCTGCCAGCAGGCCGGATTACGGCTGGCGCAGGCACTGCGCGTAACGTGACATTGTTCAACTGCTTTGTGATGGGCACCGTGCCTGACAGCATGTCCGGCATTTTTGACATGTTGAAAGAAGCGGCCCTGACCATGCAGCAGGGCGGCGGCATTGGCTATGATTTTTCCACCATCCGTCCGCGCGGCGCGGACGTTATGGGGGTGGCGGCGGATGCCTCTGGTCCGTTGAGCTTTATGGATGTGTGGGACGCAATGTGCCGCACCATTATGTCTGCGGGGTCACGACGCGGCGCGATGATGGCGACCATGCGTTGTGATCACCCGGATGTGGAAGATTTCATCACCGCAAAATCGGATCCAGCCCGCCTGCGCATGTTCAACATGTCCGTTCTGGTGACCGATGACTTTATGGAAGCGGTGAAAGCCGATGGCCCGTGGGAGCTGAAGTTTGGCGATCGGGTGTATCACACTGTGGATGCGCGCGATCTGTGGAATAAGATCATGCAGGGCACCTATGATTATGCCGAGCCTGGCGTGATTTTCATCGACCGCATCAATCAACGCAACAACCTCAGCTATGTTGAAGAGATTGCGGCAACCAACCCGTGTGGCGAGCAACCTTTGCCGCCTTATGGGGCGTGTTTGCTGGGCTCGATCAACCTCGCGCGTTTGGTGACTGATCCGTTTGAAAAAGCGGCGGAACTCAATGAAGCGGCGCTGACTGATCTGGTGGCAACCGCCGTGCGGATGATGGACAATGTGGTGGACGCGTCCAAATTTCCGCTGCCGGAGCAGCAGAACGAAGCACAAAACAAGCGCCGAATTGGCCTTGGTGTGACTGGTCTCGCCGATGCTCTTTTGATGTTGGGTCTGGAGTATGGCACCGAAGAGGCGGCCTTGCAGACCGAAGCCTGGATGAAAGCCATCGCGCGGGCGTCTTATCTCGCGTCGGTGGATCTGGCGAAAGAGAAGGGGGCTTTCCCGCTTTTCGACAAAGAGAAATACATCAATGGCGGTCTGGTTCAGGACATGGACGAGGACGTGAAAGCGGCGATTGCAGAGCACGGCATTCGCAACGCGCTGCTGACATCCATCGCGCCAACCGGCACAATCAGCCTCTATGCGGGCAACGTGAGCTCGGGCATCGAGCCGGTGTTTGCCTATGCCTACACCCGTAAGGTTTTGCAGAAAGACGGCTCGCGAACGGAAGAGGAAGTTGTTGATTACGCAGTGCAAATGTGGCGTGACAAGTTTGGCGACAAAGAGCTGCCGAGCTATTTCGTGAACGCGCAGACCTTGGCACCAGCGGCGCATGTGCGCATGCAGGCGGCGGCGCAGAAATGGATCGACAGCTCGATCTCCAAAACCATCAACTGCCCGGAAGACATTGATTTTGAGAGCTTCAAAGATGTCTACATGCAGGCTTGGGACACTGGCTGCAAAGGCTGCACCACCTACCGTCCAAATGATGTGACCGGCTCGGTTTTGACTGTTTCTGAGAGCAGCGAACAGGCGCCGGGTGAGCAGCCCGCGGATCACGTGGCGG
The DNA here is from genome assembly GCA_900537125.1 of Rhodobacteraceae bacterium Alg238-R152. Taxonomy (GTDB): domain Bacteria; phylum Pseudomonadota; class Alphaproteobacteria; order Rhodobacterales; family Rhodobacteraceae; genus Shimia. Next base: position 404,396 of record UNRJ01000004.1, on the reverse strand, counting down.
ACTCCGGTGAGGTCATCTACATGGCAGAACCGTTGGAGCGTCCGCAGAGCCTTGAAGGCGCGACCTACAAGCTGAAATGGCCAGACAGCGAGCACGCTATTTACCTGACGGTGAATGATGTGATCATCAACGGCCATCGCCGTCCGTTTGAGGTGTTTATCAACTCCAAAAACATGGAGCACTACGCCTGGACGCTGGCGCTGACCCGGATGATTTCGGCGGTGTTCCGTCGTGGCGGCGACGTGTCCTTTGTGGTGGAAGAGCTGAAAGCGGTGTTCGACCCACGTGGTGGCGCCTGGATGGAAGGCAAATACATCCCATCCATTTTGGCAGCCATTGGCGGCGTGCTTGAGCGCCACATGATTGCAATTGGCTTCATCGAAGGTGAGGGCATGGGCTTGAAGTCCGACCCGCAGGCCGAGGTGATGGCTGTGGGGGAAGCGCCACGGGGCAAAGCCTGCCCAAGCTGTGGTCAGTTTGACCTGCAGATGGTGGAAGGCTGTATGACATGCCGGAGCTGTGGCCACAGCAAGTGTGGGTGATGTGATCTGAGAAACAATGTGGACGTACCCATGGTATTGCCATTTTGACCCCAGGGATTGCCATTTTGAGCTCATAAATTTGCCGTTGGCTAAATTCTTTCCAAAAACTGAGTTTAGCCAATGGCCCAATCCTACTTCAATGATCAGAGGTTCGGCTAATTCTGTTGAAAAACTCTTGCTTGATTGAGTGCCCATTCGCTGATTCAATTGTCCTCGGCAAGGGGGATAATTTCGATGTTAGGACCAAAGCAAGAAGCGCAAGGCGCGCTGTTTTACGAGTTCTCGATTGATGATCATGTGCCCCAAGATCATCTGTTGCGCTCCATTGATAGGTTCGTCGATCTAAGCGACATCCGCCAATATCTCGCAGACTTTTACAGCCACACTGGCCGCCCATCCATCGACCCAGAGCTGCTGATCCGCATGCTGCTGGTGGGTTATTGTTCTGGCATCCGGTCTGAACGGCGGTTGTGTGAGGAGGTCCATTTGAACCTCGCGTATCGCTGGTTTTGTCGCCTCGATTTGTCTGAGCCAGTGCCGAACCATTCGACGTTTTCTAAGAACCGTCACGGGCGCTTTCGGGAGAGCAAACTGTTGCGGCATCTGTTTGAGAAGACCGTTGCCCGCTGCATCGCAGACGGTCTGGTGAGCGGGCAGCGCCTTGCGGCGGATGCCAGTTTGATCGAGGCGGATGCGAACAAACAGAACTCCACACCGAAGGAAGATTGGGATCGCAGCGCCATCGATCCAAACGATGCGCCACGTGCTGTGAAGGAATGCCTCGACGTTTTGGATGATGCAGCATTTGGCGCGGCATCAGAGGTGGAAACCCAGTTCACATCCCATTCTGATCCCGCAAGCCAATGGACCGCCGCCCGTAAAGGCCCTGCATTCTTTAGCTATTCCACCAATTATCTGATCGATACCGACCATAGCGTCATCGTGGACGTTGAGGGCACACGGTCGATCAGACAGGCTGAAGTTGGTTCGGTGCGCACCATGTTGGATCGGATCAAAGATCTGCATGATATTGATCCTGAACGATTGATCGCGGACAGCGCCTACGGATTTGGCCCAATGTTGGGGTGGCTCGTGGATCGCGACATCAAACCCCACATCCCCGTGCTGGACAAGGCAGGTCGCACCGATGGCACATGGTCCCGGACTGACTTCGAATGGGACCCCGCGAACAACCAGTACATCTGCCCCGAAGGTGAGCCACTTAAGCAGTTCCGACGCAATTACTCTGATCCCAATCGCAGGCCCAGCGGAAAAGGTGTCGCCAAGTACCAAGCTCTGAAACACACCTGCCAAGCCTGCCCGTCAAAGTTAAAGTGCTGCCCCAAAGCTGACGCGCGCAAGATCACCCGTGAAGAACATGAAGACGCCCGTCAGGTTGCCCGCGATATTGCCAAGACAAAGCAGTATGCAGTCTCAATGCGGTTGCGCAAAAAGGTGGAGATGCTGTTCGCACATCTAAACGCATCCTTGGCCTAGGGCGGATGCGATTGCGTGGACCCTGCGGCGCAAATGACGAATTCCTCCTCGCCGCAACAGCCCAAAACCTCCGCAAGCTCGCCAAGATCTTCCCTGCACCGCAGCAAATGCGCAAAGCCTGAAAAGAAAGGTGCTCACACTCTATTTGGAAAGCCACTTTCTGCGCTCGCAACATGTTGTTTTTCCACAGAATCAGCCCGAAGCAGACTGACCGTCATGCGCGAACCAGTCAGAAGCGGACATTCACATGGTTCAGACGAAGGTCGGCAGTACGGCCAAAGTTGCCGCTCCTACCGTGCGAAGAATTGACGCCAAAATAGTCATTTTAGCCATTGCCATGCTTCTCGGTTCGCAGCCTATGTTGCTTACTTCCGACGCGCGGGCGAACTCCGGTATAAATGTGACCTAGATCTTTCGCCTCGTACTCTCGCGCTCAGAGATCTCAAAGCCGAGATCGACTGTTATCCCAGTTTCGGTCATTTCACCTTTATTGATCATCTGCCCTGCCACCATGCCGATTTGCCGGAGCGGTGTGCGGACAGAGGTCACTTTCGGGACACACTCAGAGGTGGTGCCAAGATCGTTGAACCCACAAATTCCAAAATCGTCCGGCACCGAGATCCCCCGGCGCTGGCATTCAAACAAGACGCCAAGTGCAAGGTCGTCATTGTTGCAAAAGACCGCGTCACAGTCGGGGAACCGTCGCACCAATTTGTTGAATAGCGTGGCGCCCTGCTGCACGTCTGACGGTCTGTTGGTAACGGCAATCGCGTGTTCCTGTAGAAGCCCAACCTCCCGCATGGCACGTTGAAATCCGGCAAGGCGTTTTTGCGATCGAGGATCCATTTGCGCACCGAGAAATCCGATATTGCGGTAACCATTCTCGAGCAAGTGTCGTGTCCCGGCAACAGCGGCGTCTTCGTGTGAAAACCCGACTATTTTGCCAATTGGCTGATCGCCCAAATCCATGATTTGCACCACTGGAACCCCAACTGATGCAAGCATTTTTCGGGTTTCTGCCGTTTGCTCCAAACCGGCAAGAATAACACCAGTCGGCGCAGGATTGAGAAAGGAACGCAAAATGCGCTCTTCCTCCTGCGGGTCATAGCCGGTGTTGCCGATCTGCAGCGTCAGACGCGTATCTTTCAGCGCCTCGGTGATCCCTGCCAGTACATCGGTGAAAACGTTGTTGGAAATCGATGGGATCATCACCACGATTGAATTGGTCTTGCTGGAGGCCAGCGTGGAAGCTGACTGGTTCGGAACATAGCCCAGTTTTTTTACCGCCGCTTCCACCTTGGCACGCATCGAATCAGAAACTTTTTCGGGTGATCGGAGCGCGCGTGAAACCGTGATTGCGCTAACTCCAGCTTCTTCTCCCACATCCACAAGAGTCGGCTTGGCCATCCTGAATCCCCATATTTTGTTGATCATGATTAGCAGGATCTGAAAAAGGTTGCAAAATGATTGCGCAATCATTTATGGTTTCCGCAAGGGGAGTCGAGCAATGAAAACATCCAGCAGTGCAACGTTGATCGTCATGGGAGTCAGTGGCGTTGGCAAAACCGTAGTGGCGAAGGCGCTGTCTGCGAAAATCCATGCGATCTATGTTGAGGCCGATGAATTTCATCCAGAAGTCAATATCGCCGCGATGCGCAGCGGAACCCCACTGACCGACGACATGCGGCAACCTTGGTTGCTTGGCATTGCGGCAGAAATCAAATCAATCCAGCGCCGTAATCCAGGCAAAGCTGTTGTTGTCGCCTGCTCATCATTGAAGCGGAGCTATCGCGATATTTTGCGATTGAATCTGTCGAATGCAAAATTTGTCTACCTGTCCGGGGACAAGTCATTGATCAGCCAGCGTCTGGCGCAGCGGCGCGATCATTTCATGCCACCAACGCTATTGGACAGTCAATTGGCGACGTTGGAACCCCCGGCACCGGACGAGCGTCACATCGAAATTGACGCCAGCCATCCCAAAGAAAAGATCGTCACCGAGATTTTGGCAGCACTTGAACCGCAATTGGGCGATTGCCCTAAAACCACGACAAATACTCAATAGGAGGAGATTAGAGTATGAAACTTATACAAACAATCACAGCCGCAGTTCTTGCGGCTTGCACCGCAACCGCGGGCTTTGCCGCTGACTACGCATTGCGGTTCCAGTCATCGGATCCGTCCGGCAACCCGAACTTCGAACTGAAGCAGGCCTGGGCTGAAAATGTGGCGGCAATGACCAACGGTCGCGTGACCGTTGAGATGCTGCCTGTCGGCTCCATCGTGCAGCACACCGAAACTCAGGATGCTGTTGCTGCTGGCATTATTGATGGGCACATCACCGATACGTCGTACTTTTCAGGCAAAGATGCTGCTTTTAGCCTGATCGCAAACCCGGTTGGCGCCTATGGTTCGCCTTCCGAGATGCTGAATTTCATCGAATATGGCGGTGGCAAGCAATTGATGAATGAATTGCTGAATCCCTATGGACTGCAGTTCATCGGCGCCACCACGCCCGGCCTTGAGGCATTTATTTCAAAAGTGCCCCTGAACGGTGTAGATGATCTGAAGGGCCTAAAAATGCGGGCACCTGAAGGTCTGGTTCAGAATGTGTTCTTGGCTGCAGGCGCCGCGCCAGTAAACTTGCCTGGTTCAGAGGTGTTCACTTCGCTCGACAAGGGTGTGATTGATGCGGCTGACTACACCGTGTTCTCAACCAACCATCAGCAGGGCATGCATGACGTCGCGGGCCACCCGGTCTATCCGGGCTTTCACTCGATGCCGCTCGTGGAAGTCTCAATCAACAAAGGTACGTGGGACAGCATGCCTGCCGATCTTCAGGCGATCCTTGAGATGTCGGTGCGCGATTTTGCCCGCAACATGACCAGTCAGCTGGCGATGCGTGACGCGGTTGCAGTTGCCGCAGCCAACACGAACCCCGACATTACCGTCCACAACTGGTCGGCAGCGGAGCGTGCAAAATTCCGTGCCATTGCAAAATCTCAGTGGGTGGCGATTGCGGAAAAATCGGACAACGCTCAGCGCGTGTATGATGTTCTTACCGCCTACCTGAGCGAGCAAGGCCTTCTGGCCGAATAAGCCGGGCACTCGCTAAACTATGCCGAGCCGCGGCCTCTGCTGCGGTTCGGTTCTAATATGGGACAGTTCAATGACAGATTCCGACGATCTCGACAGCAAACGGAACACCGCCATTTCTGAGGCCGGTTTGCTGGGGCGAGTCATAGTCCGGTTAGGCGATTTCTTCGCCGTGGCCATCGTGCTCTCTGCGGCTGCGTTGATATATGAGGTTGTGATGCGCTACGGCTTCAACGCACCAACGAAATGGGCACATGAAACGGTTATATTCCTTACCGCGATCACATTTGTCTATGGCGGCTTGTTTGGCACTGCCACGAACCGGCATATCCGGGTTGTTCTGATTTACGACGCATTGCCTCCAAGGTTGCGGCGGATGTTTAACATCGCCATTTCTCTGGCCTGCGCGCTGGCCTGTACCCTGTTTTCCTGGGCGGGCTGGCTGGTGGTCAAGCGGGCCATTTGGACGCCCGCTGGGGATTTCCGGCTTGAGACCTCCGGGTCAGCATGGGATCCACCGACGCCTGGCCTGCTAAAGCTATTCCTCTTGGTCATTCTGATCTTGATGTGCCTGCAATTTGCCGTTTTGGCCTTTAATTACGCGAGACGGAAATGACTGACTTGCTTGCCCTTATTCCTGATCTCAAAGCGCTTGGGATCGAAACCGCGACTCTGTTGATGTTCGCCTCGCTCTTGCTGCTTTTGCTGACAGGAATGCCCCTGGCCTTTGTGACTTTACTGGTGGCACTGGTTTTTGCTCTGGGGTGGTTCGGGCCAAACGCCATCCCGCTGATTGTCAGTCGCATTTTCAGCTTTGTGAATTCGTTTGTTTTCGTGTCCGTTCCGATGTTTGTGCTGATGGCAGCCATCCTTGATCGGTCCGGCATTGCGCGCGATCTGTTTGACGCCATGCGATTGGTCGGCGGACGACTGCGCGGCGGCGTCGCCATTCAAACATTGTTGGTGGCTGTTGTGCTTGCCGCCATGTCAGGCATCATCGGTGGCGAAGTGGTGCTCCTCGGCGTGATTGCGCTGCCACAAATGTTGCGGCTTGGCTATGATCGGAAACTGGCAATCGGAGTCTGTTGTGCGGGCGGCGCGCTTGGCACAATGATCCCGCCGTCCATTGTGTTGATCATTTATGGGCTGACCGCCAGCGTCTCGATTGGTGATCTCTTTACCGCTTCGTTCCTACCCGGACTGATGCTGGCCGGCATGTATGCCGCCTATATCCTGGTTCTGGCCTATACGAACCCCGCGGCTGCCCCTATCCCGGAGCCTGGCGAAGTGCCGAGAGCCGAAAAACTGCGCCTGCTACAGGGGCTGGTATTGCCGATATTGGTGGTCATATTTGTGCTTGGTTCGATTTATGGCGGTATCGCTAGTGTGACAGAAGCCTCCGCAGTAGGCGTTCTTGGTGTTACTTTGTCGACCATGATCCGCCGAGAATTTAATATCAAACTTATGATGGGTGCTGCGCGGCAAACGCTATCGACGGTCGGCATGATCGTTTGGATCGGTATCGGCGCTTCGGCCTTGGTCGGAGTCTTCAATCTGATGGGCGGTATCCGCTTTGTGCAGACGCTGATTACCGGCGTGTCTGACAATCCGACGATGGTAATTTTGTTCATGATGCTAATCCTGTTTATGCTCGGCATGTTTTTGGATTGGGTTGGCATCGCACTGTTGACCATGCCGATCTTTGTGCCGATCGTGATAGATCTGGGCTTTGATCCGATTTGGTTCGGAGTGCTGTTTGCCATGAACATGCAAGTTAGCTTCCTGTCCCCGCCTTTTGGACCGGCAGCCTTTTATCTCAAAAGTGTCGCACCGCCGGACATCAGCCTAGGTGAGATCTTCCGTGCGCTCCTGCCATTCATCATGCTGCAGGTCATTGCCGTCGGATTGCTGATTGCTTTCCCGGGTATTGCACTTCGGTGGTAATAAAACTGGCCACGACCGCATGACATATACAGGAACATCTCCCCTAAAAGGGGCAGAGCTACTTGTTCTGCTCCTGACCTGCCCCCAAGGTTTCCTCAGCCATAAGGAGCGATTGCGGGTCTGGATCTCATTTTCCTCGGTTTCAGTTTGGGCAAGCACGGCCCCCACGCGGGCATTGTGACTGAAGCAGATGCATCGTCTCAGACAATAGCCCAATGCATTCTTGCCGACGAAATAGACAAGCCCCACGCAACCAAAACGGCGACATCCAGGGCGAGTTGCTTGGCCTGTTGGAACCATACGAGGCGCGCCGGTATTTTGAGCGCCACCTCAAAGCCATCGTAGATGCGAGCCAGATCAATTGGAATCTGACGGAAAATGACCGTGCAGCCATTTCCGCCGCGTTAAGGTCACAATGCACGATCTACAGGATCCCTGAACTCACCACCAAGAAGGCTCCCGCAATTATTCGAAGCCTGATCTCCGATTTTGCCGACATGAATGGATTACGCCGAGGATCTTTTCAGCTGTCCGTCAAGGAGATGGAAGCGCTGACGGTCGTGTATGCAGAAAGCCGGTCTCTGCGCACTCTAAGTCGAGTTGTGCAGCAGTTCATGATGGAGATGACCAAAACATTGCACGCTTGGGGGGGCAAAGGGAAGTGACTGGTCAAAAACTGACATACACCGCCCAATGATGTACTTGGCTGCAGCCCGCCATTGCGGACCTTGGCTGGTCGTGCAGCAATTGCGACATGCCAACCGCAACTGCGTTCTAAGCAGTCGCTCGACTTGCTCCGTCGGACGACAGCTCCCGGCCCGAAGCGAAAGTCAGGCCAAAGGTTTTGCCCTAGCGAAAGAAAATCTTTGCCATGACAGGAACAAATGACCGATATGCGGACACAGTTTCGGTTGTTTCGGTGCCCGAAAAATGCGGCTCGGAGTTAACCAGTGTTGGGTTTCATTGACACCGTGAGCATTTTGAGAAAGCCGTTCAATTCATCCCTTTGCCTGACGGACAGGCAATCCATCAAGCGGTGCTGCGTTTCTACGTGATCGGTTACCGCAGCCTCAATTGTTGTCATGCCGTGGTCTGTCAGACGAACAAGGAAACCACGCTTATCGTCGGGGTTTTGAATTCGCGTGACCAACCCGGCCTTGACCAACTGATCTACACGGTTGGTCATTGTCCCGGAAGTTACCATCGTCAAGTCAAGAAGTTCACCTGGAGACAAGCCATCAGGCTTCCCTGATCTTCGTAAGGTTGCCAAAACATCAAAGCTTGCTGCGTTCAGGCCGTAACTCTTCCAAGTTTTCTCCATCTCACTTCTCAACAAAGTAGTCAGACGTGACAGCCGACCGATGGTTTCCATTGGTCCAACGTCCAGGTCCGGGCGTGCGTCATTCCATTGCGCAACTATGCGGTCAACATGATCCATGTGAGTAAAGATATCGAAGCCTTATCTTGACGTCAAGATTTCCGCAACTATCTTGACGTCAAGATAAGTGGAGATTCGAAATGACGCGCAAGATTGATATTGCCACTACGGCCATCGCTCCTTTGGTTTGGGGCAGTACCTATTTCGTGACGACAGAATTCTTGCCGGCGGGGTATCCGATCACGATGGCAGCTCTGCGCGCGCTGCCAGCCGGCTTGCTGCTGCTGGTTCTGTCCCGTCAATTGCCGCAAGGGTTATGGTGGGCCCGTGTGTTTTTACTTGGGGCGCTCAATTTCACCCTGTTCTGGTCGTTACTTTTTGTCGCCGCCTACCGGCTTCCTGGTGGGGTTGCAGCAACGGTCGGAGCCGTTCAACCGCTCATCGTTGTCTTTCTTGCTTCGTTCGCTCTGGGGACCACCATCAAGGTCACCTCAATTGCCGCCGCATTGATGGGAATTGTCGGTGTCGGGATTCTTGTGCTTGGCGGCGAAAATGTGCTGGACCCTGTCGGGCTGCTCGCAGGGCTCGGCGGCGCAGTCTCCATGGGGACTGGCACGGTGCTTACGCGCAGATGGCAGCCGCCGGTTCCCCTGCTTACCTTCACATCCTGGCAACTGACTGCAGGTGGGGTGTTGTTGGTGCCTCTTGCGGTTTTGCTTGAACCTCCTTTGCCGCCCTTCGAGACCCGGAACCTCCTTGGCATAACTTATCTTGGGATCGTGGGGGCCGCGCTGACCTATTTCCTGTGGTTCAGAGGTGTCGCTCGCATCGAACCGGGTGCGGTATCCGCGCTCGGCTTCCTCAGCCCGCTATCAGCCGTTTTGATTGGATGGGTGGTGCTGGGCCAAGCCCTCACTGCTTGGCAAGTCACTGGAGCCGCCATCGTTCTGATAGCTGTTTCTCTCGGTCAAGTCAGCCAGTGGCCAATCCGTCTAACCCTTTCCAAACCTGCTGTTCACACATCAAACTAAAGGATCACCAAATGAAAATCATAGTATTCGGAGCAACAGGTGAAGTTGGCTCCCGCGCTGTCACAGAGGCCATCACCCGCGGTCACGACGTTACCGCCGCCGTCAGAAACGAGGCGGGTCTGTCGAAGTTACCTGACTCTGTCGTTGGTCAAATCACTGACGTCAGCGATCCATCAGAGGTTGCCAGGGCAATGTCCGGAAATGATGTTGCAATCAGTTCTCTCCGGACACCCAAAGGGAGGGAAGGTGAAGTCGTTGACCTCACGCGGTCCATCCTCAAAGGAGCGTCGATCGCTGATCAACGGGTGATCATTGTGGGAGGAGCCGCTCGTCTACGCCTACCTGATGGCAGCCCACATACCGTGCTTTCAGACCCGAATTTTCTGCCCGAAGACGTCGTGCCAACCGCCAGGGCCTCCTTCGCCCAGTTCGAGCTCTGCGTGGACACCACCGGCACCAATTGGACCTATGCAAGTCCCTCCGCACTTCTAAGACCGGGTGTGCGCCGGGGGGAATTTCGAACCGGCACAGATACGCTTCTGGTCGACACCAATGGCAACTCTGAGATTTCGATGGAGGACTTTGCCGTTGCCTTAGTGGACGAAGCGCAGAATGCAGAGTTCAGCCGAGCCTGCTTTACCGTCGGGTATTGAACCTACGCGGTTGAATCTGGATCAGTATTCGCACTCCGCCACTTTGGGCTGCAGGCGGAGTGCATTAAGCTTCGGAACGTTCAAAGAGGTTAGATCGTCTGTCAGCTCTCGGAGGCGTGTTTTTGTCGAAACAGGCATTCCCCGCATCACAGACAATAGATGTTCTGGGCTCATTGGTGCGCTTCTTAACCGCAGCGGCGAAAGACCGGTCGCAATTCACGTTGCCAGATGGCTCAAGCAATTAGAGACATTGCGTAACATCAGCCGGACACAGGATTTAGCTTTCTCAAGGCAGTGATGTGAACCGTGATCGCCTTTGTAGAAAGTGGCCCGCCATGACCAATGTAAAATGTTTCTCCACCACGCGACAAAAGTTGACCCAAAGAGGTTGCAGCGTGGTGGGGGCTTTCTTCGAACGGAGGGCGCTTGGGGCGTTTCCGTAAGACGATCCCCCCTAGCAATATCCCAGACGCAGCCAGATCACCGGCAATCACGCGTCCGTCGTCCAAGAGCACAGATACCGACCCCGGAGTGTGTCCAGGCGTGTGTAAAATAGTGACTGTCGGAAAACCGAATTCTGCGAGGCTGAGCTCCGTTGTCACCATGGGTATATCTGGCGTGAAGCAGGGAAAAGGTTCCAGTATCGCACCAGTTTTGTAAAACAGACGCCCAAACATCCCCGTTGCGTTCATGATCGGCGGCTCGCCCTGACAATATGGTATCTCCCTTTCATGGGCGATTACCGGAGCAGATGTCAGAGCTTGAACTGCAACCGCAGAACCTGCGTGATCGACATGTGCATGCGTTAGAACAATGGCACTGATATGCGACCAGTCTAAACCGTGTTTTTTCAGCAACTTATAGATTCTGGCCTCCGAATGAGGTAGGCCCGTGTCCACAAGAACGACTTTCCCATCACCGATGATCAGGAAAGCGTTCAGCATGCCAAAAGGCAGTATGGGAATGGTTTCGATACAGATTTTTGTCATTGCGGGTGTTTGTTCCTAAGGGCGTTTAATGCGGTAGATAGACACTCCGCCATTCACTGCAATTAGGCACCTTTTTGTAACTAGAAACTGAAGTGACGAGATGATGGTTGAGATCAATTCATGGGTAGACCCAGTCACCGGAGAGTGTCCTGTCGCCCAAACGCTTCGCGTATTGGGTGGCAAACACGGGCCAAGCATTTTGCATTGCTTAACGGGGGGCGAAATGCACTTTCTGGAGCTAATTCGAGCGATAGACGGCATCAGCCGCAAGGTACTGACCGAACAGTTGAAGGATTTCGAAGCGCACGGAATAGTCTGTCGCTCTCCGAAGAACGATGCACGTCGGCGGGTCGGATACTCGCTTACTGACAAGGGGCACTCCCTTTGCCGTATATTGGGACAACTCTACAGTTGGAACCAAGCCTACAAATAAGAGATGCGATCGTGGCTATTTGTCCAATCAACAGAAAGCTCACCATCCCGGCATTCGTGAATTGCACAGAGAATGACGCCTCCCGGCCCTAAGCGTGCATCTTCCCCGTTGCTGCCTGTTCTTGGGGTGTTCGGTGAAACCGGGGAACCGCTGTTGCCGTGGCCTTGAGTTGCTTGTACAGCAGTCCGTGCGCCAATCGTGGACGCCGCTCTAAATCCAATTTCTGGTGTTGGATTTAGCGAAATCGATCATCACTTTGGCGCTGCTGTGCTTTCACGCGTGACGAGTGACACGGGGATAACTGCAGCATGTTCCAATTGATCGTCACCGGGTGTTTTGACCCGTGCCATCAGCATTTTGGCTGCAGTTTCGCCGATCAGTAAGCGATCTTGACGCACTGAGGTTAGCGGCGGGATGAATTGTTCGGCCAGGTCGATGTCGTCGAAGCCCATAACGGACACATCCTTGGGTACCTTGAAGTCATGGCGGGACAGTTCGGAAATGAACCCCATGGCGAGCTGATCTGACGCGCAGAAAACCGCAGTTGGTCGGTTGTGCATTGCGATCCAAGCTTGCGCCGCCAAGCACCCCGCAGCCAGAGAGAAGTCTCCCGCAATCAACCATTCGGGCCGCAGTATAAGGCCTAATTTTTTAGTCTCATCGACAAACGCGTCTTTGCGGGCTTGCATCAGCACGTTACCCACCGGGCCGGTCACATGGGCAATATTGCGATGCCCGAGGTCAAAGAGGTGGTTCACAGCCGCTCGAGTGCCCTGACGGTTTTGGCAGCGCACGGACGCGAAGGTTGCGCCATCGACCCATTCGCAGGCAAAGAGGATGCGTTTGGCCTGAGGTGCGTTTTCGAGCATCTCGACCACGTCAGGATCAAGACCACCGTCAAGAACAATCATCCCGTCTGCGCGGGCGTCATCAAGGTAATCGATCAACCGTTCGCCACTCGCGTGTACTTGTTCGGTGCTGGCAATCAGCATCGAATAACCTTGCTGTGAGAGGTGCCGAGAAATACCTTCGAGGATCGTTGAAAAGAACGGATTGGTGAGGTCGGGAAGCAGGACAAGAACCGAGTGCGCCCGCTGAGTGCGCAGGTTACGGGCCGCACGATTGATGCGGTAACCGGTGACCTTCACGGCCTCTGACACCCGTCGCCGGGTCGATTCGGACACAACATCAGGGTTTGAGAGCGTCCGCGAGACCGTCGCAGTCGAAACTTTTGCAACCCGTGCAACATCCTGAAGTGTCGAGGTTTTTACCACCGTTAAGTCTCCGCAACCCACATGTATTTCTGCAATCGATTACATTACTTATTGACACAAACATCAATGCCGGATGACGATGTAATCGATTGCAGGCCAGATGATCTGCAAAGCAATCGAAAATTATAGGCGGGAACCCGCATTTTCTGGGAGGAAACAATGTCAAAGATCATCAAGACACTTGTAGCAGGAACCGCGCTCACTGCGGCGTCCGCAACGATCGCAAGTGCCGAAGGCGTCGAACTCGAAGTGACGCACTGGTGGACCTCGGGTGGTGAAGCCGCAGCCGTGTCCAAATTCGCCGACGCGTGGAATGCAACTGGCAACACTTGGGTCGATGGCGCAATTGCTGGTTCCGGCGGCACTGCGCGCCCAATTATTATTTCACGCATTCTGGGCGGCGACCCGATGGCCGCAACACAGTTGAACCATGGCCGTCAGGCGCAAGAACTGATCGAAGCCGGGCTTCTGCTTGATCTGACAGACGTTGCCGAGGCTGGCGGCTGGTCCGACATCGTGAACCCATCATCCTTGCTTGGCGCTTGTACGCTGGACGGTCGCATCTATTGTGTTCCAGTGAATATTCACTCCGCGCAGTGGATTTGGCTGTCTCACGACGCCTACAAGAACGCTGGTCTTGACGTTCCGACGAACTGGCATGAATTTGTGGCATCATCCGGTGACCTTAAAGCGGCGGGAACCCTTCCGTTGGCGATGGGGCAGCAGGGCTGGCAGCAAAACATCGCATTTGGTGCGGTTACCTTAGCGGTCGCCGGTCTGGACGCTTGGACCGAAGTGAACGTCAACAAGAACGCAGACGTGGCACGCGGCCCTGAATACACCGCGGCCTTTGAAGCTGTTGCCGCCTCTCGAGCGCTGGCAGCAGAATCCAACGTCCAGGACTGGAACCAGGCGACAAACATGGTCATCACCGGTAAAGCTGGTGCACAAATCATGGGCGATTGGGCGCAGGGTGAATTCGCCGTAGCCAAAGCCGTAGAGGGCCAAGACTATTCTTGCCTGCCAGGTTTGGGTCTCAACGCGGTACTGGATACCGGAGGTGATGCGTTCTACTTCCCTGTCAACGACGATCCTGAAATCACGGCCGCCCAGAAAGAATTGGCCGCACTGCTGATCTCGCCAGAGGTTCAAGTGTCTTTCAATCTTGCCAAAGGCTCTCTGCCGGTGCGCGGTGACATTGACATGTCTGCGGCCAACGGTTGCATGCAGAAGGGCCTTGGCATTTTGGCTGAGGGGGGCGTGCTTCCATCCGGAGATATCTCGTTTTCTCAGGACACAACGCTTCAGATCGAAGACTTGATGGCACAGTTCTGGTCCAGCGATATGTCTGCAACGGACGCTCAGGCGGCCTATGCTAAGTTGATCGAAGACGCGGACTAAACACCACGTTGATCTGGTCCGGCGGCATGGGGCGCCGGACCAACCCCGACATTTTGCTAAATTGGAGCCGACACGATGACCGTGGCCTCGGACAGCCCTCACCGTCGAACAAAGCGGCCCAACCGTCTGTTCAAGAACTGGATGGCAAAAGTTGCGTCGCTTCCGATGATCATGACAGCACTTTTCGTCTTCGTCGGCGGCACCGCCTGGACTGTCACTTATTCCTTTACCGGATCGCGTATGCTGCCCAAGACGAAGTGGGTCGGTTTCGATCAATACGAACGGCTTTGGGAAACGGATCGCTGGATTATCTCGATTAAGAACCTCGCGGTTTATGGTGGGTGTTCGCTGGTCTTGACGTTGGTTCTGGGCTTTAGCCTTGCGGCCTGCCTGGACCGCAAGATCCGATTTGAAAGCGCCTTTCGAACGATTTTCCTCTATCCATTCGCGCTGTCATTTGTCGTGACAGGCTTGGTTTGGCAGTGGATCCTGAACCCAGACTTTGGCCTGCAAAGCGTGGTGCGCGGTTGGGGGTGGGAAAGCTTTACGTTCAATCCGCTCAACGACCCCGAAACCGTCATTTTTGGTCTGCTGATTGCGGGGCTATGGCAAGGCACTGGGCTGATCATGTGCATCATGCTCGCAGGCCTGCGCGGCATTGATGAAGACATTTGGAAAGCCACCAGAGTGGATGGGATCGGCACAGTGAAAACTTATGTCGTGGTCATCATTCCCATGATGCGTCCGGTCTTCATCACAGCTTTGGTGCTTATCGCGTCTGGCATCATCAAGCTTTATGATCTGGTTGTGGCACAAACAGGTGGCGGACCGGGACTTAGCTCGGAAGTGCCGGCCAAATACGTAATCGAATACATGTTCCGCGCCCAAAACCTGGGCCAAGGCTTTGCCGCTTCAACCATGATGCTGTGCTCCGTAGTGATCATTCTGATCCCTTGGGCCTACCTCGAATTCGGAGGCCGAAAACGTGGCTGATATAACTACAAATACTACACAAGGCCCACGCGGCCCCAAACCAAAGAAGACGTTCTCGCGCGCCAATATCTTCCTTTACGGCACGCTTATCGTGGTCTCCATGTACTACCTGTTGCCGCTCTATGTGATGATTGTCACTTCACTAAAGGGGATGCCGGAAATTCGAATGGGCAACGTTTTTGGTCCCCCAATGGAGGTCACATTCGAGCCGTGGGTCAAAGCATGGGCGGAGGCCTGCACGGGCATTAACTGTGACGGGCTTTCGCGCGGGTTCGGCAACTCGGTTCGCATTCTGGTGCCGTCCGTGCTGATGTCGATCGTGATTGCATCCATAAATGGCTACGCCCTGTCGAATTGGAAGTTCAAAGGGTCTGAGACCTTCTTCACCATCCTCATCATCGGCGCTTTCATCCCTTATCAGACAATGCTTTACCCAATCGTCATCATGCTGCGCGAAATCGGCCTGATGGGGTCTATCGGTGGGCTGGTGCTGGTGCACACGGTTTTCGGGATGCCGATCCTGACGCTGCTGTTCCGCAACTACTTTGCCTCGGTTCCTGAAGAGCTGTTCAAGGCCGCGCGGGTCGACGGAGCTGGGTTCTGGCAGATCTACTTCCAGATCATGATCCCCATGGCGCTACCAATCTTCGTGGTCGCAATCATCCTGCAAGTTACGGGCATCTGGAACGACTTCCTGTTTGGCGTGATTTACACCAAACCCGCCACGTATCCGATGACGGTGCAACTCAATAACATCGTCAACTCGGTGCAGGGAGTTAAGGAATACAACGTCAATATGGCAGCAACCTTGCTGACCGGATTGGTCCCTCTCGTCATCTATTTTGCCTCTGGCAAACTCTTTGTCCGCGGAATCGCGGCCGGCGCAGTCAAAGGCTAATAAAACTATGACAAACTCTGTAGAAATTAAAGATTTGGACCTGAACTTCGGTGCAGTCAAAGTTCTGAAGCAACTTAATCTCGACATTGCGGAAGGTGAATTTCTTGTACTTCTCGGCTCTTCGGGATGCGGTAAATCGACCTTGCTTAATTGCATCGCGGGGTTGCTCGATGTGTCCGACGGCCAGATCTTTATCAAAGGTGATAACGTCACTTGGGCTGAGCCTTCGGACCGCGGCATCGGCATGGTGTTTCAATCCTATGCGCTCTATCCGCAAATGTCGGTTCGCGGAAATTTGTCGTTCGGGTTGAAAAACGCCAAAGTCCCCAAAGCCGAAATCAAGGAGCGGGTGGAATACGCGGCAAAGGTTCTGCAAATTGAACCACTGCTGGATCGCAAACCAGGCGCTCTTTCGGGCGGGCAACGCCAACGGGTCGCCATTGGGCGTGCACTGGTTCGGGACGTGGATGTTTTCCTTTTCGACGAACCGCTCTCCAATCTTGATGCGAAGTTGCGCACTGATCTGCGGGTCGAGTTGAAACGGCTACACAAAAAACTCAAAAACACGATGATTTACGTGACCCATGATCAGGTCGAGGCGATGACACTGGCCGACCGCATATCGATCATGAAGGACGGTCTGATCCAACAACTCGACAGTCCCGAGGTGATCTACGCCAAGCCTTGTAACAAATACGTCGCAGATTTTATCGGGTCTCCCGCGATGAACCAGTTCGCAGGGCAGTTGACCGGATCGCATTTCAGCGGAGAAGGACTTTCCATCGACATTGCCGGGTACGAATTCGCTTCCCAAACGCGCCAGGACGGATCCGTTTGGTTGGGAATTCGCCCTGAACACATCTTGACGGGAGACGCGGCCAAGGCTGCATCCTTCACCGGCACAGCCGAAATCGACATCGTTGAGCCGATGGGTTCGGACACCTTGGTTTGGGCAAACTTCGCCGGCCAACCCTTGCGGGTGCGAACCGAAGGACAGTCAGGCCTAAAAGCGGGCGACGAACTGACAATCGGGTTCGATGCCGCACGGCTTCATCTGTTCGACGTTGAAACTGAAATTCGCCTCTAATTCTGGAAAAAGCTCCATGACAGCAACACTACAACTCTATTCCATGCGCGATTGTGCAGATCAGATCGCGCTCTTGTCGCAATTGCCCGATTTGGGAATCAACAAGGTCGAAGGCTACGGTGGCGTCTACGGCGATCCTGCTAGCTACCGCGCGGCGATGGATGCCAATGGTATCACCATGCCGTCGGGACACATGGGATTGGCTGATATCGAAGGTGATTTCGAAGGTACTTTGGCGATCGCATCGTCTCTTGGGATCACCCGGATTTTTGCTCCTTACCTTGAAGAGAAGGACCGTCCCACCACCGCGCAAGGCTGGGCCGCAATTGGCATACGTCTTGGTGAGGCAGGCAAGAAATATGCAGACCACGGCATCACCTTTGGGTGGCACAACCACGATTTTGAGTTCGTAAAGCAGGCTGATGGCAGTACGCCCATGGACGTGTTGTTAGAAGCAGCCCCCAATATCGCGTGGGAAGCTGACCTGGCATGGATCGTTCGCGGCGGGCAAGACCCTTTTGACTACATCAAACGTTACGGCGACCGCCTCGCGGCAATCCACGTTAAAGACATCGCTGCCGAGGGCACCAATCTGAATGAGGACGGCTGGTCTGATCTTGGGGCAGGAACAATGGATTGGCCGGGTCTATTGGAGGCATGCCGAGTGACGTCTGGCGATCTGATTTACGTGCTGGAACACGACAAACCCGCAGATCCAGTTGGCTATGCAAGCCGCTCTGCAGCTGCTCTCAAAACCCTGTGGGAGAACACCCATGACTAAAACGCTTGGCGTTGGCATCATCGGATGCGGTAACATTTCAACGGCTTACCTGAACTTGGCCTCGAAGTTCAAAGGCTATGACATTGTCGCAGTCGCCGACATCAACATGGATAACGCCCGCGCTCAGGCCGAGGCATTTGATGTGCGGGCAGACACGGTCGAGGAGTTGTTGGCCGCAGAGGACGTTGATTTGATCATCAATCTGACAATCCCGGCTGCCCACTTTGACGTGTCCCGCTCAATTTTGCAGGCAGGCAAGCACGTCTATTCCGAAAAACCCTTTGTTCTCAGCCTCGCCGAGGGACAGCAGTTGAGCGACATCGCGACAGCAAATAAACTGCGGATCGGATCAGCCCCCGATACTTTTATGGGCGGAAGCCACCAATTGGCCCGTACTCTGATCGATTCCGGTGTGATTGGCAAAGTCGCGTCCGGCGCGGCCGTCGTGATGTCCAGCGGCATGGAGGACTGGCATCCAAACCCTGATTTCTTCTTTCAGAGGGGCGGGGGCCCCATCCTTGATCTGGGCCCCTACTACATCTGCAATCTGGTGCAGATGCTGGGCCCGGTGACCAAGGTCACGAGTTTCACAGGTGCGGCCCACGACACCCGCACCATCCAGAACGGTCCGCGCAACGGCGAGACTGTGCCGGTTGAAACGCCAACGACGATCCACTCCGTTCTATCTTTCGAGAGCGGGGCAATTGTCACACTGCTGGCCAGTTGGGATGTGTGGGACAGCAATCACCCGATCATGGAGCTTTACGGCACCGAAGGGACGATGAACCTGCCAGACCCCAATTTCTTTGGGGGCATTTTGACCGTGACGGAACGCAGCGGTGAGCCGATTGAGAAATCATGGGACCATCCCTTCAGCGTCCCCAATTTCGAGGATACCCAAGCCAACTACCGTGGCGCCGGGTTGGCCGACATGGCCGTGGCAATTTCCGAAGGGCGTTCGCATCGCTGTAACGATGAATTTGCGACCCATGTGGTTGAGGTCATGACCGCGATCCTTGACGCTGGTGAAACCGGATCGGTCATGACGATGAAAACCAGCTGTAAACGCCCCGACATTCTTGGACCCGACGCGGCCCAAGCACTGCTGGCATAATCGCAATTCCCGGAGAGTAAGATGTCCACTTCCGTTAAAGGTCCTGCCCTCTTTCTCGCCCAGTTTCTGGGCGACGAAGCGCCGTTTAATTCCCTGTCCGCGATTGTCGAATGGGCTGCGGGATTGGGCTATAAGGGCGTGCAAATTCCTTCATGGGATGCACGGGTATTTGATTTGGATAAGGCCGCTTCCAGCACAACCTATTGCGAGGAAGTGGCCGGCATCTGCGCCGCGCATGGCGTGACCATCACCGAGTTGTCGTGCCACCTGCAAAGCCAACTGGTTGCAGTGCATCCAGCGTATGACACCGCATTTGACGCCTTCGCACCCGACCATTTGCACGGCAGCCCCGCCGAGCGCCAGCTGTGGGCTGTCGATCAGGTCACCAAAGTTGCGCAAGCGTCCAAGAACCTTGGATTGAAGGGGGCCGTTGGTTTCACCGGGTCCCTTGCCTTTCCTTACCTCTATCCCTGGCCACAGCGCCCTGCGGGCTTGATCGACGAAGCCTTTGGTGAACTGGCACGCCGCTGGAAACCAATCCTCGACGTCTACGACGAGGCAGGCGTCGACCTCGGATTTGAAATCCATCCCGGTGAGGACGTGTTTGATGGAACGACGTTTGAACGCTTCCTCAACGGGCTAGACGATCATTCACGGTGCAAAATCACCTATGATCCTTCTCACTTCCTGTTGCAGCAGATGGACTATTTGGCCTTCATCGACATCTACCATGACCGTATCAGTGCCTTTCATGTCAAAGACGCCGAGTTCAACCCGACAGGACGGCAGGGCGTCTATTCCGGCTACGCTGATTGGACAGATCGCGCTGGTCGCTTTCGCTCTCTGGGGGATGGTCAGGTCAATTTCAAAGGCATTTTCTCAAAGCTCACACAATACGGCTTTGATGGCTGGGCAGTGCTTGAATGGGAGTGTTGTTTGAAGCACCCAGAGCAGGGGGCAGCCGAAGGAGCACCATTCATTGCCAATCATTTGATCCGTCAGACCGAGCGGGCCTTTGACGACTTCGCAGGGGGTGAAACTGACCCTGCTGCTCTGCGTAAAATGATGGGATTCTAAGATGGCTGCGTTGAAACTCGGTATGGTTGGTGGTGGCCAGGGGGCGTTCATCGGTAGTGTTCACCGGATGGCAGCGCGACTGGACGGGTGTTTCGATCTGGTCGCGGGAGCCTTTTCGTCTGATCCCGCGCGCGCGCATGCCTCTGCAGCCGAGATTGGTATCGACGGGGATCGCTCTTACGCGGATTTCACCGAAATGGCGAAGGTTGAGGCCGCCCGCGCCGATGGGATCGACGCCGTTTCCATCGTCACTCCCAACCACCTACATGGCCCCATTGCCGAAGCATTCCTGGCGCACGATATTTCCGTCATTTGCGACAAGCCAATGACCGCTACTTTGGCGCAAGCCAAGAGCCTTCTGGCAGCTGCAGAAGCATCTAAGGGATATTTCTTTCTGACCCACAATTACACTGGCTATCCGATGGTCCGGCAAGCGCGTCAAATGGTGGCCGAGGGCGCATTGGGCAATATCCGGATCATCGAGGTGAATTACCTGCAAGATTGGTTGAGCGAGGCCCCGGCCGAAGACAATAAACAGGCCAAATGGCGCGCTGACCCAGTTCAATCGGGAGGCGGAGCCATCGGCGACATCGGCACCCATGCCTATAACCTCGCCTGTTTTGTATCTGGGCTGCGCGCCGCATCGCTCAGCGCCACGCTTAGCACCCATGTCGACGGACGTATGGTCGACGACGATGCCCGCATTGCTTTGCAATATGATTGTGGCGCGCATGGTCATATCTGGGCCAGTCAGGTGGCTATCGGCAACGAGAACAACCTGACCTTAGCTGTTTACGGTTCCAAGGGGGCTCTCCGTTGGGCTCAAGAAGACCCTAATGTCCTCTGGTTCTCGGAGCTGGCGAAAGCCTCGCAGCTAATCACCCGTGGCGGAGCTGCTTCCAACGAAGCGGCTTCTGCGGTGACACGAATTCCGGCGGGCCATCCCGAAGGTTATTTGGAAGCCTTCGCGACCCTGTATCGAGAAGCCGCAGAAGTCATTGCGACGAAGGTTGGGAAAAATACTTCAATTGGTTCCCTGGATGGTCTCGAAGGTGTTCGGTTCGTGGATGCCTGTCAGCGATCGACACAGAACCGGGCATCTTGGATTGACCTTCGTTAGCTATTCGAGCCTTCAATCGCTGCTTGGGCCATCGGTACAACACCACCGCATGAAGCACGAGGAGTAGCCGTTTCTGACGGTAGCACAGTATGTGTCTCTGCCAAAAGAGCTCGCTGGGACATCTCCAAATCGAGGGCCGCGACGATCTTGGCCTGCTCCCAGAGGCCCTTCGCATTAATTTTGGTGTTTGGACACAATGGCCCAGGAAGCAGACATTGAAGGCTCTACGGACCGAGCCCGTGGCAATGGATTTTTTGTGACTGGAGGTCACGGGATGTGACTTGGCGGAGCTTGGCAGCATCTATGTCCAGTCTGATTGGATCAGAAGGCTGGAAAATGCCTCAAGCAATTCCGGAAATCGTGTGCGTTGCCTTGTAAGCAAAGAAACAGTGCGTCGCTGAGTTATGCCATCTATCGGCTGAAAAACGAGTTCATCAGGCAAGGCGCGGGCCACACTTTGCGGCAGGATTGTCACCCAATTGTTTGTTCGTGTCATCGCGATCAAAGAGTGTGTGTTGTGCACAGCTATATGGGCGCCCGCCGAGGCGATTTTGACTTCGCTCAGCTCCAACTGGCTACATAAATTGTTGCTCATAAATGCATATGAGAAAATGTCGTCGAGGGTTGGTGGAGACGCGGTTATGGCCAGCGGATGTTTGGCGCCACACAGTAAACCAAAGGCGTCTTCAAAAAGCGTGACACTATCCACTCCGTTGAGCGACTGTTGGCCCGAGGCGATGCCAATGTCGGCCTCGCCATGCAGCATGGCCTCGGCAACCATTGCACTGTCCATGTCTCTTAGTTCGACTTTTAGATGTGGGTGTTGGTCCATCATTGTCGAAATCGCTTGAGGTAACGCAAGCCCTGTGGCGGACGGAATTGACGCAATTTTTATTAGCCCCTGGGGTGCATTTGCTGCGTTTTCAATGGAGGTCACGGTGTCATCAAACTGGCGCAGTTGTGCTTGGGCGATGCGAAAGACCTCTTGACCGAGGGGGGTCAGTTTGTTTTTCCGCTCTGTTTCAAACAGGCGCGCACCAAGATGGCCCTCGAGCTGCTTGAGCGACATGGAGAGTGCGGATGGGGTGCGTCCCAATCTTGTGGAAGCCTCCATCAAACTTCCTAGCTGAGCGACGGTGCTAAAGCACCGCAACATATCGATTTTGATCATACTTCAATTTTTCTGTAGTTTGATTAAGAAGTTTAAGTTTGACTGATGTTGAGTCGAGAGTCCACGATGTCTCATCAAACTTTGGCCATTTTGGCCAGCGCGTAAGGGACACGGCATGTCGAACATCAATTGCAATTTTGTGGCGGGGCAATGGGTCACCGGGGATCAGGAAATTGAAAACCGGAACCCCTCGGACACAAGCGACTTGATTGGCCGGTATGCGCAGGCCAGCCGGGGCCAGTTGGACGAGGCACTAGAACAGGCGCAACGCGCGCAAGCTGTGTGGGCTACCTATGGCATGGAGCGCAAGCAGGCCGTTCTGATGAGCATCGGTAATGAACTGATGAGCCGTGCCGACGAGCTTGGCCGGTTGCTTAGCCGGGAAGAAGGTAAACCCTTCGCGGAAGGGCGTGGAGAGGTTTTTCGTGCGGGACAGTTCTTCTCCTACTACGCTGCCGAGTGTCTGCGTCAACTGGGCGAAAATGCCGACAGTGTGCGCGAAGGTGTCGAAATTGATGTCCGCCGAGAGCCCGTTGGTGTGGTGGCCATTGTCTCCCCTTGGAATTTCCCAACTGCCACAGCGTCTTGGAAGATCGCACCCGCATTGTGTTACGGAAATGCAGTGGTTTGGAAACCGGCAAATGTCACGCCAGCATCAGCCGTTGCACTCACCGAAATCATCTCCCGACAAGACATTCCAGAAGGGCTCTTTTCCCTGGTTATGGGTGCGGGGAGCTCGATAGGTCAGCATCTTGTTGAACACCCCTCCGTCGATGCAATTTCCTTCACTGGCTCCGTGCCAGTAGGCAAAGGTATCGCGACCGCCGCCATTCAGAACTTGACCAAGGTCCAGATGGAAATGGGCTCCAAAAATGCACTGGCTGTAATGGACGACGGCGATCTTGATCTCGCCGTGTCTGTCGCTCTCGGCGGTGCCTTTGGCGGTACAGGCCAAAAATGCACAGCCTCTTCGCGGCTTATCGTCCATGCGTCAGTGCATGATGCGTTTGTGGACAAACTGGTTGCTGGCGCAAAGTCGATGAAAGTGGGCCACGCATTGCACGACGGCACCCAAATGGGACCGGTTGTGAGCGCCCAACAACTTCAGGAAAACCTCGAATATGTCGCGCTAGGGCAAGCCGAAGGCGCCGAACTTGCCTGTGGCGGAGACAGATTGGAGATGCCGGAGGATGGATTTTATATGTCGCCGGGCATCTTTTTGAACACCACAAACGACATGCGCATCAATCGGGAAGAGATGTTTGCGCCTTTGGCTTCTGTGATCAAGATCGACAGCTATGATCAAGCCCTCGCAACGGTAAATGACACCAACTTTGGGCTGACGTCTGGCATCGTCACCCGCGATCTGGCACGCGCGACGCATTTCCGGAGACACGCTCGAACAGGTGTTGTAACGGTCAATTTGCCAACGGCGGGAACCGACTACCACGTGCCATTTGGTGGTCGTGGTGACAGTTCTTATGGGCCACGCGAGCAAGGACGGGCGGCTGCGGAATTCTACACCACGGTCAAAACAGCCTACATCAGCGCAGGAGTTCCTTCCTGATGCGCATCGACGGCCTTCAATACGCCAATTGGTCTGAGAAGATCTTCCGGCAACTGCGCGAAGGCCGTGTTGATGCAGTGCATGTCACTATTGCCTACCACGAAACCTTCCGTGAAACGGTTTTGAATTTCGAACAATGGAACCGCTGGTTTGAGACCTATGGCGACCTGATTATGAAAGGCACATCCGCGCGAGACATTGATGTGGCCCGCGACACAAACCGGACCGCCATTTTCTTTGGGTTTCAGAACCCGAGCCCGATGGAGGATGACATAGGGCTTATTGAGATTCTGCACACCCTGGGCGCGCGCTTTATGCAGCTGACGTATAATAACCAATCGTTGCTGGCATCCGGATGTTATGAGGCGGAAGACACCGGCATCACCCGCATGGGGAAACAGGTCATTAAAGAAATGAACCGGGTCGGTCTGGTCGTCGACATGAGCCATTCTGCGGACCGATCAACCATTGAGGCCGCTGATGTTTCGGAACGGCCGATCGCTATCACCCACGCCAACCCGTTTGAGTGGTCACCGGCGCTGCGCAACAAGAAAGACGATGTGCTCCGGGCGGTCACGCAGAATGGAGGCATGATAGGGTTTTCGCTATATCCTCACCACTTAAAGGACAAATCGGCCTGTACGCTTCAGAGTTTCTGCGAGATGGTCGCCCGCGCCGCGGACACATATGGGGTCACCCATTTGGGTATCGGGTCCGATCTGTGTCAAGACCAGCCCGACAGCGTTGTCGAATGGATGCGCACAGGTCGCTGGAGCAAAGAGATCGACTTTGGAGAAGGGTCTGCCGCTTCGCCCGGTTTTCCTGAGATGCCCAGCTGGTTCCAAGACAATCGTGATTTTGGCACCATTGAGGCTGGATTGCGGGACGTCGGCATGAATGCGGATGAGGTTGCCGCGATCATGGGCGGTAATTGGTACCGTTTCTTTGATGAGAACTTTGGCGCAAGCGTCCCATGATCACAAGCGCGCCGCAAATCAAAAGGCGCCCTCCGTCGGAGGTGATGCGATTGGAGCGCTTGGGCTCCCTGCATCAATGTCGACTGAGTTTCATGCGGGTATTGTTGCGACGGTTGGCTGCCGAAAACTGGCAGTTTTCTCGGCCACAATTTGAGATTGACGAAACCGGCGTTGGATTTGCCGTTTACACGGCGACTGGGCCAGAACGCAGCTATTCTCTTGTGGCCTTTGCCCATGATCTGCCAGATGAGATGCGGTCTGATCGGGTGATTGCGGAGGCATGGGACGCGACGTTCACGTTGTTTGATGGTGTGCCGAGTGCCGCGGATATCGATCGACTGAGGCAAAATGTACCGCTGCAGGAGGCGGGCCGCATCAGTGAGAAAGAGTTGTCTTTGTCACGTGCCAACCGTTCAGTTCGTCTTTGGGATCATGTTGAATCTGCTTTGGCATCTGGCGAACAGCCCGACACAGACGCCATCGATCAGGTTGGCTATCTCATGCGGACAACGGCGGTGTATGGGTCCGGCAAGTTCGGGGCCGCGGACCGTGAAACGCTTTGCAGCCGCGAGGAACTTTTCGCGCCGTTTCAGGTCGAGATGTTGTCCGTTTACCTCACGCGCGCGTTTGTCTTGGATTTGGTTCAGCACATGGCGCGCGTCAGGGGGGGGGCAACGACGGCCCGGCTCGATCACTCCATTGCCCAACGGCTTGGGATCGGAAACTCCACGGGTTTGGGCATGGCGCCCTATGTGATCAACCATCCGGTTTTGTTCAACAACTGGATTATGGCACGGGAAGAAGCCATTCTTCAGGTGCGTTTGGTTGTGCAGGCGACAGACGATGCCACGGCTGTCTTCAAAGACCGGCTGAAACGCAGCACCCATTCAGTCTCCTGTTGGACGTCCAAACACACAATTCAGATGAAGAAAATCGACGCATTGAAGCGCGATTTGGTGCATCTGAGTTCGCGGGTTGAGGAGTGTGATTTTCAGTCTCCCTATCCATGGGATCAGTTGATGACTTGGGCGACCTCGCACCTCAGTTCCGAAGGACAGGAACTACTGGCGTCGTTGATTTTGGAACCTTACCCAGATCTGGTTGATCCGCTTGCAAACAGCATGGCCGATACCACCCCAGCAGTGGCTAGCATCGACGGCGCGATGCCGATTGGGGAGGTGAACAAGCTATTGGAGGTAAGTTTCGGCTGGGCTTTTGATCTTGACTGGCAGTCTCCTCATAACTGCGCTCGGGCTTGGTATGTGTCCGAGGAGAAACTGGAGCCCCGGCTGGGGGAACGGTTTGAGGAACCGATTGCTCCCTATGAGCAACCTTGGGCACCGGCACGTGATGCGGTGCAAGCTTTCCAGGCGTTAAAGCAATGGCCTGAGACGTGCGAGGTCGCCGAGTTTCTGCAGCGTCACCCAGAACACCGCCATACCATACGACGTGCACAATTGGGCCGCGCCGCGCCCTATGGAGAAATTCGCGACAACACGATCTCAAGTGATGTGCTGCCAATAGACATGCTGCGCGCAAAACTCTCCTTTTTCGGTGCTACACATTTTGATCCTAGGTCAGACCGCTGGGTCCGCATTTGTATGTTTGCTGGCGCCCCATACCCCGAGACCCTTTCTGAAGCCAACGCGGATGATTGGGTGTACCCGGAGTTGGCCCCATGACCATTCACTTGACCGTGTCTTTAAATGAAGTCGAAGCAACAGCGAAGAAGGCTGCACGTGGCGCTGGTTTCACATGGGGTATGGCAGAAGAAGCAGCCAAGGCGACGCGTTGGCTTTGTGGGAAAGGCATCAACGGGTGTGCGGACCTCGCCCGACTGCTGTCTATCGAAGAGCATAACATTGAGCGCACTCCGACTTGGAAGATTGGGACGTGGACATCCGAATCTGCACCTCTCTGCCCTATTAACGTAGGCGCGTGCATGGCTGATCAAGCGCACGGATTGAGTGCGGAAGGCTGGCAGGTGAACGATGTTGTTTGCGCTACTTTCCTAATGCCTTTCGTGGCCGACATTGCCGTTAAGACGGGGCAAACGGTCGCGATGATGGGGCAAGGTTTCTCTGCGGTGACCGATGGTAATCACCTGAGCCTCAACGCACAGGTGCCTGCTCGAGGCGTCTCGGTGACAATCCGAACAACGTATACGGCGGTGCTGCCCAGTGACGCTTTCTCCCGCGTTACCCCCGACGAAGCGGATTGGACTGTGCTGCAAACGCTGGCGCATCGCACATATGCGCCAGCAACCGAAGCGTCTCGTATGACGGGCGCTGGCGCGGGAATTACTGACAACGACTAAACGAGGACGCCAAGATGGAAACCAGAACGCTAAGCCTTGCTGAAATCGAAGATCTGAGCCTGCACGCGTTGGTGGCTGCAGGCACCTCAGTTGAAAATGCCCGCCCCCTTGCGGTGGCCACCGCAGCAACCGAAGCTGACGGGATATCCAGTCATGGTCTGGCCTATATTCCAATATACTGCGAGCACGTGATTTGCGGCAAAGTAGACGGCCAAGTAACACCAAGGCGTGAAACCACGGCTCCCTCCGTGATCACCGTCGATGCCTCAACAGGATTTGCCCATCCGGCAATCGACATTGGTTTTGATGCCTTAGTCCCACTTGCCCGTTCCCAGGGAATAGCGGCACTGGCAGTAAACAACAGCTATAATTGCGGCGTTCTTGGGTACCACACACAACAACTGGCCAAAGCGGGGCTGCTTGGACTTGGCTTCACTAATGCACCAGCCTCAATTGCGCCGTCAGGTGGATCCAAGCCAGTGGTTGGCACAAATCCGTTTTCAGTTGCTGTACCCGGCCCTGGTGGAGACCCCGCGCTGTTAATCGATCAAAGCGCCAGCACAATCGCCAAAAGCGAAGTCATGAAGCGCGCACGGGAAGGCAAGCCAATTCCGGTTGGTTGGGCGCTTGACAGTGAGGGGCAACCAACAACGGATCCTGCCGTTGGCCTAAAGGGCTCCATGGCCCCGTCCGGCGGCTACAAAGGTGTCGGAACGGCCTTGCTTGTTGAGCTTATGGCCGCAGCCCTGACCGGGGCCACCTTGGGTATCGATGCCTCGCCATTCTCTGGCACCGCGGGCGGGCCACCTCGCACCGGGCAATTCTTCATAGCAATAGATCCAATGGCAACATCAGGCGGTGGATTCGCAGCTTTGGTCGCGCGGCTTACAGACACAATTCGCGCGCAAGATGGCGCAAGACTTCCCGGCGATGGCCGTAACAAGCACCGCATTCAAGCCCGCATAGACGGGGTGGCGGTAAATGTGGCGACGCTGGAGAAAATAGAAAACATCATCGGCTGATCTGGCGCAGGAGGGGCGCAGAAAGGGCCGAAGGATTTTGACATTCAGGGAGGAAACGCATGTCAATTAAGCCACCGTTTACAGAGGTCGAGGTCAACAGGGCCGCGTCCGGATTTTATGAAGGACACAGCGTCGAAATTGCGCTTTTGTCCAAGGCAATCTTGGTTGGATTAGTGCTTTGGGCACTTGTCTGGCCCGCAAATGCAAATGGCGTATTGGGCAGTTTGAACTGGCAGTTGCTCGAGAGTTTCAACACGTTCTACATCATCATAGTTGGTTTCTTTGCGTTCTTCTTGTTTGTGCTCGCAGCACTCCCGCAAACCGGAAAACGCGTAATGGGGCGCCCAGGGGAAGGCACGGAGTTTTCAAATTTCTCATGGTTTTCCATGATGTTTGGCGCTGGTCTCGGCGTGGGACTGATGGTGTTTGCAACAGCAGAGCCTCTTGGTCTTTGGGGCTCAAACCCAGTTGTTGTCGCGGGCGATGTGACTGGTAATACAGAAGATGCGCTGAAATCTGCGTATCGCTATACCTTTGCGCATTACGGCTTTCATGCTTGGGCCATCTATGTCGTAACGGGGCTGTCACTTGCCTATTACGCCTATACCCGAGACATGCCGCTGACGATCCGATCTGCGCTAACCCCACTGTTTGGCCCACTTATGAACGGCCCTTTGGGTCATATAGTGGATGTATTGGGAGTGGTTGCCACTATTCTGGGCGTCTCAGTCACGATTGGCTTTGGCGTGTCCCAGTTCATCGATGGCATGTACGCGATCACCGGTATGAGTTGGATGATGGACATGAGCGGTGAAGCGCCAGCTCCTGGAACCGTAGGATTGATCGCCGGTTTGTTGGTGATCATGGGTCTGTCCATTGTGTCTGCTGTTTCTGGTGTTGGCAAAGGCGTGAAATACCTTTCCAACCTGAACTTGGTGTTGTCGCTTATCTTGTTGTTTGTCTTTGTGGTGTTCGGCTCCTTCTTCTTTGCCATGACCACCTATGCAACGGCTCTTATCGACTATCTAATGAACTTTGTGTCGCTAAGCTTTGGCGCATACGGACCGCAGGCCGCCGGCGAGTTTGCCGCAGGTTTGCCAAGTGAGGCTGCGCCTTTTGCAGATGCTCTCCAGGGGGGGGCCACCAATGCATGGGGGTCATTTGACAGTTTCAAGTCTGGGCTTGAGGGGGATGCAGCTGCGTTACCAGATTCGGTGCTTCAAGCTGCATATGCCGCAGGTGAGCCGGGTCGCCAATTTGGTTGGCAGGCCGGTTGGACAACCTTTTACTGGGCATGGTGGATTGCCTTCTCGCCATTTGTTGGTCTGTTCCTGGCCCGCATTTCTCGCGGTCGGACTGTGCGGGAATTTATCGTGGGCTGCATGTTTGCACCGGCACTTGTTTGTTTCGCGTGGATGACCATTCTGGGCGGCACAGCAATCGACTTGGAACTCACAGGTGGCGCCGATGGGGCCATCATCGGAGCCTCCAATACGGCCAAGCTTTTTGTCACGTTGAGTGAAATGCTGTCCGGCGGCCTTCTCAGTGCGATCACTGTTATGTGCGTCGTGCTGATTATGACCTTCTTGGTGACCTCCGCAGATTCCGGCATTCTAGTGATGAACACCATCATGTCCGGGGGTGATCAAGAAGTCGGAAACAAGCACAAAGTGGTTTGGGGCGTCATTCTTACAGCAGTGATCGGCACATTGCTAATTGCGGGCAAAACCAATGGGGGGGCTGACCCAATGGAAGCTCTCAAGAGCGCTATGATCATCGGCGCTCTTCCCTTCACGGTTGTCATGGGACTGATGTGCATTTCACTTGCCAAAGCTCTGTTCCGAGATGGCCAAAGGGACAAAGCCATCGAAACGGTGGCAGCACCGGGCGAGTAAATCCATACGCCAAGCGGGGATCATTCGCTCCGCTTGGCGTCAGTTGATCCAAGTCTCAAAAACTTTTAGGCGCACCGAACAGTTGTCCCTTTCCGGCGCGTACAATTATTTTCTGTGAGAATTCCGTCAGAAAATGGCAGATTTGGCTGCGAAGCATCTACTGTTCTAGCAGTGAGAAGTCAGAGGTGGTCCTGCTTTTTCGACCAGTTTGCAACCTGGTTAAGATGGATCAGGGTTTCATTTAGGCTGCTATTTTCAATTGTTCTGTTTTGCTGGCATAGGCTTCGCCAGGGGTCAATATGCCGTGCGTCGAATGCGGGCGCTCAAAGTTGTAGTAGGTCAGCCATTTGCTGATCCCAGCCCGCATTTCAGAACCTGTTTCAAAGGCATTCAAGTAAACGCATTCATACTTCAGAGACCGCCAGAGCCGTTCGATCATGCGGTTGTCGCGCCATGCGCCTTTGCCGTCCATGCTGATTTTGATCTTTGCGTCGGTCAGCTCGGCGACCCAAGCGCTACTGGTAAACTGGCTGCCCTGATCTGTATTGAATATCTCCGGCTTGCCGTGCTTGTCCAAGGCCTCTTTCAAAGCTTCAACACAGAAGTCCGCGTCCATGCTGTTTGATAGCCTCCAAGCCAGGACCTTGCGACTGTACCAATCCATGATGGCCACGAGGTACAGGAAGCCGCGTCGCATTGGGATATAGCTAATGTCAGCGCACCAAACCTGGTTGGGTCGGTCAATCACCACGTTGCGCAGCAGGTAGGGCCAGATCTTATGCTGCGGATGTTGCTTGCTGGTGTTGGGTTCCTGATAAATCGGAACCAGTCGCATAAGGCGCATCAAACGGTGCACACGATGTCGCCCGCATGTATGATCGTTGCGCTTCATGTAACGTGCTATCTGGCGCGATCCGTACCACGGCGTTTCCAGGAATTGCCTATCAATGATCTCCATAAACCGCAGGTTCTCAGTGCTCTCGCCCTTCAGCTCATAATACAGGCTGGATCGGGTCAGCGTCAGCAGCTTGCATTGACGGCGCACACTTATCTTGTGGTCTTTGCTCACCATTTTTTGCCTCGCGCCCCGAGCAACTGCTGCGAGGCATCGGCCAAAAAATCCCGTTCCACCACCAGCTGACCGATCTTCGAATGCAGCTTGTCGACTTCAGCCGTGTTCACCTGTTCCGGGGCTGCACCTCGGCGCGTAAAAGCCGCCGCCATATTTTCTATCGCTGCGCGTTTCCAAGTCCCGATCTGAGTCGGATGCACACCATATTTCTTGGACAGTTCCGCCAGCGTCATCTCCTCACGGATTGCTTCAAGCGCAACCTTGGCCTGGAACTCAGGCGAATGGTTCTTGCGTTTCTTCATTCTGGATCACTTCTTTTGTCAGGCGATCCACCTTAACGGCTGGTCTGAAATCTCGCGACCACCTCTAGGTCGAGCGGTCCCACTGATCTGACCAGCAGGAATTCTATCAACTCTTGAGCTACAAGGGCGACGTCGATCTCGAAGCCAAGCCGGAGGAATGGGAGCGGCATCAAACCGCGACAGGTCCAAGCTTTGTCTCGATCTCTTCAAAACTTGTCCTGAAAGAGAAAGGCTATCTGAGTGTTGATCACCATTTGTGATTCAGGAAATGGCCTAAAGGACCAATCCAGATTTCCTCGAACAAACAACATGCTAACTCCGGAAAAGGGAAGACTACCAAGATGCAAGACTTCAGTTCGGTTGCTCCATCCAAAACAAACGACAACACTTGGATTCTCTCCATACCGAGGGGCGCATATAACGGGTACTCCGTTGTTTTGCCCATAGAACGGTCGAGTTCGGTCGCGTTTGATGTTGGCAACCTTGTTCGCGTGATTGGGGAGTTAACAGAGAAAACCGATGTGCTGTGGCGCTCGGTTGCGCATACGTCTGGTGCGTTCGGGATCATGGCCATTCTTGTGCCAACACATATACCTTCATCTGTTCCTGCAAGCTCCGTAAAACGAATTGAATTTGCAGCCAAAGGCCGTGACAAACATGACTGCGAAAGAAACCTTGCAGCGTAGATTAATTCTTGCACAATGAGGGCTTATACATTTTGCCATTTCCAAATTGAGCCCTGCGAGAGATTCCTATGATGCCACTTCGGGTACTTGTCATTTCTGAAAGTACAGGTCCGCCACTTGGAGCAGATATCTCCGTTTCGAACTATGCTCCTGAGGACATTTCCCGTATTTCTTCACTTGGCAACTTTTCCGCGGCGGTTCTTGCTGGCGATGATCCCGCGACACTAATGGCTCTCAGAGCAAAGGAAGAATGGATTGCAAGTCCGATCTTTGCACTGGATCCGGCGCTTGCTGAACATCCATTGAGCGACGGTCCGCTACCTCAAGATTTCAAGGCGTTTCTGGAGGTCGTTGAGGACAGATCTCGCAAGATATCGAGTGATTTAGAGTACACAGTCGATACGGCCATTCTCACCTACTTGTGGAAAATTGAAACACGTCGATTGGCAGCGTCACTGCAGTTGCGGCATTCCCATCTATATGAGTACGTGCAATTGACTGCTTTTGGCGTGACAAACGCTCCCAAATGGTTGGCTGAAGCCGAAGATCGAGGCTGGATCGCTCGAGATAGTGTCATAGATCGCACTCGAAATTGCGGAGATTGCGGCGGTGCGCATCTGAACTACGTAGATCGCTGTCCGTTTTGCGAGGCTCTCGATATCTCCGCAGAGCAAGCCATTCACTGCTTCACTTGTGGTCTCGTAGAAGAAGAAGGCTCCTTCAATCGAGGTCAGAGGATGGTCTGCCCCAAATGTCAAACCGCGCTAAAGCACATTGGGACAGACTATGACCGACCGATTGAACGGTATCGCTGTCGCGATTGTGGAGAGCGGTTTAACGATGGCAAGGTCAAAGCAACATGTCTGGAATGTGGTTCCATAAACGCTCAATCTGATTTGCTCACGAGAACTTACCGTTCTTATTGTATCGGGCCGGCTGGAGAGAGCCTATTGCGCCTAGGGCGAAGTCCAGATGCGGCGGTTCAGCCGTTTGGGGAGGCTGTTGGTCGGCAGCAGTTTTTGTGGACCCTCAACTGGCTAAATGAGATAGCACATGGTCCCGGCCGTTCAGCGTCAGTAGTCAAAATTGTGTGTCGCGGACTGCCATTTGAACACGATGAGGGGCAGCGTACTGTTCTGGCATTGCGCTCGCAAATTGGGGCACTTTTGTCGCCAACCGACGTGCTTTTGCACTACGACCCTGAAACCATGCTCTTGCTTTTACCAAGCGACGGATTGGATCGCCTGCAGGGGTTAGTCAAAGATCTAGAAGGCATTTCGGCTTCCAAACTGTCTGGAGAGTTCGTGTTGGAAATTGACAGTGTACTGCTGCCGCTTCCGGAAATCGCCACTAATGCAATGCAATGGCTGGCGCAGTTTGCCGAAGAACGCAAGTGCGTATGAATTTCACCGCGATCATAGAAACGAGCACCGAGATCATTGGGTCCGTCCTTTTTGATCCTTCAATTTTGTACGTTCTGGTTCCGGCGATATTGATTGTCGAGGCACCTCTGACACTGGTCGTATTTATCGGCATGCTGCGGTGGCGTCGAAAATACGACCGTCGTTCCCCTGTGCGATCATCACCTGATGTCTCGTGCATCATCACCTGTTATGGCGAAGGCGACGCGATTATCAAAACCATACTCACCTTATGTGAGCAAACCTACCGGGGACACATTGAAATCATTGCCGTGATCGACGGTGCGGTCCAGAACGATGATACATTTAAGGCTGCTTTGGCGTGTGAAGACCTGGTTGCGCGTTACTCCAACCGAAAGCTGATTGTTTTGCCGAAATGGCAGCGTGGCGGCCGTGTGTCGACATTAAACGCTGGCCTATATGCCGCGTCTGGATCAATCGTCATGAATGCCGATGGTGATACGTCTTTTGACAATGACATGATGGTCGA
The DNA here is from genome assembly GCA_900537125.1 of Rhodobacteraceae bacterium Alg238-R152. Lineage (GTDB taxonomy): Bacteria > Pseudomonadota > Alphaproteobacteria > Rhodobacterales > Rhodobacteraceae > Shimia. The sequence goes on along the minus strand of UNRJ01000004.1, from coordinate 370,168 downwards.
GATTATCCGAGAGTTTGATGATCCAAATGTCCCTGCTGTTGGTGGCGCGTTGCGTGTACGCAATGACAAGGTGAGCGTCGTCTCTCGTATGCAGGCCCTTGAGTACATGATCTCTATTCAAGGCGGAAAAACCGGACTGGGCGAATGGAACCTGCTTAACAACATTTCAGGTGCATTTGGTGCGTTTCGGCGTGACTTTTTGTGTCAGATCGGTGGGTGGGATACACATACCGCAGAGGATTTGGACCTTACCGTTCGTATTAAGCAGTATTTTGGGCGCAATCCCCAAATGCGTATACCATTTGCGGGGCGGGCAATCGGCCATACGGATGCTCCTGAAACCGTTAAGCAGCTGATGAACCAGCGACTGCGTTGGGACGGCGATCTTGTATTTCTTTATCTGCGAAAACACAGGAATGCATTTTCGACCAAGCTGATCGGCGGCAAAACCCTTGTGTTTACATTTGTTTACGGTGTCCTCCAAAACGTGCTTTTCCCGGTCTTCATTGCCCTCTTCAATCTCTGGCTAGTTATCACTTTCCCGATCGAAGTTTGGCTCGCGGTTATAGGGCTTCAGTATTTCTTCTATTTGGCTCTTGGTTTGCTTCTGTTTGGCGCTTTTTGGTTCGGTGTCTCGGAGAGAATGCGTCAAGATGCGGTTTATTGGCTGTGGCTGCCTGTCTATCCAGTTTACACGCTTTTTCTGAGGTTTTTTGCGGCATTTGCGATTTTGAACGAGCTGTTCCGTCGGGGACATGAAGAGTCCAATATGTCCCCGTGGTGGGTCTTGAAAAGGGGGCGAAGGTTCTGATGGAAGTACGTTTCAAGGGAACCAAGCAGACAGATCCTACCGAGCATGACGGTTTTCGCGTCAATTATGCCGCCGCGAAACGGGTGAAATTCCAATGGCGCTGGCGCTTCATGTTGCTCGTGGTCGTGAGCCCGCTTCTTGTCTGGGGCTGGTTTCTTCTTCAGGCACAATTATTAACTCGGGCAGACGGCATCCTAACAACCGAGCCAATTCAAGTCAGGGCGTCCAAATCTGGATTCGTATCGGAGGTGAAGGTTGCACCGGGTCACAAGGTTAAAGTAGGCCAGCAGCTTTTTGATTTGTCCTCTCCGGAAACAGATCAAAAAATTCTATACTGGAAAGAGCAAGTGTCCTTGCTCACTGCCTACCGGAACAAGTTAATGGATGAACTACGCTCGACCTTGGACGTCTACCAGCAGAAACTTGACGGCTCCCGGTCCAAGCAGGATGAGATAGCTCAAAGATACGATCAACTGGCGGATAAGGGTTTGTTTACCCTTTCTGATCAAATGCAGCTAAACGAAATGCGTCGCGCGTTGTCTCAAGACGAACGACAGCAAATGATTGATCTCGAGCGTCTGGAAAGCCTCAAGTTCACACATGATATCTCAGATGAAATTCGGAACTTCGAGTTAGAAATACTGGTTGCTGAAGTTAAACAATCTCAATTGGATATTCGGTCCGACAGACCGGGAGTGGTAAACCGACTTTATGCTAAGCAGGGCGAATATGTAACCGAAGGTGATCCTTTGGTGGAATTATCCAACTACACAAATCCTGTTGTAAATGTGTTTTTGAGACCCGAAAGGTTGTCCAAAGCCACCGAGGGCCGGGAAGTGGTGGTCATTCTGCCAAACCGCACGCGTATTGGCGGCACTGTCGCGAAGCCACCTCAAATTGCCGATACCATTCCAGCTGCACTGGCGGGGCCTTTTGAGGGATCTCGGCGAGCAATAAAAGTCGTCATTACACTCAATGAGTTGCCAGAAACCTGGGTCGAGGGGCTGCCAGTGACAGTGAGGTTCAAATGACGATTTTAGTTACCGGGGGAGCAGGATACATTGGCTCGCACACCTGCCTTGAGCTTTTGACAGCAGGTTATGACGTTGTTGTTTTTGACAACTTCCTAAATGGTCATGAAGAGGCATTGCGGCGAGTTGAAAAGATCGCAGGACGCTCTCTGAGGGTTGTTGAGGGCGACATTCAGGACAAGGTTGCGTTGGTTCATGCCTTGAGGACTTACCAGTGCACTAAGGTTATCCATTTTGCGGGGCTCAAGGCTGTCGGAGACTCAGTTTCTGATCCTTTGCCGTTTTACAAAAACAACGTGTTTGGGTCGATCACTTTGCTCGATGCGATGGCAGAATGTGGGGTCAAGTCGATCATTTTCAGTTCTTCAGCGACCGTCTACGGAGACCCACAGTGGCTTCCCATTACCGAAGATCACCCACTGACCGTCAAAAATCCTTATGGTCGCACAAAGCTCATGGTCGAGAATATCCTTCGTGACCTGTTTCATGCGGACCCCAGTTGGTCTATTGGTATCCTCAGGTATTTTAATCCGGTAGGTGCTCACCCAAGTGGTTTAATTGGCGAAGATCCAAGGAACGAACCGACAAATCTGATGCCGTATATTGCTCAAGTCGCCGTCGGCTTGCGGCCGTACTTACGCATTTGGGGCGACGATTACCCAACGTTGGATGGGACAGGAGAGCGAGACTATATCCACGTCGTTGACCTTGCCCGGGGACATCTTGCTGCTCTGGCCGCCCTCGGTGCCCCCACGCTTTTCTCGGTAAACCTTGGAACCGGAGAAAGCCACAGCGTGCTGGAAATGGTCGATGGATTAAAGCACGCGTCTGGGAGGGAAATTCCGACTGAGCGACATAGCCGTAGGGAGGGGGATGCTGCAACGTGTTATGCCGATCCTTCTTTCGCAAAGAGCCTTCTCAATTGGGAAGCCAGTTTGGGCATCCAGGAGATGTGCCGAGACCAATGGAATTGGCGGGTAAATAATCCGAATGGCTATGATACTTAGGAATTAATCTGGAAAGCGTGGGTCACGAATAGGCTTCGCAGCCCAAAGTGTTTTTGCGCGTTCCGGTGGTTCAATAGCGTTGGGGTCAAATTCGACACCATAGTCGGTTGGTCGCACACCAATGTCTGCCAGATAGTGGAGTATGTTGTACCACTCGGTTGGTTCGGGAAGATTTATCCCATTTTCGGCGTCGCTGATCACTTTGGCGTCAACTCCCGCTCCAAAGGCAAAGGCTTCCAAGCTGTCGCCGGAAAGCGCCCGCGCCGCACGTAGTCGCCTGGACACCCACACTGTTTCGGTAAGGAGAGTTTTGGACATTCAATTCTCATTTCTTTGCAACAATAAAGTCTTGCTCCAGATCTGTTAGCAAGTGACTCACCATTTAATTCGGTTGTTTGGGTACCTATTTATGTAACATGAATAAGAATAAAAAAATCCGACTAATTGTGCGGCTTGGCCAAAAGAAATTGCTAAATTCCCATCTCCAGAACAAGCGCAGAGATTCAAGGCGGGCTGCCGCTATTATCGACCGCTTCCACGCGCTCCAACGCACTCGAACTTCTTAGTTTTGGGTTGTCTCTTGCAATGCGCGTAAAAACCTTGCCCGAGGCGCAGACCAAAACCGGTTTTTGAAACTGCCACATCTTGGTCCAAAGGCGTTAACTTAGCCGATTGTCTGTTTTCCCATCATTGCCTCGAAGGATTTGACCTACGGAGTACTAAAGCCCGCAAAACGGAAACAGGGCAGCATTGGCTACCCTTCAACGCGGCACTTTAAGCCCCGAATGCGGACAAACTCGATCAAAAGCCCCTGCTGTGGGGATGCCATCCTTGTATGCGGTTCATTACGGGCTTTCTAATGGCTGACGTTTCAGTTTCGCCGACGCCGGTCTCGAGGCGTTTCACCTGTCCACGTTTTATAGGCTCGGGAAAAGGTTGAGCTGTCCTTGTACCCCAACTTCTCTGCTATCTTGGCTATTGGTTCATCTGTACTGGAGACTTTGAGGAGGGCGATATTCCGGCGCACTTCGTTGCGCATAGCCACAAAACTGAGCCCTGTCTGTTTGAGCAAAGTTTGCAGCTTCCACGTCGGAAATCCCAGCCTCCCGGCAATATCATCGATCTTCAAATCTGGATCGGAAATCCGACTTTCAATTAACTTGGTTACCTGATTGGCAAGTGAAGTGTCCTGCGCCGGAGAAACCCGCAAGTTCGGGAGGTCGGGTTGTGAAGCCACTTTGGGCATGGGGAGGCTAATGTGGGTGGACGGAAACCGGATCACCATACCTTGCTCACCAGCTAAGACTGATGTTGCAGCGATAAGATCGCTCGGTACGAGAGTTTCATCCGGCAAAACGAGGGTTACGTCGTCAGGTGCCCAAAACACCCCTGCCGCGCGTTTGAGAATTCCGATGAAAAACCCCACCGCGACTGCATCTGCATAAGCCGCGTCTTTGGAGGCCCCAGACGCTCTTATTAAACGCCAAATCGCCGTATGCCCTTCAACTTCCAATCGGTAAGACACTGCGCGGCCCTGCTCGGATGCCATCAAACTGAATTTCTGAAAAAACTCACCAACGGAAGCACAGGAAGAGAGAAGCGGAAGTATCGGGGCCCATCCTCCAGTTGCCATACGTTCACCCATCCTTGCACAGAGCAATCTCTCGCCAGCTGTTGTCGTGGCCCAAGCCAGAAAGGCATAAACACTGTTGGCGGGGACTAAAACTGAGGCATCAAAAAGCTCGGTCTCTTTGACCCCCAACTGCCGCGCCAAAGCATCTTGGCCTGTGCCTCGCCTCAGCAAATCATCCACCACAGGATGTAAAAACGCGATACTCATCATGGGAGGAAGTTCACTCTGCATGTCTCAATCCACCTTCGTGATCCGCATGAAAGTTGTCATTAGAAAGGAGTAAAGGGAAGGCATCAAATGAAATGACTGTTTTTTGCAGTGGGCAGCACAACCCTTTGGGGTAGAGTAAAACGCAATTTGATCAGGAGCTTATCATGAAATTGACCACCTTGATTTTTTCCGTGGCTTTATCAACCACAGCCCTAACCAGTGGCGTATTGGCGCAAACTTACGATGTTGTCATATTGAATGGGCGCGTCATGGACCCAGAAACCGGGTTTGATCAGGTTGCAAATGTTGGCGTCAGTAATGGCTGGATCACCAGCATTACGTCCAACGATATCACGGGCGATGAAACCATCGATGCAACAGGACATGTTGTAGCCCCTGGATTTATTGATCTGGAAACACATGGCATTGACCCTTGGGGGATCAAGGTGAACTTGCGCGATGGCGTCACTACCCAGATGGACTTTGAACTTGGCGCGCTCAACATCGATGAGTGGTACACCAAACGCACCGGCACAACTCAGGCAAATTTTGGCACGGTTGTCGGACAGGAATATGCGCGCATGCGTATCCATGACAGCATGGCTTTGGAGGGGCCGGACGTCTCGATGCCACTCACGTTGTCCGTACATCGTGCTGAGGCTGCGGAAGATGGCGTGGACGGATGGTCTGTGACCAAGAGCAGCTTGGATCAGATGAACCAGATCACGCAGATCCTTGACGAGGGCCTGCAACAAGGCGCCCTTGGGGTTGGATCTACCATCGGGTACGCCCGCGAAGGCATCACAACCTACGAAATGTTGGAGGCACAGAAAATCGCAGCCAAATATGGCCGCTTGACCTCGTCGCACCACCGGTTTCATCCCAGCGCCTCTACCCCCACAGAGACACAAACAGGCGTAAATGAGCTTTTGGTCAATGCCATGGTATTGGATGCCCCACTGCACATTCACCACGATAATGACTACGGCTGGTGGGAAAATCAGGAAAAGATGCAGCTCGCTCGGGAAAAGGGCTACAATGTCTGGGCCAGCTATTATCCGTGGACGGCCGGGTCTGGGAACTACGGCGCCTCTATTGTGGCCCCCGACAACTGGGTCAACAATATGGGCTACAAATATGAGGAGACCATTTTTGACCCTCAGCTGGACCGCTATGTAACCCAAGATGAATTTGAAGAGTTTGCGGTTAATGAGCCTGGGCGCACTCTGATTGCCTTTAGCCCACCACGCGAACAGTGGCTGTTGGATTGGATCAAAATTCCAGGCTTTGCGATTTCCGGAGATGGCATGCCAAGCCTGAATGCCAAAGGCGAAGCTCTGACCTGGGATTCGCCATATGAAGACTACGCCGGTCACCCGCGCTCCGCGGGCACACATGCGACGGTGCTGCGTTTGGGCCGCGAAAATGACATCCCGTTGATCTTCACTCTGGCGCAACTCAGCTACTACCACGCCAAAAACCTAGGTGACACAGGCCTTCAGGCCATGAAAGTACGTGGCCGTATGCAGGAAGGTATGGTGGCTGATATTGCAATTTTTGACCCCGAAACCGTGACTGAGCATGCGACCTATTCCAACGGTAGCAACGGCTTGCCATCCACGGGCATTCCCTATGTGTTGGTGAATGGCGCGGTGGTCGTGAAAGATAGTAAAGTGCAAAAAGACGTCTATCCCGGTCAGGCGATCCGCTTCCCTGTTGAGGACACTGGTCGGTTTGAACCGGCCTCCCGAGAACAGTGGCTGAACACCTTTGCCATCGACAATGGCGGCGCGCGCCCAACACTGGTGGACGACATCACCGATGATGAGGCCTCACTTAATGTGCCGGAGGTGCAAGAGCCTAAGGATTTCCGGCTTGCGCGTGCGGACATTGCCGTAGCGTCTCCACAAGACTGGTTTGCCCAAGCCAATGCGTTTGACGATTCTGCACTGTTTCTGTGCCGTGTTCACGGTGTGCTAGAGGATCGCAAAACCGCGCAGCAGGACTGGGCACAGGCTTTGTTGACCGGAGGTGTTCAGCAAGCCGCCAACGATCCGCTGCTTAATGCCCTTTCACAATCCAATAGTAACTGACTGGGTGGTGACTTGATGGGAGTTTCTTCGCGAATCTTGCAAGTATCTTTCGCATCAGCATGCGTGGCTATGGGGGCAGCATTTGCTGCCCCCGCGGACAGCCAAGCACAGACCTCTGGACTGTCCGGACCGTCATCGGTTCAAGGTGACCTGCAGGAAGGCGACGGGCTCACGGATCCTCAGTTCCGCTCTGATTTCCCCCGCAACGTGGCACCGGGATGGTTTGCCTGGAAAGATGGTCTCGCGGAGCAAGGTTTCCGATTCAATGTTGATTATCTCACCCTTGGGCAGGCTTCGTCCTCAAACATTGGGGAAGGCGAAGCTGCCAGTGGTATTTTCCGGCTCTATGGCAATTGGAAAGCGACCGAGCACGGTCAACTGACTTTCAAGCTGGAACATCGGCATGCCTATACAGATGTGGCTCCGCAGTTTTTGGGCTTAAACGGTGGCGCTCTCTCAATCACAGGCACGGCGTTCAATGACAGCGGCGCAATGCTGACCAATCTCTTCTGGTCTCAGAAGGCTGTCGATGGCGCGTGGAGCCTGCAATTTGGGCAGATCGACGTCACCGATTTCCTCGACATTTACGGGGCCGTAAGCCCGTATTCTGCCTTTCAAAATCTGGCGTTCAATACCAACCCAACGATCAACACCCCCAATCCGGGGCTTGGAGTTGCAGGTGGTGTGAAGCTGGGCGACAACTTCTATGCCATCGGGAGCATTGCAGACGCCAATGCCGATCCAACGTCGCCTGATTTTGATGTGTTTTCCGAAGGCAATCTCTTCAAAAGTTTGGAAGTTGGCTACACGAGCGGCTTGGACCGCATCTATTTTGATAACGTGCACCTGACTCTATGGCATGCCGATGCCGCCAACGATGGCAGTCGCGCAGAAGACTATGGCGCATCGTTCTCAGCGGCCTGGTTTGTGGACAACAAATGGATGCCATTTGTCCGCGCTGGCGTGAGCGAAGGCACCGCCGCCCTCTATGACAAATCGCTCTCCACTGGGATTGCCTACTATGGGCGGAACACCGATGCTGCCGGTCTTGGGCTGAACTGGGCGCAAGCCAATGGCAATGATGCAACGCAATTCACCGCAGAAGCGTTCTACAGGTTCTCGATTTCTCCGGGCCTGCACATTACGCCATCGCTCCAATTCATTTCCAATCCGCTTGCAGGCTCCAGCGAAAGTAACATCGCCCTTGTTGGGATTCGAACACGCTTCGTTTTCTGATTTGAAGCTGAGTTTGGCTCGTCCTTCTGCTTTTCATGGGAATGACTATCACTCTGGAAACTCGACGGGCCTGGCTGGAAAGGCTGCACTGGGCCAAACGTCAAACTTTGCAAAATCCGCTAACTGCGCAGTGCTGACCCTTTATATTCGGTAACGGTCAGCGGCTCTGGCTTCTCACGCTGCAATCGCTTCAGAGGCTTGATCCGCATGTTCAGTTCCAGCTCGCGATAGATGCGTTAGACGCGCTTGTGGTTCCAGCCAAAGTCTTTCACGTCCGCAAAAGCAGGAAGCAAAGGCCGAAGCCCCAGGCCCGCCGGTCGTTTGTTAACTTCACGAGCCATTCGGCGATTTCCGCATTCTCATCGCTAAGCTTGCGCTCATAACGATAGCAGCTCTCGCTGACCTGGAAGGCCCGGCAGGCCAAAGCGATGCTAGCCCGGTGCTTTGCGATCGGTCTCACGGCCATATTTTTTGCGCAGGGATGCCTCAAGGCGCCTGTCCATTGTCCTCGGTCCAATGGCACAAAACGGACTGCTTCCAAAGGCGCCCTTCAGTGAATCATTTTGCATGCTCATCTCGGCATACATTCTCTTGAGCCGCCGGTTCTGTTCAGCCAGATCCTTACTCTCCCCGACAGGCAAGGTGTCCTTGCCGCCAAACTTGGCTCGCTATTTATGAACACTGGCGCTGCTCATGCCGTGCTCGCGGCACAGCTCAGAGACCGGCACATCACCCTCCGCCTGCTTCAAGATCGCCATAATCTGCGCGTCGCTAAAACGCCCGTTCTTCATTCAAAATCCCCTCAGATATCTTGCCGAGAAAATGCTACTTTTGAACACCACCAATTTTGGGCGGCCTACCCAACCATGACCTCTTGTAAAGAACTGGACCTGTCGCGATTTGAAGCCGCTACTTTGATGGCATTTACTGCACCAAAGGAGAGGGCCAATGGCAATCGCTGTACTAGGAGCCGCCGCTCGGCGCGTTTTAACCGCAGCCCATAGGTCTAGGGGCAAGATCCGCAGTAGCGGCATGTCTTCAATACCCCACTCATCCTGAGGATTACCGATCTAAATGCATCAAAGTCGCCCGTAGAGCGCAACCAATTCAATTTGGCTGCGCACTTGGGTTTTTTGATACACAAGTTTCAATCGTTGGCGCACGCTGGCGGGTTTTAAGCTTAAAAGGTTGCCAATCATATCCGGCGTATTTCCCTCCGCCAACAGCGCCACTGTGCTGATTTCCTTTTGCGACAAACCAAATGTCTCGCGCAACTCGCGTTGTTTGATCGCCACTGTGGTGCTGCATTGTGTGCGGATGGCACAGGCTTTGAATTGCATGAAAAAGTGCCGGAGGGTGGGCGGGATTTGAATGACCAAAACATTAATCATTTGAGTGTCTTCTTGGAATTGATAGGCCTTGCTTAGCGACATGTTTGGGTCACTTGTTAAGACATCTTTGAACTCGCTAGCTAGGCTCTCGCCGATCTCTTGCGGCAAGAGAGAACTGAGCTTGCGATTTGGTTGGGTGCGTCCGGAGGCGTCAACGTTAAAACATTGTTTTCCATCCGCATCAAAAATCAGAACTTCAGATTCGGTGCCGCGAAAAAACTGTGCAAATTCATATATCCGCTGGTGGGCGACCTCTGCCGCCCGTTTTGCCGCCTCTTCAAACATCGTTTGAATGACCTTGATCAGCTCAATATCGTGTTGTGTGAGCGGCGGATGATCATTGCCGAAATGCAGCGTCATCGGCCAATAGCCATTAGGGGTAAGGATGCGGATGAGACAGACGTTCCCAAAGTTCAGCGGGCGCAGGAAGTCACGGTAGAAGGGTATTTGGGCTCTTGCTTCGCGATCCGGGAAAATTTGATCGTCGGTGGCGTAGCCATGATCAAACATCATTTGGGTTAAACCTTCGCGCGGGTCCCGCAGGTTCCAGCGATCAGATACATATTCTGCCAACGCATCCTTCATGTTCTGTGTTCCAGATACCCAAACACCGCGAAAATGGGGATTGGACGGCGGAAGTAGCGCACCGGTTGCACCAAACAAGTCCACAACAATATCACAGGCGACATCCCATTGCTGTGCATCCGTTGTGGCCAAATCTAAGGTGATTTTGAGTTTTTCCAGACCTGTTTCCGTGTTGGCATTCATGGCTATAGTTCGCCTTATTCATTACGCATGACTGCGGTTTTGGTGTCTATTTCAACTGAGGTTGCTGCTTTTACTGGATGGGCAGCCAGCTGAATAAGTGTTTGTAAAAGAAAAGAATAAACAGAAATTTTGAACCCGCCAGCCTTAACTCCAAAAACAGAGGTAGGGCATTCCGTAGTTTTGTGGGCTAAATCCAAAAACTTCGCCATCAATACCCACATGGTAGTTTTTCGGATTTCATATCCCGCCTACCACAGCCTTTGATTTACCCCGGTGGCCCGGGTTGCGCTGTGCAATCTGGCTGTTGGGGACCTGACTAGTCTGGGGAAAATACAATGCGTCGTTTGTCGATAGGCCTTCTTGTTTGCGGCGTGACCGTGCTTATGAATTTCACTTCTGCATATGCTCAGAATTACTTTACGGGGGGCGATTTTGAGGCCCCCGTGATGCCGCATGTGGGGGACAATGTCTTGCAGATGCCCGCACCTTGGGTTGCCTCGACACAGTATTCCCAATCGGCGCAAGCGCATGTCTTTTCTCCGCTATCCATCGTGCGTGTCGAAGGCCCAAATGGGACGGTTCCGACAGCAGATCCGACGATGCCGGGCGGCAATGCTTTGCTACAAGCTTTGCCCCTTTCCGACGCCTCGAACACGCCGACCGGACAATATGCGCGGTCTACGCAATCGAGTTCCCAGGGCAGTCGTCATGGTCAGCGGATAGAGCTGCCCAATGATGGATGCGTGAAATTCAGTGGAAAATTTTCGAATGGAAATGCGTCCAATACGCCTTTTGGCATCGCTGTGTTCGAACAGAGTCCAAGTTTTCTCGCGAACCTTCAAAACAACCCGCTAATGAACTATTTTGACCCATATTTGGGTCAAAACAGCTCTGGGAATTCTGTTTCTGAGTTTCTGTATCTCGACACTGGCGATGTGTGGAACGAACATGCTGTTCGTCTACCAGTAACGGCCAATGAAACCTATTCGTTCGCACTTATGCTTGTTAGTGGCGTTGCCGTTGATGATTTGATTGTTGAGTATGTTGCCTTAGAGCAATGTGACCCCAATTGGACGCCACTGAGCTTTGATCCAACGGAGGTTACGCTTGAGAAAACCTGTGCCGCGCCGGTAAGCGCGATGCACAATGGTGAGTTGGGGCAGATGTGGAACTGTCAGGCGCTGGTGACGGTTCCCGAGGCGCCCTTTGCGGGCACACTGGAGGTCACGGATGTATTCACACCGACGTCTACCACCGCGAGTGAAATCGTTTCCGCGACGTCGGCTTCCGGCAACTTTGGCTGTGTCTCTGGCGCGACCTGTTCCATTGCCGGGGCTGACTTTGATGCAGGTGGAACCGAGGTCCTCGACTATTCGGTCTTTGTATCTTCTACAGCGTTGCAAGATGACTATCCGATGCAAAACTGTGTTCAGGGCTCTTATGATGATGCAGCCGGTGGCGTAACGCCCCTCCCAGGAAACTGTGTTTCGGCACAATGGGTTCCACGCACGTCGATCACCAAAACCTGCGACCCGGTTGTCGCCGTCACATCCGGACCGATGACGCTCAATTGTCAGATCGAGGTCACGGGCACAGATCTGACCAGCAGTAGCTTTGTCATGGCGGGAGACGCTTTTGCCGCTTTGCCGCCGATGACCGCGACAATTGCCGGTTCGATGATGAATGTCACCTCCACCGAGCCGTGGTCCTGTGCCGATGCAAATCTAAATGCGCCGGGTTCTATTGGCCTGTGTGAGCTTTCCGCAGTGGACATGTTTGCGGCGGGTGGCACGTCAACGATTAACGTGAGCTTCCAATTCACAACGGACCAAAACAGCGGTCAGGTGGCCAACTGCCCAATGACGGACATTCTGCCGACCTCCTACATTGATACGCTTGGTATGCGCAGCAGTCAGCTGCCGATGCGTAGCCCGCAATCCAATGCAACAGCAGGCTTGCCCGACAATTGCGTGATCTTAGAGTTGCCACAAAGCCAGGTGACGCCAAAGCTGGAAAGCGTGGAAATCAAGAAGATCTGTGACACACCAGAGCTTGCGACGGTCCAGGGGGCCCTAGGCTATACGTGGGATTGTCGCGCCGAAATCACCGTCACGCCAACCCCGTTTGCGGGCACATTTACCTTTGATGATGATGCGTCAAATATCTCCATCGGGTCGGCACAATTTGTCAGCGTATCGGAGCCAAATTGTACGGGTCTAACAACAGATCATCTTCAGTGTCAGCTTGACGGGACAACAATGACAGCCCCGCATGTGGTGACCTATCAGTTATTCACCGAAGTGGTTGACCCAAACCAGCCCATCGAATGGAAAAACTGCGTGGAGGGATCCGCCGTCACCTCGGCTGGGGTCTATCCAAGTGACATGCAGTGTGTCGACACGGTTATCAAACCAGACGTGCCAACGGACCCTGACGCCAAAGAAATCACGATCGAAAAATCGTGTGGCCGTGCCTTTGAGGAAACGTATGACGGTGCCCAAGGTATTGGCTGGGATTGTGAAATCACTGTAACGGCTATGCCTGCGCCATTTAGTGGTGTGTTTAGCTTCACAGAAGACGCCTCCGCGGTGAGTGGGAGCAACAATGCCACCATCGTAGATATCGTGCAACCGGGCAATGATTGGACCTGTACGCCAGCTGTGCCAACGTTCGTGACCGAGTGCACAATTGCAGGCAGTGATTTTGATGCAAGTGGGGTTGAGACCCTCAGCTTCCACCTGTTTGCGGAAACGGGTGATGGCCCAGTTGACTGGCGCAATTGTGTGAGTGGAGTTTACACAGCCGCTTCAGGCAAGCCGCGTGATGGGAAGGGCAATTGCCAAGGCATCACGTGGAAACCAGACACGACTCCAACGTTTTCGTTGAAAAAAGGCTGTCGTCTGGCGGGTGTTGAAAACGACAACGCGTTATATGCCTGCTCGATTTACATCACTCAGACGAGTGGCAATCCAATCTCCGCGCCGCTGACTTTTGATGAGTTGTTTTCCACCACCTCAGGCACCCCTGCCACGCAGTACATACTCAACCTTCTGGGTACTCCTGCGATGCCAAACGGGTGGGATTGTGGCCAGTCGCCATATACAAACGGTGCCAGCTGTACAATTTCGGCCGCAGATTTTAACAGCAACACTGGCCACCGGATTGATGCCTACTTGTCCATCCCCACGGCGGTGCTGGGCAAAGATGATTACCAAAATTGCGCTCAGGTGCGGATTGGCGATCAGGTTGTTGGCACGGCTGAGTGTGTGACCTTAGAAGAACCTGATCTGACGACCACTTTTGATGTGGAGAAAACCTGCAAAGCCAACGGTGAACGTATGGTTATGGGCACAAATATTTGGGTACAGCCTTACCAATGTACGCTTGTGGTGACGACAAACGGCGTGCCGTTCAATGGGCCGCTGTGGATCATGGAAGACCTGCATTTCGGCCAAAACCCGGGCAACGCATCGATCCAGAACATCACCTCTGCTGATCCATGGGATTGCGCGTCACCGCCTTATGGACCTGCCGGACAGGGCAATACGCCGTATTGTGGCATTCAGGGTGCTCAATTCCCGGCGTCTGGCACCTCAACCTTGACCGTTGATATTATGATGAACGGTTCCATGGATGCATTTGGCGCAGAAAACTGTGTGGAAATTTCCGTGGGCCCACTCACCGCCGCCGGGCTGCCAGCCCCGATCGCCAGTGATTGTTTTGAAATCGCGCCTTCCCCTGTTGGTGGTGATGACCCTGTTTTGGAGGTTGTCAAAACCTGTGAGGCCCCCACACGTCGGCCAGATGGGAAATGGGATGTGAGTTGTGAAGTCACCGTGAGTGGCGCAAATTTGCCGCCAAACACCCCAATCCGGGTGACAGATGACATGCTGCACGCTGGCCCCATGCAAGTTGTGAATTCGACACTCAGCACGCCAGGAGGGGGCGCACAAACGGGCTGCTTTGGCTCTCCCGTATCGGCAACCGGCGACAGCAGTGTGTGTTACATCCAGACAAACCAAGTTGGGCCAGATGGATTGGGCCCGCAAGGGGGAAGCTATACCTTTGGATTTAACGGGATATACAGCGGTCCGGGCGGCCAGCTTCTCAATGGACCACGTGCACAAAACTGTGTCAGCGCGTTTGTTCAAGGGACAAACATCCGTGCGCCTCAAGGCCCTCTTGGCACTGAGAAATTCTGTGTGCCATTGGACTTCAAGCTCTCTGCAATCTCTGGTCCGATTGTTGGGGCGCCTGCTGATCCTACGGGGCCAGTGATAAGTACTGGTCCTGCAATCGCGACGGGCAGCATTGGGGTGCCAAACCTTCAGATACCCTCGGCAACACTTGAAAAAACCTGTGAACCACTGGTGTTTGCTCCGGGCGCGCAGACCGCTGAGGCAGTTTGTTATTTACATATCACCACACAAAACCTGGTGCCGGGGCAGCTTGTTAAGCTTGAAGACGCCCTATCCATAGGCAACGCTGCACCAACTGTGCCGATACAAGGCCCGTTCATGACGGTGATAAATTCGCCGCTCTGGGCTTGTGCAGATGCGCAACCAGCGGGCGCAAGCGCAGGTCAGTGCTTTATGACAAGTGATGGTTTGATGTCATTGGGCCCCGCCCTCACGGTCACTTGGACCGCGACCTTGCCACGTGACAACGTCAACCAACATCGCGGGCTGAAAAACTGTGCAACGTTGACCCTTGGAAACGGAACTCCCGTGACGTCCTGTGTGGAATTTGAGGCCGTTTATGAAAACAAAGCCCCTGACACCACAGGCAACACAAACGCTGCACCAACCCTGCCAGTGCCTGCAACTTCGTTGGCGATTGTCAAAACACAAACATCGGATTGCATGGCCAACCGTAAAGCCCAAACCTATGAGTGTGGGTTCCGTCTGTTGGTTACCAATACGGGAAGCTCCCCTTATCAAGGGCCACTCTTGGTCTCTGATACTGTTGGTCAGCCGGGGGCAAAATCTGCGTCGTTGCTTTCCGGAGCGGGATGGAGTTGCGCCGGACCCGTTGGCAATGGGCTCTCTTGTACCAACCCGATGGTGAACTTGGCCGCTGGCGCCAGCACGCATCTTGACTTGGGTATGCGTGTGAAAGCGCGTCGCAAAGGGGGGCAGGTGCAAAATTGTGCGGCTGTTGGCATTCCAAACAACCGCATGCAGCGTGTGGCCGCCATCCAGCACGTGATGAACGCACGCGGACTTAATGCAGGGCCTGTGGATGGTAAACCTGGCCGAAAAACCTACGCCGCACTGGCAAAATTGCAAACCTCGCTTGGGCTTCCGGTCAGTCGGGATTTTGGTGATCGCCTGTTCGCGACCCTCGGAATGCCCCTGCAAACCGCAGGGACAGAAAGCTGTGTTGTGGCGCAACTTCCACCAATGCCCGCGCCGCCGTTGCAGTGCAATCTGACAACCACGGTGAAATCCGGGGAAAGCTGTCTCTGTCGATTTGACAAGATGGAGCGCCGCAATGCGACGTCCTGCCAATGTGGCGGTGGCTTCCGCCTGATCAAAGGCAAAGGCTGTGTTCCCGAAGCGGTGCCAACGCCTGAACCTGTGCCTAGCTCTTCGCCACTGTCCTGTGAAAAAGCATCGACACGTAAGAGTGGGGATCAATGTGTTTGCCTGGATCAAAAGAACGCCAAAAAGGTGTCCCCAACCCAGTGCCGTTGCAGCAATGGATTGCCGATGATTGGCGGGACATGTCTGGCGATTGAGATCACTCCACTGGCGCCAAGAACAGGCACACCTGCCCCCTCAGATGACATTGACGCGCCCGCGAAATGTAAGATCAGGCTGAATGGATTGTGCATTAAATAACAGGGTGTTAGTCGCGTGATATCGAATATCACGCGGCTGATATCGCCAAAATCCAACAGATGAGTCAGCAGATGTGAGCCAGTCAAATTGGCACATAACTTAGTTGATAAAATGAAAGAACAGGATTGTACCATGTTTGCTAAACACACGTTTCTGACCGCAGCGGCGGCGCTCACATTGTCTCTCGCGATGGGGGCGGCCCCAGCGAGCGCTCAGGGAGGGGATGATCCCATTGAGGGCATCGACATTATCATCAGAGACCTGCCAGGCAGCCGGCCAATTGCGCCAGTATCCGTTGGCGATGATGAAAACGAGGCCGCGGAGATGAAGCGGAAACCGAAGAAAGCCTGGATCCTACCCGACCCAAAACGTCAAAAATCTTCAAATTGAATGCCGGTTTGGCATGTCGCCGCTTCTCTTGAGGCAAAGCTGACTGCCGACGTGATTTGACCAACCCTCCATCAAACACAGACTTAGAAAAGGAATATTTTGTGATTATTGTAAAAAAGAACGCTTTCCTGGGGGTCGCTGTCGCTGCGACCAGCCTGATGATGTCAATGAGCTCTGCCTGGGCGATTAGCAGCTGCTGGCAGGCCTCAGATCCTCCCGGTTGTTGGTTGCAGTGTACCTTTGGCGGCCCTTGCCAGCTGGACAGTGTTTCAGGCAGCGGCTCCGCAATTCAGGCCGAACTGCCTAACGCCAAAACCGAGGTCTCTCAGAAGTTTACGGCAACGCTGAAAAACTTGGGTAAGGCGGACGTCGCTGGATTTAATAAATCCCGGGACGTTTACCGTGAAATTGGTGGCCAGACCTGTAAACCTGAACAACTTGTTGCGGTTATGACCGATGCCGTGGGGCAGGGGAAAGACCACATGGCAGCGGCAGGCACAGTTGCCAAGACCTGCTTCAAATAATTGAGAGCGTGTAAGGCGCGCACCCTTTGTGGGCCTTACACCACCTTTCCTGTTTCCGATTGAGTATGCAAATGATCCCGTTCCCCCAAACCCATCTCGCAATCGCTGCGCTTACAACTACTCTGTTTCTTTCAGGTGCAAGCGCCTCCGCAGAAATGATGGAAGTTGTTGATATTGCGGAGGGTGATACGCTCAATCTGCGTACCGGGCCTGGTGTGTCCTTTCCCGATATCGGGGATCTGTCTGAGCACACGCATGTTGATGTGTTGACCTACAATAAAGATGGAAAATGGGCGCAAATTCTGCACCAAGGCCGGATCTATTGGGTTGCCGCTCGTTATCTGGCTGCGCCAAACCATAGTGCCGAAACCGGTGCTGACGCGGCTACGCTGACCGTTGGACCAAATGTCGTGATTGGTATCTCCGCGGATGATGCGGATGGGGGGCTTGTTGTCCGGAACGGTGCTGGCACATCCTTTGGCCGGTTGGGGGTTTTGCCCAACCACACTGCGGTCCATGTCATTCAGTTTAATAGGCATAACAACTGGGCCATGATTGCATTTGGCTCTGATGTTGGCTGGGTCAGCACAGCCTATCTTGCCACTATGACGTCGACTCCCCAACCAATGCCGGATGCCTCTTCGGGGATTGCCCCGGATGGTGGCCCCTTGCCTGCCGTGTTTTCGGTCACAGGCGTCTCGTCAGGAGACGTTCTCTGGGTCCGCGATGCGCCAACCTTAAGTGGTGCTCAGTTGGACAGTCTTAATCCGGGGGCTGTTGTGAACGTCAATGGCCGGTCCTCCGGAAACTGGGGGCAAATCACGCTCAACGGACAAATTGGCTTTATCAATATGAGCTTCCTGACACGGATGGTTGTTACGGCGCGTACCACAACAGCCAACGGTTTTCCCCTGGGGCTGACGTGTCGCGGCACAGAACCTTTCTGGACCCTGACAATTGGCGAGGACCGCAGTTTTCAATACACGTCATTGATTGATGGCCCGGATCCTCTGCGCCACTTGGCAATAGCGACACCTGCATCGACTGGGGGGTACCCATACAGGTTCAAAGCTCAGCCATTGACCGGAACGATTGATCAGCAAGCCTGTTCTGATGGTATGTCTGACGTTTCCTACTCGATGACGATCCAGCTCAATCGTCCTTCAGGGAATGGTGGACCCGTAGAAAACCTCTTCGGGTGCTGCAATAGGTAGACTGCTTCCTTATATCTCCGCCACAAAACCTTGCGAACCTAAGGTTTTGTTAGCAGCTTTGACCGGACAAGCGGCGGCCTCGTGGTTCACACCATCGAGGGCCTGAAAAAGCGGCATCAGGTGCCGAGAATACCAGGCAGGCGCGGCCCGTGTTTGCGGTCGCAGTCGATAGTGCAATCCTAGCCTGCAACGGCATGACGCCAGACACCTGAGGCGGGACCCTTGCACAAGGCGCGTTCGATTTGGTTCACGCCTCTGTTGTGCCGTCGGGCAAATCACCACGCCGGATTGTTGACCAAAGCCCGCCCCAACCCCGGCCACTACAGGCCTGGGAGCGCTTGAGCGGCTCTACTAGGTCTGTCCCTTCGCTGCCGGATTGCTTGGCCAGTCTTGAAACCAAGGCGGCCAATTGCTTAGCAGTAGCTCCCCAACCAATCCTTTGCACCTGCAAAGCTGCGCGGGTTGTGGATATGGTTGTGGGCGCGGCAGGTAGCCAAATGTAGGGGAGGGAGATGCATTGAGCTGAGAGTGTGAATTCGCTGCGCCGAGATCCTGTGGACGCGATGCGAGCAAAACGCGCTTTGCTAAGTGCATCGGCAGACGGTCCCCGCGGGGGCAAATTTCAGAACTGGCGGATCTTACGTTCTGAGGACAAAGCACGATTCCACTCCAGATGCTCCGATAGCTGTCTTTGCGTTTGGCATATGGTTTCAGAAAACGATCTACAGCGGCTCAGTATCGGCAAAAGGGCTTAATTCTGGATGCCGGTACGCTTCGGGATATCTCATCGGTATGTGTGGCCCCAAAGGCACCACGCCATTCCATGACCGTCCAAAGTAGCCTTGACGGCAATGGATCAAAGATCCTGCGTCAGCAACGCCATCCAGCATAAAGACCCGACACAGCCAACGCCACAGAAACGGGTAGTCGAGAATACGTGCTCCGTTGAGTTTCATGCGAAGATAGTAGACCGGATCGTGGCGATAGAGCGTGGGAAACAGACGCAGGTCGGCCTCTGTGAACTGCGCGCCCGTCAGGAATAAGCGCCCATCGGACAGCCGGTCCTCCAGCTTCTCGAGTGTGTCGAAATAGGCGCCAAACGCCGCTTCGTATATTGTTTGATCAGATGAAAACCCCGCTTTGTAAGCGCCGTTGTTGATCGTCGTGTAGATCGTTTCGTTGAGGTCGTGAATGTCTTGGCGCAGCGTGGCGTCATCGGGGTAGAGCTGTACGCGCCTGACCGACGCGGCCCGGCTGCCAAGCGCTTTGGCGTGTTGATCCAGCATCCGGATAATCTCGGCACTTTCGTTGTTCACAATGCGGCCCGCGATCTTGTCGTACAGGATTGGGACCGATTGTTCGTCCGAACCTTCGCGTTGGTAGATTTCTTTGGCCAAGCGCAATCTTTCGCCAGTTCCGGTTTCCTGCGTGCATTCCGGCAGCACTGCCCCCGTCAGCGACGCAAGCCGGTGCGGCGTAAATTCCCACAGATTCGCACCGGCTGGGTCGGTCTCAACCGTGCGATTGGGAAAGGCCACATCCATTGTGATGCTGTCCTGCAATCCCAGAACGACCCGTGCCAAGGTCACACGATGGCACCACGGGCAATTCAGCGCCACGAACAAATGATATCGCCCCGGTTCGGGCGGAAACGCCGGATCACCGATAGCATGACGAAAGCGGCTAACGCCGCGCACAAATTCACCCCGTGCGCGGCGCTCCTTGGCTTTGGATTGGTCTTCTTCTGTCGCGATATTTTTGATCATACAAAACCCTTCATCCTCGCAGCCGGTGATGCAAGATAATTGGCACAGCCAGCTCTTCCTCATCACCAAGATGGCGTTTCAGAAAGGTTTCGATCACCCCGCTGGTCCGATGCACATCGGCCACCTCTTCGCGCGATTGCGCTTCATCCAGATGCGCCAGCTTGAGGACACGGTTGGCCTGCCGGGTGAAATCATCCAGCACCCGGTCCAGATCGGCATGGTCCTTTTCCAACACCTCCAACCCCGCATCAAAGCGCGGGTCGGCGGCAGACAGCTCCGGAAAATAGCTGTGATCTTCCCAGCCATGGTGACCATGTAGGTTCCCAACCAGATTACCGCCGTAGTAGGACAACCGCCCGGCATAATCGTGAAGCGCCATATCCTTGTTTAAAAGTGCCTCAGCGTCCAGCTTCACGCGCTCAGAGACCCGGCGGAACATTTGATGCGCACCCAACCAATGGCGGGTCTTCTCTTTGAAGCCAGGATGCGCATCCCACGCATCGCGCGGGTATTGTTCCAAGAGAAACCGCATCTCTTGGGGCATGTCATCGTGGCGAATGGTGTATGAGTCAAACATATGATTTCTCCTTTCGGGTCAAAGGTGGGAGGTAGGATTGCCGCCCACCAGTGCACCAAAACGCACAGCAGATCTGCGGTATCGAACACCGGAATAACGAGCGCCGATCAGACCTGCGCTCTCGCGCTTTCATGTGGGGATATCGCAGGGGATGAAGTCGGTTGGCGGTCGTGACCAGTCGCGGGCCGACACCTGCATCTGAACCACACTTGCCACGAAAGATCGTGGCTGCTTCTACAACCGGTTCAAAAAATCCGTGAAACATATGCAGCAACGAGAATGCGTATTGTCGTACGCTTGTTTGCAGGGGGGGACTCTGAGAAAAACGATGAGAACCGCCCAGATTTCGTGCTGCATGGTTATGCCAAAGGGGTTCTTATGGGGGGACATGACGTTGCTGCTGATGAGAAGGCGCCGAAATTTATCTTAACCGCGTCGCGTGCCTCAGACGGAGCCAATTTGGACTGGAATCAGATCATCAAGGGATGGGTCGGAGAAGGTGGAGTGGCCCGAGAGAAGATTTATGAAGCTGTTTAGGCCGGTGACCGCTTTCTCGACGCCAACGGGAAGCTGACAGTCGTTGGCGGCACTGCAAATGTGGAAACGCTACTTATACCAATGACATAGGGTTCCCAGTTCTGACCGGGCATTGGGAAGAACCTGATTCCGATCCCCGCCAGCTTGCGTTGGCGCAAATGAGTTGTGGATTTTACCCGGACGTTTCCGAGATCCGGCGGTGCCGCATCGCTAAACTCCGTTCGTGTTGGGGTGTGCTGGTTTAAAAAAATGTGTCTTCTCACCGGGAGGGGCCATGCTTTCAAAACCAAACTTTTCCCCGTCACGGCAAGTAAACTTTCGCGATTGTAGCGACTTAGCGGACAAGGTCGCCGCTCTTGCCGCACGACCGAAAGTCTTCTTTGGACCGATACTGTAGGAAATCAAAGCGCTTGGTGGCTGCGGAAACCGACCTCAATCTCGCAGAAAGTCTTTTGAGCGACGTCTACTCACGGCAAGAATGGGCTCAGAGCGGCGCTTCGGCAGCGAGATCACAGCAAAACCGACTCAAGCTCCGTCGCCCAACTACATCAGCCAGCTCGGATCGGATTTACTAACCGACATCAGAGGGGAGCAGCCCTTCGCCGGGCCACCTATGATTGACGATTTCCTGCAATAAGGCGGGCTGGGCAATCGAATGTTTCGCGAAAGTTCTTGGATCGGCGGGCGGCAAAGCATACCGTCGGTTTTTAGCATCTGTTTTAAGGGGCTGAGGAATGAGCTACATTAAGCTAAAAACTATTTTGTTATCAGTGATCTTGCTATCGCCAACAGGCGCGCTGACGCAGTCTGATTCAGAACAAGAAAGTGATCTTCTTCGATCAGAAGAACTCGAAACGCTTGTTGCGCCTGTGGCTCTTTATCCAGACACACTGCTTATTCAAGTGTTGGTTGCCGCCACATTCCCGCTTGAGGTGGTTAAGGCGGACATGTTCTTGGGGGACAATGCTGATACGGCTCAAGAGGACCTAAAGTCGCTTATTGAAGCCGAAGACTGGGACGAAAGTGTCGAAGTTTTGGCCACCGCATTTCCGGACGTATTGGAAGATATGGCTGCTCATATCGACTGGACGGAAACGGTTGGCAACGCAATGTTGGCCCAAAGCGATGATGTGATGGCAGCCGTGCAAGTCAAACGACAAGCCGCCAATGACGCAGGCAATTTGACCAGTGGTGATGAGCAAACTGTTGAAGTGATCCAGGAAGGCGACACCGATACAATTATCATTCAACCGACAGATCCCGAAGTTGTCTATGTCCCGCAATATGAAACAGAGACCGTATACGTCGACAATTCATCGGATGTCGGTGACGCCGTTGCCACTGGTCTGCTGATATTCGGCGCGTTTGCCATCATGGATGAGATTTTTGACGATGATGACCACTGGAATGACTATTGGGGCTGTCGCAATTGTGGGGGGTGGAATGGCCAACCGATCATACGCAATCCGGACATTGATATTGATATCGATGGAGACGTGAACATTGGGGACCGGAACAATGTTGGTTGGAAACCAAGTGAAGACCGTCAAAAAGAAGCCCGTGATACAATATCGCGTAAGCGAGACAAAGACGGTGTGACCTCTTTGCCGGTGACCAAGCCGGACCGAGGCGATAAGATGCGCTCTGATCTCGCCAAGAAAAGTGGCGCGGCGGATATTTCCAAAAGCAAAAATCCCCGTGCCGGTGTTGAGCGCCCGTCAAGCCCGTCCGCCGCCGATCGTAAAGCAGCTGTGGAACGCACGACAAAAACACAAACCCCAAAAGCCAAACCACGGCCAAAAGCGCCACAGGCCAAAGCCAAAGTGGCACCCAAACGTCAGGCGGCACCCACAAATGGTGGTGCGATGAAGAGGCGCGCGCCGTCTCAGCGCGCCACAGCGGGCGCCTCTCGTGGCCGCGCCGCTGCTGGTGCACGCAGAGGGAGATAGACAAATGAAATTCACACTTGCAAAACCCCTGTTTGGCCTTGCTCTTGGGCTGGTCGTTTCAACGTCGCTTCATGCACAGACACCCGCGTTATATGCAACGCCGCAAGCGGCACTCGACGCGATGATTTTGGCGCTTCAAGAGGGGGATCAGACTGCAATCCTGAAGGTATTTGGGGCGGACGCCGAAGACTTGTTGTCCACTGGAAACCCAAGGCGCGACAAAGAAAACCGAAGCGAAATTCTAAGTCTATTTGCAGAAGGATACCGCTTCCAACCGGACACGAATGATGGCGTTGTATTGCGCCTGGGCGCAGACGGTTGGCCGTTTCCAATTCCGCTTGAGAGAGCAGAAACAAGTTGGCAGTTTGATATTGATGCTGGACGGGATGAAGTGTTGTTCCGGCGCATTGGTCTAAACGAGTTGGAAGTCATCGACTTTATGGAAGTTTATGTTGATATCCAGGCAGAGTACCGCCTTGAAGATCACGATGCCGATCAGGTCATGGAGTTTGCACCGTCATTTTTGTCTACTGACGGCATGCGTGACGGATTGTTTTGGGGGGACAAGGACAGCCCTTTGGGCGCGCGCATTGCCCTTGCATCTCTTGATGGTCACAATGATGGTGAAAACGATGTCGGGCCCGAACCGTTTGGTGGGTATTATTACCGAATACTGCACAAACAAAGTGCCGCCGCCCCAGGTGGCGCGCTGGACTACGTTATTGGCGGAAACATGGTGGCTGGTCATGCTTTGCTGGCGGTGCCATCTGATTACGGACACACAGGCATTCATTCGTTTTTGGTCTCAGAAAATGGTGTGGTGTATGAGGCTGATCTCGGCGAAGACAGTTTGGGGCTGACATTTGCGATCACAAGCTTTGACCCGACCTCAGAGTGGCGCCCTGTCGACTTGAGCCATTGATCAAAGAGTCTGATGAAACCAAGCGCGATGCAGTTGGCCGCTGCTTCGCGATTGGTGGCAAAAAACTTGGTTGCACAAATCTAGGGCGGGCAGAAATCGCCCTTGGGGCGCAGTCAGCCATTTGCGGCAATTCAGTTGGCAAATGGCATCGAGAAGGAACCACACCTCCAGTAAGTTTTCACACATCGATGTTTTTTGATCGCCTAAAATGTGGACTTTCCTGGTCACATTGCGTTGATAACGAGCTGTCTTGATAGGAGTGAACTCGCGGCCAGTGCGAATTGCATTGACCTTGTGCTTGTCTGGACCAAAGCAGGTTCTATGAACCAAAATCTCCGCATTCTTGTTGTCGAGGCCGATGCCACGCGGCTGCGCGATATTGTGGATGCCTTACGGGGCGAGGGATGGTCCGACGTTAGGGCAGTGGCACAAATCTCTGCCTTGAACCGGACCGTTAAGGAATTTATCCCCGATATTGTGTTGATTGATTTGTCCAATCCTGACCGCGACATGCTCGAACATGTCTCTTTTGCCAGCGAAACAACCAAGCGCGCCGTTGCGTTGTTCGTGGACCAAACGGACGAGGACCTAACGCAAGCTGCCCTATCTGCGGGTGTGAGCGCCTATGTGGTCGATGGCCTTAAGATGGACCGTATCAAGGCGGTGCTGGAAACCGCGATCGCTCGGTTCAAGATTATGCGCCAGATGCAGTCGGAGTTGGATGCTGCGAAACAGGCTCTAGAGGACCGGAAGACGATAGACCGTGCCAAAGGTATTCTGATGCGCCAACGAGGGATCTCGGAAGACGATGCCTATCAATTGTTGCGCAAGGCCGCGATGGGGCAGAACCGAAAGATCATTGATGTGGCCCAGGCGCTTGTGACTGCAGCGGAACTACTGTCATGAGCAACACGGTTTTGAATTGTGGCTACATGCCTCTGGTCGATTGTGCGCCTTTGGTGATTGCCAAAGAGTTGGGGTTCGCCGCCGAGGAAGGTCTGGATCTGAACCTCGTACGTCAGCCGTCGTGGTCCGCGCTGCGGGATATGCTTGCACTGGGGCACTTGGACGCCGCGCAAATGTTGTCTCCGATGCCTGTGGCCATGTCCATCGGGCTTGGCGGCCTGTCCGCACAGGTCGATACATTGATGGTTCTTTCGGTGAACGGCACAGTGTTCGGAGTCTCCCACAAGGTGGCCGCAGAGTTGGGGCCGCTAGAATTTGGCGATGCCCATCGCCTCCTTACGGCCTTAAGCGCACGCGTGGGCAAACCGCTGCGGATTGCCGTACCGTTTCACTATTCAATGCACCGTATTCTGTTGTCCTATTGGACCTCTGCGGCACCCGGACTTCAAATTGAGGAAGTTACCGTGCCGCCGTCACGGATGGCCGATGCGGTTGCTGATGGATCTGTTGACGCTTTTTGGGTGGGCGAACCATGGGGTAGTGTAGCGGTCCGAAAAAATGTTGCGCAATTGATGATGACTGGACGGGATGTTTGGCGATTTGCGCCTGAAAAGGTGCTTGCGGCCCGCCGTGATTGGATCGAAACCAACCAAGGCGCCGTGCGCAAATTGATGCGAGCGATTTATCAGGCCTCGGCTTGGCTTGATGAGAGCAGGAACAAGCCGCTGGCGGTTGAGATTCTAGAAAGAAGCGAACACATCAGCGTGTCGCGTGACCTAATTGATCCGGCACTCACAGACCAACTTGTACCACTGCACAATGCCGCACCTGTCGGGGTTGCGAGGTTTTTGCAGTTTCACAAAAATGCGGCCAGCTTTCCTTGGCGCAGTCAGGCGGCATGGATTGCTCATCATCTTGGGGGTGATGCTATCGACATTGAAAAGGCCAAGGCTTGCTTTCGACCTGACCTCTATCGTCAAAATCTGGCGGGAATCGGAGCCGATATGCCCAGCGTGTCTGAGAAAGATGAGGGCGCATTGCGGATTGAAACTGCGGTGGAGTCTAGACGAGGGCATATGACCTTGGCCCCAGATGCCTTTTTTGATGGCGAAATTTTTAGTTTCTCCGCGCAAAAGTGATGAATTCTTAAGCGCACTCTGCATCGCAGCATAAAATTACGCGGCGGTGCAGAAAAATTATTGCGCCGGTCTCAGGCCATCGTCAATCCTAGGACCAAGGGGCAACGACGCCCACACTTTTGCGCTGACGATGGTGACAGCGCACCTCCCCAGAGCAACGCCGCTCGTTCGGATCACGGATCTTTTTCCTGTGAACCAAACGTGCGGCGTTTTTCATTTTCCCTTCGGGATACTTAAAGGAACTGATGATGAAAAAGACCCTTGCAGCGCTTCTGACCACATCCGGTCTGCTTGCGACGACCGCTTCGGCGCAGTTGCTGGATCTGGAAAAAGAAGACCTGACCCTCGGCTTCATCAAGCTGACCGACATGGCCCCTTTGGCCGTCGCCTATGAGCTTGGCTATTTTGAAGATGAAGGCCTGTTTGTCACCCTGGAGGCGCAGGCGAACTGGAAAGTGCTTCTTGACGGTGTAATCAGTGGCCAATTGGATGGCGCACATATGTTGGCTGGTCAACCTCTTGCTGCGAGTATCGGCTATGGCACCAAGGCCCATATTGTCACGCCGTTTTCGATGGATTTGAACGGCAATGCGATAACCGTATCCAATGAAATTTGGGATGAAATGAAGCCGAACGTGCCGCTGATGGACGACGGCCGTCCGCAACACCCGATCAGTGCCAACGCCCTGGCGCCCGTTGTGGAGGCGTATCAAGACCGTGGGGAGCCGTTCAATATGGGCATGGTTTTCCCGGTGTCCACCCACAATTACGAACTCCGATATTGGCTGGCTGCCGGTGGATTGGAGCCAGGCTATTACAGCCCGCAGGATATTTCCGGCCAAATCAACGCGGATGTGTTGCTGTCCGTGACGCCGCCACCGCAGATGCCCGCCACCATGGAGGCTGGGACAATCGTTGGCTACGCGGTGGGTGAACCGTGGAACCAGCAGGCCGTGTTCAAAGGCATCGGCGTTCCGGTGATCACCGACTATGATATGTGGAACAACAACCCCGAAAAGGTTTTTGGCATCACCGCGGAGTTCGCCGAAGAATACCCCAACACAACCATCGCCCTGACCAAAGCGCTGATCCGCGCTGCAATCTGGCTTGATGAAAACGACAACGCAAACCGACCGGAGGCTGTCGAAATTCTGTCCCGCTCCGAATATGTGGGGGCGGATTACGACGTTATCGCAAACTCCATGACCGGCTTCTTTGAGTTTGAAAAGGGGGATGTGCGCCCGGCACCGGATTTCAATGTGTTCTTCCGCTACAACGCGACATTTCCGTTCTACTCCGACGCGATTTGGTATCTGACCCAAATGCGACGTTGGGGGCAAATCCCTGAAACCATGTCCGACGAATGGTACTTTGAAACCGCCGCCGACGTGTACCGCCCTGACATTTACCTCGCGGCGGCGCGCCTGCTGGTCGATGAAGGCATGTCAAGCGAAGCAGACTTTCCCTGGGACAGCGACGGCTTCAAAGCACCAACACCTGCGGCGGATATCATCGACGCGATCCCCTATGATGGCCGTGCGCCCAACGCCTACATCGACAGCCTGCCGATCGGCCTGAAATCTGGCCAGACGGTTCTGGACAGTGAGATCCAAGGCTAAACCCAAAGGCTCAACTGACAGCGATGTCGGTTGGGCCAACTCCCTCCCTCCCATCCTTTTCGAATGCACCAGTTGGACATCTGACATGACCGCGATTGATCCTGAAAACCTTGATAAAGAAGCCCGCCGTGCGCGGCTTTTCACCCGTATCAACAAAGCTGACGCATGGCTAAAGGCCCTCGGCCTAGCATGGCTAACTCCGATTTTTCGCGCTGCTGTTGGGGACAATCCACGGGCCCAAGTTGGCGAAATCTGGCGTCAGCTTGGGGTGCCTTTGATGGCAATTGCGTTGTTTCTGATGATGTGGGCGACCCTGGCCCCTCAGGTGCAAACCTCTCTTGGCGCGGTTCCGGGGCCTGCGCAAGTTTGGGAACAGGTTGGCGAGTTGCGTCAGGATGCCGTGCGAGAGGGCCAACGCGAAGCGGCGTTTTACGAACGCCAAGACGCGCGCAACGCCGAACACCTAGCCAATGGAGATGCTGACCGGGTCCGCGACCGCATCTATACGGGTAAGCCGACCTATTACGACCAGATTTGGACATCGATCAAAACCGTGTTCTTCGGCTTCTTGATTGCCTCCATTGTCGCCATCCCATTGGGTATCGCTGCAGGTCTGTCCGCAACTGCAAACGCGGCCCTGAACCCGTTGATCCAGATATTCAAGCCCGTGTCCCCACTGGCCTGGTTGCCGATCGTGACGATGATCGTTTCGGCAGTCTATACAACCAACGACGGGATGTTTTCCAAGTCTTTCCTGATTTCGGCGGTTACCGTGACGCTGTGTTCGCTTTGGCCCACGTTGATCAACACTGCTCTTGGTGTCAGCAGCATCGACAAGGACCTGGTGAGCGTCAGCCGAGTGTTGAAAATGAACACTTACACCAAAATCACCAAATTGGTGCTGCCCTCGGCATTACCGTTGATTTTCACCGGTTTACGCCTGTCGCTTGGTGTTGGTTGGATGGTGTTGATCGCGGCGGAAATGCTGGCCCAAAACCCCGGACTTGGCAAATTTGTCTGGGATGAATTCCAAAACGGATCTTCTCAATCTCTGGCGCGGATCATGGTCGCGGTGTTCACCATCGGCATCATTGGGTTCCTGTTGGATCGGGTGATGTATGCCCTGCAATCCATGTTCACCTTCTCAAACAACCGGTGATCCAAATGAGCATCCTTCAATTCCAAAACGTCTCAAAGAGCTATGGCGACACGCCGGTTCTGAAAGACATTACCCTCGACGTGCAAACCGGCGAATTTGTGGTCATCCTTGGGTTTTCCGGCACTGGGAAAACCACCCTGATCAACTTGATGGCAGGGCTGGAACAGCCCACATCCGGCACCGTCACCTTCAAAGGCAAACCCGTCACAGAACCGGGCCGCGAGCGGGGCGTGATCTTTCAAAACTATTCCCTGATGCCCTGGTTGACGGTGAACGATAATGTGGCTCTGGCCGTGGAAACAATGTTCCCAGAGCTGTCCAAGGCAGAACGCGCTGCCAAAGTCGATCATTACGTCGGAATGGTTGGTCTCAGCCACGCGGCCCTACGCCGCCCTGCAGAACTATCCGGCGGCATGCGCCAACGGGTCAATGTGGCCCGTGCACTTGCGATGAACCCTGAAATGCTGCTGTTGGATGAGCCGCTCTCTGCACTTGATGCTCTGACCCGCGCCAATCTGGCTGACGAGATCGAGGCGATCTGGCACCAAGACAAAAAGACCTGCGTTTTGATTACCAACGACGTGGACGAGGCGATCATTCTCGCCGATCGCATAATCGCCCTGAATCCTGATGGCACCTTGGGCGACGAATTCAGAGTTGATATGCCACGCCCGCGAGATCGGGTTGCGATGAACAATGACAATACCTTCAAGGCTCTGCGCGGGCAGATCACTACCTATTTGATGGAAGTGGGTGTAGCGGCCAAAGTCGACGAAACCCGCCTGCTGCCCAAAGTCACACCCATCCACAGCGTCCCCGCCGCCGTCACCAAGGCGCAAGAAGGCGGGCTGGAAGAGAAATTCCTGAACTTCTCGCAGCTGGATAAGATCTATCCGACACCCAAAGGACCGCTCACCGTTGTCGAAAATTTCGATCTCAAGGTGAACAAGGGTGAATTTATCTCGCTGATTGGGCATTCAGGATGTGGCAAATCCACGGTTCTGACCATGGCCGCGGGTCTAAATCCGATCTCCAAAGGGGCGATCAAACTGGATGGCTGGAACGTCGAAGGTGCCGATCCTGAACGCGCTGTGGTGTTCCAGTCTCCCAACCTGTTTCCATGGCTTTCCGCCAAGGAAAATGTCGCGATAGGGGTCGACAAAGTCTACCCGAAAGCGTCACAGGCCGAACGGCAAGATGTGGTCGAATATTACCTTGAGCGGGTGGGGCTGGCCGACAGCATGGACAAGGGGGCCGCGAGCCTGTCCAACGGCATGAAACAGCGGGTCGGCATTGCCCGGGCCTTTGCTTTGTCACCAAAACTGTTGTTGCTAGACGAACCGTTTGGGATGCTCGACAGCCTGACACGGTGGGAGCTTCAAGAGGTTCTGATGGAGGTCTGGTCGCGCACCAAAGTGACCGCAATCTGCGTCACCCATGATGTGGACGAAGCCATTCTTTTGGCCGACCGCGTGGTGATGATGACCAACGGCCCGCAGGCAACGATTGGGAAAATCACCGATGTGAAGCTTCCACGTCCGCGCACCCGCAAAGCTCTGTTGGAACACCCTGACTACTACACCTACCGCCAAGAGGTTCTCGATTTCCTTGAGGAATACGAGCACGGCGCGAGACCAAAACCGAAACCCAAAGCGATCGCAGCGGAGTGAAGCACATGACCCAGAAACTGATTGTCATAGGGGCTGGCATGGCCACGGGGCGCATGTTGGAACACCTGTTTGACGCAGGCGCCAATGTAGATGTGACCTTGTTCAATGCAGAGCCGCGCGGGAACTATAACCGGATCATGCTGTCGCCAGTGCTGTCTGGTGATAAAAGCTACGAGGAAATCGTGACCCACGACGCCGATTGGTACGCGGCCAACGATGTCACATGTCGTTTTGGCGAGGCAATCATTGCGATCGACCGCTCAACCAAGACCGTGACGGCGGCAAACGGCGATGTGCTGTGCTATGACAAACTAATCTTCGGCACGGGTTCCAATCCGTTCATCATTCCCTTGCCAGGCCATGATTTGGAGGGTGTGATTGCGTATCGCGACCTCGAAGACACCAGACGGATGATGGACCTTGGACCTGCCAACAAATGTGTCGTCATTGGGGGGGGCTTGTTGGGTCTTGAGGCTGCAGCTGGCATGGCCGCGCGCGGAGTTGACGTCACGGTTGTGCATATCATGGGCCATTTGATGGAACGCCAACTGGACGAAGCTGCGGGATATTTGTTGCGCAAGGCCTTGGTCGAAAAAGGTATTACGGTCAAATGCGCAGCCAACTCGTCGAAAATTCTGGGCGAGAATGGCAAAGTCAAAGCGTTGATGCTGGACGATGGCACCGAACTTCCGTGCGATTTACTGGTCATGGCCGTTGGCATCCGGCCCAACGTCAAATTGGCGCAAGACAGCGGTTTAGCCGTAGGCAGGGGCATCCATGTGGATGATCATATGGTCACCTCGGATGAGGATATTCTGGCTGTGGGCGAATGCGTGGAACACGATGGGGCGATCTTTGGCCTTGTTGCCCCTCTGTATGACCAAGCCAAAGTTGCCGCTCTGACACTCATGGGGGAGACCGCAAGGTTTGTCCCAAAAGAGCTGTCCACCAAGCTGAAAGTCACTGGGTGTGATTTGTTCAGCGCGGGCGATTTTGCCGAGGGTGAAGGTCGCGAAGACATCGTGTTCCGCGACCCCGCGCGCGGGGTGTACCGCCGCCTCGTGATCGAGAACAACATCGTCAAAGGCGCGGTCATGTACGGCGACACCGCTGACAGCAATTGGTACTTCGGCCTGATCCGCGACAAGACCGATATCGCCGACATGCGCGACACGCTGATCTTTGGCCCAGCTTACCAAGGGGGGACCCCCCTGGACCCTTTAGCAGCTGTTGCAGCCTTATCGCGTGATGCGGAGATCTGTGGCTGCAACGGAATCTGTAAAGGTCAAATCGAAGACGCCATCGCGGGCGGTGCCAGGGATCTCGGCGCGGTGCGGGCAATCACCAAAGCTTCCGGGTCCTGCGGGACGTGCACGGGGCTGGTCGAACAGGTGCTCGCCGTCAGTTTGGGGGATGAGTTTGTTGCGTCTGCAGCGGTTGCGATTTGTGGGTGCACGGACATGACCCACGAAGACGTGCGGCGGATGATCAAGTTGAAAAAGCTGACATCGATGGCCGCCGTCTGGCAGGAATGCGGGTGGAAAACCTCCTGTGGCTGTCACGTTTGCCGCCCTGCGCTGAACTTCTATTTGCTAGCTGATTGGCCGTTGGAGTATCAAGACGATCCGCAAAGCCGGTTCATCAATGAGCGCAAACACGCCAACATACAAAGGGATGGAACCTTTAGCGTCGTGCCGCGCATGTGGGGCGGCATCACCACCGCCAATGAGTTGCGCGCGATAGCGGACGCCGCCGACAAATACATGGTGCCCACGGTCAAGGTCACTGGCGGTCAACGTATCGATCTACTTGGCGTCAAAGGTGAAGATTTGCCCGACATCTGGGCAGATCTGAACGAGGCGGGCATGGTGTCTGGCCACGCCTATTCCAAAGGGCTGCGCACGGTCAAAACATGTGTAGGCACAGACCATTGTCGCTTTGGTACACAGGACAGCACCGGCCTTGGAATCAAGCTGGAAAAGGATCTGTGGGGGTCTTGGACGCCGCACAAGTTGAAGCTTGGGGTGTCCGGCTGTCCGCGCAATTGCGCCGAGGCGACCTGCAAAGACATTGGCGTGGTCTGCGTCGACAGCGGCTATCAAGTGAGCATCGGTGGTGCTGCGGGCATGGACGTCAGAGAGACTGAACTGTTAATTCAGGTCGCCACCGAACAAGAGGTGATGGATGTGATCAAGGCGGTGACACAGCTGTATCGTGAAAACGCCAAATATCTCGACCGCATTTACAAATGGATGGGCAAGGTGGGGCTGGACTGGATCAAAGAGCGTATTGAGGTCGACCGAGACGCTTTGGTTGACCGCTTTGAGGTGAGCCAATCCATCTACCGAAAAGACCCGTGGACCGACCATGCCCAGACCAAAGCAGACTCTTATCGGCCCTTAGCAAACTTTGCACTGGAGGCGGCAGAATGACCAACTGGATTGATATTGCGGCGCTTGACGACGTTCCCCAGCGGGGTGCTCGGATGATAAAAACGGCGAGTGGCTGTGTGGCGGTGTTTCGAACTGCGAATGATGCGGTCTTTGCGCTGGACAATGCTTGCCCCCACAAAGCAGGTCCCTTGGCCGAAGGGATTGTCCACGGTACATCTGTGACCTGTCCGCTGCACAACTGGGTTATTTCACTGGAAACCGGCGAGGCACAGGGCGCAGACGAAGGTCGTGTGGCGACTTATCCCGCCCGCGTGGAAAACGGGCGTATATTGCTGGACAGTGACTTTTTCCGTACACGGGCGGCGGCATGAGCCTGACGCGAACCACATGCCCTTATTGCGGTGTGGGGTGTGGTGTGTTGGTGGACGCGGACGGCAGCATCACTGGTGACCCTGACCACCCGGCCAATTTCGGGCGGCTGTGTTCCAAAGGTGCGGCGTTGGGGGAAACAATTGATCTGGCTGGCCGGCTTTTGCATCCAAAGATCAACGGCGATCAGTCCGATTGGGACACGGCACTTGATCTGGTGGCGCAGAAATTCAGCGCGACCATAGCCGAACATGGCCCAGACAGTGTGGCTTTCTATGCCTCCGGTCAGCTTTTGACGGAGGACTACTATGTTGCCAACAAACTGATGAAGGGCTTCATCGGGGCAGCAAACATCGACACAAATTCACGGCTTTGCATGGCGTCCTCTGTGGCGGGTCACAAACGTGCCTTTGGCACAGACACGGTTCCGGGCACCTATGCGGACCTAGAGGAGGCAGATCTGATCGTTCTGGTAGGGTCCAACCTCGCGTGGTGCCATCCAGTGCTCTACCAACGTATCGCCGCCGCAAAACTGGCGCGTCCTGACATGAGGATCGTCAACATTGACCCGCGCCGCACCGCCACGACTGATTTGGCAGATTTGCATTTGCAAATCAGCCCGGATGGGGATGTCGCCTTGTTCAACGGGCTGCTGGCGCATTTGGCCAGTACGGACAAATTGGATGCTACCTACACCCGAAACCACGTTACGGGCGTCGCCGAAACCGTCTCTGCAGCTCGTGCCAGCACGCCTGCTGACAGCGGCCTTACCCCAGCTGAGCTGGCCACCTTTTATGCACTTTGGGCGCAAACCCCAAGGGTCGTCACAGTCTATTCCCAGGGTGTCAATCAATCCGCCAGTGGCACAGATAAGGTCAACGCGATCCTCAACTGCCACCTCGCGACGGGGCGCATAGGCAAGCCAGGCATGGGGCCGTTTTCGGTTACTGGTCAGCCTAATGCTATGGGTGGAAGGGAGGTCGGAGGGCTGGCCAATATGCTCGCCAACCACCTTGAACTGGGCAATCCGGATCACCGGCAAGCCGTGCAAAGGTTTTGGGGTAGCCCCACCATCTGCACCACTCCAGGACTGAAGGCTGTTGATCTATTTCAGGCCTGCGCTGACGGCAAAATCAAGGCGCTGTGGATCATGTCCACGAACCCTGCTGTGTCGCTTCCCGATGCGGATGGCGTTGCTGCTGCGATTGCCAAGGTTCCCTTTGTTGTCACCTCAGATATCATCGAAAAGACCGACACGAATAACCTGGCTGATGTGCTATTGCCGGCCACCGGATGGGGCGAAAAGGACGGTACCGTCACCAATTCCGAACGCCGCATTTCGCGGCAACGCGCGTTTTTGGCCGCCCCCTCTGGTGCACGACCAGATTGGCAGATCATCAGCGATGTCGCCGCACGCATGGGGCATGCCTCTGCTTTTGCCTATAAAAACCCGAGCGAAATTTTCGCAGAATACGTGGCGTTGGACGGGGCTGCTTCTCAGTTTTCTCGCGATCTCGATCTCAGTGTTTTTGCGGACGCTGATTATGCCCAGCTGATCCCGACCCAATGGCCGCGCAACGATCACAGGTTTTTCTCTGAT
Organism: Rhodobacteraceae bacterium Alg238-R152; assembly: GCA_900537125.1. Classification (GTDB taxonomy): domain Bacteria; phylum Pseudomonadota; class Alphaproteobacteria; order Rhodobacterales; family Rhodobacteraceae; genus Shimia. The sequence goes on along the minus strand of UNRJ01000004.1, from coordinate 335,411 downwards.
GGTGCTTTCTATCACCCGGATGGCCGTGCCCGGATGGTTCCTGTTACAGCCCCTGTTTTGACGAAGCCACGCTTTGCTCTCAACACCGGGCGCAATCGGGACCAGTGGCATACGATGACACGCAGCGGAAAATCTGCACGCCTTGGGGCGCATCTCGCGGAGCCTTATGTGGAAATTCACCCTGCTGATGCCACTGAATTGGGTGTGCGAGCTGGCCATTTGATCAGTGTCGAAAGCATCTATGGTCGTACTATCCTACGCGCGCTGATTACACCACGGATAGCGCAAGGTCAGCTTTTTGCTCCGATGCACTGGACCCGCCAACGTAGCACCAGCGGCCTGATCAATCGCATTACGGCTCCCGTGACAGATCCTCATTCAGGCCAGCCCGCATTGAAGGCGGGGTGTGTATCAGCCAAGGTCTTTAAGCCCAAATGGTACGGCTTTGCCGCCACCAAGACTGAGCCCGTTGCGCGGGCGGAATACGCGGCCATTGCCCGCACACAAACTGGATGGCAGATCGAGCTGGCCAGCGGCAAAATTCCAACCGATTGGGAGGCAACCGCGCGTGCGATCTGCGGTCAAGCGCAGGGGGAAGTCTCGATACACACTGACCCTGCCACAGGTACTATTCGCGTCGCCATCACCAGCAACGGCGAGATCACCGCGCTGTTTTTTGCCTCGTCGGATCCAGTAATCGTGTCGCGGTCTTGTGTGGTTGAGCTAATCGGCACGCAGACCCCGCCTTTGGTCGCCTTGGCCGGACGCGCTGCCACTGATCAACCGGACGCTGGGGTCAAGATCTGTGCCTGTTTCAATGTGGGTCGGAATACTCTTTTGAGGGCTGTCACCAAAGGCGCTCGCAGCGTGGCTGCTTTGGGCGAGGTCACCTGCGCCGGTACCAATTGCGGCTCCTGCAAGCCTGAGATTGCCGCACTTTTGGCCGAGGTGTCGCTTCCTTTGGCCGCGGAATAACACTTGTGTCGTTTGTCCGCATCGGGGGTGTGGTCTATGGTTGCTGGTTAAGGAGCCGTTGAACACCCGGTTTTGGCGTTGCAAGGGGCGCAGGGCGTTAATCACTTGGCCTGAGGGGCGGTAACCTGGGTTCAAAGATGGAGGACTTTACGATGGAGGTATGTGTCTCAGCACGGTCATGGAAGGGCAACAAAATGTCATCCAACTCGGCCACCCCCGAAAGCGCCAATCGAGCAACGTAGCAGTCTTCGCCCGTCACCCTGTCGCAGGTCATGAACCGAGGTTGTGCTTCAATCATCCTCTCAACCAAGTGGAGTTGCCCGCTGCGAGGTTTTATCCGAACAAGCGCCTGAATGGTGTAACCAAGGGTGAAAAGATCGACCCGCGCTCCAAAACCTTCGACCAACCCAATATCGCGCATGCGCCGCAAACGATCCCCGACTGCTGGGCCAGAAAGCCCAACCTCTTTCCCTATTTCTGCAAGGGTTGCACGGCCATCGGCTTCGAGAAGTTCGATGATTGCACAGTCCATTTGATCCAATGGTTTTGACATGAAAGCATTCTGGAGATTTGAGGCGCTATTTGGAAGGTAATTTTTGAGAAACGCCTTTTCTGTGGCCGGGACGTGCGTCGTTTCACTGGATAAAATGACGCTCAGTTCGCATTCAGGAGAATACCATGGACGTTCAAAGAATTGCAGCATTCAGCCAAGGCAGCGAAGGGGGCAACCCGGCTGGAGTGGTTTTATTGGAAACCCCGGTGTCTGAGGCGGAAATGGCCCGCGTTGCCAAAGAGGTTGGGTATTCAGAGACAGTTTTTGCCGTGTCGCAAGACGACACAGCCAAGCAGTGGCGTGTGCGGTACTTTTCACCAGAATCCGAGGTGCCTTTCTGTGGTCATGCCACCATCGCCCTTGGTGCGGTTCTGGGACAACATGCCGGGGCAGGCACATATGATCTCACGTTGAACAATGCCGCGATCACCGTGGACGCACAGCCCTCAGAGAGCGGCATGATTGCAACGCTGTCCTCCCCGCCGACAAAAAGCCAAGCAATCAGCGATGATGAGCTCGCTGAAGTGCTATCGCTTTTTGGATTGAACCACGGTGATTTAGATGACCGGCTGCCTCCTGCACGGATTCATGGCGGGGCGGATCACGTAGTGTTGCCGTTGAAGGGTCGGTCGGAGCTGGCAAAAATGAGCTACGATCTGGATCAAGGGCGAGAAGTAATGCAGCGTCATGGGCTGGTCACGGTCATGCTCGTATACATTGAAGCGGATCAAACCTTTGTCGCCCGAAACGCGTTTGCTTCGGGAGGGGTCTTAGAAGATCCCGCCACTGGGGCTGCGGCTGCGGCGTTTGCGGGTTACCTCAGAGACCAAGATTGGCCGCACGGCGGCGAGTTTTCAGTTCGACAAGGCGAGGACATGGGGCAACCCTCGTTGATCAAGGTTGAGCTCAGCGACACACCTGGGGCTCCAGTTCGCGTATCCGGCGGCGCGACAATCATTCGATATGGGTGGTCCCCTTAAAGCGAAAGAAGGGTCTTGCCTCAGGGGCCATCTTTACCAATTGAAAACTATGGTGAGTTGAGGATCGGATCTGATCTGGTAGCTGCATCGCTCCAGAGACCGGAACAGGTGCCTACTGGTGTAGAGTAAACTGTCTTATGCTTCAGGGCGTTCCTGCCATGGCCAAATGACCGCAAGCTGCCGAAGAGCTCCGGGCGACAGCTGTGTAATTGGTTCAAACGGCGCCGATACGCAATATCCGAGGCAGGTGGCTGGGACTATGGCACAAACCGGGGTCTATAACTGTTTTTCGAAACGCCTCGTTTGACCCTGCACCGGCTCATAACAGGGGCAAGTCAAATGTGCTTGCCCGATTTGGCCGCGAGGGATTGGCGAGATTTCCAAACTTCCGGTTTCTCGCAGGTTGGGTTCCCGTGTTTGTAGAGGCAAATACCTTTGATACTGGAACATTGAACAAAATGTCGGGCTGTTTCTTCGCTGTTTAGCTGGTAAGCGTCGGGAAAGTAACGGGATCCAGCTTAATGACTTTACCTCAGACTGTTGCGGCCGAGCTTGTTTGTGCCATCGAAAAATTCTCTGATTTGCCTGCCTTGTCTGATGACGAAAGTACGATGACGTATGACCGGCTTGGCCAATTTGTTTCGACATTGGGCAGGAGCATGGCAAAACAGCAGGTTGTTGGCATTTTTGGTTCTCCTGGTGTTGCCATGGCTGCGGCGGCTATCACCTGCGTCATTCACGGCCGGCCCTTTGTGCACCTTGATCCAGCGATGCCGCAGATGGTGTTACACAACATTCTGTCTGAATTGCACGTCAGCCTGATTGTCACCTGCGAAGCGGCCGCGTCTGGCCAATTGCCCGGTGAGTGTAAAACAGTTGATGCCACCAGTATTCTGGGCGATGCGGCAGCTGCGTATGCACCACCAAAGCCAGCGTTGGTTGCGCCGGTTGATCCAATCTATCTGGTAGCAACGTCGGGCACCACCGGCCGCCCCAAATGTATTCCCGTATCTCAGGATGCGGCCTTCTTATCTTACGAATGGCGCGACACTTTCACACCATACGGACCTGAGATGCGGGTCGGAATTTATGTTTTTGCCATCTGGGAGATGTTTCGCCCGCTGCGCAAAGGTGCGGAACTTTGGTTTCCTGACGCCAACACGCTTTTTGCCCCCGGCAAGCTGGCCGATTTCCTGATCGCCCACAGCATTGATGAGATGCTGTTTACACCCTCGTTCTACGATACGTTCCTCAACGCATTGGACGCTGAAAAAACGGCAGCATTGCCGCTGTCGCGCGTTGTTTTGAACGGCGAGGTGGTGCGGGATGATCTGATCAGTTCCTCATTGCGTAAGCTGCCAGAAGTGACGCTTTGGAACCTCTATAGCATCTGTGAAACCCATGATGTCTGTATGTCAAAGCTGACGCAGCCTGCGGGTTCTGCACCGGTCTCGGTGGGCGTCCCAATGCAGCATCTGCGTGCCGTTATCCTGGATGACAACGATGCGCCTTGCCCAACCGGAGAATCCGGGACGCTGCACTTTGAAGGGCCCAGGATGCTTGGCACCGGATATGTCAACCGTCCGGAAGAAACCCTACTTAGGTTTCGGGAGTTGACGATCGCCGGGCAAGATGTGCGGTTTTATGATACCGGCGATCAGGCTTGGGTTGATGCCACCGGTGCCCTGCACATTGAAGGGCGTATCGCCCATATGTTGAAGTTGCGCGGGTATTCCATCCAAACCAGTGACCTGACGGATACCCTGCGCGATCAGCTGGCTTTTTCCAGTGCTGTGCCCTGGGTGGCCGAGGTTGGTGTGCGCGGACAGAGCTTGATTTTCTACTATGCTGCGGACAGCACTCAGGCAAAACGCAACTCCGAAAACTGGGGCCTGCACGCCGGTACCAACAAGATACCTGCCGCCCTCGCCGCCGCGTTGCGGGCCGTGTTGCCCGCCTATTGCGTACCGTCTTACCTTGTTCAGATGGACGCACTTCCGCTTCACCCGGTTTCAGGCAAGGCGGATATGCGTGCGTTGCCTGCGGTTGAGGAGGTCTCGCAAGCTGGTTGTCATGCGGAGGATACGGTGATTGCCGCTGCTGCGTTGGCGATGTCCTGTGCACCTTCTGAGATTGACCCTGCGCTCAGCTTTCACGATCAGGGCGGCGATTCACTTATGTGCGTGACGCTGATGCTGGAGCTTGAAAAGGCGTATAGCCTTCCGGTCGATTTTGATCTGGCCATGAACGTGCCTTTGCACCGGCTTGATCAATTGATGACACATGAAGCTGATGCACCAACACCAAAGGAAAACTTTGACACCCCAGGTATTCTTTTGACCGGCGCAACCGGATTTCTAGGAGGGCATGTGCTTGCCAAAGCTGCCCGAGACCTTCCGCCAGGAGAGGTGGTTTACTGCCTGGTCAGGGACAAAAATCGCGGTGCGCGTGACCGACTGGACGAGGTGGCCGCGGCCCATGGCGTTGCGAAAGGGCGTTACGTTATCGTGCATGGCACTTTGGATGCAGCCCAATTTGCATTGAGCCAAGAAGCGTATGTTCAACTCGCCAGCTCAGTCACCAAAGTTGTGCACTGCGCAGCCATGGTAAACCTCGCGATTGGCCGCGAGGAAATGTTGGATTGGTCTGCGAGGGGCATGGAAACCGTACTCGCATTCTGCAAGCAAGCTGGGGCCGATTTGCGGTTTACCTCTTCCAGTGCTGTCTTTCCAGACCGTGGTGGACCTTGGCCTGAGACACTCACTTCCGTTTGGAACGGGTGCACCGGTTATGGGGTGGCAAAAATTGCGGCTGAGAGGGCAATTGCCGCGACAGATGTGCCCGCAGCCATTGTCCGTTTGCCATCGCTGTACGATCTACAAGCCCCAAACATGCGGGACATCTATGAGATCATTCTCAAGGCCTCTTATGTCGCGGGCCATATGCCGCAATCACTCACATTCCCCATGAGTGACGTCATGGCGACCGCAGCGTTCCTTTTGGGGCCAATTGTGTCACCTGACACCTCGATCTACAATCTGATGGCGGACACACGTATCGTGCCAAAAGACCCTGATGCCTTGGCGCCCCAGGATTGGCTGGAACGCGTTAGTCTCGCGCCCGGTATCGCCAAAGTTATCGCGGATTTCCCAGACACCCTGCGCGCGGATTCACGTTTTGACAACGCTGCCGCGCAAGCTGCGTGGGCACGGGTCAGCAACCGCCCATTTGGCAGTATCAGTGACGGTGAAACCCTACTTGCGTGCCGCGCGCGTGATTACCAAAGGGAACCAGCGTTGACCTGAAAGTCTTCCATCGTCAATGCGCGGGCGGCATCGCTGGCCAAAAAGGCCGCAAGTTCGGCAACTTCGTCGGGCTGTACCAGCTGATTTTGCGGGTTTGATTTGGCATATTCAGCCCGCACAGCTTCCAAACTCTGGCCGGTCGATTTCATGTCTGCATCGATAAAACGACGCAGCATCTCGGTTTCAACCCAAGTTGGGCTGATGGACACACAGGTGACGCCATGCGCCGCGCCTTCCAAGCTGACACACCGGCCCAGCCCCAAGAGCCCAGCTTTGGATGCACAATAGGCGGCATTGTTGGCCATTCCGTTATGGGCAGCAACCGAGGCCAAATTGATAATCCGGCCCCATCTGGACCGTATCATATGCGGCATAGCAGCCCGGATCATGCGGAATGTACCGCTGAGGTTTATATCGATCTGGTCGTCCCAGATATGGTCCGGGTGATCGATCACGGCGGCTTCTTCATATACACCAGCGGCATTGACCAGAATATCAACACCTCCTTGCCGTGCGACAACATCGGCTACAAAGGTGTCCACACTCTCGCTGGATTGTACATCTAGGGCTGCTGTGTGGATACGATCTGCGTCCGCCCCAAGAATGTCGCGCACGTAGGTTTTGTCCCCTGCGCGTCGCGTGCCCACATAAACTGTTGTGCCGTCCTTTGCCAATCGGCGCGCAATTGCCAGCCCCATTCCTGATAGCCCGCCAGATACGATTGCCGTCCGATTTACTGATACCATGATGCCCTGCCTCTGCCGAAGTTCCGGAATGGTTCATGCCTACTTTACCCAGTCAAAGGAAGACCAAATCTAGAACAGGGCCAACGAATAAACGCCGCAGGTCACTAGAAATTGAGGGGCCGCGGGTTTTGTGTGTCTTGCCTGACGTCGGGCTCGGTTTCGCGCAATGTATAATTCGCGAGCAAAACGGAGTATGACGGTGTGGTCATCATAAATGAGGCGTTTTCTCAAAGCTGTAACTCTTCATGAAAGCAGTGACTTATCCGAGAGGGCAGGGCGGCAACGATTGCATTGTGATTAAGACTTGGTCATCTTGCCCTCATGGAATTCTTGAACGTCACTCACAGCAGCTACTTAATTGCAATGTCATGCGTAGTTGCGCTTGTTGCTGGGTTCACAGGTCTCTCTTTGACCAGAGACCTCTCAGAAAAACCGATGTTTCAGAAAAAGGCGGCTATCGCGCTTGCGGCAATTGCTCTGGGTGGTGGTATCTGGGCGATGCATTTTGTGGCGATGTTGGGTCTGAAAATGCCGGTCCTGTTCTACTATGATGCGGCGATCACACTTGTCTCAGCGCTGTCGGCGATCTTGCTTGTTGGAGCGGCATTGATCTTGCTGCACTTTGCAGAGCGAACCCCCACAATCATTGCGGCGGCAGGTGGCATTGTTGGCGTGGGAATATTGGCCATGCACTACATTGGAATGGCTGGGCTGGAACTTTGCCGTGCGGTTTATACGCCGTCAGGTGTCATTCTTTCGTCCATTGTTGCCGTGGGTCTGTGCGTTTTGGCCTTCGGGATCGCATATGGGCAACGGACCAATCGCAATATCGTTCTGGGGACGGCGTGTTTTGCGGTGGCGGTGTGTTCCGTGCATTTTCTGGCAGTTGCGGGAACCAATTTTGTCTCGGAACCCAATACGTCTGATTTTGGCCCATCCATGAGCAATGAGACACTGGCGCTGGGCGTGATATTTTTCAGTTTTGTGATTTTTGGCGCGTGTCTTTGGGTGAGCGTGACTTACCTTGTATCTCACGGTGATGACGAGAAAGGTTCATCACAGGATCCGGAACATCCAGAGACTTTGCAGGGCGCAGCTGGACGGCAAATTCCGTGTGAACGGGACGGCAGTAAAGTGTTCGTTCGTCTAGACGATGTCTCATTTGTGCGGGCGGACGGGCATTACACCCAGATCTACACTGAATCCGAACGACTTTTTTGCGCGTGGCCCATCACCGAAGCCTCAAAACGTCTCCTCCCTTTTGGTTTTTTGCAGACCCACCGCAGCTACCTAGTTAATCCCAGCAGGGTTTCCCGGTTTGAAAGGACTAAAGACAAGGGGCGTTGTATCTTTGTGGCCGAAGACCTCCCCCCTGCGCCGGTGAGCCGCTCAAAACTCAAAGTGATTCAGGATGAGCTTGCATCGCAGGTCGGTGCAGCTCGTGCACAGTGAGGCGCATTTCGTGCAAAAGACCTGTATTTCATTGATATTATAGTGCGTCAGCAATGATGCCTATGCTGTTTTCCTTCCCAGCAAGAGCATTCGCTTTACGGGAGGAGAGAGCAGATGATTCCAGCGGAATTTGAATATTATCGCCCCAAGGACATGGCCGGTGTCCTATCACTACTAGAGGAACACGGAGATGATGCACGTGTGATGGCGGGCGGGCACAGCTTGATCCCTATGATGAAGTTGCGCATGGCCGACGTGCCGCACTTGATTGATTTGCAAGATGTTGGTGGGTTGTCCAATATTGAGATCAACAGCGACAGCATTCACATTGGTGCCTTGGTCACTCAATCCGATATTGTTGAGCATGCTGGCCTGGCCGACGTGGCTCCAATCCTGCGCGAAGCCGCTCTTCAGATTGCTGACCCACAAGTCCGGTATATGGGCACGATTGGCGGGAACGTCGCCAACGGGGACCCTGGCAACGACATGCCTGGTTTGATGCAATGTCTGGATGCAGTCTTCACGGTTGCCGGCGCAGACGGCGAACGCCAGATCCCAGCGCGCGACTTTTACGAGGCGGCTTACATGACGGCTCGTGAAGACGACGAAGTGCTGACGTCCGTGACGATTGCGCATCCGCAAGGTGGCTACGCCTACGAAAAGCAAAAGCGTAAGATCGGTGACTATGCCACCGCGGCGGCTGCTGTACAGATCACCAAAGAAGGTGGAACCTGTGTGTCGGCGTCCATCGCAATGACAAACCTGAGCGACACGCCGGTGTATTCAGAGGCCGCAGGCGCAGCTCTTGTGGGCACATCGCTGAATGATGCTGCTTTGAGCGCTGCGATTGCAGCGATGTGGGGCGACATTGATCCAACCGAGGACAACCGGGGTCCCATTGCATTCAAGAACCATGTTGCTGGCGTCATTTTACGCCGGGCGCTCGAACGCGCTTGGTCGCGGGCCTGAAGGAAGATCATTATGTCGAAAAAAATGCATATCAAGCTGAACGTGAACGGCAAAGACGAAGAGTTCCTCGCAGAACCACGCGAACTATTGATCCATACTCTGCGTGAGCGGCTCAATATCACTGGCCCGCATATCGGCTGTGAAACTTCGCATTGTGGGGCCTGCACGGTCTCGATCAATGGTAAATCGGTCAAATCCTGCACCATGTTTGCCGCTCAGGCCAATGGGGCACAAATTACCACAATTGAAGGGATCGGGGGGACGGATAACCTTCACCCCCTGCAGGAGGCGTTCAAGGAACACCACGGGTTGCAATGTGGCTTTTGCACATCTGGGATGATCACCCGTGCCACCAAACTGCTTGAGGAAATCCCAAACCCGACAGAGGAAGAAATTCGCTTTGGCATGGCTGGCAATATCTGCCGCTGCACCGGGTATCAGAACATTGTCAAATCCATTCAGGCAGCCGCCGCTGAAATGAATGCAGCCAAGGAGGCCGCAGAATGAAGGACGACATCACTCGCGAAGAACGCGTCGACAATCTCAAAGGCATGGGCTGTTCCCGCAAACGGGTTGAAGACGCCCGTTTCACGCAGGGCAAAGGCAACTACGTTGATGATGTGAAACTGGACGGCATGCTGTTTGGCGATTTTGTGCGCTCCCCTTATGCGCATGCGCGCATCACAAACATCGATACAGCTGCAGCTTTGGAAGTGCCCGGTGTGCTTGCTGTTTTGACCGCTGCGGATCTCGAACCGCTTGGGCTGCACTGGATGCCGACCCTGGCCGGTGACAAGCAGATGGTGCTTGCTGACGGCAAAGTTCTCTTTCAGGGGCAGGAGGTTGCTTTTGTTGTTGCAGAGGATCGCTATGCGGCGGCTGACGGGATCGAACTGGTTGAAGTCGAATACGAAGAACTACCTGTTATTGTGGACCCGTTTGAGGCGTTAAACTCCGACGTGGTGCTGCGCGAAGATTTGGTGGCCGAGGACGGGTCTATTCCTGATGGGGCCCATGGCCCTCGAAAGCATCCAAATCACATCTTCACTTGGGATGCTGGCGACAAGGAGCCAACCGAGGAGGTCATTGCAAACGCCGAAATCGTTGCCGAAGAGACAATGTACTATCACCGCACGCATCCGTGCCCACTGGAAACCTGCGGCTGTGTGGCATCCATGGACAAGGTCAATGGCAAGCTCACGCTTTGGGGGACGTTCCAGGCGCCGCATGCGATCCGGACCGTCGTGTCCCTGATCTCTGGAATTGAAGAGCACAACATCCGTGTGATCTCCCCAGATATTGGCGGTGGGTTTGGCAACAAAGTTGGCGCCTATCCAGGTTATGTTTGCTCAGTTGTGGCCTCGATTGTGACCGGCAAACCGGTGAAGTGGATCGAAGATCGGATGGACAATTTGATGACCACGGCCTTTGCGCGTGATTATCACATGACCGGCAAAATATCGGCCACGCCAGAAGGGAAAATCACTGGCCTGCACTGTCATGTAACCGCCGACCATGGTGGCTTTGATGCCTGTGCTGATCCAACCAAATTCCCCGCAGGGTTTATGAACATCTGCACCGGATCTTATGACATTCCGACGGCCTATCTGGAGGTTGATGGTGTCTACACCAACAAGGCCCCGGGAGGTGTTTCGTATCGCTGTTCCTTCCGCGTGACCGAAGCGGTTTACTTCATTGAGCGCATGATTGAAGTCTTGGCGATTAAGTTGAACATGGATGCCGCTGAGCTGCGCCGGATCAACTTCATCAAGAAAGAGCAATTCCCGTATACAGCCGCGCTTGGCTGGGAATATGATAGTGGCGATTATCACACCGCTTGGGATAAGGCTTTAAAAACAGTCGATTATGATGGGCTTCGGGCTGAGCAGGCTCAGCGGGTTGTAGACTTCAAGGCCGGTAAAACGCGGAAATTGATGGGCATCGGCCTAAGTTTCTTCACAGAAATTGTTGGCGCGGGTCCGGTGAAGAATTGCGATATTCTTGGGCTTGGCATGTTTGACAGCTGTGAAATCCGCATACACCCAACAGGGTCTGCGATTGCGCGGCTTGGCACAATTTCGCAAGGGCAGGGGCATGCGACGACGTTTGCGCAAATTCTGGCCTCTGAGATTGGGTTGCCTGCTGACAGTATCACAATCGAGGAAGGCGATACCGACACGGCGCCATATGGTCTGGGCACATACGGATCCCGCTCTACGCCGGTTGCTGGTGCGGCAACTGCCATGGCGGGTCGCAAGATCCGGACAAAGGCACAGATGATCGCAGCCTACCTTCTGGAAGTTCACGACAATGACGTGGAATTTGATGTGGACCGATTTGTTGTCAAAGGCGCATCTGAGAAGTTCAAGACGATGAAGGAAATTGCCTTTGCCGCCTACAATCAAGCCATTCCGGGACTTGAACCGGGGCTTGAGGCGGTCAGCTACTATGATCCACCCAACATGACCTACCCGTTTGGGGCCTATGTCTGTGTGATGGACATCGATGTTGATACAGGTGTGCCGGAAATTCGCCGCTTCTACGCGCTGGATGATTGCGGGACACGTATCAACCCGATGATCATCGAAGGTCAGGTCCATGGTGGCCTTACAGAGGCGCTTGCTGTCGCTCTGGGGCAGGAGATTGCTTATGACGACATGGGCAACTGTAAGACGGGGACCTTGATGGACTTCTTCCTGCCAACGGCCTGGGAGGTGCCAAACTACGAGACCGACTTCACGGTCACGCCAAGCCCGCATCACCCGATTGGGGCGAAAGGCGTTGGTGAAAGCCCACATGTGGGCGGGGTGCCGTGTTTCTCCAATGCTGTGCAGGATGCCTTTAGGCCCTTTGGGAATATCCACACCAATATGCCGCACGATCATTGGCGGATTTGGAAGACTGCCAACGAACTGGGCCTTCACGGTTAAGGCAAGAGATGGGCGGGGACAGACCCCGCCCAACGGAGCACATCATGACTTGGACTGATTTGAAAACCGCGCTTGCAGGTGACGGCTATGTTGCCTCTGACGATCTGGCTGTAGCCTTACAGCTCGCCTTGTCACTTGGGCGTCCTCTGTTGTTGGAAGGGGCGGCCGGTGTTGGCAAGACCGAGATCGCGCGGGCCTTGGCGCAGGTGCGGGACACGCGCCTTATCCGGCTGCAATGTTACGAAGGATTGGATGCCGCTCAAGCGATATATGAGTGGAATTATCAAAGGCAGCTTCTCACTATTCGTGCGGCAGCTGAAGGAGGTGAGACCGGTAAGGCGGTTGAGGATCGTATCTTTTCCCGTGATTTTCTGCTGGAGCGCCCTTTGCTAGCGGCGATCACTCAGGAAGTCGCGCCAGTGCTGCTGATTGATGAAATTGACCGGGCTGATGAGGAATTTGAGGCCTATTTGCTCGAAATCTTGTCTGATTTCCAAGTCTCAATTCCTGAACTCGGCACGATCACTGCTGTCACGCGGCCGGTTGTGATCCTAACGTCAAATGGCACACGTGATCTTTCCGACGCATTACGCCGCCGGTGTTTGTATACCTATGTTGAATACCCGGACAGGGTAACGGAACTTAATATCCTCAAGGCGCGTTGCCCGGATGTTGAGGCGCGTTTGGCAGATCAAATTGTGGGCTTTGTGCAAAAACTGCGCGAAGAAGACCTGGAAAAGACGCCGGGTATCGCGGAAATGTTGGATTTCGCCGCCGCGCTGATGGGGTTGGGGATTGCGGATCTGACCGAAAGTCCTGCGGTTTTGCAGTCCACGTTGACTACACTTTTGAAAACCCAAAGCGATCAAGCTCAGGTCACCCCTGAGGTCGCCGGTCGCATCGCAGGTAAAGCGGCATGAGCCGGGTTACAAAATTTTCTGGGCGTGATCCGGGTCCTTCTGCGCGGGTCGCAGGTTTCATGGCGCATTTGCGCGACAATGGACTGCGGTTGGGAGTTGCGGAGGCGGAAATTGCAATGGCGGCCTTGGCAGAAGTGGATGCTGTCCGTCCCGAAGAAAGCTGTCGCGCTTTGCGGGCTGTGTGCACTGGCTGCAAAGATGATGCTGAGCGGTTTGACGATCTCTTTGACAGTTATTGGATGGATATGGGGCGCGTGAAACAGAAGGTGGTGCCTGGCCAAACCTCCGCGAAAAACGACAGTGTACATTCCTCGCGTGATGCCAGAGGTGAAGATGTGGCATCTTCCGGAAATGTCACAGCTCCGGATGATGATGGCGGTGAGGCCAACAGTGGCGGAACGGGGAAACTCATCGCCACAAAACAAAAAAACCTGGCACACAAAGACCTACGTGAGTTGGTGCGTCCCGAAGAGATTGAACAGGCTGAGGACGTTGCGCGCCGCATTGGTGCGGCTTTGCGAGACAAGCGCTCACGCCGCAGGATAGCTGCGAAAAAAGGCGACAGTGTGCATTTCCGTAAGACCATTCGCCGGAGCTTATCCACTGGCGGCGAACCTCTGCGGCTTTTGCGTAAGAAACGCCCGGACCGGACACGCAAAATCGTAGCGATTTGTGACGTCTCAGGGTCGATGTCTGTCTATAGCCGCGTTTTTTTGGCCTTCCTTGCGGGGTTGATGCGGGCTGACACAGCGGCGGATGCCTATCTCTTCCATACGCGGCTGGTGCGCATAACTGAAGCTTTGCGCGACAAAGATGCGATGCGCGCCATTGGACGTCTGTCGCTTATGGCGGATGGATTTGGTGGCGGGTCAAAAATCGGTCCGTCTTTGATGCGATTTTCTGAAACCTATGCCAAACGGTTCGTAGATGGGCGCAGCGTTGTGCTGATCTTGTCAGACGGCTTTGATACTGAACCGCCGGAGATGATCGCCGGGGCCCTTCAAAAACTCAAAAAGCGGGGCTGCAAGGTGGTTTGGCTCAACCCGTTAAAAGGCTGGGCGGATTACACCCCCGTTGCTGCTGGTATGGTTGCGGCCTTGCCATTTTTAGATGCTTTCAAAGCGGCCAATACTCTGGCGGACTTGATGGCCCTTGAGAAGGAGCTTGCGACGGTATGACTCCGGCAGAAATTCTCTCAACAGATCTCGCCGAAGCAGCGAAAGAACTGCGCGCGCTGGACCAGCCCTTTGCCTTTGCCACTATTGTGCGCACGGCTGGTGCGACGGCTGCAAAGCCCGGCGCCAAGGCGCTCTTAAGTGCTGACGGAACCATCATTCAGGGCTGGCTGGGCGGTGGCTGTACGCGGGGAGCTGTCAAACGGGCAGCTCTTCAAGCCTTACAAGACGGTGCCCCGCAGCTTGTGTCTGTCGCGCCTGAAGATCTTCTTGCGGAAAAAGGCGTGGCAGCAGGAGATGAGATCGATGGGACGCGTTTTGCCCGCAATGGCTGCCCGTCGCGGGGGACAGTGGACATCTTTATCGAACCTTGTTTGCCGACGCCGCTGTTGGTCGTGCTCGGGACATCACCGGTGGCAAAAGCATTGTGCGCCATTGCGCCGAGTTTTCACTGGTCTGTGTCAACAGCGCTTGCCGAAAACAAACCTCATCAACAACGGTTTGTTGTCATCGCCACTCAAGGCCAAGGGGACTTGGATGTGTTGAAATCAACCATCGCAGCGCGTCCCGCCTATGCCGCTTTTGTTGGAAGCCGCAAAAAATATGCGGTTTTGGCAGAAAAGCTTGTTGCTGCAAAAATTTCCGAAGCAGAGATCAACCAAGTGCATGCGCCAGCGGGGCTCGATTTGGGCGCCGTTACACCGGAAGAAATCGCGCTCTCCATCTTGGCACAGTTGGTTCAAGAGCGCCGGACCGCGGTGAAGCGAACACAGGAGGAAACGACATGAAAAGGCTCACACAAATCATCGCCCATTTGCGGCGCAAATCGGCGCTCACTCCTGAACAGGCCGACCATCTGGCCACCATCAAATTCCCTTGTTGCTAAGAAAGACTACCATGGAACTCGCAGACGAAATTGTCATCAACGCCCCCAAAGACCGTGTCTATGCCGCGCTCAACAATCCTGAAATTCTGCAACAGTGCATTCCCGGATGCGAAGAGTTGATCAAGCTCTCAGACAGCGAATTGCAGGCCAAGGTTGTCCTGAAAGTGGGGCCTGTGAAAGCAAAATTCAGTGGTGATGTCCAGCTCGACATTGCTGGCGCGCCAGATGCATTTTCCCTTACCGGCCAAGGTAATGGCGGGGCGGCAGGCCACGCCAAAGGTGGCGCAGACGTCACGCTCACAGCTGATGGTCCCAACACGACAATTTTGCGCTACGAGGCAAAGGCCGCCATTGGCGGTAAGCTTGCACAATTGGGCAGCAGATTGATCCAAAGTACCGCTAAAAAACTGGCTGCAAAATTTTTCAAATCTTTTGCAGACGTGGTCAATGAAGACGTCACAGCCTGACGCATATTCTCGACGCTGAATTTGTTGAGATATGGTCGTAAGGGCAGTAAGGCGGATTGAAACAGATTGTCCTATTGCCCAGATCACATCACTTTCGAACTTCGCAATTCACGTCACTACACGATGGGGTTGCCTGGGCATGGGCGACAGCGGACGATGAGAATGCAGAAATCGTTGTGTGGATTGTGAAGTTGACCACTGTATGGCCGGGCATTGAAACTGCCCGAGAAGGCGCAATCAACGGGCCTAGGGATTTGGTTTACGCTTTCTGCATCTTCGCAGCGTGCAGGGTTGCGGTTAGAACCCAAATGGGTTGATCGGATCTGTTGTTGGGTGGATATGAAGCTACGCATCTAGCCCAAGGAATGCCTAATGAGGGACAAGCCGTTGCCGCTGGCGTGCCTGATAGGCTACATGCCACTTGGTCGATGGAATTCTTGGCGGATCAGCTGGCTACCAGCCGAACCATTCGGACATCAAACATTTTGAATGATATAGACGCGAAGGCTTGGGTATTAAAGTTGACTTCTCGCTGCCCACAGAACGTGTTGTGCGCTGCCTCACTCAGATCAACAATGGTGCGGGAAACCGCTAGCGATACGTGTTGGGAATGACCCAGAACATGTCAGCGGAAAGCAGCTCGTGGCGCGGGTTGAGAAATGTGGTGTCATCTAACCGGGCAAACTACAACAAGCGCCCATATCGAGTGCGTCAACCGCTCCGTCCGCAATGAAGGGCTGTGGATCTACAGCAATGAATGGCCTAACATTGCAATCGGTGGGATCACACCTGCGTGAAACTGAAATTGGTCGCATGAAGCTTATGGCTGGGCCCTATTCGAAACGAGGGGCCTACTCACAGTATTGATTGCCGGATTTTGCCTATAGTTTTGGTCAGTTGTACCAGCCCAAGCGTGATTCAGATCGTTGGTTTAGGTGAGGGCCAGTTGCACCAAAGCGCTACCTTCAGACAGCAAAGTTTGATCGGTGGTGACCAAGGTGACGACGCAGGCCAGTGAGCTGTCATGATGAAACACGGGTAGGGCGATCGCACATAGCCCCGGGACCAATTCACCCGCGATCAGGGCGTGGCCTTTGGCGCGGATGTTGTCTGAAACTGTGTCGATCTCTTTGGTCGGAATATCCAGTTGGGCCTGTTCTGGCATAAGCACATCTTGAGTTGCGACTTTGGGCATGAAACCTAGAAATACGCGGCCAGTGGAAGAGCGGAATAGGGGCAGTATGGTGCCCAACCCCATGGTGGAAATAACCGGCGGGCCACCATGTTTGGTGCGAATGATAACCGGACCACGTTCACCCCAGATGCTGAGGTGGCCGGATGTTTTGAGATCGGTGGTCAACTCACTCAGAAGATCTGCTCCGCGTGACACAGCGTCGTCTTGCCAAATCGCTGTCAATCCTAACCTCAAAGCCAATGGCCCCAGTTGATACAAGCCGCTGGTTGGATCTTGAGAGTGCAGGCGCCTGGACTTCGGTGGATGGGGAAAAGGTGATGATGCGCCCCTTTGACCTGGTACTGACCCCGTCCTGGCGGTGGCACGAACATGGCGACGAGGGCGCGCCTGCCATTTGGTTGGATGGTTTGGACATTCCGATTGTGCAAAGATTTGCGGCGGGTTTTGCGGAGCGCGAAGGTAATATTCCCGCAGCAACCTCTGTACCGACGGGCAGTTGTCAGGCGACCTATGGATCGGGGTTGAAGCCCGTTGTGTCTCACTGTGTCCACGCCAGCACGCCGATGTTTCACTTTCCCTATGCCAAATGGGCGCTGGCGCTTGATGGGTATGCAAACTCCACCCCCGTTGATGCCCACACCGGCTGGATGATGGAATTCACCAACCCTGTAGATGGGGGCGCGGTGACCGCAACGATCTCAGCGTTTTGCTAAAAAATTCCCGCGGGGCAGAAAACCAAGGCGCGCAAACAAACGGCCGGGGCGGTTTATGCCGGGGTCTCGGGGCAGGGGGCGCTGATCGTGGATGGGCAGAGGTTTGAGGTGGGGCCACGTGATTTGGTGGCGGTGCCGTCCTGGGCTGCGCTTGAGATTGAAGTCGCAGACAGCGACCTGGTGCTGTTCAGCTATTCGGACCGCACCTGTCACGAAAAACTAGGTTTCTGGCGCGAAGAGAAGGCGTGAAGTGATGACAAATGTCGTACCCGAAAAACAAACAACCTATTTGCAAACAACCTCGGGAGATCAGTTTCCGGTGGGGCGGGTGTTTTGCGTAGGTCGCAACTACGAAGCCCATGCGCGAGAAATGGGGAAAGATCCGGAACGTGATCCGCCGTTTTTCTTTACCAAATGGCCTGAAACGGTGCGCAACGCGGATCCAACAGATGGACTGGATATTCGTTATCCTCCCGAAACCCAAAACTATCATCATGAAGCCGAACTGGTGGTGGCCATTGGTAAGGCTGGGTTTCAGATCGCAGAGGATGATGCCAAGGATCATGTGTGGGGATACGCCACCGGATTGGACATGACCCGCCGTGATTTGCAGCTGGATGCGCGGGAAAAAGGGCGTCCCTGGGACACTGGCAAGAACGTCGAAAACTCCTGCCCGACGGGCCGATTGCAGCCAGTTTCGGATGGGGGACACATTGAAGCGGCAGCCATTTCCCTGACGGTTAATGGCGAGACGCGCCAGTTGGCAGACGTTGCCGATTTGATCTGGTCGGTACGGGAAATCATTGCAGATCTGTCAAAGTTCTATGCGCTGGAGGCCGGTGATTTGATTTACACAGGAACCCCGGCGGGTGTGGGCGCGGTTGTGCCTGGTGACACCATTGTGTGCACCATCGACGGTCTTCCCGCGCTTGAGGTGACAATTTCGGATCCCGCATAGCTTGCGCCTCTCTCTTTCAATTTGGATGGGGTGGGCCGGTAAAGCCGCCCTTCCTATGTGCCTTAAACTGTGAGTTCAACATGTCTCAATCTTTGGACGGAGTGACGTTCTACAACTACCCGCTTTCTTCCGCGTCGTATCGGGTGCGCATTGCGTTGCAACTCAAGGGGCTGACGCCCGAAAAGCTGACCAACGTGAACCTGCGCGCTGTTGAGCAAAACACGGAAGACTACCAAAAGGTGGCGCCAGGCGGCTTGGTGCCTGCTTTTGATTTTGGCAGTCAGTCTTTCTCCCAATCTCTGGCGTTGATTGAATGGCTTGATGTCACCTATCCGCAGACCCGTCTGATCCCCGAAGATGCGCTAGAGGCTTTGGCAGTGCGGGAATTTGCCCTGTCGATCTCCTGTGACATTCACCCGCTGAACAATTTGCGGATTTTAAAGCATCTCACGGGCCCGCTTGGCCAAAGTGAAGAGGTCAAATCGCAGTGGTGCGCACATTGGGTACATGCCGGATTTGAGGGGCTGGAGCAGCTGCTTGTGCGGCATCAAAACGGTGGGCCGTTTTGCTTTGGAAATCAGCCGACATTGGCAGATGTCTGTCTGGTTCCGCAGGTGTTCAACGCCAACCGCTTTGCCGTGGACCTCACGTCCTACCCGCGCATCCGCGCCGTTTATGACCATTCTCAGCGCCATCCGGCGTTCCAGGCCGCTTGTCCAAAACTGGACCAGTCCCAGATCACTTAAGGAGAGACAGATGACCAGCACCATAATGAGCGTCCCCCAATGAAGTGGTCCGCCCCTATGATTAGGAAAGCGGAGGACCTGAGATGGCCATTAAGAGACCCAAGCCTGAAGAGATTGTCGTGAAGCTGCGGCAGGTTGAAGTCCTGATGGGGCAAGGCATGCCCCGGATAGATGCGATCCGACAGATCGGTGTGACTGAACAAACCTATTATCGCTGGAAGAAGAAGTACGGCGGAATGGGCACAGAACAGCTCAAGGAACTGAAGCGGCTCCAAAAGGAGAATGAGCGCCTGCGCCGGGCAGTATCGGATCTAACTCTGGACAAATTGATCCTGTCGGAGGCCGCAAAGGGAAACTTCTGAGCCCCTCGCGTCGCCGTGCTTGCATCGACCTTGTGCGTAGCCAGATGAACGTTTCCGAACGTCGCGTTTGTCGCGTCTTGGGTCAACACCGATCCACGCAACGGCGATTACCACAGGGGCGTGCCGATGAAGACCGCCTGGTTGCAGACATGATCGAGCTGACTCGCCAGTATGGTCGATATGGTTATCGCCGGATTGCAGCTTTGCTGAGAGATGCGGGCTGGCAGGTGAATGACAAGCGTGTCGAACGCCTGTGGCGACGTGAGGGGCTGAAAGTGCCAATGAAACAACCGAAGAAGGGGCGGCTGTGGCTGAACGATGGATCTTGTGTTCGGCTACGCCCCGAATATCGCAATCATGTCTGGTCGTATGATTTCGTGCACCATCGGACCGAGGATGGCAGGGCGTTCAGGACATTGAACATCCTGGATGAACACAGCCGGGAATGCCTGGCGATCCGTGTTAAGCGAAAGCTGAACTCGACCGAGGTCATCGACGCTCTGACGGACCTGTTCATTCTTCGGGGTGTGCCTGCATATATTCGATCAGACAACGGCCCCGAGTTTGTTGCGGAAGCGGTTAGAAGCTGGATCAAAGCCGTTGGGGCCAAGACGGCATACATCGAGCCTGGATCGCCCTGGGAGAACGGATACTGCGAGAGCTTCAACGGGCGCTTGCGAGACGAATTGCTGAACGGTGAAATCTTCTACTCGCTTCGTGAGGCCCAAACCATCATCGAAAGCTGGAGGAACCACTACAACACCAAACGACCACATAGTGCTCTGGGATACCGCCCACCTGCGCCAGAGACCACCGTCCCGATGGACCAAAGACCGACAATGCACTAACTTTCAAAATGGACCACTCAAGAGGGGCTGCTCACAAGGCTTGGCGAGACTTGCCAACAAACGGTGCGCCAGCGCGTTACAAAATCACCGCGCATGACGGCAATATGCATGAAATCACTATCGCGAAAGGCAACCGCATCATTCTGGACGCTCTGCTAGAACAGCCGGTTTATTGCGCAAGCCCGGTGCGAATATCCGACAAGGTTTGCACCTTGCGCCATCAATATCATGTGCCAATTGCCAAAGAGATGTTTGAAAATGACACAGCGACAGACCGCGCAAAATTTGGCGTGTACTTCATTGATGCCAAGGTTGAGCGTATCTCTGATGAAGGCGGTGCTCTGTGATAGCGCGTCGTTACCAGCCCCCACTGACGCCATTTGAACGACGGTTGAAGCACAAGCGCAACCTCCCTGACCATTGGGTGCGAACTATCCGGGGATTGCACAGGGGGCACTGCTAATGGCACGCAGAAAAGACAAGCATGGAAATGGAGATGGGCAGTACGTCAATCTTCAGTATTCCATGCTTAGATCACCAGCTTGGCGGTCCCTTTCGGGGGCTGCCATGAAGGTGTGGTTTGAGCTTCATACGCGCTACCACGGTGGTAATAATGGCAACGTAAGGCTTTCCATGAATGAAGCGGTAAAGGCGCTGGGCATATCAAAAGGCACCGCCCAGCGCGCCTTTGTCGAGCTTCAGGAGAAAGGATTCATTGTGCTGCAATCTCAGGGCAATTGGTACCATCGCCGCGCCCATGAATGGCGACTAACCACGAAGCGCACTCAAGTGGCGACAGGCGTACAATTGGCGACGAATGAGTGGCGACACTGGCGGCCCCAAAAACAAGACGCGCCCCAGCAGAGTACCCGTGACGCAAGCTGACGGGACCACCTCGATACCCAAGGCCTTGCTCTGGGTCCACGTTGGTACCCGTCATGCCGAAATAGAACATGGGCTTGGGTACCGATATGGGTCACTAATATCTACCACTCAGACTACTCACGCTCCGATGCTCGATCATGTCTTTTCAAGTGAGACGCATTCGCCGTTGAAAGGGAAAACTCCGCTTTCCATCGGCGCGCGTTTGTTTTCTGCTCGAGTGGCTAGGCCGGGCCGAGATAAGATGCGGAGATAGCGTTCATTATCTTGCTCGAAGAAGTAGTAAATGGCGGTCCAATTGCCTTCGCGGTCGTATCGCTCGTATGCGCCGCCTCCAACACGTGGCAATCGAGAAACGGAGCCATCCTCATAGTAGCGAATGGCAACGTCGCCATAAAACTCCCAAGTTTGCGTGCCAAACTGGGTGGGACGCTCACATGCCAACCCAGTAAGTTGTAACGGCTCAGCGCTAGCAACCGACGCTGTAGTGAGCGCGGCAAAAAGCGGAGCGAAAATGGTTTTTTGGAATGTCATTTTGGAACCTTATCCAAAGTTTGAGTAAGATTGATTGGAGGTTTATCCACAGTTCACTGTCTAACGGTGATGAACTCGCTACTTAGGAACAGAATAAACGGCCCCTCTTGGGATCTTTTTTCCGTCGATATCTACAGTACAAAATGCGACTAACCGTGCATGGTTGAGGTCTTGGTCTTCAGAACTCCGAACTGCTTGTTCTTCTTCTTCAGTGGGGGCGTAGCAAAATGACCAAGTATCCTCCATCCAGCTTGGGACTTTGAAAGTTGCACCTATGTAACGCCTATTCCTGTCTCTCGGCCCTTGATCGATAACAATCGCTTTAAGTCCGATTGTGAACGGTAGAGCGAATGAGTTTTCAGGGTGCGCTGGCATGTTGTGAAAATCTGCCTTGTAAAAATCGTATGCTACATACCCTCCAAATCCGAGCACGCTGACGAGAAGCAGACGGGTAATCCACTTGAGCATATTTTTTCCTCCACTTTTCATAGTACTATGTATTGTGTCGCCGCTAAGCGGCCTTTGGAGTTTCAGCCATTTTCTTTGGTTGTCGCGTCAGCGTCGGACACGGTCCAAATATTTAAACTGCACCTTGTAACAATGGGTAAGCAAACAGTTTTGGAGCTTTGATCTCTAACTGATGCCCAAAGTTCGCTGTAGATTTCGGAAAAGTTGAGAGGTGAATAAATGGGCGGCTATGGTTCAGGACGCACGTCAAGCAATATCAAGGCTGAGAGTTGCCGCTCCCTCGAAGTTAATCACCTGAAGCGCCAAGGTTGCTTGGAGGCTGGACGCGCTGGTAAATGGACATGGTCGCGCGACGGTGAAGTGGTCGCCCAAATTGGGTTTCGTACCGATGAGGCACAAATCGTCTTGGACTATCGAGTACGCCTGTACGGTGGCGACTGGGAGGCCGTCACGCAGTATGTACCGTTGGTGCGCATTGCATGTAACTTTGGTGGTCAGCGCCCGTATTTTTGCTGTCCCGGCATTGTGAATGGCCAATCCTGCGGGCATCGCGTTGGTAAGTTGTTTGCGGGAGGCCGCTATTTCCTTTGTCGGCATTGTTATTCCGTTGCCTATGGAAGTCAGTCAGAAGACCGCCACGACCGGATGCTAAGGCGTGCAAATAAATTGCGCATGGCTCTGGGCGGAGAACCCGGAACAGCTCACTTCATCGCCTCAAAGCCCAAAGGCATGTGGTGGCGAACGTACAACCGCAAGCGACTGGAAATTGAGTGGTGTGAAGATCAAGCGACACGAGCTTTTATACGCAAATACTCGCATCTCTTGTCCCTGGATGATTCTGCGACTTTGTTTGAGACTGGAGCGGAGTAAACTGCGCGGCGGCTCGTTTTGCAGCCAGTTGTGTTGTTGCTACGACTTCAAACTAGCGGCGGGAACACAATCGTAAGATTCCAATTTTGCTTGTTTGCTTCATGCAAAACCGCAAAGTAGATTTCTGGAGTGATCTTTGCTGAGGAATGGTTCTGTCATGGCAATGCCCCTGAAAGATTTTAGAGACAGTATTTTGCAGCCGAACCTACATGATTTGGCTGAGAACTTTTCTGACCTAAGTAAAGGTTTCAATGCAATTTCGGCTGTTGATGCATATACCGCCCACATACTGCACGAGGCAGAGAACCAAGGCCTCGACGCATTCTCCGAGCTAGAGTTGACTGAGGTTAAAGGTACTGGGGATGCCGCATTCAAAGCTGGGCTTGCTAAATTGTGCCCGGAGTTCGCACTAGTTCGTGATATCGCCAAGGCAAATAAGCACGCTTTGCTAACGGCACACAGTCCCGCAGTAAACGGTTCTGGCGACACTGGAGTCCAAGCGATCAGATTTGGCCAAGGCAAATACGGGGCGGGACGTTTCGGTGGAGTTGAGCAACTTGTTGTGACTGATCTAGACGGAAACGATCACTTCCTCGAAGCTTTAATCTATAAGGCCGTGTCTTTTCTAGATGAAACTGCAACCCAGCTAAAATTGGAAATCTAGCGCATCGAAGTCTAGTTGAGTGAGACATGTGTGAGCGCAGAATTTTTGTGGGGTACTTTGTGGGGTATGAGTCCCAAGTTGCCAATTTATCCAGTAAAAACAAAGGATAATGGCGGAGACGAAGGGATTCGAACCCTCGATACCGTTCCCGGTATACTCCCTTAGCAGGGGAGCGCCTTCGACCACTCGGCCACGTCTCCGTCGACCCGTATATTTGGCACATCCATCGGGCACAAGGGCCAAAACCCATGAAATTCGGTTTTTGATCGCGAAATATTGGCAGGGTTTCCCACGTGGCCAATCAAACCTCGCCGCACCATGGTCTCTTGAGTATGGTTTGAACAAAATGCGCGGTCTGCGCGGCAATGGAGGACACGATATGAGCCTGGACGAAGACATGTTTCTAAAGGGATTGGCGGCCCGCAAAGCAACACTTGGGGCGGAGTATGTGCAAAACACGCTGGACAATGCTGACGAGTTTCACCGCCCGTTTCAGGAAGCCATGACCGCGTGGTGCTGGGGGTTTGGCTGGGGAGATGACACCATTGATGCCAAAACCCGCTCTATGATGAATCTGTCGATGATTGCTGCGCTGGGCAAAATGACCGAATGGGAGATTCACTTGCGCGGTGCGCTGTCCAATGGGGTAAGCAAAGATGAGGTGCAATCCATCATCCACGTGATTGGGATTTACTGCGGCGTACCCCAGGCGTTGGAGTGTTTTCGCGTGGCAAAGCGTGTGTTTGCTGAGATTGACACTTAAGCGCGTTGTTCCGGGCAAAGAGGGTTAGGTCTTTTTGACACCGATTTTCGGCTCAGCGCCCGCGCGCAGACGGGTGATATTTTCGTGATGACGGGCAAATACAATCAGGGCCAACAAAGCCGCAAGTGCGGCCGCATCGCTATAACCAAACACCAGCATCCAAACGGCGCCAGAGGCCGCGGCCACCAACGCAGACAGCGAGGAAATCCGGCTCGCTGCCGCTGTAGCCAACCATGTCAGGCAACAGGCAATGCCCACCGGCCAGGCCAGTGCCAGCATAAGGCCAAGGAACGTCGCGACACCTTTGCCGCCTTTGAACTTGAGCCAAACCGGATAGCAATGTCCCAAAAAGGCGGCCAACCCCGCAAGCTGTGCTGCATCTTCCCCGGCCATCGCTCGCGCCAGAAGGACGGCAACCGCGCCTTTGCCACCGTCTAGGATCAAAGTGAACGCAGCCGCCTTTTTGGAGCCAGTGCGCAGAACATTGGTTGCGCCAATATTGCCTGAGCCAATTTCGCGCAGGTTGCCCAGGCCCATGACCTTGGACAAAACCATGCCAAAGGGGATCGACCCCAAGACATAGCCAACAACCGCCCAAAGCAGCAGGGCAGGCAACGCAGTTTCCAAGACGGGCATCAATCTCTCCGGTAAACGGCCGCACCGGCCACGTAAGTTGCCAGCACCTTACCCTGCAGGCGGGCGCCGTCAAACGGCGTGTTCTTGGATTTTGATTTCAGCTTAAAACGATCCAGCACAAACGGCGCATCCGCATCAAACAACACCAGATCCGCAGGCGCACCCACGTGCAACCGGCCACTGTTGAGTCCCAGCCGTTTGGCTGGGTTCAGCGCCATGGCGCGGAACAGCTCCGGCAGGGTCAGATCACCGTTGTGATAGAGACGCATCGCCGCTGGCAGCAAGGTTTCCAGCCCCACCGCACCGGAGGCTGCTTCTTCAAACGGAAGGCGCTTGCTTTCCTCATCCTGCGGTGTGTGCATCGAGGATATTGTGTCAATCAAACCGGATTTCACCGCGTCTATCAGCGCCAAACGGTCGTCTTCCGCGCGCAGTGGCGGCTTGATTTTGAAGAATGTCCGGTAGTCCGCCACGTCCAACTCATTGAGTGTCAGGTGGTGGATCGAGGTGCCCGCCGTCACGTCCAACCCGTTCTTTTTCGCACGCTCCAAAGCGGGCAGGGCGCGGGCGGCGGTGATTTGATCGGCGTGGTATTTTGCGCCGGTCATCTCCACCAGCGCCATGTCACGATCCAACCCCATACGCTCCGCCATAGGCGACACCGCTGGCAGACCGCGCAGCGCCGCAAACTTGCCTGCTGTGGCCGCCGCACCTTTGGACAGGCCCGGCTCCTGTGGATGCGCAATCACTAAAGCGCCACAAGACCGCGCATAGCTCAATGCGCGGGAAAACACTTTGGGGTCGGTTACCACATGATCACAATCGGTGAACGCCACGGCCCCAGCATCCAGCAAGAAGCCAATCTCGGTCATCTCGCGGCCTTCCCGGCCTTTGGTCAGCGCCGCCATCGGCAGCACGTTCACTGGTGCGGCCTCATTGGCGCGGCGCTCGACAAACTCCAGCACCTCAGGTGTGTCAATAGCCGGGAGCGTGTCTGGCCGCGTGACCATGGTGGTGACCCCACCAGCCGCTGCCGCCGCGCCTGCGGATTTGTAGCTTTCTTTGTGGCGTTCGCCGGGCTCACAGACCTTCACGCCAATGTCGACAATCCCCGGTGCTAGGCATTTGCCACCGCAATCAACAACGTCATCCGCCTTTGGCGCTGCTTCATAGCCCACCTCTGCGATGGCACCATCGGCAACACGCACCCAACCAAGGGCGTCGCTGTCATTGGCTGGATCAATCAAACGGGCGTTTGTGAAGAGCGTGCTCATTGGTGATCTCCTTGAGCCGGTGCGCGGCGTCTTTGTGTCGTTCGTTGTTGATAAGTCAAGTGGAGGCCCCGTTCATGACGCGCTCAATCGCGGCCATGGTGGCCTGCGGGGCCGCCTGATATTTGATCAGGTGCTTGTCGCCGTTTTTGGTCACCACCTGCACAAAGCTGCCCAGCTTGTTCAATTCAGCGATATTGCTGAGCGAAATCGCACGGCCACCGGGCCCAAGCAGCCGTTGGTTGGTCAAATCCCAACGCACCGCCAGTTCATCTGACATCAAGTAGCCTGCACGCACAACAACGGCGGCCAATCCCCCCACTGCGCCGGTCCAGACATAAGGATTGCCCACCGCCCACAAGATGCCCATGCCCACAGCCATGGCACCTGCAGCGATCCAGGTATTGGTGCGGATGTAGCTGCTGCGATCGCCCTGAAAACTCTCCAATACGGTTTCGCCATCCAAAAGCTCTGCGGTGGGTGTCAAAAGATCAGGCATCACAAAATCCAAAAGAGAAAGCCGCCCAGAACCAGGGCAACGAGGGGCAAGGCCAAAATGGCCAGCAATAAAGTCAGGTGTGGGTTGGACGAGGAGGCAGGAGGCACTGTGCCATGTGTGGGGGCGGGGCCTTTGGCGCTGGCATCCGGCAATTGTTCGAAATGTATCGGCGCACCGTCTACCGCGTAGGTGCCAATCCACCGTAGCGGTGATTTGGGCGTCAGCGTCTGCGCCACGCCGCCAAAGGCCGCTGACAATACAATCAGCACCCAGCCTTTTTGTGCCGCCAACCGCGCCGCATCCTCATTCACGTCTTTCTGGGCAATCCCAAGCCCTTCGACCATGTATCCGGTCAAGCCGAGGTCTTCGAGATCGCTGACGTCAAAAAGCTCAATGAAGTCTTCATCTAAAAAGCTAAACCCAAGCGCATCATCCAATGGCCATTCGGCCAACTCTCCATCTGAGTTGATTTTGGCGCTACGGAAGGTCTCGATCTCCTCACCGGGTAGATCCACCGCGAAGAGACGCACCAATCCACGTTCAGAAGAAGAGACCTTCACGCCCGTTAGCCCCCGATCCAGACAACCAGGCCAACAAAGGCAAACATCACAATCAAGGCAACGGTGGCAACGCGGCCACTCATTTTTGGATCTTTTGGATCTTCCATCGCCTAAGCCTCCTTCACTTTTGGGACACGAGACTCACGCAGGTTGCGGGCCAGCAGGTCCATTACGGCCATACGCACCGCCACGCCCATTTCAACCTGTTCCTGAATGACAGAGCGGTTGATGTCGTCCGCAATTTCACCGTCAATCTCCACGCCACGGTTCATCGGGCCGGGGTGCATGACAATGGCGTCGTTTTTGGCATGGGCCAGCTTGGCCGCATCAAGGCCATAGCGGTGGTAATATTCGCGCTCAGAGGGGATAAACCCGCCGTCCATGCGCTCTTTCTGAAGGCGCAGCATCATCACCACGTCCACATCTTTGAGGCCTTCTTCCATGTCCTCATAGATTTCCGCACCAAACTCGGCAAAGTTGCCGGGTACCAGCGTGGGTGGCCCAATCAGCCGCACGCGGTTTTCCATCTTACCCAGCAGGATCAGGTTCGACCGCGCCACACGGCTGTGCGCAATGTCGCCACAGATCGCGATGTTCAACCGGTGTAACCGGCCTTTGGCGCGCCGAATGGTCAAGGCATCCAACAAAGCCTGTGTTGGATGCTCGTGTCGCCCATCGCCCGCATTTAGCACCGCGCAGTTCACTTTCTGCGCCAGAAGGTCCACCGCGCCGGAATGTGGATGGCGTACCACCAACAAGTCGGGGTGCATCGCGTTTAACGTCATCGCCGTGTCAATCAGCGTTTCGCCTTTTTTGATTGAGCTGGCCTGCATCGCCATGTTCATCACGTCTGCGGCCAAACGTTTGCCGGCAATTTCAAAACTCGCCTGCGTGCGCGTGGAATTTTCAAAAAACATATTGATCTGGGTTAGACCGGCCAGCGCGTCGGAATGTTTCTGCGTGCGCCGGTTTTGATCAACATATTGATCTGCCAAGTCCAAAATGGTGGTGATCTCGTCGGGCCTGAGTGGCTCGATCCCCAAAAGATGCTTGTGATCAAAGCGCATGTGCTGCTCCTTTTGCCGAGATTGGCCCGCTTATAAGAAGGGTGAGGGGGCGGGGCAAGCGCCGCTCTGCATGATCGGTGTCTCTGTGCTCTTTTGTCTGGCGCATAGGCGGTCTACTCTGCGGCCATGGAATCGGCATTAGACTATCATACGGCGCGCGCCTTGCTGGAATGGCATGTGGAACTGGGCGCGACCGAGGCCATTTTGGACGCCCCTGTTAATCGCTATGATGCGCCCAAAGAAGACCCTAAAAAAAAGGCTGCCATCGCGCAAGCGGCCCCCGTCGCGCCAGTGGCCATGCCAAAGATCGACCCGGTAGCCGAAGCGCAGAAAGCAGCCAAGGCCGCACCTGATTTGGCCGCGCTGGAACAGGCTCTCGCAACATTTGAACATTGTGATCTGAAACGCGGCGCCCGCAATCTGGTGTTTGCCGATGGCAATCCAGCCGCCCGCGTGATGATCATTGGTGACGCGCCAGACCGCGAAGAAGACCGCGAAGGCAAACCCTTCGTTGGACGCGCCGGGCATCTGCTCGACAAAATGCTTGCTGCCATCGATATGGGACGTGACGTGCCCTTGAGCAAAGATGCGGTTTATCTGGTTAACCCAGTGCCATGGCGCGCGCCTCGTGGGGGGGATGTCCCGCCTGCTGTGATCAACATGATGCGCCCGTTTGTTGCCAGACATGTGGAGATTGTTGCACCGGATGTTCTTGTCCTGATGGGCGGCACCTCTTGCCAAATTGCGCTCGAACAGCGTGGCGTCAACCGGCTTCGTGGGACATGGCAGGAGGCATTGGGGAAACCGGTGTTGCCGATGATGCATCCCGCCGATTTGCTGCGCCGCCCTGCAAGCAAACGGGAAGCCTGGGCTGACCTGTTAAGCCTGAAAGCCAAGCTGGAAGATGCCACATGAAAATTCTCGCGTTCTCTGACTTACACCGCGCCGCCCCCGCTGCGCGCCGCCTTGTCGAGATGAGCCAAGATGCCGATTTGATCATTGCCGCTGGCGATTTCACCAATCACCGCCAAGACCTCGCGGGCGCTTTGGACCTGATCGCAGACATCACCGCGCCCATCATCATGGTGCCGGGCAACAACGAAAGCGAAGATGAGTTGCGCGCCGCCGTGCCCAGCAATGCGACTGTCCTGCATGGCGAGGCCACCACCTTCGAAGGCCTCAAAATCTTCGGCCTTGGTTACGCAGTGCCCGTCACGCCTTTCAAAGACTGGTCCTGTGACCTTGATGACCCAACCGCCGCCAAAATGCTGGCCGCCTGCGAAACCGCCGATATCCTGATAAGCCACTCACCGCCCAAAGGCCATGTTGATGTCACCTCCACCGGCCTGTCTCTTGGCTCCACAGCGGTGCTTGAGGCAATAGAGCGCATTGCGCCGCCGCTGGTCCTATGTGGTCATATCCACGATTGTTGGGGGCAGTCGTCACAGGTTGGCCCGTCCAAAGTTGTGAACCTCGGCCCCACCGGCACGTGGTTTGACATCGTACCATCTGCCTAGGAGACCGCCATGGGCCGCATCGACGAGAGAAAAACCTTCATCCCCGTGAAAATCGCCGTCCTGACGGTCAGTGACAGCCGCGACCTTAGCCAAGACCGCTCCGGCGACACTCTGGTCGCCCGGTTGGAGGCGGCCGGCCACATCCTCGCGGATCGCACGATCATCAAAGACGAGCGTGCTGACATCGCGGCGCAGCTGCGCGGCTGGTGTGCGGACGACAACATCGACGTGATCATCTCCACCGGCGGCACCGGCCTCACCGGGCGTGATGTGACGGTGGAGGCGCACCGCGACGTCTATGAAAAAGAGCTCGAGGCGTTTGGCACGGTCTTCACCATGGTCTCGATGCAGAAAATCGGCACATCTGCCGTGCAATCCCGCGCCACCGGGGGCGTGTCTAATGGCACCTATCTCTTTGCGCTGCCCGGCAGCCCCGGTGCCTGCAAAGACGCGTGGGACGAGATTCTGAAGTATCAGCTCGATTACCGCCACATGCCCTGCAACTTTGTGGAAATCATGCCGCGGCTGGACGAGCATTTGAAGCGCAGCAAATAATCTTGCACCTCCGTCAATTATTTTGACAAAAAATGTGACGGAACGTTCGCTGACATCCGTATCACCTTTGCGTGCCTTGGCTTTTGGTCTGGGCAGGCGCATCATGGACCGTACCACCGACGCTGGGAGGCGAGGCAGATGAGATTTTTACGGCAAAGTCTGACGGGGCTGTTTTTGCTCTCTGCCACTGTGGCTTTGATCCTCTATGCAGGCAGCCTTGTGATGAACGCGGTAGAAGAGCGCATGGCGCAAGACAGCAAAGGCCCGCCCGCCCGCGAGCGCGTCTTCACCGTGAACGTGAAAATCGCGGAACCCGGTGCCGAAACACCGGAGCTTGTGGCTTTTGGTGAGGTGCAAAGCCGTCGCTCTTTGGAAGTGCGGGCCGCTGCTGCGGGCACGGTGGTTTTTTTGTCAGAAAACTTTGAGGACGGCGCCAATGTCACGGCCGGTGAGGTGCTTGCCAAAATTGACCCCACCAAAGCCAGCTACGCTTTGGATCGCCTCGCCGCGGATCTTTTGGATGCGGAAGCCGAACAACGCGATGCAGACCGCACCCTGATCTTGGCGCAAGACGAATTGAAGTCTGCACAGGCGCAATTGGGACTGCGCCAAAAAGCCTTTGATCGCCAGATTGATCTGCAAGAGCGCGGCGTTGGCACCGCAGCCTCTGTCGAAGTGGCAGAGCTGGCCCAAGCTGCGGCGCGTCAATCGGTGCTGTCAAATCGCCGCGCGTTGGCACAGGCCGAAGCGCGAGTGGATCAGGCGGTCACCCGTTTGGATCGGACCAAAATCCAGTTGGCCGAAGCCCAGAAAGACCTCGACGACACGGTGATCACGGCGGATTTTTCTGGCACGTTGTCCGAGGTCAATATCGTGCAGGGTGGATTGGTTTCCATGAACGAGCGCCTCGCGACCTTGATCGACGCTGAGGCGCTTGAAGTGGTCTTCAGGGTGTCCACCACGCAATACGCCCGGCTATTGGATGACAACGGTCAGGTGCACCAGGCGGAAATCACCGTAGCCATGGACGTGCTTGGCGCGGATCTGACCGCCACCGGCGTGATCACCCGTGACGCGGCTGCCGTGGGCGAAGGCCAGACCGGCCGTGTGCTTTATGCGCGACTGGACGGCCCACGGGGGCTCAAGCCGGGTGATTTTGTGACTGTACGGGTGCGGGAACCGGAGCTGGAGGATGTGATCCGATTGCCTGCGACTGCGATCAATGCGGTCAGCGAAGTTCTGGTTGTTGGGGACGGCAATCGCCTGACCACACAACAGGTTCGCCTTGTGCGCCGCCAAGGCGATGACGTGTTGGTACGGGGACGCGGCTTGGAAGGACAACAGGTCGTCACCCGCCGCACGCCGCTATTGGGCGAAGGCATCGCAGTGAAACCACTGACCGGCGAAGAAAAAATCCCCGATGCGCCGGCGATGGTTGCTCTAAGTGACGAAGAGCGCGCCAAGTTTGTTGCTGCGGTTGAAGCCAACGGGCGCATTCCGTCAGACGCCAAAAAACGCATGTTGCAGGCGCTCAGCCAACCAGAGGTCCCCGCGCGCATGGTCGAACGTTTGCGTAGCCGGATGGGGGGCTAAGCCATGCGGGAGATCAGCGACCGTGCCAGCGGCATTTTAAGCTACTTCACCCGCCACGCCACCGCCGCAAACCTGCTTTTGGTGGTGCTGATCCTTGCAGGCATCGCCGCCATGCCCCGCATGCGGGCGCAGTTTTTCCCCGACGTGGTGATCGACAATGTCTCTGTGTCCATTGCTTGGGACGGGGCGGGGGCCGAAGATGTTGATGCCGCCATTGTTCAGGTGATGGAACCTGCGCTTTTGGCGGTGGAAGGCGTGGAAAGCACCGCGTCACGGTCCACCGAAGGCAACGCCCGCATCACACTCGATTTTGAGCCTGGCTGGGACATGGCCCGCGCCACCGACGACGTGCAGGTGGCTGTAGATGCGGTCAACACCCTACCGGAAGAGGCCGAGGACCCTACAGTTCGACGCGGCGCATGGCGGGATCGCGTCACCGATGTGGTCATCACCGGCCCCGTGGACGTCAATCAGATTGCCCGCTTTGCGGATGAGTTTGTCACGCGGCTCTATGCGGAGGGGGTGACCCGTACCACTATTCGCGGTTTGGCGGAACGCCAGACCATTGTGGAAGTTTCCTCTGTTGATTTGATCACCCACGATATCACCATGGAGCAGATCGCGCAGGCCATTGCACAGGAGGTCAACGCGGATCCTGCTGGCGATGTGACCGGTGCCTTTGCCCGCGTGCGCACCGGTGTTGAGAAACGCGCCCCGGATGAGATCGCAGGCATTGCCCTGCGCTCCAATTCCGACGGTACCAAGCTGACCGTGGACGATGTAGCCACTGTGCGTGTCGAAGGCGTGGATCGCAACCGCACGTATTTTGTCGGCAACGATCCGGCGATGTCGATCCGTGTCGACCGCACCGATGCAGGCGACGCCATTGCCATGCAACGTGCCGTGGAAGAGGTCGCCGCCGAAATGCAGGCAACCTTGCCGCAAGGCGTGAAGCTTGAGCTGATCCGCACCCGCGCCGAAGCCATCACTGGGCGCCTCAATCTGCTGATCGACAACGGGCTGATGGGCTTGGCGCTGGTGGTTGTCCTGCTGTTCCTGTTCCTGAACGCCCGCACCGCCTTCTGGGTGGCCGCAGGGATCCCAACGGCGATGTTTGCCGCAGTTGCGTTGATGTATGCGGCGGGGCTCACGATCAACATGATCTCGCTGTTTGGCTTGATCATCACGTTGGGCATCGTGGTGGATGATGCCATTGTGGTGGGCGAACATGCCGACGCGCGTGCCCGTCGCCTGAATGAGCCGCCGTTCGTGGCCGCTGAGAACGCCGCCAAACGCATGTCGTTGCCGGTGTTTTCCTCCACCATCACCACAGTGATTGCCTTCTTTGGTCTCACGGCCATCGGTGGACGCTTTGGCGATCTGATAGCAGACATCCCGTTCACCGTGATCGTGGTACTCCTGGCCTCGCTGGTGGAGTGCTTCCTGATCCTGCCGCACCACATGGCCCATGCGATCAAAAACTCCGCTAAGGAACATTGGTATGATGTGCCTTCCCGCGTGGTGAACCGAGGGTTTCGTTGGGTCCGTGAAACCCTGTTCCGCCCGTTCATGCGGTTTGTGATCTGGGCGCGCTATCCGGTTATGGCGGTCGCCGTGGTCGCCTTAGCCACGCAGGCAGCTTTGTTCATTGGTGGTGACGTCAAGTGGCGCTTCTTCAACGCGCCGGAGCGTGGCTCTGTGACTGGCAACTTCGCCATGCTACCCAGCGCCACTCGCGCCGACAGTCTTGCGATGATGCAAGAGATGCAACGCGCCACCGAAGAGCTTGGAAAGGAATACGAAGAGCGTCATGGCACCAATCCGCTGGACTATGTGATTGCCGAAATTGGTGGCAATTCCGGTCGCTCTCTGCCTGGGTCTGAAAGCCTCGACCCAGACCTCTTGGGAGGCATCGCCATCGAACTCATTGACGCGGACCTGCGCCCCTATTCCAGTTTTGCCTTTGTGGGCGAGTTGCAAGACCGCGTCGCGCGCCATCCACTTGTAGAAACTGTGAGCTTCCGTGGCTGGCGCTCTGGTCCCGGCGGCGATGCCTTGGACGTGCAGTTTTACGGCGCTGACAGCGAAACCCTGAAATCCGCCAGTGAAGCTCTGAAAACTGCCTTAGAAGAGTTTGGCGAAGTTTCCGCCGTTGAGGACAACCTTAGCTACGACAAAGAAGAATTGATCCTTGAGCTGACGCCACAAGGCCGCGCACTGGGCTTTTCCATCGACGCGCTGGGCCGCGTGTTGCGCCATCGTCTCAATGGTATTGAGGCCGCCACCTTTCCAGACGGTCCGCGCAGTGCCGCGATCCGCATCGAGCTGCCCGTAGGTGAGCTCACCGCCGATTTCCTCGAAGGCAGCCTGATGCGCACACCAAACGGCGCTTATGTGCCGCTGGCTGATGTTGTGACCGTGCAAAGCCGCACCGGATTCTCCACCGTGCGCCGCGAAAACGGCGTGCGATTGATCTCCGTGACCGGCGACATCTCCGAAGACGATCCTGCCCGCGCCGAGGCCATCTTGGCGCAACTGCGTGACGATATCTTGCCCACCATCGCCAGTGAAACACAGGTGGAATGGCGTATGGCTGGCCTGTCAGAGCAAGAGGATGAATTCCTCAACGATGCCCGCACCGGTTTGATCCTCTGCCTCGCAGGTATCTACCTTGTGCTGGCTTGGGTGTTCTCCAGCTGGACCCGACCCATGGTGGTCATGGCGATCATTCCCTTTGGCTTGGTTGGCACCATCTACGGCCACTGGTGGCATGACGTGCCGCTGTCGATGTTCACGGTTGTTGGCCTCTTAGGCATGACTGGCATCATCATCAACGACAGCATTGTGCTGATCACCACCATTGACGACTACGCCAAAGACCGCGGCGTGATCCCCTCAATCATCGACGGCGCAGCCGACCGGCTGCGGCCCGTGTTTTTGACGACAGCCACCACCGTCTTGGGCCTTGCCCCCCTGCTGTTTGAGCGCAGCGCCCAAGCGCAGTTCCTCAAACCCACCGTGATCACGCTGGTCTACGGTCTTGGCTTTGGCATGTTCCTGGTGTTGCTGGTGGTGCCCGCGTTGGTGGCCATCCAATACGATTTTAATCGCCAGATGCAGGCCCTGCGCCGGGCACCACGCGCCAAAGGCATCCGTGCAGGTGTCTTTCTCTGCGCCGCTGTCATCGCCGCATGGCTGGTGACAACTTTTGGCTGGGTGCTGCTAAACGGCGAAATTCACCCGTTTCTGGCGCAGCTTGGCCTGTCAACGGACACCTTCAACACCGCCTTTCCAGCACTGTTGTTGTTCCTTGCGGGAGCATGGTTGATTTCGTTTGGCGGCTATCTGGTGGGCGTGGCGTGGATGATCCTGCGTGCCTGGCGCAAGGCAGCGTCAGCCTGAGCAGCCAACAATATCCACCGCGTGGTTGGCCCCCAACACGGTGAACCGCAAATCGGCGCGGTTCACCATAAAGGAGCTGGCCTCCACATGCATCATCTCGGTTGCTGTCACGAGCGCGCCGCCTTGACGCTTGGTGATGCCTTCAGCCACCCAAATCTGCGGGTCCGCAGTTTCCACCACAGCCACCTCGGCACCCCCAGCGCTGGGCATCTGGATCGTGGCTGTCAGTGCGACGCCATCTGCGGTTGGCGACAGTTTGCAGGTCACCTTGCCCACACCTGCCTCGCGCGCCGTTAGTGGCTGATCCACCAGCGCAGCCGCAATCTGTGCATCCCGTGCCCCGCCTGGGGGCAGCTCCGCTTTCACTTTCAAACGCTGTGGCACACAAATGTCGCGACATACGCCGATGTCCAGCGTGGCTTTTAGGCGCACAGGTTTGCTTGCGTCTTTTGGCGCGATCCGTACCGGTAAAACCAGTTCGTTGGTATAGCCAATCGAGCGCATGCCATTTTGGTTGAACACCTCGGGAGTGGGCCATTTCAGAGAGACGCTTCCCAAATTACGCGACCCGTTCCAGGTGATCTGCGGTGGGATGCCGGCATCTCCCGGCGCACGCCAATAGGTTTTCCAACCGGGGTTCAACGTGACTTTTACCGCCGCCATATGGGTGCCATCTGCGTCGCGCCAACCGGGCAGCACTTCGGCTTGAACCACTTGGTCAAAAGACTGGGCCGTAGCCTGCAATGGCGCGAGGGCAGCGGGCATAAGCGCCATGAGCGCCAATGAGGGGAGGAGGGGCCGTGTATTCATAGGGAATACATGAGCCATTGCGCGGTAGAAGCCAACTCACAATCAGATGAGAAATTTGTGAGGCAATGAAACAGTTTGCTTACCACTTGCGTCTATCGTCTCGGGGACACATGTTGAAATATGACGTCGACATTCAACGTATGAGGTCCCCTTGGACACGCCACAAGACACTGACACGCAAATGGATTTGACCGGACAACTGCTTATAGCCATGCCGGGGATGGGCGATCCGCGCTTTGCGCATTCGGTGGTGTTCCTCTGCGCGCATTCCTCTGACGGGGCCATGGGGTTGATCGTGAACAAGGCGATTGACGGCGTGAACCTGTCTGACCTGTTTGACCAACTCTCGATCAAACCCAAATCACCTGAGGCCACGTCAACGCTGCATTTCGGAGGTCCTGTGGAAACTGGCCGCGGCTTTGTGTTGCACTCACCTGAGTATAAATCCGACCTGTCCAATTTGCAGGTTGGTGCAACTTTTGCCCTGACCACAACGCAAGACATCCTTGACGACATTGCGCAGGATCTTGGTCCGCACAAAGCGCTCACTCTGCTGGGATACAGCGGCTGGGGGCCGGGGCAGTTGGAAAATGAGATTGGCGCAAATGGCTGGCTGATCGCGGACGCCACCGACCAGATTGTGTTTGATACAGGCAACTCAGACAAATGGGCGGAGGCGTTGAAAAGCATCGGTGTTGATCCGCTGACGCTGAGTTCCGCGGCTGGGCACGCTTAGTCGTCGGAAAGCGCTATCACAATTGCCAGGGCCTCGCCGCCAAGTGGTCGAGCGCCATGACCTTTGCCAGTTGTGTCTTCCATCAAAATCCGGTCTCCCGGACCAAAAACACGTGTCTCGCCCTGGCTTGTCCAACCTTCGACTTGCCCTTCTAGGAGGATAAACAGTTGTCGGCGAGGGGAAGGGTGGGCGGCGTCACTCCAGTCCTGCGGAAACCGAAACCAAAAGCACTGCGATGTCCCAATCGGATCGGAGATATCCAAAGCGGGGGCCGGTGGGGCATACTGAACCGAGGACATGTCGAAAGCGATATCCTCAAAGTGGCTCTCGCCAGAGCCGTCAGTGTATAATCTGACGCACGCAACAGCTTCTGCCATGGCCACTCACCTCGCATCATGAACATGAACTCTCAGCCTTCAAGACCAGCATCCATCCGTCAAGCACTGAGCAACGGCGTTGGCGGCCTCAAACGTCTCTCGGAGCAGCTGCGCGGCGCAAACGGTCATTGATTGCCCGCCCCAATCCTGTTTCTGGAATGGGCGACACGGCAATTGGGGCATCTCCGTCGGCATCCAGTGCATGCAGGTGATGAAACAAATTGGCTGCTGCTTCAGTCAAATCGCCAGCGACACTTAGGTTCAACGTTGCCCCTTCCACTTTGCCAAACCCCAAAAGCCGCTCGCCTTCGACAATCTCCACAGCGTTCAGGCGTACGGCGGCTCCTGGCGCATAGTGCGACAACATCTGTCCTGGGGCGGTCAATGGATCTGCCTCTGATCGGGTCACTACTGGGCCACCCAATGCGGCTTCAATCGCTTCCTGCGGTAAGCCGCCGGGGCGCAGCAATGTTGGCTCGTCAAACAGTCCAAGGATGGTGCTTTCCACGCCAACGCCGCACTCGCCGCCGTCTACCACAGCCTCAATCCGACCGGACAGGCCGTTGATCACGTGCTGCGCACGCGTGGGGCTGATCTTGCCCGATGGGTTGGCTGATGGTGCGGCCACCGGCCCGTCAAATTCACTAAGCAACGCTTGCGCCACCGGATGCTCCGGCACACGGATCGCCAGCGTTGGCAGGTTGGCTGTCACCAAAGGGGAGAGCCCAGAATCATCGCGCAGCGGCAAAACCAGCGTGAGCGGCCCGGGCCAAAACGCTGCCGCCAACCGGTCCGCCATATCGGTCCACTTCACGTAGCGTTTTGTCGCGGCCACGTCCGCCACATGTACTATCAGCGGATTGAAGGTTGGGCGGTTCTTGGCCTCAAAAATCCGCGCCACAGCCCTGTCCTGACGCGCGTCTGCGCCAAGCCCATATACGGTTTCCGTGGGGAACGACACCAATCCGCCATCCCGCAATACCGATTCTGCACGTGCATACCCTGAGCCATCAGGGGAGAGGATTTCTGTGTCCAAGGGGCGCTCCTGTGACGCTGCGTTCTTCTGTGATAGAGTACACAAGACCCTTACCGTAAGGCCAAAAGCTGCATACAAGCAGCAGCACTTATTGCCAAGCCTGCCGGAGAGACAGATGCCCTTTCGCGCCCCAGTAACCGATTTCCAGTTCCTTTTTGATCACGTGGTGGATTTTGCAAATGTCTCCGCAACCGAGCGTTTTGCCGATGCCGACCGCGACACCACCGAGGCGATCTTGCTGGAAGCCGGCAAAATGGTCGACGAAGTCATGGCGCCGGTAAATCGCAATGGCGATCTGGAACCTGCTGTGCTGGAAAACGGCGTTGTGCGCACTTCTCCGGGGTTTGCGGAGGCCTATAAGGCGATTGCCGAAGGTGGCTGGATTTCCACCGGCGCTTCGCCGGAGTACGGTGGCATGGGTCTGCCACACACCATCACCACCGCGGTGAACGAAATGATGGCAGCTGGCTGCCTGTCCCTGCAACTCAACCCGTTGATGACCCAGGGCCAGATCGAAGCACTGGAACACCATGCCTCTGAGCAAATCAAAGCCACTTATCTGGAAAAGCTGATCACCGGCGAATGGGCGGGTACCATGAACCTGACCGAGCCTGCCGCAGGCTCTGACGTAGGGGCGTTAAGCTCCAAAGCTGTGCCAAATGATGACGGCTCCTTTGCGGTCTCTGGCCAGAAAATTTTCATCAGCTGGGGCGACAACGACTTCACCGGCAACGTCTGCCATCTTGTGCTTGCGCGTTTGCCTGACGGGGTGCCCGGCACCAAAGGCATCAGCCTCTTCATTGTGCCGAAGTACATTCCGGATGAGGCCGGCAATCCAGGTGTGGCCAACACGCTGGGTGTTGTGAGCCTTGAGCACAAAATGGGGCTGCATGGATCCCCAACAGCCGTGATGCAGTTTGACAACGCCAAAGGTTGGCTTGTGGGCGATGCGCATGACGGCATGAAATGCATGTTCACCATGATGAACAACGCCCGCCTTGGCGTTGGTGGCCAAGGCGTGGGCGCCGCTGAAGGCGCGTATCAGATGGCTCTGGAGTACGCGCTGGAGCGCAAGCAAGGCCGCACCCCTGTTGAAGGCGGCGGCACCATCATTGACCACGCGGATGTGCGCCGCATGTTGGCGGGTATGAAAGCGGATATCTTCGCGGCCCGCGCCATTGAAATGGCCTGTGCTGTGGCAATCGACATGGGTACCGCGACCGGAGAGAAAGAGTGGAAAGCCCGCGCGGCCTTCCTGACCCCCATTGCCAAAGCCTTTGGCACCGACGTGGGCATCAAAGTGTCTGAGGACGGCGTGCAGGTGCACGGCGGCATGGGCTTCATTGAAGAAACCGGCGCCGCGCAATTCTCTCGCGATGTGCGTGTGACCGCGATCTATGAGGGCACCAATGGCATCCAGTCCATGGATCTTGTGGCCCGCAAGCTGATGGACGGAGGTGACGCCGCCTACGCACTGCTCGATGAGATCGAAGACTGCGCCGAGAAGGTCCGCGAAAGCATGGCGGATTTGGCCGAGCCTCTGTGGCAAGCCACCGAGACCCTACGCGAGGCCACAGAATGGATGGTGGCCCAGGGCAATATGAACGACCGCTTTGCTGGCTCCGTGCCGTTCTTGCGTGGCTTTGCCCGCGTGCTGGGCGGCTACTACCACCTGCGTGCCGCGATTGCCGAAGGGGGCGAAGGCCCGCGCAGCAAACTGGCGAAGTTCTACATCCAGCGTCTCTTGCCCGAACACGCCGGTGTTTTGGTGCACGCGATGCAGGGCGCGGAAGATCTGTACGCGATCACCGCCGAAGATCTGGGCGCAGCCTGATGCAAGACGGCGCAGCAGGCATCCGCTACCCATGGGACACCCCTCCGGCAGAGGGACAGGCTATCGAGGTGGCCAAAGGGGTCCTTTGGATGCGCTTGCCGCTGCCCATGAAGTTGGACCACGTCAACGTCTACGCGCTGGACGAGGGCGACAGCTGGACCATCGTCGACACCGGTTTTGACAGCAAACGCAGCCGCGCCATTTGGCAGACCTTGATGGCCGGGCCCCTGGGTGGCAAACCCATTTCGCGCGTGGTTGTCACACACCACCATCCGGACCACGTGGGTCTCGCTGGGTGGTTTCAGTCCGAATATGGTGCCAGCCTGTGGACCACGCGCACCGCTTGGCTCTTTGCCCGCATGCTGCAACTCGACGAACAAGCGGTGCCCCGTCAGGAGACCATGGAGTTCTACCGCGCCTGCGGCATGGATGAAGAGATCTACAACCAGCGCGCAAAAGAACGTCCATTCAATTTTGCTGACGTGGTTGCGCCGATGCCTTTGGGATTCAAGCGCATCAAACAGGACGATGTCATTGAAATGGGCGGCCGAAAATGGACCGTACATATCGGCAATGGCCATGCGCCAGAACACGCGACCTTCTGGTCCCAAGACGACAATCTTGTGCTCTCCGGAGATCAAATCCTGCCGTCGATCAGCTCCAACATAGGCGTTTATGCCACCGAGCCCGAGGCTGATCCGGTTGCGGATTGGCTTGAGGCCTGTGAACGACTGGCAAAGTATGCGCGGGATGACCAATTGATCCTTGGCGGCCACAAGCTGCCCTTTACCGGTGCGCCTTTGCGCATGCGGCAGTTGATCGACAATCATCACGGTGCTCTCAAACGTTTGATGGAGTATCTCGATACGCCGCAAACTGCGGGACAGTGTTTCCTACCGCTCTTCAAGCGGCAAATTGATGGCAGCGCCTATGGGCTTGCTCTTGTCGAAGCCCTTGCACATCTCAACCATCTTTACCAAGTTGGCGACGTAAGCCGCACCACGCGCGAGGATGGCGCGTATCTGTGGCAACGGATTGAATAACAGGCGCGAACACTTATGACCGACGACATCAAAACCACCGCAGAGGCCATCGAAGCGGCTGCATTGCCTCGCCACTACGAGGTGCATTCAGACCCAGATGCGAAGGCTGTGGATGTGCCCGAAGAGATTGCCAAACAGCCAGTGAAAGAAAAAAGTGCCGCGGAATGGGCCTATGAACGTTTGATTCTCTACATCCAAAACTTCGAAAAACAGCTCGACAACGAGCAGGAAGTTGCGATGGGCTTTGTTGGCGGTGAAGCCGGGGTTTTGCGGATCGAAGGTATGGGGTTTTTTGATCCTGATATTGTGACGTTTTACGGCAGCGATAGCGGTGGAAGCAAAACTCAACTGGTGCAACACGTCAGCCAGCTCAATGTGATGTTGCGTGCCTTGCCCAAACAACAGGAAGCGGGCGTTGCACCCAACCGTATTGGCTTCCGGTTGGCCGAAGGCCTCAAGAAAAGCAGCGCCTGAGATAGAGATGGCCCCTAACGGTACCTGATAGGGTGACAGGGCCAAATGAATCAGCTATCCAGCGCTTTAAGCAGACAGGAAGGACTATTCCCATGGCGGAACACAAACACGGCACCATGAACACTGACGTTCAGGAAAAAACCTTTGCAGGCTTCATTAAGGCTTCGACCTATGTGGCATGCTTTTCTATCGGCGCTCTGATTTTCCTGGCAATCTTCAACAGCTGATTGTTTGTGGGCGCGGGGGCCTGTTATGATGTTTTTGGTACGGGTTTTGGCGCTATTGGCGCTTGTCGCTTCTGTGTCTGCATGTTCGGTGCGCAATCCTGTGTCCGGCAATTCGCCGGACGCTGCGGTTGAAGCTGCTCGTTATGTGCACGATGGCCCCAAGCAGCTGACGCTGTACACAATGATCTCCAATAGTAACGGGGCAGGGGCGCATACGTCGCTGATGATCAATGGCAGTCAAAGGGTCGCTTTTGATCCCGCGGGAGCGTTCCGCAAAGAGGGCGCCATCGTAGCCAAAAACGATGTGGTTTATGGCATGACCCCTTACATGGCGGATCAGTACACGCGCTTTCATGCACGTGAAACCTACCACGTGGTGGTGCAGTCCATCGACGTCAGCCCTCAGGTGGCAGAGCTTGCTCTACGCAAGGCAGAGACGCTAGGGCCAGTGACCGAAGCATTATGTGCCAAGTCTACGTCGGCGTTGCTTCAAACACTGCCGGGATTTGAGGACGCGCCACAATCTTACTATCCGCGTAAGTTGATGGACTACTTTGCGGATAAAGGCGCGACCTATGATCGTCTGTTTGAATATGACGATGACGACAAATCCAAGGTGCTCGCTGCGTTTGTGCCGGAATACGAACGCCAGTAGTGCTTGATAAATGATGCACAGAAGCGCCCTACGGGGCGCTTTATTGTGCGCGCATCGCCACAGTCGCAATACAGTCGTGATACAGACGCAATACCGACGTGGATTTCAGAAGAAATACAGTCCCAAAAACAAGGTGCCCGCGCCGCTGAAAATTGCCGCCAAAACGTTCTTGGTGACGTATCCCACTCCCAGTGTCACCACTGCCGCAACGAGTCTCGCAGGGTCTGGCTGGCCACCTGTTGCACTTGGCCACAGCACTAAAGGTGCCACCAAACCGGGTAGTACGGCTACGGCGGTATAGCGCAGATGGCGCAGCACCCATTCGGGCATTTCCCGATCGCCAATCACACCCAGAAACAGAAAACGCAGCCCAAAGCTGCCCAATCCCATGGCCACGATGATCACCCAGATGGTTGTGCTCTCACTCATGTCATGTCCTTGTTTTCTGTGCGTAATTCCACAAATGCGCCTGTCATCATCCCGGCGATTCCAGCCACGATAAGCCCAAGGTTCCAGGGCAAAAAGGCAAAGAGCAACGCGCTGACAACAGAGACCACAGCCGCCGCGACATGCGCTTTGGTGCGCAACATCGGTCCGATCATCGCCAGAAAGGTAATTGGCACCGCAAAATCGAGTGCAAAGCTGCCTGGGATCGACTGCCCAACCAGTGCCCCCACCAATGTGGCAAGATACCAATTGGGTAACACCGGAGCAATAACTCCCGCAAAGTACGAGGTTTTTTGCGCCAGCGTCATCTCAGGCCGCTTTTCATATTCCATCACCGAAAGCGCATAACTCTGATCTACCAAGCTGTAGGCGACCAACGCCCGTCGCCATGCCGGCAGGGGGCCAAGGTGGGGTGTCATGGAGGCAGAATACATCGCCATCCGCAGGTTCACAGCAAGCGCAGAGGCGATCACAACAACCGTTGGCGCGTTGTCCGCCATCAGTTGCAACGCCGTGAACTGCGCCGCTCCTGCGATCACCACAATCGAGAAGCTCATGACCTGCACCAAAGGCAATCCCGCCTCGGTGGCCACAACGCCAAACAACATACCAAACGGCCCGACCACCAACACAAACGGCAACCCATCCCTGAAGCCGCG
The DNA here is from genome assembly GCA_900537125.1 of Rhodobacteraceae bacterium Alg238-R152. Taxonomy (GTDB): domain Bacteria; phylum Pseudomonadota; class Alphaproteobacteria; order Rhodobacterales; family Rhodobacteraceae; genus Shimia. The sequence goes on along the minus strand of UNRJ01000004.1, from coordinate 291,652 downwards.
CCAGAAGGTGGACCTATCCCAATATGACGCCATAAATGCCTCGCTGAAATGTACCTTTGTCGGGGTAGCGAGTTGGCACGACCTGCGCAAGCGTTGCGACCCTAAAGTCGCAGCAAAGTTATTGATGGTGGCAATACAAAAAAATCATCACTAGGTTGCCCGCAAACCAACGGAGGAAACCCATGGCAGAAGCGCCGGACCTGGCTCAATATGTGATTGCCCCTGATCCCAAGGCACCGCGCCTAACGCGCGCCGTCACCGGCACTGATCACCTTGGGGAAAAAACGGAAATTTCCGTTGTAGAAGAACGGCCTCTGACGATTTATCTCAACAGTCAGGAAATCGTGACGGCGATGACCATCGGCGATTACCCTGAGTATTTGGCCGTTGGGTTCTTGCGCAATCAGGGCATGTTGCGCGACGGTGATGTGGTCACACGCGTGGACTACGATGATGAGCTTGAAGTGGTTGTCGTGCGGACTGAAACCGAGACCAATCACGAAGAGAAACTGAAGAAAAAGACCCGCACTTCCGGGTGCGCTGTGGGCACCGTTTTTGGCGACATGATGGAAGGACTTGAGGGGGTGGAATTGCCGCAGACGCAGGTGAAAACCAGTGACCTATATGCGCTTGCCAACACCATCAATCGGACGCCGTCGTTGTACCTCGAGGCCGGGGCCATTCACGGCACCGTTCTGTGTCAGGGTGCGCGCGCATTGGTCTATATGGAAGACGTCGGCCGCCATAATGCGGTCGACAAAATTTCCGGCTGGATGTTTCAGCATGGTGAAGAGGCTGCGGATAAAATGCTCTACACCACTGGCCGTTTGACATCGGAAATGGTGATCAAATGCGCGTTGATGGGTATTCCGGTTTTGGCGTCGCGATCGGGCTTCACCGCATGGGGGGTGGAGATCGCACGTCAAGTTGGTCTAACGGTGATTGGCCGGATGCGAGGGCAGCGGTTTGTGTGCCTCAGCGGCGAGGCCCGGCTTGTACGTGATGTCGATCCTTCAACTGTGCCAGATGAGGCAAAAAAGAGCGCTCGCAAAGGGGGATCCGGTCAATGAAACAACCACTTGGCGTGATCCTTGCCGGAGGCCAGGCCACCCGAATGGGGGGCGGGGACAAGGGACGCTTGACCCTTGATGGTAAATCAATTCTGCAACATGTCATTGAACGCTTGGAACCGCAGGTGGGTGGATTGGTGTTGAATGCCAACGGTGATCCGGCGCGATTTGACGACCTGAACTTGCCGGTAATTTCGGATTCTCTGGCAGAATTCCCGGGACCTCTGGCTGGGGTTCTGGCAGGCCTGGATTGGGCTGCTGAACAAGGGGCTGATGCGATTGTGACAGCTGCAGCAGACACGCCGTTCTTTCCCTGTGATCTAGTCCCTCAACTGCTGTTGGCGGCTGAAAACAGCCCACACCCGCTTGCTCTGGCAGCGTCTGGAGAACCTGGCGGCAAACTTTGGCGCCAACCAACCTTTGGGCTGTGGCCGGTGGCTTTACGGGATGATCTGCGTGCAGCACTGAGCGGTGGGTTGCGAAAAGTTGTGATCTGGACCGACAAACATGATGCAGGTCAAGCCGCTTTTGTGCAAAACGGGATAGATCCCTTTTTTAATGTGAATACTCCGGAAGACCTCGCTGAGGCCCGCCGGATTGCTGGAGAGACAGAATAACAATGCAAATTTATGGCGTTGTCGGTTGGAAGAATTCCGGGAAAACTGGATTGATGGAACGCTTGGTGACCGAAATCACTGGGCGAGGCCTCAGCGTGTCGACCGTGAAGCACGCACACCATAGTTTCGATGTCGATCACCCGGGAAAGGACAGCCATCGCCATCGCGTGGCAGGTGCCCGCGAAGTGTTATTGGCCAGTAAAAGCCGCTGGGCCTTGATGCGTGAACTTCGGGATGATGATGAGCCAACGTTGGAAGAATTACTGACCAAGCTATCGGAAGTCGATCTGGTGTTGGTTGAAGGATACAAGCGTGATGCGCACCCAAAAGTGGAAGCGCATCGTCAAGAAACGGGGAACGCGCTGATTTCTTCGCAAGACCCAACCATTCGGGCCATCGCAAGCGATGTTGATCTAGATAGCGACAAGCCCGTTTTTGACTTGAACGACACCAAAGCGATAGCGGAGTTTATCTTGTCAGATCTGGGATTATCCGTTTAGTGCACGCAGAGGGAGGCTTTCTTGTCAAAGCAAAGTAATTTGGTGCCACCACCCCTAAAAAACGACTGTTTTTCTCTGCCCGAAGGCACCCGGTGGACTCCAGTTGCCGAGGCATTGGCGCTTCTGAAAAGCCGTCTACGGCCCAGCGTGGGCTGTGAAACGGTGCCGCTTGTTGATGCCTTAGGCCGTATACTGGCAGCAGACGTATACGCTGAGAGATCCAACCCACCCTTGCCAAACTCTGCGGTAGATGGCTACGGGCTTAGGCACGCCGATGTTGTAGACGGACCTCAGAGCTTCCCTCTGGTTGAAGGACGGTCTGCAGCAGGGGCTCCATTTGCTGGAACACTACCAGAGGGAGGCGCCGTGCGGATTCTGACTGGTGCAACGATTCCAGCCGCTGTGGATACGGTCATTCTACAGGAGGATGTCACCACAGACGGCAACGCGATAGCGTTTCATGGTCCCCTCAAAAAAGGCGCCAACACACGTCAAGCTGGAGAGGATGTGTTGTCAGGGGATGTCATTCTGAACCAGGCGCGCCGTGTGACCCCTGCAGACCTTGGCCTGGCGGCTGCGACAGGTGTTGGGGAGCTTCCAGTCTTTAAACGCCTGCGTGTTGCAGTGGTATCCACTGGAGATGAATTGGCAGAGCCTGGCACCGCTGCGCGTGTGGATCAAATATTTGACGCTAATCGTCCGATGCTGCTCGCCATGATTATGCAGTTTGGTTTTGAGCCTGTTGATATGGGGCGGGCACCTGACGATCGGGAGGCGTTGAAAGGGTTTTTAGACGAGGCCGCAAACCGTTCGGATATGATCCTGACGTCAGGTGGGGCCTCTGCAGGTGACGAGGACCACATGTCCGCGTTGCTTAACGAAACCGGCTCTATGACTCTGTGGCGATTGGCGATCAAACCCGGTAGGCCACTTGCGCTTGGGATGTGGGAAAATACGCCTGTGTTTGGCCTGCCAGGCAATCCTGTCGCGGCCAAGGTCTGCACGTTGATCTTCGCAAAACCAGCCATGGATGCTATGGGGGGGGCGGGCTGGTGTGAGCCTGTTGCCTTAAGAGTGCCTGCGGCGTTTTCCAAGTCCAAGAAAGCCGGGCGGCGTGAGTATTTGCGCGCGCGTTTGCGGGATGGGCGCGCAGAGGTGTTTCAGTCCGAAGGGTCCGGGCGGATCAGCGGATTGAGTTGGGCTGAAGGATTGGTGGAGCTGCCTGACGAAGCATTGGATATCCACGAGGGTACGGACGTGATGTTCTACCCATATTCAAGCTTCGGTCTTTAAGAGGGAAAAGCGCCCTTCGGGCGCCCTTTGTGTTTAGTCGAAGATGCCGGCAACACGCCCAAGCAACATAAAGGCGCGAGCGGTGCGGGTTTCGGACAAGGCCGCAATGTCGGCGTCCGTGGCAGTTTCTTCAAACTCGACAAAGCTTTTGTCAAATCGACGCAAAAAGTGATGCGCCGCATCTCTAAAGATGGGGTCTTGTTTCATACGACCGGCAGCCAGCGCCAAGGAGCTGCGATCCCGCACACCACCCAATGCCGCAATGGGTTTGCCGCGTTCACCGCTGGCAAACCGACGCCAAATCTCTGGCCGCGCCAAATCAGGACGCAAGTCATCCATATAGATACCGTCCTGGCTCAAAAGCGTGAGGACATCTTGGCTGGCTTGAATGAGATGGGCCGCCTGACGATCCCGCAGCGCTTTTCGCAGCGCAGAGAACCCCTCAGAATCATCCGCGTTTTCAGGGAAGTTCAGGGCCTGAATGAAATCGGTGCGGGGTAAGGGGGGAGACAGCTCCTCCGCCGGTGTGCCCAAGGCCAAGGTGCCTTGATCTGCCAGATCATCAGGGGCAACCTCGACCTCCGCGGGTTTGCGAATGCCGTCATCTCGCTCACGGCTAGAAGAAAATGTGGCCAAAGTTGTTTCTGTTTTCCGTGTGGCGGCAGCAATTTCATCCAGCTTTTTCGCAACCGATGGTTCGACACCTTGCTGAGCCTGTACACCTTGCGCTTGATTGACATAGGTCCGGCGCATGGCGTCGATCGCAGCTTGGAGCCGTGCACTTTCCTCGCGCATTACGCGGGACGACCGCGCTGCGGTAGCCGCAACCCAGATCATTGCAACCGGCATGAAGACCGCCAGCAAGGTCATGAGAAACTGCAAACCATCGGACCCGTCGACCGGATTTCGCTCCAGTACCAGGAAAAACACAACTGTACCAATCAGCCAGACAAAGCTCAGCCCCACTGCAATCAGTTCAATTGCGGTGACCTTTGAGCTGTCGGGTTTGTCGTAGATGCCCAGAGGGGTCGGCTGGGAAGTTGTTTCATCTGTCATGCGAGGGCGCATCTTAACTATTTGGTTCACTTGTAAGTAATACTAAGAACTTCGTAACTTTTTCCGCCGCCGGGGGTGCGAACTTCGACACTGTCACCTTCATCTTTGCCGATCAAGGCACGCGCAATAGGTGACTTTATGTTGAGCAGTCCCTTTTCCACGTTGGCTTCGTGCTCTCCGACGATCTGCCAGGTCTTCTCGGCGTCAGTTTCTTCGTCGACCAAGGTGACAATTGCACCAAACTTGATGGTGCCAGAAAGGGTCGATGGGTCGATCACATCGGCAAGGCCGATGACGCTCTCGAGTTCCTTGACGCGACCTTCGATGAAACCCTGCTTCTCACGCGCAGAGTGGTATTCCGCATTCTCTTTGAGGTCGCCAAGTTCGCGCGCAGAGGCAATCGCCTCGATGATCGCGGGGCGTTCCACTGTTTTGAGTAGCTTCAATTCCGCTTCAAGCGCCGAGTGGCCAGCGCGGGTCATTGGTATTTTTTCCATGGGTGCGGTCCCGTTGGTCATTGGCCGCCAAACAAGCAGGGCGGCGGGTCTGTTTTATATACTGCACGGTAGAGTGCCCTGAGACCTCCTTCAAAAGCAAGAGGGGGAGCCAATGCAAGGAGAAATATGCTGCACTGCTGCAAAATTGCGCAAATGGGGCGAAATGTCGTGGGGTTCCGATTGACGGATTGATTATAGTCAGGCTAGCAGATGCGAAAGAAAATTACCCAGCGATCCGGGAAGGGAAGCCAATGTCGGAAATCGAACGCGAAGCCATGGAATATGACGTTGTCATCGTTGGCGCGGGCCCCGCAGGTCTGTCGGCAGCGATCCGCCTGAAACAGTTGGACGCGGACCTCAATGTTGTGGTGCTGGAAAAAGGCTCCGAAGTGGGCGCGCATATCCTTTCTGGTGCAGTTTTGGACCCATGTGGCCTAGATGCGCTGATTCCCGACTGGAAGGAAAAGGGCGCGCCGCTCAACGTTCCAGTGAAAGAAGACAACTTCTATATGCTTGGGGAAGCTGGCGAAATCCGCATACCAAATTTCCCAATGCCGCCCTTGATGAACAACCACGGCAACTACATCGTTTCCATGGGGAACGTGTGTCGCTGGATGGCTGAGCACGCAGAAGAACTGGGTGTTGAAATTTTTCCCGGAATGGCTTGTTCCGATTTGGTTTACGGTGCAAATGACGAAGTCAAAGGTGTGATTGCTGGTGTCTTCGGTTTGGAAGAAGATGGTTCCTACGGGCCAAATACTGAGCCTGGTATGGAACTGCACGGAAAGTATGTGTTCTTGTCTGAGGGTGTTCGCGGATCGCTCACCAAAGAGGTGATCGCAAAGTACAATCTTCAGGACGGCAAAGAGCCGCAGAAGTTTGGCCTTGGCATGAAAGAGATCTGGGAGATTGATCCCGCCAAACACAAAGAAGGCACCGTGACCCATACCATGGGTTGGCCACTTGGCAGCAATGCCGGCGGTGGATCATTCATCTATCACTTGGAGAACAACCAAGTGTACGTCGGTTTTGTGGTGCACCTGAATTACAAGAATCCGCATCTCTTCCCTTACATGGAATTCCAGCGCTTCAAGCACCACCCAATGGTGGCAGAGCTTCTGGAAGGTGGGAAACGTGTGGCCTATGGCGCACGTGCGATTTCTGAAGGTGGCTATCAGTCGATGCCAAAAATGGTCGCACCTGGCGTGGCGTTGTTGGGATGTTCCGTTGGTATGGTCAACGTGCCGCGTATCAAAGGCAACCATAATGCCATGTTCTCTGGTAAGGCAGCAGCCGAAGCCGCGTTTGAGGCAATTAAGGCGGATCGCTCTGGAGATGAATTGACATCGTATGAGGTTGGTGTCCGGAGTGGCGAAATTGGCAAAGACCTCAAGAAGGTCCGCAACGTGAAGCCAATTTGGTCCAAATGGGGCCTGACGGCATCTTTGATGCTGGGTGGATTGGACATGTGGACCAACACATTGGGCTTCTCATTCTTTGGTACAGTCAAACATGGCAAAAATGATGCTGAGGCGACGGAAGAGGCGAACAAACATACGCCAATTGAGTATCCGAAGCCTGATGGCAAGCTGTCTTTTGACCGCCTGACCAACGTCAGTTATTCGATGACCAACCACGAGGAAAGTCAGCCGTGTCACCTGCGTTTGGCAGATGAAACGCTTCCGGTTTCTGTAAACTTGCCGAAGTTTGCAGAGCCTGCACAGCGCTACTGCCCAGCAGGTGTGTATGAAGTGGTGGAGGAAGAGGGCAAAGATCCCCGCTTTGTAGTGAACTTCCAGAACTGCGTGCATTGCAAGACCTGCGACATCAAAGATCCAAGCCAAAACATCACATGGGTCACACCCCAAGGCGGCGACGGACCAAATTACCCGAACATGTGATCGTAACATGCGGAAATTTTACCAAAACTTGGGGCGGCCAGTAGGTCGCCCCATTGCGTGTTGGCAGCCCCCCGACTACCTTTACTGCAAGGTAAGAGGATGGGAGTCTCACGTGGTCGGTCAATTTCTTAAAACAGCGGCAATTTCTGCGCTTTTGGTGGCAACAACCTTGCCCGTGCACGCGGACGGAATGGCGGGTGCCTATTTGGCTGCGCGTCAAGCCAGCTATGGCTCTGATTATACCGCTGCTGCCCGCTATTACAGCGATGCACTGACCAAAGATCCAAGCAATCCTGTTTTGCAGGAAAATGCCGTGTTGGCCTTTCTTTCGTTGGGGCAAATTGATCGCGCCATGCCTATTGCTCGCAAGATGGATGCGGATGGTCATCAAAGTCAGATTGCCGAAATGGCCATCACGGCGGGCTTGGTGGAAGATGAAAACTACGGCGAACTGGTCGAACGTTTGGAAAAGGCAGGTGTCGGCCCGCTTGTAGATGGGCTGATGAAAGCCTGGGCACAGATTGGCCGAGGCGCCATGTCTGAGGCGCTGGCCGCCTTTGATGCGGTATCCAAGGAACAAGGCCTTGGCGGCTTTGCTGCGTATCACAAGGCTTTGGCCTTGGCGTCAGTTGGCGACTTTGAAAGTGCGCACGCAATTTTCCTTGAAGGCGCTATGAATGGCATGCAGTCCACGCGCCGCGGAGTTGTAAGCGAAGTTGAGGTTTTGTCTCAACTTGAACGCAACGAAGAGGCGATTACTCGCTTGGACAGTGCCTTTGGTACGGACCTCGATCCGGAGCTGCAATTGTTGCGCGAACGTCTTGTTGCGGGAGAGGTGCTACCGTTTACCCATGTTGGGTCCGCATCAGACGGAATTGCAGAGGTGTATTTCACAATCGCCAACGCGTTAAGAAGTGAGGCCAACGCGGATTACACCCTGCTCTATGCCCGTCTTGCAGAGTATTTGCGGCCGGATCACACAGAGGCGCTACTGTTGACTGCCGAGCTTCTGGAAACGCTTGGGCGGTATGAGCTTGCCTCTCAGACATATCAAAAAGTGCCTGCAGATGATCCGTCGTTTCACGCAGCAGAGCTTGGCCGGGCCGAGGCGCTCCGCGAAGCTGGCAAGATAGAAGCCGCAATGGAAGTGTTGGAAGCGTTGACGCGTAGCCAGCCAAATCTCCCTTATGTGCACACAGCACTTGGCGATTTGCGTCGTCAGGAAAAAAACTTCGAAGGCGCAATAGCGGCTTACGACACTGCCATAGGCCTTTATGATACGCTTGAGATGCGTCAGTGGTTCCTGTTTTATGCGAGGGCCATTAGCCATGAACGGTTGGGAAATTGGGAGGCTTCTGAGGCAGATTTTCGCAAAGCTCTGGAGTTGAATCCTGAGCAACCTCAAGTGCTGAATTACCTCGGATATTCGCTTGTTGAAAAACAAATCAAGCTCGATGAAGCTCTAGACATGATTGAGCGCGCTGTCGCAGCACGTCCAGACAGCGGGTACATTGTTGATAGTCTCGCTTGGGTGCTGTTCCGGATGGGTCGGTATGACGAAGCCGTTGGCCATATGGAGCGTGCAAGCGAGTTGATGCCAGTTGATCCGGTTGTGACCGACCATCTGGGCGATGTGTATTGGGCTGTGGGGCGCAAGTTAGAAGCCCAGTTTCAATGGCGCCGTGCGTTGAGTTTTGTCGACGATGAAACCGCTGAAGAAGCCAAGCCGGATCGCATTCGTCGCAAGCTGGAAGTGGGTTTGGATGTTGTGCTGGAAGAGGAAGGTGCAGAGCCTTTGACGGCAACGGATGGTGATTGAGGCTTTTGCCCCCGCCAAAATCAACCTGACACTTCATGTGACCGGTCAACGCGCCGATGGGTATCACGAGTTGGACTCGTTGGTGATGCTGACAGATGTCGGGGATCGGCTAGAAGTGCGTCACGCGCCCGTAACACGTTTGAGCGTTGTTGGGCCCATGGCCGAAGGTGTGCCCACTGACAGTGGAAATCTGGTGGTTCAAGCGGCAGACCGTCTCGGGGTTTCCGCGCAGATAACGCTGCATAAGTCACTTCCGGCTATGGCAGGGATAGGCGGTGGGTCGTCGGATGGAGCTGCTGCGATCCGTGCACTTTGCAAATTGCATGGCTTGCCGCGGCCTAACCGAGATGAACTCCTCTCACTGGGGGCTGATGTGCCGGTGTGTATGGAGCCAAATCTCGTGCGTATGCGTGGCATTGGCGAAAAAATTGAGCGTTTAGACGCTTCGCCAGATTGGCCGATGATCCTTGTCAATCCGCGTGTTTCCGTTTCGACACCACACGTGTTTGCCGCAATGAAGGCGAGGGGCAACCCATTGATGCCAAATGAATTCCCTGACTGGCAGAATTTTGAGGCGGCCCTTAAATGGCTCGGTGCACAAAGGAATGACATGCAAGAGGCTGCAATCCAATTGCAGCCAGTGATCGGTCAAGTGTTGGCTCAGCTGTCGCAGACGGAGGGCTGTGCGTTGGCGCGAATGTCGGGTTCGGGGGCGACGTGCTTCGCGATCTATGAGACCGCTGCCGCGCGTGATCTGGCATTGGACGAGCTGCATCGCCAACACCCTGACTGGTGGTGCGTGGCGACCCGGCGGTGCGGATCGCGGTTTTCTTAGTTGAGGCGTGCGACGACGTAGTCAGCAATGCCAGACAGTAGGTCACGAATTTCGTGATCTGGCAACTTTTCAACGGCCGATTTGGCTTTCTCTGCCCACTGCATTGCGTCGTCTCTTGTGAGGCTCAACGTATCGTATTTCTTCATCAGGCCAAGCGCATGATCTAGGTCGCTGTCTTCTTGGCGGCCTTTTTCAATTGTGCGCTCCCAGAAGCTGCGTTCTTCGTCGGTGGCCTGCGCAACGGCCTTGATCACCGGCAGCGTTAACTTTCTTTCGCGGAAATCGTCACCCACGTTTTTGCCGGTTTGGGCTGAGTCGCCCTGGTAATCGAGCAGGTCGTCTGCGATCTGAAACGCAATGCCAAGCGCGTCGCCATAGTCAAACAGGGCCTGAACATCGCTGGCAGATGCACCTGCGATTACGCCACCCACTTCTGTGGCTGCCGAGAACAGTGCGGCTGTCTTGCCTCGTATCACTTGCAGGTAAATATCTTCGTTGGTTGAAAGATCGGTTGCGGCGGTGAGCTGCAACACTTCGCCTTCTGCAATGGTGGCGGAGGCGTTGGACAGGATGCGCAACACGTCGATGTTGTTGGTTTCTGTCATCAGCTGGAAGCTGCGGGAGAACAGATAATCCCCGACCAGCACCGAGCTCTTGTTGTCCCAGAGCAGGTTGGCGGTTGGACGGCCGCGGCGTTGTTCGCTTTCGTCGACCACATCATCATGTAGCAGGGTGGCGGTGTGGATGAACTCCACGGTTGCTGCGAGGTGCACGTGGTAGGGGCCGTCATAGCCACAGAGCTTTGCTGCCGCCAAAGTCAGCATCGGGCGCAGGCGTTTGCCACCCGCACCAACCAAATGCGCGGTCACTTCAGGAATGCGTGGCGCATGTTTGGAGGCCATGCGGGCTTCGATCAGGGTGTTGACCGCATCCATATCGTCGCGCAGCAGGACTGCGAGGGCTTCGTGCGGCTTGGTTGCGGCGTGATCGAGACTCATATTGGACTTCCTGTCGTGAGGGGTCGACATCCGCCGTCCCCTGACCTTACATCGTTATTATGAAAGAGCTTTTGCGTAGCACAGATCCAACCACCATCGCCTTTGCCACAGCCCTGCTTCAGGGGGAGGGTATAGCCTGCTTTGAAATGGACGTAAACATGAGCGTCCTTGAAGGCAGCATTGGCATATTGCCGCGCCGTTTGATGGTCCGCACAGAAGAATTGCAACAAGCAGAACGGGTTATGCTTGATAATGACATCGCGTTGGGGCGGGCGTTGTGAGTGCAGCCCTGACGCAAAACGATTTTTTGAACGGGCGTGTGACCTTGTGGCAACCTAAAGATGGGTATCGCGCTGGGGTTGATCCCGTGCTGCTGGCGGCTTCGGTCCCTGCAAAGGCGAGCGCAAAAGTTCTGGAACTCGGCTGTGGGGCAGGCGCGGCGTTTCTTTGTTTGTCTGCGCGGGTGTCAAATCTGATTGTACACGCGGTTGAGCTGCAGCCGGAATACGCAGCATTGGCGCATCGCAATGCAAAGGAGAATGGAGCAGATGCCACGATTTGGGAGGCGGATTTAACGGCGCTTCCGGTGGATCTGCGCCAGATGCAGTTTGACCATGTCTTTGCGAACCCGCCCTATTTTGATCGGACGGCGAGCACAGCTGCTCAAGATACGGGGCGCGATGTGGCGATGGGGGAAGACACGCCGCTTGGCAAATGGGTTGAAGTGGCCGCCAAGCGCCTTGCGCCCAAAGGCACAGCAACTTTTGTGCATCGCGCAGAGCGTTTGCCGGACTTGCTGAGCGCAATGCATGGCGCCTTAGGGTCGATTCAGGTGATGCCTTTGCAGGCGCGCGTCGGGCGGGATGCCAATTTGGTGCTTGTCCATGGCGTCAAAAACGGACGTGCGGCGTTTCGCCTACATGCGCCGGTTCGGATGCATGAAGGGGCAGTGCACACCCGGGATGGTGAAAGCTACACTGATCAGATTCGCGCGGTATTGCGCGATGGCGCGGCGCTGCCTTTCCCCTAGATCGTTACTGCAACGGCCGGGTCATTAAGGCTGACCGATTCGACCGAAACCCCCGTCGGTATCGCGTCGGTATTGCGACTGTTTCGCGGCTGCGTCGGCGGAAATTTTCCAGTGTTAAGAATACGTCACAAGTGATGCGTGACAGGCGGCAAAAACTGTGGTGCACTGAGGTTGTTACATATTGTTTGAATAGGAGAACATGATGAGCGTAAGCGCACACCTCGAAGAGCTGAAACGCAAGCACGAAACCCTCTCTGACCAAGTCGAACAAGAACAACGCGCCCCAGGCAGCAGTGATCTTGATGTGGCGGAACTTAAAAAGCAGAAACTCCGCCTCAAAGAAGAAATCACGCGATTATCCGCATAACGCCTAGCCAGATTTCAAGCTGGCGCGCGCGGCAAGCACCGCGCCGCCAGTGATCAGCAAGGCAGCCGCGCCCAAGTGCAAGCTGGGCTCGGCAAACCCCGTCAACACCAAAACCACAGTCGAAAGCAGCGGAGCCGCATATGATGCGGTGCCCAAGAGTTGAATGTCGCCGCGTTTGACCCCCACATCCCAGACATAAAAGGCCAGCCCAACCGGGCCGAGGCCGAGCGCGAAGATCGATATCCATGTAAGGGTGTTGGTGGGCCAAATGGTGTCTTCCAGCGCGATGTGCAGGATTGTGGAGAGCACCGCAGTGGCGAGGCAAAACACCACTACAGAGACGGTTGGAATGTCCCCAAGGCGGCGTGACAAGATTGAGTAGGTTGACCAGGTGAATGCACAGGCTAGCGCCAGCCCGTAGCCGGGCAGGTGAGCTGGGTTGAAGCCAAGGCCACCACCGCCAATAATCAGGGCTGCACCAAGAAAGCCAAGACATGCGCCTAAGAGGTGGCCTGCGCGTAGACTTTCACCGGGTAGCAGGCCGGACATTAGTACAATCAGAAGGGGCCATAGGTAGGCGATCAATCCTGCCTCTGCTGCCGGGGCGAGGCGCAGGGCAGAGAAGTAGAGCGCGTGGTAGCCAAACAGGCTGAGGCTGCCAAAGAGGTAGACCTTGAATGGGATGGTGCGCAGGGCGCGCCATTCGCCGGTGGCAATGGCCCAGATGACACCCAGCGCGCCCCCTATGGTAAAACACAGCGCGTTGAGCATGAGTGGCGGGGTTGGGGCGCTGCCAACCGTGAACAAGGCGAGCAGGGCCCAGAGCAGCACGGCGATAAAGCCAACTGCGGTCGCTTTGGTGCGGGTCATGCGGGGGGAATCTCCTCGATCGGCGTAATGATCAAGCTTTCTGTCACTTCGGCGGTTTTGTCTATCTCCGCCATCATCCAATCGCGTAGCGCAGCAATGTGCGGTCGGTCCTGAGTGCCATCGCGACACAGGAAGCGAAAACGCGCGTTGAGCCAGATGGCGTGTTTGTAAGGTGCAACAAGGCGGCCTTCGTGGATGTCCTTCACCACCAAAGCGCGACGACCAAGGGCGATGCCTGCGCCAGCCAGCGCGGCGTCAATGCTGTGGTCCGCGCCGGTGAAACGCGGGCCGTGGGCGGTGTCGATGTTGAGGTCCATCAGGCGACACCAGGCAGCCCAATCAGCCCGTGGGCGCAGGAAGTCGATGGATTCGTCATGGATTAGTGTTGCGTCCTTCAGGCTCTCCGGGGTGGGGAAACGTTCCGCCATTTCCGGTGTCATCACAGGGCTGACCCATTCACGGGCCATGGGCGCCGACCAAAGGCCGGGATCGTTATTGGCGATGCCAAAGCGGATGGCGACGTCAACTTCGTCGCGGTTGAAGTCGAGGTTGCGCAGGGTGGCGGAGAAGCGCAGGTCAATCTCCGGATGGGCGCGGGCAAACTCGTAGAAGCGTGGGGCAAACCATTTGGCGGTGAAGGCGGGGCCTGCAGTGACCATGAGGGTGGCGTCGTCCATTTGCCGCTGCGCCGTGCGCCAAGCAGAGGAGAGCGTTTGGAAGCCTTCCTGAATGCCAGGCGCAAGGGCCTCGCCAATCTCGGTCAAGGCCACCGCCCGATTGAGGCGGTGGAACAGTTGTGCGTCAAGGTGCTCTTCAAGTGATTTGATCTGATAGCTGAGCGCGGCAGGTGTCACGTGCAGCTCGTCTGCCGCTTTGGCAAAGGACATATGGCGTTGCGCGGCTTCGAAGGCACGCAGGGCGGTGAGCGGAGGCAGGCGGTCAGACATATTCAGTTAAATACAACTTAAGTGAGGATAGGGGAAGTCTCGTTTGTCGCGAAGCTATGTTGGCGCCATATTGGTCTCAGTTAAGTTTTCCATCTCCAAACAGAAGAGAGGCTATCATGATCGAGACTGCACCCAACGCCCGCACTCAGCAAGCCTACAAGGATGCGCATGCCGCCCGCAGTGCTGCCTTTGTTGGATTTTTCAAAGCTCTGTTTGGTGGCAAATCCGTTCCGCTGAACCACGGGGTTCTTACGGAACCGTCCCGCTGCGCCTGAGACAGGCACTTACGGGGCAAAAGAGAAGGGCCGGTCATTTGACCGGCCCTTTTGGTTTGTATTGTCTGTGCAGATCAGACGAAGAACTGGCCACCGTTGGCGGAGATGGTGGAACCGTTGATAAAGCCGGCGTCGTCAGAGGCAAGGAAGGTCACGCAGCGCGCGATCTCTTCTGGCTCACCAAGGCGGCCGGTTGGGATTTGGCCAATGATGGAATCGCGGACTTTCTCTGGCACAGCCATCACCATCTCGGTGGCGATGTAGCCAGGGCAGATGGCGTTGGCGGTGATGCCGGCGCGGGCGCCTTCCTGGGCCAGGGACTTCACGATGCCAAGATCGCCGGCTTTGGTGGCCGCATAGTTGACCTGAGCAAACTGACCTTTTTGACCGTTGATCGAGGAGATCACGATGATGCGGCCAAATTTGCGCTCGCGCATGCCGGTCCAGACAGGGTGTACGGTGTTGAACACGCCGGTCAGGTTGGTGTCGACCACTTCGTGCCACTGCTCTGGGGTCATCTTGTGGAATGGCGCGTCGCGGGTGATGCCTGCGTTGGCCACAATCACGTCGATGGGGCCAAGATCGGCTTCGACCTGTGCCAGACCTGCTTTGGAGGCCTCGTAGTCAGCCACATTCCATTTGTAGGTCTTGATGCCGGTGGCTTCGGTGAAGGCAGCGGCCTTCTCATCGTTGCCAGCGTAGGTGGCTGCAACGTCATAACCTTCGGCCTTCAGTGCTTTTGAGATGGCTTCACCGATACCGCGGCTGCCGCCGGTGACGAGTGCTACTCTTGCCATGATATTCCTCCAAGTGAGTAAATGTGTTGGTAACTCTGTTACGTTTTTAAATCATGCTGCGCAACATAATTACGTGATGAATTGCCGCATCGCAGATATTTTTTGCTGCTAGTGCGAAAAATGACCTCCAAGTACCAAAAAGGGGCGCCGCACCGACGCCCCTTTAAATCTCAAACGCAAAGGGGCGTCGCCTTAGGAGCGCTCAAGGCACATGGCCACACCCATGCCGCCGCCGATGCAAAGCGTTGCGAGACCTTTTTTGGCGTCGCGGCGCTTCATTTCAAACAGCAGTGTGTTCAGGATGCGCGCGCCAGAGGCCCCAATTGGGTGACCGATGGCAATGGCGCCGCCGTTTACGTTCACAATGTCAGGGTTCCAGCCCATGTCTTTGTTCACGGCGCAAGCCTGTGCGGCAAAGGCCTCGTTGGCTTCAACCAGATCCAGCTCTTCAGCAGACCAGCCAGCCTTGTCCAGCGCCTTGCGGGAGGCGTAGATTGGGCCCACACCCATGATGGACGGGTCCAGACCAGCGGTGGCGTAAGAGGCGATGCGGGCCAAAGGTTCGATGCCGCGCTTCTCAGCTTCATCAGCCGTCATCAACAGGGCACCTGCGGCGCCGTCGTTGAGGCCGGAAGCGTTGGCTGCGGTCACGGTGCCGCCGTCGCGTACAAACGCAGGCCGCAGTTTCTGCATGGCCTCCATGGTCGCGCCGTAGCGGATGTATTCGTCAGCATCCACAATGATGTCGCCCTTGCGGGTTTTAACGGTAAACGGCACAATTTCGTCAGCAAAATTGCCAGCCTTTTGAGCGGCTTCAGCTTTGTTTTGTGAGGCCACGGCAAAGGCGTCTTGGGCTTCGCGGCTGATCTGCCACTTCTCAGCCACGTTTTCAGCGGTCTGGCCCATGTGGTAGCCGTTGAACGCATCCCAGAGACCGTCGCGGATCATCGAGTCGATGTATTTCACATCGCCCATTTTTGTGCCCGCGCGCAGATGCGCAACGTGGGGAGACAGGGACATGTTTTCCTGACCACCGGCGGCCACAATGGAGGCGTCACCCAGTTGGATGTGCTGCGCGGCCAGAGCCACGGCGCGCAGGCCGGAGCCACACACCTGGTTGATGCCCCAAGCGGCGCTTTCGATGGGCAGGCCGGCGTTCACGTGGGCTTGGCGCGCCGGGTTTTGACCTTGGCCACCGGTCAGAACCTGACCAAGAATGGTTTCAGAGACGTCCGCCTTGTCAATGCCGGCACGCTCAACCAGTGCTTGAAGCACGGTGGCGCCGAGATCATGTGCGGGGGTGTTGGCGAACGCGCCGCTGAAACTACCCACGGCGGTCCGTGCCGCGGAAGCAATCACTACGTTGGTCATATGCAAATCCTCTACCAAATGCTGGACAAAGCATGTGCGGGACCGCCCCCCTCAGGCAACCCGCAGAACTCCGTTTCCGTAGCGTCAATAGCGCATTTGCCGCACTGCGGCAACGGTCAGGCTGTCACAGGCCTAAAGTCGCATGGCAAGAGTTTGCCCAGGCGTTGCTGACTGGGGGGCGAGAATGGAGGGAGGAACGCAGATTAGGCGGCGTTGTTTTTGCGTTGTTTCCAAGGCGGCGAAATGGTCGGCGCGCCAAACGCAAAGCCTTGCAGGCAATCAAATCCGAGGTCGGCCATCATCTGTGCGTCAGCTGGACTTTCGATACGACTGGCCACTGAATGCATGTCAAACCGCTCACAGATCGCGGCGACCGCAGAGGCCAGAACTTGGTTGCTGCCGTCTTGAGAAATGTTGCGGCTGAAGCTGCCGTGCAGTTTGATGATGTCAAAGTCAAAGTCACGGAACACCGTGAGGGTGGTTAATCCTGCGCCGTAATCGTCCAATGCAAAAGACATGCCTTTGACCTGTAGTTCCTCCATGAAACCTTTTACAATTTCAGGGACTTGCACCACAGATTTTTCGGAAATTTCGAAAATCAGGCGCTCTGGGATGGTGGCGGCGCGGGCCAGTCCACGCTGTAGGCAATCCATCCAAGGGGCATATCCAATGGATCGCGCGGACATATTGATGGACAGGCGCAGGCCGGGTTGCTCGGCCAAAGCCTGTAGGCCCAATTCGAGCGCAAGCACGTCAAGCTGGCGTCCCAATTCGGTGTCTTCAACGGCACCCATAAAATCTTTCGCGGGAATGATGCGACCGGTTTCGTCCAAGACGCGCACCAAGCCTTCGTAAAAGGCAGGGCGTTTTGTGTTGGAAGCTTGAACAACCGGCTGGTAGGCCAGAAGAACTTGCTTATGTGAAATGGCCTCGCGGACCATGTCCAGCGTTGAGGAATCCCTTGTATCAAGGGCATAGGCCAGCGGGCTGCGCTGCTCTCGCGGCGCTCCAGCTTTGCGGTTTTTCTTTGGGCGATCCATAGCAGGCTTCTCGTCATCCCATTTGGCAGCGTGTCCATTTAAGGCCACATACATGAACCATATCTTAAATTGCCGCGCTTGAGAGCTGCTAACCAGAGGGGTTTTAGGCCTGTTTTTAACTAACTTGAGGCGATCTGGGGGCGGTGTGCCCAATCTGCGCCATAGGCTTTAACAAGCGGTTGCTTGTTGTCTGTTGCGAGACGTCGGTTGGGCTGATGTACAACTCTGCGAGCGAACCGAGAAGAGCGAGAGGTGCCCACAAGTGACCGTCGTGCTTGGCGGAACATGCGATTCCTTGTTCAGTGACGGACGCCGGGGATGGTGGACGACCTTAAGAGCCGTCCATAGCAATCACGGCGAGTAGGATCGCGCGAGCGTTTTCACTGGACCAGTCCGCGTCCCCCTGTAACCGCGCAATTTCGCGTCCTTCGCGGTCCATAATTATGGTCGCTGGCAAGCCAAACACGGCCATCTCGCGGGCAACGGCCTGTTTGGGATCGCGGTGCAGGGGCAGGTTGCTCACACCAATCTCGTCAAAGAACTTCTGCATAGCCGGGACCATGTTGCGCCCGGTTGCCAGGGTCACCACTTCAAAGTCATCCCCGCTGAGCTCCGATTGCAATTCCGACAACATCGGCATCTCGTGACGGCAGGGCGCACACCAGGTCGCCCAGAAGTTCAAGAGAACCACTTTGCCTTTGTAGTCCGCCAAAGTTGCTTCGCCGCCATCATCGGTGATGAAGGTGTTTTGCGACACATCTTTTGGCGTCGTGTGAAAATTGAGCTTGCGCATGTCGCCGTCGCGCATGTCGACCACGGCGGAAAAGTCGCGGGTTTCGGCGGTTGCCGTCGGTTTCAAGGCAACAAAGGAGAGGGCGGCAATTGCGATTGCTGCCAAGCCTGTATACACCGGCGCGGACCCATTTAATTTCATCTTCCCTCCAAAAGGGCTTCTCATGACCAAAGATACCTCAAACCAGATGTGGGGTGGCCGTTTTGCCGCCGGACCGGACGCCATTATGGAAGCGATCAACGCATCTATTGGCTACGATCAACGTATGGCGGCGCAGGACATTGCTGGCTCTCGGGCCCATGCGGCGATGCTCGCCAAGACAGGCATCCTGACAGATAGCGATGCCGAAGCCATTCGGGAAGGGCTTCTCACGGTCTTGTCAGAGATTGAAAGCGGTTCATTCCAGTTTTCAACCGCGTTGGAAGACATTCACATGAATGTGGAAGCGCGTCTGAAAGACTTGATTGGCGAGCCTGCAGGGCGTTTGCACACGGGCCGGAGCCGCAATGACCAGGTGGCAACCGATTTCAAACTTTGGGTGCGGGATCAGATTGACGCGGCGATTGCCGGGATCGAAGCGCTGATCCGTGCGTTTGTGTCGCAGGCCGAAGCAGGCGCAGATTGGGTGATGCCGGGCTTCACCCATCTGCAGACCGCGCAACCTGTGACCTGGGGCCACCATATGATGGCTTATGTAGAGATGTTTGGCCGTGACTTGAGCCGGTTCAAAGACGCGCGGGAGCGGATGAATGAATCTCCGCTGGGCGCGGCGGCGCTGGCCGGTACGTCTTTCCCAATTGATCGAGAGATGACCGCCAAGGCGCTGGGCTTTGACCGTCCGGCAGCCAACTCTTTGGATGCGGTGGCAGACCGCGACTTTGCGTTGGAATTCCTGTCAGCTTCCAGCATCTGCGCCATGCACTTGAGCCGCTTTGCCGAAGAGCTGGTGATCTGGTCCTCCGCGCAGTTCCGCTTTGTGACTCTTTCAGATCGGTTCTCTACCGGCTCTTCGATTATGCCACAGAAGAAAAATCCGGATGCAGCCGAGCTGATCCGTGCGAAAATTGGCCGGATTTTTGGCGCCAACACCGCGCTTCTGATGGTCATGAAGGGCCTGCCGCTGACCTATTCCAAAGACATGCAGGAAGACAAAGAGCAGGTCTTTGACGCAGCCGACAATCTGATGCTGGCGCTGGCGGCGATGGAAGGCATGGTCAAAGACATGACCGCCAACCAGGACAGTCTGGAAGCGGCGGCGGGCAGTGGGTTCTCCACCGCGACCGATCTGGCGGACTGGCTGGTGCGGGCGCTAAACATGCCGTTCCGCGACGCACACCACGTGACAGGCTCATTGGTGGCGATGGCGGAAAGCAAAGATTGCGACCTGCCAGACCTGACGCTGGAAGACATGCAGTCTGTGCATGCTGCGATCACCGAAGAAGTGTTTGGCGTGCTGGGCGTGCATAACTCTGTGTCCTCCCGGATGTCCTACGGTGGCACCGCACCAACCCGTGTGCGTGAGCAAGTTGCCGCTTGGAAAGCCAAGCTGGACGGCTGAGCAAATGGGGGAGTGACGCCACTGGGCGGTGTTTCCCCTTTTCAATCATTGCTGCTTTTCCGTATGGTGAGGGCGCCGACGTCAGTTGCACTGGGGGTGCAAAGGATCGGTTCGGCGCTGCTATCACGGGAGACCCCTTATGTTCCGCGTTGTTTTTGCTTGTCTGAGTTTGGCGGTCGTGGCCGCCTGTGGTGTGGACGGAGAACCTTGGACGCCGCGGGCCAATGCCAATATCGGGATAGGTTCTGACGGTGTGCATACTTCCGGCAGTGTGGGCGTGACCAACGGCACGGTGAGCATCTCTGTTGGTGGCGGATGCCGCTGGTACGGCTGTTAAGGGCATAGCCCCTTGAAAGCACATCCCTAATCAGGACATTCTGATCCGAAGCAAGGACGGCGCCGTATCTGTGGTGCCGTCTATTTTTTGGATTGGGGAAGATATGTCACCATTGCGTTGGGTATTTCTGGGGTTGGCCATTTGGGGCGCAATCCAGCCGATGATGTATTTGGGGCCTTGGATTGCCGAAAACGGGTTTGATTTGCAGGCTTTGGTGGCGCTTTGGAAAGCCAATGATGCCGTGACTGGCCTCTATTGGGATCTGGTCATTGCAGCCATCACACTGAACGTTTGGATTTTGGTCGAGGTTTGGGTGCGGCGCAATTGGATTGCGCTATTGGCGATCCCAGCGACCTGGATGATTGGTGTGAGCTGTGGCTTACCGCTGTATTTGTTCCTGCGGGCGAAACCTGTGAAGTAAGTCTTCGTAGGAGGATTGAATGGTCCTGCGCCGCGGCGTATGAGGGAGACCGAACGACGCTAGCGGCACGCAGGAGACGGCACTATGGATCATTTTCTTTATCGCGACGGGGAGTTGTTTGCCGAAGACGTGTCGGTAAAGGAAATTGCCGCGCAAGTTGGTACGCCGTTCTACTGCTACTCCACCGCGACGTTTGAGCGTCACTTCCGCCTGTTTGATGAGGCGCTGGAAGGCACGGATCACCTGGTGTGCTACGCCATGAAGGCGGCCTCCAATCAGGCGATTCTGAAAACTCTGACCGCGCTGGGCGCGGGCATGGATGTGGTGTCTGGCGGCGAATATGCACGGGCCAAGGCCGCAGGTGTGCCGGGCGACAAGATTGTGTTCTCCGGGGTTGGTAAAACCGAAGACGAGATCGAGCTCGCACTGACCGGTGGCATCCGCCAGTTCAACGTGGAGAGCGAGCCGGAAATGGCGGCTATCAGCGCCGTGGCCAGCCGTTTGGGTGTTGAAGCGCCAATCACCATTCGGGTGAACCCGGATGTGGACGCCAAAACTCACGCCAAAATTGCAACCGGTAAGTCCGAGAACAAGTTTGGCATTCCGATCAGCCGAGCGAAAGAGGTTTACGCGCTTGCGGCGTCTTTGCCGGGCCTAAAAGTCATTGGCATTGATGTGCACATCGGAAGCCAACTGACCCAGTTGGAGCCGTTTGAGGCCGCCTATAAAAAGGTGGCGGAGCTGACCGAGCAATTGCGGGCTGACGGGCATGACATCAAGCGGTTGGATCTGGGTGGTGGCCTGGGCATTCCATATGAACGCTCCAATTCTGCGCCGCCGCTGCCGGTGGAATATGGCGCGATGGTGAAGCGCGTGCTGGGCCATCTGAATTGTGAGATCGAGATTGAACCGGGCCGGCTGATTGCGGGCAACGCGGGCATCATGGTCTGTAAGGTGATCTACGTGAAGTCGGGCGAAGACCGTGAGTTCCTGATTGTCGACGGGGCGATGAACGACCTGATCCGTCCAGCGATGTATGAAGCGCACCATGATATTGTGCCAGTCGTTGAGGCTGAACCAGGGCAGGAGCCTGCGCAATATGACATCGTAGGACCAGTTTGTGAATCCGGCGACACCTTTGCCAAGGGGCGCAACATGGCAGAGCTTCATGACGGCGATCTGATCGCTTTCCGCAGTGCTGGCGCATATGGCGCGGTTATGGCCAGCGAGTACAACACACGGCCGCTGATCCCCGAAGTGCTGGTGAAAGACGATCAATTTGCGGTTATCCGCCGACGTCCAAGCTATGAAGAGATGATAAACCGCGATAGCATCCCAGAGTGGCTGGACGAGACCAGCGACTAAGAGCCAATCGATAGGAGCGCCGTGACCCGTCAAACCCCTACAGATGCAGCCTTGTTGCACCTTCGGTGGGTCATTGGCTTGACCCGTTTGGGTCTGTTTGCAGAATCATTCACGCGCGCGTTTTGGCCGGTGTGGACCATCGCCTTTGTGGTGCTGGCCGCGCTGATGGTGGGTGTGCAGGATCATCTGCCACTGGAAATGATCTGGATTTTCGGCTTTTTGGCCGCGGCCGGGATGCTTGTGTTATTAGTGCGCGGGACGCGGCAGTTGGTGCTGCCGTCGCGCGACATGGCGATTGCGCGGCTGGATGCGACGTTGCCCGGACGGCCAATTGCCGCGCTGCAGGACATGCCTGCGGTGGGCAAAGAAGATCCGGCGTCTCAGGCGCTTTGGGCGGCACATCAGAAACGCATGGCAGCGCGCACCCAAGGCGCCAAAGCGGTGCAGCCGGACTTGCGCATTTCGCGGCTAGACCCGTTTGGGCTTCGCTACACCGCGATCCTTTTGCTGATGATTGCCTTTGTGGGTGGGTCGTTTTCCAACCTGGCTTCGGTGCGGGAGTTGGGGCCAGGGAGCGGTGCGGCACTGGCAAGCGGGCCAACGTGGGAAGGATGGATTGAGCCGCCGAGCTACACCGGTAAACCTGCGCTTTATTTGAATGATCAGCCTGCGGGCAAGATGGTGTTGCCGGAGGGCAGCCGGGTTTTGCTGCGTCTTTATGGCGAGGTGGGTGCGCTGACCGTGGCGGAGACTGTGTCTGGTCGGGTTGGTGCCATTGAGAGCGCGGCGGAGTCTGAGCAGAGCTTTGATGTGCGCCAGACCGGGGAACTGGAAATTTCCGGGCCCGGTGGGACGGCGTGGAATATCGTGATGCAGGACGACCGCGCGCCAAAGGTGATTTTGAGCGGGCAGGTTGAGGCTTCAGGCCGTGGTGAGATGACCCTGCCGTTTCATGCGTCAGATGATTATGGCGTGGTTGGCGGCACGGCAATTGTGGCGCTCGACCTTGACGGTGTGTCCCGTCGGTATGGTTTGCGTGTGGATCCTGAGCCGCAAGAGGAGATAGTGGCGGAACTGCCATTGCCGATCTCCGGGGATCGCGCATCGTTTGAAGAGACCTTGATAGAAGACTTCTCTGAACATCCATGGGCGCATTTGCCGGTGAAAGTCACTCTGACAGTGGAGGATGACGCAGGGCTGGAAGGGCAGACTGGTGCATTGCGATTTGAGCTGCCGGCGCGGCGGTTCTTTGATCCGTTGGCGGCGGCGGTGATTGAGATGCGGCGGGATCTACTGTGGTCGCGGGAGAACGGTAAACGGGTGGCACAGTTGATGAGGGCGGTGTCGCATCGGCCCGAGGATGGTGTGTTTCGGCGGGAGACGGATTACCTGCGGTTCCGGACCATCTTGCGGCGGCTGGAAGTGAACGTGCGCCATGGGCTGTCTGGGGAGAAACGAGACGAGTTGGCTGATGCGCTGTGGCAGTTGGCATTGAATTTGGAAGACGGTGATCTTGGCAATGCGGCGGAGCGGTTGCGGCAGGCGCAGGAGCGGTTGTCGGAAGCGATGAAGAATGGCGCAAGTGATGCAGAAATTGCGCGGCTGATGCAGGAGTTGCGTGAAGCCACCGAGGACTACATGCGCGAGTTGGCACGACGCCAGCAGGAGAATGGCGAGCAGGGAGAAGATCAGCAGAGCGCAGAGAACTCCATGCAGATGAGCCAAGATGATCTGCAGCGCATGATGGACCGTATCCAAGAGTTGATGGAAGAAGGCCGCATGGCTGAGGCGCAGCAAGCGCTGGAAGAGTTGCAGCAGCTCATGGAGAACATGCGTGTCACGCAGGGTGAAGGTCAACAGAACCAGGGTGAGCAGGCCATGGAAGATCTGGCGGACACGCTGCGTGAACAACAGGGTTTGTCTGATGAAGCGTTCCGAGAGCTGCAAGAGCAGTTTAATCCCGGTGCGCAGAGCGGCCAATCGCAAGAGAACCAGGGCTACAGCGGTGGCGAGGGGCGTGGTCAAGCGCATGACGGCACCGGTGGCGAAGGGGAAGGCGAGGGAGAAGGTGACGGTGAAACTGGACAATCCAACGGAGATGAGCAAGACCAACAAGGCGCGCTTGAGGATCGGCAGCAGGCGTTGCGCCAAGAGTTGAACCGGCAGATGCAGAACCTGCCAGGGCAGGGAACTCCGGAGGGAGATGCTGCGCGCGAGTCTTTGGGACAGGCCGAAGGTGCTATGCAAGGTGCCGAAGACGCGCTGCGTGAAGATGACCTTGCCACGGCGATTGATCGGCAAGCAGAGGCGATGGATGCGCTGCGCGACGGATTACGCAACCTTGGTGAAGCGATGGCACAGCAACAGCAGCAGGGGCAACAGGGCACAGCCGAAGCGCAAGGTAATGCACAGGATCCATTGGGCCGCAGCCAAGGAAATCGCGGCGCGTCAGGTACCGATGAGGGGCTGTTGCAGGGTGAGGATGTGTACCGCCAGGCGCGGCGTTTGTTGGACGAGATTCGCCGCCGCGCTGGCGATGCAGAGCGCTCGGATGCAGAGCGCAACTATCTGGAAAGGCTGCTGGAGCGGTTTTAAACCGCTCGGCAGCTGTCGTTTAAGACTTACCTGTCATTGCGTTTAGCTTCAAAAACAGGCCGGTCACTTGATCGTCCAGCCAAATACGCGTGCTGTTGGCAGAGGTCATAAAGCTTTCGATATAAGGCGCGGCCTGCGGGTAGCTTTGGCTGAGGCTGTCGTGAGAGCTGTAGACAAATACCGCAGCACCGGCAATCAGGATCACCAGTGCAAAACCTAAACGGAAACCACGGGCACGATTGGCCGTGTTGGTGGTTTTTTGCCCCAGATCGGGATTGCGCGGCCCGTCACCAGAAGATCGCAACGTAGAATTGATTTCTTCGATATCTGGCAAAAGGTCGCGACGGGTATCCTTTGTGCTTTGCACGGTTGCCGCGACCGCAGCGGCGGTGCTGGCATCGTCCTCGCGCCGCAAACGGCGCAGGCGACTGGTGGTTGCATTGGCGGAGGCGTCAGATTTCGGTGGCCGATCGTCGCCTTGATCCAAGCCAAGGTCACCCTGTGTTTCAAGGCTTTGGGGTTGCTCGCTTGCGCGTGCACGGGCTTCGTATTCAACTTCCTCGCGCAGAATATCCTTAACTGACTCGTCCAATCCACGCGGTTTGGGCGCTGGCTCGGGCTCTTCTTCAACGATATCTTCTGCCTCGGTGGTTTCCGGTTCTGGTTCAGGGGTGGGCTCAATTTCTGCTGCGGTGAGGTCTTCAATGTGCTCTTCATCGTCCAAGGGCGTTTCGAGCTTGTTATGAGGCGTGTCATCGCGCGCCCCCGTCCAATCTTCTTCAGACTCCAGATCCCAGTCAGCGCCGCCCAGATCGATATCGTCCGGGTTGTCCTCTTCGTCGCCGTCTTCCTCTAGAAAGTCCTTATCCGCCTCAGAGACGGCCTCGATGGAGATCTCCGGCGGTTCAACCTCTTCAAAAACGGTTTCTTCTTGTGCAGGTTCAGCGTCGGGTGTTTCATCGTCCGTTTCGACGTTAGCATCCTCAACCAGAGGCGCTTCAGCAGGATCCTCCGCTTGCATATCGGCGTGTACCTGAAACCAAGTGTTGCCGCAATTGGAACATTGTACGTCCCGCCCACCGGTCGGGATGATGTCGTCAGGCACCTCATATTGTGCCCCACAATTTGGGCAAGTTAGCCGCATACTCGTCCCCTGCTGTCGAAGTTATTGTCTTTGTTAAAGAACCCTATTCGGAAACATGGGCTGGTGAAAGTACAAAGGCAGTGTGGAACAGATTGCAACCAAGGCGATGCTCGTGCACAACAATCGGGACAAATGAGGTCTCAGGTGATCGAACTAGACAATATTGCGTATAGCTATGGCGGCGGTGAGCTGCTGAGCGAGGTGTCCTTAAAGCTGGCACCCGGGTCTTTCCATTTTTTGACTGGCCCGTCGGGGTCAGGGAAGACCACATTTCTCAAGCTGTGTTACGGCGCGTTGAGCCCCACGGCGGGGCAGGTGCAGCTGTTTGGCAAAGATGTGCGAGAGATGGACCGAGAGGATCATGCGATGACACGTCGCCAGATCGGCGTGGTGCATCAGGATTGCCAGTTTCTGGATCACTTGTCGGTACGGGAAAACGTGGCCTTGCCTCTAACCGTGGCCAGCAAAGACTCGCTTGAGCAGCACTCCAACCTGAAGGAACTTTTGACCTGGGTTGGCCTGGGCCATCGGGCAAGCGCGCTTCCACCAGAACTGTCTGGGGGCGAACGGCAGCGGGCGGCGTTGGCGCGCGCGGTGATTATGTCGCCAGACGTGGTGTTGGCAGATGAGCCAACCGGTAATGTGGATTGGGAAATGTCGCAGCGGTTGTTGCAGCTTTTGGTGGAGTTGAACAAGATGGGTAAGACCATTCTGATTGCGACCCATGATTTGAACCTGATCAGGTCGGCGAAACATCATGTGCAAGCCCGCGTGTTGCGGATTTCGGGGCGTAAGCTTCAGCTGGCGGGGGCCGACCTATGAGCAAGGGGCTGAATCTGTCGTCCCTGATCATGGGGGATGCGCAAGCGGATCGGGTGGTGCCGCCCACAGGGTTCACGGCGCGGTTGACGTTGTTCGCAGCGGGGGCGATGGCGTTTTTGACGGTTTTTGCATTGGCGCTTTCGCTGGCGTCAGGCCGTTTGGCGACGCGATGGGGGGATGAGTTGGCGCAGAGTTCCACGCTGCGGATCTCCGCGCCGGAGGAGCAAATGGCCGCGCAAACGGCGGCGGCGCTCACGGTGCTGACAGGCACACCGGGGATTTCTTCGGCACGAGCATTGAGCGTGGACGAACAACGGAGCCTGCTGGCGCCCTGGTTTGGACCGGACTTGCCATTGGACAGCTTGCCGATCCCACAGTTGATTGAGATTGTAGAAACAGAAGAGGGCTATGATGGCGCAGGCCTGCGTTTGCGCTTGCAAGCCGAAGTTCCAGGCGCCGTGCTGGATGATCATACCCGTTGGCGGCGTCCTCTGGAGCGTGCTGCTGGGCGATTACGCCTGCTGGGATGGATTGCGATTGGCCTGATTGGGGCGGCAACGGCAGCGATGATCACTTTGGCCGCCAACGCCGCGCTTGCAGCAAATGCACAGGTGATTTCTGTGCTGCGCCTGATTGGGGCGCGGGACAGCTATATCGCGCGGGCCTTTGTGCGCCGCTTTACCCTGCGCGCCTTAATGGGCGCGGCGGTTGGCACAGCCTTGGGAGCCTTCGCGGTGTTTCTTCTTCCGTCTGCGCACGAAAGCGGCGGCTTTCTAACTGGTCTTGGCTTCCAAGGCCTCGGCTGGGCGCTGTTGGCTTTGATCCCGCTGCTCGCCGGTGTGGTGGCCTATGTGGCCACTGGTGCTGCAGCACGACGTACTCTTGGGGAGTTGACCTAATGCGCTTGGCGTTTCAATGGGTGATGTCGATCATCTATGTGGTTCAAAATGCAATTGTGATGCTGGCGATGGGGATTGTGTTTTTTCCCTGGGCATTGCTGTCACCCAAAGGCGCAATGACGGCCTGTAAAACCTACGCTACCTGGGCGATTTGGTCGGCGCGATGGTTGGTTGGTATTCGCTCAGAAGTGCGTGGCGAGGTGCCAAGTGGCGCTGTGTTGGTGCCCGCCAAACATCAGTCGTTCCTCGACATTATGATGATCTTCAAGGCGGTGCCGCAGCCCCGTTTCATCATGAAATACGAACTGCTGTTCACGCCGATTATTGGTGTGTACGCGTGGCGGCTAGGCTGTGTGCCCGTGCGGCGTGGCAAGCGTGGCGCGGCGATCAAAGCCATGCTGGCCGATGTGGACAGCGGACGCGTGGCCCCCGGGCAATTGGTGATTTATCCGCAGGGCACCCGTGTGCCGGTAGGGGAGCACATGCCCTATAAAGTTGGGCCGTATGTGCTGTATAAAGAGACTGGCCAGGCGGCGGTGCCGGTGGCGACCAATGCCGGGATGTTCTGGCCCAAGGGCACGATGCTGCGCACGCCCGGTTTGGCCGTGGTGGAGTTCCTGGAGCCAATTGAGCAGGGTGCAGATCAGAAAGAATTTATGGTGCGGTTGGAGGAAGTCATTGAGACACGGTCCAACGCTTTGATGGTGGACGCGGGGTTTGATCCGGATGCAGTACGTCAGTGATATCGCAGACCTAGAAGCGCTTTACGACCAACCGGCTTCGGCCTCGGTCAACAAAGTGGCATGTCAGATGACGCCGCTCTATCGCAAGTGGATCATGGCGTCGCGGTTTTGTGTGCTGTCAACTGTGGGGCCAGAGGGTACGGATGGTAGTCCGCGGGGAGACGATGGCCCTGTGGTGCGTGAGCTGGACGAACACACCTTGGCGATGCCGGATTGGCGCGGCAACAATCGGATAGACACGCTGCGCAATATCGTGGCGGACGGTCGGATTTCGCTGATGTTCATAGCGCCCGGCTCGAACAATGTGGTGCGGGTGAATGGTGTTGCCCGGGTGACCACAGATGCCGCTCTGTGCGAGAGTTTTGAGGTGCAAGGCAAACACCCACGCGCGGTGATTGTGATCAAGATTGGCGAGATCTACACGCAATGTGCGCGGGCAGTGATGCGGGCCAGATTGTGGACTTCGGAAGATGAGAGCGCTGAGTTGCCCACCGTTGGGCAAATTCTGGCGGAGCAAACGGATGGGGCTGAAGGTGGCGTGCCGTATGATGACGGATGGGCGGCGCGGGCGGCGAAGACTATGTGGTAACGACAAAAGCCATCCTTCCAAAAGAAAAGGGCGCCCCAAGAGGCGCCCTTTGTTGTTCTGTGGAAACGGCTTAGCTGTGGATCGCGCCGTCGCCGCAGGCCAGAGCAGCTTCGCGAACCGCTTCGGAATAGGTTGGGTGCGCGTGGCAAGTCAGAGCGATGTCCTGAGCGGAGGCGCCAAACTCCATGGCCACGCAGAGCTCGTGGATCATGTCGCCGGCTGCCGGGCCGATGATCGCGGCGCCAAGCACGCGGTCGGTCTCTTTGTCGACGATGATTTTCACAAAGCCTTCGCCCTGATGCACCGCTTTGGCGCGGGCGTTGCCCATGAACATGAACTTGCCAATTTTAAGCTTGCGACCTTCGGCCTTCAGCGCGGCTTCGGTGGCACCCACGGTGGCCACTTCTGGGGTGGTGTAGACCACGCCCGGGATCACGCCGTAGTTCACGTGGCCATGGTTGCCAGCCAGCACGTCGGCAACCGCCATGCCTTCGTCTTCGGCTTTGTGGGCCAGCATTGGGCCTTCAATCACGTCACCAATGGCGTAGATGCCTGGCACGTTGGTCGCCCATTTTCCGTCCACAGCAATCTGGCCGCGTTCGGTCATTTTCACGCCAAGCGCATCCAGACCAAGGCCTTCGGCAAATGGTTTACGGCCAGTGGCAACCAGCACAACATCTGCGTCCACAACCTCTTCGTCGCCGCCTTTCTTAGGCAGGTAGCGCACCTTGGCTTTGGTTTTGGTGGCGTCTACGCCCTGCACAGCCGCGCCCATGATGAACTTAAGGCCTTGTTTTTCAAGGATACGCTTGAACGTGCGCTGCACATCCGCGTCCATGCCCGGGCAGACTGCGTCCATGTATTCCACCACGGTCACTTCTGAACCGAGGCGGGCGTAGACGGAGCCAAGTTCCAGACCAATCACGCCAGCGCCAATCACGGTCATTTTCTTTGGCACCTTTGGCAGGTCCAGTGCGCCGGTGCTGTCGACCACGATGCCTTTGTCGTTGTCGACTTCAACACCTGGCAGGGAAGACGGCACGGAGCCCGACGCGATCACGATGTTCTTGGCTTCGTGTACATCGTCACCCACTTTGACCTGACCAGCGGCAGGAATGGAGGCCCAACCTTTGAGCCAATCGATCTTGTTCTTCTTCATCAAGAACTCGATGCCGCCGGTGTTTTGTCCAACAACATCAGCCTTATAGGCCTTCATCTGTGTCCAATCGACGGACGGGCTTTTGCCCTTCAGACCCATGTCGGCAAAGTTGTGCTCGGCCTCATGCAGCATGTGGGTTGCGTGCAGCAGCGCCTTGGACGGGATGCAGCCCACGTTCAGGCAGGTGCCGCCCAGTGTTTCGCGGCCTTCCACGATGGCGGTTTTCAGGCCGAGCTGTGCGCAGCGGATTGCAGAGACGTAGCCGCCGGGGCCAGCGCCGATGATGATGACGTCATATTGAGCCATAGGTGTGTTTCCTTGGTCTGATTGCAGGGTTGGACGACCCTGTCTTGTGGGCAAGCTCCCGCTTAAGAGCTTGATACGGTTGGTTTCTATTCGGGTTTCAACAGTTTCACGGTGACGTTGGTGATGCCGTCGCGCTCCATGTGCATGGCCAGCTCCTCGCTCTCAAAAAACGCGCGGGCCTGGTCTTTGTCAATGATTGCAAAGAGGGCGATGGCGTGGTTTTCTCGGTCAGGATCGGACCAGACGTTGAGGTCCACAATCCCGGCGGCTTTGCGGTTGGCGGCGTCCTGTCGGAAGACGGTGAGCCAGGCGTCAAAATCGGCAACGTCAGCTTGCCAGAGCACATGGGTGGGCATGGTCTATCCTCCTATGCCCTGCATCTCGCGCGGCGCGGAGCCAGCGGCGGGCAGGGGAAATGCGCGTCTCTCCAATGGGGTCAGTTTGGGCGATTTTTGCACGTCTGCATAGCGTCGGTATTGCGTCCGTATCGCGGAGGTGGGGAAATGGGTAGAAACAGGAGCCTTCATGTCCGTCCCCCATCCCGATTGCGGACCCAAATTAAAATGCCAGCCAAGGCAACAAAGCTGAGTACGGCATTCACGACGGTCCCTATTGCCGAAGCAACATTGACTAGGGATAGGTCCATTGCAGAGAAGATCACGAAAACACAAAAACACCCATAGGGGATGCCGATCCAGAGATTGTCGCGCGAAATTCCCCACACAACAAACAGGAGTAGAGCGGAACGGGAAACTGCACTGACTGTTAGGTCTGAAATGTCTTCGCCGGACAAAACTTGCAGCACACCGATCAAGGCAAAAAGCAGCCAAAAAAGGCCCAGCTGAATGAGAACAGCGTGCATCGCGAGGCGGCGGCCGTGTGCGGCGCGACCTTTACCTTCAATTCTGATCAATGCGCGCATGATCTTTTTACTTCCTTGCACGGGCCACGTGTGGCCTGGGCAGCGCACGACCCTCCCCACGGGAGGGCGCTTCACGCCCACCCAGGGTCGTGCGCTGCCCTCTGTGAGGAAGGTCGGCCATCAGATCAGAGATCCATCAGCAGGCGGCGTGGGTCTTCCAGCGCTTCTTTCACGCGCACGAGGAAGGTCACGGCGCCTTTGCCGTCCACGATGCGGTGATCGTAGGACAGGGCCAGATACATCATTGGACGGATCACAACCTGACCGTTGATCGCCATTGGACGGTCCTGAATCTTGTGCATGCCGAGGATACCGGACTGCGGTGGGTTCAGGATCGGGGAGGACATCAGGGAGCCATAGACACCGCCGTTGGACAGGGTGAAGGTGCCGCCCTGCATTTCCGCCATGGACAGTTTGCCGTCACGAGCGCGTTTGCCCTTTTCAGAGATGGCTTTTTCGATCTCGGCAAAAGACATGCTGTCGGCGTCGCGGATCACAGGCACAACCAGACCGGTTGGCGTGCCAGCGGCCACCCCCATGTGCACGAAGTTTTTGTACACGATGTCGGAGCCGTCGATTTCTGCGTTCACCTCTGGCACTTCTTTCAGCGCGTGGCAGCAGGCTTTGGTGAAGAAAGACATGAAGCCCAGACGCACGCCGTGCTTTTTCTCAAAGGCATCTTTGTACTCTTTGCGCAGATCCATCACCGCGCCCATGTCGACCTCGTTGTAGGTGGTCAGCATGGCGGCGGTGTTCTGGCTTTCTTTCAGACGCTTGGCGATGGTCTGACGCAGGCGGGTCATTTTCACGCGCTCTTCGCGGGAGGCGTCGTCAGCAGAGACCGGTGCACGTGGTGCAGCAGCCGGAGCTGGGGCGGCGGCAGGTGCCGGGGCCAGTGCAGCTTTCATCACGTCTTCTTTCATGATGCGACCGTCGCGGCCTGTGCCAGTAACGGCAGAAGCAGCAATGCCTTTTTCTGCCATCAGTTTGTTGGCGGATGGGGCGTTTTCCACATCCGCGGAGCCAGCAGGCGCGGCAGCGGCGGCTGGGGCTGCAGCAGGGGCTGCGGAGGCAGAGGCGCCCCCAATTACGGCCAGTTTTGCGGTGGCGTCTACGGTGGCACCTTCGGCGGCGACGATCTCAGTCAGCACACCAGCAGCAGGGGCAGGCACTTCGACGGAGACTTTATCGGTTTCCAGCTCACAGAGCATTTCGTCCTGTGCAACGGTGTCACCCACAGCTTTGAACCATGTGGAGACGGTTGCCTCAGTTACGGACTCGCCCAGGGTTGGGACCATCACGTCAACCGCGTCACCACCACCAGATGCAGGGGCTGCGGCGGCGGGTGCAGCGGCAGCGGCGGGCGCAGGTGCTGCACCTTCGCCGGCAGTGATGTTGGCCAGCAGGGCATCAACACCCACGGTGTCGCCTTCGGCGGCCACGATCTCACCCAGAACACCCGCAGCAGGGGCTGGCACTTCGACGGTCACTTTGTCGGTTTCCAGCTCGCAGAGCATTTCGTCCACGGCAACCGCATCACCCGGCTTTTTGAACCAGGTGGCCACGGTGGCTTCGGTGACGGATTCGCCAAGGGTGGGGACTCGAACTTCGGTCATGGATTAGTTTCCTTCCATGGAGAGCGCGGCATCCACCAGCGCTGCTTGTTGGGCTTTGTGTTGGCTTGCCAGTCCGGTGGCAGGGGA
The DNA here is from genome assembly GCA_900537125.1 of Rhodobacteraceae bacterium Alg238-R152. Classification (GTDB taxonomy): domain Bacteria; phylum Pseudomonadota; class Alphaproteobacteria; order Rhodobacterales; family Rhodobacteraceae; genus Shimia. The sequence goes on along the minus strand of UNRJ01000004.1, from coordinate 259,013 downwards.
GGCCGAGGCCGGGCGACCTGCGTATACCGGACGGGTGTGTTTGGCTTTGATGCGTGTGAGCGCCCATTCAATGTTGGGCTCGATGAAGGACCAGGCACCTTGGTTTTTGGGCTCTTCCTGACACCAGACAATCTCGGCGTCTTTGAAGCGCTCAAGCTCCTTGATTAGCGAGTGAGCCGGGAACGGATAATATTGCTCAATCCGCATCAGGTAGACATCGTCAATACCGCGCGCGTCACGCTCTTCGAGCAGGTCGTAGTAGACCTTGCCGGAGCACATGACGACGCGTTTGATGTCTTTGTCTTGCTTGAGTTCGGTGTCGGACTGGCCTTTCTGGGCGTCATCCCACAACACGCGGTGGAACGAAGATCCATCGACAAAATCCTCAGCCTCTGAGGTCGCCAGTTTGTGGCGCAGCAGGGATTTAGGCGTCATCAGGATCAGCGGCTTGCGGAAGGTGCGGTGCAGCTGACGGCGCAGGATATGGAAGTAGTTGGCTGGTGTCGTACAGTTCGCCACAATCCAGTTGTCGCCGCCACACATCTGCAAGAAGCGCTCGAGGCGGGCAGAGGAGTGCTCTGGGCCTTGGCCTTCAAAGCCATGCGGCAGCAGAACGGTCAGGCCGGACATGCGCAGCCATTTGCTTTCGCCGGAGCTGATGAATTGGTCAAACATGATCTGTGCACCGTTGGCGAAGTCGCCAAACTGGGCTTCCCAGAGGGTCAGCGCGTTGGGTTCTGCCAGCGAGTAGCCGTATTCAAAACCCAGCACCGCGTATTCGGACAGGGCGGAGTCGATGACTTCGTACTGGCTTTGACCGGCGCGGATGTTGTTGATCGGGTAGTAGCGCTCTTCTGTGTCCTGATTGATGATGCCGGAGTGACGCTGAGAGAAGGTGCCGCGGGTGGCATCCTGACCAGCAAGGCGCACTGGGTAGCCTTCGGTCATCAGCGAGCCAAAGGCCATGGCTTCGGCGGTGGCCCAGTCAAAGCCTTTGCCGGAGGAGAACATTTTGCCACGGGTGTCCAGAAGACGGCCCACGGTTTTGTGCAGCGGAAAGCCTTCGGGCACAGTGGAAAGGGCGTTGCCGATCTCTGCCAGAGTTTCTGGCTTGATCGAGGTTTGGCCACGCTCATAGTCTTCGCCTCGTTTGTCCAAATGCGACCAGCGGCCATCCAACCAGTCAGCTTTGTTGGGCTTATACTCTTTGCCGGTCTCGAACTCTTCGTTCAGGTGCGCTTGGAAAGAGGCTTTCATGTCCTCGATCTCACCTTCGGGAATGAGGCCGTCTTTCACCAGGCGTTCGGTGTAAAGCGTCAGTGTGGTTTTGTGCTTTTTGATGCGCTTGTACATCATCGGGTTGGTGAACATGGGCTCGTCGCCCTCGTTGTGACCAAACCGGCGGTAGCAGAAGATGTCGAGGACAACGTCTTTGCCAAATTTCTGGCGGAATTCGGTGGCCACTTTTGCCGCGTGCACAACCGCTTCTGGATCATCGCCGTTCACATGGAAGATCGGGGATTCCACAACCAGGGCGTTGTCGGTTGGGTATGGGGACGAGCGGGAGAAGTGCGGTGCGGTGGTGAAACCAATTTGGTTGTTCACCACGATGTGCATGGTGCCGCCTGTCTTGTGGCCCTTCAGGCCGGAGAGGGCAAAACACTCTGCCACGACACCTTGACCCGCGAAAGCTGCGTCGCCGTGCAACAGGATCGGCATCACAGAGGTGCGCGCATCGTCGTTGCGTTGGTCCTGCTTGGCGCGCACTTTGCCCAGAACAACCGGGTTCACCGCCTCAAGGTGCGAGGGGTTGGCGGTCAGGCTGAGGTGCACGGTGTTGCCGTTAAACTCACGATCTGAGGACGCACCGAGGTGGTATTTCACATCACCAGAGCCATCGACATCTTCGGGCTTAAAGCTACCGCCCTGAAATTCGTTGAAGATCGCGCGGTATGGCTTGGCCATCACGTTGGCGAGCACCGACAGGCGGCCACGGTGGGGCATACCGATAACGATCTCTTCGACACCCAAACTGCCGCCGCGTTTGATCACCTGCTCCATGGCTGGGATCAGGCTTTCGCCGCCGTCCAGACCAAAACGCTTGGTGCCCATGTATTTCACGTGCAGGAACTTCTCGAAGCCTTCGGCCTCAACCAGTTTGTTCAGGATCGCTTTGCGGCCTTCACGGGTGAAGGTGATTTCCTTGTCGTACCCTTCGATGCGCTCTTTGAGCCAGCTCGCTTCCTCAGGGTTGGAGATGTGCATGTATTGCAGCGCGAAGGTGCCACAGTAGGTGCGCTTCACGATGTCCATGATCTGGCGCATCGTGGCGATGTCGAGACCCAGCACTTTGTCGATGAAGATCGGGCGATCCATATCGGCGTCAGAGAAGCCGTAAGATTTTGGATCAAGCTCAGGATGCGGGGTCTGGTCGCGCATGCCCAGCGGGTCGATGTCAGCAATCAGGTGGCCGCGAATACGGTAGGCGCGGATGATCATCAGGGCGCGGATGCTGTCCAGCACCGCACGTTTGATGGCTTCGTCAGAGACCTCAACGCCGGATGCGGCGGCTTTCTCTTTGATCTTTTTGCCAGCGGCCTTGGCTTCAACCTGTTCCGGCCATTCGCCGGTCAAGGAAGACGTCAGGTCATCACTTGGCTGTGGGGGCCAATCATTGCGGGCCCAAGATGGGCCAGAAGCCTCTGCCTTAACATCCAGCTCGGCATCACCAAGTTGGCGGAAAAACTCCTGCCAGACTTCGTCAACTGCAGCGGGGTCGGCGGCGTAGCGGGCGTACATCTGTTCGAGGTATTCCGCATTGTGCCCCTGCATAAAGGAGGAGGCGTGGAAGATGTCGTTTGGCGACTGTTCGGTCATGGTTAGACGCTCCCTAGTTGGGTCGAATAGTGAGTTTTGTTTCAACGCCAAAGTCTGCGGTGACGTCGTAACCGAGTTTTTCTTCGACTTTTTTGCGATCTAAGACGGTAATGTTGATACGGCCGGTTTGTGCCCCGTCGACTTTTGGGGACAAAGGACCATTTAAGTAGATTATTTCGGCGTCGGGTGCGGCAACTCCTGCCATCTGATTTCTAATCCACGAGATCGTTTCCGGGTTGTTCTCTCCATGCCCCGCAAACTGACAATGGATTTGCACCGCTCCTGAATCTGCTGTGAAACTGGAGACCAAAAGAAGTGATCTTAGACCTTCGACATCCCTTTGCAGCAGTTCTGATTGGTAAAAATCTGAATTTGGCTTTCCCACCATGGCCGCTGCACTTTCACTTCTAAGTTGCATCGCATTTTTCCAAATTGCGTCCGAACTGGAAGCATTTACATTGGCACCGACCTGCGCAACCGAGAGTTGCGCGCCGGCCTCATTTTCAGGCAGGTTATCTGGTGCATTCCAGCCTTTCTCGGACAGAAATGCTTTAATTTTGCTAAACGAAGAAGAAGTTTGCGTGCAGGCATCGACGATATCGTCTGCTGGTTCAGCAATTGCTCCGGTTGCGCTCAGGACACTTAGCGTTGCGGCTAAGACCACATGGTGCAACGCGCGGATTACCAGACAGCGCCGAGCAGCGCCTGACCCTATGTGGGTCGGGCGCTGCCCAAAGTTGATATGCCGATCGGTTGGCATTTAGCCGATCGCTTTGAGCACAGCTTCGCCGAGACCGGCTGGGCTGTCGGCAACAACAATGCCGGCTTCTTTCATTGCAGCGATCTTGTCGTCGGCACCACCTTTGCCACCGGCAACAATTGCGCCAGCGTGGCCCATGCGGCGGCCGGGAGGGGCCGTGCGACCCGCGATAAAGCCAGCGGTTGGTTTCCAACGGCCTTTTTTGCGCTCGTTGGCGAGGAACTCAGCGGCTTCTTCTTCTGCGGAGCCACCAATTTCACCAATCATGATGATCGACTGGGTCTCATCGTCAGACAGGAACATGTCGAGGATGTCGATGTGCTCGGTGCCTTTGATCGGGTCGCCGCCGATGCCCACAGCAGTGGACTGGCCCAGACCGATGTCAGCAGTCTGCTTCACGGCTTCATAGGTCAGCGTGCCGGAGCGGGACACAACGCCCACGGAGCCACGTTTGTGGATGTGGCCTGGCATGATGCCGATTTTGCAGGCGTCAGGGGTAATAACACCAGGGCAGTTAGGACCGATCAGGCGGGAAGAAGACCCTTCCAGCGCGCGCTCAACCTTCATCATGTCCAGCACAGGAATGCCTTCGGTGATGCAGATGATCAGTTCCATTTCCGCGTCGATCGCTTCGAGGATTGAGTCCGCTGCGAAGGGCGGCGGCACGTAGATCACGGAAGCGTTGGCTTCGGTTGTTGCCTTGGCTTCGTGCACGGAGTTGAAGACCGGCAGGCCGAGGTGGTCCATGCCACCTTTGCCCGGGGTCACGCCGCCAACCATTTTGGTGCCATAAGCGATGGCTTGTTCAGAGTGGAAGGTGCCCTGAGAGCCGGTGAAGCCCTGACAGATTACCTTTGTGTTTTCGTCTACGAGAATGGCCATGTGGCTTCTCCTGATTTTCGTGAGGAATTTCTCACGGGTTTGTGTTTCAGGGGGGCGTTACTCGCCCACGATCCCCAGAAGATAGTTTGTCGTGGCATCGCCCATTTTGCCGCCGCCGAAGCTGATCAACATCTTACCTTTTGATCCGCGATCATATTGGGTAAGTTGCGCCGTTCCGAAATAGGCATAGTCCGAAAATTTTGCGCCGCCGTAGCGCGCAACCAGCTGTTCTTGCAACGCAACCAAGTCACCCTGATGAGTGCCACCTACCCAACAAATGGGGGTGCCTTCCTGAGTTTTTGTTACGCGTCCAACGATACTTGACGTTGGAGAGCGCAACTCCTCTCCGGCTTGGATTGTGAGCCCTTTCGCGGCCATGCGGTTTTCGACACCGGAGAAACTTGGACGAGTTGCTCCACAAGTTGCATCGAGAACAGAAATGACCTCAGAAATGGACACTGGATCCGCGCCAGGACGAGGTTGGTCCGCCGTAGGCTGGCAAGCGGCAATAGTTGCCGCCGCTGCAAGACTGATAAAAGCGATGCGCATCTCGACTTAGCCCTTAACCGCTTTGACGATCTTCTCGGCACCGTCGGACAGGTTGTCCGCTGCGATCACATCAAGACCGGAGGTGTTGATGATCTCTTTGCCGGCTTCCACGTTGGTGCCCTCAAGGCGCACAACCAATGGAACCTGCAGGCCCACTTCTTTCACAGCGGCCACAACGCCCTCTGCGATCACATCACAGCGCATGATGCCGCCGAAGATGTTCACAAGGATGCCTTTGACCTGTGGGTCAGACGTGATGATTTTGAACGCTTCGGTCACTTTCTCTTTGGTGGCGCCACCGCCAACGTCGAGGAAGTTTGCAGGCTCAGCACCGTAGAGTTTGATGATGTCCATGGTGGCCATCGCCAGACCAGCACCGTTCACCATGCAGCCGATTTCACCGTCCAGAGCGATGTAGTTGAGGTCATACTTGGAGGCCTCAAGCTCTTTGGGGTCTTCTTCGGTTTCGTCACGCAGCTCTGCAACCGCAGGCTGGCGGTACATGGCGTTGCCGTCAAATGCGACCTTGGCGTCGAGCACTTTCAGATCGCCGGAGCCTTCCAGAACGATCAGCGGGTTGATCTCCAGCATCTCCATGTCTTTTTCCATGAAGGCTTGGTAGAGCTGACCCATTAGCTTCACACACTGCTTGACCTGCGCGCCTTTGAGGCCGAGGGAGAAGGCAATGCGGCGGCCGTGGTAGGCTTGGTAGCCAGTGGCCGGATCCACAGAGAAGGACAGGATTTTCTCAGGGGTGGCTTCGGCCACTTCTTCGATGTCCATGCCGCCTTCGGTGGAGCAGACAAACGACACGCGGGACGTTGCGCGGTCTACCAGCAGAGCCAGGTAGAGTTCGTTTTCAATGTCGGAACCATCTTCGATGTAGATACGGTTGACCTGTTTGCCCGCTGGGCCGGTCTGGTGGGTCACAAGGGTGCGGCCCAGCATCTTTTTGGCTTCTTCAGCGGCTTCTTCCACTGAGAAGGCCAGACGGACACCGCCCTTTTCGCCTGCGTCAGCTTCTTTGAAAGAACCTTTGCCGCGGCCACCAGCGTGGATTTGTGCTTTCACAACCCAAAGTGGGCCGTCCAGTTCACCAGCGGCGGATTTGGCGTCTTCTGCTTTGAGAACGACGCGGCCTTCGGACACCGGAGCGCCGTAGGAGCGAAGCAGGGCTTTCGCCTGATATTCGTGGATGTTCATGGAACTGTCCCATCTTGCTGCGATTGGATCGGTTTTGGCACAGTCCTTTCGAGGCGATAAGCGAATTCGACCAGATTGGTGGATTTTTTCTTATTTGTGATCACAGTTTGAAATCGTGTGATCACAAATTGCCCGAGCTCGGCGGAATACCGCACAGGTTAAATAAAATGTCTGTGAAATAAGGGGCTGCGGGTCTGAGTCGGAATGTGAGCTGCCGTTACCGCCAACGGTTTGGGTTGGGCGCTGTGCAGGTTTCAAGCTCCAATGGGCCAAATTAGGGGGTGGGAGACTGCAACATAAAAGCATGCTCATTCACGCCCAAAGCACCACCATCTTCCATGTGGTGGGTGATATTATAAGCGCTGCCCCCAAAGGAGGTCATTGAGGTGCCTCTGGCATGCGACGTGCCAAGTGCGCCGAAAAATGCGTCGCGCACGGCTTCAGAGCTGACGGTTTGGGCGGTTGCACCGGTGGTGGCACATTCAGAAGCGTATGCGCTGTCGATGTTCACCTGTACGGATGCAAAACTTGTGTCGGTCCACTCAAGTGCGAAAACTTGGCCGGGAGAAGGTCGTTCGACATCGAGACCATTGCGCGCGGCGGCGTTTGCGATGGCTTCGATGTCGGGAGCGTTGTCCAGGCAGACGGTTTGAAACAGCGCCATTGGTCTACTGAGGCTATTGCTGGCCGACGCGTTGGGGAACAGCGCGGCCCCAAACTCTTCGGGTGTGAAACCTGCCGCAACGGCCATGTTCTCAAGGCTGCCCTATTGCGCCAACGCCTGACCCGGAGTTGCCGGAATGTTGTTTGGGCCGGGCGTCACAGGATGTTGAAGTTGCGGGCCGGTCCGGATGGTTGGGGAGGTTGAAGAACCGCAGGCGGACAAAAATAGGGCCGTGAAAGCCAACGTAATGGTAAAAGAGGTGCAAAGGCGCATGGTATTCCTGCAATCAATCTTCAACAGCCGGCACCCAAGACGTGACGCAGCGGATTGCCTGAATTTTGCAATCATTGGTGGAATGTGGCAAGTGTAAATGCGCGCCACTTATGATTTTTGGAGCGCTTGTAGATTTCGGCTGTCGCTGTGCAGGATCAATAGTTGCCGTTGTGGGCAGGCGCAGTCAACGGAATTTGCTGTGGTCCGCTGCGGACCTCCTGTGAGTTGCTTGGATTGTCTGGGTTAAACTCACCGCAAGCGGTAAGGATCAAAGCACAGAGCAAGGCAAGCGGCAGAGCAGGTTTCAAAGACATAAAGGTATCCCCCGTATGAGGCGCAACTGGCGCAGGCTGCGCGCATTAACGTCGTGTTAACTTTAAGGGCTGCGTTTCGGGGAAATCAACCACACAGGTATAGAAAAAGGCCCGCTGATAAGCAGCGAGCCTTCTAAACATGTGTAACACGTTTTGGCTTTACACCAGTGAGCTGTCGATGCCTTTGCAGGCGTCTACGAGGCCTTTGACGGCGTTCACGGAGGTGTCGAACATTTCTTGCTCATCTTTGTTGAGCTTGATGTTCACAACTTTCTCAACACCACCGGCACCGATCACAGTTGGCACACCAACGTACATGTCTTTCACGCCCAGATCGCCGTCACAGTAGGCCGCACAAGGCAGAACGCGCTTTTGGTCCTTCAGGTAAGCTTCGGCCATCTCGATAGCAGAGGCCGCTGGGGCGTAGAATGCGGAGCCGGTTTTCAGCAGGCCAACAATCTCTGCGCCACCATCACGGGTGCGCTGAACCATGGCGTCCAGTTTCTCTTGTGTGGTCCAACCCATGTCGATCAGGTCAGGCAATGGGATGCCGCCAACGGTGGAATAACGTACAGACGGCACCATTGTGTCGCCGTGGCCACCCAGAACAAAGGCAGTCACGTCACGCATGGAGACGTTGAATTCTTCTGCCAGGAAGTGACGGAAGCGTGCGCTGTCCAGTACACCCGCCATGCCGCAGACTTTGTGCGTTGGCAGGCCGGAGAATTTCTGCAGTGCCCAAACCATCGCGTCCAGCGGGTTGGTGATGCAGATCACAAAGGCGTCTGGCGCGTTGTCGCGGATGCCTTCGCCAACGGATTTCATAACCTTCAGGTTAATGCCCAGCAGGTCATCACGGCTCATGCCTGGCTTACGTGCCACACCAGCGGTAACGATGCAGACGTCGGCACCAGCAATCGCTGCATAGTCGGAAGAACCGGACATTGCCGCGTCGATTTTCTCGACCGGGCCGGATTCTGCGATATCGAGCGCCTTGCCCTGAGGCAGGCCGTCAGCGATGTCAAACAGTACAACGTCACCAAGTTCTTTGATTGCAGCGAGGTGGGCGAGCGTGCCGCCGATGTTACCTGCGCCGATGAGGGCGATCTTTGGTCGTGCCATGGGATCAGTCTCCGGTCCGGTTGATTATCGCCGGTGGCTTAAGTCGTATTCGGCGATGACGCAAGTGTTTGAAGCCTGATCCGGGCCAACTGCCGCAGGTGTGATCGAAGATAGGAGATGCAGATTCTCGCGTAATTTGTGTGGTTTGGCGCGCTTGATTTGGCGCTGCGCATGTGAGTAGATGTCCGAGATTATTCACAGGCTTCGTTGAGGACCAAAAAATGAAAACGACTCTAAAAACCCTAATGGCACTGACTTTGGTGGCCATGACCGTGTCCGCATGCGGGGGAGGGAGCGCAACAACAAACGTCCAAGCGGTGAGTGTTGGTGACCAATTGGCCTCTCTGGAAAAAGCCTATGCGGATGGGCTGGTATCAGAGAAAGAATACAAAGATCAGCGCAAGAAGATTCTTGACGGCAAGTAAGCTTGGCATCGCTGCTTTGCAGCATGAGTTGCCTCAAATTGAAGCAGGCGCACCATTGTGTGCGCCTGTGATTCAATGACTGATTCTCTCATCTTTTGGGGCTTGGCCCCTGTTGCGGTGCTGTTCGCGGGGGTGTCCAAAGCTGGTTTCGGGTCAGGCGCGGCTTTTGCTGGTGCCGCTGTTTTGGCGCTGATCCTGCCACCAACCCAAGCATTGGGACTCATGTTGCCGTTGCTTATGTTGGTAGATCTGGCAACCTTGCGGCCTTATTGGCGCAAATGGCATTGGCCGGAGGCGCGAGTTCTTATTTTTGGCGGGATTCCCGGCGTGGCCGTTGGGGTGATGTTGTTTCGTGTAGCAGATGACAACATGATCCGGCTTTTGATCGGTGTGGTCTCGCTGGCGTTTGTTGGGTTTCAACTCTGGCCGACCCGGGGCGCGCGCAAGCCGTTGCCGGTTGGCGCCGGGATGCTGGCCGGAGTGGCGGCCGGATTCACCAGTTTTGTCAGCCATGCAGGCGGACCACCTGTGGCGGTTTTTCTCTTGTCCAGGGGAATGGGAAAAACGGCGTATCAGGCAACCACAGTGCTGGTGTTCTGGGCCATCAATATCGCGAAGTTTGTGCCTTATGTGTTTCTCGGGGTGTTCACCGCCGAGACCCTACGCGCCGGGGTCTTGTTGGCTCCGTTTGCGCTTGTAGGGGCCTGGGTGGGGCTGAGATTGCATCACGCCGTGTCAGAGCGAGTATTTTTTACATTTACCTATCTGTTACTGACACTTACTGGCGTGAAGCTGATTTTTGACGCGCTTGTTTAAGGGCGTTTGACATCAGGCGTCGTCACCTTTGGCTGGCAGAGCTTCGGCGAGTTTTTCATAAGACTGGCCGGTTGCCATCAGACATGTGGAGCCATTTGGCATAGTGACGGTGATGGTCCAGCTGCCGGAATCTTCCGAGGCAAAAATCTCTACCATGGAGCCCTGTGTGCCAAGTCCAAGCGCCTGACGGGATTCGCCGTATTTCTGGGCCAAGCGTTCCACAACCAAGTCGCGGGTGGCGCAATGTTTCATGTTCTGCGCCTGGGCGATTGAAGTGGCGCCAATCGAAAGTCCAAGACCGGTCGCTAGGGTCAAAAGAGTGCGTTTCATGTGGTTTCCTCTCATAAAAAGGCATGTACGCGCCTTTTGCACGCCATGAATGTTAAAGCTCTCGCCTCTTCTTATGATTGCGGTCCTTTTTAGACCGTTTTGGCTTTCCTCCCACAGGAAGCGATGGAGTGAGTGTGCACAGGTCAGGGCAAAAAAAAGGTTAACGTAACGATTTTATTGTTTCCAAAGCCGCGACATTGGGCGCATCCACTTGAGATGCCATGAGACTTTTCTGCGATGCGGCAAAAATGTTCTTGAAGTTTTCTGAGAAAAATGCACCTCTCTGCGCAACATAATTGCGGAGAGAGTCATGGATCAGCGCGCGCGTCCCTATCGGTCGGTTCTTTATATTCCTGGGTCTAAGGGCCGTGCATTGGAAAAAGCACGTGGTTTGCCGGTGGATGCGATCATCTTTGATCTCGAAGATGCGGTTGCACCGGACGAGAAAGAGAATGCCCGTGCGACTTTGGCAGATGCTCTGACCCAAGGCGGTTACGGCAGCCGGATGCGTATTGTGCGGATCAATGGGTTGGACACGCAGTGGGGCGAGGCGGATGCCAGAGCAGCAACGGACATGGACTGTGACGCGGTGCTGTTGCCCAAGGTGGAAAGCGCGGCGCAGGTCGACGCGTTGGCCGGATTGATTGGAGACAAGCCGATTTGGGCGATGATGGAAACACCACGAGGCATGTTGAACGCGGCTGAGATCGCGGCGCATCCGCAACTCACCGGTTTTGTGATGGGCACCAATGATCTTGCCAAAGAGCTGCAAACCCGTTTCCGCCCGGACCGTCTGCCTATGATGGCGGGGCTTGGACTGTGCCTGCTGGCAGCAAAGGCTGAGGGTATTGTGATTGTTGATGGCGTGTACAACGCATTCAAAGATGCCGAGGGTCTCAAAGTGGAGTGTGATCAGGGCCGCGACATGGGCTTTGACGGCAAGACATTGATCCATCCCGCACAGGTAGATGTGGCCAATGCGGCCTTTGCACCAAGCGAGGCGGAGATTGATCTGGCGAAACGTCAGATTGCAGCGTTTGAAGACTGCGAAGCCAGCGGGCAGGGCGTGGCTGTGGTGGATGGCAAGATTGTTGAAAACCTGCACGTTGTCACCGCACGTGAAATTTTGGCGAAGGCAGATGCAATCTCCACGCTGGAAGGTTAACTCTACCCCATAACCAAATAATCCAGCGAGGGAGCGAGATGACTTTATTGGTTCTTGGGGTGCTACTTTGGGCCGGGGCCCATTTTTTCAAGCGGGCCATGCCCGGTGTGCGCGAGCCGATGGGCGACAAAGGCAAGGGGCTTGTGGCCATTGCGCTTGTTGCGTCGATTGTGCTCATGGTGATTGGCTATAAGGCGGCACCAGTAGACGATGTTTTGTGGGTGGCACCAAGCTTTGCCAAACACATCAACAATCTGGCAGTCTTGTTTGCCATTTTCCTGATGAGCCCCGCGCCGCGCAAAGGCAAGTTGTTCAACGGGATGCGCCACCCGATGCTGATCGGGTTTGCCCTGTGGGCTGGTGCGCACCTTTGGGTCAATGGCGACATGCCGTCGCTGATCCTGTTTGGCGGCCTGTTGGTTTGGGCGCTTGCCGAGATCGTGGTGATCAACAAAGCTGAAGGGCCGTGGGCGCCAACAGAGAGCGGCAGCATTGCCAAAGATGGCATGTTCTTTGTCGCCTCCATCATTCTGATGGGTGTGATCGGATATATTCACGGGCTGGTTGGCCCAAACCCATTTGGAGGGTAAGCACATGAAACTCTATCGTTTTCTCTCTGAAGAGGACACATCTGCGTTTTGTCACAAGGTGACGGATGCGCTTAACAAGGGGTGGGAGCTGTATGGCTCCCCGACACAGACTTTTTGCCACAAGACCGGCGTGATGCGCTGCGGTCAATCTGTGGTGAAAGACGTGGAGGGCACTTACACCCCGGAGACCAAACTGGGAGAACACTGATGGCCAAGACCAATCCGGGCCGGTTTTTTGAAGACTACACGCTGGGTCAAGTGATCGAGCACGCGGTGCCACGCACCGTTGGGGCAGGGGAGCGGGCGCTGTATCATGCGCTCTATCCCGCGCGTCACGCTTTGTATTCGAGTGACGAGTTTGCGCGCACCTCTGGCCTGCCGCAATCACCGCTGGATGATCTGGCGGCGTTCCACGTGGTCTTTGGCAAAACGGTTCCGGATGTGTCGCTCAACGCGGTTGCAAACCTCGGCTATGCCGAGGGGCGCTGGCTGAAGCCGGTTTATGCCGGCGACACGTTGCGCTCCACATCCGAAGTGATTGGTTTGAAACAGAACTCCAACGGCAAAACCGGGGTGGTTTATGTGCGTACGCGGGGCATGAACCAGCGTGACGAGGTGGTCATGGAATATGTGCGCTGGGTGATGGTGCGCAAACGCGACGTGGACGCACCGGCACCTGAGACTGTGGTGCCGGAGCTGTCCAAGGTGATTGATCCAGCTGATTTGGTGATCCCGGACGGATTGAATTTCACAGGTTATGATTTTGCCCAAGCGGGGGAAGCGCATCGCTGGGGCGATTATGAGGTGGGTGAAACCATTGATCACGTAGACGGGGTGACGCTGGAAGAAGCGGAGCACATGATGGCGACGCGCCTGTGGCAGAACACTGCCAAGGTGCATTTTGACGCCACCTTCCGTCCCGATGGACAACGGCTGATCTATGGCGGGCACATCATTTCACTGGCGCGGACGCTGTCGTTCAATGGCCTTGCCAACGCGCAGATGATTGTGGGCCTCAATGGTGGTGCCCATGCCAACCCAGCGTTCTCTGGCCTGACCGTAAAAGCGTGGTCTGAGGTGCTGGACAAGGCGGAGACCTCGGCTCCTGGCGTGGGTGCAATCCGTCTGCGCTTGGTGGCAACCAAAGGTGGTGAGCCGTTTGCGCTGAAAGGCGAAGATGGCAAATACCAGCCGGATGTGTTGCTTGACCTTGACTACTGGGTGCTGATGCCGATGTGATTGGTCTCATGTTGAGACCACTTTGCACCGCCGCCGCGCTTGCTTTGGCCTGTCCTGCACAGGCCGAGCTCTCCTTTGAAACCACGAGCGATGACACCATTGCATATGTTGAGAGCAACCTGCTTGGGATATTTTATCACGAGCTGGGTCATGCGCTGATCGACATTCTTGGTTTGCCGATTTTTGGACAAGAAGAAGATGCGGCGGATGTGCTGTCGATCTTTTTGATCGATGCCTTCTATGAAGAAGAGAGTGCTGTACAGCTGGCTTATGATGCGGCCTTTGGTTTCCTCGGGGAAGCTGAGGCTAGTTCCGAGATTGCTTTCTGGGACGTGCATGGCCCGGATTTGCAGCGCTATTACAATACAGTGTGTTTGTTTTATGGGGCCAATCCGGAAGAGCGGGAAGATGTTGCGCAGGACCTTGGGTTGCCAGAGGAGCGGGCGGATTATTGTCCTGAGGAGTACGATCAGGCGGCACAAAGCTGGGGCGCGGCGCTGGATGAGATTGTACACGACAAGGGCGGCAAGACGCTGACACTGGGCGATTTTGAGGTGAGCAGTGATGGCGGGTCTTTGACAGCAGAAATTGTTCAGGCCGAAGTTGAAGCCCTTAATCAAGAGTTCCGTCTGCCGGAGGACCTACTCGTCTCCGTGATCCCATGCGGGGAGGCCAATGCCTACTATGATCCGCAGCGCGTGGAGATTGTCATGTGCACAGAATTTGCAGATGTGTTGGTGGAGATGGCGCCAGAGATGTGAGGCACACGCGGACGTGAGAGGTTTTGGTCGTTGCCTGAGCTAAGGTGAGTTCATGATTGCGCGGGTTCTCTATGTTGTGAGTGTTTTCCTGGTTCAGGCGCCAATGGCGCGCGCCTGTGATCTCGCGCTTTTACTGGCTGTGGATGTGTCTGGCAGTGTGGATGCCGGGGAGTATGACATCCAAATGAGTGGTCTATCGGCAGGTCTGCGGGACGGCGTGGTTGTTGAGGCGTTGATCAAGGCAGAAGCGGCGGTGGCTGTGATGCAGTGGACCGGTGTTGATCGTCAGGAAATTTCGGTGCCTTGGATGCGTGTGCGCAATGGGACTGAGGCAGAGGCTTTGGCAGTGGCGATAGACCAGGCGCCACGGGCGTGGCGACGGTATTCCACGGCGATTGGCGATGCATTGGTGCGCGCGGCGGAGGAATTTGCCACCGGGCCAGAATGCCGTCGGCGTGTGGTGGATGTGTCGGGCGACGGCGCTTCCAACGAGGGAGCAGAGCCTATTGTTGGCAAACGACGGCTTGAAAAGATGGCCGTAACCGTCAACGGATTGGTGATTGAAACAGACGATGAAGATCTTACGGGATACTATTGGGAAAATGTGATCACAGGCTCAGGAGCCTTTGTTGTGACCGCCAATGGCTTTGAGGAATATCCCAAGCGTATCCGACAGAAGCTGGTCCGAGAAGTTGCGTTGCAGCTGTCGGCATTGGACTAACGGGTGCCACCAGAATGCACCAGTGTGAGCGCAAACACGCTGGCACCCGGACAATACGGCAGGAAAGGTTGTTGTCGACTTGAATTTTTCCGAGAGAAACACTCTGAATACAATATGTGATCACGAACAAAAACGTGTGATCACAAAAGTCAGAGATTCCGTCGCATTGCGCCAAAAAACCACGGCATTTAAGCTAAGGGCGTCGTGACAGACCGAAAAAATACGTTAGAAGAACCCAAGGGAACCTGAAAGGATTCAGAATGGCTGACGTGAAAAGGGTCGAGCGCCCGCTTTCTCCGCACCTATCGATCTATCGCCCGCAGCTGACGTCGATGACGTCGATCCTCACACGGATCACTGGCAACGCGCTGATCGTAACCACATTCATCATCGTTTGGTGGCTTGCCGCCTTGGCTTCCGGGCCAGAGGCTTTTGCAACCGCAAATGGTTTTGCAACCTCTATCGTGGGGGACATCTTCTTTGGGTTGTCGCTCTTGGGCATTTGGTATCACTACCTTGCTGGCCTGCGCCACCTGGTGTTTGACGCAGGCAAAGGGCTGGATATCCCAACTGCGGAAAAACTCGGTTGGGGCTGTATCGTTGGCTCCATCGTGCTCACCCTTTTGACCATCATCATCGTTTAAGGAGGCGAACACATGCGTTTTCTAACCGACCGTAAGCGGGCCGAAGGTCGTGGCGCCGCCAAGGCAGGGACCGAGCATCACTGGTATATGCAGGTCAGCTCCGTTGGCCTCGCGTTCATTGTTCCGGCGTTCATATTTGTGTTTGGCTCCACGCTTGGTGGCAGCTACGAAGAGGTTACCGCCACGTTCAGCCGCCCGTTCCCGGCTATCTTGACCGCGTTGGTTCTGGTCTTTGGTCTGCAGCACTTCTCCAAAGGTGCTCAGATGATGATCCAGGACTACACCCGCAAATCCACGCGCAAAGTGCTGATGATGCTTGTGATCATCTTGAGCTATGGCCTGACGGCGTATGGCTTGTTTGCACTGGCAAAACTCGCGCTTTAAGGACCAAAGACATGGCTGAGTACGAATACGAAACACATGATTATGACGTGGTTGTCGTGGGTGCCGGTGGCGCCGGTCTACGGGCAACTTTGGGGATGGCGGAACAAGGCCTGCGCACAGCCTGTGTGACCAAAGTGTTCCCGACCCGCTCGCATACGGTTGCGGCGCAGGGCGGTATCGCGGCATCGCTATCCAACATGGGCCCAGACAATTGGCAGTGGCACATGTATGACACCGTCAAAGGCTCTGACTGGTTGGGTGACACCGATGCGATGGAATACCTCGCACGTGAAGCGCCCAAAGCGGTATATGAGCTGGAGCACTATGGTGTACCGTTCTCCCGGACCGAAGAAGGCAAAATCTATCAGCGTCCGTTTGGCGGTCACACCACCGAATTTGGTGAAGGCCCTGCGGTTCAGCGGACCTGTGCCGCAGCAGACCGAACTGGTCACGCGATCTTGCACACGTTGTATGGCCAATCGGTCAAAAACAACGCGGAGTTCTACATTGAGTATTTCGCGCTTGATCTGATCATGTCTGAAGACGGCCAGTGTCAGGGTGTGGTGTGCTGGAAGCTGGATGATGGCACCATGCATATCTTCAATGCGAAGATGGTGGTGCTGGCAACCGGCGGTTATGGCCGGGCTTATTTCTCTGCGACTTCCGCACACACCTGTACGGGTGACGGTGGTGGTATGGTGGCCCGTGCGGGCCTGCCGTTGCAGGACATGGAGTTTGTGCAGTTCCACCCAACCGGCATCTACGGCTCTGGCTGTTTGATCACCGAGGGTGCGCGCGGGGAAGGTGGCTATCTGACCAACTCCGAAGGTGAGCGCTTTATGGAGCGTTATGCGCCGCAGTATAAAGATCTGGCGCCACGGGACTATGTGTCTCGCTCCATGACCATGGAAATCCGCGAAGGGCGTGGTGTGGGGGAGAACGGGGATCACATTCACCTGAACCTGAATCACTTGCCAGCTGAAGCTTTGGCTGAACGTCTGCCAGGGATTTCTGAATCTGCGAAGATTTTTGCCGGTGTGGATGTGAACAAAGAACCGATCCCGGTTCTGCCAACGGTGCACTACAACATGGGCGGCATTCCAACCAACTATTGGGGCGAAGTGCTGAACCCAACTGCTGAAGACCCAACCGCTGTTGTGCCCGGTCTGATGGCTGTGGGCGAAGCGGGCTGTGCTTCGGTACACGGGGCCAACCGTCTGGGCTCCAACTCGCTGATTGATCTTGTGGTGTTTGGCCGTGCTTCCGCGATCCGCGCCGGTAAGGTTGTGGATGCTGATGCTGCAAACCCAGTTTTGAACAAGGCGTCAGTGGATAAAGCGTTTGATCGTTTTGACACCCTGCGCAATGCCAAAGGTGGTGCACCAACTGCGGAACTGCGTCTTGAGATGCAGCGCACCATGCAAGCGGACGCAGCTGTGTTCCGAACCGACAAGACGCTGAAAGAGGGCGTCGAGAAGATGACGGACATCGCGGCGAAGATCGACGACATGCACGTGACCGACACATCTTTGGTTTGGAACAGCGATCTTATGGAAACGCTGGAATTGACCAACCTGATGCCAAACGCACTGGCGACGATCCACGGGGCGGAAGCCCGTAAGGAAAGCCGTGGTGCGCATGCGCATGAGGACTACTCCGATC
Source organism: Rhodobacteraceae bacterium Alg238-R152 (assembly GCA_900537125.1). Taxonomy (GTDB): domain Bacteria; phylum Pseudomonadota; class Alphaproteobacteria; order Rhodobacterales; family Rhodobacteraceae; genus Shimia. The sequence continues at coordinate 241,632 of UNRJ01000004.1, read as the reverse complement.
GGGACGACGAGAACTGGCGTGTACACACTGTGAGCCGCGTTGATGGCAATAAGGTGGACCTGACCTATCGCCCGGTGGTCAAAGATCCTCTGACCACAGAGGATGAAGGCGGCATCAGCTTGAAGAAGATCGCGCCGAAAGCTCGGACGTTCTAATGCAGGGGCGGGTTCTGACAACATGGGCCATTTGCGGTTTGGTATTGTCCGCTTGCGGAGTGGACAAACCTGTTTATTCGCCGGAAGCGGCGAAACAGGTGAGCAAAGCGTGTATTGAGCAAGTGAATGCTGTTGGAACCTACTCCTTCCGTCAGGGGCAACATGGCACCAACCTGGAGTCGCGACTGCCTCGCGCTGCGCCGATCACAGGCGGCCCGGTTGAGCTGCAAGGGACACAGGAAGGCGCGGATGCGATCAACGCCTGTATCAAACAGAAAGCACAGCTGAATGCTGTTGGCCTGACGTCGTCCGGCGGCACGATCACTGATCAGCAGACGTACAATCCGTCGTCAACTTCGGGCGGGGCTACGGTTGCGACAGCGACTGTATCGACAACTCCAACGACGATACCTCGCCGCACCGCGACAACTTCCTTTGGCTGTCCAAAATACGCCGACGTGATGCATGGAGGGAAGCTGTATTGCTCCCGTTGAACCGGATATGTTCTCCGCACGTGGTGCATCGCGAGGGCAGTACATGACCTCTCGCCGTGTGATTGTGCATATTGGAGCTCAGAAGACGGGGTCAACGTCTTTGCACCGCTTTCTGGCGCGCAATCGTGATGCTTTGGCTGACCGGTTGGACATTCGCGTGCCCTCCAAAGGGTCTCTAACACGCGAGTTGGGGCGCAGCTGCACGCTTTTCAGCATGCGGCCTGCCAAACACGAAGCGGACTTGGTGGCGCTGATTGAACAGGTGCGTGAAGAGCTAGGAAATGACGACCGGGTTTGTATTATCAGCCACGAGAATATCTGTGGCGCGATGATGGGGCGGTCTGATGTGCGGGACGTTTTTCCGCGTCTTTCTGATATCATTCGCTTGCTGGAAATCCATCTCGCACCGTATGTACCAGACTATGTGCTTTACACTCGTGACATGGAGGGCTGGAAGCGCAGCGTGTACAATCAGGCGGTGAAGTCGGATGGATATACCGGCACGCTTGAGGAGTTCCTCTCAGAAACGGAGAACAGCCGTGCTTGGGCTGCAGTGCGGTCTGAAATGGAAAGCCTTGTTGGGGCGGCGCGTGTGCGTGTGTTTGCTCTTGAGGATGAGACCACTGCGGGACGACCGGGGCGTCAGTTGTTGGGCTTTGCCGGGCTGTCGGATGATGACATCGACACATTGGAGCCGCTTGCCGGACGGTCCAATCAGAGCCTCAATCCCAAGGCTTTAGAATTTATGCGTCAACTAAATCAGTTGGCACTCGCGCAGCCCGCCCGCAAACAGGTGGCCGAGCTGATCAAAAACAATCAATCGCTTTTTGAGGATGGTCCGATGCCATCCCCAAAAGCCTGAACAAGAACGAAGGTATGCGCATTGCGCGCGCCCACGTATAGGAAGGAAAGACCATGGTCGAATTTGCCCTCCCCAAGAACAGCCGGATTGTGACTGGCAAAACCTGGCCAAAGCCAGAAGGCGCGACCAATGTGCGCAAGTTCCAGATTTATCGCTGGAATCCGGATGATGGCAAGAACCCGCAATTGGACACGTATTTCCTAGACATGGATAAGTGCGGCCCGATGATTTTGGACGCGCTGATCAAGATCAAAAACGAAGTTGATCCAACGCTCACATTCCGCCGTTCTTGCCGCGAAGGTATTTGTGGCTCCTGCGCGATGAACGTCGATGGGATCAACACATTGGCCTGTATTTACGGGTTGGACGAAGTTAAGGGCGACGTGAAAATCTACCCGCTGCCGCATATGTCGGTGGTGAAAGACCTGATCCCGGATCTGACGCATTTCTACGCGCAGCACGCCTCGATCATGCCGTGGTTGGAAACAAAGACCAACCGTCCGGCAAAAGAATGGCGCCAGTCGATCGAAGATCGCAAGAAGCTGGACGGGCTGTATGAGTGCGTGATGTGCGCGTCCTGCTCCACGTCTTGTCCAAGCTACTGGTGGAATGGTGACAAATACCTCGGCCCAGCAGCGCTTTTGCATGCGTATCGCTGGATCATCGACAGTCGGGATGAGGCGACAGGAGAGCGTTTGGATGAGCTGGAAGATCCGTTCAAACTATACCGCTGTCACACCATCATGAACTGCGCGAAGACCTGCCCGAAGGGGCTGAACCCAGCCAAGGCAATTTCTGAAATCAAGAAAATGCTGGTTGAGCGTCACGTTTGATTTTTTGCTGATTTGATTGGGAAGGCCCGTCTTTTGAGGCGGGCTTTTTCTTTGGTCAAAGATGTATTCCACTGCATACATTTGCAATTCTTGCATAGCGCCATTGCAGGATAAGCGGTTAAAGAGGTTGAGGTGATGTCTATATTTGTGCGCGAGGGAGGACACCGGATTTACATGGAGTACACCAATGTCCGCGTCAAAAAACGAGAGCCCCGAAAATTTTGCCAACCGCGCGCTGGAAGCTCTGGAGCAGGCTTATGCCTACTACACCCAGCCACCACGCGTTGCAGCGGTAAAACCGTCTAGCGAAACCTACTACGAGTATGTGAAAGCCGCTTAAGCCAAACAGACACTTGATGATCAGCGCTCCGAGGTTTCGGGGCGCTTTTTTCTTGGCCTGGCTTAAGGGGAGCGGTGCTGACGTTAGGTCTGGCTTGGTGGTTTGAGGAGCTGGGGCTAGCCTTTCCTTAAACAGGGGAGGGATGTGCCATGACCGATGTGATTATCGTGGGCGGCGGGCTGGCTGGGCTTGTGGCCGCCAATGAAGCAGCAGACCGTGGGCGCAAAGTGCTGCTGCTTGACCAGGAAGGTGAACAAAGCCTAGGCGGGCAGGCCTTTTGGTCGTTGGGGGGACTGTTCATGGTGGATACGCCGGAACAGCGGCGAATGGGCATCAAGGACAGCCCTGAATTGGCGTTGGCGGATTGGATGGGGTCAGCCCAGTTTGATCGGTCTGAAGATGCCAATCCCCGTAAGGTGGCGGAAGCCTATCTGGAGTTTTGTTCAGGGGAGATGCGCAGCTGGTTGCACGGTATTGGCATGCGCTGGTTCCCGATTGTGGGCTGGGCTGAACGTGGCGGAGATTTGGCGCATGGGCATGGCAACTCGGTGCCGCGCTTTCACATCACCTGGGGCACTGGCCCTGGTGTCGTAGCCCCGTTTGAGCGGTTGGTGCGGGAGCATGTTTCTGGTGGGCGCGTGGAGTTTGGATTTCGCCACAAAATCACTGACTTGATTGTTGAAAATGGAGTTGTGAAAGGTGTGCGAGGTCAGGTGTTGACCTCTGATGGGGCTGACCGGGGTCGGTCGACCTCCCGCGACGTGGTTGGTGACTTTGAACAGCGCGCTGAGGCGGTGGTGATCACATCGGGTGGCATTGGCGGCGATCATGAAATGGTGCGTCGGTATTGGCCAGAAGACCGCCTTGGCAAGGCGCCAAAGCGGATGGTTGCGGGAGTGCCTGACTATGTTGACGGGCAGATGCAGCGAGTTGTCGAAGAGGCGGGTGCGGGGGTCATCAACGCGGATCGGATGTGGCATTACACCGAAGGGTTGGCGAACTGGGATCCGATTTGGCCCAACCACGGTATTCGCATTTTGCCGGGGCCTAGCTCGATGTGGTTTGACGCTTTGGGGGAGCGCATGGAGGCGCCGTATCTACCAGGCTTTGACAGCTTGGGAACGTTGCAGCGGATCTTGTCGACGGGCCATGAGCACAGCTGGTTTATCCTGACGCAGAAAATCATCGAGAAAGAGTTTGCGCTTTCGGGGTCCGAACAGAACCCAGATTTGACCTCTGGCAAGTGGTCAGAAGTGCTCAAACGGCGGGTGATGAACAAAGGAGCGCCGGGACCAGTGGAGGCGTTCAAGGAGCATGGTGAAGACTTTGTGGTGGCTGACACGCTGGAAGATTTGGTGGCCGGTATGAACAAGATCACGCCGGATGTGCCTGTGAACCTTGAGAAAATTCGACCTCAGATCGAAGCGCGGGATGCGCAGATCGATAACGAATATTGTAAAGACGCGCAGGTGACTGCCATTCGCGGGGCGCGGAACTATCGTGGGGATCGTTTAATCCGCACGGCCAAGCCGCATCGCGTTCTGGACCGTGAGAATGGGCCGTTGATTGCCGTCCGTTTGAACATCCTCACGCGCAAGTCCTTGGGCGGACTGCATACTGATGTTACGGGACAAGTGTTGCGGCCGGATGGATCTGTCTTTGACGGGCTGTTTGCGGCTGGCGAAGTCGCAGGCTTTGGCGGCGGTGGGTATCATGGATACAATGCCCTAGAAGGGACGTTCCTTGGTGGGTGCATCTTCTCCGGTAGAGCTGCTGGCCGGAGCGTTTAGAGCAGTTTCCGATCTGTGGTATCCTTCGAGTATTGTTTAAGAGTTCGGAGGAAATGTGATGAAGAAATTTGCAGCTGCATTGGCAATTATGCTGAGTTCTCAGGCTTTTGCAGGGGATACGCCGTCACCTGATGGGGCGACCGTCTATTTCATAAATCTCGGTGATGGCGATTCTGTGGAAGCGCCGTTTGTGGTGAACTTTGGGCTGTCCGGCATGGGGGTTGCACCTGCAGGAACCGAGAAAGAGAACACCGGCCACCATCACATTTTTATCAACCGCCCACCTCTTGGTGAGGGCGTGGAGGATGCAGAGTTGATGGAAAACGGTGTGCCGACAGATGACAATCACAAGCATTTTGGCGGTGGGCAGACCGAGGTGATGCTGGATTTGCCTGCGGGTACGCACACATTGCAGCTGGTTTTGGGGGACGAATTTCATGTGCCGCACAACCCACCGGTTGTGTCTGAGGTGATCACCATCACTGTGAAATAACACAATTTTTGCATTGCAAGAGTGTGCTGGTCGGGGGCAGGATCGCGGCATGACAGACATGCCTTTGCCCCCCGCCGATGCCGACGACCGCCGCGCGATTAAGCCGGTGATTTGCTATCCCAATGAGACACTGCCGGAGGCGCCGATGGCGCTGTATCAAGCGGCGCGTGAGACTGCCACGAAGGTTGATGAGGTGCTGATACCGGCGCGGGATGCGCGGTGTTTTGAGGTGCCTGCGGGGCAGTTTTTTCGGATTTCATCGGTGGAAGGGCCACAAGTTGGTGACCTGAATTTGTGGCATTCAAACGACCTGAATGAGAGATTTTTCTCGGGCAAAACAAGGGCTTTACACGGGACGCACATCTCAACGGGCGAACGTATGTGGACCAGTTTGCCCTCTCTGCGGCCAATGGCGACCATCGTGGAGGACACTTTGGGATGGTACGGCATTGATGACTATGGTGGGTCGGTGCATGACGTGATTGGTACACGGTGCGATCCCTATACGGGCAACCTGTTGAGTGGGGATCAGTATCACTACTGCTGCCACTCCAATTTGACGCGGGCGTTGGCAGACCACACGGGTATGTCGCTGCGGGAGGCGGAGCCATATGTGCATGATGTTCTTAATGTCTTTATGTGCACCGGGTTCACACGGGATACAGGACAGTACTTCATGAAAGCCAGTCCGGTGCGGCCGGGGGACTATCTGGAGTTCTTTGCTGAAATTGACCTGTTGGGGGCGCTGAGCGCTTGTCCGGGGGGCGATTGTTCCAGTGAACACAGCTCTGATACGGCGGCGTGTTACCCGATGTTGGTGGAGGTGTTTGCGCCTGAGGAAGGCGCTTTGGGTGGGTGGACACCGCCTGAGGTCAACGGCTACGACAGGAGCCACGGAGTGCCGCGTTAACCATCAAAAACCACGTCGGTATGTTGTCGGTATCACGACTGTATCGCGGAGGTGCGATGTTTTCAGTGCAGAGGCGTGTTAACGCTTCTCACGGGATGTGTCAGGCGTCGAGTTCTGCGTCCCAATAAAGATAGTCCATCCAGCTGTCGTGCAGGAAGTTGGGGGGGAATTTTCGTCCGATATTGCGCAGCTCTCCCGGACCCGGCTGACGCGGTGGTTTGCGTAGGTTCATGCCGGCCTGTCGCAGGCTTTTGGAGCCTTTTTTCAGGTTACAGGGGGAGCAGGCAGCAACCACGTTCTCCCAACTGGTTACCCCGCCTGCAGCACGCGGGATGACGTGGTCAAACGTCAGATCGCCACGGGCGCCGCAATACTGGCAACAAAACCCGTCCCGTAGAAAAAGATTAAAGCGCGTGAAGGCCACGCGCTTTTGCAGTTTGACATAGTCTTTGAGCACCACAACCGAAGGTATCCGTATTTCGGTAGAGGGGCTGCGCACCACTTGGTCGTATTCGGCAATTATGTCGACCCGGTCCATGTAGGCGGCTTTGATGGCGTCTTGCCAAGGCCATAGTGAAAGTGGGTAGTAAGAGAGGGGCCGGTAGTCCGCATTCAGCACCAGAGCGGGGTGATGTTTCAACCCGCCGGGATGTCGTGTGAATTCCGTCCTAAAGTCACCGTCCATAGAGGAGCTCCCTCGCTGCGCGCGTGCCGCAGTGGCACGCGGCCTGGGACCACTATATCTCGTGGTCCAATTCTGACAAGCCTCACAATATACGTCTCCGCCCATTGTGATGAGGCAAGTGCAACGTGGCACAGATGGGTAACAGGCTTGTGACGCTCGCGCCTCAAGCATGACCCCCTCGCCTGATTGGCAGGCAAGGGGATTGATTTGACGTGTGATGAACCGGTTCAGTTCACCAGAATTTGACGCCTGAGATGTCAAAGGTCTTAGACAAGGTCAACGCGAACCGTGTGTCGTCTTGGGCAATCATGCTGCCAATGCCGTGTCGCCCAATCGCATTTGTGGCCTGTGCGTCGACGGAGAAACCGGACTGGCCAAAGTGATAACGGGCGCCTGCTGCCCAGGTGGTTTCGCTGCCGTCGCGGCCAATTGGCGTGGCTTCGGCCATCAACTCGAGACCGTTGCCAAAGCCATAGGCCACGCCCATCCCCAGTCCGATGAGCTCTTTGCTGCCCCACGCTGCGACTTTTGGGCTGGCCGTGAAAGAGAAGCCATTGCCGGTTTTGTAGTTGGCGGTGAGGTCGGTGTAGAAAACGCCAACTTTCAGAGAGCCGGGGCTGATTTGGCGCCCGTACAGCATGCGTCCTGCAAGGGAGAATGGATTGCCGTTGTTTTGATCCATAAAGCGCAGTTTTGGGCCAATCATGTAGCGCACATGAGTTGTTGGCACGAGGCTGGGGTCTGAGGTGGCGTTGTCAGAGAATTGCTCAAACAGAAATTGCAGCTCGATATCGCGATCGGGGCTGAAATTGATCGAGGCACCGGAGTTGTTGCCGCTGCCATACCAGAGGTCAGCGCGCATCAAACCCGGCTCCAGCGTGGCGGCGGAGCCAAGTGTGAAGCCGTCTTGCTGGGTGTTCAACTGCGGTTGGGTCGCTGGCAAGGAGAGCGTACGATAGCTCACGTCCCGTGTGTCGCCCGGGGTGTAAACCAACCGGCCACCGACCAAGAGGTGGTCGCCATCTGGCCAGAACGCCCAAGCGCTGGTGGCTGGAGAAACGCCAAATCCATTTGTCAGATAGCCTTCGAAGGCCAGCCGAGGGGTTACGTTATATCGACCACCCGCGGACCAAACAGGCTGTGTTGTCCAGTTGCCGTCACTCGCAATTGTATTTTCGCCGTTGAGCACGGTTTCGACACTGCCAAAGAGGGCCAAACGCGGATGCGCGCGATAGGTGACACCGGCGCCCATGGTCACCATGTTGCCGTAGAATTGATCACCGTCGATTTCATCTGGCCCAAGGGTGATACCTGGTGTGAGGTGCAGTTGCAGCTTGGGTGATACCGAATAGGAGATAGGAGCTTTGATAGCGCCAATCACAATGTTGGACTGTGGATTGAGCCAACTGCCCCACAGATCGGTTTTCATCGTGGTGAAGACCTCGGCGGAGCCCAATGCGGCAATGGCCCAGCGATCATCTTTGTAAAGTTGGTATTTGCCCCAAAGGGCAATTTGGTTGGTTTCCAGTTGCGGAACCTTGTCCGGGCCTGCGCCAGGCAAACCAGCGATGGGCCCGCCAACTGGGTCGATATAGTTCTGAAGCTCCACCCCTAGGGTGAAGCGGTCAGTAAAGGCGTAGCTGCCGCCGCCGTGATAGTTTTGGTTTCCGGTGCCGGCGCGGTCGTCAGGGCTGGTTTGGCGAGCCCCCACATTGAGCTCCAATGTCCCGGCCTCGTACATATTGCCGGTTTCAAGGGAGACGATGCGGTTTGGGGCAAGATCCAGCGGGTTTGCGCTTTGGGCAAAGACGGCCTGAGCCGGTATGAGTGCCGTCGCGCAGAGCAGAGCTGCCAGCTTGGCGCGCGCGCCACCTCTAGATTGGCTGAAAGAAGAAATCTTAGGGTTCACAGTAGCTGACACGATCAAATCCAATACGTAAAATCTTATGGATTCCTACCCCAGCGTCTAAGCGGGACAAAACACTTTTGCCACTTGGGGTCCTGGAGCGTCGCGAAATTACTTGGGCGTGGCCCTAAAGGCCCAGTTTGTCGCGCATGAAGGCGAGCGCGACGCTTAGCCCATCCGGTGCAATGCCGTGTGCAGTGCCTTTCATGATGTGGGCGTAAACGTCAGTGAAACCAGCCTCTTGCAGGGCCTCGGCCGCTTCGGGAAGGGACTGCGGCGGCACCACGTCATCTTGGTCGCCATGGATCAGCAGGATTGGCGGTTTGCTGACAGCTTCGTCTTTGAGCAAATCCGGTTGCAGCAGGCGACCGGAGAAGGCCACGATGCCCGCCAGTTCGTCTTCGCGACGCGGCGCGACGTGCAGGCTCATCATGGTGCCTTGGGAGAAACCAAGGAGCACAACCTGTTCGGGCAGGAGGTCTTCGTCGACCATAACCGCATCGAGGAAAGCGTTGAGATCTTCGACGGCGGCCAACATGCCGCGCTCGCTTTCTTCCTCAGAGGAGCCATCGATCCAAGGGATTGGAAACCATTGGCGGCCCATGGGCATGCCGGGGATTTCTTCTGGCGCGTCAGGGGCGATGAACAGCGTGTCTGGCAGATGTTCAGCCAGCGGATCAGCCAAGCCCATCAGGTCAGCGCCATTGGCGCCATAGCCATGCAGGAAAATCACCGCAGAGCGGGTTTCGCCGGAAACCGGTTCCTTGCGTTGAGCTTGCAATACACGTGTCATGGAGGGCCCCTTGTGTCGATGAGCTGCGGCTGCAGCGGTTTGGGGCGTGTGTGGCATGTCAGGCGGCCTGTCGCAAGATGTGCGTGGCCGCCTGGCGGGATGTGTTGCCGATCAGGCGAAAGCGGCTTCCAGCGCGATTTCCACCATGTCACCAAAGGTTTTTTCTCGGTCCTCAGACGGCAGGGCTTCGCCGGTCAGCAGGTGGTCTGACACGGTGAGCACCGCCAGGGCGCGGCGGCCGTGGCGCGCGGCGAGGTTGTAGAGCTCGGCAGCTTCCATTTCGACGCCAAGGATGCCGTGTCGGGTCATCTGCTCGGTCAGGTCCGGGCGTTCGTCGTAGAACACGTCGGAGCTGTAGATGCCGCCCACGTGGGTGGCTGTGCCTTTGGCTTCGGCAGCATCTGCAGCTGCGCGCAGCAGGCCGTAATCCGCACAGGGGGCGAAGTTCAATTCCTTGAAGATGCCACGTGACGGAGTGGAGAGCGTGGTCGCGGTCATGGCGACAATCACGTCGCGTACTTTCACGCTGTGTTGCATGCCGCCACAGGAACCGATGCGGATCAGGGTTTTTGCGCCGTAGTCTTTGATCAGTTCGTTGACGTAGATCGACAGGGAGGGCATGCCCATACCAGAGCCGTGGATGGTGACGCGGTTGCCTTTCCACATGCCGGTGAAACCTAGCATGCCGCGCACTTCGTTCACCAATTTGACGTCAGTGAGAAATGTGTCTGCCGCCCATTTGGCACGGTAAGGATCGCCAGGCAGAAGAACGGTTTCTGCGATGTCTCCGGGTTGGGCTCCGATATGAACAGTCATGGCAATTCCTTTTGGTCTTTGTAGGGGCGTGTGCGGCATGCGCAAACACGTAAGAGTGAATCAGATGCTCAAAAAACTATCGTGGCACAAGTCGAAAATTAGAGAAACATCTGCTGCGAAAAACAAAAGCCGGAGCAGCGTAGGTACGCGTGCTCCGGCTTTTGAATTGTGAGCCTGTGGGGGCTCAGATTTCCATAGCGTCCGGTGTGATACCCGCAGCCAGCGCTTCGTCAAACCACTTTGGTTTGCGGCCTTTGCCAGTCCAGGTTTTGGTTTTGTCGTCGGGGTGCGCGTATTTTGGGACACCTTTCATCAGGCCGCCACGCTTTTTGCCGGTAACACTGGCCAGCTCTTCCAGAGAGAAACCGTATTTTTCGGCGGCTTCTTCGATGGCTTTTAGCGCATCAGTTTTGCGTTGAGCCTCGCGTTTTTCCAGCTGGATATCAATCTGCGCTCGCAAATCAATCAGGGCTTCTCGGCTCATATCTTCCAAATTCATTCCGGAGATCCACTCATTTATTGGTCTGAGCCGATTTTCGCAGGGCGTCACACGGATATGCAAGGCGTAAAACTATTTTTGAGAGTTACATTTCAAATTTTGCAACCTTTGATTGCGGGTAGGGTTTTCCCTACCCGTAAAATCTGCGGATTTCTTGAAAATTGGGACTGATACGCTGGGAACATCCGCGCTATTGCGCGGCAACCGGGTTTGGATTCGCCAAGGTGACAATGTCGCCCATGATGGTGTTCAGTTCAAAATCTTTGGGCGTATAGACGCGAGCCACACCCATGGCGCGCAATCGGTCTGCATCCTCGTCTGGAATGATCCCTCCAACAATGACTGGCGTGTCCCCCAAGCCTGCGTCACGCATCCGCAGCATCAAGTCTTCGATCAGTGGGATATGGGAGCCGGACAGAATCGACAAGCCGACAACATGGGCCTGGTCTTCCTGCGCCTTAGTCACAATCTCCTCGGGTGTTAGCCGGATACCTTCATAGGTGATGTCCATGCCGCAATCGCGAGCCCGGAAGGCAATTTGCTCTGCGCCATTGGAATGGCCATCAAGTCCCGGTTTTCCAATAACAAACTTGAGACGTCTCCCAAGCTTGTCAGACACCGCATCCACGGCGGCGCGCAGGTCGTCCAGGCCTTCGGTTTTGTTGGATGGCGCGCCTGATACACCTGTTGGGCCGCGGTATTCACCATGCACAATCCGCATTTGTGCGGCCCACTCACCGGTTGTGACGCCGGCCTTGGCCGCTGCGATGGATGCGGGCATGACGTTTTTACCATCTGCGGCAGCGGCGCGCAGGTCGGCCAGAGCCTTTTCCACGGCGGCGGTGTTACGTTGGCTGCGCCACTCGCCCAGGCGCCCAATCTGTTTCTGCTCCACAGCAGGATCAACCACCATGATGCCGCCGTCTCCGGTCATGAGCGGCGACGGCTCGCCTTTTTGAAATTTGTTCACGCCGACAACAACGGTTTCGCCTGCTTCGATGCGGTTCAAACGTTCGGCGTTGCTATCGACAAGGCGGGATTTCATATAATCAATAGCGCCAATGGCGCCGCCCATGCTTTCCAAATTGGCCAATTCACGTCGTGCGCCGTCTTTTAAGGCATTCACTTTTGAATCGACCGCTGGATTTCCGTCAAACAGGTCGTCGTATTCCAAAAGGTCTGTTTCAAAGGCCATGATTTGTTGCATGCGCATGGACCATTGCTGATCCCATGGACGTGGCAAACCAAGCGCTTCGTTCCATGCCGGTAATTGCACCGCCCGAGCCCGTGCGTTTTTGGAAAGCGTCACAGCCAGCATTTCAATTAGTATACGATAAACGTTGTTTTCCGGCTGCTGCTCGGTCAGCCCAAGGGAATTTACCTGAACGCCATAGCGGAAGCGGCGGTATTTTGGGTTTTCGACGCCGTAGCGGGTTTCGAGGATTTCGTCCCAGAGATCCACAAAGGCCCGCATTTTGCACATTTCGGTTACGAAGCGGATACCTGCGTTCACAAAAAATGAGATGCGCCCCGCGAGGGCGGGGAAATCTTCGGCCGGTACACGAGGTTTGAGCGCGTCGAGAACGGCAATGGCTGTGGCCAGAGCAAAGGCCAGCTCTTGTTCAGGTGTCGCGCCGGCCTCTTGCAGGTGGTAGGAACAAACGTTCATCGGGTTCCATTTGGGCACGTTGATGTAACAATATTCGGCCACATCCGCGATCATTTTGAGGCTTGGATCTGGCGGGCAGATGTAGGTGCCGCGTGATAAGTACTCTTTGATCAGATCGTTTTGTACCGTGCCCTGCAGCTTGGTCACGTCAGCGCCTTGCTCTTCTGCTGCTGCGATATACAGCGCCAGAAGCCAAGGGGCGGTGGCGTTGATCGTCATGGAGGTGTTCATCTGTTCCAGAGGAATCTGATCAAACAGAGTGCGCATATCACCCAAGTGGCAAACGGGCACGCCCACCTTGCCAACTTCACCACGCGCCAGAATATGGTCACTGTCATAGCCGGTCTGTGTTGGCAGATCGAAAGCCACCGAGAGGCCAGTTTGGCCTTTTTCCAGATTGGAGCGATAGAGCGCGTTGGAGGCCTCAGCGGTGGAATGGCCTGCGTAGGTTCGAATCAACCAGGGACGGTCTTTGGCAGGCTTATCGGCGGTTTGATTTATCTGCGTCTGCGACATGTTTCATTCCTCTGCTGGGGGTCCAGTGGTGACCTAGCAACAATCTTTCGTTTGAGGGTATGTACGCGAAACATCCTGCGCAAGTCAATTCGCTGCATCGCGGCAAAAAACGCCATTCCCTGGCAGAGGTGACGGGGGAGCGTTGCGCGAAGCCTATTGTTCTGGACGCTCGCTGTTGGCAGTGTCGCAAGATGACGTCGACAATTGAACTCCCGATTTGGCTGTTTGTGCTGATCCTGCTGTTTGCGGTGGTCACGGCGGCCAGCCATTTGTTGTTTCCTTCAGTGCGCTGGTTCTTTCGCCGTCGCATGGAGAAGGTGGTGGCGCGCGTGAACGCAAAGCTGGAGCGGCCAATTGAGCCGTTTAAGCTGGCGCAAAGGCACGACATGATCGAGCGGCTCATTTACCAGCCGGATGTGACCCGCGCGGTGTCAGCGCACGCGGCGGAAGAGGGGATCCCGGAGGCGGTGGCGTTTGAAGTGGCCAAACGCTATGCCCGCGAAATAGTCCCGTCGTTCTCCGCGACCATGTACTTTGGTGTGGCCATTCGTATTGCGCGGTTTTTGAGTCGCGCCTTTTATCGTGTGCGGCTGACCCACGTGGATGAGGCCGCATTGGATGCGATTTCACATGACAGCACCGTGGTCTATGTGATCAATCACAAGAGCAACATGGACTACGTGCTGATCACCTATCTCGCGGCACGCCGGTCTGCACTGTCTTATGCGGTGGGTGAGTGGGCGCGGGTTTGGCCCCTGAGCCGGTTGATCCGAGCCATGGGCGCTTACTTCATCAGGCGTAAATCACGCAACGATCTGTATCGGAGAGTTCTGGCCGCTTATGTGCGGCTGGCGACAGAAGCAGGGGTCTCGCAGGCGATGTTTCCAGAAGGGCGGCTTTCGTTGACGGGGGCGCCGCAGGATCCAAAGCTTGGATTGCTCAAATACATCACCGATGCCCATGAGCCTGAGGGGCGTGACGTGGTGTTTGTGCCGGTGGCGATCAACTATGATCGGGTCCTGGAGGATCGGATCCTGCTGGAAGCCTCGGCAAGTGGAAAAAATGGGTTTCGGGCGCGGATCAGTGTGATCGTTGGGTTTTTCTTCAAACAACTGTTGTTGCGTATGCGTGGGAAAGTGCACCGCTTTGGCAATGCCACAGTGCAGTTTGGACGCCCGCTTTCGTTGACTGAATTTTCTCAAAATGTGGAAGACGAGGTTGCGGAGCCCTTAGGGCTGGAACTGATGGCGCGCATCAACGCGGTTGTGCCGGTTCTACCGGTGCCGTTGATGGCGTATATTTTTGAGAAGGCACAGGCGCCATTGTCGCACAGCAAGGCCAGCGCGGCGTTTGCCGCGCGCTTGGCGGTCTTGCCGCAGAACCGGGCACAGTTTTTGCGGGATGCCCCGGAGGATGCGGTCGAAGGGGCGCTTAGAACGTTGGTTGGCCGGCGCATTCTCATCGAAAAGGACGGGGGGTATTCCGCCAACTGTGCGCAGGCGGACATTTTGCGGTATTATGCCAACTCCATACGGCATCTGCTTGAGTGATTGTGCGAGTGCAGCAATTTATGCTGCGATTGCTGGGTCATAAAATTACAAAAACACCCCGTTATGGGTTGCAATGTTACTCCGTCATCGATATTTCGGTGTCAGGAACGCGATTCTGCATCGCGGCGAAACGACCAATCAGGAGGCGAAAATGGCTCTGGATACTGACAACGGCCTGGCGGCCTACGACGCACCGCAAAAAGACCTTTATGAAGTGGGTGAAATGCCCCCGATGGGCTATGTGCCCAAACAGATGTACGCGTGGGCGATCCGCCGCGAACGTCAGGGCGAGCCGGATAAGGCGATGCTGCAAGAAGTTGTCGACGTGCCAACGCTGGACAGCCACGAAGTGCTGGTTCTGGTGATGGCCGCGGGCGTGAACTACAATGGCGTTTGGGCCGGTCTGGGCGTTCCGGTGTCGATGTTTGATGTACACAAGCAGCCGTACCACATTGCCGGTTCTGATGCGGCGGGTATCGTTTGGGCCATTGGTGACAAGGTGAAGCGCTGGAAAGTGGGTGACGAGGTTGTGATCCACTGCAACCAGGATGACGGCGACGACGAGCACTGCAACGGCGGTGACCCGATGTTCTCCGACAGCCAGCGCATCTGGGGCTATGAAACCCCTGACGGATCGTTTTCGCAGTTCACCCGTGTGCAGGCGCAGCAATTGATGCCACGTCCCAAGCACCTGACTTGGGAAGAGAGCGCGTGTTACACGCTGACACTGGCCACCGCGTACCGGATGTTGTTTGGCCACGAGCCACATGATCTGAAGCCGGGCCAGAACGTTCTGGTTTGGGGCGCGTCCGGTGGGCTGGGCTCTTATGCGATCCAGCTGATCAACACCGCCGGTGCCAATGCGATTGGTGTGATTTCGGACGAGAGCAAGCGTGACTTTGTCATGGGGCTTGGTGCAAAAGGCGTGATCAACCGCAACGACTTCAACTGCTGGGGTCAGCTGCCGACAGTGAACACGCCAGAGTACAATGATTGGCTGAAAGAAGCGCGCAAGTTTGGCAAGGCGATCTGGGAGATCACCGGCAAAGGCATAAACGTGGACATGGTGTTTGAGCACCCCGGTCAGGCGACTTTCCCGGTGTCCACGTTGGTGGTGAAAAAAGGCGGCATGGTTGTGATCTGCGCCGGGACGTCTGGTTTCAACTGTACCTTTGACGTGCGTTACATGTGGATGCACCAGAAGCGTCTGCAGGGCAGCCACTTTGCCCACCTGAAGCAGGCCGCGGCCGCCAACCAGTTGATGGTGGAGCGTCGTCTGGACCCATGTATGTCGGAAGTCTTCCCATGGGCAGAGCTGCCGGATGCGCACATGAAGATGCTGCGCAACGAGCACAAGCCGGGCAACATGTCGGTGCTGGTGCAGGCGCCAAAGACCGGCCTGCGCACGCTAGAAGATGTGCTCGACGCGGGCAAGTAAGCGTTACGAATAGGTCAAACGGTTTCCCCCGTTTCCTCCAGCCCCCGGAGCCGCAAGGTTTCGGGGGTCTTTTTTTGTTCAATCTTAGTGATTTGGTCTGGTGATCTAATTGGTTTTAGGCTTCGCAGAAGTTTTATTTGAGTTGTCAGAAGTAGAAGGGTTCATAACATTGTTTAGTTTTTTAGGGGCACTGGTCAGTTTGGTCGTTGGAGTGCTCGGCTTTGTTTTTGGGAGGTTTTTGGGCGGAGTCGGAACGGATACTTGCTGAAAAAAGAGAAGCTTACCTTAGCTTTCTCTCTGTTTTGCCTCCGTTGAATGACACTTACCAAGATACAAGCGAGCAAGAGTTTTGTGAGACCATGAGGCCTGCAACCGAGCAGTTGCCAAAACTGATTTTCTATGCCGACAAATTAGTCATGATGGCGTGGGGGATGTTGCAAAAGAGGTACTTCGAGGCGCACTTCGAGTTATCTTCCAGCAGCCAGGCTTTGGCTCCTTCCTATTAAGCCTTGGCAAAAGCCCAAAATGATCTTGTGTTGGAAATGAGAAGAGATGCGTTTCGATGGTCTGTATTTAGCTATTACGGAAAGAGCCGTGTTCCCGAAAAGCTGGACTTTCAAGATGAATAGCTGAAAGGGATACCTTCGATATGGACTGAAGGGCAGCGCCCGACCTCGGGGGGGCGCTGTTTGGTTTCAATGTGCCTGACCTACTGCCAAGAAACTCAGACCCATTTGGCTGTCGCAGCGGTCCAGAAACGCCCTCCCGTGGGGGAGGTCGGGCGTTGCCCGGCGCCTGCGGCTTGATTCCGGGCATAGGTTTACGAAACCCGCTGGCCCCCATGCGCCACGCATTATAGGGTCGCGCCATGAGCAGCACATCCGTTACATTCAGCCACGATCAGGCCGAGGCCTTTGACAATATTTCCTCTTTGCTCAAAGGGCTGGGGGTGGATTTGGACGAAGGCCTTTTGACGCCTGCGATCGAAGGCAAACAGGCAATTGCTGCCGTGACCGGTAAGGCAGGGTCCGGTAAAACCTTGTTGCTGGCGGAGATGGTGAAAGCCTTGGAAGGCGCGGGGGTGGACATTGTCTCCGGCGATTATGAAGGCAAGCGCAAGAAAGATCATCGCACGCTGGCTATTTTGGCTCCCACCAACAAGGCGGCGAGTGTTTTGCGGATGCGCGGCGTGCCTGCGACGACCATTCACCGGATCATCTACACGCCGGTTTATGATCCGGAATATGAGAAGATTGCGGAGTGGCTGGCGGAAAAAGGTGAGAAGCCAGAGATTGAAGGGCTGACGGAAGAGGCCTTGGATCGGGCACATGCGTTTTATCAGCTGCACAAATCCATTCCCGGCGCTTTGGCGGCGGCTGGGTTGCGGGGCAGTGATTTTATCACCGGCTGGAAGCGGCGGGATGACCCACTGGACATCGGGTTCATTGACGAAAGCTCGATGCTGGATGACAAGCAGTTTGATGATCTGAAAGAGATTTTCAGCACGCTGGTGTTGTTTGGTGATCCGGCGCAGTTGGCCCCGGTGAACCAGTCGGGCGCGATGGTGTTTGATAAGCTGCCTGCGCCTGCGGTCTACAATTTGGAGCGTATTCACCGGCAGGATGCGGACAACCCAATTTTGGATTTGGCGCATGCGCTGGCCGATCCTCAGCTGGGGTTTCAGGATTTTGAACGCATGGTGGAGGAGGCCGCGCGCAAAGATGATCGTGTGGTTCTGGCGCAGCGGGTTGAGGTCGATCTGATGGCGCGCTCACCCGTGTTGGTGTGGCGCAACGCAACCCGTATCCGGCTGATCAACGCGTTTCGCAGGGTGCACGGTGCGCCCGAAGATGAGTTGATGGAAGGGGAGCCGCTGATCTGTGACGGGATCGAGCTGCCGATGAAACACCGTAAGAAGCGGCTGGATTTGGAGGCGCGGGGGCTGATCAAAGGGGCGCAGGTGATTTATCTCGGGCCGGGGCGCAAGCCGGGATTTTCACGGTTGCATGTGATGGGGGCGGAAGACCCGCGTGTGTCGGCGGCCTCGATTGTGAAGATTGAGATGCCGGATGAGGAAGAGCCGTTTATTCCTTATGCCGCACGCATGGGGGCGACGTTCCTGCATGGGGCGGCGGTGACCATTCACAAGGCGCAGGGCTCGCAGTGGGAGAATGTGCAAGTGTTTGCGCCAGACCTGTTTGTGGCGGCGCGGATGAACCGGAATGAGGCCGGGCAACCCTTGTGGAAACGCCTGGCTTATGTGGCGATCACGCGGGCGAGCGAGCGGCTGCATTGGGTGGTGCGCAATCGGCTGGCCAAGCCTTCGGGTCCGCTGGACGTGAGTGATTTGACGGTGGCGCCTGCGCCGCTGGAGTTGATGGCGCAGGAGGAAAATGCGTGAAGAGCATCATTGTGACCGGCGCGAGCCAAGGCATTGGCAAAGCGGCAGCGGAGGCCTTTCTGGAAGCGGGCTGGCGCGTTGGCATTTTGGCACGCAGTGAAGAGAAGCTGCAAGCAATTGCGGACGAGCATGTAAATGCGGTGCCTTTGGTGGCGGATGTGACCGATGCGGCGGCCATGGAAGGCGCGTTTGCACGGTTTGTGGCGCGGGCCGAGCGGTTGGACGCATTGTTCAACAATGCGGGTATGTTTGGGCCTGCGGGATCGATCGATGAGATTGATCTGGGCGGGTTTGATCAGGTGCTCGACGTGAACGTGCGCGGCATGTTTATAGCCGCCAAGCTGGCCTATGCGCAGATGCGTCGCCAGGTGCCTCAAGGGGGACGGATCATCAACAACGGGTCACTGAGCGCGCATGTGCCGCGTGAAGGCTCGGTGTGTTACACGCTGACCAAACATGCGGTGACAGGGCTGACACGCACGTTGTCGCTGGATGGACGGCCGTATGATATCGCTTGCGGTCAGATCGACATTGGCAATGCGGAGACCGATATGGTCGCAGATTTGAACGCGCGTTTGCAAGCCGATGGCAAAGCGCCCAATGCCACGATGGATGTGCAGGACGCGGCGCGGTCTGTGTTGCATATGGCGGAGATGCCGCTGAATGCGAATGTGCAGTTCATGACAGTGATGGCGACCAAGATGCCGTACATCGGGCGCGGCTAAGCGAAGGTTCAGCCAAGAAAAGCCCCCGACCAGGGGGTGGTCGGGGGCCAAAGTTTTGGTTCTAAAAAGAGATCTGTAAAAAGGTCTTTAGGTAGTCAGAATTTGTGTAGTCGTTATCCAATAAGGCCGCCGTCTGTGCGACGTACCGAGTATACACCAGACCGTGGCACGGAGGTGCCGCCATCCGGGAAGTGGGAGTTGCCTTTTTCGCCCGGGTGCTGAATGCCGACAAACATGGTGCGGCGATCCGGGGACCAGCAAACTCCGGTGACTTCACATTCATTTGGACCAACCAGGAAGCGGCGGATTTCACCGGTGACGGTGTCGCCCGCAAGCATCTGGTTGTTGCCCATGCCCGCAAAGTCGCCTTCGTTAGAATATTTGCCGTCAGTCTGGATCCACAACAGGCCGGTCTCGTCAAAGGCCATACCATCCGGCGAGTTGAACATATTTCCAGCATTGATGTTCTCGCTGCCTGCATATGCATCATCATGCACATCCGGGTTGCCGGCCAGTGCGAAGAGGTTCCAGCTAAACCCGTTGGCGCTGTGGTCCTCATTGTCCGGCATCCAGCGTGCGATTTGACCGTAGTTGTTGTGGTCACGTGGGTTGGGGCCATTGGCCGCGGTGTCATCGCCACCGGCGTTTGGCTTTTTGCCACGGTTCTTGTTGTTGGTGAGCGCAACATAGGCTTCTGCCTTGGTTGGGTTCACCGCCACCCATTCTGGGCGGTCCATCGTGGTTGCGCCAACGTGGGACGCCGCCTGACGAGTGTGGATGCGGATTTCTGCGTCTGACATGCCGGTGGTTTCTGGTGTAAGTGCCAGCCATTCGCCGCGCATGTCGTCAAAGAATTTGGCGACAAACAGGTCGCCATTTTCCAAAAGATCGCTGTTGTCGCCGGTGGCGGTATAGACGCCGTGGGAGACAAATTTGTAGAGGAACTCTCCGCGTTCGTCGTCGCCGAGGTAAACAACTGCTTTGCCGTTTGGTGCGAGGACCACGGCGGCGTTTTCATGTTTGAAACGGCCCAGAGCGGTGCGTTTCTTTGGCGTAGCGGTTGGATCAAACGGGTCGATTTCGACCACATAGCCCGCGCGGTTGGGCTCATTTGGGTTTTTGGAGACGTCAAAGCGTGCGTCCACTTTGGCCCAGCCGTAGCCCCAGTCTTTGGAGGATACACCGTAGCGCTTGAGTTCTGGGGAGACTTCGTGTGCTTCGTCTTTGGCGGAGAAGTAGCCGTTGAAATTTTCTTCGCAGGTCAGATAGGTGCCCCAAGGGGTTTCACCGTTGCCGCAGTTGTTCCAAGTACCTTTAGTTGTGGTGCCGGTTGGATCGGCGTCGGTTTTCAACAGGTCATGGCCTGCGGCAGGACCGGTCAGGTCCATGTCGGTTTGCGGCGTGATGCGGCGGTTTAAGTCGCTGTCGACCACAACCTGCCAGTTGCCGTTCTCGTCGCGCGCCACTTCAAACACGGACACGCCATGGGCGTTCATGCCTTTTTGCACGTCGTCGTCAGAGACCCATTTGCCGTCGGGGTTGTTGCCCCAGAGGATCTTGCGGTTGGTGTATTCGTTATTGATCGCCATGACGGTGCGGCCGTCTTTGGTGAAGATCGACATGCCATCGTTGTTGTCACCAAAGGCGCGGGCCTGAGAGGCGGCGCTGCCACGGGTGGCTTCGTCAAAGGCGGGGGCGTCAGAGAAAAGCGGGTCGCCCCAGGTTACAACCTGTTCCCACTCAAAACCTTCTGGCACGGTGATGGTGTCCTCGGTGTTGGCCGCAACCTGGGTGAAGCCAAAACGATCCCCCGCGGCCACCGCCTCGCGGGTTAGGGCTGTGGTGCCGACCAGAAAGGAGCCGAGACCAAAGGTCATCACACCGCCCAGGAAGCCACGGCGGGACAGGGCGGTTTCCACCACATGGTCAAAATCGGTTTCTTCCGCGCGTGGCGAGATCAGCTCGTCAATTTCGTCAAATGAAAGTTCGCCGTGGGACATGCCTGGCTCCTGAGGCTTGGATCGTTAGTGGTGTCCAAGCTAGAAGGCGATGGATTCAGATTCGTGACAAGTCGCTTGCAGTTTTATGACATCACGAGAGTTCGCTGGCGTCCGCCAAAAGCCCGTCAAGTTGGAGGGGTCTGCTGTACATTTGCAGGCTGCCGTCACAATGCCGAGGCCACTCTGCGGAGTGTCGGTCGCGATACAGCTCTACGCCGTTGCCGTCCGGATCGTTGAAATAGATGGCTTCGGAGACGCCATGGTCAGAGGCACCTAAGACGGGGTAGCCCGCGTCGATGACGCGTTGCACAGCGGTGGCGAGGTCCGCGCGAGATGGGTAAAGGATGGCGGTGTGAAACAGGCCGGTGTGGTGTTCGGGCGCGGGGCCACTGCCTTTGCTGCGCCATGTGTTGAGTCCGATGTGATGATGATAGCCATCGGCCCCAAGAAAAGCGGCGTCGTTGCCGAGGCGGGATTGCACTTCAAACCCCAAAACGTCGGAATAAAACGCAATGGCGCGGTCTAGGTCGGCGACCTTCAGGTGCACGTGGCCAATGCGGGCGGTCGGGGTGTAAGACGCGGTCATGCTGATGCTCCTTTGTTAGGGACAAAGGTAGGCGCGTGTTTGCGGGCTGAAAACTTGCGATTTGGCGCGGAATATGTGCGCAAGCGCGCAGGCGAGTCCCATCGACCGGAGTGTTCACTTGCAGGGCAGAGGTGCAACCATGCGGCCATTGGGCAGTGGTTTTGCAGGCGTGTGGCAGGAGATGCGGCCAACGCCGTCGCGCCAAAAGTAGTTTGGATCTATATGGCAGGTGGGCCAGTCGTTGCAGCGTCGCACGGCGAAATGCACGTGGGGTGTGTCTCCGATGCTGGGGCGATTGGCGTTCTGTACGTGACCGACAATCTGGCCCGCCGACACTTTTTGCCCTGTACTGAGGCCCTGAACGGGCACGATGTGTACCATTTCCACAAAGATGCGCTGTTTGCTTTTACCGGGGGAAGGGCGCATGGAAAAGTTGGACGTTATGCTGACAACGCCGCCCCATGAGGCATTGTCTTGTTCAACGAAGCGGATTTTGCCGTCCAGTGGTGCAATGACGGGCGTCCCCGCACGCTTGCAGAAGTCCATACCTTCGTGGCTTGTGATGGTGCGGGCGGGTTCCACCACGTGATAGGGCGCGCCGTTTCGAAAGCGAGATTTGCCGTAGTCCAAGCAAAGTCCTGCCTTGCGCTTGAAGCCGCGTGCCACGCCAAATACAGCAGGTTTCCCGTTAGGGGCGACCAAGGCCGCTTCTTGGGCGACAAGTGGGGGGCACGAGGTAACGGCAGCTCCAAATGCAGCAGCCCCTAAAAACCTCTTCAATGAAACAAACCAAACCATGGCTTATGGTTGGGCAGCTGTTGGATTCTGTCAAGAATGAAGCCAAAGAGGGTGAATTGAAACAAGCTGAGGGTGAGCGAAGTGGCAGTAGGTATTCCAAGACTTGAAACAGATCGACTGATCCTGAGACCGCATACGCTGGCGGACTTTGAAGACAGCGCGGCGATGTGGGCGGATCCGGCGGTTGTGGCGCTTATCTCTGGCGTGCCCTCGACGGCTGCGGAGTCGTGGTCTCGGCTTTTGCGCTACATCGGGCATTGGCAGGCGCTGGGTTATGGCTATTGGGTGCTCGAAAGCAAAGTTGATGGCGCGTTTGTGGGCGAGGCCGGGCTGGCGGATTACCATCGGGACACAAAGCCCAGTGTGCATGGCAAGCCGGAGGCAGGTTGGGTGCTCAAGACAACTGCGCAGGGGCAGGGTTTGGCGACAGAGGCTGTGGCCGCGGTGATGGACTGGGCGGATCAGGTGCTTGCCAGCGAATTTCCCATGGCCTGCGCGATCTTTGATCCGGCGCATGCGGGCTCTGTTCGGGTTGCGGAGAAGGTTGGGTTTGGCAATCCGGCTATGGGTTTGTTTAAAGGTCAAGAAGCGTTGTTTTTGGAGCGCGCGTTGGGGCGCTGATCGCGGCCTTTGAGCTATGGATGTTCTTAGAGGCCGGTTTGCGCGATCCATTCTGAAATGTAGGTGTGATGGGCTGCGTAGTCTTGCCATGTGGTCAGCGCCCATTGGCTGACTTTGGCGCTGTGCAGTGCGGTGCCTGCATGGGGCGCAATGTCAGCGACGGTTTGGGTGAACTGCGCCGGAGGGGCCAAAGCGATCAGGCTGGATTTGTGCTTTGACAGGCCGAGCATCACGTCGTTGGTCTCTTTGGGCGGCAGATCGTGGGCGAGTTGCAGTTTCAGGCGGGCGAGGTGCAGGCCCACAGATTGCACAGCCCGGCGGGCGTTGGGATCACCGGGGTGTTGCACGGCATAGGTGTCAACTGTGAGCCGGTGCGTGGGCAGCAGCGCGGGGTCGCCATACTCAGCAGCCAAGAGGCTGTTGAAGGCAGTATAGCACCCCGGAGACGACGTCATATAGGCATGAGTTGGGCCGGTGATGGCGTCAAATCGGTCGCCACATCCGGGGCAGGTGGTTTGCCTTTTCGACGTCATAGTGGTGGTGCCCCAAACGCAAGAAAAAAGCCGCCCCGAGGTTTGGGGCGGCTTTGATGTTTCTGGGCTTAGGCGCCGACCATGCCAACAATCTCGTAGGTTTTTTTCAGGGTCGGCGCGGCGATCTCGCGGGCCTGTCCTGCACCGTGGGCAAGGATCTTGTCGATCTCGTCCTGGTGTTCCATCAGACGGGCCATTTCGGTGCTGATCGGCGACAGTTTTGACACCGCGAGGTCTGACAATATGGGCTTGAACTCGGAGAATTGCTTGCCGCCAACGTCTGCCAGAACCTGATCCACCGTCAGACCGGCCAGACCTGCGTAGATGTTGACCAGATTGCGGGCCTCTGGACGGTCTTCCAGACCTTTGGCCTCAGACGGCAGCGCCTCTGGATCGGTTTTGGCCTTGCGGATCTTCTTGGCGATGGTGTCCGCATCGTCGGTCATGTTGATGCGCGAGGCATCAGACGGGTCCGACTTGGACATCTTTTTGGTGCCATCGCGGAAGGACATCACACGGGTGGCCGCACCTTCGATCACCGGTTCGGTGATGGGGAAGAAGTCGACGTCAAAGTCGTGGTTGAATTTGGTCGCCACATCGCGGGTCAGCTCGAGGTGCTGTTTCTGATCTTCGCCCACAGGCACGTGGGTGGCGTGGTAGATCAGAATGTCGGCGGCCATGAGAGCCGGGTAGGCAAACAAGCCCAGCGAGGCGTTCTGAGAGTTTTTACCAGCTTTGTCTTTCCATTGGGTCATACGCTGCATCCAACCCATGCGGGCGACACAGTTGAAGATCCAAGCAAGTTGGGTGTGCTCTGGCACGGCAGACTGATTGAACAGGATCGATTTTTTGGGATCGATTCCGGCGGCGATAAAGCCTGCGCAGAGTTCACGTGTCGCGCGTTGCAGTTTGGCAGGGTCTTGCCAGACTGTAATGGCGTGCAGGTCAACCATACAGAACACGGTCTCGTGGGTGCCGGCCTCTTGCATGTCAACAAAGCGCTTCATCGCGCCGAGGTAATTGCCCAGCGTCAGACCACCCGAGGGTTGAATCCCGGAAAAGACGCGTGGGGTAAAGGTGGAGGACGTTTGGACCGCCTCGTTCATTGGAAATACTCCATCTGGATTTGTTAGCCTGCTTGGCTTATCTCCGAGGCCAAACACCGTCAAGCAGGACGGGTAAGGAGTACAGGCATGTCCCACCCAGATGATCAAAGTCCCGTGAACCCGTTGCCGCCAGTGGTGACCGCGTTGTTCCTGTTGTTGGCAGGCGTGGAGGCCGCGCTGTGGCTTGGCTCCAAAGGGATTTTGGGCGGTCCAACGGCGGTTGGCTGGCGGTTGGATGCGATCCAGCGCTATGCGTTTTCATCGGATATTTTTGATTGGATGCTGATCAATGGCCAGTATCCGCTGGAACATATGATCCGCTTTGTGAGCTATCTGTTTGTGCATTACAATTTCACCCATGCGCTGTTTGGCGGCGTTTTGCTGCTGGCGATGGGGAAGATGGTGGGCGAGGTGTTCTCCGGCTGGGCCACGCTTGCGATTTTTGTGCTGTCTGGTGTGACTGGTGCGCTGGGCTATGCGCTGATCTTGGATGTGTCCACACCGCTTTTAGGCAGCTACCCCGGTGTATACGGGCTGATTGGCGCGTTTACGTTTTTACTGTGGACCCGGCTTGGCGAGGTTGGCGAACCACAGGCCCGTGCGTTTTCACTGATTGGCATGTTGGTCGCCATTCAGCTGGGGTTCAGTCTGATTTTTGGCGGCAATCCGGATTGGGTCGCTGATGTGATCGGCTTTGGCGCGGGGTTTGTGATGTCTTTTGTCCTGACACCCGGAGGATGGCAGCGGATCCGCGAAAAGATCCGCCGCCAGTGATGTAAGCCGCTTAGGCCGCTTCTTCTTGGTCTGCCTCAGCGTTGTTCAGATTACGCACGGCGAAGGCCAGTGCGATGGCGCTGATGCCGTTGGACAGCAGCTCGATGGCCAGAAGCACACCGAGCAGAACTGCGGCGGACTGTGGGAAGTTGTTGAGCACCATCAGACCGAGGATCACGGAGACAGCACCCGAGATCAGCAAGGCCCAACGGGCGCTGCCTTCGAAGTTGGAGAAGCCAAACACGCCTTTGAAGACACCGGAAACCAAAAACAGAATGCCCGCGGCGAAGGTCAGAGACAGCAGGCCCTGAAGCGGTTGTGCGATGATGTGCACGCCAATGACCATGGCCAAAAGCCCAAGGATGACACCTGCGATTTTGGCGCCTGCCGATGGGGCGCTGAATGACGCGAAAGTCTGAAATGCGCCCAAGAAAAGAAAGCTCCAGCCAGCAAACACAGTTGCGGTCATGGAGGCTGCGAACGGGTTGGCCAAAGCCAGAATACCCAAGACCGCGGCCAAGATGCCGACGATCAACATGATGATCCAATTATTCATTTCTCACTCCCGAGATTTAAGAATGCTTAAGGTTAACGGCAGGAGTGGGGCCTTGGGCAACCGGTTTCTGAGTCAATTTGTCAGTTTGTGTCAACGGAACCACGGCGCGCGGCTGCTTTCAATTCGCCAGGGGAATAGGCGCCGATCAGGCGTCCGACACCGAAATAGACAACAGTTCCGAGGGTCAAAAGAATGACCAGTGCCACATAGCGCCAGCCAGGCAAGCCAAACCACGGGACCAGAATGACCCATGTGCCCCAGAGCGCACCTCCCATGGCCGCAGAAGCAATGCAGATGCGCCAAAGGCGTTTGCGCAGGCGGGTGTCAAACTTGGCGACAGCGCCGTACCCACGTGCGCCAATGCCAAGCTGTGCCACCATGATCCACGCGGCCACGGATGCCGCAACCGCTGGGGCCAACCATTGGATGTAAGGCGCTAGACCAAAAGCCAATGCGGCGTTCACGGCCATCGCCAAGACCGCAAATCGGAAGGGGCGTTTTGTGTCTTCGCGCGCAAAATAGAGCGGTTGTATCAGCTTTTGCAAAACAAAGGCAGGCAGGCCAATCGCGTAGATGGCCAGGGCAATCGAGATTGCAGCGATGTCGTCCGAACCAGTGGCACCCCGCTCATAGAGTACGGAGACAATTGGCAAAGGCACAATCAGGAACGCGACCGCGCAAGGGATGGTCAGGAACATCGCAAATTCGCTGGCGCGGGAGAAGGCATTTTGCGCGCCAGCGCCGTCGTCCGCTTTCAAGCGACGGGACAGGTCGGGTAAGAGCACGATGCCGATGGCGATGCCAATTACCCCCAGCGGCAATTGGTAGAGGCGGTCAGCGGCGTAAAGCCAGCTCACTGCGCCGGTTGTGTCAGAAGCCACAATTTGACCCACAACCAGATTGATCTGCATGACGCCGGACGCCAGTGCTGCAGGAACCGCAACGCGCACCATGCGCGCCATATCTGGGGTCCATTTCGGAAGGCTGAGACGGATGCGCAAGCCAGCGCGACGAGTGGCAAGCCAAACCAGCGCCAGTTGGGCAACACCGGCCACTGGAATGGTCCAAATCAGCCAGGTGATCGCAGGCCCGCCGGAGAGATGCCCAACGACCAAAGCGGGAATGATCAGGATGTTGAGCAGGACCGGTGCTGCAGCAGCGGCAGCAAAGCGCCCGGTGGCGTTGAGCACACCTGAGAACAGCGCACTCAAGGACATAAAGAAGATGTAAGGGAAGACGATCCGGCCAAAGCCGACAGTCAGGTCAAACCGCTCATCCCCAGCGAAACCTTCGGCCGTGATCCACACCAACGCTGGCATAAAGATCATGCCAAGGGCGGTGAGTGTCATCACCGCAGCAAACAGCAGGCTCAGCGCATCACTGGCGAAATGTTCCGCGTTTTCCTCACCCTCAAGCTTTTTGGAAAACATCGGTACAAAGGCGGCGTTAAACGCGCCCTCGGCAAAGAAGCGGCGGAACATGTTGGGCAGTCGGAAGGCCGCGACAAAAGCGTCCAGCAGCGGGCCGGGGCCAATGTAGTTCAGGATTAGGATTTCGCGCACAAACCCAAGCACACGACTCATCAGGGTCCAAAATCCTACGGTCAGAAAGCCGCGCATCAGGCGGATCGGCTTCATGCGCGGGCCCTTTCAGCGCCCTTGTCGATGGCTTCACGCAACTTTTTTTCCAACGTCCTTTGTTTGCTCTCTGTGTGGTACTTCAGGCCAAACATGTCTTTGACGTAGAAGGTGTCCACTACCTGCTCGCCAAATGTCGCGATAACGGCAGAGGCGATGTAGACATTGGTGTTGGCCAATGCGCGTGTTAGGTCAAACAGCAGGCCTGGGCGGTCGCGGGTGTCGACCTCGATAATGGTGTAGATTTCGGAGCCTTCGTTATCAAACAGGATGGTTGTGGGCACTTTGAAAGCCCGTTCCCGTTTCTTGATCACATCGCGGGACCTGATGGCCTCGGTGGTGACCACCTCACCGGCCAAGGTGCGCTCAATCATTTTGCGCAAACGGGGCAGGCGATCAGCCTCATACGGCGCGTCATCGGAATCCTGTATCCAGAAGGCAGCGGTGGCGTAGCCGTCTTTGGAGGTGAAAGTACGGGCGTCGACGATATTGGCACCCACGAGAGCCAACGCGCCACACATACGCGAGAAGATGCCGGGGTGGTCGGCCATGGCAAAACACACACGGGTTGCGTCTCGATCTTCGTCCGGATGCAAATCTATGCGGATTTCGTCATCCGGGATGTTGCGGAGGAGGTCGGCAAAGACCTTGTGTGCAGTGATGTGCAGGCCTTGCCAATAGGGTTCATAGTGGCGCGCGGTCTCTTTCTTGAGGTCCTTGCTGGGCCAATCCACCAGCTCTTCACGCAGCAGTTTTTTGGCTTTGGTGCCGCGGTTTTCACGGGTGATGGCTTCCATGCCGTCCTCAAGCACCAATTTGGTTTGGCCATAGAGGGCACGGATCAACACAGCTTTCCAGTTGTTCCACGTATTGGGGCCAACGCCTCGAATGTCACATACGGTCAGGATGGTCAGTAGGTTGAGGCGATCCACGGTTTTTACCGCTTTGGCAAAGTCGCGTACGGTGCGTGGGTCGGCAATGTCGCGTTTTTGCGCCATGTCGGACATCAGCAAGTGATAGCGCACCAGCCATTCCACAGTTTCGCTGTCGGACTTGTTCAAACCCAGATTGGGCGCCACTTTGCGCGCAATGCGGGCGCCCAAAATCGAGTGGTCAATGTCGCGACCCTTGCCAATGTCATGAAGCAACATCGCGACCATGAGCACTTTGCGGTTAATGCCGCTGGAGGTCATGATTTCGGAGCTGAGCGGCAGCTCGTCCTCAAGATCCTTGCGCTCGATGTCCATGAAGTTGGAGATCACCTGAATGGTGTGCTCGTCCACCGTGTAGGAGTGATACATGTTGAACTGCATCATCGCCACAATGGGCTCAAATTCCGGGAT
This sequence comes from Rhodobacteraceae bacterium Alg238-R152, assembly GCA_900537125.1. Lineage (GTDB taxonomy): Bacteria > Pseudomonadota > Alphaproteobacteria > Rhodobacterales > Rhodobacteraceae > Shimia. Next base: position 212,803 of record UNRJ01000004.1, on the reverse strand, counting down.
GAATGCCGCAAGCACGCCCAATTCGTTCATACGGCGCAGGGCGCGTTCCGGATTGCCGTGTTTGAGCAGCAGGTCGAGGAAGAGACGGCGAGCCTCTTTGTTAGCGCGGAATTTGTCGTCAATAAGATGTAGGTTGGCTGTGACCAGACGCATGGCGTCCGGGTGGATCAGCATGCCGGTGCGCAGGCCTTCTTCAAACAGGCGCAATAGGTTCAGTGGGTCTTCGAGAAAGACCTTTTCATCTGCCACGTCGAGGCGGTTGTGCACCACTTTGTAGCCCGGCTTCATACGCGGGCGACGGCGGAAGATGCGTTCCAGAAGCGGTTCCGCTTTGGCGTGGTTGGCTTCGAGTTTGGTCAGCAGAATGCGGGTCAAATCGCCAACGGCGGTGGCTTGGCGGAAGAACTCCTGCATGAAGTGTTCCACACCACGACGGCCGCCTTTGTCAGTATAGCCCATCTGGTCCGCGATCTGGACCTGTACGTCGAAAGTCAGCTGCTCCATGGGGCGACCGGCAGTCAGATGCAGGTGGCCACGCACGGCCCAAAGGAAATTTTCGGCCTCAATAAAGCGTTCTAGCTCGTCCTGTGCCAAGACCTCTTTCTCAACAAGTTCAGAAACTTCGGAGACATGGTAGACGTATTTGGCAATCCAGAAGAGGGATTGCAGGTCACGTAGGCCACCTTTGCCCTCTTTGACATTTGGCTCCACAACGTAACGTTGGCCTTGCTTGTTGTGACGTTCATCCCTTTCGTTAAGCTTGGCCTCAATGAACTCCTGCTCGGTGCCCTTGAAGAGATCCTCTTCGAGGCGAGTGTTGAGCTCCTCGTCCAAGGGTTCATGGCCGCGAAGATAGCGGTTTTCCAACAGAGCCGTGCGGATGGTGAAATCTTCCCGACCCAAGCGCAGGCAGTCTTTTACGGTGCGCGAACTGTGCCCGACTTTCAGCCGCAGATCCCATAGCAGGTAGAGCATGGATTCAATCACGCTCTCAGCCCAAGGTGTGATTTTGTATGGCGTCAAAAACAGCAGATCGACGTCAGATTGCGGGGCCATTTCACCACGGCCATAACCGCCCACGGCAAAGAGAGCGATGCGTTCGGCTTCGGTGGGAGAGGCCAGAGGATAGAACCTGACGGTGGCGACATAGAAGGCACAGCTGACCAGGCAATCGGTGAGCCATGTATAAGACCGCGTCATTGCGCGGGCTGCGCGAGGCTGTTCACGAAAGGAGGTTGCGATCTGCGCCATGGCTGTTTTGCGCCGGGCCATTAGTAGGGGCACAATCTCTCTGCGCAACTCGCTTTCCTTGCCGTCCTTTTTTAGGATTTCGGCAAGTTCTGCGGTCACTTCCGCACAGTGAAAAATCTCGTCAGCAGAGCAGATCAGCCCCGCGCTGGGCGGGGCTGGGAAGATATCGCGGGCTTTAGCTGCCAGCGCCTCCAAATCGGGTTGGGGCAGGGTCAATGATAACCACCTTCTTGTCGCGGATTGTGGCCACAGCCAGCCCGCGCTCATTTGTTCCGTCTGTGCGCAGGCGGAAGATGCCGTTCACACCCTGAAAACCTGCACCTTGTGTCAATGCGCCTGAGGTCAGTGCATCAGATTTGCCTTGTTTGACCAGCGCGCCGATTGCCGCAATGCCGTCATAAGCCAGACCGCCGATGGAGTGGGGCAGGCCACCGTAGGCTTGCGCATAACGGGTTTGGAATTGGTTGGTCAGGGTTGGGTCCGGCATGGTGTACCAGCCGCCTTGCACGCCCGGCAGTTCCAACGTTTGCGCCGGAATGTCCCAGCGGGTCAGGCCCATGTATTGAATGGTTGACGGGCTCAGGCCCGCTTCTGGCAGGAGCTGCGTCAGAAGTGGCAGAGCGCCCGAAGTATTGGCTGTCAGAAACAGTGTGTCCGCGCCATTTTGCTGCGCGTTCAATTTGATCTGACTGACGGCGGCAATCACACCTTCTTGCGAAAAATCATAGCCGACAGCGCCGGCGTTGTTCGCGCCTTTGCGGGTGATGGCGTTGGCGATGGCGGTATTGCCCAATAGGCCCGCGGAATTGTTGGCGTGCACCGCCATGATATTGTTTTTGCCCTGACCTTTGGCAAAGGCGACAAGGCGATCGGCGGTGTTGTCAAAGGTTGGCCCAAGCACAAACAGGTTGCCACCAGCAATGGTGGTGTTGTTGGAGAAGGACAGGACATTCACGTTGCGGGAGGCCACGGCTTTGGCGGCAGCGTTGGCGGCTTCGCCAAACACAGGGCCAAGAATGATTTTTGCACCTTCATCTACGGCCTGAACAGCAGCGGCTTGAGCTGTGTTCGGATTCCCCGCAGTAGCATAGACACGCAGATCGATTTTTACGCCACCGAGGTCGGCAATTGCCAGTTTGGCCGCATTCTCAAGGCTTTGCGCAAGAAGAGCGTCACCCGAGTTGGTGGACCCTTTGGGCACCAGAAGTGCGACAGGTACGGGCGCGGAGGCGTCGATTTTGGGACCGGAGCTGCCGGTGGTTTCTACACAAGAGACCAGCGCCAATGTGGACAGCCCTGCGACCGCCCCTTTCACAAAGCGGTGGGCGGGTTTAAGAAAAGACAACATAGGTAAGCTCCACTCCCGTTGGGGTCACGCCCGTGATTGAGGTCCGGCCGCGTTGTGCCGAATAATAAACGAGTGAAAAGGCGGGTCCAGCTATGAATCACCAGACCGTGAAATTGCAGTCGGGATTATACTTTGTCGCCACACCCATTGGCACTGCGCGTGACATCACGCTACGGGCGTTGGATATTTTGGCAAGCGCGGATGTGATTGCGGCAGAAGACACGCGGTCGATGAAGAAACTCCTTGAAATACACGGTGTGCCGCTGAATGGTCGCCATGTTTTTTCCTACCACGATCATTCGGGAGAAGGCGCGCGGGGCAAGCTTTTGGCACATTTGGAGGCGGGCAAATCGGTGGCTTATGCCTCTGAGGCGGGCACGCCATTGATTGCCGATCCGGGCTATCATTTGTCACTTGCAGCAGCAGAATCTGGGCATCTGGTGACAAGTGCGCCGGGGCCTAGTGCGATTATCACGGCACTGTCGCTCGCTGGGCTGCCAACAGATTCGTTTTTCTTTGCTGGTTTCCTGCCCAATGCCAAAAAAGCGCGACAGACGGCTTTGGAGGCGGTGCGCGAGGTGCCAGGCACGCTGGTGTTTTACGAATCTCCCAAACGCGTGGCGGCGATGGTAGCCGATGCGGCGGAAGTTTTGGGGGGCGGACGCAAAGCGGCGGTGGCGCGTGAATTGACCAAGAAATTCGAAGAGGTGTTGCGCGGATCGTTGGATGAGTTGGTGAAAGAATTGCCGGAGCGCACAATAAAAGGCGAGATTGTTGTGCTGATTGATCGGCAGCGGGGCGAGGCAGCCAGCGAGGATGACATTGAGGGGGCGCTCAAAGAGGCGCTGGAGACTTTGTCGGTGCGGGATGCGTCAGACGCAATTTCCAAAGCCTATGGCATCAACCGGCGCAAAGTGTACCAATTGGCGTTGAAGCTTCAGAAGGCGGGTTAACCCACAGAGGTTTGGTATGAGTGACACGCGCAGGGAAGACACCGGGCGCAGGAGTTTTCTGGCTGGACAGGCTGCTGAGGATGTGGTGTTGCGCCATTACGAGGCGCTAGGCTTGGTTTTGGCCAAAGCGCGGTGGCGCGGCAAATCCGGTGAGGTTGACCTGATCCTGCGGGATGGTGACGAGTTGGTGTTTGTGGAGGTCAAACACAGCCGAAGTTTTGATAGTGCTGCGGCGCGGTTGTTGCCACCACAAGTCAAAAGGTTGATGCGGGCTGCGGAAGAGTTCGCGGGTGGGGAACCCAAGGGGCTCCTCACTGAGATGCGATTTGATGTGGCGTTGGTGAACGGGCAGGGCGAAGTTCACATCCTTGAGAACGCACTTTGGTAAGATTAGCCTCCCCATTGCAAGCCGTGGGTGCATGGGCCATGTAAGTGCGAACGTATTATCAGGGTGCGCACATGAAAATCGCCTTTCAAATGGATCCGATCACCTCGGTCGACATCAACGCAGACAGCTCTTTCCGCATCGCCGAAGAGGCGCAGGCGCGGGGGCATGAGTTGTTTTTCTACTCGCCTGATCATCTGGCTTATGAAGAAGGCGAGATCACTGCGCGAGGCCATTCCATGGTGGTGCGACGTGAGCAGGGCAATCATGTTGACCTCGGGCCGTTTGAGCTGGTGAACTTGAAGGATTTTGACGTGGTTTGGCTGCGTCAAGACCCGCCGTTTGACATGCACTACATCACCAGCACGCATTTGCTGGATCGGCTGGCGCCGGACACGTTGGTGGTGAATGATCCGTTCTGGGTGCGGAACTACCCTGAGAAGCTGTTGGTGCTGGATTTCCCAGACCTGACACCACCAACCACAATTGCCCGCGATCTGGAAACCATCAAGGAATTCAAAGCCAAACACGGCGATGTGATCCTGAAACCGCTGTATGGCAACGGTGGCGCAGGCGTGTTCCGTCTGGATGCCAATGACCGCAACCTGACCTCGCTGCATGAGCTCTTCACCGGCTTCAGCCGCGAGCCGCTGATTGTGCAGAAATTCCTGCCGGATGTGAGCAATGGTGACAAACGGGTGATCCTGGTGAATGGTGAGCCGGTTGGCGCCATCAACCGCGTGCCTGCGGCTGGGGAGACGCGGTCCAACATGCATGTGGGCGGACGTCCGGAAAAGGTTGGTCTCACGGAGCGTGATCTGGAGATCTGTGCCGCGATTGGGCCGTTGCTGCGTGAAAAGGGGCAGGTTTTTGTTGGGATCGACGTGATTGGCGATTACCTGACCGAGATCAACGTGACCTCACCCACCGGCATTCAGGAGCTGGAGCGGTTTGACGGGGTGAACATCGCCGAGAAAATCTGGGAAGCGATTGAAGGCAAGCTGGCCTAAACCTCTTGTGAGGTAGACAGGCGGAAGCTGATGGCTTCTGCCAGATGGGGGCGGCGAATTTGCTCGGCGCCCTCTAGGTCCGCGATGGTGCGGGCCACGCGCAAGACGCGGTGATAGCCACGCGCGGTCAGGCCAAAGCGTTCGGCCACCTGCGAGAGCAAGGCGCGGCCTTCGGCGTCTGGTGTGGCGATCTCTTCCAAAGCTTGACCGTGGGCATCGGCGTTCACGCGGATGCCTTCGTGGGTTTCGAACCTTTCCGTTTGCAGTGCGCGGGCGGCGGCCACGCGCTGGGCGACCTGCTCGGATGTGTCGCCATCGTTGGGCAGGTCGAGGTCGCGGAAGGCCACCGGCGGGACTTCTATACGTAAATCAAGGCGATCCATGAGCGGGCCAGAGAGGCGGCCAAGGTAGTCTTGGCCACAGTCAGGCACGCGAGCGCAGGCTTGAGACGGATCATACATGTGGCCACAGCGGCAGGGGTTGGCGGCGGCGATCAGCATGAATTTGCAGGGATATGTCACATGGGCGTTGGCCCTTGCGATCATAACTTGGCCGGTTTCAATCGGTTGGCGCAGGGTTTCTAGCACAGGGCGGGAGAACTCTGGCATTTCATCCATGAACAATACACCGTTGTGGGCGAGGGAGATTTCGCCGGGCTGTGCGCGGCGGCCTCCGCCAACGATGGCCGCCATTGACGCGGAGTGATGGGGCTCCCGAAACGGGCGGGCGCGGGAAATGCCACCTTGCTCCAATATGCCCGCAACGGAATGGATCATCGAGGTTTCTAGGGCTTCGGTCGGGCTCATGGGCGGCAGGATGGTGGGCAGACGCGCGGCCAACATGGATTTTCCGGAACCTGGGGACCCGACCATAAACAAGTGATGGCGTCCGGCGGCGGCGATCTCCAGGGCCCGTTTGGCGCGTTCCTGGCCTTTCACGTCACGCAAATCGAGCGAACTGCGTTCGCCCTGCACTTCGCCGGGTTGTGACGGTGCAAGCGGGGACTGGCCGGTGTAGTGGCGCACAACGTCAGCCAAGGAGGCCGCGCCAATCACCTGTGTCGCCGCAACCCAAGCGGCTTCGGGGCTGCTGACCGCGGGGCAGAGCAGCATGCGGTCTTCTTCGGCGGCGCTCATGGCCGCGGGCAGAGCGCCAGTGACGCCGACAAGCGAGCCGTCCAGTGACAACTCGCCCAGGCTGACAGTGCTTTCGGAGGCGTCTTCGGGGATGATGCCGAGCGCCGCAAGTAGGGCCACGGCGATGGGCAGGTCAAAATGACTGCCCTCTTTGGGTAGGTCGGCTGGCGACAGATTGATGGTGATACGCTTGGACGGCAAGGCAATGGCCATGGATGCAAGCGCGGCGCGGATCCGGTCGCGAGCCTCAGAGACTGCCTTGTCAGGCAGGCCCACGATGGCAAAGGCGGGTAGTCCCGGTGCGAGGGCACATTGAACCTCAACCTGATGTGCCTCTACGCCTTCAAACGCAACGGTGTAAGCCCGTGCGACCATGGCAAAACCCCCGCCACCAAATACTTAACAATCGTTAACTATTGGTAGCGGGGGATGGTTAGCGAAAGGTTAATTTGCCTATTGCAGGGCCATAAAGGCGGGCCAGGCCTCTGGATCAGCCACGGTTTTATCGCGGCAGAAAGCGTTGCACATGCCAAAGGTGCGGCCACCAAATTCCAAAAGATGGGTCACGGGTTTCTTGGAATAGGGGCAGGCGGCGTTCTCGGATGTCCCTGTTTCCACGGCTTTTGCGTTCAGTGGTTTTGGCCCCGGCCAAGGGCGGGTTGGATAGTCTTTGGCGTACCACGGCAGAGTTTCGCCCCGCACAAGCCCCATGGCGCGCCAGCGACGGAAGGCTGGATCGGTTAGGTGGGCTTCCACATAGGCCTGCGCCACTTTGCCAACAGGCAAGTTGTAGCCTGCTATGCGGGCGGCGACGGGCGCGTAGAAGGCGTCTGCGATGCTGTAGGACCCACACAGCCAAGGACCATCTGCACCGTAGGTGGCGCGGGCGTGTTCCCAAATGGTTTCAAGGCGTTGGATGTCTTTTAGGAGGTCCTCTGACGGGCTGCTGTCGGCATAGGACTGGCGCAAGTTCATCGGGCAGTCATTGCGCAGGGTGAAGAAGCCGGAGTGCATTTCGGCAGCCAGATTGCGTGCGGTGGCGCGTGCGCCGGGATCGGTTGGCCACAGACCCGCGTCTGGATGGCGGGTTGCGAGCTCTTCCGCAATGGCGAGGCTGTCAGAGAGGATCGCACCTTCTGGGGTCACCAATGCAGGCACGGTCCGCGCCGGGGCGATCTTTGAGAGTTGCTCGGCCACCGATTGGTCGGAGAAGTCGACCAGTGTGAGATTGCGGCCGATGCCGAATTTTTCAAACAGAAGCCAGCCGCGCAGCGACCAGGAGGAATAGGCGTAGTCGCCAAGGTACAAATCATAGGTCATGCTGCGAATCTAGCATGGATTGGTGTATCACAAAATTAAAACATTTTGACGAAATACATCACGGAATGTGATTGATTGGGTCGGTGATCCAGCCGTTTTTGGTGATTTTGATCGAGGTGACCGAGAGGTTGTCGATGCGATGGGCAAAGGCCTCGTCCGCGGTGAGGCGCTCGGCGCGTTGGATTTGCGTCAAGATCACGCCAAAGTGCACAACCACAATCAGTTTGGCACCTTGGTGTGCGGTTATCAAGCGATCAATCGCACCGTCCACGCGGGTGGTGACCTCGTTCCAGCTTTCGCCATTGGGGGGGCGGACATCACCGGGGGTTTCCCAATAGGCGCGGATGCGATCTGGATCGTTGGCTTCGATTTCTGCAAAAGACTTAAGTTCCCAGTCGCCAAAGTGGATTTCACGTAACGTTGGATCGTGGGGCAGCCGATGTCGGTCGCGTTGGATGGCGTCGGCGGTGGTGACGCAGCGTTGCAGGTCTGAGCTTATGACAATGCCGTCTGCGGGGAGGTGATCCGCAAGGCGGGTAACTTGGGCGGTGTCAGAGAGATCGGCAGGCAGATCTGACCAGCCCACCATGGTTTTGGCATGGGTTGGGCCGTGGCGGACCAGATGTAATTCGGTCATGGCAGTTCTCCTTTCAACACCATCGGCAATCCGGCCACGACAAGCACGGCCAAATCCGCTTGTTTGGCAAGGGCCTGGTTCAGTGCGCCTTGGGCGTCGCGGAACCGGCGGGCGAGGGCGTTTTCCGGTACCACATCCAAGCCAACCTCGTTGGAGACCACCACCACATGCGCTTGGCAGGTCCTCAGCGCGTCAAGCAATTTGGCTTGCTCTGTTGCCAAGTCAGTCTCCGCAAGCATGTGATTGGACAGCCACATAGTGGCGCAGTCCAAAAGGACAATTGCGTCTGCGGGCAGGTCGCGCAGGGTGTCGGCTGTGCTAAGCGGAGCCTCAATCGTGCGCCAGTCTGGGCCACGCTGCGCAAGGTGTTTCTGTACCTTTTGGCGCATTTCATCATCAAAGGTCTGCGCAGTCGCAACGTAAATGCGTGGCTGTGGCGCCGCCATGACCAAGGCCTCAGCAAACGCTGACTTGCCAGAACTGGCACCACCTAAAATCAGGCTCAGTTTTGGGAGCATGGGTTCATCCTTCGCCTACAGACTGGCACCCTGCGTCATTCGCTTTTGCTGGGCAAGCTGGAAAGCGGCATGCGACATGAGGTGGGCTTGCATCTGGATGCAGTGCGCGGTTTTGTGGCGCCATGAAAATGATTTTTGCCCCTTTGGTCGCCGCCCTTTTTGCTGGTTCTATTGCCGCACAATCGGTGTCCTACGATGTGTTCCGTGACGCGGATGTGGTTTTCCTTGGGGAAATCCACGACAACCCGATCCATCACGACAATCAAACTCAGGCTTTGCTGGCAATTGGGCCCAAAGCGGTGGTGTTTGAAATGCTGGTGCCGGAACAGGCGGCGCAGGTGACCTCTGAGTTGCTGGATGATCAACACGCCCTGGAGGCGGCGCTGGGCTGGGCGGAGAGCGGCTGGCCGGATTTTGCGATGTACTATCCAGTGTTTGCGGCTCTTGGAGGCGCCAAGATATATGGTGCGCAAGTCCCGAGGGAGGCCGCAGGGATTGCGTTTAAGGGGGGCGATATGAGCACCGTTCTTGATGGGGCTGGCGCGGATTTTGGCCTGACTTTGCCTCTGCCAAAAGGGCAACAGGAGGAGCGCGAGGCGCTGCAACTGGCGGCACATTGTGATGCGCTGCCAGAAGAAATGTTGCCCGGCATGGTCATGGCGCAGCGGTTGCGCGATGCGCGGTTGGCACAGGCGGTGACCGAAGCGCTGGTAGTTACCGGTGGTCCGGTGGCGGTGGTCACCGGAAATGGACATGCCCGCACGGATTGGGGGGCACCGGTGCTGTTGCCCAAAGAGGTGTCTTCGATGTCTTTGGGTCAGTTTGAGAGTGAGCCTGACGGGGAGCAGCCCTATGATCTCTGGATCGTGACCGAGGCGACCGAGCGGGAAGACCCGTGTGAAGCCTTCAAATAAGCATGCTTGCTCCTTTGGCCTATGCGGCCTAGGTTTGGGCACCTTAGCGTGAAAGAGGTCTGCTAAATGCTGACAGACAAACGAATTCTCCTGATCATTGCCGGTGGAATCGCGGCTTACAAGTCCTTGGATCTGATCCGGCGGTTGCGTGAAAGAGGCGCCTGGGTGACACCGGTGCTGACCCGTGCGGCGGAGGAGTTTGTGACGCCGTTGTCCGTGTCGTCATTGGCGGGGGAGAAGGTCTATCGCGACTTGTTTGACCTGACCGATGAAGCGGAGATGGGACATATCCAATTGTCCCGGTCAGCGGATTTGATTGTCGTGGCGCCAGGCACAGCGGATTTGATGGCTAAGATGGCCAACGGCATGGCGAATGACATGGCGTCGACTCTGTTGCTGGCGACGGACACGCCGGTTTTGGTGGCGCCTGCGATGAATGTGCGCATGTGGGATCATCCAGCAACGCAGCGCAATCTGGCGCAGTTGAAGGCAGATGGAGTGAGCTTTGTTGGTCCCAATGAGGGCGACATGGCCTGTGGCGAGTTTGGGCCGGGGCGGATGAGCGAGCCGATGGAAATAGTGCATGCGGTACAAGGCGCTCTGTCAGAAGGTCCGTTGCAAGGGAAACGGGTGTTGGTGACCTCTGGTCCAACACATGAACCCATTGATCCGGTGCGGTACATCGCAAATCGCTCGTCTGGGGCACAGGGCACGGCGCTTGCCAATGCGCTGGTGAAGCTGGGTGCGGAGGTGGTGTTTGTGACCGGACCGGCGGAGGTGGCGCGCCCGGAAGGCGTGCATTTGGTCGAGGTGCAAACCGCGGCGGACATGATGGAAACGGTGCGGGGATGTTTGCCGGTGGATGCGGCGATCTTCTGTGCTGCTGTGGCCGACTGGCGAGTGGCAAGTGCCTCTGACAGCAAGATAAAAAAGACCAAAGGTGGTTTGCCAACTTTGGAGTTTGCTGAGAACCCGGACATTCTGGCCAGCGTGAGTCAGATGGAGGTGGGCCGCCCCGGGTTGGTGGTGGGCTTTGCTGCCGAAACCGATGATGTGATCGATAACGCAACAGCGAAACGGTTGCGCAAAGGCTGCGACTGGATTGTGGCCAATGATGTGAGCCCGTCCACCGGGATCATGGGGGGCAGTGAAAATTCTGTGACACTGATTTCGGATGCAGGATCAGAGGCTTGGCCGCGCATGGGGAAAGCTGAGGTCGCGGAAAAACTGGCGACACGTGTGGCGCAGACGCTGGTGAAGTGACGCTCTGACGCGCGGCCTCCGGCGGGGATATTTGAGGACAGTGAAGACATGACAGCGGTGCCTATTAAGCTAAAATGGTTGGACGATGCGGATCGTTCGGTGGGTTTGCCGTCCTATGAAACGGCGGGCGCCGCGGGGGCGGATGTGCGGGCAAATTTCTCGGTAGATCAACGGGATGGCGTGACATTGGCCCCGGGCGCGCGGGTATTGGTGCCAACGGGATTGTCGCTGGAAATCCCAAAAGGCTATGAGGTGCAGATGCGGCCGCGCTCTGGACTGGCGTTGAAGCATGGCATCACCTTGCCCAATAGCCCGGGCACAATTGACAGTGATTATCGTGGACCGCTTGGGGTGATTGTGTTGAATGCAGGTCAGGAGGCCTTTGAGATCAGCCACGGCATGCGCATCGCACAAATGGTGGTGGGCCCGGTTGTACAAGCAGAGTTTCAATCGGATCAGGAGCTTAGTGAAACTTGCCGTGGCTCAGCTGGGTTTGGATCGACGGGAGTGACCTGATGCTATTGGTGTTTGCAATGGTTGCAGGTCTTTGGGGGATTGGCATGGCGATGGGCGCGCCGAAGTCGGCGCGGTGGACCATGATTGCGGTTTTGTATGTTGCTGTTCTGGGCGTGCAACTTGCGTTTCCGCCGGAGCATCAGTTGGTGGTTGCGACCGGCGGCAGTCTGGCGATGTGGCTGATGATTGGTGCCGCCTTGGCGGTTGTCCTGGGCTACTCGACCATGCTGCAAAAACTGCGTTTGAAAGCCGATGCCAAGGTCCAGGATGAGGCGCAGGAAAGTGCCGCGCAGGAGCTGTTTTCCGAGACCGAATTGAACCGTTATGCGCGCCATATTGTGTTGCGCGAATTGGGCGGGTTGGGGCAAAAAAAGCTCAAAGATGCCAAGGTGTTGGTTGTTGGTGCTGGTGGGCTTGGTTCGCCGGTTTTGCTCTATCTGGCCGCGTCTGGTGTTGGCACCATTGCTGTGGTGGATGACGACGTTGTCGACAACTCCAATTTGCAGCGTCAGGTGATCCACAAAGATGAGGCGATTGGCACGCCAAAGGTGCTGTCGGCGGCGGAGGCGATGACGGCGCAGAACCCGTTTGTGACGGTGGTGCCATACCCGCGGCGATTGACCGAAGAGGATGCGGCGGAGATCATTGGCGACTATGATCTGGTGCTGGACGGCACAGACAATTTTGAGACGCGGTATCTGGTGAATGAGGTCTGCGTGGCGCAGGGCAAGCCGTTGATTTCTGGTGCGCTTTCGCAATGGGAAGGGCAGTTAAGTGTGTTTGATCCCGCCAGTGGAACCCCTTGTTACCAGTGTATTTTCCCAGAAGCGCCCGCGCCAGGTATCGCGCCAAGCTGTTCGGAAGCCGGGGTGGTTGGGCCACTGCCAGGCGTGGTGGGAACCATGATGGCAGCGGAGGCCATCAAGGTGATCACCGGGGCGGGCGCGGCACTGCGCGGTGAGATGATGATCTATGACGCGCTGTGGGGGGAGACCCGCAAAATTGGGTTAAAACCGCGGTCGGATTGTCCAACCTGTGGCGGCAAAAACACCTGAATTGCCGCGTCGGTATTGCGTCTGTATCACGGCTGTATTGCAACTGTGGCGATGGGCGCACATGACGCGCAACGGTGTGCGGTTGCGCACGGATTGGTGAGGTGGATTGCACCTCCTTTGAGCGCTGCCTAGGGTGGGGCAAAGGAGATTCATCTGATGACCAATCCGCTGCTGTCCACGTGGGACACCCCGTTTAAACTTGCTCCGTTTGACAAGATTTCCGACGATCATTTTGCGCCTGCCTTTGAAGAGGCTTTGGCCGCGCATAAGACAGAAGTCGACGCGATTGCTGACAGTGCAGAGGCGCCGAGCTTTGCCAACACCATTGAGGCCATGGAAGTCGCCGGAGAGGGGCTGGATAAAGTGCTGTCCGTGTTCTTCTCAGTCGCAGGGGCAGACAGCAATCCGGAGCGGGAAGCGTTGCAGCGAGCGTTCTCACCCAAACTGGCGACGCATTCGGCAGAGATTTCTGCAAACAAGGCGTTGTTTGGCCGGATCAAAGCAATTTGGGATGCGCGGGACACGCTGGACCTGACAGAAGAACAGCAGCGGGTGTTGATGTTGACCCATCGTGGCTTTGTGCGCGGCGGGGCGGCGCTGGAAGGCGAGGCGGATGCGCGCATGAAAGAGATCAAAGGCCGGTTGGCGGTGTTGGGCACAGAGTTCACGCAGAACCTTTTGGCGGATGAACGTGAGTGGTTCATGCCATTGGCGGAAGAAGATTTGGAAGGGTTGCCCGGTTTTGCCGTGGATGCGGCGCGGGCGGCTGGCGAGGAAAAAGGCGCGGATGGTCCGGTTGTGACGTTGTCACGTTCCATCATTGTGCCGTTTTTGCAGTTCTCGCCGCGCCGTGATCTGCGCGAGAAGGCTTTTGAGGCCTGGGCGGCGCGGGGTGCCAATGGTGGCGAAACCGACAACCGGGCGATTGCGGGGGAAATCCTGGCGCTGCGCGAAGAGCGGGCGAAGCTTTTGGGGTATGGTAGTTTTGCGGACTACAAGCTCGAAACCGAGATGGCCAAGACACCGGACGCGGTGCGCGGTCTGTTGATGGATGTCTGGGCACCAGCCAAAGCGCGGGCAGAGGCTGATGCGCTTGTTTTGACCGAGATGATGCATGCGGATGGCATAAACGGCGATCTGGCGCCGTGGGATTGGCGTTATTATGCGGAGAAACGGCGCAAGGCGGAGCATGATCTGGATGAGGCGGCGCTTAAGCCTTACCTGCAACTCGATCGCATGATTGAGGCAAGTTTTGCCTGTGCCACCAAGCTGTTTGGGTTGGCATTCAAAGAGCTAGATGTGCCGCTCTATCATGAGGATTGCCGGGCCTGGGAAGTCACGCGGGACGGGGACCATGTGGCGGTGTTCATTGGGGACTATTTTGCGCGGGGCGGGAAACGCTCTGGGGCGTGGTGCTCGGCGATGCGGGGACAGGCAAAATTCCCCGCGGTGCAGGGGCCGGTTGTGATCAATGTCTGCAACTTTGCAAAGGGGGATCCGGCGCTGTTGTCGTATGATGATGCACGGACCCTGTTCCATGAGTTTGGCCATGCGCTGCACCAGATGCTGTCCAATGTGACTTATGAGAGCATTTCGGGAACCTCGGTGGCGCGGGACTTTGTGGAACTGCCAAGCCAGCTTTATGAGCACTGGCTCGAGGTGCCTGAGGTGCTGGCGGAGTATGCCACCCATGCGGAGACCGGCGAGGCGATGCCGCAGGCAATGCTGGAGAAGGTGCTGGGGGCTGCGAACTTTGATCAGGGCTTTGCCACAGTGGAATATGTCGCCTCGGCGCTGGTTGATCTGGCGTTCCATGAAGGCGCTGCTCCGGCTGATCCAATGGCGAAACAGGCGGAGGTTCTGGCCGATTTGGGCATGCCTGCCGCGATCACCATGCGCCACGCCACGCCGCACTTTGCCCATGTGTTTGCCGGCGACGGCTATAGCTCCGGCTACTACAGCTACATGTGGTCTGAGGTGATGGATGCGGATGCGTTTGAGGCCTTTGAAGAGGCGGGGAATGCATTTGATCCAGTGACGGCCAAGGCGCTGGAACAGCATATCCTGTCGACTGGCGGATCGGTGGAGGCCGATGAGCTCTATAAGCGCTTCCGCGGGCGGTTGCCGGGCGTTGAGGCGCTTTTGAAGGGGCGCGGTTTGGCGGCATAGGCGCGCCGTTCACCCCAAAATAAAAGTCCCGCGCTGATTGGGTCAACGCGGGGCTTTTGTCTAATAGTTGCTTGATCAGATGGTTTGGTCGTAGTCGCCGACACCCGGTTCGGTGCGGATCACCGCGTCGATTTCGGCAAAGATCTGGCGCATTTCGGCGTCGCTTTCGTTGCTTTCGATCACCACCACCAAGTTGGGTGTGTTGGAGCTTGCACGGACAAGGCCCCAGCTGCCGTTGTCAAGGATCACGCGGGCGCCGTTTACGGTCACAACTTCGCTGATGGTGCGGCCCGCAAGCTTCTCACCCGCCTCCTGCATCGCAGACAGTTTGGCCACGATACGTTCGAGAATGTCGTATTTCTCGGTGTCGGCCGCGTAGGGCGACATGGTGGGCGTGGACCAGGTTTTGGGCAGGGCTTTGCGCATGTCCGACATTTTCATGTCCGGGTTGCGGTCGAGCATTTTGCAGATTTCCACGGCCACGCGCATGCCGCAGTCATAGCCGCGGCCGACGGGTTCGGCGAGGAAGTAGTGGCCGGATTTTTCAAAACCTGCCAGCGCGCCAATTTCTTTCACCCGGCGTTTCATATGGCTGTGACCGGTTTTCCAATAGTCGGTTTTGGCACCGGTCGCGAGCAGGTCCGGGTCTGCGGCATAGAGGCCAGTGGATTTCACATCCGCCACAAAGGTGGCATTGGGGTAGAGTTTGCCCAAGTCCTTGGCCATGATCACGCCAACCTTGTCGGCAAAGATTTCTTCACCTTCGTCATCCACCAGGCCGCAGCGGTCACCGTCGCCGTCAAAGCCGAGCGCCAGATCGGCACCGGAGGCTTTCACGCTGTCCGACATATCGTGCAGCATTTCCATGGCTTCGGGGTTGGGGTTGTAGTTGGGAAAGGTGTAGTCCAGCCGGTTGTGGCTATCGACCACCTCCACGCCCATGCGTTTGAAGAGTTCTGGCGCAAAGGCGGCTGCGGTGCCGTTGCCGGTGGCGCAGACAACCTTGAGCGGGCGGGACATTTTGAAATCGCCAACCAAGTCATCAAGATAGGCTTCGCGCACCCCGTCGATCACTTCGTGTTTGCCGCCATCGTGCGCGTCAAAGTCGCCGTTCAGCACAATGTCGCGCAGCTCTGCCATTTCATCCGGGCCGTGGGTCAGCGGCTTTTCAAAGCCCATTTTCACACCGGTCCAACCATTGGGGTTGTGCGATGCGGTGACCATGGCCACGGCTGGCGCATCGAGGTGGAACTGGGAGAAATAAGCCATGGGAGACAGAGCCGGGCCGATGTCTTTCACATGGATGCCAGCTTTCATCAGGCCGACAATCAGCGCCATTTTGATCGACACGGAATAATCTCGGTAGTCATTGCCCACAGCAATCACCGGTTCGATGCCACGGCGTTGCATTTGGGTGCCAAGGCCAAAGCCAAGGGCGGTCATGCCGGGCAGGTTGATGCCTTCGGGGAATTGCCAGCGGGCGTCATATTCACGAAAACCGGTTGGCGCAATCATCGGGTCGCGCAGAAATTCCCAGGTGTTTGGGCGCACTTCGGGCAATGGTTTTTTCATAGCAAAGTCTTTCTCGTCAAAAGCGGTCGTTTAAATCGAAATTGGGTTGGCTTTGGCCAAAGCATCAAACTGCATCAATGTGTCAATCAGGTGAGGCATTTGGTCAAGCGGGATCATATTTGGGCCATCAGACGGCGCCTTGTCCGGATCTTGATGGGTCTCGATGAACACGGCGGCGGTGCCAATAGAGACAGCGGCGCGGGCCATGACCGGGGCAAACTCACGCTGGCCGCCGGAGCTGCCACCTTGGCCGCCGGGTTGTTGCACCGAGTGGGTGGCGTCCATTACCACGGGATAGCCGGTTTTGGCCATCTGCGGCAGGGCGCGCATGTCGGCAACAAGGGTGTTGTAGCCAAAGGAGGTGCCACGTTCGGTCAGCAGGATGTTGGTGTTGCCGGTGCTTTCAATCTTGGTGACAATGTTGCCCATCTCCCAAGGGGCCAAGAACTGGCCTTTTTTCACGTTCACCGCAGCGCCAGTGTTGCCTGCGGCCAAGAGCATGTCGGTTTGGCGGCACAGGAAGGCGGGGATTTGCAAGATGTCGACGGCCTCGGCAGCCAGGGCACATTGCTCCTCAGTGTGCACATCGGTCAGCACCGGCACGTCGAAGTCTTTGCGGATGCCGTCCAGCACGGATAGGCCGGAGTCCAAACCCAGGCCTCGGATGCCGGTCAATGAGGTGCGGTTGGCCTTGTCGTAGCTGGCTTTGAAGACATATTGTGCGCCGGCTTTGGCGCAGGCTTCTTTCATGGTGCCCACAATCATTTCGGCGTGGTCCTTGCTCTCCAACTGGCAAGGACCAGCAATGATCGTCAATGGAAGGTCGTTGCCAATGGTGAGAGCACCAACATTTACATGTTTCATTACGAAGACACCTGTTCTCTGAGAATGGACGCGGTCAGCGAGATCATCAGGTAGATGCCTGAAAAGATCAGGAAGGCCAAGATCGTGTTTTCAAAGCTACGCGGGTAAGAGGGATCTTGTGCGGTGACCGGGTCTACGGACGTTGTCAGGTAGCGCACCTGACGGTTGGCCTCCAGCTCGGTTTGTTTGAGGGTTTGCAGGGCAGTCTGCATCTGAAGATCTGCAGCTGCGAGATCCGCCTGCGCAATTTGAATTTGCGAGGTTTTTGCCGCGAGGGATTCCTCTCCGGCGGTGGCTTCGGTCATGCGGGCACGCTGCATCGCCAATGCGGCTTGCAAGCGGCGTACATCTCCGCGCACACCCTCGACACGGGCTTTGTTCGGGCGGGAGTTGTCCTCAAGTGCGGCGAGTTGCAGCTGTTTTTCCTGCAACTGAATTTCCAGATTGGTGATTTGTTGGCGCAGAGAGGCAATCACACCTTCAGGGTCTAGCACGGTGCTCTCTTGTAGGCCCACCAGTTCCAGTTGTGCGTTGCGGCGTTCCTCTTTGGCGCGGTCCAAGCTGTTGCGGGCATCCCGCAGTTGGTCTTCGCGTTTGCGTTGGGATAGGGTGTCAACCCGTTGTTCCGCATATGAAATCAGGGCTTTGGAGAACTGGGTGGCAATCATTGGGTCTGCTGCGCTGACCTCCATGCGAATGGCGCCTTCGGTTGGGTCGTAGCCAATTTTCACGAACTTTTTGTAAACCTTATAGGCCTTTTCGTTGGATGGATTTTCGGCCAGCCGTTGGATCGGGTCGATCTCTGGATCAGAGAAGTGGTCCTTAAATCCAACATCATTGTCCAGTCGGATCATCGCGTCTTTACTGGTCAGGTAGTCCTGAACCGCGATGGCGTCCTGATTGGAATTAAGTTGTGCCGGAAGCAAGCCGCCGAGAGCCGAGCCACCCGTGCTATCCGCTTGCTGCACAAGGAAGGCAGATTTGGTCGAATACATCGGCGTGGCGACAGAATAGAAATACCAGCCAGCAAAGATTGTCGGCAGGAACACAAAGGCGGACAGGCGTGCCAACAGCAGCAGAAGGCGGCGGCGGCGGCGGCGGGCGATGTCCTTTTGAATTTCGCCAATTTCCAGCGCACGCATTTCGGAGGGCGTCATGGTCTCGGTTGACGGCAGGTTGCTTTTCCCGACAGGCACGGTTTGCGGCAATTGTACCTTGCCGCCTTTGGCAGGCGCCTTTGCGGTTTTGTCTGACGGCATCAGATCCAGCATGTTGGTGCGTTGAAACGGGTCGATACCTGCCTCGCGCAGCAGGCGCACGGCATCATAGTCTGAGGTGGGCGCAAGGTTGTTTTTTTGGGCAGCGCGCCGGGCCATGCGCAGCTGTCGCCCGGTGAGGCCTTCGCGTTTGATTGCGTCGATGGCCGCTTCGGCGCCTTGCGGCGTGGGGGGGGCGGATTGGACCGAAGCTGTATCAGGTGCGGGCGCAGCTTGTGCTGGATCGGTGGCGGCCTGACCCGGATTGGGCAGATTGACAGCGCGTGGGCGAGGTTGCGGTGCGGGATTGGCAGCCGGCATAGCAGCAGGGGCTGAGGCCTCTGCTGACGGTTGGGCGGGCGGTGTTTCACTGCGACGGACGCGGAACTTTTTAGCCTTGGGTTTGGTAGTCATAGAGCTGCTTGGCCTCTTCCAAGGTGTCGAACATATAGAGTTTGCCATTCAGCAGCACAGCGGCCGAGCGGGCAAATTTTTCCAGCACTTGCGGCTGGTGTGACACAATCACAATTGTGGTGGTGCGCAGGCGTTCGCGGAGCACTTCACCGGCTTTTTTGTTGAAGTCCACGTCAGTGGAAGAGGGCATGCCCTCGTCAATCAGGTAAATGTCGAAGTCCAGCGCCAGCATCAGCGCGAACGTAAAGCGCGAGCGCATGCCGGAGGAATAGGTGCCAAGCGGCTGTTCGAAATATTCGCCCAGATTACAGAGCCAGCGACAAAAGGCTTCGACATAATCCGGATCAAGGCCATACAGCCGGGCGATATAGCGGCAATTTTCCACGGCGTTGTGTTTGTTCACCACGCCGCCCATGAAGCCAAGCGGGAAGGAAATGCGACAATCGCGGCGGATCACACCTTCGTCGGGTTTTTCCAGCCCGGCCATCATGTTGATCAAGGTGGTTTTGCCGGTGCCATTGGGCGCAAGAATGCCGAGCGAATTGCCAAGTTCCACACGGAAAGAGACGCGCTCAAGGATGACCTTGCGCTGCGTGCCGGTCCAAAAGGACTTACTCACATTGTCGAACTCGAGCATCAACTGCTCCTGAAACTGCTCTTATGTGCCACTATAGCACAAAACTCTCTAACACGATGGTTAACGCTCTTAAGGCGTTTTTTCCAATATGTCGGATTTGTCAGGCAGATAGCAACTGTCTGAGACGGGAATGCGGCAAGAAATCGTGAAAACTGAACGAGAAAGCGGAAGTCTGGAAGAAATTTGGGAAAATTCTGTGTTTCCAGTTGCCTTATTAGCGCGGCAAGGGAAAACCACCGATGCTGTGCAGGCACCGGTGGTTTGACTGGTTTTTTTGGTTAAGAGGTTGGCTTAGGCGATGGCTTGCCAGACGGTGCCTGCAATCAGTGCGCCAGTTAGGGCAAAACCGAGGTAGGCGGCAAAGATGCGTGGTTTCACCAGCGCCCAGACCGCGATGGCGGCAGGGATACAGCTCACGCCACCAGCGATCACAAAGGACATGGCTGCGCCGTTGGACATACCTTGCTCCATCAGGCCGCTGATAAAGCCCACAGCGGCAAAGCCGTTGAGGTAGGCGGGCATACCGATCAGGGCGGCGATCAGGATGGTGCCAAAACCTTCGCCGCCAAGGAACTGGCCGACCCAAGCTGTGGTGTCATAGACGATCATGAGTGCTTCAAACATGTAGGCGATCAGCAGCCATTTCACCAGGAACAGCGCGTTGTCTACCCAAGTGGTGCGGAAGATGGTCCGACGATCAGCGTTCCCCCAGAATTTCCAGACAGGTTTTGCGGAAAATGGCGCTTTGGTGCCGCAGCAGCTGCTGGTCTGAGGTGTTTCGCGCAGAGGTTCAGCAAAGACAGCGGTGTTGGAGAAGGTCATGGTCAGAAAGCCGCCCATCATGCCGATGCTCACTGCCGCGACAGTTTTGGCAAGCGCAAAGTCCAAGCCAAGTTCCCCCCAAGTGATTGTAAACATCGCCGGATCCATCAGCGGGGAGGCCAACCAGAAGGCCATCACAGCGCCCAAGGGGGCACCAACTGCCAGCAATGCCGCGATAAAGGGGATGACTTCGCAGGAGCAGAACGGCGACATGCCGCCCATAAAGGCCGCGAGGATGATCATGCGCACCTGGTTGCCCTGAAACGCCTTGGCAATGAGGTTGTCCGCGCCGGTGGCTTTCACAAAGGCCACCAACGTGATGGCGATGATGATGAAAATGCCGGTGTGGCTCATCGCGTCAAAAACAATCTCAGACGCGGGTAGGAATTTCTCTGGTGCCGCCACCAGCAGGATCAGCGGGATAATCCCCACCGCCAGCCAGGCTTTGTCGAGTTTCTTCCATCTGGTCCGCCAGGGGGCAGGGGCGTTTTGAGTTGTGTCAGCCATGGTCGTGCTCCTTGCACTTTTTGGCAACGTCGGCGCAGCACTCTCGCAACAGGAAGGTGGAGAGATCACGCACGGCGTCATAGGCGATGGCGGCACAGATGATCGACCGCCCTTGTTTTTCCTGCGTCACCAGCCCGGCCTGGGCGAGGATCTTCATATGATGGGTCAAGGTGGAGCCGGTCACGCCTGTGCGTTTGCCGAGTTCACCGATGGAGAGGCCCTCATGGCCAGCGCGCACAAGGCAGCGCAGGACGGAGAGGCGTTGCTCTGAGCCAAGTGCCGCAAAAGTGGAGGCGGCGACTTCGAGCGAGATATCTGTGGGGTCACTGTGTTTCATATTTCTAGAAGTATCGAAATAAGCGAGTCGCGCAAGTCTTATTTCGATAATTGTCGAAATAATTTTCTGCGGCTATCAGGGCGCTATGTCTTTGATAGATGATATTCAGGCCTGTCGCATTTGCACCGGGAGGTTTGCCGCCACCGCCACCCAGCATGTGCCACGCCCGGTTGTTTGGTTTGAACCCGGTGCAAAGGTGTTGATTGTTGGGCAGGCGCCAGAGGCGCGGGTGCATGAAAGTGGACGGCCATTTACTGATCCCAGTGGGGATAGGCTGCGGGATTGGATGGGCGTGGATGATCCTGTTTTTTATGACACATCCCGCGTGGCCATAGTGCCGATGGCGTTTTGATATAGCCACAGCTCAAGGTTTCTCCACAAAACCCCATTTTTTGTAATTTTTACAATTGGTTGCCCGATTTTTTCATTGCACTCAAAAATTTTTTTCTTCGGAAAACCGAAGAACGGCCAATACTGTTCATTGAGACTTGTAAAATATCGAAAAAATGGGCCCTTACATGGATGGTTATGTACATATTTTTAGGGAGGCCTTCGTGGGCTACCCCGATTATGCCACAACTGTTCAGTTCAATGCGCGATATCCTGAAGAGACATCCTATCCAGTAATTGGAGGGTTTCGAGTTGCGAACCACAACGGGACTGTTCTGCCGGTATCACTATACCTTCGCTCTGCGGCGAGAGGACGAATGGATTCGAAGACCGCCGTTTCATGGGCGACGGACCTCAGGCATTGGTTGGAATTTTTTGAGCGCCTTCGGTGCAGAGGTCAGCAGTCGCCGTACATTTTCAATCTCTTTGATGCCTGCGAGGATGACTTGCTTGCATACAAGCGCTTCCTGAAGGAGCACAAAACCAATCATGCCGGAGACCCGCTGTCCCCGAAAACCTGGTCCAGAAAAATCAATCGTGTTTGCACGATGTATCAATGGTGGGCGGATCAAGGCTGGTATCATCATACGCTGGGCCCCCGTACGGAATTAAGAAGCCGGAGAAAACCCCTACCTCCGACACCACTCCTGAATCACATCCGAAAACCAGAATACAACTCCCGTCTTGGACCTATGGGGTCGGTACATGGGAGAGTAAGGGGGCATGAGACAAAGCGAAAACTCCCTCGCACACTCACCCGGTCAGATCTCACGGCTATTTCTGATAATTTTCGGCGACGCTTTCAGGATGCGAAAGAAAGTACTCCTAAGTGGGAACAGTATGTCCGCGATGAACTTATTTTTTCGGTCGGTCGATTGGTCGGGCTGCGTGTCGATGAGATCACCAACTTACCTACTGCGGATATATTGCGAATGGATCTGTCAGGCATGGGTACGACGGGGATGATATCGCTCTTTGTTACTGGTAAATTTGGAAAGATGGCGGCTGTCGAATTTCCGGTGGAGCTATTAAGGCAGTTGCAATTGTACGCGCGCGATATTCGGGAGAATGCTTTATGGCGCTGCGGTCTGCCCGAACCTGAAAGCTTATTTGTTGGGCATGTGAAGCCGCATAGGGGCAAGCCTCTTAACAACAAAGGCATACAGGCTGCGATGCGAAATCTTTTTGTCGAAGCTGGCCTGTTCGATTGGGTAGTCGTGCGTGACAAGACTGGCAGAGCGGTAGATGATAAGCACGGATCCCCACTTCTTCGACCACGCGCGCGACATTCGGTTCATGACCTTCGACATACATATGCAGTGGAAACCTTCTACGCAAAACTGAAGGCGTTCGGGGGAGACGATGCCGCCCGGATCCGGGCTATGGAGTTTGTCAGACGTCAGCTTCGGCACGCGAACATTGAAACCACTCAGGACATCTACGCTGAACTGACGGCGAGATTTTCAAGCTGGCTAAGCTTTAGTGAAGGTGAGCAGCCCCTCTTGAGTGGTCCATTTTGAAAGTTAGTGCATTGTCGGTCTTTGGTCCATCGGGACGGTGGTCTCTGGCGCAGGTGGGCGGTATCCCAGAGCACTATGTGGTCGTTTGGTGTTGTAGTGGTTCCTCCAGCTTTCGATGATGGTTTGGGCCTCACGAAGCGAGTAGAAGATTTCACCGTTCAGCAATTCGTCTCGCAAGCGCCCGTTGAAGCTCTCGCAGTATCCGTTCTCCCAGGGCGATCCAGGCTCGATGAATGCCGTCTTGGCCCCAACGGCTTTGATCCAGCTTCTAACCGCTTCCGCAACAAACTCGGGGCCGTTGTCTGATCGAATATATGCAGGCACACCCCGAAGAATGAACAGGTCCGTCAGAGCGTCGATGACCTCGGTCGAGTTCAGCTTTCGCTTAACACGGATCGCCAGGCATTCCCGGCTGTGTTCATCCAGGATGTTCAATGTCCTGAACGCCCTGCCATCCTCGGTCCGATGGTGCACGAAATCATACGACCAGACATGATTGCGATATTCGGGGCGTAGCCGAACACAAGATCCATCGTTCAGCCACAGCCGCCCCTTCTTCGGTTGTTTCATTGGCACTTTCAGCCCCTCACGTCGCCACAGGCGTTCGACACGCTTGTCATTCACCTGCCAGCCCGCATCTCTCAGCAAAGCTGCAATCCGGCGATAACCATATCGACCATACTGGCGAGTCAGCTCGATCATGTCTGCAACCAGGCGGTCTTCATCGGCACGCCCCTGTGGTAATCGCCGTTGCGTGGATCGGTGTTGACCCAAGACGCGACAAACGCGACGTTCGGAAACGTTCATCTGGCTACGCACAAGGTCGATGCAAGCACGGCGACGCGAGGGGCTCAGAAGTTTCCCTTTGCGGCCTCCGACAGGATCAATTTGTCCAGAGTTAGATCCGATACTGCCCGGCGCAGGCGCTCATTCTCCTTTTGGAGCCGCTTCAGTTCCTTGAGCTGTTCTGTGCCCATTCCGCCGTACTTCTTCTTCCAGCGATAATAGGTTTGTTCAGTCACACCGATCTGTCGGATCGCATCTATCCGGGGCATGCCTTGCCCCATCAGGACTTCAACCTGCCGCAGCTTCACGACAATCTCTTCAGGCTTGGGTCTCTTAATGGCCATCTCAGGTCCTCCGCTTTCCTAATCATAGGGGCGGACCACTTCATTGGGGGACGCTCACTGGGAGAACGGATACTGCGAGAGCTTCAACGGGCGCTTGCGAGACGAATTGCTGAACGGTGAAATCTTCTACTCGCTTCGTGAGGCCCAAACCATCATCGAAAGCTGGAGGAACCACTACAACACCAAACGACCACATAGTGCTCTGGGATACCGCCCACCTGCGCCAGAGACCACCGTCCCGATGGACCAAAGACCGACAATGCACTAACTTTCAAAATGGACCACTCAAGAGGGGCTGCTCAGTCACACCGAACTCACACAATTAATCCCATCAGTCTATTCTTGATACAAAGCCCGCGCGGTACCACTACGCATATAGGGGGACTTACGGAATCCTGAAAACAACGAGAGAATTTGGGGCATCACATCAGCTTCGGAGAAGGCGCTTAGGGCTGGTGCGCTTGAATGGACGCTCGCATTGGGATTGACTTAACGGCCCCGATATTCTCAACGGATAGGGACGCAGCAGCACAGGCAAAATGTGCCGCCGCCACAGGATCTGCAGTCCGAGAAAACTCCGCCAGAAATGCACCGTCAAATGTATCGCCTGCGCCAGTAGCGTCCACCAGTTTGGCCGGCACTGGCGCGATGTGCACACGTCTGCTGGGATCCGCGACAACTGCACCACGTTCACCAAGCGTCAGAACAACCAGCTCAGCTCCTGTTGCGAGAAAACGATCGCAGATCGGATCAATTTCATTGAGGCCAAACAAGGCTTCGGCATCCTCTATACTGGGAAACACAATGTTGACCAGTGGCAGGATATCTTTCAGGGCCTCCCTGGCTTGATCTGCAGACCAAAGGTTCAGCCTCAGGTTGGTGTCAAAGGACACCTGGGCTCCGGCAGCACGCGCCAATTGCGCTGCACGTATCGATGCGGCACAGGATGTGTCCGAAATTGCCTGGGTGATCCCGCTGATGTGCAACACACCAACGTCTTCGAACATATTGGGCCTCAGGTTGTCTGGGCTAACCATGCTTGCCGCGGACCCGGCGCGCCGGTAAGAGAAACGGTGCCCATCCGGGCCGTACTCAATGAAATAGAGCCCGGTTGGCGCCGTGTCAGACTGCACAATCCGAGACACATCAATGCCTTCTTCCACATACAGCTGCAGGATGTGATCTGCAAAAGTGTCTTTGCCAAGATGTGTCAGCATCCCTGCAGTGGCGCCGGCCCGTGCAGCGGCCACAGCGGTATTGGACACATCGCCGCCAATGCCAGGCCGAATGCTGTCTTCGGAGACCCAGGAGAACTCAAACATGGGTTCGCCAAAACACAGAATGTCTAGCGGTTTTCTGAGGGGGGATGTCATGGCATGTATCCGGAATTCTGGGGCGCAAAGTCGCGCGTGAGGGCGGCGTTCGTGGCGTCAAAGTGCTTCTGCATGGCCTCTGTCGCAGCGGCGATTGAGCCCGCGGCAATGGCGCGTTGAATGACAAGGTGATCGCTGAGAATCCGGTCAGTTTCATGGCTGGATGGCTGTGCCATGCGGCCTACGGTGACCGAAGATTTGATGCACTCTCGTAGTGAGCGGACGATGTAGACATAAAGCGGATTGCCAGTCGCTTCTGCGACAGCCAAGTGAAATTGGTAGTCAAGTTCGGCAAAGGCCTCAG
Source organism: Rhodobacteraceae bacterium Alg238-R152 (assembly GCA_900537125.1). Taxonomy (GTDB): domain Bacteria; phylum Pseudomonadota; class Alphaproteobacteria; order Rhodobacterales; family Rhodobacteraceae; genus Shimia. Next base: position 187,202 of record UNRJ01000004.1, on the reverse strand, counting down.
AGTCGTTCGCTGCCTGCTGCATTTGGGTGAACAGGCTCTCAAGCTGGATGATGTCCGCTTCGGTCCGGTTTTCAGCGGCCAACGCGGCTGTACTGGTTTCAATGCCGTTGCGCACTTCTAGTACTTTGGAAACCGTGAATTGGGCGGTTGCCAGCCCTTGGCTCAGCGACGCGGTAAAAACACTCGCATCCATCGACATAACCTGAGCTCTGCGGCCGTTGGAAACTCTGATGAGGCCCGCCCCTGCCAGTTGCGCCAAAGCCCCACGCACCACCACCCGGCTGACACCCGCGAGTGCACCCAGTTCTGCCTCGGATGGTAAGCTGTCTCCGGGGGTGAGGCCAGTGCTCTTGATCATTGTGGCAATACCCTCTGCCACTTGGGTGTAAAGCGGGCGGCGGTCTAAATTGTCGAGTTCCGTTGTCACAAACGCCTCTCCCACACACGCATGTGTCCATGCGTTGATTGCTTTAATACTATCTGCCTATAATACAGGTTGTGCGGTACAGCAAGGGTGGGGCTGAGTTATGCGCGTTAAAAGTGTAGGAGTGCGGGAGGCCGTGCTCGTCTGCCTGTGACACGATGCAAGGAGAGTAATGGCTACAGCTCCTAAGGGATCTGAACCAGCAAATTCCTGTCTTTGGGTGTCAATTGGATGATATTACTGGGATGAACGTGTCGCCAGGTAGCTGCGCCAAAGGTGAATGAGGCTGGATTGGCTTTGATCGTCACAAAGGGCTATCAGCACGTCGCTGGCCAACTCGACCTCAACGCAAAGGCACTTATCCTCAACCGAAATTATAGTTATTTGAGACTTTTCTCGGCTTATTCGCACCTGATCCTGCAACCTAGCATGTCTTTTTGTTGCCACTTGATGCAACATGACAAGCGTGTCACGGTCACCCGCGTCAGTTTGCGTCGCCAGATCAACCCACGCGAAAGACATCTCTTTTACAGCTTCAAGCAATGCCGCGTGGCTTCCAGATGGATCTGCCATGTCGATAGTGGCCTCCATCAATGCCTTGTGCGACCACGAACGCGAAGCGTTTGGCAGATTAGGGCTGCGTTGAACAATATCAAACTTCAAACATCTCACGCCTGCCAAAGTCTTTTGTATGCCGTTTGTAATCGCCGTCGCTTCTCCGGCCTGCGGATCTATTGCAACACCAGAAATCGCGATCAGATGACGGTTGCTAATCGTAAGAACAATTTCGCGCGTGCTGTCTTGTAAGGTCACCCGAATGCAGCGGGCCAGAACAATTTCCCCAATTTCAGTGATCACAGCACAGAGCGCGTCAGCTTCCGATTCAAATGTGTGCCAAGTGCCATAGGCAGGTCTCATCGGGGCCGCCAGCCGCTGCAGGGTTGCATGGCTCTCTGCTTCGACATGTAGTGGTCCGCCAGTAGTGTTTGTGCGCGGCTCGATCATTCTTGCCTCGACAATCGGGCGAGGAACTCAAGGCCGATCGGCACAACCTGAGATGGATCACACTCAGGTTTGCACACAAGGCAAAGAAAATCGGGGCGTGCTTGTGCACGTAGGTAGATACGTATGTCGTCTGTTGTCAGGATGATGCATTGATCGGATGTAGTTTCTGAGGTCGACAAGTTTTTTGCCGTTGCAAAGCACCTCGCCGCCTCTGCGCACAGGGTGTCCAAGACCTCTCTCTGCACATTGGCTGCATGTGACGCTTTGAGGATTAGGCGCGCCTGCGCATCTCCGAAAGCCGCCAACTGACAGTCGGAAATGGTTTTTCGCAGGTCGTCAAGCCGATCCGAAATTGTCACGAGCACAGCCCTCCAAAGTTTTGCGACTTTCCCTTCGCGTTAGCGAAACCGGTGTAAACGCATCACAAATCTCCGCTCCTGCCATAGGTCTGAAGCGCTGCGGATTGCAAATCCTCGCTCGAAGGCCGATCCGGGTTCGGCGATTTAGGGCGGATCCGACGGGGGACCACCTTAATGTGTGCATCATCTCCCGTAGCGGCATCAGTTTTCCTGGGAGCATTCGGCACGTTTGGCGTAGCAAATCGGGTTACCTCCGCAGCGGTATCTGACTCCATTGGAGTGGCTATCACCTCTTCTACGGCGGCCGCGTTAATATTAGCTTGCGGTGGTGGCGTTTTGGTGTCGTTCACCAACATCGTGACCATTCGCTCAATCAATGCCGCCCCACCGCTGTCTCGCCACGCCGTCTCGTCCATCCCGGCGTTGATGGCCGCAAGAGTTGCAATCGGCACAATCGCGTCAAACACCGCGCCAGCCTCTGCCTCCAGCCGCGCCAGAACGCGCGCTTGATCCCTATCGGAACGCAGCTTGTCAAATTGTGTGACCACTAGATGGTTGGGGCCTTTCACCTGCTCTGAAATTTGCTCCCATAAGGCGGCTTCTGATTGGCGCCAGGCTTGGGTGGCATGAGTACACCAGATCACACAATCCACTTCGCCAATCAGTGAAAGCCAGGTCTCGTGTTTCAGGTTTGGGTCAGAAATGCCTGGAATGTCGATCAGATCACATAGATTTAGAATGTCGGAGTCCATTGAAAATTGGATCATCTCAGTCCCCTCCATCGGGGCACCGTTCAAATCGTCACCTTCATAAGCCAACTCCGTCCCGTCTTCTCGAATGAGTGTGGCACCCCTTGGTCCGTGTCGCACCCAAACCGGAGGAACTCGCGTGGCCGTGATCCGAACGGGCATGGGGTCACATCCCAAAAGCAGGTTCATCAATGTGCTTTTCCCGGCGCTAAACTCTCCCATCAATGCGATGCGTGGCTTTCTGGGCACCGCGTCCAGCGTGTGGTGTGGATCAAGTGAAGTCATGAGGTTGTTCCTTCTGCCTCAACGCAAGTATCGGCCAAAAGCGCGTCCAACTGTTGAGTGAGCGTTTCTAGAGTCATGCGCTTCTGACCCTCTTCACCATTCTGGAACAGTTTCTCAATTTCCTTGCTTTGAGGTGCTGCGCTGATGTCTTTTATGATCTCGCCATGTTGCTCAAAAAACTCGCGTAAGCATGTCTCGGCTATGTCTTGCACCAGCGTGGTTTGGCTGCCTTTGGACTGTGCCATAAAATCTTCGGTCTCCCGCGCAATCAGGTTCTGAAACCGTTTTGAAAACGCATTGAAGCCGCGAATGCGGTTCCACCAGGAAATCCACCAGCCATCATTGAAATCGAGCGCGATGGTTTGTCCAAGCGAAATGGGTGCTGGCAAATCGGGCAGGGTAGGCGGGGCCATCTGAATGCCTTCGACGGAATGGCCAAATGTATTGGCATAGAGCATCGCCACATCAGTCATCGCCGCCTCAAACCGCGCTTGAGCCAATCCGCGAACCTTTGAACCAAATGCCGAATATGCAGAGCGTAGCAACATGCGAAGCCCTACAGGGTCATAGTCCCAGACAATTTCTTTGCCGTAGTTCTCCAAGTGGGTCAGCAGGGAACGTAGCGCGCGGTCAATGAACTTAGCATGGGCCCGGTCTGCACGGGTGTGATAGTCCTCGATTGCCGCGCCCAACTCATCGTTAAAGGCCTTTTGGTGAAAAGTCGCGATGTCGCGGAACTCTTTGAGGGCATCGTAGGTTGTGAGTTTGGCAGACCCGGAGTCCTGCGCGCCAATCCGAACCATGCCTGCCGCCAACTCACTGGTGGCAACTGTTAGCGCCGCATTTGCGGATTTTTGCAGAAGCTGCTGTCCTTGCTCTTCTATCACACGGTCAGATAGAGCCCGGTACAGATGCCCCATGCCGGATAATTCCCAGACCATTTCATGTGGCGCTGTTTGACCTTTCTGAGGATCAAGTGCGATTTCCGCCCAATCAAACAACGCCTTGCTGGACACATCTGGCATGCCTTCAATGTCACCACTGAGCGCCTTGTTGGCCCAATATGCACTGCCAAACAGGATTTCGGCATCTACAGGCCCCTGTCGGTCATGTAATGTCTGACGGATGCTGGCCTCAATTTCTGGAACTTGATTGGCTGGGTCAGGCAACTCGTCAATCCGATTCACAAAAATCAGCACATTGCGTGATTTTAGGTTTGAGATCAGCCGGATCAATCCCATGTCTACGGAAGTCAGAGCCTGACCTGCGGATAGCACCACCACACATATTTTGCTGCTGCGAAGCGCCTGTATGGTGACCTGTTCCCGCATCATGAAGGTGTCATTCACTCCCGGCGTATCGCGCAAACACAGCGGAACGGGCACTGTCTCACAGTTCAGAAACAAATCCGCGGACGACAATATATCCGCAAATCGCCCTTGTTCGCTGTCGTCCTCACCAAAGTCGTCACCCAGAACAATGTAGCGCTCCAATAGGTTCTTGTCGAAGTAGCCATAGTTGTGGGTTTCCCCCAAAAGCAGGTCAAATTTTTGGCCCAACCGGCTTTGCGCTTTTGCGCGCACCTTTTCAATCTGTGCGCCAATTTTGGCCAATTCGCTCTCGGCTCCGGCGCGACTGGCCATTTCTCCAATGCGCCCGCCTTGGTTCAGTAACCGGTCCCAGTTGTTTTCGGTCATAAATTTGAAGGTGGCGCCAGTTTCCGCAGGGCGGCTTGCCGGTTTGAGATGTAAGGATGTGACCACAGAGGTCCATGGGTTCACATCTGAGGGCAAGAGGTCGGCCCAACCAGCCATGGCGTTCACAAGGGTGGTTTTACCGGACTTGACCTGTCCAAGCACTGTTATGGTTGGCTCAAATTCGGCCACGTCTTTGCGAAGGCGACCCACGGTTTTGGTCGTATTTTTGCCTGTGACCTCGCCAAGCTGGGCCAACAATTGGTCCAAGTCCTCGAGGTCTTTGCCCAATTGTCCTAGACCCTCCAAGCCCGTCCGCAGATTGGAAATTCTGCGCGAGGACCGCACCTCAGGCTTACTGCCCGGTCTGATTTGCATGTTCATGCCTGTGCCCTCGCGCCAATTTCTTTTCTGAGCTGCAACATCAGAATGATGGCGTCATCTGTGGCTGACGGGCTCTGCTCGACCTGAAGCAACATCAAGGTTTCTTCGCCGTCGCGCGCGTCTTCCAAAAGATCAGTGGTGTCCTCATTTTGATCGGTTTCAGCCGCCAGCATTGTTGTCATGGCTCGTACGGTAGATGCGCACCTCGTAAGCAACCCATCGGCGTTGGGTAGTTTCCCGTTATCTATATCAACCAACATTTCCTGCGCGGCGGTCTGCAAATGTGTCTGGAGCTGTTGGAGAAGATCAGCCTGCGCGGTCACGACCTCCTCGGCTGGAACGTTTTCCGGGGCCATTGCAGATGCGTCTTTTGCGGAAACAGACTCTGTGGTGTTTCCAAATTGCGCCAAAAGCAGTCGCGCTTGATCCAAATCCGCAGCTCGCCCTTTGCGAACTTGTGCCTGGACGGCCTCAACAAGCTCATGCCCACCGGATGCATCCCACAACTCATTTTGTATGGCGCCACCCAAACGGGATTTTAGCGCATGTAATGTCGCGACCGGGTGCAACCCAAGGAACTCATTTGCCACGGCGGTTTCTAATGCCGCGATCCGCTGTGACAAATCCCCTTTCATGATTTGCCGGTCAGCCTTTGTCAGGGCGAGAAAACTATGATCTTTGATTGTTTCGGGTACGGTTTGCCAGATGTCTTGTTCCGCATGATCAAACGCCTCGCTACACCAGATAAAAACCTGCCCCTCCTGCAATGCGGTGTCTAGCAAAGCCAGCTGGATCGACGGATCATTGGGCTGGTTAACTTCGATGAATGCCCGGGTTTTCAGACTTTCCAGAGGCACCTCATATGTGGCACGCCGTGCTGTCCCAGAGGGCAGGCTTTCTAAGTCCTGGCTCGAGATGGTTTGCGTTGTGCCGTCGAGCAATTCCAACGTAACATGTGGAACTTTGCCATACATAACCTCAATGACATTCACGCCGCTGACCGGTTGGATGATCTCGCCCCCTAGTATCATATTTATCAGGCTGGTCTTTCCGCTTCCTGGACGCCCTAAAACAACCACACGCACAGCTTCTGACAAATGACTAAGGATTTCTGTGCCATGGGCCTTTTGGCGGCTAGGAAATTGTCCGCTTTTGAGGGCAGAGTGCAGCTGTCCGACGATATGATCTGGCTGTGTGCGCATTACTTTCCGACCTTTCGGGTGAGGCTAACAAACGTGCGCACTGTGCCTTGGCGCTCCGAGCGATCAATGTTGACGACCTGTGCCGTTTGGCGTCTTTCAGGGAGCCGGTCCGTATCGACTTGTGCCTCTACCGGGGCTGAGTTACGCGAGTCTTGTTGCAAGGTGCCGTGCTGCGTCACCTTGATGACACACAGGGACAGATTGTCTTGGTCCGGACAGGCTTCGGCCACGACCGCCCGCAACAACGCATCTCCAATTTGCCGACCGGTTCCTGCCATATTGTCACGCAGCACTTCTGTGATCGCTTCATCGGACAGCGTGTGCACGCCATCACTGGCCGCAAGAACGATGTCGCCGTGTTTCAGTCTCATCGGCTCAATGCGGCAATCCACTTTGGCAATCTCACCACCAGCCAAAACCGACACCAATGCGCTGCGATCTGGGTGGTTTTGTGCGTCTTCGTGATTGAGGAGGCCGCGGGATTTCATAAGGTCGATCTGAACCGCGTAGGAGTGATCTTCGTTCAAGCGGTACAGCTTTGTTCCGCGCAACAAATACAGCGGGGAGTCGCCCACAGACACCCAATAAAGACGGTCTTCAAACACCACCGGCGCAACCAAAGTTGCTCCCATTCCGTTTGCTGTGGGGTTTTGGTCCTCATACAATCGAATACACGTGTTTGCTGCTGTGACAGCCTCTTGTAGCACCGTACCAATGTTGCTTTCCATTTCGGTCGGAGTGCTACTGAGCAGTTTCAATTCACTAAACAGCTCAGTGGCCACGATGCCGCTGGCCACATCTCCGCAGGAATGCCCACCCATCCCGTCTGAGAGCACTGCAAAGCCCATAGCGGCACCAAGCGGGAAGTCGGCCACAACTGTGTCCTCCTGCCGCTCGCGTGCCCCCGCGCAGAGCGCGGTGGCCACATCAAAGCAAAGTTCACCCAAGGTTGTCATGCGCCACCTCAGGATCACCCCATGCAAAATCATCACCGCACAGCGCGACAAAACGCAATGTGGTCTCGCCAATGCGAATGATGCTGTTTGGCGCGAGATCTTCTGTGCTGAGTACTGGTCTACCATTCAAACGCACAAGGTTGGCTTTGCCTCCGTGGCCGAAGAAAAATCGCCGCTGTTCGCCATCAAACGCGATGGCCGCATGGTTTTCTCGCGAAATGGTGGTGTCGCCATAGTCTAGCCGCACCGTTTGCCCTTCGCCCCGGCCTATTTGTGTTAGCCCGTCAAACAGGGAGAAGGACGCCCCTTTGCCTGGGCCTTCGACCACAACCAGCCAACCCACGGGGAAATGCGCCTCAGTCGCAGCAGGAACTTTCTGCGTTTGGGCCATCGGGTCATGGGCCTGGCTTGACGGTGCGCTGAAGCCCAAAAGGCGCGTTTTCACGCGTCCTTTTGAGCTGCGCCCACCAGCCGGTTTGTGCGCAGCCATATTGGCTTGCAACGCGGCCAAGTCCACTTCCGGCGGGGATGCCTCCTGAACAGGTAGCGTAGGTTCAGGCTGGGGCTCGACTGCGGAGGTCGCAAGTGGCTGCGCCTGAACTGGAGCCTGTTCTGTGGCGGAAGGAGTAGGGGCCGCCATTGTTGGCACCTTCGCCTCGTGTGGACGCAAATTTGTATCCTGGTGGGTGAGGGGAGGCACGCCTTGACCCACGTCTACCGCCTCTTCAACTGGCATATCTCCTTCAGAAAACAAGCTCTCAAACGGGTCGATGTTTTCTGGCAAGGCAGTCTCTTCCTGACTGCGCTCTTGGCCAACAAACTCTTGTCGTCCGATAGAATAATTCGCAAATGCCTCAGAAGACTGCTCACACTCATGAATTGGATTGTCTGGCGCAAGTGCCGCAGAAATAGCCGCAAGATCAACAGGCGTCTCTTCTTGTGTTTCCGGCGGAGGTGAAGCCGTAAAGCAGGCTGTGTCCTGCACTGGGGCCGTTGCCACCTCGGCCTCGATGTTCGTTACCGCATGTTCCGCGCGATCCTGCTCTCGCAGCCGCAACGGATAACGCAGCGCAGCGGCTTCGGTTTGACCGGCGGCCTGTGATTTCTCTGCAATAATGTCGCGAATGAACCGCATAGGGTGTCCCTTCAGATTAGGAATAGACGGGTGTTGGGCGAAGACCGCTCACCTTTGAGCCGGTCGCAGAATTTGTGGAACAACGACCCGACGCTGGGCGCAGGGGGAGGGCGCGTGCCTTTGGATTGCTCCGTTGGTGACTGCACAAAATCACCCTGCTGCAAAAGCCGCGCGCTAGCTTTGGGGCGTGCTTTGCACTGACGATCCTGATCCTTCAGATAGGCTTCGACGTCATCAATTGGATTGCCAAAAATATCTACGTATTGCTTAGGCGGCGGTACCTGTCGGGCTGCTTCCAAAGTTTTCAAAGGCTTTTGCAGCACCTTTGGCAAGCCGGGTTTCAGTACTTTGTTCGTCTTGCTGACCAGTTCTTCGATTACACCAATCACGGCTGGATCAAACACTGGGATTGGTTTGGGGATAGGACCATCCATCACTGCCAGCCAATCATTTGCACAGCGTAGCCTGTCGCTAGGCGCAAGCGCCAAAGCACGGTCTGTGGCCAGCTTTAAGCGAATGTCGATTTCAAAATCTGTCGCTTCGAGCGGCACATAGGGATCTACCCGGCCGCTTGTGGTCATTTCCAAACGGGTTTGCGCGTCAGGCGGAGCCTCTCCGGTAAAGACCAAGTGGCACAGCGCACCTAGTGAATACATGTCGCTGTGCGCGCCTTGCTTGCCGTCTGCGCTGTAAAACTCCGGAGGCGAATAGCCATCTTTTACTGCCAGCATCCGCTGGCTTTGCCCACCTTCGCCGTCCACAGTCGAATATGCGGCGCCAAAATCAATCAAGGTCACGTCGCCATTTGCACTTAGGATTAGATTGTCCGGCGCCACGTCCCGATGCAGCACCCCTCGATCATGCAAGTAACTCAGCGCGTCCAAAACTTGCCGCAACAGCCCGTCAATGAGCTTTGGCGTCAATCGCCCAGGTGCATGATCCACCAACTCGTGCAGATCTTCCCCCTCGACAAAATTCATCGCTGTATACGCGGTGCCATTTTCCGCAAATGTTTGATGCACGCCAACAATACGTGGATGATCCAGCTCTGCCAGTTGGTGTGCTTCGGCCTGAAACTGCTCCAGAACCGAGGCAAAAAACGGTGCGCTGTCCGGGTCAGAAGGGACTACTTGTTGCCCGACTCTTGTACAGATCTGCGATGGGAAACACTCTTTGATCACCACGATACGATTGAGGCTGTCGCTGGCAAGATATGTCAGGCCAAACCCCCCTTGGCCCAGACTGCGCGTGATCCGATACTGCCCCCTTAAGAGCTCTGTCCCGGGAGACAGCACAGTCACGTTTTCCTCAGCGCAATCCATCAACGCAGCTTCCTCTCTATCATGCGACCAGGAGGAAATGCGGCAGCAAGTTCTCACCTTCCCCCCTAAGCTGTTGAGGAAATGTGTTCCAATCGTGGCAGCACTGCGCAAGCGCTGTGGCACTCCGTTCAGGTTTGACGCGAATAAGTGGCGAAGCCAAAAGCCGTCTAAATATGAGGTTTATTGATGTGTTGCAAAATGTCACAGCCTTTTGAAGGTAGAGATCCGTTTGTTTATAAGGTCTTACCTGACGGTTGTGTTTGACTGTCAGAACGCACATTCGACAGGCGTACATTAACGAAGGGTAAATTTCTTCTCGTGTACCCAAGCCTGCGCCTTGTTTTGACCTCGAAAAGCAGCGCAATCGGAGGCAAGCACGTAACCTGTTCTCAACACGCATAAAGCTGTGCAATGATGGGCCCAGTTAGCTTTGACTGAGGCCTCCTGCTGCCTATGCCCGCGAATTTGTTCGTGCGTTCCCCAATTTGGCAGGAAGTTTGATACTTTGAATTTTTCTTTGGAGCGCCTTGAGAAAGGAAACGCTTTGCGACGTTGGATTTTGAGACTTTTGTCTGGTTTGGTGGTGGTGGCTTTGACCCTGTGCCTTTTGATCTGGGCCGCCCTTGCAACACCCATATTTAGTGGCTGGCGCAAAGATTTTGTGGCTGATCTTCTTACCGAGCAAATCGGGCAGACGTTTTTGATCGACGGCGACGTGCGTGTGGTTCTGGCGGGCACCACAAAGGTGCACGTCAGCGGGGCCAGCATTCCCAGCGAAAACATCCCGACGCTGAATCTTGCTGAATTGGACCTCCTGGAGTGGGAGGTTGACCTGCCCGCCTTGCTTGAACGTCGAATTGACATCGACAACCTGACAATTGACGGGCTGCAAGCCAATCTGATCACACAAGCCGACGGCACTACAAGCTGGACTAAATCTGAAACGCCCGATCAGACGGAGCCTCAGGCAAAGACATCTGACGAGCAGGACAAAGTAGCCAGCCCCCAAAAGACCAAACCATCGATCATCACATTCCTCAGCGACCGCACCGTCTCTTTCACCAATATCGGCCTTGTGTCGGTGGACGAGCTGAGCGGTTTTGAGTTCAACTTTCAGCTCGAGAAAATCCTTCTGGAACAACTACAAGACGGCCAACTAGTAGCGGTTACTGGGGCAGGCGCCTTAAACGGCGAAGCCTTCACATGGGACGGCAAATATCCGCGCGGGGCAGCCTTCACCAACCAGTTGGAATTTGGCGACATCTCTCTGAGTTACAATGGCGAAGCACTACCAGAGGCCGGAGGTGGCTATACTGCGCGACTGGAGTTGAACACTGGCCAGATCGGTGATGTTTTTGAGGTTCTGGGCTTGGCGCGAAGCCTTGAAGGTGTCGGCAACTTGGCGGTGGATGTCACCAGCGCGCCCAAACAGCTGACTTTGGCCAATATACAAACGACTCTTGACTTGAACAAAGGCCAAAACGTCACTGTTACCGGCCAAGTCGACAACCTATTGAATAAGGCTGGGTTTGACATTCACATTGACGCGCGCCTCCATCCAGAAGGGCAGCCCCCGGCGGAAGCTGAAAGCCTAAAGGAACTCAAACTTACGGAAATCAACGCGCATATTGTCAGTGCCAATGACACGCTCACCTTCGAAAAACTGCTCATCCTCACAAACGCCTTTGATCAAGGGCTTGACCGGGTTGGCCCCATTTCCATCGGCCACATTTACCGCTCGGAAGCCAAAACGCTCGGTCTGCGCGATATTTCCATACAGGCGGGACCGGAGGACGCCCCATATTTGACGGCTCAAGGGGACATCGGTGACGTGTTGAGCCTGAGTTTGGTTGATCTAACCGGCCATCTGCAAGGTACGGCGGATATCTTGCTCAAGAATTTGCCCGCAGAAGAAGTGGCAAAATTTGGCGGTGTTGAAGCAGATTTTGTCGTTGAAGATCAAAATGGCGCGCTCAGCCTGCGTCAGTTGCAAGCTCGCACGGTCAACACCGATCTCTGGACCCTAAACGCAGATTTGGTGGTGGCCAGCATCGAGGAGCTTGCCGGTATGAAACTTGGCCTCAAATTTGGCGTTACCGACACGACACCGTTCCTGACCGCACTTGGTCTCAAACCTGTAGGAGTTTCAGAGTTGAACACCGGGTTTTCATTGGAAGGGGCGGCCAAGGAGGCCAAGATTGGATTTGAATTCCAAGCGGATGGCACCGATTTGCGCTCCGACATGACCTTCGATTTAAGCCAGGAGATCAACGTGGTTCGTGGGGGAATTCGCAGCGAGCAGATGCGTTTGGTTGACCTGCGTGAAGGGGCAAAGATCATGGTGCAACTGAGCGATAGCGCCAAAGCTGCAAAAGCGGACAAGCAGGCTGAGGATCACAAAGCAGATGACGGGCGCCCTCCGATCCAACCACTTGTGCTTGAAAAGAAAAGCAAAGTGTTTGATCTCAAACGCATCCTCACCGAAACAGATCTAGCGATCACAATGGAGATCGTCGAGTTCATAGGGGACGCGGGAACCTCTTCGATGAACAGCGAACTGACTGCCAAAGACGGGCAAGTTCAAGCCGGACCTCTGGAACTCTATTACGGTCCTGGATTCTTCAAAGTCACGGCCTCCATGGATGTCATTGAAGACCCGGAACAGATGCGCATTGAGGGCGCGACCAGCGGGTGGGACTTTGGTGATATCCTGAAGGCCGTTGACGTAAATATCCCAGCACGTGGTGAATTATCGGCGACCGTGGATGTGACCGGAAACATCAGCTCAGGCAAAGCTTTTGCCAACTCCATGGGAGGGTACGCGTCGCTCAATATGCGCAACGGAGCCATTGCCACTAGCCTGTTGGAATTGGCTGGACTTGGCATTTTTCCATGGCTGGTGTCCAAGGAGTTTGCTGAGGGCGAAACCGAGATTGTTTGCGTGAAAGCACCGGTTCGGATCAGCGCAGGGAATGTCTCTTTTGACTCGGTTGTGGCCGAAACAGGCAGCGTGCAACTTGTGGTGAAGGGCATGGTAGATTGGGTGCAGGACGCCATTTCGATCCGCGCTGAGCCTCGCCGCGTGGGTAAGCCGCTTGCGCGCAGCGCTTGGCCTTTTGAAGTCCAGGGCAAGCTGTCTGAACCAAAGTTCAAGCTCGACGTCGGTGGCTCTCGCCATCACCGTGCTGACGGTGCTGATCAGATGCCTGAAACCCGCCAACCCTGCACACCGGATATTGCCCAACTTGAATGAGACCTCACTCTGGAGAGAGATATGATCCGCCTTTGGCTGCCCTTAGTCCTGATGCTCCCAACCCTTGGCTGGGCACAATCCCACGCGGAGTTCGCCACGGTCGGCGACTGGACCGTGAAGTCCAATCCCACCAATGGCAACGGCTGCTACATGGAAAAAATGTTTGAAAGTGGCACCTTGGTGCAAATTGGGTTGGTGCCGGACAAAAATGGCGCTTTCTTCTCGGCCTACAACTCAGCCTTTCAAGGTGTCGTCGACGGCGAAGCGGGCAGCGTGCTGTTCGACTTCGGAGATAGCCGCTTTCAGGGGGTCGTCGTGGGGGCACATTTTGCTGGTTTGCCAGGCGGTTACGCTTTTTTTGACAACCCGGAGTTTGCCGCAGAGTTTGGCAAGCGGACTTCGGTTCTTGTGCAAGGCGGATCTGGCAAATCCGAAGATCTCGACCTGACTGGCAGCATGAAAGGTTTGCAAAGTATCAAGTCGTGTCAGGCGCAGTTTGAGGGAAATTGATCTGTGGCTCGCTAGTCCGAAACTCAATGGATGATTTGGCATTGGCGAGCCTTTAGTCGGCTCTGTGTCTTTCAGAAAATGGGGGAGCGTCTCTGATGACGGTAACATGTCTTCGACAATGACATGCTGCGGCCGCGGGGTTAAGCGTTAACTATTGGTGCTTTGGACCGTCGGTATCGTGTCTGTATTGCAACTGTTTTGCGGCGGTGCGTATTGTCGTTAACCTTTGTCTTAACAAGACACCCGCAGCCATGTTCTGGCTGCAGGTTTTTGAAGAGGTCAGGCAAATGCGCGGGCCTGTTCAAACTGTGCGGCGGTGTTGGGTGACAGCTCCCGAGCTTCTAGAAAGCCACGGGCTGTTGGGCCGTAAGCGACACCACCCGGACGGGTCAGCAGCTCCGGGAACAAATGGGCAATTTCTCGCTGCTCGTCGGTACCAAGCGCGCCCATCGCCATGGGCCCCGGATAGAAGCTTTCCGACGGAGCGCCATCCGCAATGATGATTTCATGTTGCTCAAACATCAGGTGATAATAGGTCACGGTTCGCACGCCATTGGCCACCCGAAACCCGGGCCCGCCGTGACGGGAAAGATGAATGGCGCGGGCCAGGTGCGGGGTGTCTCCGTCTTGAGTGGTGACCATTCCGTGTTGTGGGGAAACCAGCATATCGCGGTCGTTGCCCAAGGCGCCTTCGCGGATGTGAACCGGACGCAATTTGGGGAAGGCGATCAGCTCTGCTTGAGAGAGGTGTCGTTTGCCTATCCAGATTATGGGTTGTGGCCCGTGGTCCAATGTTTGAACAAGATCCCCGACATGCAGACCCTCGATTGGCACATCTCCGCACGGAGTTGCAATTCGCGCACCTGTTGTGAAACACGGGATGCCCATTTCGATCAAAGTGCTGTTGTTAATGGATGCGGCTTGGATGCCTTGCAGGTTCACCGCTTCGCCATTGGGGAAATTCAAAATGGCGTAGCCAGCGCTGTCAGCGCTTACGTCAACATCACTCACCCGGACCGGGTCACCATTTGCGTTGGTCAGCTCGCTGACGTCCAACTGGTCGGTTTGACGCCCGTCCATAGTAAAGTCGGTGATGACGTCATAGCCATCATCGTCTTCGATTACAAAGGAGTCGCTGCCTGTGCCACCGGTTATGGTGTCATTGCCCGCGCCGCTGCCAATTGTGTCGTCACCGGTGCTGGCGTTGATAAGGTCGTTGTCCCCACCAGCCCAAATTTCATCGTCGTCGTAAGTGCCAATCACCGTATCGTCGCCATCACCGGTAACAATCAGCGCACTTTCAAAAGACACGGAGCCATCGACAAAGTCTGCGTTTTCCGTGGTTCGTAGGGCTTCAATGCTGGTGAAGGTGCCCTCGACGCCTTCTAGGTCGAAGTTACCCTGAGAATTACCGGTATAGGTAACGGTGACACCGCTTGTTGATGTGCCTTCGTGGAAAGAGAGGGTGTCCCACCATCCGCCGCCGTCGATGTGAACTACGTCATCGGTCTCTACGTCGACATCGTCTGAAATTTCGAGATTATCGCCGCCTCCGTCGAGTTCGTCACCACCGCCATCACTCAGTTCAGCGTCATCAATTTCAGGCTCATCATAAACGTCAATGGTGGGGACTTCGGCAATGGCCGGTTCGGCTTCACCAAATCCACTTAGGTCAAAGCCATCGACTTCGAACCCGTCAACTTCGGCCTCTTCTGGTTGCACAGCGGCATGCACGTTGAAGACGTCGTTGCCCTCGCCACCAAAGAGATTGTCGTTGCCACCGCCGCCAGTGATCGTGTCATCGCCGTCGCCGCCATAGATGTAGTTGTTGCCCGCGCTGCCGGTGATGGAGTCGTCCCCGCCAAAGCCTTCGAGCGTTAGATTGGTGGCGTCCGCAGATGCATCAATGGTGTCGGCGTAACTGGTGCCAACAATGTGCTCAATTTCTGTGAAAGACCCGTTGGTTTCGGTGCCTTGGAAATCAAAGGTGCCCGCCTTGTCGCCGGTGAAGGTGACATCGACGCCTTGTGTGCTCTCCCAGTTTGAGAACCCGACAAGATCCCAGCCGCTCTCGTCATTGCCGCCATCGATTTGAGCAGAGTCATGATCATCGGTGATCCAGAATTCATCAGATCCCAAGCCACCAGAGAGTGTGTCTTCACCACCTGCGCCATAAAGGACGTCGTCTCCCGAGCCGCCGATGATGTTGTCGTTACCCTCGCCGCCGACAATGGTGTCATTGCCGGCGCCGCCGTCGAGGTGATTGTTGCCAGACCCGGTGGTCCAAAGGCCAATTTGGTCGTTGCCGCCCTCACCGTAGATACTGTCGTTTCCATCGCCGAAAACAACGGTATCATCTCCGCTACCGGCGTAAATAATGTCACTTCCAGTGGCACCGTTTATGTCGCCGTCAGTGTCGTGGATAACGTCGTTACTATCGGCCCAGACCCATATATTGTCGTCGCCGCTGCTGCCGTCGACCACTTCGGAAAAGCTGTCAATATAGCCAAGCAAGCCGTTCGGATCGACGTTTGAGTCTTCGGGGACAAAATAGGCTTGGCCATCTTGTGAAAAGAAAGTCCCCGAGACGGATCCAATCTCGGGGAAACTTACGGAGCCGTTGCCAATTGGCATGTCGTGCTGCGTAAATACGGCGTTTCCCCCCAGGCTGCTGTCGATTTGGTCGCTTGTTCCCAGCCCGTCTGATCCCACGTCGAGACTAACCAAGTACCCCGTATAAGTCGTCATTCCACTCACTCCTTGTTCTTTGGTGGTAGGAACTGGTTGTTAATGGGGTGCTAAAATTCCCGTGATGCGGGTATTTTTTGAATGTGAAATTTACGCCAGATTTGGAGTGGATTTGGTTTGAATTTAGGGAGTTAAGGTTAACCGATGAGGGGGCGAAAGGGCTGCGAACTACAATGGGCGGCGAGACGGCGCATTTTGTGAGAATTGATGTGCCGCGCTTGATTAGGATCAAGTTGGGCCGCCGCGGGAAGGCCTAGTAAGGGCGCAACCAAATCGTTCTTGAGTGCACCCATGTCCTTTGATTCGCCAATCTGCGCATGCTTCAGCCGGTCCTTGACCGGGCTGCTGGCTGTTGTTGCATTGGTGGTGCAAATGATGACACCCGCGATGGCCCATGCGACCGCGGGTGGCGCGCTTGGCGCAGATTGGATCGAGATTTGCGCGGATGCCGGGCCGGTGATGGTGCGGCTGTTGGACGATGGCACCGTGGAAAAGCGTACACCTCAGTCCCCTGCTCATGGGGCCTGCCCAAAATGTTTGACCTGCGTGACCTGTGCTGGTGTGACCGGGCTTGATTCCGGTGTTGTTGCCTTGGATGCGGCTGATGCCTTTGCCATGTCCGTGGCACTGGGCAAGACGGACTCTGTTGTGTTTGTCAGTAAGGCGTGGGAGCGCCCGATGACCCGGGGGCCGCCGTGTGCGCCCCAGTATAAAATTGAAATGGCCCGCGCGGGCCATCTAATGACAGCGAACCCGACAGAAGGAGGTGCGCTGTGATTATCAAGCGCGCGTTTATGACCTGGGTGTCTGCATTGATCTGTGCCTTTGGGCTCATGATGGCAGATGTAGCCAAAGCCGACAGCCTGGCGTCTTTTCTCACAGAGTTAGATCCTGCCGAACTGGCAGAGGGAGCCGATGCGTTTGGCCCGGTGCGCGAGGACGTGAAAGTCGCGCCTGTGCTCAAGGGCGGCGAGACCGTGGCCTGGGCGTTTTTGACCTCTGATTTTGTTGGCACCACGGGCTATTCGGGCAAGCCGATCCATGTGGTCGCAGCCATTGATGACGACGCGGTGCTAACCGGTGTGAAGCTGGTGAAACACAGCGAGCCAATTGTGTTGATTGGCATTCCCAACAGCAAGATGGTGACGCTGACCGAAGGTTACGCTGGTCTTGACCTGAAGGTTGAGGCGGAGACCGGCGGCGAGGGGCATGATCTCGACATCATCTCCGGGGCCACTGTGACGATCATGATCATTGACGACAGCCTTGTGCGCGGCGGCATCAAAGTTGCGCGGGCCTTGGGGCTTGGCGGGTTAGCGGTGCAAGAAACCGGCCCGAAGCGTGAATTGGACATGGCCAATGAGACGGTTCAGGACTGGACCACTTTGGCAGGCGATGGCTCTGTGCGGCGCATGACGCTGGATGTGGGGCAGGTCAACCAAGCGTTTGCCGAGATGGATGACGAACGCGCGGCAAAACGCCCTGAAAAAGGCGAATTGGACGAAACGTTTATCGACATGCATTTGGCGCTGGTGTCTGTGCCGTCGATTGGTCGCTCGCTGCTTGGCGACAATGAATATGAAAACCTTGTGGAGTGGCTGGACGAAGGCGAGCACGCCATTCTGGTGTTGGGGCGCGGCAAATACAGCTTCAAAGGCTCCGGCTATGTGCGGGGTGGCATCTTTGACCGTATCCAGCTGATCCAAGGTGACAATTCGGTACGTTTCTTTGACAAACAGCATCGTCGTCTGCGGGCGCTGGAAACCACAGACAGCCCAAGTTTTGTTGAACTGGAACTGTTCAAAATTCCGGCAGACGCAGAGTTTGACCCGGCAGAACCGTTCCGCTTGCAACTGTTGGTGCAACGCTCGGTGGGCGCGTTGGACCGTGTCTTCCTGACTTGGGACCTCGGCTATCGCTTGCCAGATGACTACCTGCTGCCTTTGCCGGTTGCGGCTGTGGTGGACAGTGCTGCGGATGAGGCGGCTGCAAAAGCGGCGCTGTGGCAGCGTATCTGGAAAGACAAAGCAACTGAAATCGCCATTCTTGGTGTGATGCTTCTGGTGCTGACCGCTGTGTTCTTTTTCCAATTCCAAGCGACCTGGAAAGCGCGCCGGTTTTACTGGTTCCGGATCGGCTACCTGACTTTCACCCTGTTCTTTGTTGGCTGGTACGCCAACGCGCAGTTATCGGTAGTGAACATCATGGCGCTGGCAAATTCGATGCGCTCTGGTTTCACTTGGGATGCCTTCCTGATGGATCCGTTGGTGTTCATTCAATGGTTTGCCATTGCTGCGGCACTGCTGTTCTGGGGCCGTGGGGCCTACTGTGGCTGGCTGTGTCCGTTTGGCGCACTGCAAGAGTTGACCAACCAAATTGCGCGTTACTTCAAAGTGCCGCAATGGACCTTGCCGTGGGGGCTGCATGAGCGCCTGTGGCCGATTAAATACATGATCTTCCTAGGGCTGTTTGGCGTGTCGCTGGCGTCTTTGGAAACTGCGGAGCAACTGGCCGAAGTCGAGCCGTTCAAAACCGCGATCATTCTGAAATTTGTACGTGACTGGCCGTTTGTTGTGTTTGCCGGATCGCTGCTGGTGGCGGGGCTGTTCATTGAACGCTTCTACTGCCGCTACCTGTGCCCACTGGGTGGGGCCCTCGCGATCCCTGCGCGTATGCGCATGTTTGATTGGCTGCGTCGCTACAAAGAGTGCGGTAGCCCGTGCCAGACCTGTGCCAATGAATGCCCGGTACAGGCCATTCACCCAACCGGGGAAATCAATCCGAACGAATGCGTGAACTGCCTGCATTGTCAGGTGCTCTATCAGAGCGAAACCAAATGTCCTGTTGTGATCCGCCAGCTCAAGCGGCGCGAGAAAACGGGCTCGGCTGAGATCAAGATTCCTAAGAAATCTGCTCCGGCCAACCATCCAAATGCAAAGACTGCATAGACCTTTAAGGAGGGAACAATGTCTGAAGACCTGAAAAATATGAAAGTCAGCCGTCGCGGTGTCATGGGGGCAGCAGCCACCGGTGCCGTACTCGCCGGTACTGGCGTTGGTTCACTTGTGGGTGGCGCAAGCCCTGCCGCAGCTGCTGGCAAAGCCTCCATGGCGCCAGGTGAACTGGACGAATATTACGGCTTCTGGTCCTCCGGCCAAAGTGGCGAGCTGCGTATTCTTGGCGTGCCATCCATGCGTGAGCTGATGCGTGTGCCGGTGTTCAACCGCTGCTCCGCAACTGGCTGGGGCCAGACCAACGAGTCGCTGAAGGTTCTGACCGAAGGCTTGACCGACAAAACCAAAGAGTTCCTCGCCGCTAACGGTAAAGTGACTTACGACAACGGTGACCTTCACCACCCACACATGTCCTTCACAGATGGCACCTACGACGGTCGCTTCCTGTTTATGAACGACAAAGCCAACACCCGTGTGGCGCGTGTGCGCTGTGACGTGATGAAGTGTGACAAGATCATTGAGATCCCGAACGCACACGACATCCACGGCCTGCGTCCACAGAAATACCCACGCACTGGTTATGTGTTTGCAAACGGCGAGCACGAAGCACCGCTGGTGAACGACGGCAAAATCCTGAACGAGCCTGAGAAGTACGTAAACATCTTCTCCGCCATCGACGGCGACACCATGGAAGTGGCGTGGCAGGTGATTGTGTCCGGTAACCTCGACAACACCGACTGTGACTACCAAGGTAAATACGCCTACTCGACCTCCTACAACTCCGAGATGGGCATGACCCTGGCGGAGATGACAGAGAGCGAACTGGACCACGTTGTTGTCTTCAACATCGCGGAAATCGAGAAAGCGATCGAAACCGGTGACTATCAGGAACTGAACGGTGTGAAAGTTGTGGATGGCCGCAAGGGCTCCAACAAGAACTACACACGTTACGTGCCAATTCCAAACTCGCCACACGGCATCAACACCGCGCCAGACGGCAAGCACGTTTGTATCGCTGGTAAGCTGTCCCCAACCGTATCCGTGATGGATGTGACCAAGCTGGACGACGTGTTCTACAAAGACGCCGATCCACGCTCCGCAATTGTGGCAGAACCACAGTTGGGTCTTGGCCCACTTCACACCGCGTACGACGGTCAGGGCAACTGCTTCACAACCTTGTTCCTCGACTCCCAAGTGGTGAAGTGGAACCTTGAAGCGGCCGTGAAACAGTACGCAGGTGAAGATGTGGATCCGATCCTTGAGAAAGTGGACGTGCACTACCAGCCGGGCCACAACTCGACCTCCATGGGTGAAACCAAAGAGGCCGACGGCAAGTGGCTGATCTCGATGAACAAGTTCTCCAAAGACCGTTTCTTGAACACCGGTCCTTTGAAACCAGAGAACGAGCAGTTGATCGACATCACAGGCAGCGAGATGAAAGTGGTGCATGATGGGCCAACTTTTGCCGAACCGCATGACAGCATCATCGTACGCCGTGACATCGTGAACCCGAAAAACGCCTATGACCGTAACGACCCAATTTGGGAAGATACCCGCAAACAAGCGGAAGCGGATGGCGTGGATCTGGACGACTGGCAGGACTCGGTTATCCGCGACGGAAACAAGGTTCGCGTCTACATGTCGAGCCAGGCGCCAAACTTTGCCATCGAGGATTTCACTGTCACCGAAGGCGATGAGGTCACTGTGATTGTCACCAACCTGGATGACATTGACGATCTGACCCACGGCTTCTGCATGGCGAACTTTGGTGTGGCGATGGAAGTGGGTCCACAAGCGACCGCTTCTGTGACCTTCACTGCCGCCCGTGCCGGTGTACACTGGTTCTACTGCCAGTGGTTCTGCCACGCGCTGCACATGGAGATGCGCGGCCGGATGTTTGTTGAGCCAAAAGGTGCATAAGTCATGATGAAATGGTCCCTTTCTGCTGTGTTTGTTGCGTTGGCCTCCGTTGTTTCGGCGGCTGACTGGGACGTGCCGCTGCGGGACGGGGCCATTTCCGAGATACTGGCGCAGGCGGAGGACGGTGACGTGCTTCGCCTCGCTGCTGGCACTTACAAAGAGACGGTGGTGCTGGACAAAACCGTGACATTGGACGGGCAGGGCCATGCCACCCTTGATGGGCAGGGCAACGGATCTGTGATCACAGTGACCGGCGACGATGTGGTGGTGCGCGGGCTGACGGTGGTTGGCTCTGGCGATCGGCACGAGGACATCGACAGCGGTATTCAATTGAAGAAAACCGCTTATGCGCCACAGATTTTGGACAACGTTCTGCTGGGCAACCTCTACGGGATCGACATTCATGGCGCCAAAGATGCGCTGGTGGCGGGCAACCGTATTGAGGGACGGCAGGACCGGCTGATGAACCGGCGTGGCAACGGGATTTATGTGTGGAACGCGCCCGGAGCTGTGGTTGAGAAAAACGACGTGAAATGGGGGCGCGACGGGATTTTTGTGAACTCGTCCAAGCGCAATATTTTCCGCGACAACCTGTTCCGCGAACTGCGCTTTGCGGTGCATTATATGTACGCGGATCGCTCCGAGGTGACCGGCAATGTCAGCATCGGCAATGATCTGGGCTATGCGGTGATGTTTACCACCCATGTGAAGGTCAAAAACAACGTGTCGATCAATGACCGCGAACATGGCGTGATGCTGAACTACGCCAACCGTAGCGAGATCACCGGGAACTATGTGAAAGGTGCCAAAGAGAAATGCACCTTCCTCTATAACTCCAATAAGAATGACTTCTCCGACAACTGGTTTGAGGGTTGTGGCATTGGTATCCATTTTACCGCTGGCTCTCAGGACAACCGGATTGTTGGCAATGCTTTTGTTGGCAATCGAACACAGGTGAAATTGGTCTCTACAAAGTGGCATGAGTGGTCTGAGGGCGGCCGTGGCAACTATTGGAGCGACAACGCAGCCTTTGATGTAAACGGCGATGGGTTTGCGGACAGCCCGTATCGTCCAAACGACAGCATGGACCATGTGCTCTGGAGCCAGCCGGCGGCAAAAATGCTGCTGGGTTCGCCAGCGGTGCAGATGGTGCGGTGGTCACAATCAGCTTTTCCGGCATTGCTGCCGGGGGGCGTTGTGGACAGCCATCCTCTGATGAAACCAGTCCGGCCGGCGGCAGCCGATAAGGTAGAACATGACGGATAAGATCCTTGAGATTAACGACCTGGTGAAAGACCGCGGTAAAACGCGGGTTTTGCATGGTGTGGACCTGACAGTGTCTGCGGGGGAGCGCGTGGCGCTTTTGGGTCACAATGGCGCGGGCAAGTCGACGCTGATCAAAACGGTGCTTGGCCTGACCAAACTGGGCGGTGGCACCGTAAAAATTGCGGGGCACAAACCTGGCAGTGGTGCCGCACGGGCAGATACCGCGTTTCTGCCGGAGGCGGTGAGCTTTCATCCGGCACTGACCGGCCGCGAACAGCTGACCTTGTTTGCGCGGCTTGCGGGGCAAAAGGCAGACATTGCCGGATTGTTGGAGCGCGTGGGGCTTGCGGATGCGCTGGACCGGCGTATCGGAACTTATTCCAAAGGTATGCGGCAGCGCCTTGGGCTGGCGCAGGTGTTGTTAGGCAAACCTAAGTTGGCCTTGCTTGATGAGCCCACCAGCGGTTTGGACCCAATTTCTCGCCAAGACCTATACGCCATTATTGATGAACTAGCGGCAGGCGGATGTGCTGTGCTGATCGCGAGCCATGCGCTGACCGAAGTCGAAGCGCGCACGGACCGGATTGCGATCATGCGCAAAGGCCATTTGGTAGCCGATGACACGCTTGCGGGTCTTTCGGCCAAAGCTGGATTGCGCACTAAGATGCGGGTGCGCGCAACTTCGGATGCTGAAGCGTTGGTTCAAGCCACCGGCGGGCGTCGTATGAACGGCGCCTCGGTCGAAATCGAGATCGACGCCGCAGGCAAAATGGAGATGCTGCGTAAGATTGCAGAGATGGGCGGCGCGGTTGCGGATGTGGATATCACGCCCCCACGGCTTGAAGACCTTTATCGATTTTATGCCAAAGAGGAGTTGCACTGATGCGGTTTCTGGCAATTGCACAAGCGGAAATGCGCATTCTGGCGCGCAACCGTTGGCTCTTCATGGCAACCCTAATCATGGTGTTGTTTGCGCTGGCGCTGACCTTTGCGGGCAGCGCCCCCACCGGGACCTTGGGCGTGGATATGTTAACCGTCTCCGTGACCTCCATGACCACCTTGTCCGTCTATCTCGCGCCCTTGTTGGCGTTGATGATGGCGTTTGATGCGGTGGCGGGGGATGCGGAGCGCGGTTCTCTGGGGTTGCTTTTGAGCTATCCGGCAGGGCGCGGAGAAATCCTGCTTGGCAAATTTTCGGCACACCTTGCCGCCCTGACAATTGCCATGACCATTGGCTTTGGCACGGCAGGGGCCATCGCAGCCTATATGGGCGGCGCAGGGCAAGAGAGCGTTTTGGCGCTTCTACGTTTGATTGGCACCTCGGTTTTGCTGGGCGGTGTGTTCTTGACCTTAGGCTATATGGTGTCCTCTCTGGCAAAATCCGCCACGGCAGCAGCAGGCATGGCCGCAGGTCTTTGGCTGATTTTTGTGGTGCTGTATGATCTGGGCCTGCTGGGTGCAGTGGTGATGGACACTGGCGGCTGGTTCACCGAAACCCTGTTCCCATGGTTGATGGTGGCCAATCCGGCGGATGCCTTCCGTCTGTGGAACATTGCCAGCTCTGAAAGCGTGGCTTTGGCCAGCGGCATGGTGGGCGCGGCCTCCGCCTTGCCAGTCTGGGCGGCGCCTCTTTCATTGTTGCTTTGGCCGTTGCTTGGCTTTGCTTTTGCGCGGCTGGCATTCCGGAGGGTGGAGCCATGAGGATTGCTCTTGTTGCTGTGGCCGCGCTGGCGCTGGCCGCGTGTAAAGAAGAAGTCGCGGTTGCACCACCGGACCCTGTGCCTTTGACCGAAGAGGCGCTGAGCTTCTTTTGCCAGATGAATATTGCGGAGCACGGCGGGCCCAAAGGGCAGATCCATTTGGAAGGCTATCCCGCGCCGCTGTTCTTTGCGCAAACCCGTGACATGGTGGCCTATCTGAAAAGCCCGGAGCGGGACGCCAAAATCATCGGCGTCTATGTGAGTGACATGGGCGTGGCCCCAAGTTGGGAGCAACCGGGAATCGAAAATTGGGTGCTGGCAGAGGGCGCACATTTTGTGGTTGGGGCCAAAGTGGCCGGTGGAATGGGCGCTCAGGAGGTGGTTCCGTTCAAAGAACTGCAAGATGCGGCAAATTTTGCGACCCAATGGGGTGGGCAAATTATGTCATTGGATGCTATTCCCACCGAAGCAGTCCTTGGACCAATAGATTTAGATCAGACGTTGGAGACCCCGTCATGACCCGTTTGAACCGCCGCCGTTTTCTGACCATCGCCGCAGCCAGCGCCGCTGTGCCCGCGGGCATGGCCATGGCCGCAACTGAAACTGCCACCTGGTCCGGCATCGCGCTGGGCGCACCAGCGCAGATGAAGATCGCAGGTATGGGCGCTTCTGAAGCGGCGCCTATCTTTGCCGCTGTCGAAGCAGAGCTGTCTCGTTTGGAAAGCATTTTTTCGCTGTACCGTGACAGCGCGCTGACCACGTTGAACCGGGATGGTGTTCTGTCCGCCCCAGCGCCTGAGCTGCTGGAAGTGCTGAGCCTGAGCGACAGCATCAACAAAGCCAGCGGCGGCGCATTTGACCCATCCGTGCAGCCGCTTTGGCTGGCCAAGGGTGGCAAAGGTGACGTCTCCAACGCACAAGGCCTCGTGGGCTGGCAGAACGTCCAGTTCGACACTGCAGCGGTGAAGTTTGACACCGACGGCATGGCGCTGACCCTGAACGGCATCGCACAAGGGTACGTGACCGACCGCGTTGTGGCGCTGATGAAGGACGCAGGCCTGACCAATGTGCTGATGGACATGGGCGAAGTTGCCGCGTTGGGCAGCAAGGCGGATGGCGCTGGCTGGAAAGCTGGTGTGGCGTCTCCGGAAGGGGACATTGTGGCCCGCGTGACCCTGACCGACCGTGCGCTGGCAACCTCCGCGCCGTCAGCCACTGTGCTGTCCGGCAGCGAAGGCCACATCTTCCTGCCAAATGGTGCCGCAAGCGTTCATGCGCTGGCCTCTGTGTCCGCTCCAAAAGCTGCCGTGGCGGACGCGCTGTCCACTGCGCTGTGTCTGATGGACGAAACCGCTGGCCGTGCGATGGTTGAGCAATTTGCAGGTGCACAGATCGAAGCGCTGGCGTAAGCCACCTCAATCTTAAAAAACTTCATCCCGGCTTGATCGACAGGCCGGGGTGGTCATGGCGGGTGTTATGACACCAAAACCGCTCCCCCCTACAATTGGTAAGTTTGCTGCGCCTCTGGATGTCCGAGGGCATCGGAGCGATGTCCACTTCATGCATTTTTTTGGATCACGCCGTGACCAACACCGGGTGCTCGGGGAGCTGATCGTATTGCCGGTAGTGAGGCCAAGGGGGCTGCCGCTCTGCGTCTTCAATTCGCAATCTGAAGGCGAAAGTGTAAATTTTACTTTATGTTACGGAAGGCGTTTTGGGGGTCGGTCATAAGCTCTCTATTAACCCAAGTGTTTTTAGAAAGGGAAAAAGTTCAATAGGGAAGAAGGTGTACGTAACGATGACACAGGCTTTAACAACTGTAGTTGCGCATTTTGGTTTGGATGGAAAAGACGGCGAAACGCTCTCTCGGGTGGGGGTAAAGGTGACACCTTGGTTGGATGAGGTGCTTGACCACTTTTATGACTACGCCTCGTCGCAGGACGATGCCGCGAAATTTTTCACCTCCGATAAGATGCTGGAACATGCGCGCAGCCAACAGAAAATTCATTGGACCAAGCTTCTAAATGGTGAGTTTAACGAGGATTTTGTCGCCGCGACCAAGACCATTGGAGAGGTGCATTTCCGCATTGAGTTGCCCTTTGAGATCTACCTGGCAGGGTATTCGCGTGCGACATCCCATATACAGGCTCTGCTGGTCAAGCGAAGCGGGGCATTCCTTGGTCCAACAGCAAAAGCGGAATTGGCGCGACAGCTTTCGGTTCTGACACGGGCGTTTTCGCTGGACATGAATTTGGTGATCGAGGCCTATTTCCACGCACAGCAGGCGGAACAGGCGCGGGCATTTAAGTACCTTCAGGATGGGATGGACCGAATGGCCCACAAGAACCTGTCAGAAGAGATCCCGGCCCCGGATTGCAGCGATTTTCCCGTCCGATATGAGGAAATGCGTCAGGGGTTTAACCGGTTGCAACGTGACATGGGCGAAGTGATGCGCACGATCAAGACAGCCACCGATGATCTGGACGGGACGGCAACAAAGGTGAATACAAGTGCCGATGATCTGGCGCGACGCACCGAGACACAGGCCGGAACATTGGAGCAAACTGCGCAGTCGGTGGGAGAGATCACCAAAAGCATTCAATCCTCCTCCCGAGCAACTCAGAAAACCGACGACATGATGACTCAGACCCATCAAAATGCCAAAACAGGGCAAGACGTGATGAGCGAGACCGTGGCTAAAATGCGTGAGATTGCAGAGTCTTCCACGCAGATTTCCCAGATCACCGGCGTGATTGATGATATCGCGTTTCAAACCAATCTTCTGGCGCTGAATGCGGGTGTGGAAGCTGCGCGGGCTGGCGATGCTGGACGAGGGTTTGCGGTTGTGGCCCATGAGGTGCGTGGTTTGGCGCAGAAAGCCGCGGAATCTGCGGCAGAGATCAGCGAACTGATCAAGGCCTCGTCCAATCTGGTGGAAAATGGCGTGGAAATGGTTGATCAGGCGGGGCGAGTCTTGGGAGACATTGTCGACAAGGTTGAAACCGTGGCGGGGTTGACCTCTCAGGTGGCCAATTCCTCGCGAGAGCAGTCCGAAGGGTTGAGCAGCATCTCAAGCAGCCTGTCTCAGCTAGATAACGTGACCCAACAAAATGCAGCCATGGTGGATCAAACCGCTGCAGCCGTAGGCGCGATGCAGCATGACACAACGTCTATGGCACATCTGGTCAGTGAGTTTTTGCTGCCTGAGGAAGGTGACACCAAAGAGAGTGAAATTGCGGGGGATGGGGCAGAGATCGTTGGGCAGTACGCGGCGTAGCGCTCAATTTGGCATTGTGATTTTGAAGTCGGGGCGCGTGGTGCTCCGGCTTTTTTGGTGACGCACTGCGACTTTCTTTCTTATTGGGAATGTGGCTTGGGTTTGGTCAAGTGCCGCGGAGATACTGCGGCTTAGGTTTGCGGCAACAGGTAAATAAATGGGTGTGTCATGGCCGCGATTCTGCGTGTTTTTTCAGAAGGCTTTCGGGTGTTCTTTCTTGCTGCCGGCGTCTTTGGGGCCGGGGCGGGACTTCTCTGGACGCTGTCTTTGGCGGCGGGCGGTGCAGGTCTGGACAGCCTAACGATGGCGCCAAGTCAGTGGCACGCCCATGAGATGATTTTTGGCTATGGCGCAGCGGCTATTGGCGGGTTTTTCCTCACGGCGGTTCCCAATTGGACCGGCACAAAGGGCGCGCGCGTGGGATATATTGCCGGGGTATTTGTGCTTTGGTTGATCGGGCGGATTGCCTTGTGGCCATTGGGAGTGGTGTCCCCCATGACCGCGATGGTCGCGGATTTGCTATTTGTTCCGGTGCTGGCTTGGAAAATCCTCAGCCAACTTTTGAAACGCCCAAAGCCGCAGAATATGGTGCTGTTGTCGATGTTGGTGGCGCTTTGGGTGAGCAACCTGTTGGTGCACTTGGAGTGGGTTGGCCTCACCGATGACACCGCGCGGCAGGGCATCGTTGGCGGGTTGATGACCTTGGTGGGTTTGATAGGAGTATTGGGGGGACGGGTGACACCGGCGTTTACGCGCAATGCGATGAAGCGTGCGGAAGTCCCCGAAAATGGCTGGCCACAGACACCGAATGTCTTGAACAAGGCGGCGATGGTGACGTCACTGGCGCTGCCCTGGGCAGCAATGAGCGGGGTCGAGACACTGTTGATCAGTGTGGCGTTTTTTGCGGGTGCTGCGCAATTGGCACGGCTCAGCGGCTGGAAAAGCCTGTGGACCGTTGGACAACCGATCTTATGGTCCCTGCACATCAGCATGGCGTTTCTGGCGTTGGGTTTGATTCTTTGGGGGCTGTCCGGGATTGGTATTGGGCAGGAATTGGCGGCGATCCACGTGCTTGGCATTGGCTGTGTGGGTGGCATGACCTTGGCGGTGATGAGCCGGGCAGCTTTGGGCCACACTGGCCGTGCTTTGATCGCACCTACACCTGTGGTTTGGGCCTATGGCGCCATGGCTTGCGCAGCCCTGATGCGCTGGGTGGGGCAGAGCGTCCTGATAGCAGTCTATGACTTCACGCTGATGTTGGCCGGGGGGCTTTGGGTGGCGGCGATGGTACTGTTCTTAATCGCGATATTCCCAATGGCCATCGCCCCCCGTGTGGACGGGAAAGGCGCCTAGGCTTTTTTGCTGCCGTCCACGATAGTCATTTTTGCCAAGCCGCTCTCTCCCAACGGAATGGTGGCAAACGGCCCGCCAATGGTCATCTGTGCCAAATCGGTTGGATCGGCGGCTGGCGCATCGGCAAGAATGGCGTCGGCAAACTGTTCAGCGTTGTCTTGGGGCTTGTAGCCGATGTGGCCAGCGCCAGTGTTGTGTACCGGGGCGCGGTCGTTGTCGGAGATGCCGTAAACAATAGAAAAGCCAACGGTTTGCGCGGTGATCGCGGCGGTGACCATGCGGATCAAATCGTCATAGCTGAGCCATGTGGACAGCGAGCGCGGTGCCACAACCTGCGCGCAGGAAAAGATACGCATGTGCACGCTTTCCACGCCACGTTTGTCCCAATACATCCGGCCTAGGTCTTCGGCAAAACACTTGGCGAGCCCATAAAAAGTGTCCGGGCGGTGCGGCGCGTCAATGCCGATATTGTCGGAGATATTATGCATGCCCACGGCGTGCACGGAGCTGGCGTAGATCACCCGTTTCACGCCGTTGCGGTAGGCCGCCTCCCAGACGTTGTGTGCGCCAATGATGTTGGGGCCGAGGATCTCCTCAAACGGGGCCTCATCGCCAATGGCGCCAAAATGTACCACCATGTCGGCGCCCTTGAGAACGTCGATCATGGCGTCCAGATCGGCCAGATCGGCCTGCACATAGCGTTCGCCCGCATACAGCGTGCCAATGTCCTCAGCGATGTCGGTGGAGACCAGTTCATCCGCCAGTTTGGTTAGTGGCTCACGCAGGTAGGAGCCAAGGCGGCCAGCGGCGCCGGTGAGGACAAGTTTCTTCATGGTCAGGGAGCTTTCACGTCTTTTAGTAAGGTGTCTGCGGCGCGGGCCAGAAGACCGGCATCCGAACCACAGGCAACAAAGGTGAAACCCGCGCCCAATAGGCGGCGGGCAAAGGCCACGTCACGCACCAAAGTGCCAACGGGGATTTTCTTGGAAATCAGGCGCATGGCGGCGGGCAGGATTTTGGCCCAGACGTCGTCATGCATGGCTTGGCCGAGGTAGCCCATGTCGGCGGCAATGTCGGCGGGGCCAAAGAACACGCCGTCCACGCCATCGGTGGTTGCAATAGCGCCGACATTCTCCAGCGCTTGCAGGGACTCGACCTGCACCAGCACAGCGGTGTGGTCGTCCACGGTTAATGTATAATCTTTGTCGCGGCCAAAGCCGGTTGCGCGGGTGGTGCCGCCATAACCGCGGACGCCTTTGGGCGGATAGCGTGTGGCGGCGACTGCGGCGGCGGCTTCTTCGGCGTTTTGCACCATCGGGAATAGCAACCCGGGCGCGCCCATATCCATCAGGCGTTTTACTTTCACCGGATCGTTCCAATCCGGGCGTACAATGGCGGTGCTGTCATAGCCTTTTATGACCTGCATCTGTGCCTGCACATCCGAGAGCTCTCCCGCGCCATGTTCCATGTCGAGGAGCAGCCAGTCATAGCCTGCGCCCGCGACCACTTCGGTGGTCAGGGGATCACCCAGAGAGACCCAGAGGCCAATTTGCGGTTTGCCTTCGCGGATTGCGGTCAGGAACGGGTTGGATTGCACCATCAGATCACGGCCTTCTCAACTATGGGATCATTGTTGAGGACACGTTCAAACGTAAAGGGCGCCATGTCTAGGGTGCGGAATTCCCCGTAGGTCAGTAATTCTGCCACGGCGCGGCCCATGGCGGGGCTTTGTTGCAGCCCGTGGCCGGAGAAGCCGTTTTGGAAGATGAAGTTGGTGATTTCGGGGTGTGCGCCCAAAATCGCGTTTTGGTCCAAGGTGTTAAAAGCGTAATGCCCGGCCCATTCCGCCCCCACTTTGATCGCTTCGAACTGCGGAATGCGGGTGGCGATGATCGGCCAAACGTGATCCTGCCACCGGTTGTGATCCATGTGGAAATCATCAAAGGCCACGGCTGGATCGGGATCGGGTGCAGCGCCCGCGAGATAGGTGGTGGGGCCGTCTTGGCGAAAGTGCACACCGGATGGGTCTATGGTCAGCGGCAGGTCCATTGGTAGCGGTTGTTCCGCAGAGAAAATCCAGGTGAAGCGTTTGCGTGGTTCCACCGGTATGTGGATGCCTGCCATCTCGGATGTGCGCGCGGCGCGGGGGCCAGAGGCGTTTACAACTTGGCCACATGACACCACATCGCCTGAGGCCAAGGTGACAGAAGTGACTTTGCCGCCGTCGCGGGTCATGGCGACCACTTCGCCTTGCACATATTCCACCCCACGCTCGCGGGCAGAGCGGCGGAACCAGTCAAACACCACGCCGCCGTCCCAATAGCCTTCGTCTTTGGTGTTGATCGAGCCGAGCAGAATGTCGTCTACATTGTAGAACGGGTAGCGGACGGCGATTTCCTCGGCAGTCAGGAGCTCTGTTTCGGTCCCGGCGGCAAGTTGCACCTTTTGGTTGTCGCGCAAGGTTTGGGCAAAACTTTCGGTGTTTGCGAGATACAGATAGCCGTAGTTCTGTATGTCCAACTCTGGCACGCGGTCATCCCCGCCCATATGTTTGCGCAGGTTTTTCACAAAGTCGGCGGCGAACTGAGAGATTTGAACGTTCAACGTGTTGGAAAATTGCTGCCGCATACAGGAGTTGGTGTGGGCGGTGGAGCTGAACTCATAAGTTGGGTCTTTTTCAACCACCAGCACCGAGCCGGTGAAATCTGGATTGTCGGACAAAAACCACGCGGTGGAGGATCCCATGATCGCCCCACCGATGATAACCACGTCGTATGATGTTTTGGTTGGCTTGGTGGCCATTGCGCCTGCTGCCATTAGACGATGTCTCCCCGTTTGGCCCAGGAAAGGGCCTCGGCAATGTCATCTGCCGATATGTTGTAATGCTCTGCGGCGTGCTCCGGGGTGATATAGCCAAGCGCAACATCGCGTTTGACGCGTGCCGGATCACGACGGTTTGGGGTACCGTAGCCTGCGCCGCCGGGGAAGCCCATTTGCACCACTGTGCCGTGGGGTATAAATTGTTTGCCTTTGCCGCGCACCGCTGCCCCATCAGAGCGGGCCAGGCGGGTGGCGCCACCGGCACCACCGCCCCGACGGCCTTGCGCGGGGTGGTCCACTCGATCCAGCATCAGCGAGATATCAAACTCGTGGCCCTCACGCGCGCCGACATCCATGTATTGCCCCAATCCGCCGCGGAACTCGCCGGCGCCGCCGCTGTCTGGGCGCAGCTCTTTGCGCCAGATCAGCACAGGGCCAACCTGCTCGGTGGCCTCCACCGGCATGGTCATCACGCCCGAGGGGAAGGCGGTGGCGTTCATGCCGTCCAAGGTGGGCCGCGCGCCGGAGCCACCGGAGTTGAAGGTTAGCACCTCAGCGCGTACCGCGTCTTCCGGCGCGTCGCCATCCATGCGAGGGCGCAGGGAGACCTGGAAGTTGCAAAGGCAGCCCGCGCCCTCAGCAGGCACCGTGTTGGGCAGCAGTTTATCGAGCGCGTTGTAGACCGTGTCCGGCACCATGTGGCCAATCACGTGGCGCAGGGCGACGGGGGCGGGGAACTTGGCGTTCACAATGCTGTTGTCCGGTGCGGTGATTTCAAACGGGGCCAGCGAAGCGGCGTTGTTGGGGATTTCCGGCGCGATGGCGCATTTCAGCGCGTAGCAGGCATAGGCCTTGGTGTAGACCAGCGGCACGTTGATGCCTTTTTTGTCCAAACCGGATGTGCCAGCCCAATTGCTCAGAATTCGATCTTTCTCGATGGACAGTTTGACGTGCAGGTCAATGGGATTGTCATAGCCGTCGATGCGCAGGTGGCCTTCAGCTTCACCGGGTGTGAGCGCGTTGATGCGGGCCAGCGTGGCGTCGCGGGAGTTGGTCAGGATGAAATCTGAGATGCCGGTCAGGTCAGCCAATCCAAACTCTTCAACCATGTCGATCAGGCGGCGGTGGCCGATCTCGTTGCAGTTTGCCAGCGCGTAGATATCACCGACAAGTTGATCTGGCTCGCGCACGTTGCCACGGATCAGTGTCAAAAGCGTTTGGTCGACTGTGCCGCGTTCGGCTAGCTTCATGATCGGCAGATACAGCCCTTCTTCGTGCACGTCATTGGCATCCGCTCCAAAGCCGCGCCCGCCGATGTCGGTGACATGGGCGGTGCAGGCAAAGAAACCGATCAGCGTACCTTTGTGGAAAGACGGCGTCACAACAGTGATGTCATGTTTGTGGCCGGTGCCTTCCCATGGGTCGTTGGTCAGGTAGACGTCACCCTCAAACATATTGTCATGCCCGATGCGGCGGATGAAATGGCCTACGGCGTCGGCCATGGCGTTCACATGCCCCGGCGTGCCGGTGACAGCCTGGGCGAGAATCTCACCGGCATCGTTGTATACACCGGCGGAGAGATCACCTGCCTCACGCACAGAGGTGGAAAAGGCTGTGCGCACAAGCGCTTGCGCCTGTTCTTCGACCACGGAGATCATGCGGTTCCACATGACCTGATAGGCAACTTTGCTGTGCTCGGTCATTGGCTGGTCTCCTTTGTGCGCACGTCCAGCGTGCCGTCGGTGTGGGTCAGAACCTCACGGCTGGCGGGCACAACCACGGTGGTTTCATCCTCGGTCACCACCGCGGGACCTTGGGCGATGTGGCTGTTTGGCAGCTCAGTGCGGTTGATCACGGCGGCGTCTACAGTTTTGGCCAAGGCCGGGTCAAACAGCGGGCGGGTTTCGGTGGGGTGAAATGGTGTCAGGATGCTGGTGGCCCCAAGCGGCGTGGTTGTGGCTTGCGCGGTGTGGGCGTTTACGCTCCAGACGGTGATTTCGACCTCCATGCCCTCAACCGCGCGGCCAAACAGCGCTTTGTAGTCTTTTTCAAACAGCTTGAGGAAGGTGGCTGCGTCCGGATTGGCAGCCTGTTCGGCGGTCAGCGAAATTGGGATTTCCCAACCTTGACCAGAATACCGCATGTAGATTTTGTGGTCGCGCAAGATCTCAGCGTCGGCATCACAGGAGCGTACAAATCGCGTGGCTTCACCCGACATGTCGGCAAACAGCGCTTTGACCCGCACAGGATCAAAGTCGTTTAAGCGCATGAAAACAGAGCGGTTGGCCTCAAAACTAAACGGTGCACGCAGAAAACCGATGGCGGAGCCGACGCCTGCGCCTTGCGGTACAAGACAGCGGGAAACGCCGAGTTTTTCGCATAGCCTGGCGGCATGCAGGGGGGCCGCGCCGCCAAAGGCAATCATGGTGTATTCCGACAGATCTTCGCCGTTTTCCACCGCATGCACGCGAGCGGCATTGGCCATGTTTTCATCAACCACTTCGGCCAGGCCAAAGGCGGCCTCGGTTGCGTCCATGTCGAGCGTTTTGCCAATCACGGCGTCCAGTGCTTTTGCCGAGTTGTCGGGATGCAGGGGAATGGAGCCGCCCGCAAAGTTGTTTGGATCAAGCTTGCCGAGGATCAGGTCGGCGTCTGTTACAGCGGGGGTGTCACCGCCTCGACCGTAGCAGGCCGGGCCGGGCTCTGAGCCGGCGCTTTCCGGGCCAACACGGATTTGGTTCATTGCGTCCACATGGGCGAGCGAGCCGCCGCCAGCGCCAATTTCCACCATGTCGATCACCGGGATCGAGATTGGCATGCCGGAGCCTTTTTTGAAGCGGTAGGTGCGAGCAACTTCAAACACGCGGGCGGTTTTGGGGGTTTGATCTTTGATCAGGCAGATTTTGGCGGTGGTGCCACCCATGTCGAAGCTGAGCACCTTGGTGAGGCCGTGTTTGGCAGCGATGTCGGCCGCGAAAATTGCGCCGCCCGCCGGGCCGCTTTCGACCAAACGTACCGGGAAATCTGCGGCGCTTTCGAGCGACATGATGCCGCCGCCGGAGTGCATCAGAAACACGGGACAAGCGGCGCCTTCGTCGGCCAACCGGTCTTTCAATCGGCCAAGGTAGGATTTCATTAGCGGTTTGATATAGGCGTTGGCGATGGTGGTATTGAACCGCTCATATTCGCGCATCTGCGGGGAGACCTCGCAGGAGAGCGAGACCATCACATTGGGCAGTTTTTCTGCGAGCACCTCTGCGATCAGGCGTTCGTGGGCGTCATTCACATAAGAATGCAACAGGCCGACCGCGATGCTTTCGTAGTTGGCGTCTGCGAGGTCTGTGGCTAGCGATTCGATGTCAGCCCGTTCCAGAGGGATCAGCGCCGCGCCGGTGGCGTCCATACGTTCGCGCAGAACATAGCGGCGGTTGCGCGGTAACAGTGGCTCGGGCAACGAGAGGTTCAGGTCGTATTGCTCAAACCGGCTTTCGGTGCGCATTTCGATCACATCGCGGAAGCCCTCGGTGGTGATCAGCGCGGTTTTGGCGCCACGCCGCTCGATCAGCGCATTGGTGGCCAACGTGGTGCCGTGGATGATCTGCTCGATCACATTTGGTGTCACACCCGCCTTGGCGCAGACCTGATGCATGCCGTCCACAATCGCATTTTCCGGCGCAGCGTAGGTGGTCAACACCTTGGTCGAAAACCGGTTTTCACCAATCTCCAGCACCACGTCCGTGAATGTTCCGCCGATGTCGACGCCCAATCGGGCTGCGTGTGATGGCATCGCAAAGTGCCTCCCTATTCGTTGAGTAGGAGGCTAAATGGCGCGGGTGATGAAATCCAATTATTAGATTTCATGAATTAGATTAAGGAAATTTATCTTGCGGCGTGGGCCTGGGCAACCTGCTGTGCCAACTCTGCTGCAGCCCCCACAAAACTGGGGCAAGTGTCGGCGTCATAGCGGGCGTAGAAGCGTAGCGCGTCGGGCACCCAGAGGTAACGCAGCGTGTCCAATGTGCCATTGGCAAGGTTGTCGCGCACCATGGCTTCGGGTAGGCAGGCCACGCCCAATCCGTCGCGCGTCATTTGGTGGCAGGCCGCCAGATTGGACGAGGAGACATGCCGCACTGAGACATCGGAAAACCCAGCAAAATGATCCTGCATCTGGTTGTAGGGAATGGTGCCGCGCGCGTGGGTCAAAACCGGATGCTGCGCCAAATCGTGCAGGCTGAGCACCTTGTCAGACAGGCCCAGTTTTGGGCTGCCAACCCACAACATCGGCAGCGGGCCAAGGTCATCATTGCCGCTCATCTGGCGATCAAATGGCGCACTTTGCAGCGCCAGATCAATGCGACGTTCAAACAAAGCGCGCGACAGGTTCACCGACAAATCAACGGTCAGGTCCATGTCGATATTGGGAAAGCGCTCTTTGAGAACTGCGAAGAATTCGCCAAGCCACGTGTGCACGATCATTTCGGTTACGCCAATACGCAGGGTGCCGTCAAAGAGCGTGTCATCTGCGGCTGTGAGCAGGAACTTGTCCAACGACAGCAAGACATTGCGTGCTTCTGGCAGGAGTTTCTCGCCCATTGGGCTGAGACGTACGGAACCCGCATCGCGGGCCATCAATGAGTGGCCAATTTGGCTTTCCAGCCCGGCGATGCGGGTGGAGATGTTGGGCTGCGTGGTGTTCAGCCGCTCAGCGGCACGGCGGAAGCTTTGCAAGTCGGCAACCGCCACAAAGGCTTGAAGCTGTTTCAGGCTGATTTGGGCCATGGGATGCTCGCAGGCTAAGAAAGTCGCGGCACAGTAGGGCAGGTTGTGGGGCATGGAAAGGTGGGCGTGCGGTGGTTGCGGGTGTGTTGCCTTGCCCAGGTCGGAAATCTGTGCATGTTAGCGGAAACATTTCCTTTGGTGCGGGTTTGGATGCGCATATGGTTGGGTGCCAAGGGGGCGGGAGAACATGCGCATTTTGGGGGGAGTATGAGTGTGGACATCAATCCAGACAGTTTGCTGCGGGCGTTGTTTGACAAAGCGGTGGCGGTGGCCGATCCGATGGCGGCTTTGCCGGAGGTCTTGGGTGAGAAACCCGCAGGCCGGTTGATTGTGGTTGGCGCAGGTAAGGCCAGCGCGCGTATGGCGGAAGCCTTGGAAAGTGCTTGGGGGCCTTGCGACGGTCTGGTGATCACGCGCTACGGTTATGAGCGGCCTTGTGCGGGCATCACCATTAAGTCGGCGGCGCACCCTGTGCCGGATGCGGCTGGCGAGGCCGCGACGCTGGAAATGCTGGAGCTCATGCGGGATCTCGATGCAGAAGACACCGTGGTGTGTTTGATTTCCGGAGGAGCGTCGTCACTGCTGACCGCGCCGGTGCCGGGCGTGACGCTGGACGAGTTGAAGCAAGTGAATGCGGATTTGCTGGCCTCCGGTGCGCCGATTTCGGCGATGAATGCGCTGCGCAAGCATCTGTGTCAGGCCAAAGGGGGGCAGCTGGCAGCGGCGGCCTATCCGGCCAAAGTGGTGAGCTATTTGATCTCGGACGTGCCGGGCGATGATCCAGGCATGATTGGCTCTGGTCCCACCGTGGCAGAGCCAGAGAGTCTGGACAGCGCTTTGGCAGCTTTGGCGCCGTTTGGCGTGACCTTGCCTGCGCATGTTGAAGCAGCGGCGCGGGCACATGCCGGTGTGGTTATGCCGGGTGACGAACGGTTGTCGACCACAAAGAACATCTTGTTTGCCTCGCCATTGCAATCGTTGCAGGCGGCGCAGGACGCTGCGGAAGCCGCGGGTCTCCGGGTGGAGATTCTCGGTGATGCGCTGGAGGGCGAAGCGCGGGACGTGGCGCAACAGCAGGCCGAATTGGCAAAAGCTAAGGTGGGGCGGGGCCCCCGTGTTTTGTTGTCTGGTGGCGAGTTGACCGTGACCCGCCGTGGCGACGGTGTTGGTGGTCCCAATGCTGAGTTTGCGCTGGCGTTGGCGTTGGCGCTGGAGGGCGCGGAGGGTATCCATGCGATTGCCTGTGACACTGATGGTGTTGATGGCGCGGCCGAAGTCGCCGGTGCGGTGATAGGGCCCGAAACGCTGGATACGGCTGCGGCGAAGGGCGTTGATGCGGCGCAGGCTTTGGCAGACAACGACGCGCATAGCTTTTTTGAGAAGATTGATGCGCAGGTGGTGCCGGGGCCAACGCTCACCAACGTGAACGATTTCCGTGCCATTCTGATCACCAAGTAATTGCGCCGGGTGGTTAAAGCCGCGTAGAGATGGTTCACAAATTAACTTGTGGGAGCAAGATGATGAAAAAGGCGATTATCACAGGCCACTCCAAAGGGCTTGGCGCGGGCATGGTGTCCTGCTTGATCGACGCGGGATTTGAGGTGTTGGGTATAGCACGGTCTGCATTGAGCGAGGACCTGGCTGGCCTAACTGAAGTGGCCCTGGACCTTGGAGATACGGCGGCAGTGAGTGCGTTTGCGGCAAGCTCTGAGCTGTCTGTGTTTCTTGCGGGCGCCACCGAGGCCATTCTGATCAACAACGCAGGCATTGTGGAGCCGATTGCTCCAGTTGGACGTCAAGATGCAGGTAAGATTGCCCAGTCTGTGGCCGTAAACGTCACTGCGGCTTTGATCCTGAGCGATACGTTTGTCGCGGAAACCGAAGGCGCCGACCGCCGTGTTGTGCACATTTCCAGCGGCGCGGGACGCAATGCCTACACCGGTTGGAGTGTCTACTGCGCCACTAAGGCTGCAATGGACATGCATGTGCGCGCGATGGTTGAGGACGCAATTGACGGTCTGAAGGCGGAAAGCATTGCGCCGGGTGTAATTGACACTGGAATGCAGGCAACCATTCGCGCCACGCCTGAGGAAGACTTTTCCATCCTGGGTCAGTTCAAAGCAATGAAAGACGAAGGCGGGCTGGCAAAGGCAGAAGACACAGCAGCCAAAATCTGTTCGCATATCCTGAGTGATGACTTTGGTGCAGAGAGCATCACTGACGTGCGAAATTTCTGACCAAAACAGCGCCCTCGCGAAGATGATGCGAGGGCGCTATTTGTTACTTCAAGTAATCAAGCCACGGGCTTTGCTCGGCGATCATGTGATCAACCAATGCGCCCATGCCTTTGGATTTGGTCACCACCGGATCAACCAAAAGGGCCTGCACCACCAATTCCCGACTGCCTTGCAAAATCGCCTCTGCGGTCATGTCGTGAACGCCGATCTGATTAGACAGAAGGCCGCGCACACCCGCTGGCACATCCACCGCAATGCCGTGCAGACCGTTGGTGTCGATATTGGCTGGCACTTCCACGGCTATCCACTCTGGCAGATTGGCAATGTAGCCTTTGTTTGGAATGTTGACCGCGTATTCCTCATAAGTTGGCGCGCCCAATAGCGCCTCCATGATCGGCACCACACGCTCTTTGAGCACGGGCTCGATCACAGGGTCAGTTTTGCCAAGGAAGTTGCGGTAATAGGTGTAGAAATCCAAAATACCCTGATGGTCAGAGCAGTCGTGCGCCCATTGAATGTACTCGCCAAAATGGCTGTCATAGGTGATTGGCAACGCACCAAACTTCTCCAAAACTTCTGCAAAGAGCCAGCGGTCCGACCAGGGGCGGATGGTGTCAATCTCGCTCAGGTCCACGTCCATCCAGCCTTCGGTCTCAATTGAGGCCCCGGTTTTGCGGGAAGCTTGCAGAATCTCGGAATAACCGGGTTTGCCGGAGAAATAGTCTTCGGCCTTCGCGCGGACGTCTGGATAGGCGTCGGAGTTGTCTTTGGTGTAGGTGCAATCTGTCATCACCGAGAAG
Source organism: Rhodobacteraceae bacterium Alg238-R152 (assembly GCA_900537125.1). GTDB lineage: Bacteria > Pseudomonadota > Alphaproteobacteria > Rhodobacterales > Rhodobacteraceae > Shimia. The sequence goes on along the minus strand of UNRJ01000004.1, from coordinate 148,070 downwards.
TGGTTCAGTCCGCCGGCACGGTAGAAGATTTCGCCACGCTCTACGCCCAAAAGCGGTGCAAGGTGCCGTTCCAAACTGGCGATCTCGTGGCACATGCCGACAAATTCCAAGTCGGGGAACTTGCGGTGTACGGTGGTGCAGATGCGGCTCATCGGATTGGAGTAGTTGAACACGGTGGCGTCCGGACAAACGTCCATGACCGCCTGACAGATGTTCAGAATTGGCGGGATGATCCGTAGGGAGTGGAACAGCCCCCCGGGGCCGCCATTTTCGCCATAAACCTGCGGGATGCCGTATTGTTGGGGAATTTTCCAATCCATGTCCCAAAGCGCAAAACGATCACCAACCTCAATGGAGATCACCACAAAGCGCGCGCCGGTCAAGGCCGCGTTCAGGTTCGTGGTGGCGGAGATCGATTGTTTCAGGCCATTTGCACCGATGTAATCCTGGGCCACTTTCAGAGTGCTCTGGGCGGCGTCCAGATTGATGTCATGTAACACAATCTCTGCGTCGGTGAGGTGCGTGCTCTGAAAAACGTCGCCGAGCATGCCGGTGCCAAATTGGAGGCTGCCTGCCCCCACCAGAACGATTTTTGTCATGCGCTTTATCCTGTGAAACGCCGCGTAAGGGCGTGTGGTGTTCGAAGTCTCTTGAAGGGTGCTGGGATCACCTGTTCCGTGTTTGGTGGTGTTCCCGCGCCGGTCCACTTGGGGCCGTTGCCGCTAACATGCGAGCAGTTATTGCGCTGAGCAAGAGGAAAATGGCGCCAGAGTAACGAATGGGGCGGGGTGATTTGCGAGAAAATCGAGAGGATAGGAGGTTTTTGTTTGCCGGTTGGTCACGCGGTGGCGTAGGGAGTGGCAGAGAACTGTTAGCGCTAAATTGTCTAAAAGCACGAGTGGCTGTGAACACAAGGCGCGACGCATGAACTGTGGACCGGGGGAATGAAATGAAACGCTCAAAAATTAATGAGATCATGGCTGCGGCTGATGAGATGATCCGGTCTTATGGCTTTAAGCTGCCTCCCTTTGCCTATTGGTCGCCGGAAGAGTTCGCCGCCCGAAAGTCGGATGCAAAGGCGCTGATCGAGGCGCGCTGTGGTTGGGATATCACGGACTATGGCGCAGGCAAGTTTGATGAGATGGGCTTGTTTCTCTTCACCCTGCGCAACGGACGTTTGGGGGATCTGCAGCGGGGTGGCGGCATGTGTTATGCCGAGAAGCTGCTGATTTCGCGTCAGGATCAGCTGTCGCCGATGCACACCCATGTGATCAAAGCGGAAGACATTATTAACCGGGGTGGGGCCACAATGGTTGTGGAGCTCTATGGTTCTGATGAGCAGGGAAACTTTGCTGAGGACCGCGGTGGCATGGTTATGTGTGACGGAATTCCGCGTAGATATACGCCGGGAGAGAAACTCAAATTTGCGCCTGGTGAAAGTCTAACCCTGATGCCAGGCGATTGGCACGCGTTTTGGGGTGAAGGTGGCGACGTGCTGATTGGTGAAGTTTCTACTGTGAACGACGATGAAACAGACAATATTTTCCGCGAACCCATTGGGCGGTTTGCACAAATCGACGAAGACGTTGCGCCGACACATCTGTTGGTAAGTGACTACGCCAAATGGCTGGCCTGAGGAGACCGACATGATCCTGTGTTGTGGCGAAGCGCTGATTGATATGATCCCACGCGCGACCGTTGAGGGCGGCACCGGGTTTGTGCCGCATGCCGGCGGAGCTGTGTTCAACACGGCTGTGTCCTTGGGCCGTTTGGGGGCAAGGGTTGGTCTGGTCAGTGGCATTTCCACTGATAGTTTTGGTGATATCCTGATGACCGAACTGGTGGCCAGCAATGTAAGCACCTCGGCGTTGATACGGGCGAAACGTCCGTCAACAATGGCCTTTGTGCATCTCAGTAGCGGCCAGGCGAGCTATTCCTTTTATGACGAAAACACCGCTGGCCGGATGATCCAACCGTCCGATTTGGTCTCCGTGGAACCCAAGGTGAAAGCCTTGTTTTTTGGCGGAATTAGCCTGGCGGTGGAACCCTGCGCAGATACCTACGCCGAGCTATTGGAGCGCGAAGGTGCGGGGCGTGCGGTGATGATTGATCCCAATATTCGCCCCGGATTTATCAGCGACGAAAAGACTTATCGAGCACGGCTGGCGCATATGTTTGCGAGAGCAGACATCGTGAAAGTGTCTGATGAAGACCTGGAATGGCTGGTGCCAGAGGGTGACAGTTTGGATGCCCGCGCCGCGCGGATGCTACAGCAGGGGCCGACGCTTTTGCTTGTGACACGTGGCGGTGAAGGGGCGGACGCCTATTTGGCCTCTGGCGAGAAACTCACGGTGGCAGCGGAGAAAGCTGAGGTTGTTGATACGGTTGGCGCTGGCGACACCTTTAACGCCGGTGTTTTGTGCAAGCTTGCCGAGCTTGGGGTGCTGACCAAAGCCAGGATCCGCGAGCTGTCTGTGGATGATGCCGCCGCCGCTCTGGCGTTTGGCGCAAAGGTTGCGGGCGTGACGGTGGCACGGGCAGGGGCGAACCCGCCATGGAAGTCTGAATTGGCCTAAGGGGTTGCTTTGGTCGCGCCTTGGCGGCACATAGCGGGCGATCAGACAGGAGCCCGATATGACACCGCAGGACGTTGAAACGCTTTTCACTCGCCAAGACGGCAGCTACGGCTTTGCTCGCTGGGGCCGGCCAATTTCTCCGGTGGTGTTTGGGGTTGAGGACGCCACGCTGGCCACTGTGAAAGGTGCGCTGGAAGCTGTGGCCACCTTGGTGGGCCACCAGATGGCGGAGACCGATCCGGAACTTGGTAGCAACCTGATGATGTTCTTCTTCCGCGAATGGGAGGAGCTTTTGGAAGTGCCGGACCTCGAACGCCTTATTCCCGATCTGACGGCTTTGGTCGGTCGCTTGCAAAAGGCGGACGCGACCCAATACCGAGGATTTCGCTTCGACAATGATGGCAGCATCCAAGCGGCGTTTGTGTTCCTGCGCATGAATGACGCCATGTCCCAAATTCCCGCCGAAGCGCTGGCTCTTGGCGAAGCGGTGCAAACCATCGTGACCTGGGGGCCTAAAGCCTTTGCCGACAGTTCACCCCTGGCTGTGGTGCCGGACAGCGGTGCTACGGTGCTGCGTCCAGAGATCGCCGCCGTTATTGCGGCGGCATATGACCGGATGATGCCAGTCGCAGCCGAGGATGCCAGTCATGCTTTACGCCTGTTTGCGCGTCTGCGGCTGGACTAAGTTCAGTAATTTCGCACCTCGGACGCAAATGCATTGCGCTTCTGTGCGTTTATGCGGCTCTGCGTGTGCGATTGCACCTGTTTTTTGACACGCGCTTTTGAGGCACTCTGTTTGCGTAGCCAAACGCGAACAAGGAGTGTGACATGGCAGGTGATGTGCCCATCATTGCGGCGACCCGACCCGTCAAAGTGGATCTGGAAGACGGGAAAACCTATTTTTGGTGCAGCTGCGGGAGATCCAAGAATCAGCCGTTTTGTGACGGCAGTCATGCTGGCACAGAGATGAAGCCGCAAAAGTTCACCGCTGAAAAAAGTGGAGCGGCGTTTTTGTGCCAATGCAAAGCCAGTGCGAACGCGCCGTTTTGTGATGGGGCGCATGCCCGCATCACGGACGCCAACGCAGGTGATCCTGCCCCCAAGCCACAATTGGAAGTACCGCAAGCGGTGCCGACTCCTGAAGAACCCACCGTCGCGCGCATTCACGAGTTGGCGAAAGACGGACTGAGCAAGCTTGGCCATCACGGTGAGATGGGCTCGATGGGCGTGCCGCGCAAAGACCTGCCGCAGTGGGACGACATTCAGATCCTGCCAGCCCAAGTGGCGCGCAAGCCGCTATTGGACGATGCGCCGGTGGACACCTCGGTTGTGATCGGTCCGCGTGCAGCCAAGCCGTTGCAGCTGGACATTCCGCTGTTTGTCTCTGACATGAGCTATGGGGCGCTGTCTGAAGAAGCCAAAACCGCTTTGGCACGGGGTGCCGAACTGGCGGGGACTGGGATTTGTTCTGGCGAAGGTGGCATGTTGCCAGAAGAGCAGGCGGAAAACGCGCGCTACTTCTATGAACTGGCGTCTGCCCAATTTGGCTGGAAGCCGGAACTGGTGGAGCGGGTGCAGGCGTTTCATTTCAAGGGTGGGCAGGGCGCCAAAACCGGCACCGGGGGGCATCTGCCCGGGGAAAAGGTGCAGGGCAAAATTGCCGAGGTGCGTGGGCTGGAACCGGGGCAAAGTGCTGTCTCCCCATCAACCTTTCCTGACTTGCACACACCGCAGGATTTTGCGCGCATCGCCGATGAGGTGCGCGAGCGCTCAGGTGGTATTCCCATCGGCTTCAAACTCTCGGCCAATCACATCGAGGCAGACATCGATTTTGCGCTGGAAGCGGGTGCGGATTACATCATCCTGGATGGCCGCGGTGGCGGAACTGGCGCTGCGCCGCTGATCTTCCGCGACAACATCTCTGTTCCAACCATTCCAGCATTGGCGCGGGCGCGGCGACATTTGGATGCAAAGACTGGTGGCGAAGTCTCGTTGGTGATCACCGGTGGCCTGCGCGTTGCGGAGGACTTTGTGAAAGCCATGGCGCTGGGCGCGGATGCGGTGGCGGTGTCCAATTCCGCTATGCAGGCGGTTGGTTGTATCGCGGCGCGCATGTGCAATTCTAACAATTGTCCGGTGGGTATTGCGACCCAGAAGCCAGAACTGCGAAAGAAACTGGACGTGCAGATCGGCGCAGAGAAGCTCGCCCGCTACTTTGGTGCCAGTGTAGAGCTGATGCAGGTGTTGGCACGGGCGTGTGGGCACAGCAGCTTGTCCGATTTCCATACGAATGACATCACCACCTGGAAGCGTGAGATGGCAGATCTAAGTGGCGTGCGCTTTGCCGGCGTTGGCCGCTAAGCTGCCCTCCGCCCTTTATTGATAGGTGAGCTGCCAAAAATCTTGAGTTTTTGGCAGCTTGCAGGAACAGTGTTCAAAGCTTCCGGCATTTGATGAGGCTTTTGATATGACGATTTTGCAGAAACCCGTTTCTTTGGCGATCCATATGGCTGCGTTCCTGGTGCTTGGTCTTTGGGCCGTGATGGCAGAGGCCTCATCAGACGAGATGATGTCCAAAGCCAGCGACCTTAAGGTGCCGACATCCAGTCTTGAACTCTACGTTGTGCCGCTGACCACCGCGCAATTGGCGGAGTTGGCTGATGTTTGGCAGGGGCATACCTCCGATACGATGGCCAAGTTCATCGACCTGAATGTCACGCTGGAAAGTCTGTCGGGGGACGCCGCCGAAGCGGCGCGGCGCCAGGTGGCGACCATCTCTGAAGAACAGACGCGGGTGGCGGCCAATTACAAAGTCGTCATATCAAATTGGACCGTCAAAGGGGGCTCTGTAGACGATATTGTCCCCCATCAAAAATTCCTGAGTGCCATGGCTTCGGCGACGCTCAAAGCCACGGATGCTCGCACAATGGCTGCTATTGTTGTTGGGTGGCTGGGATCTCGTGATGGTGGCCTTGGTCTGTTGATACAGGTCGGTGTGTTCTTGATCGCGCTGTTTGTGTTGCTTTTTATTGCTCGTTTTGTGCGCAATCTCGCTGCGCGCGGGCTGAGCCGCCTGCCGGCGATGTCGAAACTGCTTCAGGCTTTTGTGCTCACAGTGGTCTATTGGATCACCGTGGTTGTGGGGTTGATGGTGGCCTTGGGTGTGGCTGGCGTGAACGTTACGCCGCTGTTTGCGGTTTTGGGGGCTTGAGCTTTATCCTCGGATTTGCTTTGCAGGACACGTTGGGCAACTTGGCCAGTGGCCTTATGATTATGGTGCTTAAGCCGTTTGACACCGGCGACTATATCGAGGTTTCCGGCGCCAGCGGCGTGGTGGATGACATGTCGGTGGTTTCCACCCAAATCCGCACTTTCGACAATCAGATTATTGTGGTGCCAAACTCCAAAATCTGGGGCGATGTGATCACCAATGTCAGCGCCGCCCAGACCCGGCGCGTCGATTTGGTGTTTGGTATTGCTTATTCCGATAATGCGCCAGCGGCTGTTGAGGTGCTCAAAGCCCTGGTCGCGGCTGACCCGCGCTGTCTCAACGACCCCGCACCTGAAATCTTTGTGGGGGAATTGGGCGACAGTTCAGTCAATCTATTCTGCCGCCCTTGGGTTGCAACCGAAGACTATTGGGATGTCTACTGGGGCCTCACCGGACAGGTCAAAGAACGGTTTGACGCGGAAGGCATCTCGATCCCATTCCCCCAGCGCGACGTGCATCTTATCCCGGTGGAAAGCTGATCAATTGGGGTGTTGCTCCAAAGGCAATTTCCCCCTACGCCTATCTCAAGTTGAGTTTAGGAGAGCCACCAATGCCCTACACCTTGCCGATCCGCGTCTACTATGAGGACACCGACATGGCGGGCATTGTCTATTATGCCAACTACCTCAAGTTCATCGAGCGTGGGCGCAGTGAATGGGTGCGCGAGATTGGCATGGATCAGCATGAGATGAAGGCGGACGGCATTGTCTTTGCTGTGCGCCGTGTGGAATGTGATTATCTTGGCAGTGCCGTTTTGGACGACGCGCTGACGGTGGAGACAGAAGTCGCCAATGTGACAGCGGCGCGTCTGGTGATGGAGCAGCGGGTGAAGCGAGGCGAAGAGGTGCTGTTTCACGCGATGGTGACCGTGGTCTGCATGAATGAGGCAGGTCAACCGGTGCGGTTACCGGCGAATATCCGCCAAATGGTGCACTAAAGCGGGCAAATTCCTGCGAGCGACGCCAATTTGTTAGCTTTCCCCGTAGAAACCGTCTACGTTTGCTTGCAAACAAGGCCCCACAGAGGGCCACAGAGCAGAGCAGGCATATGGAACACGCAGCAGTCGATTTCTCGATGTGGGCACTTTTTGCGCGCGCAACTTTAACCGTAAAACTGGTGATGGTGATGCTAATCGTGGCATCCTTCTGGTCTTGGTCGGTGATTTTCCAGAAACACATCATGTACCGCAAGGCACGCCGAGAGGCGGCGCGGTTTGATCGGGCGTTTTGGTCTGGCGAACCTCTGGACAAGCTTTTTGAGGAGTTGGGACCGGAGCCCAAAGGCCGATCAGAGCGGGTGTTTGCCTCCGGTATGGTCGAGTGGCAGCGCAGCCATCGACAAGATGGCGGGCTGATCGCCAATGCCACCAGCCGAATTGACCGCTCGATGGATGTGGCCATTGCCAAAGAGGCAGATGAGTTGCAGCACGGTCTGCCAATCCTTGCGACGGTGGGTTCGACAGCGCCGTTTGTAGGGTTGTTTGGCACCGTCTGGGGCATCATGAACGCTTTTATCGAGATTGCCGCGCAACAAAACACCAACCTCGCGGTTGTGGCACCAGGCATTGCCGAAGCGCTTCTGGCGACCGGCCTGGGTCTTCTCGCCGCTATTCCAGCGGTGATCTTCTACAACAAGCTCAGCGCGGACAGTGACCGGATCGTGTCGGGCTATGAGGCTTTTGCGGATGAGTTTGCCACCATCCTCAGCCGCCAGCTGGACGCGTAGGCCATGGGCGCGGGTGTCATGAAATCAGGCGGGGGAGGTGGGAAACGTCGCCGCCGCAATCGTCGCTCCAGCCAGCCGATGAGTGAAATCAACGTCACGCCTTTTGTGGATGTGATGCTGGTTCTGTTGATTATCTTCATGGTGGCAGCGCCGCTGATGACGGTTGGTGTGCCGGTGGAGCTTCCCAAAACCGCGGCCAACCCGCTGCCAGGGGAGCAAGAAGAGCCGCTGACCATCACCATTGATGCCAATCTTGGCATTACTATTATGACCACCGCTGTGGCGGCCGAAGACCTAATCCCCAAACTGCGCGCGGTGGCGGCAGAGCGGGAATCCGATCGTGTGTACCTGCGCGCGGACGGCGCCATTCCTTATGAAGCTGTGGTACAAATTATGGGCGCCTTGAACGCGGGTGGTTTTAACGATGTAGGCCTTGTGACCGACATGGGCGGTCCAGCATTGGATGGCACCGACCCAAGCGGGACGGACAACTAGGGCGCGCTGGTGCATATCGGGCATTATATCTCGGGCGTTGCCCACACAGGCCTGATTAGCTGGGTGTTGTTGGGCGGGGTGTTTGACTCCGATCCGCCGCCTATGGAGGTGGTGGACGTCGCGATGATTTCCACTGCTGAATTTGATGCGTTGACCCAAAGCCAGCAAGCCCCGGACACAGCAACAGAGGTGGCCTTGCCACAGCCTCCGACAGAGACGGAGCCAGCGCCAGAGGTCACCACACCAGAAGACGCTGTAGTACCGCAGCCCGAACCCATCGAGCCAATCGAAGCGGAGCCTGAAGTTGCGCCAGATGTAACAGAGCTTGCGGAGCCAACACCACCGGAACCGGACGTTTCGCCGGAGCCGACACCGCAGCTCCCTACACCTGAAACCGACACAGCGGTCATTATCCCTGACACGCCAGTTAAACCTGTGCCAGCGCCAGTTGAGCGTGTCGCGCCTGAACCGGTGGCACAACCAGATCCAGACACCGCAATTGCCGACGCGCTGCAGGAGGCCACAAAGCCGGATGACTCTAGCGCGGCAGCCGAAGATGTCAAAGAAGACACAGCGCCCGAGGCAGCCTCTACGGAGATTGCCACCGAACCCAAACAGGACGAGGTGGCCAGCGCCGCGCCAACCCGCTCTGTGCGCCCGCGCCTTCGTCCAAGTGCTGTCACGGAACCAAAGCCGACGCCTGCCGAAGACGCTATTGCCGCTGCTCTCGCGGAGGCTGCGGCGCCAACAGAATCCACACCGTCCGCGCCATCTGGCCCTCCGCTGACCCGTGGCGAAAAGGACGGCTTGCGCGTTGCCGTACAACAGTGCTGGGTGGTGGATGTCGGTTCCCGCGCGGCCGATGTGACCGTGGTTGTTGGACTGAGCTTGGATCAAAACGGTAAGGTGCAAGGTGACATACGCATGTTGAGTTACGAGGGCGGTGATGACGCAGCCGCCAAGACTGCTTTTGCCGCTGCGCGTCGCGCGGTGTTGCGCTGTCAGAAAAGCGGCTATGACTTGCCTGCGGACAAATACGATCATTGGCGTGACGTAGAAATTACATTTAACCCGGAGAAAATGAGGTCCAGATGATGAGACTTTTTGTGACCCTAGTGATCGGGATCCTGACGATGGGCCAGTTTGCCCATCCTGTTGCGGCCCAAAGCCAGCCCTTACGCATCGAGATCACCGACGGTGTGATCGAACCAATGCCGTTTGCGGTGCCGGATTTTGTCGCTGAAACTCCTGGCTCCAATCAGGTGGCCAGGGACATCAGCCGGTTGATTGCGGCGGATCTCAACGGCACAGGCCTGTTCCGGGAAATTCCGGCCAAAGCACACATCTCCTCGATCACCAACTTTGGCAGCCCGGTGCAATTTGCCGATTGGAAAGCGGTGAATGCACAGGCGCTGATCACCGGCGGCGTGTCGGTCAGCGGCAACCAGCTGGAAGTGAAGTTTCGGGTCTATGATGTGTTTGCTGGAACAGAACTTGGCAATGGGCTGCGCTTTAAAGGAACCACCGATGGCTGGCGCCGCATGGGGCACAAGGTGGCTGACGCCGTGTATTCCCGCATCACCGGCGAGGGCGGTTATTTCGACAGCCGCGTGGTTTATGTGGCCGAAACCGGTCCCAAGAACAACCGCAAGAAACGCCTGGCGGTGATGGATTATGACGGTGCCAACCTGCAATATCTGACGGACAGCAGCTCGATTGTGCTGGCCCCGCGTTTCTCTCCAACTGGCGATCGCGTGCTGTACACCAGCTATGAAACTGGCTTCCCCCAGGTTTATGTGCTCGATGTGGGCTCCGTGCGCCGCAAAGTGCTGTCCAACGAAAGCGGCACCATGAGCTTTGCGCCGCGCTTTTCCCCAGATGGCAAAAGCGTAGTCATGTCGGTGACCGAAGGTGGCAACACCGACCTCTATAAAATGGACATCGGCTCGGGCAAACGTCAGCGATTGACCTCTACGCCGTCGATTGAAACCGCGCCAAGCTACAGCCCCGATGGCAGCAAAATTGTGTTTGAAAGCGACCGGTCCGGCACTCAGCAGATTTATGTGATGTCAGCTGGCGGAGGCGAAGCCACACGGATCAGCTTTGGCAAAGGCCGCTACGGCACGCCAGTATGGTCTCCGAGAGGTGACTTGATTGCCTTTACCAAACAGAACAAAGGCCGTTTCCACATTGGTGTGATGCGCACCGATGGCAGCGAAGAGCGGCTTCTGACCGCGTCTTTCCTCGACGAAGGGCCAACTTGGTCTCCCAACGGGCGGGTGATTATGTTCACGCGCGAAACACGCGGTGCCGCAGGTGCCTCGTCGCTTTATTCGGTGGACGTATCAGGGCGCAATCTGAAACCTGTGAAAACCAACGGCGGGGGCTCTGATCCCAGCTGGTCACCGTTGCAATAGACAAAGAAACACCCGTGTTTTGCTTGCGAACAGGCTTGTGATAAGACAGCGTTATAAGAAGAACGCAAAATGCAAATAAGACGACGGGTATAGAGGCGAGGCAATACTCATGAAACTATGGACAAAAGCAGTGCTGACAGTGGCCGCATTATCCTTGGCGGCCTGTACTGACCCGGGTGGGTTCGGCAATGACGATGATTATGGCAGCGGAGCTGACAGCGAGCTGGGCAGCAGCGCAGATCCCTCTTCCATCGCGTATTTCCAAGAGGCCGTGGGAGATCGCGTGCTATTTGTCGTCGATCAATCCACGTTGAGCGAACAGGGTCGTCTGGTAGTGTTGGCTCAGGCCAATTGGCTGATGCAGAACACGGATTATGTGGCGGTGATCGAAGGTCACGCTGATGAGCAGGGCACGCGGGAATACAATCTCGCACTAGGCGCACGCCGCGCGAGTGCCGTGCAGGAGCTCTTGGTGTCCCAAGGGGTGGCGTCAAACCGCATCCGCACTGTGAGCTACGGCAAAGAACGTCCAATTGAGATTTGTTCAGAAGAAAGCTGTTACGCCCAAAACCGCCGCGCGGTGACGGTACTGACCGCCAACTTGACGGGATAAGAGACACATGAAAGCGCACGTATTTGCTTCCCTAAGCGCACTTGCGCTTGCTGTGGCGCCGATGATGGGCGTGGCCCAGACACGTGAAGAGACGTTGGCGGACATTCGCCAGCAGCTCTCTGTTCTCTATGTGGAAATGCAGCATCTGAAACGCGAGCTGTCGACCACTGGCTCGGCGGGCACGATTGTGACCGGCGCAACCACATTGGAACGGGTTGATGTGATCGAGCGGCAATTGCAGGTGCTGACCGGTAAAACCGAGCAGTTGCAATATCGCGTGGAGCGGGTTGTGACGGATGGCACCAACCGCATTGGTGATCTGGAGTTCCGTCTTGTGGAGCTCGAAGGAGGCGATCTGAGCCAACTGGGCGAGACGACCACGCTTGGTGGCGATGTGGAGACATTGCCGTCGACAGGTGGTGACGACACCGGCTCCGGGGATGGCGCGCCCACCGAATTGGCCGTCGGTGAAGAGGCCGATTTCAACCGTGCCATGACCGCGCTGGACGCGGAGGAATTTGGCGCTGCGGCGGATCAATTTGCCACGTTTGTGCAAACCTATCCCGGCAGCCCGCTTGAGGCAGAGGCACATTTGCGGCGCGGCCAAGCGCTGGAAGGCAAGACAGATTTGACGGGGGCGGCACGGGCCTTTCTGGAGGCTTACTCCGGTGCACCACAGGCCAGCACCGCGCCAGAAGCGCTGTTTCGCTTAGGCAAATCGCTGGGTGCTTTGGGGCAGGTCAACGAGGCCTGCGTGACACTCAACGAAGTGGGCGTGCGCTATCCCGGCTCTGAGCATCAGACCGCCGCGCAGAGCGAGATGGTCACTCTGCAGTGCTCCTAGACGACCTCTCAAACGTCCTTGAACGGGCGTTTGGTGACCCTCTTCCCAAACGTATCGGTGTGGCTGTCAGCGGTGGTGGAGACTCCATGGCCTTGCTTGACCTGTTGCGTCGGTGGGGAAACGTCGAGCTATCCGTGGTCAGCGTGAACCACGGGTTACGGCCTGAAGCCGTAGATGAATTGGCGCTGGTGGCTGACTATGCAGCCAAGCATGACCTCGCTCACGATATTTTGCATTGGTACTGGGACGGAGCAGGCAATCTGCAAAAAGCAGCGCGTGATGCACGCCGGGGTCTGATTGGTGCATGGGCCAACACCAATCAGCTAACCCACATAGCGTTGGGCCATACCAAAGATGATCAAGCGGAGACATTTTTGATGCGGTTGGCGCGCGGGTCCGGCGTGGACGGCTTGGCCTGTATGTCTCTTACGCGCGACTCCGGTGGCCTTACATGGCTGCGACCGCTCTTGGAGATCACGCGGGATGACCTGCGCCAACATTTGCGCGATAACAATGTTCTCTGGGCGGATGATCCCAGCAACGAAGACCCTCGGTTTGACCGGGTGAAAGCCCGACAGATGTTTGAGACGCTTACGCCTTTGGGCCTGACCGTGGATCGGCTTGCGCAAACGGCCACCCACATGCAACGCCAGCAGGAGGTGCTTGATTGGGCCGAAGCACAGGTTGGGCCGCTGTTTGTGCTGGATGATGTCGGCGACATGGTCGCAGATCGGGCCGCTCTTGATGCGGCTCCCGAAGCGTTGCGGACAAAAGCATTGGCTGACGTGCTCTGCCAAATTTCCGGTCAAATCTACCGCCCACGCTTTCGTCCTCTGCAAAACGCTCATTCTGCAGTGGCTCCAACGCCACTTCACGGCTGTTTGATCCTACCCACCAAAGACTCGCTGCGCGTTACCCGTGAATGGTCGGCTGTCCGGAAGGAAATAGCGTCTCCAAATCTACGATGGGATGGACGCTGGCGTCTGCATTTTGACGGTGAAAATCAACTCGAAAACCTGCAAATTAAGGCGCTTGGCAAAGAAGGACTCGCAAAAATCCCAGATTGGCGCGATACTGGACATGTCCGTCAAAGCCTCTGGGCCACCCCTGCACTCTGGCAAGGGGACCGCTTGATCGCCGCGCCGTTGGCCGGGCTCTCCGCCGGTTGGACCGCACAGCTTCTGCGCACATAAACAACACAGGCTGCGCTTTGGGCCTGAAATTGCGCACAATCGCATTGATTACGGCTCCGCGATCTCTATTTAACTCTGTACACGCTCGTGATAGGTCACAGGCGTTTTGAAAGGGAGACTTGCCTTGGGCAATGCGAGAAATGTAGCTTTCTGGGTCGTGCTGTTTTTGCTGATCCTGGCTTTGTTCAACTTGTTCAGCGGCGACAGCAGCTCGCTGCAAAGCCGTGACATCAGCTATTCGGAGTTTGTGGCTTCAGTGGATGCCGACCAGGTCGCCAGTGTGACGCTGGACGGCGAAAAGGTACGCTACACCACCAAAGAAGGTTCCAGTTTTGTCGCTGTGAAGCCATCGGATGCTGAGGTGACCAACCTACTGATCGATAAAGGTATTCCCGTGCGCGCAGAGAGCCAGGAAACCTCTGGTCTGCAAGCCTTCCTGCTCAGTCTCCTGCCTTTCCTCTTGTTGATCGGGGTCTGGATCTATTTCATGAACCGCATGCAAGGCGGCGGCAAAGGTGGCGCGATGGGCTTTGGCAAATCCAAAGCCAAGATGCTGACCGAAAAGCATGGCCGCGTGACCTTTGATGATGTCGCGGGCATTGATGAGGCCAAAGAAGAGCTGGAAGAGATCGTCGAATTCCTGCGCAACCCGCAGAAATTCTCTCGCCTTGGCGGCAAGATTCCCAAAGGTGCTTTGCTTGTGGGCCCTCCCGGCACCGGTAAAACGCTCCTTGCTCGTGCGATTGCTGGCGAAGCTGGTGTGCCGTTTTTCACCATTTCCGGGTCGGACTTTGTGGAAATGTTTGTGGGTGTGGGGGCCTCCCGTGTCCGTGACATGTTTGAACAGGCCAAGAAAAACGCACCTTGTATTGTGTTCATCGATGAAATTGACGCCGTGGGTCGCCATCGTGGCGCCGGTTATGGCGGTGGCAACGACGAGCGTGAGCAAACTCTCAACCAACTGCTGGTGGAGATGGACGGCTTTGAAGCCAATGAAGGTGTGATCATTCTCGCGGCGACCAACCGCAAAGACGTGTTGGATCCCGCATTGCTGCGTCCCGGCCGTTTTGACCGCAACGTGACCGTCGGCAATCCCGATATCAAAGGCCGTGAGAAAATTCTTGGCGTACATGCCCGCAAGACGCCTCTGGGCCCTGACGTTGACCTGCGCATTATTGCGCGCGGGACACCGGGCTTCTCCGGTGCGGACTTGGCCAACCTTGTGAATGAGGCGGCTTTGACCGCGGCCCGTGTTGGTCGCCGGTTTGTCACCATGGAAGATTTTGAATTTGCCAAGGACAAGATCATGATGGGTGCCGAACGGCGCAGCATGGTCATGACGCAAGAGCAAAAAGAAATGACCGCGTACCACGAAGCGGGCCATGCGATTGTTGGCATCCATCTGCCAAAATGTGACCCCGTCTATAAAGCCACAATCATCCCACGTGGCGGCGCTTTGGGCATGGTGATGAGCCTGCCGGAAATGGACCGCCTGAACATGTTCAAGGAAGAATGTCATCAGCGCCTCGCCATGGCGATGGCAGGCAAAGCGGCTGAGATCATCAAATATGGTGAGGACGAAGTGTCCAACGGTCCTGCTGGCGATATTCAGCAGGCCTCCGGTCTGGCGCGTGCCATGGTCATGCAGTGGGGCATGTCCGACAAGGTTGGCAACATTGATTATCAAGAAGCGGCGGCCGGCTACCAAGGCAGTACCGGTGGTTTCTCGGTGTCTGCGGCCACCAAGGAAATGATCGAATCCGAAGTGAAGCGCTTGATAGACGAAGGCTATGAACGCGCGGTTGGTATCATCAAAGACAAAGGCGAAGAGTTTGAACGTCTTGCCCAGGGTTTGCTGGAATATGAGACTCTGACCGGAGATGAAATCAAACGCGTCATGAATGGTGAACCACCGCATGCTGGTGACGACGAGGACGGCAGCGATGAAGGCGACGCCTCAAGCGTGACCGCCATTCCGAAGACAAAGCCACGTAATAAACCAAGTGGGGACGGCGGACTGGAGCCGGAACCCACGGCCTAACCTGAGGGACAGGCCCAAGACCAAGAAACCCCGGAGCGTGAGGGCGCTTCGGGGTTTTGCTATTGAAGCGTGTTGCTCACAGAAGTTGAACAGTGTCATCAGCCATCTTTGGTTGTCTGAGCGCGATCCTACCCCTAGGTATCTCCTCAGAACTGCATTGAGGAGCGCGACATGCCTGCATTGAAACCCACAACCTTTGAAGCTGAGGTGGTCTGGCTAGGCCGCGTGGCCAACTCCGCAGAAAATCTGAGCGCCGTGTCTGTACCGGCGTTGGACCTGGCACTTGGCGGGGATGCTGGCGAATTTCATTCTGGCATCACACGTCCATCATGCGTGCGCGTGAAAGCGCTTTATGAGCGCGGCACAGAAATCATGAATGTGCGCCAGCTGTCTGTGCTATCTCAAGAAGAGTTGGATCAGATTGCCGCCGAAATGGATCTAGACGCGGTGGACCCTGCTTGGGTTGGCGCGTCGATTGTGCTCAAAGGCATCCCCGATTTCACCCATGTGCCACCAAACGCGCGGTTGCAAGGCCCGGATGGCGTGACCATCACCGTGGATATGGAGAACCGCCCCTGCGTGCTGCCTGGGCGCGTGATCGAAGGTGAGCATCCTGGCTATGGCCCTAAATTCAAAACCGCGGCCCAGAACAAACGGGGTGTGACAGCTTGGGTTGAGAGAGCAGGCACTCTGTCGGTGGGTGACGCAATGCGTTTGTTTGTGCCCGATCAACCGATCTGGTCGCATCTAGAGCGCGCCCGAAAATCGTGATCCAATTTTGATCCACTTAGGGTGGTCCTTGTGTCCGATCCTGACGTAACGTCTCCCAAATGAAACGCCGCTCCTAAATGTCGACGCTAGAAGCGCCGGATATGTCGGAAACGCATCTCTTTGCTGTTTTTTCGGCGCTACAAATGAGATGAGAGAGCGTCAAATTTTATGACAGGGACCACCATGAGCTTCAAAACCGATATTGAAATCGCCCGCGAGGCAAAAAAGCAGCCTATCCAAGACATTGGTGCCAAGTTGGGCATCAGCAGCGAAGATCTGGTGCCGTATGGCCACGACAAGGCTAAGATCAGCCAGGAGTTTATCAACTCCGTACAGGATCGCGAAAACGGCAAGCTGATCCTTGTGACCGCAATCAACCCAACACCAGCTGGTGAGGGCAAGACCACCACCACCGTGGGTCTGGGTGACGGTCTGAACGCGATTGGCAAAAAGGCGGCTGTGTGTATTCGCGAAGCGTCTTTGGGACCAAACTTCGGCATGAAGGGTGGCGCCGCGGGGGGCGGCTACGCACAGATTGTGCCGATGGAAGAGATGAACCTGCACTTCACAGGTGACTTCCACGCGATCACTTCCGCGCACAACCTGCTGTCGGCGATGATCGACAACCACATTTACTGGGGCAACGAGCTGGAGATTGACGAGCGTCGCGTGACCTGGCGTCGCGTGCTCGACATGAACGACCGCGCGCTGCGTGACACCGTCACGTCGCTTGGTGGTGTGGCCAACGGTTTCCCGCGTCAGACCGGCTTTGACATCACAGTGGCGTCCGAAGTGATGGCGATCCTGTGCCTGTCCAACAACCTGGCCGACTTGCAGAAACGTCTGGGTGACATGATTGTGGCCTACCGCCGTGACCGCAGCCCTATTTATGCCCGTGACATCAAAGCAGACGGCGCAATGACTGTGCTGCTGAAAGACGCGATGCAGCCAAACTTGGTGCAGACCCTGGAAAACAACCCGGCCTTTGTACATGGCGGCCCGTTTGCCAACATTGCACACGGCTGTAACTCCGTGATTGCCACCACCACCGCGCTGAAAGTGGCGGATTATGTGGTGACTGAGGCCGGCTTTGGCGCCGATCTTGGTGCTGAGAAGTTTATGAACATCAAATGCCGCAAAGCGGGTCTTGCACCAGATGCGGTTGTGCTTGTGGCCACCATCCGTGCCATGAAAATGAACGGCGGGGTGGCCAAAGCTGACCTTGGCGCCGAAAACGTGGATGCGGTGCACGAAGGTTGTGCCAACCTTGGGCGTCACATCGGCAACCTGAAACAGTTTGGCGTGCCGGTTGTGGTGGCGATCAACCACTTTGTCACCGACACCGATGCCGAAGTGCAGGCAGTCATGGACTACGTCGAAGGCCAAGGCTCTGAAGCGATCTTATGTCAGCACTGGGAAAAAGGCTCTGAGGGCACCAAAGAGCTGGCCACGCGTATTGCGGAAATTGCAGACGCCGGTGTGAGCCAGTTTGCGCCGCTTTACAAAGACGAGATGCCTTTGTTTGAAAAGATCGAGCGCATTGCGACGTCGATTTACCGTGCGGACGAGGTGCTTGCGGACAAGAAAATCCGTGATCAGCTCAAAACCTGGGAAGATGCGGGCTACGGCCACTTGCCGGTTTGTATGGCGAAGACCCAGTACAGTTTCTCCACTGATCCAAACCTGCGCGGCGCACCAACCGGTCACTCTGTGCCAGTTCGCGAAGTGCGCTTGTGCGCTGGTGCTGGCTTTATCGTGGTCATCTGTGGTTCGATAATGACCATGCCGGGGCTGCCACGTCACCCGGCGGCAGAGAACATTGGGATCAACGACGAAGGTCTGGTCGAGGGACTGTTCTGACGCATTGCGATTTGGACACAGGCGGGGTAGGGCATGCGCAACACTTGCGAGAGGATGCCATGCTGAGCCCCGCCGATTGTCCTGATATGTCAACACTGCGTGTACAGATTGATACGCTGGACCGTGAATTGGTCCGCCTATTGGCACTGCGCACCACCTACATTGACCGCGCTGTGGAAATCAAAACGGGTGTTGGTCTGCCTGCCAATATTCCCGCCCGCGTCGAAGACGTTGTTGCCAAGGTCAAGGTGACCGCCGCACAAGAAGGGCTGGACACCGAGATTGCCGAGACCTTGTGGCGCCAATTGATTGACTGGTCCATTGCTCGGGAAGCCAAGACCATAGATTTAGACTGACGCGCAAGGAGCGGCGCGTGTGAAAGCACCCACCGGGGCGCGCCCCGGGCAGATCATAAAGGGGAGCGTGATGAGCGCACAAATCATCGATGGACGGGCCTTCGCGGCCACAGTACGTGAAAAAGTGGCGGGCCATGTGGCGCGTCTGAAAGAGGAAAACGACATCACCCCAGGTCTGGCCGTGGTGTTGGTTGGGGAAGATCCCGCCTCTCAGGTCTACGTGCGCTCTAAAGGCAATCAAACCGTTGAAGTTGGGATGAACTCCTACGAACACAAACTGCCAGCGGATGTCTCCAAAGATGAGCTTTATACGCTGATTGATACGCTTAACAATGACCCTGCCGTACATGGCATCCTTGTGCAGTTCCCTGTGCCGGATCACCTGAGCGAAACAGAGATCGTAGCGCGCATTGATCCCAGCAAAGATGTCGACGGCCTGCATGTTGTTAACGCAGGTCTGCTGGCATCCGGGCAACGCGCTATGGTGTCTTGTACGCCCTTGGGCTGCCTGATGTTGCTGCGTGACCAATTGGGGCCGTTGTCTGGGTTGGACGCTGTGGTCGTTGGCCGGTCAAACCTTGTGGGCAAGCCCATGGCGCAACTTCTTCTAGGCGAGAGCTGCACCGTGACCATCGCGCACAGCCGCACCAAAGATCTGCCAGAAGTGGTCAAGCGCGCAGACATCGTTGTCGCCGCCGTGGGCCGCTCGGAGATGGTACCGGGTGAGTGGATCAAAAAGGGTGCCACAGTGATTGACGTGGGCATCAACCGCATCGATGCGCCGGAAAAAGGCGAGGGCAAAACCCGTCTGGTGGGGGACGTGCATTTTGAAAGTGCCGCCGCTGTCGCCGGTGCGATCACGCCGGTGCCGGGTGGTGTTGGTCCCATGACCATTGCCTGTCTTCTGGCCAATACCGTGACGGCCTGTTGCCGCGCCAATGGTCTGGCAGAGCCGGAAGGTCTAACCGCCTAATCAACCATGCAAAGATGCAAGGAAAGGGTCGCTTTGGCGGCCCTTTTTAGTCTGCCCAAGGGCCATGGTGACCACTGCCGCCATCCACGCGGGCAAAGCCGTGGCGGCCAAAGTAGTCGCGTTGTCCTTGGATCAAATCCGTCGTGCCGCGCGTCTGGGTCATGCCGTCAAGCCATGCCAATGCCGCTGTCATCACTGGTACTGGATGCCCCGCCGCAATGGCCGCGCCCACAACCGCCCGCAAGGCAGGCACCGTGGTGCGCAGTGTCTCAGCCATCGTTGGTTCAAAGGCCAGCAAGCCAGCGGGTGGCTCTTTGCGGAAGGCTTCGGCAATCCCATTGAGCAAATCAGAGCGAATGATACAGCCCGCGCGCCAAATCTCCGCACAGCGGGACAGGTTCAAATCCCAGCCATATTCGCGCGACGCCGTGGCCAACAGATCAAATCCTTGGCTGTGGCCCAAAATTCGCGTCGCCAATGCGGCCTGTTCCAATTGGTCGGCAGTCAGCGCTACAGCACCACGGACCGGCGCAAATATCTCCTCGCCCAGTGCCCGCGTCTCGCGCCCGGCTGACCAAACACGTGCACCCACCGCTGCTTCGACTGTATTTGCGGAGACACCCAATTTCAGCGCTTCAATGGCGGTCCAGCGCCCCGTGCCTTTTTGTCCTGCCGTGTCGACAATCACATCAACCATCGGCTTGTCTGATTGTGGGTCAACAGTTTTTAGAACCTCGGCGGAAATCTCCACCAGATAGCTTTGCATCGGCCCATCGTTCCAGTTGGAAAAATGCGCACCCACTTCGACCGGCGTCATTGCCATACCATGGCGCATTAAGCCGTAAGTCTCTGCCAACAGCTGCATATCGGCATATTCAATGCCGTTGTGTACGGTTTTTACAAAATGCCCAGCCCCATCCGGCCCGACATGGTCCACGCAGGGTTCTCCGTCAAACTTCGCCGAGATTGCCTCCAGCATCGGGCGCAGTGCCTCCCAAACGGATCTCGTGCCTCCCACCATCATTGACGGACCAGTGCGCGCACCAAATTCGCCACCTGATACACCCATGCCCATATAGGCCAACCCGGCGGCCTCCAATTTTGTGGCCCGTTGCCGGGTGTCTTGGAAGTCGGAATTACCCGCATCAATCAACACGTCACCCGGCTGCATGAAGGTCCGCGCCTCCGCAATGGCGCTTTCAATCGCTTGCCCGGCAGGGATCAGGAAAATGATCGCACGAGGCGCGGGCATGTCTCGCACCATCTCCGCCAGGCTGTCATGGCCTGTGAAACTGCCAGCAAAGCGCGGCGCCTCTGCCACAAACTCAAGCATGTCCTCTTTGCGATACGAGGCCACATGCAGGTCAAAGCCTTTCTCGGCAATGTTGTGCGCCAAAGCTGTGCCCATTGTGCCCAGCCCATACATCCCAAAGTTTGCAAGCGTCATCGGTTTGGTCCTTACCTGAAAAGAGGAAATCGATCTGGCCGAGCCGCCCGGATGTGCGGTGTGCTGCTCTCTGTGTCCTGCGCGCGTGACCAGATGTCAATGTGCCCCGCTTGTCCCAAACCGTGAGCTGGTCACAGGCTTGGCCCTCGACGGTGCCCCATTGATCACGTTCACTCGTATCGTCGCTCCCCACGGTACTGGCGCCATAAACGGCCTAAGCGATAGGTCTCTTAGGAGGGGTGGTCTGGCTTCACCTCGCCACCTATCGCCAGCGTCAACTCTCGTGCCGCAGACGTGACCGCGTTGGCCAAGTGCTCGGTTTCCTCTAGACTCACGCGACTGGTGGGGCCTGATACGGAAATCCCCGCGACAGCCTCGCCGTTAAAATCAAACACCGGCGCTGCAATACAGCGCATACCACTGTTGCGTTCTTCGTCGTCTACAGAATAGCCCCGCTTGCGAATGGTGAGCAGATCTTCGAGCAATGTGTCCACGTCCGTTATGGTTTGCTCAGTGAAGCGCTCCAACTGCTCCGTGGCCAGCATTCGGTTGCGCCGCCCAGACTCCATATGGGCCAGCAGCGCTTTGCCAATGCCCGAGGCATGCATTTGTGACAGCGTGCCGGGTGGGAAAAAGGCGCGGATGCTGGCGTGGGTTTCCACCTGGCTGAGGAAAAGCACTTGTCCTTCGCGCTCCACCCCAAGGTTGGCGGTTTCCCCGGTCAGCTCCATCAGTTTGCGCATCACCGGCCGGGCCCGATCCACCAGACTGGTGCGGCGCAGGAATCGCGCCCCAATGATAAAGGCACGTGGGCCAATGTGCCAAAGTTGCTCACGGCCCTCAAATTCCACCAACCCACGGGTCTCAAGCGTCACCAAGATGCGATAGACCGTGGCAGGCGACTGTCCCATTTCGTCGGCAATCTGCGACAGCGTTTTACCCTGTTGCTCACTCAGAAACTCAAACACCTCCATCGCGCGGTCCAGCGATTTGATGGTGTTTTGCGCGGTCTTGTCATGCCAATCCCGCGGGCGGCCCCGGGCCTTTGGGCTGTCGTTTTCGACATTCTTTCGAGAAACCATAAGCTGACCCTTTGAAATTTGTGAAATACATATTCACAATATGAAAAAATCAAGCATCTGACAATATTGAATAATTCTACGTTTCTAGTTTGTGAAATCATTTTTCAAAAAAATTTTCAACGGAAGGTATGCCCGCTATGCTGATTGCAACGCTTGAAGGAGACCAACCATGAGCTTCCAAAACCCTGTCTTTATTCCCGGTCCAACCAACATCCCGGAGAGCCTGCGCAAGGCTTGCGACATGCCCACTATCGACCACCGTTCGCCGCTGTTTGGTCAGATCCTGCATCCGGCCCGCGAGGGCGTCCGCAAAGTGCTCAAAAGCGAGAGCGCGGAGGTTTTTATCTTCCCGTCCACCGGCACCGGCGGCTGGGAAACCGCGCTGACCAACACGCTTTCCGCAGGTGACAAAATCCTCGCTGCACGTAACGGCATGTTCAGCCACCGCTGGATCGATATGTGCCAACGCCATGGGCTTGACGTGAAGGTTGTGGAAACCCCTTGGGGTGAAGGCCTGCCCGCGGATCGCTATGAGGAAATCCTCACCGCTGACACCAACCATGACATCAAAGCCGTTCTGGCCACCCACAACGAGACGGCGACTGGCGTGAAATCCGACATCGCCGCCGTGCGCCGCGCTTTGGACTCCGCTGGCCACCCCGCACTGCTGTTTGTCGATGGCGTGTCCTCGATTGCCTCGATGGACTTCCGCATGGACGAATGGGGCGTGGATGTTGCCGTGACCGGCTCGCAAAAAGGTTTCATGCTCACCGCTGGTCTCGCCATCGTGGGCTTCAGCGCCAAAGCCATGGCCACCACAAAAACCGCCAAGCTGCCGCGTACCTTCTTTGACGTGCACGACATGGCCAAAGGCTACGCCGCCAACGCCTATCCTTACACGCCTGCCGTGGGGCTGCTGAACGGTCTGAATGAAGCTTGCGCCATTCTGCTGAACGAAGGTCTGGACAACGTCTTCGCCCGTCACACTCGCATTGCTGAAGGTGTGCGTGCTGCCGTGGGGGCTTGGGGGCTGGAGCTCTGCGCGGCCAACCCGTCGGTTTTTTCCGACACAGTGAGCGCGATCAAAACACCCGAAGGGTTTAACGCCACTGACATCGTCACCCATGCGGCCGAGAAATACGGTGTCGCCTTTGGCGTGGGCCTTGGGGAAGTGGCTGGCAAAGTCTTCCGTATCGGTCACCTTGGCAGCCTGACCGACGTGATGGCGCTCTCCGGCATCGCAACCGCTGAAATGTGCATGGTGGACCTTGGCTTGGACATCAAACTGGGCAGCGGCGTGGCCGCCGCACAAGATTTCTACCGTGGGAACACTGCTACAGCTCAAAAAGACGCGGCCTGATGTTGGACAGCGATATGTATATCCCAACCTATGAAGACATGCTGGAGGCGCATACGCGCATTTTGCCCTACATCCGCCGCACGCCGGTGCGTGTGTCGGACTACCTCAATGAGCTGACCGGCGCGGAATTGTTCTTCAAATGTGAGAACTTTCAGGAGCCGGGCGCCTTCAAAGTGCGCGGCGCGGCCAATGCGGTCTTTGGCTTGGATGACGAGCAGGCCAAGAAGGGGGTGGCGACGCATTCCTCCGGCAATCATGCGTCTTGCTTGAGCTATGCGGCTATGAAACGTGGCATTCCTTGCAACGTGGTTATGCCACGCACCGCGCCACAGGCCAAAAAGGACACCGTGCGCCGCTATGGCGGCAAGATCACCGAATGTGAGCCGTCCACGACTTCGCGCGAGGCGACTTTTGCCGAGGTGCAGGCCGCAACCGGCGGCGATTTTGTGCACCCTTATAACGACCATCGCGTGATTGCGGGGCAGGGCACTTGTTCCAAAGAATTCATCGAGCAGACCGACGGCCTGGACATGGTGGTTGCGCCAATTGGTGGCGGCGGCATGATCTCCGGCACCTGCCTGACGCTTTCCACCTTGGCACCAGAAACGCAGGTGATTGCCGCGGAGCCGGAACAGGCGGACGACGCCTATCGCAGCTTCAAAGCCGGACACATCATCGCCGATGATGCACCGAAAACCATAGCTGATGGGCTGTTGGTACCGCTGAAAGAGCGCACCTGGCATTTTGTCTCCAACCACGTGAGCGAGATTTACACCGCGTCTGAGCAAGAGATCATCGACGCGATGAAGCTCACCTGGAAGCACCTGCGTGTCGTGATGGAGCCCTCTTCCGCAGTGCCCTTGGCGACGGTTCTCAAGAACCCTGACGCCTTCAAAGGTAAACGTCTGGGGATGATTATCACTGGCGGCAACGTCGATCTGGACAAGTTACCTTGGCTGGCAACCGCCTGAAACAAACACAATACGATTTCCGACAGAGGATAAGGACATGAAAGACATGACCAATCTCGACACCTATGAAGTGGGCTATGACATTCCGGCCAAGCCGGGCATGGACGCCGCAGACATTCAAACCCCGGCGCTGGTTCTGGACCTCGATGCGCTGGAGCGCAACATCAAGAAGATGGGCGACTACGCCAAGGCCCACGGCATGCGTCACCGCGTGCACGGTAAGATGCACAAATCCATTGATGTGGCCAAGCTGCAGGAAAAACTCGGTGGTGCCATTGGCGTGTGCTGCCAGAAGGTCTCAGAGGCCGAGGTCTTTGCCCGTGGCGGCATCAAGGACATTCTGGTCTCCAACCAGGTACGTGACCCGGCCAAGATCGACCGTCTGGCCCGCCTGCCCAAATTTGGCAGCCGCACAATTGTCTGTGTGGATGACGTCGCCAATGTGGCTGACCTCTCTGCAGCAGCTGTTCTGCACGGCACCGAACTGGAGGTCTTTGTCGAGATCGACTGTGGCGCGGGCCGCTGTGGTGTGACCACAACTGAGGCGATTGTGGAGATTGCCAAAGCCGTGAAAGCCGCCGAAAACCTCAAGTTCACCGGCATTCAGGCCTATCAGGGCGCAATGCAACACATGGACAGCTTTGAGGATCGCAAGGCCAAACTCGACGTGGCGATTGCGCAGGTACAGGACGCTGTGGATGGCCTGAAAGCTGAAGGCATCGCTTGCGAATTGGTCTCTGGTGGCGGCACTGGCTCATACTATTTTGAGAGCAACTCTGGTGTGTACAACGAGCTGCAATGTGGCTCCTACGCCTTCATGGATGCAGACTACGGCCGCATTCTGGACAAAGACGGCAACCGCATCGACCAAGGTGAGTGGGAAAACGCGTTTTTCATTCTGACCAGCGTCATGAGCCACGCCAAAGCGGACAAAGCCATCGTGGATGCCGGCCTGAAAGCCCAATCCGTAGACAGCGGCCTGCCAGTGATCTTTGGCCGCGACGATGTGGAATACATCAAATGTTCTGACGAGCATGGCGTGGTCATGGACCCAACCGGTGTGCTGAAGGTCAACGACAAGCTTAAGCTGGTGCCGGGGCACTGCGATCCAACCGCCAACGTGCATGACTGGTACGTTGGGGTGCGCGACGGCAAAGTGGAAACGGTTTGGCCTGTGTCCGCCCGCGGCCGCGCTTACTGATCCCACCACTCACCACTTCCGGCGCATGGGGCGCCGGACCGGTGCCCGTGTGTCTGCTTTACCTTTCCAGCATCGACACGTGGGCACTCAAAAATCTGATGAGAGAGCACCATGCTGATTGTACCTGAACGCGAAATTGCCGATCTGATGACCCGCGAGGCGGCGTTTGATGCGGTTGAAAAAGTCTTTGCCGCCATGGCCGCGCGCGACGCTTATAACTTCCCTGTGGTGCGCGAAGCCATCGGCCACGAAGACGCGCTTTATGGTTTCAAAGGCGGCTTTGATCAGGCTGGTTTGACACTCGGCCTGAAGGCGGGCGGCTACTGGCCCAACAACCTGGAAAAACGCGGATTGATCAACCACCAGTCCACCGTGTTCCTGTTCGATCCGGACACCGGCAAGGTCAAAGCCATGGTTGGCGGCAACCTCTTGACCGCGCTGCGCACTGCTGCTGCGTCTTCGGTGTCGATCAAACACCTGGCCCGTGAGGACGCTAAGGTCATCGGCGTGATTGGCGCGGGGCATCAGGCCACCTTCCAACTGCGTGCCGCGCTGGAGCAGCGTCAGTTTGAGAAAGTCATCGGCTGGAACTACCACCCCGAGATGCTGCCCAACATCGAGAAGGTCGCCACTGAGGCCGGTCTGCCTTTTGAGGCAGTCGAGCTCGATGGCATGGGCGAAGCAGACGTGATCATCTCGATCACCTCCGCCTTTGCACCGTCTCTGATGGCGGATCATGTGGCGCCCGGCACGCACATCGCCTGCATGGGCACCGACACCAAAGGCAAACAAGAGGTTGAAAGCGCGCTGTTGGCCAAGGCATCCGTGTTCACCGACGAAGTGGCACAGTCGATCTCCATTGGGGAAGCGCAGCACGCCGTGGCCGAAGGGCTGATCAAGGAAAGCGACGTGGGTGAAATTGGCGCGGTGATTAACGGCACCAATGCGGGCCGCACCTCTGCGGATCAGATCACCTTGTTTGATGGAACCGGCGTTGGCTTGCAGGACTTGGCCGTCGCCGCTGCTGTGGTTGATCTAGCGGTGGAAAAAGGCATCGCCATCGAGGTTGATTTTTAAACACTTCCTCTAACAGTTTGAAATCACGTGCCTCCGTTGCCAAATTGGCTGCGGAGGCTTCTTTTTTAGCTTTCAGTGCAAAAGCCTTACGCCACGTTTTATTCAAGAATCCATTGAAAGTATCTCCCGATATGCGCCGTTTTGCCCCGTAGTCGCTCGCTGTAAAACAAAGCCACACGCGCGCGAAACTTGCGCGGTCGGGGAGACCAGATGGCACACCGCTTGGACATGATGGCTCAGAAAGACGGCGCTCAGGCGCGGTCTGGAGCTGGCCTGTTCCTGTCTCCCTCACGCACCCAAAACCGCGACGGCTTGTCCGTTGCGCCCTTGATCTGCCCCTCGTGGGCAGGCGGTAGCCGCAAAATGCGGCCTGCTGTGGTCGCCACGCACTGCGTGGCTGAAGTGGCCCCGGCGCTGACCTCTGAACCTGCCGCAACTCCCCAACTTCGGGGCACTGGACCGCATATCGCAGCCCAGTGAGTTCACGCCGGATGGTGTCGCCTCGAGGAGAGGGCGGCATCCCTTCGGCTCGCAAATGGAGGTCCCACATGAGGGATGGTAGCTATACCTATAAGCTGTTTGACCGCAGCGACTTTAGTGCCTTTTGGGCGCTGTTCACCGACAATCTGATCAACCTGATGGTGCTGGCTGGCGTCTGTCAGTTTGTGTTCCAGATGCCCGCCGAGATTGTCTATGGCCGCATCGTGCCCGGCGCGGCGGTGGCCATTCTGGCCGGGATCGCCGTTTATGTTGGCCTGGCCAAACGTGCAGCGGCTCAACATGGCCGCGACGTGACAGCGTTGCCTTACGGCATCTCGACGCCGGTGATGTTTGTCTATCTGTTTGGCGTGATTGGCCCGATCTACTGGTCCACCAACGACCCCATGCTGGCCTGGCAGGTTGGTATCGGTGCAGGCTTCATGGGCGGCATCGTTGCTGCGCTGGGCGCGGTGATTGGCCCGTGGCTGAAACGTGTGACCCCACGCGCGGGTATGCTTGGCACGCTCTGTGGCATTGCGCTGGTGTTCATCGGCACCGTGCCGCTGGCCACCGTGTTTGAAAACCCTTTCATCGGCTTTGCCTCGATGATCATCATCCTCTGGGGCCTCGTTGGCCGCTTCCGCCTGCCCTATAACATCCCCGCCGGTCTTTTGGCGCTGATTGTTGGCACCGTGGTGGCCTTTGGTATTGGCGAAGCCACGCTGAGCCTGGATGGCGTTGGCTTCTACCCGCCGCTGCCCTACTTTGGCGACCTGATTGCCGGCATCCAGTATCTGTTTGCCAACCCCGAGCTGTTCCTCGTGCTGGTGCCGGTGCAGATCTACAACTTCATCGAAACCATGAACAACGTGGAAAGCGCCGAAGCGGCGGGGGATCATTACCCTGTTGCCACCTGTCAGATCACCGACGGTCTCGGCACCATGGTTGGCGCTGTGTTTGGCTCCCCATTCCCAACGACCGCTTACATCGGCCACCCGGCCTACAAACGGATGGGTGCACATGCGGGCTACATCATTGGGGTGGGGGCCGTGATCCCGCTGGCGGCTTTCTTCGGTCTGCTGGCCTTCCTCACCAACCTGATCCCCACGGCCGCTGCCGCACCGGTGCTGGTGTTTGTCGCGCTCAGCCTGATCACCAACACCGCGCATTCTGTGAAGACCGATCACATGGCCGCGGTGACCATCGCGATGATGCCACATGTGTCGGCTTTCCTGATGATCAAGTGGGGTGCATTGATTGGGGCCTTGGGTGCTGTGGGCGTGGCTGGCTTGCCAAACCTTGGTGATGACGCTCTGACCGCAGCCCTGTTGCAGCAAGGCGCGCATTTCGAAGGCCATCTGGCTTTGTCCCAAGGGGCGATCCTGACCGGTCTGATATGGGGTGCCATTGTGGCCAGCGTGATCGACGGTCGCTTCCGCAACGCTGGTGGCTTTGCTCTGGCCGCTGCCGTGATGTCCGCTTTGGGCATCATCCACGGTGCCAGCCTGCATTGGCCCACACTGTCCGGTGTCACCTCCGGCTACCTGATTGCTGCTGCTTTCCTCTACATCTACCCGCTGTTTCACAAAGAGGACAACCTCGTGAACGCAAACGCGGTGGTGGATGAGGTCCCGGCCCCCGCTGAATAACGTCCACTTCCCCGGACGCCCTTGTGCGGGCCTGCCTTGTCCTTCGGCGGCCCGCACCTTTTCATTCCTCCACATTGGACCCGACCATGTCACACACAGAGACCCAAACGCTCCTGCGGGGCCGTATTCTGGATTTCCACGCCGCCCCAGCGGATGAAATGGACACCGACGCTTATACCTACATCAAGGACGGCGCGATCCTGATCGAAGGCGGCAAGATCAAAGCCACCGGAGTCTACCAAGACGTCGCTGCGCAGGCCCCCAAGGCCACGGTCAAAGACCACCGGCCACATCTGCTCTTGCCCGGTTTCATCGACACCCATGTGCATTTCCCGCAGGTGCAGGTGATTGCCTCCTGGGGTGAACAGCTTCTGGACTGGCTCAACAACTACACCTTCCCCGAAGAAACCCGCTTTGAAGATCTCAAGCACAGCACCGCGATGGCGGGGCATTTCTATGATCTTCTGACCGGCCACGGCACCACCACGGCTGTGTCTTTCTGTTCGGTGCACACGGCTTCTGTAGAGGCCTATTTTGCCGAGGCTGAGAAGCGCAATATGTGCATGATTGGCGGCAAAGTGATGATGGACCGCAACGCGCCAGACGCGCTGCGCGACACGCCGCAATCCAGCTATGACGACAGCAAAAAGATGATTGCCAAGTGGCATGGCAAGGGGCGAGCGCACTACGCCATCACGCCGCGCTTTGCGATCACCTCAACGCCGGAGCAGATGCAGATGGCGCAGGCTTTGGTGGCGGAGCACCCCGAGTGTTTTGTGCAGACCCACCTGAGCGAAAACCACGACGAGATTGCCTTCACCAAAGAGCTGTATCCCGACGCGCCAGATTATCTGGGTGTCTATGAAGGCTATGGCCTGCTGACGCCCAAAACCTTGCTGGGTCACTCTATCCACCTGACCCCACGCGAGATTGACGTGCTGGCCGAAACTCAGGCCAAGCCGGTGTTCTGCCCAACCTCCAACCTGTTCCTCGGGAGCGGTCTGTTTGACGACGGTGGCCTGCGCGGCCGTGGCATTCAGAACGCTATTGCCACCGATATCGGGGCAGGGACCAGCTACTCGATGCTGCAAACCCTCAATGAGGGCTACAAAATCCTGCAACTTCAGAAGCAGAAACTGCACCCGCTGCGCGCCTTTGACTGGATCACCCGTGGCAACGCTGCGGTGCTGGGCCTGTCTGACAAGATCGGCACGCTGGCGGCAGGTTCGGATGCGGATGTTGTGGTACTGGATTCCCACGCGACCCACGCCATGGACCTGCGCATGCAACGCGCGGAAAGCCTCTCGGAAGAGCTGTTCATCTTGCAAACCTTGGGCGATGACCGCGCTGTGGCCGAGACCTATGTCGCTGGCGTGGCACAGAAAAACGGTGCAGCGACACTTGCAAGCACAGCTGCACCAACGCCGGTTCTCAAATCCGCCTGAACGACAAAAAACCTGTCAGCTGGCTCAAATCGGGTCAGCTGACAAACAACCGCGCCAGAAATACTGCGCTCATGCCGTAGCCAATCACCACCACGATCCAACGCACCACCGAGGCCGGAATGGCCTTGGCCACAAAAGCCCCGCTGTAGCCACCCAACACGGCAAACACCATCATCAGCACCGCCATCGGCCAGACCACCAGGCCAGCAATGGCAAAAGTCACCACTGAAATGGCGGAGAGCGCAAACGAAAGCCCGTTTTTCACGCCGTTCATCAGGTGAATGTCGCGCCAGCCCCACATGGCAAACAGCGCCAAAAGCACAATCCCCAACCCGCCGTTGAAATAGCCGCCATAGACGCTCACCAGAAACAGCCCCACGGCACCTTCCGGCTTGAACCATTTGGCTTTTTCCTGTGCCCAGACCTGTAGCTTTGCCCCCAGTAAGAATGCCGTGGTGGCAAACAACAACAGGAACGGCACCACATAAGAAAACACCTCGTTGGAGGACACCAGCAACAACAGTGAGCCTGCCAATCCGCCTGACAAGGTGATCACCGTCAACCGGATCATCTGCGCCCGTGACAGAGTTTTGAGTTCCGACAAAAAGCCAAGCACCCCGCCCAGATAA
This sequence comes from Rhodobacteraceae bacterium Alg238-R152, assembly GCA_900537125.1. Classification (GTDB taxonomy): domain Bacteria; phylum Pseudomonadota; class Alphaproteobacteria; order Rhodobacterales; family Rhodobacteraceae; genus Shimia. The sequence goes on along the minus strand of UNRJ01000004.1, from coordinate 117,594 downwards.
CCGGGGAACACCGACACCGCGCTGGTGGCATTGGCCGCCACCGGCGGCACCCCGGCCCAGACCAGAGCCGGGAAGGTCAAAAACGTGCCGCCGCCCGCAATGGTATTCACCACGCCAGCGCCAAATCCGGCCAAGGCCAGCACAAAAATTTCCAAAACAGTCATCGGGGTCTTTCTCTATCAAATTTTGTCTGGCGGTCCGCGCACCGTAGCGCGCATTGCTGGATATGCCAGATAATCGCAGTTGTTTTTCAAGAAAAAGTGGAAAGTGCATCGCCTCAGACAGGCTTTGCCACCACGGCCCTAACCGGCTTAAAACTAGGACAAACAATCAGGAGACACATCCATGACCGGCTATCTGACCACCCATGTTCTGGACACCGCCCGTGGCTGCCCTGCTGAGGGCCTGAAAATTGATCTCTACCGGATTGAGGGCGAGACCCGCACCAAACTCAAATCTTTGGTCACCAATGATGATGGTCGCACCGACGAACAAATCCTGCCCGCCGCAGAATTTGCCACTGGTGAATATGAACTGGTCTTCCACGCCGGGGCTTACCTTGACGCCTGTGGCACACCACCGGAAGAGCCTCGCTTCCTCGACGTTGTGCCGATCCGCTTTGGCATGTCCGAGGCCTCGCACTACCACGTGCCTCTGCTGCTCTCTCCGTTTGGCTATTCCACCTATCGCGGCAGCTAAGGCTTTACCTCAAAACAGTTTTGAAAAGGCGCGCTCCGGTTTCGGACGCGCCTTTTTCTTTGCGACACGTCCCAAAAGGGTGGGTTTCTATTGTTCTGAAATTTTTGATACTGCTTGGCATTTAGAGGGAATTCCGAAAAAATGCCCTGTCGGGTAGACTGGTTAAAATTCGAATCTAGGGGAGACCGCCATGTACGATATGGCTATTTTGTGGGACTGGATTGCGTTCTCGGTGCGCTGGCTACACGTCATCACCGCCATGGCATGGGTTGGCGCATCGTTTTATTTCATCGCACTCGATCTGATGCTGAAACCCGCCAAACATCTGCCCGAAGGGGCGTCTGGCGAGGAATGGGAAGTACACGGCGGCGGGTTTTATCACACCGTGAAATACATGGTCGCGCCTGCGGAAATGCCCGAGCATCTGACATGGCACAAATGGCAGAGCTACAGCACATGGCTCTCTGGCGCTGCGCTTCTGATGATTGTCTATTGGGTGGGCGGTGAGCTGTTCTTGCTGGACCCAACCAAAGCCGACTTGAGCCTGTTCCAAGGCATCCTGATCTCCGGTGGCTCCCTGACCATTGGCTGGCTGGCTTATGACTTCATGTGTAAATCCAAGCTCAGCGAGCAACCAACCCTGCTGATGCTGCTGCTGTTTGTGATCCTTGTGGTGATGTCCTGGGGCTACAACCAGATCTTCACCGGACGTGCCGCGCTGCTACACCTTGGGGCCTTCACCGCCACCATCATGACCGCCAACGTGTTCTTCCAGATCATGCCAAACCAGCGCATTGTGGTGGACGATCTGAAAAACGGCCGCACCCCGGATGCCAAATACGGCAAGATCGCCAAGGTGCGCTCCACCCACAACAACTATCTGACCTTGCCGGTGGTGTTCCTTATGCTGTCCAACCACTACCCGCTGGCCTTTGCCACCGAGTATGCTTGGATCATCGCCAGCCTGATCTTTTTGACCGGCGTCACCATCCGTCACTACTTCAACACCATGCACAAAACCGGCAAAGGCCCCTTGTGGACTTGGCTGATCACCGCGCTGTTGATGATTGCGATCGCTTGGCTCTCCACGGCCCAAACTGGTGAAACCTACGAGGAATCAGAAGCCCGCGAACTGACCGCCTACGAGCAGAAATTTGCTTCCGCCGAAGGATTTGAAGACGCCTACTACGCGGTCACCGGCAACTGCTCCATGTGTCACGCCCGCGAACCCTCTTGGGAGGGCCTGCACTGGGCCCCCAAGGGTGTGGTTTTGGAAACCGAGGCGGATGTGGCGCGCCATGCTGAGCAGATCTACCTACAAGCGGGCCGCACACATGCCATGCCGCCGCCCAACGCCATCGAAATGGATCAGGAAAGCCGTAATCTGATTGTGGCCTGGATCAAAGAAGTGCGCCAAGGCGGTTAAGCGTCAACGATGAAGCAAAGTAGAGGGGGCACATTACGTGCTCTCTTTTTTGTTGTTATTTTTTGGCGGGGGCACTGGCTAGGTTTGTGGCCTTTGGGATGCAAAATCGATCACTCTTCCATACGCGGATTGTCTGAGAACAACGCCAACCATCACATATTCCACGGTATTCCGTTCGCCACACACAGGCAGATAGAGTTCTGACGAGCTGCGATATCTTTTTAGCGGACCTGTATAGGGGAGCGTGATCTGTTGTGGCATCGGATGGGTTGCGGCTTGTGCAAACGCACTCCACATTTTGGAGCCGGGACCTTTGCCGATATGATCGGACAGCCAAGTCCCAATAAACCCTTTGCTCAGGGTTTTCTTGAGCTTGCTGCGCACGTAGAGCCCTTTGAAATCAATCGGCTCCCCGGTTTTGGACCGCAGGATCTCGTAAATCGACAAGATGTTGGGAGGAGTCTGCAGGAATGGAAGACCAATATTCTCAAGCCGGGGAAGCGGTGCGTCTGCGGCGGCAGATTTCCACAAGAAATATAGCTGTTTCAGCTCTGGTTCGAGCCGCGCCACGGAGAAGTCTTTGTTATTCATCGCTTCTATCGTCTCTTGATATTTCGTCCTTCTTTGTCGCAATTTTCAGAAAGCTTCAAAACGGAAGAAGCGGTAGCACTCATTAGAAACTGCAACGATGTCTCATTGTATCACGATTTTGGGGCGCTGACTCTGCCGACGCCGGGTAACGTCGTCGCACGTTTGCGGGTGACTGCGAAGTCATTGGCAAGCATCCAACACCGAGGGACGCAGACCGGTATTACGGCGACATTTTGGGCAGTGTGGATTGTATCTCCCTCAAAGAAGTGGGCCGCCGCTCTGAATCGGAATTCGGAAGACCTGAGGCCAGTTTTAAAGACCCAAGCCCGAAGAGATTGTCGTGAATTGTTCTGTTCCCCAATGTTTGAACAGAATTGGCGTAATGTAAGCGATCCTCAACTTCCCTCGATCGGGTTGGATTTCGCCTTTCCCTGTCAATGGATTATGGCCGATGGCTTGTCGCCAAATGCCGAATGTGGGTGCTTCCGGTTGTGGAAATCGATCCATTTGCCGCCGCCCGCCTTTGTCTCAAATCCGGTCACCTAGGTGTGCATGTCGACACACTTGCATTTCAAGTGATGTCACAGCCGTTTGACAACGAAAGCGTGTAGGAACCTTCCCTTGCCATCCATTGAGGTGTGTGTGGGTCAACCACAGCGATAGCGCGAGAGTCTGAACAACCACACACCGGCAGAGGTCAACTTCGGACGGCCAAAGCCTGTTCTAAAGCGGTGAGAGAGGATTGGGCAAAGGTCGCTCGATATACGGCGCGTGCATTACAGGCAGCGGTAGGTAAACGGCAGCCAAAACAGACAACTATTTTGGCGTGTGAACCTACAGGGAGATCGCGCATAAATCGCCGTTGGGCGGCAGAAACAAGCTGCTCTTCCCAAAAAGGAAACACGCAAGGCACTGGTGCCTTGCGCTAGGTTCTTCGGCGCTCAAACCTGAGTCGGTATGCCCCTGAAGTCAGCCGAAAACGAAGAAATCCTGGCCAAATTCACTCGCGTCGGTATAGCCGTAGATCCGCATTGCATGACCGCCCTCGCTGACAAGTAAGTAATTTGAGCCTGCTGTGAAGGACAGATCATTCACGCTGCTGGCCTGCCAGTAAGTGAGATCAATTGTGTCTTCGGTGCTGTCAACATTTCTCAACCGTGCACCAGCAGCCGACGTTGCGACCCACTCAAAAACCTCTTCAACACCATGGGTGCCATAAGTATTGGTTTGCGCACCGATCTCAACGGTCACCACGCCGCCTGGCTGGGGATCACCGCCGCCTCCAGACGTGCCGAAGATGAAGTCCTCGGCCCCCAGTGCAGCCGGGTCGGTATACCCATACACGCGCATGCCAGATTGGCCATCTGTTACGCTCAAAAAGTTAGATCCGGCTGTGAGGGTCAAAGCAAAGAAATCGGACGCTTGCCAATACGTTAGATCGATGACGTCTTCACCTACATCGAAGTCGCGCAAGCGCGCCCCAGCCGCGGACGTTTCGACCCATTGAAAGGACTCTGCAACGCCGCTGGTTCCATAGGTGTTGGTTTCCGCGCTGATTTCAACCGTTGTGTAAGCCGGCGATGGATCCGTTCCGCCCCCTGACCCATCAAACACAAAATTGTTAGAACCTAATTCGGCGGGGTCAGTATACCCATACAGACGCATGCCAAACTCGCCAAAAGTCACGTTCAAAAAGTTAGTTCCGGCCGTGAAAGTCAGTGCAGAGAAATCCGACGCTTGCCAATAAGATAGGTCGATGATGTCTTCGCCTGCATCAAAGACGCGCAAGCGCGCCCCAGCCGCAGAGGTTGCTACCCACTGAAAAGTCTCTGCAACACCGCTGGTACCATAGGTGTTGGTTTCTGAACCGATCTCCACTGTTGTGTAAGATGGCGTGCTATCAACTTCGACCGTAATCTGATCCCCATAGTTGGTGAAAATTGCGCTGGAAATATCCGCAATGTTCAGCCCGTGGACGACGAACGATGCACTGCTAACTGTCAGAGAGACGCCGTCTTGATGGGACGCTACAACAACGGTCTTGGCGCCTGATCCGATGTCGATTTGGTCGTGCCCAATCGCAAAATCGGAGATGATGTCACCTTCGTCACCCGCCTCAATGACAAACCGGTCCGACCCGCTGCCACCGATAAGAGTGTCAGCGCCTTCTTGCCCGTTCAAGATATCGTTGTTGTCTCCGCCTTCGAGAAGGTCGTCACCTGTGCCACCGAGAATGTGGTCATTACCTGACTGGCCATACAACGAGTCAGTGCCATGTCCGCCTTCAATCGTGTCGTTGCCAGCGCCTGCTGTGATGGTGTCATTGCCACCCCGCCCGATTAGTGCATCTGCGCCGTTGGTCACCGCTGTCATCTCAATTCGTGCTAGGTCCCAGGCCTCTAGATCAAGAGTAACCAACCCTCCGGAGACAACAGCCCCCCCAGAGTAGGATAATATCGGAGAAGCTGTGTTGCTGGTCCCACTTGCGCCGCCGTCCCCCATGGTGGAAACCACGACAAAATAATCGCCGTTCACCGCAAAGCTATTGAAATCCACAATTGTGTTGGCCTGAGCGTTGCCACTTCTTTCGCCAACAAAGGCAACCATCCGATTAGAATTTCCAAAGCCGTGGACATCAATTTGACCGGCGACCTCATAATCATACTTGGCTTCCAAACCGACGGTGGATTCGCTTAGCCACTGGAACGCGACGCCAGCAAATGTCAGATGTGAAATTGCGTCGCCTGTGTCAATCAGATTTCGTCCCCGTGTACCCGGGTTGGCGTACGTCAAAGGCCACGCATCAGCTCCATCGACGCCCCACTGAATGAGCTCAAAGAATCCTTCGACGTAGGACTGCGCATTTTGCAGGCCGCTGTCATTATTTGTGTCCGGGCTCCATTCGGTGATGTGGAATTCCAAATCGGAGCGGCCCGAGAAACTGGCGAAACGATCGTACACCAGCTCTAACTTCACCTCATCTTCGGTGTCGATGCCTGCAAACCCATCATCGAAGTAGTTGTGAAAAAGCACTCCATCAATCGCAGCCACGCCATCAGGATTTTCTGCGATTGCTCGGGCGATATCCCTTGTTTGGGCCGACCAATTCCCTTGAGATGCCACAGTGGCACTGGTTACGGAGACGCCATCCGGCGGCGAGGTGTGCACAGTGTAGTCGGTTTCACCACCTTCCCCGCTAAACGCCTCCAGATAGACGGTTTCATTATTGTAAGGGCTAAAAATTCCAATAGTGTTCGTCGCCTGAACAAGAATATCAATGCCCGGATAGTTTGCATCAAGCCAGGCAGAAATCTGTCCGGCTAGGTATCCGTATTCGGAGGCCGTCATTTCACCACCGAGCCAGAACTCGTTGCCAATCTCGAAGGATGAAATTTCCACACCGTTTTGAGTGGCCAGCATCAAAGCCTGGTCGATGAAACTTGCCAGCAAGGTAAAATAGTTGGGATCCAGTGTAGTTCTAGCACCGTAGTGTTCGCCGGTGGATCCTTGATCCAAATTCCAAAGCGACTGTCCAGCAGACGCGTCAAATGCAACCCTCGTTGGAATAACCAATTGAACTTCGGCGTTGACTTCGCCTGCAGTTGCAAAAAAATTGCTCAACGGAGTTAGCGTCCTGCTTCCGTATGAGTCAGCGGCCCAATTCCCCGTCAAGAAGGAGGCGTTGGCAAAGTCGCCTTCTGTGATGCCGCCTCCAGGAAACCGGAAATTGGATGCTCCGAGAGACGCGAGTGTTCCTACCTGTTGGCTGCCTGCGGCGAATTCGAAATCACTGTGTGTCACAAAGTTGACGCCGAAATGCTCGTCTGAAATCGTGGAAGTTCTGTTGAACACTTCGGTTTCCGAAATCGAATATGTAGGCATGAGAAACCGCTCCGGATACAAGTTATAAGTGTGCCGACATTCATCATTTCGTCGTCATTGGTCAACAAAAATGTATATCATTTGAAGTCTCTGGGTTTTCCATCGCCCCCTATTGGCGGGCAATGGAAAGTGGGATCAAATTTGCATTCAGTTCTTGAAAGTGGGCTAGGTTACAGTTGCCTATTTTTGACTACTCATTGTTACATAGCTCGAGAAAGCCTGTGGTGGTCTCGTGACCTCCTCCAAACTGCCAAACGATATGGGCTAAATAATTACCCTGTCAGATGTACCAATTGACTTGCTCCCTAAAATGGCCGTTATTTTGGGGTGAATCTGTTTAGGTTTGGCATTTGCTTTGACATACTAGTATATTCTACCAGCACTATGCCACCGAAACTGGACTTGCAGGAGTTGAGAGCCGCGTAACATATGTGGAGACTGTTCCACAATATTGGAGTTTAACTCCACCTTCTTTCAAATTGACCTAGTTCAAATCAAGCACGAAGTGCGTATTCGGGTAGTCTTTCAATATATTTTTCGCAGACTTCAGGATCGACCAGACCGCGTGTTTCTAGCTGTTGTAAAACAAAGAGAACCAAATCAGGGCTCTCGATTATGGAGTCGGCAATAAGTGCGAGCTTCTTTAGTTTCTCATCGTCATATGTCGAAACATGACGCAAATCCCGCACAAAATATGCATCACCGTCCACGGCTTGGGCAAATTGGTGGCGCTTAAGCCGTCGTCGATATTTTTGGGATAGGCAAACATGCTTCAACGACGCGAACCGCAAAAACTCGAAACCCTGTGCCACCAGTTCTTTCTCCAGCTCCCCGTATCGTGGCTCATCGTCGTAAATTGGAAACATCCTCACTTCTGTCTGCACAACAGAAGCCACTGACATCTTTTTTCTTCCATTCTCGAAAATGCGTTTTTCGCTTCCTTGAACGTCAATTTTTATGAAGTCGGGCTTGAAGACCTCCTCTAGGTCGTCGAGCTTTTTAGTATCAAATTGAGCTTCTCCAACGGTTTTTGTACCTTTCGTAAAACCCAAAAAGGTAGCGCTGATCTGAGATACTTTGAAAATTGAAGAAAACCCTTGAGACGCGTAAAGCTTCAAGGTTTGAGAGGTTCCATCACCCAATGCGTAGGGCAGATATGTCTCTTGTTCAGACTTATGCGAGTTGAGCGCTTGAAGAGCTTCTTCTTGAGGCTCAAAACCGACAACGTGCGCCAAACCATGCTCCAACAGGTTTTGGTAAGAGACTTCGCCTTCAATCAGTGGGTTGGCCCCAATATCCAAGACGTTCACAGGGGATGTTGGTTCCAACGTCGAAGCCAAAAATTCAAGCCTTTTATGCTTGTTACGACTGCTCACCTTTGGCCTCCTTTGCATCCGCCTCTAGAAGCGCCAGTTTAAGCATCTTCTTCATGGGTTTTGGACACGTTTTCAAAACTTTACGTAGCCTGTGGCGCGAATATGTCTTTTCACCTGTCTCAATACGGCGAATTATCGTTTCAAAATTCACGACGGGATGCACCAAACTATCCAGCTGGCTGTCAACGGAAACCGCTTCGAACAAGTGCGGAGGATTGGTTTGAAAAAAGGCAGGGTCAAAAAGCTCAGGAAATGCATCTTCTAGCGCTGCGAAGTCGTGTCCCCCCCTTTGAATTGCCCCTGTTAGAATGGCTTCGTCGTTGAGACTAATGCCTCGTTCCAACGCTTCCTTTCGCAGGTGCTTCATATCGCGCAAAACAGCCTGGGACACCTGTGTAACAGGAAAGATACATCCGAATGAGGGGGCAACGCCCCATTTGGTCAAACCTGCTGCGTACCTCTTTTTCTGAAAGTTTGGCTTTAAGTTTGCCGCTATAGCGCTTGCCGGGTGCCCTACCATTGCTTCCACAAATCTCGAACCAACTGCCGGTGGAATGAAAACGTCAGACTCGATGAGGCAGTATCTCTTCGCGTTCAATTGGCTCTCGGCCAGATAATAGCATAAGTCACCGCAAAACCAGGCCCAGTTGTCTGGTAGCCGCTCAAGCCCCAAATCAGTCAACGCCTTTTCGCAAATTGATATCTTCCGCAATTGGCCGGTTTGCAGTGCCCCATTCCGTTCGTCTGCAACAATTACAGGGCTTACGCCAGCTGACTGTAAGGTAGATATCAAAGAATTTGTAACAGCGTCCAGTTTCTGAGCGCGGACAAGGAATTCAGTGTCCCTGAATGTCGTCATTGCTTGGAACCTAATGCCAAAAGGGTGAGAAGTTATTTCCGTTTCGCGCCTGCCCCTCTATCTTACGCGGCTTGCAAATAGAGGGAACGCCAACCGAGACGTTTTATGTCTCCGCTTTTAGCGCCTCCAGTTGCGCGCGCGAAGGAGGAAGCGGCGCGAGTAAAGGATCAATATCGTGTTTGGTAATAAGAGATCCAAGGAAGCTCTTGCGATGTGGCGCACCGCCTTCTTTTTCAACCAATCGCGCACGCATTCGGCGTCCATAGAGGTGCACAGAAACCGTATTGTCGGTGACCCAAGGGGAAACATCAAAATTGCGCTTCAGCATTTTTCTGCGGTCTTTGAAGGTGAACGGGTAAAGCACTTCTTGATCAAACGCGTGCTTGGCTTCCCCTGTTTCATGCAAGAAATGCGTCACCGCATGTGGGCCCCAAACTCCCCAGGGCATTTCACTGGCGTGAACCGGGTTGCCAGATTGTTTCTTTTCTTCGAGTTCTTTCGAATAATCCTCGCCATAATACTGGGGAATGGCAAATTCATCCGATGTAAAGTCCAGAAGGGCTTTCAAAGTGTCACTGTCTGACGGCAAACCAAGTACGCCACCATTGATATGTGAGCGACTTTCCCAGCCGTAGAAGTGTCCTGTTTCGGTCTCGAAAGGCTTCATACAATAGGCATCGGTGTCCGCCCAAATTGTATTAGAACTCTTTGCAAGCATTTTATATCGAAACAGGTCGGAATGTAGAGCCGGACTCCCGGTTCTTTCATGAGTTAGAAAATCCACCTGAGGTAGAATTTCAGTGGCGTCCGCCAATTCAATTCCGTCCGGCACATTCTGCAAAGGACCATAGTGATACAGAATTACTTTGTGACCGTTGTCCACAAATGACTTCAGACAGAGCTGCTCTAAGAAGCTCAATGGCCCTTCGATCCATAGGGCGGCAATTGTAGGTAGAGAGCTCAAATCTTTGTCCTTTTTTGTAGTCAGGGCTCAAGAACTAGAGACCAGTTTAAGAGCATTGTGGATTTCTGGTCATGCACGTCAAGCAGGAAATTCCCCTTTTCGTAGAAGATGGCAATTAGTCCCGTGCCTGCTCCAACTCCTGCAGTTTCTGCTTGAAAATCCGCCCGCCGGTCAGTGGTACCACGTTTCGGCATAACATGGCTGCTGTCTTGGGCTTGGTCTGCGTATCTATGCGCTGCAACATGCTCCGCCAGTAGTAACGAAGATTGCGCCTTTCTCGTAACAAGGGAAAGGCCCAATTCAAAGTAACTTGCTGCTGTGAAGCCATTTTAAGCATCTTGGGAAGGACATCAAACGAGCGCAGCAAATGATCAGTGTACGTGCCTAGGTGCCAACATCGCAACTCGTGACACTGCATGATTTCCCGAATAGGGTCGGATGGAAAATCATGACAGATTGTTGGATCGTAAGCCGCTATCAGACGGCTTCCACTCAGGTCCGACAGTTTAAAGAGATCATTCGTCACACCCGTCTCATTTGTCATTTCAGGCTGTGTGATCAAAAGCGTACAACCCTGAAAAACTGATGCGCATGCAAATGCTGCCTGTGTCGCTTGTTGAGAACCATAGACAACGACATGTTTGCAAAAATCAAACGCGCCATTTTCTTTTTGTTCGATCAGGAAATCAAAGGCAGCGCCAGATGGGTATCTTTCGGATCTCTCCGAACACAACAAAAGATAGCTCCAGCCATTTTCCAAAGCTTCAACCCAACCTGTCGGGAAAGATCCTTGGCCTCGAGACACAATTTGGTCTGACGTTTCGACTGCTACCAGTAGGGTGTCACCCCTGGTTATCCAAAACGCAGTGTGGTCCATTTCGAGATAGTCAACGCGACTGCTTGTTAGGCTATCAATGTAGTCCTCCATGCACTCTACCCATTCGCGACCTGTACGCGAGTTCTCAAGGTATTGAAGGAATTGTTGCTCAATGTTGGTCATCTGGCTTCGAGGTCTTCTTATTATTGTGCGGGGTTCAGCTTGCGAGTGGCACCCTAACTAAGATCTTCTAAAAAAACGTTTATAGCCAAAGACATGTCGCATCCAGATGAAGTTTTTGGGTCTCATGGTTCACTTTGAGGAAAACGCTCTAAGCAAGGGTTGGGCCGCAACTGTATAGTGAATGTGATTAAAACTAGCAACTGACCCCAAGCTGACCTGTGAGCGAAACATGAACCTGGGCTCTTGCCGGGGACACATGGTGTTCGGAAAGTATCGCGGGCCTTATTGCGAGATCACAGAAACACCCCGATCTACGGCAAGGAAAAAGCCCACAGAATGACCAACTTAAATATGAATTTTGCGCCGAGTTCCTCGGAGCATCGGCCCACCACCTGTGGCACGGAAACGCCAGTACACAGCGCCGAAGATTTGACCGCAGGTGGCAATCTTGCGCAAATTTGTCTGTCAGACGCGGTCTATACCCTGCGGATTACCCGCCAGGGCAAACTCATTTTAACCAAGTAGTATTCACCTGTCGGTCTCAAATAGGCGCCACACGCTGATTTCCTCACCCAGTTGGTGCAACAAAGCCGGTCATGCGCTTAGAGGCGCTTGGCTTGCTCACGCAGTGCAAACTTTTGAATCTTGCCTGTCGACGTTTTGGGGAGCTCACCAAACACCACTTTCTTGGGGGTCTTAAATCCCGCAAGATGTTCACGTGCAAAAGAAATCACCTCTTGCTCTTCCGCGCTAGCGCCGTCCAATAGCTCAACAAACGCACATGGAACTTCGCCCCATTTGTCATCGGGCTTAGCAACAACGGCCGCCAGATTGACCGTGGGGTGGTGCATCAACACGCCCTCCACTTCGACCGAACTGATGTTCTCGCCGCCGGAGATAATAATGTCTTTGGCCCGGTCGGTGATTTGCACGTAGCTGTCTGGATGTTGAATTGCGATGTCACCGGAGTGGAAGTATCCACCGGCAAAGGCTTCTTTGGTGGCCTCGGGATTCTTCAAATAGCCTTTCATCACCGCGTTGCCTCGGATCATGATTTCCCCATCGGCCGTACCATCCATCGGGATTTGCGCCATCTGATCATCCATCACAGTCATGTCTTCTATAAAGGGCATGGCCACACCCTGACGGGCCTTGATCGAAGCGCGGTCGTGCCCTTCCAGACTGTCCCACCGCGTGTCATCCCACAGGCATTCTGTGGCAGGTCCATAAACCTCGGTCAGCCCATACACTTGCGTGATGTGGAAACCCATTGGCTCGATCTTGGCCAATGTGGCGGGGGCAGGGGGCGCCCCCGCAGTAAAGACTTCTACCACGTGATCAAAGTCCCGACGCTGCTCTTCTGGGGCGTTTACAAGCATGTTGAGAACTATTGGCGCGCCGCCAAAGTGGGTCACACCTTCATCGGCAATAGCGTCGAAGATTGCAGCTGCAGTGATGTCGCGACAGCATACAATGGTGCCGCCCACCATGGGCATCATCCAAGTGTGGCACCAGCCGTTGCAGTGAAAAAGCGGCACTATCGTGAGGTACACCGGGTGCAAAGTCATGCGCCAGCTCAACACCTGTCCCATTGCGTTCAGGTAAGCCCCGCGGTGGTGATAGACCACGCCTTTGGGCTGACCTGTGGTGCCGGAAGTATAGTTGAGCGCAATGCTCTCCCATTCATCCTGTGGCAAAATCCACTCAAACGCAGGATAACCCTGTGCTAAAAGGTCTTCATAGGTCTGATGTCGACCAGACGCTGGATGGCCTGCTTCCGGTGCTGCCACTTCAATCAGCGTTGGCGCAGTTGTGCTCATAGCTGCGCAGGCCGCCTCTGCCAAGTTCAGGAAGGCACTGTCCACGAGCACCACTTTAGCCTCGCCATGATCAAAAATGTAGGTGACGGTAGCCACATCCAAACGGATGTTGATGGCGTTCAGAACCGCGCCACAAGCGGGCACGCCAAAATGCGCCTCACAGGCGGCCGGCGTGTTGGGCAGCAGAGCCGCAACCACATCACCGGGCTTCACGCCCAAGCCGGTTAGGCCGCTGGCGAGTTGGCTGCACCGGGCGTGGTAGTCACGATAGGTGCGGCGAATCTCTCCATCCATCAAGGCCAGTCGGTCTGGGAAGATTGTGGCTGCCCGTTTCAGTCCTGAGAGCGGGGACAAAGGCACATAATTTGCCGCACATTTTTCCAAACCTGTTTCATCTGACATCCAACCCATCGGTGAACCCTCCCAAATAATCTTGCCTGCACTCTCGTGGATGTCGTTTCAAAAGGGAAGGCGGTAATAATACGCATGCACCGGTCGGGCTTTTTGAAACAATCATGCGTTTTGGGTGTTATTTCTAAGGTTGGGCGCAGCGCTGCGGCAAATGCAGTGACAAGCAGGCGCTGTTTCAAATTTCATTCAGTTTGCATCTTCTCACAGTTGAACTAAATGCTCGGCAGCCCGCTGGGATTGTTTACGAATTGTTGAGGCGCGCGACCAACAATCGGTATTACGGGGAATTGCTTCGCGGGTGTGGGGCAAGGGACCCGTGGGACTATTTGGATGGGGCCGAATACTCGGTGGTACATATGGTGGGAACAATTCGCGACAAAGCCCGGTTGGCTTTGGCGGCCAGACGTCGCCAATCCAATCTGCGGCCTGTGATCACAACAACGGGGAGCGGCTTTGTGTCGGGCACCCGCGTGGTCACGCCAGGCGGTTGGGCCAAGGTAGACAGCCTGCATGTTGGCGACGAAGTTCTGACGTTTGACGCTGGATTTCAGCGAATTACAGCGTTGGTGCGAGACCCGATCTTTCGTCACGACCACGTGACACCGCGCAAGCTCTGGCCTGTGTTTGTCCCTGCCGGGGCATTGGAAAACCGGCGTGATCTACTGGTGCAACCGGGCGAGGGGGTTTTGGTGGAAAGCCCAAAGGTCCGTGACAAATGGGGAGATCCCTATGCAGTCATTCCAGGTGCTGCTTTAGATGTGATTGACGGCACTCACCGTGTGGAGCCGTCCAGACCGCTCAATGCAATCTTGCCGGTGTTTGCTGAAGATCAGATGGTGTTTGTCAACGGCGGGGCCTTGTTGTTTTCCCAGTGCATCTGGGGTGTGCGTGCCGGTGTGCGCCCTCGGTTCGGCACCGCGGCCAACTACAATATGGTGCCTGTACAAAAGGCCATGGCCATGCTGGAAAGCGGCGCTGTGCGGAATGTGTCCGTGAAGCCAGAGATGATGCTCGCCGCCGCTTAGAAAATGCGCAAAAGAAAACGCTCGGCAGCGAATGCTTCCGAGCGTTTTTTGTTTTACGTGATGTGCTTAGGCTGCGGATTTGGCCGCTGGGCCAAAGCGGCCATAGAAGGTCTGACCTTTGTCTGCCATCTCACGCAGCAGTGGCGGGCAGGCAAACCGATCACCAAACTTCTCCGCCAACTGGTCACAGCGTTCTGCCGCCCAGGCGGCCCCAACGATGTCGAGCCAGCTGAACGGGCCGCCGGACCAAGGCATGAAGCCCCACCCCAGGATCGCGCCCACGTCGCCTTCGCGGATGTCCTCTAGCACACCGGCTTCTAGCGCACGCACGGCTTCCAAAACCTGCGCAAAGATCAGGCGATGCTGCACTTCGATCAGGTCTGGCTGCTCTTCCAGGAGTGGGAACTTCTCGTTGAAGCCGGTCCAGTAGTCGCCGCGCTTGCCCTTTTCGTCATAGTCAAAGAAGCCAGCTTTCGCCTTGCGGCCCAAGCGGCCCTCTTCGACCATCCAGAAGGTCACGTCATCCGCGACAGACGCAGGATAGGCATCACCCATTGCAGCTTTGGTGGCATTGGCGATTTTGGCACCGAGGTCCAAAGACGTCTCATCCACCAGCTGGATTGGCCCCACTGGGAAGCCCAGAAGCTGTGCCGCATGGTCCAGAAGCGGACGGCCGACACCTTCGCCTGCCATCATCACACCTTCGTTGATGTAAGGAATGATGCAGCGATTGGCGTAAAAGAAACGCTCGTCGTTCACCACAATCGGCGTCTTGCGGATCTGGCGCACATAGTCGAGGGCCTTGGCCACCGCGCGCTCGCCGGTTTCCTTGCCTTTGATGATCTCCACCAGTGCCATCTTCTCAACTGGGGAGAAGAAGTGGATGCCGATGAATTGCTCTTTTCGCACAGAGGCTTCGGCTAGGCCGGTGATTGGCAGGGTCGAGGTGTTGGAGGCAAAAATCGCATCCTTAGGAATGATCGCTTCAACCTTCCTGGTCATCTCAGCCTTCACGCCCACATCTTCAAACACCGCTTCGATGATTAGGTCGACGTCAGACAGGGTATCCAAGTTGGTGGTGGCGTTGATGCGGCCGAGCATAGCCTCTTTTTTCTCCGCCGTGACTTTGCCGCGCTTGATGCCTTTGTCGAGATAGGTTTCGGAGTAGGCTTTGCCGCGATCCGCCGCGTCTTGGTTGGTGTCGATCAGCACAACATCCATGCCGGCCTGCGCAGAGACCAGCGCGATGCCCGCGCCCATCATGCCCGCGCCCAGAACGCCCACTTTCTTGACGGACTGATCCGGCACATCCGGACGGTTTGCACCTTTTTCCAGGGCTTCTTTGTTTATGAACAGGGACTGGATCATTGCCGAGGATGACGGGTTCATCAGAACGTTCACAAACCAACGTGCTTCGATCTTTAGCGCAGTGTCAAATGGCACCTGCGCACCCTCATAGGCGGCAGACAGCAGCGCCTTGGCCGCCGGATAAACGCCCCAAGTGTTGCCGTTCACCATGGCCGAGGCACCAGCGTATGTCATGAAGCCAGCAGGGTGGTACGGTTCGCCACCTGGCATTTTGTAGCCTTTGGCATCCCATGGTTTCAGGATGTCTTTGTCGGTGGCCGACAGCACCCATTCGGTTGCGGCGGCAACGGGATCGTCCACCACTTCGTGGATGATGCCCGCAGACTTGGCTTTCTTCGGGTCCACCATCTTGCCTTGCAGCAAGAACGGCGAGGCTGCCATTGCCCCCATCATGCGGATGAAACGTGTGGTGCCACCCATGCCCGGGAAAATTCCAACCATGATTTCCGGCAGGCCGATCTTGGCCTTTGGGTTATCCGCCGCGAAGATGCGGTGCGTGGCCAAAGGCAGTTCCAAGCCAATGCCAAGCGCGGTGCCGGGCAGGGCAGAAGCAATCGGCTTGCCGCCTTTGTTGGTTTTTGGGTCCATGCCGGCGCGCTCAATTTTGCGCAAGAACTTGTGACCCATCATGGTGAAGTCAAACAGCGCTTGCGCTGGCTCATCACCGGCGTCCGCACGAATGGAACCAAGCACATTCAGGTCCATGCCGCCGGCAAACGTGTCTTTGCCAGAAGTGATCACCGCGCCTTTGATGGCGTCATTGCCCAGCACTTCGTCGATGCAGGCTTCCAAGTCGCCAAAGGCCTCACGGCTCAGCACGTTCATCGATTTGGACTTCACGTCCCAGGTGATGATAGCGACACCGTTGTCGCCGACTTTCATTGTGAAATCAGTCATGTCTCGTCTCCGATCTGGTCAGCCGTTAGCGGGCTGCCATCTTTTCGAGTGAACGCGTAGCCATCGGCATCCATGTCCACCTTCATGTCGATATCGCTGTAAATAGCGGTCTCTGTCGGGGTGCGCGTGCCAACCACCAAGAAGGCGGCAGGCACGTCGGATTTGTTAATCAAGTGATGTCCGTTGGCGTCACCCGCCGAAAAAGCAGCACAGTCGCCAAGGCGCATCACATGTTCACCGTCATCGTCAATCAGAACCAATTCACCCACCGTCATCATTAGGAACTCGTCCTGCTGGATGTGGTAATGGCGTAGCGAAGAGCGCGCGCCCGGCTGCAGAGTGACGATGTTGACGCCAAACTGCGTGATGCCGCTTGGATCTCCCAAAGCTTGGGCGGAACGGCCCTCAAAGCCGTCCGACAACTTGCCCGGGTAGGAGCAATTCGAATGGCTCGGAAGTTGCGATAGGTCCAATTTGGGCATCAGACGCGCTCGATGATGGTGGCGGCGCCCATGCCAGAGGCAATACAGAGCGTGGCCAGACCGGTTTCTTTGTCTTGACGCTCTAGTTCGTCAAGCAACGTGCCGATGATAATCGCGCCGGTTGCGCCCAGCGGGTGGCCCATAGCGATGGAGCCGCCGTTGACGTTGATCAGCGCTGGATCAACATCAAACGCTTGTTGGAAGCGCATTACAACAGAAGCAAAAGCTTCGTTGACTTCGAACAGATCGATGTCGCTGATTGCCATGCCAGCGTCTTTCAGGATCTTTTGGGTTGCCGGGACAGGGCCGGTCAGCATGATGGTTGGGTCGAGGCCAATTTTGCAGGTCTGACGGATCTTGGCACGTGGCTTGATACCGTATTTCTCACCAAATTCTTTGTTGCCGATCAGCACGCCAGCGGAACCATCCACGATACCGGAAGAGTTACCAGCGTGGTGGATGTGATTGATCTTCTCTAGATGCGGATACTTCATGATCGCCAGCTTGTCGAAACCGGGCATCACTTCGCCCTGTTCCTTAAACGCAGGCTTCAGACCACCGAGGGATTGCATGTCGGTGCCCGGACGCATGTACTCGTCTTTGTCCAGAATGGTCAGGCCGTTGATGTCCTTGACCGCCACGATGGACTTATCAAACCGGCCTTCCTCCCACGCCATTGCGGCGCGGCGTTGGGATTCTACGGCCAACTGGTCCGCCTGATCACGGGTGAAACCGTATTCGGTTGCGATGATGTCTGCAGAAATACCCTGCGGGACAAAATACATGTCCATAGCGACAGATGGATCCACCGCAATTGCGGCCCCGTCAGAGCCCATTGGCACGCGGCCCATCATTTCCACACCGCCAGCGATATAGGCATCACCTGCGCCACCCTTGATCTGGTTGGCGGCAAGGTTCACCGCTTCCATACCGGAGGCGCAGAAGCGGTTGATCGCCAGGCCGGGGATCATTTCGTCCAGGTCGGAGGCCAGAACAGCGGTCCGCGCGAGACAGCCGCCTTGTTCCTTAACCTGGGTCACGTTGCCCCAGATCACGTCTTCAACGGCGTGGCCTTCGAGGCCATTACGTTCTTTGAGGTTGTTCAATACCGTTGCGGACAGTGCAACAGATGTCACCTCGTGCAAGCTGCCGTCTTTGCGGCCTTTGCCACGCGGTGTGCGCACGGCGTCATAGATATAGGCTTCGGTCATTGTGGTCTCCTATTATCAGGCGAGATCAGGCACGGTCCGCAGGGGAGCCGGGCATTAGGTCGTAGGGGTGTTTCCACCCCGGCGTTTGCGAAATATTGGTCAGCCAACGGTCAATGTTTGGCCAGTCAGCGCGGTCAAAGCCAAAGGGCTCTGGATAGTAGAGGTAGCCGCAACAGGTCAGGTCGGCGTTGGTCAGGCTGTCACCCACAATCCAGTCGCGCCCCTCCAGATGTTTGTTCAGCACGTCATAGGCGGCTTTGAGGCGGGCCTGGTGGAAGGCAATCACCTCTTTGGGCTGTTTCTCAGGTGGTAGGAAATGCAGCAAAAACCGCGTCATGCCGGCAATCGCACTGAGTTTGTGGTTGTCCCAAAACTGCCAGCGCAGGATCTCGCGGCGTTCGGTTTCATCCTTGCCGCCAAATTTGCCGGATTTTTCGGATACATAGCCCTGGATCACCGAGGACTGTGTCAGGCTAAAGTCGCCATCCACAAGCACAGGCGCCTCACCCATCTCATTGACGTTTTGGCGGTACTCGTCGGAGCGGGTTTCTCCGGCAAAGAAATCCACCTTCACCGGTTCCCAGTCGAGACCGGAAAGTTCCAATGCCAAAGCAGCCTTGTAGGAATGGCCGCTTTCTCCGAAACAGTAGAGTTTGATTGTCATGCCGTCCTCCCCTTGGCAAATTTCTGCGCGGGCTTGATCACCGTTTGCGGTCATCCAAAGTCGCGTTGAACTGGCGCAAGCGATGCGCCAGTTGGTCTTCGTCCGTCACAGCGTCGAAGTTCTCAAACAGAAACGACAGTGCCTCACCTTCGTCCAATCCCGCATCTGACGCAAAACTGCGCAGTTTACGGTATCCATCCTCCGTCATGGCGACGGGAAAACGGCGGGTCAGTCGAAAACGCTTGGGCATTTGTGCTCCACGAGAACATCAACAAAAAGGGAGGGCGGGATCACTCCCGCCCGACCGGATCAGAACTGGTCTGCGGCCAGCGCCATGACTGTGTCGCCACCGGACTGGATGCGCGCCAAGTGCATGCCGGTCGCGGGCAAACGACGCGCCATGTAATAGCGGCCAGTGGTCAGCTTGGTCTCATAGAAGTCCTTGTCTTCTGCACCAGAGGCCAGCGCGGCATTGGCTGCTTTGGCCATCTGCGCCCACATCAGGCCGAGGCAGACGTGGCCGAAGAGATGCATGAAGTCATTGGAGCCGGACAGCGCATCATTCGGGTTCTTCATGCCCGCTTGCATGAAGTACATGCCTGCGGCTTGCAGATCCTTAGAAGCTTGCTTCAGCGGCCCAACAAAGTCTTTCAGCGCTTCGTCTTCGCCGTTTTCCTTGCAGAAGGATTTCACCAGTTCAAAGAACGCCATCACGTGTTTGCCGCCGTCTGCGGCCAGTTTGCGGCCCACAAGGTCCAGCGCCTGGACGCCATTGGCGCCTTCATAGATCATCGCGATACGCGCATCGCGAGTGAACTGGCTCATGCCGTGCTCTTCGATGTAGCCGTGACCACCGTAAACCTGCTGGGCTTTGACAGTCATGTCGTAGCCTTCATCGGTCAGGAATCCTTTGATGACCGGGGTCATCAGAGAGACCAAACCATCAGCGTCTTTGTCACCTTTGCGGTGGGATTCATCGAGCAGTTTTGCCCCCCACAGAATGAATGCGCGGCCAGCCTCCACAAAGGATTTCTGATCCATCAACGAGCGGCGGATATCCGGGTGCACGATCAACGGATCGGCTGGTCCTTCTGGGTTTTCAACCCCAGTTACGGCGCGGCCCTGCAAGCGATCTTTCGCGTATTCCACAGCGTTTTGGTAGGCCGCTTCAGCAGCGGAGAGGCCCTGCATGCCCACTCCCAGACGCGCTTCGTTCATCATGGTGAACATGGCACGCATGCCTTTGTTCAGATCTCCAAGCAGGTAGCCTTCAGCTTCATCGTAATTCAGCACACAGGTGGAGTTGCCATGGATGCCCATTTTTTCTTCAATGCTGCCCACTGACACGCCATTGCGTGCACCGATGGTGCCTTCGTCATCCACGATGAACTTTGGCACGATGAAGAGAGACACGCCTTTGATGCCTTCCGGGCCGCCGGGCACTTTCGCCAGCACCAGGTGCACAATGTTGTCCGCCATGTCGTGATCGCCAGCGGAGATAAAGATCTTTTGACCCGTGATTTTATAGCTGCCGTTGTCCTGCGGCTCCGCTTTGGTGCGCATCAAGCCCAGATCCGTGCCGCAGTGTGGCTCGGTCAGGTTCATGGTGCCGGTCCATTCACAGGAGACCATATTCGGCAGCCATTTGTTTTTCTGCTCATCGGTGCCGTGCGCAAGGATCGCGGCTGCGGCACCGTGGGTCAGGCCCTGATACATGGTGAACGCTTGATTGGAGGAGGAGAACATCTCACCCACAGCCGTGCCAAGCACCTGGGGCATGTTCTGACCGCCGTATTCTTCCGGCATATCCAGTCCGGGCCAGCCGCCTTCTTTCACCTGTTCAAACGCTGCTTTGAATCCTGTTGGTGTGTACACAACACCGTTTTCCAAACGACAGCCTTCTTGGTCGCCCACCACGTTCAGTGGTGTCAGAACCTCTCCGGTCAACTTGCCCGCTTCTTCGAGCACGGCGTTGGTGAAATCCGCATCCAACTCGTCATAGCCGGGGACGTCGGAGGCGGAGATGTTCAGCACGTCATGCAGCACAAACTGCAGGTCTTTCACGGGCGCGGTATAAGTCGGCATATAGCTTTTCCCTTTGGATGATCCGAGGCGGAATTAGGTGTGCGTCGCTTACTGAGCGGCGTCTTTTTGCGTTGTGAGATCGGTGAGGAACTGTTCGCCCCATTTGAGCTGTTCGCGCAGATCATCGATCGCTTCGTTCAGCTCGTCGCGTTGCTCTTCCATGTCCTTGAGGCGGTGCTTGGCCACCTCATAGGTGCGTTGCATTTGGGTCGCCTGCTGGTCACCCATGTCATACAGGTCGAGCAGTTGGCGGATCTCCTCGAGAGAAAACCCAAAGCGCTTGCCGCGCAGGATCAGCTTAAGCCGGGCCCGGTCACGTTTGGTGAACAGACGCTTTTGGCCCTCACGAACAGGAAACAAGAGTTCCTTGGACTCGTAAAAACGCAGGGTACGAGGGGTCACGTCGTAGACATCACACATCTCGCGAATGGTCATCATTTCTTCGCTCATCGTTGCGTCCTTTCTTACGGAAGTTGGGAACAAAATGGGCTTCGGGAATTGAGATACTATACAGCTTGACGTTAACGTAAGTAAGACGTCACGTCACAATTTGAAGTGACGTGGGATCAGTTTTTTCCGCTTAAGCGACATCCTGCGCATCAACGGCAGAGCGGACGGCAAAAGAAAAGGCACCCCAAAGGGCGCCTCTATTGATAGTCAGCGTGACGCAAGCGTTGGTGACAGCCTAGGTGGCTTTAGTGAGGAAGCCCGCCGTTTCGTCTCGCAGCTCCTTCAACTCACGCATCGCTTCATCCAGTTGCTGGCGCTGTTCTTCTAGCTCCGCCATTTGACGGTCTGCCATTTCCACAAAAGCTTGCATTTGCGCAGAGGTGCCTTCGTGTTCGTAGATCAGCAACCATTGGCGGATGTCTTCCAACTTGATGCCAAAACGGCGACCTCGCATGATTAGCGTCATGCGCGCGACTTCACTTGGACCAAAAAAGCGACTGCGCCCTTCGCGTGTTGGCTGAAGGAGTTCAATATACTCATAATAACGTAACGTTCTTGGTGTGACGTCGAAACGGGCGCACATTTCCTTGAAAGTCAGGCGAGTATCAGACATTTGCAGGGCCTCCTTGGAGGCGAAACTTAGTTTGCATCTGCAGCAAGAGCAACCGCCCCCTTGAAGCCAATGACAATTGCCGCTCATAAGGGTTTCAAACCAGTCGGAGGCAAGGCATGGACCCGGATAAGGCAAAAATGGCGGAGCATTTCATCAATGCGATTCCCCATTGTAAGGCATTGAATATGCGGCTGACGGACATAGGCGCAGGTAAAGCTGAGATGGAGTTGCCTTATGACGCCAACATTGTGGGGGATCCCGAGACCGGTGTTTTGCATGGTGGTGCGGTGTCGGCGTTGATGGATACCTGTTGTGGTGCGGCGGCCATGTGCCATCCGTCATCCCCATCTGGAACCGCCACAATCGATTTGAGAATCGACTACATGCGCGCGGCGACGCCGGGCCAGAATATTCGCACCAAAGCGGAGTGTTACAACATTACCCGCTCGGTGGCGTTTGTGCGGGCAACTGCATTTGACGATGACGAAAGCCGCCCCGTTGCCACTGCAACCGGCGCCTTTACCGTGCAAAGGAAATAGATATGCCGCGTTCACGTCCAGAACCTGTTCAAGTTGTGAAGCAGCGCCGCGATGCTGCGATGTCTGCGTTGGTGCATGGAGTGCCATACATCAACTTTCTTGGGATCGAGTTTGAGCGCCGTGGCGACGAACTGACTGCGATTCTTCCGTTTGATGAAAAACTTATTGGCAATCCGCTTTTGCCTGCGATCCACGGCGGTGTGACCGCCGGTTTCCTTGAAACAACGGCGGTTATTGGCCTTGCGTGGTCTGGTCTCTGGGATGACATCGAAAGCGGACGCATTTCGATGGAGAGCCTGACCGAAGGCCACTTGCCGCGGTTGCCCAAAACTATTGATTTCACCGTCGATTATCTGCGTTCTGGTCTGCCGCGCGATGCTTATGCGCGTGCCCGCGTGAACCGCTCTGGTCGCCGCTATGCGTCTGTGCATGTCGAAGCCTGGCAGGACCAACGCAACGTGTTGTTTGCGCAAGCCACCGGCCATTTTTTGATGCCCGTCAAAGATGACTGAGATTCTCAATCCGGCTGGCGGGGTTGGTGAGATCACCCATCGCCGTATTCTGCACACCGCGCTTCCGATTGTTCTATCAAACGCCACCGTGCCAATCCTTGGGGCTGTGGATACAGGCGTTGTGGGGCAGTTGGGCGAGGCGGCTCCCATTGGCGCAGTTGGCATTGGTGCCGTTGTCTTGGCGGGGCTTTACTGGATCTTCGGGTTTCTGCGGATGGGCACCACCGGCCTGACCGCCCGCGCCAAAGGTGAGGGGCGGCATGGTGAAGTTGCGGCGATGCTCACAAGGGCCGTGATGATTGGTGTGGTTGCGGGTCTTTTTCTCATTATTGGTCAGGTTTGGTTTTTCCGCGCGGCGTTTTGGCTGTCTCCTGCTTCGCCAGAAGTTGAGGTTCTGGCGGGGAAGTATTTGCAAATCCGTATTTGGTCTGCGCCCGCAGCCATTGCCATTTTTGGTCTCACTGGATGGCTAATCGCACAGGAGCGCACCAAGGCGGTATTGGTCATTCAGCTCTGGATGAATGGCGTCAATATCCTGCTCGACCTTTGGTTTGTGTTGGGTTTGGATTGGGGCGTAGAAGGCGTGGCCGTGGCCACAGTTATCGCAGAGGTGTCTGGTTGTGCGCTGGCCCTTTGGATGTGTCGTGATGTGTTTGAAAACCCGGCTTGGAAGGAAAAAACACGGGTGTTTGATCCTGCCGCCTTGCGGGAAATGGCCTCGGTCAATGGCGACATTCTTGTGCGGTCGCTGCTCTTGCAGGCCATTTTTATGTCGTTTCTGTTCTTGGGGGCAGACTTTGGGGATGACACGTTGGCCGCCAATCAGGTGCTTTTGCAATTCCTCTACATCACAGCTTATGCGCTGGACGGGTTTGCCTTTGCGGTGGAGACGCTTGCTGGGCAGGCCTTCGGAGGGAGAGACCGTGCCGGATTGCGTCGGGCGGCCTATCTTGCGTCTGTCTGGGCTGTTTTGGGCTCCCTTCTGATCGCGCTGATCTATTGGGTCGCCGGCGGATGGATTGTAGATGTAATGACAACCTCCGATACCCTGCGTGCGTTGGCCCGAGATTACCTGCCGTGGGTTGTACTGTCACCATTGTTTGGGGTGGCTCCGTTTATGTTGGATGGCGTGTTTATCGGCGCGACCCAAACCAAAGACATGCGCAATATGATGCTTGTATCCACTCTGATCTACTTCGCAGCCCTGGCAATCCTGGTGCCGCTTTTGGGGAACCATGGGCTTTGGCTTGCGTTGATGATTAGCTTTGTTGCGCGGGGTGCCACGCTTGCCTTGCGGTATCCGGCTTTGGAGGCTCGCGCAGCTGGCTAGCGCGGAAACCGCTAGACCCAATGAGAACTACGAAGGGCGGCGCGGTTTTGTGCCGCCTTTTTTGTGCGCCGTTCAGTGTCGCGAAAATTTCTTGATCCAGAAAGCGACTCGGTCTAGTTATTGAACAACTGTTCAATAACCGGAGGGGGTGCCCCATGTTCATGCACACGATGAATTTTGATCTGGGCGAAGACGTCAATGCACTGCGCGAGATGGTGCACCGCTTTGCGCAAGAGCGCATCAAACCGATGGCTGCGGACATTGATCTGAAGAACGAATTTCCCAATGAGCTTTGGAAAGAGTTTGGTGAGTTGGGTCTGCTTGGCGTCACCGTTCCTGAGGAATTTGGCGGGGCGGGCATGTCTTATCTGGCGCATGTGATCGCGGTTGAAGAAATCACGCGGGCGTCGGCCTCCGTGGCGTTGTCTTATGGCGCGCACTCCAACCTCTGTGTTAACCAGATCAAGCTAAATGGGACTGACGAGCAGCGCGCGAAATACCTGCCGCGCTTGCTTTCTGGCGAGCACGTTGGCGCATTGGCTATGTCTGAGCCATCTGCCGGATCTGATGTTGTGTCCATGAAGCTGCGTGCTGAAAAGCGCAACGACCGGTTTGTATTAAACGGCAACAAATACTGGATCACCAATGGCCCCGACGCCGACACGCTGGTGGTTTATGCCAAAACCGATCCGGACGCAGGTCCACGCGGTATCACTGCCTTCTTGATCGAAAAAGAGATGAAAGGTTTCTCCACCAGCCCTCATTTTGACAAGCTTGGCATGCGAGGTTCCAACACTGCCGAGCTGATCTTCGAAGATGTCGAATTACCGTTTGAAAACGTGCTGGGGGAAGAAGGCAAAGGTGTCGCCGTGTTGATGTCCGGTCTGGATTACGAGCGCGTTGTACTGGCCGGAATTGGCACTGGCATCATTGCGGCCTGTCTGGATGAAGTCATGCCCTACATGGTGGAGCGCAAACAGTTTGGCCAACCCATCGGCAATTTCCAACTGATGCAAGGCAAGATTGCGGATATGTATACCGCGATGAATTCGGCGCGCGCTTATGTCTACGAATGTGCCAAAGCTTGTGACGAAGGTCGCATCACCCGTCAGGACGCCGCTGCCTGCTGTCTCTATGCCTCTGAAGCGGCGATGACACAGGCGCATCAAGCGGTGCAAGCCTTAGGTGGCGCAGGCTACCTTTCTGA
Organism: Rhodobacteraceae bacterium Alg238-R152; assembly: GCA_900537125.1. Classification (GTDB taxonomy): domain Bacteria; phylum Pseudomonadota; class Alphaproteobacteria; order Rhodobacterales; family Rhodobacteraceae; genus Shimia. The sequence goes on along the minus strand of UNRJ01000004.1, from coordinate 92,183 downwards.
CAATCCTGTGGGCCGGATTTTTCGAGACGCTAAGCTCATGGAAATTGGCGCAGGCACCAGCGAGATTCGTCGCATGTTGATTGGGCGCGAACTGATGGTGGCACAGTCATAAATGCTGCGAAAGGCGTGATTGCAATGCAGGGTAGAGCGGCGCCACATTCCCGCTTATCCTCTCCGTAGTTCATCGTTTTGAAAGGCTAACCCATGTTGAAGATATTGGCATTCGCGGCAGGGATCGCGACCACCACTGCTGCATCGGCTGACGACCTTGCGAGATTTACGCCGAGGGCGACAGAAACTTGTTTGGCCGCGATGGTGGAGGATCAAAATCCGACCTCCTGCATTGGTGCCTCTGCCAATGTCTGCATGGAAACCACCGAGGGCGGGTGGTCTACCTACGGCATGAGCCAATGCCTGGATCAAGAATTGCAGTATTGGGATGCGCGTCTCAACACCAGTTACAAAACGGTGCGCGCAAAACGAAAGGCCACGGACGCAGAAATGGCCGAACTTGGTTCTGCCGCACCGTCTCAGGGGGATGCGCTAAAAAACATGCAGCGTGCGTGGATCTCGTATCGAGACGCCACCTGCGACTACGAACGGTCGCAGTGGGGCGGTGGCACTGGTGGTGGACCGGCGACGGTGAGTTGCCTGATGTATATGACCGCAGAACAGGCGCTTTATTTGGAAGCAGATGGGTTGGTGGATTAAATGAAGTTGTTGGGTTCCCTACTGGGTATGACCATTATGTTTGGTGCATCTGTGGCGCAGGCTGAAGGAACGGCAATTTCCGCAAAGGTGATAGATACTTGCCTGTCCAGTTTAGATCGGGAAAGTGACAAACGGGTGTGCGTTGGCCAGGCAGCGCGAGACTGTGCTCAAGCCGGAGATCTCGGCGCCTGTCTAAATGCAGAAATTGCCTATTGGGAGGCGCGGCTGAACGTGGGCTTTGGCATGGCCCTTGATCGGGCGCTGGGCAAAGACAGTGATGCGGAAAGTTTGGAGCTGGAGCCGCGAGATCAGGCTGGCGCGTTGCGCACAGCTCAAGAGAGTTGGAACACCTATCGCAGCGCGACTTGCGCTTTTGAACAGACCCTGTGGGAGACGGGCACTGCCACCAGTCCAGAGTCTCAAGGCTGTCACTTGTACCTTACCGCTGAGCAGACTTTTTACCTCGAAGCTGTGGCTTTGATCGAATGAGAAACGGAAAGAACCGATGAGCAAATTGCAATCCAAGGTCATCACCGCATCCGAGGATTTTGCCGCCAATCGAGCGGCCCATCTGGAGATGCTCGACACTGTGAGAGAGGTTGCAGAAGCCGCCCGCATGGGCGGTGGAGAAAAATCTCGCGCCCGTCATGAGGGCCGTGGCAAAATGCTGCCGCGTCGCCGCGTCGCCGGATTGCTTGATCCGGGTTCACCATTCCTTGAGGTGGGCGCCACAGCAGCGCATGGGATGTATGATGGTGCTGCGCCCTGCGCTGGCGTAGTGGCCGGGATCGGTCGCGTGCATGGCCAAGAGGTCATGGTGGTGTGTAATGACGCCACTGTGAAGGGGGGCACCTACTTCCCCATGACCGTCAAAAAGCACCTGCGGGCGCAAGAGATTGCAGAGCAGAACAACCTGCCCTGTGTCTATTTGGTGGACAGCGGTGGCGCCAACTTGCCGCAGCAGGATGAAGTGTTTCCAGACCGCGACCACTTTGGCCGCATCTTTTACAATCAAGCAAATATGTCCGCCAAGGGCATTCCACAGATTGCGGTGGTGATGGGGTCCTGCACCGCGGGCGGGGCCTATGTGCCCGCCATGTCAGACGTGACCATCATTGTGAAAGAGCAAGGCACGATCTTCCTCGCGGGTCCACCATTGGTGAAAGCGGCAACCGGTGAAGTTGTGAGCGCCGAAGATCTCGGCGGTGGCGACGTACACACGCGTTTGTCTGGCGTGGCAGATTATCTGGCAGACGATGATGCTCACGCTTTGGCTCTGGCGCGGGATGCTTTGAAGCATCTCAACCGAACCAAACCACAAACTGTGGATTGGCAAACGTCAGAAGAGCCTGCTTACGATCCCGAAGAAATCCTCGGTGTGGTGCCCGGCGGTTTGCGCACGCCGTATGATATTCGCGAAGTTATTGCCCGCGTGGTTGACGGCTCTCGCTTTGATGAGTTCAAAAAACGCTTTGGCGAAACGCTTGTTTGCGGCTTTGCTCATGTGAAAGGCTGCCCCGTTGGCATCATCGCCAACAACGGCGTGCTCTATTCCGAAAGCGCCGCCAAAGGCGCCCATTTTGTGGAGCTGTGCTCCCAACGTGGCATCCCGCTGGTGTTCTTGCAAAACATCACCGGCTTTATGGTGGGGCAGAAATATGAGGCCGAAGGCATCGCCCGACACGGGGCCAAGTTGGTGACAGCTGTGGCCACCACCAAAGTGCCAAAAATCACCATGCTGGTGGGCGGCTCTTTTGGGGCTGGCAACTACGGCATGGCTGGGCGTGCTTACTCGCCGCGATTCTTGTGGAGCTGGCCCAACAGCCGCATCTCTGTGATGGGCGGCGAACAGGCCGCAGGCGTGTTGGCAACCGTGAAACGCGACGCGATTGAGCGCCAAGGCGGGGAATGGTCAGCTGACGAAGAAGCCGCCTTCAAACAACCCACGCTCGACATGTTCGAAGAGCAAAGCCACCCGCTCTACGCCTCCGCCCGTCTTTGGGACGATGGCATTGTGGACCCGCGCAAAACCCGCGACGTGCTCCATCTGAGCCTCATGGCCTCGCTGAACGCCAAAATAGAAGAGACCAAGTTCGGCGTGTTCCGGATGTGATCTTCTTCTGACCAAAAAATACTCCCGGGGGTCCGGGGGCAGGCAGCCCCCGGTCCGACGTCTCAACACAAAGGACCACCCGATGTTTGAAAAAATCCTGATAGCCAACCGTGGCGAGATTGCCTGCCGCGTGATGGAAAGCGCCCGATCCATGGGTGTGAAAACCGTGGCGGTGTATTCTGATGCAGATGCCACGTCAAAACATGTGACTCTGGCGGACCAAGCTGTGCACATCGGTGGGGCCGCCCCCGCTGACAGCTACCTCAAAGGAGAAGTGATAATTGCGGCCGCGCTAGACACCGGTGCGCAGGGCATCCATCCAGGCTACGGCTTCCTCTCGGAAAACCCCGAGTTTGTCGAGGCAGTTGAGGCCGCTGGCCTGACCTTCATCGGCCCCTCTGCCAGGGCGATCCGCGCCATGGGCCTCAAGGACGCTGCCAAAGTGCTGATGGAAGAGGCCAACGTGCCGGTTGTACCAGGCTATCACGGCAACAATCAGGAAGGTGCATTTCTGGCCGAACAAGCCGAAGTCATCGGTTACCCCGTGCTGATCAAGGCAGTCGCAGGTGGCGGCGGCAAAGGTATGCGCCTTGTTGAGAAATCCACCGATTTTGCGGACGCGTTGGCCTCTGCACAAGGCGAGGCCACCACGGCCTTTGGCAATCCCGATGTGCTGATCGAAAAATACGTCACCAGCCCGCGCCACATTGAGGTGCAGGTTTTTGGCGATGGCACCAGAGCCGTGCATCTGTATGAGCGCGACTGCTCCCTGCAGCGCCGCCACCAGAAAGTCATCGAAGAAGCCCCAGCACCAGGCATGACCGATGAAATGCGGTTTGCAATGGGCGACGCAGCTGTGCGCGCGGCTGAGGCGATCAACTACAAAGGCGCAGGCACCATCGAGTTTATCGTGGATGGCTCCAATGGTCTGCGCCCAGATGGGTTCTGGTTTATGGAAATGAACACCCGCTTGCAGGTGGAGCACCCTGTCACCGAAGCCATCACAGGCGTTGATCTGGTGGAATGGCAGCTGCGTGTTGCCTCAGGTGAGTCACTGCCTAAACAGCAAGGTGAGTTGACTATCTCCGGTCATTCCTTTGAGGCGCGCATCTATGCCGAGGATGTGCCCAAAGGCTTCTTGCCTGCCACAGGCACGCTGTCACATCTGGAGTTCCCGACCCAAGCCCGCATCGACAGCGGTGTTAGGGCAGGGGACACCATCAGCCCATGGTATGACCCGATGATTGCCAAGCTGGTGGTACATGGCGCGACCCGTGACATTGCGCTCAAGCAGTTGGAACGCGCGCTGCGCTGGACCGATGTGGGCGGCACCGTGACCAATGTGAGCTTTTTGGCTTTGCTTGCGGCTCAGCCCAACTTTGTGGCGGGCGACGTGGACACAGGTTTGATCGAACGCCACATTGATACGCTGGCCGTGCAGCCTTCCGCCTGCACCAAAGCCCGTTCGGTGGCGGCGCTGACAGCGTTGGGATTGCGGCCACTGGATGGATCTGCGCCGGCCGAAACGCTGGTTCTGTGGTCTCCGTTGACGCACAGTGTGTCACTGATTCACAATGAAGAGCGCATTGACGTGGACGTGCGAGTGAATGACACCGGCAACTATAGTGTTCAAGTTGGCGAGTCTGAGCATCTTGCCGCTTTCAAAGGCGGCAGCTGGTGGGTCGATACAGTGAAAGTCCCGGCCCGTACCTCCCAAAACGGGGATGAACTCACGGTTTTCTGGGGCAATGGATACCGTTTCACCGTTGTTGATCCTTTGGTCCGTGAAGATGAAGGCGGGGCAGGGGGCAACGTCATTGCCGCGCCCATGCCTGGGCTGGTGAAAGCGATCTTCGCTGAGGCCGGACAAGAAGTTTCCGAAGGTGATCGTCTCGCCATTTTGGAAGCCATGAAGATGGAGCACTCGCTTCTCGCGCCGCGGGATGGCGTTGTCGCGGATGTTTTGGCCAGCGCAGGCGCTCAGGTTGAGGACGGCACCGCGCTGATTGTTTTGGAAGAAGACGAAGACTCATGAGTGCGGTTTTACACTCCATTGCAGGCAGCCGGTCCTTTCGGGTGAACTGGCTGCTGCACGAGTTGGGCGAAGCGGTTCAGATTGTGCCCTACCAGATCATGGACGGCTCACTGCAACAGCCTGACTTCAAGTCCATGTCCCCGGCGCGGCGTGTGCCGGCGTTGGAGATTGACGGGCGTGTGCTGTATGAAAGCGGTGCCATTGTGCAGTACCTCAGCGAAACGCGAGAGGGGCACAGCCTGATGCCAGATGTGGGCAGCGAGGAGCGTGCCGACTGGTTGCAATGGCTGCACTACGCAGAGACCCTCGCAGCGGGTATTCAGAACCTCAATATGCAGCATCTGTTCCTGCCGAAAGATTGGATGAAGTCACCCACTGTCATGGGGATAGAAACCAAACGGCTGGCAATTGCTTTGAAAGCCGTGGAGGGCGCGTTAGCTGACGAAAGAGAATTTCTGTTGGCCAGCGGGTTTTCGGCTGCGGATGTGATGATGGGCTTCACGCTGGAAAGCGCCAGCCGCTATGTGCGATTTGACGGCTATCCCTTGACCACGGCTTATCTGCGTCGGATCGAGGCGCGTCCGGCCTATCAAGCAGCTCAGCGCGCTGAAGGAGAACAGCAGTTTTACACGCAAGACTTTTATGATTTGCCGGAGCAGAGGGCGTAACCATGTCCAACACCGTTGAAATTTTTGAAATGGGGCCGCGGGACGGGCTGCAGAACGAAAAGCGCCAGATCCCGACATCCGAGAAAATTGCGCTGGTGGACTGCCTGTCCAAGGCAGGGTTCAAACGCATTGAGGTTGCTAGCTTTGTCAGTCCCAAATGGGTGCCGCAGATGGCCGATTCGGCGGAAGTGCTCGCAGGCATCAGCCGTGTCGACGGTGTCAGCTACGCGGCCCTCACGCCAAACATGCGCGGTTTTGAAGGCGCGGTCGCGGCCAAAGCAGATGAAATTGCGATTTTTGGTTCTGCTTCCGAGGGTTTTTCGAAAGCCAATATCAACGCCACCATTGCCGAGAGCCAAGAACGCTTTGCGCCTGTGGTTTCGGCGGCCAAAGAAATCGGTCTGCCGGTGCGCGGTTATGTGAGCTGCGTTACGGATTGCCCTTATGATGGCGCTACGCCGCCAGAGAAAGTGGCGGAAGTTGCGAAACATCTGTTTGACGCGGGCTGCTATGAGATCAGTCTGGGCGATACCATTGGGCAGGGCACACCGGAGAGCATCACTGCAATGCTAAAAGCTGTGTTGGACGTGGTGCCCGCAGACAGGGTGGCAGGCCATTATCATGATACGGCTGGGCGGGCGGTGGCCAATATCGAAGCGTCTCTTGCGCTTGGTATACGCGTGTTCGACGCTGCTGTTGGTGGCCTAGGCGGCTGCCCCTATGCACCGGGTGCAAAAGGCAATGTCGCGACGGAAGCCGTGGACGCGCGTTTGAAAGCGCTAGGCTATGAGACAAGCCTCGACACGGCCGTTCTGGCGCAAGCCGCAGACATGGCGCGGGCCATGCGTGGTCAATAATGCCGGTTCTGGTTTGTTTGTCTGGACTGCCTGGCGTTGGCAAAAGCACCATTGCCTGTGCTCTGGCCGAACAAACCGGTGCCTTACACCTGCGATTGGATGTGATCGAAACTGCTATGCGACAGTCTCACATGAAATGTGAAGATCTCACGGATGGGGGCTATGCCGCTGCGCAGGCCGTGACACGGTTGGCATTGGCACAAGGGTTTGATGTCCTCGCCGATTGCGTTAATTCCATTCAATTGACCCGCAGCGCATGGCAGCAAGCCTCGCAAGGCCATCACCATATCGACGTCATGGTGCGCTGTCGCGATCATGCTTTGCACCGCCATCGTATTGAAACCCGCGAAAACGACATAGAGGGACATTGTTTGCCCAACTGGCAGTCTGTCGCGGCGCGAACGTTTGATCCGTTTCCTCAAGCGGACATAGAATTGGACACAAGCCAACTGACTGTGGAGGAGGCAGTGCAGTGCCTTCGTGCGGCGATGTCGGCTGCAAACAAGGAGAAAAGCCATGTTTGAAACTCTTGCTATCACCACCGACGCGCGCGGCGTTGCCACGCTCACTCTGAACCGTCCGGAAAAGCACAACGCGATGTCGGGACAGATGATTGTCGAACTTAAACAGGCCGCTGAGGCGTTGGCGGCGGATGACGCTGTGCGTGTGGTTGTGCTGACCGGTGCAGGAAAGAGCTTCTGCGCCGGAGGAGATCTTGGCTGGATGCAGGCGCAAATGGCGGCTGATCCGGACACGCGCTTTGTGGAGGCACGCAAGCTGGCAGAGGCACTTCAGGCGCTCAATACCATGCCCAAGCCCCTCATTGGTCGGTTGCAGGGCAATGCCTTTGGCGGTGGGGTCGGTATGGCCAGTGTCTGTGACGTGGCCATTGGTGTTGACACCCTAACTATGGGGCTGACGGAAACCAAATTGGGCCTGATCCCAGCCACCATCGGTCCCTATGTGCTATCGCGTATGGGCGAGGCAATGGCACGTAGGGTCTTTATGTCTGCGCGCCTATTTAAGGCCACTGAGGCGGTGACTCTGGGACTGCTTGCAAAATCGGTGCCTTCTGATGAACTGGATGATGCGGTTGAAGCCGAGGTTAAACCCTATCTCGCCTGTGCGCCTGGTGCAGTTGCTCGTGCCAAGGCGCTTGCGCGAAGGTTGGGGCCGGTAATCGATGACGACACCATTGACCACACGATCAACGAGTTGGTGGCCTGTTGGGAAGGTGAAGAGGCCAAAGATGGCATTGGTGCCTTTTTTGCAAAGACCAAGCCAAAGTGGGTGTCCTAGGCGAATAGCAGTCGCGTTGAGGCCTTGTTGCGTCGGTGACTGCTGTCTTCCTAAATCACGGACACAGAACGGTTTTTATGGAAGTGCTTGCCCGCATATCAAAGGTGCTGGTCCGTTTTGTAACCCGACTGTTTCCCTCGGGTTGCGTGGGTTCTGGGAATCGAGGGTCAATTTGTCCGGTTTCAAGAGGGGCGTTGGAAAAAATGCCACTGTCTTAATGACGCACATACCTGCAATTTTTTGTTAACGTATTGATTTTAAATGGATAACACTAAAGCCACGTCCTGCTCAAATCTTGCGCTAAATGTTGACCCCGCCATAGGGCAGGGGTAAACCCCGCAGGGAGTATATACAGCCATCTGACTGCACCGTGCTGGCGTGCATGAAAGGAGCTACCCTTGGAAGAGATGCTTCGGGAATATTTTCCCATCCTCATCTTCATTGCCGTTGCCATCGGTCTCGGTCTTGTTTTCATCCTCGCTGCCGTTGTTTTGGCCGTACGCAATCCGGACCCAGAAAAGGTCTCTGCGTATGAATGTGGTTTCAACGCCTTTGATGACGCGCGTATGAAATTTGACGTCAGGTTCTACCTCGTGGCGATCTTGTTCATCATTTTTGATCTGGAAATTGCCTTCCTGTTCCCTTGGGCCGTGGCCTTCAAGGATGTCTCGATGGTGGGGTTCTGGTCGATGATGGTGTTCCTCGCGGTTCTGACCATTGGCTTTGCCTATGAGTGGAAAAAGGGAGCTCTGGAATGGGAGTGATGACGGGCGCAAACACCGCAGGTGTCGACAAAGAAGTTGTCACTCAAGCGCTGAATTCCGAGTTGCAGGACAAAGGTTTCCTGCTGACCAATGCCGAAGATCTGATCAACTGGGGCCGTACCGGCTCCTTGCACTGGATGACCTTTGGTCTGGCCTGCTGCGCGGTTGAGATGATGCACACCTCCATGCCGCGCTACGATGCGGAGCGCTTTGGCATCGCCCCGCGCGCCTCTCCACGTCAGTCTGACGTGATGATTGTGGCCGGTACGCTGACCAACAAAATGGCACCCGCTTTGCGCAAGGTTTACGACCAAATGCCGGAGCCACGCTATGTGATCTCCATGGGATCCTGTGCGAACGGTGGCGGCTACTACCACTACAGCTACTCGGTGGTGCGCGGCTGTGACCGCATTGTGCCGGTTGATATTTACGTGCCGGGCTGTCCGCCAACTGCCGAAGCGCTGCTTTATGGTCTGTTGCAGCTGCAACGCAAAATCCGCCGCACGGGGACAATTGAACGATGAGTGAAGCCCTGAAAGAACTCGGCGCCCACATTGAGCTCAAGCGCCCCGACTGTGTGATTGGCTGGGACATTGCGTTTGACGAGCTGACCATCGATGTGGCTCCGGCCAACATCGCACAGTTTGTGGAATACCTGCGCACTGACGCGACGTGCCGTTTCTCCACCCTGGTGGACATCACAGCCGTGGACTATCCGGAACGCGCAAAACGTTTTGACGTGGTCTACCATTTCCTGAGCATGTTCCAGAACCACCGCGTGCGCTTGCGTGTGTCGGTGCGTGAAGACGAAATGTTACCTTCGATTGTGCCTGTGCACCCCTCAGCCAACTGGTTTGAGCGCGAAGTCTTTGACATGTTTGGTATCATCTTCTCTGACCATCCGGACCTGCGTCGCTTGCTGACGGATTACGGCTTCCGTGGCCACCCGCTGCGTAAAGACTTCCCAACCACCGGCTACACCGAAGTGCGGTATGACGAGGTGCAGAAACGCGTTGTCTATGAGCCTGTGCAACTGACACAGGATTACCGCCAGTTTGATTTCATGTCCCCGTGGGAAGGCGCTGAATACATCTTGCCCGGTGACGAGAAAGGGGACGCGAAATGATGGACGGCTCCAAATTTGACGACGGCAGCGTGGATGCGCTGAGCGGCGAACAGCAGATCCGCAACTTCAACATCAACTTCGGCCCGCAGCACCCTGCGGCCCACGGCGTGTTGCGTCTGGTGCTGGAGCTGGACGGTGAGATTGTCGAACGTTGCGACCCACACGTTGGCTTGCTGCACCGTGGCACCGAAAAGCTGATGGAAAGCCGCACCTACCTGCAAAACCTGCCGTATCTCGACCGCCTCGATTACGTGGCGCCGATGAATCAGGAACACGCATGGTGCTTGGCCATTGAAAAGCTGACCGGCACCGAAGTGCCACGTCGCGCGCAGCTCATTCGTGTGCTGTTCTGCGAAATTGGTCGTATTCTGAACCACCTGATGAACGTCACCACACAGGCGATGGACGTTGGCGCGTTGACGCCTCCGCTGTGGGGCTTTGAAGAGCGTGAGAAGTTGATGGTGTTTTATGAGCGGGCCTGTGGCGCGCGTCTGCACGCCAACTACTTCCGGCCTGGCGGTGTGCATCAAGATCTTCCGGATCAGCTGGTTGATGATATCGAAGAGTGGGCCATTGAGTTTCCGCAGGCCCTTTCCGATATTGACGAACTGCTGACCGAGAACCGTGTGTTCAAGCAGCGCAACGTTGAGATTGGCGTTGTGACCGAAGAGGATGTGCTTCAGTGGGGCATGTCAGGCGTCATGGCGCGCTCTGCGGGCATGGCATGGGATTTGCGTCGCGCGCAGCCTTATGAATGTTACGACGAGTTTGAGTTCCAAATCCCGGTTGGCAAAAACGGCGATTGCTACGACCGCTACCTGATGCGCATGGAAGAGATGCGTCAGTCGCTGTCGATCATGCGTCAAGCCATCGTGAAGCTGCGCGAAGCCACTGGTGACGTGCTGTCGCGCGGTAAGCTGACCCCGCCAAAACGCGGCGACATGAAAACCTCGATGGAAAGCTTGATCCACCACTTCAAGCTTTACACCGAAGGCTTCCACGTGCCCGAAGGTGAGGTCTACGCAGCGGTTGAGGCGCCTAAAGGTGAATTTGGTGTCTACATGGTAGCGGATGGCACCAACAAACCGTATCGCGCCAAACTGCGCGCACCGGGCTATCTGCACTTGCAGGCAATGGACCACATCACTACGGGTCACCAGCTCGCTGACGTGGCCGCCATCATCGGCACCATGGACATCGTGTTTGGGGAGATCGACCGATGAAAACACGGTTTTTTGTTGCCGTTTCGCTTTTGGGGCTGAGCAGCCAGGTTGCCTTTGCCGACCCATCATTCCCAGAGATGATTTCCGATTCAAATGGCTACCTGCACATCCGTGACAACGTTGTTCTCGTTGAGACAGATGACGGCAGCTATATGTGCCGGCTAAACGTCACAGACGCTGCTTTTGACGCCCAAGACCGGGGTGAAGACATATCGGATGACGCGGCTTCCGCGACTTGTATCCCGCTTGAGGAGTTTGAAAACTAATGCTCCGTCGCCTGTATCACGACCAGCCGGAAAGCTTTGCTTTCACCGAGGCCAACCAGACCTGGGCCGAGGCTCAGATCACAAAGTATCCTGAAGGCCGTCAGGCCTCCGCTGTGATCCCGCTTTTGTGGCGTGCACAGGAACAGGAAGGCTGGCTCTCAAAGCCTGCGATTGAAACCATCGCCGACATGCTCGACATGGCTTACATCCGCGTGCTCGAAGTGGCATCTTTTTACTTCATGTTCCAGATGCGGCCTGTTGGCTCGGTCGCGCACATTCAGATCTGTGGCACAACGTCCTGCATGATCTGTGGCGCCGAAGACCTGATCGCTGTGTGCCGCGAGAAGATTGCAGCGAAGCCTCATCAGCTGAGTGCGGACGGCAAGTTCTCTTGGGAAGAAGTCGAATGCCTTGGTGCCTGCACCAATGCGCCGATGGCACAAATCGGCAAAGACTACTTTGAAGACCTGACAGCAGACGGTTTTGCCAAGATGCTGGATGAGCTGGCGGCTGGCAAAGTGCCAACACCTGGCCCACAAAACGGACGTTATTCTTCGGAACCCCTTTCCGGTCTAACCAGCCTCAAAGAATACGATAGCGGAAAAACACAATACAACGCGTCTGTGCAGCTGGCGACCGACATTGGTGACACAATTAAGCGCATCGACGGCACCGAAGTGCCAATTCTCACCCCTTGGGTGGGCAAGGATGGTGTTGTTGCCGGTCGCGCTGCTGAGGGACAACCTCCAAAGCCTGCCGCAACGCCAAAACCGGCCGTGAAGCAAGCCGAAGAGGCCAAGAAGGCTGCAAAGCCTAAGGCTGAAGCGCCCAAATCCGAGAAGGCAGCCCCCAAAACTGACGCGGCTGATGATTTGAAACAGCTCAAAGGCGTTGGCCCTGCGCTGGAGAAGAAGCTGCACGCCAACGGCGTGACCACCTTTGCGCAGATTGCCGAGTGGGGCGCCGATGATATCACTGACATGGACGACAAGCTGTCGTTCAAGGGGCGTATCGAGCGGGATGGCTGGGTTGAACAGGCCAAGCTTTTAGCCGCAGGTGAAGCCACTGAATTCTCCAAGAAAGTCGCCAAAGGCGATGTCTACGAGGATTGATGAATGACTGAGGATCAATTGGATCAGGACATGGCGCGCAAGGGCCGCACGGTATCGGTGGTGATCGCCGGAACCATCTTGATTTGGCTGGCTCTCAACGTGATTGGAAAGATGGTGGGATTGCCGGGACGCTTTGCGCTTCTGTTTGATCTGGCCGCAATGGCCGCGCTGATTTGGGCGTTGGTCAACATCTATCAGATCTGGCGCGCGCGTCAGGCAGACAAAGGGTAACGGGATGCTCAAAGATCAAGACCGTATCTTTACCAACCTCTACGGTATGCATGACCGCACACTGGCGGGCGCCAAGGCGCGTGGCCATTGGGATGGCACCGCAAAGCTGATCCAGCAGGGGCGGGATTCGATCATCGACACCATGAAGGCCTCCGGTCTGCGTGGGCGCGGTGGTGCGGGCTTCCCAACTGGTCTGAAGTGGTCCTTCATGCCCAAAGAAAGCGATGGTCGCCCGGCGTATCTGGTGATCAACGCCGATGAATCTGAGCCCGGCACCTGTAAAGACCGCGAAATCATGCGCCACGATCCGCACACGCTGATCGAAGGAGCGTTGATCGCCTCTTTCGCCATGAACGCGCACACCTGTTACATCTACATTCGCGGCGAATACATCCGTGAGCGTGAAGCGCTGCAGGCCGCGATCGACGAATGTTATGACGCGGGCATGCTGGGCAAAAACGCCGCCGGTTCTGGCTGGGACTTTGATGTCTTCTTACACCACGGTGCGGGCGCCTACATTTGTGGTGAAGAAACCGCGCTGCTGGAAAGCCTTGAAGGCAAAAAAGGTATGCCGCGCATGAAGCCACCGTTCCCGGCGGGCGCAGGTCTGTATGGCTGTCCAACCACCGTGAACAACGTGGAATCCATTGCTGTTGTGCCGACCATTCTGCGCCGTGGCGGTGAGTGGTTTGCGGGCTTTGGTCGCCCCAACAACGCGGGCACCAAGCTGTTTGGCATCTCCGGTCACGTGAATAACCCCTGTGTTGTGGAAGAAGAGATGTCGATCTCTTTTGAAGAGCTGATCGATAAACATTGTGGTGGCATTCGTGGCGGCTGGGACAACCTGTTGGCTGTTATTCCTGGAGGATCCTCCGTCCCTTGCGTGCGTGGTGAAAACATGCGCGATGCGATCATGGACTTTGACTATCTGCGCAACGATCTGGGCTCCGGTCTTGGCACCGCTGCAGTGATTGTCATGGACAAAGAAACCGACATCATCAAAGCAATTTGGCGTCTGGCGAAGTTCTACAAACACGAGAGCTGCGGTCAGTGTACCCCCTGCCGCGAGGGCACCGGTTGGATGATGCGCGTGATGGATCGACTGGTGCGTGGTGAAGCAGAGATCGAAGAGATCGACATGCTGTGGGACGTGACCAAACAGGTTGAAGGCCACACCATCTGTGCTTTGGGTGACGCGGCCGCATGGCCCATCCAAGGTCTGATCCGCAACTTCCGCGAGGAAATTGAGGATCGCATCAAAGCCAACCAAACCGGGCGCATGGGCGCATTTGCAGCGGAGTAAGATCGAAGAATGCTGATGACTAAGTTCACTTGCCAGCGGAAGACGCCAGCCACAATTGCGGTGCTGCTTATTGCAGCCACGGCACTGTCGGCCTGTAGCGGCAACTGGCGTGCGAGCTTTAAGAGCAAGCGCGAACGTATTGCGTTTGAAGGCTATCAGTACAAAGCCAAGGCCTCCCAAGTGTCCAAAGAGGAACGCGATCACTTCGAAGTGGTCGTGTCTCGCGCCAATCAAAGCCTGTCGGGTGCGCGTCAAGCCGGCGGATACGAGGCCGTGAAATACTGCATCAAAGAATACGGGTCCTCCAAAATGGATTGGGTGATCGGACCGGATACGGAAACCATCATCCCGGTTGATGACAAAATTCGGCTCGAAGGGTACTGCCGCCTGTGATCGGTTATCCAACATATCCCGGCTGTTATTGCCTATCAGAGGTGTCTTTGCCTCAGTCCTCCTTGGCAAAGGGTTCCTTTGTCGATGCTAAAGGAGTGAGCAAATGATCCGTCTGACATCTGTCTTTGTGGCTGCAACCCTCATATTGGGCGGCGCTGCTGTCGCCAAACCGCCTCTGCGGGAGGTGAAGGAAATAAACGACCCGCTGTACTGGGCGTTGGTGGCCTTTGAGATCAGTGAGAACTGCGACAGCATTGAGCCCCGTAAGTTCAAAGGTGTCGCAGATGGTTGGGGGCTGGTGCGCAAAGCACGCAAACTTGGCTACACCGACGACGAAATCAAAGCATTCATCAAATCGGACGAAGAGAAAGAACGCATGCGCCAACGCGGCGATGCATTCTTGAAACACAAAGGTGTCTCTTTGGATAATCCGGACTCTGTCTGTGCGCTTGGACGCGCGGAAATCGAAAGAAACAGCGCGATCGGCGTGTATTTGAGGGCGAAATAAGCGATGTCTGACCTCCGCAAGATCATCATCGACGAGACCGAAGTCGAGGTAGAGGGCGCAATGACCCTGATTCAGGCCTGTGAAGAAGCAGGCGTGGAAATTCCGCGTTTTTGTTATCACGAACGCCTGACGATTGCGGGCAACTGCCGCATGTGTCTTGTAGAAGTTGTCGGTGGCCCGCCCAAGCCTGCTGCCTCTTGCGCCATGCAGGTGCGCGACTTGCGTCCTGGCCCAGAGGGCCAACCGCCTGTGGTGAAAACCAACTCGCCAATGGTGAAAAAGGCGCGTGAAGGCGTGATGGAATTCATGCTGATCAACCACCCGCTGGATTGCCCAATTTGCGATCAGGGTGGCGAGTGTGATCTCCAGGATCAGGCGATGGCCTATGGCATCAGCGAAAACCGATTCAAAGAAGGCAAACGTGCGGTGGACGACCTGGACCTTGGTCCGCTTGTCTCCACCACTATGACGCGCTGCATTTCCTGCACCCGCTGTGTGCGCTTCACAACTGAAGTTGCGGGTATCACCCAGATGGGTCAGACTGGTCGTGGCGAAGATGCTGAAATCACCAGCTACCTGAACCAAACACTCGACAGCAACCTGCAGGGCAACATCATTGACCTGTGCCCGGTTGGCGCGTTGACCTCCAAACCCTACAGCTTCACCGCCCGCCCATGGGAACTGACCAAGACCGAAACCATCGACGTGATGGATGCTCTTGGCTCCAGCATTCGTGTGGACACCAAAGGTCGCGAAGTGATGCGTATTTTGCCACGCAACCACGATGGCGTGAACGAAGAGTGGATTTCCGACAAAACCCGTTTTGTCTGGGACGGCCTGCGTCGCCAGCGTCTGGACACTCCCTATATCCGCGAGAACGGCAAGCTGCGCAAAGCCAGCTGGAGTGAAGCCCTTTCGGCAACGGCAGCCGCGATGAAAGGCAAAAAAGTTGCTGGCCTGATTGGCGATTTGGTTCCCGTCGAAGCGGCATTTGCCTTGAAACAACTGGTCGAAGGTCTGGACGGCAAAGTTGAGTGCCGCACTGACAACGTGCGCCTGCCTTTGGACAACCGTGCCGCCTATGTTGGAACTGCTTCAATCGAAGACATTGATGATGCAAAATTCATCATGATGCTGGGGGCAAACCCTCGTGACGAAGCTCCGGTCTTGAATGCACGCATTCGCGGGGCATGGTCCAAAGGCGCAACAGTCGGTTTGATTGGTGAAGCCGTTGATCTGACCTATGACTATGTCCACATCGGCACAGATCGTGCCGCGCTCGAAGGCCAATTGGGCAAAGAACACAAAGACGTCATTGAACAACCTTCCATCATTATTGTTGGTCAGGGCGCTTTGCGCGAGGCTGATGGCCTAGCGGTTCTGGCCCATGCTCAGAAGCTGGCGGAAGAAACCAACTCTAAGTTGTTGGTTTTACACACCGCCGCATCGCGCGTAGGTGCGATGGATATTGGCGCTACCACTTTGGGCGGCATGGAAGCTGCCATTGATGGCGCTGAGGTCATCTACAACTTGGGTGCTGATGAAGTTGAAATCGATGCGGGTGCCTTTGTGATCTACCAAGGCAGCCATGGGGATCGCGGTGCACACCGCGCTGACGTGATTTTGCCTTCTGCGGCCTACACCGAAGAAAACGGCTTGTTTGTGAATACAGAAGGGCGGCCCCAATTGGCGATGCGCGCTGGGTTTGCACCGGGCGAAGCCAAAGAAAACTGGGCCATTTTGCGCGCATTGAGTGCCGAGCTTGACGCTACACTCGGCTATGATTCCTTGGCGCAACTGCGTACGGCTTTGATTGCTGAGGTGCCACATCTCGCCAAAATCGACCATGTGCCAGTTAACGAAGGTGACACGCTAGACCCAGGTACGCTGGGCAAGGCAACGTTCCGATCCGGGGTCGCCGACTTCTATCTAACCAACTCAATTGCGCGCGCCAGCACGCTGATGGCGGAACTTTCCGCCGCAGCCAAAGCCCGCGCCACAACCAAAATCGCGGCGGAGTAAGCCAGCATATGCCTTTGAACCGCACACTTATCCTGATCGCCTTGGCTGCTTTGGCCGGGCTGTCGGCCTGCGCTCCGCAGACCGGTACGGATGTGATGCGCGAAGAGGTAGCCTTTGAACCAGCATACGCCGGTGTGGACACACGTCTTCTCGAAGGCGATTTGGTGAACTTTCACGTGGCCATGATGGGCGCGCGAGACGAAAAAGATGTGCATGCCTATGCCGAATGTGCGGCAGCGCAATATGCGCTCATTCGCGGTTTCGGATTTGCGCGGCATGTGCGTACAACAACAGATAATCAGGGCGACCTGTGGACCGGGGATGCGGTTTATACCATCTCTGCCGCATTGCCCCGTGGTCTCAAGACAATCGACGCAGAAGTCATTGTCGCGAACTGCGAAGACAACGGAATACCTACGGTGTGAGGACCCATGACTGAATTCTTTACCACCACATACCTCGGCATCACGCTCCTAACTTTGGGGCAGGTGCTGGCGGTTGTCGTGCCCCTACTGGTGGCACTGGCGTTCCTGCTTTATGCGGACCGGAAAATCTGGGCTGCTGTGCAGTTGCGTCGTGGGCCCAACGTCGTGGGCATTTTTGGCCTGCTGCAGAGCTTTGCTGACTTCATCAAATATGCGGTGAAAGAGATTGTCTATCCCGCGGGCTCTGACAAAGTGGTCTTCCTGCTGGCCCCTATGGTTAGTTTGGTCATGGCGCTGATCGCCTGGGCGGTGATCCCGTTCAACGACGGTTGGGTGGTATCTGACCTCAACGTCGCCATTTTGTATGTGATGGCTGTGAGCTCGCTGGAAGTTTACGGTGTGATTATGGGCGGTTGGGCATCCAACTCCAAATACCCGTTCCTCGGCTCGTTGCGGTCTGCTGCACAGATGATTTCTTACGAAGTGTCTCTTGGTCTGATCATCATCGGCATCATCATCACCACCGGGTCGATGAACTTTGGCGACATCGTGATGGCGCAGGATGGAAAATACGGCATCTTCAGCTGGTACTGGTTGCCGCACTTCCCCATGCTGTTCCTCTTCCTGATCTCGGCCATGGCGGAAACCAACCGCCCACCGTTTGACCTTCCCGAAGCGGAATCCGAACTCGTCGCAGGCTATCAGGTGGAATACAGCTCCACCCCGTTCCTGCTGTTCATGATTGGCGAATATGTCGCCATCGTTCTGATGTGCGCGCTGGTGTCTCTGCTGTTCCTTGGTGGTTGGCTCTCCCCAATTCCGGGTCTGCCTGACGGCATCGTTTGGATGCTGCTGAAGATCTGCTTTGTGTTCTTCATCTTCTCGATGGTGAAAGCCATTTCCCCGCGCTACCGCTATGACCAGCTGATGCGCATTGGTTGGAAAGTCTTCCTGCCCATGTCCCTGATTTGGGTTGTGCTGGTGTCGTTCCTTGCGAAATTCGAACTCTTCGGCGGCGCATATGCCCGCTGGGCCATCGGAGGCTGATATGACAGCAATCGACTACAAACGCGCCGCTGGCTACTTCCTGCTGAAGGACTTCCTTGGCGGTTTCAAACTGGGCCTGAAGTACTTTTTCAAACCCAAGGCGACGATCAACTACCCACACGAAAAAGGCCCGCTGTCTCCGCGCTTTCGTGGGGAGCACGCCCTGCGCCGTTACCCAAATGGCGAAGAGCGCTGCATTGCCTGTAAACTGTGTGAAGCGATTTGCCCGGCCCAAGCGATCACCATTGACGCCGAACCCCGCGAAGATGGCTCTCGCCGCACCACGCGCTATGACATCGACATGACCAAATGCATCTATTGCGGTTTCTGTCAGGAAGCTTGCCCGGTGGATGCGATTGTCGAAGGGCCAAATTTTGAGTTCGCCACCGAGACCCGCGAAGAGCTGTTTTACGACAAAGACAAGCTGCTTGAGAACGGCGCCCGCTGGGAAGCCGAAATCGCGCGTAACCTCGAAATCGACGCACCGTATCGCTGAGCGAGGAACCTAGGACCATGAGCGACGACAAAAACCCATATCAGGCGATGTTTGCCCAGTATCAGGAGATGGCGAAATCCTTCAATCCTGCGCTGGAGTCATTCACGCCCAAAGGGTTTGAGACGCTCTGGCCCACCATGCCCAAAGACGTCATGGAGATGTTCTTTGGCAATTCGATGAACAAAGGCGGCTTGGATGCCAAGACCCGTCTGTTGCTGACGCTGGGGGCGCTCACCATGCTGGGCGCTCAGGCTGATGCACAAATTCGGCTCACCCTCCGCCACTTGGTGGAAGTCGGAGCCACAAAACAAGAAATCGTGGAGACCATCGGCCAAATGTCGATGTTCGCCGGTATTCCCGCCACCACCCGCGCCATGGAATTGGTGCAGGAGGTCTTGGCGGACAAAGAGGGAAGTGACACATGACCATCGCAGATTATGCATTTTGGTTGTTTTCGATCTGCGTGATCGTCGGCGGGTTTTGCACCGTCATCAGCCGCAATCCGGTGCACTCTGTGCTCTGGTTGATCCTTGCATTCCTGAGTGCTGCTGGGCTCTTCGTGCTTCTGGGAGCCGAGTTTGTGGCGATGCTGTTGATCATCGTCTACGTCGGCGCTGTAGCCGTGCTCTTCCTGTTTGTGGTGATGATGCTGGACGTGGACTTCGCTGAGTTGAAAGCGGGTATGGCAAAATACTTGCCGCTCTCGCTGCTTATTGGGGTGATCCTGTTGATGCAGTTGGGCATTGTGTTCGGCCCTTGGGAGTTCTCCGACAGTGCGCAAAGCTTGCGCGCGGCGGTCACACCAGAAGACACCCACAACACCGCAGCATTGGGTCTGATCCTCTATGATCAGTATTTCCTGCTGTTCCAACTGTCCGGCTTGATCCTGTTGGTTGCGATGATTGGGGCAATCGTGCTGACGCTGCGCCATCGCAAAGACATCAAGCGTCAGAATGTGCTGGAGCAGATGTGGCGCGACCCAGCGGACGCGATGGAATTGAAAGACGTAAAACCGGGGCAGGGGCTGTAAGCCCCCCGGAAGAGAAAAAAGAACCGAGGGACCAAATATGATTGGTTTGGAACACTACCTAGGCGTTGCCGCGACATTGTTTGTCATTGGCATTTTTGGCCTCTTCCTGAACCGGAAGAACATCATCATTTTGTTGATGTCGATTGAGCTTATCCTGCTGTCTGTGAACATCAACCTTGTGGCGTTTTCGTCCTTTCTGGGTGATCTCACAGGACAGGTCTTTGCGCTCTTTGTGATGACCGTCGCCGCAGCGGAAGCGGCCATTGGCCTTGCGATCCTGGTCTCCTTCTTCCGGAACCGTGGTTCGATTGCGGTCGAAGACGTCAACGTGATGAAAGGCTAAACGATCATGGAAACGTTTATTCTCTTTGGGCCGCTCCTTGGCGCCCTGATCGCCGGGTTCGGTTGGCGGTTGATCGGCGAGAAAGCCGCGCAATACCTGACAACGGCCATCCTGTTCTGGGCCTGTCTGCTGAGCTGGATTGTGTTTCTTGGCCTTGATGCCTCGCAGGTCAAACAAATCCACGTTCTGGACTTCATTCAGTCCGGTCACCTGGACACCGCCTGGTCAATCCGGGTGGATCGTCTGACGGCGATCATGTTGATTGTGGTGACCTCGGTCTCTGCCCTCGTGCACCTTTACTCAATTGGCTACATGGCGCATGACGAGCATTGGACAGAAGACGAGAACTACAAGGCGCGTTTCTTCGCCTACCTGTCGTTCTTTACCTTCACCATGTTGATGCTGGTGACCGCCGACAACCTCTTGCAGATGTTCTTCGGCTGGGAAGGTGTGGGCGTCGCGTCTTACTTGCTCATCGGCTTCTACTACAAAAAGCCGTCAGCCAACGCTGCTGCGATCAAAGCCTTTGTGGTCAACCGCGTGGGTGACTTTGGCTTCCTGCTGGGCATCTTCGCAATCTACATGCTGACCGACAGCATCAAGTTTGACGACATCTTTGCTGCCGCTCCTGCACTGGCCGAGATGGAATTGCACTTCCTGTGGCGTGATTGGAACGCGGCCAACCTGATTGCCTTCCTGCTGTTCATCGGCGCGATGGGTAAATCTGCACAGCTCTTCCTGCACACTTGGTTGCCGGACGCGATGGAAGGCCCGACGCCTGTGTCAGCTCTGATCCACGCCGCAACCATGGTGACTGCCGGTGTCTTCCTTGTGTCCCGCATGTCGCCGCTGATCGAATACGCGGGTGACACCAAAGCGTTTATCGTTTTCATTGGCGCTTCGACTGCCTTTGTCGCGGCCACCATCGGTCTTGTGCAGAACGACATCAAACGTGTGATCGCCTATTCAACCATGTCCCAGCTTGGCTACATGTTTGTAGCGGCAGGTGTGGGCGTTTATTCCGCAGCCATGTTCCACCTCTTCACCCACGCATTTTTCAAAGCGATGCTCTTCTTGGGTGCAGGCTCGGTGATCCACGCGATGCACCACGAACAGGACATGCGCAACTACGGCGGTCTGCGTAAGAAGATTCCATACACCTTTGCGGCGATGATGATTGGTACGCTGGCCATCACCGGTGTTGGTATTCCATTGACCCATATCGGCTTCGCGGGTTTCCTCTCCAAAGACGCAATCATTGAGAGCGCTTGGGCGGGCACAGCAGGCGGCTACGGCTTCTGGATGCTGGTTATTGCTGCGCTGTTCACCAGCTTCTACAGCTGGCGCCTGATCTTCCTGACTTTCTACGGCGAGGCGCGCGGCAACAAGCACACCCACGACCACGCGCATGAAAGCCCGATGGTTATGTTGATCCCACTTGGGGTTCTGTCCTTGGGCGCGATATTTGCCGGGATGATCTGGTTTGGCTCCTTCTTTGGCGACCATGACACTGTGAACAAATTCTACGGCGTTCCTTCACACCATGCGGAAAGCAGTGAAGGTCACGGCGAAGAGGCAGGGCATGGTGACGATGTCGCAACAGAAGAGGCTCATGAGGATGATCATGCCACAACGCATGACGATCCATCCCATGCCGCAGTGAAAGCAACGCACCATGGCGAAGCGCCCAAAGGTGCAGTGTTCACCCACCCAGACAACCACGTGATGGATGATGCGCACCATGCTCCGAAATGGGTCAAGGTCAGCCCCTTCATCGCCATGGTCATCGGTTTGGTGTTTGCGCTTTGGTTCTACATCTGGAACCCGTCCATGCCCGCACGTCTCGCAGCCGCACAGCGTCCACTCTACCTGTTCCTCTTGAACAAGTGGTATTTCGACGAGGCTTACGACTTCTTGTTAGTGCGCCCAGCAGCTGCCATCGGCCGGTTCCTCTGGAAACGCGGTGATGGCGATGTGATTGACGGCTCTCTCAACGGTGTTGCCATGGGCTTTGTGCCTTGGGTGACCCGTCTCGCGGGTCGCGCCCAAACCGGCTACGTCTTTACTTATGCCCTTGCCATGGTGATCGGCATCGTTGCCCTCATCACCTTGATGACGCTCAGCGGAGGAGCGCACTAATGAACGACAGCTTGCTCTCCTTGGTCACATTTATCCCGACCTTTGCAGCTTTGATCTTACTGGTCTTTCTGCGCGGCGAAGATGAAATGGCTCAGCGCAACGCCAAACGCGTTGCCATGACCGCGACCGTCATTACCTTCCTAGTGTCTCTCTTTGTGTTGGCAGGATTTGATCCAAACAACACCGGCTTTCAGTTTGTCGAAGAACGTGACTGGCTGATGGGGCTGAAATATAAGATGGGTGTGGATGGCATTTCGGTGCTGTTTGTCATGCTTACAACCTTCATGATGCCGCTGGTGATCTGGGCATCGTGGGACGTAAAGTCCCGCGTGAAGGAATATATGATTGCCTTCCTGCTGCTGGAAACGCTGATGCTTGGCGTGTTCATGGCGCTGGATCTGGTGCTCTTCTATCTGTTCTTCGAAGCAGGGCTGATCCCAATGTTCCTGATCATCGGGATCTGGGGCGGCGCCAACCGCATCTACGCCTCGTTCAAGTTCTTCCTCTACACCTTCCTTGGTTCCGTGCTGATGCTGGTGGCGATGGTGGCGATGTTTGTGAATGCGGGCACCACCGACATTCCAACACTGATGGCACATGAGTTTGCATCGGAAACCATGAGCGTCATGGGCATCACAGTGATCGGCGGTATGCAGACCATCATGTTCCTGGCCTTCTTCGCCTCTTTCGCGGTGAAAATGCCAATGTGGCCGGTTCACACCTGGTTGCCGGATGCCCACGTTCAGGCACCGACAGCCGGTTCCGTTGTTCTTGCGGCCATCCTGTTGAAGATGGGCGGCTATGGCTTCCTGCGCTTCAGCTTGCCGATGTTCCCAATTGGCGCCGAGGTCATGACACCGCTGGTGATGTGGATGTCGGCTATTGCGATTGTCTACACATCGCTGGTCGCCTTTGTTCAGGAAGACATGAAGAAGCTGATTGCCTATTCCTCGGTGGCGCACATGGGCTATGTGACCATGGGTATCTTTGCGGCCAACCAGCAAGGCATCGACGGCGCGATCTTTCAGATGATCAGCCACGGCTTCATCTCCGGCGCGCTCTTCCTGTGTGTTGGCGTGATCTACGACCGCATGCACACCCGCGAGATCGACGCCTACGGTGGTCTTGTGAACCGCATGCCAGCCTATGCGCTGATCTTTATGTTCTTCACCATGGCCAACGTTGGCCTGCCGGGCACTTCTGGCTTTGTCGGTGAATTCCTGACCTTGATGGGTGTGTTCCAAGTCAACACTTGGGTGGCTCTGATCGCCACCTCTGGCGTGATCTTGTCGGCAGCCTATGCGCTGTGGCTCTACCGCCGCGTGGTGATGGGTGATCTGATCAAAGAAAGCTTGAAGATCATCAGCGACATGACCCGCCGCGAAAAAATGATCTTTGCCCCATTGGTGGCAATGACATTGATCTTGGGTGTGTACCCATCGCTGGTCACCGACATCATTGGTCCCTCGGTCGAGAACCTGATTTCAAACTATGACACCGCACTGGCTCATGGCGCTTCCGCCAGCCAGACGGCATCGCACTAAGGAGCGCTTGAGATATGATCCAGGCTGACCTGAATATCATCTTGCCGGAAATCCTGCTGGCGATTTATGCCATGCTGGCACTGCTTGCAGTGGTCTATACCGGCAAGGACAAAATGGCGCCGATGCTGACATGGCTGACCGCAGGAGTGTTTGCGATCCTCGCTGTGTGGATCGGCATCTCTGGCGAGGGTGAAAACATCGCCTTCAACGGCATGTTCCACGACGACGCCTTCTCCCGCTTTGCCAAAGTGGCGATGCTTCTTGCCGGTGCCGCAGTGCTCGTGATGGGGGCGGACTACATGCAGCGCCGCAACATGCTGCGGTTTGAGTACCCAATCCTCGTGGCGCTCGCCATGGTGGGTATGATGACCATGGTGTCTGCGGGCGATCTGATGGCGCTCTACATGGGCCTCGAGTTGCAGTCGCTGTCGCTCTACGTGGTGGCCACGCTGCGCCGCGATGGTGTGAAATCCACCGAAGCGGGCATGAAATACTTCCTGCTTGGCGCACTCTCTTCTGGGCTACTGCTCTACGGGTCTTCGTTGGTTTATGGCTTTGCTGGCACGACCACCTTTGCGGGCATCGTCGAGGCGGTAGGTCACGGCCACGCCCCGCTGGGTCTGCTGTTTGGTCTGACCTTCGTGATTTCCGGCCTCGCGTTCAAAGTTTCCGCCGTGCCGTTTCACATGTGGACACCGGATGTATATGAAGGCGCGCCAACCCCGATCACCGCCTTCTTTGCCACCGCGCCAAAACTCGCCGCGATGGGCCTGTTTGCCCGCGTGCTGTTTGATGCCTTTGGTGGTGTGGTTGGTGACTGGCAACAGATCATTGCGCTGCTGTCTGTGCTGTCTATGTTCCTCGGCGCTGTGGCTGCAATTGGTCAAACCAACATCAAACGCCTGATGGCGTACTCCTCCATTGCCCACATGGGGTATGCGTTGATGGGCCTTGCTGCCGGTACGGCTCTGGGGGTCGAAGCGATGCTGGTTTACATGGCGATCTACGTGACCATGAATGTCGGAACATTTGCCTTCATCCTGTCGATGGAAAAAGACGGCCAGCCTGTGACCGATATCGCCTCGCTGAACATGTACAGCAAGCAATCTTCCGGCCGGGCGCTTGCACTCTTGTTCCTTATGTTCTCTCTGGCAGGTGTGCCGCCGTTCCTTGGCTTCTTTGGTAAACTCTACGTGCTGCGTGCTGCCTATGAAGGTGGTCTGGCATGGCTGGCAATTGCCGGTGTTGTGGCCTCTGTCATTGGCGCGTTCTATTACCTGCGCATTGTGTTCTACATGTACTTTGGCAAAGAGGGTGACGCTCTGGATGCGCCGCGCTCCTTGGTGCAGCAGGTGTTGCTGATGGCCAGTGCGGCGATCATGCTGCTTGGCATCGTCAACTTCTTTGGAGTGGATGCAGCCGCTCAGGCTGCTGCGGCCGCTTTGATGCCACATTGATCGCACAGATAAGCAATTGAACGTGACGCGCCCCACTGGGGCGCGTTGCTGTTTTGACCAACCGTTGAAAGATCACCCTGATATGAACACTTGGCCTGAAGGATACGGTCGCCGCGTGCTAGCCGAAGTGGACAGCACCAATGCCGAAGCTGCCCGCATCGCACCACAGCTGGCTGGGCCGGAGTGGATATTGGGTCTGCGCCAAACCCAAGGCCGGGGCCGTCGCGGTAGGGCCTGGGTTGATCCAATCGGCAATTTTGCCGGCACGCTGGTGATGCGTCCCGCCGAAACACCAGACCAAGTGGCCCTGCGCTCCTTTGTGGCTTCTCTCGCGCTCTATGACGCCTTTGTTGCGGTTACAGGACGCGGCGAAGGCCTAGCGCTGAAATGGCCCAACGACGTGCTGTTGAACGGCGGTAAGGTCGCAGGCATCCTTCTGGAAAGCGCGGGTATGGCGGGCGGCGCCGTCAGCCATATCGCCATTGGTATTGGCGTAAACCTGGCCCATGCGCCTGCCACGGGGGCGGTGGAAATCCAAGCAACGCCGCCGGTCTCTCTGCTCAGTGAAACAGGCGCTTCTGTCACTCCTGAAGAGTTCCTCGACGCCCTTGCCGCGGCCTACGCCCGGTGGGAAGCCCAGTTTGTCACCTATGGTTTTGAACCTATCCGCACCGCCTGGCTTGCCCGCGCGGCACGTATTGGAGAGGTCATCACCGCACGTACCACCCGTGACGAAACGACCGGAACCTTTGAAACGGTGGACAGCGCGGGCAATCTCGTGTTGAAGACCGCAAAAGGCCGCGTGGCCATTCCCGCGGCAGATATCTTTTTCTGATCCGCGTGAAAGGGGATCTCACCCATGCTTCTGGCCATTGACTGCGGCAACACCAACACTGTGTTCTCCATTTGGGACGGGGAAAAATTCCTCTGCACCCTGCGCACATCGACCCACCACGCGCGGACGGCGGATGCCTATTTCACCTGGTACTCCACGCTGATCAACCACTACGGCATCGACGCGGATATCACCGATGTGATCATCTCTTCCACCGTGCCTCGTGTGGTCTTTAACCTGCGCGTGTTTGCGGATCGGTTTTTTAACTGCCGTCCATTGGTGGTGGGCAAGCCGGACTGCAAACTGCCCGTGGCGCCTCGTGTTGACCAAGGCACGCAACCGGGCCCAGATCGCTTGGCAAATGCTGTAGCAGCCTATGAACGTCACGGTGGCAATGTGGTGGTTGTCGATTTTGGCACTGCAACCAACTTTGACGTTGTGGCTGAAGACGGCGCATATGTGGGCGGCGTAATCGCCCCGGGTGTGAACCTATCGCTGGAAGCGCTGCACTCAGGAGCAGCCGCCTTGCCACACGTTGACATCAGCCAACCTGAAAAAGTGATCGGAACCAACACCGTGGGCTGTATCCAGTCCGGGGTGTTCTGGGGCTACACCGGCCTCATTGAAGGTATCATCGCGCGCATCAAAACCGAGTACGGCGCACCTATGAAAGTGGTGGGGACAGGGGGACTTGCGCCTCTCTTTGAGCAGGGTGACAGCCTGTTTGACACCATCGAAGACGATTTGACGATGCACGGCTTGACCGTGATCCATACACACAACAAGGAGCAGGGCGCATGAGCGACCGCTTGATTTATTTGCCGCTTGGCGGCTCCGGCGAAATTGGCATGAATGCCTATGTCTATGGCTTTGGGCCCGCAGACAAAGAGCGTTTGATCCTCGTCGACATCGGCGTGGCTTTTTCCGACATGGAAACCAGCCCCGGTGTGGATTTGATCTTTGCTGACATCCGTTGGCTGGAAGAAAACAAACACCGTCTTGAGGCGGTGTTCATCACCCACGGTCACGAAGACCACATTGGCGCCATTGGCCACTACTGGGACCGTCTTGAGGTTCCGGTATACGCCCGCGCCTTCACCGCCAATTTGGCTCGCCACAAAATGGCGGACCGCGGACAGCCCGAAGAAATGATCCGCACGGTGTCCGCATGGCCGGAAACCACCGAGGCTGGTCCTTTCAAAGTGGGCTTTTTGCCGATCAGCCACTCCATCCCGGAAAGTGCCGCATTGGTGATCGACACGCCTGCTGGACGTGTGATCCACTCCGGCGACTTCAAGCTAGACGAAACCCCACTGGTGGGAGAGCCGTTTGATCCAGAGCTTTGGGCGGAAGTGTCCAAGGATGGTGTAACAGCGCTGATCTGTGATAGTACCAATGTTTTCTCTCCCCATGCGGGCCGGTCTGAGGCCTCCGTTGGCCCAGAGATCGAAAAGCTGGTCGCAAGCGCCCCGAATATGGTGGTCGCGACCACATTTGCTTCCAATGTGGCCCGTGTAAAAACACTTGCTGAGGCCGGTGCACGGGCAGGGCGGTCAATTTGCCTTATGGGGCGCGCCATGCGGCGCATGATCGAAGCTTCAATGCAGACGGGTGTTCTCACGGACTTCCCCAAGGTTGTCAGCCCTGAAGATGCCGCCTCACTCCCACGTGAAAACCTGATGCTGCTCGTCACGGGCTCTCAAGGCGAACGCCGCGCGGCCAGCGCACAGCTCGCGCGCGGCAAATACAATGGCCTCACGCTGAAAGAAGGGGACTTGTTCCTGTTCAGCTCAAAAACCATTCCGGGCAACGAAAAAGGTGTGTTCCGCATCATCAACCAATTCTCTGAGATGGGTGTGGATGTGGTGGATGACAGCTCGGGCAAGTACCACGTGTCTGGACACGCCAACCGGCCGGACCTGTTGCGTTTGCATGAAATTGTGAACCCAAAGATGGTGATTCCTAACCACGGTGAGCACCGTCACCTGCGCGAACATGCCAAACTGGCCAGCGAGGCTGGCCGTGCGTCGATTGTGGCAGTGAACGGCACCATGCTGGACCTGACTGGCGACCAGCCCTCGATTGCGGGCTATGTTGAAACCGGGCGCACTTATCTGGATGGCAACACCCAGATTGGCGCTATGGATGGCATCATCCGGGACCGCATCCGCATGGCGCTTAATGGCCATGTGATTGTGACCGTGCTTCTGGACGAAGATGACGAACCGTTGGGTGACGCCTGGTGCGAGCTCATGGGGCTGCCAGAAATAGGCCGATCACAAGCACCGTTGGTTGATGTGCTTGAAGCGGATGTTACCCAGTTCCTGGGTCGCGCCAAAGAGAAGACGTTGTCAGATGACGATAAGATCGAAGGCGACATCCGTCGCATCGTGCGCAACTCCGCACGCGATGAGATTGGCAAAAAACCGGAAGTCACAGTGATTGTCAGCCGCTTGAGCTGATCGCACCTATCCACTGATTAAAGTGAACGCTGCCTTGCGCCGGAGTTATCTCCGATGCAGGGTAGCAAGCACTTTGCGAGATATCTGGAAGGGGCGCGTTTTGGCACAAGGACTTAGCCACATTACCTTCATTGTGCAGAACCTCGATAAGATGGAAGAGGTCCTGACAAACGTGTTGGATGCGACGCCGATCTATGACAGCGGGGAGGACACCTTTTCCCTGTCCAAAGAACGGTTTTTCGACATCGGAGGTGTGTGGGTCGCCACAATGCAAGGTGAGCCGCTGCCAGAGAAAAGCTACAACCACGTCGCTTTCAAAATGGGGCTGGATGAGTATGACAGCAAACTGCAGCGCATTCAGGCTCTGGGGCTAGAGCTGAAAGAAGGGCGTTCCCGGGTTTCCGGCGAAGGGAATTCCCTCTATTTCTATGATCACGACAACCACTTGTTTGAATTGCACAGCGGCACACTTCAAGAGCGATTGAGACGTTATAAGACTGCCACAGAGTGATCTGGAAAAACGAAAGGGCCCACAAGGGCCCTTTCGCGAGGTGTAGAATTATTAGTGGTTACTGACCGCGCCGTTCGTCAAAGCTCATGGCAATGAAGCCCGGCATGTGATCTCCCATACCGACAACTTTGTTGCCGTTGTCGCGACGATCGTTGCGCCCACGGCCACTGCGTCCCCGAGAAGATTTGCCACCGCGGTCGTCCCGCTGCGCGCGCTCCTCGCGTTGAGGCCGGTCTTCGCGCTGAGGGCGGTCCTCGGTCGCCGGCTTTGCAACCTCGGTAGGCGCGGCTGGCTTAGATGCGTCCTCTTTGGCTTTGCGCGGCTTGCGTTCGGTAGGTTTAACGGGGTTTTCAAGACGCGTGATCTCTTTCTGGATCAGCGCCTCTACCGCAGAAAACTGCTTTTCGTCCCGGCCACTGCAAATGGTAATTGCTGTGCCTTCGCGTCCTGCACGGCCGGTCCGGCCAATGCGGTGAACATAGTCTTCAGGATGGCCCGGTACGTCGAAGTTGAACACGTGGCTGACGCTTGGCACGTCAAGTCCGCGTGCCGCCACATCTGACGCCACCAGAATGCGCAAGCCACCGTTGCGGAAGGCTTCCAGCGTTCTTGTCCGTTGGGACTGATCCAAATCACCGTGGATTGGAGCCGCATCATAACCGTATTTTTTCAACGATTTGGCGGTGATATCCACATCCGTTTTGCGATTGCAAAAAATGATGGCGTTGGTGCATTTGTCACCTTCCCCATCAATAATCGCGCGGAGAGCCTTGCGTTTTTCGCTGCCTTCACGGTCCCGTCGCGACGCCTTGAACATGACAACGCCTTGCTCGATGGTTTCGCTGGCGGTCGCCTGACGGGCCACTTCGACCCGTTCCGGGTTGGACAGGAACGTGTTGGTGATACGCTCAATCTCTGGCGCCATAGTGGCGGAGAAAAACAGCGTTTGGCGGGTGAATGGTGTGAGCCCAAAGATGCGTTCAATATCGGGGATGAAGCCCATATCCAGCATCCGGTCGGCTTCATCAACCACCATGACTTTTACGTCCGATAGGATCAGCTTGCCGCGCTCGAAATGGTCAAGCAATCGGCCCGGTGTCGCGATCAAAACATCAACACCTTTGTCGATGATTGTCTCTTGTTCCTTAAAGCTCACCCCGCCAATCAACAGCGCTTTGGTCAGTTTCAAGTGTTTGGAATAGGTGTCAAAGTTCTCGGCAACCTGCGCCGCCAACTCTCGTGTCGGGCACAACACCAAGCTGCGTGGCATCCGTGCGCGTGCGCGTCCACGGGCCAGCAAAGATAACATCGGCAGCGTAAAACTCGCGGTCTTGCCGGTGCCGGTCTGCGCAATGCCAAGCACATCCCGTCCGTCCAACGCAGAAGGAATCGCTCCCGCTTGAATCGGTGTCGGAGTTTCATAGCCCGCTTCGGTGATCGCTTTGAGCACCTTAGGGTTGAGGTTCAGATCAGAAAATTTTGTCATATGTATCCGTGGTTTACGGACACACATTGGCCCGTAGCGGCGTTTCGGATCGGGCCCGTATGGCCCCGCGTCGATGGCGTTTTTGATCCACGGGGCCTTCTATCGCAACTGCGCCTTCAGGTCAATGAAACCGAATGTCCACCAAGCACTTGGCGTGTTTCGGAAACACTACCCCACGAAATCAGGGAAGTGCTTCCGTCGCTTTGCTTCCAGCTCTAAGCTGTGACTGCGAAGCAGATCATGCGCCTCAAGCTTGGCCTTTAGGGCCGGTGTCGCGACACACACCTCGTCATAAAACTGCCGCAACCCCTCTGGCTCTTCGGCCAGATGGGCAAACAGTTTGTGTAAGTTCAGCCCGCCTTGATCTTCCGGTGTTGCGGCGCCCAACTCGTCCCGATAGGAGCCTTTTTGATGACGATAGGCAAAGCTCTGCATCCAATGGTCCCAACTTGTGGTGTGCAGGTGCAACAACGATGAATCGGTGAGTTCGACCTGACCCGGATTGTGTTGTCCGTTCTGCACCACATTGTGGATTTTGATTGTCATGTCCTTTTGGCCGGTGCGTAGAAACATCTTGCCGGCCACATGACTGACGAAGCCGTTTTTTAGGTAAGGCGCAAAATTGGGATAGATGTCGGCAACAATGCTTTTGCGCGCGGTCTTGTCAGCAATAAACCTCTTGAAGTGGATGTGCGGCTCCCTGTCCACAGAGGCCATGGCTTCGGCAGGGCGCACGCGCGCCACCAGACATTCCGCCGGCAAGGACGCCAACTGCTCTGTAATTGGCCGATCTGGCCAAAGAAATTCATCCACATCAATGTGGAGCAGCCAATCCACGTTTTTGGCCCGATTGTAGGCGTGGCGCACGTTGAAAGACTGCCGCGGCTGATGCATCGGCGGCTTTTTCCCACGGGTTTTGATCCAATAGGTGTCGCCGGTGCGCACCACCGTTAGCTGCGGATGTGGTTTAAGCTGGTCTTTGGCCTCCGGATTTGCCGCATCCAGATAAATCCAAACGTGAGCCGCCCCCAAATCCAGATGATAAGCAACAAAGTTCAGAATATCGACGGCGGGCGCCTTTATCGTGGCCACGACACCCCAAGTGGGGGCATCGGTGCTCATTTGCGGGCCTGCTGTCGTTCTTTCTTGGCGCGCATCTGCGCCAGCCGCCGAAACACGCCGCTGGGTTCTTCGAGCAACTCTTGCAGCAGGTGATCCACCAACGGCGCAATCACAGGGTCGGTTTTTCCCAACTCCCAGATTGGGACAATTAGATTGATATCCAACCCGCCATGCATCAGCGAGAAAGACTCCATATCCAGTGGAAGACGTGATTTCACCCGTTTGCCAAAGCCGTATTCTTTGCTGGGCTCAATCCCGCCAAAACTGCGCTCAAATTCATACAACTTCATCATGCCAAACAACATGCGCAGACTTTGACCAACTTCTCGCTGAACAGCGGTCTCGCCATGGTCTGCAAAAGTCTGGACCGAACTCACCAGCCAGCGCAGGTTTAACTCGGAAAGCAAAAAACCGGCTTCCTCGGCCCAGATACGGCAAAACAATGCGGCGGTTTGTGGCGGGGATCCGCGCTTACGCAGGTTGGAAATCAGTTGCGCATTTAAAAACGCCAATTCGCTTTTTCCAATGAACTCTTCCGCAATTTGGCGTCGCTTGCGAGACCAACTTGTGTTGGGATCTGCTGGCCCCTTCTGCGTCGCACGCTCTGGTACCACAGCATTCTTCAAAACAGAGAGGTTGGCGTCCAATGGCGGTAGGTCTTCGGGACCAAAATCAAACGGCTCGCGCCGCCCGTCGTAGCGCTCCATCATATAGGCGTAACCGCCCGGATAGGTGAGTGTTTTTTGTGACATGGGGCGATGTTTGCACGGGGGGAAACCCCGTGCAATCGCAGAGTGTATCAGACCATCATTTCCTTGGTCGCGCTCAGCGTGACATCCGGATAATCGCGCGCAACGCGGTCGATGTCCCATTGCAAGCGGGTCAAGAAAACCACATCGCCATCGTTGTCATAGCTGATGTGCTGTTTGTTCATATCGGCAAACTTTTCGACCGCTTTCCGGTCACCATGTACCCAACGGGCGGAGGTGAATTGGCTTTGGTCAAAGCGCACGGGCAGGCCGTATTCCATCTCAATCCGGCTGGCGAGCACTTCAAATTGAAGCTGCCCGACCACGCCCACAATAAAGCCCGACCCAA
Organism: Rhodobacteraceae bacterium Alg238-R152; assembly: GCA_900537125.1. Classification (GTDB taxonomy): domain Bacteria; phylum Pseudomonadota; class Alphaproteobacteria; order Rhodobacterales; family Rhodobacteraceae; genus Shimia. The sequence goes on along the minus strand of UNRJ01000004.1, from coordinate 59,557 downwards.
TCATTGGCTTGAACACCTTCGCGGCACCTTCTTCGGCAAACTGCATCAGCGCCTTTTCAAGGTGCTTGGCTTTCAGTGGGTCGCCCGCACGAACGCCTTGTAACAGTTCCGGTGCAAAGCTTGGAATGCCAGACACCCGCAGCGCTTCCCCTTCGGTCAGCGTGTCGCCAATGCGCAGTTGCCCATGGTTGGGGATACCAATGATGTCCCCCGCCCAGGCCTCTTCGGCCAGCTCACGGTCAGAGGCCAAAAACAGCACAGGATTGGAAATAGCCATGGGTTTTTTGGTGCGTACGTGAGTGAGCTTCATACCCCGTTTGAAGTGGCCAGAGGCCATCCGAACAAACGCCACACGGTCGCGGTGTTTTGGGTCCATGTTGGCCTGAACCTTAAATACAAACCCGGCGACTTTCTTCTCTTCTGGCGCAATTTTGCGCGGCTCAGCTGTTTGAATCTGAGGCTCTGGCCCGTAGCTGCCAATGCCATCCATCAATTCTTTCACACCAAAGGAGTTGATCGCAGAGCCAAACCAAATCGGCGTCATATGCCCTTCCAGCACCGCCTGCGGGTCCAACTTTGGCAACAACTCTTTTGCCATCTCAACTTCTTCGCGCAGCTGTTCCAGCAGATGCTCCGGTACGTGGTCAGACAGCTTTGGATCATCCAGACTTTCAATCTGAACGCTTTCTGCAACCACATTCCGATCAGCCCGATCCATCAGCTCCAGTCGGTCATTGAGCATGTCGTAGGTGCCCATGAACTCGCGACCGACGCCAATTGGCCAGCTTGCCGGGGTCACATCAATCGCCAGATTTTCTTGGATCTCGTCAATGATATCAAACGTGTCGCGGCTTTCCCGGTCCATCTTGTTACAGAACGTCAGGATTGGCAGGTCACGCAGACGACAGACTTCGAACAGTTTTTGCGTTTGGCTTTCGACACCCTTAGCACCGTCAACCACCATGACCGCCGCATCCACAGCAGTGAGCGTGCGATAGGTGTCTTCCGAAAAATCGCTGTGGCCCGGTGTGTCCACCAGGTTGAAGCGGAAGGTGCCATAATCAAACGACATGGCAGAGGCGGACACGGAAATACCGCGATCTTTCTCCATCTGCATGAAGTCCGACCGGGTGCGGCGTGCCTCACCTTTGGCTCGCACCTGACCCGCCATCTGAATCGCGCCACCATAGAGGAGGAACTTTTCGGTCAGCGTGGTCTTACCTGCGTCCGGGTGCGAGATGATCGCAAAGGTGCGACGGCGCGCAATCTCGGGCGGCAATTCGGGGCGGTTTGTCTGCGTGTCCAACATGTCCGCGCGTATAGGTCTCACAGCGTCAATTCGCAAGGAAAAGCGGTGTGTCCTACTTTGACGATGCCCGCTTCAAAAGCTCCACGGCATCGGGGCGATCCAACAAGCTTTCATGCACTTCCAAGTGCGCCTGTGGCATGCCACGCGCCGCATTGGAGGCTGGGCGTAGCCGTTCCTTCACCTCCTCTGGCACCGCAGGGCGCGTACGTGTATCCATCTGCATGGTTTCGGCAGAAATACCTTCGGCAAAGATGATCTGATGGGTGTCAAACATGATCTGGTAATAGTCCACAAACCCGCCTTCATCGGCGTAGACTGTATCCCCATTCACCAAATGACGCGCTTTGATCAGCAACTCGCTGCGTCCCACACCAATATGGTCATGGCGTTGATAGACAAACAGCCGGTGATCGGGGCTCACACGCAGATCATTGGTGTTGTTGAGTGTGCCCGCTGTTATGACGATTGGGGCAAACTCTCCGCTTGCGCGCTGTACGGCATGTCCAATCCAGCGTACCTCTTGGGGCCCGTCATCGCGTGTCAGAACCCTGTCACCAACTTTCAGGTTTTCGACCCGACGTTGTTCACCCGTGGCCATGGTGATCCGAGCACCACCAGTGAAGCTCACACAAGCCAGTTGCGCCAATTTGGTAGAGGCCGCTCCTCGGTCTACCCCCACCAAGACATAGTCGCCTTTGGGGGTCAGTGGCGCCAATGGGGCTCCATAAACTTCGACAACACCACCATCATCATCCACCTCGACCAAAACCAACACTTCAATGGTGTCGCCGCTGGGGGGCATGAAAGTCGCCACGCAATCCAAGTAGACGCGCGCATCCTTGGTGCCGAGGCTATATTCGCTGGCAATGAAGTGTTGCCCCTCGCTATCTGTGCGCAGCGCGAGGCTCTTTTCTTCCGCATCGTGGTTCAGCGTATAAATATCATCAGGCACAAGTTCCTCTGCAAAAGACAGAGAATCACCAAGGTTTGCTCCATCAGTCACCACCAGGGCATCCGCTGGATACACTGGCAAACGTTGAGAGGGCTGAGAACTGTCTTGGACTTGGGACGTCATAAGTTACCTATGTTGGTGTACTGCACGTAATCTTTGGGCAATTGAATAACACGCAAATGTGGCAGCACAGTGCCTTGGCCTCGGCATTATACTGGCATCCTTCCTGATTTGGGTATTTCTTACCCCCACAACAACGGGGAGAATCGCATGGAATTGGGAATTAAAGGTAAACGCGCACTGGTTTGTGCGTCCTCAAAAGGTCTTGGGTTGGGCTGCGCTCGCGCTCTGGCTGCGGAAGGTGTCGATCTGATCATGAACGCGCGCGGCGTTGAGGCGCTTGAGTCCGCCGCTGCTGATATCCGGTCCGAATTTGGTGTGGATGTTCAGGCGATTGCATGTGACGTGACCACCGCCGAAGGCCAGGCCAAGTTGATCGAAGCTGCGCAAGGCGCGGATATTCTGGTGAACAACGCAGGCGGTCCACCTCCGGGTATGTGGACCGATTGGGATCGTGATGATTTTATCTCTGCGCTGGATGCCAACATGCTGGCGCCAATAGCGCTGATCAAAGCGCTGGTGCCCGGCATGATGGAACGTGGTTGGGGCCGCGTGGTGAACATCACCTCCGTGTCGGTGAAGTCGCCAATTCCGGTGCTGGGCTTGTCCAACGCCGCCCGCGCAGGCCTGACCGGCTACGTAGCTGGCACCGCGCGTCAGGTAGCTGGCAAAGGTGTGACCATCAACAATCTGCTGCCCGGCATCCACGCCACCGACCGGGCAGTGTCTTTGGACACGGCTGTGACCGAGCAACAGGGCATCTCGATGGAAGAAGCACAGGCCCAACGCGCCACCACCATTCCGGCTGGTCGCTATGGCACGTCAGATGAGTTTGGTGCCACGTGTGCGTTCCTTTGCTCTCATCACGCAGGGTTTATCGTCGGGCAGAATGTTCTGCTGGACGGCGGCGCATTCGCCTCCACAATGTAAGCCGGAGAAATTTTGTTTATGGCGCGAGGTGTGGGTGTGTCCCAAGGGTTTTCACTAAAAGATCAGTTGTTTAACGCAGGCAGTCTGGGTGATCTGGCGGCGGAGTTTTCTGCCGGTGTCCCGGGGTTTGACGCCGAGGCGTTCCATGCCGAAGTTGTCGCAGGTCTCGAAGGCCGCGAACTCATGGAGCGGCTGGACTGGATTGCCGACTGCATCGAAAAACGCCTCGCGCCAGACTTCCCAGACATGGCGGATCAACTTGAAGCGGCCATGCCGCCTGCACTTGATCCGTCGCTCACCGACGATGACTTTGGCCGGTTTATCCATGCGGTGCCGGGCATCTTGGCCACCCGTCATGGGGTTGAAAATCATCGGGATCGAGCGCTTGATCTGCTGAAAGAGGCCACCAAGCGCTTCTCTATGGAGTTCTACATCCGCCCCTTCCTCAACCGTTGGCCCGACGAAATCTTTGCCCGCCTGCATGACTGGGCCGAGAATGACAATTACCACGTCCGCCGATTGGTGAGCGAGGGCACACGTCCCAAATTGCCGTGGGCCAAGAAAATCGACATCGATCCCATGGCACCGCTGCCCTTACTGGCAAAATTGCACGCCGACCCAACGCGCTACGTGACCCGGTCGGTGTCCAACCACCTCAACGACATTTCCAAACTCTCCACCGACACTGTGGTCAGCCAACTCTCCGAGTGGAAGGAGCGCGGCAAGCAAGCCCCAAAAGAATTGGACTGGATGACACGCCACTCTTTGCGCACTGCCGTGAAGGCGGGCCATTCCGGCGCGCTGTCGATGCTGGGTTTCCACGCCGACGCGCCTGTCACATTGGACAGCCTTTCGGTGGGCGGCGACAGCATCCAGATCGGTGACGCGCTACAGGTCGAGACAACGCTGTCCACGGATGGCACATCCCCTGTGCCGGTGATGGTCGACTATGTGCTGAGCTTCCATCGCCCCAACGGGCGTGGCAGTGACAAGGTGTTTAAGCTCAAGCAAGGCAAAATCCCTTCTGGAAAGTCGCTCACACTGGCCAAAAAGCACCCGCTCAAAGCCAACGCCAGCACGTTTCAACTGCATCCCGGTCCGCACAAACTAGCCATTCAGGTCAACGGGCGCGTGCTTGGCGATGTGGCTTTTGATCTGACAGAACCCACGTAACCCTCTGACGTTTCATCACGTTTCTGTGGGGCGGCTAGCCTGACATCTGGCCGCCTGCTAGGCCGATCCCAACTTTGAACGGGATACAACCATGCACGCCGCCCCTCTTATCACTATCTTCGCCGCCATTCTCTTGCTCAGCCTTGTTGTCGCCCCCAAACGCGCCACGGTTGTGGGCTTCTTCAGCGGCCAATCAATGGAAGGGCAGGCACCTTCGCTCTGGACCTTGGTGCTGTCGCAGGTCACCACCTGGATCTTTGCGCGCTCTTTGATGAACGCTGCCATCCTTGGATTTTACTACGGTATCGCGGGGACATTGGCCTATGCGGCCTACTACGCGTCTTTCCTGACCGGTGGCTACATCGTGAACCGCATGCGGATACAAGGCGCTGGCTCCGTTCAGGACTGGCTGACCTCTCGCTTTGGCACACCCGGCACCACCGCCTACAACGTGGTGATCGCATTGCGGCTACTGTCCGAAGTCTTTGCCAATCTGCTGGTCGTTGGCCTGATCTTCAGCGCCGCGCTGCCGGAGGTTGCCAACGCGGACACCATCGCCATCCTGATCGTTGGCGTGGTTGCGTTGGCCTATTCCGCATGGGGCGGCCTGTCCGCAGCCCTGCGTACCGACGTGGTACAGATGTTGCTGTTCCTTGTGGTGTTTGGCATTGCATTTGTTGCGCTCATCCTGCGTCCGGAGTTTAACCTTGGCGCGGTTCTCACGGCCCCCGGCGCCTCCGGCCCTCATAATGGCTGGGTTCTGCTGGTGGTCGCCGCGCTTCAGGTGTTCTCCTATCCGGTGCATGATCCGGTGATGATGGACCGCGGCTTTCTCGCGGATCGTGACACCACCCGCAAAAGCTTCCTGCATGCGTTCTGGCTGTCCACGCTTTGCATCATTGCGTTTGGCTTCTTTGGCATTCAAGCTTCGCTTGAGGGCGCAGCCTATGAAGGCCAGCTGATCGGCACGTGGAGCACAATGTTCCCCACCTGGCTCTTCACCCTGCTGATCCTCTCTCTGTTGGTGTCGGCACTGTCCACTTTGGACTCCGCGCTTAGCTCCGCCGCCCGCCTTGTGGTCGAGGAACTCAAGCTCGCCCCACGCACGTTGACCGGTGGCCGCATCGCTATGTTGGTCTTTGCCCTCGCAGGCGGCGCCCTGACGCTTTGGGGCAACCAAACCCTGTTTGACGCCGTGGCCGTGTCCGGCACCGCTTCGATGTTCCTCACACCCGTGCTGGTTGCCAGCTTGATTGGTGGACGGGATGTCCCGCTCTGGTCCTATATGGCTTGCTTTTTTACCGCGCTTTATGGGGCTGCCGCCTATATGTTTCGCGACACGGAATTTGTGTCCCAGTTCCTGTATGACGGGCACAAATACGAGCAACTTCTGCAGATCTGCGTGATTGTTTTGGTGCTTGGTTTTGCCGCAGTTCTGATCGGCAGCCGCAGGGTTGAAGCACGGGTAGGGGGCTGATACACCAACGCGAAACCCGATGAAAAGCATCGGGGATTGTAAGAGGCCTTCCGTGCAGCTGACATCCACTTCGACGCCACCACGTTTGGAAATCCGCAACCTGCGCCGCCGTTTTGGCAACCGTCAGGTGGTGGACGACGTGTCTCTCACATTGCAGTCTGGCAAGGTCACCTGCCTGCTGGGTCCGTCTGGCTGCGGCAAGTCCACGACTCTGCGTATGATCGCCGGCGTGGATATGCAAGACAGCGGTGAAATCTATGTTGATGGCAAGCTGATCTGCGACACGGTCTTCCGCATTCCGCCCGAGCGACGCCAAATTGGCTTGATGTTCCAGGACTTTGCCCTGTTCCCGCACCTATCGGTCTGTGACAACGTCGCCTTTGGTCTCAAAGGCAGCAAAGACGAAAAGCGTGCTCGTGTTGAGGAACTTCTTGGAAAGGTTAACCTTGGCTGGGCCATCGACAAATATCCGCACCTGCTGTCCGGTGGAGAGCAACAACGGATCGCACTGGCCCGCGCCTTGGCACCACGTCCCCGTATTATGCTGATGGATGAGCCGTTCTCTGGTCTCGACAACCGTCTGCGTGACGGCATCCGCGATGAAACCTTGGCCGTGCTCAAAGAAGAGGACACTGCTGTATTGCTGGTGACCCACGAGCCCGAAGAGGCCATGCGTATGGCCGATGAAATTGCCCTCATGCGCGACGGGGTGATTGTCCAGCAGGGGGCGCCCTATAACATCTACAACGCGCCGAAGGACAAGCAGGCGGTGGCGTTCTTTAGCGACATCAACGTCATCAAATCCGTGAGCAATGGCGCGTTAACCGAAACGCCCTTCGGCCAGTTCCTGACCCCGGGTCTTGCGGATGGCGCGCCAGTTGAAATTGTTATTCGTCCGCAGCACCTCAAGCTAGACTTTGATCGCGATGGCAAAGGTCCGTTGCCAACACCCTCAGACGGGGTGGCCGCACGTGGGCTTGTCACCCGGGCGCGCTTCATGGGCAACGAAAGCTTGGTTGAATTCAAAATGGACCACGATGGCTCCGCCTTGAAAGTCACTGTGCCCAATGTGTTCCTTCCCAAAGAAGGCACACCGCTGTGGCTCACCATACGGCGGGATCGCTGCTTTGTGTTCCCGGCCAAAACCTAAATTGGCTTAAGTTTGTGCCAACAAGTCTTTTAGGCTCTTGCCAGGTTCTTCGACAAACAATCCCGGCAACACAGCCAAATCAACAATCTGGTCAACCCGAATATTGGCAAACTCGCTAAGGGTTTCGTCCCAAACACCAAGGGTCCAGACCCGCCCCCAGTAGTCGAGCTTTAATGGCCGCACGTCCCGTGCGACGCTGCCTTTTACGGTGATCCTAAGCTTTTGCTTGGCGCGAATGGCCGTGCGCAGAGGTTCAAGATGGCTCAAACTCTGCGTGGTTTCTACAAACGGGTAGGCGGCAAACCCAAACCCTTGTGCAACGCCGCCAATCTCCTCTGGTAGCACCGCATCAATCTTCGCACTCAGGCTTTCTGCCGCCGCACGCAACGGCCCCTCCATGCCCGTGCCAACCACTTCTAGCCCGATGTGCAGCGCCTCCAGCTCGTCTTCGGTGAGGTTCAGGGGGGGGAGGGTCAGAACAGCTTTGGCGCGATAGCCCGTGCCGCGCTCCCCCTCGACGGCCACACCGCTGTTCGCCAGCGTTTGCATGTCGCGGTAAATTGTACGCAGCGAGACCTGCATTGCAGCCGCCAATTCCTCGGCGCGATGTAGCGCGCCATCTTTCAATATCTCCATCAGCGCATACAGGCGATCTGAGCGTTTTTGCGAACTGGCCATAGGGCACGAATCTCCGATATCCTGACAACATAATGGCAACTGACATAATAATGGCAAATCTAGAGGCAAAAAGCCCCAAATTGCTGTGCAACGCCCGGGATTGTTACTTTTACGCCAAGCTCCAAGTCGGTAGGACTGAGCCAGACAGATGATATCGGGCCGCGCGCCCGCAAAGAGGAGAAACATCATGGGTATTGGAAACATTGGTCTGCCGGGCATTCTGCTGATCGCGATTGTCGTGCTGGTGTTGTTTGGTCGTGGTAAAATCAGCGGCCTGATGGGCGAAGTTGGCAAAGGCATCACATCGTTCAAAAAGGGCATCAACGAAGGCCAGCAGGAGCTCGAAGAAGAAGCTTCCGAAACGGCCAAAGACGTGACACCCGCCGACGACAAAGACAAAGTCTGATCTGAGGCTGAACCAGTATGTTTGATTTGGGATTGCCCGAGCTGCTAGTGATTGGCGTGGTTGCGCTGATTGTTGTGGGGCCAAAGGATTTGCCGGTGATGTTCCGGACGGTCGGTCGATTTGTGGGCAAGGCCAAAGGCATGGCGCGGGAATTTTCCAGCGCCATGAACGAGGCGGCTGACAAATCAGGCGTCAAAGATGTCACCGACACCCTCAAAGGGGCAACTGATGGCCTGAACAAGGTCAGCAATCCTTTGAAAACCGCCACAGATGCGCTCAACGACTCCGTTGGAGAGGTCAAGCGGTCCATGTCCTATGAACCGGGCGCTGAGACCACACAGCTGTCCAAAGAGCGGGCTGAGGCGGCCGAAAAAATCCGCCAAAAGTCCTCCGAAATGGCACAGGCCCGTCTCGACAAAGAAGCGGCTGAGAAAGCGGCCGCTGAGGCCGAAGTCTCTCCCGAGGACGCTGCGAAGGCTGCGCGCAAGGCCGCACGTAGTTATGATCCGGCCCCAACGCCACGGTCAACGACGACTTCGAAGAAGGATGAGGCATGAGCTCCACTGACCAACTCGAAGACAGCTCCGCACCGTTGATCGAGCACCTTGCGGAACTGCGCACTCGTTTGATCCGATCCGGCATCGCTTTTGTGATCGCGATCAGCTTTTTCTTTGTGCCGATTGGCGGGCAATTCATTGCGGAACATGTGTTGCACTTCCTTGTATCACCGATTGTGCAAGTGCTGCGTGAGCTTGGCGATCCATCTCCAACGTTGCAGTTCACCTCCCCGCAGGAGTATCTCTTCACATTGTTTCGGATCTCTATGGTAGGCGGCTTTGCCCTGTCCTTCCCAGTGATTGGCTTCCAGCTGTGGCGGTTTGTGGCACCCGGCCTCTACAAAAACGAACGTGGCGCGTTTCTGCCGTTTATGATTGCGTCGCCGTTTATGTTCTTGTTGGGCGCAACCTTTGCTCAATTGGTTGTCACCCCTCTGGCGATGCAATTTTTCCTTGGATTTGCCGATGTGGCGTCTGTGTTTGCCAATCTGTTGGCGCCAGCGGTTGATGATGTGCCTGGCACAGTGGCAGCCGCCGTGCCTGCGACCTCCGAAGGCGTGCAAATCACCTTCTTTGGTAAGGTCAACGAAAGCCTTGATATCACACTGAAGTTCATCATGGCCTTTGGCCTATGTTTTCAGCTTCCCGTGCTTTTGACCCTGATGGGCAAAGCTGGATTGGTCGATGCTGAAGGTCTTGGTCGTGTGCGCAAATACGCCATGGTTGGCATTCTTGTTCTGGCCGCTTTGGTGACCCCGCCAGATGTGGTGACACAGCTGATCCTCTTTGTTGTGGTCTATGGCCTCTACGAAGTGTCGATCTTCTTGGTGCGCCGTGTGGATCGCCAACGTGTGGCCAAGTTGAAAGCCGAAGGCGTCTATTTTGAGGACGACGAAGAGGGTGAAGATGAGGCTGACATGGCGGACGCCGAAAGCCACAAGTAACCGACCTCGAAGCTGAAACTCCAAGCGCGTCCCAAACCGGGGCGCGCTTTTTGGTTGCGGCTCTTGTTGTTGCTTTGGGAACGTGGTTTCTATCGCCACAAATGACCGGAGGCCTGCCATGGATGACACCACTTTGACCCGCATCGCCGACGCGCTGGAACGTATGGCTCCCGCGCCCATGGCTGCGCCTGACTTTGCGGCCGCGGACGGGTTTGTCTGGCACGTCGATCCAGACCGCTTGGAGCCGGTCAGGCACATCAATCGCGTGTCTTTGGATCTGCTGATCGGAATTGACCGCTCCCGCGATACGCTTTTGGAAAACACCCGTCAGTTTGCGCGCGGGCTGCCAGCGAATAATGCGTTGCTTTGGGGCGCCCGAGGCATGGGCAAATCATCGATTGTGAAAGCGGTGCACGCACAGGTTCTCTCGGAAGGGCTGCCACTCAAAATTGTCGAGTTGCAACGCGAAGACCTGCCATCCGTGGCCCGCCTGCTAAACCTGTTGCGCGCTTCCGACGAACGATTCCTGCTGTTCTGTGATGATCTCAGCTTTAGCCACGATGACCAGCATTACAAATCCCTCAAAGCGGTTCTCGACGGCGGAATCGAAGGGCGTCCCGACAATGTGGTTTTCTATGCCACGTCCAACCGTCGCCACCTGATGCCGCGTGACATGATCGAAAATGAGCGCAGCTCGGCCATTAACCCGTCAGAAGCGGTCGAAGAGAAAGTGTCCCTCTCAGATCGCTTTGGTCTTTGGCTTGGGTTCCATCCCTGCTCGCAGGACGAGTTCCTGGCAATGATTGACGGCTATTGTGACGCTTATGGCGTTCAGGTTGACGCCTCGCGTCTTCGGGCTGAAGCCATCGAATGGCAGGCCACACGCGGTGCACGCTCGGGTCGTGTTGCTTGGCAGTTCTTCGTGGATTTGGCCGGCCGCGAGGGTGTCACACTGGACTAACCTCAGCGTCTCGGCACCCTATTTTAGGTAGGGGGCCGGGTCGACGCTGTCAAAACCTTCGCGCACTTCAAAGTGCACAAAGCTGTTTTCCGCAGGCAGCACTGCCATGCTTTGCCCACGCTTCACGCTTGCGCCCTTTTTCACCTTCACGCCGTCTACGTTGTAATAGACCGTCATCAGGTTGTTGGGGTGGCGCACTACAAGGATGGTCACGTCATCGGCATCTTTGGTGATCGCCGCCACAGTGCCATCCGCAGCTGCTGTCACTTTGGCACCGGCGTCGCCCGCAATATCAATGCCGTTGTTTTTGCCTTTGGAGTAGGGCCGGATCACCTTGCCAGACACAGGATAGCTCATAGCGGCTTTGCTCGCGCTCTGCTGTTCGCTCAGGTTCGGGCTGTCCGGCTTTGCTACCGGCGTCGCCGCAGCCACCGTATTGTCCTCTGGGAGCGGTTTGGACGCGCTTGGTGGCGTTGGGGTGGGAGAGCCTTCGCCAGGCTTGGTGGTGGTTGTCGCAGCGGCCGCTACCGCCGCCTTGCGTTCGGCTTCTGCTGCGGGATCAACTGGTGGTATCAACAGAATTTGGTTTTCTCGAATGGTGAAATCGCTGCCCAAGCCGTTCCATTCAGCCAAAGACCGCACCGACACGTTGTAAAGACGTGCAATGGTAAAGGCGGTCTCGCCACGTTTGACTTTGTGCCGCACAGGCTCAACGCCGGTCTGAACCTTTGTTGTCGAAGCACTCACTGGTTGCAGTGTTTCTGTCTCCACGCCAGTATCCGCGTTGTTGATCGCACCTCCGGCCAGCGACGCAATGTCGACACCACCGGGCGCAGTAATAACCCCTGTACCGCCCGTTGCAGGAGACGGCTCGGTTACGCGGCGGGGCAGGGTCACAACCTCCCCCTCACGCAATTGCGCATCTAGCGCGATGCCGTTGGTCCGGCTCAATTCTTCTGCAGGAATGCCAACCCGCTCGGAGACATCGGCAAGCGTGTCCCCACGTTTGGCCACCGCCACTTGGTAACTTGGGTAGGCAATGACCCCGCGGTCATCCGGTTCAGGTCGCTGCGCGGTTGCCGTTTGCGCCGCTGTGGTGGTGTCTAAGCCGCCGCCAATGTCGCCGCGCAGGTCATAATCTAGGGTATCCAAACACCCGCTCATCACAGTCAACGCAAGGCCTGCGCCAATCCATCGGGTGTTCTTGGGCGTGAATACTGCCATTTCGATGTCCTCACATGCGGCGCCCTAGTTACGGGGGTCTGGTGCCAAGGCCGCTTTGTTGTTCGCTACGTTACGCTTGCAAATGGGCGAACCCTCCCCAATTGCCAAGGGGAAAGCCCAATTTAATCAATCATTTTCGCGCGCGACGCCCTCAAGCAAAGGCACAAACCGCACCGAGCGCAATTCGTCATAGTCCAGCCCGTCCTCGGTCTTACGCACTCGAATGAGGCTTTGTACCGCATCCGACTGACCCACAGGCACCACCATGATACCGCCGATCTTGAGCTGCGCCAAGAGGGGGCCTGGCGGATCCTCCGCGGCAGCTGTTACAATGATCTTGTCAAACGGCGCCTGATCGGGAAGTCCAAAGCTACCATCGGAGATCAATGAGGTGATATTCACGATACCCAGCTGGTCAATAATCCCCCGTGCTTCCTGCACCAACCGCTTGTGGCGGTCCACGGTATATACCCGTCGCGCCAGTTGGCTCAGAATGGCGGCTTGATAGCCAGAACCAGTGCCCACTTCGAGCACTTTGTCCCGCGAGGTCACTTCCAGCGCTTGTGTCATCAGCCCCACCACAGAGGGCTGGGAAATTGTCTGGCCACAAGAAATCGGCAGTGGCGTGTCCTCATAAGCCCGCTCAGAAAACAGCCCACGCACAAAGAGACCGCGATCAATCTGTTCCATCGCAGTGAGCACAGCCGGGTCGGTCACCCCACGCGAGCGCAAGGCAAACAGGAACTGCATTTTGCGTTGAGCAAGTGCGTCGGGGTCGGTCATTCAATGCCTTTCAACGCCGCCAGCGCGTCATGGGCTGTCAAATCGGCGCGCATCGGCGTGACCGAGATATAGCCGTCCAGATTGGCAGCCGCATCTGTGCCATCTGCTGTCTTGCGGGTCTGATCGCCACCTTTGGCCCAGAGGAAACGCCGCCCGGACGGCGCATTGTGCGGCTCAACAGAGAACCGCGTGCCTTCACGAAACCCCTGTGCAACGGCGCGCACACCTTGAACATCCGCGGCCATGACAGGCGGGAAATTGATGTTGTAAAAAAGGCCATAGGCATCATCATTGCTCGGATTTGCCGCAAGAACTTTGCGTACAACATCCGCCCCAAAGGTGCCGGCGGCTTCAAATGGGTCTTCTGCGTGGAAGTTTTTTGGCCCCAAAAACTGCGACAACGCATATGAGGGGATACCTTGCAACGCGCCTTCTATGGCAGCGCCCAAAGTGCCTGAGTACAGCGCGTTTTCCGCCGAGTTGTTGCCGCGATTTACGCCGGATAGGATCAACTCCGGCGGCGCGTCTTTCATCACATCATGGATACCGGCCAACACACAGTCGGCTGGGCTTCCCTCGGCGGCAAAGCGACGCTCGCCCATTTGGGCAATCATGGTGGGGTGTGTGTAGCTGATGCAGTGGCCAACGCCAGATTGTTCAAATGCAGGTGCTACACACCAAACTTCGCCATCTGGCCCGGCCAGTTCTGCCGCGATCTGCTCCAGAACCTTCAGTCCAGGTGCATTGATGCCGTCGTCATTGGTGATGAGAATACGCATGTGCCTGCCCCAATATTTGCTGACGTCCTGTCTAGTGGAGCCGTGCTAGGGGGGCAAGGTGCGTGGTGTCGCTGGCGGCAGGCGCGTTGCATGCCTGCCAGCCTTATAGCGTTACAGACCGATTTCTGCCATCAAGCGCGCGGCTTCTTCTCGTGGATGGGTGAGGCTGTCTTTGTTTTCACCGGGGAAGAAGCGGGCTCGTGTGCCAGTTGGCATACCACGTGGACTGAGGATCGACACGGTGGGGCCGATTTTGGTGGTTTCGGCCTGCCAGCTTTTGGCCAGTGCAATCTGCGCAGCTTTGGTGGCGCCGTATGACCCAAAGAATTTTTCGCCCGCGCGGTTATCCTCAAAAAACACCGCATGGCCAGTGTCGCCCAAAAGTGGGCTCATAAACGGAATCAACCGTCCCACCGCATCCACATTGATCGATAACGATTTTTGCCAGTCTTTGGCGTCAATGTGATCTGTTGGGGTCAGCGGCGCGCCGTGGGCGGCGGTGTGAATCCAAAGATCTACATTGCCCCACCGGTCATGGATGGATCGACACAGCTGGGCCATGGCGTCGGCGTTGGTGATGTCCATTGGTGCCAGCGTGGATTTACCACCCTTGGCCTGAATGCGATCGTCCAGATCTTCCAACGCACCGGTTGTGCGCGCGACGGCCACAACGTGGTAAGCGGGCACAAGCGCCTCAGCAAAAGCGGCGCCAAGGCCGCGGGAAGCGCCAGTGATCAGCGCAATTTTTTCGCCAGAGGCGTCGGGGGTTTGGGACGTGTCACTCATAGCGCTGATGTGCGGTCAAAGCGGCGTAAGGTCAAGAGGCAAGCACGTCGCAGGTCGCGGGCTGTGTTGAGCTCTATCGACTTATTTGGTGTTAGTTGGGCATCGTCAAACGCGTGGTGCCATGACCGGCGTTCAGCACAATGCTGTCTTCACCTATAGCCACAACTTTGCCGGAGGGCGTGCGATCCCCCAGTTCGACACGCAGTGTCTTGCCGCCTGCGGTCATCAGAAGCGCGCGAGGTTGTTTCACGCTGCCCATCACGCCAATCAAAGTTAAGCGGGAACGGTTTTTCAGCACACCGGTTTGCGTGGCCTGGGCGGCCACGTGAGTAGGAGTCTTGGAGGACATGAGTCTGCCTGTGTTTGTGAGTGGTGGCGGCTATATAAGTGGAGGGTCAGCAGCCGCTAGGCAGACTTAGAACAATTGTGGTTAAGGACCGCTAAACAGGCGGCGTTTTGCGCAAGAAAAAAGGCAAAAGTGGCGGATATCAGCCATTCAGGTGTGGACGGACGTCGGTACCGGTATCGGCGTAAATATCCAGCAGTTGATCGAAAGAAATGCCTTCTGCCTGCGCTTGTGCCAGTGGTCCATCGGAGATCATGAGACGCGGGCGTTGGCCGTCTGGTCCCGGCTGCAATTGTCCAGATATTGGCTCATCGCTGGCAAATTGTGGCAGATCGTTCATCAGCCATACCTCGCAGGGGGCAAATGCCGGTGCCTCCCCAGTGGCAAAGTCGATGTAGTTGTAGAAATCGGCCGGTTTCACGCTGGCCCAGACCGCAAAGTTGAACACCTCTTCGCTACCTTTGATTGGCAAGGGCAAGAGAGTACAGACAAACCGATGGTCTTCCCAACGGCAAAGATCAGAGGACAATTTGTCGTCACCGACCTGAAGTGCGTATTGCCCGCTCTCCCGCAAGCTGCCATGTGTCCAGCAATCTGGGTGGTCATAGCCAATGTCAAACACGCCGGAAAAGGCCTGCCCACAGCAGGGGCAGGCCCAGTTTTCATCGTTGAATCGCTGCCAGCGACTGTCCAATGCCAGCAAGTTCACAAGATCAGCCCTGCGACGGAACCAATTTGGCCCCGTTCCAGCTTGCGCCCGGGGTTGGGGCCTCTTCGATCTTTTTGCTCACACGATTGCTGCCTTCCAGCGCAGCAAGATACTCCGGGGTTACGCCTCCGGTGATGTACTTGCCGTCAAAACAAGAGCAATCAAATTGCTCGATCTCAGGATTGCCTTCTTTGGCCGACCAGATCAGGTCTTCAAGCTTCTGATAGAATAGCGCATCAGCGCCCAACTCGTCGCGGATCTCGTCGACGGTTTTGCCATTTGCAATGAGCTCGTGTTTGGTTGGCATGTCGATGCCATAGACGTTTGGATTGGCGACCGGTGGGGAGGCCGAAGCAATGTACACCTTCTTGGCTCCCGCTTCGCGACACATCTGCACAATCTTTTTGATGGTGTTGCCGCGCACAATACTGTCGTCGATCAACAGGATGTTGCGACCTTCGATCTCGCGCGGGATGGCGTTCAATTTGCGTCGCACGGACTTTTGGCGCTCTTCCTGACCCGGCATGATAAATGTCCGGCCCACGTAGCGGTTTTTCACCAGCGCTTCGCGGTACCGAATACCGGTGATGTTGGACACTTCCAGCGCCACTGGACGCGCGCTATCTGGCACCGGGACAACCGCGTCAATGTCCAGACCGCTCTCGGAAATCTGTTTTGCCAGCGTTTTGCCCATCCGGATTTGCGCCTGATAGACGGACACGCCGTCGAGCACACTGTCCGGCCGCGCCAGATAGACATACTCAAAAATACAGGGTGTCAGCTTGCCTTCCACCGCCTGGAATTCGTGCAGGTTGCCTTCAAGGTCCACCAGCATGGCTTCGCCTGGCTTCAGGTCACGCATTTTGTCAAAACCGTTGATGCCAAACGCCACATCTTCAGAGGCAAACGCATAATCATCGCCGTCCCCATCTGCATCACGCCGTGCAACGGACAGAGGGCGAATGCCATGGGGGTCGCGGAATGCCAGCATGCCTACACCAGCGATCAGGCAGACCACGGAATAGGCACCTTGCACCCGCTCCATGGTCATTTTTACACCGGCAAAGATATTGCGGATCGCATCGGCACTGCCGTTCACCTTGATTGCGTCAGCCACTTTGTCCGCCAACACGTTCAGCAGGATTTCACTGTCGCTGGTGGTGCGCAGATGGCGGCTGTATTTGCCGGTCACCTTTTCGCGCTGAGCTTCGGTGTTGGTGATGTTGCCATTGTGCACAAGATAAATGCCATACGGCGCGTTCACAAAAAACGGCTGGGCCTCGGACGCGGACAGGCTGCCGGCGGTTGGGTAGCGCACATGCCCCATGCCAATGCGCCCGGTCAGGGTCTCCGCATCAGACGGCTGGAACACATCTTTGACCAAACCATTGGCCTTACGCTCGCGAAAGTAGCCCCCGGTGTAGGTCACCACACCCGAGGCATCTTGCCCACGGTGCTGCAACATCAAGAGACCATCGTAGATCTCTCCAAAGACGTCATGGTTTCGGTTGGCGATCCCCAAAATTCCGCACACAGGCAGGGCTCCCTTCGTCAGGTTAGGCTAGAGTGAGTGAGGCTGCGCACCGAGGTACCAAAGGTACAAGTCAGCATGGAAGGCATTGCGGGTGGACAAGGTTCTGCTATGCGCGGTTTGCGCCAGCTGAATGGGTGGAAATATCCACTGTCCACAGGGAAGCTCCGAATCCTGTTCTCGTGCTAGGCTCCTCTTAAGGGCTTGTGGCGGGCATGTCACGAAGGGATCACAAAAGGTGCCACAAACTGGGCTATGCCTTTTTGGCCAAGCGGATCAAGACAAGCACCACCGCCGCGCCCAACATCGATTGGAATACTGAGCTAAAAAAGCCTCCGCCAAAAGAGAATCCTAAGAATGGCAAAACAAAGTTGGCAAGGATAGCCCCGCCGATGCCAAGGATCACATTTCCAATCAAACCAAAGCCGCCGCCGCGTACCAGCTTCCCAGCCAACCATCCGGCAAGTCCGCCAATGATAACTGCTGAAAATAGGCCAGAGAACAATGCTTGTTGTGCCTCTGTTGTACCGTCCATTGCTGTGCTCCTCGCTCAAACCGCTTTATCGTAGCTGCGTTTCCAAATGTTTGATCCGCTTTTGCACCAGATCAATGTGCATACGGGCGTGATAGGCGGTTTGACGATAGGCCGGCGGCAGTTTTAGCTGCGAAATCCGGTGATCCACAGCTTCCAATTCATCAGACATCTCGACCAGCTCCGCAGCCGTCGTTTTTGGCCCCATCTGCACTTCGATTTCGCGGATGCGGCCGTAGTGTTTCCACACCTGCCAGCCGCGGAAATAAGCGTACATCATTGGCAGCACCCGCAACAGCGGCAGCAACAGAAACAGGATTGGCAATGTGAGTAGGAACACCCGGTTGACCTGCGCCGCCATCCAATACGGCAGCACATTGTGCCAGGTGCTTGGCCCGTCTTCGATCAATTGCCGGGCCACGTTGTTTTCCGGAACGCCGATGCCGCGAGGCTCGGGAAATGTTCCGCGTCGCGTCAAAACATCGTGTCCGCTGTGCAATTCTTTTGCCGCCATTGTCAGCCGGTTGACCAGGGCAGGATGTAGATTGGGATCAATCACCAACTGCGCTTTTAGCGCCAAAAGCTTGCGCGCTTCACTGGGTTGCACGGGGTTGAGCGAGACGCCCCCGGTTGGCACGTCCACAAGGTCCGCGTAGTCCAAGTGGCGGGCGATGGCATCAGTGTAAGACAGATGCAAAATATCGATGTCGTCATATCCAAAAGCCTGCCGCAAATAGGGGGCTTCAATGCTGCTGACAAAGAAGGCCACATCAATGTCGCCCGCACGCAATGCAAAAACTGCCTGCGAGAATCCCAGATCAAGCAGGGTATTGGCGTTTGCCTCCATGCCCACAGCGGTCTGAAAATCCTCAAAGGCCACGGCTGTACCAGAGCCGGGTTTGCCAGCGGAAATTGTCAAACCGCGCCAAAGCGCTGGGTTGGCAGGGATGGCGTGGCCCGTATGCGCCAAAAAAATCATCGGTTCATAAAACACGCCGCCAATCGCTTCTGCGGTGCCGTCCGCAACACCTACACCCGCTTGTAGAAACGCCGCATCCACCAAACCGTTGGATACAAGTTCAGCATTATCCACCGATCCATTGGTGTGCACGATCTGCACATCGATGCCATCTTGCGCCAAAATCTCACGATACCGCTCCGCCATGAGGGTATAGGCGCCGCCCTGTGTGCCAGCCGCCAGTTTTAGCGTGTTGGGTGGCAGCAGCATAAAAAGTACCAGCGACATACAAATCGCCAGGCTCAGCGTGGTAATGAGAATCCAAAGTCGCATGGTAAAGCTGCCAAATCATTCTGATTTTTGCGACGGTAGCGGGGTGCTGTGTCGCAAACAAGGGCTCAGGCCGTCGCGCAGCAAAAAGCCCGCTACCAGATGGCGCGGGCTGATGCATGTGTGTAGGTGCTGCGCTTACTGTTCGCAGGTGCCCACCAACTGTTCGTATTGTGTGGTGATCCAACCCAGTGCTTCTTGCGGGTCACGGTCATCAATCCGGCGTGTGATGCGGCTAAACACCTCTGCGGACCGACTGTCGTCCACCATGGCCACCGATTGGCTGGTGATCACGGTTTCATATACAAAGAACGCGATCGCAACCAACAGAATGCCGCGCAGCACGCCAAAGATGAACCCCATGCCTTGATCAATTCCGCCAAGGGCGGAGCGCTGCACAATCGAGGAAAACAGCGGCGTGAACAGCGAGACAACAATCAGTGCCAACGCAAAGACACCTGCAAACGCAGCAATGATCGAGAGTTCACAGCTGTCAGACAAGTATTGCCCCAAAACGGGGATTTCTTTGACCATCGGCTGGAGTGTGCCGGCAAACATAAAGGCCAAAACCGCAGCGGCGATCCAACCGGCGATGGCCATGCCCTCGCGCACAACACCACGGCTGTAGGCCAGTAGCGCTGAAATAACGATCACACCCGCGACCACGGCATCAATTATTGTGAAGCCTTCCATGTATTCTCGTCCCCTTTGACCGCCCCCGGTCAGAATTTACTCATTTACCTGACGGTTTGTCAGCCGCTCCAAATACCTCTCCCACAAAGCTTGCCAAATCCCCAATGCGGTTGAGATTGATACCTTCAACCCTTGCGGACTTACCACCTTTCGGAGCGATTGCGGACGTGAAACCAAGTTTTTGGGCTTCTTTCAACCTATTTTCTGTCTGACTGACCGATCGAAGGGCACCAGACAGGCTTATTTCGCCAAAAACCACAGTCTCGGCGGGCAGCGCGCTGTCTTCTCGCGCGGAGATCAGCGCACAGGCCACTGCGAGGTCGGCAGCAGGTTCGGAAATTTTCATGCCGCCTGCCACATTCAGGTACACATCGAGCCCGGCGAAGGGAATTCCGCAGCGTGATTCTAGCACCGCGAGAATCATCGCCAATCGCCCGCTGTCCCACCCCACCACGGTGCGCCGGGACTGGCTGTGCGGGGAGGGGGCCACCAAAGCTTGCAATTCGATCAATACAGGCCGCGTGCCTTCGATCCCGGCAAAGACCACACTGCCGGGGCTGGGCGCGCCCCGATCAGCAAGAAACAATGCGCTTGGATTGGCGACTTCGGCCAAGCCACGCCCGGTCATCTCAAACACGCCAATTTCGTCCGCTGGCCCAAACCGGTTTTTCACGGCGCGCAAAATCCGGAACTGATGCCCACGCTCCCCTTCAAAATAGAGCACGGTGTCGACCATATGTTCGACCACACGAGGCCCGGCAATTTGCCCGTCTTTGGTGACATGCCCCACAAGCACAACCGCCATGCCTTTGCGTTTGGCAAACGTGGTGAGCTCATGTGCCGCCGCCCGCACCTGACTGACTGACCCCGGCGCACTGGCCACCGAGTCGCTCCACATCGTTTGAATGGAGTCAATGATGGCCAACTGCGGTTTCTCAGCTTCCAAGGTTGTGAGGATGTCGCGCAAATTTGTGTCAGCCGCCAATAACACCGGACTTTCCGTCAGTCCCAGCCGCTGCGCCCGCATCCGCACCTGCGCGCTGGCTTCTTCGCCACTCACGTAAACTGTTTTGACACCTTGCCGCGCAAACCGCGCCGCCGCCTGAAGCAGCAATGTGGATTTGCCAATCCCGGGATCACCGCCCACCAAAATGGCACTCGCTGGCACCAGCCCACCGCCCAACACGCGATCCAGTTCTCTGACCCCGCTTAACGTGCGCGGCGGCGGAGCTTCTTCTGTGCGCAGATCCGACAGCTCGAGGCGCCGCCCTTTGCCAACGCCCATCGAGGAGCCTGCAGGCCCTGCGCCAAACGGCGCTTCTTCAACAATAGTGTTCCAATCACCGCAGCCTTCGCAGCGGCCGGACCATTTTGAATATTTTGCGTTACAACTGGAGCAGCTGAATTGGGTTTTACTCTTTGCCATGTTCTCGTTTTGGACCACTACCGCTTGCGGGTCAAATGACTAATCGCCAAAGAGGCCAAAACGCAGGCCGTAAATAGGTAAAGCCCCCAGCCGGTTTCCACCGTGACATGGCCAGCGCCTTTCACAATCACAATATAAAGTGCAATCAGAAACACATCCGCCATGGCCAGCTTGCCAAGCCATTCCAGCACCGGCAGCACTTTGCGCCGCATCATGCCAAACTGAATAAGCGCTAGCCCAATGACTTTCATATAAGGCGCAAACACCGCAAGGAAGGTCACCAAAAGCGCCAGCGCAACATCCGTGCCCCACAGCGACTGAAGGCCAGACACAATTGAAATCTCGCTCAAACCAAACAACGGCAGCAGTCCAGCGCGCATCAATGGTGCAAACCAGGCAATGGGAAACAGGATAAGAAGCGACAGGTTGGTCAGGCGCAAAAGCTTTGTCATGGGCAAGAGCTAAGCGTTACACGCGCCTTGCGCAAGCTGACTGCTGCGGGGAATAAATGTCACTTTCTCCCGGAAGGCCAAACAGGTCGTTAGGAGCCAGATTAGGACCTGTTTGACCGTCCAGAGAGCAAGCGCTCTGCGATCCCCATCGCGAAAAGAGGATCTTTGCCAATATCCTACGCCACTCAAACGCAGGTATCGGTCGTGCTTGGCGCATCACTGATCAAACCAAGGAAACCATGTAACAATGCGCAAGAACATTATGCGAACAATTGGTTAATATTTGGTTAAGTGTCTACCATTGATTGAACGGCGTGGTGTTCCTATCGCACCGCTTCAATTGGCCCCTCAGCACTGCCAGCAATAAACTGCGTGAGGTACGGATCGCCGCTTGCGTCCATATCCGCCACCGGCCCGGTCCACTGAATCACGCCGGCATGTAGCATGGCGACATTGTCGGAAATCGCACGCACCGAGCTCATGTCGTGGGTAATGGTCATCGCCGTTGCGCCCATTTCCACCACAATTTCGCGGATCAAGTCATTGATCACACCGGACATAATCGGGTCTAGCCCGGTAGTGGGTTCGTCAAAGAAAATGATCTCTGGCTCTGCCGCAATCGCGCGTGCCAACCCCACCCGTTTTTGCATCCCACCAGACAGTTCTGACGGAAACAGATCTGCCACATCGGGCGTTAGGCCCACGCGGCGCAGTTTTTCAATCGCAATCTCACGTGCGTCTTCCTTGGGCCGTTTTAGGCTGCCACGCAGCAGGCGAAACGCCACATTCTGCCAGACCGTCATAGAGTCAAACAGCGCGCCGCCCTGAAACAACATGCCAAATCGCGCCAAAAACGCATCGCGGTCGCCCTGTGTCGCGTTCT
Source organism: Rhodobacteraceae bacterium Alg238-R152 (assembly GCA_900537125.1). Classification (GTDB taxonomy): domain Bacteria; phylum Pseudomonadota; class Alphaproteobacteria; order Rhodobacterales; family Rhodobacteraceae; genus Shimia. The sequence goes on along the minus strand of UNRJ01000004.1, from coordinate 37,468 downwards.
GTCCGTCCACCGTGATGGTGCCGCTGTCCGGCGTGATCAATCCCAGAACAGACTTCAGCATCACCGACTTGCCGGTGCCCGAGCCGCCGATGATCACCATCGAACTGCCTTTGGCAATCTCAAGGTTCACGCCCTGCAGTACCTTCTTACGGCCAAAGCTTTTATGCACATTTTCAAACTGGATCATGACGAGAAAAACAAGCTGGTGAGAAGGAAGTTGGCCGCCAGGATCATCACGGCGGCGGCTTGCACAGAGCTTTTTGTGGCGCGGCCCACGCCCTGCGCACCGCGCCCGGAGTGCATGCCCGCATAACAGCCCATCACAGCGGTAATCCCGCCAAAGACGGCGCCTTTCACAAGGCTCGACACAATGTCATTGAGCTGCAGGAAGTCGGCTGTGTTGCGGATGTAGGTCGACGGATTGAAGCCGAGCGTTTCTGTGGACACAAGAAAGCCACCATAAATCCCAATGATATCACCAATGCCCACAAGGGCAGGGACCACCAAAATGGCGGACAACACGCGCGGCGCGACCAGGTATTTCATGGGGTGTGTTGAGAGTGTCACCAGCGCATCAATCTGCTCGGTCACTTTCATGGTGGCAATCTCGGCGGCAATTGAGCTGGTCACCCGCGCCGCAACCATTAGGCCAACCAGTACCGGCCCCAACTCACGCACCATGCCAATCGCCACAATCTGCGGAACCACGCTTTCCACGGAAAACCGCGAACTGCCGTCATAGATCTGCAACGCCAGTGCGCCGCCAGTAAAGATAGCGGTCATACCCACCACGGGCAGGCTCAACCACCCGATGTTGAACAAGGCGCTGAGGAATTCCCGCCCGTAAAACGGCGGGCGAAAAATATGGCTGAGCGCGCCCCAGACAAATAGCAGAACCTCGCCAAAGGAAGTCAGCATGCCAATCATGCTGCGCCCAATGGCATTTAAGGGAGCCAAAACCAAATTCATGAAGATTTGTACCGTCGCTGATAGCGTTGGCCCATGGAGGTCAAGACTTCATAGCCAATGGTGCCAGCGGCCTCCGCCAACGTGTCTACCGACTGATGTTGTCCCCAAAGTTCCACTTCCCGCGGCATCTCAGACAGGTCCGTCACGTCAATGGCTATCAGGTCCATGGAAATCCGACCAATCAACGGGCAACGATCTTCACCGGCAAAGGTTTCCACTTTGCCACTCATCGCCCGCAAGATGCCGTCGGCGTAGCCAGCGGCAAGTGTTGCCACTTTGCTGTCACGTTCCGCGATCCACGTGTTGCCATAGCCAACGCTTTCACCGACAGCCACATCGCGCACTTGAATCACAGGAAGGCGCAGGCTTGTCACCGGTGCGGCATCGACAAAAGGCATGCCGCCATACAGCCCAACGCCGGGGCGGGTCAGGTCAAAATGGTAGTCATCCCCCAATAGAATGCCGCCGGTCGCCGCCAACGAGCGGGGCACGTCCAGCCCGTCAGTCATCTCTTTGAACGCCGCCAATTGCTTGGGGTTCATCGGGTGTTCTGGCTCATCCGCGCAGGCCAGATGTGACATGATCAGGGTCGGCCCGCGCTGCAACACCAGCTCTTTCACCGCCTCCCATTCCGGCGCTTCCAGCCCCAAGCGATTCATGCCGGAGTCCAGCTGAATGCCAAAGGGATGCGCCGGGAGCGCTTCGACATGGCGCACAATTTGATCCACCGAGTTTAACATCGGGGTCAGGCCCATATCACCGATCATGTCAGTGTCGCCACGCATATGCCCGCCAAAGATGTTGATCTCGGGATCGGGGCCAATGGCTTGCCGCAGGCTTGCGCCTTCTTCGGCGGCGGCGACAAAGAAACGTGTGACACCGGCACGCATCAACGCGCGCGCCACACGGTCGGCACCAAGCCCGTATCCGTCCGCCTTCACCACCGCTGCAGTGGTTACTTCGGTTTGTGCATCCAACGCGCGCCAGTTTTCGATCAGCGCGTCGAGGTCGATTGTCAAAGTTGCTGTAGCCATGAAGGTGTTTGTTGCCCTCTGACCCTTCAAGGTCAAGGCCAAAGGCAGCGCGTTTTTCCCCGTTGCAGCATACTGTGGCTTAAGGAGTGGCTCCGGCAGCACGTAAAAAATACGCACCTCCGCAAAACAGCTGCAATACAGACAAAATACCGACGTGAAAAATGCCGCTCAAACGCCGGTTAACAGTGCGATTCGGCGAGGTTCAATACTCGTCGCCACCGCCTTGTTGCCAAGGTTGCACAAGGTTGCCAAAGCGGGTGAACTGACCCTCAAACGACAGCTCCACCGTACCAATTGGGCCGTGACGCTGCTTGCCCAAAATAACCTCTGCTTTGCCGTGCAACCGCTCCATGCGTTCTTGCCATGCTGCCATCTCGTCTAGCCGCTCGTCAGAGGGCTTTTCACGTTCCACATAGTATTCTTCGCGGAACACAAACATCACCACGTCGGCATCTTGCTCGATCGATCCAGATTCCCGCAAGTCACTGAGTTGTGGGCGTTTATCGTCGCGGCTTTCCACAGTACGTGAGAGCTGAGAGAGACCAATCACCGGAATATTGAGCTCCTTGGCGATGGCCTTCATGCCCATGGAAATCTCACCAATTTCCTGCACCCGGTTCTCGGCAGTACCGCGACACAGCTGCAAATAGTCGATGATCAACAAATCAAGCCCATGAGTCCGCTTCAACCGTCGCGCCCGCGCTGCGAGCTGCGCAATGGGCAGGGCAGGGGTGTCGTCGATGAACAGTGGGCAGGCCTCAAGGTCTTTTGCTGCTTGAACAAACCGGCGGAACTCCTCCTCGGTCATGTCCCCTTTACGGATCTGTTCTGACGGAATTTCAGCTGCTTCTGACAAGATCCGCGCCGCCAGCTGTTCGGCTGACATTTCAAGGCTACAGAACGCCACAACGCCGCCTTCAATTGCGCCTTCGCTGCCGTCCGGCTTAATCCCTTTTTTGTAAGCCTTTGCCACGTTAAATGCGACGTTGGTGGCCAACGAGGTTTTACCCATAGACGGACGCCCGGCGAGGATCAGAAGGTCAGACGGGTGCAGGCCGCCAAGTTTTTTATCAAGGTCCGTCAAGCCGGTGGAAATCCCCGCAAGGCCGCCATCCCGTTGATAGGCGGCGTTTGCGGTGTTCACAGCCTGCGTCACAGCCTTCAGAAAGCTAACGTAACCACGCTCAGAAGTGCCCTGCTCGGAGAGTTTGTAAAGCGCTTGTTCGGCCTCAACAATTTGCTCCTTTGGTTCCAGCTTGATGTCGGCTTTCTTGGCTTTGGAGGCAATGTTGTTGCCCAAATCAATCAGCTCACGGCGCATCGCCATGTCATAGATCATCTGCGCGTAATCAGTTGCGGCAAAGGAAGAAATTGCCGAACCAGCCAGACGAACCAGATAAGCAGGCCCACCCAATTCGATCAGGCCCGGGTCATCTTCCATAAAGGCTTTGAGTGTGACTGGTGAGGCGAGATTGTTTTTGGCGATCCGCGCAGCGGCAATCTCGTAAATGCGGGAATGCACTGGCTCATAAAAATGCGCCGAGGTGATAATCGATGCGACCCGGTCAAAAATATCATTGTTGGTCAGAATGGCACCCAGAAGCTGCTGCTCAGCCTCAATGGAATGCGGCAAGGTATCAATACTGGCGGCTTCGGTTTCACCTGTATTGATGTTTGCGATTTCGTTCATGTCTGCCCCCAAATGCCCGTGCAGCAGGTTCTAAACCAGCCGTCTCAAACAGGGCAACTTGTATGTTTTTGTGGATCGCCTGTGGATAACTCTGCCCTACTGCATAGTGGCACCACCGTTGGCACTACGTCAATATATGGGGCACAAATGTAAACTTCCCGCACAGGATTACGCGCGGGAAGCTAAGTATTAAGCGGGTATCAGCCGTTTTTACGGGCGTCCTGCCAAGCGCGTGGATCTTTGAGGAAAGTCTCAACTTCCGTCAGTGTCTCTTCAGAGAAAACACCCTGCGCCTTGGCCTCTGCCAACACATCCCACCAGGTGCAGAGATAGTGCAGGGCAACGCCGTGGTCCCCCAAGGTCTTCTCGGTTTCCGGGAAGATGTCGTAGTAGAAAATCACCGCAGTGTTGCCACAGGTCGCGCCGGTTTCGCGTATCGCGTCGACAAACGACAATTTGGAACCACCATCGGTGGTCAGGTCTTCGACCAGCAGCACGCGCTCACCTTCGCTCATCGCACCTTCGATACGGGCGTTTTTGCCGTAGCCCTTTGGCTTTTTACGCACATAGGTCATAGGCAGCGCCATGCGTTCCGCCACCAACGCGGCAAAGGGAATACCCGCAGTTTCACCACCGGCGATATTGTCAAACGCCTCAAAGCCTGCCTCACGCATCACGGTGACGGTCATGAAATCCATCAGGGTTGCACGGATACGCGGGAAAGAGATCAGCTTGCGGCAATCAATGTAGCTTGGACTCGGCAGGCCAGAGGCCAGCGTATACGGCTCATCGGTGTTGAAGTTCACCGCGCCAATTTCCAGCAACATACGGGCTGTCAGGCGGGCAATTTCTTCTTTGGGTGGGAAGGCGGTGGGGATCATTTGGATATCCTTTGGCAGCGGAAATTCTTAGTCAGCGACGGTCCAGAGCACGTCATAACCGGGGTCAAATACGGTGACCGGCCCATTGGCGCTCTCGATTTTGTCAGGGAAGACAGTCGCTTGTTCGTTCTTCACAAGCGTGATGGTCTCTTTGTTCACTGGCAAGCCATAGAAGTTTGGACCATTGCGGCTGGCAAACCCTTCCAGCTTGTCCAGCGCACCATCTTCTTCAAACACATGTGCCAGAAGCGCCATGGTGTTGGTCGCGGTGAAACAGCCTGCGCAGCCACAGGCGCTTTCTTTGTCGCCATCCAGATGCGGCGCGCTGTCGGTGCCGAGGAAGAACCGCGCATCGCCTGAGGTTGCCGCCGCACGCAGTGCCAAACGGTGCTCCTCACGTTTGGCCACAGGCAGGCAGTAGTAGTGTGGTTTGATGCCGCCAACGAGAATGTGGTTGCGGTTGATGATCAGGTGGTGCGTGGTGATTGTTGCGCCCAGATCGGTCGCATTGTCCTGCACATAGGCAACACCGTCACGTGTTGTGATATGTTCCATAATCACGCGCAGACCCGGGGTGGCTTTGCGGATCGGGTCCAACACGCGGTCGATGAAAATCGCCTCGCGGTCAAAAATATCGATGTCATGGTCGGTGACTTCGCCATGCACACAGAGCGGCAAGCCAATCTCGGCCATTTTGTCCAGCGAGGCGCGCACGTTTTTGAAATCTGCAACACCGCTGGCGGAGTTGGTGGTTGCACCGGCCGGGTATAGCTTCACTGCTTTGATCAGACCGGTTGCATGCGCCGCGGCAATATCTTCTGGATCGCTGTCTTCAGTGAGGTAGAGCGTCATCAGCGGCTCAAAGCTCATGTCTTCGGGCAAAGCCGCCATAATGCGGTCTTTGTAGGCTACGGCCTGCGCGCCGGTCACAACTGGCGGTACCAGATTGGGCATGATGATCGCACGGCCAAAGTGGCGCGCGGTTTCAGGCAGGACGGCTTTCAACATCGCGCCATCACGCAGATGCAAATGCCAGTCATCGGGGCGGGCAATGGTCAGGTTTTGGGTCATAATCGCGGCTTACACAAAGCCGCGACCAGTGGCTAGTCTTTGCGTGCAATTCTTGGCGGTTTTGCGCCAGTTTTAACTCGCCAAACGGCCTTGATCCGCGTCTTGCACCAACGCGTTCAAATGACGCAAGAACCGAGGCTCTTTCAGGCGGGTTGCGACGTTGGCACAGAGCAGAGCGGTGACAAACGGACGGTTCTTTTGTGACACCTCCCGCAAGAGGCGATCCAAATAGGGCACATGGGCCCGGCGTGCCCGGTAGAGCTTGTAAAAGGCCGCGCGGCTCAACGTGCCCGCGCCCGCTTTCACCAACACCCGATACAATATCTGCATTTCCAACAGGTCTTCTTCCGGCGTGGCGCCCAAATGTGGCGTCGGCAGCAAGACGGTGTTTTCACGGGCAAAAAGGGCCGCGTGCATGGAGTCTAGGCTATGGGTCGGGTCGTAAATCACAAAGCAACGGTCTGCCGTGGCGGCCATATCCGGTGCAAAACCATACTGTCCGTCAAAGGCAATTTTGCGCGAGTTTGGAAAGCGCTTGTCCCAGCCCGCCAAGCGCGGCGACAAGGTTGCCTGCGGTCTCACCGCCACAACCTGCGCATCGGTTGCCACAATCGAAAAGCCTGCAGCAGCATAGCCACAGGACCCGGCGCCGTAAAACACCACCTCATCAAATTCGTCAAAGAAGCCGTCATCAGACAGGCGGTCAAAATAGGCAATCACCTCGGGATCACGAAACCAGGTGTCGCCATCGCTCAAGACACAAAGGTGCGACCACCCCAACTCGCGCACCAGTTCCCATCCCAACGGATGGCCAGTGTCGCCGCGTTTCTGAATGCTATCAATAGTTTCAAAGGTGACCAGAAGGACAGGTTTGTCCTCAACCAAAGTTGCCCAATGGCGTTTTCCAAGCGGTTGAAAGTGCCCATGCGCATCTGCAACGTGCTCCAACTGCGCGAGCCATTCATCCCGTGACAATCCAAGCATCGGCGTGTCAAAGCCGTTGGCGGTGTCCTGCATCTCGATGTTTTTCCTTACGCCCCTGGCCTTTGTGGCCTGATGTTCTGGCCTTGTTTTATGGCCTTTGCGGAAACCTTATAAGCCATTTGCGGCAAAAGTTGGGAGCGCTTTGCCTTTTCTACAACTTTTGTCGCGGGGGCAAACGCTTGACGTGGGCTGTGCACCAATGCAGCGTGACCGGAGCATTTTAGCCAAAGGCGCCCCTATGCAGGACATTGAGAGCATCGACGACATTCAACAGCTTCTGGCAGAAGAAGGCTACGTATGCGGTCGGCCACTCGCGACGGTAGTTTTTTTGGCGCTTCGCTTGGGGCGACCGATCTTTCTGGAGGGCGAGGCCGGTGTTGGCAAAACTGAAATTGCCAAGGCGCTTTCCGCCGCTCTGGGACGCAGTTTGATCCGGTTGCAGTGTTACGAAGGCCTTGATGCGTCCAGTGCGGTCTATGAATGGAATTTTGCCGCACAAATGGTGGCCATTCGCACCGCAGAAGCCAGTGGCGGCGCCGACCGCACTGCATTGCAGGAAGAGTTGTTTGGTCCAGACTATCTTGTCGAGCGCCCCTTGCTCAAGGCGATGCGGCCCGATGCTGCGGGCGCGCCAGTGTTGTTGATTGATGAGCTTGACCGCACCGATGAACCATTTGAGGCTTTTTTATTGGAGGCGCTCAGCGATTTTCAGGTGACGATCCCCGAAATTGGCACCATCAAAGCGCCAGAGCCACCAATTGTGATTGTGACGTCAAACCGAACCCGCGAAGTGCACGATGCGCTTAAGCGTCGGTGCCTGTATCATTGGGTCGACTACCCTGATTTTGATCGGGAAATGGCAATCTTACGCGCCCGGGCCCCCGAAGCATCAGAAGCCCTTAGCCGAGAGGTTGTAGCCTTTGTTCAAAGGCTCCGCACCGAAGACCTCTTTAAAAAACCGGGGGTTGCGGAAACCATAGATTGGGCCAAGTGCTTATTGGCTTTGGATGTTTTGACTCTGAGTCCCGAGGTGATAGCGGACACGCTTGGTGCCGTTCTTAAGTACCAAGATGACATTGCGAAATTGCAAGGCTCAGAGGCCAAGCGGCTGCTAGACGACGCACGCGCGTCTTTGGAACCTGCCTGATGTTCATGGTGGCTCCAAAAAATGGCTGGGCAACCTTAAGGGGCTGGCTCCCTGTCGTGTGCCATGGCTGAATATCTTCCGCTCGAAATTCCTGACGATCCCAAGCTAACGCAAAACATCACCTGGTTCGCGCGGGCGTTGCGCAAGGCAGGATTGCCTATTGGACCGGGGCGCGTGATTGACGCCATTCGCGCCGTTCAAGCCGCGGGATTCTCTAGTAAACAGGACTTTTATTGGACCTTGCATGCGTGTTTTGTGTCTCGTCCAGAACATCGCACTGTATTTGCACAGGTTTTCCGCCTCTATTGGCGTGACCCCCGTTACCTAGAGCATATGATGGCGATGATGCTTCCTGCCGTGCGGGGCGTACAAGAAGAGCGTGCAGGACAAGCCGCTGAGAAACGCGCTGCCGAGGCGCTATTGGATGGCGCCAACCAGGACATCCCAGAAGATTTCGAACAAGAGGAGGTGGGGATAGAGATCAAGATCGACGCCTCAATGACAATGTCCGCTGAGGAGAAGCTACGCACTCTGGACTTCGAACAAATGAGCACAGAGGAGATCGCGCAAGCGAAGCGCATGTTGGCGCGCCTCACCCTGCCGGTGAAGCCGATTTCATCCCGCCGCACCAAATCCGACCCATTGGGGCGCAAAATTGATTGGCGTGCAACAATGCGGCAATCCATGCGTCAAGGTGGAGACCTGTCTGGTCTGGCGCACAAAAGTCGCCGCACACGTTGGCCAAACCTTGTTGTAATCTGCGATATTTCCGGATCCATGAGCCAGTACAGCCGGATGGTCCTGCATTTTTTACATGCTGTGGCCAACCAGAAAGGCGCCGGTTGGGCGCGCGTGTATGGGTTCACTTTTGGCACCCGTTTGACCAACATCACCCGCCACTTGGCGACGCGTGATGTGGACACTGCGCTGGCATCTGCTGGAGCTGAGGCTCAAGATTGGGAAGGCGGCACCCGCATCGGCGAATGTCTTCATACCTTTAACCGTGATTGGTCGCGCCGTGTCATGGGGCAGGGCGCGGTGGTTTTGCTGATCACAGATGGATTGGATCGCGGGTCCCCGGAAAATTTGAACAAAGAAATGCAACGCCTTCATTTGTCCGCGCGACGATTGATCTGGCTGAACCCTCTCTTGCGGTGGGAAGGGTTTGCGGCCAAAGCACAAGGCATCCGGGCAATGTTACCGCATGTTGATAGTTTTCGTGCGGGGCATTCGATTGCCTCGATAGAGGGGCTGGCGGACGCCTTGTCCCGTCCCGATGATGTTGGCGAAAAGGCTCGGCTTCTGGAGGACCTTTAGGGATGCCTTGTTGGCCCCTGGTTCGGGCATTTTCAAAGCAGCCCTTGCTGTTTCTGATCGCTAAGCCCATGTTTTTGCTTCGAGGGAGAGCAAGATGAGCCAAATACTGAGAGGCGCGCCTGAGTTGGCGTTGGAGTGGTATCGCGCCGGGCGCGGAGCTGCCCTAGCCACGGTCATACAGACATGGGGCTCGGCACCACGCCGCGTGGGCGCACAGATGGTGGTGTCTGGAGATGGCCAAATCGAAGGGTCCGTGTCGGGCGGCTGTGTCGAGGGCGCCGTGATGGTCGAAGCCATGGAGGCCATCGAGAACGGCAAAGGTAACCAGCTAGAATTTGGGGTCAGTGATGGGGATGCTTTTGCTGTTGGGTTGGCTTGTGGTGGAACCATCAAAGTTTTGGTCGAGCCTGTTGGATCAATAATGGCCGAAGACGTGCTGCACAAATTGGTACAGGCGCGCGCCGCCCGACAAGCGGTGGCCTATGTTGTTGATGGCCACAATGGTGGTGGGGCTCTGGTGCATGACGGCTTCGCCGACCGCTTCCGCATGGACCGCTCTGGTGTTGACGAAGACGGTCGGTTTATCGCCATTCACAACCCGCCGCTGCGGCTTGTGGTTGTGGGGGCCGTGCATATTGCTCAGGCTTTGGTGCCAATGGCGCGCATTGCTGGATTTGATCCGGTGATAGTTGACCCTCGGGCTGCTTTTGGATCTGAGGCACGCTTTCCGGGTGAGGCCATTCTTGATGATTGGCCAGATGAGGCGATGCAAAAAATTGGCTCGGATGCGCGCACGGCGTTGGTATTGCTGACGCATGATCCGAAACTGGACGATCCAGCCTTACATATCGCTTTGAAGTCAGAGGCCTTCTATATCGGCGCGCTGGGCAGCACGCGGACACATGCCAAGCGCGTAGAGCGGTTGAGAGAGAGCGGTTTCTTGGAGGCCGACATCGATCGTATCCATGGTCCTATTGGGTTGGACATTGGGGCGGCAAACCCATCAGAAATTGCAGTGGCTATCCTGAGTGAAATACTGGCAGTTCTGAGGAAAGGGTCGTGAAGTTTGGTTCTGTACCAATCGACGCGGCTTTGGGCGCGGTTTTGGCTCACTCCCTTATTGCAGGGACACGAATCCCCAAAGGCACAATCTTACAGTTTGGCCATTTGCGTGCCCTTGCGGAGGCCGGCGTTCGGAGCGTGACAGTTGCACAGCTGGAAGATGGGGATGTTGACGAGGATACCGCTGCCGGCAGGTTGGCAGCGGCCATTCTATCCAACGTAGATGGAATTCGCGCCACCAGCGCAGGCGCAGGGCGGGTGAACCTCTATGTTGAAAGTTGTGGTTTGGTCCGTGTGAACTCTGGAGTCGTGCATCAAATCAATGCCATCGAGCCAATGATTACGGTTGCCACGGTGCCCGATTACCATCGCGTTGACGCGGACGGGATGATTGCGACGATCAAAATCATTTCCTACGCGGTCACCTCCGCAGCTCTGGATGCGGTGGTTGCCGTTGCCGGAGGTGCGGTTGCCCTGCAAAAACCCAATTTTGAGACCGCCACGTTAATTGAGACCACAATTGGGGAGGCACCGTCGGACAAAGGGCGACGTTCAATGGCTGGCCGCGTGGAACGTATGGGGATGGCGCTGACAAATCGTGTCTTGGTGCCACATCAGATTGAGCCTTTGTCAGACGCCATCGAAGACGCGCCGGGGGACGTGGTATTTGTGCTCACGGCCTCCGCTACATCGGATGCTTTGGACGTCGCACCTCAAGCATTGCGCGTTGCAGGTGGGCAGGTCGAGCGATTTGGTATGCCGGTCGATCCAGGTAATCTATTGTTTCTAGGGAAAATTGGCGAAAAGCCGGTGATAGGGTTGCCAGGTTGCGCGCGCTCTCCGGCGTTAAACGGCGCGGATTGGGTGCTGGAACGTGTAATCTGTGGATTAGACGTCTCTCACGATGATATTGCGGCGATGGGGGTCGGGGGGTTGCTTAAAGAAATTCCAACCCGCCCGATGCCACGTGAAAAAGGTATCTAACCCTTTTGTGGGTGAGTGCTGCAGGTGCAGCTACGACCAATGTCTACGGCCCCCATTTGAATTGTCAAAAAAAGCGGCTTCTCAAGTTGCATGGTGGCTGCTTTACTCTTGTTCAATGACAATAGCTAAATTGGGAGGAGCCAATGTCACAGGTCACCATGACCGTGAATGGCAAAGAAATGTCCGGCGATGCCGAAGGACGCACTTTGCTCAGTCAATTTCTTCGAGACACCCTTGATCTGACCGGCACTCATGTCGGATGTGACACCAGCCAATGTGGCGCCTGTGTGGTACATGTGGATGGAGTTGCCGTTAAAGCCTGCACCATGTTGGCGATGGAGGCCGAGGGAGCTTCAGTCGACACCATTGAAGGTCAGGCGGCTCCGGATGGTACACTGAATGCGCTGCAACAGGCGTTTCAGGATCATCACGGGCTTCAGTGCGGTTTCTGCACCCCAGGCATGATCATGTCTGCGGCGGATCTCTTGAAAAACAATCCGCAACCAACCGAAGCCGAAGTACGCCACCATCTTGAGGGCAATATTTGCCGCTGCACGGGCTACCACAACATCGTGAAAGCGATCTTGGCGGCCAGTGGCCAAGATGTGAGCAGCATTGCAGCCGAGTGATCCACAGACCCGCGTTTGAGGAGGCGCGAACTTGTGCGATTTTGATTTCAAATCGGACGCGTGAGGCTTTGGCCCGCTCTGATTTTAGGGAGGATTAACATGCCTAAGGACAATGGCATTGGCGCCAGCCCCAAGCGGCGCGAAGATGTCCGGTTTCTAAGTGGAACCGGCAACTACACAGACGATATTCAAGTAAACGGCCAAGCTTACGTTCATTTCCTGCGATCAGATTTGGCCCATGCGAAAATCAATGGCATCAATCTGGATGCTGCGTTGGCGATGCCGGGCGTGATTAAGATATTCACCGGCACCGATTTTGAGGGCGTGGGGGGCATTCCCTGTGGCTGGCAGGTGACAGACCGTCATGGCGAGCCGATGCAAGAGCCTGCCCACCCGGTGCTGGCGCAAGGCAAAGTGCGCTATGTGGGGGATCAGATAGCGGCTGTTGTGGCTGAGACGCTGGAGCAGGCGCGCGATGCGGCTGAAGCCATTGACGTCGATCTCGAAGAGTTGCCTGCTGTGGTGGATATGAAAGCGGCCTTGGCGGATGGCGCCACAAAGGTGCACGACGATCTGACCAGCAACCTGTGTTACGACTGGGGCTTTGTTGAGGAAAACAAACCTGCTGTGGATGCTGCGTTTGAAGCAGCAGCACATGTGACCACGCTGGAGTTGCGCAACAACCGTTTGGTGGCCAACCCAATGGAGCCACGCGTGGCCATCGGCGATTTCAATCGCGCAACGGGTGACAGCACGCTTTACACAACCAGTCAGAACCCCCATGTTATCCGCCTGTTGATGGGCGCGTTTGTTCTGGGCATTCCAGAGCACAAACTGCGCGTTGTTGCACCGGACGTTGGTGGCGGTTTCGGTACAAAAATCTTCCATTATGCGGAAGAAGCCTTCTGTACCTTTGCAGCAAAGGCTCTGAACCGCGCCGTCAAGTGGACTTCCACGCGGTCTGAGGCGTTTATTTCGGATGCTCATGGTCGGGACCATGTGACCAAAATTGAACTGGCGCTGGATGCCGAGAACAACTTCACAGCGGTGCGCACTGACACCCATGCAAATATGGGTGCGTATCTATCAACTTTTGCGCCCTCGGTTCCAACCTGGCTGCATGGCACGCTCATGGCTGGGAATTACAAAACACCGTTGATCTACGTAAACGTCAAAGCGGTCTTCACCAACACAGTACCGGTGGATGCCTACCGCGGTGCCGGGCGCCCGGAAGCCACCTTCCAACTTGAGCGTGTGGTGGACAAAGCGGCACGTGAGCTGGGTGTTGATCCAATTGCCCTGCGCCGCCAGAACTTCATCACTGAGTTCCCTTATGCCACGCCAGTGGCGGTGGAGTATGACACCGGTGATTATCACGGTACCATGGATGTGCTGGAAAAGATGGCGGATCTGTCTGGCTTTGAGGCGCGCCGTAAGGCCAGCGAAGCAAAAGGCAAACTGCGTGGTTTTGGCGTGAATTGCTATATTGAGGCTTGTGGTATTGCCCCGTCTAATCTTGTCGGGCAGTTGGGCGCGCGTGCTGGTTTGTATGAAAGTGCAACGGTGCGCGTCAATGCAACCGGTGGCCTCGTGGTGATGACCGGTTCGCACAGCCATGGACAGGGGCACGAGACGTCCTTCCCGCAAGTCATAGCCGAGATGATTGGCATTGACGAAAGTATGGTTGAAATTGTGCATGGTGACACGGCGAATACGCCAATGGGCATGGGGACTTATGGATCCCGCTCCATTGCCGTAGGCGGCTCTGCCATGGTGCGAGCTACTGAGAAGATTATCGCCAAAGCCAAAAAGATTGCGGCTCACCTGATGGAGGCGGCTGACGCCGACATCGAACTCAAGGATGGTGCGTTTTCTGTGGCGGGCACTGACAAATCGGTTGCTTGGGGGGATGTGACGCTGGCCGCCTATGTTCCGCACAACTATCCACTTGAGGACATTGAACCGGGCTTGGAAGAAACCGCCTTTTATGATCCGGCCAACTTCACCTATCCCTCAGGTGCCTATGCCTGTGAAGTGGAAGTGGACCCGGACACCGGTAAGGTCACCATAGAAGCGTTTAATGCGGCGGATGACTTTGGCAACATCATCAATCCAATGATTGTCGACGGTCAGGTGCATGGCGGAATTGGTCAAGGCATTGGTCAAGCATTGCTTGAAAACGCGGCTTATGACGAAAACGGTCAGCTGCTGAGTGCGTCCTACATGGACTATGCTATGCCCCGTGCCAGCGATGTGCCTTTCTACGGAGTGGACCACTCCAGTCAGACGCCTTGCACGCATAATCCATTGGGTGTGAAGGGCTGTGGCGAGGCTGGGGCCATTGGGTCACCACCAGCGGTGATCAACGCGGTTGTTGACGCGTTGCGCTCCGGTGGGCATGACATTCACCATATCGATATGCCTGTGTCGCCGTCGCGCGTCTGGCAGGCGATGAACGGATAAGCGGAGGAAATATCATGTATAATTTCGACTTCGAAAAACCCTCCACGATCGCGGATGCAGTGTCCGCGTTGGGCTCTGAGGATGCACAAGCACTGGGTGGGGGGCAAACACTGCTCCCAACCATGAAGCAGCGTCTTGCCAGCCCCTCAAAGTTGGTGAGTCTTAACGGTATTGCCGAGATGCAGGGGATTTGCACCGGCGACGACGGCGCGCTGTGTATTGGTGGGGCAACCACTCATGCGGCTGTGGCTGCAGGGGCGGGAGTTTATCCGGGGCTTGCGGGACTGGCTGCGGGCATCGGTGATCCGGCAGTTCGGGCACGTGGGACCATTGGTGGCTCTTTGGCCAACAATGACCCGTCTGCGTGTTACCCTGCTGGTGCCTTGGCATCAGGTGCCACCTTTGTCACCAATGCACGTGAGATTGCGGCGGATGACTATTTCCAAGGCATGTTCACAACCGCTTTGGACGAAGGTGAGATCCTCACAGAGGTGCGCTTCCCCGTGCCCGAGGCATCAAACTATCAGAAGTTTGAGCAGCCGGCGTCTCGGTTTGCCTTGGTTGGGGTGTTTGTGGCCAAATATGCGGACGGGGTTCGTGTGGCAGTAACTGGTGCGTCTGAAGAGGGCGTGTTCCGCTGGACGGAAGCAGAGACCGCGCTATCCGGCAACTTCTCCGCTGACGCCATTGCCGATATGGCGCCGGGCGCAGATGGCATGATCTCTGATCTGCACGGCACAGCCGCTTACCGAGCTCACTTGGTAGGGGTTTTGACTCGCCGCGCGGTGACCGCTGCCGGCTAAGTGATCAAGGCGTAATTAGAAAGGCCCCGATCCTGAGATTGGGGCCTTTTTGTTGCTTGCGGTATGCCTGCAAGAAAAAACCCCGCACAATGGCGGGGTTTCCTAGAATTCTATAGTCTGCCCAGAGTTACTTGGGCAGAGGGCCGATCAGCATGATCATCTGGCGGCCTTCCATTTTGGGCATGTTTTCGACCTTGCCCATCTCTTTAGTGTCCGCTGCCACGCGTTCCAGTAACTCGCGACCCAAGTTTTGGTGCGCCATTTCGCGTCCACGGAAGCGCAGCGTTACTTTGACTTTGTCGCCATTCTCCAGGAACTTGTACACGTTGCGCATTTTGACTTCGTAGTCATGCGTATCCGTGTTGGGGCGGAACTTGACCTCTTTGATCTCGATGGTCTTTTGCTTTTTGCGCGCTTCGGATTCACGTTTCTGCTGTTCATATTTGAACTTGCCGAAATCCATGATCTTACACACAGGTGGGTTTGCATTTGGAGAAATCTCAACAAGATCCAAACCAGCCTCGTCAGCCATTACCATGGCCCGTGCCGGGGTCACGACACCGACGTTTTCGCCGTCCGCGCCAATCAAGCGGATTTCGGTAGAGCGGATGCGTCCGTTGACGCGGGGTCCGGTGTCACGCTGAGGCGGTGCGTTATGAGGTCTGCGGGCTATGGTTTTCTTCCTTCGATGGTGAATGCCTTTAGATGGCCAATTTATTCGGCCTTTGCACGTGATACAACCGCCGAATCCATGCCCGTGATGTGAATCTGATAGGTTTCCCCCTTGAGAGCAGCCAGTGGGCATAGGAAAGAGTGCCAGTGAAGGGCCCGAACAGGTCGGGTGGGAGAGTTTGAGTTGGAGAATTCCATGAAGAATCTGATTTTTGTAGTGATTGCGGGCGCGATTGCGGTGGTGGCCTATTTTGTATTGGGGCAGGGCGGCAAAGACGCTGTGACCGAAGCACCGGTTGTTGAAACATCTCCGGTGGTTGAGGCGGTTGAAGAGGCGCAGCAGGCCGTCGAAGAAGCCGTCGAAGAGGCAACCGACAGTGCGGCAGCGGTGGCAGAAGCCGTTCAGGAGGCCGCGGAAGAGGCCGTTGAAGCTGTTGCTGACGAAGCTGAAACTGCTGTAACCGAGGCTGTGGAAGCTGCGACAGACGCGGCTGCAGATACCGCCGCAGCGGCCACTGAAGCTGCGGAAGAAGCAGTAAACGCGGCGGCTGATTCAGCTGCCGCGGCGACCGACGCCGCCACAGATGCCGCTTCCGAAGCTGCTTCCGAAGCTGCTTCTGATGCGACTGAGGCGGTGACTGAAACCGCTGAACAAGCCACGGAGGCTGTGACCGCAAGCATGGCAGACTTGGCCAGCGTGTTTACAGCTAATGGTTTTGATCTGGCAAAAGTGAGCGAAGTGATCGACGGCTCTTCCCTGGGCGTGATTGAGAAAACCACGCTTAAAACAGCCATCGAAAGCGCCACCAACAATCCAGAAATGCTGACGCAGGCATTGGATGCGGCAAAGCAAGCGCTTGGAATGTAAGCTGTTTCAACTACGGAAACGCAAAACGCCCCGACCAATAGTCGGGGCGTTTTCTTTTGGGAGTGAAGTTGGGAAGTTAGTCCAAAAAGGCTTTCTCCACCACATATTGCGCAGGCTTTGAGTTGGCACCTTCTTCAAGACCCGCCTCTTCGAGCATGTCTTTGAGCTCCAGATTGAAAGCCATGTTGCCACAGATCATCGCGCGGTCGCTTTCCGGGTTGAGCGGCTCAACATCCAGATCAGCGTACGCTTCACCAGATCGAATCAGATCCGTGATGCGCCCCATTTTGGCGCTCTCTTCACGGGTGGTGGTCGGGTAGTATTTGATCTTCTTCCAGAAGCCTTCGCCGATCACTTCGTTAAGAAGTTCGTCCTCTTTGAGCGCTTCGATCAGATCACGCCCATAGGTCAGCTCGCCTGCTTCACGGCAGGTGTGGGTGATGATGACTTCATCATAGTCCTGATAGGTTTGTGGCTCACGCAGCAGGGAGGCAAATGGGGCAAAGCCTGTGCCAGTGGCAAAAAACCAGATGCGTTTGCCAGGGATCAGGGCGTCATGCACCAGCGTACCAACCGGCTTTGGACGCAGGATCACCTCATCCCCCGGCTGGATGTGCTGCAATTTGGAGGTCAGTGGACCGTCTTGAACCTTGATGGAATAAAACTCCATCTCTTCGTCCCAGCTTGGCGAGGCAATAGAATAAGCGCGCAAGAGCGGCTTTTGTTTGCCAGTCTTGGGGTTCACATCCCCCATCAGGCCAATCATCACAAACTCACCGGAGCGAAACCGCAACGAGGCGGGGCGGGTGCATTTGAAGGAAAACAAACGGTCGGTGTAGTGCTTCACCTCGGTGACGGTTTGCGCGTCAGGCAAGGTGGGCACTTTCTTGGCGGTGGATTCGGTCACAGGTTTTTGCTCGGTCATATCAAATACTGGGCGGGACTGCCCGCTCCTCATGTAACATCTCTGGTGAGGTTTTGAAGGGATAGCAGCGATGCGGCTTTGACATAACGCAAGCTCGCATCGCTTTTTCGCTATGTGTCAGCCGCGTATGCGCGCTTGGTAGTTGTTGGCTTGCCAGTCGGAGCGGAACTTCCATTCCCCTTCTGGTTGGCGCGTGGCGAGCTCTTCAGAAATCTCCACTTCGTCAAAACCACAGCGGCGGGCCATGGCGTATTGGTCGGAGATTACATGCCCTTTGGCGCGCAAGCGACCTTTGAAGCCGGCCAAGCGCAATTGGCGCGCAATTGTGAAGCCACGGCCATCTGCAAAGCCGGGGAAGTCAACGCGGACCATTTCCACACCTGCCAACTGCGCGATGACCTCCACAGGATCGGCGGTGGAAGGCACATCAAGGGCGGCGACGTCGTTGGCCGCTTCGTCCAGAGGCACAAAGCCCAGAGTCCAGGTGTCGGCGGTGAAGCCACTGTCCGTTACAATCACAGTCATACTTTCTCTCCTGCTCGCACCATCTTGCCGTCCACAAAATGGATGCCACATTCGTCTTTTTCCTGACCACGCCACCGACCGGAGCGCGGGTCTTCACCTTCAGCCACCTTGGATGTGCACGGGGTACAGCCAATCGAAGGATAGCCCTGTGCCACAAGCGGGTGGCGGGGCAGGCGGTTTTCTTCCATGTAAGCCCGCACGTCTTCTGGCGCCCAATGGGCCAGCGGGTTCACTTTGATACGGCCTGTGAAGTCTTCGACCTCAAAGAAATCCAAAGCCGCGCGCGTGCCTGATTGGAAGCGTTTTCTTCCCGTGATCCAGCCGTCATATCCTCGCAGAGCCTTTTGCAAAGGCCGGGTCTTGCGCAGGGAGCAACAGGCGTCTGTGTCAAACTGATGCAAGTTTCCCTCTGCGTCTTCCGCGGCCAAAGTGGCCTCGCTTGCGCGAATGACTTGGACGTTGTCCAGATGCAGACGCTCCGCAACCTCTTGTTGATACACAAGGGTCTCTGTGAACAACATTTCGGTGTCCACAAAGATGACAGGAATGTTGCGATCTACAACAGCAGCCATATGCAGAAGCACAATGGACTCTGCGCCAAACGACGATACCAAGGCCAGTTTTCCAGCCTGCGGGTCTTTCAGCGCGGCCTCCATGACCGCAGTCGCCGAGTGATGCCGATAGCGGGCGTTCAGCGCGTCGACTTTGGCCTGCAACGGGTCCTTGCGCTCTGACGTGGGCGAAATCGCCGACGTTAGAGGGGAGGTCAGAGGGCTTAAACCATTATGCTGCATTGGCCTGTGTCTCTGGATAGAGATGTGCCTTGAAGGGCGCGAGGCCAAGGCGACGATAAGCCTCCAGGAAGGTTTCTTCCGGTCCCTCGCGCAGGTCCAAATAGCCATTCACAAGACGCTCAATTGCTGGAACAATCTCATCATAGGCAAAACCTGGGCCGGCGCGCTGACCGATTTCTGCGTTCCAAGTGGCATCGCCGCCAAGGGTGATTTGGTAGTTTTCCACGCCTGCGCGATCCAGACCAAGAATGCCGATGTGCCCCACGTGGTGGTGGCCACAGGCGTTAATGCAGCCCGAAATTTTGATCTGTAGATGGCCGATGTCATGCTCCAGCTTCAGCTCGTCAAAACGGGTTGCAATTTGTTGGGCAACCGGAATCGCACGGGCGGTGGCCAAAGCACAATAGTCCATACCAGGGCAGGCGATGATGTCGCTGATCAGGCCGATGTTGGCGGTATGCAGGTCTGCCTCACGCAACGCTGCGTAGACCGCCGGCAAATCGGACTTGTGCACATGTGGCAGGATCACGTTTTGCTCGTGGCTGATGCGCAGCTCGTCATGGCCATAGTCACGGGCGATCTGAGCCAATGCGCGCATCTGATCTGCCGTGGCATCACCGGGAGTTTCGCCGTGCTTTTTCAGGGAAACCGTAACAATCGAATACCCCGGCGCGCGGTGCGTTGTCAGATTGGTATCAACCCAGCTGCGAAACAGAGGATTGGCGTCATAGGCACTGTCAAACTCGACAGTGGGTGCGTTGCGGAATGCCGGAGGTGCAAAGTGGGCTTTGATGTCCTCAAACAGATCTTGATCCACGCCAGAGAAGGTTGGGCGTACGGTTGCGTAGCGCTCTTCTACCTTTGCGCGGAACTCTTCAAGACCGGTTTCATGCACGGTGATCTTGATACGTGCTTTGTATTTGTTGTCGCGGCGGCCAATCTGGTTCCAGACCGAAACAGTGCTTTCGATATACGGCAGCAGGTCTTCGCGCGGCAGGAAGTCATTGAGAACCTTACCCACCATTGGCGTACGGCCAAGGCCCCCGCCAACAAGGATTTGGTAGCCGATCTCGCCAGCGTCGTTTTTCACAATGCGCACGGCCAGATCGTGTGCTTTCAGCACGGCACGGTCTTGGGCACCTGCGCTCACGGCGATCTTGAATTTACGGCCCATGAACTGGAATTCCGGATGGTCGGTGGACCATTGGCGGATCAATTCAGCCACCGGGCGTGGGTCTTCCAGCTCGTCGGCGGCTGCGCCGGCAAAGTGGTCCGCAGTCACGTTACGGATGGTGTTGCCAGAGGTCTGGATGGCGTGCATGCCAACCTTGCCCAATGCGTCGAGCATATCCGGCACATCGGTCAGTTTGGGCCAGTTGTACTGGATGTTCTGACGTGTGGTGAAATGGCCGTAGCCTTTGTCCCATTTCTCCGCCAGCAGCGCGAGGGTGTCCATCTGCGCGGAGCTCAAGGAGCCGTATGGAATGGCCACGCGCAGCATGTAGGCGTGCAGCTGCAGATACAGTCCGTTCATCAGCCGCAGAGGGCGGAATTCTTCTTCGGTCAGGTTGCCAGCGACGCGGCGTTCTACCTGTGCACGGAACTGACGATTGCGCTCTGCCAAGAAGGCTTTGTCAAAGTCATTGTAGTGATACATGGGTGGACCCTTTTGTTTGCTGCAGGAGAGGCCGATCAGGCGGCCTGACCATCCTGTTGCTTGCTGTCTGCTTGTTTGCCGTGGAAATAGTTCGACGGCCCGGTGCGACGGAATTCCTCCCGAAAGTGGGTTGGCTCCAGGCCATTTTCGCCTTCAGTGGTGTCCGCCAGATAAGCGCCAACCACCAGATCAACCTGCTGTTCTGCGTCCAGCAAACGTACCTGTGCGTGGGCTTCATCCGTGAGATACTCGGCGCAGGCCAAATCACGGGTCCAAGTGTCGTCTTTGGTGAAATAAATCACGTCGCCTTCGATCAGGGCGTTGGCGGTGATGACTTTGGGTGTGAATGCGCGTGGCATAAGGCTCTCCCGGGGTTTGACTTCAGAAACAATATAGGAAATTGTTCCCCTTAACCGCCAGATGCTGGCGGAAATAGAAACATGTGTTCTGGTGTGTTTGGGGAAATACGCCGATGTTCCACAAAGGGCAGGGGAAATGGGATGGCGTTGCGTATCGATGATATGGATAAGAAAATTCTCGGGGAGTTGCAACGCGATGCGGCGCAATCCTTAGATGAAATTGCCAAACGTGTGGGCTCTTCCAAGACGCCGGTGTGGAATCGCATTCGCAAGCTCAAAGAGGCTGGCGTGATCCGGCAGCAGACCGTGCTGCTTGATGCGGAAGCGCTTGGTTTTGAGGCCTGTTTCTTTGTTTTGATCCGCACCAGCGAGCATGAGGCGGACTGGCAGCAGAAGTTCCTGAAAGCCCTGCGGGAACGCCCTGAGGTTTTGGAAGCGCACCGGCTGGCGGGGGACATAGACTATATTCTGAAAGTTCAGGTACAGAACGCGCGCGCCTATGACACCTTTTATCAAGCTCTAATTTCAGAGGTGAAGGTGCACAATGTTACCGCCTTGTTATCTATGGAAGAAATCAAGTCCACCAGCATGCTACCGCTCTGATTGTTAAGGTTTGGCGTTTTGACAAAACCGCAAAAAATCACGTCGGTATTCTGTCGGTATCGCGACTGTTTCGCGGAAGTGCGGTTTTTGGTGGGGAGAGGTTAACGGGGCTGCGCCGAGTCGTGACAAAGTCGCGGGTTTTGCCATGGAAGCGGGCGCCTATCCCGCTCCTGTATCTAGGCCATTTCGATGGCTTTGAAATCAATTGCAGTCGCGCCCATCTCTTCTAGCCGCGTTTTGAACAGCTCTGAGCACAGCACATGATTGGTGAAGCTGTCTCGCCACAAATGGGCGTCATCAGGAATGGCTTTGGCGCTGCCGATTTCTTTATAGAGCGAATAGTATTGTGTGCCGTCGCTTCTGGTTTGGTGTCGCATTGTGTCCTGCGTTCTGTCCCAGCTGTCGATCTGGCGCAGGACATTGACTCCAACATGGTCAGACGCATCCATGGGTATGTTTAGTCGCAGGTTGTGGACCTTGGGCGCTTGAACATACTCACAAGCACCGGGAGCCAGATCTTCAATAACCCTGCGCACACGGCTGGACACTAAAACCGGTTTGGTCGAGAGAGATAGCGAAAACTCTCCCACAAAATCCGGCAGCTCCTCATAATCATAGTGCAACAATGCGTGGAAGTTCGAGACATGCGCATCCCATCCCTGTGGGAGCGGAATTTGGCTTTCCAGTTCTCTTTGGGTGAACTTATCGTAGGGGTCCCAGCTGTTGCAAAATTCGAAGTCTTTGACGTTGAGCGTTGGATGCAGGCGGTACTGCACACATCTGGCGTCTGAAAGGTTAAAACGGGGGATGTAGAATTGAGAACCTATCACGTGTTGGTGTCCTTGAAGTGCAGGTGCTGTGGCCATTTTGATGAAGTAAAAATGACCGAGAGTGCAGCAGGAAGATGTCTTCGCCTTTTTGTGCTGGAGTTATGAAGCTGCGTCATTCCTCCCATTGTAACTTGCACCTTTCGGCGGACAAGCTGAACCAAAGGTTCTCCCAAAGCAAAAGTGTGCAGAATCGTCGCAGGCGCGTTTTGAAGCGCAATCGTGCTTGTTTTTTGCAAGAGCGGCGATACGCTCAGTCTTGGCCACTTTGATCAGGCGCTCTTGTCTGGTGGAGGGATGAAATGCCACGGGTTTTCCGTGGCGCACCTCTCAAAGGCTCCGCGTGAAAACTCACTTATGTGTCGTTTGAACAAGGAGTCAAAAAATGACCACATCCACCAGAACCTGGGCCGAGCCGTATAAAATCAAAATGGTCGAGCCGCTGAAGATGACCACCGAAGATGAACGCCGTGCCGCCATTTCGGAGGCTGGCTACAACACGTTCCTGCTCAAATCCGAAGACGTCTATATCGACCTGCTCACAGATTCCGGCTGTGGCGCGATGTCGGATCGGCAGTGGGCGGGCATGATGCTTGGGGATGAGGCTTATGCAGGCAGCGCCAACTTCTATCGCATGCGGGACACCATCGAGAGCTATTACTCGTACAAGTATACCGTGCCAACACACCAAGGCCGTGGCGCTGAAAACATCCTGTCGCAGATCCTGATCTCGGATGGGGATTATGTGCCGGGCAACATGTATTTCACCACCACGCGCCTGCACCAAGAGTTGGCGGGCGCGAGCTTTGTGGATGTGATCATTGATGAGGCACATGATCCGGCCTCGACACATCCGTTCAAAGGCAATGTTGATCTGGCCAAGCTCGATGCGTTGGTGGCGGAGGTTGGGGCGGAGAAGATCCCTTACATCTGTATCGCAACCTGCGTGAACATGGCGGGTGGGCAGCCGATTTCTATGGCAAACCTGCGCGCGTTGCGGGCGTGGTGTGATCGCACCGATACGCTGTTGGTGCATGACATGACACGGGTGGCGGAAAACGCCTATTTCATTCAGCAACGTGAAGAGGGCTATGCGGACAAAACCGTGCGCGAGATTGTGCATGAGCTGTGCGCGCTGACCGATGCCGCAACCATGTCGTCCAAGAAAGATGCGCTGGTGAACATCGGCGGTTTCTTGGCGATGAATGATCCCGATATCTATGAGAAAGCCTGTAACCTTGTGGTGGTCTATGAGGGGCTGCACACCTACGGCGGCATGGCTGGGCGTGACATGGAAGCCTTGGCGATTGGCATCACGGAAAGTGTGCAGGATGATCACATCAGCGCGCGTGTTGGCCAGGTGGAATACCTTGGCAACCGGTTGATGGAGATGGGCGTGCCGATTGTGCAACCCATTGGCGGGCACGCGATCTATCTCGACGCAAAAGCCATTCTTCCGCATATTCCGCAAGATCAGTTCCCGGCGCAGGCGCTGGCAGCAGCGCTCTACATTGATGCGGGTGTGCGGGTGATGGAACGTGGTGTGGTGTCGGCGGGACGAGACAAAGACACCGGTGAAAACTTCATGCCAAAGCTGGAGTTGGTGCGCCTGACATTGCCGCGCCGGGTGTATACGCAGGCACATATGGATGTGGTCGCGGAAAGTGTGCAGCGGGTGATGCAGGGGGCGGCTGACATTCGCGGTCTCAAGTTCACCTATGAGCCGGATTGCCTGCGTTTCTTCCGTGCGCATTTTGCGCCGGTTGATGGCTGATCAGATTGGAAAACTCTCTTGGGGCCTGATTTGCAGGCCCCTTTTACAAGCTGAAAGGCGGAACAGCTATTCCTCCCGCTTCAACGCCCCACTCAGCAGCGCAATCATCAATGCCAGCACAGCCAGTACACCAAAGGACACGCGCAACGACGTGGCGTTGGCGATAAAGCCAATCAGTGGCGGACCCAGAAGCATGCCCCCATAGCCAAAGGTGGCTGTGCCGGCGAGGGCTTTACCGGGGCTTTCATGCGGGTCGTTGGCGGCGCGGCTGAAGGCCAGCGGGAAGATCAGGGCGTAGCCGACGCCCATCATCACAAACCCCACCAGCATCACAGGCGGCACCGGGTACAGTACGGTGAGGGCTGCGCCGGTCGCGGCGACAAGACCACTGCCGCGGGCGGCCAAGTGAGGCGAGGCGTGGTGGGTGATCCAGTCGCCCAAGAGGCGCATGATCACCATGGTCACGGAGAAGATTGCGTAGCCCATGGCCGCCCAGTTTTCTGGCGCACCGCCAATGTCCACAAGATAGACCGCGCTCCAATCGGCCATGGCGCCTTCGCCCATGGAAGCGCCAAGCGAAAGCAGACCCACCAACGCCAGCTGGCCTGTTGGGATTGAGAAGATCGGCGCTTTGCTGTCGCGGTTGATCGGCGAGGTCCATTGGATGTTGCCAAGCCAGAACAGCAGCGCGGTCAAGGGGATACCGACGATGACATAGTGCGTTAGGGGCGCGGCGTTGAGGCTGATGGCGGCAAAGCCGGAGGCGGCGCCGATGCCTGCGCCAAGGCTCCACATCGCGTGGTAAGATGACATTTGCGGGCGTCTGGCCCAGCGTTCAACCTCTGCGCCCCAAGCGTTCATTGTCACATCCATGCCGCCGTGGGCTGCGCCAAACAGGAAAAGGACTGCGCCAAGCAGCCAGACGTTGGGCGTGAGTGCGAGCGCTAACACAAAAAACAAATTGGCGAAGACAAATGTCTTGGTCACGCGGGCCGCGCCAAAGTGGTCTGCGAGACGGCCCGCCAGCGGAAAGGCACAGATCGC
This sequence comes from Rhodobacteraceae bacterium Alg238-R152, assembly GCA_900537125.1. GTDB lineage: Bacteria > Pseudomonadota > Alphaproteobacteria > Rhodobacterales > Rhodobacteraceae > Shimia. The sequence goes on along the minus strand of UNRJ01000004.1, from coordinate 12,386 downwards.
GCCAGCGGCGAGCAGGAGCAGCAACCCGCCAAGTTCGGCATGGTTGAGGTCATGTGTGGCTTTGAACGCGGGGATGCGGCTGGCCCAGAGACCAAAGATTGATCCGTTGATGGCAAACATGGCGGCAATGGCCAGCCACCCGGCGCGGCGGGTGAGGTGCTCTGGCGCCGGGGAATGCAACGGGGCGTCGGTTGCGGTCATCGGAAGCTTTCGGGCTTGAGGCCGTATTTGGCGAGTTTGTCATACATGGTTTTGCGGGGCAGCTTGAGCGTTTCGGCGGCGGCTGCCGCTCGACCTTGGTGTTTGCGCAATGCTTCGGCAAGTAGGGAACGCTCTACCTGTGCCATTTGGTCGGCAAGGCCGAGGCCAGCCGATTGGGTTTCCTCGCCCGGCAGCCCCAAAGTGAAGCGCATGGCGGCGCTCATCAAAGCGCGGGCGTTGCCGGGCCAGTCCTGCGCCATCAGGAACGAGATCACTTCGGAAGTGATGTCGGGCGCATCGACGCCTGCTTGCTCAGCGGCTTGGGACACATAGTGGCGGAAGAGCACGGGAATGTCTTCGGGGCGCTCAGACAGCGCCGGGATGCGGACTTGCAACGCTTCGAGGCGATAAAACAGGTCGGCGTGCAGGGCGCCGGATTGCACGGCGTCGTCCAGTGGCGCGGCGCTGCCAAAAATCAGGCGCGGGTGCTCACCGGTTTCCAGCAAAGTGAGCAGGGCAAATTGCGTCTGCATTGGCATGGAGTGCACATCGTCAAGGAAGAGGGTGCCGCCTTGGGTGCCCTCGACGGCAACGGCAAAGCCGGTGGGATCCATGCCTGCGGCGGTGTGTTTGGCAAAGGGGCCTTCGGGGTGGGCGCCGCAGAGGTGGATGACCTCGGCGACCTTGGAAATGCCTGCACCGGGCGGGCCGGAAATCAACACTTCGGCGTTGATGCGCGCCACGGAGCGGGCGCGGTGGCGCAGGGTTTCGGCTTGTGGCGAGGTGCCGTAGATGATGCGGGCGGCGGCGTCGCCGGTTTCCAGCTGTGCCTTAAGGTGGCGGTTTTCCAACGCCATGGCGCGGGCTTTTTGGGCGCGTTCGATCACAGCAATGAGCTCAGCCGGTGCACAGGGTTTTTCCAAAAAACCAAAAGCCCCCTGTGTCATGGCGCGCACGGCCATGGGAATGTCACCTTCGCCAGTCAGCAGGATCACCGGCAGTTCCGCGTCGGTGTCGCGGGTGAATTGCAGCAGGTGAAACCCGTCGCGACCGGGCATGCGCATGTCTGAGAGGATCACACCGGCAAAGGTCGCAGTGATGTGGTCTTTGGCCTCCACAAAAGAGCCTGCGGAGATCACCGGAAACTCTTCGAGCTCCAGCGTCTGAGTCAGAGCTTCGCGCACGATGGGGTCGTCATCAACCACCAAAACAGGAGCCGTCATTTGGGGCTCTCCTCTTGCCATTGGTCCAGCTCGACAGTGAACAGGGCGCCACCCGAGGGCAGGTTTGCGCCGCGAATTTTGCCACCAAAGCTTTGCACCAAGCCATAGCTGATGGAAAGGCCAAGGCCCATGCCCTCGGAGCTGCCAACTTCTTTGGTGGTGTAGAACGGATCAAAGATCTTGTCCGGTGCATCAATGCCGGGGCCGGTGTCGCGGATGTTCACACAGAGACGCGGGGCGGTGACAATGGAGATGTCGATCTGACGTTCGTCACTGTCGGACATGGCGTCAGCCGCGTTGTTGATTAGGTTCACAAACACTTGCGCGAGGCGGACCTCGCCTCCCAGGGCGTAGATCGGAAAGTTGTAGGAATGTGCGGCCCAGCTGAGGTTGATGTTGTCCTGGTTGAGGCGCAGTTCGGTGAGTTCGACAGCCTGTGAAATCACCGCAACAAGATCCACACGCCCCATGGGTTCGTTTTCGTTGCGGGCAAAAGCGCGCAGGTTTTTGATGATGCGGGCCATACGAGTGGCCATTTGTGAGATGCGGGTGAGGTTTTCACCGGCTTTCTCGGTGTTGTCGCGCTCCAAGAAACGGGTGCCGTTGTCAGCAAAAGTTTGAATGGCTTGCAGAGGCTGGTTGAGTTCATGGCTGATGCCAGCACTCATCTGGCCAAGGGCAGAGAGTTTGCCAGCTTGCACCAGATCGGCTTGAGCTTTTTTGAGAGCGGCCTCGGCTTCCTCGCGTTCGGTGATCTCACGGCGCAATGCTTCGTTGGTGGTTGAGAGGGCTTTTGTGCGAGTGGTGACGCGTGCTTCCAGTTCCGCGTTGGCCTGGGCCAATACACGACGTCGTTCCAACACCTGCAGCAGGATCAGCCCAAAGACCATGACCACTGCGGCAATGGCACCGGCTTGGAGGCCCGCGATGCGGCGGGCAAAGCTGACATCTACGATGGCTTCGGCTGTGAGGTCGATGATGGGCAGGTCTTGCACGATGTGCAGACCACGCATTGGGATATACGGTCCCCAATCCATTTTCCAAATCTCGTAACCTGCACTCATGTGGCTGGAAAATGAGGGTGCAGGGATGTCGTTTGGTGGCACTAAGCCCGTGCTTCCAGCTGGGCGATGCCAAAAGAGGAGTTCGGAACGGTTGGTGATAAAAACGTCTTTGGCGTCGTCAACAAAATAGACAGCCGGGCCGTCGCCGCGCCAGTTGCCCTCAACGTCCTGCATGTCCACAACCACAGTCAGGACGGCGGCAACCTTGCCGTCGGGGCCAAAGCTGGGAGCGGAGAAGTAAAAAGCCCGCTGGTTGAAGCGGTCATCTACCGCGTGGTGGGTGCCAATAGCGCCGTGTAAGGCGCGGCTGAAATAGGGCGCCCCAGTGAGGTTTTGCGACGGAACGGCGTCTTCTTGCGCTGTTGCGAGGATAGTTCCGTCCGCGCTGGCATAGATGAGGTCCAACGCTGCGGTCTTGTCGGCCACTTCTAAGAGTAAGTCGGCGCTGGGTTGAGCATCTTTGCGGTTGTTGCTGAGGTCTAAGAGGGTGGGATGCTCGGCCATTAGGACCGCAAGCTCTTGATACCGCTGCAATTGTGCAGTGAGGCGGTCGGCGCCAAGGGCAAGGTCGGCTTCACCGCGGCGGGCCAGTTGATCGAGCGCTTGCCCATAGCCATAGCGCCATACACCGCTGGCCACGGCGAGCAGCATAAGGAAAAAGAGGAGCAGAATCGTGGCCCGGTGGCGTATCCAAGTTCGCATTCTTGGACTCTATCGGTTTGTGGCAGGAGGGGCGAGCTTTGCGGCGTGTGTAACGCTGACTCAAATTGACGCGCCGGAAAGCGGAGAATTGCTTGATAAGTGAAATTCTTTGACCCGAACCCTTGTCAGGCATTGAACATTGGTTCAGTCTGCGGCTTGCGATCAGATTTTCATGTCTTTTTGGAGGAAGTGCCCATGCCTATCCGCAACCGTATTGCGCAAATGCAGGACGAGATCACTGGTTGGCGGCGCCACCTGCATGAGAACCCTGAGCTGATGTTTGATGTGCATGAAACCGCTGATTTTGTACAAGAACGCCTCAAGGAGTTTGGCGTGGATGAGATCACGCCGGGCATTGGTCAGACCGGCGTTGTGGCGGTGATCAAAGGCAAAACAGACACCAAAGGACGGGTGATTGGGTTGCGCGCAGACATGGATGCGCTGCCGATTCATGAAGCGACCGGATTGGACTATGCCTCAAAAGTGGACGGCAAGATGCACGCCTGCGGCCATGACGGACACACCGCGATGTTGCTGGGCGCGGCGAAGTATCTGGCAGAGACGCGGAATTTCGACGGCACGGCGGTGATGATTTTCCAGCCCGCCGAAGAAGGTGGCGGTGGGGGGCGTGAGATGTGCCGCGACGGGATGATGGATCGCTGGAACATTCAGGAAGTCTACGGCATGCACAATGCGCCGGGTATGCCTGTCGGCGAATTTGGCATTCGGCCGGGGGCACTTATGGCCTCGGCGGATGAGTTTGAGATTGTGGTGACCGGCAAGGGTGGACATGCGGCAGAACCAGCGGCGGCGGTGGATACCACACTGGTGGCGGCGCAAATTTTGGTCTCACTGCAAAGCATTGTGTCGCGCAACGTGAAGCCGATTGAGCGGGTTGTTCTGACCGTTGGTACGCTGGAGACCGATAGCAACGCGTCCAACGTGATTGCGCATACGGTGCGGATGAAGGGCACCGTGCGCACGTTGGACAATAATAATCGGGCACTGGCCGAAAAGCGTATTCGTGAAGTGGCGACCCATACCGCGCTGGCATTTGGCGCGACGGCGGAAGTTATCTGGGAGGATGGCTATCCGGTGACGGTCAATCATGACCAAGAGACCGAGTTTGCCGTGAAGGCGGCGCAGGCGGTGGCTGGCGCGGCAAATGTTGATCCGGAAGTGGACCCAATCATGCCGGCCGAAGATTTCTCCTTCATGTTAGAGGAGCGGCCCGGCGCCTACATCCATTTGGGCAACGGCGATAGCGCGCAATGCCACCACCCAGCATACAATTTCAACGACGAGGCTATCCCGTTGGGCAGCAGCTGGTACGTGGAAATGATCGAGCGGCGCATGCCGAACGCAGACTAAAGCAGGGCAGGAGAGAGACATGCCGGTTAAAAACCGTTTTGCGGAATTGCACGCCGAAATCACACAATGGCGGCAGGACATTCATGCACACCCTGAGGTGCTATATGACACGCACCGCACGTCCGCGTTGGTGGCGGAGAAGCTCAAAGAGTTTGGCTGTGACGAGGTTGTCACCGGCATTGGCCGCACCGGTGTGGTGGGGCTGATCCAAGGTAAGAGCGACACCAAAGGCAATGTGATTGGACTGCGCGCGGATATGGACGCGCTGCCGATGGCAGAGCAGACCGGACTTGAGTATGCTTCCAAGCACAAAGGCGCGATGCATGCCTGTGGCCACGATGGGCATACGGCGATGTTGCTGGGGGCAGCCAAGTATTTGAGCGAGACTCGCAACTTTGATGGCGCAGTGGCGGTGATTTTCCAACCAGCCGAAGAGGGCGGCAATGGCGCGCTGGCCATGGTTGAAGACGGCATGATGGAGCGCTTTGGCATCAAAGAGGTCTACGGCATGCACAACTACCCCGGCCTGCCGGTTGGGGAATTTGCACTGCGCAAAGGGCCTTTGTTGGCGGCGGTGGATTTTTTCACTATTGAGATCGAAGGCAAAGGTGGCCACGCAGCGCAACCCAACAAAACCATCGACCCCACCATGATGGGCAGCCAAATCCATTTGGCGTTGCAATCCATTGTCAGCCGCAATGTTGATCCCGTGGATCGGGCTGTGCTGTCTGTGACATCGTTTCAGACCGGCTCGGACGTGTTTAATGTGATCCCACACACCGCGACGCTTAAGGGCACGGTACGGACGTTCAACCCTGACATTCAGGATATGGTTGAGGCGCGCTTGAAAGAGGTCGTGGCCGGAGTGGCGGCGACGTTTGGTGGAGCCGCGAATGTCGATTATCAGCGCATCACACCTGCGACCATCAACTGGGATGAACAGGCGGAATTTGCTGAGGAAGTCGCAACCGCCGTGTCTGGCAGTTGCACCGAGGCCCCATTGAAGATGGGTGGCGAGGACTTTTCTTACATGTTGCAAGCCCGGCCCGGCGCCTTCATCATGGTGGGCAACGGCGACAGCGCGGCGTTGCACCACCCCGAATATAACTTTAACGACGAAGCCATCCCGCATGGGAGTAGCTTTCTGTCGGAAGTCATCGAACGCCGCATGCCAGCGGTTTAAGAACGTACTATTGAGCGAGGAAACACTATGCCCACCAAGAACCGTTTTGCAGAGCTGCACGACGAAATCACCGCTTGGCGCCGTGATCTGCACGAAAATCCTGAAATCCTGTTTGAAACCCATCGCACCAGCGCGATTGTGGCTGAGAAGTTGCAAGAGTTTGGTCTGGACGAAGTTGTCACCGGCATTGGCCGCACCGGCGTTGTGGGGGTGATCAAAGGCAAAGACACGGGTTCTGGCAAAGTGATTGGTCTGCGCGCAGACATGGATGCGCTGCCGATCCACGAGCAGACCGGTCTGGAATATGCCTCCAAGACGCCAGGCGCGATGCATGCCTGTGGCCACGACGGCCACACAGCGATGCTGCTGGGCGCGGCGAAGTATCTTGCAGAGACCCGCAACTTTGACGGCACGGTTGTGGTGATCTTCCAGCCCGCAGAAGAAGGCGGCGGCGGTGGTCGCGAGATGTGTGAAGACGGCATGATGGACCGGTGGGGCATTCAGGAAGTCTATGGCATGCACAATTGGCCGGGCGTGCCTCTGGGCACCTTTGCGATCCGTCCGGGCTCGTTCTTTGCGGCGACAGACCAGTTTGAAATTCATTTTGAAGGCCGGGGTGGTCACGCTGCCAAGCCTCATGACACCGTCGACACCACCGTGATGTCGGCGCAGGCTGTTTTGGCGTTGCAAACCATCGCCAGCCGCAACGCCGATCCGGTGGATCAGGTGGTTGTGTCCGTGACCAGCTTTGAGACCTCGTCCAAGGCGTTCAACGTGATCCCGCAGAAAGTGCATATCAAAGGCACCGTGCGCACCATGTCCAAAGACATGCGTGCGCTGGCAGAACAGCGCATCAATGACATTTGCAACGGCATCGCAGCGACCTTTGGTGGCACTGTTGAGGTGAAATACCACCGCGGTTACCCAGTGATGGTGAACTCCGAGACACAGACCGAGTTTGCCGCCGAAGTGGCCAAGTCGATCTCTGGCCAATGTGACGAGGCTCCGCTGGTGATGGGCGGTGAAGACTTTGCTTTCATGCTGGAAGAGCGCCCAGGCGCCTATATTCTGGTTGGCAACGGTGAAGACGGTGCGATGGTGCACCACCCGGAGTACAACTTTAACGATGACGCCATTCCGGCGGGCTGCTCCTGGTGGGCGGAGATTGTCGAAAAGCGGATGCCTGCGGCCTAATCAAGAAAATGGGAGGCGGCGCCAAGCTGTGCGCCGCCGTCCCAACAACGGCACAGGTCAAGAAGCCTTGCGGTGTTCCAATTGGGTCGACAGGGCCTGCAGCAGGTGGGTTTTGTTGATCGGCTTGGATAGGAAAAAGTCCATGCCAGCCTCCAAACATTTTTCCCGATCACTTTCAAACGCATTTGCGGTCAGCGCCACAATTGGTGGTTGAGAGATGGGCAACGAACGGATGATGCGTGTGGCCTCCACACCGTCCAGTTCCGGCATGGACATGTCCATGAGCACAACATCCGGCGTGTAAGATTTGCAGAACTCCACTGCCTGCAATCCGTTTTCCACTTCGATGAGTTCAACATCAAAAGGTGCGAGGTACTTTTGGATCAATAAGCGGTTTGTCTTGTTGTCTTCTGCCAGAAGGATGCGCGCACCTTCTAAGTGCTCTGAGGCAAACGAGGGCGCTACAGCTACCGTTTCTGGCTCGCCCAAAGCAGGTTTGGTGTCGATGGTTGCGACAAAACACGCGCCATCGTCATAGTCGGTACACAGGGCGATATTTCCGCCCATGCGCCGCGCCAACATGGTGGAAATGGTCAATCCCAGCCCCGTGCCACCAAAGGCGCGCGTGGTCGCGGCGTCCGCTTGGGAGAAGCGGTCAAAGACGTATTGCGCCTGTTCTGCGGTAATGCCGATCCCCGTGTCAAAGACATCAACTTTGATGCCGTAGTCTAAGGCCGCGTCCCGTTTTACAACAACACGCACCCCGCCTTGCGAGGTGAATTTCACAGCGTTTCCGACGAGGTTCACGATGATTTGGCGTAGACGCCCGTCATCCGCGCGCACCCTGATTGGCAGGTCTTCCTCATATTCCACTGTCAGCGTAATGTCTTTTTGCTCCGCTTTGTGACGGAGCAATTCCACAGCACCGTCAACACATTGGCGTAGGTTGAACTCAACTTCAGACACTTCCAGTTTGCCGCTCTCTAGGCGTGACAGATCTAGAATATCGTTGATGATTTTCAAAAGTGCATAGCCGCTGTCGCGGATGGTTTCCACACATTGGCGATCCTCACCGGAGATGTCGCTTTCGGAGAGCAGGTCCGCCATACCAAGAATACCGTTCATTGGGGTGCGGATTTCATGGCTCATATTGGCAAGAAAATCGGTTTTGGCACGGTCGGCTTTTTCTGCCACCAGTTTTGCCTCAGCCAATTCCTTCTCATATTGCTTGGTCCGGGTGATGTCGCGTTCGATCCCGATATTCATGGTGACGTTGCCATCGTCATCTTTGATCGGGAAAATATTGGTCCCGACCCAAATGTCGCGTCCGTCTTTGGTCTTGTTGATGATCTGGCAATGGAAGCGGTTGCCCTGGATCCGCTGATTGATCATGTCTTGGATTGTTTCGGGGTTGGTGTTTTCGGAATTCAAGAGTTCAGCAATGTGTTGTCCAACGGCTTCCTCAGCACTGTAGCCCATCATCCGGGTGAAACCGGCATTCACCCATTGGATTTGCCCATCTGGCGTGCTGAGGATAATGCTGTCAGAGGCGTGTTTGGCCACCAGAGACAGGCGCTCAAGTTCGGTTTCGCGGTGTTTCAAGGTATCGATGGCGTGTCTGCGAGTCTCGGAAAGGCGCCCGGCAGCAAAGGTCGGAATAAAAATAAGCAGGCCAACAAAGAGGAAGAAGATCCGGGTGCCCCAAACATCGTCAGCAGTTGTTGCCCATCCAATTTTGGGGCGCACAGCCATTTGCCAGGACCCACTCGGCAATTGAATATCCATCAGGATGGGACTGTCGTTCAAAATGGTGCTGTCGCCAAAAAAGAGTTCGCCCTGAGCCCCGGTGCCGTCTTTGCCTATGAGAGCAATGTCGATGGCCAGGGACGGATCTAAGAGTCCAGCTTCTTTATAGAGGACATCTGCATCAATGACTGCGGCGACCAGCCCCCAAAAACGCGGTTGGCCGTTGCGTGTGTCCCAAACGGGGAACCGTCCCACAAAGCCCGTGCCGCCCTGAACCAGATTTAATGGACCGGCAAGAACCACTTCACCGCTGTCACGCACCCGAAACGCGGCTGCCCGCTGGGCGTCATTCTTGTTGTAGTCCAGTCCAAGGGCCGCTTTGTTTGGCTCGAAGGGGTAGACCCGGTTGACGACAAGATCCGGCGCCAGTGCGATATTGAGGAATTCCTCGTGGTTGCCCATAACTTGTTGCGCGAGATGGCTGTATTCTTCTTGCGACATATCGAGGTTTGTGGACAGTGCCGCCACCATGCCGCGCACCAATTGTATGTCCGCCGTGACGTGGCCCTCCAATTGCGCGCGCAAGCGACTGGCTTCGCTGCTGATCAGGGCACGCTGCTCCTGCTGCGCGATGAGGGTCTCGTTTTTCTCAGCGTAAATTGCCAATGAAAACACCACCGCAAGCGCGATGAAGGAGGGAAGATAGGTCCGTCTGGCCAGCGACCGGCTTGAGGTCCATAAAGATGTTGTCAGTGACATTTGGGATCCGGCATCAAATACGTAGCAAACAGTGGCGTCAGGCGCACTGTTTCAGAAAGTCCTTCACCATATATTAATGCCGATTTTCTCGGTACCGTTGTTTGATGGCAACTTAGTTCGAACCTAGTTCGCGCTTATTCGGCATTCGTCGGGGCAGAAATCACAAAGGTGGTGCCGGATAGCCGATGTTGGCGGCTATCGGTATGGCGAAATGTGGGGTTACGCATCTTAGGGTGCATCTTCCTGGGGCTGCTGTGCTCGGTGTCTTGCGCGTCGTTGATTGCGCCCGCTTTGCTGTGCAGGCCATGGTCTTGCGTTTACACAGGTGTATAAAGTCGCAGAAATGCGAAGCAACAAGCAGGCAAAGTGATATGGCCAAAGAGCACAAATGCGCCGGCCTGAATATTGGGTGGCAGCTGCGCAGCTATCTGGCGCTGCGTCCGATGTTGCAACCGCTGATGCGCCGTGTGGTGGCGCGACGTGTGGCCCGTGGCAAAGATGACCCCACCCGTGCGCAGGAAAAACTGGGGCAGCCCGGCTGCCCTCGACCCGAAGGACGTTTGATCTGGGTTCATGCGGTTGGGTTGGGAGAAGTTCTGGCATTGCGGCCCTTGTTGAGCCTCATGGGAGAGATGCGGCCAGATGTGCATTTCCTTGTGACATCAACAGCGCGCAGTTCGGCGCAGGTGTTGGGCCAGAATCTCCCGCCGCGCGTCATCCATCAGTTCCTGCCATTGGATGGGCCAGACTATATGGCGCGGTTTCTGGATCATTGGCAGCCGGACCTATCCATTTGGTCGGAGCAGGATCTGTGGCCCGGCGCCATTTGTGACACGGCGGCACGTGGTGTTCCGCTGGCCTATATCAATGCACGGCTGTCGCCCGCTGGGTATCAGCGTCGGTCCAAAGTCCGCGCCGGGTATAAAGACTTGATGCAGATGTTTGCTTTGGTGGCGGCGCAAGACAGCACTTCCGCCGGTTTTTTGCGCAGCCTTGGGGCGCCGAATCCGCAGGTGATGCCGTCACTCAAACCGGCTGCTGCACCTCTGACTGTGGATCAGGAAGCATTGGCAGAGATACGCGGGGCCATAGCGGGTCGACCGACCTGGGTGGTGGCCTCCAGCCATGCCCCGGACGAGGCGATGGCGATCGCAGCGCACCAGAAAGTGTTGAAGTCCGACCCAACGGCTTTGATGATTGTTGCACCACGCGCACCGGAGCGTGGATCAGACATATGTCGAGGGCTGGCGGAGGCTGGAATACAGTTTGCACCGCGCAGCCGGGGCGAGCCTTTGGAGGCGGCCCATCAGGTCTATGTGGCCGACACGTTGGGAGAGTTGGGGCTTTGGTATCGTCTGGCGCAGGTGGCTTTGGTTGGTGGCAGTTTTGGCGAGACTGAAGGGCATAATCCCTGGGAGGCAATTGCCGTTGGGTGTCCTGTGATATGTGGGCCCAACACCCGCAATTTTGCACAAGACTATCTTCAGTTGGAAGAGCTGGGTTTGGCACATCGCATTCTTAGCGGTGATCACGCCCCAGATCAGCTGGCAGAGTGGGTGAGGGCGGGCCTACATGTCGCGGATACCGCGCCTGCAAAAGATCTGCGTGCTGAGGCGCGGGATGCCCTCCGTCCTCTGGCGCAGGATTTGTTGTCCTTACTGCCTGAGTAAACGCACCCCCATCGGCCTTTGTCTTCACCGTTTCGAAACGACATCTTTCCTGCCCCAAACCTGCACCTCCGCGATACAGCTGCGATACAGACGTGTTACCGACGTGGGTTTCTTGGTTTTGTGGGTTGTTGCGTAGTGAGTCTGGCCCGGGTCTGACCTGAGTCTGTGGCCGAGTCTGTGGATAAGTGCTGCTGCGGGTGATTTATTCACTGTGTCTGTGTGATTTCTTGTATTTGTTTGCGAAAGTTGTCTGCTTAGGGTGTTGATATTGTTGGATTTTGTGGAAAGTTGGTTGTTTTTTGCGGAAAGGTGAAAAAAGCGCTTGCGGCTTTGTTGGTATAACCTTAGAACCCCCTTCACCGGCGGCGCTGAGGCGCACAACGGCGGGACGGACTGGATCGGAGCGAGGCTCTGGATTGGGAAGTTTCAAAAAAGATTGAGGATTGTCAGCGGGTTGCGCTAGTAAGTTAGTAGCGCGGTCGGTTGATTTTGTCTCTGGGGCTTCGGTTCCGACGTTGTTTGAAAATAGAATACACTGAAGAGATATGAGGGCGGTTTGGTTCATTTCGATGAACAAACACCTGCATATCGGCTCTTAGGCCTTTCGAGGTCGATGATAGAGTTTCAACAGCTTCACTGTTTGGACGGCTTTTGTTTCTTTGGAAACTGAAGCACAACCAAACGGTATGAGTGCATTCAGGATTAGCCTCCTGGATGCGATGTGCAGAGGTTCGAACGTCAAGGATAAGCAAGCAATTGCTTTTCAACTTGAGAGTTTGATCCTGGCTCAGAACGAACGCTGGCGGCAGGCTTAACACATGCAAGTCGAGCGCACTCTTCGGAGTGAGCGGCGGACGGGTTAGTAACGCGTGGGAACATACCCTTCTCTAAGGAATAGCCTCGGGAAACTGAGAGTAATACCTTATACGCCCTTCGGGGGAAAGATTTATCGGAGAGGGATTGGCCCGCGTTAGATTAGATAGTTGGTGGGGTAACGGCCTACCAAGTCTACGATCTATAGCTGGTTTTAGAGGATGATCAGCAACACTGGGACTGAGACACGGCCCAGACTCCTACGGGAGGCAGCAGTGGGGAATCTTGGACAATGGGCGCAAGCCTGATCCAGCCATGCCGCGTGAGTGATGAAGGCCTTAGGGTCGTAAAGCTCTTTCGCCAGGGATGATAATGACAGTACCTGGTAAAGAAACCCCGGCTAACTCCGTGCCAGCAGCCGCGGTAATACGGAGGGGGTTAGCGTTGTTCGGAATTACTG